>CBDIHH010000006.1:0-570000 GCA_965279095.1 Caulobacteraceae bacterium
GGGCTTTGACGGGGCGGCCAGGGCGATCTAAGCGGCGCCCTGGGCGCCGCTCCGTGGTTCTCGTGAAAGGTCTCCGCTGGTGACTGCCGACCCGTTCCGCCTGTCGCGCCGCGGCCTCATCGCCGCGGGGCCCGCCGGGCTCCTGGCCGGCTGCGGGCGCAAGGCCGCCGACGCCCCGGCCCGGCCGGCCAAGCCCAGGGGCGACGCCCCCGTCACCCTGGAGTGGGCCGTGGCCGGCGCCTGGCGCAGCCCGGCCGACCGGGCCCGGGACCCCGCCCGTCACCCGGTGCAGAGCCTCGCCTTCTGGGGGCTGAAGCCGGGGCAGACGGTGGTCGAGTTCTGGCCCGGGGCGGGGTGGTACACCGACATCATCGCCCCCTACCTCGCGGCCACCGGCGGCCGGCTCTACGCCGCCAACCTCGAGGTCACCCCCGCCGAGCCCGCCGCGGCCGAGGCGGTCGACGCCTACCGGCGCAAGCTGGAGGCCAGTCCAAAAGTCTATGGCAAGGTCGAAATCACGGCCTTCGGCCCCGCCTCGGGTCCGGTCGCCCCCGCCGGCTCGGCCGACCTGGTGCTGTTCCTGCGCAACCTGCACAACTGGATGGCCGCCGGCATCGCCGAGAAGGCCTTCCGCGACGCCTATGCCGCCCTGAAGCCTGGCGGCGTCCTGGGCATCGAGGAGCACCGCATTCCTCCGGGCGCGGTTCAGGACGCCCTGGCGGGCGACGGTTACGTCCAGGAAGCCTATGCCAAGACCCTCGCCAAGGAGGCCGGCTTCCTGTTCGACAAGGCCAGCGAGGTCAACGCCAATCCCAACGACGATCACGACCACCCCTTCGGCGTCTGGACCCTGCCGCCGGTGCGGCTGTCGGCCCCCCGCGGCCAGCCGCCGAACCCCAACTTCGACCATGCGCCCTACGACGCCATCGGCGAGAGCGACCGCATGACCCTGCGCTTCCTCAAGCCCACGCGCTGACCGCATGGCCACCCTCACCGACGTCACCGCCCGGCTGCAACGGGCCCTGGAAGGCCAGGCGGGGCTTGATCGCACCCTCAAGGTCGACCTCAAGGGCGAGGGCTTCATCTTCGTCGACGGCGCCGTGGTCACCAATGCGGACGCCCCGGCGGACTGCACCCTGGTGATCAGCCTCGACGACCTTGTCGCCCTGGGGCAGGGCAAGCTGGATCCGGCGATGGCGATGATGCGCGGTCGGCTGAAGGTGAAGGGCGATGTGTCGGTGGCGATGAAGCTTCCGGCGCTGCTGGCCAGCATCCGCGGATGACCGAGGGGGCCGCCCGGCTGGTGGGGACGGCCCTGGCCCCGGTCCCGCCCCGGGCGTCGGTCCATAGTGTCGAGGGCGCCGGCGGCGCGCCCCTGCGGGTCGCCCTGTTCGAGCCCGACGGGCCGGCGCGCGGCTCGGTGTTCCTCAGCCCCGGGCGCACCGAGCCCATCGAGAAGTATTTCGAGGTGGTCGGCGAGCTGCAGGCCCGCGGTCTGACGGTGCTGGTCCACGACTGGCGCGGCCAGGGCCTGTCGCATCGGCTGCTGCCCGACCGGCTGAAGGGCTACGCCGTGCGCTGGCAGGACTATGTCGCCGACCATCGCACCTTGCTGTCGGCCTTCGCGGACCGGCTGGCGGCGCCGCGCATCGCCCTGGCCCACTCCATGGGCGGCTGCCTCACCGCCCTGGCCCTGCCGGACGAGCCGCGCCTCCACGGGGCCCTGTTCACCTCGCCGATGTTCGCCATCAACCTGGGGGCCCGTCCGGCCTGGACGGCGCCGGCCATGGCCTGGGCGCAACTGGCCCTGGGGCGCGGGACCGACTACCTGCCGGGTCAGCCCGCGGACCCCCTGTTCGACCAGTTCGAGCGGATGACCCACGACCGGGCCCGCTACGACCGCCACATGGATCAGGTCCGCGCCTGTCCGGACATCGCCATCGCCGGGGCCACCTGGGGCTGGATGTCCGCGGCCCTGGGGGCGATGGCCGCGGTCAATCACCCGGGCCTCGCCCGCCGCATCGCCATGCCGCTGACCATCCTGGCGGCGGCCGAGGACCGGGTGGTGGTCAATGCGCCGGCGCGGACCTTCGCCGCCCGCGCGCCGCGCGGCCTCTATGTCGAGGCGCCCGGGTCGCGCCACGAGATCATGATGGAGATCGACCCCATCCGCGCCGTCTTCTGGGACGCCTTCGACGCCCTGCTGGCGCGGGTCAGCGCGCCGATCGCCTGAGGGCCACCAGGGCCTCGTCCAGGCACGCGCGGTCGCCGCCGGCGACGATCTGGCCGCCGTTCCGTCCGGCGCGCTGGCCGCGCCAGTCGGTGACGAAGCCGCCGGCGCCCTCGATCACCGGAATGATCGGGTCGATGTCCCAGGCCTTCAGCCCGGCCTCGATCACCAGGTCCATCTTGCCCAGGGCGACCATGGCGAACAGATAGGCGTCGCCGCCCAGCCGGGTCAGGCGCGACGCCGCGCGCACCTGGTTCCAGGCGCCGATCTCCGCGCCGTCGAAGCAGCCGACCGGGTCGGTGGCGCCGATGGTGGCGTCGGTGAGCAGGGGGCAGGGGCGCACCCTCAGGGGTGTCTCGCGGCCGTCGCGGATCAGGCGGGAGCCTGCCGCCGAGCCGGTGAACACCTCGCCGATGTAGGGTTGCCCGATGAGGCCGAGAACCGGCTCGCCCTGGTGGCGCAGGCCGATGAGCGTGCACCACAGGGGCAGACCCGCCACGAAGGCGCGGGTGCCGTCCACCGGGTCCAGCACCCACACGAACTCGGCGTCATCGCGGTCGGCCCCGTATTCCTCGCCCAGCACCCCGTGGTCGGGGAAGCGGTCGGCGATCAGAGCCCTGATCGCGCGCTCGGCGCCCCGGTCGGCCTCGGTGACCGGGTCGTAGTCTCCGGCGGTGCGCTTGTTGTCCATGCCGCAGTCGGTGCGGAACAGGGGCAGGGTCACCGCCGCGGCGGCCTCGTTCAGTTCGAGGATGAAGGTTTGCAGCGCGCTGAGGCGCTCCTCGGACAGGCGTTCGCTCATCCCCGTCTTATAGCAGCGCCCCTGTCCATGAGGACAAGGGCCGGCGTCGATATCAGGCGATGTCGCCGTCGCCGCCGTTGAGCGACTTGGCCAGATCCAGCAGCCGGCGGCGGGGCCGCTCCCCCAGCTGGTAGTAGGCGCGGATCAGGTCGAGGGTCTCCTTGCGGGCGAACATCTCTCCGCCGCCTTCCGCCCGCTCGGCCGCCGCGCGCTCGCTATGCTGCTCGGCCAGGCCGTCGAAGAAGTAGGTCACTGGCACCTCCAGCGCCTGCGACAGCTGCCACAGGCGGGCGGCCGAGATGCGATTGGCGCCGCACTCGTATTTCTGAATCTGCTGGAAGCGCACGCCCACGGAGATGGCGAGCTGCTGCTGCGTCAGGCCGAGCAGCCGGCGGCGGCGGCGCAGGCGCATGCCCAGGTGAAGGTCGATGTCGTTCGCCATTGGCGCACGCCCCCTTGTCGCTCCCTGTGCCGATGCGGCACAGGCTGTTCTTCCCCTCGCAAGCGACATGCCGCACCGTTTCATTGCCTGCGAGGCGAGGAGACGGGTAACTAGGCCGATGCCCGATCCTTCCTCGCACCGCCGTGTGTCATTCCTTCAGGACCTGGCCTGGCGCGTCGAGGCCGCCGGCTACGACCTGTTCACCGGGCTGTTCCGCCTGCTGCCCCTGGACGTGGCCTCCGCCGTGGGCGGCGCGGTGCTGCGGGTCATCGGCCCCCTCAGCGGCGCCCATCGCACCGCCGAGCGCAACCTGCGCATCGCCTTTCCCGAGATGGGGGCGGCCGAGCGGGCCCGCATCCTGAGGGCCCAATGGGACAATGTCGGCCGACTGTTCGCCGAATTCCCGGCCATGGATCGTCTGACCCCTGCCAGCGGCCGCATCGAGGTGATCGGCGGCGAGCGACTGCACGCCATCGCCGCTGAGGGGCGGCCGGTGGTGTTCGTCTCCGGTCATCTGTCCAACTGGGAGATCATGCCGGCGGTGATCGTCGCGTCCGGCGTGACCTGTCAGATCACCTACCGGGCGGCCAACAACCCCTATATCGACCGTCGCATCATCGAGAGCCGCCGCCGCTACGGGGTGCGGCTGTTCGCGCCCAAGGGGGGCTCGGGCTCGCGGGAGATCCTCGACGCCATGGCCAAGGGCCAGTCGGTGGCGCTGATGAACGACCAGAAGTTCAACAACGGCGTCCTGGCGCCCTTCTTTGGCCACCCCGCCCACACGGCCCCGGGGCCGACCCGTCTGGCCCTGCGCTTCGGCGGCGTGCTCCAGCCCATGTCCGTGCAGCGCACCCGCGGCGCCCGTTTCCGGGTGGTGGTGCACGAGCCGATCGTGCTGGACGACACCGGCGACCGCTCCCACGACATCGAGGCCGGCGTCGCTCGCATCAACGCCTTCGTGGAGGCGCGTGTGCGCGAGCGGCCGCAGGAATGGTTCTGGGTGCACCGGCGCTGGCCGGCCGAGGTCTATGCGGCGCTGGACGCCTGAGCCTCAGCCCAGGGCGACGACCCTCTGGTGATCGGTCGCCCGGCGCCAGGGGCCGATATGTTGCGGGTCGGCCCGGCGGCGGCGGCAGGGCCCATGGTAGTCCGCCGTCTTCACGAAGGGGCGGGTCTTGTAGATCACCGCATTGATGCGATCGACCACCGAGCGGGCGGTGACCGGCTTGACCACGAACTCGGTGACCCCGGCGTCGCGGGCCTCGAACACCCGGGCCTTCTCGGCGTGGCCGGTCATCATGATGATCGGCAGATAGGGGTTGGGGCTGTCGGCGGAGTTGCGCACCAGCTGGGTGAACGCCACCCCGTCCACCGGCGCCATTTGGAAATCGACGATGGCCATGTCCGCAGGCCACTCGCGCAGGGCGTTGAGCGCCGAGGCGCCGTCATGGCATTCGGTCACCTGGCGGATGCCGATGCCCTCGAGGATGCTCACGATGATCGCCCGCATATGGGCATTGTCATCGGCGATCAGGACACGGACTTCACTGAGGGCGGAGGACATTGCGGGCCTACGAGGAGGGTCGAACTGAGCCGTTGAATGGACAGAACTAGGCAATATTGTCTATAAATATATTAATCCGGTCACGGTTATCAAATGATGTCTGGCGCGCGAACGCCCACCATCAGGGTGGGGTCGAGGTGGCGCTGTCGCCAGCTCATCCGCCAGCACAGGTGCGGCCCGGTGGCGCGCCCCTCCATCCCCACGGCGCCCAGCCGCTCGCCGCGCACGACCCGTTGGCCTGCCCGGGCGTCCACCTGCGACAGGTGCAGATAGGCGCTGACCAGGCCCTGGCCGTGGTCGAGAAGCACCAACCCGCCCTCGAAATGGAGCCCCGGCTCGGCGAAGGACACCAGCCCGCCCGCCGGCGCCGTCACCGGGGTTCCCACCGGGGCGGCCAGATCGGCGCCGTAGTGCGGCCGCCGCGCCTCGCCGTTGAGCACCCTCTGGCCGCCGAACCGCCCGGTGACCCGCCAACCCTGCAGGGGCATGACGAAGCCGGTCCTGAAGTCGTCGCTGTCGGCCTGGCTGGCGAAGCCGACCGCCTTGCGCGCCGCCTCGGCCCGGATGCGCGCCAGCAGGGCCGGGTCGCTGGGACTGACCTGGTCGGCGGGCAGGCCGTCGATGCGCTGGATGTCGAAGTCCCCCGGGGCGATGGCCAGGGCGTGCTCGCTGCGCCCGTCCGGCGTGACCACCGCGAGCAGGGCGGACGGCGGCGCGTCGCGGTCAAAACCGATGACGAAATAGCCCGCCTGCGACGCCTGGGTCACGGGCGCCCCGTCCAGCAGCACCGTGGCGCGCGGCTCGGTGCGGCCCAGGGCGAAGCCGCCCTGAACATAGCGGCCGTTCAGCTGAAGGCGTGGCGCCTGGGCGCGGGCCGGACCCGCCAGGAGCAGGGCCCCCGCACCGGCCAGCAGCTCGCGCCGGCGCGCGATCACCCCTTGCCCGACATTTCCTGGAAGCGGACCAGGGCCTCGCGGGGACTGGCGTAGGCCTCCTGCGCGGCCGGGCTCCAGTAGCGCAGGGCCTCCAGGGGAATGCGCACCCCCGACACCGCGCAGGTGACGTAGCGGCCCGGCTTCAGTACGGCGTACTCGCCGTCGCCATAGTGGAGGACCGCTTCGTCGGGGCCGCGGGGCAGAGTTCGGTCGTGGGCGTTCATGCCGCCAATGTAGCGCCGCGGCCGCCCGGCGAAAAGCGGTTCAGAACAGGCTGCCCTGGCGGGTGTCGGCGCCCTTGCCCCGGGGGCCCGGCCGGGCCCCGTCGATCACAGCCTCGCGCGCCTGGTCCTCGAACATCAGCCGCACCGCGTCGCCCGACGCCAGCTCGGCCCCCGACATCACCACTGACCCGTCCGGCCGCTTGACCCTGACGAAGCCGGGCTTGGGCGGCCGATCGGGATTCAGCGAGGCGAACAGGCGATCGACGGCCGCGAGCCGTTCTGCGGCCCGCTCCAGCC
This sequence comes from Caulobacteraceae bacterium, assembly GCA_965279095.1. Taxonomy (GTDB): domain Bacteria; phylum Pseudomonadota; class Alphaproteobacteria; order Caulobacterales; family Caulobacteraceae; genus CBDIHH01. The sequence goes on from CBDIHH010000006.1 coordinate 6,495, forward strand.
TGCGCGCCGCCGCTGGGGGCAGCCGCTCCGCCAGGGCGCCGGTGCGCTCGGCGCCCGCGTCGATGCGCCGGGTCAGCAGGCTCGGGGTCAGGCGCGAGGCGAACCGCGTCAGGTCGCGCTCATGGGCGGCGGCGTTCTTCTCCAGGCCCGCGCCGAGGCGGCCGGCCAGGCCGGTGATCCGCGCGGTCTCGGCCTGCACGCGGCGCTCGATCAGGGCCGGGGTCAGGCGCGCCGCCTGGCGGACGAGATCGCGTTCGTGGACGGCGGTGTTCTTGGCCAGCGCCGCCCCCAGGCGGCCGGAGGCCAGGTCGAACCTCTGGCTGGCCAGGGCGAGGATGTCCGCCGGCCGGGGCAAGCCCCGCGCGGCCGACACCAGCCGCCCCCGGCGGTCCTCCAGCAGCCGCACGCCGCACCGGCTGAGGCGCTCTTGATAGCCGGCCACCGCCGCCTTCAGCTCGCCCAGCACCGGGGTGGCCATCTCCGCGGCGGCCGTGGGGGTCGGCGCCCGCCGGTCGGACACGAAGTCGATCAGGGTGGTGTCGGTCTCGTGGCCGACGGCGGAGATCAGCGGGATGGCGCTGGCCGCCGCGGCGCGCGCCAGGGCCTCGTCATTGAAGGCCCACAGATCCTCCACCGAGCCGCCGCCGCGGGCGACGATGAGGATGTCGGGGCGGGGCAGGGGGCCGCCCGCGGTCATGGCGTTGAAACCGGCGATGGCGGCGCACACCTGGGCGGCCGCCTGGTCGCCCTGCACCACCACCGGCCACACCACCACCCGGCAGGGCCAGCGGTCGCGGATGCGGTGGAGGATGTCGCGGATCACCGCCCCGGTAGGGCTGGTGATCACCCCGATCACCGCCGGCATCCCCGGCAGGGGCCGCTTGCGCGCCGCCTCGAACAGGCCTTCGGCGGCGAGCTTCGCCTTCAGCCGCTCCAGCTGCGCCAGCAAGGCGCCGACCCCGGCCGGCTCCATGGTCTCGATGACGATCTGGTATTTGGACGAGGCCGGATAGGTGGTGATCCGTCCCGTGACGATCACCTCCATGCCCTGCTGGGGCTGGCAGGCCAGGGCCCGCACCTGCCCCTTCCACACCACGCCATCGATACAGGCCTTGTCGTCCTTCAGGCTCAGATAGACATGGCCGGAGGCGTGGCGGGTGACCTTGGACAGCTCCGCGCGCACCCGCACGAAGCCGTAGGAGTCCTCCAGGGTGCGTTTGAGGGCGAAGGCCAGTTCGGAGACCGAATAGGCCTTGGCGTTGCCGGCGTCGGCGGGGGGGGTGTCGACCAGGGTCATGGGCCCCAACATAGGTGGTGGAGCCGGATCTGGGCAGGGGGTATGCAGAGGCTCATGACCACAGCGGTTCCCCCCACCCCGCGCCCCGATCCGCCGCCCGCCCCGGCGCCGGACACCCACCGCCGCGACCTGATCACCAGCCTGGCCCTGGGCGCCCTGGCCGGCGGCGGCGCGGTGCTGCTCATCGCCGCCCTGCTGGTGATGGCGGGGCGGTAAGCCTGACGCGGAGCGCACGGCCACCATCCATCTCGCGTCCCCGGCGTACGCCGGGGTCCAGATCATAAGGAGCCGCCCGCCGTGCTTTAGGATCTGGGTCCCGGCGTACGCCGGGAACGCGACTTTTTCGAAGCGATCGGTTTCGCACTGGAGTAGGAGCGGGCGCTGACGGCTTGACCCCCGCCGCCCTGCGGGCCAACAGCAGGTCATGAAGATTCTCCTCGTCGGCTCGGGCGGGCGCGAGCACGCCCTGGCCTGGAAGATCGCCCGGTCGCCGCTGCTCACCCGACTGGTGATGGCCCCCGGCAATCCTGGCATGGCGCGCCTTGGCGAGATCCGCCCCATCGGCGTCACCGATGTGGCGGCCCTGGTCGCCGTCGCCCGCGAGATCGACGCCGACCTGGTGGTGGTGGGGCCGGAGTCGGCGCTGGAGGCGGGCCTCGCCGACGCCCTGGCCGTGGCCGGCATCCCCTGTTTCGGGGCCAGCGCCGCGGCCGCCCGGCTGGAGACCTCCAAGGCCTTCACCAAGGATTTCTGCGCCCGCCACGCCATCCCCACCGCCGCCTATGGCGTGTTCGAGGCGCCGGACGCGGCCAAGGCCTTCCTGGACGGCCTGTCGCCCCCCTATGTGATCAAGGCCGACGGCCTGGCCGCCGGCAAGGGCGTGGTGATCGCCGAGGACCGCGCCTTAGCCGAGGCCGCTATCGACGACATGGTCGGCGGCCGCTTCGGCCAGGCCGGCTCCCGGGTGGTGATCGAGGCATTCCTGGCCGGCGAGGAGGCGTCCCTGTTCGCCCTCAGCGACGGGACCCATGTCGTCCCGTTCGGCGGCGCCCAGGACCACAAGCGGGCCTTCGACGGCGACCAGGGCCCCAACACCGGCGGCATGGGGACCTATTCGCCGGCGCCGATCCTCACCGAGGCGGTGGTCGCCGCGGCCCTGGAGCAGATGATCGCCCCGACCGTGGCGGGCATGGCGGCCGAGGGCGCCCCCTATCGCGGGGTGCTCTATGCCGGGCTGATGATAAAGGACGGCGCCCCCAGCCTGGTGGAATACAACGCCCGCTTCGGCGATCCCGAATGCCAGGTGCTGATGCTGCGCCTCGACAGCGACCTGTTGCCCTACCTGCACGCCTGCGCCACCGGGCGCCTGGCGGACCTGCCGCCGCCGCAATGGTCGAACGAGGCGGCCATCTGCGTGGTGCTGGCTGCCGAGGGCTATCCCGAGGCGCCCAAGGCCGGCAGCGTCATTGAAGGCGCCGAAGCGGATTTCGGCGACGACGTGGTGGTGTTCCACGCGGGCACGACGCGCGGCGACGACGGCTTCCTGCGCGCGTCCGGCGGCCGGGTGCTCAACGTCTGCGCTCGCGGCGCGACCTTGGCGCAGGCGCGCGAGCGGGCCTACGCCGCGGTGGCGAGGATCCACTGGCCGCAGGGCTTCCACCGCACCGACATCGGCTGGCGCGGGCTTTAGGGTTTTCTCCGCCCCCGACCGCAGGGCGGGGGAGGGGGACCGCCGCTCGCAGAGCGGGGGTGGAGGGGGCAGCGCCGCCCTGTCCGGCTAACCGTCGCGCTGCCCCTTCCACCCCGCCGCTGCGCGTCGCGGTCCCCCTTCCCCACGCCTTCGGCGCGGGGCAGGAGAGGGGGTTCAAGACCGCGGGTCGGCGATCACGGCCAGGGCCTTCAGGGCGTCGGCGCGGGGGTCGACCTTGGGCCGCGGACCTTCCTCGGTGAAATCCATGATCTTGTCGCCCGTCGCCTGGGGCCAGGCCGGCAGGCCGGGCGCGGCTGGGGCGCCGCCGTGGGCGAAGGCCGACCAGTAGGCGTTGACCTGCCGGGCCACGGCCTGTTCGCGCGGGCCGGTGGCGATCTTCAAGGTGTTCAGCGTGTCGAACACATAGGGGATCTCGTCGGCATGCCGCGCCCCGCCCTGCGTCGCCTTTAGGGCGTCGGGCACCACCGAGAACCGGTACCGCCAGGCCTTGTGGCCGTGGGCGATATGCATCTGAGCCAGGGTCCGGGCCGTGCCCACGAAGCTGAGGTCTGCGCCCAGGTTCAACAGGACGGCCGCCTCGCCGCCGTAGGCCGGCGCCAGCCGGGCCCGCTCGGCGCCGGTGACATAAACGGTGGTGGCGTTGAAGTAGGGGTTGTCCAGGTCCGTGGGGGCCGCGGACTCCTCGCTGTTGGCGCCGACGATCAGAGGCACGGGCGCCTCCTTGCCGGCGCGGAAGATGCTCCACAGGTCGGCCGGCAGGGTGTGGCCGTCCACCGCGAACAGGTGGCCGACGACGGGGCCCGGCCGCCGCTTGAAGTCCATCGCCGGGATCGCCCGCAGCACCGCCAGGTCGTCGCTGACCACGCCGATGCCCTTCATCTGCGCCACCCCGTCCTGCTCGGCGGTGGTGGTCGCGCCGGGGACCAGGGTGGAGACGGCCTTGAATGGCCGCCGGCCGTAGCCGGACTCCACGATGGCCCCCGAGAACAGCCCCCGCGCCGGGGGCGACGCCATCAGGGCGTAGACCGACGCCCCGCCGGCGCTCTCCCCGAAGATGGTCACCCGGCCGGGATCGCCCCCGAAGGCGGCGATGTTGCGCTTGACCCACTGCAGGGCGGCGATCTGGTCCATCAGCCCGTAGTTGTGCAGCCGCCCGCCGTCCTCGTTCGCGCGGGTGATCGCCGGATGGCTGAAATAGCCCAGCATGCCCAGGCGGTAGTTCAGGGTGACCAGGATCACCCCGTTGCGGTTGAACGCCTGGCCGTGGGTGCGCGGATAGGCGCCCGAGCCGCTGGTCAGGCTGCCGCCATAGATCCACACCATCACCGGCAGCTTGGCCGCGCCGTCGTTCGGCCGCCAGACGTTCAGATACAGGCAATCCTCGCCCTCCACCGGCGTCGCCACCCGCGGCTTGGCGTCGGTGGAGATGCAGCTGTCGCCGAACGCATCGGCCCGCCGCACGCCGCTCCAGGGGGCCGCGGGCTGCGGCGCGCGCCAGCGCAGGGGGCCCACCGGCGCGGCCGCGAAGGGCAGGCCGCGGTAGGTCAGCGAGCCCTGGTCGACGACGCCCTGCACCTCGCCGGTGTCGATCGCCACCGTCTCGAACGACGCGGCGCGCGCGGGGGCGAAGGCGCAGAGCGCGGCGGCCAGGGCGGCGGCGAAGGCAAGGCGCATGTGAAGGACTCCAAGGGGGGGCGGCGAGTATGGGATGACCGATCGGCGCCTGTCCACGCCAGGTGCGCGCCGGAGCCAGGGACGACAGGAAAGCGGGGTTCGTGGGCCGAAACGGCGGTCCCTCGGATAACCCGGTCGCCCTGTCCGGCCACCCGTAGCGCTGCCCCTTCCACCCCGCCGCTTCGCGTCGCGGTCCCCCTTCCCCACGCCTCCGGCGCGGGGCAGGAGAGAGCGCCTCTCCGCCCCCGACCGCAGGGCGGGGGAGGGGGACCGCCGGCCATCGGCCGGTGGTGGAGGGGGCAGGGCCGCCCTGTCCGGCAAGCCCAGCGCAGACCCTAGCCCAGCCCCGCCGCAAACATGTCCGCCTTGCCCAGCGCAACGCCATGGGCACGCAGGATCGCGTAGACCATGGCGATGTGAAAGTTGACGTTGGTGGCCGCGAACACCGTCAGCCACTGGCCGGCCGGCAGGGTGGGGGCGAGGCCGGGCATGATCTCGAAGGTCAGGGGCGCATCGTCGCGGCCGGCGAACTGCTCGGGGGCCAGGGCGCGCAGATAGGCCAGGGCCGCGTCCAGGCCCGCGTCGAACCCCGCCACGTCCAGGTCGGCGGCGATCCCCGCCGGTGGCTCCAGGCCCGCCACCCGCGCCGTCCAGGTGCGGGTGAAATTGGCCACCACCATCAGCTGGAACCCCAGGGGATGCATGTCGTCCGCCAGCCGCCAGCCGAGCATCTCCGCTTCGGAGATCCCCGCCGCGGCGGCGTGGGCTGCGCCCTTGGCCAGCAGATGCTTGGCCGCCACAACCGAGCGGGCGAACAGGTCCACGAAGGTATAGAGGCTGACGTCGGCCATAGGTCTTTCCGGAGCTTGGTTGCCGAGGTCCGCTGCTGGCCGGCGGCGCGATCCTGCACGCTTCCCTTCAGATATGGAAGATTTCCGGGCCGCGACGCGCGCCACCGGGCGGGAGCGCCGCATCCGCCGCGGGCGCCGCGGGCGTCCTGGGCGCGACCCCGGCGGCCGGTCGGGCGACCGCGCCATTCACGGGCGATGCCTTCCGGACCAGGCGACCGACGCGAGCGATCAGCTGCTCGTCATTGAACGGCTTGGCGAGAAAATCACGGGCGCCCATGGCGATAGCAGTCTTGACGTCTGCGGGCTGGTTCCGCGCGGTCAGCACCAGGGTGGGCGGGTAGTACGCCCGGACGGATTTCAGGTGAGACAACACCGAAAAGCCGTCCATCACCGGCATGTTGATGTCCAGCACCATGCCATCCGGACGCAGGTCCCGGACGCGGTTCAGCCCGTCGTGGCCGTTGCTGGCGCAGAAGGTCTGGAAGCCCGCGAGATCCAGTCGAGTCGCAATCAGTTCAAGCACCATGCGATCGTCCTCGACGATGAGGATGCGCGGGCGGCGTTCTTCAGAGGCCCACTGCATGGCTCGCCTCCGCCATCGCTTGCGCCGCCTGCCACCGCGTCGCCTGGACGAGGGTCTCGACCATGGTCGCTGCGATGATCGGCTTGGCGATCACGCCGTCAAATCCGTCCGGTCCACCGTCCATCGTGTCCGCGCCGTGAGCTGTGAAAGCCAGTATCGGCACGTCCTGGTTGGGGCCGGACCCGGCGCGTATCCGCCGGAGCGCGCCCCGTCCGTCCAAGGCAGGCATCTGCAGGTCCATCATGATGACGTCGAAGGGCGCTTCGGCCGACAGGGCGACCGCTTCGGCCCCGTCCGCCGCCTCGGTCACCTCGGCGTCGAGCTGTTCGAGCAAGGTCCGAACGAATTGGCGGTTCACGGCATTATCGTCGGCGATCAGAACCCGGACGCCGCTGAGCGAGCCTGGCGCCGCCTCGGTCGCCGTGATGGAGATAGGCGCGGAAGCCGGCGCCGCATCGATATGGAAGTAAAACACCGAGCCCTGCCCAGGCCTGCTCTCGGCGCCGATCGCTCCGCCCATGGCTTCGGTCAGCCCCTTGCAGATGGCCAGGCCCAGGCCGGCGCCGCCGTGCCGGCGCGTGGACGAGGCGTCGACCTGCGAAAAGCGCACGAACAGCCCCTCCATCTGGGCAGCGTCCATGCCCGCGCCGGTGTCCTCGACGCGAACGCCAAGCTTTCGCCGCTTCGCGTCGTAGCTCAACTCGAGACGCACAACGCCCGCATCGGTGAACTTCACCGCATTGCCGACAAGGTTCAGCAAGATCTGGCGCAAACGATCAGGGTCTGCCCAGACGTGACCCGGGATGTCGGGGCTCGCCTTGAACTCCAACCAGAGCGACTTGGCCTCGGCCTGCGGGCCGAACATCGCCAAGACGTCTTCCGCCAGCACGACGGCGTCGATGGGCCGGGGAGCGATGGTCAGGTGGCCGGTCTCGAGCTTGGAAAAATCGAGGATATCGTTGACGATCGAGAGCAGGGCCGAACTTGCGCCCTTCACCCGGCTGACCATCATCCGTGCGGTCTCGGGCAGATCGCTGAGGTCCGCTAACAGGCCGGTGAAGCCGAGGATCGCCGTCAGCGGCGTGCGAATTTCGTGGCTCATATTGGCCAGGAACTCGGCCTTCACCGCGGCGGCGGCTTCAGCCTTGACCCGCGCCCGGCCGAGCTCGGCCTGCGTTTCCACCCGACAGCTTATGTCCCGGATGATCGATGTGAATCCGACGGCCTGCCCCGACGATTGGTCGATCACCAGGGTCGGCCGCCCCTCGAACCACAGGTCCCGGCCGTCAGGATGTTTATATCGATATTGAAGAAGGTCACTGTCCTCGCGCAAACCCGCAGACGCCATGTCCTGGATCGTGGCGCGAATATGATCGCGGTCCTGAGGGTGCAGCATCTCACACCATCTGGAGCCGATCAGCTGGTCCGCCCGATATCCCGTGATCCGCTCGGCCGAGGGCGAGGCGTAGCTGATCCGGCCGTCCATAGTACAGCGAAGGACAAGATCGCTCGCATTGTCGGCCAGCAATCTATACCGGGCCTCGCTCTCCTCCAGATTGGCCAGGTCGAGGGTGTGCTGAGTAATATCCTGAAAGGTGCCGATGATCTCGGTGACGGCGCCGGTCGCGTCCCGGCGACAGGCGCCGCGGGCGATCACGTGCCGCTCCGAGCCGTCGGGCTGATAGATGCGGGCGGTCAAGGCATAGTCTTTAGCCTCGCTGACCGCCCGCGCCACGTGATCCGCCAGGATCTTGGCGTCATCAGGATGGTAGCGCTCGAGCACGCCCTGAAGCGGCGGCGGCTCGGCGCCGGGTTCGTAGCCGTGAATGCGGAAAACCTGGTCCGACCAGGTCGTGCGATCCGCGGCGACGTTCCACGACCAGGTCCCGACACCGGCCATGTCCTCGGCGAGCCTCAGCAATTTGGTTTGTTGCTCCGCCACGATGGCGATGCGTGCGCGCTCGCGGCTGTCCAGCCGCAACAGCAGCGCCTGCATGGTGCTCTTCGCCACGGCCTGCAGGCGCGCGGCGTCGGCATCATCGAATGTGGCCCGGGCTGCCGAATCGATCACGCAGAGCGTGCCAAGCCGGTAGCCATCCGGCGTGATCAAGGGCGCCCCCGCGTAGAAACGAATACCCGGCGCCCCTGTGACAAGGGGGTTGTCGTGGAATCGCTGGTCCTGAGCGGCGTCCAGCACCACGAACACCTCGTCCGACAAAATCGCGTGCTGGCAGAACGAAATTTCCCGCGCGGTGTGATCGACATCCAGGCCGACACAGGCCTTGAACCACTGGCGTGTCTGATCGACCAGGGAGATCAAGGCGATCGGCGTATGAAACGTCTGGGCGGCGAGTTCGGTGAGGCTGTCGAACAGCGGCTCCGGCGGCGTGTCCAGGATCTCAAACCGGTCCAGCGCCGCAAGACGTTCATACTCCAATGGATCCTGCACGCCGCGCGACTCCCCAAGCCTGACGCTCAGCTATGACGGCCGCCGGCTAAAATATGGATAAGGTGAGCCGCCATTAGGCACGGCGCCGACCGCGTCGCGTCACGGCGCTCTTCCCCACCCCCGCGGCGCGGGGCGGGAGAGATCACGTCTCCGCCCCCGACCGAAGGGCGGGGGAGGGGGACCGCCGGCCATCGGCCGGTGGTGGAGGGGGCGGCGCCGCCTGTCCTGCAAGCCCTAGCGCCGCCCCTGTCCCGTCTGGCCGCGTCGATTCACCACGGCCGCCCACAGGCCGCCTTAACGCCAGCTTTGCTGTCGCCAAGTCATCGTCCGGTCATGCCGCACGCCCCCGCCATGCCGCTGGCCGTTCAACTGGGCCAGGTGCTCGCTCTGCGCCGCAAGGGTCTGCGCCTGCGGATCGGCGTCGCTGCGGCGATATCGCTCGGTTTCCTCGCCTTCAATGACTGGCGACTGTGCCTCGGCTGGGGCCTCGCCTATGGACTGTTGCAGGTGGCGGAGGCCCGCTGGGCCGGCCGGCTGCCGCCCTGGGCCGCCCTCGCCCTTCTGTCACTCAGCAGTTTCACCTTCGGCGCCTTCGCGCTGACCGGGCCTTTGCAATACGGGGCCTGGGGCGTCGCCGCCGGCATGGGCCTTATCTGCGGGGCGTTTTTCAACACCGCCATGAATTCGCTGACGTCCAGGGCCGTCTTCCTGGCCTCGTTCACGCCCTTCGTGCTGCTGTTGGCCGTCCTCCCGCTCGTGGCGGCCGCCAGTATCGAGTTCAGGCAGGTCATCCTTGTGGAGCTTGCGGGCGGCTATGTGAGCCTGATGGGCTATATGATCTGGAAGAAGGGGGCCGAGGCGTTTCACGCCGAAGAGGATGCGCGCGCCCGGGCCGAGGGGGCGGACCGCGCCAAGAGCAGCTTCCTGGCGACCATGAGCCACGAAATCCGCACGCCGCTCAACGGCGTCTTGGGCATGGCCCAGGCCATGGCGGCCGACGACCTGAGCCCCGCCCAGCGCGAGCGGATCGATGTCATCCAGCAGTCGGGCAACAGCCTTCTGGCCATCCTCAACGACATCCTGGACATGGCCAAGGTCGAGGCCGGAAAGCTGGAGCTGGAAACCCTCGACTTCGACCTGGCCGAGATGGTGCGCGGCGCCCACGCCACCTTCGCGGCGGAAGCGGACGCCAAGGGCTTGGCCTTCACCTCGAGGATCAGCCCGGCCGCTCATGGACTTTACCGCGGCGACCCGACGCGCCTGCGCCAGGTGATCTACAATCTGATATCCAACGCCCTGAAGTTCACTGAGCAGGGCCGGGTCAGCCTGGAGGTGGACTGGACCGACGGCGCCCTTAGGGTGGGGGTGAGCGACAGCGGCATCGGCATTGACCCCGAGGCGATGGAGGGCCTGTTCAGCCGCTTCAGCCAGGCGGACGCGACCACCACGCGCCGCTCCGGCGGCACGGGGCTGGGCCTGGCGATCTGCCGCGAGCTCAGCCAGCTGATGGGCGGTGACCTTGAGGCGATATCGGCGCCGGGCCAGGGCTCGACCTTCACCTTGCGCCTGCCGCTCGCGCGGGTCGGCGAGGTGAAGGCGCCGGCGGCCTCGACGATCGAAACGGCCAAGGCCGTCGCGGACGATGGGCGCCCCTTGCGGATTCTGGCGGCCGAGGACAACGCCGTGAACCGCCTGGTGCTCAAGACCCTGGTCGGCCAGATGGGCTTTGACATCACCGTCGTCGAGAACGGCGTGGAGGCCGTTGACGCCTGGCGCACAGCCGCCTGGGACGCGATCCTGATGGACGTGCAGATGCCCGTCATGGACGGCATGACCGCCGCCCGCGCCATCCGCGAGGCCGAAGTGGCCGAGGGCCGTGCGCGGACCGCGATCATCGCCCTCACCGCCAACGCCATGACCCACCAGGTCGCCCAGTACGCCGCCTGCGGAATGGACGCCCACGTGGCCAAGCCCATCGACGTGCAGCTGCTCGTTCAGACCCTTGCGGCGGTCTTGGAGACGTCGCCGCGTGACGTGCCCGCTGCGGCCTAGCGCGTCAGAGAACGGTCGAACGTTGGCATCGCGCCCGCGCCATGACGCGGACTCTCTGACTATGGCCCCGGAGCGGCCACCGGCTAGGGACCGCTAGGGGTGGTGACCAGCCCTTGCGACAAGCGAGCATACGACCGAGGATGGACACCGCGATGTCTGTCCCGTTCCTCTCCATATGACGTTGACGGCAAGACCGAACTTCCCGGGTCCAACCGCATATGGCGTGTTGCTCACGATCATCCTCGTGGGAAGCGGCCTCGCCGCCACCGTGGGGCTTTCCGATCGAACAGACCCCTATGTCGAACGCCGGGTTCAGGCGATGGGCGAATTTGATTGGACCAGCGCCGCCGCGAGATGCCGCTCAAACGGCATAAGGGGCGAGTTGATCGATCATCGACAGTCTCGCGACGGCCACGCCGTGCTTGTCATGAAAGCCGAAGGCGCACGCTTTAGCACGTGCGTGATCGATCCATATTCTGGTGGGTTCATTCGCTCGGAGCGATGGACAGGGTCCCGCTGGGAAATAGGCATAGGCCGATTGACGCCAGAGTGCGAACCGCCGCTTGAACCGCCCTATCGCAGTGTCCGCTCTTGCATGACCGGCCTATGACCCCGAAGGGACATTCCTAACTGTCCCGGTAACCGGACCTCTGAAGGGCCGCTTTGGGTGGTTTGCTGAAATCCCGTCATCCCGGCCGCAGCGCAGCGGAGAGCCGGGACCCAGCAGCGAATCTTGCCATCGGGCGCAGCTTTCAGGGCGGGAACTGCTGGGTCCCGGGCTCGCGCAAGAGCGCGCCCCGGGATGACGATCTGGTGTGGGTGGGGACGCCCACCATGGGTCGAGAGCCGTTATCTCGTCTGCGCCCCGAAGCCGACCCTGGCGCCCCATGGTCCCGGGGCTGCCGCCGTCAAGGACCGCTAGGGGTGGACGCAGGGCCCAGGCTACGGACCGCCTAGCCACTCGGTCAACGGCGTAGCATGGCCTTGGCAACCGCAACGTCGGCGGGGTCATGACTCGCCGCCAGTCCGACTTGAACAGCGTTACGATCTGCGTCGGACCTGTTCTGAGACAGTTTCCGCTTCGCCTCTATCCGGCTAATTTTCAGTTCGATGCCGACAATCCCCCTCAGCTGCCTCTCGACATGATCGTCGGGTGCATCGTGGATTGACCATGGCTGCGCCTGGCCGGCTTCGAACCTGTCTGTCAGGCTCGACACAGCCCATCGGAGCCAAGCCGGATCATCACGCCATACCGCCTGGCCGTAGACGTGGACCGCCTCGTAGTTCCAGGTCGGCACGACCCGGCCATGCTCTGCCTTACTCGGATAGAGGTTGGGGCTGACGTAGGCGTTTGCGCCCTGGAAGATCACCAGGGCTTCACCCTCTGCAGACATGCTCCAGTGCGGGTTGGCCCGTGCCACGTGCCCCACCAGCCTGCCCGATCCGGCGTCATGATCGAAAGGAAGATGGCTGGCAAACAGGCCTTCAGGACCGTGTGTCACCAAACAGCCAAACGCCATTTGGCGAAGCATATCTGTGATGCTGGCTTCGTCGACGACCTCGAAAGCGGCGGGCTGATACATGTGCCCACGCTAGCGATGGTGGGTGGGGCGCTCAAGGCCCGCCTTGGGTCGAAGCCCGTCATCTGGCCGGCGCACAGAAGCGGCCCTTCGTGGTCACGCCCCTATCGGACCTCCCCAAGGGGGCCGGTATGGGTGGTGAGCATACCTATGCCGTGTGGTTGGCGCGAGCTAAGGTCGCATCATGGCCGAAAAGCTTACTCGCAAACCAATCGCTGTGGCGTCTGACCATCGGGGCGTCGCCTTGAAGGCGCGGCTGACACAGTGGCTGGGCTCCCATGGATACACAGTGAAGAATTGCGGGGCGGACAGCGGAAGCGAGCGGGTTGATGCGATGGACTACGCGCTGCGCCTCGTAACAGAGATTAAGTCAGGTCGCTCCGCCTTCGCCGTGGGCATTTGCGGCAGCGGCCAGATGATGGCTATAACAGCCAACCGCTTCCCCTTCATACGGGCGACGCTGCTGCATACGGTGTCAGAAAGCGGACCGGCCCGCGCACATGGCGACGCGAACATGCTGGTTCTTGGGGCGGACTTGATCGACGGGGCCACTGCCGAGAACATACTCCAGACATTCCTGAACACCTCAGCCGAGGGTGGCCGCTACGCCATCCGCCGCAAAAGTCTGGCGAAGCTGGACGTGTCCGCTTTTTAGGTCATGTCGGCTACGGGGTGGCAGCGGCCCGCGCCCCTATTCCCGCGAGGCGGGCGTTCGGCCCGGTGCCCACCATGCAGAAGCCCTCTAGGGCCGCTTCGGGTGGCGAGCGGACATTGCTATTTTGCATGCCGTCAGGCAGCCTTCCTCAATGAAAAGGCTGTTTGCGTGCATGATGGGCGCCTGCCTCGCGATATTTGGTATCGCGGGTTGCACTCCTTCAGTCAGGGTCACCGCTCCGACCAAAGCAGACAAGGCCGACTGGATCACGCCCGAAAACGATTTCGAGAAAGCGCTTCTGCACGCAACAGAAAACCCTCAGGACCGGGTCCGTTTCGAATCGGAAATTCTGGACGAGTATGTGTTCATTCGGGTAAGTCCGGAATCCACAGCAAAGATTAACAACGCTTCGGGTCCTGATGGGAAATTAACTAAGCCAATCACTGTCACTGTTTGGTTTTTTGAAGAGCCGGGTCGCTTGAGAACTCTACCGATATTTACGAGTCCAAATCGGTTGGAGTCAGTATACCCTGAGGCACCTTGGGCCCGCATTAAATTCCGGCACGCACTCAGTATTGCGGAGGAAAATTCTGTTGAGTTCAATCACGGCCTGGCTCCCCGCATAATATTGTCTCCTTCTCAGGTCAGCGAAATGCTTGCGGCATCCAAGGGTACAATTGCGACCGCCCGCGTGGCTCCATAGACTGGCCGAGAGGGAATGAAAGGTTCGCATAGCGTCGAAGGCTGCCATCTCGTCTGGGGCCCGAGGCGGACCCTCGCGCCCCCTGGTCGCGGAGCCGCCGCCGTCAAGGACCGCTAGGGGTGGAAGGCGGACGTTCATCATCGGTCCACGACGTGCGCATAGCCAAGATTGACTTGGCGAGGACCGCACTCGATGATGAGCGATGATTTCGGTTCTGCAAACGCCCGTTATTGAGCCTGATCCTGAACGAGGTTGGGACCTCGTTTTCTACATGGGCGATGCTTGCGACCTCTCCATCCCTTTTCGGCAATCGCTGAGCGAGATCGCATCTCGGGTAGGCGGCTCTCTTGAACTTCCGGCCCGCGTCGACGACGAGGATTTCGTAGATGGGAGGCTCGGCTTTGGGGCCGAGCAAGTCGGTGTCTATTTCGAGTATTGCTTGGGCTACTTAAGCCTGAGCCACCATCGCCGTGACCTTCTCACGGAGGTTCTGAAGCAGGTGGAGCCAGCGTTGAAGGTTCAGGTATAAGGACCGGAGAGCCGACGTTCCCGATGTCCGCTAAGGGTCGAAAGCCGTCATCCCGCCCGCGCCCTGAAGCGGACCCCTCGCGCCATGGCCCGGAGCGGACACCGGCAAGGACCGCTAGGGGTGGGTTGCGGACGTAGAGCACTTTTCTGCTAAGCTTGGTGCGATACCCGGCAGGCGCACTAATGTCGAACGTCCCGTTTCTCATTTGGTTAGCTTGGGCCCTGACGTCGGCCCTCGCGATCCGAACCGTGTTCCTGCGATGGGTTTCGCCGCGCGTTTCCCAGCGCGGCCACCGCACTATCGCCAACCTCGGATGTCTCGGGATTTTCCTGTTGGGCTTGTTCGCCGTCGATTGGACAGGCGTCCCCATGTATGGATTCGACAGCCACAATTGGCGTCACCAGCTCGGGTATTTTTTGTTGGTGTTTGCGCCCTGGGGCCTCCCTCTCCTCGTGGGCATGCCGTTCGTCTTTCTCTTCGACCTCTCAGTCGTCTTGCGTGGCATGTTGACTGTTCGGCGGCGCTAAGTCCGCTGTGGGTGGATTGCGGACCTAGCGAACTGGCCTGAGATGGCCGCCTGAAACACTGTATTCGGCATTCAAATCGAGCACGTGATGGCCGTGGACAGTCTCACTTTCTCTATCGACCACCACGACCAGCAAGGCATTGAAGCGGCCAGTGCCGATAAGCACCTGATCGTATCTGCCCAGCGCGTCCCTGTAGACGTATCGAACGTCATTCAGATGTGGGAGGCCGAGCGCATCAAGGTCGAGCTGATCAACGTAACGCCAGATGTCCGTTGCCGCCTCCTCCTGCCCCATGACGTTGGATATGGGAGCTGTGGAGCACGCCAGAAACTCCTCTCTGTTCAGTTCGCGGGGCATAGGGCATCCAAGCGGACTTGCGGCCTGACTGCAACGGGTGGCCTGCGGACCTCCGGGCAAGCGGCTTGCTTGCCCGCCGCTTTTGGCTAGGACGCGCTATGATCGAGACCGAACGCCTTATCCTTCGGCAGTGGCGCGAAGAGGACCGCGAACCCTTTTCGGCTTTGAACGCTGACCCGGAGGTCCGCCGCCACTTCCCCTCGGTACTGACGCGGGATCAGAGCGACTCGGAGATGGACCGCATCGTCGCTCGGCTGGCTCAGGATGGAACCACCTTTTGGGCGGTGGAGCGCAAGTCCGACGCTGCCTTCTTGGGCTTCAGCGGCGTGTTGCGGACCGATGCGGGGCTCCCGTTCGACTGTGATCCGGAGATCGGCTGGCGCTTCTCCCGGGACGCCTGGGGCCAGGGTTACGCTACGGAGAGCGCCCGCGCTGCCTTTGCCTTCGCGGTCGAGCGACTGAAGCCCAAACGCGTGGTGAGTTTCACCGCAACGACGAACCTAAAATCTCAGGCGGTAATGAACCGGATCGGTATGGTCCGCCGCGGCGACCTCGACTTTGACCATCCTCGTGTGGCGGAGGGCGATCCGCTCCGACGGCATGTGGTCTGGGTATGGGAGGCATGCGCGCCCGCCTAGCGGACCTTCCCAAGGTCCGAGTTGGGTCGAAAGCGGACCTAAATCCAATTCCAGAAAGCGAACGTTCGGCGGCCCACCCCCGATGCGGACGCTCCTAAGGTCCGCTAAGGGTGCAAGGGCGACCTAGCTGTGGGGACCAGAACCTCTTAACCTGTCCTGGCGAACCACCCGGTGACGGGAGGATCTCGTGGAATACCTCTGACGGTGGTGGCGGCGCTCCAAGGCTTCAGTGAAAAGTCGGGCAATCCGAGACTTCGTTTCTCGTCCAGAAACGCACCCTCCCCCAATGGACCAATTATCTTCTCTGGGTTGACGCCCCATCCCTGGCCTTCCTGCGGTAATCGCGCAAAGTAGTAATAGCGGGCGCCGGCAGCAGCCTCCTGCGCAACCACAACGTAATGCTTGTCGGCTCCCGCAGCTGAGATCGGAGGGCCGGGGAGGCCGTCGATGCCGCAACCGCCTCTGCCCCGAGGACCGTTTGGACAGCGGTAAAGGGCCATCTCACCATTGCGCGGCATGAGGTAAAACGGGCCTGCCAACTGAAGCGGGTCTGGCGTGCAAGCCGCGACGATCAACACGGCAAGAATGGCGAGACTGGTTTTCATTGTGCCGGCGCACCCACGTTGACCAACGCGATGGTGCCTTCTTGACCTGGGTCCGGCAAGCCGCCCTGCGGGACGTCCGAGATGGGTCGGAAAGCGGTCCTTACCGCCAACTCCTCCACACCGCGCCGTCGACCGCTTGATGGAATGGTTTTTCGGCCTTCGGCGCGGGTCAAGGACGGCGCTCTGCGCCGCCGCGCAGCGGTGCGCCTGCGGCGCATCCTTGACGCGCTTCGGCGGCCGAAATCATGCTCCGCCAAGCGATCGACGGAGGGGTCTGCGCCGGCCCTAACAGCCCTCGCGTTGGCGGATGGGGGAGTGTTGGGTGGGGGTGCACGCGCGACGGTCGCGGCGACGCGCCGGCGATGGCGGGGGCGAGCAGGACCGGATGTTGGCCCTCGCGGACCTTGAGGATGGCGGACGGCCAGGGTGGCCCGGGGCCGGGGCGGCCTGAGCCCTATTTCAACTGGCTGTCCTTGCTTCCACGGCGGTTGATCGTGGAATGCACGACGCGCTGGTCCAGTGCGGCTTGGCAGCCGACGCACCGCGTGACGCCGGGAAGCGCGTCGCGCCTGGCCTTGGGAATGTCATCGCCGCATTCGACACAGTCTTCCCTCCCCGGCCCCCGGGGCAGACGCGCCCGCGCGCCTTGAACGCCATCGACGATGGTGTCCTGGATCTGATCTAGAACAGCGCCTTCATGCGCCCAACCCGTGGCCATTCCGCAGAGCTCCCTTCGCCTCTGCTCAGATGGGGCGCACGCCCTTCGAACCAAGCGGCGCCGTGACGGTCACAGCCCGCTGAAGGGCCGCAAGGGGCGGATACTGTTGATTTAGTCGGCTGTTGATCGGCGCGTGGGGGCGTGATTCCCTTGTCGTTGTTGGCTTTGGAGGCCATGGCGATGATGGGCACGCAAGCTGCTCCACTGCAGCTTTTCTACGATTTCCGCCTCGATGATCATGTGCCGGCAGACCATCTGCTCCGGCGAATCGATCGGTTCCTAGACCTGGCGCCGGTGCGCGAGGAGCTCCGCCCCTTCTACTGTTCGATCGGCCGTCCCTCGATCGATCCGGAGCTGATGATGCGGATGCTGATCGTCGGCTACGCCATGGGCATCCGCTCGGAGCGGCGGCTGTGCGAGGAGGTGCATCTAAACCTCGCCTATCGCTGGTTCTGCCGGCTCGGATTGGACGGCAAGGTCCCCGATCACTCGACGTTCTCGCGCAACCGCCACGGTCGCTTTCGCCAGAGCGACATCCTGCGGCGGCTGTTCGAGACGGTCGTCGAGCGATGCCTGGCTGAGGGTCTGGTGGGCGGCGAGGGCTTCGCTGTCGACGCCAGCCTGATCGCCGCGGACGCTAACAAGCAGCGGTCGGTTCCAGGCGAGGAGTGGCACCCGCCGCAGGACGCCGGCGTGGCCGTCCGGGAGTATCTGGAGCGACTGGATGATGCAGCCTTCGGCGCGGCCAGCGAGGTGAGACCCAAGTTCATCTCGCCGTCCGATCCGGCCGCCCAGTGGACCGGCGCCCACAAGGGCCACGCCTTCTTCGCCTATGCCGCAAACTACCTGATCGACACCGAGCACGCCGTCATCGTCGATGTGGAGGCCACCCGTGCGATCCGTCAGGCCGAGGTCGGCGCCTCGCGCACGATGCTGGATAGGACCGCCGAGCGCTTCGGCCTCAAACCCGACCACCTGGCCGCCGACAGCGCCTACGGCTCGGCCGCAAACCTCGCCTGGCTGGTCCGAGAGCGCCAGATCGCCCCGCACATCCCGGTCTTCGACAAGTCTCAGCGCACCGATGGGACTTTCTCCAGATCCGACTTCGCCTTCGATGCGGAGCGCGATCTCTACACCTGCCCAGAGGGCAAGACCCTGCTGGTCCTCCGCCGATCCTTCGCCACCCCCAGATCCGGGATCACCAAGGACGGCACGCGGCTCTATCGCGGCTCGCGCTCCGACTGCGGCCCCTGCCGCCTCAAGGCCCGCTGCTGTCCCAACACCCCGGTCCGTAAGATCCCTCGCGACGTCGATGAAGATGTCCGAGACCTCGCTCGCGGTCTCGCCGCAACGCCGGCCTACGAGGCCTCACGCCACCGGCGCAAGAAGGTCGAGATGCTCTTCGCCCACCTCAAGCGGATCTTGAAGCTCAGCCGCCTGCGGCTGCGAGGCCCCAACGGCGCTCGCGACGAGTTCCTGCTCGCCGCCACCGCTCAGAACCTCAGGAAACTCGCCATGCTCAGAACCCCGCCAACCCCGGCGCTAGCGACCACCTGACGACCAGCGCACCCACCAACGGACCACCGCCTGCCGGCGGCCGCCCAAAGCCCAGGCCAAACTCCGCCCACGACCGCCGAAGGGCCATCGCCAGCTCTTTGACCGACTAAATCAACGATATCGGCGCTGAGCCGCCGTTCCGGCGGGCAAGGGGTGAGGGACCGCTAGGGGTGGGATTCTGACGCCCCAACCTTTCCCGTCATCCCGGCCGCAGCGAAGCGGAGAGCCGGGACCCAGCAGCGAATCTTGTCATCGGGCGCAGCGTTCAGGGCGGGACCTGCTGGATCCCGGGCTCGCGCAAGAGCGCGCCCCGGGATGACGATCTGGTGTGGGTGGGTACGCCCACAATGGGTCGAAGCAGTCCCAAAAGGCCGACCGCGCGACCCCTACGCCTTGCCCCCGACCACCGCGAGCAGGGCATCCACCGCCGCCTCGTCCTCGAACACCGCCCGCACCGGCCAGGCCGTGACCCGATCGCGCCAGGCCGGCGGCAGCCGGACCCAGTCCTTCGTGGTGGTGACCAGGCCGGCGCCGTGGGCCTCGGCCTGGCGGGCCAGGGCGCGCAGGGCTTCCTCGCCGTAGGGGGCGTGGTCGGGGAAGCTGGCGAAGTCCACCAGGTCGCAGCCGGCGGCGCGCAGGCTGCGCTCGACCTTCCACGGCTTGCCGACGCCGGCGAAGCCGAGCTGGGGACCGGGGGGAGGGGGTGCTGCTGGCTGAAGACGCGCGATCAGCACCGGCAGGGGGTGAAACAGGGCGGTCAGCTCGGGATCGGGGGCCGCCACGTCGGATGGCAGCATCAGCACCACGGCGTCGGCGCGGGCGAGGCCGGCGGCGAGGGGCTCGCGCATAGGGCCGGCGGGCATCACCGCCCCGTCGCCGAAGGGCCATTCGTTGTCGCGGGTCTCGCCGTCGACCACCACCAGGGACAGGGCCTTGTTGAGGGCCGGGTTCTGATGGCCGTCGTCCATGACGACCACCTGGGCTCCGGCGGCGGCCATGGCGCGGGCCCCGGCCACCCGGTCGCGGGCGATCCAGGCGGGGGCGCGGGCGGCGATCATCAGGGGCTCGTCGCCGACGTCGGCGGCCGTGTGGCGGGCGGGGTCCACCCGCAGGGGGCCGGCCTCCTTGCCGCCATAGCCGCGCGACAGGGCCTGGGCGTCGAGGCCCCGCGCCCGCAGGCGCTCCAGGATCGCCAGGGCCACGGGGGTCTTGCCCGCGCCGCCGACGGTGAGGTTGCCGACGCAGATCACCGGGATCCCCGTGTCCACGGGGACGGTGCGGGCGATGCGCCGGGCGGTGACCGCCGCCCAGACCCAGGACAGCGGCCGCAGCAGGGCCCGGGTCACCGGCGCGGGGGCGCCCGATCGCACATACCACCAGCGTGGGGTGGCCAGGGTCATGGCGCCGCCTCGCGGGGCGGCAGCAGCGGCTTCAGCGCCGTCCACGCCGCCTCCAGCGCCTGGTCGCCCCGCTCGCACCAGGCCTTGGCGCGCAGGCCCATCTCGCGGGCCCGCTCGGGGTGGGCCAAAAGGTTGGCGATGCGCTCGGCCAAGTCGTCCTCGTCCTCGGCGGGCAGGGCCGCGTGGGCGGCCCACAGGCTGTCGTAGGTGCGCTGGAAGTTGAACACCTCCCGGCCCGAAATCACCGGCGCGCCGAGCCGGGCCGGCTCCAGGGGATTGTGGCCGCCGATGCCCGGGGAGAAGCCGCCGCCCATGACCACCATCCGCGCGGCGCGGAAGAACA
Source organism: Caulobacteraceae bacterium (assembly GCA_965279095.1). Taxonomy (GTDB): domain Bacteria; phylum Pseudomonadota; class Alphaproteobacteria; order Caulobacterales; family Caulobacteraceae; genus CBDIHH01. The sequence continues at coordinate 26,724 of CBDIHH010000006.1, forward strand.
GGCCCAGCTCGCCCAGGGTGTCGGCGATATAGACGTCGGCGGCGTCGGTGGGGGCGTCGCCGACGGCGCGGCGGAACACCACCAGGCGGCGGCCGGACAGGGCCTCGGCGATGGCCGCGCCGCGGTCGGGGTGGCGGGGGGCGATGACCAGCAGCGGCTTGGCCGTGGCGGTGGCCGGGCGGACGGCCTTCACCGCGCGGACGAAGGCGGCGGTGATGAGCGCCTCCTCCCCGGGATGGGTGCTGGCGGCCACCACCACCGGCCGCGGGCCGACCGTGCCGGTAAAGGCCGCCAGGGCCGCCGCGTCGACGGGCAGGGGCGAGGCGGCGTGCTTGAGGTCCAGCTCGCCCGAGACGAGGCCCCCGCGGCCCTCCAGCCAGACCTGGGTGCGTTCGTCCTGGGCCAGCACCAGGTCGAACAGGGACAAAAGGGCGCGGGCGGAGGCCGGGGCCCGGTCCCAGCCGCGGGCGCTGGAGGCCGACACCCGGGCGCCCAGCAGGGCCAGGCGGGCGCCGGAGGCCCGGGCCTGAAGCAGCAGGTTCGGCCACAGCTCGCTCTCGATGAAGACGCCGAGGCCCGGCCGCCAGTGGCGCAGGAAGCGACGCACGGCGGCGGGGGTGTCGATGGGGGCGTACTGGTGGGTGACCCCCTCGGGCAGGCGCCGGGCCAGCAGGGCGGCGGAGGTGGCGGTGCCCGAGGTCACCAGGATGTGGATGTCGGGCCGCTCCTGGCGCAGGCGCTCCACCAGGGGCAGGTGCGACAGGCTCTCGCCCACCGAGGCGCCGTGCAGCCACACCAGGGGGCCGGGGGGGCGGGGGGCGGAGGCGCGGCCGAGGCGCTCGCCGATGCGCGCGGGGTCCTCCTTGCCGGCCTTGATCCGCCGTTGCAGCAGCAGCGGCGCCAGGGGCGACAGGGCGGCCGTGACGGCGCCGTAGAGGCGCAGGGCCGGGGGGCGGCGGATCATGCCCGGGGCGCGGGGGCAAGCGCCGCCTCGGCGCGCGCGGTGGCGGCGTCGAGCCTGCGCCCCCAGTCGGCGGCCAGGGCCTCCAGCGCCGCCGCATCGGCGTCCGGCGGGCAGTGGTAGGGGCCGTCCCAGACGATGACGCCGCGGCCGAAGGGGCGGGGCAGCTTCAGCCGGTCCCAGGTGCCGAGGCGCTTCTGCGGCGTCGCCGCCAGGCCCATCAGGACCACGCCGGCCCCGCTGCGCTTGGCGATCTGCACGACGCCGACGGCGAACGCGCGCGCGGGGCCGCGCGGGCCGTCGGGCGCGATGGCCAGGACATTGCCCTTGCCGAGGAAGTCGAGCGCCTCGCGGAAGGCGGCGACGCCGCCCTTGGACTTGGCGCGGTCCGACTTCTTTCCCGACGAGCCGCGGATGGACTCCATGCCATGGCCACGCATGGCGGCGGCGACGAACTCGCCGTCGGCCGACAGGGAGATCATGATGCGGGTCTCGTGCCCCTTGACCGTGGTCTTGGCGGTGATGGAGAGGGGCACGCCCTCGTGCCAGAAACAGCCGATGGTGCCCTGGCCCGAGTTGATCTGGGCGACCATGTCGGCCTCGCCGATGCGCGTCCAGCGGATGGTCCGCACGATCAGGTCCAGGTAGAGCCACAGCAGGGCGCCGAACAGCGCCTGGACGGCGCGGGAACGCAGCAGGGCCTTCACGGCTCATCCCCCGGGATCGCGGCGGCGTCCGCCGGCTCCAGGTCCTGGGTGCGGGCCAGCCGCGCATAGAGGCCGCCCTCCGCCATCAGCGCCTCGTGCGGGCCGCTCTCCACGACCCGGCCGGTGTCGATGACATAGATGCGGTCGGCCTTGCGCACGGTGGACAGGCGGTGGGCGATCAGCAGGGTGGTGCGCCCGGCCATCAGCCGCTCCAGCGCCTCCTGCACCTTGGCCTCGCTCTCGCTGTCCAGGGCGCTGGTGGCCTCGTCGAGCAGCAGGATGGGGGCGTCCTTGAGGAAGGCGCGGGCTATGGCGATGCGCTGGCGCTGCCCGCCGGACAGGCGCGAGCCCATCTCGCCTACCGGGGTGCGGTAGCCCTGGGGCATGGCCTCGATGAAGTCCGCCGCCGCCGCGGCCCGCGCCGCCGCCTCGACCTGCGCCTGCGTCGCCTGCGGGCGGGCATAGGCGATGTTGGCGAAGATAGTGTCATCGAACAGGAAGGGCTCCTGGGTGACCAGGGCGATCTGCTCACGCACCGAGGCGATGGCGACCCCGCGCAGGTCCTGGCCGTCGATGGTCACCGCGCCCCCGGTGACGTCGTAGAAACGCGGGATCAGGTTGAGGATGGTGCTCTTGCCGCCCCCCGAGGGGCCCACCAGGGCGACGGTCTCCCCGCGCCCCACGTGCAGGCTGACCTCACGCAGGGCCGGGGCGCCGTCGGCATAGGCGAAGGAGACGCCGTCGAAGGCGATGGCGCCGTCGCCCACGGGCAGGGCCGGGGCGCCGGGGGCGTCGCGGATGTCGGGGGCGATGTCGAGCACCGCGAACAGGCGCTGGGCGGCGGCGCGGCCCTCGCTCATCACCGACTGCAGGTTGGCCAGCTGCCGCAGGGATTGCGACAGGGCGCCCAGGGCCACCAGGAAGGCGAGCAGCTGGTTGATGCCGATGCCCCCGTGGATGGCGCGCCAGCCGGCGAAGGCGATGACCCCGGCGGTGACCAGGGTCATCACCGCCTCGGTGATCGGGGCGGCGGCGGCGCGGGCGTTGGCGCCCTTGATCAGGTGGGTCTGGCGGCGCTCGACCACGGCGGCGACGCGGCCCTCCTCGAAGGCCTCGCGGTTCTCGATCTTGACGATCTTGACCCCATCCAGGCTCTCCATCACCGCGGTGGACAGGGCCGAGGTCTCGGCCATGGCCCCGCGCGCGGCCTTGCGGGTGCGCTTGGAGAACCGCCGCATAACCAGGGCCGCGATGGGGGCGCCGACGAGCACGATGGCGGTCAGGGTCAGGTCCTGCATGGCCATGACCACGGCGGTGGCCACGACGGTGAGGCCGTGCTGGGTGTAGTTGACGACGCCGTTGGTGGCGGCCTCGCGCACCAGGCCCGCGTCGAACAGGATCGCCGACAGGTGCTCGCCCGAATGGGTCGAGCGCAGGCGGGCCAGATCGGCGCGGATCAGCCGGCCGAACAGGTCCACCTGGATCTGGCCGACCAGGCGGTTGCCCACCTTGTTGACCAGGGTGGCCTGGAGGATCTGGGCGGTGGCCCGCACCAGGGCGACGGCGGCGATGGCCAGGGGAATGGTCACCAGGGCCCGCGGGTCCTTGTCGATGAACAGCTGCTTGACGGCCGGGTTGAGCAGCCAGGCCAGGGCGGCGGTCAGGCCGCCCACGGCCGCGGCGCAGGCCATGGACGCGGCCAGGGCGGGCCAGCGCGGCGCCAGATAGGCTCTGAAGAGTCGAAGGACGATCCCGGCGCCGGCGTGGCTGTCGGACGCCCCTCCCGTGGCAGGAGTCATGGGGCTGGGTCGGTTGTTGCGACGGTCATGTCAAGTCCGCCGCGGTCGCAGGGCGCTTCTAATCCCGGCGCAGCGAGGCTAAACCATGACGCCTTCCCCGTCCTCCCCCCCGTAGCGCGGCGCCCCAGCTTGGCTGACTTCGACCTTTCCACGCGGCCCGGCCGCCTGCGCGCCTACCTCGACTACCTGTGGAAGGACCACGCCTATCTGCGCGTGAAGTTCTCCAACGCCCATTGGGTCAGCCCCGAGCTGGTGCGGACCAACCAGCCCTGGCCCTTCCAGCTCAAACAGTGGCGCGACCGCGGCATCAAGACGGTGATCAACCTGCGCGGCGGCTTCGACGCCAGCTTCCATGCGCTGGAGAAGCACGCCTGCGAGCGCCTGGGCCTGACCCTGGTGGACTTCACCATCACCTCGCGGGAGGTCCCGTCGCGGGCGCGGGTGCATGGGGCGCGGGAGCTGTTCGAGCGGATCGAATACCCGGCCCTGATGCACTGCAAGTCCGGCGCGGACCGGGCCGGGATCATGAGCGCCCTCTATGCCCACTACCGCCTGGGCCTGCCGATCCGCGAGGCCATGAAGCAGCTCGACTTCAAATACCTGCACATCAAGCAGGGCAAGACGGGGGTGCTGGACTATGTCTTCGAGCGGTATCTCGCCGAGGGCGAGCCGCAGGGCCTGACCTTCACCGAATGGGTCGACAGCGACGCCTATGACGCGGACGCCATCAAGGCCGACTTCCGCGCCGGCATGATCGGCTCGGCCCTGACCGAGAAGCTGCTGCGGCGGGAGTAGCTCAGCCGATCTGGCCGTCGCCGTCGGGGTCGAGGAGTTTGCCGGCGTCGAGGATGAAGAAGCGGGCGTGGGCGTTGTCGACGGTGGCCTGGGCGCGGGCGCGCCAGGCGGTGAGGGCCTCGTCGTAGTTGGCGAAGGCGCCGCAGAACTCAACCTTTGAGGGATCGCGGAAGCGAACACCACCGACGGTGGTGAGCTCGCCGCCCAGGACGATGTGCAGGTGATAGCCGGCGGGTTCGGACATGGGGCTCACGGGTTGAGGTGGCTGAGGCGGTCGAGGATCAGGGGGTGGACGGCGGGCGCCGCGCAGACCAGGCTCTGTTGCAACGGAACCGCCTGATTATAGGTAAACGCCCGCCCCAGATGATCGGTGGCCAGGCCCCCGGCCTCGGTCACGATGAGGTCGGCGGCGGCCACGTCCCAGTCGCTCTTGGGGGTCAGGGCGATGGCGGCGTCGAAGGCGCCCCCGGCCACCAGGGCCATGCGGTAGGCGATGGAGTTGCGGCTCTTGACCGTCATCGCCGGCCACGGGGTCGGCCAGTGCTCGGCGGCGAACATGCGCGCGTCCCCGACCATGGCGCAGTCCTCCAGGGTGTCGGTGTCGCTGGCGCGGACGATCTTGCCGTTCAGCCGCGCCCCGCCGCCGATGGCCGCCTCGAACATCTCGTCCAGCTCGGGGGCATAGACCACGGCGCTCACCGGCCGCCCGGCGCGCACCACCGCGATGCAGATGGTGAACCAGGGCCGGCCCTGGACATAGGCGCGGGTGCCGTCGATGGGATCGACGATGAACAGGGTCTCCGCCTGAAGCCGCACCAGGTCGTCGGGGCTCTCCTCCGACAGCCAGCCGTAAGCCGGCCGCGCCGCCCGCAGGCCGTCGCGCAGCAGGGCGTCCACCGCCAGGTCGGCGTCGGTGACGGGCGAGCCGCCCGGCTTGGCGGTGGTGGTCAGGCCGTCGGCGCGCATGGCCAGGGCCACCGCCCCCGCCTCGCGGGCGGCGGCGCGGATCAGGTCGAGGTCGCCGGCCTCGCCGCTCATCGCCCGGCGATGGCCAGGCCGTCCACCAGCAGGGACGGCGAATTGGTCGAGCCGCGGATCTCCAGGTCCGACCCCGCCACCAGCCGCCCGTAGATGTCGATGAGGTTGCCGGCCACGGTGATCTCGGTCACCGGATAGGCCAGCTCGCCCCCCTCGAACCAGTGGCCCGAGACGCCGATCGACCAGTCGCCGGTGTTGGCGTTGAGCGACGGGCCGAACATGGAGGAGACCAGCAGCCCCTCGCCGGCGTCCTTCATCAGCCCGGCCAGGTCACGGTCGCCGGGGCGCAGGGTGAGGTTGGAGGTGCTCACCCCCGGCGGCCCCGCCAGCCCGCGCGAGGCGTGGCCGGTGGTCTGCATCCCCAGCTGCCGGGCGGTGGCGGTGTTGAGCAGCCAGGTGGTCAGCACGCCGGCGTCGATGATGTCCATCGGGCTGTTCAGAACCCCCTCGTCGTCGAAGGGCGACGAGCCGAGGCCGCGCAGGCGGTGCGGGTCGTCGGTGAGGGTGATGGCCGAGGGGAACAGGGCCTGGCCCAGCCGGTCCTTGAGGAAGGAGTTGCCGCGGGTGATGGCCGAGCCGGAGATGGCGCCGATCAGGGGCGAGATCAGCGAGCCGGCCAGGCGGTTCTCGAAGATCACCGGGGCGGTGCGGCTGTCGATCTTGCGGGCGCCCAGCCGCTGCACCGCCCGGCGCCCGGCCTCGGCGCCGATGGCGGCGGGCCCTGGCAGGTCGCCCTGCCAGCGCACCGAGCGGCCGTCGCCGCCCCGCTCCATGCCCAGCCCCTCGCCGGCGATGGCCGAGGCGTAGAGGGAGAAGCTGGAGGCCTGGTGCAGGCCGGAAAAACCGTCGCTGGTCACCAGCCGCCAGGTGGACGACGACCACGAGCCGGAGCCGCCGTCGGAATTGGTGACGCCCGGCACGGCCCGGGCGGCGTCCTCGGCCTCGCGCCCCATCGCCTCCAGGGCCTCGGCGGCGGGCTCGGCGGGGTCGTAGATCTGCAGGTCGGGCAGGGGGCCCGTGGCCAGGCGCTCGCGCGGGGCGAGGCTGGCGTAGGGGTCGTCGGGGGCCAGGCGGGCCATGGCCACCACCCGCTCGATCAGCTTGGCGCGGGCGGCGGGGGAGATGTCGGAGCCCGACACGGTGGCCTGGCGGCGGCCGATGAAGACGCGGAGGCCGAGATCCCGGGCCTCCTCGCGCTCGACCTCTTCCAAAGCGCCCAGGCGCACGGTGACGGACAGGGACCGGCGGTCGGCGGCGACGGCCTCGGCGGCGTCGGCGCCGGCGGCCAGGGCCGCGGCGACGACCTCTTGAAGCAGGGATTCATCCATGGGCGGCATATGGGGCAGGGGCGGGCGCCCCTGCAAGCCGCGCGGGGCAATCAGGCGCCCTCAGCCTATGGAATAGACCAGCAGGGCCACGCCCAGGAACACATAGGCCAGCCATGTGGCCACCATGCCCACGGTGCGGCCGAGCGACACCCCCACCGAGGCCGACAGCCCCACCGCATGGGCCAGACGCCCGATCAGCAGCAGGGCGCCGGCCGCATGGATCGCCGCCGGGGGCGCGCCCGCCACGGCCAGGGCCACCAGGCCGGCGATGGCGGCGGGGATGTATTCGCTGGCGTTGCCGAAGGCGCGCAGGGCCTGCAGCAGCTCGGGCGCGCCGCCGTCGCCCGCCGCCACCTTGTGCCGCCGCCGCTGGCGCACCACCAGCACCGACAGCACCAGCATCAGGATCAGGTTGAGCCCGGCCCACAGGGCCGCGGCGTGTCCGGCGGGATAGGTGTCCATGGGGGGGCTTATACGCGCCGCGCCCGGCGACGGCCACGCTTGATCGCGCGCGCCAGGGGGGCAGTATGGTCGCATGCAGACCCGAGCCCCCCTCACCGCCGTCCCCCGCCAGGCCATCGGCGCCCAGGCCATCGGGGCGCGCGCCCTGGGCGCCGCGGCCTTCGGGGCCCTGGCCCTGGGCGCCCTGGCCATCGGCGCCCTCGCCATCGGCCGCCTCGCCGTCGGCCACGCCCGCTTCAAGACCCTGAAGGTCGGCCGGCTGGAGGTGGATGAGTTGGTGGTGCGCCGGGTGGAGCGGGGGTAGGGGCCCTTCTCCTCCCCCATCCCGCAGAGGATGGGGGAGGTGGCGCGGAGCGCCGGAGGGGGCGAGCGGCGAGCGCGGCGCTTTGTCACTCGCCCCCTCCACCGCTTCGCGGTCCCCCTCCCCCGCGAGAGCGGGGGAGGAGAGGGGCTTCCGTCTCCTCCCCCATCCCGCAGAGGATGGGGGAGGTGGCGCGGAGCGCCGGAGGGGGCGGGCGGCGAGCGCAGCGCTCTGTCACTCGCCCCCTCCACCGCTTCGCGGTCCCCCTCCCCCGCGAAGGGCGGGGGAGGAGAGGGGCGGCCTCTTCTCCTCCCCCATCCCGCAGAGGATGGGGGAGGTGGCGCGGAGCGCCGGAGGGGGCGGGCGGCGAGCGCGGCGCTTTGTCACTCGCCCCCTCCACCGCTTCGCGGTCCCCCTCCCCCGCGAAGGGCGGGGGAGGAGAGGGGCGGCTTCCTTCTCCTCCCCCATCCCGCAGAGGATGGGGGAGGTGGCGCGGAGCGCCGGAGGGGGCGGGCGGCGAGCGCGGCGCTCTGTCCCTTCGCCCCCTCCACCGCTTCGCGGTCCCCCTCCCCCGCGAGAGCGGGGGAGGAGAGGGGCTTCCTGCTCCTCCCCCATCCCGCAGAGGATGGGGGAGGTGGCGCGGAGCGCCGGAGGGGGCGGGCGGGGAGCGCGGCGCTTTGTCACTCGCCCCCTCCACCGCTGCGCGGTCCCCCTCCCCCGCGAAGGCGGGGGAGGATTGACCAACGCCGCTGGCGAATGCATAATGCACATATGCCGGCCCACTCCCGTTTCACCCCCGACCTCGCCGTGGAGATCCTGGTCCGGCTGGCGGGGGGGCGGACCCTGGCGGCGGTGTGTCGCGAGCCGGGGATGCCGGGGGAGGGGACGGTGCGGCGCTGGGCGCGGCGGGACGCGGTGTTCGCCGATCACCTGGAGGCGGCGCGGGCGCTGGGGCCGCGGGGGTGGGGGGTCGGGGCGACCAAGCCGCCGCAGTATACGCCGGCCCTGGGGCGCGGCATCTGCGCGGCTCTCGAGGCGGGGTTCTCGCTGAAGGAGATCTGCGCCAGCCCCGACGTGCCGGTGACCCCCAATACGGTGATGAGCTGGGCGCGGCGGCGGTCGGACTTCGGCGCCCGCTACGCCGCGGCCATCGCCCCGCGCCCCGGCCCCGGGGGGCTGGTCATCGGCCGGGGCCGACACGGGGCCTATACCGAAGCGCGGGCGGCGGCGATCATCGCGCGGCTGATCGCGGGGCGCGCCCTGGCCGACATCTGCCGCGATCCCGACATGCCGTCGGTGACGGTGGTGCGCCAGTGGCGACGGCGCCACCTGATGTTCCGCCTGGAGATGGACGCCGCCCGCCGCTTCCAGCTGGACATATTGCTCGACGAGGGGCTGGAGGCGGCCGACCGGGGCGAGCGCCCCTCGGGCCAGGGGCGGGCCGTCGTCGCCAGCCTGACCCGGTGGGGGGTGCTGCCCTATGGGGCGGGGCGGACGGGCGCGCCGGAGGCGGACGCGGCGCCGGAGCCGGGGATCGGCCACAACTGGCGGGGCCGCGCGGGGCCGTGCTAGCCTGATCCATCGACCACTCCGGCTCGGCGCCATGCTGCACCTGCGACGCCTGATGAAGTTCTGCCACACCGTGGGCGCCGCCGGCTTCATGGGCGGGCTGGCCGCGCTGGTGGTGATGGGGATGGCGGCCCAGGCGGACGGCGCGGCTGGCGCGGCCGGCGCCGTGGGGGGCATGGCCCGGGTGGCCGCCTGGGTGATCGCCCCGTCGATGATCCTCACCGTGGTGTCGGGCATGCTGGCCATGGCGGTGAACCCGGCCTTCTACGACGTGGCCTGGGTGTGGGTGAAGCTGGCCACCGGCATCCTGGTGCTGGAGGGCAGCCTGCATGTGCTGGGCCCGCTGCAGGAGGAGGCCAAGCGGATGGGCGCCGGGGCGGCCGGGGGCGAAGGGGTGGCGACCCTGCTGGCGGCCGAGGGGGCGACCCTGTGGGTGCTGCTGGGCGTGTCGGCGGCCAATGTGGCCCTGGCGGTGTGGCGGCCGCGCATGCCGGGGAACTGGGACTAGGGTTCGCTTCCACCCCTTGTTGTTGCCTGCCCCCCCGCCCGTATCCCCCGCGGACGCGGGGGCCCAGGCTTTGAACGGTCCGATCGCGGCCAAGCCTGGATCCCCGCTTCCGCGGGGAATGCGGGCTTTTTCCAACGCCGATGCGGCTGGCGCGGGCGCGCCGGGCGCGGTAGGCCCGTGCATGGCCAAGCAGAATTCCGAGTTCGAGATCACGGTCGACGGGCAGGCCTACCTGTGGCGGCTGCAGAGCCAGCCGCAATGGCCCCGCGACAAGACCGAGTGGCGCGGCATGAGCCTGGCCGTGCGCCACGCCGAGGGCCAGCGCGAGGCCATCGTCCAGTTCCCCGCCGACCGCCAGCCGCGCTATGGCGCGCCGATGCTGAAGGCCGAGCGGCTGGACACCCACCTGGTGAAGCGCGCCATCGCCTCGGCCCTGGCGGCGGGGTGGGAGCCCCTGTCGCGGGGCAAGACGGTGGTGATCGTGGTGGACGAGGCGGGGGGCTAGGGGCCCCTAGGCGGCCCGCGCCTCGCGCCAGGCCAGGATGGCGGCCAGGTGCTCGGGATCCAGCCGCATCATGGCGGAGGGTCCGGGCTCGCCCCCCCGGCGTGGGGCGAGCCGGGGGCCAGGGCCGCGTTCAGCCGGACCCACGCCGTGGACTCCCGCGGCATCGCCCAGAACTCCGCCCGGCCATGGCAGTCCGCCACCCGGCAGGCCGTGGTCCGGTTCCACAGGCTGAAGCGCGGCCCCCGCGCCGCCGCCACCTGATACAGGTTGCCCCGCAGCACCGTCTGGCAGCGCCCGCAGCGGGTGCGCAGCCGCCACCCCTGCGCGATCATCGCCTCCACCGTCTCGGCCGCCCGGCGCCAGTCCGCCGCGCTCCACCGCTCGTAGGTCTTGAAGCCCATCGCCTCGCATCGCCGCCTCCGTGTGTTCTTGGAATGTTCTCATCGGGCGGAGGGACGGAGTCAAGCGGTTGGGTGGGGGATGCTGTGGATGGCGGGCGGCGGTGTGCGGGGCTGGACTGGGCGGTTGCGGGGCCCCTCTCCCCGCCTGCGGGGAGAGGTTGGGTGAGGGGGCGGTCCGGCGCGGAGCGTTCGGCCGGCCTGTCGCAGGCTCTCCTGCCACGCGCAGCGGGGAAGGGGGACCGTCGCGTGTTCGCCCGGCGGCTCGAGCAGCCGTAGGGGTAGCTCAGGTCGATTATAGAAGGGTGGAGTTGCCGTAAGGCATTAGGAATGAGAGCCGCCGAATCACTCGGCCGGGAAGAATTGAGCCAAGCTGCGCTGCCTCAATTCACAAGTCGCTCAAAAAGCGGGCGCCAGTGGGGCGCGGCACCCTTACCATAAGAGTGGAGTAGGGGAAGGCTATTATTTGGCACAGTTGTGGGGAATACAATACAAAGGCCCTGGCCGCCGTAACCCAGGGGTGCGTTCTTGTAAATCGTTATCCCAATGTCCATCGCTACAGATTTTGCTCTGTCTCGGTCCTCTCCATTGGAGAACGCGCCATGTTCACCGGAGAATACCGAGGCGCTCGAATCTAGTATTTCACCGGCCCGAAAATCAATGCGCGGGTATTCGAGTTTTGATAGCGCGCTTATCATGGCTTGGTATCCATCGCTAGTAGATAGAAGGGCGAAAGCAACGATAAGGGGTTTGTCTCTATAGAGCAGCCCCAAGTTTTCATCGTGGAATCGAGCCATATTTGCGCTTAGAGAGCGACCTGTCCCCACCATATCATCAACGACCACGATCACCTTCGGCGCACCATGCTTGTTGCAATGTTCCTGATAGGATTCCTGAAAGCGCGATGGCGGCATGATGGCGTTTCTGGAAACGAGATTTTCCTCGGCATATAGAGACGCATACTTCTGGCCGCTTTTTCCCTCTCCGTCTACATATGTAATAACAATGTCGTTCCGCCGATCATTAGCTTTGTGGCGCACGGCGACTTCTGCTAATCCCAAAACTATCAGGCGCGCACTCCGTATGCGCTCAATTACGTCTGCCTCCGATAGGAAACGTGTGGCTTTCAGAATTGAAAAGAGAGCCCTTTGGTCACGGGTTCCGGCTCGCTGGTTCAGCCACGCACGGACCTCCTCTGGCCCGATATGTCTGCCCCGATAAGTCGGCCACCGCCGAGTTAGGGCCACTAGTTCTTCCGACAGGACGCGGGCGGCGTCTTCTGCTCGCTGAGCCTCTGTGGCCAACTCCTGCGACAGCCCGTCGGCAGCAAGTCGTGTCAATCCAATATCGACGAGCCAAAGCTGGAAAATCGCTAAGACAGTTCTATAGCAGCCATCAGCCTCCACCAATACCTCGCGGCTCACGAAATCAGCCAGAACGCTTCGAAGGTCCGCCTCGCTAAGCTCCGCCGTGTTTTTGTGTGCATATATATTCGCTAACGTTGCTGGCAATCCAGCCCGAGCGCACCGCGCCAAAGCGGCCAAGACGCGTTTGCGTTTCAGAACAATTGGCTCTCTCTCGTCTACTGGAGCAAATATGCCATCCTGCCAAAGGTGAGCAAATAGATTATCGTCTAAACGGGAAACCTCAGCATTGACCGCTTCTCGAACCTCCTCCCGCGTAACATCTACGTCACGTTCCCTGAGCGCCCTCGCGAATACTTTAGAGCAAATAATTTTACTAAAATAGGGATTGCCATTCGTTAAATCGTAGACTTCTGCGACGGCATCCGGGTGCCATTCCAAAAAGCCTCTGGACGGCTCCCGGACTAAGCGTTCATAGTCGTCCCATTCTGTTGAGCGGTCGAAATACGTAAGATTCACCCGAGAAAATTTATTCAGCTTTTGTCCCTGACGATCCATGACGAAGGGCATGTTCTCGCCGCCGACAAGAAGTAAGCAAACATTAGCAGTCGTAGTTATTGCTCTTATATTGCCGAATAAAGTGTCCGCTAAATTTCCTTGCAAATATAGTTCTTGTGGCATCTCATCGAACTCATCCACAATGATTATAAATCTTCTATCCGGGTCGACTGCTTTTGCCGCTGCGGAAATCTTTATCAAGTGAGACAGGGATCCGTCATAAGATCCTCTTGATAGAGATGATTTATCTGGAAGTGCGTCTAAAATGAACTCCTCAATCTGCTCGCCGAGCTGTCGAAGTGAAATGCGCGGATCTTCATGAGCTATTTGGCCCCAAAGGATATAGCACCACGAAAGCTTTCCGTTCGGGTCTCGAATACGGGCTTGATCTGCTCCGGCTGTTGCTAATGATGTCTTTCCAACGCGCTTCTGTCCCGTTATGTAGGTCGGTTCCATTGGCCGCCTCAACATCCGGGCAACTAATGTCTGGACTTGTTCTTTTCGGCCAACAAACTGATCTCCCTCTGCCGGACCAGTTCCGTAAGGATCGGCATAGGTATATGCGTCCCAGTCAATGCCGGCAGATTGAGCCAGAACGCGAACCTCAAAAAGAGCCGCCTGACGTACTGACGTTCCAACTTCTCCCCACTCTATCCCGATCATCGCCGTTACATGCGCGCACGGGTAGACTACAAGCATATCTAGTGCGACTGAAAATTTACCTGGCGACACGCTACCAAGTTGGATGTCGTCGTTCAGAAACAATATTTGTTGGCTGTCACTTATGACGTGAACTCGGACGTCGGTAGCCGCACCCCGGCCGTCACTGCTGAAAGGGACCAATAGCCGCAGTTCACGACCGCTCTCTGAAAGAGGGTATCGCTTGGGCAGTTCCGTTCCGGCCCAATCTTGCGCCACAACGGCTGAAAATCGACCGCGCAGAGATTCGATAAACTCGCTTAGAACATCGGATGCGCAGTCAAGCCACGGTTGTAGAAACGTCGCGGTGGCGAATGAGGGGTAGCTCTCTACCAAGCGACGCGCGTCTGCGATCGCGCGTTCGCAGGTTTCGACGTCTGAGGCGAGTGTTGCGGCGATCCGGGCCACGCAGTCCAGGCCAGAGAACACCGAATCAACAGCATCTCTAACTTCAGCTAAGTGGTAAATGCCGCCGAAATCTAATAGGCGGCCGTGCGACAGCGAGCTGATGGTGGATTTTCTAGCAGAAAGCATTGACTGGAGCGTCGTATAAGGTACGCGAAGGGGCTTCAGTTGACCCTCTATCCAGATCATGCCGCCACGCAATATCTCAAACTTTTCGTAGGTCTGGTTCTTCTGCGGAAGGCCAAGGAATGAAGAAAGGGCAGGAAGGCCTTTTTCAATCAATATTACTACATTTCTTGCCATATGATTATTTGAATTATCGCGGGCGATATCATCGATTGCGATGGCGCGCAGCATCGTCGCCGCAGCGCCAGGTAGTGGTCTGGCCTGTTCAGCTAGCAATTTTACAGCGTCAGCTACAGACCCTTGGATGGATGCGCCCGCGAACCCAAAGAGCAGAACCCTTAGGGATTCTCGAATGGCGGCGGAATCACGGCCTTCTAGAATTCGCGCTTCAAAATCATTAAGTGCGCTCTGTAGCTCAGTATCGTCCATCGATGAACCCATGCAGACCCGTTAGCCAGAAACATCTTAGTTCGCGTGATTTGATGACGCCATACCCATTCACCCCGGCGTTTGCCGAGTTCCTGACCGTTCAAGCACCGACTATGGGGCCGCGCACCTGTTCCCCGACTCTTTGTCCGGGCCGTCTGCGGGTCGAAACGGCCCTTCGCCCAACCTCTCCCTGCAAGCAGCGCGAGGGGCGCGGCGGTGAGGCCGCTTTGGCGGGTGGGGCTTCGGCATCGGCGGTATGAGCGGCGGTCGGAAAGGGCCGTCGATCGCGTGGTGGAATTCTGGTTCGGGCGGCGGCTGGGTCAAGGCCGCGCCTTTGGCGCGCCGCGGAGCGGGGGCCCTGCGGGCCCGCCTTGACGCGGTCGCCTGGTCCGAACCGATGCTCCGCCGTGCGAACGATGGCGGGGTGTGCGGTCTCGGGGGGCGCTGGTTCGTCACGGCCAAAAGCCTGGGCCCCCGCTTCCGCGGGGGGTGCGGGGACGGGTGTGCGTCCTTCGACGCGCGCTCCGTTGGAGCGCGGCTCAGGATGACGAGGGTGGGGGGGAGGGCGCCTTGCGTGGGGCGGCGGTCAAGATGCGCCGTCGATCGCGTGGTGGAAGTGTGGTTCGGGCGGCGGCCGGGTCAAGGCCGCGCCTTTGGCGCGCCGCGGAGCGGGGGCCCTGCGGGCCCGCCTTGACGCGGTCGCCTGGGCCGAACCGATGCTCCGCCGGGCGAGCGATGGCGGGGTGTGCGGTGGGCCTTATCAAGAGGGGTCGTCATCCTGGGGCGCGCTCTTGCGCGAACCCGGGATGCAGCAGCTCCGGGCTGAACGCGCCGCACGGTTAGGTCTTCGCTGCTGGGTCCTGGATGAGTCCGCTTCGCGGCTCTCCAGGATGACGGCTGAAGGGGATGGGCAGCGTTCGGAATGCGCCGTCGATCGCGTGGTGGAAGTGTGGTTCGGGCGGCGGCCGGGTCCGGGCCGCGCCTTTGGCGCGCCGCGGAGCGGGGGCCCTGCGGGCCCGCCTTGACGCGGTCGCCTGGTCCGAACCGATGCTCCGCCGTGCGAACGATGGCGGGGTGTGCGGTCTCGGGGGGCGCTGGTGCGTCACGGCCAAAAGCCTGGGCCCCCGCTTCCGCGGGGGGTGCGGGGACGGGTGTGCGTCCTTCGACGCGCGCTCCGTTGGAGCGCGGCTCAGGATGCCAAGGGTGGGGGGTGAGGGCGCCTCGCGTGGGGCGGCGTTCAAGATGCGCCGTCGACCGCGGGGTGGAATTCTGGTTCGGGCGGCGGCCGGGTCAAGGCCGCGCCTTTGGCGCGCCGCGGAGCGGGGGCCCTGCGGGCCCGCCTTGACGCGGTCGCCTGGTCCGAACCGATGCTCCGCCGGGCGAGCGATGGCGGGGTGTGCGTTTGGCCTTATCAAAAAGGGTCGTCATCCTGGGGCGCGCGCTTGCGCGAACCCGGGATCCAGCAGTTCCAGGCTGAACGCGCCGCACGGTGAGGTCTTCGCTGCTGGGTCCTGGATGAGTCCGCTTCGCGGCTCTCCAGGATGACGGCTGAAGGGGATGGGCGGCGTTCGGAAGGCGCTGTCGTTCCCTTGGTGAACTGTCGCCCTGCGGCGATCGTTAGGGGGGCATGACACTTCATTCGGAATGCCTGGGCGCGGGGCCGCCGCTGTTGATGGTGCATGGGCTTGGGGGCAGCATCCGGTCGTGGGACCGGATCGCGCCGGCGCTGAGCCGGTCGCGCCGACTGGTGCTTGTCGACCTGCCCGGGCATGGCCTGTCGGCGCCCGTGCCGGGCCGGCAGACCATCGCCGCCTTCGCCGACGTGCTGGCTGACTACATCGAGGCGGAAGGCCTGGCCGGGGTGGATATGGTCGGCAGTTCGGTGGGCGCCCGGCTGGTGCTGGAACTGACGCGCCGGGGGGTGGGCGGCGACTGCGTGTCGCTCGACCCGGGCGGGTTCTGGCAGGGGTGGGAGACGCGGTTCTTTCACGCCACCCTGGCGGCGTCCATCCGGCTGGTTCGGGGGCTGCAACCGATCATGCCGGTGCTGGCCCGCCATGGCGTGACGCGAACCCTGTTGCTCGCCCAGCTGTCGGCCAGGCCATGGCGGCTGCCGGCCCAGGTGGTGCTCACCGAGATGCGGACCTTCGCCGCGACGCCCGTCTTCGACGCGATGTTGCGGGAACTGGCCCAGGGGCCGCCGCAGGCCGGGACCCCGTCGCCGCCCGGCCGCGTCACGATCGGCTGGGGGCGCCAGGATCGCCTGCTGCTGCCGCGACAGGCGCACCGGGCCCTGGCCGCCTTCCCCGGCGCCCGCCTGCACTGGTTCCGACACTGCGGGCACTTTCCCCAGTGGGACCAGCCGGAGGAGACGGTGCGGGTCATCCTGGAGGGGACCGGGGGAGACGCGGGGCGCGCTTGACCGCGCCTACGGCTTGCTGCGACGCTTGGCGCCCCACCCGCCCCTCGCCCGTCAGGATCTCCCATGGCCAGAACCATCGTCGTCGTCGGCTACGGCCCCGGGGTGGGGCGCGCGGTGGCGGAGCGGTTCGGGGGCGAGGGGTTCGCCGTGGCCCTGGTGGGGCGCAATGGCGACAAGCTGGCGGCGGGGGTCGCGGCGCTGGAGGCGCGGGGCGTGCGGGCGGCGGCCATCGTCGCCGACGCGGGGGATCCGGACTCCATCGCCGGGGCGATGGCTGAGGCCAGCGCGGCCCTGGGGCCGGTGACGGTGCTGCACTGGAACGCTTACGGCGGCGGGGCGCGCGACCTGCTCGCGGCCTCGCCTGAGGCGGTGCGGGCGCTGTTCGATACGCCCATCGTCGGGCTGCTGGCGGCGGTGCGGGCGGCGCTCGGCGAGCTGAAGGCGGCGGGGGACGGGGCGGTGCTGATCACCAACGGCGGCTTCGGCCTGCCCTCGGCGCCGATGGACGCCATCGCCGCGCGCATCAAGGTGATGGACACCGCCCTGGCCAACGGCGCCAAGCACAAGCTGGTGGGGCTGCTGGCGGAGCAGCTGAAGCCCGAGGGGGTGTTCGTGGGCGAGGTGATGGTATCGGGCAACATCGTCGGCGCCGACGCCGAGCCCGGCCGCGCGGGGATCGCCAGCTCGGCGGTGGCGGACGCGTTCTGGGAGATGTATGGCGCGCGCACCGACGCGCGGGCGTCGCTCAGCAACATGGGGTAGGGGGGCGCGGCGCCGATATCAAGTCTCGGTTCCCCGGCGTACGCCGGGAGTGCGGAGGGGGTTTGCGGTGTGGGGCCCCTAGCTCCAGATGGACCGGCCGCCGCCCGGCAGGCCCAGGCTCGCCCACATGGCGTCGACCTTGGCCACCACGGCGGGGTCCATGGCGATCTTCTCGCCCCATTCGCGGTGGGTCTCGGGGGGCCATTTGTTGGTGGCGTCGAGGCCGATCTTGGAGCCGAGGCCGCTCTCGGGGCTGGCGAAATCCAGGTAGTCGATGGGGGTGCGCTCCACCAGGGTGATGTCGCGGGCCGGGTCCATGCGGGTGGCCAGGGCCCACATGACGTCCTTCCAGTCGCGGGCGTCGATGTCGTCGTCCACGACGATGACCCACTTGGTGTACATGAACTGGCGCAGGTAGCTCCAGACCCCCATCATCACCCGCTTGGCGTGGCCGGGGTAGGCCTTCTTCATGCTGACCACGGCGATGCGGTAGGAGCAGCCCTCGGGGGGCAGCCAGAAGTCGACGATCTCGGGGAACTGCTGGCGGATGAGGGGGATGAAGACCTCGTTCAGGGCCTCGCCGAGCACGGACGGCTCGTCGGGGGGGCGGCCGGTGAAGGTGGTCAGGTAGATGGGGTCGCGCCGCATGGTGATGGCGGTGACCTGGAAGACCGGGAATTTCTCGACGGAATTGTAGTAGCCGGTGTGGTCGCCGTAGGGGCCCTCGTCGGCGTAGTCGTCGAGGTGGACGAGGCCCTCGATGACGATCTCGGCCTGGGCGGGGACCATCAGGGGGACGGTCTTGGCCGCCACGAGCTCGACCTTGGCGCCGCGCAGGAGGCCGGCGAACTGGTATTCCGACAGGGTGTCGGGCACGGGGGTGACGGCGGCGAGGATGGTGCCGGGGTCGGCGCCGATCACCGCGCAGGCGGGCAGGGGCTCTCTCTTTCCGGAGGCTTTCCAGCGGCGGTGGTGTTGCGCCCCGCCGCGGTGGGCCAGCCAGCGCATGATGCAGCGGTCTTTCCCGATCACCTGCATGCGGTAGATGCCGAGGTTGACGTCGTCCTCCCGGTCCGCGGAGGGGCCCTTGGTGACCACCAGGGGCCAGGTGATCAGGGGGGCGGGCTCGCCCGGCCAGCAGGTCTGGATGGGCAGGCGCGCCAGGTCGATGTCGTCGCCGGTGAGGACGATCTCCTGGACCGGCGCGCGCTTGACCACCTGGGGGCGCATGGCCATCACCGTGCGGGCCAGGGGCAGCATTTCCATAGCGTCGGCGAAGCCGCGGGGGGGCTCCGGTTGGCGCAGGAAGGCCAGCAGCTCGCCCACCTCGCGCAGCTCGGGCGCGGTGGTGCGGGCCTTGCCCTGCAGGGTGACGCCCATGGCGACGCGTTTGACGGTGCCGAACAGGTTGGCCAGGCAGGGGATGGGCGAGGGCCGGCCGTCGGCGTCGACGGGGGTCTCGAACAGCACGGCGGGGCCGCCGGTGGCGAGCAGCCGGGTCTGGATCTCGGTCATCTCGAGCACGGTGGAGACGGGCGCCTTGACCCGCACCAGTTCCCCGGCGGCCTCCAGCTGGCCCATGAATTCGCGCAACGACCGGTAGGCCATGGATCCTCGCAAGTTGCGCGGAAGCTAGGGCGGGATGTTGCGCCTGTCACCTGCCTTCACGCCCGCATCCCCGGCGTACGCCGGGGTCCAGATCAAGAGCGCTAAGGTCCGAGCCATAGGATCTGGGTCCCGGCGTACGCCGGGAATACGAGGACTAGTGGTCGTCCAGGTCCATCGGCGCGTCCCAGGGCGGGGCGAAGGAGGGGGAGACCACGCGGGTGTTGACGGCGGACAGGGCGCTGACCCGGGCCATCTCGTCCTCGGTGAGGGTGAAGCCCCAGATGTCGAAGTTCTGGCGCAGGCGCTCGGGGTTGCTGCTCTTGGGTATGGCGATGACGCGGTCCTGCTGGACCAGCCAGCGCAGGGCCACCTGGCTGGCGGTGGCGCCGTGGGCCTGGCCGATCTGGGTCAGCACCGGGTCGCGTGCGAGGCGGCCGCGGGCCAGGGGGCAGTAGGCGGTGAGGCTGGAGCCGTGCCGGCGCAGGGTCTCCAGCAGGCGGCCCTGGGACAGCTGGGGGTGGTATTCCACCTGGTCGGTGGCCAGGGGCTCGGACGACAGCTTCTGCGCCTCGTTGAACATGGCCGAGGGGAAGTTGGCGACGCCGATGGCGCGGGCCAGGCCGCGGGTCTTGACCTCGCACAGGGCGCCGAGGCTGTCGGCCAGGGGCACGTTCTCGTCGGGCCAGTGGATCAGCAGCAGGTCGACATAGTCCTGGTTCAGGCGCTTGAGGGCCGCCTCGGCGGCGGCCTGCAGGTCGCCGGCGGCGATGTCGGCGCGCCAGATCTTGGTGGTCAGGAAGATGTCGCCCCGGGCCACGGACGAGGCGCGGATGGCGCGGCCGACCTCCGGCTCGTTGCCGTACATGGCGGCGGTGTCGAGGTGGCGGTAGCCGATGCCCAGGGCCTCGAGGATCATCGCCTCCCCCTCCTCGCCCTTCATCTGCATGACGCCGAGGCCGAGGGCGGGGATCTGCACGCCGCCGCTGTCGATGAGGTTCATGGGGTCCGGCCGATCTGCTGATGAAGTGGGACTTGCAATATAGGGCGCGGGCGGGCGGAAGGTAGGCCGATGGATTCGCACGGCCTGCAAACCCCCGTCCTGGTGCTCGGCGCCACCAGCCTGATCGGCCGCTTCGCCATGCCCCGGCTGGCGGCGGCGGGCGTCGAGGCGGTGGGGCTCAGCCGGCGGGCGCCGGGGGGGCGACGGGCGCTGGCTGCAGGCCGATCTGGCGGACACCGACCTGGCCGGGCGGCTGCCCGCCGCGCCCACGGTGCTCAGCCTGTCGCCGATCTGGGTGCTGCCCCAGGCCCTGCCGGCCCTGGCGGGGGCGGGGATGCGGCGGCTGGTGGCCTTCTCGTCCACCAGCGTCTTCACCAAGGCGGCCTCGCCCGAGGCGGGCGAGCGGGCGGTGGCGGCGCGGCTGGCGGACGGGGAGGCGCGCACGCGGGCCTTCTGCGAGGCCCATGGGGTGGCCTGGACCCTCCTGCGGCCGACGATGATCTACGCCGAGGGCCAGGACCAGAACGTCTCGCGCCTGGCAAGCCTGATCGGACGCTTCGGGGTGCTGCCCCTGGCGGGTCGGGGCGAGGGCCTGCGCCAGCCGGTGCACGCCGACGACCTGGCCGCCGGGGCCCTCGCCGCCGCCGCCAGCCCCGCCGCCGAGAACCGCGCCTACGACCTCACCGGCGGCGAGACCCTGAGCTACCGGGACATGGCGGTGCGGGTGTTCGAGGGCCTGGGCCGCCGGCCGCGCATCCTCGCCGCGCCGCCGTGGCTGTGGCGGATCGGCCTGGCCCTGGCCGCGCCGGTGCTGCCGGGGGCGACGGCGGCCATGGGCGGGCGGATGAGCGACGACCTCACCTTCGACAGCGCCCCCGCCCGGCGCGACTTCGCCTGGGCGCCGCGGGATTTCCGGCCGCGGTTCTGAGGGGGGGAGCTTCTATCCTCCATCCCCAAGGTCGTCATCCTGGGGCGCGCTCTTGCGCGAACCCGGGATCTAGCAGCTCCAGGCTGAACGCGCCGCACGGTGAGGTCTTCGCGGCTGGGTCCTGGATGAGTCCGCTGCGCGGCTCTCCAGGATGACGGTGAAGGGGGGCGGCGGTCGGAAAGGGCTGGGCGAACGCCTTATCAAATAAGGTCGTCATCCCGGGGCGCGCTCTTGCGCGAACCCGGGATCCAGCAGCTCCAGGCTTGCCGCGCCGCACGGTGAGGTCTTCGCTGCTGGGTCCCGGATGAGTCCGCTTCGCGGCTCTCCGGGATGACGGCGTTAAACAACGCGCGCGACCGGGGGCGCCTAGCCCCCCAGGTCCGCCTCGATCATGGCCAGGGACCGCTGGCGGCCGAGGTCCACGGGGCCGTGCGGCCCAAGCGCGAAGCAGCGCTCGCCGACCCAGATCTTGACCTCCAGCCCCCGCCCGGCGCCCGAGGCGGCCCAGGCCAGGAACTGGTCGTAGTAGGGGGCCTTGCGCCAGGCCAGGGGGGCGGCGGGGTCGACCTCCACCGCCATGGTCCGGCCGGCGTCGGTGAGATGGATGACGAAGCGGGCGCGGTCGGGGCGCCACTGCGGCCCCAGGGCGTCGATCTTCAGCCAGTAGCAGACGAAGTCGCCGCATTCGGCGGGGCGGTCGGCATAGATGGCGCAGCCGGTGGCGCGGTCGTAGTGGACGCACCAGCGATGGGGCGGCTTGGCGATGGGCCGCACCCCCATCAGCTTGCAGCACAGGCCGCACTCGCCGCAGCTCTTGGTCGTGGGGGTCACCGGCGCCTCGATGGTCTGAGGGCGGATCAATAGCGGGCCTGCGTGACAGTTCGATTTCAGGCGAAGGTGCAGACCGAGGCGGCCTTGATCTCGCGGTCCTCGAGCTCGCGGGTGGTGGGGACCTGGTAGCGGGCCAGGGTGACCAGGCCCTCGCGCGGGAAGTAGGTGCGGCCGGGGTCGCCGATCAGCACCCGGGTCCCCGCCGCGTGGGCCTGGGCCAGCCAGGCCAGCACCCGGTCGGCCATCGGCTTCTCGTAGCAGACGTCCCCCGCCACGATCAGGTCCACGGCCGGGGGCGGGGCCTGCAGCAGGTCCTGCGCCGTATAGGCGACGGCGACCCCGTTGGCCTCGGCGTTCAGGGCCACGGCGGCGGCGCAGAAGGGGTCGATGTCGCTGCCGAGCGCGCTCTTCGCCCCGGCCTTCATGGCGGCGATGGCCACCAGCCCCGAGCCCGTGGCGAAGTCCACCACCGTCCGGCCGGCCGCCTCCTCGGGATGGTCGAGGAGGTAACGGGCCACCGCCTGACCGCCCGCCCAGGCGAAGGCCCAGAACGGCGGCGCCAACCCCATCTCTCCCAGCGCCTCCTCGGTCATCCGCCAGATCGGGGTGATCTCGTCGGCCACGTGCAGCAGGATGCCGGGGGCGTGGGCGGTGGGCGCAAGCTGGGTGTTGGCGAGGATGAAGGCGCGCGGGTCCTCGATCACGGTTTGGTAGCGGCGCCGGGGCGGACCGCGGCGGGCTCGCCCGCGAACAGCGGCCGCCAGGCCGGCGCCAGGGCCGCGGCGAAGGCGGCCTGGGGGAGGGTGACGTCGTAGTCGCCCGCCACGGCGGCCCCCAGGGCATAGGCGTCGAAGTGGAAGGTCATGCCGCCGAACCGGCCGCGCACGGTGGAGGGCGCCAGCACCGCCTCGGCGCTCTTCCAGGTGGGACAACTCCAGTCGCCGGCGCCCGCCGCCTGGGGGCCGAGGCGCGCGGCCTTGGCCTGGCGCACCGCCTCGCACAGGCGGGCGTCCAGGGCCGCGAAGTCCGCATCCGGGCGGAACAGGGCCGACTGGGCGACGGGCGCCTCGGTGCGCCGGTCCCACAGGAGCGCGGTGGACCCGTGGTTGGGATGCAGGGCGCCGGTGAAATCGCGCCAGTCCTGCCGCAGGCTGACGATCTGCGGGCTGTCGGCGGTGACGCGCCAGCGCAGGGTGCGCTCATAGGGAGCCGCGGGCTCGCCGGCTTTTTCGGCGGCGCGGTCCTCCTCGGCCTGGCGGGCGAAGGCGAGCAGCTGTCGGCGGCCGTCCGTGTAGAGCTTCAGGTGCAGCACCGGATAGAGCTGGATGCGCCGGTCGAGGGTGAGGGAGACGGTGGCCGAAGGCGTGGTCTGGGCGAAGGTGAGGGGCGCGGCCGGCGGCGGCGGGGGCGCCGGGGCAGGCTTGCGCTGGCAGGCGCCCAGGGCGAGGGCCGCCGTCGCCGCCAGCAAGGTCAGGGTGGCGCGCAGGCGCATTCACAGGGCTCCCAGGTCGCCGTAGACATGCCACATCCCGGCGACCAGGGCGGCGACCATCACCAGCCCGGCCTCGCGGTTGGACCGGAACAGCCGCAAGGCGCCAGCGGCGTCATCGGTGCGCACCGCCGCCGCCTGGCGCGACAGGAGCAGGGCGCCCAGGGCCGCCAAGGGCAGGAAGAGGGGACCGAGCTTGGCCAGGGCGGCCGCCGCCAGCAGGCAGGCGAAACTGGCGATGTAGAAGGCCAGCACCGCGGGCCGGGCATGGTCGCCCAGGGCCCGGGCCGAGGACTTGACCCCAACCAGGGCGTCGTCCTCGACATCCTGCAGGGCGTAGATGGTGTCGTAGCCGAGGGTCCAGAAGATCCCCGACGCATAGAGCAGGAAGGCCGGGGTGCTCAGATGGCCGGACGCCGCCGCATAGCCCAGAAGCGCGCCCCAGTTGAAGGTCAGCCCCAGCCACGCCTGGGGCCACCAGGTGATCCGCTTCATGAACGGATAGGCCGCCACCAGGGCCAGGGAGGCGACGCCCAGGGCGATGGCGACCAGGTTCATGGTGAGCAGGATGCCGAGACTGACCAGGCTGAGCAGGGCGACGAAGGCGGCCGCGCCGCGCACGCTGACCTGCCCCGAGGGGATCGGCCGGCCGGCGGTGCGCGACACCTTCGCGTCGATGTCGCGGTCGACGATGTCGTTGTAGGCGCAGCCGGCGGCGCGCATCAGCAGGGCGCC
Organism: Caulobacteraceae bacterium; assembly: GCA_965279095.1. Lineage (GTDB taxonomy): Bacteria > Pseudomonadota > Alphaproteobacteria > Caulobacterales > Caulobacteraceae > CBDIHH01. Next base: position 50,451 of record CBDIHH010000006.1, read on the forward strand.
GAGGGCGATGAGGGTCAGCAGGACAGGGTCCGGCCAGTGGCCCTTCTGCGCGCCCGCCAGCGCCACCCCCTGCCACCCGGGCAGCAGCAGCAGCCAGGCGCCGATGGGCCGATCGAACCGCCCCAGCTTCAGCCACGGGCGCGCGGCTGTGGGGGCGTAGCGGTCGACCCAGTTGTCGGCGGCGGCGTCGGGGAGGGGGGCGGTGGTCATGGGGGCGCAGATTAGGGGCGCGGCGGCTGGGAGGCCAGCGGGACGCGGGGCGGGGGGCGGGAACATGCTGAAGGGCGCAGGGGGCGTCCCTCTCCCCGACTTTCGGGGAGAGGTTAGGTGAGGGGGTTCCGAGCGTCAGCGAGGAACGCCGCGGCGAAGTCGCGGCACATTCGAAAAGCTCAGCGCGCAGGAACGCCCCCTCACCCAACCTCTCCCCGCAAGCGGGGCGAGGGGCTCCGCATCGCTCTCGGCCAGCGTCAGGATTCGACACCAAGACCGCAAAGACCACGAAGACCACAAAGATGGCGGCGACCCAGGGGCTTATGCTCCCCCGTTCTTACGGGGGAGCTGTCCCGGAGGGACTGAGGGGGCAAACCGTCGCGCCGCCGTTTGCCCCCTCCGAGCCCCCGCTCTTCGGCGGGGGCGCACCTCCCCCGCTTCGCGGGGGAGGATAGGTTGCGGTGACAGCGCCCTTTAATTCATGGACCGAGACGTCTGCCTCGCCCGCCGGCTCGCCAGCAGGTCGCGATTCAATCGGTCGTCCTCGTCCCGGAAAAAGAGGCTTGCGCGCACCTGCTGGTCGGCCTGGAGGGAAGGTCGGAACCCCGGCGAAGACCGCGCAGGCGAGGCTTGGCCGAAGTATGGCGGGGTTGAGTTCAGTGCACTGTCACCGCAATCCTGTCACCGCCATTCGCTTTTGTGGAAATGCGTAACGGCGTTGAGCTTACCGTCGCTTAATTTCGCAAGCAGCGATGATGAAGGTGGGTGACTTGGAATTTACGATAAGCCTGTAATCTCGCCTCAAGCGCAGTGTGATTCCCGACTGTCTTCCATCTTTATAATGATTATCAGCAAATAGTATAGAGAATGTGGGATTGTTAATATATTTTCCATTGAAAAAGTAAGCCTCAGAAAATTTCACGTCAGCTTCATACCAATTACGGAAGCATGACGAGTGCGGCCCACGATCCGCACATGTGGATTTCTGGATTACTACGCTTCTGGCGTCACGGGCAATTATCGTTCTGGAGGTTTCGGGAGGTTTGTTGCAAGAGGCGGTGCTCCACGGGAATGTGAGGCATGGGCCACAATCAGTCATGGTGGCGATAGATTTCGGGGGTGAATCGCTAGCGCATCCAGATATCAGAATCAGGCCTGAAATCAGTAGCGTTGGATATCTTGGATCAATCACGTCTGCCTCACATAGTCTCTACATAATATTACGGTGACAGTGCGCTTCACTCCACTGCCTAGTGCTCAGCCTGCAGCGCCTGATGCTCTTGTGCCAGTTGTTGTCGGGCCTCAAGCACCCGCAGGGCCTTCGGGTCGTTGTCGAGCAAGGCGAGCGCGCTGCTGATCGCCCGGCTGGGCAACAGGTCGCCGGCCTCGTATTTCTGAAAGGCGCGCGGGCCGCCGCCGATCAGCTCACCGGCAGCGGCCTGGCTCAGGCCCAGCTTTTTGCGGATTCGGCGGATGCCTTGGGGCTCCATCAAGCCCTCGCTGCGGGCCTTGAGCCGATTCAGCATCCGGTCGGAGACCTTCATGTCCTCGCCGGTGTGGATGCTCTGATCGGAGGCGTCACAATACCAGCCGGGCATGTCGAAGGTGATCGACTGGCCTTTGTAGTTGAGCGTCATCGGTCGCGCGTCGCGGCGCATGGGCGCCCCGGTTTCGGGACAGACCGGATTGTCAGCCATTGTCTTTCTCCTTGAACGACAGCAACAGGAACGCGGTGACCAGGTCGGCCGTGAACTTCACGTAGAGCACGCCGGCAGGGGAGGGGACGTGGTATACATCCTGCCAAACGCGGTGATCGGCATGGGCGGTCATCGACTTGTAGAAGTGGCTGCGCTGCATCGTCTGGATGGTCGCCACGATCTCACCCCGGCCGAATCCAAGCCCGGCGGCGGTGCGCAAGGCGACACCCGTGACGTTCAGGCGGTCAACGCTCGCGAACGCTGCCTTGAACCCCTCAAGATCGTAGGTGGCTTTCCGCTTTTCCGTCACGCGGCTAGATTACACCATTATGGTGTAAACTCAAGTGACTGAGATCAGGGAAGATCAGGCGCCAGCGCCCTCTACGCCCCCGTCGGCGCCTTCCTCGCACAATACGATCGCCTCGAACCCCTGCGCACAGGCTACCTTGACCGCTGTCGGGCTGACCCCTCCGTCGTTCGCTTGGCGGAGCGTGATTTCGGGGGCCCAAGCCTGTCAAGGATGCGCCGCAGGCGCACCGCTGCGCGGCGGCGCGGCGCGCCGTCCTTGACAGGCTTGGGCCCCCGAAAAATCATTCCATCAAGCGTTCGACGGCGCGGTGTGGAGGGTTGGAAAGCGGTTTTGCATTGACCCATCTTGATCTGGGCGCCCTGTCCCTACGCCCCCTCCACCGCTTCGCGGTCCCCCTCCCCCGCGAAGAGGCGGGGGAGGATAAAGTGGCGGCGGCTTATCCTCCCCCATCCCGTAGAGGATGGGGGAGGTGGCCCAGAGGGCCGGAGGGGGCGGGCCGTCGCGCCGCCGGTTGCTCCCGGATTTCTTGCGGCCGCACCTACCGGGCCGGGGTCCACTTCAGCTTCTGACGGCGAGGATCAGGTCGGCGGCCTTTTCCGCGATCATGACGGTGGGGGCGTTGGTGTTGCCCGAGGTGATGGTGGGCATCACCGCGGTGTCGGCCACCCGCAGGGCGCCGATGCCGCGCACGCGCAGCTCAGCGTCGACCACCGATCCCTCGTCCGCGCCCATGCGGCAGGTGCCGGCGGGGTGGAAGATGGTGGTGGCGATGCGGCCGATGGCGGCGAGCAGGTCGGCTTCGTCGGTCACCTCGGGGCCGGGCAGGTGCTCGGCCGGGTCGAAGGCGCCCATGGCCGGGGCCCGCATGAGGCGGCGGGTCAGGGCGATGGCGTCCAGGGCCACGCGGCGGTCGGCGGGGTCGGCGAGGTAGTTGGGGCGGATGATCGGGGCGTCGGCGGCGCGCGCGGTGCGCAGGGTCACCTCGCCGCGGCTGAGGGGCCTCAGGTTGCAAACCGAGGCGGTGAGGCCGTCGAAGGCGTGCAGGGGCTGGTCGAAGGCGTCGAGGCTGAGGGGCTGCACATGGTACTGCAGGTTCGCGGTGGCCTGCTCGGGCCCGCTGAAGGCGAAGACGCCCAGCTGGCTGGGGGCCATGGACATGGGGCCGCTCTGGCGCAGGGCGTATTCGAGGCCCACCAGGGCCTTGCCGTAGAGGCTGGCGACGCGGCTGTTCAGGGTGGAGCCGCGGCGGACCTTGAACACCGTGCGGATCTGCAAATGGTCCTGCAGGTTGCGCCCCACCTGCGGGGCGTCGCGCAGCACCGCCACCCCCGCCGCCTGGAGGGACGCCCCCGGGCCGACGCCGCTGAGCTGGAGCAGGTGCGGCGAGCCGATGGCTCCGGCCGCCAGGATCACCTCGGCGCGGGCCTGGGCGGTCATGGGGCGGCCGTCGCGCAGGAAGGCCACGCCGGTGGCGCGGCCCGCCTCCAGGATCAGGCGCTGGACGGCGGCGCCGGTGACGACGGCCAGGTTGGGGCGGCGGGCGACGGGCCGCAGGAAGGCGCGCGACGCGCTCCAGCGCAGGCCGCGGTGCTGGTTCACGTCGAAGAAGGCGCTGCCGAAATTGTCGCCGCCGTTGAAGTCGTCGACCTTGGGGATGCCGCACTGGGCGGCGGCCTCGCGGAAGGCCTCGAGGATCGGCCAGTGAAGCCGCTGGCGCGAGACCTTCAGGGGGCCGCCGGCGCCGTGGATGTCGCTGGCCCCGCCATGGTGATCCTCGGACCTGAGGAAGTAGGGCAGGACGTCGTCCCAGCCCCAGCCGGTGAGCCCTGCTTGCCGCCAGCCGTCGTAGTCGGCCGCCTGGCCGCGCATGTAGATCATGCCGTTGATGGAGGACGAGCCGCCGAGCAGCCGTCCGCGGGGGTATTTCAGCGCCCGGCCGGCAAGGCCCGGCTCGGCCTCGGTGGAGAAGCACCAGTCGGTGCGCGGGCGGCCCTGGGTGTAGAGGTAGCCGATGGGCACATGCACCCAGAACAGGTTGTCGTGGCCGCCGGCTTCCAGCAGCAGGACCCGGTTGCGAGGATCGGCGCTGAGACGGTTGGCCAGCACGCAGCCGGCCGTGCCCGCCCCGACGATGATGTAGTCGAACTGTCCCAGGCAGGGCGGCGGCGCGGTCATGGCCGGCATTTGCGGTGAAGCGATGCGCCAAGTCCACCGGCCCGCGGCGCCGCGCCCGTCTGGCGGCTTGTCTGCGCAGGCGCCTTGCCAAGGGCCGACGGGGGCTCCAGACCTGTCGTCGCCCCTGAGCTTCCGGAGACCCGCCATGCCCCAGGCCGACACCCTCATCAAGGACGCCTATGTCGTCACCGTCGACGCCGAGCGGCGGGTGCTGACCCACGGCTTCGTGGCCTTCAAGGACGGCAAGATCGTCGGGGTGGGGCCGATGTCCGCCTGCGACTGGACGGCGACGGAGACCATCGACGGGACCGACACGCTGGTGATGCCGGGGATGGCCAACGGCCACAACCACCTGAACCAGATCTTCCTGCGCGGCTACAACGACGACCGCTGGCCGGTGACCCACATTCCCACCGCCGTGAAGGCGGTGATCCGCCAGCTGGACATGGTCACCGGGCGGCTGGACGAGGAGCGCAGCTACATCCTCACCCGGCTGCACGCCCTGGAGATGATCCGCGCCGGCTACACCGCCACCCACGACGAGCATTTCAACAACGCCCAGAAGCGGTCCGTGGACGGATCCTGGTCGGCCCTGAAGGACAGCGGCATGCGCGGCTTTCTCGCCCGCTGCATCGCCACCAGCGAGATGGTGGGGGAGGCGGGGCGCGAGGCGGTGGACGACGGCCTGGCCGAGATCGAGCGCCTGCACGGCAAGTTCAGCTCGGACCAGATCGAGGTGGCGGCCAGCTTCATCAACTACAACTTCGTCAGCGACCCGGAGGACATGCGCCGGATCCACCAGGGCGCCCGCAGGATCGGCGCGCGGCTGGATATCGACATGACCGACAACGGCCATGGCGCCGGGCTGAAGAAGCAGGGGTTCAACGGCGGCCAGGTGCAGTACTACCAGTCGTTCGACCTGCTCAGCGAGCCGCTCTACGCCGGCAAGGGGGTCAATATCCGGCCCGAGGAGTTCGACATCCTGGCCGAGCACGACTGCCGCCTGGCCCTGGTGCCGGTGCTGCGCCAGTTCGACGCCACCGGCCTGCCCCTGCACCATCTCTTGGCTAGAGGAATCATTCCCGGGATCGGGACCGACGCGCCCATGGTCACCGACAACCAGAGCCCGTTCGAGGTGATGCGCGGGGTGATCTTCGGCCAGAACCTGGCCATCCACCGCGAGAAGGCCGCGGGCCTGCCGGCGCCCGCCGCCGAACTGTGGGCCACCAGTGAGCGGGTCATCGAGATGGCCACCCTGGGGGGCGCCCGCACCCTGTTCATGGACGAGGTGAGTGGCTCGCTGGAGGTCGGCAAGGCGGCGGACTGCGTCATCGTCGACCTGGACCACGCCTCCATGCGTCCCAACTTCGGGGGCCTGCGGACCCTGGGCTCGCTGGTGTGGGCCGGCGACAACCAGATCGTCGACACGGTGTTCGTCGCCGGGCGCAAGCTGCTGGAGGGCGGCCGCTCGACGGTTGTGGACGAGGAGTCTGTGATCCGCGAGGCCGAGCGGGTGCTGGCCGAGATCATGGCCGAGACGGACCTTCTGGGCCTGATGGCGCCGCGCAACCCCGGCCAGACCCATCGCGGCTGGACCTATGTCTAGGTCTGCTCGTCCAACCCCGTATCCCCCGCGGAAGCGGGGGCCCAGACTTTGCCTCAGGCGCCCCGGATGCTGAAAGTCTGGATCCCCGCTTCCGCGGGGAATGCGGGTGCGATGGGTCGAGACTGGGTCTAGCCTGAGCCCAAGAGGAGAGATGCCATGAAGATCGGTTTCGCCGGCCTCGGCCGGATGGGCGGGGTGATGGCGCCGCGGCTGGTGGCGGCGGGCTTCGAGGTGACGGTGTGGAACCGGTCGCTGGACAAGGCGCGGGCGGTGACCGGCGCGGCGGTGGCGCAGACCCCGGCGGACCTGGCGCGCGATTGCGACATCATCCTGTCGATCCTGGCGGACGATGCGGCGGCGCGGGACGTCTATGACGCCGTCGCGGCCGCACCCGTGGCCGGCAAGCTGTTCGTCGAGATGAGCACCCTGCGGCCGGACACCAGCCTTGAGCTGGGCGCGCGCATCCGCGCCGCCGGCGGGCGCTTCATCGACAGCCCGGTGATGGGCACCCAGGGCCCGGCGCGGGACGGCAAGCTGGTGGCCCTGGTGGGCGGCGAGGCGGCGGATCTGGAGACGGCGCGGCCGGTGCTGGAACAGCTCACCCGGCGCATCCTGCATGTCGGGCCGGCGGGCGCCGGGACGCAGATGAAGCTGGCCACCAACCTGGTGCTCACCGTGCACCTGCAGGCCCTGGCCGAGGCCACCGCCTACGGGACGGCGGTGGGGCTCCAGGTCCCGGCGATCCTGGAGGCCATCGGCGAGAGCGCCGCCGGGTCGCCCTACCTCAACATCCGCCGCGCGGCGCTGGAGGGCGAGCCCGTGCCGCTGGACACGGTGTCGGCGAGCATCGGCACCCTGCGCAAGGACCTGATGTCGATCGTGCGCGAGGCGGCGACCGCCGGGGTGGCGGCGCCGGCCGCGGGGGTGGCCTGCGCGGCCTTCTCGGCGGCCTGCGACGCGGGCTGGTCCGAGCGCGACCTGGCCGAGATGGCGGCCTTCCAGCGGCGGTAGGGCTTCCTCGTAGGTTAGCCTGTTGGGCCTTCCTCCGCAGGGAAATTCTGGCGCGGCAGCGCCGCCCCCTCCACCACGTCGTGGTCCCCCTCCCCCGCGCCTACGGCGCAGGGGAGGAGAGTTGCGTCATCTCCTCCCCTGCAAGCGAAGCGCCGCGGGGGAGGGGGACCATGCGCAGCATGGTGGAGGGGGCGTCGCGGCGCCGTTCGGCCTTTTTTCAGGCGATTAGTCGGCCGCGATACTTTGCGAGGCCTGTCCATGAGCCGCCGAATCCTGGTCGTCGAGGACGACGCCGAGACCGCCGCCTACATCCTGAAGGGGCTGCGGGAGGAAGGCTTCACGGTGGAGCACACCGCCGACGGGCGGGACGGCCTCTACATGGCCACCGAGCAGGCCTTCGACGCCATCGTCATGGACCGGATGGTGCCGGGCCTCGATGGGCTGGCGGTGATCAAGGCCCTGCGGGCGGCGGACATCGACACCCCCATCATCGTGCTCAGCGCGCTCGGCCAGCTCGACGAGAAGGTCAAGGGGCTGCGGGCGGGGGGCGACGACTACCTGACCAAGCCGTTCGGCTTTTCCGAATTGTCGGCGCGGCTGGCCAGCCTGCTGCGCCGCACCGCCTCGCGGCAGGAGCAGACGTCGCTGAGCTGCGGCGACCTGCGCATGGACCTGCTGTCGCGCAAGGTGACCCGCGCCGGCCAGTCCCTGGACCTGCTGCCGCGGGAGTTCACCCTGCTCGAATACCTGCTGCGCAACCGCGACCGGGTGGTGACCCGCACCATGCTGCTGGAGCAGGTGTGGGACTACCGGTTCGATCCCCACACCAGCGTCATCGACACCCACGTCAGCCGCCTGCGCAAGAAGATCGACGATCCCTTTCCCAAGCCCCTGCTGCACACGGTCCGCGGCGCGGGCTACCGGCTGTCGGAAACCGTGTGATGGTCCTGCGGGGCTCCCTGCGCACCTGGAGCGCCGCGGCCATCGTGCTGCTGGTGGCCGCCCTGGCCATCGGCTCGGCCCTGGTGATCGTCGATCGCCTCGGCGAGCGCATCATCGCCCAGCAGTCCCGCGCCGCCCTGATCGCCGAGCGCGACTACATGGCCCGGCTGCAGAGCGAGGAGGGCACGCAGTCCCTGATCGCCACCCTGGACCGCCGCGAGCGCGTCCATGGCGGACCGGGCATGCGCTACGCCCTGTCGAGCGCCGCCGGCCGGCCCCTGGCGGGGGCCGCCCAGCTGATCCATCCCGGGGCGCCCCCGGGGTGGAAGATCGTCCGCACCGTCGATAGCCACGGGGTGGCGCGCTGGCGGGCCCTGGCCAGCAACCTGCCGTCGGGGGACAAGCTGCTGATCGCCGAGGACCTGGGCGCGCGGCGCTCGTTCCGGCGGGCGATCTTCGAGGCCTCCGCCGTGGCCCTGACCCTGGCCGCCCTGGCCGGGGCCGCCGTGGGCCTGGTGTTCAGCGGGGTGCTGCTGCAGCGGGCCAACGCCATCGCCGCCACCGCCGAGCGGATCGCCACCGGGGAGTTCCACGCCCGGGTGCCGGTGGCCGAGGGGGGCGACGTCTTCGACCGGCTGGGACGCTCCCTGAACGTCATGCTGGGCCGTATCGAGGAGCTGATGACCGGGTTGCGCACGGTCACCGACAGCCTGGCCCATGACCTGCGCAGCCCCCTGGGACGGTTGAAGGCGGCGATCGCGCGGGCGGCGGACCCGACGGCGGACGAGGCCACGCGCCAGGCGGCGCTGGAGGAGGCGCGGCTGCAGGCCGACGCGGCCCTGGCGACCTTCTCGGCCCTCATCGACATCGCCCAGGCGGAGTCGGGGCTGTCCCGGGAGATGATGGAGCCGACCGACGTGCGGGCCCTGGTGGAGGGGGTGGTCGACCTGTTCGCCCCGGTGCTGGAGGACGCGGGTCAGACGGTGGTCCTGGATGTTTCCGCCGATCCGCTGGACTGCCGGACCCATCCGCTGCTGCTGCGCCAGGCGGTGGGAAACCTGATGCACAATGCGGCGCGCTATGCGGGGCCAGGGGCGACGGTGACGGTCACGGTGCGCCGCGAGGGGCGCGGCGTCGAGGTGATCGTCGCGGACGACGGCCCCGGAGTCCCCGACGCCGACCGGGCGCGGATCCAGGAGCGGTTCGTGCGCCTCGACGCGGCCCGCTCCACCCAGGGGTCGGGCCTGGGTCTGGCCATCGTCGCCGCCTGCGCGCGGCTGCATGACGGGCGGCTGGTGATCGAGGACAACCACCCCGGGCTCAGGGCCATCCTTGTGCTGGGCGAGTAGGGGCCTCAGCCGGCCAGGGGCTGGCCGGCGGCCCGGGCGATGACGGCGGCGACGGCGTCGGTCTGGCCCTTGAAGTGATGGCCGCCGGACAGGGGGCGCAGGGCCACGGGGGGCGGCAGGCGGGGGCAGGCGGCGCTGTGATCGTCGACGGCGTAGATGCACAGGACGCGGACCGCGGACAGGGCGCGCAGGGCGTCGGCGAGGGGCGCCGCCTGGGGACCGGGGATGTTGAACCAGGACCGGGGCCGCAGGACCAGCTCGCCATGCGCCCCCGGGGCGATCAGGGCGATCATCTGCACCCGGGCCCAGGCGTCGGGCGGCAGATGGGCGGCCACCAGGGGCAGCGCCCCGGCGCCGAAGGAATAGCCCGCCAGGATGACCCGGCTACGGCCCCACCGGCGGCAGGCGTCGGCGATGGTGGCGGCGAGATCTGCGGCGGCCTGGTCGGCGGATCGGGTGCGCCAGAAGTAGTGCAGGGCGTCCACCCCCACCACGGGCAGGCCGCGCTGCGCCAGGCCGGCGGCGATGCGGCGGTCGGCGCCCGCCCACCCGCCGTCGCCGGAATAGAAGATGACGAGGGGACCGCTGGAGGCCACCGCGCTGGGCACCAGAATGAGGGGGCCTGCAGGCCGGCGCGGGGCGGCCGCCGCGGCGCCCGTCGCCATCGCCAGGGCGCAGGACAGGGCCACCAGCCATCGGCCTGACAGGCGGCGCAAGATCCCGCGCCTCGCCGGCTGCCGACGCGGCCCCGGGGCCGCGTCGGCGCTCAACGGCCTACTTCTTCGCCGCATCCACGGACGCGGTGTCGGCGGGCTTGGGGGCGTCGGCCGGGGCGGGGGTCGCGGGCGCTGCCGCGGCGGCAGGCGCGGCGTCGGCGGCGACCTTGGCGTCGGCGGCGGCGGAGGTTGCGGCATCGGAGGCCTTGGCGGCGGCGTCGCTGGCCTTGGTGGCGTCGGCCGAGGCGGCGGCCGCCTTGTCGTCGGCCTTCTTGGCGGCGTTGTTGCAGGCGCCGAGGCTCAGGGCGGAGACGGCGAGGCCGGCGACGAGGGCGGCGCGGAGAATCTTGTTGGACATGTCTTCAGTTCCCGAAGTCGTGGAAGGGGTTTTGGCGATTGGAATGCGGATGACGTCTGTGCAGGCGCTGCATGGTCAAATGCCGTTGCAATAGCCGTTAAGATCAACAGTCCGCAGGCGCGAGGTGACATCGTGAAAGGCGTCGGCCCCCCAGGCCTCGCCCGTCATAACCCCGGAACTGTCCAGTCAAAACTCGCAAATTTGTAAGAATCCGGACAAGGCGGCGCCACCCGATCTGTCCACTATGACCTGGCAGACGTTGATCTGTTGTCCCCTCTACCGAGCCAGGAAATTCCATGAAAACCATCGCCCTGACCATTCTCGCCCTTGGCGCCCTCGCCGCCGCTCCGGCCATGGCCGCGGCCCCCGCCGCCGCGCCGGCCGCGAAGTCCGAGGCCATGGCCGCCAAGACTCCGGCGCCGGCCAAGCACAAGGCGGCGGTCAAGCATCACCGCGTCGCCTCCACCAAGACCACCACGACCACCACCACCACCAAGTCGGCCACGCCGGCCAAGTCCGCCGGCTAGGGCGCACGGAGGAGACCGCGGGCGGTTCGTCGCCCCGCCCGCGGTCTTCGACACCCTCGGCAGCCGCGCTGACCGCAGGATGAGCAAGGGCGCTGCCGGCCTGAGGGGCCGCCCCGGCTTGCGCTAGGCTGGCGCGGATGAAGAAGTATTTCGCAGCCATCGCCGGCGGACAGATCCACTATCGGCGCGTGGGCCAGGGCCCCGCCGTCCTGCTGCTGCCGCCCCTGCCGCGCACCGCCCAGGCCCAGGGCGCCCTGATCTCGCGGCTGGCGGCCCATTTCACCGTCATCGCCGTCGACCCGCCGGGCTACGGCCTGTCCGACCCCCTGCCGCAGGACGACAGGGGCCTGGCCCCGTTCATCGAACCGCTCGAGCAGCTGCTCGACGCCTTCGGCCTGCCCAGGGTGGCGGTGGTGGGAGAGGGGGCCGGGGCGCAGCTGGCGCTGGCCTTCGCCGCGGCGCGGCCGGGACGGGCAGGCGTGTGCGTGATCAGCGCCCCCGAGCCCGCGGGCGACGCGGCGGACCTGGACGCCCGCTTCCCCGACGTCGCGCCGCGGCGGGACGGCGGACACCTGCTGACCCTCTGGGACATGGTCGATTCCGCCTATCTGTTCGCCCCCTGGAACGCGGTGTCGGCCCGCCAGCGGCTGGCGCGCGACATGCCGCCGCCGCAGGCGCTGCACGTCGACTTCCTCGACTTTCTGCGCGCGGGCGCCGCCTACGCCCGCATCCCTCGCGCCGCCGCCGAGGCGACGATTCCCGACCCCCTGCCGTCTCATGTGTACCGGATCGAGGGCGCGGGCCAGGTGAGGGACGAGGCCATCGCCGCCTGCCTGCTGCGCGAATGGGCGCCGCGCGGCCCGGCGCCGACCCGGGTCCCCGAGGCCGTCGACGCCGGCGCGCCGCGCCTGCAGAAGCAGTATGTGGACCTGGAGCACGGCCAGGTGTTCGCGCGGGTGTGCTGGGCCGGGGCGGGGCGGTCGATCCTGGGGCTGCACGATCCCGCCGGGGCGTCGCGGCGGCTGGAGGCCTTCGTCGCGCCCTATGTCGGCGACCGGCCGGTGATCGTGCCCGACCTGCCGGGGAGCGGCGAGTCCGACCCATTCGCGGCGGCCGACGGGGTGACCGTCGAGGGCTATGCCGCCGTGGTCGAGGCGATGCTCGCGCAGCTGGGGATCGCCGAGGTCGACGTCATCGGCCGTTATTCGGGCGGGCAGATCGGCATGGCGCTGAGCCTGCGCCGGCCTGGCCTCGTGCGGCGGCTCATCCAGGCCGGGGTGATGATCTTCGACGACGCGGACCGCGAGGAGCACCTCGCCCACTACACCCCCTCGATCGGCGCCCGCTGGGACGGATCGCATCTGGTCACGGCCTGGCGCGCCTTCGGCCGGCAGACCCTGTTCTGGCCCTGGTACAACGCCACGGCGCAAGGCGTGGTCTGGCGGGATAGCGAGGCCAGCGGGGCGGGGCTGCACCGGCGGCTGGAGGATGTGTTCAAGGTCGGCGACGGCTACCAGCGGGCCTATGCCGCCAGCTTCCGCTACCCCACGGCGGAGCGGCTGAACCAGCTGGCCATCCCCTGCCTGATCACCGACATGCCCGCCACCGGCTCCTACGCCCGGGTGGCGCAGCTGAAGGCCGCGGCGCCGGCCTGCCAGGCGGCGGACCTGCCGGAGGATCCGGCGGCGTGGCGGGGGCTGTTCGACGCCTTCCTCGCCTAGGCCCTGGTCTGGCCTGAACCTTGGGGCGGGCGGCGCCAGGAAATAACAAACTGTCGATGGTCTTGCTGTAGAGGCTGGAGCCCAGGCCGCCGCCGTCAGGAGACCCGCGCGTGATCAAGATCGATTTCCTGGCCCCCGAACTGGGCGACCCCGCCGTGCGCCGCCACGCCGACATGTTCGAGGCCGGGGGCGCCACCGTGCGGCTGATCGGCTTTGTCCGCGACCGCACCGGCATGCCCAAGGGGTCGTTCGAGACCACGGTGCTGGGCAAGACCGAGAACGGACGGTTCATCCGCCGCACCCTGACGGTGCTGGGCGCCCTGCTGGCCTGGCCCGGGCGGGTGCTGTCGCGGCCGCCGCCGGACCTGGTGGTGGCGCGCAATCTGGAGATGCTGCTGCTGGCGGTGGTCCACCGGCTGCGGGGGCGCCGCAGCCCGATCATCGTCTATGAATGCCTCGACGTTCACCGGCTGATGCTGGGCGACGGGGCGGTCTCCTCGGCGCTGCGGTGGCTGGAGCGCGTTCTGCTGGCCCTGTCGAACGGGGTGATCGTCAGCTGGCCCGCGGCGGAGACGGAATATCTGCGCAAGCGCCAGGGCTATGAGGGACCGGTGATCATCCTGGAGAACTGGGTGTTCGACCCCACCTACACCCGGGCCCGCGCCGACGCCGCGCGCACCCCGACCACCGGCCGTCCCTGGCGGATCGGCTGGTCCGGCATCCTGCGCTGCCGCAAGAGCCTGGCCTATCTGGAGCGGGTGGCCGAGGCCCTGGGGGCCGGGGTTGAGATTCGCCTGCGCGGCCTGCCGGCCAAGGACCAGCTGCCCGATTTCGACGCGGTCCTCGCCCGCACCCCGAACCTGCTCTACCTGGGCCCCTACGCCTATCCCCAGGACCTGCCGGAGATCTTCGGCGGCGTCGACTTCGTCTGGGCCATCGACCTCTATGAGGAGGGGCTCAATTCCGACTGGCTGCTGCCCAACCGGCTCTACGAGGGCATGAGCCATGGGGCCGTGCCCCTGGTGGCCCAGGGGGTCGCCACGGCGGCCTGGGCGGCGGCGCGGGGGGTGGGGGTGGAGCTTTCAGGCGACCTGGCCGAGTCCCTGACGGGGTTCCTGTCGGGCCTGACCCTGGAGCGCTACGCCGAGCTGGCCGCGGCGGTGCGCGCGCGGCCCACCGACGAGACCGTGGCCGACGGCGCCGCCTGCGAACGGCTGGTGCAGCGGATGCTGGCGATGGGCGGGCGGTAGGTGTCGCGCTCGGCCGCGTGACGGCGATCTAACAAGTTTCGTCATTCCGGGGCGCGCTCTTGCGCGAACCCGGAACCCAGCAGCGAAGACCTTACCGTGAGGCGCGTTGAGGGCGGAGCTGCTGGGTCCTGGATGAGTCCGCTTCGCGGCTCTCCAGGATGACGGCTGAGGTTAGGGCGGCGGTCGGAAAGGGCTGGGCGAACGCCTTATCAAATAAGGTCGTCATCCTGGGGCGCGCTCTTGCGCGAACCCGGGATCCAGCCGCGAAGACCTTGCCGTGCGGCGCGTTGAGGGTGGAGCTGCTGGGTCCTGGATGAGTCCGCTTCGCGGCTCTCCAGGATGACGGCGGAGAGGGGTGCGCGCCCAAAAATAGTTCGTCATTCCGGGGCGCGCGCTTGCGCGAACCCGGAACCCAGCAGCGAAGACCTTACCGTGAGGCGCGTTGAGGGCGGAGCTGCTGGGTCCTGGATGAGTCCGCTTCGCGGCTCTCCAGGATGACGGCTGAGGTTAGGGCGGCGGTCGGAAAGGGCTGGGCGAACGCCTTATCAAATAAGGTCGTCATCCTGGGGCGCGCTCTTGCGCGAACCCGGGATCCAGCCGCGAAGACCTTGCCGTGCGGCGCGTTGAGGGTGGAGCTGCTGGGTCCTGGATGAGTCCGCTTCGCGGCTCTCCAGGATGACGGCGGAGAGGGGTGCGCGCCCAAAAATAGTTCGTCATTCCGGGGCGCGCGCTTGCGCGAACCCGGAACCCAGCAGCGAAGACCTTACCGTGCGGCGCGTTGAGGGCGGCGCTGCTGGGTCCTGGATGAGTCCGCTTCGCGGCTCTCCAGGATGACGGCGGAGAGGGGGGCGCTTCAAAAAGGATCGTCATTCCGGGGCGCGCTTTTGCGCGAACCCGGAACCCAGCAGCGAAGACCTTACCGTGCGGCGCGTTGAGGGTGGGGCTGCTGGGTCCTGGATGAGTCCGCTTCGCGGCTCTCCAGGATGACGGCGGAGAGGGGTGCGCGACACATCAAAATGGGTCGTCATCCTGGAGCGCGCTCTTGCGCGAACCCGGAACCCAGCAGCGATGACCTGACCGTGCGGCGCGTTGAGGGTGGAGCTGCTGGGTCCTGGATGAGTCCGCTTCGCGGCTCTCCAGGATGACGGCGGAGAGGGGGGCGCTTCAAAAAGGATCGTCATTCCGGGGCGCGCTCTTGCGCGAGCCCGGGATCCAGCAGCGAAGACCTGACCGTGCGGCGCGTTGAGGGTGGGGCTGCTGGGTCCTGGATGAGTCCGCTTCGCGGCTCTCCAGGATGACGGCGGAGAGGGGGGCGCGCGCCCAAAAATAGTTCGTCATTCCGGGGCGCGCGCTTGCGCGAACCCGGAACCCAGCAGCGAGGACCTTGCCGTGCGGCGCGTTGAGGGTGGCGCTGCTGGGTCCTGGATGACCGGGGGGCGCTCTAAACGCGGGGCCGTCAGCCCACCCCCTGCTGGGCCTGGGGGTGCAAGGCGGAGTCCGCCTGCAGGCTGCGCCCGGCGAGGCGGCGGATGCAGCGGCGCAGGGCCAGGCCGACACGCTCCGACTCGTCGCGGGTCAGTTCGGAGGACATGGGCAGGGCCAGGGCGTCGCGGTGCAGGCGGGCGGTGGCGATCAGCCGGCGACCGTCGTCGGCGTGGGCGAGGGGCTCGTAATAGGGCTTGGTCCCCACCCCTTCGGCCGCCAGCTCCGCCGCCAGCCGGTCGCGGCCAACGGCGGGGGGCACGGTCATGGCCCAGTGCACCCAGGCATGGCGCCCGCCGGGCTGCACGGCCTGCGGGCGGAAGCCGTCGAGGTCCTCCACCGCCCGGGCGAAGGCGTCGGCGGCCCGTTGCCGCCGCGCGATCAGGGCCTCCAGGGCGAGCACCCCGTCCAGGGCGACCACGGCGGACGCCTCGGTGATCAGCGAGGACCGGAGCCAGTTCTCGGCGGCGCTGTCGCTGCGGGGGCTGGCCGGGAGCACGGCGAAGCCGCCGCTGCCGCCGCCGCTGACCACCTTGGCGAAGCTCATGGAAAAGGCGTGGGCGTCAGCCTGCGATCCCACCGGGCGTCCCTCATGCCACGCCCCCAGGGCCGGGGCGGAGTCGGCCACGAAGGGCGTCGCCGCCGCGCGGCAGGCCTCGGCCAGCCGCCCGTAGTCGCAGGGGTTGCCCAGGGCGTCCACCGCCACCACCACGCCCACATCGCCCCGTTCCAGCTCGGCGGCCAGGCATCGGGCGTCCAGGGTCCAGGTGGCGGGATCGACATCGACGAAGCGCAGGGTCCAGCCCAACTGCCGCAGCACCTCGGCGGTGGCGTGGAAGGTGAAGGCCGGGCACAGGGCCACCGCCTGGGACGGGCGCGGTCGGGCTACGGCGGCGATGGCCAGGCGCAGGGCGTTGGTGCCGGAATTGGTCAGCACCACCCTCTGGCCCGGCGCCGGGCGGACGATGTCGGTGAGGGCGTCGACCAGGGCGCCGCTCCAGCGGTCGCCGCGCACCCGGCCCGACCAAAGTCCCTGGGCGATGCGGTCCGACACCAGCTGGGGCGCCTCGGGCCTGGGGGGAATGACCACCGGCAGGGGCGGCGCGAACATGGGCGGCGGCGTGCCCGCCATGGCCCGCGCGCAACCGCGCAGGGCGTCGCGCAGGGTCTCGCCGGGGGGGAGGCGATGATGCAGCCGCGTCGCGTCGACCTCGCCGCAGCTGTCCCCGGGGGGGTGGGCGAGGATGCTGACCTCGGGCCGGCGGCCCAGGTCGTCGGCCACCAGCTTGACCGCGTCCAGCAGGTGGACCGTGCCGCTGGCCACGTTGAACAGGCCGGCGGGCGGGCCGTCCACCACCACACGGGCGACCTCGGCGACGGACACGAAACTGCGCACGGAGTCGCTGACCACGCAGGGCCGTCCGTCGAGCAGGGCCTCGACCATCCGGCCGAGGAACCGGCACTGCTCGGCGCCGATGACATTGCTGAGGCGCAGGATGCGCAGATGGTCGGCGGGGACGGTCCGGCGCAGGATCTGCTCCTGGGCCAGCTTGGACAGGCCATAGGTCCAGCGGCCAGCCGGGTCGGGGTCGAGAAGCTCCCCGCACAGGGCGTGCGCCTGGTGGGGGCCGCATCCGGACTGGGCGGCGGCCAGGGCGCGGTCCACCCAGCCATCGAGCGCAGAGGCGCAGAGGGGCAGGCGCGGGGCGGTGTCCTCGACCAGGGGGCCGCAGGCGGGGCCGTAGATCTCGACCGATGACAGGACAGTGACCTGACGGTCGGTCAGCCGGCGGGCGATGCGGGCGGTGGAGAGGGCGTTGTCCATCGCCAGGGTCCAGGGGCGGACGACGCCGGGCAGGCCGCAGCCGTGGGCGAGGACCACGTGGCCGGCGGGAAGTTCGACGTCATCGACAAGAAGATCCGCGGTGATCCACCGCGATGTGGTTCCAGTCGGAGGATCCAGTCGATCAATGACAGTAAAGTCTTCACCGCGTCTTGTCAGAAGTCGGCATATCGCGCGGCCCACGAAGCCGCCACCTCCAACAACCACCCAAGACATGGCCACCTCGTTCAGGTTAGACTAAGGCTTGATAAGGAAAATTATGTATTGTTATTGCGATGATTAGATGTATGCCTGATATATGAGGTCGAAACGGTCGAAAAGTGCGGGCTAGTCGATCAAAGTTGTCGCCCCGTCTGGGGCGTTAACGATCATTTAAGGCTCACAGGGGGGGTGAGTGCAAGCTCCAAAGCGCGCCATGAGCTACGGAACGGCCCTGGACCGGTTGCAGTTCTTGACTGTGGTGGCGGCGACAGGGCTGGTGTCTTTTGTTATACCGCGCAGCGCGGCCGTGGATCCGGCGGATCCTCTGCTTCTGATCGCCTTTGGTCTGCTCCTGATCAATCTGCCGGCCCTGGCGGCCAGCGCGAAGACCTCGACGCCGTTCTTGCTCGCGGGAACGATTATATTCGTCGGCGCCAGCATCACGTTCCTCAGAACGAACATGCCCGGCGACTTCCTGACCCCGTTCAAATATCTGATGAACACGGGCGTCGTCTTCATGGTCTATCTGGCGGCCGCCACCACCCTGCGCCGATGGACCTGGCTGGCGGGCGCCTATCTGGGCGGCCTGTCGGTCAATGCGATGATCGCCCTCTACCAGGTGAGCGACAAATCCCACAAGGCGGCCTGCATGACCCAGGGCCGGGCCTGCGGCATGACCGACCATCCCAATGAGCTGGGCCATCTGCTGGTCGCGGGCATCTTCATCGCCATCAGCCTGATGGTGCTCTATCGCGGGCCCGCCCGCCTGCTGTTGTGGCTGGTCATCGCCCTCTACATCGCCGCCCTGGCCGCCAGCGGCTCCATGGGCGCGACGGCGGGGCTGGTCGCCGGGATGGCGGTGCTGGCGGCCGGCTCGCTCTGGGCCCGGCCGTCGCTCACCTCCCGATGGGCGGTGGTGGCGGCCATCCTGGCCATCGCCGCCATCGGCCCCCTCACCCAGGCGGTGGAGGGCACCAAGGTGGCCGAGCGCGTCGAGGAGTTCGCGACCGCGGACTCCATCGGCTCGACCACCCTGGGCGAGCGGGTGGACATCAACACGGCGGCCGTGGGCTTCCTGGGGGCGCACCCGTTCACCGGCATCGGCAGCTTCCGCAACCGGCTGCCCCACCCGGTGCACAACATCTTCCTGGGGGCCTGGTTCGAGGCCGGTCTCATCGGGCTGACCGGCGTGGTCGTGCTGCTCTACGGCGTCTATCGCGCGGCGGCCCAGGCCCTGATCGCGGTGCGACGACGGCCCATCCCGCTGCACGCCTGCGTGACCCTGGCGGCGATGCTGGCCGGGCTGCTGGTCGCGGCCCAGGTGGCCCCGGTCGGCTACCGCCGCAACCCCTGGGCGCCCTACTGGCTGGCGGTGGCGCAGAGCTTCATCTGGATCCGCCTGGGACGCGAGCCGGCGGGGCTGGCGCAGCCGGGCCGGATCCCGGTGGCCCGCAGGCCTCGCTTCGCCGGCCGCGCCCCCGCCGGGCGCGCGGCGCCGGCCCTGGAGGGGGCTCCGCTCAGCGGGCGCGGCGGAACGGCTGGGTGAGCAGCCGGTCCGGGCGGTCCTCGCGGGGGTCGCTCCACTCCGCCTGGCCGAACACCACGCCCGCCTGGCCGGCGGCGGGCTGGGCCCGGTAGGTTCCGAACAGGCGGTCCCACAGGGACAGGTGGAAGCCGTAGTTGGAGTCGGTCTCGGCGCGGACCTGGGAGTGGTGCACGCGGTGCATGTCGGGGGTCACCCACACCCGCCGCAGCGCCCGGTCCGCGGCCTCCGGCAGGCGCAGGTTGGCGTGGCTGAACAGGGCGCCGCCGGACAGCAGCACCTCGAACGCCAGCACCGCCGCCGGGGGCGCGCCGAGGGCTGTCACCGCCGCCGCCTTGACGGCGAGGGAGGCGATGACCTCCAGGGGATGAAAACGCACCCCGGTGGTGAGGTCGAAGCCGACATCGGCGTGATGCACCCGGTGCAGGGGCCACAGCCAGGGAATGCGGTGGAAGGCCAGGTGCTGGCCCCAGATGACCAGGTCGAGGAGCACCAGGCTGGCGAGGATGGCGAGCCAGGGCGGGGCCGGCGCGGCGTTGAATAGGCCGAGGCCGTGGCGCTGCGCAAAGGCCGCCACCCCCACCGCCGCCAGGGGCGCCAGCAGGCGCACGGGCAGGGTGTAGAGCGCCATCAGGCTGAGGTTCGCCGTCCACCGCGCCTTGCGCCCGCGGATCAGCGCCCGCCGCGGCCAGCGCAGCTCGGCCAGGGCCAGGACCGCGAACAGGCCGAGGAAGACCGTCAGCCGGATCGCCGGTTCGTGGGCCAGGAGGAGGTCGGCGGTCATGGGCGCCAGTCGTGGCGGGCGGGGGGCGTGCGCGCAAGAGCGGCCTCATGCTCCCCCGTGCAACGGGGGAGCTGTCCCGGAGGGATTGAGGGGGCGAACCGCCGCGCCGCCGCCCGCCCCCTCCGACCCCCCGCTTTGCAGCGGGGGCCCACCTCCCCCGCGAAGGGGCGGGGGAGGATCAGCCTTATGCTCCCGCGTGCAACGGGGGCGCTGTCCCGGAGGGACTGAGAGGGCGAACCGCCGCGCCGCCGCCCGCCCCCTCCGACCCCCCGCTTTGCAGCGGGGGCCCACCTCCCCCGCGAAGAGGCGGGGGAGGATTAGCCTTATGCTCCCCCGTTCTTCACGGGGGAGCTGTCCCGAAGGGACTGAGGGGGCGAACCGCCGCGCCGCCGCCCGCCCCCTCCGACCCCCCGCTTTGCAGCGGGGGCCCACCTCCCCCGCGAAGGGGCGGGGGAGGATCAGCCGGCGTCAGCCCGGCGTGTGCGCGGCCATCCAGCTGGGAACGTCCATGACCGGTTTTGTCCAGGCCTGCAGGTCGAACACCTGGGGGGTCTTCTGCTCGAAGCTCTTCAGGGCGCCGGCGGGGATCTGGTTCAGGGCCATGAATTTGGCGCCGTGCGCCTTTCCGTAGGTGCGACCGGGGCGGGCGCCCATGCCCATCCAGGGGTGGAAGGTGGCCATGTTCTGGAAATGGCCGGAAATGGGGGCGGCCTTGAGCCTCGGGTTCAGCACGTCCTCGACCCGGGCGGAGGTGGTCGAGTGGGACTCCCAATAGGCCATGTCGCCGGCGCTCTGCGTCGGCCAGACCGACGGCTTCATGGGGTTGGGCCATTTGGCGCTGGCGGCGGTGCGGATGAAGACGGTGTCGCCCATGATCTCCATGCCGGGCGCTTCGGGCTGAAGTTCGGCGCCGGTGGTCTTCATCCCGTCTGCGCTGACATCCGTCAGGAAGGGGCCGCCGAGGAACTGCCAGACGTCGCGCGTGGCGCCGGTGACCGGGTTCACCCAGGTGTCCAGGGGCTCGTCGGTGTCGAACTTGCAGTAGACCCCCGTCTCGAAGGTCTTGGCGCGAAAGGTTCCGTCGGGGAGCGGGGTCCACTGCGTGGCGTTGATATTGTTGAGGGTGAAGAAGGGGATCAGGTTCCCCTCGTTCATGTAGCCGTAGATGTGCAGGCGGTAGAATTTATAGACCGTCTCGGCCGCCACCGAGCCCATGATCTTGGCCCGGGTGTGGGCGCGCACCTTGGGGTCGCTGAGGTCGAGGGTTTTGGCAGGGGCCGCGTTCGCCGCCGCCGCCAAGGCCGCGCCGCCGATGGCGGGTCCGGCCGCTAGGACTCCCCGCCGAGATACATCGCTGTTCATGTCGTTTCCCCCTATTCGCACCGAAGCCTACAGGCCGCGCGCAAGGCCGCTCAAGGCCTTTCGCCATGTCCCGACCGAGACGCGGACGGTCGCGCGGGACTTCCCGCTCTCCGCCCCCGCGCCGAGCGCGGGGGAGGGGGACCGCCGGCCATAGGCCGGGGGTGGAGGGGGCGGCGCGACGATGGCCGGACAGGGCGGCGCTGCCCCTTCCACCACGCCCTGCGGGCGCGGTCCCCCTTCCCCACGCTGCGCGTGGGGCAGGAGAGTGACGATCCTCAATCCCGCCAAATCGCCGACGACGGGTTTCCCCTGGCGGCGGCGGAGGGTAAGAACGACTCTCACTTCGGGAATGACGACTTGACCCATACGCCCGGCCCCGCCGCAGCGGCCGGCAACGGCATCACCGCGCCGCTGCGCCTGCCCTCGTTCCGCAACATCTGGCTTGGCAGCCTGGTGTCGAACCTCGGCCTGATGATCCAGGCCGTGGGCGCCGCCTGGATGATGACCCAGCTGACCCGGGCGGCGGACCTGGTGGCCCTGGTGCAGACCGCGGCGATGCTGCCGGGGATGTTCCTGTCGCTGGCAGCGGGCGCCATCGCCGACATGTATGACCGGCGGATCGTCGCCCTGGTGGCCCTGACCATCATGTTCACCGGCGCCTCGGCCCTGGCGACCACCGCCTATCTGGGACTGATCAATCCGCCGCTGCTGCTGGGCTTCTGCTTCATCATCGGCTCGGGCATGGCCCTGTTCGGTCCGTCCTGGGCGGCGTCGGTGAGCGAGCAGGTGCCCGGCGAGATGCTGGCCTCGGCGGTGGCGCTGAACAGCATCAGCTTCAACATCGCCCGCAGCTTCGGCCCGGCCCTGGGCGGGATCATCGTGGCGGCGGCCGGCGCTTCGGCCGCCTTCCTGGTCAACGCCGTCTGCTACCTGCCCCTGTTCGTGGTCTTCTATCGCTGGCGACGGCAGCCGACGGTGTCGCGCCTGCCGCCCGAGCGGATGCGGCGGGCCATCGTCACCGGCGCCCGCTATGTGCTGCACTCCCCCTCGATCCGGGTGGTGCTGGTGCGCACGGTGATCACCGGGGTGCTGGGCTCGTCGATCTCGGCGCTGATGCCCCTGGTGGCCCGCGACATGCTGGGCGGCGGGGCGTCGATGTTCGGGGTGATGCTGGGCGCCTTCGGCATGGGCGCCGTGGGCGGGGCGCTGAGCGTGGCGGAGCTGCGCCGCCGCCTGAGCTCGGAACAGGCCGCCCGCCTGTGCGCCCTCGTCCTGGGCGCCGCGACCCTGGCGGTGGCCGCCAGCCGCTGGCCGCCGGTGACGGCGGTGGCCCTGTTCGTGGCCGGCGGCGCCTGGATGGTGTCGGTGACCACCTACAATATCGGCGTGCAGCTGCCGGCCCCGCGCTGGGTGTCCGGCCGGGCCATCGCCTCGTTCCAGACCGCCATCGCCGCCGGCGTCGCCCTGGGCAGCTGGATGTGGGGCCATATCGCCGAGGGCCATGGCGTGGCCGCCGCCCTGTTCATCTCCGGCGGGGTGATGATCGCCTCGGCCGCCGTGGGCCTGTGGCTTCGCCTGCCCGCGGTGGACGCCGCGCGCAAGAGCGAGGGCGAGCGGATGGACGATCCGGAGGTGCGCCTGGCCCTGACCGCCCGCAGCGGCCCCATCGTGGTGGAGATCGAATACCGCGTCGACCTCGCCGCCGCCCGCCAGTTCCACGGGGTGATGCAGGCGGTGCAGCTCAGCCGCCAGCGCAACGGCGCCTACGGCTGGTCGCTGGCGCGCGACGTGGCCGAGCCGGAGCTGTGGACCGAGCGCTACCATTGTCCGACCTGGCTCGACTACCTGCGCCAGCGCAGCCGGCTGACCGAGGGCGAGCGCGAGTTGACGGCGCGGGCCATAGCCTTCCACATGGGCCCCGAGCCGATCCGCATCCGGCGGATGCTGGAGCGTCCGTTCGGCTCGGTGCGCTGGAAGGAAGAGGCGCCGGACCAGCGGTCTGAGGAAGTGCTGCCTCTGTAGGAGAGGCTGAGGAGAGGCGGACATGCGGGATCCGATCCTGATCATCGGCGGCGGCATCGGCGGACTGACCGCCGCGCTGGCGCTGCAGCAGCAGGGCTTCAAGGTCGCCGTCTATGAGCAGGCGCGGGGCATCGGCGATGTCGGGGCGGGCATCAGCATCGGGGTGACGGCCAGCCGCGGCCTCTATTCCCTGGGCCTGCGCGACGCCCTGCGGGCCGCCTCGGACACGCCGCAGATGTCGGCGGCCCTGCACTACCAGACGGGCGAGATCCTCGGCGGCGGCTTCGCCGACCGGGCGCTGCGGCCCGAGGACCTGCCGTACCTGAACCAGATCCACCGGGCGGACCTGTTCACCATCCTCAAGGACGCCGTGGACGCGGCCGACCCGGACGCCCTGCGCCTGGGCCACGCCTTCACCGGCTATGAGCAGGACGACGCGGGGGTGACCGCGATCTTCGCCAATGGCGAGCGGGCGCGGGGATCAGCCCTGATTGGCTGCGACGGGGTGCGCTCGGCGGTGCGGGCGGCCCTGTTCGGCCCGGAGCAGCCCCTGTTCACCGGCCGGGTGGCCTACCGGTTCCTGGTTCCCATGGAGCGGGCGCGGCCGTTCATGGGGGCGGGGGGCTCCAACTCCTATGTGGCGCCCGGCCGCTCGTTGCTGCGGTACACCATCCGGCACGGCACGATGGTCAACTGCGTCGCCTTCATCCGCGCCGAGGCGTGGACGCAGGAGGGCTGGTCGCAGCGGGTCCCCAATGACGAGCTGGTCGGCCTGTTCCCCGGCTGGCACCCGGACGTCATCGGCCTGGCCGCCAACGCGCCCCTGGAGGGCACGGCCAAATGGGCCCTCTACGACCGCGACCCCCTGGACGTGTGGGTGGACGGCAAGGTCGCCCTGCTGGGGGACGCGGCGCATCCGATGCTGCCGTTCCTGGGGCTGGGCGCCGCCATGGCTATCGAGGACGCGGTGGTGCTGGCGCGGGCCCTCGGCCAGACGGAGGATGTGGCGGCGGCGCTTCAGGTCTACCAGGGGGCGCGGGCGCAGCGGGCCGGGGCGATGCTGCTGGAGTCGCGCCACCAGGGCGAGATCTTCAAGGACGGTCCCGAAAGCGCCCGTCGACTGGACGTCCCGCGCGAGGACCGGCTGAACTACGACCCGAGCACGGTGGCGCTGTAGGGCGTGTTCGCCTTAGGCGGAGTGGTCGATTTTCACCCGATGCTCCCGTATTTCGAGCTCCCCTAAACGCCGTCATCCTGGGGCGCGCGCTTGCGCGAGCCCGGGATCCAGCAGCGAAGACGGCGCCGTGCGGCGCGTTGAGCGTGGAGCTGCTGGGTCCTGGATGAGTCCGCTTCGCGGCTCTCCAGGATGACGGCGGAGGGGGGGGCAGACTTCTTCCCGGCCCGCTATTGGATTAGGCGCCGCCCCGCCGCCCCCCCCCTCAGGCCGCGAACCAGGCCTCGACGCGCGCCTGCTGGGCGGGGTCCAGGGACAGGCCGAGCTTGGAGCGGCGCCACAGGGCGTCGTCGGCGCGGCGGGCCCATTCGTGGTCGCGCAGGTAGCGCAGCTCGGCCTCGTAGAGGTCGGGGGAGAAGGCCTCGCCGAGGTCCGCCAGGGCTGACGCGCCGGCCATCACCGTCGTCAGGCGCGCGCCGTAGGCATGGCTCATGCGGGCGATCATCGCCGGCGGGGCGAAGGGATAGCGGGCCTGTTGGGCGGCGACGAAGGCCTCGATGGACCCGGGAAACTCGCCGCCGGGCAGGGTTGCGGCGGCGGTCCAGGGGCCGGCGGAAAAGCCCAGGTGCGGTTTCAGCTCGCGCATCGCGTGCTCGGCCAGCTTGCGATAGGTGGTCAGCTTGCCGCCGAAGATCGACAGCAGGGGCGCCTGACCCTGCGGGGCGTCGAGGTCGAAGACATAGTCGCGGGTGACCGTGGAGGCGCTGGCCTCGCCGTCGTCATAGAGGGGGCGGACGCCGGAGTAGGTCCAGACCACGTCGGCGGGCGTCACGCTGGCGCGCAGATATTCCGACGCCGTCGCGCAGAGGTAGGCGATCTCCTCGTCGCTGGCGACGACCTGGGCCGGGTCGTCCTCATAGGGCACGTCGGTGGTGCCGATCAGGGTGTAGCGGCCCTGGTAGGGGACGGTGAAGACGACCCGGCCGTCGGCGTTCTGGAAGGTGTAGGCCTGGGGCGTGTCATAGAGTTGGGGCACGACGATATGGCTGCCCTTGACCAGGCGCGGGGCCTTGCCGGAATTGGAGCCCACCGCCCGCAGGGCCTCGCCCACCCAGGGACCGGCGGCGTTGACCAGGGCGCGGGCGCGCACCTGGCGGGTCTCGCCGCCCGCTTCGGTCAGGGTGGCGGTCCAGACATCGCCGTCGCGGCGGGCCGAGGTCAGGGCCCAGCCGACCAGCACCTCGGCGCCGCGCTCGGCGGCGTCCATGGCGTTGACCACCACCAGCCGGGCGTCGTCGGCCCAGCAGTCGGAATATTCGAAGCCCAGGGCGTAGGCCTCTTTCAGCGGGGCCATGGCCGCATCCCGGCCCCGGCGCAGGGTGCGGGTCGGGGGCAGGATCTTGCGGCCGCCGATATGGTCATAGAGGAACAGGCCCAGGCGGATCAGCCACGGGGGCCGCAGACCGGCGTGCACGGGCAGGACGAAGCGCAGGGGGCTGATGATGTGGCCGGCGGCGCGCAGCAGCACCTCGCGCTCAGCCAGGCTCTCGCGCACCAGGCGGAATTCATACTGCTCCAGGTAGCGCAGGCCGCCGTGGACCAGCTTGCTGGAGGCCGAAGAGGTGGCGCCGGCGAGGTCGCCGCGCTCGCACAGAAGCACGCTGAGGCCGCGCCCGGCCGCGTCCCGGGCGATGCCGACGCCATTGATGCCGCCGCCGATGACGAGGATGTCGACAACGTTGTCATATGCGGCCATGCGCCGTCCCATCCTCGCCGGTTACGAGGCTTCCTTTAGCTGTCGAGGAAGTCCCGCACCAGGGCGACGATCTCGTCGGTATGGGCGTTGAGGAAGCCGTGGGTCCAGCCGGGCAGTTCGTGGATGCGGCCGTTCTTCATCACCGGCGCGGCCAGGGGGGTCATGTGGTGCAGGTCGTCCTCGGGATTGAGCACCAGGATCGGCTGCTGCACCTGGGCCAGGCGCCCGGGGAAGTCGAAGGCGAAGGCGGCGTTGAAGCCCCAGGTATTGTGCATGACGTCGCGGTTGCTCTCCCAGAACATGGGCCAGGCGGTCTCGGGGTTGGGCACGTCGCGCCACCAGGCGCGGTGCTGCTTCCAGCGCTCAGGCAGCAGGGCGATGTGCTCGTCGAGGGTGTGGTTGGCGCGCGAGGCGAACGACGCCTTCAGCTCGGCCAGCTCGTCCGGCGGGAACATCAGGGCCGAATTCATGACCACCTTCCGGATCTGCGCCGGCCTCTGGCAGGCCAGTTCGGCGGAGGTGCCCGAGCCGGTGTGGTAGCCGAACAGGTCGACCTGCCCCAGTTTCAGGGCGTCGATCAGGTCGCCCATGGAGGCGGCGAAATCGGCGATCGAGGGCTGCGTCGCCGGACGGTCCGACAGCCCGTATCCCGGGGTGTCGGCGGCGATGCACAGGCGGTCGGTTCCCATCGCGTCCACGAACTCGGCGAAGATCTGCGACGACATCGGGCTGGGGTGCAGGCACAGCAGGGGCGTCTTGCCGGTGGGCGCCTTGGGCTCGGCGTAGCGGTAGTGGATCTGGCCGAAACGACCGGTCTGATAGGCTTTGGGCACGGAAGGCTCCTGTGGCGGGTCAGGTGTCGAGGAAGTCGCGCACGATCGCGCCGACCTCCCGGGCGTGGATCTGCAGGACGCCGGTGGTCCAGTCCGGCAGGTCGAGGACCTTGCCGTTGCGGATGAGCGGCCGCGCCCGGGCGGTGACCTCGTGCAGGTCGTCCTTGGGATTGAGCACCAGCAGGGGCTGGCGGATTTGCGCCATGGCCTGCGGGAAGTCGTAGGCGAAGACGGCGTTATAGCCCCAGGTGTTGTGCATCACGTCGCGGTGGACGTCCCAGAACAGAATCCAGGCCAGATCCTCGCCCAGGTGGCTCCAGATTTTCCGGTGTCGCGTCCAGCCCTCGGACAGGCTCGAGATGTGCTCATCGAGGGTCGGGGCGGCCCGCTTGGCGACCCCTTCGCGATAGCCGGCCAATTCCTGCGGCGTGAACATCAGGGCCGAGCTGATCACCACCCGGCGCACCTGGTCGGGCCGCTGGCGGGCGAGCTCGACCGCGGTGGCGGAGCCCGTGTGGTTGCCGAAGACGTCGATCTGCTTCAGCCCCAGGGCGTCGACCAGGTCGCCCATGGCGGCGGCGAAGTCGGCGATGGACGGCTGGGTCGGCGGCCGGTCGGAGAGGCCGTGGCCCGGGGTGTCGGCGGCGATGGCCAGCCGGTCGGCGCCCATCACCGGCAGCAGGCGGTCATAGGTGAGGCTGCAGTTGGGGCTGGCGTGCAGGAACAGGACCGGCGTCCGGCGACGGCCCCCCTTGGGCTCGACGGAGCGGTAATGGACTTGGCCGAAGCGGCAGGGCTGGTAGCCCCGGACGATGGCCGCGTTCTCGGCCTTCGCCGGGGCGGGGGCGGGGGCGGGAGCGGCCTGGGACGGAGCCGCCGCCGCCAGGGCCAGGCCGGCGGCGCCCAGGGACACCTGGCGGCGATGGGGGCCCCTGGGCGCGGGGGGGCTCATGCCGCCTCCCGGGCCCGCTTCAGCAGATACTGCCGGCGCATGAACACCAGGGCGATGGCCAGGAACACCAGGTGCAGGGCGCCGGCCAGGACGAAGGGGGCGGCGCCGCCGTAGATGTCGAACAGCCGCCCGCTGACGAAGGCGATGATCACCACGCTGAAGGTGCCGGTGAAGGCGAACACGCCGTAGGCCGTCCCGCGCAGGTGCGGCGGCGCCTCTTGGCCGAACAGGGCCTGCTGGCTGATGGTCTGGCAGGACTCCGCCAGGCCGACGACGGCGATCACCGCGAAGATGACCCAGGTGTCGACGCGGGTGACCAGTCCCGTGGCCATGAAGGCCAGGCCGGCGAAGGCCATGGACCCGGCGTAGAGACCCTGGCGGTTGACCCGGTCCAGGAGCCAGCCGAACAGGGGCGGGATGATGAAGCCGGCGGCGGTGATCAGCCCGGTCAGATAGCCGGCGATGCGGGTCGCGTCGGCGGTGGCCAGGCCCTGGGCCGAACCGCCGGTGACCACCCACTGGGCCAGGAAATACTGCAGCACCGTGGTGTCGGTGCGGATGATGAAGCCGGTGATGAACAGCAGGGCGAAGCCGGGATTGACCAGGGCGTGGCGATAGACCTCGCCGAACCCGGCCGCGAAGGCGCGCACCCGGCCCAGGCGAACCTCGCCGGGGGCGAGCACGGGGAGCGGCTTGCGGTCGTTCTGCAGGCCGAACGCGCACAACAGGCCGGTGAAGATCCCCAGGCCGCCCATCATCCACAGGGCGTAGCGGCCCGCCTCGGCGGCGCTGAGGCCGGTCTCCTGCAGCCAGTGCGGGACCTGCCCGCCGAAGACGGCGACCGAGACATTGGCCGAGGCCAGGCAGACCATGGTCATGGCCATGAACTTCCCGCGCGACGCATTGTCGGGATAGTCGAACATCTTGGTGGGGCCGCCCGCGGTGTGCCCATTCTGCGACAGGCCGAACAAGGCGCGCAGCAGGAACAGGGCGGCGATGGAGCTGACCAGGGGATAGAGGAAGGCGGTCAGGGTGAAACCGCTGATGGCGAACAGCAACATCGCCTTGCGCCCGAAGCGGTCGGCCAGGGCGCCGAACCACCAGATGCACAGCAGAACCATCAGCTGCTGCACCGACGCCAGGGACCCGGCGATGCGCCCCTGTTCTCCGCGCGGCACATGAAGGAATTCAGCCAGGATATAGGGCTGCATCAGGCCGCTGAAACTGACCATCACCCCCATCAGCGCCGCGACGGCGAGGAAGGTGAAGACCTCTCGAGGTGTTACGCCGGGCGACAGCAGAATCGGGCCGATGCGCTTCTGTTCTACCGGCTGCACGTCCATGGGGCCCCATCGTTCACAACGGGTGCGTTCACCCCGATGCAGCGAAACATGTCGTCCCCGTCGACTCCGAGTCAATGAAGCCCTGACCGTCGGGCGGATAAACCGAGTCATCGCTTGCCGAAGGCTCGCCGGCCCTGACTAAGGTCGCCGCGGAGGGACCAACAATGACCAGTCCAGTCTTGATCATCGGCGGGGGCATCGGCGGCATGACCGCGGCGCTCGCCTTGCTGCGCGCCGGCTTCAAGGTGGAAGTGCACGAACAGGCGCCCAAGATCGGCGACGTCGGCGCCGGCATCACCCTGGGCAAGACCGCCAGCCGCGGTCTGTATGCCCTCGGCCTGCAGCAGGCGATCATCGAGGGGGGCGATATTCCCCAGCGGTCCGGCGCCCTCCATTACCAGACCGGTGAGCTGATCGGCGGGGGCCAGGGCAGCTCCGGCGCCCCTGGGGCGGGCCCGCGGATGCTCGACCAGGGCGGCGGCAAGGAGCCGCCGTGGTTCCACCAGCTGCACCGGGCGGACCTGTTCACGATCCTGATGGACGCGGTCAACGAGATCGATCCGCAGTGCCTGCGCCTGAACCGCAACTTCACCCATTACGAGCAGGACGAGACCGGGGTCACCGCCCATTTCTCCGAGGGCCCGCCCGCCCACGGCATGGCCCTGATCGGCGCCGACGGCATCCGCTCGGCCGTGCGCACCCAGATGTTCGGTCCCGAGGATCCGCGCTTCACCGGCCAGGTGGTCTACCGTTTCCTGATCCCCACCGAGCGGGTGGAACAGTATCTGAAGGACGGCCAGTCCAACCTGTTCGTGGGCCCCGAGCGCACGGTGCTGCGCTACCTGATCCGCCACGGCACGGTGGTCAATGGCGTGGCCTTCGTGAAGACCGACGCCTGGACCGGCGAGGGCTATTCCGAGCAGGTCACGCCCGAGGAGCTGCTGGAGCAGTTCCCCGGCTGGCACGAGAACGTGCTGGGCCTGTTCCGCAACGCGCCCCCCGAGGGCACCGCCAAATGGGCCCTGTATGACCGCGATCCGCTATCCTCGTGGACCGACGGGCGGGTGGCCCTGCTGGGCGACGCCGCTCACCCGATGCTGCCGTTCCTGGGCCTGGGCGCCGCCATGGGTATCGAGGACGCGGTGGTGATGGCCCGCGCCTTGACCGCCCATCCGGACGACATTCCCACGGCCTTCAAGATCTACCAGGGCGCGCGCCTGGAGCGGGCCAACAGGATCCTGCTGGAATCCCGCGCCCAGGGCGAGCGCTTCCAGTCGGTCCATCCGGAGAAGTTCGACCAGTCCAGCCGCCCCGCCACCAACGAACAGCTCTACGACTACGACCCCTCGACCGTTGCTTTGGAGCCCGCCTGATGGCCGGATCATTCGCCCCGCCCGCCGACAGTAAGGGCGAGGGCATGCGTTACGGCCGCCTCGGCCACACCGGTCTGATCGTCTCCAAGCTTTGCTTCGGGGCCGGATCCCTGGGGGTCGGCCAGACCCTGCCGGGCCTGGTCAAGAACATCGACCAGGACACCGCCGACCGGGTGGTGGCCAGCGCCATCGACGCGGGCATCAACTTCTTCGACACCTCGAACAAATATGTCGAGGGCAAGTCCGAGATCACCCTGGGCAAGGCCCTGGGGGCCAAGCGCCGCGACGTGGTCATCGCCTCCAAGTGCGGCCTGCCGATCGGCCCGGGCAAGCTCGACCGCGGCCTGTCGGCGCGCCATATCATCCGCTCCTGCGAGGAGAGCTTGCAGCGGCTGGGGACGGACTGGATCGACGTCTACCACACCCACAGTTTCGACCTGGACACGCCGCTCGAGGAGACCTCGCGGGCGTTCGAGCAGCTGATCCAGAGCGGCAAGGTGCGCTATGTCGGCGTGTCCAACTGGCCGGCCTGGATGACCGCCCGCTTCCAGGGCATTGAGGACAAGCTCGGCCACGCGCCGATCTGCGCCACACAGCTCTACTATTCCCTGGTCGGGCGGGGGATCGAGCGCGAGATCGTGCCCCTGGCCAAGGCCTCGG
Organism: Caulobacteraceae bacterium; assembly: GCA_965279095.1. Classification (GTDB taxonomy): domain Bacteria; phylum Pseudomonadota; class Alphaproteobacteria; order Caulobacterales; family Caulobacteraceae; genus CBDIHH01. The sequence continues at coordinate 81,651 of CBDIHH010000006.1, forward strand.
GCCTGGGCATCACCGTCTACAGCCCCCTGGCCGGCGGCTTCCTCAGCGGCAAATACCACAAGGACCAGCCGGCCCCTCCGGGCACCCGCCGGGCCACCTTCGACGTGGCGCCGCAGATCGACCTGGACCGCGGCTGGCCGATCGTCGACCTGCTGCGCCAGCTGGGCGAGAAGCACGGCTGCACCCCGGCCCATGTGGCCTTCGCCTGGACCATGCAGAAGCCGTTCATCGACTCGGTGATCTTCGGCATCAGCCGCATCGAGCAGCTGCAGGACAACGTCAAGGCGGTCTCGGTGACCCTGACGGACGAGGACATGCAGGCCCTCGACGCCGCCAGCGCCCACGCCATCTGACCTCGAGGAAGACCGCCATGGCCGACCCCTATCCCATGATCGACCGCGCCTTCGTTCGGCTGGACGAGGGGCTGGTCCACTACCGCAGCCTGGGCTCGCGCGAGACCAGCACCCGGCCGCCCCTCTACATGGCCCACGCCGGCCCGGGCTCGTCCAAGAGCATGATCGGCTTCATGCAGGCCATGGGCGACGGCCGCCATGTGATCGCGGCGGACACCCTGGGCTACGGCGACTCCGACCCGCCCGCCCAGGACCCGTCGGACATCCCCTATTTCGCCGATGTGGTGCTACGCACCCTCGACAAGCTGGGCATCGACCAGATCGACTTCTACGGCAGCCATACCGGCGCCCTGATCGGCATGGAGCTGGCGATCAACCGCAAGGACCGGGTGCGCAAGCTGATCCTCGACGGGGTGCTGATCTTCACCCCCGAAGAGAAGGCCGACCTTCTGGCCCACTACGCCCCCAAGATCGTGCTGGACGACCACGGCGCCTATCTGTCGTGGGTGTGGCAGTTCATCCGCGACATGAGCCTGTTCTTCCCGCACTACCGCCGCGAGCCGGGCACCCGCACGGGCAACGGCACGGCCCCGCCGGCGCAGCTCTATGCCGGGGTGTCGGAGGTGATCAAGGCGCTGACCACCTATCACATCCCCTATAATGCGGCCTTCTCCTACGACGTGGAATCGGCCCTGCCGCGGATCGACACCGCCACCCTGGTGACCTGTTCCAGCTGGGATCCCATGCACGTCTACCTCGACCAGACCTCGGCGATGGTGAAGGGCTCGCGCAAGCGGCTGTTCGCGGCGACGGAAACCCCCGCCGACAAGGCGGCCTTCATGACCGCCTTCCTCGACGAGCCGGCCTGAGGCCAGGCCGCGCGCTTCAGAGTCGCGCGCGGCGGCTCAGCTTCTGCTCGATGACCGCCCGTTCCCGCTGCAGCAGGGCGATGAGCCCCGGCAGCCGCTCGGGGCCCATGCGGCTTTCCACCGCCGCGATGGTCAGGGCCGCCACCGGCTCGCCCCGCGGGTTCAGGATCGCCACCGCCAGGGACTTCACGCCCGGCAGATAGTAGCCGTCGTGGAAATGGTACCCGCGCGCCTTCACCTGGGCGATGATGGCCAGCAGGTCGCTTTCGCGCACCCGCGGCGCCAGGCTGGAAAGCCGCTCCGACAGGCCGGCGACGATGGCCTCGATCTCGGCCTGCGGCAGGGCCGCCAGCAGCGCGACATTGGCCGAGCCGATCCCCAGGGGGCGGCGGTCGCCGACGTCCAGATTCAGGATCTTGATGGGGTAGCTGCCGGTCTCGCGCGCCACGCAGACCGACTCATCGCCGCGACGCACGCTCAGGTAGACGGTGTCGCCGGCCTCGTCGGCCACCCGCCGGACGCTGTCCTCGCAGAGGGTTGTGATGCTGAACCCCCGGCCGGCGGCCAGGCCCAGGGCGTAGAGCTCGAAGCCCAGGGCGTAGCGGCGGGACTGGGGATCCTGGGCCACCAGCCCCTCGGCCATGAGCCCCAACAGCAGGCGCCGGACAGTGGTCTTGTTGAGCCCCAGGGCGGCGACGAGATCGCTCAGCTTCAGCCCATCGTCCGGGCGGTCGGCGATGGCGCGCAGGACCTGGACGGCGCGATGGACGCTCTGGGCGCCGGCGGCGGAGGCGGGGACCTGGGCGGGAATCGGGGTGCTCTGATGATGGGCAGGTTCATTATATGAACCGGCCTGCGACCTTGTCTACCAGGGCGGCTACCTTGACAGGCGTCGATGATCCTTATCTATTGCTATCTCTGCAAGGCTCAGGTGATGACCTGGGGTTCGCATCATGAAACAAACTGCGACAGGGGGTCGCGGTTCTGGAACACGGCAAGCCATTACCAAGCGCCTGGTCCGCCTTGACCCGGCGTCATTTGCCGTTTTAACGACTACTTATGCCTGCAAGTCTTCTGTTGACTGCGTCTGCGTCAATGCTTGCGCATGGCCGGCAGTTCTGCAGTTCGCCGCTGGGGCCCATAGTGCGAGCCTAGCGATTTTAGTCCAACTGTTACCAAAATGCACCAAAACCCCGGTCTGGGCGGCTTTTTTGACCGAAGTACGACTATAATGGGGCGTGGGGGCTGTGGGTCACCCTGTCCGCTTGACTTCCTTCGCCGGGTCTAGAGATCATCGGCTAGGGAAGTTCGACGGGGGGTTAACCCCGTGTCGAGAGTATGTCCTTAACAAGCAATTCGACTATCACACGAGGGGATATCGTCATGAAGTTGAAGACTAGCTTGGCCCATGGGGCCAGCTCGATCGCATTCGCCTTGAGTCTCGTCGCCGGCGGCGGCGTCGTGAGCGCCGCCCACGCCCAGACCGAGGCCGGTTCGCGCCTCGAGGAAATCGTGGTCACCGCGCGCAAGCAGGAAGAGTCGCTGAACTCGATCCCGCTGGCGGTCTCGGCCTTCTCGTCCGGCCAGATCGAGGCGCGGGGCCTGGCCACCCTCGTCGACGTCTCCAACTTCACCCCGGGGTTCAAATTCCAGAACCAGACGGGCGGCGGCTCGGGCCGTAACGACCGGACCATCAACGTCCTGATCTTCCGCGGCCTGGCCTTGACCAACGACTCCGGGACCCGCGCCGGCAGCCTGCTCTTCGTCGACGGCGCGCCGATCATCGGCGGCGCGGCCCCGGGCCTGACCGATATCGAACGGGTCGAGGTGCTGCGCGGTCCGCAGAGCGCCTTCTTCGGCCGCTCGACCTTCTCGGGCGCCGTGAACTATGTGACCAAGGATCCGCCCAAATACTGGACCGTAAAGGGCAGCGCTTCTTACGCCAGCTATGAGTCGCACACTGAGAGCATCAGTGTCGGCGGTCCCATTGCGGGCGACACCCTGCGCGCCCGCGTCAGCTTCACCAATGACGACGCCGGCGGCCACTGGAACAACTTCGCCTCGCCCTTCGAGTCGTTCGGCGATCGCCGCACTACCTCGGGCAGCGTTCAGGTGATCTGGGAGCCCACCAGCAACCTGCGCATGAAGGGCTCGTTCACCGCCTTCGAAAACGAAGACGGCCCGCCCGCCCAGGCGGCGATCAAGCAAGACGGGATGAACTGCAACCTCAACCCGGCCACGGTCCCCAACTCCTATACGTCGCTGACCCCGGCCGCCGGCAACCCGCAGGTCGCCAACCCGCAGGCCGGCAACCGCTACTATTGCGGCGCCATCCCCGAGGCCGACAAACTGCCCGCCTCGACGATCTCGGCCAACTATGTGATCGATCCGCTGGTGCGCTCGTCGATCATCGGCAACCGCAGCGGCTTCCCGCTGCCGTTCAACCCCGACTTCCTCGACCACGGGGGTCTGCGCAAGATCTCCTACATCAGCAGCCTGCGCATCGAATATGACAACCTGCCCTTCGGCCTGAGCTTCGGGTCCACCACGTCCTTCCACCAGGAAAAGACGATGGCGATCCTGGACCTGGACTTCCGTGACGGCCGCAACCGCCCCAACCCTCTGTTCAATCCGGCGGCCGCCAACCCCAGCAACCCCTTCTTCCAGTTCACGCTGGGCTACCAGACCAAGACCCGCGACTTCAGCCAGGAATTCCGCCTGACGTCGGACGCGTCCAAGCGGTTCCACTATGTCGTCGGGGTCAACTACATCTCCGCCGATGACCGTCAGGGAACGGTCTATGGCCAGTCGGTCCTGGGCAGCACCTTCTCGGCCGCGCTCAGCAAATTCCACCCGGAAACCCCCAGCGTCTTCGGCGCGGCCTATTTCGACATCACGCCGCAGCTGCAGATCATTGGCGAAGCGCGCTACCAGGTTGACAAGGTTCGCCAGGACTCCCTGACGAGCACGACCGGTGCGGCGCTCGTGCCTCCGATCGAATTCGAAGAGGAGTACAAGAGCTTCTCTCCGCGGATCACCCTGAACTTCAAGCCGGTCGACGGCACCCTGATGTATGCCCTGTTCTCGCGCGGTTACCGCCCCGGGGGCTTCAATACCGGTCTGTCGCCCCGCCTCGCGGCGCCGCAACTGACCACGGCGGCCTTGGCCGGCGGCTACAACATCAGCTACGACCAGGAGCGTCTCGACAACTACGAAGTCGGCGTGAAGACGCGCCTGTTCGATGGTCGGGTGCAACTCAACGCCGACGCCTATTATGACAAATACAGCCAAGGTCAGATTTCGCAGACGGTCACCTATTTCACCTCGACCGGCTCGCTGAACCAGTCGACGCTGATCAAGAACGTCGGCGAGATCGAACTGCGCGGTATCGAAGGCGAACTGCAATGGCAGGTGGTTGAGAACCTGCTGTTGTCGGCCACCTTCGCCATGAACGACTCCGAGGTGAAGAAGGGCTTCTGCAGCGATTGCACCACGATCTTCAGCGCGCCCAACGGCGCTTCGGCGGCGGGCCTGAACAACGACCTCGTCGGCAAGCGTCTGACGATCGCGCCGAAATATACGGCGACCTTCAGCGGCGAATATTCGCACACCCTGGTCGGCAGCTATGATTGGTTCGCCCGCGGCGACTATGCCTATCGCGGCAAGCAGTTCATCGACCAGGCCAACGTCGCCTGGGTCGGCACCAAGCACATCCTCAACCTGAGGACCGGTGTGCGGAACGACAACTATTCCGCCGAACTGTTCTGCACCAACTGCCTCGATGACCTGACGGCGGACTCGGCGGTCTACGCCTCGACCGACCTGTTCACCGCCTTCTCGGGCGCCCGTCAGGAAATCCGCTACGGCCTGCCGCAGCGCCGGATGGTCGGGGTCAAGGTCGCCGCCACCTTCGGTGGTGAGCCTCCCCCCCCGCCGCCGCCGCCCCCGGCGCCGCCCCCTCCGCCCCCGCCCCCGCCGCCCCCTCCGCCGCCCCCGCCTCCGGTGGCCTATGAGGCGCGCGAGTTCGTGGTCTACTTCCCCTTCGACCAGTATGTCCTGACCCCGGAAGCCCAGCAGGTCATCGCGCAAGCGGCCGACTATGCGAAGACCGGCAATGCGACGCGGGTCGTGGTCGTCGGCCACGCCGACACCTCCGGCTCGGCCGCCTACAACGTGAAGCTCTCCGAGCGTCGCGCCAAGGCGACCGCCGATGCGCTGGTGGGCTCCGGCCTGGCCCAGACCGCCCTGGCGGTCGACTGGAAGGGCGAGGCTGAACCGGCCGTCGCCACCGGCGACGGGGTCAAGGAGCCCCTCAACCGCCGCGCCACGATCAACATCAACTTCTGAAGACCCTAGCGGGAGCCGCCTCGGCGGCTCCCGGACCACCAGGACCGGCCGTCGCGATCATCGCGGCGGCCGGTTTTGTTTTGGGCGGCCGCCCCGATCCTCCCCCGCTCTTGGCGGGGGAGGGGGACCGCGAAGCGGTGGAGGGGGCGCGTGGCAAAGCGCGGCGCTTGTGGCTCGCCCCCTCCGGCGCTCCGCGCCACATCCCCCATCCTCTGCGGGATGGGGGAGGATGGGCGTGCTCTTATGGTCCCTGGCGATCCCCCAGATGGTGTTCGACACGGGGGCGCCGTCGGCTATGATCCGTGCAGTGCAGTCAAGCTATCGGGTCTCCTGGATGCGAAACCACCATCGCCTCGCCGCCCTTGGGGGCGCCGCCCCCCGCCCTGAACCGGCCGCCCGGTGAGCGCCGGTTACGGGGAGTTCCGCGACGGCTGGCCGGTGGTCCTGGCGTCGACCGTGGGCATCGCCCTCGGCGTCACCCCGATCCCCTTCTACACCATCGGCCTTTTGGCCCCCGAACTGAGCAAGGCCTTCCACTGGGGCCTCGGCGACGTGATGCTGGGGATGCTGATCATGAGCCTGGTGGTGCTGGTCTCGGCCCCGGCCGCGGGCGCCGTGGCCGAGCGGTTCGGGGTGCGCATCGTCGCCCTGGTGTCCATGGTCCTGTTCGGGCTCAGCTTCATGAGCCTGGGCCTGTCGAGCGGGTCGCTGCTGCAATACTATCTGACCTGGAGCCTGATCGGGGTCGTCGGCGCCGGCACCCTGCCGATCACCTTCACCCGCGCCATCAACAACCGGTTCGAGGTGCGCAAGGGCTTCGCCCTGGGGCTGGCCCTGATGGGCACGGGCATCTTCGGCATCCTGTGCAAGGCGCCCACCGCCTGGCTGATCGAGACCGTGGGCTGGCGCGGGACCTATGTGGCCCTGGGCCTGCTGCCCATCGTCATCGCCCTGCCCATCGGCATCCTGTTCTTCCATGACAGCCCCGGCCTGCGCAGCCGCGAGGGCCGCCAGGCGGCCAAGGCGCAGGATCCCGCCGACACCCCCGGCCTGACGTTTCGGCAGGCCCTGCGCGACTGGCGCCTGTGGCTGATCGGCGCCGCGGTGGTGGCCACCGGCTTCGCCCTGGGCGGCCCGGTGCCCAATATGGAGAGCATCCTCAAGACCAACGGCTTCGCCCTGGCGACCATCGTCACCCTGACGCCGCTCAGCGGCTTCTCGGTGATCATCGGGCGGGTGGCGGCGGGCTGGCTGATGGACCGCTTCTGGGCCCCCGCCGTGGCCTTCTCGATGCTGCTGCTGCCCGCCGCCTCGTGCTGGATCCTGGCCCACGGGCCGCTGACCTATGAGACGGCCTTCCTGGCCATCAGCCTGATCGGCCTGTGCGCGGGCATGGAGTCCGACCTGGTGGCCTTCCTGATCGCCCGCTATTTCGGGCTGCGCAACTACACGTCCATCTACAGCCTGGTCTACGTCTTCTACGCCATGTCCGCCTCTCTGGCGGCGTGGATGTTCGGCGCCATCTTCGACCGCACCCAGTCCTTCGACGCGGTGCTCACCGTCTGCGCCCTGATCCTGATCGGCGGCGCGGCGGCCTTCCTGGCCCTTGGCCGTTATCGCTTCGCCCGGCACGAGCCGGCCGTGGCAGGGGAGGGAGGGGCGGCCGCCTCATGACCGACACGCCCTGCGCCCAGACCCAGCCGCCCGGGACGGTGACCAAGGGCTTGGCCGGGCCCCTCTATCACCAGATCTACATGCTGCTGCGCGACGAGATCGTCAGCGGCCAGAGGCCTCACGGCAGCCTGGTGCCCACCGAGAAGGAGCTGTCGCGCATCTACAACGTCTCGCGCATCACCACCCGGCGGGCCCTGGACGAGCTGGCCCACCACCGGCTGGTGGCGCGCAAGCGGCGCGTGGGCACCCGCGTCACCTTCCAGCCGGTGTCTCCGCCCATGGAGGCCAACATCGAGCAGACCCTCGAGGCCCTGCTGGCCGTGGGCCGCGCCACCACGGTGCAGCTGGTGGAACTGGGCGAGGAGGACGCCGAGCCCCCCATCGCCGCGGCCCTGGGCGTGGCCGTCGGGGACAAGATCATGCGCGCGGTGCGCGTGCGCTGGCTGGACGGCAAGCCTCTGGGCTGCATCACCAGCTTCATGCCATCGCACATGGGGGGCGGCTTCAGCCGCGAGGCGCTGGAGACCACCCCGATCTTCACCCTGATCGCGGATGCCGGGCTCAAGATCAGCACCGCCGAGCAGACCATCTCCGCGGGAACGGCCGACCGGGCCCTGGCCCGGCTGCTGGACATCGACATGGCGACGCCGATCCTGCGCATCCGCCGCACCTGCTTTGATCCCGCGGGCCAGGCGATCCTGCACACCCGGGCGGAGTATCCGTCCGACCGCTATGAGGTCCGGCTGGACCTGCACGCGTTCGACCCCGCCCAGGCGGGTCCGGCGCCGGCCCGGGCGCGGGCGGCGAGAAAGGGCATCAAGCCCGTCGGCAAGGTGGCGTGACCCATGCAGCTTGATCACCGTTCCATCCGTGGCCGGATCGCCTACACCTCCACCCGCCCCGAGCTGGAGGGGCAGCTTCGCGGGGCCGAAACCTTCGACGTGACCATCCACGGCGACGGGTCACGGGTGCTGCGCTCCTTCTGCGGCATCTTCGAGAACTCGCCCAAGGTCCTTCGCGATTCTGTCGTGACCCTGAACGCCGACTGGCTGCCGACGGAGGCCTATGTCCGCGCCGTGGTCGACGACGCCTTCATCGGCAGCTGCTGGTATCGCTTCACCCCCAGGCGCGCCGAGTGCGAAGGCTACACGGTGCAGGAAGGCCGCATCACCCATGTCGCCGAACTGGAGCGCCCGGTGAAGGTGTTCGGCACCCATCCGATGCACGGCGACGCCTGGCTGACCAAGATCTACGACCTGTCCCAGGGTCCGGGGATCCAGCACCTGGACGACTTCTACATGTCGGCCGGCCACAATCGCGGCGCCGACGGCCCGACCCTGCTGCACAAGCCCAAGGGCATGGCGGTGAAGTTCTTCGGCGAGGAGTCCGTGACGGTCCCGGCGGGAACGTTCGAGACTCTGCACTTCCAGCTGGGGGTCGAGGAGGACGACTCCTACATGGGCCGGGACCGGCATCCGCCGTACCACATGTGGGTCACCGCCGACGGCGACTACACCTTCGTCAAGGCCAGCGTCACCGGCTGGTACGCGTCCAACTACGAGCTCGTGCAATACCAGACCGGCGAGGGCTTTCTGTGACCGAACATCCCCGGGCGGCCGAGGCCGCGGCGATCCTGCTGGCGGCCAGGGCCGGCGGCGAAAAGCCGGTGGACTTCCCCGACAGCTGCCGGCCCCGCGACGTGGCCGAGGCCTACGCCATCCAGGCCGCCGTGGCCCCGAGCCTGGGGCCCATCGCCGCCTGGAAGGTGGGAACCCACACCCCCGGCGCGACGCCCCTGTGCTCGCCGATCCCCGCCGCCAGCCTGCTGGCTAGCCCGGCCGTGATGCCGGGCCCGTCCCGCTACCGGGGGCTGGAGGCCGAGATGGTCTTCCGCCTGGACCGCGACCTGGCGCCGGGCGCGGTGTCGCGCGGCGACGTGGAGGCGGCGATCGCGTCGTGCCACCTGGCCATCGAGGTCATCGAGTGCCGGTTCGCCCAGATGGACCGGGCCGATCCCCTGTCGGTAGTCGCCGACCTGCAGAACCACGAGGCCCTGGTGGTGGGCGCGGGGCGCGAGGACTGGCGGGCGGTGGGTTTCGCGTCCCTGCCGCTGACGTTGGAAATCGACGGCCATCAGGCCGCCAGGGCGGACGGCCGGGCCGACGACCTGATCGCGCTTCTGCTGTGGCTGGCCAACACCGGCTCGGCCTGGGCCGGCGGGCTGAAGGCCGGGCAGAGCATCACCACCGGTTCCTGGTTCGCCAAGGTCTCGGCCCCGGCGCGGGCGGCGGCGCGGATATCGGCGCCGGGGTTCGGGGACGTTGGGGTCCGGTTCGAGAGCTGAGCGGGCTCTGATCCTCCACCGCGCAGCGGGGGAGGTGGGCCCCCGCTGCAATGCGGGGGGTCGGAGGGGGCAGGCGGTGGCGCGATGGTTCGCCCCCTTACCCAATCCAGTCACGCACTCCCCGCGGAAGCGGGGAACCAGGCTTTGCCTCAAGCGCGGCGTTTGCTGAAAGTCTGGATCCCCGCTTCCGCGGGGAGTGCGGGGAGATGGAAGCGCCCTAGTCCCTGGCGTTCAGCGGTCCCAGCACCCGGCGGATGAAGGCGCCGCGGGCGGCGGTGATGGCTTCGTCGTCCGCGCCGGCGGGCTGGAAGGCGTCCAGCTCATCCCGGGTGATGACGCCCTTGGCGTCGGCGATCGTGCGCAGGGCTGCGAAGCGCTCGTTCAGCACCCAGACCTCGCTGGCCAGCTGCAGCACCGAGGCGGTGAGCCGGTCGATGGCCGGGTCTTCGAAGAAGTGCGGCTCGGCCATCAGCGCTTCACGGCTCCCGCCAGGAAATACTGGCCGCCGGTGGCGCGGGAGCGAGACACGTCAATCGCCGCCTCCTTGGCCCGCAGGCTGGGGGTGAAGGCGCGGAACATCTCGTCCCGCCCGAAGCCCACGGCCGCCCATTCGTCCTCCAGGGACATACCGTAATAGCCGTCCATGAAGGGCTCATTGTTCACGGTGGAATCCCAGTCGCGCAGGGACTGGGTGTAGGGGTCCATCTCGTTGAACTGGGGCGCGTCGGAATGGAACATCACCCCGCCGGGACGCAGCAGGCGATGGCATTCGGCGAAGATCTTCGGCGCCGCCTCGGCGGAGGTCTCGTGCATCAGGATGCGTGAGAAGACGAGGTCGAAGGACCCGTCGGGGAAGGTGGTCGCGGCCGCATCCTGTTGGTGGAAATGCAGGTCCAGCCCCAGGTTGGCGGCGCGGGCGAAGGCGTAGCGCAGGCCCGGCGCGGCCACGTCGATGCCGTGGGCCTCGGCGTCGGGGAAGAATTCCTTGAACCCTCCGAGGGTGTGGCCGACGGTGCAGCCCATCTCCAGGATGCGCTTGGGCTTCAGATCGGGGAACCGCTCCCTGACAAACGCCGCCAGGCTGCGCCCGGGATCATCGTTGAGCCAGCCCTGGGTGCCCATCCGGCCCAGGGTGATGCCGCGGTCATAGACAGCGCCCATCATCAGGTCCTGGTCCTGATCGCGATCGCCGAAATAGCCGCCCTTCTGCAGGTGGATGTCGACGTCCAGATACTCGGGCATCGGCAAGGCCGGATCGAGGCTCAGGGAGCCGGGACCGTTGCTGGCGGCGCGGGCGCGCGCCTGCAGGTCCGGCAACTGGCGCTCGATCACAGCCCGGGTCGCCACCACGCCCTCGCGCTGGGCTTCGGTGCGCAGCCGGTACCACCAGCGATTGGCTTCCTGCTGGCGCATGGCGGCGGCGATCTCCACCCGGTCAGGCTCGCGACCAAGGCTCTCCACCAGGGCCGGTTTGACCGTCGTCTCGTAGAGCCCCTTCAGGCCCGGCCGCACCTCGGCCTCGAGATACATGGTCAGGTCGTCCCAGAACATCTCGCGCGCATACTCCTCGGCGCGCGCCGGTATGAGCATGGGATGCAGGGTCTGGATGTCGGTGCGGTCCATGGTTAGCGCTCCAGCTCCACCAGTTCGTACCAGGTCTGCATATAGCCGCCGACGCCGCCCTTGAGGAAGATGGAGTCCGCGTCGGCGGTCACCCACATGTCGTACTGGGGATGGGCGCCGTCCTTGCCGGCCATGCCGCCTTCCTCGTCGCTGAAGATGTAGTGGCGGGCGGGGAAGGTCCCGGCCTTCACGGTGACGGTCTCCTCGCCCACATATTCCAGGTACATGGTCACTTCCGCCGTGACCGGCGGGGTGGCGCCGCGGTGGTCGGAGGAGGGCAGGTAGGTGCGGATCTTGCGCTTATGGGGGCCCTTGGACAGGTCCATGCACTTGGTCAGATAGGCGTCGCCCTGGATCGGATGGGTGCCGAAACCGTCATAGCCGGGCTCGACGGCGACCCGCTGGGAGATTCGGCCGATCGAGGGGCCGTAGCTTTCGCATTCGACATAGTCGGGGCCGAGGCGGAAGAAGCCCGCGCCCATGAATTCATTGCCGACGGTGAGCCGCACGAAGCAGTCCATCGGCCGGTCGTTCTCGTCCAGGGAGTAGGTGATATCGCGCATCACCGTGGGCAGCGGGTCCTCGATCTCGCAATGGGCGGTGAAGGTCAGCTTGCCGTCGGTCTGTCGGGTGAAGGTGAAGGTCTCGCGCCCCCGCTCCTTGTCCATCATCTCCGGCTTCTTGGAGGTGTAGAGAATGCGGCCACGGATGGTGCGGTGTTGCATGGGGGCTCCGGCGATCGAACTGGGCGGGCGGGGCGCGCGGGATGTCGCGCCGACGGGCCCTGCGGGCACGTTGCCACAAGGGCCGCCCAGGCGTAAATTCCTTTTGGATATGTCAATTGGCTCGCAAGGGCCTGAAGGAGGCATCGATGGACGGTTCTGGCGGCGCGACCCTGACCCCTCGGCCCACGCCGGCGGACGCCTATGTCGGTCCGATGGACCACCGCAACGGCGTGCGCCATCCCCTATATCCCGAGCTCAGCCACGACGAGATCGAGCGCTACAACTACCTGGCGCAGATCACCCGCCACATGCACACCCGCATCTCCCCGGCGGTGGAGAAGGCGTATGAGACCCGCGCCCAGCCCCGGTTCGAGGCCGAGACCGGCCACAAGCCCAAGGACCGCCACGAGGTCCGCAAGGCGTTGAGCGGCGACCCCCTCTATCAGATCTGGTCGGCCCTGCGCCGCGCCGCCATGGAGCAGCGGCAGGAGGCGGGCCGCTGGCTGGCGGTGCGCCAGGCCGAGGATATGGCCGCCAAGACCGAGGCCTGGATCGACAAGGACCGGCTGACCCTGGACCCGACCCTGCCCCTGCCCCGCTATGTCTCGGCCATCGACCACCACTGCGCGCCCGGCAGCTATCACAGCGAACTGTTCCCGGGCGACGTGTCCGGCGCGGCCAGCTACGAGAGCGGCGGCTTCGTCACCGTCGGCGGGCGCAACGGCGCCCTGAACGACGGCATCGGCCAGAACATCGTCAAATGGGTCAAGAAGACCCTGCCGGACTTCCAGCCCAAGCAGATCCTCGACCTGGGCTGCACGGTCTCGCACAACGTCGTGCCCATCGCCCAGGCGTTCCCCGAGGCGGACATCGTCGCCATGGACGTGGGCACCCCGGTGCTGCGCTATGGCGCCGCCCGCGCCCACGGCCTGGGGGTGACCAATATCCGCTTCGTCCAGGCCGACGCCACCGACCTGTCGGCCTATGCCGACAACAGCGTCGACTGGGTGCAGACCACCATGTTCCTGCACGAGCTGTCGCTGCCGTCCATGCGGGCGGTGTTCAAGGAGACCTTCCGGGTGCTGAAGCCCGGCGGCCTGTTCCACAACATGGAGCAGCCCGGCTACGCCACCATGCCGCCGCTGGAGCAGGCCATGCGCGACTGGGAGAGCACCTACAACAACGAGCCGTTCTGGACGACGCTGCACGACCTCGACATGGAGGCCGAGCTGGCCGCGGCCGGCTTCGAACGCGACAAGATCTTCGTCGTCAACTTCCCCCAGGCGATCAATCCCAGCCGCATCGGCATGACCTTCCTCGGGGCCCGGAAATAGACATGAGCATCGCCGAAGCCCTCAAGCACAGCGCCGACAAGCCGGCCGGCAAGCGCCCCTATTTCATGACCCCCGAGGTCGAGCGGGTGCTGGCCATCACCATGGCCCTGGCCCAGGAACTGGCCGTGTCGCGCCAGCGCACCGACACCCTGGAGCGGCTGCTCGAGGCCAAGGGGGTGCTGACCCGGGATGAGATTGAGACCTTCGCGCCCTCCGAGGAACAGTTCGCCGAGCGCAGCCTGTGGAGCCAGGAATACATCAACCGCATCCTGCGCATCGTCGAGCAGGAGGCGCAGGCCGCCGCGGGCGTCAAGGTCGAGCCCGTGGAAGAGGTGGCGAGGGAAATCGCGGAGGCTTAGGGGCGGGTTGTCTCGCCCTTGACCGGCGAGGTCCGGTATCCCGCCCAAAGAGCGGCGCCTTAGTCACCGACATAAGACAATAAATCGTCATCCTGGGGCTCGCGCAGCGAGACCCCAGGACCCAGCAGCGAAGACCTTGCCGTGCGGCGCGTTGAGGTCTTCGCTGCTGGGTCCTGGATGAGTCGGCTTCGCGGCTCTCCAGGATGACGGCAGCGGGGGGTGGCTTCAAACAATGTCGTCATCCTGGGGCGCGCTTTTGCGCGAGCCCGGGATCCAGCAGCGAAGACCTTGCCGTGCGGCGCGTTCAGCGTGGAGCTGCTGGGTCCTGGATGAGTCCGCTTCGCGGCTCTCCAGGATGACGGCAGGGGGTGGCTTCAAAAAATGTCGTCATCCTGGGGCGCGCTCTTGCGCGAGCCCGGGATCCAGCAGCGAGAACCTTACCGTGCGGCGTGTTCAGCGTGGAGCTGCTGGGTCCTGGATGAGTTCGCGGAGCCTGTCCTCGGGTCGGCCTTCGGCCGAACCCGGGGGCGGCTCTCCAGGATGACGGCGGATGGCGAGCGCGGCGCTTATTCCGCCGCCACGGGGATGAAGGGGCAGGTGTCTTCCTTCTCCACCAGGTCGTAGGCGAAGATGAACTTGGCCATGCCGCACAGCACCGCCATGATCACCCCCAGCTCCACCAGGGTGGCGTCGTCGAACTGGGCCTTCAGGCGGGCGTGCAGTTCTGGCGAGACGGCGCCCTTGGGGTTGGTCAGGACCATGACGTCGGCCAGGGCCAGGGCGGCGCGTTCCGTCTCAGAGAAGGGGCCGGTCTCGTAGCTGTCCAGGGCGTCGATCTGCGCCTGGGGCACGCCGGCGTCGAGGGCCGCGCGCCGGTCGTTGCGGTTGCAGAAGGCGCAGCCGTGGACGTTGGCGAGGCGCAGGCGCACCAGCTCGACGATGCGGGTGTCGATCCGGCCCGAGTAGAAGACCTTCTTGTAGAAGTCGTTGAGATACCAGTCGTAGATCGCCGGGGCGGCGCCCATGACCTCGGTGAAGGTGGCGTCGCCATGGACCTCCATCGACCGGTCCCACGCCCCCCGCATGTGCTCGGGCAACTGGTCGCGGGACAGGCGGTGGAACGGGGTGTCGGGCTGCATGGCGGGCCTCCGAGTTGTGGGTCGGGCCGAGCCTATCGTGCGCGACCGATCGCCGCCACCTTGGCCGCGATAGGCAATTGCTATCGCGGTTCCGATAATTCGTCTGGCATGACGGGGGCGGTTCGGGGAACGATCGGGCCGTGGAGAGATCCGTCGGCCGCCTGGGCCGCGGAGGGTGGAGTGCGCTATGGACTTTGAAGTCAACGGACTGGTCAATCACGCCGACATGTCGGTGGGCGGCCCGCCGCCGCCGGTGGATTTCGACCTCGACTACATCCAGCGCTCGGCCCAGGTGCAGGAGGCGGCCGGCTATGACCGGGTGCTGATCGCCAACGCCGCCACCATGCCCGACAGCTTCATCATCGGCGGCTACCTTTCGCCCCTGACCACGAAGCTCGGCTTCATGATGGCCCACCGCCCGGGCTTCATCGCCCCCACCATGGCGGCGCGGATGCTGGGCGCCCTGGACCGGGTCAGCCAGGGCCGCGCGTCCGTGCACATCATCGCCGGCGCCGACGACCGCGAGCTGCAGGCCGACGGCGACTTCCTGACCAAGGACCAGCGCTATCACCGGGCCGCCGAATATGTGCAGGTCATGCGCCGCATGTGGTCCAGCCCCGAGCCTTTCGACCACAAGGGCGAGTTCTACACCTTCAACGGCGCCTATTCGTCGATCCGCCCCAAGCGCGGCGACATGCAGGTCTATTGGGGCGGCACCTCGGACCTCGCCCTCGATACGGCGGGGCAATGGGCCGACACCTACGCCATGGGCGGGGACACCCTGGCCGGCGCCGGGGAGCTGGCGGCCAAGGCCCATGCCGCGGCGGTCCGTCACGGACGCAAGATCAGCGTGCTGATGACCATCGTCTGCATCGTCGAGCCCACCGAGGCCAAGGCCTGGGAGCGGGCCGACGCCGTGCTCAAGCGGGTCGAGGCCAAGCTGGCCAGCAACGCCGACGCCGGGGCGGTGGCGCCCAGGCCCAAGGACGGCGAGAAGCTGGCCTCGGGGGGCTTCCAGCGGCTGCTGGAGCGCTCGCGCGAGGGCGACCGGCTGGACAAGATCCTGTGGACCGGGCTGAACCGCGCCTTCCAGGGCCGGGGCAACAACAGCGTCCTGGTGGGCACCGCCGAGCAGGTGGTTGACAGCCTGATGGACTACCGCGCCCTGGGCATCACCCGCTTCCTGCTGCGCGGCCCCTCGCCCAACGCCGACGCCGCGGTCATCGGCCGCGACGTCATCCCGCTGCTGCGGCAGCGGGCGATGGAGCGGGAGGGGGCGACGGTTTAGGGGGGCTCACCTCTCGTCCGTCATCCTAGGCCTTGTGCCTAGGACCCAGAAACACTGCGCTTGGGAAGTCGTGCGCTCAGCTTTCAGGCCGGAGCCGTCGGCGCGTCTGGGTCCTAGGCACAAGGCCTAGGATGACGCTGTATGGGCCGTCACCGGCTTGCCGCCGCGCCCATTCGGCGGCAGTCTCTGCGCCTGACCCCGGAGGGCCGCCATGAACATCGATCGCGGAATGGTGGGGCGCACGCCGCGCCCGCGCAGCCTGGACCTGGAAAGCCAGCAGGACTTCGTGCGCGGCTTCCGGCGCTGGGTCTACGGCGACATGGACGAGGCGGCCAAGCGGCGGTGTGAGGCGGTGCTGGAGGCGTCAGGCGTCGATCCGGGGCCGGGGTCTGACTTCGAGGCCGTGCGCGAGATCCTGCACGCCGATCCGGTGGTGGCCACGCGCAACCGCTGCTGGCACTCCAGCCAGACCCTGATGCGGCGCGACCTGCTGAACCATTTCCACGCCGAGGCCGACTTCTACCGGGGGGTGGTCGACGCGCCCCTGGGCGAGGCGGCCAACGACGGCGGGCTGGAGCTCGATCCGGACTTCGTGGTCCCCGACTACGCCCGCCACGAGATCCACATCCAGCCGGGGGGCTATGTGGGCGACGTCTTCGCCGGCCTGCTCTACCACCAGACCACCAACAGCTTTTACAGCACGCTGGGCGGCAACGAGTCCGACCAGCAGCAGGAGCGGCTGGCGGCCCGCGCCGTGGCCCCCGAGGACGACCGGGTGGAGCGTATCGTCGACCTGGGCTGCGGCATCGGCCAGCTGTCCATGGGGCTGAAGACGCGCTTCCCGGGCGCCGAGGTGATCGGCGTCGACGTGGCCGAGCCGATGCTGCGCTACGGCCGCTCGCGCTCCGCCGCCTTCGGCCACCCGGTGCGGTTCATCCAGGGGCTGGCCGAGGACACGGGGCTTGAGGCCGGCAGCGCCGACATGGTCTGCGCCTATCTGCTGTTCCACGAGATCCCCGGCGAGATCGCCGTCAAGGTGGTGGCCGAGGCCTATCGCCTGCTGCGCCCGGGCTGCGTGTTCAACGTCTTCGACTTCCGCAACGGCGAGGCCAAGGGCGCCTACGACCGCTACACCCGCTGGGTGGACTACAAGTTCAACAACGAGCTGTGGTCGCTGGAATACCTGGCCCTGGACTTCCGCGGCGTGCTGCGGGCCGCCGGCTTCGACGTGGAGTCGGACCCCGGCGGGCGGGGCCTGACCCATTTCGTGGCCAGGAAGCCGCTGGCCTAGTCGTCCGCCGCGTTGACCCAGGCCCAGGCGGCGTCCTTGTCCTCCAGGTCGAAGGTCTTGGCCTCCACCGGCGACAGGGGGTCGAACAGCTCGATCATGACGCGGGCCCAGGCGGGGGCGCCGGCGACGGCGTAGCGGCGCACGTGCTTCAGGGACCGGCCCTGGACCTCCATGGCGTAGCCGTCGAACACCGCGCCCAGATCGGCGCCGTCGTAGTGGGTCATGATCAGGAGCATGTCGATGCGCTCCTGGGCCTCGAAGGCCTGGTCCACCTGGGCGGCCATCCATTCGATGTCGGGCTTGGCGATCTTGGCGTGGATGTCGAAGGCCAGCAGGTCGGGGCGGCCGCTGTCGAGGCGGGTGATGGCGGCGGAGGTTGCGAGGTCCATGGGGGGCTCCGGAGGGGTTCGCCGGACAACCCTCAAGGGAACGATCCGTTCCTCAGATGCCGGCGCCGGCGTGCAGGAAGATGGGGTCCGCCGCCATGTCCGGCCCGGACCCCGCCGCCACCCGCGCGGTGAGCCGGTCGACCTGGGCGACGATCTCGGGCACGGCGGTGACCTCCCACCAGGCCGCCCGCGCCATGGGGCCGAGCCCCAGCAGCCAGGGGCAGGGGACGCCGTCGGCCTGTACCACGAAGCCGTCGCGGGTGTCGAAGCCGAGCCCGAAGACGTCCGCCCGCGCCAGGCCGGCGGCGCGCATCTGGGCGATCAGGGGATGGGCGGTCTTGTCGAAGCGGCCCCCGGGGCCGGTGCAGTTGATCACCCGGACGGCGCGGACCACCTGTTCCTGCCCCCGGCGCCGCACGGTGACGGTTACGCCGTCCTCGCCCAGGTCGGCGGCGACGGTCTTGCCGGCGATCACCGCCAGCCGGCCTGAGGCCCGCAGGCCCTCCACCGCCTGGGTCACCCGGGGGGCGGTGCGATGGCGGTGGATGTCCCACCAGGGGCGCAGGCGGGTCATGAACAGGCGGCGCTCGTCGGTGGTCCAGGCGCTCCAGATGGCCGGCACGGCGGGGCGGGCGGCGTCGAACACCCGCTGCCAGGGCACGCCCGCGGCGGCGGCGGCGCGCACCTCGCGGCGGAGGATCCGGGCGAGCTGACGCGGCCCCGCGCCCACGTGCGGCTCCAGGAACGCCGGCCAGGCGCCGCCGGCCGCGTGGCCCAGGGGCACAAGGCCGCGGCGCGACAGGGCGGTGACGGGGCCGCGATGGCCCTGGGCCTCCAGGGCCAGGACCACGTCGATCATGGTCAGGCCGGCGCCGATGACCAGCACCGGCGCGTCCGGGGGCGTGTCGGCCAGGGCGCCGGGGGCCCACGGGTCGGCGACGAAGCGGTCGCTGTCGGTGACCCTGCGCGGCAGGCCCCCCGGAGCATCCGGCGGCAGGTTGCCCAGGGCCAGGGCGACCAGGTCGGCCGCCAGGGTGCGCCCGTCCGCCAGGATCACCTGGGGCCGGCCGGCGTGGCTGACGGCCACCGCCTCGCCGCGCAGGCGCCGGATGCGGCCGGCGGCCACGGCCCGCGCCGCCAGGCTCTCCACATAGGCGCCGAACAGGGCGCGGGGGGCGAAGTCGCCGGCGTTCCACCCCTCGCCCAGCCAGTCCTGGAACGAGGGGCGCAGCCCGGTCTCCATGCGCGCCACGGGCACATTGAGGCGGTGGTCGGGGCCGCAGCGGCCATAGGCCAGGCCGACGCCGAGGCGGCGGTCGCGCTCGATCAGGGTGATGGTCGCCGAGGGCCGCGCCTCGGCCAGCTTCAGGGCGAATAGGACGCCGCTGAACCCGCCGCCGATGATGGCGACATCGGAAGGATGCTGGTCGCGCCGCGCCATGGTCATGGTCGTCAAGGCCCTCGCGCCGGGGATCCGCCCGGCCCTCGATGAGCACTGATAAGCGTTGCAGCGCTTATTGTCACTTAAATTGATAGAGTTAATAGGTAATCTGATAGTCGAGAGGGGTGGTGCGTGGTTCGAGACGCGGCCTCTCGGCCGCTCCTCACCAGGACGACCGTTTGTGTGAAGCGCCGCCCTTCGTCATCCTGAGGAGCCCGCGAAGGCGCCGGCCTCAGACCCGGATCACCGGATGGGCCGTGTCGTTGAGCGCCTCATGCCCATCGGGAGTGATGACCACCAGGTCTTCCAGGTGGGCGGAGCCGCCGTAGCCCGTGTTGGTCACCGGAAAGTCGATGCTCAGCACCATGCCGGGCTCGATGAGCGAGTCGGCGACGAAGAAGGGCAGGTCCGGTCGATAGGGATCTTCCGTATGGGCCAGGCCGACCGCGTGGGCGGTGATCTTCACATCGACGTCGTAGCCGTCGCGGCGAAGCGCCTCCAGCCCGATGGCCCGCACCTCGGAATAGCGCAGGCCCGGTTTCAGGCGATCGCGGACGGCGCGCCACGCCAGCTCGGACGCCTCGGCAGCGCGTTTGACGCCCCGGACCGGCTCGCCGATGCAGATCGTGCGGCCAAAATCGCCGTAGCAGTGCCCAAATTCGCTGACCGCATCGATCATGAACGAGTCCCCGTCCTTGAACTCGGCGTCGAAGAAATTGGACGAGGTCTGGTTGATCAGGAACCCCAGCGGGGCGCCGCCGCGCAGGGACACTTCAGAGAAGAACGCCGCCCGCAACTCTCGATAGGTCGCGCCGGCCCGCGCCGTGGACTGGACGGCCGCCCGGGCGGCTTCGGAATTGGCCTGGGCGGCGACCTTGCCGGCGGCGATGGCCAGGGGGCTCTTCACCTGGCGGATGCGACGGATGAGGTTGTCGCCGCGCTCAATCCGCGCCTCGGGTGCGATGGCGGCGATCCTGGCGGCCAGGGCGGGGTCATCCACGGCGATGCGGGCGTGCGCCAGGCCGAGGTCCCTGATCGCCTTGCGCAGCGCCCAGGTCGCGTCCGCGGTCGGGGCCTTCTCGGCAATGGCCTGCCGCAGCGCCTGACCCCGATGGGCTTCGATCGCATGTTCCTCGTGAAAGCCGAGGTTGCGGTAGTGCTGGGGGATCACCGCCCCCGGCTCTCCGTCCTCGCCGGTCGATCCGTCCGGCTCGCTGTAGAGATAGGCGTTGAACGGGTAGGCCGGTCGGCCATCGACGAACGAATAGTAGTATTTCCACGCGGTCATGACCAAGGCGATGCCGTCGCCCTGGCGCCGGGTCAGGATCGCGATCGGCAGGTTCTCATCGTTGTCCATGAGCCAGGCCTGCCGGTAGCCGGTCATGTAGAAGACGTTCGGCCGCGTTCCCACGACGAGGGCGTCGACCTGGTTCGCCTCCATCAGGGCGTAGGCCCGCTCGAAATTGAGGAAGGGCGCGTTGGTGGGCAGATCGACGAGCAGGGAGGGCCGGGGTGTGGGTGGCTGGCATCGATGGACACCTTCGGTAGGCCGAATGACCCGCGGGGCGGGTTCCGTCGACATCAGCTTACATGACAGGCCCGCGGCGAAAAGTGGCGGACGGGGCTCTGCGTGGTTCGAGACGCGGCCTGCGGCCGCTCCTCACCATGACGACGGTTTTTTGCAGCTAAACCCGGCTCGTCATCCTGAGGAGCCCGCGCAGCGGGCGTCTCGAAGGACGCAGGCGGGTTCCGCCTATGCTCGAACCGCAGCTAGGCCTTGGGTTTCTGCGCCTCCAGCGCGTCGCCCCGACCGTCGCGCGCGCACCCCCACCCAACCCTCCCCCATCGAGGGGGAGGGCTATAGCCGTACCGTCACCAAATGAAACGGCGGCGCAGACCCCTCCGTCGATCGCTTGGCGGAGCATGATTTCGGCCGCCGGCGCGGGTCAAGGACGGCGCTCCGCGCCGCCGCGCAGCGGTGCGCCTGCGGCGCATCCTTGACGCGCGCCGACGGCCGAAAAACCATTCCATCAAGCGGTCGACGGTGCGGTGTGGAGGGGTAGGCAAGGGGGCCGTTTTTTCGACCTAACGGATACCGGCGATCATTCCGATAGCGCGAGTTGCAACGCCTCTAAATCCTGCCGGCTTTCAGAGCCTGCTTCAATGTAACACCCATGCTCTTCAGACCATCCGGCTCGAAGGAGGGAGTTCCGATAGGGAAACTCGAACGGCTCCATATCTTCCGTAACAATGCCGCCCAGGGGATGCACATTTAGCACGCCGCAAATCCACTGCGCGAAGTCATCGAAAGAAAACTCCGAGCGGAAGTCGAATGTCTCGAGCAGTGAATTACCCGTCGGCAGCTCCACCAACTTCGTAGCGCTCATAGTCTTCTCCACTCATGCGCCCGCCACGCTACCTATCCGAAGGTCTGTAACCCACCCCTAAACGGTCCTCGTCCTAACCGACGGAGCTAATGCCCCGCCGCCGGTTCCTGCATCAGCTCCACCAGCACCCCGCCGGTGTTCTTCGGGTGCAGGAAGATCACCGGCACGCCATGGGCCCCCATCCGCGGCTCGCCCGTGCCCAGCACCGTGGCCCCTTTGGCGCGCATGGCGTCGCGGGCGGCGTAGATGTCGGGGACTTCGAAGCAGACGTGGTGCTGGCCGCCCTTGGGGGCCTTGGCCAGGAAGGCGGTGATCGGGGAGTTGTCGCCGTAGGGCTCGATGAGTTCCAGCTGCACGCCGCCGGGGACGTTGACGAAGGCGACGGTGACGCCCTGCTCGGGGAGGGGACCGATGTGGGTGATGTCGGTGAAGCCGAACAGGTCGCGGTACATGGCCAGGGAGTCGGCGATCGAGGGGGTGGCGATGCCGATGTGGTTGATGCGGCCGGTGGTCATGTCTTGCTCCCTTGGGGGGCGGGGGCCCTCTGGCTGTAGCCGAGCTGTTCGTTCAGGCGGTCGAGCAGTTCCACCGCCGCGTCCGAGATCACCGTGCCGGGGGTGAAGACCGCCGCGGCGCCCATGTCCAGCAGGGTGGAGACGTCTTCGGGCGGGATCACCCCGCCGACGACGACCATGATGTCCGGCCGGCCCATCCTGGCCAGCTCGGCCTTCAGTTCGGGGACCAGGGTGAGGTGGCCGGCGGCCAGGGACGAGGCGCCGACCACATGGGCGCCGCCCTCCACCGCCTGCCGGGCCGTCTCACCGGGGGTCTGGAACAGGGGGCCGACGTCCACGTCGAAGCCGAAGTCGGCGAAGGCGGTGGAGACCACCTTCTGGCCGCGGTCGTGGCCGTCCTGGCCCATCTTGGCGACCATGATGCGCGGGGCGCGGCCCTCGGCCTGGCGGAAGGCGGCGACGGCGGAGCGGGCGCGGTCCACGGCGGGATCCTCGCCGGCTTCCTTGCCGTAGACGGACGAAACGCCCTGCGGGACGGCCTGGTGGCGGCCGAAGACCACCTCCAGGGCGTCGGAGATCTCGCCGACGGTGGCCTTGGCGCGGGCGGCGTCCACGGCCAGGGCCAGCAGGTTGGCGTCGCCGCGGGCGCCCTCGGTGAGGGCCGCCAGAGCGGCTGCGACGGCGGCCGGGTCGCGCTCGGCGCGCAGGCGCTTGAGCTTGTCGACCTGCTGCTGCAGCACCGAGGCGTTGTCGACTTTGAGCACCGGGATCGCGTGGTCGCCCTCGTGCTTGTAGCTGTTCACCCCCACCACCACCTGGCGGCCGGTGTCGATGCGCGCCTGGGTCTTGGTGGCGGCCTCCTCGATGCGCAGCTTGGGCACGCCGGACTCGATGGCCTTGGCCATGCCGCCCAGCGCCTCGACCTCGCGGATGTGGCCCAGGGCCCGCTGGGCCAGGTCGTGGGTGAGCTTCTCCACGTAGTAGGAGCCGCCCCAGGGGTCGATGGTGCGGGTCAGGCCGCTTTCCACCTGCAGCACCAGCTGGGTGTTGCGGGCGATGCGGGCGGAGAAGTCGGTGGGCAGGGCGAGGGCCTCGTCCAGGGCGTTGGTGTGCAGGCTCTGGGTCTGGCCGCCGGCCGCGGCCATGGCCTCGACGCAGGTGCGGGCGACGTTGTTGAACACGTCCTGCGCCGCCAGGCTCCAGCCGGAGGTCTGGCAGTGGGCGCGCAGGGACAGGGAGCGGGAATCCTTGGCGCCCTGTTCGGCCATCAGCTTGGCCCACAGCAGGCGGCCGGCGCGCAGCTTGGCCACCTCCATGAAGTAGTTCATGCCGATGCCCCAGAAGAAGGACAGGCGCGGGGCGAAGGCGTCGATGTCCAGCCCCGCCTGGACCCCGGCGCGGACATATTCGACGCCGTCGGCCAGGGTGTAGGCCAGCTCCAGGTCGGCCGTCGCCCCGGCCTCCTGCATGTGGTAGCCGCTGATCGAGATCGAGTTGAACCGCGGCATGTTCTGCGACGTGTAGCGGAAGATGTCCGAGATGATCCGCAGGGAGGGCGTCGGCGGATAGATGTAGGTGTTGCGGACCATGAACTCCTTGAGCACGTCGTTCTGGATGGTCCCCGACAGCTGGGCGGGGGTGACGCCCTGCTCCTCGGCCGCGACGATGTAGAGGGCCATGATCGGCAGCACGGCGCCGTTCATGGTCATCGACACGCTCATCTGGTCCAGCGGGATGCCGTCGAACAGGGTGCGCATGTCGAGGATGGAGTCGACGGCCACGCCGGCCATGCCGACGTCGCCCTTCACCCGCGGGTGGTCGGAATCGTAGCCCCGGTGGGTGGCCAGGTCGAAGGCGATGGACAGGCCCTTTTGGCCGCCGGCGAGGTTGCGCCGGTAGAAGGCGTTGGAGTCCTCGGCCGTGGAGAAGCCGGCGTACTGGCGCACCGTCCACGGGTTGGTCAGATACATGGTCGGGTAGGGGCCGCGCACATAGGGCGCGATGCCGGGATAGCCGCCGGTGAAGTCCAGGTCCGCCACGTCGCCGGCGCCATAGGCCGGCTTGACGGCGATCTCCTCGGGGGTGTCCCAGGCCGGGCCATTGGTGGTGGGCGCAGGGGCGACGGGGGCGAAGGGCAGGGCGGCGAAGTCGGGCAGGCTCATGACGCGGTCTCCGCCTCGAAGGATTCGGCCCAGCGCATGGGCAGGAGCGCCGGGCAGGCGTCGTCCGGGCCCGGCAGGGCGGCGTCGGGCGCCGGGCGGGCGAAGGCGGCGGCGTCGACCTGGGGCAGGTCCATGGCCTCCTCTGTCGCCGCGGCGAAAAGATTGACCCCCACCAGCTTCGCCTTGCCCTCGGCATAGCGGCCGAGGCCGGCGTCGCGCGACCGGGAGACAGCCTCGGCGATCGTGCCGGCCGTCAAAGCCTGGGCGGCGCCGCCCTCGCGCTCGATGGCCTGGAACAGGTCCCAGGCGGCGCGGGCTAGGTCGCCGGTCAGGCCGTCGAGGGTCCAGGACCCGGCGGCGGGGTCGGCGACCCGGGCCAGGTGGGCCTCTTCCATCAGCACCAGCTGGGTGTTGCGGGCCTGGCGGCGGGCCAGATCGGTGGGGCGGCCGAGCGGCTGGATGAAGGGCTCCAGCATCACCGCGTCGGCGCCGCCCACGGCGGCGGCGAAACCGGCGGCGGTCAGGCGCAGCAGGTTGGTCCAGGGGGCCTTGCGGCTGAGCATCCGCCGCGAGGAGCGCGCCTCGATGCGGGCGGAGACGGCGGGGCCGCAGGCGCGGGCGATCTGGTCCCAGATCAGCCGGGCGGCGCGCACCTTGGCGACGCCGGTGAGGAACTCGCCGTCGACGCTGACGCCGAGGACAATGGCCTGCAGGGCGCGGTCGGTGGGTATGCCGGCGGCGTCCATCGCCTTCAGATAGGCGACGGCGGCGGCGGCCATGAGGGCCAGCTCCTGGGCGTCGGAGCCGCCGGCCTCGTGCGCGGCGCGGCCGCTGGCCAGGAAGGCGGTGGCCATGGGGTAGTCGGTGGTCAGGCGGGCGGCGGCCCGGGCGGCCTCGTCCAGGTGGGCGGCGATGGGGCCGGGGCTGGCGCCCGCCGCGGCGAAGGCGCCCAGGGGATCCATCTGGAAGGCCAGCAGGGCGCGGGGGGCGCGCTTGGCGGCGGCGGCCAGCCAGTCGGCGGCCTGGACCCCCAGGAAGCCGGCGTCCAGGGCGATGGTCGCCATCTCCGGCTCGACGCCGGCGATGGCCTGGGCCAGGGCGGCGGGGTCCGTGGCGACGACGCCGTCGGCGCCGGAGGGGTCGAGGGCCAAAAGGATCGAGGACGCGCCGCCCTCCAGGTCTTCCAGGGCCTGGGCGGCCGCGGCGGCGGGGGCGGGATGGGCGATGCGGGTGCGAATGTCCCAGCGGCCGGGGCCGGCGGGGCCCTCGGCGCGCCGCACGGACACCGGCTCGGCGTCGCCGGCCACCGACAGGGGCTTCAGGACGATGCCGTCGGGGGTGGTGGCGGTGACCTCGGCCAGCGTCTGGCCCTTCAGCGCCTTCTCGGCCAGGCGCAGCCAGTCGGCCTGGGTGGGGGCTGCAAAGCCCGCGGCGAGGGGGGCGTCCCCGGCCATCAGGCGAACTCCACCAGCACGTCGTCGGCGGCGACGCTGTCGCCGGCCTTGGCGCCGACCGTCTTGACCACGCCGTCATGCTCGGCGCGCAGGATGTTCTGCATCTTCATGGCCTCGATGATGGCGACGGTCTCGCCCTCCTTCACCGCCTGGCCCACCTCGACGTCGATGGACACCACCAGCCCCGGCATGGGCGACAGCACCAGCTTGGAGGTGTCGGCCGGCTGCTTGACCGGGAGGCGGGCGTAGAGCTCGGCGGTGGCGGGGGTGGTGACGATGACCTTGGTGCGCGCCGCCCGGTGGCGGATGTCGAAGCCCTGGTTGGTCTTGGCGACGGTGGCGGTGAAGGCCTTGCCGTCGAGCCGGCCCTCGAACAGGGGATTGCCCGGCGTCCAATGGCCGTTCTCCAGGCGCAGGGCGCGGCCCTCGTCGAGCAGGTCGACGACGATGGCGCCCTCGGTGTGGCTGAGGCGCACCGGCCGGGCCAGGCCGTCGACGATCACCACCCAGTCGGTGCGGCGCAGGCCGGGGCCGCGGCTGCGGCGCTCCAGGGTCTCGTGCATGGAGGCGGCGGCGGCGGTGATGACGTCGCGCTGGAAGGCGTCGGGGGCCAAGCCGTGGAAGCCCTCAGGGAATTCCTCGGCGATATAGCCGGTGGTCAGGGCACCGGAGCGGAAGCGGTCCTGGTCCATGACGGCGGACAGGAAGGGCACATTGTGGCCCAGGCCCTCGATGTGGAAGTCCTCCAGCGCCCGGTTCATGCCGTCGATGGCCTCTGACCGGGTGGGCGCCCAGGTGCACAGCTTGGCGATCATCGGGTCGTAGAACATCGAGATCTCGTCGCCCTCGCGCACCCCGGTGTCGTTGCGCACCGTGTAGCCCTCGTGCTCGCCCTCGGCGGGCGGGGCGTAGCGGCTCAGCCGGCCGATGGAGGGCAGGAAGCCGCGGTAGGGGTCCTCGGCGTAGATGCGGCTCTCGATGGCCCAGCCGTTGATCGTCACATCGGCCTGGGTGAGGGTCAGGGGCTCGCCGGCGGCGACGCGGATCATCTGCTCGACCAGGTCCAGGCCGGTGATCAGCTCGGTCACCGGGTGCTCGACCTGCAGCCGGGTGTTCATCTCCAGGAAGTAGAAGTTCTGCTGGCTGTCGACGATGAATTCGACGGTGCCGGCGCTGTCGTAGTCCACCGCCTTGGACAGGGCCACGGCCTGCTCGCCCATGCGCTGGCGCACCTCAGGCGTCAGGAACGGCGACGGCGCCTCCTCGATGACCTTCTGGTTGCGGCGCTGGATCGAGCATTCGCGCTCGTTCAGGTAGAGGACGTGGCCGTGCTTGTCGCCCAGCACCTGGATCTCGATGTGGCGCGGCTGGGTGATGAACTTCTCGATGAAGACGCGGTCGTCGCCGAAGCTGTTCACCGCCTCGGCGGTGGCCGCGGGGAAGCCCTCCTCGACGTCCTTGCGGTTCCAGGCGATGCGCATGCCCTTGCCGCCGCCCCCGGCCGAGGCCTTCATCATCACCGGATAGCCGATCTCCTCGGCGATGGTGATGGCGTGGGGGACGCCCTCGATGACCCCGAGATAGCCGGGCACGGTGGAGACATTGGCGGCCGCGGCGAACTTCTTGGACTCGATCTTGTCGCCCATGGCCTCGATGGCGCGGGGGTTGGGGCCGATGAACACCAGGCCCTCGGCCGCCAGCCGGTGGGCGAACTCGGCCTTTTCCGACAGGAAGCCGTAGCCCGGGTGGATCGCCTGCGCCCCCGTGGCCTTGGCCGCCTCGATGATCTTGTCCATCAGCAGGTAGGACTGGTTGGCCGCCGGGGGGCCGATCAGGATCGCCTCGTCGGCCATCTCCACGGCCAGGGAGTCGGCGTCGGCCTCGGAATAGACCTGCACCACCTTGATGCCCATGCGCTGGGCGGTCTTGGTGATGCGGACGGCGATTTCGCCGCGATTGGCGATGAGGATCTTGGAAAACATGGCTTGTCCTCGGCCTACAGCGGGATGTTGTCGTGCTTGCGCCAGGGGTTGGACAGCTGCTTGTTCTTCAGCGTTCCAAGGGCGCGGATGATCCGCCGGCGGGTGCCGTGGGGCAGGATGACGTCGTCGACATAGCCGCGCTGGGCGGCGACGAAGGGGTTGGCGAAGCGGGCCTTGTACTCCGCCTCGCGCTCGGCCAGCTTCTCCGGATCGCCGATGTCGGCCCGGAAGATGATCTCCACCGCGCCCTTGGCGCCCATCACCGCGATCTCGGCCGTGGGCCAGGCATAGTTGACGTCGCCGCGCAGGTGCTTGGAGCTCATCACGTCATAGGCGCCGCCATAGGCCTTGCGGGTGATGACGGTGATCTTCGGCACGGTGGCCTCGGCGTAGGCGAACAAGAGCTTGGCGCCGTGTTTGATCAGGCCGCCGTATTCCTGCTTGGTCCCCGGCATGAAGCCCGGCACGTCGACGAAGGTCAGAAGCGGGATGTTGAAGGCGTCGCAGAAACGCACGAAGCGGGCGGCCTTGCGGCTGCTATCGATGTCCAGCACCCCGGCCAGCACCTGCGGCTGGTTGGCGATCACGCCCACCGGCTGGCCATCCATGCGGCCGAAGCCGGTGATGATGTTGCGCGCATAGTCGGGGGAGACCTCGAAGAAGTCGGCCTCGTCGATCACCTTACCGATCAGCTCCTTCATGTCGTAGGGCTTGTTGGGGTTGGACGGGATCAGGGTGTCGAGGGACATCTCGTCCCGGTCGGGCGTATCGAAGGTCTCGCGCACCGGCGGCTTGTCGCGGTTGGAGCCGGGCAGGAAGTCCACCAGCCGGCGGATCTGCACCAGGGCCTCGATGTCGTTGTCGAAGGCCCCGTCGGCCACCCCGGACTTGGCGGCGTGGACCTTGGCCCCGCCGAGATCCTCGTGGGTGACGATCTCATTGGTCACCGTGCGCACCACCTCGGGGCCGGTGACGTACATGTAGCTGGTGTCGCGGACCATGAAGATGAAGTCGGTCATGGCCGGGGAATAGACGTCGCCCCCGGCGCAGGGGCCCATGATCACGCTGATCTGGGGGATGACCCCCGAGGCCATGACGTTCTGCAGGAAGATGTCGGCGTAGCCGGCGAGGCTCTCGACGCCTTCCTGGATGCGGGCGCCGCCGGCGTCATAGATGCCGATGATCGGGGCGCCGTTCTGCAGGGCCATGGTCTGCAGCTTGACGATCTTGGCCGCCTGGGCGCCCGAGAGGCTGCCGCCGAAGACGGTGAAGTCCTTGGAGAAGACATAGACCAGCTTGCCGTTGATATGGCCCGAGCCGGTGACCACGCCGTCGCCGGGGATCCGCTGCTTGTCCATGCCGAAGTCCGTCGCGCGGTGCTCGACGAACATGTCGGTCTCCTCGAACGATCCCTCGTCCAGGAGCACCGCGATCCGCTCGCGCGCGGTCAGCTTGCCCTTGGCGTGCTGGGCGGCGATGCGTCGCTCGCCCCCGCCCTGGCGGGCCCGCTCGCGGCGGCTTTCGAGTTCGGTGATGATGTGCTGCATGACCATAGCCCATGACCCGGAGCGCGGGGGCGTCGCTCCGGCGATTGCGGAGAGGCACATTTGCAAAACTGTGCGCCGCGCGCCAAGCTAAAAGCAGCAAAGTCCTGACCGGACCGCCCATCTAGTTTGCAAAGTTGCGTATGAAGCAGAAGCTTTTCATCGGCCCCCGGGTGCGGCGGCTGCGCGAGGGGCGCGGCTGGAAGCTGGACGCCTGCGCCGCCATGCTGGGGCTGTCGCCGAGCTATCTGTCGCAGATCGAGACCAGCCAGCGGCCGGTCACCGCCCGGGTGCTGATGGGGCTGATGCAGCTGTTCGAGGTCGACGCCACGGCCCTGGACGCCGACGACGACCAGCGCCTGGCCGCCGACCTGCGCGAGGCGACCCTGGACAGCGGGCTGGGCCAGGCGCCGGTGCCCCTGTCGGAGATCCGCCAGGCCGCCGCCGCCGCCCCGACCCTGGCCCGCCGCTTCCTGGCCCTGCACCGGGCCTACCGGCGGCTGGAGGAGCGGGTGGGGGTGATGGACGAGGCCCTGTCCCTGGATGAGAGCGGCTCGGCCAGCGCGCTTTTGCCCTATGAGGAGGTGCGCGACTATTTCCACTATCGCGACAACTATGTGCACGCCCTGGACACCGCCGCCGAGGCCCTGGCCGGCCAGTTCGGCGCCAGCGGGCGCGAAGACCCCGAACATGTCCTGGAGCGCTGGCTGCTCGAGCGCCACGGGGTGCGGACGGAACGATTGACGGAGACCGGCGGCGGGGTGCTGCGCCGGTACGATCCCGGCGGGCGGGTGGTGTCGGTGGACGGCGCGCAGCCGGCCTCGACCCGGGCCTTCCAGCTGGCCGGCCAGGTCGCCATCCTGGCCTTCGCCGACATCATCGAGGCCGAGCTGCAGGACGCCAGCCTGCGCAGCGCGGGGGCGCGCGATGTCTGCCGGGTGGCCCTGGTGAACTACGCCGCCGGGGCGCTGCTGCTGCCCTACCAGGCCTTCGCCGCCGCCGCCCTTGAGTTGCGCCACGACCTGGAGCGGCTGCAGTCGCGGTTCCAGGTCAGCGTCGAGCAGGTCGCCCACCGGCTGTCGAACCTGCAGCGACCCGGCCTGCGGGGGACGCCCTTCTATTTCGTCCGCGTGGACATGGCCGGCAACATCACCAAGCGGCACTCCGCCACGCGGCTGCAGTTCGCCCGGTTCGGCGGCGCCTGCCCCCTGTGGAACGTGCACGAGGCCTTCGCCCGGCCGGGCGAGATCCTGGTGCAGGTGGGCGAGACACCCGATGCAGCCCGGTATCTCTGCATGGCCATCGGCGTGGTGAAGCCGTCGGGCTCCTACAAGCGGCCCCCGCGCAAATACGCCCTGGGACTGGGCTGCGAGATCCGCCACGCGGCGGCGGTGGTCTATGCCGACGGCCTGGACCTGGCCGGCGCCGCCGACCCCATCGGCATCAGCTGCCGCATCTGCGAGCGCCAGGACTGCCGCCAGCGCGCCTTCCCCGCCCTGGACCGGGCCATCGACGTGCCCGCCAACCTGCGCGAGGTCGTGCCCTACCGGCTCAACGAGATCGGCTAGGGGGGAGGCTCTTTATCGCCGTGCGGGCGGTTCTCGCGAGTATGCCAAAGACGCAGCACATAGATCTCACCGTGCGCTAGTTCATAGCGGATCTCGTAGTCCCCGACGATGATCCGTCGCACATCCCGCGGCGCATAGGCCTCCAGTTTCTCGCCGATCCTGGGGAATCCGATCAGGCGATCCGGCGCATGGGCAAGCCTTTGGACGACCCTGGCCGCCGCCTCCGGCGCCACGGCGGCCAGGAAGTCATGCAGCCGAACCAGATCGGCTGTCGCAAGTCTCGTCCAACGAACCTTCACGCCACCGGCGGCGGCAGCGGTGTGTCAGTGGACAGGCTATCGGCCCAAGCCTGCACCGCCCGATGGTCGATGGTCGATCCGACGTCCACATCGTGAAGACCCTCCAAGGTCATCCGATGCCGTTCGTCTTCTTGGTCG
This sequence comes from Caulobacteraceae bacterium, assembly GCA_965279095.1. GTDB lineage: Bacteria > Pseudomonadota > Alphaproteobacteria > Caulobacterales > Caulobacteraceae > CBDIHH01. The sequence continues at coordinate 112,876 of CBDIHH010000006.1, forward strand.
ATCCACGAAGCCAGGGCCTGTTTGACGACCCAACCCCGCGATCGATCGAGCCTGGCCGCGGCCGCATCGACCTTGTCGGCAAGCTCCAGCGGGAGATGCGCTGTGAGGACACGCGTGGTCATTCCGGCTCCAATCACCCTTCGTCAGAATGATTGAAACCTAATCATTTCGATGCACGGGAGCAAGTCATCCGGGTGACAGTGTGGCGCCCTACAGGTCGGCGGTGGTGATGAACCGGGTCTGCAGATAGGCCTCGATGGCCTCGGCGCCGCCCTCGAAGCCGTAGCCGGAATCCTTCATCCCGCCGAAGGGGGTCTCGGGCACGCCCAGGCCGAAGTGGTTGATCGAGACCATGCCGCTCTGAATCCCGGCCGCCGCCGCCCGCGCTCGCAGGCTGGAGGTGGTGAAGGCATAGGCGGCGAGGCCGTAGGGTAGGCGGTTGGCCTCCGCCAGGGCGTCTTCGATCCCGGAGAAGGGCTGGACCAGGGCGATGGGGCCGAAGGGCTCCTCGTTCATCAGCCGCGCCTCTGTCGGCAGGTCGGTGATCACCGTGGGCTCGAAGAAGTTGCCGGCGTTGCCAATGCGGCCGCCGCCGGTGCGCACCCGGGCCCCATGCGCGACCGCGTCGGCCACCAGCGCCTCCATGGCCTCTAGCCGCCGGGGGTTGGCCAGGGCGCCCATGGTCGAGGCGGGGTCCAGGCCGTCGCCGACCTTGACCGCCCGGGCGTTGGCGACAAAGGCGTCGACGAAGCGGTCGTAGACGCCGTCCTGGACGATGAAGCGGGTGGGGCTGATGCAGGTCTGTCCGGCGTTGCGCCACTTGTTGGCGGCCATCACGGCGACGGCCTGGTCGACGTCGATGTCGTCGAACACGATCACCGGGGCGTGGCCGCCCAGCTCCATGGTCATCAGCTTCATGTGCTGGCCGGCCAGGGCGGCCAGGTGCTTGCCCACGGCGGTGGAGCCGGTGAACGACACCTTGCGCACCACCGGGCTGGGGATCAGGTATTCGGAGATCTGCGCGGGCGTCCCGTAGACCAGGTTCAGGACCCCCGGCGGCAGGCCGGCGTCGGTGAAGGCGGCCACCAGCTCGGCGGCCGAGGCCGGGGTCTCCTCGGGTCCCTTGACGATGATGGCGCAGCCCGCCGCCAGCGCCGCCGCGACCTTGCGGATCATCTGGTTGACCGGGAAGTTCCAGGGGGTGAAGGCGACCACCACCCCCACCGGCTCCTTGATCACCGTCTGGGTCAGGTTGGGGGTGCGCGGCGGAATGGTGCGGCCGTAGACGCGCTGGCACTCGCCGGCCATCCAGTCGATGACCTCGCAGGAGCGCTCGATCTCGCCGCGGGCCTCGGCCAGGGGCTTGCCCTGCTCCAGCACCATCAGCCGCGCCGCCTCCTCCAGCCGCTGGCGCAGGTTGGACGCCGCCCGGCTCAGCAACCGGCCCCGCTCCAGGGCCGGGACCTGGCGCCAGGCCTGGAAGCCCCGGTCCGCCGCCGCCAGCACCCGGTCCAGATCGGCGACCTCGGCATGGGCCACCTGGCCGATCACCGCATTGGTCGCCGGATTGACCACCGGCAGGGTCCGCCCTCCCGAAGCCGGCGCCCAGGCGCCGTCGATATGCAGCATCGTGTCGGGGTAGGTCACGGACGGCGGCTCCTGGCTCGGCGGCGGATCGGGCCGTTCTCATAGCGGGAGCCGTGGCCTGGGGATAGGCGGCCGGGCGAACGCGGGTCGGAGAATTGCGCGGCCCTCGCGAGACCCGGTCCAGCGCCCTCCTCTTGCGCGACATTCGACAAACGTCTTGATGTTGGGCAGAAGGACGTCTTCTCCGCGCCCACCCTGGCGCGCTACTGACCGGCAGGGGCGCCGACATGGCCAAGACCGACAAGCAGGGTCTCTATGACCCGCGCCACGAACATGACGCCTGCGGCGTCGGCTTCGTGGCCAACATCAAGGGGCGCAAGTCCCACACGATCGTCCAGCAGGGGCTGGAGATCCTGCTCAACCTCGACCATCGCGGCGCGGTGGGCGCCGACCCGCTGGTGGGCGACGGGGCGGGGATTCTCATCCAGATTCCCGACGCGCTGATCCGCGACTGGGCGGCGCGTAGCGACGTGCGCCTGCCGCCGGTGGGCGACTACGGCGTCGCCATGTGCTTCCTGCCCCGCGACGAGAAGACGCGCGAGGTGGCCATCGGCCAGTTCGAGCACTTCATCCGCAACGAGCAGCAGATGCTGCTGGGCTGGCGCGAGGTTCCGGTGAACACCGCCGGGCTCGGCCAGACCGTGCTCAACGAGATGCCGGTGATCCGTCAGGCGATCATCGCCCGGGGCGCCGGCACCCGCGACGAGGCCGCCTTCGAGCGCAAGCTGCTGACCATCCGCAAGCAGACCCACAACGGCCTGGCCGACCTCGGCAAGAAATACGGCCTGCCCGAGCTGACCGACTTCTACATGCCGTCGGTGTCGCCGCGCACCGTGGTCTACAAGGGCCTGCTGCTGGCCGGCCAGGTGGGGACCTTCTACGAGGACCTCGGCAATCCGCTGACCCAATCGGCCCTGGCGATGGTCCACCAGCGCTTCTCGACCAACACCTTCCCCTCGTGGAAGCTGGCCCACCCCTACCGGCTGATCGCCCACAACGGCGAGATCAACACGGTGCGCGGCAACGTCAACTGGATGAACGCCCGCCGGCGCACCCTGGAGTCGCCCCTGCTGGGCCCCGACCTCGACAAGATGTGGCCGCTGATCCCGCACGGCCAGTCCGACACCGCCTGCCTGGACAACGCCCTGGAGCTGCTGCTGGCCGGCGGCTACCCCCTGGCCCACGCCATGATGATGCTGATCCCGGAGGCCTGGTCGGGCAATCCGCTGATGGATCCGGCCCAGAAGGCCTTCTACGAATACCACGCCGCGCTCATGGAGCCGTGGGACGGACCCGCCGCCATCGCCTTCACCGACGGCCGCCAGATCGGCGCCACCCTGGACCGCAACGGCCTGCGCCCGGCCCGCTTCCTGCTCACCGACGACGACCTGCTGGTGATGGCGTCGGAATCCGGCGTGCTGCCGATCCCCGAGGCCAACATCACCCGCAAGTGGCGGCTGCAGCCCGGCAAGATGCTGCTGATCGACCTGGAGGCCGGGCGCATCGTCGAGGACGACGAGATCAAGCGCGGCCTGGCCCAGGCCGAGCCCTATGACGAGTGGCTCAAGCAGACCCAGTTCAAGCTCGAGGACCTGCCGGTCTGGCTGGACGAGGCCGACGAGCACGAGGAGCCCGAGACCCTGCTGAACCGCCAGCAGGCCTTCGGCTACACCCAGGAGGACATCAAGTTCTTCCTGACGCCCATGGCGCGCAGCGCCGAGGACCCCATCGGCTCGATGGGCTCGGACATCCCCATCGCCGTGCTCTCGCGGCGGCCCAAGCTGCTCTACGACTATTTCAAGCAGAACTTCGCCCAGGTCACCAACCCGCCGATCGACCCGATCCGCGAGGAGCTGGTGATGTCGCTGGTGTCGATGATCGGCCCGCGGCCCAACCTGCTCGGCCACCACGCCGGCGCCCACAAGCGCCTGGACGTGGCCCAGCCGGTGCTGACCAACGCCGACCTGGAGAAGATCCGCTCGATCTCGGAGCTGCTCGACGGCGCCTTCCGCACCGCCACCCTGGACGCCACCTGGGCGGCCGACGAGGGGCCGGCCGGGCTGAAGCACGCCGTCGCCGCCCTGTGCAGCGCGGCCACCGAGGCGGTGCTGGCCGACAACAACATCCTGATCCTGTCGGATAGGGCCGTGTCGCCCGACCGCATCCCGATCCCGGCCGCCCTGGCCACCGCGGCGGTGCACCACCACCTGATCCGCCAGGGCCTGCGCATGCAGACCGGCCTGGTCATCGAGACCGGCGAAGCGCGCGAGGTGCACCACTTCTGCGTCCTGGCCGGCTATGGCGCCGAGGGGATCAACCCCTACCTGGCCTTCGAGACCCTGGAGCAGATCCGGGTCAAGGCCGAGCTGACCCAGTCGCCCTATGAGGTGCAGAAGAACTACATCAAGGCCATCGGCAAGGGCATCCTCAAGGTGATGTCCAAGATGGGCATCTCCACCTACCAGTCCTATTGCGGCGCGCAGATCTTCGACGCGGTGGGTCTGTCCACCGACTTCGTCGAGAAGTATTTCACCGGCACCACCACCCGCATCGAGGGCGCCGGCCTGGCCGAGATCGCCGAGGAGGCGGTCCGCCGCCACCGCGACGCCTATGGCGACAATCCCCGCTACCGCAACGCCCTGGATGTGGGCGGCGGCTACGCCTTCCGCATCGGCGGCGAGGAGCACGCCTGGACGCCGGAATCCGTCTCCAAGCTGCAGCACGCCGTGCGCGGCAACATCTCGGCCGACTACGCCGCCTTCGCCGAGGCCATCAACGACCAGAGCCGCCGCCTGCTGACCATCCGCGGCCTGATGGACTTCCGCCTCGCCGAGACTCCCCTGCCCATCGACGAGGTCGAGCCGGCGTCGGAGATCGTCAAGCGGTTCGCCACCGGGGCGATGAGCTTCGGCTCGATCAGCCGTGAGGCCCACACCACCCTGGCCATCGCCATGAACCGCATCGGCGGCCGCTCCAACACCGGCGAGGGCGGCGAGGAACCGGACCGCTTCCAGCCGATGGCCAATGGCGATTCCATGCGCTCGGCCATCAAGCAGGTGGCGTCCGGCCGGTTCGGCGTCACCGCCGAATACCTGGTCAACGCCGACGACATCCAGATCAAGATCGCCCAGGGGGCGAAGCCGGGCGAGGGCGGCCAGCTCCCGGGCGACAAGGTCGACAATAACATCGCCAAGGTGCGCCACTCCACCCCGGGGGTGGGCCTGATCTCGCCCCCGCCGCACCACGACATCTATTCGATCGAGGACCTGGCCCAGCTCATCCACGACCTGAAGAACGTCAATTCCCAGGCGCGCATCTCGGTCAAGCTGGTCTCGGAGGTGGGCGTCGGCACCGTCGCGGCCGGGGTCTCCAAGTCGCGCGCCGACCATGTGACCATCTCGGGCTTCGAGGGCGGCACCGGGGCCTCGCCCCTGACCTCGCTGACCCACGCCGGCTCGCCCTGGGAGATCGGCCTGGCCGAGACCCAGCAGACCCTGATGCTCAACGGCCTGCGCGGCCGCATCGCGGTGCAGGCCGACGGCGGCATCCGCACCGGCCGCGACGTGGCCGTGGCGGCCCTGCTGGGGGCCGACGAGTTCGGCTTCGCCACCGCGCCCCTGATCGCGGCGGGCTGCATCATGATGCGCAAGTGCCACCTGAACACCTGCCCGGTGGGGGTGGCCACCCAGGACCCGATCCTGCGGGCGCGCTTCACCGGCCAGCCCGAACACGTGATCAACTACTTCTTCTTCGTCGCCGAGGAGCTGCGCCAGATCATGGCCCAGCTCGGCCTGCGCACGGTCAATGAGATGATCGGCCGCGTGGACCTGCTGGACGCGCGCCCCGCCGTGGACCACTGGAAGGCCGGCGGCGTGGACCTGTCGCGGCTGCTCTACGAGCCCAAGGTCGATCCCGACCTGGCCCGCTGGAACCGCGAGCGCCAGGACCACGGCCTCGACGCCGCCCTGGACCATGTGCTGATCGCCGCCGCGCGGCCGGCGCTGGATCGCGGCGAGCCGATCCGCTTCGAGGGCGCGGTGCGCAACGTCAACCGCACCGTGGGCGCCATGCTGTCGGGCGAGGTGGCCCGGCGCTACGGCCACGAGGGCCTGGCGCCGGACACCATCCAGGTGACCCTGACCGGCTCCGCCGGCCAGAGCTTCGGCGCCTTCCTGGCCCGCGGCGTCAGCCTGGAGCTGATCGGCGACGGCAACGACTACGTCGGCAAGGGCCTGTCCGGGGGCCGGGTTGTCGTGCGGCCGCCGCCGGAGGTTTCCCGCGACCCCACCCAGAACATCATCGTCGGCAACACCGTCCTCTACGGGGCCATCGCCGGGGAGGCCTATTTCTCGGGCGTGGCCGGGGAGCGGTTCGCGGTGCGCAACTCCGGCGCCGTCGCCGTGGTCGAGGGCGCGGGGGACCACGCCTGCGAATACATGACCGGCGGGGTGGTGGTGGTGCTGGGCGCCACGGGCCGCAACTTCGCCGCCGGCATGTCCGGGGGCATCGCCTATGTCTACGATCCGGACGGCCGCTTCACCGCCCTGTGCAACCCGGCCATGGTCGAGCTGTCAGGGGTCGAGGCGGCGCCGGCCGGGGGCGAGGCGCCGCGCCTGGACGACATGCTGCGGCATGACGCCGAGCGCCTGCGCGGCCTGATCGAGCGGCACCGGCTCTACACCGGCAGCGCCCGGGCCGAGGCCATCCTCGGCGACTGGGACACGGCCCTAGGGCATTTCGTCAAGGTCATGCCCCGGGACTATCGCCGCGCCCTGCTCGAACTGGAAGCGGAGCGGCTCGCCGCCGCCGTCGCCGCCGAGTAGTCCAACCTTCTCCTTTTCAAGGTCCACCATGGGCAAGCCGACCGACTTCATCACCATCGAGCGCCGCGAGCGCCCCTATGACCGGCCGGAGAACCGGCTGAAGACGTGGAAGGAGTTCGCCCTTCCGGTCCCGGTCGAGGAGGTCGAGGCCCAGGCGGCGCGCTGCATGGATTGCGGGATTCCGTTCTGCCACTCCGGCTGCCCGGTCAACAACCTGATCCCCGACTGGAACGACCTGGTCTACAAGGACGACTGGCGCGCGGCGCTGGAAGCCCTGCACGAGACCAACAACTTCCCCGAGTTCACGGGCCGCATCTGCCCGGCGCCCTGCGAAGCCTCCTGCACCCTCAACATCCAGAACAGCCCGGTGACCATCAAGGCCATCGAGTGCGAGATCGCCGACCGCGGCTGGAAGGAGGGCTGGATCCAGCCCCGGCAGGCGGTCCGCGGCACCGGCAAGCGGGTGGCCGTGGTGGGCTCCGGTCCCGCCGGCCTCGCCTGCGCCCAGCAGCTGGCCCGCGCCGGCCACTGCCCGACGGTGTTCGAGAAGAACGACCGCATCGGCGGCCTGCTGCGCTACGGCATCCCCGACTTCAAGATGGAGAAGCACCTCATCGACCGGCGGGTCGCCCAGATGGAGGTGGAGGGGGTGATCTTCCGCACCGGCTTCGAGGTGGGCAAGACGATCTCGGTCCAGCGGCTGCTCGACGATTACGAGGTGATCGTCCTGGCCGGCGGCGCCGAACTGCCCCGCGACCTGGACGCCGAGGGCCGCGAGGTCGAGGGCGTCCACTTCGCCATGGACTTCCTGACCCAGCAGAACCGCCGGGTGGCCGGCGACAGCGAAGAGGTCGCCGCCCCGCGCGGGACCATCTCGGCCAAGGGCAAGCACGTGGTCGTCATCGGCGGCGGCGACACCGGCTCGGACTGCATCGGCACCTCCAACCGCCAGGGCGCGGCCTCGGTGACCCAGCTGGAGATCATGCCGCAGCCGCCCCTGCATGAGAACAAGGCCCTGACCTGGCCCGACTGGCCGCTGAAGCTGCGCACCTCGTCCTCGCAGGAAGAAGGCTGCGAGCGTGACTTCTCGGTGCTGACCAAGCGGGTGATCCATGAGGACGGCAAGGCCCTGGCCCTGGAATGCGTCCGCGCCGAATGGCAGGCCGGCCCCGACGGCCGCATGAGCCTGGGCGAGGTTCCCGGCAGCGAATTCCAGCTGAAGGCCGACCTTGTGCTGCTGGCGATGGGCTTCCTCGGCCCGCACAAGCAGGGACTGCTGGAGCAGTCCGGGGTGGCGCTGGATTCGCGCGGGGCCGTTCAGGCTAGCGTCAGCGACTACCGCACCAGCACGCCGCGCATCTTCGCCTGCGGCGACATGCGCCGGGGCCAGTCGCTGGTGGTGTGGGCCATCCGCGAGGGCCGCCAGTGCGCCGCTGCGGTGGATGCGGCCCTGCGGGCGGTGTAGCGTATTCCCCACCTTATCGTTTCCCCGGCGTACGCCGGGGCCCAGATCATAGAGATCAGACGTCGAGCCTTATGATCTGGATCCCGGCGTACGCCGGGAATCCGAGGCGTGGTATTGGGCAATAACTACTCGCGCTGTCGGATCGGCCCGCCGTCCTGCGTCCTTGCATCAGATCACGCCCATGAGGAGACAGCCGATGCCCGCCCAAGCCCCGTTCCCCGCCGACCGCGAGCTGGTGATCACCCGCCTGATCGATGCGCCGCGCGAGGCGCTCTATCGCTGCTGGACCGAGCCTGAGCTGGTCAAGCAATGGTTCGCGCCGCTGCCCTACACGACCCCGATCGTGGAGATGGACGTGCGGCCGGGGGGCAGCAGCCTCATCGTCATGCGCGGGCCGGATGGCGTCGAGATGCCCAACCCGGGTATCTTCCTCGAGGTCGTCCCCAACGCGCGCCTGGTCTTCACCGACGCCTATACCGAGGCCTGGGCCCCGTCGGCCAAGCCGTTCATGACCGGCATCCTGACCTTCGAGGACGAGGCCGGCCAGACCCGTTACACCGCCCGGGTCCGCCACTGGAGCGCCGAGGACTGCGCGGCGCACGAAGCCATGGGGTTCCACCAGGGCTGGGGCATCTGCACCGACCAGCTGGCCGCGCTGGCCGCGACGCTCTGAAGGCGAGACGCTTCGGCGCGGCCACAGGATCCGACCGAGGCGCCGTCCCCTACGGCCGTCATCTCCACCCTCAACGCGCCGCACGGCAACGTCTTCGCTGCTGGGTCCTCGCGTCGATGCTGCGCATCGCGCAAGGATGACGACCTTTATTGTCAATGGGACCGCACACCCCGCCATCGTTCGCATGGCGGAGCATCGGTTCGGACCAGGCGACCGCGTCAAGGCGGGCCCGCAGGGCCCCCGCTCCGCGGCGCGCCAAAGGCGCGGCCTTGACGCGGCCGCCGCCCGAACCACACTTCCACCACGCGATCGACGGCCCTTTCCGAACGCAGCCCAAACCTTGGCCTCATCCAGGACCCAGCCGCTCCACGCTCAACGCGCCGCACGGTGAGGTCTTAGCTGCTGGGTCCTGGGGTCGCGCAGGAGCGCGCCCCAGGATGACGATCCCTTTTGAGAGGTCTGGCTTGGGCCGGTCCCCCCGATCAAACCCGCCCTAGACGCTGGTGCCGCCCACGGTCAGGCCGGTGAGCTTCAGGCTGGGCTGGCCGACGCCCACGGGCACGCCCTGGCCGCCCTTGCCGCAGACGCCGATGCCGGGGTCGAAGGAGAAGTCGTCGCCAATCATGGTCACCCGGGTCAGGGCGCTGGGGCCGTCGCCGATCAGGGTGGCGCCCTTCACGGGGGTGGTGATGCGGCCGTCCTCGATCAGATAGGCCTCGGTGCACTGGAAGACGAACTTGCCGTTGGTGATGTCCACCTGGCCGCCGCCGAAGTTGGCGCAATAGAGGCCGCGCTTGGTCGAGGCGATCATCTCGGCCTGGGGCACGTCGCCGCCGAGCATGCCGGTGTTGGTCATGCGCGGCAGGGGCATGTGGGCATAGGACTGGCGGCGGCCGTTGCCGGTGGCCTGGGCGCCGGTCAGGCGGGCGCTCATGCGATCATGCATATAGCCCACCAGGATGCCGTCCTCGATCAGGACCGTGCGGCTGGTGGGGGTGCCCTCGTCGTCGATGGTCAGGCTGCCGCGGCGGCCGGCGATCGAGCCGTCGTCGAACACGGTGACGCCGGGGGCCGCCACCCGCTCGCCGATGCGGCCCGAGAAGGCGGAGATGCCCTTGCGGTTGAAGTCGCCCTCCAGGCCATGGCCCACGGCCTCGTGCAGCAGCACCCCGTTCCAGCCTGGTCCGATGACCACGTCCATCTCGCCGGCGGGGCAGGCGACGGCGTCGAGGTTGACCAGGGCCTGACGCAGGGCCTCGTCCACCTCGGCCTGCCATTTGTCCGGGCTGATCCAGGCCTCGAAGCCGGCGCGGCCGCCGGCGCCGGACGTGCCGGTCTCGCGGCGCCCGTCGCGTTCGACGGTGATCTGGACATTGATCCGGCACAGGGGCCGGGTGTCGCGCAGCAGGCGGCCGTCGCCGCGCAGGATCTCGATCTCGCGGCGCTCGCCGGCGAGGGAGGCCATCACCTGGACCACCCGCGGGTCGCGGTCCCGGGCGAAGGCGTCGATCTCCTGCAGGAGGGCGACCTTGTCGGAGAAGGCGGGGGAGGCGAGGGGGTTCTCGTCGCCATAGAGCCGGGCGTTGGTTTGCCGCGGAGCCTCCGCGGCGACCCCCGCGTAGCCCCGCTTGGCCAGGGCGGCCGCCTGCGCGGCCCGGTCGATGGCCGCCTCGGAGATTTCCGACGCATGGGCGTAGCCGGCGGTCTCCCCCGCCACCACCCGCAGGCCGAAGCCCTCGGTGGCGTCATAGGCGGCCGACTTCAGACGGCCGTCGTCGAACACGAAGGACTCGCTTTCCGACCGCTCGATGAACAGCTCGCCGTCGTCGGCCCCGTCCAGGGCGCCGCCCAGAAGGGCGCTGGCCCGGTCCGGATCGACGCCGGCGGACTGGAGGATGGAAGGCGAGGCGGCTGGCAGGCTCATGAACGGGTCCGGTCTCTGGGGCGGGACTTGCAACATAGGGTGGCGCGACGGCGGGCGAAACCGTGACCAATCATCGGATTGGCCGGACCGCGTCCCTTGGCAAGGCCAGACGGAGCGCGTATGCACGCGGCCAAGCCTAAAGGGGCCCGACCGCAGAGCGCCGGTGCGACAATCCGCACCCTCGCCGAGCGAAGCCAGGACGCCTTTGGGCTATGTGTGTCGCTGGGCGCGGGATAAACCCCCCGTCGGACGAAGACCGAGTCGTGAGGACTATGAAGGCGTCGAAGATAGGGATGCGCAGGCTGGCGGCGGGCGCCGCGGCCGCGATTTGGGGCGCCGCGATCAGCGGTCAGGTCTGGGCCGAGGATCTTATCGGGCAACCGACTCCGGGGGGCATCGATCTGCAGCCCGGCGTCACGCCCCTGCGGCACTCGGCGATCGCCTTCCACAACTACCTGCTGCTGCCGGTGATCACCGCGATCTGCGTGTTCGTGCTGTTCCTGATGGCCTGGTGCGTGATCCGCTTCAACAAGCGCTCCAACCCGACCCCGGCCAAATGGGCCCACAACACCCCCATCGAGATCCTGTGGACCATCGTCCCGGTGCTGATCCTGATGGTGATCTCGATCTTCTCGTTCCGGCTGCTGTTCGCCTACCACGACATGCCCAAGCCGGACCTGACCATCAAGGCCACGGGCTACCAGTGGTACTGGGGCTATGAATACCCCGACCAGAAGATCGCCGAGATCACCTCGGTGATGCTCCCCGAGGAGCAGGCCAAGGCAGCGGGCAAGCCCTTCCGGCTGGCGGTCGACAACCCCGTGGTCGTGCCGGTCAACAAGACCGTCCGCGTGCTGGTCACCGGCGCCGACGTGATCCACGCCTTCGCCGTGCCCTCCTTCGGCATCATCACCGACGCCGTCCCCGGCCGCGCCAACGAGACCTGGTTCCGCGCCGAGAAGACCGGCATCTACTACGGCAGCTGCCGTGAGCTGTGCGGCGTCGACCACGCCTTCATGCCTATCGAGGTGCATGTGGTCACCCAGCCTGAGTTCGACGCCTGGGTCGCCAGCCAGTCGGGCAATGCGCCGGCGCCCACCGCCACGACCCTGGACGCCGCGGGCTCGACGCCCGCCGGCGCCGCGGCCCCGGCGGCGCCCGTGGACGGCGCCGCTCCGGCCCCCGCCGCCGCGCCCGCGCCTGCCCCCCAAAAGACCACCAGCGTCCCCTCGAGCGTCAAGCTCGCGGCGCTGAACTAGACCGCTAGAGAGTAACCACCATGGCAGACGCGGCACACGCACACGACACCGGGCACGACGCACACCACGCCGACCACAAGCCCGGCTTCATCGCCCGCTGGTTCTTCTCGACGAACCACAAGGACATCGGCACCCTCTACATCCTGTTCGCCATCATGGCCGGGCTGGTGGGGGGCGCCCTGTCGGGCCTGATCCGCGCCGAGCTCTACGAGCCGGGCATCCAGGTGTTCCGCGAAGGGTCGTGGCTGGCGCAGCTGGGCCTGATCGACGCCTCCAAGCACGGCTACAACGTGGTGGTCACCGCCCACGCCCTGATCATGATCTTCTTCATGGTCATGCCGGCGATGATCGGCGGCTTCGGCAACTGGTTCGTGCCGCTGATGATCGGCGCGCCGGACATGGCCTTCCCGCGCATGAACAACATCTCCTTCTGGCTGCTGGTGGCGGCCTGGGTGCTGCTGTGCATGTCCCTGATGGTCGATGGCGGCCCCGGCCGCGGCTTCGGCGGCGGCTGGACCATGTATCCGCCCCTGTCGACCATGGGCCACGCGGGCCCGTCGATGGACCTGGCGATCTTCGCCGTCCACCTGGCCGGCGCCTCGTCGATCCTGGGCGCCATCAACTTCATCACCACCATCTTCAACATGCGCGCCCCGGGGATGACCATCCACCGCATGCCGCTGTTCGTGTGGTCGATCCTGGTGACCGTGTTCCTGCTGCTGCTGTCGCTGCCCGTCCTGGCCGGCGCCATCACCATGCTGCTCACCGACCGCAACTTCCACACCCACTTCTTCGACGCGGCGGGCGGCGGCGACCCGGTGATGTACCAGCACCTGTTCTGGTTCTTCGGCCACCCCGAGGTCTACATCCTCATCCTGCCGGGGTTCGGCATGATCAGCCACATCGTCTCGACCTTCTCGCGCAAGCCCGTGTTCGGCTACCTCGCCATGGCCTACGCCATGGTGGCCATCGGCTTCGTCGGCTTCCTGGTTTGGGCCCACCACATGTATACGGTGGGGATGAGCGTCAATCTGCGGGCCTATTTCGTGGCCGCCACGATGGTCATCGCCGTGCCCACCGGGGTGAAGGTGTTCTCCTGGATCGCCACCATGTGGGGCGGATCCATCGACTTCAAGACGCCCATGCTGTGGGCGATGGGCTTCATCTTCCTGTTCACCGTCGGCGGCGTGACCGGCGTGGTCCTGGCCAACGCGGCCATCGACTACTCCCTGCACGACACCTACTACGTGGTCGCCCACTTCCACTATGTGCTCAGCCTGGGGGCCGTGTTCGCGATCTTCGCCGGCTTCTACTACTGGTTCGAGAAGATGTGGGGCGTGAAATACCGCGAGTGGATGGGCGCGCTGCACTTCTGGATCACCTTCATCGGGGTGAACCTGATCTTCTTCCCGCAGCACTTCCTCGGCCTGCAGGGCATGCCCCGCCGCTACATCGACTATCCCGAGGCGTTCACCCTGTGGAACAAGGTCTCGTCGATCGGCTATGCGATCACCGCCGTGGGCGTGCTCATCTTCCTGCTGATGCTTCTGGAAGCCGCCATCATGCGCCGCAAGGCCGTGGCCAATCCCTGGGGCGAAGGCGCCACGACGCTGGAGTGGACCCTGTCCTCGCCGCCGCCGTTCCACCAGTTCAACGAGCTGCCGGTGATCAAGGCCGACAGCCACTAACAGCTAGACGTGCTTTGCGGCGCGGATCGGGACCCATCCCGTTCCGCGCCGATCGCCCATTCGAGGCGCCTTGGACCCCATGACCGACACCGCGATCGCCCCTGCCGCGCCTGCGCGCTGGAACGACTATGTCCAGCTGATGAAGCCGCGGGTGATGTCGCTGGTGGTGTTCACCGCCCTCACCGGCCTGGTGGCGGCGCGCAGCGACATCAACCCCGTCCTGGCGGCGGTGGCGGTGCTGTGCATCGCCGTGGGCGCGGGCGCCTCGGCCTCGCTCAACATGTGGTACGACGCCGACATCGACGCCCAGATGCGGCGGACCCGGTCGCGCCCGGTGCCCGCCGGCAAGGTCCAGCCCGCCGACGCCCTGGGCATGGGCGTGGTGCTCAGCCTGTTCTCGGTGATGCTGATGGGCATGGCGGTGGGCTGGCTCCCCGCGGCGCTGCTGGCCTCCACCATCCTGTTCTACGCCATCGTCTACACCATCTGGCTCAAGCGCTGGACGCCGCAGAACATCGTCATCGGCGGCGCCGCCGGGGCCCTGCCGCCGGTGATCGGCTGGGCGGCGGCCACGGGCCACGTCTCGCTCAATTCGCTGATCCTGTTCGCCATCATCTTCCTGTGGACGCCGCCCCACTCCTGGGCCCTGGCCCTGTATATCCGCGGCGACTACGAGAAGGCCGGGGTGCCGATGATGCCGGTGGCCAAGGGGCCCAAGTCCACCCGCCTGCAGATCCTGCTCTACAGCCTGGTGTTCACCCCGGTCTGCCTGCTGCCGGCCTTCACCGGCCTCGGGGGCCTTCCCTACCTGGTGGTCTCGGCCACGGGCGGGGCGGTGTTCCTGCTGCTGGCCTGGCGACTCTACCGCAGCCGGGCGGGGGACGAGCCGGATGGCGTCGACGCCGACCTCTATGACGTCAAGGTCGAGTCGCGGGCGGCGCGCAATCTGTTCGCCTTCTCCATCCTCTACCTGACCCTGCTCTTCGCCGCCCTCCTGGCCGAGGGCCTGATCGGCGTGGCGCCCCTGGAGCTGCTGCGATGAGCGATCCTGTTCCCCCCGCCGGCGACCTGGGCCCCGGTCGCGAAGGCCCCGAGGCCGCCAAGGCCCGCAGCCGTCGCAACATCGCCATCGCCCTCAGCCTGGTGGCCTTCGTGATCCTGGTGTTCATCGTCACCGTCACCCGCATGGGAGGCGAGGTTGCCAGCCGTCCCCTCTGACCCCCAGCGCCGCCTGCGCCGCACGGCGGCGCTGTGCGCCCTGGTGTTCTTCGGCATGGTCGGCGCGGCCTTCGCCTCGGTGCCCCTCTATCGCGCCTTCTGCCAGGCCACCGGTTTCGACGGCGCCGTGCGCCGGGCCGATGCGGCGCCCGCCACGGTGCTGAACCGGTCGGTGGACGTGCGCTTCGACGCCAACGTCAACGGCCTGCCCTGGGACTTCAAGTCCGAGCAGGTCAGCCAGCGGATCAAGATCGGCGACACCGGCCTGGCCTTCTTCAAGGTGACCAACACCTCGGACAAGCCGATGACCGGCCGCGCGGTCTACAATGTCGTGCCCGAGCAGGCGGGCCCCTATTTCCAGAAGCTGGAATGCTTCTGCTTCACCGACCAGACCCTGCAGCCGGGCCAGACCATGGACTTCCCCGTGGTCTATTTCGTCGATCCGCGCTTCGCCTCGGATTTCGAGACCCGCAACGCCACCGAAATCACCCTGTCGTATACCTTCTATCCCTCCACCAAGGGCGAGCCCCTGCCTGCGCGCGCGGACGCCGCGCCCGGCGCCGGCGTCGGGGCTCTTGGCGGACCGGCCAAGGCAAGGCTATAGGCAACGTCGAATCCTGCGCGCCATCCGGCGCGCATCCGCACTAAGCCGCGTCCCCCCGGACGCGGCCCTTCAAGAGGTTGGCCCGCCATGGCCCAGGACGCCGTCAAACACGACTACCACCTTGTCAGCCCGAGCCCGTGGCCGTTCCTCGGCTCGGCCTCGGCCGTGGTCATGGCCATCGGCGGCGTGGTCTGGATGAAGGGCCTGTTCGGCCTGCCCGCCCACACCTGGTGGGTGTTCGCCATCGGCCTGGCCGGGGTGCTCTACACCATGCTCGGCTGGTGGATGGACGTGGTCAAGGAAGCCAACGCCGGCGACCACACCCCGGTGGTGTCCATCGGCCTGCGCTACGGCATGATCATGTTCATCGCCTCGGAGGTGATGTTCTTCGTGGCGTGGTTCTGGATCTTCTTCGAGATGGTCCTTTTCGCCCACAACCGCGAACTGTCGCCCATCGAGGAAGTCCGCACCGCCTGGCAGGCCTGGCCCCCGGCCGGCATCGAGACCGTCTCCGCCTGGCACCTGCCGCTGGTCAACACCCTGACCCTGCTGCTCTCGGGCACCACGGTGACCTGGGCCCACCACGCCCTGCAGCAGGGCGACCGCAAGGGGGCCAAGATCGGCCTGTTGCTCACGGTGCTCCTGGGGGTGCTGTTCACCTCGATCCAGGCTTATGAGTACCACCACATCATCAGCCACCACCTGTTCTTCAACGAGAACGCGGCCAACGCCGGCCTGTATGGCTCGTCCTTCTTCATGGCCACCGGCTTCCACGGCTTCCATGTGCTGATCGGGACGATCTTCCTGGCCATCTGCCTGATCCGGCTGATGAACGGCGGCTTCACCCCGCAGAAGCATTTCGGCTTCGAGGCGGCCGCCTGGTACTGGCACTTCGTCGACGTGGTCTGGCTGTTCCTGTTCGCCTTCATCTACGTGGTGTTCGGCTAGACGGGTGGCGGCGGGGCCCCCGTCCTCCGGGGGCGTGAACCCGATCGTCGCCGGCCTTACCGGTCGCTGCCCCAACTGCGGCGAAGGGCCCCTGTTCTGTGGCTTCCTGGCGGTCTGCCCCACCTGCGAGGCCTGCGGCTTCGATCTGCGGGCGGCCGACTCCGGAGACGGGCCGGTGGTCTTCATCGTCCTGATCGGCGGGGGCCTGGTGTGTTTCGCGGCCCTGTTCACCGAGATCGCCTTCCGCCCGCCGATCTGGGTGCACCTGGTGCTATGGCTGCCCTTGTCGCTGATCGTCTGCCTGGGCCTGATGCGGCCGTTCAAGGGCGTGATGCTGGCCATGCAGTTCCACAACCGCGCTTCGGAGCATCGGCGCGATGAGTAGGCCTGGGCATCATTCTCCTCCCCTGCGCCATCGGCGCGGGGGAGGGGGACCATGCGCAGCATGGTGGAGGGGGCGACGCCGTCCTCTGCGGTCACGTCGCGCCGCCCCCTCCACCACTGCGTGGTCCCCCTCCCCCGTGTCGCTTCGCGAAACAGGGGAGGAGAGGTGATGGCTGACCACAAACCCAAGCCCCTCTGGCTCGGCGCCGTGTTCGTCGCCCTCGGCCTGGCCATCCTGGTGGGCCTGGGCGCGTGGCAACTGCAGCGCCTGCGCTGGAAGGAAGATCTGCTGAGCCATATCGACCGGCTGCAGCACGCCGCCCCGGCGCCGCTGCAACGGCTCCTCGGCGAGCCGCCCGCCAAGCTCGACTTCATGCGCGTGCAACTGGACTGCCCCGGCCTGGAGCGCGCCCCCGCCGTGCGCCTCTACGCCCTGGAGGATGGCCAGGCCGGCGACCGCCTGATCACGGCCTGCCGAGCGGGCGCCTACAGCATCCTGGTGGACCGGGGCTTCCTGGCGCCGGGCGACGCCGTCGCCCCCGGGCGCGAGGAGCTGACCGCGCAGGTGATCGGCGTCCTGCGCATTCCCGCCGCCCGCAACCTGTTCACCCCCCCCAACGACGCGGCCAAGGGCCATTGGTACTCGCGAGACGTTCCGGCCATGGCTGCGGCCCTGGGGGCCAAGGATCCGGCCCCGGTGATGCTGATGCTGGAGAGCCCCGCTCCCGTGGGCGGGGGACCGCGTCCGGCCGCCCTGCCGACGGAGATTTCCAACCGGCACCTGGAGTATGCCCTGACCTGGTTCGGCCTTGCGGCGGCCCTGGTCGGGGTCTATGTCGCCATGCTCCTGCGCAGGCGACCCACCTAACATGCGATATGTGTCCACCCGGGGCGGCGCTCCGTCGATCGGCTTCTCGGACGCCGTCCTCGCCGGCCTCGCGCCTGACGGCGGCCTCTATGTGCCGGAGGCCTGGCCGACCATCCCCGCCGACGAGATCGCCGGCTTCGCCGGGCGGCCCTATGCGGAGGTCGCCGCCGCGGTGATCGGCCGCTTCGTCGGGAGCGACATCGCGCAGGACGACCTGCTGCGGATGACCACGGAGGCCTATTCGACCTTCAGCCACCCGGCGGTCACCCCCCTGAAGGAGCTGTATCCGGGCCTGTGGCTGCTGGAGCTGTTCCACGGCCCGACCCTGGCCTTCAAGGACGTGGCCATGCAGATCCTGGCCCGCCTCTACGACCACATCCTCAGCCAGAAGGGCCGCCGGCTGACCATCGTCGCCGCCACCTCCGGCGACACCGGCGGGGCGGCCGTGGAGGCCTTCCGCGGCCGCGATCATCTGCGCACCCTGGTGCTCTTCCCCGAGGGCCGCATCAGCGAGGTGCAGCGCCGGTTCATGACCACCACCGACGACCCGGGCGTGCGGGCGGTGGCCGTCCAGGGCACCTTCGACGACTGCCAGGCGATCGTGAAATCCCTGTTCCAGGACCAGGCCCTGCGCCAGGCGGTCGATTTGTCGGGGGTCAATTCCATCAACTGGGCGCGGATCGCCGCCCAGAGCGTCTATTATTTCACCAGCGCCGCGGCCCTCGGCGCCCCGAGGCGGCGGGTGTCCTACACCGTCCCCACAGGCAATTTCGGCGACGCCTTCGCCGGCTATGTCGCCCACGCCATGGGCCTGCCGATCGAGCGCATCGTCGTGGCGACCAACGCCAACGACATCCTCAGCCGCGCCTTGGGTGATGGCCGCTACGCGCGCGGCGCGGTGCAGCACACCCAGAGCCCGGCGATGGACATCCAGATCGCCTCCAACTTCGAGCGGCTCTATTTCGAGGCCACCGACCGGGAGGCCCTGGAGACCGCGCGCGCCTTCAAGGCCTTCGCCGAGTCCGGCTCCATCGGCATCCCGCCGAAGGCCGCGGCGGCCATGCGCCAGCTGTTCAGCGGCCAGGCGGTGAGCGAGGGCGAGACCGCCCGCACCATCGTCGCCACCCTCAACGAGACCGGCGAGATGATCGACCCGCACACCGCCGTGGCCATGGCCGCCGCGCGCCGGGCCAAGGCGCGGCCGGGCGATCCGCCGATGGTGGTGCTGTCCACCGCCCATCCGGCCAAGTTCCCCGAGGCCGTGCTCGCCGCCTGCGGCGCGTCGCCGGCCCTGCCGGCCGCGTCCATGGGCCTGGGCGACCGGGCCGAGCGGTTCGACCGCCTGCCCGCCGACGCCGAGACGGTGAAGGCCTATCTGCGCGCCTTCGCGGGCGCGTGATTTCTACCGCCATCCTTTGGTCGCCTGCCCCGCAGCGAAGCTGTGGGGCAGGGGGACCCCGTTTCGAAGAAACGTGGTGGAAGGGGCAGAGCCGCCCAAGCCGGAAATGTCGCGCCGCCCCTTCCACCACCGCTTCGCGGCGGTCCCCCTTCCCCACGCTGCGCGTGGGGCAGGAGATCAACGCATGACCGCCACCCTTCACCAGCTCGCCAACGGGGTCCGGGTCGTGTGCGACCCCATGCCCGGGCTCGAGACCCTGGCCCTGTCGGTGGTGGCCGGACGCGGCTCGCGCGGGGAGGGGCCGGAGCAGTCCGGCTGGGCGCACCTGCTCGAGCACATGGTGTTCAAGGGCGCCGGCAGCCGCAGCGCCCGCGACCTGGTCGAGGTGATCGAGGCCGAGGGGGGCTCGGTGAACGCCGCCACCGGCCACGAGCGCACCAGCTTCCAGGTGCGCGCCCTGAAGGGCGGGCTGGCGCTGGGCATGGACGTGCTGTCGGACCTGATCCTGCGCCCGACCCTGGACGGCGACGAGTTGCGCCGCGAGATCGGAGTCGTCCGCCAGGAGATCGCCGAGGCCGCCGACACGCCGGACGACCGGGTGTTCGACCTGGCCCAGGGCCGCGCCTTCGCCGGCCAGGCCCTCGGCCGGCCGATCCTGGGCCTGCCGGAGACCATCGGCGCGGCCACGCCGGACGCCCTGGCGGCCTTCCGGCGGGACCTCTACGCCCCCGACCGGCTGGTGGTCAGCGCCGCGGGCGCTGTCGAGGAAGCCGAACTGCTGGACCTGGCGGAGGCCGCGTTCGGATCCGCGCCGCCCGGCGGCGCCCGAGAGCCGGACCCGGCCGCCTTCGTCGGCGGCGCGGCGCCGGAATCGCGCCGCCTGGAGCAGGCGCACCTGGTGCTGCTTCTGCCGGGCGTCAGCTCCGGCGACCGGGACTATTTCGCTTTTCGCGTTTTCGCGGAGGCCCTGGGGGGCGGCATGTCGTCGCGGCTGTTCCAGGAAGCGCGCGAGAAACTGGGCCTGGCCTACGCCATCGACGCCTATGCGGAGTCCTACGCCGACGTCGGGGTGATGGGGGTCTATGCGGGCACGGCGGCGGGGGACGCCGGGCGCGCGGTGCAGGTCGTGGCCGAGCAGATCCTGGATCTGGCGGCCGGGCCGGCCCCGGGGGAGCTGGAACGGTCCAAGGCGCAACTGAAGGCGCATCTGTTCATGGCGCGGGAATCGCCGCTGTCGCGCGCCGAGCAGGCCGCCGGCCAGACCCTGCTGTTCGGCCGCCTGTTCAGCCCGGCCGAGCTGGCCCACGGGGTCGACGCCGTCACCCCCGCCGACCTGTCGCGCGTCGCCAGCCGGATGCTGGCGCCCCAGGCCGTGGCCACCGCCGTGCTCGGCTCCAAGGCTGCGCTCAAGGCCCCCGACGCCTTCGCACGCCGCCTGTTCGGCTAGGGGCGCGGGGCCCCTCAAGGCCTAGGCCAATCGCCATCGGCGCCCCGCGGCCAAGGGGGGCGACGCCCCGAAATCGCTCATGTTTTTGCGCATCGCCCTGCGCGGCGACGCTTGCTATGAATCGCCTGTGGAGAGGCTGATCCGCCATGGCCCTGCTGGACTGGATATCGCCCGAGAGCAGCCTGGTGGTGGGCGGCGAAAGCGTTCGCCTGCGTCCGCCGCGGGCCCGCGACTACACGGCCTGGGCCAGTTTGCGCCGCCAGTCCCGCGACTTTCTGCAACCGTGGGAGCCCACCTGGCCGGCGGACGACCTCAGCCGGGCGGCGTTCCGCCGGCGGCTGGCGGCCTATGCGCGGGAGATGGATCTGGGACTGTCCTACCCGTTCTTCGTGTTCCGCGCCCAGGACGACGCCCTGGTCGGGGGGGTGACCCTGTCCAACGTCCGCCGGGGCGTGGCCCAGATGGCCACCGTCGGCTACTGGGTCGGCGCCCCCTTCGCGCGCCAGGGTTTCACCCTGGCCGCGGTGCGCGAAGTGACGCGGTTCGCCTTCTCGACCCTGGCCCTGCACCGGCTCGAAGCGGCCTGCGTGCCCGAGAACGACCGCTCCCACGCCCTGCTGCTGAAGGCCGGATTCGAGCGCGAGGGCCGGGCGCCGGCTTATCTTAAAATTAACGGCGTTTGGCGAGACCATCTGTTGTTCGGGATCATCGCCGGCTCGGAGTCGGGCGGGGGGTCGCGATAGCGCCGTTCGGGGCGTGGGGCCTGGCGTGCTGCAGAACGGACAATCTAGATTCGCGTGGGATACGACCGCCTGCCTGGAGGCGCTCGGCGCCGCCGAGGTCGTGCTCTGGGCGTGGGACCCGCAGAGCGACCGGCTCAGCCTGACCGGCGCGGCGCGGGCCCTGGGCTTCGGCCCCCTGACGCCGGAATGCTCGTCCGCCGCCCTGGTCGCCCTGGCCGCCCCCCCGGATCGCGCCCTCCTGCAGGACATGCTGCGCCCCCTCGCGCCGGGATCGCCGATCAATGCCCGCATCCGCATGCGCGACGGCTCCGCCTGCCTGTGGCGCGGCGTGTGGCTGGAGGAGGGCATCCGCGCCGCCGGGGTTCTGGCGCCGGAGCGTCGCTTCGCCGCCGCCCAGCACGATGCGCTCACTGGCCTGCTGGAGCGCCGCAGCTTCATCGCCCAGGCGCAGGAGCGGCTTCAGGTCGCCGCGCCCTTCGTGCTGCTCGTGGCCGACCTTGATCGCCTGCGACGGCTGAACGAGGCCCTTGGCCACGAGCGCGCCGACATGGTCCTGGCCGCCCTCGGCTCGCGCCTCACCGCCGCCCTGCCCAAGGGCGCCCTGCTGGCCCGCGTCGGCGAGGATGAGTTCGCCGCCCTGGCGCGCGCCCCCGTGGACATCGAGGCCCTGCGCGCGAGCCTGGAGCAGCCCCTGCGCGTCGCCGGCTTCGACATCTACCCCAGCCTGTCGATCGGCTCGGTCCAGGTGACCGGGGGATTGCAGGGCCCCGAGGCCGTGGAGCTGTTGCGCCGAGTCGAGCTGGAGCGCGAGGCTGTCAAGACCGCCCGCCGCACCCCGGCCGCCACCTCGCCCGTCAAGGCGCAGGACAGCGACGGCCTGTCGCGCCTGGCTCTGGAGGCGGACCTACGCGGGGCGCTCAAACGGGGCGAGATCATGCCCTTCTACCAGCCGGTGGTGCGCCTGAAGACCGGCGCCATCTCAGGCTTTGAGGCCCTGGCGCGGTGGCGCCATCCGCGCCGCGGCCTGGTGATGCCAGACGACTTCCTGCCCCTGGCGGCCGAGATGGGGCTGATGGAGGCCCTGGGCGCCTTCATGTGCGAGTCCGCCGCCTACCAGCTGGCCGCCTGGCGCAGCAACCACGCCGCCGCCGGTGACCTGACGTGCAGCGTCAACCTGTCCACCGGGGAGATCGATCGCCCCGGGCTGAAGGAGGACATCGCCCGCATCCTGCGGGTCACCGGCCTGCCCCCCGGGGCCCTGAAGCTCGAGATCACCGAGAGCGACATCATGCGCGATCCCGACGCGGCGGCGGTGATCCTGCGCGAGCTGCGCGAGGTCGGCGCCGGCCTGGCGCTGGACGACTTCGGCACCGGCTTCTCGTCTCTCTCCTACCTGACCCGGTTGCCCTTCGACACCCTGAAGGTCGACCGCTACTTCGTGCGCACCATGGGCGCCAACCCGGGGTCCGCCAAGATCGTCCGCTCGGTGGTCAACCTGGGCCGCGACCTCGACCTGGAGGTGGTGGCCGAGGGGGTGGAGAACTTCGCCGTCGCCCAGCAGCTGCTCGAGCTGGGTTGCGACTACGGCCAGGGCTTCGGCTACGCCCCGGCGCTGTCGGCGCAGGAGGCCGAGGTCTACCTAAACGAGAGCTATGCCGACGGCGGCGCGCCCGTGAAGGCGCGCGGGTAGGGCGTCCTCGTCCTTCGAGGCTCGCCTTCGGCTCGCGCCTCAGGATGAGGACGCCTGACGCGAAGCGCCCTTGCAGTCCTCATCCTGAGGCGCCCGCGCAGCGGGCCTCGAAGGACGAGGCGCGGCGCTACGCCCGCCCGCCCGTCGCCGAGAGCATGGCCGGGGAGACGCCGATCTTGCCCAGGGCCTGGGCCCATTTGTCGGCGTAGTCATGGCCGAACAGCAGGCTCTCGTCCGGCTCGCAGATCAGCCACACGCTCTGCTGGATTTCGCGTTCCAGCTGGCCGGCGCCCCAGCCGGCGTAGCCCAGGGCCAGCAGCGAGCGGCGGGGACGGCGGTCCTTGTCGCCCATGGCCTTGAGCACTTCGCGCGTCGCTGTCAGGGCCACCCCCTCGCGGACCTGGACGCTGGATTCCGGACAGATGTAGTCGTCGGTGTGCAGGACAAAGCCGCGCTCCCGGTCCACCGGCCCGCCGAACAGAACGCTGTCCGGGGGCAGGGGGGCGGAGGTGGGAATGTCCAGCCGCTGCAGCAGATCCGGCACGGTCAGACCCTCGACGGGATGGTTCAGGGTCAGGCCGACGGCGTGTTCGGCGTTATGGGCGCACATCAGCACCACGGCGCGCTCGAAGCGGGGATCCTCGATGCCGGGCATGGCGATCAGCAGCCGTCCGCCGAGAAACTCACTGGGGGTGGGGGATCGGTCCATAGGGTGATGATTGGCTTCCCAGGGGGCGCTTTCAAGGCTGGCGGGCGGTAATCCTTGAACTTGGCGCGATCCTGGGGTGTTTAGGCCTCTGCGATTTTCCAACAAGGAACACCCCCATGACCATCCAAGTCGGCGACAAGATTCCCAGCGGGACCCTGACGACCATGACGACGGACGGCCCCAAGCCGATGACCACCGACGACATCTTCAAGGGCAAGCGCGTGGCCGTGTTCGCCGTGCCGGGCGCCTTCACCCCCACCTGCTCGGCTCGCCACCTGCCCGGCTACACCGAGCATGCGGCCGAGCTGAAGGCCAAGGGCGTCGACTCGATCGTCTGCGTCTCGGTCAATGACGCCTTTGTCATGGGCGCCTGGGGCAAGTCGCAGAATGTGGGCGACGAGGTGACCATGCTGGCCGACGGCAACGGCGACTTCACCCGCGAACTGGGCCTGGAGATGGACGGCTCCAAGTTCGGCATGGGCAAGCGCTCGCAGCGCTATTCGATGATTGTCAACGACGGCGTCGTTGAGACCCTCAATGTCGAGGCTCCCGGCGAGTTCAAGGTCTCGGCCGCCGACTACATGCTCGCCCAGCTCTAGGATGTCGCCCGCCGGCCAGGGCTCCGCCGAGGATGCGGCGCGGGCCCTGGCCGCCGGGACCCTGGTGATCCTGCCCACCGAGACGGTCTATGGCCTGGCCGCCGACGCCGGCGATCCCCTGGCCGTGGCCAGGGTGTTCGAGGCCAAGGGCCGGCCGAGCTTCAATCCGCTGATCGCCCATGTGGCGGATGTCGACGCCGCGCGCCGCATCGTCCGGCTGGACGACCGCGCCGTGGCCCTGGCCGAGGCCTTCTGGCCGGGGCCCATGACCCTGGTCGCCCCGATGATCGGCGATGCGGTGTGCGATCTGGCGCGCGCGGGGCTGGACACGGTGGCCGTTCGGGTCCCTGCCCATCCCCTGGCCCTGGCCGTGCTGCGGGCCTTCGGCGGCCCCGTCGCCGCCCCCTCCGCCAACCGGTCGGGCCGCCCCAGCCCCACCACCTTCGCCGACGCCGTGGAAGAGACCGGAGCCGCGGCCGCGGTCGCCCTGGACGGCGGGGACTGCGTCGTGGGGCTGGAGTCCACGGTTCTGGCCGTGGGCGAGGGGCCGGTCAGGCTTCTGCGGCCCGGCGGCCTCACCCGCGAGGCGATCGAGGCGGTGACCGGCCCCCTGGCCGAGGGCGCGGCCGACGCCCACCGCTCGCCCGGGCGGCTGGCGCTACACTACGCCCCCGAAGCCCCGGTGCGCCTGAACGCGGCCGGCCTGCAAGAGGGCGAGGCCTACTTGGCCTTCGGGCCCTCGCCTGCGGGCGCGCCCATCTTCAACCTCAGCCCGTCCGGCGACCTGCGCGAGGCCGCCGCCCGCCTGTTCGCCTATCTGCGCGCCGCCGACCGCACCCGCCCCGTCGCCATCGCCGTCGCCCCCATCCCGAGCCATGGCCTGGGCGAGGCCATCAACGACCGCCTGCGCCGGGCGGCGGGGTTCGTGGGGTAGGGGGGGATCGGGCGCCCGGCTCCTCTTTCCAAGCGCTTGGGTTATGCTAGGATCTCTCATGCCCACGGTTCGGCGCTTCGATGGTCTGCGAGTCGTGATCTACCCCAACGATCATCGGCCAGCGCACGTTCATGTGCTGGGGGCCGGGACGGAGGCTGTCTTCATCCTCAACTGTCCCGAGGGTCCGCCAACTTTGCGGGGCAGCTACGGCTTCACCACGGCCGAGCTGAACCGCATTGAGGATGTGCTGGCCGCCGCCCTGGCGGCGCTGTGTGGTGTGTGGGAGACCCTTCATGGCGATCACTGACGCCGACCGACTCGCCGCTGAGGCGCGCCTTCAGGGCGATCTGAAGGGCCAGCCGAAGGCGGTCTACGCGCGCTATGACCGGCGCGTGTCACGCATCGTGATCGGTCTCGACAACGGCCTAGAATTGGCCTTCCCGCCCCGCCTAGCCGAAGGGCTTGAGCATGCGACGCCCGCCGACCTTTCGGTCATTGAGATCAGCCCGCTGGGCGATGGCCTGCACTGGCCCGCGCTTGATGCGGATCTGTACGTTCCGGGACTGATGGCCGGCGTGTTCGGCTCCAAGCGCTGGATGGCCAGGGTCCTGGGCGCCGCCGGAGGCCGCTCACGCACGGCGGCGAAGACGCGCGCCGCGCGCGAGAACGGCCGCAAGGGCGGTCGGCCGAAAAAGACGGCGGCGGAGTAGGGTGGGGGCGCCGTTTGGGGGTTACGCTTCGTCGATGAGTGGTCGCGGCCATCGGCTCGCAGGGTATTTCGACAGGACATCCCGAGTTCGGAGACTGTAAGTGGTGTCGCCGAGTTTTTGATTTGGCTCCAGGTTGGCGATCGACGGGCCTTCGTGGCGCCAGGGCTGGCCGCTACCGCGGAGATCAAGACGGGACGGCGGCGGATCATCGGATACTGGCTGTCTCCAATCGCAGGACGGGTGGAAGAGGCGGGGAGGGAACTGTGAGGAGGGGGGATACAGCCATGCTCAAAGCGAGTGTGATTGCGGTCGGTTTCTTGGCTGGTTGTAGTCAGCCGCAGGCGGCAGTCGAAAGCAAATGGGTCTCGCCCGCCTGCAGCGCGTATGTAGAGCAGCTTTTCAGCTGGCCACCACCTCAGACTATTGGCTTGCGCGCCGGGAAACGCCCCCCCAGGGTCCATGGGACTTTGTGGCAGGAGACGGTCGTAGACAACAGCGAGATACCCTCGGACTCTTCCGGTGCGCCTTATGAATACTTCATCAAAAAGCATTTTGGACTTGTTGTGGGCAGCGAACCGCGAAAACCGCACGAGGTGGCCCTGGTCACTGTATTCGTGCCCGAAGTACGTTGCGGTGCTATCGCGCAATCGCAAAATCGGATCTCTGGCTGCATAGCCAAAGATTGCGAGCTCACTGTAGCGGTCCGCGGTTCGACGATCGTCGAGATGACCCTGAATTTGCCAAGAGTCGATCCTGCCGACATCGACGGTTCAACCCAGAAGCATGGCCGCTGCGTCATGAGTGCGTTGGCCGTCGCGGGCGGAGCATGGGGAGCTTGGACTGGTGTGGCGCCGGTGCCTGCTGTAAGCCGCGACCATTCGCATAATCATGTGTATCCTTATCTATGGATGCCGGATCCCAAGGATCTTTTTACTTCTTGTTCTGATGCGATCGAGCAGCGCGTGGCGAGGAAAATCAAATAATGGCTACAGATCTCGGCTTGCTGCCAGACAGCAGATAGCAACAGCATCGCAATCACCCCGCAGATTACGATATCATGGCCGCTGTCACCATGCGCAGCCTCTCCGCAGAGGCCCATCGCGCCCTCAAGGTCCGCGCGGCGCAGCATAATCGCAGCGTGGAGGCCGAGATGCGCGCCATTCTGGAGGCCGCCGTGCGGCCGGAGGGCCGGTTGCGCCTCGGCACGGCCCTTTCGGAATTGAGCCAGAAGATCGGGCTCACCAATCCCGATGTGGAGGCCCTTGAACGCGCCCGGGATGCCTAACCGGTCCAGCCGTGGTGCTTGGAATGATCCTGCAGGACACCCAGGTCACCTTTCCCTAAACACGGGGCCGCTTGGCGCTGACGGAGAAGCCCGAAAAACCGGTGGGCCAGTCTGTCTCCCGCGATAGACTGCCCGCCATGACCGCTCCCGCCCCGATCCCCGCCGCCGTCTTGTCCCGCCTCAAGGCCGCCCTGGGTGACGGCGG
Source organism: Caulobacteraceae bacterium (assembly GCA_965279095.1). Taxonomy (GTDB): domain Bacteria; phylum Pseudomonadota; class Alphaproteobacteria; order Caulobacterales; family Caulobacteraceae; genus CBDIHH01. Next base: position 140,098 of record CBDIHH010000006.1, read on the forward strand.
CTGGAGCACGGACGCCGACCGGATCGCGCCCAAGCTGGTGGAATGGCGGGGGCGCTGGCGGGGGACGACGCCGCTGCTGCTGTTGCCGTGGACCGTCGAGCAGGTCGCCGCGGTGGTGCGCGTTTGCGCCGAGACCGGCACGCCGATCATCCCCCAGGGGGGCAACACCGGCCTGGTGGCCGGGCAGATCCCGCAGGGCGAGGTGCTGCTGTCGCTGGAGCGGATGAACGCCATCCGCGACGTGGAGACCCTGGACGATGTGCTGGTGGCCGAGGCTGGGGCGACCCTGGCGTCGGTGCAGGCGGCGGCGGCGGCGGCGGACCGCTTCTTTCCCTTAAGCCTGGCGGCGGAGGGCTCGGCCACCATCGGCGGCCTGGTGTCGACCAACGCCGGGGGGACGGCGGTCCTGCGCTACGGGACCATGCGCCAGCTGGTGCTGGGAATCGAGGCGGTGCTGCCCAACGGCGAGGTTCTCGCGGGGCTCAAGCGCCTGCGCAAGGACAACACCGGCTATGATCTCAAGCAGCTGCTGATCGGGGGGGAGGGCACCTTGGGGGTGGTCACCGCGGTCAGCCTCAAACTGTTCCCCGTGCTGCCCTCGCGCGGCACCGCCATGGCCGGCCTGCGCAGCGCCCAGGACGCCATCGCCCTGCTGGCCCTGGCCAAGGGGATCAGCGGCGGCCAGGTGGAGGCCTTTGAGCTGATCGGCCGCGGCGGCGTCGCCAATGCGGTGAAGAACATCCCCGGGGTGCGCGAGCCGCTGCAGGGCAGCCATCCCTGGTATGTGCTGGTGGAGACCGCCAGCGGACAGGCGGGGGCGGCGGAGGCGGCCATGGAGAGCCTGCTGGAGGAAGCCCTGGCGCAGGACCTGATCCAGGACGCCGTCGTCGCCCGCAGCCAGGCCCAGGCCCAGGCCCTGTGGAAGCTGCGCGAGGAACAGTCGGCGGCGCAGAAGGCCGAGGGGGTGGCGTGGAAATGCGACGTCGCCGTGCCTGTCTCCAAGGTCGCCGCCTTCATCGACCAGGCCACCGCCGCGGTGGAGCGCGCCTATCCCGGGGTGCGGGTGGTGGCCTTCGGCCATGTGGGCGACGGCAACATCCACTACGACGTCATCCAGCCGCCGGGCGACGGGGCCGGGCACGAGCGTCGGCGGGACGAGGGCACGCTGCTGGTGCACGACATCGTCGACGCCCTGGGGGGCTCGATCTCGGCCGAGCACGGGCTGGGGGCGATGAAGACGCAGGAGGCCCTGCGCTACAAGTCGGCGGCCGAGGTGGCGGCCATGCGCGCCGTGCGCGCCGCCCTGGATCCCGGGCGGATCATGAACCCGCGGGTGCTGTTCTAGGGCTCATGGGCGGGGTCTGGGGCGCCCCCTCCCAGATATCTCCCTTCTCCCTCGATGGGAGAAGGGCTGGGGATGAGGGTGCGCCCGATCCGATCCAGTGAATGGCGCAGGAGGCGGCGCCGCCTCCGGGGTCAGCATTTATGCCGCGGCGCGCGCACCCCCGCCCAACCCTCCCCCATCGAGGGGGAGGGCTTGCCTTGCATCCGCCCCCTAGCCAGGGCGGCCGTCTCGTCCTAGACGCCTCGCCATGATCATCGTCCTGTCCCCGGCCAAATCGCTGGACTTCACCGCCGCGGCGCCGGGCACGCCGATGACGACCCCGCAGCTGAAGGACGACATCGGCGTCCTGGCCAAGACCACCCGCCGGCTGACCCGCGCCGACCTGCGCCGGCTGATGGGCATCTCGCCCAAGCTGGCCGATCTCAACCACGCCCGGTTCCAGGCCTTCGACCCGGCGGTGGAGGACGGGGTGCAGGCGGCGATCGCCTTCAACGGCGACGTCTATGCGGGGCTGGACGCCCGGTCGCTCGACAAGAAGGGCCTGGCCTGGGCGCAGGACCACCTGCGCATCCTGTCCGGCCTCTACGGAGTGCTGCGGCCCCTGGACGCCCTGCAGCCCTATCGGCTGGAGATGGGGGTGCGGTTGAAGACCCGCCGCGGGGCCAGCCTCTATGACTTCTGGGGCCCCCGCATCGCCGAGACCCTCAACGAGGCGGCCCGGGGCCATGCCGATCCCACCGTCGTCAACCTGGCCAGCCTGGAGTATTTCGGCGCCGTGGACCGCCAGGCGCTGGCTGTTCCCGTGGTCGCCTGCCACTTCAAGGACATCGCCGACGGCGAGGCGAGGATCGTCAGCTTCTACGCCAAGAAGGCCCGCGGCCTGATGGCGCGCTTCGCCATCGACAACCGCATCGACCGGGCGGAAGGGCTCAAGGCCTTTGACGCGGCCGGCTATGTCTACGACCCCAAGCTGTCCACCGACACGGACTGGACCTTCACCCGACCGCATCCATAGGCATCATGTCCCAGGCGCTCTCTCCCGACCTCACCGGCCAGGCGGCCGTGATCACCGGCTCCACCAGCGGCATCGGCCTGGCCATGGCCGAGGCCCTGGCGGCCCAGGGCTGCAATGTCGTGCTCAACGGCCTGGGCGAGATGGCCGCCATCGAGGCCACGCGCAGCCGAATCGAGGCCGAGTACGGGGTGCAGGCCCTCTATCACGGCGCCGACATGACCCGGCCGGAGCAGATCGCGCAGATGATCGCCGCCGCCCAGGGGGAGTTCGGCCGGCTCGACATCCTGCTCAACAACGCCGGCATCCAGCACGTCGCCCCGGTGGAGGACTTCCCCCTCGACCAATGGGACCGGATCATCGCCATCAACCTGTCGTCGGCCTTCCACGCCATCCGCGCGGCGGTGCCGATCATGAAGGGGCAGGGGCGGGGGCGGATCGTCAACCTGGCCTCGGTGCATGGCCATGTGGCCTCGCCGTTCAAGGCCGCCTATGTGGCCGCCAAGCACGGGGTCATCGGCCTGACCCGCACCGTGGCGCTGGAACTGGCCACCTTCAACATCACCTGCAACGCCGTCTGTCCGGGCTATGTGAAGACGCCCCTGGTGGACATGCAGATCGCCGACCAGGCCCGCACGCGGGGGATCAGCGAGGAGGCGGTGGTGCGCGACGTCATGCTCGCCGCCCAGCCCACCAAGCAGTTCGTGCAGTACGACCAGATCGCCGGGGCGCTGCTCTACCTGGTGTCGGACGCCGGGGCCTCGGCCAACGGGACCAGCATGATCATCGACGGGGGCTGGACCGCCCAATGACGGCGCCGGCGCCCGTGCCCTGCGCGGGCGTGGTCTGCCTGCGCGGCGACGAGGTCCTGCTGATCCGCCGCGGGACGGCGCCGCGGCTCGGCCAGTGGAGCATCCCCGGCGGCCGCATCGAATGGGGCGAGACCTGCGCGGCGGCGGCCCTGCGCGAACTGGCCGAGGAGACGGGGGTGGAGGCGGACCTGCTCGGGCTGCTGGATGTGGTGGACGGCCTCTATCCCGAGGAGGCTCGTCACTACGTGCTGGTGGACTACGCCGCGCGCTGGACGGCCGGCGAGCCCCGGGCGGGGGACGACGCCGCCGAGGCGCGGTTCTGGCCCAGAGAGCAGGCCCTCGCCCTGGTAGCGTGGGCCGAGACCCGCCGCATCATCGACCTGGCCTTCGAGCGGTATTCATGAGGCGCGCCCTGATCGCCGGCGCAGCCTGGCTGCTGGCGGCCACCGTCGTCGCCGCCCAGGATCGCCCGCCCACCCAGAGGCAGTCCCTCGCCGAACTGGCCTATGTGCTGGGCCGCAGCCACGGCCTGCGCCAGCTGTGCGAAGGGCCTAGGGACCAGGTCTGGCGAAGCTGGATGGCGCGGCTGCTGGAGCGGGAGGCCCCGGACGACGCCCTCAACCGGCGCCTGCGCGACAGCTTCAACACCGGCTATGCCTCGGCCCAGGCCCAATATCCCAGCTGCTCGCGCGCCTCCCGCGCCGAGGCCGAGCGATCGGCAGAGCGCGGGCGGACCCTGGCCCGGGCCCTCGACGGCGGCTAGCGGGCGCATCGGGCCGTGCTAGGGTGCCGCTTCCTCGGGAGCAGGCCTGCATGACCACGTCCGTCGCCGTCATCTTCGTCATCCTGGCGCTGGTGATCCTGTTCAACGCCATCAAGTTCGTGCCGCAGGGCTTCGAGTTCACGGTCCAGCGCTTCGGCCGCTACACCCGCACCTTGAGCCCCGGCATCGCCTTCCTGGCTCCCTTCGTCGAGGGGGTGGGGCGGAAGATCAACATGATGGAGCAGGTGCTGGACGTGCCCCAGCAGGAGGTCATCACCAAGGACAACGTCGGGGTGAAGGTCGACGCCATCGTGTTCATCCAGGTGATGGACGCCGCGGCCGCCGCCTACCGGGTGGCCAACCTCAACTTCGCCATCACCCAGCTGGCCATGACCAACCTGCGCACGGTGGTCGGCTCCATGGAGCTGGACGAGGTGCTGTCGCAGCGCGAGGTGATCAATTCGCGGCTGCTGCACACCATCGACGCGGCCACCGGCCCCTGGGGGGTGAAGGTGGCGCGCATCGAGATCAAGGACCTGCAGCCGCCCCCCGACATCACCAACGCCATGGCCCGCCAGATGAAGGCCGAGCGCGAGCGGCGCGCCGTCATCACCGAGGCGGAAGGCGACCGCCAGGCCCAGATCACCCGCTCGGAAGGCTCCAAGCAGTCGGCCATCCTGGAGGCGGAAGGCCGCAAGGAGGCCGCCTTCCGCGACGCCGAGGCCCGCGAGCGCTCCGCCGAGGCCGAGGCCAAGGCCACCGCCTTCGTGTCCGAGGCCATCGCCAAGGGCGACGTCAACGCCATCAACTATTTCGTGGCGCTGAAATACGTGGAGGCCTTCGCCGAACTGGCCAAGTCGCCCAACCAGAAGACGGTCATCGTGCCGGCCGAGATGGGCGCCCTGGTCGGCACCATCGCCGGCATCGGCGAGCTGGTGTCCAGCGCCCGGGCCACGCCTCCGGATGTGGCCCCCAGGCCGCCGCGCCGGCCGCCGGCCGGCTCGTCCGTGCCGCCGACGGAATAGGCCGATGGACCTCGCGCAGTTCTACCTCAATCACGGGTTCTGGCTGTGGGCGGCGGTGGGCGCCCTGCTGCTGGCGATCGAGGTGGCCTTCGGCTCGGGGTATCTGCTGTGGGCGGCGGCCTCGGCGGGGATGGTCAGCGTCTTCATCCTCACGGGTTTGAGCCCGGGCCTGCCGGTGGAACTGGCGGTGTTCGCCGCCCTGACCATCGCCTCCAGCCTGATCGCCCGGCGCTTCTTCCCCCCGGCGCCCTTCGACGGCCCCGACATCAACGACGCCGCCCGCCGCCTGGCGGGCCATCGCGGCCATGCCGTGGGCGCTTTCCACCGGGGCTCCGGCCGGGTGTTCGTCGACGGCAAGGAGTGGGCGGCCGAGGAGGAGGGCGACGGAGCCCTGGCCGACGGCGACCCTATCGAGGTGGTGTCGGTCAAGGACGGCGCCGCCCTGCGGGTGCGGCGGGCGTAGCTTTTGCGCCCCTCTTCTCCTCCCCCGCTCTTGGCGGGGGAGGGGGACCCCGAAGGGGTGGAGGGGGCGGCGCGACGGGTCGGGTTGGCAGGCTTGGACATTGGCCAGCGTCGCGCCGCCCCCTCCACCACCCTGCGGGTGGTCCCCCTCCCCCGCGCCTGCGGCGCGGGGGAGGAGAGGGAGGCCGGCTCCGCTAGAGCAGCGCGCCCAGCCCTTCTGTCAGCGCCTTGCGGAAGACGCTGGGGAGGGCCTGACGCGCCTGCGCCAGGGGCGTCCAGATGAGCCCCGCCGCCGTGGCGTCCCCATCGGCCCGCCACACCTGCAGCGCCAGGGAGAAATGGGTGAACACGTGGGCGATCTCGCCGGTGGCGCGCCAGTCGCCGGCCGCCGGCGCGGCGGAGAGCACGGCGTGGGCGGATAGCCGGTCCGTGGTCCAGTCGCTGCTGGGCAGGGCCAGCATGCCGCCGAGCAGGCCCTTGTCCGGGCGCCGAACCAGGGCCACCTGGTCGCCGCGCACCAGCAGATAGGCGGCGCCATGACGGTGGGGCCGCTGCGCCTTGGCGCTTCGCCGCGGATAGTCGTCGGGCCGGCCGGTAGCGCGGGCCAGGCATGGCTCGGAGACCGGGCAGACTTCGCACAAGGGGCCCTTGGGTCGGCAGACGGTGGCGCCCAGATCCATCAGCGCCTGGGCCCAGTCGCCGGGGCGGTCCTTGCCGACCAGAGTCGCCGCCAGGCGTTTCAGCTCCGGCTTGGCCTGGGGCAGGGGCGTCTCCACCCGGGACAGGCGCGCCATCACCCGCTCGACATTGCCGTCGACGACATTGGCCGGGCGATCGAAGGCGATGGCGGCGACGGCGGCGGCGGTATAGGCGCCCACGCCGGGCAGGGCCAGCAGTCCGGCCTCGGTGTCGGGGAAGACGCCGCCATGGTCGCGCGCCACGGCCCGGGCGCAGGCCAGCAGGTTGCGGGCGCGGGCGTAGTAGCCGAGCCCCGCCCAGGCGGCCATCACCTCGCCGTCCGCTTCGGCCGCCAGGGCCTGCACCGTCGGCCAGCGGCGGGTGAACGCGAGGAAGTAGGGGGCGGCATGCGGCACGGTGGTCTGCTGCAGCATGATCTCGGAGAGCCACACCCGGTACGGATCGGGCCTCGTCCCGGAGGCCCGGTCGGCGGGCCCCACGCGCCACGGCAGGGCGCGGGCGTGGGCGTCGTACCAGGCCAGCAGGGGGCGGCGGAGGGCGGAGCGGGGCGGCACCTGGCCCTCATAGCCTGCTCTTGGCCGCGGCGTCACCCGGCGCTAGGTTCGCGCCATGGTCCGCCGCCTGCCCACCGCCGCCGAGACGACCCGCATCCTGGCGCAGAAACGCACCCGGCCGCAGCGCCGCGCGCCGCCCCCGGCGGGCCGCCACCTGGCCAAGGTGATCAAGGAGCTGGACGCCCGCTTTGGCCAGACCGACGGGGTGCTCCACGCCCGCTGGCGCGAGATCGTCGGCGACGCGGTGGCCCAGCATTCGGAGCCCATCAAGCTGATCAAGGGGCGGGGCGGGGCCGGAGGCACCCTGCAGCTGAAGGTCAACGGCGCCATCGCCGCCCTGGTCCAGCACCAGGGGCCGGAGATCATGGCCCGGGCGAACCTGGTGCTCGGGGCCGGCGCGGTGGAGCGCCTGCGGATCGTGCAGGGGCCGGTGCGCCTCGCCCCGCGCCCGAACGATCCGGCCGCCATCGTCAGGGCGCGCCGCCGCGCCCTGCGCCCCCTGGACGCCGGCGCCGAGGCGATGTTGGAGGAGGGCCTTGCAAACGCCCCAGATGGGCCGCTTAAGAATGCCCTGAGATCGCTGGGGCGCGAGGTCATGCGCCGTCGCGGCGACTGATCGACCGCCTCGTCTGGGGAACGACCATGCCTGCCCTGAGCCGCCGCCTGACCCTTGCGTTCGCCCTCGCCGTCGGCCTGTCCGGCGCGGCGCGCGCGGCTCCGGATACAGACAGGGCCCTGGGCAATCCCAAGGCCCGCGTGACGGTGATCGAATACGGCTCACTGGCCTGTTCGCACTGCGCCCATTTCAACAACACGGTGTTCCCGGGCTTCAAGGCCAAATACGTGGACACCGGCAAGGTCCGCTATGTGTTCCGCGAATTCCTCACCCAGCCCGTGCAGGTGGCGGCGGCCGGCGCCCTGATCGCGCGATGCGCGCCCAGGGCCCGCTACTTCGACGTCATCGACGCCTTCTTCAAGGGACAGGCGGCCATGTACGAGAGCGGCGAGGCCGCCCCCCTGTTCCTGGCCGCCGGCAAGGCGGGCGGGCTGAACGAGGCGCAGGTCAAGGCGTGCCTGGCCGATGAGGCGGCCATCAAGGCCCTCAACGACCGGGTCGCGGGATACATGGAAAAAGACAAGATCAACGCCACCCCGACCCTTCTGGTGAACGGCGCCAAGTTGGAGGGCGAGGCCACCCTGGCGGCTCTCAGCGCGGTCATCGACCCGCTACTGAAGGGCCGCCGGCGCTGATCTCCCAGGCGCGGCCCCAAGAGACAGGGAATCGCGCTTTACTGCCCATCGCAACGAGAAGGACCGCCCCATGATCGCGCTCAGCCGCCGCCTGGCCCTGGTGATGGCCGCCGCCCTGGCCCTGGCCGCCTGCAACAAGGGCGGCGCCGCCAAGACCGACGCCGCCGACATGACCATGGGGCCGGAGTCGGCCAAGGTGAAGGTGGTCGAATACGCCTCGCTGTCCTGCCCCCACTGCGCGCGCTTCAACAACGACGTCTTCCCCCTGTTCAAGAAGAAATACATCGACACGGGGCTGGTCCATTACACCTTCCGCGAGTTCCTGACCGAGCCGGTGCCCCTGGCGGCGGCCGGCGCCCTGCTGGCGCGCTGCGCGGGCAAGGACAAGTATTTCGGCGTGCTCGACGCCGTCTTCCGCGGCCAGGAAGAGATCTACCGCACCGGCGACGTGCGCGGCGTGCTGCTGCGCATCGCCCAGTCCTCGGGTATGACAGAGCCCCAGTTCGAGGCCTGCGTCGGAGACGAGGCCGCCCAGAAGGCCCTCGCCAAGCGGGTCGAGGCCTGGGGCGACAAGGACAAGATCACCGCCACCCCCACCTTCATCATCAACGGCAAGAAGCTCGAGGGCGAGGTCACCATGGCCCAGTTCGACGAGACCATTCAGCCCTTGCTGAAATAGGAGCGGCAGGAGGAGCCGAACCGCCGTGCAGTTTCAGCGACTGCGCCTTACGGGCTTCAAGTCCTTCGTCGAGCCGACCGAGTTCAGGATCGAGCCGGGGCTGACGGGCGTGGTCGGCCCCAACGGCTGCGGCAAGTCGAACCTGCTGGAGGCCCTGCGCTGGGTGATGGGCGCGGCCTCGGCCAAGGCCATGCGCGCGGGCGGCATGGACGACGTCATCTTCGCAGGCTCGGGCGGGCGTCCCTCGCGCAACCACGCCGAGGTCACCCTGACCATCGACAACGCCGACCGCACGGCGCCGTCGCAGTTCAATGACCATGCGGTGCTGGAGGTGGTGCGCCGCATCGACCGCGGCGACGGCTCCACCTACCGTGTGAACGGCCGCGAGGTGCGCGCCCGCGACGTGCAGCTGCTGTTCGCCGACGCCTCCACCGGCGCCAACTCCCCGGCGCTGGTGCGCCAGGGCCAGATCTCCGAGCTGATCTCGGCCAAGCCGCAGAACCGGCGCATGATCCTGGAGGAGGCGGCCGGGGTCTCGGGCCTGCACACCCGCCGCCACGAGGCCGAGCTGCGCCTGCGGGCGGCGGAGGCCAACATCACCCGCCTGGACGACGTGGCGTCAGAGCTGGAAAGCGCGCTCGGCCGGCTGCGGCGCGAGGCGCGGCAGGCGGAGAAATACAAGCGGCTGGCGGCGGAGGTCCGCATGGTCCAGAGCGCCGCCCTCCACGCCCGGTGGGTCGAGGCCCGCGGCGCCGCCGAGCGGCTGGCGGCGGAGGCCGCCGAGGCGACCGGGACCGTGGCGGCCACGGCGGCGGCGGCGGCGGCGGCGGCCACGGCGGCTTTGGCGGCGGCCGAGGCCATCAAGCCCCTGCGCGAGGAGGAGATGGTCGCCGCGGCGGTGCTGCATCGGCTGGCTATCGAGAAGGACCGGCTGGAGCGCCAGGCCGAACAGGCCAGCGCCGACCTGAAGCGGCTGGCCGCCGAAGCAGCCCGCATCGAGGCCGACCGGGCGCGGGAAGCCCAGATCGTCGAGGACGCCGGCCTGGCCCTGGCCCGCCTGGACCAGGACCTGGAGGCCCTGTCCGGCCAGGTGGAGGCGGCGCCGGAGCGGCTGCCGCAGCTGCAAGCCGCCCTGAAGGGCGCCGAGGAGAGCCGGGTCATCGCCGAGGCCGAGGTCGAGCGGCTGGCCGCCCAGGCCGCCGCCGACGAGGCCCGCCGCCGCGCCGCCTCCCAGAGGGTCGAGGAGGCGGCCGCCCGCCTGGCCCGCACCGAGCGCGCCCTGGCTGCGGCCAGGACCGAGCGCGAGGCGGCGGGGCCGTCGCCGTCGCCCCAGGCCGATGCCGCCAGGGGCCGGTTCGACGCTGCCGTGGCCGCCCTGCGCGCCGCCCGCGAGGCCCTGGAGGCGGCCGATGCCGCCCGCGCCGCCGCCGCCGCCGCCGAGGGCGCCGCGCGGGACGCCGCCCGCAAGCTGGAGGATCAACTCGGCCGGTTGAAGACCGAGGCGCGGGGCCTGGCCCAGCTGGCGGCGCCGCCGGGCAAGGCAGGGTATCCGCGGGCGCTGGACGCGGTCAGTCCGGGGCGCGGCTACGAAGCGGCCCTGGCCGCGGCCCTGGGCGACGACCTCGACGCCGCCCTGGATGCGCGGGCCGCGTCGTTCTGGGGCGGGGCCGAGGCGCCGGCGCCTGCCTGGCCCGCCGGGGTCCAGCCCCTGGCGGTGAAGGCGCCGCAGGCCCTGGCCGCCCGGCTGGCCTTCGTCGGCCTGGTCGATCGCCAGGACGGCGCGCGCCTGCAGGCGGCCCTGTCGCCCGGCATGCGGCTGGTGTCCAAGGAGGGGGATCTGTGGCGCTGGGACGGGTTCGTGGCCCGGGCAGAGGCGCCCCGGCCCGCCGCCGTGCGGCTGGCGCAGAAGGCGCGGCTGGCCGAGCTGGAGGCCGAGATCGATCGCCTGTCGCCCCAGGCCGCCGCCGCGGCCCTGGCGTCGCGGGAGGCCGTCCAGCAGTTCGCCCGGGCCGAAGAGGCCTTGAAGGTCGCCCGCCGCGCGCCGCAGGACGCCGAGCGGGTGCTGGGTCAGGCCCGTGAGGCCGTCGACGCCTTCGTCCGCGAGGCGGCGCGCGCCGAGGCGCGGGCGCAGTCCCTGGACGAGACCATCGCCCGCATCGCCGCCGAGCGGCAGGAGGCGGCGGACGGCCTGGCCGTGGTCACGGCCGAGGCCGATGTCCTGCCGCCCCTGGCTGACCTGGCCCCGGCCCTGGCGCAGGCGCGCGAGATCGCCGCCGCCGCCCGGGAATCCGCCGCCGCCGCCCGCTCCGCCTTTGACTTAGAGCGCCGCGAGCGCGAGGGCCGCGCGCAGCGTCTGGCCGGGCTGCAGCGCGACCGGGCCGACTGGACCAACCGCGCCGCCGCCGCTGCCAGGCGGGTCGAGGCCCTGGACGCCGAGCGGCTGCGCGTGGACGCGGCGCTGGCCGGCGCCCGCGACGCCCCGGCGGTGGTGGCGGCGCAGACCGCCGCCCTGCTGGGGGAGTTCGCCGTCGCCGACGCCCGCCGCACCCGCGCCGCGGACGCCCTGGCCGCGGCCGAGACCGCCGTCGCCGCCGCCGACCGCGCCGGGCGCGCGGCCGACCAGGCGGCGTCAGAGGCGAGGGAGCGCAAGGCGGCCGTGGAGGCCCGGCTGGAGGGCGCCGGCGAGCGCCTGGCCGAGGCCGCCGCCGCCATCGTCGCGCAGGTGCAGATCGAGCCCGAGGCCCTGGGCCGTCGGCTGGCGGACGAGGCCTCGGCCCTGCCGTCCGATCCCGCCCGGGTCGAGGCGCACCTGGGCGCCCTGGAGCGGCAGCTGGAGTCCATCGGCGCCGTCAATCTGCGGGCCGAGGAGGAGGCTCTGGACTACGACCAGCGGCTGCAGACCCTGCGCAGCGACCGGGCCGACCTGTCGGGCGCGGTCTCACGCCTGCGCGAGGGCATCGAGGAGCTCAACGCCGAGGGCCGCGAGCGTCTGCTGGCCGCCTTCGATGTGATCAACGGCCATTTCCAGACCCTCTTCCACGCCCTGTTCGGCGGCGGCCAGGCTGAGCTGCGGCTGGTGGAGTCCGACGACCCGCTGGAGGCGGGGCTGGAGATCTTCGCCTGCCCGCCGGGCAAGCGGCTCTCGGCCATGTCGCTGATGAGCGGCGGCGAGCAGGCCCTGACCGCCGCGGCCCTGATCTTCGGCGTCTTCCTGGCCAATCCCGCGCCCATCTGCGTCCTCGACGAGGTCGACGCCCCGCTGGACGACGCCAACGTCGACCGCTTCTGCAACATGCTCCACGAGATGCGCCAGCGCACCAACACCCGCTTCATCGCCATCACCCACAACCCGGTGACCATGGCCCGCATGGACCGCCTGTTCGGCGTGACCATGGCCGAGCGCGGCGTGTCGCAACTGGTGTCGGTGGACCTGAAGCAGGCGGAACTGATGGTGGCGCAGTAGCCGGCGTACTCCTCCCCCGGAGCCCCGCTTCGCGGGGCGACTGGGGGAGGGGGACTATTTCACCCGCGTCCACACCTGCGTCTTGCACAGGGGGGCGATGACGCAGCCGCGCAGTTTCAGCCGGTCGGCGGAGACCAACTCAATGGAGCCGGAATAGGTGCGGCCGTCCTCGGGGTTGTAGACCCGGCCGCCGGTCCAGCGGGCCGGGCCACCGATGAAGCCGGTGAGCATGGGCAGTCCCTTCACCGGCCGTTTGCGCAGGGCGGGGTCGCGGTTGTTGATGTCGGTCAGGGCGGGGTTGGCGCGGATGTTGTCTGCGGTGATCAGCCGGCCGCAAAGGGCGGCGCCGCAGGGGCTGATCTGCACCTGGCCGCCGTGGCTGGGGGTGGCCCACAGGCCGAAGGGCTCGGCGGCCTGGGCGGCGGTCGCGCCAGCGAGGGCGGCTGCTAGGGCAAGGGGGGCGATCGTGGTCAAGCGGGTACTCCAACGTGATCAGCCATCGTGGCACGAGAACCCTTCTCCCTCGATGGGAGAAGGGCAGGGATGAGGGTGAGGCCCGCCGCCGCCTCCGGCCGATGCGGGGAGGCGGCGCCGCCTCTGACGCCTAACGCGGTTGGCTTGGCGCGCGCACCCTCACCCAACCCTCTCCCATCGAGGGAGAGGGCTCAGGGTGGTGGACAGGCGCGCCGCCGGCTCGCTACACCTCAGACGCACCCAGGAGCCCGCCCATGAAGACCCGCGCCGCCGTCGCCTTCGCCGCCAAGTCGCCGCTGGAGATCGTCGAGCTGGACCTGGAGGGGCCCCGCGCCGGCGAGGTGCTGGTCGAGATCAAGGCCACGGGGGTGTGCCACACCGACGCCTACACCCTGTCGGGGATGGATTCGGAGGGCATCTTCCCCTCGATCCTGGGGCATGAGGGCGCCGGGGTGGTGGTCGAGGTCGGGGCGGGGGTGACCTCGGTGGCGGTGGGCGACCATGTCATCCCGCTCTACACGCCGGAATGCCGCAACTGTAAAAGCTGCCTGTCGCGCAAGACCAACCTGTGCACGGCGATCCGCTCGACCCAGGGGCAGGGGGTTATGCCGGACGGCTCCAGCCGCTTTTCCTACAAGGGCCAGCCGGTGGCCCACTACATGGGCTGCTCGACCTTCTCCAACTTCACGGTGATGCCCGAGATCGCGGTGGCCAAGATCCGCAAGGACGCCCCCTTCGACACCACCTGCTACATCGGCTGCGGGGTGACCACCGGCATCGGCGCGGTGATCAACAACGCCAAGGTCGAGCCGGGCGCCAACGCCATCGTCTTCGGCCTGGGCGGCATCGGCCTGAATGTCATCCAGGGGTTGCGGCTGGCCGGCGCCAACATGATCGTCGGGGTCGACATCAACCCCGCCAAGGAGGAATGGGGCCGCCGGTTCGGCATGACCCACTTCGTCAATCCGGCCGCCATCGACGGCGACGTGGTTCCCCACCTCGTGGCCCTGACCGACGGCGGCGCCGACTACACCTTCGACGCCACCGGCAACGTCAATGTCATGCGCCAGGCCCTGGAGGCCTGCCACCGCGGCTGGGGCGAGAGCGTGATCATCGGCGTGGCGGAGAGCGGCAAGGAGATCGCCACCCGGCCCTTCCAGCTGGTCACCGGCCGGGTGTGGCGCGGCTCGGCCTTCGGCGGCGCGCGGGGCCGCACCGACGTGCCCAAGATCGTCGACTGGTATATGGACGGCAAGATCGAGATCGACCCGATGATCACCCACCGCCTGCCCCTGGAGCGCATCAACGAGGCCTTCGACCTGATGCACCACGGCGAGAGCATCCGCAGCGTGATCGTGTACTAAGCGGGGCTGGTGTTTTCCCCATTCGCATTCCCGGCGTACGCCGGGACCCAGATCCTAAAGCGCGCCGTTCAGCCCTATGATCTGGCTCCCGGCGTACGCCGGGAATGCGGGACTTTGTAGACCGGAGCGCACATGCCCACCCTCGAACAGCTGGAAGCGCACCACAGTTTCGGCGGGGTGCAGCGGGTCTATCGCCACCGGTCAGAAGCGACCGGGACCGACATGACCTTCGCCGTGTTCACGCCGCCCCGAGCGGGGCCGCGGCCGGTGGTGACCTTTCTGTCAGGCCTGACCTGCACCCACGCCAATGTCATGGACAAGGGCGGCTACCAGCGGGTGGCGGCGGAGCTGGGGCTGATCATCGTCTGCCCGGACACCAGCCCGCGCGGCGAGGGCGTCCCCGACGATCCCGCCTATGACTTCGGCCAGGGGGCGGGGTTCTATGTGGACGCGACCCAGACGCCGTGGTCGTCGCATTTCAGGATGTGGACCTATGTCACCGAGGAGCTGCCCGCCCTGGTGGCCGGGCATTTCGACGTCGACCCAGCGCGCCAGGGCGTCACCGGCCACTCCATGGGCGGCCACGGGGCCCTGACCGTGGGCCTGCGGAGCCCCCAGACCTATCGCTCGATCTCAGCCTTCGCCCCGATCGTTGCGCCCGGCCAGGTTCCCTGGGGACGCAAGGCGCTGGCCGGCTATCTCGGCGCCGACGAGGCGGCCTGGCGGGCGCACGACGCCGTGGCCCTGATCGAGGACGGCGCCCGGCCCGGCGCCCTGCTGGTCGACGTGGGCGGATCGGATCCGTGGCTGGAGACCCAGTTGCAACCGGAGCGGCTGGAGGCGGCCTGCGCCGTGGCCGGGGTCGCCCTGACCCTGCGACGGCAGGCGGGTTACGACCACTCCTACTTCTTCGTCTCGACCTTCATGGAAGACCACCTGCGCTGGCATGCGCAGGCGCTGGCCTAGCCCGGCGGCTTGCCGGGCGCGGCGAGGTCGGCGCCCTGGCGGGTCTGGATGCTTTTCAGATAGGCGATGATGGCGCGCACCTCGTCGTCCTTGAAGGTGAACTGCGGCATCTGCGGGTGGCCGGTGAGGATGCCCTCCGACAGCGCCTCCGCCAGGTTGTCGATGGGATAGCGCAGATGGATCTCGCGAAACGGCGGGGCCACCGCATTGGGGCTGTCCCCTTTGGCGCCGACCGCGTGGCACATGGCGCAGTTGCGCTCCAGCAGGTCGCCGCCGCGACGGGTCTGGGCGTCCTGCGCCCTGGCGGCCGGGGCGGCCAGAAGGCCGAGGGCCAGGGCGGCGACGGCGGCGGCGAGGGGCTTGGCGGTGTTCATGGTCGGTGTCCTGGACGCGCCGCGGCGCCCTGTGGCCCGCCGGGGCCGTCAGTGTGGCGCGGCGCGAGCGGCCTCGCCTTGATCCGGGTCAAGGGGCCCGCGAGCCGCCGCAAGCGGAGCCGTTGGGCGATTTTCCTTGACTTATAAGGGGTTCGGCCCCATTTGCTGCGTCGCGCCATAGAATGCGCATCGGTGCTCCAGCCGCGTGAGGGAATGCAAGGCTTCGCATTCCAGCTGTAGAGCGTCCCGAAAGACCTCATAGAGCTCCCATGACACGCGGGGCGCTTCCCTAGATATCAGACGTCCCGCGACGAAGACCGATGCGTTCGGCCGATCGCGATGACGCCTACCTGAAAGACTCTTCACCTTGACCCAGTTTTCCGATCTCGGCCTGAACCCGGCCCTGCTCAAGGCGCTGACCGCCGAAGGCTACGAGACCCCCACCCCGATCCAGGCGCAGGCCATTCCCGGCGTCATGCAGGGCCGCGACCTGCAGGGCATCGCCCAGACGGGCACCGGCAAGACCGCCGCCTTCGCCCTACCGATCCTGCACCGCCTGGCCGCCGACAAGAAGGCCGCGCCGCGTCGCGGCTGCCGCTGCCTGGTGCTGAGCCCCACCCGGGAGCTGGCCACCCAGATCGCCGAGAGCTTCCGCTCCTACGGCCGCCACCTGGGCATGACCGTCGCGGTGATCTTCGGCGGCGCCAAATACGGGCCCCAGACCAAGGCCCTGGCCAATGGCATCGACATCCTGGTGGCCACCCCCGGCCGCCTGATCGACCACATGGGTCAGCACACCGCCTTCCTCGGCGAGACCGAGATCTTCGTGCTGGACGAGGCCGACCAGATGCTGGACCTGGGCTTCCTGGTGCCCATCCGCCGCATCGTCAACACCCTGCCCAAGCAGCGTCAGAACCTGTTCTTCTCGGCCACCATGCCGACGGAGATCGGCAAGCTGGCCGGCGAGATGCTGAAGGACCCGATCAAGGTCTCGGTGGCGCCGCAGTCGACCACGGTCGAGCGTGTCGACCAGAGCGTCATCTTCGTCGAGGCCGCCCGCAAGCGCGCCTTGCTGGCGGACCTGTTCGCCGAGCGCGCCCTGTCGCGGGTCATCGTCTTCACCCGCACCAAGCGGGGCGCCGACCGGGTCGCCAAGTATCTGGAAGCGTCGGGCATCTCCGCCGCCTCGATCCACGGCGACAAGAGCCAGAGCCAGCGTGAGAAGGCGCTCGCCGCCTTCAAGGCCGGCGCCTGCCGCGCCCTGGTGGCCACCGACATCGCCGCGCGCGGCATCGACGTGGAGGCCGTCAGCCACGTGATCCAGTACGAGCTGCCCAATGTGCCGGAAGCCTATGTCCACCGCATCGGCCGCACGGCCCGCGCGGGGAACGCCGGCATCGCCGTCACCCTGTGCGCCGACGACGAGCGCAACCTGCTGAAAGACATCCAGAAGGTCACGCGCCAGACCATCCCGTCCTTCGACCGTCGCAACGACAAGCAGCTGGGCGCGGTGGCCGCGGCCACCGAGGCCCTGGTCCCGCATGAGCGCCGCGAAGAGGCCCCCCGCGGGGGCAATGACGCCGCGCGCAATCGCAACCGTGGCCGGCCCGCGGGCAATCACGGCGGCGGCCAGAAGGCCGCCGGCGGCGGCGCGGGCAAGCCCGGCGGTCAACGCAACGGCCAGGGCCGCGGCCGCGCTCCGGCGCGCCCCGAAGCCGCGGGCGGCGGCGGCGGACGGCCCCCCAAGGCGGCCGGCGGACTGGGCGGCGAACGCGGCTGGAGCCCCCTCGACGGCTGAGCTTAACCAGGCGCGATCCTGGCCCGCCGTCGGGCGAGGATTCGCGCCCTGGGGCCTTGGCCGGGCCTCAGTTCAATCAAATCAATCACTTGGCCGCTGATTTCCAAACCTTGACGCATTGCACAAGCGCCTCTAGGTTCCGCCCCGTTCTAGCTCGGTCCGGCGGAGACGTCGCGATCCCTGAGACGTGCCAGCTGTCATGCCGAACTCGGACGATCAGCGCGAAGGGGCGCTCAAGAGCCTTGGCGATCAATTGGGCTCCCTGGAGGCCAGTCGGGCGCGCAAGTCGGGGGAGTTGGGGTCAGAGACCCGGGCGGCCGGCGACGGTTACCGCCTGTTGGGTGAACTGATCGGGGGTGTTCTGGGCGGGCTCGGTTTCGGCTGGGCGCTCGACCATTACGCGCACACCGCGCCTTGGGGGATGATCGGCGGATTGCTGATCGGCCTCGGGGTGTCGGTGTTCATGATCGTGCGGCAAGCGACGCGGATGAGCGTCAAGGCCGCCAAGGAACAGGGGCCGGCCCAATCGGTCCCGTTCGAGGACGACGACGACTAGCCGGCATCACCCGGCGGAAGGGACTTTGAAGGACCGATGGCTGCGATCGATCCGATCCACCAGTTCGCGATCCACAAGATTGTGGATCTGCCGCCCGTCATGGGCCTCGACCTGTCGATCACCAATTCCGTTCTGTGGATGGCCATCGCCGCGACAGTGTTCGCGGTGCTGTTCGCCGCCAGCGCCCGTGGCGCCATCGTTCCCGGCCGCCTGCAGGTGGTCGGCGAGGCGCTCTATGGTCTCGTGGAGGGACTGACGTCCTCGATGATCGGCCACGAGGGCCGCAAGTTCCTGCCCTTCGTCTTCACCCTGTTCGGCTTCATCCTGACGATGAACGTCCTGGGCCTGCTGAACGTGCCGGGCGCCCCGCACCCGTTCACGCCCACCTCACAGATCGCCGTCACCGGCGCCTTCGCCCTCTTGACCATCGGCCTGGTGCTGATCGTCGGCTTCGCCCGCAACGGCCTGGGCTTCTTCAAGCTGTTCGTGCCCTCGGGCGTGCCGTGGCCGCTGCTGTTCCTTCTGGTGCCGATCGAGATCATCTCCTTCCTGGTGCGCCCGCTGACCCTGGCCCTGCGGTTGTTCGGCAACATGCTGGGCGGACACGTGGTCCTGGCCATCTTCGCCAGCTTCGTCGCGGCCCTGGGCACCTTCGCCTTCGCCTCCGGCGGCGCCGGACTGCTGGCGCTGATCCCCTCGGCCCTGTCGCTCAGCATGGTCGTGGCCTTGACCGCGCTGGAGTTCGTGGTCGCGTTCCTGCAGGCCTTCGTCTTCGCGGCGCTGACCTGTGTCTATCTCAACGACGTCGTGAACCTCGGCCACGGCCACTAACGGCGTCGCCTTTTTCAAGCCATCTCCAAGGGAAGTCATTCAAATGGAAGTTGAAGCCGCAAAAATGATCGGCGCTGGCATGGCCATGATGGGCATGATCGGCGCGGGTATCGGCCTGGGCATCATGTTCGGCAACTATCTGTCGGCCGCGATCCGCAATCCCTCGGCCGCCGCCGGCGAGCGCCCGATGCTGTTCCTGGGCATGGCGCTGACCGAAGCCCTGGGCATCTTCGCCCTCGTCATCGCCTTCATCATCCTGTTCGTCTAAGCGCAGGCGACAGCCGTGGCCGAGCAACCAGACCACATGGACGCCGTCGCCTCCGCGGCGGCCCATGGATCGACCGGGGCGGAACACGCCTCGGGCGGTCTGCCGCAGTTTGACCCGACCTATTGGGCGGGCCAGGTCTTCTGGCTGCTCGCCATCTTCCTGGTTCTCTACTTCGTGCTCTCCAAGGTGCTGCTGCCGAAAGTCGGCGGCGCCCTGGAGGCCCGGGAAGGCAAGATCGCCGGCGACATCGCCGAGGCCCGTCGCTTGAAGGACGAGGCCGAGGCCCAGGCGGCCACCGCCGCCGTGGCCGCGACCGAGGCCCGGTCCCGCGCCCAGAAGGTGGCGGCCGACGCCAAGTCCAAGGCCCAGGCCGAGGCCGCGGCCATCGAGAAGGCGGAGGACGAGCGCCTGAACGCCCAGCTCGACGCGGCGGAGGCGTCTATCAACGCCGCCCGCGGCCAGGCGATGACCAATGTCCGGTCCATCGCCGCGGAGACCGCCCAGGCGATCGTCGAGAAACTCACCGGCCGCCCGGCCGAGGCCGCCGAGATCGAGGCCGCTTCGGCGGCCTAGGAGCATCCATGTCGCTACTGCAAACCGGTGAAGTTTGGGTCGGCATCGGCCTGTTCCTCTTCATCGCCCTGATGATCGCGGTGAAGGTCCCGGCGACGGTGGCCCGCATGCTCGACGCCAAGACCGCGGCCATCCAGCACCAGCTGGACGAGGCGCAGCGCCTGCGCGCCGAAGCCCAGGCCCTGCTCGCCTCCATCCAACAGGAGCGTGAGGCGGCCCAGAAGCAGGCCGAGCAGATGCTGGCCGACGCCGAGGCCGCCGCCGTCCGCTACGCCCAGGACGCCAAGGTCAAGCTCGAGGAGCAGGTGCGGCGCCGCCAGCAGATGGCTGAGCGCAAGATCGCCTCCGCCGAGGCCGCCGCCGCCGCCGAGGTCAAGGCCGCCGCCGCCGACCTGGCCGCCAACATGGCCGAGGCCGTCCTGGCCGCCCGCATCGGCTCCGCCAAGACCGACCCCCTGGCCGACCGCGCCGTCGAACAGCTCTCGGGCAAGTTCCAGTAGGCCACGGCTAGCGAGGTTGGCGGTGCGGCTGGCGGGTGTTGCCGCGCCTGTGTAGCCGGCCGTCCTAGACCGGCTTTGCTTTAGACAGAATCGCTAACCCCACCCCGATCTTCCCGGCGAATGCCGGGATCCAGATCCTAAAGCGCTGACGTGGAGCCATATGATCTGGGCCCCGGCGTTCGCCGGGGTGATCGGGAATTGATGGATTTGGTTCCGACTAAAGGCAACCTGCCCTAGCGACGCTTGCGCATCATCTTCAGCCGCGCCCGCCGCGCGACCCGGAACCGGCGCGGCACCACCAGCTTCTCGATCCTCAGCACCTGCTGCCAGGCCACGGGGAAGACCTCGGGTTCGCGCCTCAGCAGGCGGCGGATGGGGAACAGCACCTTGGGGTGCGCCCGTTGCACGCGCACGAACACCCGGCGCGCCCGGAACGAGTTGCGCAAGATGATCATCAGACCCACGACAATGACCGGCACGCCGCCCGGCCCCGGCAGGGGGGCGATGGCGATCCCGGCCAGGACGATGAGCAGCCCAAGCGCGATCAACGCCCAGCGCGCGATGCGCTGAACGATCTCGCGCGCGAGGTCATCGGCCGCTGATCGGCGCATGTGGAGGACTTGCAACATGGGTTCTCAACGCGCGAGCGAGCCGCTCGGCCATGAGATGAGACTCAAGGTCGGACACCCCGCGCGCCGCTGATATGCGAGCGCTTCGTGTCAACGTAAAGACGGGGACCTGTGGAATTCTTTGTCCGCTCCCAGATTCACAGCCGCGTGACAATTTGGCCGCAGGGGTGTGGCCCTGCGACCTCCTCGGTTCCTACATCCGCTCTGGCGTCTCGATGCCGAGGACCGACAGGCAGAGCTCCATCTGGCGCAGGCTGGTCTGGGCAAGGGCCAGCCGTGAGCCCCGCGTGGCGGGGTCGGGGGCGCTCATGACCGGGCAGGCGGCGTAGAATTTCGAGAAGTTCTGCGCCAGGCGGTAGGCGTGCTCGGCGATCAGATTGGGCGCCCGCTTGGCATAGGCCTCGGCGAAGACGTGGTCCACGGCGTCGAGCGTCAGGGCCAGATCCCGTTCGGCGGGCTCGGCGATGGTGATGGGCCCCGCCACCGCCCTTTCGTCCGCGGCTCGGCGGAGGAGGGATTTGATGCGCACCGCCTGGTAGAGCAGGTAGGGGCCGGTCTTGCCCTCGAAGCTGGTGAAGCGGTCGAGGTCAAAGACATAGGAGGTGCCGCGGAAGTTCTGCAGGTCGGCGAACTTCAGGGCCGAGACGGCGACCTTGTGGGCGATGTCCTCGAAGGCTTCGGGGCTCAGCTCGCTGCCGAGACCGGCCTCGTGGAGCCGCTCGCGGGCCTTGTCGCGGGCCATCTCGATGAGGTCGTGCAGCTTCAGAACGCCGCCCTCGCGGGTCTTGAAGGGCTTGCCGTCGGTCCCGTTCATGGTGCCGAAGCCAATGTGCTCCAGCGAGCCTTCCGGGGCATATCCGGCCAGGTAGGCGGCGCGGAAGACCTGCTCGAAATGGTCCGCCTGGCGCTGATCGACGGCGTAGAGGATCTGGTGGGGGTCGAAGGCGCGGCGACGGTCCAGGATGGTGGCCAGGTCGGTGGTGCCGTACATGGCCGAACCCTCCGACGAGATGACGATCAGGGGCGGCAGTTCCTTGCGGTCGCCCTCCTTGGCCACGCGGATGATCTGGGCGCCCTGGTCCTCGACGACGAGGCCACGGGCCTTGAGGTCCTCGACCATCGGGGGGATCAGGGGATCCACGTCGCTCTCGCCCTTCCAGAGGTCGAACTCGATGCCGAGGTCGTCGAACTCGCGCTGCAGGGCGGCGCGGCTGACCTCAAGCATACGCCGCCACAGGGTCCGGTAGCCGCTCTTGCCTTCCTGAAGCTCGCGGGTGGCCGCCCGCGCCCGGTCGCGATAGTCGGGGTCGGTCTTGGCCCGGGCCGCGGCGAGGGGGTAGAGGCGGTCCAGCGCCGCCAGGTCCAGCCCTTCCAGCAGGACCTGCACGAAGCGGTCCTCCTGGCCGGGCTTGGGACCGTTGGGGCTGCCGCGCCACTGCTCCTCGCCGGCGGCGCGCCAGCGGGGGTTCTCGTCCATGGCCGCGACGATCAGCAGCCCCATCTGGAAGCCCCAGTCGCCGAAATGGGCGTCGCCGAGGACGTCGTCGCCGAGGAAGCGGAACAGGCGCTTGATGGATTCGCCGATGATCGAGGCGCGCAGGTGACCCACGTGCATCGGCTTGGCCACGTTGGGGCCGCCATAATCGATCATGATCCGGCGCGGCTGGGCCACGCGGCTGACGCCGACGCGCGCATCGCCGGCGATGGCGTTGGCCCGCGTGCTAAGGGCGCCGGGCGCCACGCGAAGGTTGATGAAGCCGAGGCCGGCGATATCCACTGAGGCCAGCAGGGGGTTGGCGCGCAGGGCCTCGACCGCCTGGGCGGCGATCTCGCGCGGGTCGCGCTTGACGCTCTTGGCGGCGGCCAGGGCGCCGTTGCACTGGAAATCCGCCAGGTCGGGGCGGTCCGACGAGGTCACCCGGCCGAACTCGGCGGGCAATCCGCTGGCGACGAAGGCGGCGCCGACCGCTTCGCTCAGCGCCCGTTTCAGGTCCGTCATTGGGCGGCGGCGGCTCCGCCCGCCGCGGCGGCCTGGGGCGAGCCGGCATTGACGCGGAAGCGCTTACCCTCGCGGTTGAACTCGGCCATCTCCGGAGTCACCTCGAAGCCGATCAGGACTTCGAAATTGGCGCCGCTGACCTGTTCGCCGCCGCGGGGGATGGTGATGGTGTTGATCCGGTCGGTCATCATCACCCGGTCCTGGCCGGCGGGGAAGGTCACCGGCAGGGTGAAGTATTCCTTGGCCAGGATCTCGCGGTTGCGGTCGGTGACGGCGACCCAGTAGCTGTAGGCCTTGGTGGACGACTGGGCGCGCGGACCCTTGCCGAGGGCGAACAGCACCTCGATCTCCAGGTGGATCGGCTCGGCGCCGGTGTATTTGCAGCCGGCGGAGACGCCCTGGATCTCGCCGGAATAGGCCACCGCGCTGGACGCGGCCTTGCCGCCCTCCAGCTCCATGTAGCGGCCGGCGTCATAGAGCACCTTTACATAGGGGCAGGGGCCGGCGTTGCGCAGGCCGGGCAGGGGGGCCTGCTTGTCGTCCCACTCCTTGTCCTTCTTGCGCTTGGCCGCCCGCTCGGCGCTGTCGTCGTCGCCGCCACCGCCGCCGCGGCCCTGGGCCAGGGCGGCGCTCATCGGCGCTGCGGCCAGCAGGGCGGCGAGGGCGAGGACGGGCAGAAGGTGGCGGCGCATGAGGCGATCCGGCAAAAAGGGGCGCGGGCGAAGGGCCGCAAGAAACTTAGCTGTCTGATAATGGCTTATCGGCGGCCTCGCAACGCGCGCCGCTCAAGGCTAGATTGCCTGCAATGAACGCTCCTGTCGCCTCCCGACTGCCCCTGACCGTGCTCCTGGCCAGCCCGCGCGGCTTCTGCGCCGGCGTCGACCGGGCCATCCAGATCGTCGAGCGGGCCATCGCCAAGTATGGCGCCCCCGTCTATGTGCGCCACGAGATCGTCCACAACCGCCATGTGGTCGAGCGGCTGCGGGCCCTCGGCGCCGTGTTCGTCGAGGAACTGGCCGACTGTCCCACCGACCGGCCGGTGGTCTTCTCCGCCCACGGGGTGCCCAAGGCCGTGCCGGCCGAGGCGCGCAGCCGCCAGATGCTCTACCTCGACGCCACCTGCCCCCTGGTGTCCAAGGTGCATGTGGAGGCCCAGCGGCGCCACGACGACGGCCAGCATGTGCTGCTGATCGGCCACGCCGGCCACCCCGAGGTGCTGGGCACCATGGGCCAGTTGCCGGAGGGCGCGGTGACCCTGATCGAGACGGTGGCCGACGTCGCCGCCCTCGCGCCCGCCGATCCCGCCCGCCTGGCCTTCGTCACCCAGACCACCCTGTCGGTGGACGACACCGCCGAGATCGTCGCTGCCCTGCAGGCGCGCTTCCCCGGCATGTCGGCGCCGCTGAAGGAGGACATCTGCTACGCCACCACCAACCGCCAGGAGGCGGTCAAGCGTCTGGCGGCGGACTGCGGCCTTGTGCTGGTGGTGGGCTCCAAGAAGTCCTCCAACTCCCTGCGCCTGGTCGAGGTGGCGGTCCGCGCCGGATCCCGCGACGCCCGCCTGATCGACGACGCCGGCGACATCGACTGGGCCTGGCTGGAGGGGGTGGGCACCGTGGGGCTCACCGCGGGCGCGTCCGCCCCGGAGCTGCTGGTCGACGGGGTGATCGACGCCCTGGCGGCGCGGTATGAGCTGACAGTGGAGGAGGTCAATCCGACGCGGGAGACCGTGACCTTCAAGCTGCCGCGGGTGCTGGCGGAGTAGGGGGGCGTTCAATTGCTTCACTCCTCCCCCCTTGTGGGGGAGGGGGACCATGCGGAGCATGGTGGAGGGGGCAGCGCCGACATCTCAAGACCGGCGAAGGACATGCGCCGCGAGGCCCCGAATTCGCTCCGCCACAGCATCCGGGTCAGCCAGCACTTCGGCGGCGGTCACCCGCGCTACCCGAATGTCATGAGCCACAAGCCAGGCATCCCGAGCCGAGTCATGCTCTTCTTGGCTAAGGTCGCGGTGAGCGCCGCCATCGACCTCCACGGCCAGCGCGGCCGCAGCGCAGTAGAAATCGAGAATGTAAGGCCCCACCGGGTGCTGCCGGCGGAACCGGGGCGTTCCGCCTCGCAGCCGCTGCCACAGCCAGACTTCCGACTGGGTCATGGCCCGCCTAAGGCTGCGGGCTCGGTCGCGGGTCTGCAGACGCGGGGCCATCGGCCAAGGTTAGCGCAGCCCCCTCCACCGCGCTACGCGCGGTCCCCCTCCCCCACGAGGGGGGAGGAGTACGCGGGGTTCTGCCTTGACCCGCCCCGCCCCCTCGCCGATGAGGGCGCATGGCCGTCTATACCGACATCACCGACGCGGAGCTGGAGGACTTCCTCGCCGCCTATGACCTGGGGGCGCCGCTGGCGTTCAAGGGCATCGCCGAGGGTGTGTCGAACTCCAACTGGCTGCTGGAGACCGAACGCGGGCGGTTCATCCTGACCATCTACGAGCACCGGGTCGACGAGGCGGACCTGCCATTCTTCCTGGGGCTGATGCGCTGGCTGCACGACCACGGCTATCCCTGCGCCACGCCCATGCCGGCCCGGGACGGCGAGGCGCTGCAGCGGCTGCGCGGCAAGCCGGCGGCCATCGTCAGCTTCCTCAGCGGCCTGTCGGCGCGGCGGCCGACCGCCCAACACTGCCGCGAGGCGGGACAGGGGATGGCGCGGCTGCACCTGGCGGCCAAAGGATTCTCCGGCGGGCGGGAGAACACCCTCGGCCATGCCCACTGGCGCGCCATGTTCGACGGGCTGGAAGGCGCCGCCGAGGGGCTGAAGCCGGGGCTGGCGGCGGTGATCGCGGGCGACATCGCCGAGTTCGAGGCGGCCTGGCCGAAGGGGTTGCCGCAGGGGGTGATCCACGCCGACTTCTTCCCCGACAACGTCTTCTTCCAGGGCGCGCGGTTCGCCGCGGCCATCGACTTCTACTTCGCCTGCACCGACGCCCTGGCCTACGACATCGCCGTGGCCCTGAACGCCTGGTGCTTCGAGCCGGACGGCAGCTTCAACGTCACCCACGCCCGCGCCTTCGTGGCCGGCTACGAGGCGGTGCGGCCCCTGTCGCCGGCCGAGCGCGCGGCCCTGCCGATGCTGGCCTGGGGGGCGGCGATGCGCTTCTTCCTGACCCGCCTGCACGACTGGGACGCGCCCGCGGCCGACGGGGCCCTGGTGGTGCGCAAGAACCCGCTGGAATATGAGCGCAAGCTGGCGGTGCACCGGGCGGCCTACCGCGACCCCCACGGGGTGCTGTTCGAGGGGAGCCCGGCTTGACGCCCAAGGTCATCATCCACACCGACGGCGCCTGCCGCGGCAACCCCGGCCCGGGCGGCTGGGGGGCTGTGCTGCATTTCGGCGCCCATGAGAAGACCATGAGCGGCGGCGAGCTCACCACCACCAACAACCGCATGGAGCTGATGGCCGCGATCCAGGCCCTGGAGGCCCTCAGCCGCCCGTGCAAGGTCGAGCTGCACACCGACAGCCAGTATGTGATGAAGGGCATCAGCCAGTGGATCTCGGGCTGGAAGGCCCGCGGCTGGCGCACCGCCGACAAGAGCCCCGTGAAGAACGTGGACCTGTGGCAGCGGCTCGACGCCGCCCGCCTGCGCCACGACGTCGACTGGCGCTGGGTCAAGGGCCACAACGGCCATGAGCTCAATGAGCGGGCGGATGCGCTCGCGCGGCGGGGGATGCTGGAGACCCTGGGCGAGCGGGCTTAGCTGATCCTCCCCGCTTTAGCGGGGGAGGTGGGCCCCCGCTGAAAAGCGGGGGGTCGGAGGGGGCGAGCGGCTAGCGCCGCGCCACTTCCCTTCGCCCCCTCAGTCGCTCCGGGACAGCTCCCCCGCTTCGCAGGGGAGCAGAAGGCTATCCTCCCCCGCCCCTTCGCGGGGGAGGGGGACAGCGAAGCGGTGGAGGGGGCAAGCGGCGGCGCGACGGTTCGCCCCCTCAGTCCCTCCGGGACAGCTCCCCCGCTTCGCAGGGGAGCAGAAGGCTATCCTCCCCCGCCCCTTCGCGGGGGAGGGGGACCGCGAAGCGGTGGAGGGGGCAAGCGGCGGCGCACCGGTTCGCCCCCTCAGTCCCTCCGGGACAGCTCCCCCGCTTCGCAGGGGAGCATCAGACCGGCAGCATCTCGGCCCGCACCTTGGCGCGCAGGACGTCGATGGGGGCCAGGCCCTTGTCGGTCTTGAAGTGCCAGTAGGTCCAGCCGTTGCAGGCGGGCTGGGACTGGACCATGGCGCCGACCTTGTGGATCGAGCCGGTGAGGTCGCCCACCGCCAGGGAGCCGTCGGCCCGCACCCGGGCCATGTGCTGGCCCTTGGCGCAGTAAAGGCTGTCGCCCGGACGCAGGAGGCCCGCCTCGACGATCTGGCCGAAGGGGACGCGGGGCTCCGACCGCTTGGAGCCCATCACGTCCAGGTCGGCCAGGGCGATGGGCACGACCTTGGAGATGCGCTCCTTGGCGGCCGCCACATAGGCGTCCTCGCGCTCGAGCCCGATGAACCGGCGGCCCAGGCGCTTGGCCGCGGCGCCGGTGGTGCCGACGCCGAAGAAGGGGTCGAGGATCAGGTCGCCGGGCTTGGACGAGGCCAGGATCACCCGGTGCAGCAGGGCCTCGGGTTTCTGGGTCGGGTGGGCCTTGTTACCGTCCGCGCCCTTGATCCGCTCGGCGCCGGTGCACAGGGGCAGGGTCCAGTCCGAGCGCATCTGCAGCTCGTCATTGGCCATCTTCATGGCGTCGTAGTTGAAGGTGTAGCGCTTCTGCCCGCGGCTCTTGCCGGCCCAGATCAGGGTCTCGTGGGCGTTGGTGAAGCGGGTGCCCTTGAAATTGGGCATGGGGTTGGTCTTGCGCCAGACCACGTCGTTGAGGATCCAGTAGCCCAGGTCCTGCAGGGCGCCGCCGACGCGGAAGATGTTGTGATAGCTGCCGATCACCCAGATCGAGCCGTCGTCCTTCAGCACTCGGCGGCAGGCGGTCAGCCACTGGCGGGTGAACAGGTCGTAGGCCCCGAAGGAGGCGAACTGGTCCCAGTCATCGTCGACGGCATCGACCCGGGAGTTGTCGGGGCGCAGAAGGTCGCCGCCCAGCTGCAGGTTGTAGGGCGGATCGGCGAAGATCAAGTCCACCGACTTCTCGGGCAGGCGGTTCATCTGCTCGATGCAGTCGCCCTGGATGATGGTCTCGGGACCAAAGGTCATGAATCGCTTCTCCGCGCCGGAGCGGGCACAGTGGGCAAGCTTGCCTAAGATCGCGTTACCCATGTTTGCGGCCGTCGCCCTGGCCTTCGTCGCCGGAGGATCAGCCGGCGCGCCTGCGCGGGCGGCCGCGCCCCTGGACCTGTGCCTGGAGGGGGGCGGCCGGACCCTGCCGCCGGGCTGGTCCGATCGGCGCAAGGTCACGCAACTGGCCGTCTGCGAATGGTCCAAGTTCGGCTATCCCACCGTGGAGATCAGACCGGCGTCCCGGGCGGCCGCGCGCAGCCTGCCCGCCGCCCTCGGCCTGTCGCCCGCTCTGCGCGCCGCCGCCGCCCCGCCGCGGCCCGGCTATGCGGCGGCGGCCCCGGCGATCGAGGTGCAGACCCGCTTCGGCCTGACCGAGAGCGACGTCGCCGCCAGCCCGGCGGTGGAGCGCTATTGGGGGGCGGTGCGCCCCGACTTCGTGGACAGGGTACGCCGGGCGCGCGCTCAGGCGGGGTCGGCCAGCCTCTACCCCGGCTGGTGGGAGCCCTGGTCGGGCGCCTTCGTGTCCTGGACCCTGCAGACGGCGGGAGTGTCGTGGTTCCGCGGCTCGCCCAGCCATGTGCTCTATCTGAAGGCCGCGATGGCGGCGCGGCCGGGCGCCCTGGTCCCCATCAGCCGCTATCGGCCCCTGCCCGGCGACCTGATCTGCGCGCCCCGCGCCGACAGCCGCGGCCAGCCGACGGCGCTCAGCGAGGCGGCCTTCATCGACGCGCTGCGGGGCCGCGACGCCCATTTCGAGACCCACTGCGACATCGTCGTGCGGGTGAACCGGATGAGCGTGGTGTCGATCGGCGGGAATGTCAGGAACGGGGTGACGGCCACGGTCACGCCTCTGCGGCGCGGGCGGCTGATGCGCACCGACGTGCGCCCGTGGTCGGCGGCGCTGACGATGGGCGAGCCGTACGACCCCTGCGCGCGGATCGAGGCGGTGGCGGTCGAGGGCTGGGGCGATACGGCGGCGAAGGCGCAGCGCCGCGCGGCGCTAGAACGGACCGGGTGCCGCGCGGGGTAGGCTATTGGCGGAGCGATCCTGCCGAAGCGCCAAGAAGAGATCGTCATCCTGGGGCGCGCTCTTGCGCGAACCCAGGATCCAGCAGCGAAGACCCTACCGTGGGGCGCGTTGAGCGTGGCGCTGCTGAGTCCTGGATGAGTCTGCGGAGCCTGTCCTACCCCGCCATCGCATACGCCGCCCGCAGCCAGTCGAGCACCTCCGCGTCCAGGGCCTCCCCGGCGGCCAGGCGGACGCGGTGGGTGAGCATGTCGTTCCAGCCGGCGGCCGAGGTGAACCGGTCGGTGGTGGCGGCGCCCGGCCGCTTGAAGCCCAGGTCCATGAAGCGGGCGCCCGGCTGGGCGATGGCGAACTTGCGCTTGCCCCGCACCAGGCTGACGTAGGTGTCGGTGGGCGCCGTCGAGACATCGTCGCCGAGGGCGCTCGCCTCAGCCAGCAGCGCCTCGTAGACCGGGCGCCAGGGCGCGCGCGCGCCGCTGAACAGGGCGTCGATGCGCGCCTCGGGGCCGGGGCGGATCGGGGCGCCATCGGCCTTGATCGTCGCCCAGATGGCCATGGCGTGACCCTGGCCGAGGCCGTAGTCGGCCTTCAGCCAGGCGATCACGGGCGCGGCCTTGGCGCCGATCAGCCCCTTGTCCGCCGCCAGGGCCTTGAAGTCGTCAGGACCCAGGCCGGTCTTGGCGCGGACCGTGTCGAGATAGGCCTGGAAGGACATGGACGGGGCTCCTTTCGACAAGGACGGCCGGCGCGGGGCGGCGCCGACAAGCCCTGCGCCACGCTAGGGCGGTTTTCTTTAGGCAGAAACGCTCACCCCGCCCCGATTTTCCCAGGTTGAGCAACGCCCTCTGCATGGCCGTCATCCAGTCAATTCTGGCAGAGCTTGCGGGTCGCGCAGTTGCGCGCCCCACGATGACGACAACAAGGGGGGACGCAGGCCCCCTTGCTGCACACCCCGCCATCGTTCGCTTGGCGGAGCATCGGTTCGGACCAGGCGACCGCGTCAAGGCGGGCCCGCAGGGCCCCCGCTGCGCGGCGCGCCGAAGGCGCGGCCTTGACCCGGCCGCCGCCCGAACCACACTTCCACCGCGCGATCGACGGCCCTTTCCGAACGCAGCCCAAACCTCAGCCGTCATCCTGAAGAGCCGCCCCCGGGCTCGGCCGAAGGCCGACCCGAGGACAGGCTCCGCGGACTCATCCAGGACCCAGCGGCGAAGACCTCAACGCGCCGCACGGCAAGGTCCTCGCTGCTGGGTCCTGGGGTCTCGCAGGAGCGAGCCCCAGGATGACACATTTATGGGGAGCGGTTGTTTTAGACAGCAGACAACCTGCTCTAGGGCGCCCAGCCGGGCGGGGCCATCTCGAAGCCGGCGAAGTCGAAGGCCGGGGCGACCACGCAGCCGACCAGCACCCACTGGTCGCCGGCCTCCGCCGCCTGCCATTGTCCGGGCGCCACCATGGCCTGCAGTTCGTCGCCGGCCAGCAGGTCGGGCCCCAGCCGGCGCTCGACCACCGCCCCGTCGTCCGAGGTGCGCAGGGTCAGGGCGCCGCCCGCCTGGTGCAGCCAGAGCTCGGCCGCGTCGACCCGGTGCCAGTGCGACGTCTTGCCCGCCTCCAGCAGGAACAGGATCGACGTGCAGGCGCCCCGGCCGCCGTCGGCGCCCACGAGGCGCACCGTCTCGCGATACCAGCCGCCCTCCGGATGCGGCTGCAGACCAAGGCGGTCAATGACGGCCCCGGCCGAGGCGTCGAGGCTCATCCGTCCAGGCCCTGGAGAAAGGCCGCGACGGCGGCGACCACGCTGGACGCCCCGACCATGGGCGCGAAATTGCCCCCGCGGACCATGGCGACGGCGGCGTCGGGCCGCAGGGCGAGGGCGCGGTCGAACTGCCCATAGAAGTAGTCGGTCTTGGACGACAGCAGCAGGACCGGCGCCTTGACCCGCGCCAACACCTTGGCGCCGTCCTGGTACGAGACGGCCGAATAGGCCTGGGCCCGGCCCTTCCACGCCCGGATCATGCACGACACCTCGCGGTGGACGATCTCCAGGTCGACAGTGGGATTGTGGCTGCGGGCATAGGCCCAGTTCTTGACCAGGTGCGAGCCATCCTCGACGGGGGCGAACGGCTGGCGAAAGCCCGCGCGGAACTGCTCGCGCTCGGCCCGGGTCATCAGCACCGGCCCCAGCATCATCAGGGAGGCGACCCGTTCGGGCCACCGCACCGCCATCTCGGCGCCCAGGCAGGCGCCGGTGTGGTGGCCGAACAGGTGGAACCGCTCGGCGCCGAGGACGTCCAGCGCCTGCATCACCACCTCGGCGTATCGCCCCATCGAGGGCCAGCCCGGGGGATCGAAGGAGCCGCCGAAGCCGGGGGTGTCCAGGGCGATCAGCCGGTTGGGCAGGCGGTCGGACGCCATCATATGGTCGTAGGTGTCGGCCGCGCTGGCGGTCTGGTGCAGGAAGACGATCGGCGGCGATGCGCCGGCGCGCTCGAGGTAATGCACCTCGCCGGCCGGCGTCTCGGCATAGCCCTTGCGGATCCTGCGGGCGGGGGCGGCTTTCATGGGGCGGTTCAGCAAAGCCTCTGGCGCCGATGTCAGTCGAAATCGCCGGGCGCCGGCGCGAACATCGGGTTCTTGCCCGCCAAGGCCAGGCGAACCGGGGCCCAGCTCATGCGGTGGATGGGGGTCGGTCCCATGGCGAGCAGGGCGTCGGCATGGATCTGCGCGCGGTAGCCCTTGTGCGCCGCGAACCCATACCCCGGATACAGGCCGTCGAACTCGCGCATCAGCCGGTCGCGGGCGACCTTGGCCAGGATCGAGGCGGCGGCGATGGAGCAGGAGACGCCGTCGCCCTTGACCACGGTCCGGACGTCGCAGGGCAGGTCGAAGCGGTAGTTGCCGTCCACCAGGGCGATGACCGGCTGGACCGACAGGGCCTCGATGGCGCGGCACATGGCCCGGCCGGTGGCCTGCAGGATGTTGATCTCGGCGATCTCCTCGATGGAGCCGAAGCCGACGCCCCAGGCGATCGCGGACGCCTTGATCTCCAGTTCCAGGGCCTCCCGCTGGCGGGCGGTCAGGACCTTGGAGTCGTTGAGCCCCTTGGGTGTCTTGCGTGGGTTGAGGATGACGGCGGCGGCGCAGACAGGGCCGGCCCAGGGGCCGCGGCCGGCCTCGTCTACCCCGCAGACGGGGGCGTCGCAGGCCTTCTCCAGCTTCATGTGGGGACGCGATTTCATCAAGTCCGCGATACCCTGATCCGCCGGCTTGGGGAAGGCGCGGTCAATCGGTCGTCGGCTGGCCCTCGACCTGGAGCATCTCGCGGATCTTGGCGGCGAGGGCGTCGAGGGCGAAGGGCTTGGTGACCATCTCCATGCCCGGGGCCAGGAAGCCGCCGCGCACGGCGGCGTTCTCGGCATAGCCGGTGATGAACAGGATCTTCAGCCCGGGACGGGCCTGCCGCGCCAGTTCCGCCAGCTGGCGGCCGTTCATCCCGGGCAGGCCGACATCGCTGATCAGCAGGTCGATGCGGTCGGGCGCCTGCAGGATCGGCAGGGCGGTCTTGGCGTCCACCGCCTCGACGAAGGCATAGCCCAGCTCCTGCAGGACGTCGACGACCAGCATGCGCACCGCGGCGTCATCTTCCACCACGAGCACCCGTTCGCCGGCTTGGGCGCGCGGCGCATCGACAGCGTCGCTGCCTTCCCCGACGGGGACCTCGCCTCGGAAGCGGGGCAGGTAGAGGGTCACGGTCGTGCCCTGTCCGACGGTGCTGGCGATCTGCACATGGCCGCGCGACTGCTTGGCGAATCCATAGATCATCGACAGGCCCAGCCCCGTGCCCTGGCCGATCGGCTTGGTGGTGAAGAAGGGATCGAACGCGCGTTCGAGCACCTCCAGCGCCATTCCCGTGCCGGTGTCGGTCACCGACATGGCCACATAGTCTGCGGGCTCCAGGCCCCCCACCGGATCGTCGGCCTCGACCCTGCGATTGCTCGTCCGCACCGTCAGCGCCCCGCCCTGGGGCATGGCGTCTCGGGCGTTGATGGCGAGATTGAGCAGGGCGCTTTCCAGCTGGTTGGCGTCGGCCTCGGCGGTCCAGGGCGCGGGGTCGGCCTCCGCCGCCAGGGTGATGTTCTCGCCCAGGGTGCGGCGGAGCAGGTCTTCCATCGACCGCACCAGCCGGTCCACCTCCACCGGCTGGCTGTCCAGGGACTGGCGGCGCGAGAAGGCCAGCAGGCGGTGGGTGAGGCCCGCCGCCCGATTGGCCGAGGTGACCGCCGCGTCCATGAACCGGTCGACATCGGCGAGGCGGCCGGCGGCCAGGCGACGACGGACGATGTCGAGGCTGCCGATGATCCCTGTGAGCAGGTTGTTGAAGTCGTGGGCGATGCCGCCGGTGAGCTGGCCGACCGCCTCCATCTTCTGCGCCTGGCGCAGGGCCTCCTCGGCGGTGCGCAGCTCGCGCGAGCGCTCCTCGACCCGGCTCTCCAAGGTGGCGTTAAGCTGGCTCAGAGCCTCGGCGGTGGCCTTCTGGTCCTCGATGTCGGTGTTGGAGCCGATCCAGCGCATCAGCCGCCCCTCGCCATCGCGGATCGGCAGGGCCCGGGAGATGTGCCAGCGGTAGGCGCCGTCGCCGCGCAGGACCCGGAACTCCGCCTCGTAAGTCTCTCCGGTGGCGACCGCGCGGGTCCAGGCGGCCATGGTGGAGGGGAGGTCCTCGGGGTGCAGCAGCCCGGCCCAGTTGTCGCCGTCGAGGTCGCCGGGCGCGACGCCGGAATATTCGTAGACCTTGTCGTTGAACCAATCGAGGCGGCCGGTGGCCGGCGCGGTCCAGACGTGGTTGGGCATGGCCTGGGCGAAGATGCGGAACTGCGCCTCGCTCTCGCGCAGCCTCGCTTCGGTGGCCCGGCGCTGGTGGATGTTCTCGGTGGCGCCGTACCATTTGACGATGGCGCCGCCCTGGTCGCGGCGGGGGAAGGCTCTAGAGCGCATCCATTCGTAGTCGCCGCTGCGCAGGCGGATGCGGTGCTCGATGTCGTAGGGCTGGCCGGTCGCCAGGGACTGGATCCACGCCGCCTTGCTGGCGGCGAGGTCGTCCGGATGTACGGCCTCGCTCCAGCTCGACCCGAGGCCTGAGCCGCCGGTCCATTCGGTCCAGCGCTCGGCGACCCTGTCCAGCCGGCCGTCGGGCAGGGCGGTCCAGGCGACTTCGGGGTTCAGCTCAACGGCATGGCGATAGTGGTCCTCGCTTTCGCGCAGGGCCGACTCGGTCTGTTTCTGCGCCGTGATGTCGATGTAGACGGCGGTGACCGACTGGGGATGGCCTGCCTCGTCTCGCGCCACCTCGCCGCGCCCGTACACCCAGTGAATGGAACCGTCCGGCCAGACCACGCGGTGCTCGACGTCATAGAAGGGCCCGCCGCCCGCGAGGATGGCGGCCCGCTCCTTCATCGTCCGGGCGCGATCGTCCGGATGATATCGGGCGCGGATCAGGTCCAGGGTCAGGACCGCGTCGGGCGGGAAGCCGAACAGCTCCGCGAAGCTGGGGGTGTGCGCGACGCCTTGGGGCTCGAGGGTGAAGGTCGCCACGCCCATGCGCGCCGCATGCATCGCCAGGCGCAGCCGCGACTCGCTGTCGCGCAGGGCCTTGGAGGCCTCGACCCGGTCGGTGACGTCATAGCCGTCGACGAAGATGCCGGAGACGACGCCGTCAGGTCCGGTGACCGGCTGGTAGATGAAATCGACGTAGCGGTCCTCGATCGGGCCGCCGGGTGACCTCTGCAAAGCCAGCAGCGCCTCATGGGAGAAGTACGGCTCTCCGCTTTGATAGACTTGGTCGAGCAACTCGAAGAAGCCCTGGCCGGCCACTTCCGGCAGGGCCTCGCGGACGGGCTTGCCGATCAGCGACCGCTCCCCGCCGACCAGGCGCATATAGGCGTCGTTGACCAGCTCGGCCACATGGTCGGGCCCGCGCAGGACGGCCATGAAGCTGGGCGCCTGGGCGAACAGGCGGCGCAGACGCTCGCCTTCCTCCGCCAATTGCCGCTTCAGGGCCGATTCGGCCCGGGCGCGATCCAGGGCCGCCCAGGTTCGCTCAGCGACATCTTCGGCGAGGGCGACGTCGGCGGACGTCCAAAGGCGCGGCGACGACTGGTGGACGTAGAAGATCGCCGCCAGGCGGCCATCGCGAACCAGGGGCACGACGATGAGCGCGCGGGCGCCGATCGCCTCATAGGCCGACCGGTTGGCGGCGCTGCGGGCGTCCGCGCCGATGTCGTCGAGGCGCACGGTGAGGCCCTGTCGCAGCAGGTCTGCGAACTCCTGGCCGAAGCCGGCGAGGGGACGTGGCGTGCCGGGATCTCCTGGGGGCTCTCCCTCCGCCGCCCAGTCCCGGGCGATCCGCACGGTCGCCTCGGCGTCCACCTCGCCGTAGCCGACGCGGCTGGCGCCGAGACGCTCGCCCAGGCTGCGGGACGCGGCCATGGTGATCTCCACCGGGTCGGTCAGGTCTCGCAGCTGCTCGCTGATGCTCAGCTGCAGCTGCAGGCGGCGCTCGTTGAGCACCTTGGCGGTGGTCTCCGTGCAGGCGCAGAACATGCCCCCCACGCCGCCGCTCTCATCGACGATGGGGCTGTAGGAGAAGGTGTACCAGCTGTCTTCCGGGTAGCCATTGCGGAGCATCACGAGGCGCATGTCCTCGGCCCAGGTGGCCTCCCCGGCCATGGCCCGCTCGATCAGCGGGCGGATGTCGTCCCAGATCTCGAACCAGATGTGCTGGAAGGGGCGCCCGACCGCCTGGGGGTGCTTGGCGCCCAGGATCGGCGTGTAGGCGTCATTATACAGGAAGATGAGCTGCGGCCCCCAGGCCAGGAACATGGGGTGCAGCGAGTTCAGCACGATGCTGACGGCTGTGCGCAGGCTTTGGGGCCAGGCGGCGGGAGGCCCGAGGGGGCTGCCGGTCCAGTCGGCGGCGCGCAGGCGCTGGCCCATGGCGCCGCCGCCGGCCAGGAAGCCAAGTCCGTCGGGATCCTTCGCAAGCTGCGCGGTCACGCCTGTCTCCCACGCCACAGCCAGAGTTTAAGACTGTATAGGCCGAGGTTGTTCCGCGGAAACCCTGCGCCGGTGAAACTCAGCAATCGAGCAGGTGGATGTCCTGCTGGCCGAAACGGGCGTCGCTGGGGGTGAACAGGGTGGCGAGGCCGTCCAGGGCGGTGGGGCCTGAGACGAGGAAGACCGGCTTGCGTGCGACAGTGCGGCTCTTCTCGAGGTAGCGGCCTCGGAAGGCTTCGATGTCCAGAAGGTCGGCCATGCGGCGCAGGAAATGGCTGTTGATATAGACCCCGCCCCGGGCGCGGGCGATCAGGGCGATATCGCCGGCGAACCCGCCCAGCCAGGCGGAATAGAGCCGGATCGCCTCAACCGCAGCGGCGTCGCCCTCGCGGGCCCGCTGGATCACGACAGAGGCGTCCAGGAGGACCTCCGGGCCGCCCGCGAGGACGCGTACGGCCTGGTGGATCCGCTCGAGGCCCTCGCGGGACAGGACATCCTGGGCCAGGATCGGGCCGGCGCCGAGACGGCCCATGACGGCGGCCTCGCGCCGGTTGGCGGCAGAAAGGTTGATGCAGCCGGCGTGGCTGAGCACCGCCAGGCCCTCGCCCCGCGGGTCGGGATAGAGGAAGGCCACGCCGAGGGCGGCCTCGGGCAGGATCGCGGCCAGGGGCGCGTCGCGGCTGATCGGGGCGGCGTGCAGGGGACGCAGGCGGGCGCCGCTCAGCCGGGGGGCGGCCAGGGCGCAGGCGACGACGCCCTGCACCAGCCGCACATGCGGGGTGTCCAGCGTCCGGCGCAGCACCCGGCGGTCGAGGGCCCAGTCGGCTTCCCCGGCGACAATGACGTTGTCGTCGTCCTGCGGGCCGGTGGCGGCGATGGCGGCGCCGACCAGCTGCGGGTCGCCGGCGTCGGCGAGAACCGATTTCAGGAAGGCGGTCAGCTGGCCCTGGCTGGTGCAGGGGGCGAAGCTGTCGCGGGTCGGCGTATCGCCGGGCGCCGTCAGGGCCGCCCGGCAGATGTCCGCCCCGACGACGGCAAGCAGAACGACGCCCCGATTCATGTCCGTCCTCACTACGGATGCGGATGAAAGCTACACCGTAAGTTTCAACAAGCCCTTACGCACCCTGGGCTGGCGCCAGGGCGACCTCGCCGGCGGGGGTGAGGCGGTCGGCGACGCTGGCCACAGCCACGTCGGAGGTGACGTTGCCGATGGTGCGGCAGATGTCGGGGATGGTCTCCACGGCGAGCAGCAGGGGCAGGATGCCCACCGGCACGCCCATGGCCAGGCAGACCGGGCCGATGGTGGTGAAGAACGACACCTGGCTGGGCAGGCCCACGGCGGCGAGGCTGACCACCGCCGCCACCGCCGCCCCGGCGGCCAGCTGGCCGGGCCCGAGGGGAACGCCGTAGAGGTGCGCCGCATAGACGGCCACGGCCATGTTGGCCGCCGCGCTGGTGATCCGGTAGATCGACACCGCCATCGGCAGCACCACCCCGGCCACCGGCTCGGCGACCCCCAGCCGGGCCGCGGCCTGGAGCATGGCGGGCAGGGAGGCCAGGGAGGACTGGGTGCTCAGGGCCACCGCCTGGGCGGGGGCGACGGCGCGGGCGAAGTCCCAGGGGCGGCGGCCTCCGGCAAGCACGGCCAGGGGATAGTTGGCGGCGGCCACCGCCAGGCAGATGATGCAGATGACCACCACATAGTGGCCCAGGGCTCCGGCCGCGCCCAGCCCCGCCCGGGCGCCGACCATCAGGGCCAGGGCGAAGACGCCAACCGGGGCGGCCAGCAGAACCCAGCGGATGATCACCAACATGCTCTCGGCGATGGCCTGGAACAGGCCGAGCAGGCGCGCCCGCGGCGCCTCGGCTAGGCGGGTGACGGCCAGGCCGAAGATCAGGGCGAAGACGACCAGCGGCGCCATCGCCCCGTCGGCCGCGGCCTTGACCGGATTGGCCGGGATGAAGCTGCGCAGCCAGTCGGCCAGGGGCGGAATGGGCGCCGCCGCCGCCGGGGCCGTCGCCTGCAGCGCCGCGGCCGCCCCGCCGGGAACCGGCCACCAGGCGAGCAGGGCCGGGGTGGCGATGGCGGCGAAGGCGGCGGCGGCCAACAGCAACACGGCGAACAGGCCGATCGCCCGCGCCGCCAGGCCTCCGCCCGCGGCTGTCCCCGCCGCCGCCGCGACCCCGCTGACCAGCAGGGCGAAGACCAGGGGCACGATGGTCATGCGCAGGGCGTCGACCCACAGGGCGCCCACCGGCTCGGCGACCGCCAGCACCTGCGGCAGACCCGCGAACCCCGCGGCGGCCAGCCCCGCGCCGAGGGCCAGACCGGCGACGAGGGCCAACAGGATGCGGGTGGTCAGGGTCATGCGCGCGCACCTCGGCTCGCCCTGAGCCGTGGCAGCTTAATGCACGACTCCCCGACCCGCTCCCGGGTTCAGGCGCCTGACTTGCGGCCCCTGCCCTTGTGGCCGCGGGTCATCGGGTCGGGCTTCTTCGGCGGCGTCCATCCGGGCGGCGGGCTGTAGACGCCTTGGTCGGTTCCCAGCCCCATGGCCCCGGGGGTCTGGCGCTTGAAAAGGGAGCCGGACTCCAGCGCCTTGATCTCGTCGCGAAGTACCGCGGCGGCCTCGAAGTCCTGATCCTCGATGGCCTGGGCCATGCGCCTTTGGAGACTGGCGAGATCGGTCACTGGGACAATCCATTTGCTGCCGTCGTCTTGGTGTCTCAATCCTCCAGGGTGATCGTTCAAGGCTGCGATGAGTTCCAAGGTTTGCTGCCGACCAGGCGTCAGTGCGCCATGTCTCCCATCCGTCGCACGGGCTCGTGGCGGAAGCAGTCGCACAGGTGGTCGTTGACCATGCCGACGGCCTGCATGAAGGCGTAGGTGATCACCGGGCCGCAGAACTTGAAGCCCTTGGCCTTGAGCGCCTTGGAGACCTGGTCGCCCAGGGGCGTGGCGGCGGGCATCTGGCTCATTTGTGTCCAGCGGTTCTGGATCGGCGCCCCGCCGGTGAAGTGCCACAGGAAGGCCGAGAAATCCTCGCCCCGGTCGCGCATGCCGCAATAGAGGCGGGCGCCGTCGATGGCCGCGTCGATCTTGGCGCGGGACCGGATGATCCCGGCGTCGGCCAGCAGCCGCGCGCGGTCGGCGTCATCGAACCGCGCCACCGCGTCCGGGTCGAAGTCGGCGAAGGCCGCGCGGAAAGCGTCGCGTTTGCGCAGGATGGTGATCCACGACAGGCCGGCCTGGAAGCCGTCGAGCACCAGCTTCTCCCACAGGGCGCGCGGATCGCGCTCGGGCACGCCCCATTCGGTGTCGTGATAGGCCTCGTAGAGGGGATCGCCCTGCATGCCGCGCCAGGCGCAGCGTTGGATGGGTTCGCTCATGGCCACCATTCCGGGATGTCCGCCCGCACCGACCGGCCGTCGACGGTAAGGGCGGCGCCCTCGATGCGGTCCAAACGCAGCAGGGCGATGGCGCGGCCGTCGCCTCCGGTCAGCACTTCCCCGGCGCGAAGCTCGCCCGCCAGCACCTCGGCGCCGAACGGGGGCGCAGGGCCGTCATAGGTGATCGGCAGCATGCGGTTCTTAACCGTGCCCCTGCGCTTCATGCGCGAGGTGGTCTCCTGGCCGACGAAGCAGCCCTTCTTGAAGTCGATGCCGTGCAGCAGGTCGAAGTCGGCCTCGATGGGATAGGTCTTGTCGGGGGGGCAGTCGGCGTCGGGGTCCGGGACGCCGAGGGCGAGGCGGTGGGCGTGGTAGGCGGGCTCGTCGGCGGTCGCCTGCGTATCGACGCCGTAGCCGCGCCAGCCGAGGGCGGCCAGGCGGGGGTCGGCGACCCAGGTCCCCCTCCCCCGCGATGCGGGGGAGGAGAGGGGCTCCCACGCCGCCAGCACCGGGCGGTCGTCGGCGGCGAGGGTCACCTGGGCGCGCAGCTTGTACATCGTCAGGCGCGCCATCAGGTCGGCGCGGCGGGCGGCGGCGACGTCGACCAGGCCGCCGTCCGGCGTCGCCGTCACGAACAGGTCGAACAGCAGCCGGCCCTGGGGGGTCAGCAGGCCGGTGAAACAGGCGGCGCCCACGGCCAGTCCCTCGATGTCATTGGTCAGCAGGTTGTGCAGGAAGCCGCGCCAGTCGGCGCCGCCCACGGCGATCAGGGCGCGGCTGTTCAAGGGGGCGATGGACGGCATCGGGTCGGGCCTCGGATCGGTCCGGCGCACTCGCTATGGGTGGAGGGCCGGGGCCGCTGACCTTATAGAGGGTTGGATGGCCGCCAAGCCCTTCCCGATTCTGTTCATCGCGCCGACCCGCATCGGCGACGCCGTGCTGAGTTCGGGCCTGGTCCGCCGGCTCCTCGACGAGATCCCCGACGCCCGCTTCACCATCGTCGCCGGCCCCGCCGCCGCGCCCCTGTTCGCCGAGGTCCCCGGACTGGAGCAACTGATCGTGATGGAGAAGGAGAAGGGCGGCGGCCACTGGTTCCGGCTGTGGCGGCAGGTGCGCGGCCGGCGCTGGGGCCTGGTGCTGGATCGACGGGGGTCGGGCCTGGCGCGGTTCCTGCGCACCCGCCGGCGGGCGATCTTCCGCCGCGCGGCGGGCGAGCCCGTACACAAGGTCATCGAATCCGCCCGGCTCCTGCGGCTGGAGGACGATCCCCCGCCGCCCTATCTGTTCACCGCCCCGGAGACAGAGGCCCGGGCGGACGCCCTGCTGGGGGAGGGCGGCCCGATCCTGGCCATGGGTCCCGCCGCCAACTGGGTGGGCAAGACCTGGCCGGTGGAGAATTTCGCCGTCACCGCCGTTCGGCTGCTGAGGGAGGACGGGCCGTTCGCCGACGGGCGCCTTCTGATCCTCGGCGGGCCGGAGGACTGGCGCGCGGCCGAGGCGGTGCGGCGGGTGCTGCCGCGCGGGCGGTGGATCGACCTGTCGGGCCAGGCCGACCTGCTCACGGTCTACGCCTGCCTGAAGCGGGCGCGGATGTTCATCGGCAACGACTCGGGCCTGATGCACATGGCCGCCGCCGCCGGCGCGCCCACCATCGGCCTGTTCGGCCCGTCCAACGATGTCCTCTACGCCCCCTGGGGGCCTCACCACCGGGTGGTGCGCGGGCCGCGCAGCTTCGCGCAGATCCAGGCCGGCGATCCCGGATTGAACCAGCCGGTCTGCCATATGTACGACCTGCGGGTGGAGGCGGTGGTCGAGGCCGCGCGCCAGCTGTTCGACCAAACCCGCCCGGCCGCCCCGCCGGCGCCGGACCCCGAGCCCGAAGCCTTGGCCCCAGACCTGCCGCCCCCCAACCCGCCGCCCTTCGACCCGCCCCCCAAGACGCGGTCCCCCCGCACAAGGAAAGCATCCCATGGCTGACACCTATGATCTGATCGTGCGCGGCGGCGAGGTGGTCAACCACGCCGGGCGCGGGCGCGCCGACGTCGGGGTGCGCGACGGGCGCATCGCCTTCATCGGCGATCTCGGCCAGGCCTCGGCGGGCGAGGTGTTCGACGCCGCCGGCCTGACGGTCCTGCCGGGGATCATCGACACCCAGGTGCACTTCCGCGAGCCGGGCTCCGAATGGAAGGAAGACCTGGAAAGCGGATCGCGCGCCGCCGTGATGGGGGGAGTCACCGCCGTCTTCGAGATGCCCAACACCAACCCGACGACCAGCGACGCGGCGGCCATCGAGGACAAGCTGCGGCGGGCCCGCGACCGCATGCACTGCGACCACGCCTTCTATGTCGGCGCCACCAACAACAACGCCGCCCACCTCACCGAGCTGGAGCGGCTGCCTGGCGTTTGCGGGGTCAAGGTGTTCATGGGCGCCTCCACCGGCGACCTGCTGGTGGCCGACGACGCCGGGGTCGAGGCGGTGCTGCGCGCCATCAGCCGCCGCGCCGCCTTCCACTCGGAGGACGAATACCGGCTGATCGAGCGGCGGCCCCTGGCGCGCGAGGGCGACTGGACCAGCCATCCGGAGGTGCGCGACGCCGAGGCGGCCATCATGTCGACCAAACGGCTGCTGGGCATCGCCCGCAAGCTGGGCAAGCGCATCCATGTGCTGCACGTCACCACCGCCGAGGAGATCGACATCCTGGCGGACAACAAGGACATCGCCTCGGTCGAGATCACCCCCCAGCACCTGACCCTGACGGCGCCGGACGCCTATGAGCGGATCAAGGGCTACGCCCAGATGAACCCGCCCATCCGCGAGGCCCGCCACCGCGACGGCCTGTGGCGCGGGATCGCCCTGGGCGTCGCCGATGTGATCGGCTCGGACCACGCGCCGCATACGTCCGAGGAAAAGGCCAAGCCCTATCCGGCCTCGCCCTCGGGCATGCCCGGGGTGCAGACCCTGCCGGCGATCATGCTGACCCATGTGGCCGAGGGGCGGCTCACCCTGGAGCAGTTCGTGGACCTGACCTCGGCGGGCGCCCACCGCATCTTCGGCATCGCCGGCAAGGGCCGGCTGGCGGTGGGCTTCGACGCCGACCTGACCATCGTCGACCTGAAGGCCCGCCGCACCATCACCCACGCCCAGCAGGCGACCCGCGTCGGCTGGACGCCCTTCGACGGCTTCGAGGCCAAGGGCTGGCCCATGGCGACGATCATCCGCGGCGCGGTGGTGATGCGCGACGACGAGCTGATCGCCCCCTCGCGCGGCCGCCCGATGCGGTTCGTCGAGACGCTTCAGGGCGGGTAGGGCGCCTAGGCCTGGGTCGTCCAGACCTTGGAGGCCTCCACCGAGCGGCTGAAGGCGCGGCGGCCGACCCACAGCAGAACCACGGCCAGGGCGCCGCCTCCCGCATAGACCGAGGCCAGGCTGGGCTGCAGGGCGAGGGGGCCCGAGAAGACGTGGTCGGACAGCAGGCCCACCGACAGGGGCCCGACGCTGACGCCCACCAGGCCGGTGAGCAGCATGTAGAGGGCGATGATCTGGCCGCGCATCTCGTTGGGGGTGATCTGGTTGAGGCCGGCCAGGGCCGCCGTCACCGACCAGACGGCGAACAGGGAGGTGATGGCGTGGGCCACCAGGGCCACCGTGGTGTCCGGGGCCAGGCATTTGATGGTCCCGAAGATGGCCCACATCACCGCCTGCAGCATCACCAGCAGGATCGGGCCGTCGGTGCGGCCGCGCCGGGTCAGCCACATCAGGATGACACCCCCGCTGAGGGCACTGAAGGCGCCGCACGGCAGGCCGATCAGCCCCAGGGTCGTGCCGATCTGGGCCGGGGACCAGCCGTGGATGCGGGTGAACAGGGACGGCAGCCAGGCGAGCTGGGCGTTGACCACCATCACATTGAGGACGGCGCCGCCCATCAGGGTCAGGTAGGCGAACCAGTGGGCCTTGAGCTGGGCCAGCACCGGGCCGAAGGACAGCTTGCCGCCCTCGGCGGTGAGGCGGTCGCGCCGCGCCGGCTCGCGGATGGTGAGGATGATGAGCAGGGATAGCAGCACCCCGGGCAGTCCCACCGCCATGAAGGCGATCTGCCAGTCGCGGAAGCCGCCGAGCAGGCCGGGGGCCATAGCGCGCAGGCTGTCGGACATGACGATGGCGAAGCTGCCGAGCATATAGGCCATGGCGGTGCCCAGGGTGCCGCCCACCATGAACACCCCGTAGGCGCGCGGGCGCTGGCTGGGCGGAAACAGGTCGGCGATGATCGAGGACGAGGCCGGGGTGACGGTGGACTCGCCGGCGCCGACGCCGATGCGCGAGACGAACAATACGCCGTAGGTGCGGGCGAAGCCGCAGGCGACGGTGGCGGCGCTCCAGACGAAGACGCCCATGGCCAGCAGGTGGACCCGTTTCCAGCGGTCGACCAGCACCCCCATGGGCAGGCCGAACAGGGTGTAGAAGATGGCGAAGGCCAGCCCCTGCAGCAGGCCCATCTGGGTGTCGGTGATCTGCAGGTCGGCCTTCATCGGCTCGACCAGAAGTCCGATGACGATGCGATCGACCACCGCGAAGGCGTAGGCGACCACCAGGACGGCGATCACATACCAGGCATAGGCGGGACGGGGCCAGGGCTGGGAGGGAGCGGTTCCGGTTGCGCCATCCATCTCCGCCATGAACTATTCCCTACCTGTTACTCGCGGCGCGAGCATGTGGGTGACGGGCCGATTGTCAACAGTCCATGGCGGTGTAAACACAGTCCGTCGTGGTCGCCGGCGGCGTTGGA
Organism: Caulobacteraceae bacterium; assembly: GCA_965279095.1. GTDB lineage: Bacteria > Pseudomonadota > Alphaproteobacteria > Caulobacterales > Caulobacteraceae > CBDIHH01. The sequence goes on from CBDIHH010000006.1 coordinate 184,002, forward strand.
ACCGGGCGAGGGGAGCTGTCATGGCCGATAAGATTGCATTGCCAAAAGTGGCCAAGGGCAAGCGGCCGACGGTGTTCGATGACCCCAACGTCGACCATCTGGTGACCATGGTCCTGGAGATGTCGGCCGAGCTCTACGCGGTCTACCAGCGCCTCGACACCGTCGAGCGGATGCTGGACGACGCCAAGGTCATCAAGCGCAGGAAGATCGACGCCTACGAGCCTGACGCCGCCGCCGAGGCCGAGCGGGCCGAATGGCGCGAGCTGTTCCTGGAGCGGCTGTTCCGCACGGTGCGGGCGGACCGGGGGTAGGGACGGCTAACTACAGGACGGCGCGGCGCTGCCCCCTCCACCCCCGGCCTGCGGCCGGCGGTCCCCCTCCCCCACCTTCGGCGGGGGCGGAGTGGCGCTCTCTCCTGCCCCGCGCAGCGGGGAAGGGGGACCGCCCGCGAAGCGGGTGGTGGAAGGGGCGGCGCCCTGGTCTACAGGTAAGGCGCGACCCTACTTCCAGGCGCCGAAGGTGAACCAGGAGACGCCGCCGAAGCCGGGGCGGGCCTTGACCTTGCCCAGGGCGCAGTCCTCGAACTCCTGATCGGTGACCGTGCCGACGTTCAGGATCTGGTTCTGGATGTAGTTCTCTTCCTTGAACCCGGCGCCGACGACGAGATCCTTGGGAACCTCGGCGCGGAATTGCTGGTAGCTGGGCTCGTTGTTGTACCAGGTGTCCCAGTCGAGGTAGAAGTCGTGGTACGCATCCACTTCGCTGCCGGGGGGCAGTTCGAACTGGATCATCAGGCCGCCCGGCTTCAGCACCCGGTAGCACTCCTTCAGCACCGCCTTGGTCACCTTCACGGGGATCTCGTGGAAGAAGAAGCTGGAGGTGATGAAGTCGACGCTGTTGTCCGGGAAGTCGAGCTTCTCGGCGTTCTGCTGGCTGAAGTGGATCTTGCGGCCGGTGGCCTCGGCGCGGGCGTGGCCGTAGCGCAGCACCGGCGCGGCGACATCGATCCCGTGCACCTCGGCGTCGGGGAAGGCGTCCTTGTAGGGGAAGGTGTTGGTGCCCGCGGTGCAGCCCAGGTCGACGATCACCTTGGGGTGGAAGTCGGGATACCGGACCTTGATGAACTGGGCGATGGTGGCGCCCGGCCCGCCGCGCATATAGCCCTTCAGGGCGCCGCCGAACACCACGGTGCCGTAGGTGTTGCGGGCCCCCTGCAGCACGTCGTCTTCGGCGTGCTCGGTGTGGAAGCAGCCGGGCATCAGGTGGACGTCCACCTCGGACACGTAGCGGGGGGTGGGCAGCTTCGGGTTCAGGCGCAGGGTGCCCCCGGCGGGGTTCTTGGCCCGGGCCTCGGAGGCGGCGCTGATCAGCTTGCCGGCGTTGCGTTCCAGCTGCGGGCGCACCGACTCGAAGGTCATCTCCTGGGCGTTGACGCGCAGGGAGGTGAAGAAGCGATAGATGCGCTTGTCTTCCATCGCCGCCTTGACCTCGCGGCCGGTCTTCGGCGCCTTGCCGGCCTTGGTCAGACCCGGCTCGACGGTCTCCTGGTAGGTCTTCTTCATGTCCGCGCCGACGTCCATCAGGACCGTTTTGCGCAGGGTGGAGATGAAGGCCTGGCGGCCCGCCTCGTAGCCGTTGGGCTTGGCGATGGTGTCGACGTTCTCGACGGACTTGGACATGGGGACCTCCGAAAGTCAGATACAGAGTATCGGGCGCCGGGGGCCCGGCGGCAAGGCCCGCGCCGAGGCGCGGCGTTTGCCTTGGGGCGGCGGGCGGAGCAGACTCCGCGCGGCGCCCGACCCGGGCGCGGAGGCAGCTTATCCATGACCGACTGGGCCGAGGTGATCGACGACCTCGAAGGCTTGCTGAAGCTGCGCAGCATTCCCTTCGGCATGAAGCTGTATGAGCGCCGCGAGGACATGGAGGCCATCCGTGGGGTGCGCCGTCCCACGGCGGTGCACACCCTGGACCAGATCGTCGGCCAGGCGGCCCGGCTGGGCTGGACGGTGGGCGTCGTCGCTGAGGACCTGGTGGGCGACCAGTGCCGCGCGGTGGTCGGTCTCGGCGCCGCCAAGACCCCCGAATGGCGCTCCGGGCGGCATATGACCGACGTCTGGTTCAGCACTGACGAGGACGCCCAGGCGCACCAGGGCGCCATGCACTGCGTGCCCGACGGCCGCTACCAGGCCCTGGCGGTGGGGCCCCTGCGCAGCGGCAAGCTGGATCCGCCGGACATCGCCCTGTTCTACGCCACCCCCGGGGCGATGATGTATTTCATCAACGGGCTGCAGTGGTCCGGCTACAAGCGGTTCGACTGGAGCGTGGTGGGCGAATCCGCCTGCGCCGACTCCTGGGGCCGGGCCCTCGCGACGCGCGAGGCCAGCCTGTCGATCCCCTGCTTCGCCGAGCGACGCTATGGCGGGGTGCTCGACGACGAGATGCTGATGGCCGTGCCGCCTGAGGACCTGGCCCGGGCCATCGCCGGGATGAAGGCCCTGTCCAAGCGCGGCCTGCGCTATCCCTTCCCCCAGTACGGCGTGCAGCAGGACGTCCGCGCCGGCATGGGGGTCAGCTACCCGGCGCCGACCTAGAAACCGGGCCAGCGGAAGGTCAGGCGGGCCCGCCCGGCGGGGGCGGCGTCGGCGTCGTAGAGTTGTTCCTCGATGACGCCGCTACCGTCGCGGCCCACGGCCGCCACTGTGCTGCAGCGGGTGCCGTAGTCGGGGTGGCGGACGAACACCCCGGCGCCGGGGGCCCCAGGCTCGGCGGCGCGCTCGCTGCGCAGGGCGTCGAACAGCGGGTCGAAAGCGTCGCCCGGGCCGTCCAGCCACTGCGCCAGGGCCGCGTTGAGCTCGGCGGTCTTGGCCGAGGCCTCGCCGACCGGCCCGTTGGACAGGCCGTGGATCCCCGCGCCGAGCGCCGTCGCGCGAACCGGTCGGTTGGTCAGGATCCGCGCCCCGCCCTCGCTGACCGTCACCAGGTTGAAGGGGTTGTAGCGGGCGAGGTCGTCGTCGGTGGCCAGGCCCTTGAGGACGTCGCTGACCAGGCGGCCCCGGGAGGGCGCCGTCGGGTCTGGCGGTCCCGCGCCTCGCAGGTTGGTCACGGCGGCCAGGCCATGGCTGGAGACCCCCAGCCAGGCGCCCCCAGACACCAGGTCGCGGCCGGCGCGGATGTCGGGGTCGTCGGGCCAGGCCGCCAGGGGCGCGCTGGCCCGGGCGTGGCGCTCGTCACGATTGGCGATGAGCACCACGGCCCAGCGCGGGCCGACGTCGAGGGACAGGGAGAGGATGCACATGGGTCCCAGGAGAATAGGGCGGCGGACCGGCGTCCGCCACCACCCGGGGACCCCGGGGAGTCAGGGGCAGCGGACCCGGGTCTGCGCGCGGCTGCGGCGCACGTCATAGCGGCTGCTCTGGCTGACCGTATAGGCCCGGGCGGTGGAGTAGCCATAGGCCTGGCCGCCGCCATAGCCGGGGGGCGGGCCGGCGTAGCCGCCGTCGTGGTAGCCGCCCTCGGCATAGGTCTCCTGGCTGTAGCCCTCGGCCGAATAGCCGCCCGATTGATACTGGCGGGAGGACTCGTAGCGACCCTCCTCGCGGCCGGACGCATAGCGCGCGTAGCCGCCGCGCGCCGCATAGGCGCGGTCCGGCGCGCCGTAGAGTTCGGGTCCGGTCTCGCGCCGGGCATAGGCTCCCGAGCGGCTGTGGCGAGCGGCGTCCCGGCGGACCTGACGGTGTGCGACCGCCGCCTGACGGCGGTGTGTCGGGCCTCCGGCGAGGGCGACGGCGCGGGGCGGGGCCTTGACCGCGGGGGGCGCGGCCATGGCCGGGGCGGCGGCCTGGACGCCGGCCTTGCCCTGGTCGCAGGCGCAGGGGGCGGGCGCGGGCGGGGGCCCCTTGACCTCCGCCTGGGCGGCCACTTGTGGGGCCTGGGGTTTGCAGGCGGCGAGCCCGGCGGCCAGGGCGCCGATCAGCAGGACATGTTTGAGAGCCACGGGGTCAATCTCCGGCCGGATCTTTGTGTGCCCTTGCGGGACGGGGGCCCCTGCGCGCGGCAAGACACGCGCCAGGGCGAGCGCGCTTGCCAACCGGATCGCGATGCTGGACGAAGGTCCCTCATGAGCCGGCGCCGGGGACGGGCGCCGTGGACGAGATGAGGGGCGGCGGTGCAGACCAAGACGAGCGCGTGGGACGAGATCAGACAGGGCTGGCCCACCGTGGTCGCCTCCGCCTTCGGGGCCTGCGTCGGACTGACCGGGCTGGCCTTCTACAGCTTCGGCCTGTTCGTGAAGCCCCTGTCGGCCGAGTTCGGATGGTCGCGGGGCGAGGTGGCCCTGGGTCTGACCTGGATCACCCTGGGCACGGTGATCACCGCGCCCGCGGTGGGCTGGCTGATCGACCGCTTCGGCGTGCGCAGGGTCGCCGCCCCGTCCCTCGTCGGCCTGGGCCTGGCCTATGCGCTGCTGTCGCGCATCGACGGCGCCATCATCACCTTTTACCTGGCCTGTTTCGCCGTCTCCTTCCTGGGCTGCGCCACCTCGCCGGTGACCTGGACGCGGGCGGTCAGCCTGCGGTTCGAGCGCAGCCGCGGCCTGGCCCTCGGCCTGACGCTGCTGGGCAGCGCCTCGGCGGGCCTGGTGGGCGGGCCGCTGCTGCAGTCGGTGATCACCGGTCACGGCTGGCGGGCGGCCTATCTGGCGATGGCGGCCTTCACCGTGCTGGTGGCCTTTCCCATCGTGCTGATCTTCCTGCGCGGCCCTGCCCCGGCGGCTCATGGGTCGGCGCCGGAGCGGACCGGCATGGCCCTGGCCCAGGCCCTGCGCTCCCCGCCGTTCTGGATCCTCGGCGTCGGCATCCTGGTGCTGATCACGGCGCAGAGCGGCGTCATCGTCCACCTGGTGCCCCTGCTCACCGACCGCGGTCTCAGCCCGGTGGAGGCCGCGGCTCTGGCGGGGCTGATGGGCGGCTCCATCTTCGTCAGCCGGGTGGCCGTCGGCGCCCTGCTCGACCGGTTCAACCCGCCCCTGGTGGCGGGCCTGGTGCTGGCCGCGCCGGTGGCCGCCATCGCCCTGCTGGCCACCTGCGGCGACCACCGGCCGTCGCTGGTGGCGTCTGTGCTGCTGCTGGGCCTCAGCGCCGGGGCGGAGATCGACTTCCTGTCCTTCTTCGCCGCCCGGCATTTCGGCCTGCGATCCTATGGGCGCATCTATGGCGTGCTGTTCGCCATGTTCAGCATGGGCAACGGCCTGGGCGCGCCCCTGGTCGGGGCGGCCTTCGACCACTGGGGCGACTACGGCCCGGCCCTTTGGGCGGCGGCGGCCCTGTTCGCCGTGGGCGCGGCCATGTTCGCGGCGCTGGCGCGGTTTCCCGCCTGGCGGGACGATCTCGCCGAATGATCGACTGTTGACAGGCGTCGCGCCGCGCGCGTCATCTGGCGGGGTTCGGTGGCCCCCCGCCGCGCAAGACCTTTCGGAGCTGCACGATGGCTGGTGACGATCCGACGCTGAAGCCGCGGCAAAGGTTCGCCAAGGGGCCCCGGCCCTTCTTCATGAAGGACCCGGACGTCGACCGGATGCTGGCGATGGTCACCGCCCTCACCGCCGAGCTGTCGGTGGTGCGCGAGCGGCTGGATACGGTCGAGCGCCTGGCGGAGCAGGGGCTGTCGGCGACCCCCGCCAACATCGAGGCCTACCGCCTGGACCCGCAGGTCGAGGCGGCGCGCGAGGCCACGCGGGCGGCCATGCTGGACCGGGTGTTCCGCATTCTCGCCCAGCCGATGGACGAGGACGCCCCGGAGGCGGATTATGACGCCATAGTCGAGCGGTTTACCTGAGCGAGGACGAGGTCATGCAGAACAACTCCACCCACGCCATGTTCCCGGACGCGACCCACGACGAACAGGCGATGCAGAACTTCATCAAGAGCCTGCGCGTCCACGTGCTGAAGGAATTTCACGCCTCGGGCCGCGAGCAGCTGGAGTCGCGTATCGCGCCGGCCCTGCGCCAGGTCGAGGGCCGCTGGCCCCCCGAGCGCCGGGACCTGCGCCGCGCCTTCGGCCAGGCGCCGCAGCACCGCTGGTGGAGCTCCATGCTGCGGGTGACCCAGGAGATGCTCTACGAGGGGGTGGGGCCCAGCATCGAGCGGCAACTGCCTGAGCTGATCGACAAGGCCAAGGCCCTGCGCGGCCGGCAGGGATCGCTGACCCTTGATCCCGACCTCGCCATTCCCCGCTACCTGAGCGCGGTGGATATCCACTGCAAGCCCGGCAGCTACCAGACCGAGCTGGGCCAGGATGACGTCTTCGCCGGGGCCGAGTTCGACCGCACCTACCGCCTCTATTCCATGGGCATCAACGGGCCCGACCTGGATGCCGGCGGGTGGCGGGTGATCGACTGGATCAAGGACCGGTATCCGGATTTCAAGCCCCGGCGGATTCTCGACATGGGCTGCACCGTGGGCCATTCGACCCTGCCCTATTGCGTGGCCTTCGGCGACGATGTGGAGGTCCACGCCATCGACGTGGCCGCCCCCTGCCTGCGCTACGGCCACGCCCGCGCGGTGGCCATGGGGCGCACGGTCCACTTCAGCCAGCAGAACGCCGAGCACACCCGCTTCCCGGACGGCAGCTTCGACCTGGTGGTCTCCAACCTGATGATGCACGAGACCTCGCGCTCGGCGCTGCGCAACATCTTCGCCGAATGCCACCGGCTGCTGGCCCCCGGCGGGCTGATGGTCCATGCGGAAGGGGTCAGCCGCACCGACCTGTTCGGCAAATATTACGCCGAGTGGATGGCTCACTATAACAACGAGCCCTTCCTGGGCACGGTGCAGGACGAGAACTTCGAGAGCCTCTGCGAGGGCGCGGGCTTCGCGCCGGAGGACTGCCTGGTGGAGGAGGCGGCTTCCAGGGCTCCCCCCGGCGCCCAGGCCGTGCAGAGCAGCCGCTTCCTGATCGCCAGCGCGCGAAAGCCAGGCGTCGCGGCCGAGGCCGCCGGCCAGGAGCCGCGCAATTGAACAAGCCACAGATGGTTGGGACACGCATGGACACGATGACGACGGCGGACGCTTCCGGCCTGCTGGCCAGCCTGGGCCAGGCGGTGGGGGCCCAGAACCTCTTCACCGAGCTGGAGGAGCGCGAATACTATTCCACCGACCTGTGGGACGCCGGCGCCACCTGTGCCGCCGCGGTGCGGCCGCTCGACGCCCCCTCCCTGGCCCGCGCCGTGGGCCTGGCCACCGCCGCCGGCTATGCGGTGGCGCCGCGCGGGGGCGGCCTGACCTATGTGGGCGGCTATACGCCCGACCGGGAAGAGACGGTCACCGTCGACGTCAGCGCCATGAACCGCATCCTCGCGATCAGCGAGGAGGACATGTACATCACCGTCCAGGCGGGCGTGACCTGGAAGCAGATCTATGACGCGCTGAAACCCTTGGGCCTGCGCCTGCCCTTCTTCGGCACCTTCTCAGGGGCCCGGGCGACGGTGGGCGGGGGCCTGTCCAACGGGGCCCTGTTCCTGGGCACCGGCCGCTACGGGTCCGCCGCCGACATCGTGCTCGGCCTTGAGGTGGCCCTGGCCGACGGCACGCTGGTACGCACCGGCCAGGCCTCGGTGGAGGGCGGCAAGCCCTTTTTCCGCGCCTATGGACCCGACCTCACCGGCCTGTTCGTGCACGACTCCGGCGCCCTGGGCATCAAGACCGAGGCCACCCTTCGCCTGATCCGCGCGCCGCGCGAGACGGACTTCCTGTCGTTCGGCTTCGAGTCCGCGCAGGAGGCCATCGCCGCCGCCTGCGAGGTCTCGCGCTGCGAGCTGGGCGAGGAATGCTACATCATGGACCCGATCAAGACCCAGCTGGCCCTGGCCGGCAGCGATCTTGCCTCAGACGCCCGCATCCTCGCCGAGGTCATGAAGACGAGCGGCGGGGTGATGAAGGGGCTGAAGGCCGGCGTGGACCTGGTGCGCGCGGGCAAGCATTTCGCCGACAAGGTACATTCCCTCAACGTGACCTGCGCCGCGCGCAACCGCGCCGCCCTGGAGGCCGACATGGCCGAGGTGGGGGCGATCGCCGCCCGGTTCGGCGGCAAGCCCCTGCCCAACTCCATCCCCAAGGCCAACCGCGCCAACCTGTTCCCGCCGGTCAATGGCGTGGTCAGCGTCGACGCCGAGCGCTGGGTGGCCCTCAACGCCAAGGTCGCCCACTCCGACGCCCAGAAGATCTATGACGCTGCCGAGGCGATCATCGAGCGCCATCGCGAGGCCCTGGACGCCCACGGCATCAAGGTCTCGCGGCTGCTGACCCTGATGTCGAACCACGCCTTCAGCTATGAGCCGGTGTTCAACTGGAAGGACGCCTGGCTGCCGCAGCATCGCCGGGCGGCGGAACCGGGCTATCTGTCGAAGCTTACCGAACCGGCCGCGGACCCCGCGGCGCGGGCGGTGGTGGCGACGGTGCGCGGCGAGCTGGTCGCCCTGTTCGCCAGCTTCGGCGCCGCCTCCAGCCAGATCGGGCGGACCTACAGCTTCCTGCCGCGACTGAAGCCGCAGACCCGGGCCCTGCTGGAGGACCTCAAGCGCGCCGTCGATCCCAAGGGCCTGATGAACCCGGGGGCGCTGGGGTTCTAGGGCTGAACGCGCAGCATCACTCGCCCCCGTATTCCCGGCGTACGCCGGGAGCCAGATCCTAAGGCGTATGACCTCTATGATCTGGGCCCCGGCGTACGCCGGGGACGCGGTAGCGTTGTGGTCGAGGGTCGGCGTCGAACGCTGCTAGTGCAGGGCGGGGTCCAGGACCTCGTTCAGTTCCACATAGTTGCCGTCCGGGTCATGGAAGGACGAGAACATGACCCGGATGACGCCCTTGCCGTCGTAGGACGGGTAGGTGACCGGGTTGGGCGCTTCGTCGATGCGCACCCCGGGCGTCGCCTTGATCCGCTCGAACTTGGCCTGCAGGTCCCGGGTGTTGAACACCATCACCATGTCGCCCGGCTGCAGGGCCGCCTCGGTCTTGGCGGGGCGGGGACCGAGGTCCGGCTTCAGATACTGCAGCAGGCCCAGCTGGCCGACGTAGTCGTCATTGGCGCGCATCAGCACCAGGCGACGGGACTTGGTCATCTGCGCCAGGGACGGGGCGTCCGGCGGGGTGTTGATCATGCGGTCGTAGGTCACCACGAGGCCCAGGGCGTCGCGGTAGATGCGCAGGCTGGCGTCGATGTCGCGCACCACCAGGGTTGTCCGTCGCAGGTCCAGCCCGACCCGCTGATCGGGGGCGACCGGCGCGGCCGCGGCGCTCGCTGTCGTCAGGATCACGGCCGCCAGCGCCAGGCCAATGGACTTCAGGGTCACGGGTGAACCTCCCGCCGCCAGAACGGCGACAGGAAACAGCCTAATAGTATGCCATTAGACCTGCCAAACGGTATTCTGGGGCAGGGCGTGCGCCCCCTCCCCCGCGAAGGGCGGGGGAGGATGCGGGGCCTGCCTGCCCTTAGACGGCCGGCTGCCAGCCCGGCTCGCCGGCCTCCAGCGGCCGCGGCGGGGGCTGGCGCATCCGGCGCGATTCCAGGCGACGGCGAAGGATGTCGTGGCGTCGACGATCCAGCGGGAAGTGCCAGATGATCAGGCCGCCGATGGCCTTGAGGATTCCGGGGATGAGCAGCACCGTCACCAGCAGCCCGACCTTGGACATGGGCGAGTTCTCGACCCCTTCCTTCACGCTGTAGGAGAACAGGCCCAGGAGGATGAAGCCGAGGCCGCTGCCCAGGGCCACGGCGATCTTCAGGATCAGGGAGTGGAAGGCGAAGTACGAGCCGGCCCGCGCCTCGCCGGTCCGCCAGGTCCCGTAGTCGACCACGTCCGCCAGCATGGCCGCGGGGGCCACGAAGCCGCAGGCCGTGGAGAAGGAGACGAAGAACAGGACGCAGGCGCCGAGGACCGCCACGGTGGCCTGGGAGTGATGGTCGGGGTTGATGAACCAGAAGGCGTTGATGGCCAGGGAGCTCAGGAACATGGCCAGGCCATAGGCCTTGTGCTTGCCGATCCTGTTGGCCACCCGCACCCAGACCGGGATGGCGATGACCGTGACGCCGCCGAAGCCCATCATGATGTAGGGGTACCACTGACCGATCTTCAGGTAGCTGTCGTAGAAGGTGAACAGCAGGGTGGTGATGCCCTGGCCGAGGCTGGCGATCAGGAATCCCGCCATATAGAACCAGAACGGCCGGTTGTGGCGCACCGAGCGGATCACCCCCAGGAAGTCGGGTCGCTCGCGCGTGGTCGCCTGGCCGGACGGGGTGAAGATCACCGAGATGGCGGTCAGGATCGGGATGATCGGCAGGCAGATCCAGTAGAGATGCTGGAACATGTCCATGGAGAAGGCGGAGGTCTGGGTGACCCCCAGCCAGAACAGGGCGATGGGGGCCAGGTTCTTGACCATCACCCCGAGATTGGTGCTGACCCCGGCGTAGCCGTTGATCTTGGACCGGTCCGAATAGTTGGGGCTGAGCTCGGCGCCCCAGGCTGTGTAGGCCACGCCCGCCATGGTCCAGCCGATGTCATAGGCGATGCGCCAGATGACGAAATAGCCGATCCCCGCGCCCTCGGGGGGCATGAACAGGTAGTAGCAGGACACCAGGGTCACCACCGTGCCGGCCACGATCCACGGCTTGCGCGAGCCGAAGCGGGTCCGCGTCCGATCCGACAGGAAACCGACCACCTGGTCGGAGACGGCGTCGAAGATACGGATGAACAGCAGGGCCAGGCCCAGGTCGGCCAGGGCGATGCCCAGCTCCTTGGCGTAGAGCTGCGGCAGCATGACGTTGATTGCCACGGCGAAGACCGAGAAGCCCAGCGCCATGGCGCTATAGGTGATCAGCGTCTTCTGGCTGAGGCGCGCCTCGACCCCCTGGCCGCGGTCCGACATCCAACGCTCCCTGAAGTTCGCAGCCTGTGCTGAAACCTAGTGACCCACGCCGGGGCGTCCAATGCTGTTTGCGGCGCGGCGATAGCGGTTTTCTATCGCCGCCTCATTAATTCGTCTGGCCAGGAGGCAGCCGCCCCGACGATAGGGGGAGCCGGCGACCAGGGGGCGCCGCGCGATGATCCAGCCCTATGTCATGGCCATGTGCCAGCCGACCACCCAGGTGATCTTCGGCCCAGGCGGCGTGCTGCTGCCCCAGGTGCTGGACGCCAATGTCGAGCATTATTGCGCCCTCATCGAAGAGGCGGCGCGAGCCCATGGCGCCCGGCTGATCGCCTTTCCCCAGTTTGGCCTGTGCGGCTACGCCCCCGGCCTGACCATCGACAACTGGATCGACGCCAGCCTGACCTTCCCGGGCCCGCACCTGGAGCGGATCGGCCAGGCGGCCAAGGCGGCCGGCGCCCATGTGGTGGTCCAGGCCACCGAGCGGCACGCGGCCTTCCCCGATCGCTACTTCATCTCGGCCTGCCTGATCGGGCCGGACGGCGGTCTCGCCCTGACCTACCGCAAGCACTATTCGATCTCCCTGCGCACCAGCCCCATCGACGTGCTGGACGCCTTCGTCGAGGCGTTCGGCCGCGAGGCCCTGTATCCGGTGGCGGACACGCCCCTGGGGCGCATCGGCCTGGTCATCGGGGCGGAGCCGCACTGGCCGGAGGGGGTCCGCTCCCTGGCCCTGAAGGGGGCGGAGATCATCATCAACCCCGTCGCGACCGCCCCGACCCTGGACTATATGGGCCGGGCCGGGGCGGCGGCCGCGCGGCCGGCGCGGGCGTTCGAGAACATGGTCTATCTGGGCATGGCCAACATGGGCGCCTTCACGCCGCCCGGAGGGGCTGCCAGCGCCGACGCGCCCCTGCCGCCGCCGTCCCAGATCTGGGACTATGACGGGGCCCTGGTCGGCGTCGCGCCCCAGGCGCCGGACCAGTTCGCCCTCGCGACCATCGACATCGAGGCCCTGCGGCGCGCCCGCGCCAAGCCCACCGCCAACTTCATCGCCCAACTGCAGCCCATCCACGAGGACCCCGGCGCCCCGGCCCTGTGGCCGCCCAACGCCTTCGCCGATCGCCGGGCCGAGACCTACGGCGAACTGCTCCAGGTCGAGGCGGCGGTATGGCGGCGCCTGCAGGACTCCGGACGGGCGGTGGGGCCGACAACGGAGTGAGATCGACGGCGCACGCCATGATCGAGTGAAGCTTGCGCAATGCCCTCTCCGCCCCCGACCGCAGGGCGGGGGAGGGGGACCGCCGGCCATCGGCCGGGGGTGGAGGGGGCTGCGCGGCGATAGCCGGCCAGGGCGGCGCCGCCCCTTCCGCGGCAGGAGAGGCCCCTCCTCGACCGTCATCGTCCGGTCAAGCCGGACGATGACGGAATTTCGGCTAGCCGGTTGGCTTCGGGGGGTAGCCGATCTTCGCCAGGGCCTCGCGGACCCGGTCCAGGGTGGCGGGATCCTCGATGGTCGGGGGCGTCTCGAAGGGCTCGCCGTCGGCGATCTTGCGGATCGCGGCCCGCAGCACCTTGCCCGAGCGGGTCTTGGGCAGATGGGTCACCAGGGCCACCGACTTGAACGACGCCACCGGGCCGATGACCTCGCGCACCTGGCGCACCAGGGCCTCGCACAGGGCGTCGTCGCCGCCCTCGCGACCGGGGCGGGGCGCCACCAGGGCCACGGGGACCATGCCCTTCAGGGCGTCCGCCGCGCCCACCACGGCGCATTCGGCCACATCGGGATGGGCCGACAGGGCCTGCTCCATCGCCCCGGTGGACAGGCGGTGGCCGGCGACGTTGATGATGTCGTCGGTGCGGCTCATGACATGGACGTAGCCGTCGTCGTCGATGAAGCCGGCGTCCCCGGTGTTGTAGACCCCCGGATGCGCCTCGAACGCCTTGAGGAAGCCGTCGGGGTTGTTCCACAGGCCGGCGTAGCAGCCGGGCGGCAAAGGCTGGCGGATGACGATGTCGCCGGTCTCGCCCGCCGGCTCCGCCTGATCGGATGGGCCCAGGACCGCGAAGTCGAACCCTGGAACCGGGTGGCCGGCGCTGCCGTGGCGCACCGGCCGGCCGCCCAGGCCGAGGCAGGCGGCCAGGGCGGGCCAGCCCAGCTCGGTCTGCCACCAGTGGTCGATCACCGGGCGCCCCAGGACCTGCTCGGCCCAGGCCACGGTGTTGGGGTCGGCGCGCTCGCCCGCCAGGAACAGGGCGCGCAGGCTGGACAGGTCGCTGGCGTCGACGAAGGCGCCGCGGGGGTCGTCGCGCTTGACGGCCCGGATGCCCGTGGGGGCGGTGAAGAATACGCTGACCCCGTGCCGCTCGATGGTGCGCCAGAAGGCGCCCGCGTCCGGGGTGCCCACGGGCTTGCCCTCGTAGAGCACCGTGGCGCACCCGTGCAGCAGCGGGCCGTAGACGATGTAGCTGTGCCCGACGACCCAGCCGATATCGGACGCCGCCCAGAACACCTCGCCCGGCCGCACCCCGTAGACATGGGCCATGCTCCAGGCGAGGGCGACGGCGTGGCCGCCGTTGTCGCGCACCACGCCCTTGGGAACGCCCGTCGTGCCGGAGGTGTAGAGGATGTAGAGCGGGTCGGTGGCGGCGACGCTGACGCAGCCGGCCGGCGCGGCGACGGCCAGGGCCTGCGCCCAGTCCAGGTCGCGACCAGCGACCAGAGTCGCGGTCAACTGCGGCCGTTGCAGGATGAGGCATCGCGCGACCGGGTGGGTCGCCAGGTCCAGGGCCTCGTCCAGCAGGGGCTTGTAGGCCACCAGCCGGGAGGGCTCCAGGCCGCACGAGGCGCTGACGATCACCGTCGGCGTGGCGTCGTCGATGCGCTTGGCCAGCTCCCGCGCCGAGAAGCCGCCGAACACCACCGAGTGGATGGCGCCCAGGCGGGCGCAGGCCAGCATGGCGAACACCGCCTCTGGCACCATCGGCATGTAGACGATGACGCGGTCGCCGTGGCCCACCCCCTGCGCCGCGAGCATGCCGGCGACGCGGGCGACGGCGTCCTGGAGCTCTGCGAAGGTGTAGCTGCGCACCACCCCGGCCAGGGGGCTGTCATAGATCAGCGCGGGCTGGTCGGCGCGGCCGTTCAGCACGTGCCGGTCCACGGCGTTGTAGCAGGTGTTGAGCCGGCCGCCCTCGAACCACCGCACCAGGGGCCCACGGTCCTGCGACACCACCCGGTCGAAGGGCCGGTCCCAGTCGATGGCCTGGGCGGCGCGCCGCCAGAACGCCTCCGGATCGGTCAGGGAGGCCTGATGTTCGGCGGCTTGGGTCATGATCGTCAGTCCATCCAGGCGTAGGCGTCGGCCTGGGCGATGAAGGCGGGGGAGCCGATCAGCCGGTTCAGGTCGGCGGGCTTGAGCGCCAGGGCGGCGAAGGCGGCGGCCTTGTCGTCGGCGCGCAGACCCGCCAGAGCGGCCCGGGCGGCGGCGGCGATGGTCTGCGCCAGGACGCCGGGAAACAGGGCCATGGCGTAGCCGATTTCGGCCAGTTCGGTCTCGGTCGAGGGCAGGGCCGGGGAGACATCCAGCACATTGTGCAGCAGGGGCGCCCGGCCGCCGACCACGGCCACGAGCCGGCGCATCTGGTCGCGGTCGGCGAGGGCTTCCACGAAGATCATGTCGGCGCCCGCCTCGGCAAAGGCGTCGGCCCGGCGCAGGGCCTCGTCGAGCCCCAGGCTGGAGGCCGCGTCGGTGCGGGCGCTGATGACGAAGGCGTCGTCCTGGCGGGCGTCCTGGGCCGCCTTGATCTTGCCGACCATCTCGGCGAGGGGAACCAGCGGCCGGGCGGTGAGGGCGCCGGGGCGCTTCACCGCCACCTGGTCCTCGATCTGCAGGCCCGAAGCGCCGGCGCGCTCGAATTGGCGGGTCACGCGCATCAGGTTGACCGCATTGCCGAAGCCGCTGTCGGCGTCGACCAGGATCGGAACCTGGACCCGGTCGCGAATCCGCTCGATCACCTGGGCGATCTCGGGCGCCGCCATCAGCCCCACGTCGGGCCGGGCCAGCTGGGTGTAGGCCAGGGCCGAGCCCGCCAGGAACACCGCCTCGAAGCCGGCGTCCACGGCGAGGGCGGCGGTCATGGCGTCGTGAACCCCCGGCGCGGCCAGCAGAGCCGGCGCCGCCAGGAGCCGCCGCAGTCGGGTCGTGTGTCGGTCCGCGTCCATCTCGCCTCGCCTCGTCCGCGCCATCGGCGCAGGCCCGGCCAGCCGCGTCAAATGCACAGTATGGCTTGGCCTATGACGGTCAAGCATGGCGCCCGCGCCATGCAGCGTGGCTATAGGGGCAGGACCACAAGGCATTGTCCAAGTCGCCCCCAGGCGCCTAACCATGGGTCATGGCCGATCCGACCTCCAGCCGCGGGAGCGCCCGCCTATGCCGCTGATCCCCATCCGCGACGGGGCGCTGCACGTGGAGATCCTGGGCGCCGGGCCGCCCTTGCTGCTGGTGGCGGGGCTGGGCGGCCGGGGCGCCTTCTGGCGCGCCCAGGCGAGCGTGTTCGCCGCGCATTTCCAGGTGGTGCTGCATGACCATCGCGGGGTGGGCGCCAGCGCCCGCACGGGGGTGTGCTCCAGCACCGCCCAGATGGCCGACGACGTGATCCAGCTGATGGACGCGCTGCAGATCGACCGCGCCAGCCTGGTGGGCCATTCCACCGGCGGGGCGATCGGCCAGCACCTCGCCCTGGATCATCCGCACCGGCTGGACCGTCTGGTGCTGAGCGCCAGCTGGCCGGGGCCCAGCCCCCTGTTTTTGGCCACCTTCGCCCTGCGCCGGCGGATACTGCAGACCCTGGGGGCCGACGCCTATCTGATGCAGGGAACCCTGCTGGGGGCGCCGGCCGGGTGGCTTCACGACCGTTTCGTGGACGAGCAGGCCTACCTCGCCGAGCGCCGCGCCGGCTTTCCCGAGATCGCCGAGGAGTTGGCCCGCATCGACGCGGTCACCGGTCACGACCTGCGCGCGCGGCTGCCGGCGATCACCGCCCCGACCCTGGCCATCTGCGCCCAGGACGACCAGCTGACGCCGGTGGGTTTCACCCGCGAGATGGCCGCGGCCATCCCCGGCGCCGAGATCGAGATCCTGCCCACCGGGGGCCACTTCTGCCCTCAGACCGTTCCCGAGGCCTACAACCGCCGGGTTCTCGCATTCCTCACGGAGGCCGCATGAGCGATCGCGCCATCCACCCCGCCGTCGTCGTCGGCCCCGACGAGGGGGTGTCCCTGTGGCAGCCGATGCCGTCGCGCGGCTATGTCACGGTGAAGCTGACGCCCCAGACCATGCCCTACGACACCTTCTCGTCGGGCATCCAGGTGCTGCCGCCGGGCTGCCACGTGCGCGAGCACGGCCATCAGCGCAATCACGAGCTGATCTTCGTCTACGAGGGAAGCGGGACCCTGGTCCTCGACGGCGTGCCCCAGTCGCTGGAGGCGGGCTCCACGGTGCTGTTCACCCGCGACGTCCAGCACGTGGTCGAGAACACTGGCGACGTCGACATGAAGCTGTTCTGGGTGTTCTTCCCCCCGGGGCTGGAGGACTGGTTCGAAGCCATCGGCCGGCCGCGCGCGCCGGGCGAGCCGATGCCTGAGCCCTTCGCCCGCCCGGACGATGTGGCGCAGATCATGGCGCGGATGCGCTTTTCCCCGCCGCGCTGATGCTGATCCTCACGAGGTCCGACATCGAGCGGCTGCTGCCCATCGAGGCCTGTATCGACGCCATGGACGGGGCCATGCGCGCCGCCTCGGCCGGGGATGTGGTCCTGCCCCTGCGCCAGGCCATGGCCATCCCGGGCACGGCGGGCAAGATGGTGCTGATGCCGGGATGGCTGGGGGGTCAGGACCCGGTGTTCGACGTCAAGATCGTCTCCAAGTTCCCGCGCGCGGCGGGCTCGGCCCACGGCACCCATGTGGGGGCGGTGATGCTGTTCGACGCCCGCGACGGCCTGCCCATCGCCCTGCTGGAAGGGGGCAGTCTCACCGCCATCCGCACCGCCGCCGCCAGCGCCCTGGCCACCCGGGTGCTGGCGCGCCAGGACGCCCAGGTGCTGGCGGTCCTGGGCGCCGGCGAACAGGCCCGCAACCATGTGCGGGCGATGCGCGCGGTGCGGCCTATCGAGAAGGTCCTGGTGTGGGCGCGCGACGCGGCCAAGGCGCGCGCCTTCGCGGCAAGCATCGAGGGCGGGGCCGAGGCCGTGGCCGACGCCCGCTCCGCAGTCGAGGCGGCCGACATCGTCTGCACCACCACCTCGGCCACGGATCCGATCCTGGAGGGGGCCTGGCTGAAGGCCGGCGCCCACCTCAACTTGGTCGGCTCGGCCATCCCCACCGCCGCCGAGGCCGACGCCGAGGCGGTGGCCCGCAGCCGCTACTTCGTCGACCACCGCCCCGCCGCCCTGGCCGAGGCCGGCGAGCTGAAGCGCGCCATCGAGGCGGGCGCGGTGACCGCCGATCACATCGCCGGGGAGATCGGCGAGGTGCTGCTCGGCCGCGTCCAGGGGCGGCGGGGCGACGGCGAGATCACCCTCTACAAATCCCTCGGCATCGCCGCCCAGGACCTCGCCGCCGCCCGCAGCGCCGTGGCCGCCGCCCGCGCCGCGGGCGCGGGGGTGGAGATGGACCTGTCGGCCTGAGGAGGGCCGCCTGCGCCGATATGCACTGATGGGCCGGGATAGAGCATCACGATGCGCTCTTGACATGTCTTGCCCCGGGCCTGGAGATTGACCCCTCGGAGGGGCCCGACATGGAACTGCGCCATCTGCGTCATCTGGCGGCGGTGATCGAGCTGGAGAACGTGTCCAAGGCGGCCGTGCTGCTGGCGATCAGCCAGCCGGCCCTGACCCGCTCGATCCAGATGCTGGAGGAGATCGTCGGAGCGCCCCTGATCGAGCGGCGGCCGCGGGGGGTCGTGCCCACCCCCGCCGGCGAGGCCCTCTACCGCCACGCCAAGCTGATCCTGTCGGAGACCCGGCGGGCGCGCGAGGATGTGGCCGCCATCAAGAGCGGCGCCCGCGGCAATCTGCGCCTCGGCATCGCCTCGATGTTCGCCGAACGGATCGTCGACCGGGCCCTTTGCGACTTCTCGGCCGAGCATCCCGAGGCCGGGATCGTGGTCACCGAGGGCTATTTCGAGGAGCTGCTGCCTTCCCTGCAGGAGGGGCGGCTGGACATGGTGTTCTGCAACCTGCCCGGCGCGGCGGTGCCCGATGGCCTGTCGGTGGAGCCGATCCTCGACGTGCGCGCCACCATGGTCGCCAACGGCGCCCACCCCCTGGCCCAGAAGTCAGTGGTCACCCGCGAGGACCTGGCCGAGGCCCGCTGGGTGGTGGTCAACCAGCCGCACATGCGCGACTACCTGGACCACTTCTTCGGCGTCCAGGGGCTGCAGATGCGCCGGCCCCTGATCCAGACCAATTCCCTGCCCCTGATCCGATCGCTGGTGGCGGGGGGAGACTTCGTCAGCATCCTGCCCGAGATCCTCACCAAGCCCGACCTGGCGGACGGCCGGCTGAAGCGGTTGAAGATCCCCGGCGGCGAGATCCTTCGACAGGCCGGCATCATCCGCCGCATCCAGTCCGCCGCCAGCGCCGCCGATGAGGCCAGCCTGAAGAACTTCCTGATGATCCTGCGGCGCATCTGCGCGGAGGACGCGGTGGTGTGAACCGCCGGGGCCGCTGGCCCCGCGCCTCAGCCCATCGACGCCCCGTCGGCTTGCGGGTCGAGGGCCGCCCGCCGCTGGCGCAGGTCGCGCAGGCGGCCCTCGTTGAGATCGTAGGGGGCCAGGAAGGCGATGGTGAGCACGGCGAACAGGGCCGGGACGAGGGCCTGCGCCGCCCGGATGCCCTCCACGGCCCCGGCAGGCTGGGCGTGGCCGCCCGTCGTGCTGGCCACGTAGCCGGTGGCGCCCAGCAGCACGCCAAGGACGGCGATGCCCACCGAGGCGGCCACCTGCTCGATGAGGGCGTAGACGCCGGTGAACACCCCCTCCCGGCGCAGGCCCGTCTGCAGATAGTCGTGCTCGATGGCGTCGGGCAGCATCGCCTGGGAGAACAGGAACATGCCCCCGGCCGTCAGGCCCGTGGCCACCGCCCGCGCCAGCAGCAGGGGCCCCGGCTCGCCGGGGACCGCCAGCCACCAGGACAGGGCGACCAGGGCGTACAGGGCCGCGGCGACCATGAAGCAGGCCTTCTTGCCGATGCGCCGGGCGAGCAGGATCCACAGGGGCTGGACGGCGACGACCGCGACGCTTTGCACCGTCAGGACCAGACCCAGCCAGGTGTCGGACGCCTTGAGCGCGTGCTTGGTGAAATAGGGCAGGGAGCCCAGCTGGAACGCCAGCAGCAGGAAATACATCAGCTTCGCCGACATCAGCCACAGGAAGGGGCGATTGCCGGCGGCGGTGCGCAACTGCGTCATCAGGGGCGGCGCCCGGCCGGGCGCCGCCTCGGTCCGTGGCGCGCCGCGGACAAGCCAGGCGCACAGCACCAGGCTGGGCGCGGCCAGGACCATCAGGCCGATGGCCAGGTTGCGATAGCCGGCCCGGCCGGCGCCCCAGTGGTCCAGCAGCATGGGCGCGATGCCCAGGGCGAGCAGGCTGGCGGCGGTGGAGAAGAACACGCGGCAGGACGACAGCCGGGTGCGCTCCTCGTAGTCCTGGGTCATCTCGGCGAACATGGCGATGTAGGCCACCACGAACATGGCGTGGGCGGTGGCGAACAGGATCAGCATCACGAACATGTAGGCGGTGCTGGCGCGGGGGCTCATCGTCGGAATGGCGAACATGGCGAGGATGACCAGCGCGCTCAGCAGTCCTCCCGTCAGCAACATCGGCAGCCGCCGACCCCAGGGGGTCGACAGGCGGTCGCTGAGGGCGCCCATCAGCGGATGGTTGACCGCGTCCCAGATCTTGGAGACCGCGAAGATCATGGACGCGGCGTAGGCGGCGATGCCGATGGTGTCGGTCATGAACCTCAGCAACAGCACCCCGGCGGAGACGCTGAGGATCGACATGGGGAAGGACCCCAGTCCCCAGCCGAAGAAGATGCGTCGGGGCAGCGGCCCCCCGAGAGTCGTCAAGGCCGGCCGGCCTCGGCCGCCGCGGCCTCGATCAGGGCCCAGATGTCGTCGCGGGCCTCGTCGGTGAGACCGATGCCGAGGGTCTTGCAGGATGATCCCGTCACCCGCGACCGGTGCCCCTGACCCTCGGTGTCCATGACCAGCAGGACCGAGCCGAGGCCCAGGTCGCGCCGGTCGCCGTCGGTGGTCTCGATCTCCCAGCCGCCTTCGACGACCACCGAGAGGCTGGCGCTCGAGCCCCGGTGCCAGTCCTTGCTCGCCCCGCCGTCCCCGTGGGCGACGCCCCACGACCGGGCGCCCTTGGAGCCGAGCCACACCCGGGCGCCGTCCGGCCCGACCCCGGGCTCGACCTGGGGCAGGTCGATGTCGATCAGCTTCGAGCCGCCATCCGGCGTGTGATAGACAGCCAAGGCGCGCATTGCGTAAGCTCCGGTGGCGGGCGCGGCGCGCCCGTCGTCCGACCTAAGGGGCGCCGAGCGGCGCCGTCCAGATCGCATACGCCATAGTCGGCATGAGCTGATTTCATGGGCCGCCCCCGACCTGCCATGAGCGCCGCGAATGGCGGCTATGTCGGCGTCGCGTTGGACATGGCCCCAACGATGCCGCCATCTGGCATGGACACCGACGGCGACCCACACCAGGGGCCGCCTTTCAGGACGAGCAGAGCCATGAACAGGACCCCCCTCCATCCGATCACCCCGGCCCACCAGGAGGCCTATCGCCGAGATGGCGTGGTCTGCCTGAGGCAGATGTTCGACGCCGACTGGATCGAGTCCCTGCGCGCCGGCGCCCAGGAGGTCATCGCCGATCCCCATGCCTGGGGGGACGTGGGCCCCTCGCACGGGGAGATGACCTCGGTGGCCCATCTGTGGCGCCGGCCCGGCCCGTTCCGCGAGTTCGCCCTGCATTCCCCCGTGGGCGAGGTGGTGGGGCGGACCATCGGCGCCGATCGCATCCAGATGTTCCACGACCACCTGTTCCATAAGCCGCCCCGCTCGCCCAAGGTGATGCGGTGGCACGCCGACCACGGGTGGCCGTTCCGCGGCGAGATGGTCCCCAACATCTGGATCGCCCTGACGCCGGTGAACGCGCTGAACGGGCGGATCGAATTTTTGGCGGGCTATCACCGCCATTGTGTCGAGAACGGCCTGCGCTACGGCCCGGCGGGCAATGGCCTGGGATTTCCCGACTTCGAGGCCGGCCGCAATGATCCCGACTATCCGTTTCGCTACGTCAGCTGGGACCTGGAGCCGGGCGACGCGGTGCTGTTCCACGTCGATACCCCGCACTATTCCAAGGGCAATGCGTCGGACGACATGCCGCGCACCGGGCTGGCCGTGCGGGTGATCGGCGACGATGCGGTGTGGTGCACCCTGCCGGGACTGGCGCCCATCCCCGGCATCGACACCACCGCCATGCCCGACGGCGCCCACCCGGAGCCGAGTGATGTCCTGCCGGTGATCTGGGACCGGGCCGAAGCCCTGCAAGCGGCCTCGTGACGGGCCTGCGCTAGGCGGGGGGCTCCCCCGCGACACAGGCGTCCCAGACCCGCCGGGTCAGGTCGCGCAGCCACGTCACCGGGGCATGCCCTTGGTCGCGGGCGTGCCACACCAGGCCGAAGGCATGGGGCGGACCGGCGATCGGCGGGGTCATAATCCTGAGGCTCGGCGAGGGCGTGACCAGGCTGCCCATCACCGTGCACAGCAGCGGGCTGTCGGGGACCAGCTGCTCGATATAGACCGAGGTGGGGACGATGGTGCTGATCCGGCGCCGCAGCCCCTGTTCGGCCAGGCGGTCGTCCACCCAGGTGCGGCTGAACCGGTCGGAGGCCACGACCAGGTGCGGCAGGCGCGCATAGGTGTCCAGGTCGAGGACCTCGCCGACCTCGCTATTGGACCGCGCCGCCACGCAGACCACCTCGTCTTCGTAGAGGGGCAGAAAGCCGAAGCGCGGACTGTCGAGCATCAGGTTCGGGGTGCTGACCACCAGCTGCACGGCCCGGCTGTCCAGCGCCGCGGCCGCCTCCGCGGGGGCGAGGTTGCGCACCAGCAGGCAGGTATTGGGGGCGGCGAGGCGAACCTCGCGGCACAGGCCGGCGATGAAGCGCGGGTGCATCCCACTGGTCAGGCCCACCGTCAGGTCCAATTCGGCGACGGCGGGGTCGAAATCGCCGGTCAGCGCCAGGGCCTGCTGGATCTCCTCGAGCGGGCCCCGGATGCGCGCCGCGAGTTGCTCGGCAAAAGCGGTCGGCTCCATGCCGTCGGGCGTGCGCACGAACAGTGGGTCGTCGAACAGGTCGCGAAGATTGCGCAGGCCGTGACTGACCGCCGACTGGCTCATGTTCAGGATCGCCCCCGCCCGGGTGACATGGCGCTCGCCATAGACGGCGCTGAAGATCTTGATCAGATTCAGATCGACGCGCTGAAGATGGCTGGCTTTCATCGGACCCCGGCTCGCCCCGCGGCACTATCGGGAAAACAGTCCGCGCAGGCTAGGGGGCGGTGAGGGCGTTCCATGTCCCGGGCGCATGGCTGATGCGCGTCATTCGATTGGCGGGATGGGGGCAGGCGCGTCAGTTTGGCGGCTCTCCACCGATCGCAATCCAGGCGCCTCGCATGACTTTCAACAGTACCCCGCTGCGGCCGATCACCCAGCAGGATCGGGACGCCTACGCCGCCGACGGCGTGGTGTGCCTGCGGCAGGTATTCGACCCGGACTGGATGAAGTCCCTCGAGCCTGAGGCGCGCCGCATCGTCGTCGACGGCGAGGATGTCGGCCTGCTGCCCAACAACCCCGGCCGCTACATGTCGCGGGTCTCCGCTCCGTTCCGCCGCTTCATCTTCGACTCGCCGGTGGCC
Source organism: Caulobacteraceae bacterium (assembly GCA_965279095.1). GTDB lineage: Bacteria > Pseudomonadota > Alphaproteobacteria > Caulobacterales > Caulobacteraceae > CBDIHH01. The sequence goes on from CBDIHH010000006.1 coordinate 206,906, forward strand.
CAGGCGGCGGGGGAGGTGATGGGGTCGCGCGAGATCCGGTTCTTCTTCGACGAGATGTTCGCCAAGAGACCGAACTCCTCGGAGAAGACCATCTGGCACACCGACCGCATGGGCTGGCCGGTGACCGGGCTGATGGTGCCGTCCCTTTGGATACCCCTGGGCGGGGTGAGCCAGGAGAACTGCCTGGAGTGCGTGGCGGGCACCCAGGTCCAGGAGACTCCCTACTGGCTGTTCTCGCCCAACGCCCGCCAGATGTTGCGGCCGCCCGAACGGGTGAGCCATCCGGACGGAGAGGCCCTGCGCGCCGATCCCGCCAACCGGTTCCTGCAATGGGACATGGAGCCCGGCGACATGCTCGTGGTGCATCCGAGGACCATCCATTACTCCCACGGCAATTCGGCGGAAGACTGGCGCATCGCCCTGTCGGTGCGGGTGTTCGGCGACGACATCGTCTGGGCCCCCCGGCCGGACTGCGTGAATCTGGCCGGTGTCAGTTTCGACGAGATGATCCCGGGCGAGCCCCCCGCAGGGCCGATGTTCCCCCTGCTCTGGTCGCAGGACGGCCGGCGGGACGGCGATGCGGACTTTCCCCGCGGCTTCGCCACCCGCTGGCGCCAGGGCCGTCGCAAGGACCTCAACGAATACGACACCTTCGCCAAGCTGAACGCACAGCAATCCGTCCAAGCGACGCGCTGACTTGGCGTCCTGGGACTACATCATCGTCGGGGCCGGATCGGCCGGCTGTGTCCTCGCCAACCGGCTGAGCGAGGATCCCGCCGTGCGGGTCCTGTTGCTGGAGGCCGGCGGGGTCGACTGGTCGCCCTACATCCATGTGCCGGCGGCCCTGATCAAGGCGGTGGGCAATCCCCGACACGACTGGATGACCCTGGCGGAACCGGACGCCTCGCGCGGCGGCAAGGTGGACCTGTGGCCGGCGGGCAAGGGCCTGGGCGGATCCAGCTCGATCAACGGGATGCTGTATGTGCGCGGCGCCGCGGCCGACTTCGACCGCTGGGAGGCCCTGGGCAACCCCGGCTGGTCGTTCGCGTCGGTGGCGCCCTATTTCAAGCGGCTGGAGCGCACGGCCTTCGGCAGCGACGCGCTGCGGGGCCGCGACGGGCCGATGAGGGTGCAACCCCTGCGCACCCTGCACCAGCTTAGCCATGTGTTTATCGAGGCGGCGGGTCAGGCAGGCCTTCCGTTTACGGAGGATTACAACGGGGCGACCCAGGACGGGGTCGGCTATCCCCAGGTGACCCAGAGCCGCGGCCGCCGCTGGAGCGCCTCGCGGGGCTATCTGTGGCCCGCGCGCCGGCGGCGGAACCTTAGAATCCAGACGGGGGCGCAGGTCCGTCGGCTGCTGGTGCGCGACGGACGGTGCGTGGGCGTCGAGGCCAGCTGGGATGGCGCCACGCACAGTCTGGAGGCCGCGCGGGAGGTGATCGTCTGCGCCGGCGCCATGGGGTCGCCCAAGCTGCTGATGCTGTCGGGGATCGGCCCCAAGGAGGATCTGGCCCGGCTCGGCATCGCCTCGGTGATCGACCAGCCGCAGGTGGGCCGCAACCTGCAGGACCATCCCAACGCCACCGTCAGCGTGGACGTCAATGTCCGGACCTTCAACGTGGAGGTCAACAGCCCGCGCATGGGCTGGCATGTGCTCAACTGGCTGCTGTTTGGCCGCGGCCCGGCGACCAGTCCCTATCCCCACGCGGTAGGCTTTTTCCGCTCCAGCCCCGACCTGCCCGGCCCCGACATCCAGGTGATGCTCGGCCCGTTCGCCTTCTCGTTTTCCGAGGCGGGGATCACCCCCTATCCGAAATCGGCGGTCACGGCGGCGGTGTCCCTGTCCTACCCGCGCGGCCGGGGGCAGGTCAGGCTGCGCTCGGCCGACCCCAAGGACACGCCGATCGTGGACCACGAACTGCTGTGCGACCCCGAGGACGTGGCCGCCCTGACCCGCGCCTGCCGCTATGTGCAGCGGATCTTCCGCGCCCCCGCCTTCAGGCCGTTCGTCACCCAGGAGCGGATGCCGGGGCCGGCGGTGGTCACCGACGCCGAGTGGGACGCCTATCTGCGGCAGACCACCTTCCTCGGCTATCACGCCATGGGCACTTGCGCGATGGGGCCTCAGGGGGTCACCGACGAGGCCCTGCGGGTGCGCGGGGTGGCCGGCCTGAGGGTGGTCGACGCCTCGGTGATCCCCTCTCATGTCTCTGGCAATATCAACGCGGCGGTGATGATGTTGGCCGAGCGCGCCGCCGACCTCATCCGCGCGGAGCCCCGGCCACAATGACCCTGTCGCCCGCCCTGCCGGCCCACCGTCCCGCCGGCCGCCCTTACGGCTGGTGGGTGGTGTTCGTGCTGTCCTTGGGGAGCATCGCCTCGGCCTTCGACCGGCAGATCATCAATCTGCTGGTGGAGCCGATCAAGGCCGACCTGTCGATCACCGACACCCAGGTGTCGTTGCTGCAGGGTTTCGCCTTCGCCATCTTCTACGCCGCCCTCGCCATCCCCCTCGGCCGCTGGGCCGACACCGGCAATCGCCGCAACGTCGTGCTGGCCGGCTGCCTCCTGTGGACCGCGGCGACCTTCGGCTGCGGCATGGCGGTCGGCTTCTGGTGGCTGTTCGCCGGGCGCATGGCCGTGGGGGTCGGCGAGGCGTCTCTGACGCCGGCGGCCTATTCCCTGATCAGCGACTATTTCCCGCCTGAGCGCATCGCCCGGCCGATCAGCGTCTTCACCGGATCGGGCTTCATCGGCTCGGGGATCGCCCTGGTCGGCGGCGGCGCGGTGCTGGCGGCCCTGCAGGTCTACGGACCGATCGTACTGCCGGGGGTGGGGGCCCTGGCCGACTGGAAGGCCGCCTTCGTCATCGTTTCCCTCCCCGGCCTCCTGGTGGCGCTGCTCCTGTGGCTGACGGTCCGCGAGCCGCCGCGCTCAGAGGCCTTCGCCGCGGTGGCCGACGACCAGCCCCCGGCCCGGCGGGACCTGCTGGAGTTCCTGCGCGCCCGGGCCGGGGTGATCGCGCCCCTGTTCCTCGGCCTGTCGCTGCTGGCGGCGGGGCAGTTCGCCATCGGCGCCTGGACGCCCAGCTTCTTCATCCGCACCTTCGGCTGGACCGCGGCCCGGATCGGCGTCGCTTACGGCCTGCTGGTGGCCCTGGGCGGGGCCTTCGGCGTCGTCGCCGGGGGCTGGCTGTCGGACCGGATGAAGGCGCGCGGGGTGGTCGACGCCAATCTGCGCGTGCCGGTCCTCGCCGCCCTGGCGGCCGCCCCCCTGGCCATCGCCTTTCCCCTGGTCGCCTCGCCCCAGGCGGCCATCGCCCTGCTGGTTCCCCTGGCCATCCTCGGCCCGATGCCCTTCGGCGCCGGCACCGCCGCTATCCCGGCCCTGGCGCCCAACCGCCTGCGCGCGCAGCTGGTGGCCCTGTATCTGCTGGTGGCCAACGTGGTCGGGGTCGGCGCCGGGCCCTGGCTTGTGGCGCGGGTCACCGACGGGGTGTTCCACGACCCCGCGCAGCTGCGCTATTCCCTGGCCTTGGTCGCGCCCGCGTTGATGCTGTCAGGCGCGGGCCTGATCTGGCTGGCCCTGCGTCCGTTCCGGCGGATCGTCGGCGGGACGCAGGGGGCCTAGACCTAGGCGGCCGCCTGCGCTGGCTCCAGCGCCACCGTGGTCGGGTCGTAGTCGTAGAGGATGGGATCGGACGACGGCAGGGTCATGGTCTTGATCTTCTCCCGGTCCTCGCCCTGCGTCAGCTCGCCCTGCAGGCGCGATTGCAGCAGCACCCAGTTGGCGCGGCCGAGCCGGGTGCCCTCGTAGAGTTTCAGGGCCGCCGCGGCGTCGGCCTCCTCGCGGACGGTGCGCCCGAGGACGACGGCGTCCTCGATGGCCATGGCGGCGCCGAGGCCCAGGAAGGGGAGCATCGGATGGGCCGCGTCGCCCAGCAGCGCGACCCGGCCCTGCGTCCAGCTATCGATGGGATCGCGGTCGTAGAGGGCCCATTTGGCCGTGCCTTCGGGCGGGGCGTTGCGGAACAGGCCCAGCACGTCCTCGTCCCAGCCGGGGAAATACGACAGCAGCTCCTCGGGGGTGGTCTGTTCGGAGAAGCCCTCGCCGGTCCAGGAGTCGGTGCGGACGAAGGCGACGACATTGACGACGGTGTCGTGCCGGATGACGTAGCGCAGGACCCGCCGCCCCGGGCCGGAGAAGCCGAAGGTCTTGCCGGCGCTGAGGTATTGCTGGACGCGCTCGATGGGGATCAGGCAGCGATAGCAGACCTGGCCGGTGAAGCGCGGGTCCTCGGGGCCGAACATGCGCGCGCGCACCACTGACCGGACCCCGTCGGCGCCGATGAGCAGGTCGCCCCGCGCCGTCTCGCCATTGGCGAACCGCGCGGTCACCCCCGCGTCGTCCTGCTCGAAGGAATCGAAGTCGTGGCCCAGGCGCACGGCGTCCGGGTCGGCGGCGAGCACCGCCTGGCGCAGGATCTCATAGAGATCGGCGCGATGGATCTGCTGGAAGAAGGGCGGGTCCATTTCCGCGGCGCGGGCCGGGTCGCGCCAGTCGGCGCCGCCGCCCTCGCCCAGGGGGCGCTCGCCCGTGCGCCGGGGCCCGGCGACCCGCGGGTTGTCCGAGCCGCTGACCACCGCCTCCTTGAGGCCGAGGGAATACAGGCCCCGGCTGGCGGACTGGGTGAGGGTGATGCCGGCGCCGATGGCGGTGATCGCCGGCGCCCGCTCATAGACCGCCACTTCGACGCCGGCCTGCTGCAGCGCCAGCGCCGCGGTCAGGCCGCCGATTCCTCCGCCAACGATCAATGCGGTCTTGGTCATCGGCCAGTCTCCTCTTGCGGTCCGGGCGGGGCGCCGCGAACCAGGCTTACACAAGGCCCGGGGGCCGGGCGCGTCAACGCCCAGCCTGCCGCCGGGGACCGGCGCGGCCGAGCTTGTCGCCGCACCGAAGACCGGTTCTCCCCCGGCGCCCTAGAGGCAATGCTTCGCCTGTCCGCTTGTTGGATAGGGAGGGCAAGGAAAACTCCGCGGGTCAGACAAACAGAACGCGGGTCGTCCTGGCGTCGTCGAGGGTGTAGTCTCGCAGGCGCAAGATCAGCAGTTGGATTACCACCATGAAGGCCAGGGACGGGCGCAAGAGCGTCGCCACCGACGCGATCAAGGCCCACACCGACCAGGCCGCCTTCCTGGACAACCCCGTGGTCGACAACCTCGTCACCGTGGTGCTCGAACTGGGCGCCCAGCTGTGGACCGAGCGAAAGCGGCTGCGCACCCTCGAGGCGGTGCTGGTCAAGGGCGGCATGGCCCCCGACGCGGTGGAAAGCTTCATGTTCCCCCTCGAGGACGAGGCGGCCTGGCTGGCCGAGCGCGACTATTTCATCGAGACCACCTTCGGGGCGCTGCGGCGGCCCATCAATTCCCAGGCCCAGGTCGAACTGACCGAGGCGTGGGAGAAACGCGACGACTTCTAGGAGAGCCACCATGGACCGCGGCATGATCGGCAGGCTTCGCCGGCCCCCCAGCCTGGATATGGAAAGCTATCAGGAGCTGGTCACCGGCCTGCGCAAATGGGTCAACGGCCCGTTCCGCCAGGCGGCCAGCGACGAGGTCGACGCCATGTTCGGCGACCGGATGCTGCAGCCGGGCGAGGACCGCACCGAGGTGCGCCGCGCCATCGCCGCCAACCCCCTGGTCGGCGCCCGCGACCGGGTCTGGGCCAGCGTCCAGCAGATGACCTGGAAGAACGTCATCGACACTCTGTGGAAGGACGCCGACACCTACCTCGACGAGCTGGACGCGGCCGACGCGTCCGGCCCCGGGACCCTGACCCTGAACCCGCAGCTGCAGATTCCGGACTACGCCCGCCACGAGATCCACCTTCAGCCCGGCGGCTATGTCGGCGACGATCTGGGCGGCTATGTCTACTACTGGGGGACCAACAACTTCTACGAGGGCCAGGTCTACCAGGACGACCATCACCGCAACCTCGCGCGCACGGTGGACCGGCCGGCGGACGGCGTGGTCAGGAAGATGGTCGACCTCGGCTGCGGCATCGGCCGCGTCACCCTGGCCCTGAAGGACCAGTTCCCCGAGGCCGAGGTGCACGGGGTGGACTATGGGGCCGCCCTGCTGCGGTTCGCCCACAAGCGGGCCATCGACCTGAACATCGAGGTCCACTTCTCGCAGCAGCTGGCCGAGGATCTCAACTTCGAGGACAACAGCTTCGACATCGTCACCTCGTACATCATGTTCCACGAGGTGCCGTCGTCGGTGGCCGAGCGGGTGTTCAAGGAGGCCTACCGCATCCTGCGGCCGGGCGGCTCGTTCCAGTTCTTCGACTTCCGCACCGGCGCCAAGCCGCAGACGCCCTACAACGACCACGGCCGCTGGGTCGACCATGTCTACAATGGCGAGGTCTGGACCCCGCAATACATCGCCAGCGATCCCCTGAAGAGCATGGCGGACATCGGCTTCGAGGTGGAGGAAGCCGGCCCCCGGCACTGGGCCGTGTTCAGCTACAAGGGGATCAAGCCCCAGAGCGCCGCAGCCCCTTCGTCCGCCGACGCCGTGAAGACCCTTGTCGGCCACGACAGCTGACGTCGTCGTCGTCGGGGCCGGCACGGCCGGCATCCCGACGGCGCTGTTCGCCTCGGCTGGGGGCGCCCGTGTGATCCTGATCGACGCCGCCGACAAGACGGGCGGCGCCCTGCACCTGTCCAGCGGCACCCTCAGCGCCGCCGGCACCCGCCTTCAGGCGGCCAAGGGGATCGAGGACACGCCGGCGTTGCACCTGCAGGACTCCATCCGCATCAGCCACGGCACGGCGCGGATCGACCTGCTGACCTACTGGCAGGAGAACGCCGCCGACGCCCTGCACTGGCTGCTCGACCTGGGCCTGGTCTATCCGCCGGACCAGCCGGCCATGGCGCTCGGCCACGACGCCTATTCACGCGCCCGGCTCTACACCCCCAAGGGCCAGGCCCGGGAGATCCTGGCGGTGCTTGACGAGGCCCTGGCCCCGGCCGTGGCCAGCGGGGCGGTGGACCTGCGCCTGTCCACGCGCATGACGGACCTGGTCATCGCCGATGGCTCGGTTCGCGGCGTTGTCGTCGAGGGGCCCGGCGGCCGACAGACCCTGCAGGCCGACCATGTGGTCCTGGCCACCGGCGGCTACGGCGCGGACGAGGACCTCTGGCGCGAGCTGCACGACCGCCCCCGGCGCGCCTATGCCTACCCCTTCAACCGCGGCGACGGGTTCAAGATCGCGCGCCGGCGCGGCCTCGCCGTGGACTACTGGCGCAATTACATCCCCACCGTGGGCGGCACCGCCGACATCGACAGCCCGGACGACTACTGGATCAACACCCTGGTCGCCCCCGCCGTGCGGATGCCGTGGGAGATCATGGTCAACCTGGCCGGCGAGCGGTTCATGGCCGAGGACATCGAGAGCCCGGATTTCCGCGAGCGGATGCTGCAGGCCCAGCCGCAGATGGAGTTCTGGCTGGTCTATGACGAGGCCATCCGCCGGGCCGCCCCGCCGCTGTTCGCCGCCTGGTCCGACGACAAGATCGCGCGGGCCTTCGCCACTCATCCCGACTATCAGCGCGCCGACACCCTTGAGCAACTGGCCGACCAGTGCGGCCTGCCGGCCGACACCCTGGCCCTCACTGTCGACCGCTACAACCGGGGCCGCGCGGCCGGGTCGGACGGCTATCGCCGGGAGCATATGCCGGCCGCCATCGAGACGGGCCCCTTCTACGCCATCAAGCACCACGCCACCGCGGCCCTGACCTATGGCGGCGTCAAGACCGATGGGGCCCTGAACGTCCTCGACGCCGAGGACCGCCCCGTGCGCGGCCTCTACGCCGCCGGCGAGGTGCTGGGCATGGGCGCCTTCGGCAACTGCCACCTGGGCGGGGTGACCATCTCCTCGTCGCTCACCTTCGGCCGCCTCCTGGGCGCCCGCCTGGCGGCGGCGGTGGGCGGCGGCTGACCAGCGGCCTCTTATCCTCCCCCGCTCTTCGCGGGGGAGGGGGACCGCGAAGCGGTGGAGGGGGCGAGAGACAGAGCGCGGCGCTTGTGGTTCGCCCCCTCCGGCCCTCCGGGCCACCTCCCCCATCCTCTGCGGGATGGGGGAGGATAAGGGCCGTCAGCCAGACCGCAGATCCGGGCGGGCGAGGCCGAGGTTCTCGCGCAGGGTGCGGCCCTCGTAGTCGGTGCGGTAGACGCCCCGCTTCTGCAGCAGGGGGACCACCTCGTCGACGAAGGCGTTGAAGCCGTCGGGCAGGGCCAGGGGGAAGAGGTTGAACCCGTCCGCCGCGTAGTTGGCCACCCACAGGTCCATCATGTTGGCGATCTGCTCGGGGGTTCCCACGACCTGCAGCTGGCGGTGGTGGTTGCCGTGGGAGGTGCACAGCTCGCGCACGGTCAGGCGGCGGCCGTCCTCTTCCAGCTTCCAGCGCCCCGCCTGAGCGGCGGCGAGGAACTCTGGCGTCAGGGGCGGGGGCTCGTCGTCGGCGAAGGACTCCACGTCGATGCCCGGGAAGAAGACGCCCAGGAACCGCTTGGCCGTGGGCATGTCGACGGCGTCGCGGGCGTCGCGCAGCATGCGCTGGGCTTCGGCCTCGGTGCCGCCGACCACCACGAACAGGCCGGCCATCACGCGCAGCTCGTCGGGCCCCCGGCCAAAGCCGGCGGCGCGGGCCTTCATGGCGGCGTAGATGGCCTGGTTGCCCTCCATGGTGTGGTGGTTGAGGAAGATCAGGTCCGAGGTGCGGGCGGCCAGGTCCAGGCCTTCCTCGGACTTGCCCGCCTGGCACAGCACCGGGTGGCCCTGGGGCGGGCGGGGGATGTTGAGGGGGCCGGCGATGTCGAAGTGGCGGCCGTGATGGTCCAGGGTCCGCGCCTTGGCGGGATCGTGGAACAGGCCGCTGGCGCGGTCGCGGATGAAGGCGTCGTCGTCCCAGCTGTCCCACAGGGCCTTGACCGCATCGACGAACTCATTGGCCCGCTGATAGCGCTCGGCGTTGCCGATCAGCTGCTTCAGCCCGAAGTTGGCCGCCTCCGACTGGGTCATGGAGGTGACCACGTTCCAGCCCGCCCTTCCGCCGCTGAGGTGGTCGAGGGAGGCGAACTTGCGGGCCACATGGTACGGGTGGTTGTAGGTGGTCGAGGCGGTGGCCATCAGGCCGATATGCTCGGTCACCGACGACAGGGCGGCCAGCAGGGTGAAGGGTTCGAAGGCCACGGCGTTGCCCATGGCGTAGGCCTGGTCCTGGCCCAGGTGCCAGTGGTTGAGCGAGACGTTGTCGGCCAGGAAGATGGCGTCGAACTTGCCGCGCTCGGCGGTCTGGGCCATGGATTTGTAGACGCCGAAGTCGATCTCTCCCTCGCCGCGGGCGTCGGGGTGGCGCCAGGCCAGAGGGCCGGTATGGGGGAAGGCGCAAAGGTGGATCTGTCTGGGGCGCTGCGCCATCATCGCATCCTCTGCCGGCATCGTCGGAAGGGCAGTGTCGTCGCCGCCCGCGGCCACGCCAAGCCTAGATCGCCCCTGTCCGTCCAGCGAGGACCCGGCGGCTTATCGCCAGGCGGCCGTCGTCGCGGGATGGGGCCATGCCCACGGGCGGCTCTCGTAGTGTCGACGCCGGCGCCATGACGGCGGCTTTGGGGAAGACCGCCGTGACGCATGCCGCGCCCGTGAACGAGTTCAAGGAAGGCTGGAGGCCCCTGGCGGCCTGCGCCGTGGGCATCGGGCTGGGCCTGTCGCCCTTGCCGACCTTCACCGCCAGCGTATTCGCCTTCGAACTGCAGCGGCAGTTCGGCTGGCCGCGGGGCGCCATCCTGGCGGCGTCCATGTTCGTCATCATCGCCCTGATCTTCCTGGGGCCGACGGTGGGGCGGCTGACCGACCGGGTGGGGGCGCGGCCGGTGGCCATCGTCTCGACCATCGCCCTGGGCCTCACCACCGCCGCCATGGCCCTGGCGACGCACAATATCTGGACCTTCTACGCCCTCTACGCCCTCATGGCCTTCACCTCGGTGGGCACCCTGCCGGTGGTCTACGGCAAGATCGTCAGCCTGTGGTTCGATCGCCAGCGCGGCCTCGCCCTGGGGATCGCCCTGTGCACCACCGGCCTCAGCGGCATGATCCTGCCCACCTATACCCAGGCTCTGATCGACCACTTCGGCTGGCGGCAGGCCTATATCGGCCTGGGCCTGCTGCCCCTGCTCATCGCCCTGCCGATGCTGACCCTGCTGCTGCCCCGCCGGCAAGCGCCGGCCTCGGCCTTCGACGCGGCCGGCGAGGCCCTGGTGCTGGAGGGGACCGAGGTGAAGCCGGCCTTGCGGGACCGTCGCTTCTGGCTGATGGCCTTCGCCGCCTGGGCGGCGGGGATCGGCCTGGGCGGGGTGGTGTTCAACTATGTCCCCCTGCTGGTGGATCGCGGCTTCACGGCGGCCCAGGCGGCCGGGATGTTCGGCATCTACGGCCTGTCGGTCGTGATCGGCCGGCTGATCTCGGGCTGGCTGCTGGACCGCTTCTGGGCGCCCGCCGTGGGCGCCGTTTTCATGATCATTCCCGCCGTCGGCGCGCTGTTGCTGGCCGGGGGCGCCAGCGCCTCGACCCTGGTGGTCGTGGCGTCGATCATGCTGGGCATGGCCTCGGGCGCCGAGTTCGACCTCTGCGCCTACCTGACCAGCCGCTATTTCGGCCGCAAGAACTTCGCCACCCTCTACGCCATCCAGTACGCGTGCTTCGGGGTCGGCTCGGGCACGGCGCCGGCCATCTTCGGCACGGTCCGCGATGTGACGGGATCCTACAACTCGGCCCTCTATGCCGGCGCGGCCCTGTTCGTCGTCGCCGGGATCGCCATGCTGCTGCTGGGGCGCTACCCGAAGTTCGCGCGGGCGTGAATTTACCCTCGAGTTCCCGGCGTACGCCGGGACCCAGATCCTAGGGCGCATACATCGGAGCTTTATGATCTGGCCCCCGGCGTACGCCGGGGATGCGAGTGAGTTTGTGCAAAACGCCGCGCCGTCCGCCTACGGCGCCAGGCCCTCGATGAGCGACACCTGCTGGGGCAGGCAGCGGGCCAGGGCGTAGCGCTCGAGGATGGTCTCGCGGGCGATCCGGCGCAGGGGGTCCAGGGCGGCGCCGAGGCCGAGGGCCGAGGCGGCCTGTTCGGCGATGTCCGTCGGCGAGAAGAAGTCGCACAACAGGCCGTTGACCCCGTCCTGGATCACCTCCTGGACCGGCGGCGTCGCCGAGCCCAGCACCAGGCAGCCGGCGGACAGCGCCTCCAGGCAGGACCACGACAGCACGAAGGGCACCGTCAGGTAGATGTGCAGGGACGAGACCTGCAGCAGCTTGAGGTAACGGCTGTAGGGCAGCTTGCCGACGATATGCACCCGGTCCATGTCGAGGCTGACCTCGGCCAGGATGTGCTCGCGCCAAGTCTTGCCGTCCGGGGCGCTGCGGCCATAGCTGACCCCGTCCCCGCCGACGATCACCACCTGGGCGTTCGGCCGCCGCTTCAGAAGTTCGGGCAGGGCGCGGATGAAGGACGGGAAACCGCGATAGGGCTCCAGATTGCGCGCCACATAGGTGACGACCTCGTCCGCCCGGGTCAGGACGCGGCCATCGGGCAGGGCGAACTCCGCGTCGGCCTGGGGGCGCACGGCGGCGCAGTCGATGCCGTCGAAGATCACGGCGATCTTGTCGCGCAGGCGCTCCGGATGCCGGTCGCGCTGCCAGACGGTGGGGCTGAGGCCCGCGTCGCAGGCCTCCAGGCTGAGCAGCAGGTGGGCGTTGCGGGCGCGGGTGCGGCAGATGGCGTCGATGTCGGGGGGCTCGCTCGGGTCGAAGCCGACGTCCCCGCCGAAGGCGCGGTAGTAGTATTCGCAGTAGTTCAGGAGCGGCGCCTTGGGGAAGACGTCCTTGATGAACAGGGCCTCGCCCCAGCCGGGATGGGCGACGACCACATCGGGACGGTAGCCGTCCTTGGCCATGGCCAGCAGCGCCCGCACCACCTGCTGTCCGGCGAGCACCGCGCCTTCGTGCAGCCGCAGATACCGGTGCGTCGTGGCCTTCACGGCGCGGGGCGCGGGATAGACGATGCGCTCCACGCCGGGCAGCTGCACGTCCTGGCGCTGGGTGAGGAACTTCACCTGGTGGCCCTTGCGGGCCAGGTGGGGCGCCAGGTGCTTGAACTGCCCCGGCATGTTCTGGTGGACGAACAGGACTTTCACGTCTGAGCTCTCTGCCTTCCGGCGTCAGGAAATTTACACGAAGGTCAATCCGGTCGAAGGGCCGGCTCCCGTATCGCCAGGAGACGGCTAACGCCCGGCGCCCGCTAGGGCGAGGTCACCTTGTTGTTCGTCGATAGCAATTCTTAACTGCAAAAATCTGAGCCTGGTCCTGAAATGCGGCGTGGGCGGATGGTATAGGTCCAAACTCTGCTTGCGACCTCCTGCAGGAACGGGTGTCCACCCCCAAAAAAACACAGTTAACCTGTGTCCAAGCTTGCTTGCGCCCACCTCTGGCCATAGTGTTTAATAGAACGTGAATCTCTGAACGGTCACGTTTCACCTGTTGGGCGAGCCGCCGTGCGGGGCGGGTGTCGGGTTTTAGCTTGGGGTCTGTCATGCCTTTGATCAACGGAGACTCCGGTCCCAACACCCTCGGCGGCGGCGCCGGAAACGACACGATCAACGGTCTCGAGGGCAACGACAACCTGTCGGGCAACGGCGGGAACGACAGCCTCGATGGGGGCATCGACAATGACACCCTGCAGGGAAACGCCGGCAACGACACCCTGATCGGCGGCGACGGCGACGACGCCCTCTATGAGTATGAGGGAACCAACTCGCTGGTCGGCGGCAACGGCGACGACCGTATCTACTACGTCGGCTATTCGGGTGGCGGCGTGGGCGGGGTGGACACCCTCACCGGGGGCGCCGGCCGCGACACTTACTTCCTCTATGCCTATGACGCCCGCAACAACGTCGCGAACGTCAAGACGGACATCATCACCGACTTCACCGTTGGCGTGGGCGGCGACGTCTTCGACCTGTCGAGCGTCACCGGCTACCTGTCCGGCTGGTCGGGCGAGAACCCCTTCACCACCGGCCACATGCGCGCCATCGCGTCCGGGGCCGACACCCTGATCCAGGTGGACTGGGACGCCGCCGGGCTCAGCGGCAGCTGGCAGTCCTTGGCGCGGCTGCAGGGCGTGGCCCCCGCGGCCCTGACCTATGACAACTTCTCGCCGACCTGGAGCCCCAGCGGCGTGGGCGCCGTGATCAACGGAACGATTGGCGCCGACACCCTGTCGGGCACCCAGAGCAACGACACCATCTCCGGCGACCTCGGCAATGACTCCCTGCGCGGCATGGCTGGGGACGATACGCTGCTTGGCGGTGACGGGCGCGATACGGTCGGAGGCGACACGGGCAACGACTCGCTCGACGGCGGCGTGGGCGACGACACCGTCTATGGCAACGCTGGGGACGACACCCTCATCGGGGGAGCCGGCGACGACTACCTCTACGACTATGAAGGGTCCAATTCCCTGTCGGGCGGTACTGGCGACGACACCTTTGTCTATGTCGCCTATTCGGGCGGCTCGGCCAACGGCGGCGTCGACACCCTGACCGGCGGCCTGGGCCGCGACGTCTATCAGGTCTACGGCTACGACGCCCGCAACAGCCCGGCCAATCTCAAGGCCGACATCATCACGGATTTCACGGCCGGCATCGGCGGCGATCTCCTCGATCTGAGCAGTGTCACCAACTATCTGACCGGCTGGACCTCGACGACCTCACCCTTTGAAACCGGCCATTTGCGCGTCATCGCGAACGGTGCCGACACCCTGCTGCAGGTGGACTGGGACGGCGCCGGCCTAACGGCCGGCTGGCAGACCCTGGTGGTGCTCCAGGGGATCGCGCCGGCGGCCCTCGGCTCCGCCAACTTCTCCAGCGGCTGGTCCCCCAGCGGGGTGGGCTATTCGATCGCCGGCGGCGGCGGGGCCGAGGCCCTCTATGGCGCGGGCAGCGCCGACACCATCAGTGGCGGCGCCGGCAATGACAGCCTCGACGGCAACGGAGGCAATGACAGCCTCAGTGGTGGATTCGGCAACGACAGCCTGACCGGCGACACCGGTAATGACAGCCTCGACGGCGGCGCCGGCAACGACACCCTCTTGGGCAACGCGGGCGCCGACACCCTGATCGGCGGCGCTGGCGCCGACCGGCTGCAGGACTATGAGGGCGCGAACTCGCAGTCCGGCGGCGATGGCGACGACGACTTCATCTATGTCGGCTATGCCGGCGGCGCCGCCACCGGCGGCGTGGACACCTTGACCGGCGGCCTCGGCCACGACGTCTATGAGCTGCAGGGCTACGACGCCCGCTACAGCCCCGCCACCCTGTTCACCGACATCATCACAGACTTCACCGCCGGGGCCGGCGGCGACGTTCTCGATCTGTCGAGCGTGACGGCCTACCTGTCGGGCTGGGACAATTCGGTGTCGCCCCTGGCGAGCGGCCATCTGCGTTTCCTGGCGGACGGCGCTGACACCCTGGTGCAGATGGATTGGGACGGCGCCGGCGTCACGGGAACCTGGCAGTCCCTGGTGCGGCTGGTCGGCGTCGCTCCCGCCAGCCTGACGCCCGAGAACCTGTCGCCCAGCTATTCCCTATCCGCCACCGGCGAAACCGTCACCGGCGGCGGCGGCGACGACGCCTATTATGGCGGCGGACTCGGCGACAGCATCGTCGGCGGCGCCGGATCGGACACCCTGCAGGGCAATGGCGGCAACGACACCGTCAGCGGCGGCGTGGGCCGCGACACGCTTTATGGGAACGCCGGCGCCGACTCTCTGGACGGCGGGGCCGGCAACGACTCTGTGTACGGCGGGGCGGGGGACGACACGGTCGTCGGCGGCGCCGGCGACGACCTCATTCAGGACTACGAGGGCGTCAACGTCCTTCAGGGCGGCGACGGCGACGACCGCTTCGACTATGTCGGCTATTCCGGCGGCGTCGCGGCCAATGGCGTTGACACTATGACCGGGGGGCTGGGGCGCGATGTCTTCAACCTGCATGGCTATGACGCCCACTATTCCCCGGCGACGGTGTCCGCCGACATCATCACCGACTTCACCGTCGGCGCCGGCGGCGATATCCTCGACCTGTCCGACGTCACCGCCTACCTGACCGGCTGGTCGAGCGGCCAGAACCCCTTCACCACGGGCCATGTGCGCTTCCTGGCCTCGGGCGCCGACACCCTGGTTCAGGTGGACTGGGACGCGGCCGGCGCCACCGGGACCTGGCAGTCGCTCGCGCGCCTCCAGGGGGTGGCCCCCGCCACCCTCACGGCGGAGAACACCCGCTGGCCGGGGATGCCGGCTTCCAATTTCGGCGGGGCGCCCGGTAACGACACCTTCACCGGCGGCGATCTCAACGACAATATCGTCGGCGGCGGCGGCGCGGACGTGCTGACCGGCGGCTTCGGCGCCGACAACCTCTCGGGCCAGGCAGGGGCGGACTCCCTGGTCGGGTCGGCCGGCGCCGACACCCTCTCGGGCGGGACCGAGAACGACACCCTGAGCGGCGGCGAGGGCGACGACAACCTCACCGACTACGAGGGGGCCAATGTCCTCGGCGGGGACGCCGGCGACGACCTGTTCAACTACGTCGCCTATGCCGGCGGCTCGGCGGCCGGGGGCGTCGACACCCTCACAGGCGGCGCGGGCCAGGACACCTACATGCTGTTCGGCTACGATGCCCGCAACAGCCCGGCGAACCTCAAGACCGACATCATCACCGACTTCACCGTCGGGGTCGGCGGCGACCGGCTCGACCTGAGCAATGTGGTCAACTATCTCACCGGCTGGACCGCCGGTCAGAATCCGTTTGTCACCGGTCACGTGCGGCTGCTCGCCAGCGGCGCCGACACCCTGGTGCAGATGGACTGGGACGCGGGGGCCGGCGCCAGCGGCTGGCAGTCGCTGGTGCGCCTCCAGGGCGTGGCCCCGGGGGCCCTCACCGTCGACAATTTCAGCCAGGGCTATTTCCCGGGCGACCTGGGTCTGGTCCAGGCCGGGTCGGCGCTGGCGGAACTGCACCAGGGCACGGAATCCGCCGACACCCTGTCGGGCGGAATGGGCGCCGACACCCTCTACGGCTACGGCGGCGGCGACAGCCTCGACGGCGGGGCCGGCAATGACACCCTGTATGGCGCTGAAGGCAACGATACCCTCTTCGGCGGCGACGGCGCCGACCGCCTGCAGGGCGACGCGGGGGCCGACACGATCGACGGCGGCGTCGGAGACGACACCATCTATGGCGGCCTTGGTAACGACTCGGCGTCCGGCGGCGACGGCAATGACATCTTCTCGCCGGGAACCTCGAACCAGGAGGGTGACGACACCTATTCCGGCGGGGCCGGGGACGACACCTTCCAGGATTACGGCGGCGCCAATTCCATCTCAGGCGGCGAGGGCGACGACCAGTTCGACTATGTGGCCTACAGCGCCGGCGGCGTCGGCGGCGGCATCGATACCCTGAGCGGGGGCGCCGGTCGCGACACCTACGGGCTCTATGGCTACGACGCCCGCTACAATACCGCCGGCCTGCGCACGGATGTCATCACCGATTTCGCCGTGGGCGACGGCGGCGACGTCCTCGACCTGAGCAATGTGGTCAACTACCTGTCCGGCTGGACCGCCGCCCAGAACCCCTTCACCAGCGGCCATCTGCGGCTGCTGGCCAGCGGGGCGGACACCCTGGTCCAGATGGACTGGGACGGCGCCGCCGCCAGCGGGACCTGGCAGAGCCTGGTGCGGCTGCAGGGGGTTGCGCCTGGCGCCCTCACCGTGGCCAACTTCTCGCCCAGCTATGCGCCGAACGACATCGGCTTCAACCTGTCGGGCGATCCCCTGGCCGAACTGCGCCAGGGCAGCGAGTCGCAGGACACCCTGTCGGGGGGCCTAGGCAACGATACGCTCTTTGGCAACGGCGGCGCCGACAGCATCGACGGCGGCCTCGACAACGACAGCCTCTATGGCGGCGAGGGGAACGACACCCTGATCGGGGGCGACGGCGCGGACCGGCTACAGGGCGACGCCGGCGCCGACACCATGGACGGCGGCCTCGGGGACGACACCTTCTACGGCGGCCTGGGCAATGACCTGATCACCGGCGGCGACGGCAATGACACCTTCTCGCCGGGCACCTCCAGCCAGGAGGGCGACGACACCTATTCTGGCGATGCGGGCGACGACACCTTCCAGGACTACGGCGGCGCCAATTCCATCTCTGGCGGCGTCGGCGACGACCGCTTCGACTATGTCGCCTACAGCGCCGGCACCGCCAACGGCGGTGTCGACACCCTGTCGGGCGGCGCCGGCCGCGACACCTACGGGCTCTACGGCTACGACGCCCGCTACAACACCGCCGGCCTGCGCACCGACATCATCACCGACTTCGCCACCGGCGCGGCCGGCGACGTGCTCGACCTGACCAACGTCACCAACTACCTGTCCGGCTGGACCACCGGCCAGAATCCCTTCTCCACCACCCACCTTCGCTTCATCCAGTCGGGCGCCGACGCCATCCTGCAGATGGACTGGGACGCGGCGGGCGCGTCCGGCACCTGGCAATCGCTGGTCGTGCTGCAGAACGTGGCGGTGGCCAGCCTGGCGCCGGCGAACTTCAACCCCGGCTACGCCCTGACAGGGGTCGGATTCGGCATCACCGGCACCGCGGGTCCGGACAATCTCACCGGCGGCCCGGACGGCGACACCATCAATGCCCTGGGCGGCAACGACACCATCAACGCCGGCTCGGGCAATGACACCATCGACGCCGGCCCGGGCAATGACCAGGTCAACGGCGAGCTGGGCGACGACGTCATCACCGCCGGCGACGGCGCGGACACGGTGGCCGCCGGCGGCGGCAACGACTTCGTCACCGGGGGCATCGGCGCCGACAACCTGTCGGGGTCCGACGGCTTCGACACCATCAGCGGCGGGGCCGACAACGACACCATCGCGGGGGGCGCCGACAACGACAGCCTGACCGGCGACGCCGGCGCGGACAACCTCTCCGGCGACGCGGGCAATGACACCCTGTCGGGCGGCGACGACGACGACACCCTGGACGACTACCAGGGGGCCAACAGCCAGTCGGGCGGCAACGGGAACGACACCTTCAACAACGTCGGCTACGGCAGCGGCCTCGACACAATCACCGGCGGGACCGGCGTCGACACCTTCCGACTGCATGGCGCCACGATCGTCAACGACCTGCCGAACCTGGCGGTGGACGTGGTCACCGACTTCACCGCGGGCGCGGGCGGCGACGTCCTCAACCTCGACAACCTGCTGCCCTATCTGACCGGCTACACCGGCGGGCAGAACCCCTTCCTGACCGGCCACCTGCGCCTGCTGCAGAGCGGCGCCGACACCCTGGTGCAGGTGGACAAGGATGGCTCCGGCGTCGCGGCGACCTGGGCGACCCTGGTCAAGCTCACCGGCGTGACCGCCAGCGCCGTCACCATCGCCAACATCTCGCCCGGATACTCGCCCTCGGGCGTCGGGTTGAACCTGGTCGGCGGCGCAGGCCCCGACAGCCTCACCGGCTCGGGATCCAACGACACCATCACCGGCAACGGCGGCAATGACACCCTGATCGGCGGCCTTGGCGACGACAGCATCGACGGCGGCGCCGGCAACGACAGCCTCCAGGGCGATGGCGGCAATGACACCCTGCTGGGCGGGGACGACAACGACACCCTGACCGACGCTAGCGGAAACAACAGCCTGGTCGGCGGCGACGGCGCCGACAGTCTCTACGGCAGCGGCTTCCTGTCCGGCGGCATCGGCGCGGACGTGATCCAGGTGACCTCGGGCGTGGGCGAGGGCGGCGGCGACGCCGACGTGCTGACCTCTCTTTCGGGACCGGGCGTCGAGCTGCGCGGCGACGCCGGGGATGACACCATCACCGGCGGCGCCGGGGACGACACCCTGAGCGGCGGCGTGGGTCAGGACTCGATCGTCGGCGGTGGCGGCAATGACACCATCGACGGCGGCGCGGACTTCGACATCGTCCGCTATTCGGGCCTGAGGTCCGACTACAGCGTCACCGGCAATGCGGCGACCGGTTTCGTGGTCACCGACCTGCGGTCCGGCGTCCCTAACGGGGTCGACAGCCTGATCGGCGTGGAGATGCTGATCTTCTCCGACAACAGCGAACAGTATCTGGTCAGCGCGCCCAACCCGGGCGGCCCGATCAACGGGACCAGCGCCGACGACTCCCTCACCGGCGGCGCCTTCAACGACACCATCACCGGTTTCGCCGGCTTCGACATCATCCACGGCGGCTACGGCGCCGACCTCATCTATGGCGATGAGTCCGACGAGGTGTCGCCCGGCACCAACGACGTCCTCTACGGCGAGTCCGGCATGGACACCCTGTCCGGCGGCGACGGTGACGACACCCTGTACGGCGGCACCGGCGACGACTCCCTGCGCGGCAACGACGACGCCGACTTCATCTACGGCAACGAGGGCAATGACAGCCTCGACGGCGGCACGGGCAACGACAACCTGTCGGACAACCAGGGCCAGAACCTGCTGATGGGCGGGCTCGGCAACGACACCCTGTCTGGCTCGGGCACGCTGCAGGGCGGTGACGGCGCCGACAACATCTCGGGCAGCGGGACCCTCGACGGGGGCCTCGGCAACGACGCCGTCAGCGGCAGCGGCAATCTCACCGGCGGCGACGGCAACGACGCCGTCAGCGGATCGGGGACCCTGGCGGGGGGCGACGGCGCCGACACCATCTCGGGATCGGGGCTGCTCAAGGGCGAGGACGGCCTCGACCAACTCTATGGCGGATCGGGCTCCGACACCCTCGACGGCGGCATCGACAGCGATACCCTGTCGGGCGGCGGCGGCAACGACACCCTCCTGGGCGGCGCGGGCGACGACACCGTCACCGGCGGTTCCGGCGACGACAGCATCGACGGCGGCCTTGGCTACGATGTGGCGGTCTATGCCGACCAGCGCGGCCACTATTCGGTCATCAAGGACGGCGCCGGCGGCTTCATCGTCGTCGACAACTTCCCGTCGCCAGCCAACGCGTCCGACGAGGGCACGGACCGCGTCACCAGCGTCGACATCCTTCGCTTCACCGACGAGGAGTTCCAGCCCTCGGCCGCGCTCAACACCGGCGGGATCACCGACGGCTCGGCGGGGGCGGACCTGATCACCGGGTCCCTGTTCGACGACAGCCTCACCGGGTTCGCCGGAGCCGACGAAATCCACGGCCTGGCCGGCAACGACCGCATCGACGGGGGGTCGGAAAACGACACCATCACCGGCGACGACGGCAATGACGTGCTGGCCGGCGGCGCCGGCAACAACAACATCGATGGCGGCATCGGCGACGACCGGATCGACGCGGGCACGGGGCAAAACACTGTCGCCGGCGGCGCGGGCGATGACACCATCACCGGCGGCACCGGCAACGACACCCTCGACGGGGGCGATGGCGCCGACTGGATCACCGACAGCGTCGGCGTGAACCTGATCACCGGCGGGATCGGCAACGACACCCTGTCCGGCTCGGGCACGCTGCAGGGCGGCGACGGCAACGACCAGATCAGCGGCTCGGGAACACTGGACGGCGACATCGGCAACGACACCCTCTCGGGGTCGGGGACCCTGTCGGGGGGCGACGGCAATGACGTCATCTCCCTGGCCTCGGGGGTCGCCATCGGCGAGGACGGCAACGACACCCTGTCCGGCTCGTCCGGCGCCGACCTGCTGGACGGCGGCTCGGGCCTGGACTCCCTGTCCGGCGGCCAGGGGACGGACACGGTCATCGGCGGCGCCGGCGACGACACCCTGTCGGGCGGCGGCGGCGACGACACCCTGTTCGGCGGCTCGGGCTTCGACAAGGCGCGCTATTCGGGGAACCTGGCCGACTACGAGGTCATCCTCAATTCCGACGGCTCCTATACGGTGGTCGACCTCCGCGGCAGCACCCCGGACGGGGTGGACCAGGTCATCGGCGTCGAACTGCTGCAGTTCGCCGACGACGAGATGACCCTGGTGTCCAACAACGTCGGCATCTCGCTGACGGGCACCGCGTTCGACGACATCATCATCGGCGACAGCGGCAACGACACCTTCCAGGGCCTGGGGGGCAACGACCGCCTGACCGGCGACGACGGCAACGACAGCCTGGTCGGCGGCAGCGGCAACGACGTGCTCGACGGCGGCTCCGGGGTCGACACCCTGCAGGGCGGCGCGGGGCTCGACCACATCAGCGGCGGGGCGGGAACCGATCTGCTCGACGGCGGCGACGACGCCGACACCATCGACGGCGGCCTCGGGAACGACACCATCACCGGTGGCCTGGGCAATGACTACATCACCGACTACGGCGGGTCTGCGAACCAGCTGTCGGGCGAAGGCGGAAACGACGCCATCTCCGGGGCGGGCACGCTCAGCGGCGGTATCGGGGCGGACACCCTGTCGGGTTCGGGCCTGCTGCAGGGCGACGCGGACAACGACTACATCTCCATCTTCAGCGGCAGCGCCTTTGGCGGCGACGGCAATGACGTGCTGTCCGCCTACAGCCCAGTGGACACCCTCGACGGCGGCGCCGGAAACGACACCGTCTATGGCAGCAGCGGCGACGACCTGATCGGCGGCGGCCTCGACAGCGATCTGCTGGTGGGCGGGCGCGGAGACGACAGCATCGACGGCGGGGACGGCGCCGACACCGCCGCCTATTCGGAAACGCGAAGCCGCTATTCGGTGGTCCAGGACGGCTTCGGCGGCTTCTACGTGGTCGGCAACGGCACCTCGTCGATCGGCTACCTCAACGGCGACGGCCAGGACGACGTCATCAACGTCGAGGCTCTGGCCTTCTCGGGCGGGGTGTTCGCCCCCACCCTCGCCAACACCGGCACGATCCAGATCGCCCCCGGGGGCGGCGTGGCCCTGACCGGCGGCGGCTTCGACGACAGCCTCGTCGGCGGCGCGGGCGCGGACTCCCTCAGCGGCCTGGCCGGCAACGACCGGATGTTCGGCAACGAAGGGGCGGACTCCCTCCAGGGCGGCTCCGGCTTCGACTGGCTGGACGGGGGCGACGGCAACGACACCCTGGTCGGCGACACGGGCGAGGACATCCTGTTCGGCGGCGAGGGCAACGACTCCATCGCCGGCGGCGACGACGCCGACTTCATCCAGGGCGGCGCCGGCAGCGACAACCTCTCCGGCGGCCTGGGCAACGACCTGATCATCGACGGGTCGGGCGCCAACCAGATCTCCGGCGGCGACGGCTCCGACACCATCTCGGGCACGGGCGTGATCGCCGGCAACGTCGGCAACGACTACATCTATGGCTCAAGCGGCACGGTCACCGGCGACGAGGGCGACGACGTCATCGGCGGCAGCGGCACGCTGCAGGGCGGCATCGGCGACGACACCGTCTCGGGTTCGGGCAATCTCCAGGGCAACGAGGGCGACGACGTCCTGTCGGGCTCGGGCCTGCTCGACGGCGGCATCGGCAAGGACGTCCTGTCGGGCCTGAGCGGGAACGACACCCTGCGCGGCGACCTCGGGGACGACACCCTGCTGGGCGGCGGCGGCGACGACCGCATGGAAGGCGGCGCGGGGTCCGACTATTTCGTCGGCGGCACGGGCAATGACACCATCGTCGGCGGCGGCGCCGGCGCGGCGGGCCCCGACCGGGTGCGCTACGACGGCCTGCGCAACGACTTCACCGTGGTGGTCAATCTCGACCGGACGATCACCGTCCAGGACAACCGCCTGGTCGGCAATCTCGGCACCGACATCCTCATCGGCTCCAGCTTCCTGCTCCAGTTCAACGACGGCGACTATGTGGCCGCGTCCAATCCCGGCGTGACCCTGCTGGGCACCGGCCTCAACGACACCATCGGCGGGGTCTCAGATCCCAATTCCCCGGGGATCACCAATCCCGGCGGCGGCAACCTGTTCACCGGCTCAGGGGACGACAGCGTCAGCGGCTTCGCCGGCGCCGACCTGCTCAGGGGCTATGCGGGGGCCGACACGCTCGACGGCGGCATCGGCAACGACACCATCTATGGCGGCACGGAATCCGACTCGATCCTGGGGGGAGACGGCAACGACTCCCTGCTGGGCGAGGATGAGGACGACTATATCGACGGCGGGACCGGCAATGACGTCCTGACCGGCGGCATCGGCGAGGACTCGCTGGTGGGCGGCGACGGCCTGGATAACCTGGCCGGGGGCGACGACGCCGACACCCTCGAAGGCGGGGCGGGTTCAGACCAGCTGAAGGGCGACGGCGGCAACGACAGCCTCGACGGCGGCGCTGACGCCGACACCCTGACCGGCGGCCTCGGCGACGACACCCTGCTGGGCGGCGCCGGCGCGGACCGGCTCACCGACATCGACGGCGTCAACTACCTCGACGGCGGCGACGACAACGACAGCATCGTCGGGGCCGGCCAGCTCCTCGGCGGCGCGGGCGCAGACACCATCACCGGCAGCAGCGGCAACGACACCATCGACGGCGGCCTGGGCGCGGACGTGGCCATCTTCTCCGGCGTGCGCACCAACTACACCATAGTGGTCTCCGGCAGCGGGCTGATGGTCATCGACCAGACCGGCGTGACCGGCTCGGACTTCGTGACCGGGGTGGAGACGCTCCGCTTCGCCGGGGTGGACTATCCGGCGACCGGCGGGGTGGTGCTGGGCGGAACGTCGGGGGCGGACTCCCTGGTGGGCTCGGCCCTGGACGACAGCCTCAGCGGTGGCGACGGCAACGACACCCTCGTCGGCCTCGACGCCAATGACCGGCTGTTCGGCGGCGGCGACAACGACAGCCTGCTGGGCGGCGCGGGCCGCGATGTGCTCGAGGGCGGCTCCGGCGCCGACACCCTCAACGGCGGCGACGGCGACGACAGTCTCGACGGCGGCGACGGCGAGGACTCCCTGCTGGGCGGGATCGGCAACGACACCGTCACGGGGGGCTTCGGCAACGACACCATCGACGGCGGCGACGGCGCCGACAGCCTGACCGGCGGGAACAACAACGACAGCATTCTGGGCGGCATCGGCGCGGACACCCTGCGCGGCGAACAGGGCAACGACACCCTCAGCGGCGGGGCCGACGGCGACACCATCGTCGATACCGACGGGATCAATGTCATCTCCGGCGACGCGGGCAACGACACCCTCGTTGGCGCGGGCACGGTGTCAGGCGGCGACGGCGCCGACGACATCGTCGTCTACGGCGGCTCTCAGGGCCTCGGCGACGCTGGCGACGACGTGCTGGCGGCCTATGGGGCGGCCAGCCTCGACGGCGGCGCGGACAATGACGTGCTCTATGGCTCGGGCGGGGTGGACACCCTGCAGGGCGGCACGGGGCTCGACACGATCTTCGGCGGATCCGGTTCTGACAGCATCGACGGCGGCGGCGGCAGCGACCTCATCACCGGCGGCTATGGCGACGACATCATCCATGGCGGGGGCGGGACCGACGTGGCCGTCTACGGCGGCAGCCGCGGCCAGTACACGGTCACGCCCGACGGGGTCGGCGGCTACTATGTGATCGACAACTTCCCCGAGATTGCCTACGGCGGCGACGACGGCGCCGACCACATCGACGGGGTGGAGGTGCTGCGCTTCACCGATGGCGATTTCGACCCCACCTCGCAGAACGGCTTCTTCTATGACGGCGCCTCGGCCCCCGACACCCTGATTGGCGGGTCGGGCCCGGACCGGCTGAGGGGCTTCGGCGGCAATGACAGCCTCGACGGCGCCGGCGGCGCCGACAGCCTGGACGGCGGGGCCGGTGACGACACCCTGATCGGCGGTCTCGGCGACGATATCCTCGACGGCGGCGACGGCATCGACTCCATGGTGGGCGGCGGCGGCGACGACACCTACCTGGTGCACAATATCGGCGACCTCGTTGTCGAGGGCGTGGGCGGCGGGACCGACACCGAGGAAACGGACCTCAACAGCCGGACCCTGGCGGCGAACGTCGAGAACCTGAGCTATGTGGGCATTCTCAACTTCACCGGCGTCGGCAACGGGCTCAACAACGTCATTACCGGCGGCATCGGGGCGGACACCCTGACCGGCGGCGGGGGCGCCGACACCATCACGGGGGCCGGCGGCAGCGATACCGCCGTGTTCAGCGGCGCCCGGGCTGACTATGACGTCGCCAGCCTCGGCGGCGGCGCCTTCACCGTCACCGACCTGCGGGTGGGCTCGCCGGACGGCGTCGACACCCTGACCAGCATCGAGTTCCTGAAGTTCTCCGACCAGACGGTCGCGGGGGCCACGGCGCTCGGCGGCGTGGTGATCAACGGCACCGGTGGCAACGACACGGTGTCGGCGATCAAGACCGTCGCGGGCCAGCCGCTGCCCACCGCCAGCAACGACCTGATCAACGGCTTTGGCGGCAACGACGCCCTCGACGGCGCCGGCGGCGCGGACACCCTCGTCGGCGGGCTCGGCAACGACACCTATGTCATCACCGACGTGGGCGACGAGGCCATCGAGGCCTTTGGCGAGGGGACCGACGCGGTCAAGTCGTCGATCACCCACACTCTGGCCGACAATATCGAGAACCTCACCCTGACCGGGTCGGCGGCGATCGACGGCACGGGCAACGGCCTGGCCAACAAGCTGGTGGGCAACGACGGCGACAACAGCCTCTACGGCCTGGACGGCAAGGACGCCCTCGACGGCGGCCTCGGGACCGATACCCTCTACGGCGGGACCGGCGACGACAGCTATGTGGTCGACGACATCGGCGATGTGGTGGTGGAACTCGCCGGCCAGGGCAAGGACAGCGTCAAGGCGTCGGTGTCCTACATCCTGTCGGCGGAGGTCGAGGGCCTGACCCTGTCCGGCGGCGCGGCGATCAACGGCACCGGCAACGCCAGCGACAACACCCTCACCGGCAACACCGGGGCCAACAACCTCTACGGCCTGGGCGGCAAGGACAAGCTGGACGGGGGCGACGGCGCCGACAACCTCTACGGCGGCGACGGCGACGACACCTATATCGTCGACGACCTGGGCGACCAGGTGTTCGAGAACTTCAACGAGGGGACCGACGGCGTCCAGTCTACGGTCACCTTCACCCTGGGCGCCAATATCGAGAACCTGACGCTGAAGGGCGGCGACACGGTGGACGCCACAGGCAACGACCTGGCCAACAAGATCACCGGCAATGGCGCGGACAATGTGCTGACCGGCGGCGGCGGGGCGGACACCCTGTCGGGGGATTTCGGAAGCGACACCCTGATCGGCGGGCTGGGCAAGGACAAGCTCACCGGCGGCGACGGGGCCGACACCTTCGTCTTCGGACCCGCCCTGGCCGTGGATGCGGATTCCATCACCGACTTCGAGCACGGGGTGGACCATCTGGCCTTCAAGGGCTCGGACTATGGCCTCGCGGCCGGCGCCCTGGACCCGGGCAACCTGGTGTTCGGCGCCGCCGCGACCCATGCCCACGCCGAGTTCGTCTACGACGCCGTGAAGAAGACCCTGCTGTGGGACTCCGACGGGGTCGGCGGCGCGGCGGCGGTCACGGTGGCCACCTTCAGCACGGCGGTGACCCTCTCGGCCGCGGACTTCGTGATCCTGTAGCCGGGAGCGGCCTCTTGGCTGCTCCCGCGGATGGGCCCGGCGCCACCGGACGCCGGGCCTCCCGGCGTTAACCGGCTGAATGGGGGATCATTTTAGCCAAGGCGGCCTTGACTGAGCGTGACGACGTCGGGGACGAAGATGTCACGCTTCACGCTCTATGGGGATCGCCCGCCCTCAAGACCGCCGCCGCGCTGGACGGCGGGGCGGGTTCTGATGTGGGCCGTGCTGCTGCTGGCCTGCGCCGGCTGGTCAGCGGCCATGATCCTGATCGCCGGCTGACGCCCGGCCTCAGGGCTTGGCGCAGCGCTTGAGGGGCGAGGCCATGGCCACGGCGCGCACCGCCGGCGGGAAGGCCTGCATGCCTTGCTTGTCGACCACCAGGGCGCCCTTCTTCTCGTCGGCGTTGAGGCGGAACATCGGCTCCTTGGGGCTCTGGTCGGGCCCTAGCTGGGCCACCCACACCTCGATGCCCTCGTAGCGGTCGCCGCCCGCGCAGCTGAAGCAGGCGTCGATGGGGGCCAGTCGGGTCGCCTTGCCGCCGGCCTGAATGGTCATGGCCGTGGCGCTGACGGTGACGCGAGGCTCCTTGGCGCAGTCGCCGCCGGGCGCGTAGGCGCCGAGCAGATCCGGGGGCGGCGCGACCTGGGCGGCGCTGAGGCCGGGAAGGGCGGTCGCGAGCAGGAACAACGCCGCTGCTGTGGAGAACCTCGACATGACTTTTCCCTCTGGTGAAGCCCGCGGCGGCGCCGCCCACGCGGGTCGGCGACCGACGTTATCAGTCTAGGGCGCTCTCGCGGGCGATGCCAGCGGCGCCGTTCAGGGCAGGTCGTCGAACCGGCGGGTTCCGAAGCTGCGCACCCGGGCAAGGCCTTCGGGCGGCTCCAGGCGGACCGTGGCCAGGTAGCGCTCGAACTGCACCACCGCCTCCTCGCTCCACAGGTAGACGGTGCGCCGCTCCAGATCGCCCACCATCTCGGTGCGCATGTCAGCCTGATCCTGGGCGGACGAGGCGTGCAGTTCGATAAAACGATAGAAGGCCGTGGTCAGGCGTTCCCGCTCAGCCCCGGCGCGCACAACGGTCTCGAATTTATGCATCTGGCACACCCTCCCCGTGTGGCTCGGAAGGTTGGCAATTCGCGGGCCAGAGGGGTCAGGCGCCCCGGCGGGTCAGCCGGGCGGCGGCCCGGGAGAGGCCGCGGGCCAGCCGCCACGCCCGCGAGGCCTTGATGGAGTCCAGCTCGGCCAGGGCTGCTGACAAGCCCGCCTCGGCCTCCTGCAGACGCTGCGCCTTGGCCCACAGGTCCTCGCGCCAGGCCCACCACCGGGCCTGCGACCCATACTGGCCGGGGCTGTCCGCCTCAAAGGCGGCCATGTAGGCGTCATAGCCGCGGGCCATGTCCTGAGCGCTGGAGATGGCTCCCTGCTCCTGCTGGACCTCGGCGGTCAGCAGGTCGAGCGCCCGGTCGATGTCCAGCCGGCCCGCAAGCCTGGCGCGGAACTGCAGCAGCACTTCGGCGGCCTGGTCGGCCAGGCCCGCCACCGCGAACAGGGCGGCGAGCTTCAGCAGCTTGTCGTCGCCATAGGCGGCGGCCAGGTGGGCGGTGGCCTCGAAGCCGAAGTCGCGCACATACAGGGCATCCCCCTGCAGCGGCCGTCCGCCCACCCCCTGGTGCGCGAAGGGGTGAACGTCCGTGTACATGAAGGGCAGGGCCGCGGAGCTGTAGCGGCGCACGCTGAGGCCGAAGAGCTGGAATCCCTGGCGGCGCATGAACCGGTCGGTGTTGTGGAAGCTGTGCTGCCCGTCCGCGTCCGTGCCGATGAAGTTGACCTCCAGGCCCACGCCCAGGACCTGGCAGTCGGCCAGGGGCGCCTCCAGGGATTCGAGGATTCCGTAGTCGGGGCCGTCCACGTCGATCTTGACGAAGTCGATGGACCTCACGCCCCGCGCGGCGAAGAAATCGGGCAGCAGCACTTCCCCCTGGGCGAGCCGGGTGCGGTTCCAGAGGTTGTGCTTCAGCAGATCCTCGTCCGCGTCGCCGCGCGCCGTCCGCGGGCCCGGGTCGCCCCCCGCCAAGGCAGGAGAGGGCAGGGGGGTCGTGGGATCGTAGCCCGCCCCGATGCCCTGCCAGTCGATCGGCGCGGCGGCGGGGTCGTCCCTCAGCTGCTGCGTCCGGTAGGCCGCCAGCCGATACCAGGGATTGCTCACCTGCAGATGGGCCGCCCCGAGGCCATAGGCGGCTTCCCGCCCGGGAACCCCGGCGACGCGACCGGCGACATAGGTGGCCTTGGCATTGGGATCGGCGGCCTGCAACTGGGCGATGGCCGTCTCGCTGATGTCGAAGCCGAACACCCGCAGGGCCGGGCCGAATACCCTCCACACCCGGTCGACGCCGCCGCTGCAGCCCACGTCCACAAGGGTGAAGTCCTCATCGACGAGGCTCGCCGCGATGAACCGCGCCGCTTGGCTGTCGGACCGCATTCCGTCCATGAGCTTCAGTCCTATCGCCGACGAGGGGGCGGGGCGACGAGCCGCCGCCGAGGCACCCTTTCGGCCAAGCGCGCAGGGCCGTCCAACGATAAATGGCCGGTTTCGCCGCGCCGGGCGCCGGGGTAAGCCGCGAGGGGACTTCACGGGGCCTTAAGGGCGGCCGGGCTAGGCTGTCGTCATGGCGGAGTCCCACCAGGAAGCACGGGTCCAGGAACAGCGCAGTCAGATCCGCTTCGTGACGCGTCTGGACGCCCGCGCCTTCCCCGGGGCGCTGCCCTGCCTGGTGGCGGATATCTCCAACCGCGGCGCCCGCCTGCAATTTCGCGAGCCCCCCGCCCTTGAGGACGAATTCGTCCTCGTCGAGTGGAACGGCGGCCGCGCCTATGAATGCCAGCTGGCCTGGCGCAAGGGGCTGGAGATCGGCGTCCGGTTTCTCAGCACCTGCAATCTCCAGGGACCGACGCGGCCCCTGTTCGCCGAGGCCCGGCGCGCCTGGCAGGACGCGGTCGACCGCCCGGTGACCACCTTCGCCGTCCGCCAGCACGACCGGCGCTGGGTCGTCACCATCTCATCGCCGACCCTGGGGGATCCTGCGGAAGTGGGATCGTTCCTGACGCGGTGGGAGGCGCAGCAGTTCGCGCGGCTGCAGGCCCAGACCTTCCGCGGCCGCGCCTTCGCCGCCGAGCGGCCGACCACCGCGTCGAGACCGGACTGAGCCAGGCGGCTGGCCGGCGTTAACTAAAATCCGCACACGGACGTTTGAGGCGCTGGTGTCGCGATCGCTCGCGCCTGGGCCGAACGGCTGTTCGCCTGACGCGGGCAGGGGGTGGCTTGAATCTGACGCTTCTGTAAAGATCGGCGTATGTGGGATTGAGCCGCCAAGCGGCGCGATGCTTTTCCGCGGGGGTCGGGTGAATCAGCAGCCGACGTTAGGGAGACGGCGAGATGGCTCGATTTCAGGCTGGCAGCAGCGCGGACATGTCCACTTGGGACCTGACCGACCTCAAGAACGCCACTGTCACCTCGTCCAGCGGGACCCAGGTGGTTCTGACCGGGGTCGAGTCCACCTACACCTTCAAGGGGACCTTCACCGCGTTCGACGGCCTCGGCCGTCCGTCCGCCGGGACCGTCACCTACATTTCAATCCTGTCGGACGGCTTCACGGACGTGATCGACCAGTTCGGGATGCCGGCCTCGATCCTGTTCGGCTATGTCGACGCCCTTGACGCGGCGGGTTTCCGCGACCGGTTGACCCAGGGCGTCGACCTGTTCCTCGGCTCCTCCGGAGACGATCACTTCCTGGGCGGGTCGGCCAATGACCAGCTGTTCGGCGCCCAGGGACACGATTCGCTGGAAGGGGGAGACGGCGACGACGTGCTGACCGGCGGGCCCGGAAACGACACCCTTGTCGGCGGCAATGAGATCTACTCCGACCGGGCGTCCTACCAGTTCGCCGGCTCCGGGGTCACGGTCAGCCTCGCCATCGCCGGCGCCCAATCGGTGGGCGCGGGGCTTGGGCTCGACACCCTGATCGGCATCGAGGGCATCACCGGTTCGGAGTTCGGCGATTCCCTGACCGGATCGGATAACACCGGCTCGGACCACGCCGAGGTGTTCGAGGGCCGGGGCGGCAACGACACCATCAATGGCGGCGCAGGCGACGACGGGGCGGTCTATTGGGGCGCGACCTCGGGCGTCACGGTCAGCCTGCTGCTGCAGGGGACCGCCCAGGCGGTCGGCGGCGGACAGGGCTCCGATACGCTGTTCAATATCGAGAACCTCTCCGGCGGGGACTTCAACGACGTTCTGACGGGCGACGCCAACGACAACGAACTGCTGGGCGGCGCCGGCAACGACAGCCTCTACGGCGGCGACGGCGACGACAACCTCAATGGTCTGACGGGCACGGACTATCTCGACGGCGGCGCCGGGCGTGACCAGGTGGGCTACTGGTATGGCGCGACCGGCGGCGTCACCGTGGATCTCACCATCGCCGGCGCGCAGGCGGTCGGCGGGGGCTATGGAACCGAGACCCTCGTGAGCATCGAGGGCGTGCTCGGCAGTATCTACGGCGACACCATCACTGGCAACGGCGGAGAGAATGAGCTGGAGGGAGACGCCGGCGCCGACGTCATCCAGGGAGCGGGCGGCGACGACATCATCAACGGCGGCGCGGGCGACGACACCCTTGACGGCGGCAGCGGCAACGATCTGGCGAGCTATTTCGACGCCGTCAGCGGCGTCACCGTCAGTCTGGCGCTGCAGGGCCAGGCGCAGAATGTGGGCGGCGGCCAGGGCACGGACCTGCTCACCGGTTTCGAAAACCTGGCGGGCAGCGATTTCAACGATATCCTGACCGGCGACGGCGCCGCCAACTTCTTCTACAGCGGCTCTGGGGATGACGTCATCAACGGCGCCAACGGGGCCGACGCGGTCTTCTACTTCGGCGCCGCCAGCGACTACAGCGTGGTTGAGCAGCTGGACGGATCGATCAAGGTCACCGACCTGCGCCTGGGCTCGCCCGACGGGGTCGACACCCTGACGGGGATCGAAAGCCTGCGGTTCTCCATCTCCGACACTCCGCCTTTCCCGGGCGTGGATACGCCCGTGGCGACCCTTGTGGGCGGGGCGGTGATCCAGGGCACGGGCGGCGATGACACCATCTCCACCAGCAAGACCGTGGTCGGCCAGCCCAAGGCGACGATCCACGCCGACCTGATCTACGGCGGCGCCGGCAAGGACGCCCTGGACGGGGGCGCGGGCGCGGACGCCATGTTCGGCGGCGCCGGCGACGACACCTTCACGGTCGACAACATCCATGACGAGGTCAACGAACTGGCCGGCGAGGGGACCGACAGCGTCAAGGCCTCGGTGAGCTACACCCTGGCGGCGGAGGTCGAGAACCTGACCCTGACGGGCGCCGCGGCCATCGACGGGATCGGCAACGGCCTGGCCAACAAGATCACCGGCAACAACGCGGCCAATGTGCTGGGCGGCGGCGACGGCGACGACCAGATCAAGGGCATGGGCGGGATCGATATCCTGGTGGGCGGGGCCGGGGCCGACAAGCTCGACGGCGGGATGGGCGCCGACATCATGCAAGGCGGGGCCGACAACGACAGCTATACGGTGGACGATTCCGGCGACCAGGTGATCGAGGCCGCGGACGAGGGCATCGATAGCGTCAGCGCCTCGGCGACCTTCGCCCTGGGCGCCAATGTCGAGAATCTCACCCTTACCGGGGCGGCGGCCATCGACGGGACCGGCAACGATCTCGACAACAAGCTCACCGGCAATGCGGCGGCCAATGTGCTAACGGGCAATGGCGGGGCCGACCAGCTGAAGGGCCTGGACGGGGCCGACGTCCTGTGGGGCGGGGCCGGCGCCGACAAGCTGGACGGCGGCCTAGGCGCCGACGAGATGCGCGGCGGGGCGGACAACGACGGCTACACGGTCGACGACGCCGGCGACACGGTCATCGAGAACGCGGCCGAGGGCAACGACACCGTCAGCGCCTCGGTGAGCTTCAGCCTCGGGGCCAACGTCGAGAACCTGACCCTCACGGGATCGGCGGCGATCAACGGGACCGGCAACGAGCTGGCCAACACCCTCAAGGGCAACGCCGGCGACAATGTGCTGACCGGCGGCGCCGGCAAGGACAGCCTGACGGGCGGCGCGGGCGCGGACACCTTCGTCTTCGGCCCGGCCCTGGCCACCAGCACCGACAAGATCAGCGACTTCGCCCACGGGGTCGATCACCTGGCCTTCCAGGCGGCGGACTATGGCCTGTCCGCGGGGGCGCTGAGCGCGTCAAACCTCGTGTTCGGCGCGGCGGCCACCGACGCCCACGCCGAGTTCATCTACGACGCGGCCAAGAAGACCCTGCTGTGGGACGCCGACGGCGTCGGCGGCGCGGCCGCGGTCGCGGTGGCCACCTTCTCGACGGCGGTCACCCTGACGGCGGCGGACTTCGTGATTCTGGCTTAGGGCAGAGGGACTTCGCACAAGCCCAGGCTTTGGCTGGGCTTAAAGATCGGCGGCTGCCCAATCGCACTCAGGGTCGTTGCTCCCAAGCGGCGAACACAGAGGGCTTGCGCGCCGCCAAGGTCGGGCCGGGCTCTTCAGAGAACACCGTTCGACTTGATTGTTTTGGCGCCTTACGCTGAGCGAGGGGCGGACAAACGCGCCGGCCGTCGGCCGCACGCATGTCCAGGCGGGGAGCGATCGATTTGACAACCATCAAAGCCGCAAACGGCGCGAACGGCGTCAACGGCGTCAGCGGGGCCGTAAGCTTAGGGCCGGGCGGCGACGGCTCCGACGGCCTGGGCGGCGCCGACATAGCACTTTATGGCTCGTCAGCCGATCCGTCGCTTGATGTGTACGGCGGCGAAGGCGGCAACGGCGGCATGGGCGGATGGGCCTACTCAACCTACTACTATGTGCTGCCCAGGGGCTTTGACGGCGGGGATGCCGGCGATGGCGCGGAAGGCGGCGACGCTTCTGTTGAGTTCAACGGGCAAACCGCCAGCGGACTGCGGGCCGTCAGCTATGGAGGAAGTGGCGGTAGCGGCGGTCCCGGCGGCCGGGCCATGCATTTTGAGAGCTATTTGAGCTACCTCTACCCAGTGATAGGCGGCTCCGGTGGCGATGCCGGCAATGGCGCGGTCGGGGGCGACGCCCTGACGAATGTGAACTTCAATACGTTGACGGGCCCCACGTCGGCTTATTTGCAGGCGTCATCCATTGGAGGTCGCGGCGGCAGCGGCGGCGGCGGCCAAGGCGGCTTTTGGGGGCAGGGCGGGAGCGGGATCACGCCGGGGGCCATCGGGACCGTGGGGGTGGCCGCGCAGGGCGGTCTCGCCGAGACCCAGGTCAACGGCAATGTCATAACGAGCCCGAACGGTGGCATTAGCGCCAGCGCCTCTGGCGGCTCTGGCGGCACAGGAGGGTCACTAACCTATAGCGCCGACGTCCTGACCTCCAACCCCTCTACCCCCGGCGGCGTTGGGGGGGACGCCCGGGTTCAGGTGAGCGGCAACGTTTTCACCGGGGCCCCAGGCGCCAATAATTTCTCACTCACTGCGTACGCCTTCGGCGGCGCCGGCGGGCCTGGATTTTTGGGCGGGGCCGTGGGGGCTGCTGGCTTAGGCGAAGCCTTGGTGTTCGGCAATACGATCGACCTAGGCGACGGCAACGACACGCTCACCATCGACCTCTCAGTGAGCGTTGGCGGGACACTGGTGTTCGCAGGCAACACCTTTGCCGGCGGCGCCGGCTTCGACACCCTTGCGATCGTGGGGCGCTACTACGTGCCTACGGTTGGATTTCTCGGCCCACTCCTAGTCGACCTCTCGGCCAATACCATCACCGGGTTCGAGAAGATCCAGGGCTCGGACAATTCCGACGGCATCACCGGAACGGTGGGTGCGGATGTCCTTGACGGCGGCGGCGGTAGTGACGTCCTGAAAGGCGGGGGCGGCGACGACAGCCTGACCGGCGGCACGGGGGCCGATACGCTGGAGGGCGGGTCGGGCATCGATACGGCGGTCTATACAGGGCTACGCGCCAACTATGCGGTGCTGGACCTGGGTGATGGCGCCTTTCGCATCACCGACCTGCGCGCCGGTGCGCCCGACGGCATCGACACCCTGAGAGGCTTCGAGTTCATCAAGTTCTCCGACCAAACGGTCGCAGCGGCTGTTCTATTGGGCGGGGTGGTGATCACCGGTACGGCGGAGGTAGACACGATCTCGGCCACCAAGACCGTCGCCGGCCAGCCCCTGCCGACGACCCACAATGACCTGATCTATGGCCTCGACAGCAACGATGTTCTGGACGGAGCCGGCGGGGCTGACGCCATGATCGGCGGGCTGGGCGACGACAGCTACACCGCCGACCATGTGGGCGACGAGGCCATCGAGTTGGCCGGCCAGGGCATCGATAGCGTCAAGGCGTCGGTGAGTTACACCCTGGGCGACAACCTAGAGAACCTGACCCTGACCGGCGCGGCGGCCATCGACGGGACGGGCAACGGCCTGGCCAACAAGATCACTGGCAACAACGCCGCTAACGTACTGACCGGCCTGGGCGGCGACGACCAGATCAAGGGCATGGGCGGGGCCGACACCCTGTGGGGCGAGTCTGGCGCCGACAAGCTCGATGGCGGGACGGGCGCTGACACGATGTACGGCGGAGCCGACAACGACAGCTATACGGTGGACGATTCCGGCGACCAGGTGATCGAGGCCGCAGACGAGGGCATCGATAGCGTCAGCGCCTCTGCGACCTTCACCCTGGGCGCCAACGTCGAGAACCTCACCCTCACCGGGGCGGCGGCCATCGACGGGACCGGCAACGACCTCGACAACAAGCTCACCGGCAATGCGGCGGCCAATGTGCTGACCGGAAACGGCGGCGCCGACCAGCTCAAGGGCATGGATGGCGCCGACGTCCTGTGGGGCGGGGCCGGCGCCGACAAGCTCGACGGCGGCCTAGGCGCCGACGAGATGCGCGGCGGGGCGGACAAAGACGGCTATACGGTTGACGACGCCGGCGACACGGTCATCGAGAACGCCGCCGAGGGTAACGACACGGTGAGCGCCTCGGTGAGCTTCATCCTGGGGGCCAACGTCGAGAACCTGACCCTCACCGGGGCCGCCGCCATCGACGGGACCGGCAACGAGCTGGCCAACACCCTCAAGGGCAACGCCGGCGACAATGTGCTGACCGGCGGCGCTGGCAAGGACAGCCTGACGGGCGGCGCGGGGGCGGACACCTTTGTCTTCGGCCCGGCCCTGGCCACCAGCACCGACAAGATCAGCGATTTTGCCCACGGGGTCGACCACCTCGCCTTCCATGCGGCGGACTATGGCCTGACCGCGGGGGAGCTGGACCCGGCCAACCTCGTCCTCGGCCCCGCGGCCACCCACGCCCACGCCGAGTTCGTCTACGATGCCGCCAAGAAGACCCTCTACTGGGACGCCGACGGTTTCGGCGGCGCGGCGGCGGTCGCGGTGGCCACCTTCTCGACGGCGGTGACCCTGACGGCAGCGGATTTCGTCATCCTGGCCTGATCCGACCGGGCTGGCTGACGACCAAGGCGTGAAGCGCAGGACCAAGTCGCGGGTAGCTGAGGCCATGCCGGGGTTGGGCATAGGTCAATAAGCCGCCTGGGCGACGGTCGGCGCTATCGAAAAGGCTAATGTGCTGGGCAAGCCCTTCAATGGACAAGAGAGAGAAGCGATATGGAGCCAATCGTAGGCACGTCGGGCAAAGACGGTGACCCGGGCGGCAACGTCGGGCCGAGTTCGGCATCTTTGATTGCCGGGGACGGCGAGAATGGCGGAGACGGCCAAGACGTTGTCGACCCCCAGGTCGGATTGACGATAGCGGGCTCCCTGACCTACGAGGTCAGAGGGGGCGCCGGTGGGGCTGGTGGTCGAGGCGGTAACAACCAGAGCCACGGTCCAGGCTCGAACGGCGGCGACGGCGGCGACGGCGGTGACGCCTCAGGCCATCTTAGCGACCTTCATGCTGCCAATGCGTCGGCAATCACTGTGACAGTCATCGGTGGCTTGGCGGGGGCAGCAGGATCGAGCGGCGCCCACGTATTTCCCGGCCCGGGAATGGTCGGCGATGGTGGTTCGGCCGGAGATGCGGCCGCCCTCTTCGACAACAGCACCTTCACGGCGACCAGCATAACCGTAACGGCGATTACGTCGGGGGGCGCGTCAGGCGTCAG
This sequence comes from Caulobacteraceae bacterium, assembly GCA_965279095.1. GTDB lineage: Bacteria > Pseudomonadota > Alphaproteobacteria > Caulobacterales > Caulobacteraceae > CBDIHH01. The sequence goes on from CBDIHH010000006.1 coordinate 243,833, forward strand.
TCCCGAGGGCGCCGCCTATTCGGGTGCGGGCGGCAACAGCGGGAGAGCGACGGCGGCATTCGAAAACAACCATGTCTCCGCTGGACTGTCGTCCTCGTCCTTTAGCGTGATCGCGCAGGGCAATTCTGGCGCAAAGGGGTCCTCGGACGGCTCTAACGGCGATTCTACTGCGTCCTTCATCGGCAATAGCATCACGGCCGGCGGGTTCGTATCGATCCTGCTCTACGCCAACGGACAACCGAGGGTTGCGGGGCTGGCCAGCCCACAGCCGGCGGCGCATGTCGAGTTCACCGGCAACACCGTCACATTTAGCGGAGGCAACGATACGCTTAGCATTAACCTGCTTGCCCAGTCGAACAACTCGACAGCGAACGCCAGCATCACCATGACCGGCAATGTCTTCATCGGTGGCGGCGGCAACGACGCGCTGAACTTCACCGTCGAAAGCGGCTTGATTGCCTTCGACATGCTGGAGAATACCGTCACCGGCTTCGAAGAGATCCGGGCGCAGGGCGAAACCAATACACTTAAGGGCGACAACCTCGCCAACTCCTTCCTGGGGTCTACCGGCGCCGACACCCTGTGGGGCCGCGGCGGTGACGATGTCCTCCGGGGCGGCGGGGGCGCCGATACCCTCGACGGCGGCGACGGCGAGGACACTGCGGTCTTTACTGGCATGTGGAGCCAGTACGCCTTCGGCAAGCTGGCGAATGGCGCCATCACGGTCACGGATACGCGCGCGGGGTCGCCCGACGGATTGGACACCCTCACCCATGTCGAGTTCCTGAGATTCTCGGACCAGACGGTCCGGGCTGGGATCCAGGTCGGGGTCGGCGGCGTCGTGATCCAGGGGACGGCCGGAGACGATGTCATCGCCGGTAGCAAGACGGTGGTCGGTCAGCCCATGGCGACGGCCAACCCGGACGTGATCTTCGGCTATGGCGGCAAGGACGCCCTGGACGGCGGCGCGGGCGCCGACAGCCTCTATGGCGGCGACGGCGACGACACCTATACCGTCGATAACCTCTACGACGAGATCACCGAGGCCGCTGGCGAGGGGACCGATACGGTCAAGTCGTCGGTCAGCTTCACCCTGGGGGCCAATATCGAAAACCTCAGCTTCAAGGACGGCGCCGCCGTCGACGGGACCGGCAACGACCTGGCCAACAAGATCACCGGCAACGCCTCAGTCAATGTGCTGACCGGGGCCGGCGGGGCCGACCAGCTGAAGGGCTTGGCCGGCAATGACGTGCTGTGGGGCGGCGCAGGCGCCGACAAGCTCGACGGCGGGACCGGGGCGGACGAGATGCACGGCGGGGCCGACAACGACAGCTACACCGTGGACGATCTCGGCGACACGGTGCTGGAGGACGCTGACGGCGGCAAGGACACGGTGACCTCGACCGTGACCTTTACCCTGGGAGCCAATGTCGAGAACCTGACCCTGAAGGATGGAGCCGCCGACGGGACCGGCAATGAGCTGGCCAACACCATCAAGGGCAACGCCGGCGAAAATGTGCTGACCGGGGGCCTCGGTAAGGACAGCCTGACCGGCGGGGCGGGGGCCGACACCTTCGTGTTCGGGGCGGCTCTGGCTACGAGCACCGACAAGATCAGTGATTTCGAGCACGGGATCGACCACCTGGCCTTCCACGCGGGAGACTACGGCCTGACCGCGGGGGCGCTGGACCCGGCCAACCTCGTCCTCGGCCCCGCGGCCACCCACGCCCACGCCGAGTTCGTCTACGACGCCGCCAAGAAGACCCTCTACTGGGACGCCGACGGTTTCGGCGGCGCGGCCGCGGTCGCGGTGGCCACCTTCTCGACGGCGGTCACCCTGACGGCGAGCGACTTCGTGATTCTGGCTTAGAGCCGTCGGCGGCGGCGCTGCCCCCTCCACCATGCTGCGCATGGTCCCCCTCCCCCGCGGCGGCCTTCGGCCTTGCGGGGGAAGAGAGGCTCAGGCCACGCCGGACAGGTGGAGGACCAGGCCGGCGGCGGCGCAAGCGAGCAGGACGGGGATCACCCCGACCTTGAAGCGGAACACGGCCACCGCCGCCGCCAGGGTCAGGACCAGGCTGGCGAGGTTCACGGACGACACCACCGGGATGTCCAGGGGCAGGCCCAGGACCCTGACCTCGCGCACCTGGGCGAACAGGACGTGGAGGCTGAACCAGACCGCCAAGTTGAGGATCACGCCCACCACCGCGGCGGTGATCGCCGACAGGGCGGCGTTCAGGGCCCGGGCGCCGCGCAGGGCCTCGACGAAGGGCGCTCCCAGGAAGATCCACAGGAAGCAGGGGGTGAAGGTCACCCAGGTGGTGAGGATCCCCCCCAGCACCCCGGCCAGCACCGGGTTCAGGCCGGTGGCCGCCCGGAAGGCGCCCATGTAGCCGACAAACTGGGTGACGATGATCAGGGGCCCGGGGGTGGTCTCGGCCATGCCCAGGCCGTCCAGCATCTCGCCGGGCTTCAGCCAGCCGAAGGTCTGCACCGCCTCCTGGGCGACATAGGCAAGCACCGCATAGGCGCCGCCGAAGGTGACCACCGCCATCTGGCTGAAGAAGACCGCGATCCGGCTGAAGACATTGTCCCAGCCGAGGGTCAGGCCGAGGATGAGGACCGGCGCCAGCCAGGCCACCAGCAGGCAGGCGCTGATGGTGAGCGACCAGCGCAGGTTGGCCCGGGCGTGGGCCGGCGTGCCGTCGCCCAGCAGGCTGTCGGCGTCGGCATAGTCGGCCGCCTTGGCCGCGCCATGGCCCTGGGCGACGCTGAAGGCCGACCAGCCGGCGCGCTGGCCGAGGAAACCGGTCAGTCCCGCCGCCAGGATGATGAGGGGAAACGGCAGCCGCAGGACATAGATGCCCACGAAGGCCAGGCCGGCCACGGCGACCATCACCCGGTTCTTGAGGGCTCGGCGGCCCACCCGCAGGACCGCCTCGAGCACGATGACCAGCACCGCCGCCTTCAGGCCGAAGAACAGGGCCGCCACGGGCCCGACGGCGCCGTAGAGCGAATAGGCCAGGCTCAGGGCCATGATCGCCACGAAGCCCGGCAGGACGAACAGCAGGCCGGCGATGAACCCGCCCAGGGTGCGGTGCATCAGCCAGCCGATGTAGATGGCCAGCTGCTGCGCCTCTGGGCCGGGCAGCAGGGTGCAGTAGCTGAGGGCGTGCAGGAAACGGCTCTCGCCCACCCAGCGTTTCTCCTCCACCAGGATGCGGTGCATCACCGCGATCTGGCCGGCGGGGCCGCCGAAGCTGAGGGCGGCGATGCGGGTCCAGACCTTCACGGCCTCGGACAGAGGAACCTGCGGGGGGACCGGTGCGGGCGGGGCGGCCAAAGTCATGCATGCGCTCCTGGCGCCGCTGAAGGGGGCGGCGCGCCGAGAGCGGGTCTTGGACGGCGAGTCGTCTCGAAGGCGCGGGCGCCCGCGACAGGCCCGCATCCCCGTCAGTAGCGCGATCTGCCGATCAAGAACAAGACAGGCCCGGCGCCGGGGTCACCGCTCGTGCAGGCTCTCGCGGGTGCGGCGCGCGATGGGCGAGAGCAGGTAGTCGATGATCGTCCGCTGGCCGGTCTTGATCTCGGCGGTCACGGCCATGCCCGGCTGCAGGGGCTCGCGGCTCCCATCGACCATCAGGCTCCCCGCGTCGAGGGCGATGCGGGCGATATAGCGCGGCGAGCCGGCCGGCGCCCTCTGGTCGGGCAGCGGCGCGTCGACCACGGCGTCGCGGCTGACGCTGAGCACCCGGCCCGGGACCACACCGTAGCGGGTGAAGTTGAAGGTCTCGACCTTGACCTCGGCCCGCTGTCCGGCGCGGACGAAGCCCACGTCCCGGTTCTCCAGCTGGGCCTCGACGACCAGCTGCCGGTTGTCGGGCACGATGGTCATCAACCGCTGGGCCGGGGTCACCACACCGCCCACGGTGTTGACGGCCAGCGCCTCGACGCCGCCGTCGATGGGCGATCGCAGGCGGGTGTTGGTCACCTTGAGCCGCGCCTTGACCAGGGCCTGGCGCCCCTCGCTCTGCCGCTGCTCGGCCTTGGCCAGCTCGTCGAGGACGGCGCTGGCGAATTGCGAGACGGTCTGGTCCCGCTGACGCTCCAGGGCGATGCGGGCGGCCCGGGCCTGGGCGGCGCGGTCGGCCTGGCCCATGAGGTCATGCTGGGTGGAGGTCAGCTGCTGCTCGGCGTCGAGATAGGCCAGGGTGGTGCCGAAGCCCTTGGCGCGCAGCTGGGCGTGCACCCGCTGCTTCTCCTCCAGCATCGGCAGCACGGCCTTCAGCTTGGCGGTCTGCGAGACGACCTCGTCGGCTTCCGCCCGCTTCTGGCTGATCTGCTGGTCGATGCTGGCCAGGCGGGCGAACTGGGTGTCGGCCTGGGAAGCGAGGGCGGCCCGGGCCGCCGCGATGTCTCCCGGGGCGGCGCCCGGCGGGGCCACGAAGGGGGCGGGCCCCCGGCCGGTCAGGGCGGTCCGCTTGAGGGCCGTCAGCCGCGCCACGTCGAGCTGCGCCTGCATCAGGTCGTGTTCGAGACTGTCGCGGTCGGCGGTGGTGTCGGTGGGGTCGAGCTCCACCAGCACCTGGCCGGCCTTGACCCGGTCGCCGTTCTGCACGTGGATCGCGGTGACGACCCCCGGGTCCAGCGACTGGATCACCTTGACCTCGCCGCGGGGCAAAAGCCGGCCGGGCGCGGTGGCCAGGATGTCGACCTTGCCGAAGCAGGCCCAGGCCGTGGCGATGACGAAGAAGGCGATGATCGAGCCGCCGAGCAGGCGGGCCACCGGCGACGGCGGCGTCTGCAGCACCTCCAGGGCGGCGGGCAGGAATTCGCGCTCGTCCCGCTTCTCGAAGCGGGCGATGAGCCGGCTGAAGCCCCGGGTGACGGGGCCGATCATGCCGGGGCCATCTCGCCGGACTGCAGGGCCCACAGCTGGGCGTAGCGGCCGCCGGCGGCCAGCAGGGCGGCATGCGATCCGTCCTCGATCAACCGGCCCTTCTCGATGGTGACGATGCGGTCGGCGGTGCGCAGGGTGGACAGGCGGTGGGCCACCAGGATGACGGTGCGGCCCTGGCAGATCCGGCGCATGTTGGCCATGATCGCCGCCTCGCTCTCATAGTCGAGGGCCGAGGTGGCCTCGTCGAACAGCAGGATGCGCGGGTTGCCGATCAGGGCCCGGGCGATGGCCACCCTCTGGCGCTGGCCCCCCGACAGGGACGCGCCCCGCTCGCCGATGACCGTGCCATAGCCCTCCGGCAGGCCGAGGATGAACTCGTGGGCGCCGGCCAGTTCCGCGGCCTGGATCACCCGGTCCATGCTCATGCCGGGATCCGCCAGGGCGATGTTCTCGCGCACCGTGCGGTTGAAGAGGACATTCTCCTGCAGGACCACCCCGATCTGGCGGCGCAGCCAGGCGGGATCGGCCAGGGACAGGTCCACGCCGTCGATGCTGACGCGCCCGGCCTCGGGCACATAGAGGCGCTGGATCAGCTTGGCCAGGGTGCTCTTGCCCGATCCGGAGGAGCCCACCACGCCGAGCACCTGGCCGGCCGGCACGGCGAGCGAGATATCCCGCAGCACCTGCTGGCCATCGATCCGGTAGCGGAAGCTGACCCCCTCGATCTGGATGTCGCCCCGGATCGGCGGCAGCACGGCGGCCGCGTTCTGGCCGGGCTCGGGCAGGGTGTTCAGGATGTCGCCCAGGCGGTCGATGGAGATGCGCACCTGCTGGAAATCCTGCCACAGCTGGGCCAGGCGCAGGACCGGGGCGGTCAGCTGGGACGAGATCATGTTGAAGGCGACCAGTTCGCCCACGGTCATCTTGTTGTCGATCACCAGTCCCGCGCCGATGAACAGCACCAGCACCACGGTGACCTTGTTGATCAGGGTCGCGGTCTGGGTCGCGGCCATGCCCACGGTGACCACCCGGAACGAGGCCATCACATAGGCGGCGATCTGCTCCTCCCAGCGGCGCTGCATGACCGGCTCCAGAGCCATGGACTTGACCGTCTCGATGCCCGAGACGGACTCCACCAGGAAGGCCTGGTTCTCGGCGCTGCGGGCGAACCGCTCGTTCAGCCGGTCGCGGAAGGCCGGGGTCACCGCCACGCTGAGGATCACATAGAGCGGCAGGGCGCCGCCGACGATCAGGGTCAGCAGGGGGCTGTAGAGGTAGAGCACCGCCAGGAAGATGATGGCGAAGAACAGGTCCAGCGCCAGGGTGACGGCCGACGAGGTCAAGAATTGGCGGATGGTGTCGAGTTCCCGCACCCGCGCCACCGTGTCTCCCACCCGACGGGCCTGAAAATAGGCCATGGGCAGGGCCAGAAGGTGCTTGAACAGCCGGGCGCCGAGTTCCACGTCAATGCGGTTGGACGTATGGGCGAAAAGGTAGGATCGAAGACCGCCGAGTATCACCTCGAACAGAGACAATATCCCCAGCCCCAGGGCCAACACCTCGAGCGTCGATATGCCTCTGTGAACAAAGACCTTGTCGATGATGACCTGAAAGAACAGGGGCGACAGCAGGCCGAACAGTTGCAGGAAAAAGGAGCCGACGAGGACCTCGGTCAACGGGCGGCGGTATTTTTTGACGGCGTCGACGAACCAGGCCACGCCGAATCGCCGGTAGGGATCGCTCAGCGACGCCCGCCGGGCGACCAGGATCAGGCGGCCGGTCCAGAGGTTGGCGAAGGCCTCATAGGTCAAGGTCTGGGGCAGGGCTTCGCGCGGATCCTGCACCAGCAACTGGTTGTCGGACACCTTGCCGATCACCAGCCAGGCGCCGTCCCGCAGTCCGGCTAGGGCGGGAAAGGCAATGGTTTCAAGGCGTTCAAGGCTGGATGCGACGGCCCGTGCCTTGACGGGGAAGCGGTTGGCGGCGCGCAGCAGGTCGCCTTCATCGAGGGCGGGCTTGCCGCTCTGGTGCAGGATCTCGGCGGCGTCCGCGGGCAGGCCGAGCAGCTGGATGACGAAGGCCAGGGCGGCGGACCCGGGGTCGATGGCGGTGGGGGCGGCGCTGTCGTCCATCACGCCGCCATGCCCTGTTGCAAAACCGTCAAAGCCGTAACCCGCCCCATCCAGCCCTGTGCAAAACTGGCGCCAGAGTAAAAGAACCTCGTTCCCTCATTGAGGGAAATGTGTTGAAACTTTGCTCACCATATCGAACAGCGGTAGGCGACATATCAAAAAGCGGTCGCCGAGCCTGCCGCTGACACTCAAGGGCATTAGGACATGACGGCATTCCATTGGGCTAGCCAGGTCAACGGCAGCTTCGCAACGGCCTCCAACTGGAACCCCAGCGTCGGCGCGCCTCCCGCATCCCTTGACGACGCCCTGCTCGACGCGGCGGGCGCCACCAACTACACCGTGACCAGCTCCACCAGCGCCACCGTCAAGACCCTGCAGGGCCTGGCCACCGGCAACCTGTCGATCACCGGCGGGACATTCACCGCCACCAACGGCACCGGCGCGGGCGCCTGGCGCGGCATCCTCTCGGTGGGCAACAACACCGCGTTGAGCGTGGCAGGCACGTTCAAGAACGTCGGCCAGATCAAGCTGAACAGTGTCGGCAACACCACCGACTTCATCATTGGGGCTGGCGGCGCCACCCTGACCGGCGCCGGCAAGGTGATCCTGGGCGACGCCTCGGGGGCCAATCGGCTCTACGGCGTGACCGCCGGGACGGTGCTGACCAACTTCGACAACACCATCTCGGGCGGCGGCACGTTCGGGGCCGGCCAGCTGACCCTCGTCAACCAGGCGGCCGGGGTGATCAAGGCCGACTCGGCGTCCCTCGCCCTCGTCCTCAATACCGGCAGCGTCATCACCAACACCGGCCTGATCACGGCGACCGGTGCGGGTGGGCTGACGATCGCGAATTCGACGGTCAATGGCTCCACGGGCGGGTCGATCTTCGCCAATGGCGGCGCCGTGCGCCTGCAAAGCACCACCGTGGTCGGCGGGACCCTCAAGGACGCCGCGGGCGGCGTGATCCAGACGATCGACGGCGGCAACGTCTTCGACGGCACCACCTCCACGGTCAACAACCAGGCGCAGGTCAGCGTCAACAACAACACCCTGGTGGAACTGCGCGGGGCGATCAACAACACCGGCTCGATCAAGGGCAACAGCGTCGGCAACTCCACCGACATCCGCATCGGCTCCGCCGGGGCGACCCTGACCGGGGGCGGGTCGCTTATCCTGGGCGACGCGTCCAGCGCCAACCGGCTCTACGGCATCACAGGCGCCGCGAGCCTGACGAACGTCAACAACACCATCTCGGGCGGCGGCGGCCTCGGCGTCGGCCAGCTGACCCTGACCAACCAGGCGGCGGGCGTCATCAACGCCAATGCGGCGTCCAACGCCCTGGTCCTCAATACCGGCAACACGGTCACCAACGCCGGCCTGATCACCTCGACGGGCGCGGCCGGGCTGACGATCACCAGCACCGCCATCGACAACACCTCCGGAGGCTCCATCTTCGCCAACGGCGGGAATATCCGCCTGCAGTCGGCCACGGTCATCGGCGGCACGCTCAGCAACGCCGCGGGCGGGGTGATCCAGACGATCGACGGCGGCAACGTCTTCGACGGGACCACCTCGACCGTCAACAACCAGGCGCAAGTCGCCATCAACAACAACACCCTGGTCGAGCTGCGCGGGGCGATCAACAACACCGGCTCGATCAAGACCAACAGCGTCGGCAACTTCACCGACATCCGCATCGGCTCGGCCGGGGCGACCCTGACCGGCGGCGGGGCCCTGATCCTGGGCGACGCCTCGTCCGCCAACCGCATCTACGGCGTCACCGCCGCCGCCACCCTGACCAACACCAACAACACCATCTCGGGCGGCGGCGGCCTCGGCGCCGCCCAGCTGACCCTGATCAACCAGGCGGCGGGCGTGATCAACGCCGACGCGGCCTCCAACGCCCTGGTGGTCAATACGACCGGCAAGGTCCTCGCGAACCAGGGGCTGATGAAGGCCACCGGGGCCGCCGGGATGACGATCCAGAACACGACCGTCAACAACGCCGGCGGCGGCCTGATCCAGGCGAATGGTTCGGTGGTGCGGCTGCAGAGCGCGAACATCATCGACGGCCGCCTCACCACGACGGCGGGCGGCTCGTTCCAGACCGTCGACTCGGGCAACATCTACGACGGCCTGGACAAGCTGAACCCGTTCTTCATGCTGGGCAGCACCGTCGTCAACAACGCCACCCGGCTGACGGTCCAGGGCAACATCAACCTCACCGAGAAGGTGGGGCCGGTGGTCACCAACGGCACCATCGCCCTGACCAGCGTCGGCAACTTCACCGACCTGGTGTCGGGGGTGAAGAACGCCACCCTGAAGGGCGGCTTCGTCACCATGTCCAACTCGACCGCCAACCGGATCATGGGGACCGTCAGCGGGACGGTGGCCAAGCCGAAGGTGTCGTCGCTCAACCTCAGCAAGACCGTCGTGTCGGGCGCGGGCTCGATCTCCAACGTCAAGCTCACCAACAGCGGCACCGTCAACGCCACCAGCGGCGCGGCCCTGGTGATCCAGACCGGCTATGCCGGGGTCGCCAACAGCAACATCGTCAAGAATTCCGGCCTGCTGCAGTCGACCAATGCGGCGGCGGCGGCTTCCGTCGGCGGTCTGGTCATCTCCAACACCAATGTTCTGAACGACTCCAAGAAGGGGATCGTGCAGGCCGACGGCGCCAATACCCACGTGGACCTGCAGAGCGCCACCATCACCGGCGGCACCCTGAAGACCACCGCGGGCGGGGTGATCACCACGGTTGACAGCGGCAGCGTTCTGGACGGCACCACCCTGAACAAGGACCTCACGGTCAACGACGTCAACAACACCGGCACGATCAACGTCCGGAACGCCTCGGCCCTGACCATCAAGGGCGCCATCGACAACAGCGGCACGATCTCCCTCACCAGCGTCGGCAACTTCACCGACCTGTTGGCCGGGGCGGGCGGCGCGACCCTCACCGGCGGCGGCACGGTCACCCTCAGCGACAGCACCGCCAACCGGATCTATGGCGCCACCGGCGCCACGGTGCTGACCAACACCAACAACACCATCTCTGGCGCCGGGCAGATCGGCGTCAGCCAGCTGACCCTTGTGAACCAGGCCTCGGGCGTGATCACCGCGGTGGGCGGCAACGCCCTGGTCATCGATCCGTCGGGCGTCACCACCAACAGCGGCCTGATGCAGGGCACGGGCGCCGGGGGGCTGACCATCCGCACCTCCACGGTCGACGGGTCCACCGGCGGGGTGATCCAGGCCAATACCGGGTCGCGCGTGACCCTGCAGACGGCCACCCTGGTCGGCGGCACGCTGAAGACCGGGGGAACGGGCTTCATTCAGACTGTTGACGGCGGCACCGTGCTGGATGGGACGACCTCGACGGTCAACAACCAGGGCACGCTCAACGTCAACAACGCCAGCGCCCTGTCTCTCAAGGGCACGATCAACAATACCGGCGGAATCAACGTGAACAGCGTCGGCAACTTCACCGACCTGATCATCACCAACAGCAATGCCACGCTGATGGGGTCCGGCACGCTCACCCTCAGCAACAGCACCGCCAACCGGGTCTATGGCGCCTCGGCCGCGGCGGTCCTCACCAACAAGTCCACCATCCAGGGCGCCGGCGCCCTGGGGTCGGGGACCCTGACCCTGGCCAACAACGGCTCGGGGGTGATCAAGTCGCTGGGCAGCAATGCCCTGACCATCAACACCGGCGCCAACGCCATCGCCAACGCCGGCCTGATCGAGGCCAACAGCACGGGCGGGGTGACCATCAGCAGCGCGATCACCAACACCGGCACCCTGAAGGCCACCAGCGGCGTGCTCTACGCCACCCAGGCGGTCAGCGGCGCCGGCAACGGGATCATCGCCGGGGGCACCCTGCGGTTCGGCTCGACCTTCACCGGCAATGTCACCTTCACCAGCGCCACCGGCCGTCTCGACCTGGCCAACTCGCAGAGCTACACGGGCACCGTCTCTGGCCTTTCCCTCGCCGGGACCAACGACATCGACCTGCGCGACATCACCTTCAACGCCTCCACCACGGCCACCTACACCGGCAATGCGTCGGGCGGCACGCTGAAGGTCACCAACGGGTCGCAGACGGCCAACATCGCCCTGTTCGGCAACTACCTGTCCTCGACCTTCGTGGTCGCCAACGACGGCAGCGGCGGGACCCTGGTGCACGACCCGGCCGCCAGCAGCTCGGCGCCCCTGGTCGCCGCGCCGCACTAGTCCTTTTCGACGCCTGTGCTTGGCGCGGGGATCCCCGCGGCGCTGAACTCAGTATTGAGGTTCAGCGCCGCGGGCCCCGTTAACCTTTAATCGCTCCGGGTTGACTGAGGCCAAAGCCAGTCCTTGATTTGACCACGCGGATCTGGATTTTCGCCCGTACGTTGAGGTCTGGGATTATATTCGCGCGTCGGGCGACAAGTTTCCGGACGCGGGTCGATTTAGGCCTTGCGGATTGAGCCAGATCAATGCAGTCCCGCCGGCCGTGCGTGGAGCGGTCAGTAACCCTAAAGGACAGAGTTTGTTGCGTTTCTGACACAAAAGTCCGCGCCGAACGCCGCGGTTTTGGCGACCCTGTCATTTTTTTTCGCGAAAAATTTGTTGCTAGGACAACGGCTTAGCCCAGGGTGGGCTGGCGGCGACGCAGATTCCGCGCCGCCCCCCCCTTTACGTGCGTTCGGTGCGGATTAAGGTGCTGTTAGCGAAGTTTCGAGCGCTGGACTATTGAAGCGCTTCGGGGGACAGCTTGGCCTGGGAATAGATTTACTAACATTTATTGATGTCGCGCAGCCGCGCCATGAGCGCGCGCCGGAATCGGACATTTCCTAATTTGAGACCATCTGAGGTCTGAGCAGCGCGTCGGGGCGCCCGCGCGCGATTATTGAATTTTCGAGGAAGAGAACCATGGCTACCCTTATCGTCGGCATGTCCGGCTACGCCACCATCCAGGCCGCGATCGATGCTTCCACCGACGGCGACATCATAGCCGTCGACGCCGGGACCTATGCGGAGAACCTGTCGGTCAACAAGGCGGTCACCATCCAGGGCGCCAATGCCGGCGTGGCGGGCTCCGGATCGCGGGGCGCCGAGACGGTGATCCAGGGCCAGGCCACGGTGACGGCCGCCGCGACCATCGACGGGGTGAAGGTGCTCAACACCAGCGCCAATAACGTCAGCTTCGTCGGCGTGAACGTGCAGGGCGACGTGGACGTCACCATCGCCAACAGCGTCTTCTACTCCACCGGCCCCAACGGCACCAACGAGGACCGCGCGATCCTGCTGGCCACCGCGGCCACCGGCAATGTCAGCATCACCGACAACCTGTTCGGCGGCGACTCCGTCGACAAATACGGCACCGCCAACTGGCACCGGGGCGTGTGGTCGGACGGGACCACCGAGTCCCTGACCATCACCGGCAACACCTTCGAGCACGTCCGCAGCGACCTGAACCTCGACGGCTACAATGATGCGGTGACCACGGTCTCGGGCAACAGCTTCACCGCCAGCGGCACCGCCATCTCCCTGGGCACGCCCACCGGCACGACGATCACCGGCATCCACGACAACACCTTCAACGACGTCGATCTCGACCTGAACCTGCAGAACCTGGCCACCGGCCAGACCATCAACCTGGACGCCACCAACAACGACGGCGCCGGCGCCGGCCTCGCGGCCGTGCTGACGGTGACCGGGTCGCAGGCAGGGGACACCCTCGGCGGCAACACCGGCGCTGACCAATTGTTCGGCAATGGCGGCAATGACTCCATCACGGGTGGAGCGGGCGACGACTACATCGACGGCGGCGCTGGCGCCGCCGACACCGCGGTCTACACCGGCACCCTGACGGCCGCTGACTTCAGCTTCACCGGCGGCGCCTGGCATGTCGCCGGGGGCGCCGAAGGCAATGACACCCTCACGGGGATCGAGGTGGTCACCGACGGGGCCGGCCACACCTTCCGCCTCGTGTCGACGGGCGCGCACATCCAGACCGCCATCGACGCCGCAGGCGCCGGAGACGCCATCCTCGTCGCTCCGGGGACCTACACCGAAAGCGGGTCTGACGGGGTGGGCCACACCGTCGGCCTCTACATCAACAAGTCGGTATCGCTCTATGGCTACAGCAGCGCCGACGGCGCCCTGGTCACCGACGCCCAGACCGCCAAGGACAGCGGACCCACGGTCATCGCCGGACACCAAACCGGCTTCGGCGCCAACCACTGGATCGACGCCGGGGGCGACAATGTCCTCATCCAGGGCCTGCATCTGCAAGCCGGGCCTGAAACCAACAACAAGCTGCTGGAGATCTGGGGCGATAACGCCACCGTGCAGCATAGCTTCATCGACGTGAACCTCGGCGGCGTGCCCTCGGGCTACACCTTCGCCGCCGCCGTCTATATCAATGACAACGGCACCGAAGCGTCCGACGACATCACCGCCTTCACGATCAACAATAATATCCTCAACGAGGGCATCATCGTCGCCAACGGCGTCGGTGACGGGTCGGCCGGTGTCGGCGCGGGCCTGCAGATCCACGACAACGTGTTCGAAGGCCACTTCGACGAGGTCACGGGCTCAGGCCGCTACGACACGGTCGTCGTCAACGGCCAGGTCAACGGCGTGGGCTGGCTGCTGGAGCCGACCCAACTGCCCTCGATCAGCGGCAACGACTTCGGCGACAACTCGACCCCCTTCATCCTGCGCGGCAGCGAGGACGACGCCGGCAAGATCCCCACGGCGGCCGAGGTGAAGGACATCGTCGACAACAACGGCGATGAGAACACCCAATACGCCTATGTGACGACCTCCGGCGGAGATCTGCGCACGGCGGATACCGGCGGCACGCACAAGTTCGTGGTGACCAACACCATCGACACCCTGAATCTGGCGCTGGACACCACCACCTATTTCGACAGCGGCAGCACCGACCAGGTCTTCCCCGAACAGCGCATCTACATGCAGTCGGGTGACACGGTCCACGTGCAGAGCGGTGAGGCTGGGCCGGTCAATTCGCAGATCATGGTCGACGGTCTGACGGTCACGGCCAGCAGCCACTCGTCCGATCTCAACCTGACCCTGGCCACCGAGTTCGCTGACGGCTCGGCCATCGCCGACGGCGGCGTGCATGACGTCACCCTGGGCGACTATGCGGCCGGCCTGGGCGCCGATGTCGATGTGACGGGCAACACCCTGGACAACGTCATCATCGGCAACAGCGGCGCCAACGCGCTGGTCGGCGCCGGCGGCAACGACACCTTCAACGGCGGCGGCGGCAACGACGACATCAATGGGGGCTTCGGCAAGGATACGGCGGTCTTCTCGGGCCCCGTCACCCTGACGAGCAATGGCGTCGGCGGCTGGACCGCCACCTCGGCTGATGGCGTCGACAACCTCACCAGCATCGAGGTCATCGAAGACGGGACCAACCACATCCTGCTGGTCGGCGGCGGCGGCTACGCCACCATCCAGGCGGCTATCGACGCCTCGCAGGACGGCGACACCATCTTCGTGATGGCGGGCACCTACATCGAGGACCTGCAGATCAACAAGGCGGTGACCATCCAGGGCGCCAATGTCGGCATCTCGGGCTCCGGCTCGCGCGGCGCCGAGACGGTCATCCAGGGGCAGGCGACGGTCACCGACTCCGCGACGCTCGACGGCGTCAAGGTGCTGAACACCAGCAGCAATGCGGTGAGCTTCACCGGGGTGTCGGTCCTTGGCAATGTGAACGCCACCATCACCAACAGCGTCTTCTTCTCGACGGGCCCCAACGGGACCAACGAGGATCGGGCGATCCTGCTGGGATCGGGCGCCACGGGCAATGTCACCGTCAGCAACAACCTCATCACCGGCGCTTCGGTCGCTAAATACAGCACCGCCAGCTGGCACCGGGGGGTCTGGTCCGACGGGGGCACGGCCTCGCTGTCGATCACCGGCAACACCTTCGAGAATGTCCGCAGTGATGTGAACCTCGATGGCTACAACGATGCGGTCACCACCGTCTCCGGCAACAATTTCAACGCCAGCGGCACGGCCATCTCCATCGGAACGCCCACCGGTTCGGCCATTACCGGCATTCACGACAACGTCTTCAACGACGTCGACGCCGACATAAACCTGCAGAACCTCGCCGCCGGCCAATCGTTCGACCTGACGGCGACCAACAATACCGGCGCCGGCGCCGGCGCCGCGGCGGTCATCACCGTCCTCGGCGGCCAAGGGGCGGATGCCCTGGGCGGCAGCACGGGCGCCGACCAGATCTTCGGCAACAACGGCAACGACTCGCTCAGCGGCGGCGGCGGCAGTGACTATCTGGACGGCGTCAGCGGCGAAGACTCCATGAGCGGCGGCGGCGGCGACGACTTCTATATCGTCAACAGCCTGGGCGACTCGGTCACCGAGCAGTCGGGCGAGGGCGTCGACACGGTCCAATCGAACTTCGACTACACCCTGGGCGCCAACGTCGATAACCTGATCCTGGTCGGTCCGGCGGTGTCGGGGATTGGGAACACCCTCGACAACGTGATCACCGGCAACGCCAACAACAACAACCTGATCGGCGGCGACGGCAATGACCGGCTGGATGGGGGCGCCGGCAATGACGCCATGATCGGCGGGACTGGCAATGACACCTATGTCATCGACAGCCTCGGGGACTCCATCTCCGACACCTCGGGCATCGATACGGTCGAGACCAGCCTGAACAGCTACACGCTCGCCGCCAACCTCGAGAACCTCAAGTTCATCGGGACCGGCGCCTTCGTCGGCACCGGTAACAGCAGCGACAACGAGATCACCGGCGGCGCGGGCAACGATACGCTCGACGGCAAGAAGGGCGCCGACCACGTTTCGGCCGGCGGCGGCGACGACAGCATCAAGGTCGACAACATCGGCGACACCGTCGACGGCGGCGACGGCACCGACTCGGTCAAATCGGACGTGAGCTTCGTGCTGGCGGCCGACGTCGAGAACCTGACCTTGAACGGCAACAAGGCCATCGACGGCACGGGCAACGCCCTGGCCAACAAGCTGACCGGCAACAAGGCCGCCAACACCCTGATCGGCAACGCCGGCAATGACGTCATCGACGGCAAGGGCGGCGGCGACAACCTGCAGGGCGGCGCCGGCGACGACACCTTCACCGTCTATGCCGGGGACACCGTCTCGGGCGGCGACGACACAGATACCGTCAAGACGGCCCTGGCCACCTACGTCCTCGGCGCCGACCTGGAGAACCTGACCTTCACGGGCGGGATGGTGACCTTCACCGGGACCGGCAACGCCTCCGCCAACACCATCACCGGCGGCAAGGGCAACGACATCATCGACGGCATGGGCGGCATCGACGTCCTTAAGGGTGGGGCCGGCAGCGACACCTACTATGTGGACAACACCGCCGACCAGGTGGTCGAGGCCAGCGGCGGCGGAAACGATACGGTCCACTCGACCGCGAACGTCTATGTCCTGTCGCAACAGATCGAGACCCTGATCTTCGACGGCGTCGGCAACTTCACCGGCACCGGCAACAAGTCCGACAACACCATCACCGGCGGCGCGGGTAATGACATCCTCGACGGCAAGGAGGGGGCGGATCTGCTGCAGGGCGGGCTCGGCAACGACACCTACTACTTCGACAACGCCGGCGACGTGGCCGACGAGTCGGGCGGCGGCGGCATGGACCTGGTCATCTCCAGCGTCACCGCCTCCCTCGGCCTGGGTCTCGAGAACCTGACCCTGGCCGGGAGCAAGGACATCAATGGCACCGGCAACAGCCTCGACAACATCCTGATCGGCAACAGCGGCAAGAACGTCCTCAACGGCGGCGTGGGTCACGACACCCTCACCGGCAATGCTGGCAACGACACCTTCCTGTTCTCGATCGGCCAGGCGGATGAAGACCATGTCACCGACTTCACCGGGGCCGGGGGCGCCGCCGGCGATGTCCTGCAGTTCGTCGGCTACGGGGCCGGCACTCTGACCCACGTCTCTGGCAGCCACTACCAGGTAACGGCCGACGCGGCCCACGGCAGCGTCGTGGAAGACTTCTACCTCGACGGCGTCACCAACCTGGACGTCGGACCCGGCTCTAACGACTACCTGTTCGTCTGACGACGGCCTGGCCGGGCGCCCCCGCGGGCGTCCGGCCACCGCTGCCCCGTCTCAAGGCAAAGGCCCCGCCTCACAGCGGGGCCTTTGTCATGAGCGGATGGCGGGCGCCGAAGCCGCTGCGCCAGGGTGTTAAATCGCCCGGGGCTGATGGCCGGGGATGGCGAGCGGAAGGGGGCGGCGCGCCGCTACAGGATGAAGTCGCCGGCCAGAAGCGCCGCGGGCGCCTGCACGAAGATGGCGAAGTCGACCTTGGCGTCGCCGTTGGTGTCGGCCTGGACGAGCCAGCCGCCCGATTGCGCCGTCTGGATCAGCTCGCCCGCCAGGTGGGTGAAGGCCGACCCGCCAAGGACAAAGGCCTGGTCGCCGGTCAGGGTCGAGTCCGCATCGATCTTCGACAGATCGATCTGGTCGTGCTGCGCGGCGCTGAAATCGGTGATGATGTCGGCGGTGGCGAAGGTCTTGCCGGTGTCGCCCTTGGCGGCGAAGTAGAAGGTGTCGGCGTCGGCGCCGCCGGTCATGGAGTCCTTGCCGGCGCCGCCGGTGAGGATATCCGTCCCGCCCCGCCCGATCAGGGTGTCGTCGCCCTTGCCGCCGTTCAGGCTATTGGCCCCGCCGTCTCCCGACAGGGTGTCGGCGAAATTCGAGCCGAGCAGGGACTCGATGCTGGTCAGCTTGTGCGAGCCCGACCCGCCCGTGGCCTGGAACCCGGTCAGGGCCAGGTCCACCGTCACCCCGGCCGCGGCGGTCAGGTAGGAGGCGGTGTCCTTGCCCGCCCCGCCGTCGATCTCGTGCGCGCCGAGGCCGGCCGCCAGGGTGTCGTCGAAGCCGGATCCGCGCAGGTTCTCCAGGTTCGAGAGCTGGTCGTTGCCGGCGCCCTTGGTGTTCTGGACGGTCGCCAGGGACAGGTCGACGACGACCGCCTTGGTCGCGTCCGAATAGTCCGCCCAGTCGGTCCCGCCGCCGCCGTCGATGACGTCGTTGCCGGCCCCGCCGATCAGGGTGTCGTCGCCCGAACCGCCGGTCAGGGTGTCATTGCCGTTGCGGCCCCACAGGGTGACGCCGCTGTCGTCGCCGATCAGGGTGTCGGCGTATTTCGACCCCTCCACCCGATGGATGTTGAGATAGATGTCGCCCGCCGCGTCGCCGGTGTTCAGCCAGGGGCTGGCGAGATTCACAAGCACGGCGACCTTGGCGTCGGAATAGGAGGCGATGCTCGCCCCGAACCAGCCGTTGAGGATGTCGCCGCCGGCGCCGCCGATCAGGGTGCTGAGCCCGGAGCCGCCGACCAGGTTGTCGTCTCCCGCCCGGCCGTTCACCAGGTTCACCCCGTCGCCGATGGCGTAGATGGCGTCGGCGCCTGTGCCGCCGGTGATGATGTTGTTGGTGCTGACGCCGCGGACGGTGACGCCCCCGTCCTTGAGGGTCTGGGTCAGGGTGTCCGTGCCGGCGTTCCAGGACCAGGACTTGGTCTGGTTGGCCGCCATGGCCTTGGTCCCATAGACCGACTGCACCGCCTGCAGGTCCGCGGCCGCCAGGTGCGTCAGGGGGCTGGCGCCCGTCGACATGACCGAGAAGGCGGCGTTGTAGGCGACGTTCGGGTCCCACTGGTTGTGCTCGACATAGATCCAGCCGGGCACGTTGTCGGTCCAGGCCTCGGTGGGATGCTTCAGGCCCAGGGCGTGGCCGATCTCGTGCAGCACCGTCTCGTAGGCGAACAGGCCGCCGGTCGCATAGGCGGTGTTCATGAGGATGTTGCCGGGGCCGTCCAGGTCGGCGCCGAAACGGCCGGTGTTGCTGCCGAAGGTGCTGTAGTTCCAGTTGCCCCAGGGATAGAAGGCCATGCCCCCGGCCCCGCTGGCATAGTAGTCGGTAGAGAAGTCATAGGCCGCGAAATTTATGTCGCCCTGCCCGGGCTCGACCTCCAGGAAGGTGATGCCGCTGCCCCCGCCGACCACAGTGGAGGCGCTGCTCCACTCAGCGAGCGCCTGCTGGGCCTGCGCCTTCTGGGCGGCCGTATAGGGGGTGAAGGTGGCGTAGGCCGACGGCGACAGATTGTAGGCGTCGGACGGCGGCGCCGTGGCGGCGAAGGAATAGGTGATGAACACCGGATTGTTGGTGACTTCCGGACCGCCCCAATAGGAACCGCTGAGCAGGGTGGTGTAGTCGGTCGCGAAGGGCATTCCATCTTCTCCGGCAGAGGCCTGGAGCACGCCAGGCTCAGATCCTGATGTAATTAACCCATGTTAACCGCAAAGGCGCGGCTGGTCTACCGGCAAGTTATGACAAGTCTAGGCAGGAATAGTGCCTCGTCCTGTGACCGCCGGCGCAAGGCGCGGCAAGCTCTGCAATTACGCACGCCCCCGGGACCGATCGCGCCGCCAGACTTAATTTTCGCCCGCGGCGAGCGTGACATGGGCGGCCCACTCGCCCGGGCCGTGCGCGACCTATCCCTGCGCAGGCAATGCTCTAGGAAGGGTGTAACCGTTTGCAAAATAGCCCGGCTTCAACCCGGGACCTTCAGGGAGGCGACACATGTCCACGATCAATGGCACGACGGAAGACGACGTCCTGGTCGATACCGTCGCGAACGACCAGATCAACGGCCTGGAGGGCAATGATCAGATCACTGTCAGTCGGGGCAACGACGTCGTCAGCGCCGGGGCCGGAACCGACACCCTGATTGTCGACTACAGCCTCTCGACCCGCAACCAGTCCCTCGGCGTCGGCGGCTCGGGCCTGGGTGGCTTTGGCGGCACGCTCAGCGACGGCGTCGCGGACGGAAACGGTTGGTACGTCAGCTTCGACAGCGTCGAGAACTTCGACCTGACCACCGGCTCGGGGAACGATTACATCGACCTGCACGCGGTCAACAGCGGCGTGAAGCTCAACACCGGCGGCGGCGACGACTTCGTCATCACCGGCCAGGGCGCCGACATCATCGACCTGGGCGGCGGCGTCAACGGCTGGTCGGCCGACCGCTCCAACGCCGTCACCGCCATCGGCATCAATTTCCAGACCGGCGTCTACAGCGGCCCCGGCTCGGCGACGGGGTTCAGCTACACCTCGACCTTCTCGACCGGCTCGGGCAACGACACCATCGTCTCCAGCACGGGCGCCTATAGCGAGACCTTCAACGCAGGCGGCGGCGACGACAGCATCAAGATCTTCCGCGGCAATGACGTGGTCAACGGCGGCTCCGGGACCGATACCCTGATCGTTGACTACAGCCTGTCCAACCGCAACCAGTCCCTGGGGGTCGGCGGCTCGGGCCTCGGCGGCTTTGGCGGCACGCTCAGCGACGGCGCCGCCGACGGCGCCGGCTGGTATATGAGCTTCGACAGCATCGAGCAGTTCGACCTGACCACCGGCTCTGGCCACGATTTCATCGACCTGCACGCGGTCAACAGCGGCGTGAAGCTCACCACCGGCGGCGGGGACGACTTCGTCATCACCGGCCAGGGCGCCGACATCATCGACCTGGGGAGCGGGGTCAACGGCTGGTCGGCGGACCGCTCCAACGTGGCCACCGCCATCGGCATCAATTTCCAGACCGGCGTCTACAGCGGCCCGGGCTCGGCGACGGGGTTCAGCTATACCTCGACCTTCACGACCGGCTCGGGCAACGACACCGTCGTCTCCAGCACCGGAGCCTATAGCGAGACCTTCAATACCAACGGCGGCGACGACAGCATCAAGATCTTCCGCGGCAATGACGTGGTCAACGCGGGTTCCGGAACCGATACCCTCATCGTCGACTACAGCCTGTCCAACCGCAACCAGTCCCTGGGCGTCGGCGGCTCGGGCCTGGGCGGCTTCGGCGGCACGCTCAGCGACGGCGCCGCCGACGGAACCGGCTGGTACCTCAGCTTCGACAGTATCGAAAAGTTCGACCTGACCACCGGCTCGGGTAACGACTACATCGACCTGCACGCGGTCAACAGCGGCGTGAAGCTCAACACCGGCGGCGGCGACGACTTCGTCATCACCGGCCAGGGCGCCGACATCATCGACCTGGGCAGCGGGATCAACGGCTGGTCGGCGGACCGCTCCAATTTGGCCACCGCCATCGGCATCAATTTCCAGACGGGAATCTACAGCGGCCCGGGCTCGGCGACGGGGTTCAGCTACACCTCCACCTTCTCGACGGGGTCCGGCGGCGACACCATCGTCTCCAGCACCGGCGCCTATGGCGAGACCTTCAATGCGAACGGCGGCGACGACAGCATCAAGATCTTCCGCGGCAACGACGTGGTCAACGCGGGCTTGGGAACTGACACCCTGATCGTTGACTACAGCCTGTCCAACCGCAACCAGTCCCTGGGCGTGGGCGGATCGGGCCTCGGCGGCTTCGGCGGGACGCTCAGCGACGGCGCCGCCGACGGGAACGGCTGGTATCTGAGCTTCGACAGTGTGGAAAAGTTCGACCTGACCACAGGCTCGGGCGATGATTCCATCGACCTGCACGCGGTCAACAGCGGCGTGAAGCTCAGCACCGGGGGCGGCAACGACTTCGTCACCACCGGCCAGGGCGCCGACATCATCGACCTGGGCGGGGGCGTCAACGGCTGGTCGGCCGACCGCTCCACCGTGGCCACCGCCATCAGCATCAACTTCGCCACCGGCGCCTATAGCGGCCCGGGATCGGCGGTGGGCTTCAGCTACACCTCCACCTTCAGCACCGGCGCGGGCAATGACACCATCGTGTCCAGCACCGGCGCCTACAGCGAAACCTTCAACGCGGGCGGCGGCGACGACAGCGTCAAGATCTTCCGCGGCAACGATGTGGTCAATGCGGGCTCCGGGATCGACACCCTGATCGTCGACTACAGCCTGTCGACCCGCAACCAGTCCCTGGGCGTCGGCGGCTCGGGCCTTGGCGGCTTCGGCGGCGTGCTGAGTGACGGCGCCGCCGACGGGAACGGCTGGTATCTCAGCTTCGACAGCATCGAAAAATTCGACCTGACCACCGGCTCGGGCGACGACTCCATCAGCCTCAGCAATGTCGGCTCCGGGCTGAAGATCACCACCGGGGCCGGCTCCGATACGGTGACCGGCGGCGCCGGCGCCGACCTGCTCGACGGCGGCTCCGGGGACGATAACCTCAACGGCGGCGGCGGCGTGGACACCGCCAGCTACAAGTCCTCTGCCTTCGGCGTGACGGTGAGCCTGGCCTTGCAGGGCGCCGCCCAGAACACGATCGGGGCCGGATCGGACACCCTGTCGAATTTCGAGAACCTGATGGGGTCGGACCAGGCCGACACCCTGATCGGCGACGGCCTCAACAACGTCCTGGACGGCCAGGGGGGCGACGACGTGCTCATCGGCGCCGCGGGGATCGACACCCTGCTGGGCGGCGCAGGTCTCGACACGGCCGACTACCACGCCTCGGCCACGGCCGTGACCGTCAATCTCGGCTCGGTGAAAAACGGCTTCACGGTCGGCGCGGGCGGCGACGCCCAGGGCGACCTGCTGCAGGGCGTCGAGGCGGTGGCCGGCTCCGACCTGGGCGACAAGCTCACGGGCGACACCGGGGCCAACGTCCTGACCGGCAACCTCGGCGACGACAACCTCGTGGGCGGCGCCGGCGACGACCAGCTGTTCGGCAACGGGGGCAAGGACAAGCTGGACGGCGGCCAGGGGGTCGATGCGATGACGGGCGGCGTCGGCGACGACTCCTATACCGTGGACAACACCGCAGACACGGTGATCGAGGGGCTCGGCGAGGGCAATGACAAGGTCAGCGCCTCGGCGACCTTCACCCTGGGCGACAACATCGAGAGCCTGACCCTGACGGGATCGTCAAACATCGACGGGACCGGCAACGATCTGGTCAACAAGATCACCGGCAATGCCGGGAACAACACCCTCCATGGCCAGGGCGGCAACGACAAGATCGATGGCGGCCTGGGCGCGGACCACATGTACGGCGGCGCGGGGGACGACAGCTTCACCGTCGACAACCTGGGCGACCGGGTGACGGAATTGGCGGGGGAGGGGACCAACGACAAGGTGTCCGCCTCCGTGAGCTTCACCCTCGAGGACAATGTCGAGCACCTCACCCTTACCGGGACGAGCGCTATCGACGCCACGGGCAACGGCCTGGGCAACAAGCTGACGGGCAATGCCGCGGCCAACGTCCTGACCGGCCTCGCCGGCGCCGACACCCTGTCGGCTGGCCTGGGCGACGACACCCTCATCGGCGGAACCGGCAAGGACAAGCTGACCGGCGGGGGCGGCGCGGACACCTTCGTGTTCGGCCCGGCCATCGCGGTCGACGCGGACTCGATCTCCGACTTCGAGCACGGGATCGACCACCTGGCCTTCAAGGGCAGCGACTACGGCCTGGCGGCGGGCGCCCTTGACGGGGATCACCTCGTACTTGGGGCCGCGGCCATCCACGCCCACAGCGAGTTCGTCTATGACGCGACCAAGAAGGTCCTGCTGTGGGACGCCGACGGGGTGGGCGGTGCGGCGGCCGTCGCCGTGGCCACCTTCGCCACGGCGGTGACAGTCACGGCGTCTGATTTCGTGATCCTGTAGAGGGCCTGATCAGGCATCCGGACGAGGGTCCGCCTGGCCGGCGAAGCGCTTGTCTAATCGAGGTCGCCGCGGGCTTGCCGCGAGTTCTGGAAGGAGTCTGTCCTTCCGGGCGGAGCCGCGGCGTCTCGACCATTCAGGCTTTCGCGCCAAGGGCCGAAAGCGCCGTAAAAACGGCGCCATGACCTGCGACAACTGGTGCGACACCGGCGCCCGCCTGCGTCCAAAAAAGGTTTACAAAACCTATACTTACGGGTTCCGCGTCCATATAATCGAGGGCCAACATCAAGGCTGGCCCTCCCGTGACCTACGACTTTTTCGGCAATCTGATCCCGCGCACCGCCGCGCCCACCAATTTCATCTCGGGGGGCGCCGGATCGGCCCCCGTCCTGGGGACCGGAGGCGCCGATCAGCTGTCCGGCGGCGGCGCCGGCCACCCCATGAGCGGCGGGGCGGGCGATGACACCTATCAGGTCCTGTCCCTGTTCGATTCCGTCACGGAGAACGCCGGCGCGGGCGTGGACACGGTGGTGGTGTCCGGGACCAAGGGGACCGACGCGATCAAATGGTTCTACCTGCCCAACAATGTCGAGCACATGGTCCTGGCCAACCAGATCACCGGCTTCGGCAACGGGCTGCAGAACATCATCGAGGGGGGCATTGGCGCCCAGGTCCTGGTTGGCGCCGGGGGCAATGACGTGCTCTCGGGCGGCGCCGCCGCCGACGTCTTCCATTTCGCGGCCGGCTCCGGCTACGACGTGGTCCTCGACTTCAATTCGTCGGAAGGCGACCTGATCCGCCTCAAGGACTACGGGTTCAGCCTGTTCTCCGACGTGGTGGCCGCCATGACCCAGAACGGCGCCGACACCATCCTGCAGCTGTCGGCGACCGACGCCATCCGCTTCACCAACACGACCGTCGCGTCGTTCACGGCCAAGGACTTCGCCCTGCCGATCGACGTGTCCAGCCTGCACCTGACCTTCGCGGACGAGTTCGACACCCTGAACCTCGACCCGGTGACCGGCTGGGACACGTCCTTCCCCTTCGGCGAAGCCAACGGGCCGGATTCCCTTCTCGCCCACACCCACAACAACGAGCAGCAGATCTACGTCGATCCGACCTATGCGGGGTCGGGGACCGAGCCCCTGGGCCTCAATCCCTTCGCCATCGACAACGGCGTGCTGGACATCACCCTCAACCGCACGCCGGTCGAGGACAAGGGCGCCCTCTGGGACTATAAATACACCTCCGGCATGCTCAGCAGCGCCGGCATGTTCTACCAGCAGTACGGCTATTTCGAGATGCGGGCCATTCTGCCCGCCGAGGACGGCATGTGGTCGGCCTTCTGGCTGCTGCCCAAGGACCAGAGCCCGACCCTGGAGCTCGATGTCTTCGAGAACATCGGCGACAACCGCACCTACGCCACCGAACACCACATCAATGCCCAGGGCACGAAGGTCGTCACCAACCAGGGCCATGTGGTCGACGACATCACCCAGTTCCACACCTACGGCCTGCTTTGGACCGCCACGGAGCTGAACTGGTATGTGGACGGCGTCGTCGTCTACACCCAGCCGACCTCGCCCGACCTCAACAAGCCGATGTATATCATCGCGAACCTGGCGCTGGGCGGCACCTTCTCGGGTCCCCCCGACCCCAATCTGCAGTCTGCCACCATGCAGATCGACTACATCCGCGCCTATGACGTGGATCCCTACGCCACCCGCCTGACCATCAACAACGGCGTCGTCCCGCCGGCCTTCGACACCTACACCGGCGACGACGGCGACAATGATCTCGAAGGCTCCAGCGGCCCCGACCTGATCCAGGGGATGGGCGGCATCGACACCATCGACGGCGGCCTCGGCGATGACACCCTGGACGGCGGCGGCGGGGTCGACACGATCCGCTACGTCTATGCGCCGTCGGGGGTGAAGGTGTCCCTGGCGATCAGTGGCCCACAGAATACCGCAGGGGCGGGAACGGACACCCTGCTGAACTTCGAGAACCTGGTCGGCTCCGACAAGAGCGATTTCCTGACCGGCGACGACTTCGGCAACTTCATCGACGGCCGCAAGGGCGATGACGTCATCGAGGGGGGACTGGGCAAGGACACCTTGCGCGGGGGCTTCGGCATCGACACCGCCTCCTACGCCCATGCCGCCACCGCGGTGACGGTCAACCTCTCGAGCATCGTCTTCCAGGACACCCTGGGCGCCGGCCAGGACAAGCTGGCGGAGTTCGAGAATCTGCTTGGTTCTGACTTCAACGACACCCTCACGGGCAACACCGGCAATAACGTCCTGGAGGGCGGGCTCGGGAACGACCTGCTCACCGGCGGCGACGGCAGCGATACCGCTTCCTACGCCGGCGCCGGCGCCGGCGTGGTCGTCGACCTGTCGATCGTCGGCGCGCAGAACACCGGATCCGCCGGTATCGACACCCTGGTCGGCATCGAAAACCTGACGGGCTCGGTCTTCAACGACACCCTGACCGGCGATGGCGCCGCCAACACCCTCACCGGCGGCCAGGGGGATGACGTCCTCATCGGCGGCGGCGGCGACGACACCTTGGTGGCGGGCGGCGGGAACGACAGCGTGTTCGGCGGCGACGGGGTCGATACCCTGGTGCTGAGGGGCGCCAAGGCGGAATATTCCGTGGCCATCACCGCCACCGGCTATCGGCTGACCGATATGCGGGCCGGGTCCCCGGACGGTCAGGTCACTATCGAGGGCGTCGAGAAGGTGGCCTTCTCCGACACCGTGGCGGACGCCAGCAGCCTGATCGTTCCCGGCGTGACCATCACCGGGACGGCCGGAAACGACACCATCTCGGCGTCCAAGACCGTGGCGGGCCAACCCCTGCCCACCGCCTATGCCGATCTCATGTATGGGATGGGCGGGAACGACAATCTCGACGGCGCCGTGGGGGCCGACAAGATGTACGGCGGCCTCGGCAACGACACCTATGTGGTCGACAACGCCGGCGACCAGGCCATCGAGCTGGCGGGCGAGGGGAGCGACACGGTCAAGGCCGCGGTCAGCTTCACCCTTGGCCTGAACGTCGAGAACCTGACCCTCACCGGGTCGGGGGCCACCACCGGCACGGGCAATGTCGGCGACAACAAGCTGATCGGCAACGCGGCCGCCAATTCCCTCTATGGCCTCGGCGGCAAGGACAACCTCGACGGCGGCGCCGGCGCGGACATGCTTTACGGCGGGTCGGGCGACGACAGCTACACGGTCGACAATGTGGGCGACGAGGTCTTCGAGGCCGCCGGGGAGGGCAAGGATGCGGTCAAGGCGTCGGTCACCTTCACCCTCTCGGCCAATGTCGAGGACCTGACCCTGACCGGGTCCGCCGCCATCAACGGCACGGGCAATGGCGGGGACAACAAGCTGACCGGCAACGCCGCCGCCAATGTCCTCTACGGGCTGGGCGGGACTGACAAGCTGGACGGGGGCGCCGGTGCGGACATGCTCTACGGCGGCGACGGCAACGACACCTATGTGGTCGACAACGCGGGCGACCAGGTGTTCGAGAACGCCGGCGAGGGCAACGACACCGTGCAGTCCGCGGTGACCTTCATCCTGGGCGACAATATCGAGGCCCTGACCCTGACCGGGTCCGCCGCCATCAACGGGACCGGCAACGGCCTGGCCAACAAGCTCACCGGCAACGGCGCGGCCAATATCCTGACCGGCGGGGCCGGGGCCGACACCCTGTCGGCCGGCCTCGGGGACGACACCCTGATCGGCGGGACTGGCAAGGACAAGCTCACCGGCGGCGGCGGGGCGGACACCTTCGTGTTCGGGCCGGCCATCGCGGCCGACGCGGACTCGATCACCGACTTCGGCCATGGGGTGGATCACCTGGCGTTCCGCGCCGCCGACTACGGTCTGGCGACGGGCCCGCTCGCCGCCGCGAACCTGGTGTTCGGCGCGGCGGCGGTCGATGCCCACGCCGAGTTCGTCTACGACGCGGCCAAGAAGACCCTGCTGTGGGATGCCGACGGCGTCGGCGGCGCCGCGGCGGTGGCGGTGACGACCTTCAGCACGGCGGTGACCCTCACCGCCTCGGACTTCCTGATCCTGGCCTAGGAGGCTGGGCTATTTGGTAGCGTGAGCTTCCTCGACCCTGACTCAAAGGTCCGCGTCATCCTGGATCTCGCGACAGCGTGAACCTGGGATCCAGGCGACGCGGCGCCATTGAGACGCCGGCCCACCAAGCGGCTACGGGACCCGAGGTCGGTAGGCGGTCGCGCGGTTGGCGGACCGTTCCTGGGGTTGACCCATGATCGACGGAGGCTCGCGCCACGGCCTTTCCAGACCACGTGGGATGGCCGGCCGCGGCCTGTCTGCGCGGCCGGACAGGCGGCGTGCGAGCGCATCGCCGAAGGATTCGCTGGCGGCGGCCTGAGGCCTCAAAGCAATCAACTTAACCTTGCTTTGGCTGGTCCCGCGACCGTATGGTGGTCCTCGGGGGATGGGCAGGCTGCTAATGTCAAACAAATATCTTGTGGTCGACACCGCCCCGCATCCGGTATTTTTCCTGTTGTCCTTAATCATGCGGAATGGTCGTGAGCGGTATATACAAGTACACATACGACCCCACGCAAGTCGTATTCGCCCTGACCACCTCTTTTGGCGGCGAGGGCGGCTTCCATACCAACACATGGGCATCTGATCGAGAGGCGCTTTATTACTCATTCGCCGACCAGCATTACGATCCCGCGACCTCCACGGAAAAGTTCACCGCCATGTCGGCGGGGATGCAGCTCAAGGCGGCGCTGGCCTTTAGGCTTTGGGATGATCTGATATCCCTGTCTCTCTCCCCAACGACCGGGGCCGCTGACATCAGTTTCAATTACGCCCGAAAAACGGTCGGTGGTGGGAGCTACACCGATCTATTCGCCTCATCAGCGAATTATTCGTACAACAACTACAATCTGACCCTCGCCAATAGTCGCGTGTGGCTGAACTCGCGCGACCCTGCGCAGGATCAGGACTCTGATATCGGATTAGGAGGCTTCGGCTTCCAAACCTATATGCACGAGATCGGCCATGCGCTCGGCCTGTCTCATCCCGCCGTCTATGACGCGTCCGATCGCGTCCCGCCGACCTATGCCGATAACGCGGTCTATACCACCGACAACCGGCAGCACACGGTGATGTCCTACTTCGGAGGATATGCGGACGGAGCTTGGCAGCAGGACGGTTCGCTCCCCAGCTACCTCTATTCATCGACCCCCATGGTCGACGATATTGCCGCCATCCAATGGAAATACGGCGCGGACTACACAACGCGCAATGGGAATACTGTTTATGGATTCAATTCAAACCTCGGGAGCGCTGATCCCGAACGGTCCATCTATGATTTCGGCCTCAGCCCACAATCGATCTTCACGATTTGGGACGGCGGTGGAACCGACACCCTCGACGGGTCCGGCTACTCAGGCAATCAGACGATCAGCCTGGCCGCCGGCAGTTATTCGTCCATGGCGGGAATGGCGGGAAATGTCGGCATCGCTTACGGCGCCAATATCGAGATCGGCATCGGGGGCTCGGGGGCGGACACCTTATATGGCGGTCTGTTGGACGAGCAGTTGTTCGGTGGGGCTGGCGACGACCTGCTGGTTGGCGGACAGGGCGCGGACCGCCTGACCGGCGGCGCGGGCGCGGACGTCTTCAACTACACCCTAGGTCCGACCTATTGGTACGCGACGCCCTTTGACCACCAGGACACGATTACCGACTACGAGCGGGGCGTGGACAAGATCGATCTTCGTCTGCTCCCCGCCTATACGCCCTTGATCGTCGAGCGCCTGGCCAACGGGGACGGTCAGCTCAAATGGAGCTACCTCTCCGAACAGAAACGGTACGGCCAGCAGATTCACGTCCTTGGCGGCGTGCCAGACGGCGACGACATCCTCACCTCTGCGCCTCTGTGGATCATCGGCTCGGCGAGCGCCGACCTTCTCAAGGGCGGCGCCCTGTCCGACACCCTCGTCGGCGGCGCAGGCCCGGATACTCTGACGGGCGGAGCGGGGGCCGACGTCTTTCTGTATCAAACCTTCGCCGATAGCAGCGTCGCCCGTCCGGATGTCATCACAAACTTCGAGACCGGCATCGATAAGATAGACCTTGTCGCTCTGGGGCTGACCGGCCTCGACCAAGTGACGATACAAATAAATGCGGGAGACGGCGGAAGTCTCCTGATCGACAAGGATAAGAACGGGGTTGCGGACGCGCAAATTGTTCTGTCTCGAGGAAGCATCGCGGGTTCAGATCTGATTCTGGCGCCCAACGGCGCCGTGGAGCCTCCCAAGGAAAAACTGCCCAACACCCCTGCCGCCGGCCCCATGGCGCTGCAGGGGGACTTCACCGTCGCAGCGGGCGAGACCCTGAACATCGCGAACCCAAAAGACCACAGGGGGCTCGTCAATTTTGCGGGATCCTCTGCAGTCCTGGATGTGCTTGGTTCAGTCGTCGTCACCGACTCCGCAGACGCGTCACTGGTCGGCTATAGCACCGATACCTTTGGTCAGGCCGGCGTGATGCACATCCATGGCGGCGGCGTCTTCAGTGTGACGGGCGCCGCGCCGAACGGCGCGGTGATGGGCCTTTTCGGGGTCAGCGCCCTTTTGAACGAAGGAACATTGCTCGCCAAGGGGTCCTATTTCACCCGCGCGGTGGCAGCGTTCGGCGTCAGGGTGGATAACCGCGGGACTATTTCCACCACCGACGCGGTCCTGGCCATTGGCGTTACGTTCGCGGAGGGACAAGGCGGCGGCGCCATCCCCCGCGATTTCTCATTCCACAATACCGGTCTGATCGAGGCGGAGGGGCGATGGTCGGCCGTCGGCGTTCTGATGGTGGGACGCGAATTCCATGGCATCCTCTTCGATAACGACGGGATCATCCGCGCCGCCTCGGGCGATACCCCCTTGGCCAGCGCAGCGCTGCAATGGGATAACCTGTCCAGCGCGACGACATCTTATGGAGAGGTCCAGTTCACCAACACCACGATAAATACCGGCACGCTGCAAGGTGAATTCGCCTACTACGTTAACCCCGACGCATCTTCGCCTGCCACGAGCAGCTTCGACACCCTGATCAACAACGGCGTGATCGAAGGGCGTGTAGCCGTGGGGCTTGGCCACGACACCATCCACAATTCGGGCCTGCTGACAGGCCTCGTCGAGCTTGGCGCCGGGGACGATTTCTACGAGGGCGCCCAGGGCAACCAGACGGGCGGAATTGACGGGGGAGATGGAGACGACACCATCCTCTTCGGAGGCACGTGGGCCGAGACGGTCTATGGCGGCCGCGGCGAGGATTCGATCGTCGGCGGCGCCGGGGACGATTTCATAGATGGCGGCCGCGACGACGACCAGCTCGATGGCGGCGGCGGCTTCAATACGGTGTCCTACCGCGACTCCTTTCTCGGCATCGATGCGGATCTTCAAACCGGCCTTGTTGTCGAAACCGGTATCGACACCATCGCCAACTTCCAGCGCCTTCTGGGCAGCGCCTTCAACGATCGCATCCAGGGCTCCAGCGGGGCCGAATGGCTCGAAGGGCGGGGCGGCGACGACGTCATCAACGGACGCGGGGGCGTGGATACGATCATCGGCGGCCGCGGCGACGACAGTTTGACCGGGGGCGCGGGCGCGCAAACCTTCGTCTATTCTGCGGGCGACGGACACGACACCATCGTGGGATTCGACGCAGCGAGCGGCGATCTGCTCGACCTCTTCGGCCATGTGGCCGGGGAGGTCCAGCTGGCCCAGCTCGGGGAAGACGCCCTGGTCACCCTGTCGTCTTCGGAGTCGGTGCTCCTCAAGGATGTGCGGGTATCAGCCTTGGCCGGCGCCATTGTATTCGGCGCTGGCGCTCTGCCTGTCGAGATCGCCAGGGTCCCGGTGACGCCGGCAGCGCCGCTGACCTATTTTGCGGGATCGTCCGGAGCGGACACAATGGCCGCCGGTTCCAACGGCTGGCTGGACGGCCTGGGCGGCGACGACCATCTGCAGGCGGGGGCGGCCGGAACTTTGGCCGGTGGCGCTGGCGACGATGTTTTGAGCCTGTCCTATGAGAGCGGGTCAGGCACGGTTCTTTTCAACGCCGGCGACGGCCATGACACGGTTCTTTGGTTCCGGACGTCGGCCCAGACCAGGATTTTTGTCCAAGGTTACGCTGCGGACCAGGCCATCATCTCGCAGCAGGGCGACGACACCTTGATCTGGATGTCCGCTTCGGACTCGATCCTCTTGAAGGGGGTCATCGCTTCTCAGATCAACGACGAAGCCATCACCTTCGTCGCGCCGAACGCAAGGTTCGACACCTTGTCTCCGTCCCTGCCATCCTCGGTATTCGGCGACTTTACGATTTATGCCGGCGAGTCCTATAGCGCTCACCGGGCATCCGGAATTCATATTCGTCAAGGCAACGACTTTGTCGCCAACGCCGCGGCTCCGCCTCTTATTTTAAACAACAGCGGGCGGCTGGAGGTCCAATTCTACGTCTTGGCCATGCCGGTCGAAGGCGTTGTACTCGACGACCATGTCCTGTTCACCAATACCGCCACGGGCGCCCTGGGCGTCATCTCGGAAGCGACCGAGTCGCGGGCCTATGGGGTCAGCCTGCGTGGGAGCGGCGACAAGGTTTTCAACTCCGGATCCATCGATGTTCAGGCGGTCCACACGGCCTGGGGCATCGACGGAAGCTTCTATGGCGTAGATGTCGACAATAGCGGCGCCCTGAGCGTTTCGGGTCAGGTCACGGCGACTGGTGTCGCCATGACCCAGCTCGGCGGCTGGACGGTTGCCAATTCCGGCGTCATTGACGCGCGCGGCGGCGAAGCGACGGGCGTATCTCTCGGCGACAACACCCTCGTCAATAGCGGCCTGATCACCGCTAGGGGCGTTGGCGCAGCGACGGGCGTCGCCTTCGGCGCCCGCCAAACCGCGGGCTTCTTCACCAACACCGGCGTCATTCACGCCACCAGCAATGCCGGGCAGGCCATAGGCGTTTCTCGTGACACGAGATGGTTCGACAAGGGGCCGGGCAGCGCCAAGCCCTACGATTCGAATTTCCGCAATGCCGGAACCATTCTCGCTGAGTCGGGCCTGGGTGCGCCCCGTTCTATAGGTGTACTCATTTCGGGAAATGCGCTGTTTGACGGCACGTTCTATAATACCGGAACGATAACGGCCGATATCGCGATTAAGTTGTTGCCTTATTTGGACTCGCCGGAAACCTACGTTGATCTTTACACTCTGAAAGTCGAAAACAACGGCCAAATGGCAGGAGACGTGCTTCTGCAAAACGCACCTGGCCGCGTGATGAATAATGGAGCAATCATCGGGGACATATATTTCGGCCGCGGTAACGACCAATACGCGGGCGCATTGGGGAGCCTCACTGGAACGGTGTTTGGAGGGTCGGGCAACGATTCCCTGTCTGGTGGCTCAGGCGATGACGTTTTCGATGGCGGCTCCGGCAACGACCGCCTCATTGGCGGGGCGGGAACCGACACCGCTGCCTACGGGTCCTCCCTGGCAGGAGTCACCGTCAGTCTCGCCATCATTGACGTCGCACAGAATACGGCCGGGGCCGGTCTGGATACCCTGTCGAGCATCGAGAATCTAAGCGGTACGGTATTCGCCGACAGGCTGACTGGTTCAGGGGGCGATAACACCCTGTCCGGCCTGGCCGGGGACGACACGCTCGAAGGGGGCGCGGGGGCCGATGTCCTGGCGGGAGGGGCGGGGGCCGACACTTTGGACGGCGGCCTGGATTACGACATGGCAGACTATTCGGTCGCCCTTGGCGGCGTCTCCGTCGACACAAGGATCACGGGGCCTCAGGACACGCTCGGGGACGGCATCGACACTCTGGTTTCCATAGAGGCCCTGAGGGGATCGGCATTCGCCGACACCCTGACCGGCGGCTACCGGGCCAGGCTGGAGGGTGGCGGCGGAGACGACCGGCTTACGGGCGGATCCGGCTACAGCGCCCTTTTCGGCGGCGAGGGGAACGACACTTTGGTCGACGGCGTCGGCGAGGCGGGCCTGGGCGATGTCCTGGACGGGGGGGCGGGCTTCGATATCGCAGACTTCTCCGTCGGCCCCGAGGGCGTTGAAGTGGACCTGCAGGTGGAATCCGCCCAGGCCATTGGCGCGGGGCGGACCGTCACCCTCACCGGAATCGAGGGGCTGGTCGGCACCAATCTGGTCGATATCCTGAGCGGCGGAGACGAGGCGTCGTTCCTGTCTGGGGGGCGCGGCAATGACATTTTGGAAGGCCGCGGCGGAGCCGACAGCCTCTTGGGGGGCGGCGGCAACGACACGCTCATCGGCGGAGCTGGCGACGACAGTCTTGACGGAGGCGGGGCTATCGATGCCGCCAACTTCAGCGGTCTGCGCAGCGACTATGTCACAGCCGACCTTGGCGGCGGCATCCTGCGGGTCACGGATCTGCGTCCCGGGTCGCCGGACGGGGTCGATACCCTAGTGCTGGTGGAGTTCCTGCACTTCTCCGACCAGACGGTGGCAGCGGCCTCCATCAGGAGCGGGGTGACCATCATTGGCACGCCCGGCGCCGACACGGTCTCGGCGATCAAGACCGTCCTCGGTCAGCCACTGCCCACCGCCGGTGGCGACATCATCTATGGCCTCGGTGGCAACGACTCCCTGGACGGCGCCGGCGGAGAGGACGCCATCTATGGCGGCCCTGGCAACGACACCTTTGTGGTCGATGACCCGGGCGACCATGCCATCGAGGCCGCCGGGGAGGGCAAGGATGCGGTCAAGGCGTCGGTCACCTTCACCCTCTCGGCCAATGTCGAGGACCTGACCCTGACCGGGTCCGCCGCCATCAACGGCACGGGCAATGGCGGGGACAACAAGCTGACCGGCAACGCCGCCGCCAATGTCCTCTACGGGCTGGGCGGGACCGACAAGCTGGACGGGGGCGCCGGGGCGGACATGCTCTACGGCGGCGACGGCAACGACACCTATGTGGTCGACAACGCGGGCGACCAGGTGTTCGAGAACGCAGGCGAGGGCAACGACACCGTGCAGTCCGCGGTGACCTTCATCCTGGGCGACAATATCGAGGCCCTCACCCTGACCGGGTCCGCCGCCATCAACGGGACCGGCAACGGCCTGGCCAACAAGCTCACCGGCAACGGCGCGGCCAATATCCTGACCGGCGGGGCCGGGGCCGACACCCTGTCGGCCGGCCTCGGGGACGACACCCTGATCGGCGGGACCGGCAAGGACAAGCTCACCGGCGGCGGCGGGGCCGACACCTTCGTGTTCGGGCCGGCCATCGCGGCCGACGCGGACTCGATCACCGACTTCGGCCATGGGGTGGATCACCTGGCGTTCCGCGCCGCCGACTACGGTCTGGCGACGGGCCCGCTCGCCGCGGCGAACCTGGTGTTCGGCGCGGCGGCGGTCGATGCCCATGCCGAGTTCGTCTACGACGCGGCCAAGAAGACCCTGCTGTGGGACGCCGACGGCGTCGGCGGCGCCGCGGCGGTGGCGGTGACGACCTTCAGCACGGCGGTGACCCTCACCGCCTCGGACTTCCTGATCCTGGCCTAGACGCCGGCCGGTTGCGCCCATGCGGTCCTGACGCTAGGACCGCGTCATGCATGAGCGCGCCGGCCAACCCGCCCGTCCCGAAGATCTCGTCGACATGGCGGCTCTGACGGGCGCCTATTTCGACATCCATCCCGACGTCGCCAACCCGGACCAGAAGGTGGTGTTCGGCACCTCCGGCCACCGCGGCTCCAGTCTGGACGGCGGGTTCAACGAGGATCACGTCCTCGCCATCACCCAGGCCATCGCCGAGCACCGCGCCGCCAGCGATATCCGCGGGCCCCTGTTCGTCGGCCGCGACACCCACGGCCTGTCCGAGCCGGCGTGGCGCACGGCCTTGGAAGTCCTGGTCGGCAACGGGGTCGAGGTGCGGGTGGATTCCCGGAACGGCTTCACCCCGACCCCGGCGGTGTCCCACGCCATCCTCGGCTGGAACCGGGCGGGGAGCGGCGGCCGGGCGGACGGCATCCTCATCACCCCGTCGCACAATCCGCCCCGCGACGGCGGCTTCAAATACAACCCGCCGGAAGGCGGGCCGGCCGGCTCGGACGCGACGGGGGCCATCGCCGCGCGGGCCAACGCCCTGCTCGAGGGCGGGTTGCGCGAGGTCCGCCGCACCCCCTTCGCGCGCGCCCGGGCGGCGGTGCAAGGCTACGACTTCCTGGGCGCCTATATCGACGATCTGCCCACCGTGCTGGACCTCGACGCCGTGCGCGACGCCGGGGTGCGGATCGGCGCGGACCCCATGGGGGGCGCCAGCGTCGACTACTGGGGCGAGATCGCCCAGCGGCACCGGCTGGACCTCACCGTCGTCAATCCGCGGGTGGACCCGCGATGGGCCTTCATGCCGATGGACTCCGATGGCCAGATCCGCATGGACTGCTCGTCCCCCGCGGCGATGGCCAATCTGCTGCAGATCATGCGGCAGGGCGCCGGCTACGACGTCGCCACCGGCAATGACGCCGACGCCGACCGGCACGGGATCGTCACCCCGGATGGGGGGCTGATGAACCCCAACCACTACCTCGCCGTCGCCATCGCCTATCTGTTCGCCCATCGCCCCCTGTGGGGCGGCGAGGTGGCCGTGGGCAAGACCCTGGTCTCCTCGTCGCTGATCGACCGGGTGGTGGAGGGGCTGGGCCGGCGGCTGCTGGAGACCCCGGTCGGCTTCAAGTATTTCGTCCCGGGCCTGCTGGACGGCAGCGTCGGCTTTGGGGGCGAGGAGTCCGCCGGGGCCTCGTTCCTGCGCAAGGACGGCTCGGTCTGGACCACCGACAAGGACGGAATCCTGCTGGCTCTGCTTGCGGCGGAGATCCGGGGCGTCACCGGCCGCAGCCCGAGCGAGGTCTACGGCGACCTGACCGCCCGATACGGGCGCCCGTCCTACGCCCGGATCGACGCGCCGGCCTCGCGCGAGCAGAAGGCGCGCCTGGCGGCCCTCAGTCCCGACGATGTCAGCGCCCAGACCCTGGGCGGGGACCCGATCACCCAGGTGCTGACCCGCGCGCCCGGCAATGGCGAATCGATCGGCGGGCTGAAGGTGGTGACCCAGGACGCCTGGTTCGCCGCCCGGCCTTCGGGCACGGAAAACGTCTACAAGATTTACGCCGAGTCCTTCCGCGGCGACGCCCATCTGGCCGAGGTGCAGGCGGAGGCCCGGGAGGTCGTCGCCAAGGCCATCGTGGCCTGACGGCCGCCGCCTCGGGCTGTTCGCAAGGGTATCGGCGCGCCCGCGCTGGCCTGAAACCTCCGGAAACAGTCGCCACCCCTGGGCAAAGGGCCCGGATAACGTACAGGCTGTATGACAACCCGGCCAATGCTTGAGTATAGAGTTCGGCGCCGCCCGATTTTCTGGCCAGTTCTTTGCGATCCGTCCAGGCTAGCCGTCTGTAGTCTGCACCCGGACTATTGCTCCGCAGCGACGATCGTGGTCGGGTTGCTGTCGAGGCCGGCATCCTGCTGTCCCATCCGCAGGCGACAGGACGATGCCGGACTTTTTGGGAGGCGACGAGAACGACACCCATGTCGGATCGAGCGCGGGAGAGACCCTTTCGGGCGGCGGCGGCGCCGACACGCTCGATGGCGGCGCCGGGGATGACATCCTCTACGGCTTCGGCGGCGTCGACACGGATCCGCAATCGGGCGCCATCGCCGTCCAGCGCCTGACCACCGGGCTGGCCCAGCCGCTCTACGGCGTCGCCGCGCCCGGAGACCCGGACCACCTCTATGTCCTGGAACAGAAGACCGGAAAGGTTCAGGTCGTCGACCTGGCGACCGGGGCCATCGCCGCCAGCCCCCTGCTGGATCTCGACGAGAGCCAGCTGCTCACCGATGGCGAGCGCGGGGCCCTGGGGCTTGCCTTCGATCCAGACTATGCGGTCAACGGCAAGGTGTTCGTCTCGGTGGTGACCTCGGCCAATCGCTCGGAGGTCTGGTCCTTCACCCGGGCGCCGGGCGCGACGACCATCGACCTGTCCACCAAGGCCGTGGTCATCAGCATCGGCCATAGCTTCAACCAGCACTATGCCGGCTGGATCGACTTCGGGCCGGACGGCTATCTCTACATGGCCACGGGCGATGGGGGATCGGTCGGCGATCCCAACAACAATTCGCAGAACCTGAACAACCTGCAGGGCAAGATTCTGCGCCTGGATGTCGACGGCGACGACTTTCCCAACAACCCCACCAAGAATTACGCC
Organism: Caulobacteraceae bacterium; assembly: GCA_965279095.1. Taxonomy (GTDB): domain Bacteria; phylum Pseudomonadota; class Alphaproteobacteria; order Caulobacterales; family Caulobacteraceae; genus CBDIHH01. The sequence continues at coordinate 281,831 of CBDIHH010000006.1, forward strand.
ATCCCCGACGACAATCCCTATCGGGGGATCCCCGGCGCCGACGAGGTCTGGGCCAGCGGCCTGCGCAACCCCTGGCGCAACAGTTTCGACGCGGTCACGGGCGACCTCTACATCGCCGACGTCGGCCAGGACGAGCGGGAGGAGATCAACGTCATCCCGGCCGGATCGCCGGGCGGGATGAACTTCGGCTGGCGACTGAAGGAAGGCTCCCTCGACGCCTATCCGAACCCCGCCTCTACCGCGGTGCTGACCGGTCCGGCGCTGGAGCTCACCCACGAGGCCGGACCGTTCGGCGGCGTCTCCATCACCGGGGGCTATGTCTACCAGGGACCCGGCGGGGCCCAGGGCCTCTATCTGTTCGGTGACTTCGTCCGCAACCACCTGTGGGCCACGCGGATCACCGACGAGGGCGCGCAGTTCCTCGTCAACCTCGACGCCGATCTGCGCGTGGACGCGGGCAAGCTGGACCTGGTGGCGTCCTATGCCGTGGACGCCGCGGGGCGGCTCTATGCCCTCGGCCGGGACGGCGAGCTGTTCCGGCTGACCCCCTCGGAGGCCAGCGGGGACGCCGGCGATGTCCTGAGCGGCGGCGCCGGCTCTGACACCCTCTACGGCGGCGGCGGCAACGATCTCCTCGACGGCGGCAAGGGTTCCGACACCATCTCCGGCGGCGCGGGCGATGACATCATCCTGGCCAGCAGTGGCGCCGACAGTCTGGACGGCGGCGCCGGCTCGGACTGGCTGTCCTTCGCCGATGCGGCCAAGGGGGGGCAGGCGGATCTCTCGCTGTCCGGCCCCCAGGATACCAAGGCCATGGGCGTCGACACCCTGGCGGGGTTCGAGAATATCCTGGGGTCTGCCTTCGCCGATCTGCTGTCGGGCGACTCCGGCGCCAACATATTGGACGGGGCAGGGGGCGCCGACACCGTATCCTACCTGAGCAGCGCCGGCGGGGTCATCGTCAGCCTGCGGATCCAGGGGCCGCAGAACACCGGGGCCATGGGCTCGGACACTCTCATCGACATCGAGAACCTGAGCGGCTCGGATTTCGATGATCGGCTAACAGGCGACGACGGCGCCAACACCCTGACCGGCCGCAAGGGGGCCGACGCCCTGGATGGCGGCGGGGGCGACGACCAGCTGGTGGGCGGAGCGGGGCAAGACAGTTTCACCGGCGGCGAGGGCGCAGACATCTTCGTGTTCACGTCCAAGTCCGACAGCGGCAAGACGGCGGCCCTGGCCGACGCCATCCTCGATTTCAGCCACGCCCAGGGCGATCGCATCGACCTGGGCGCCATCGACGCCGACACAGCGGCCGCGGGGGACCAGGCCTTCACCCTGGTGGACGCCTTCACCGCGGCGGCCGGTCAGCTTGTTCAGAGGGCCATCGCCGATGGATGGCTGGTCCAGGCCGACGTGAATGGCGACGGCAAGGCGGACTTCGCCCTGCAGGTGCAGGCCGTGGCGCGCTTGGAGGCGTTCGACTTCATTCTGTGACCTGTCGGAGACGGGGGCGAGAAAATCGACCGCGCCAGCAGGACCGGCCTTGGCCTCCCGTCATGGTTAGCGTCTAGTTAAGGCCTGACGGCCAACGATCTGGGGAGATTAGACTTGCCGTCCGTTTACCGGGACTTCTTCGGGGCCATTGTCGCCCAGAGCGCCGCCACGGCCAACACCGTGACGGGCGGCGCGGGCGCCGAGCCCTTGTCCGGCACAGCCGCCGCGGACCTGATGGTCGGCGGCGGCGCCGGCCATGCCATGAGCGGCGGTCTCGGCGACGACACCTACCAGATCAATGTCGCCGGCGACGCCGCCCTGGAAGTGGGCGGCGAGGGGGTCGACACCGTGCAGGTGCGGAACCTCAAGCTGTATACCCTCTCCAGCGGCGCCGAGAATCTCTACCTGTTCGGCAAGATGACCGCCTCGGGCAACGAGCAGGCCAATCTGATCGTCGGCAACATCTACGCCCAGACCATCACCGGCGCCGGGGGCAACGACGTGATCGTCGGCGGCTCGGGCGCGGACACCTTCGTCTTCGGGGTCGGCTCCGGCTACGACGTGGTCACGGACTTCTCGAGCAGCCAGTCCGACAAGATCAGGATCCAGGACTACAGCTTCATCAACTTCGCCCAGGTCACCGGCGCCATGACCCAGGTGGGGTCCGACGTGGTCCTGCAGCTGTCCGCCACCGACGCGGTCAAGTTCCTGAACAAGACCATCGGCAGCTTCCAGTCCAGCGACTTCCAGCTCGCCTCCGACAGCTCCAACTTCAAGCTGTCGTTCAACGATGAGTTCGACGCGGCGCCGGCGCTCTACGACAAGACGACGGGGACCGGGGTGTGGACGCCCAACTTCTCCACCGGCGACCAGTCGGGGCTGCGGGCCTACGGCAGCCACACCCTGCGCAACAACGGCGAGAAGCAGCTCTACGTCGATCCCAACTTTGTCGGCAGCGGCGACGAGCCCCTGGGCCTCAATCCCTTCTCCGCATCCGGCGGCGTCCTCGACATCCACGCCCAGGCGACCACGGATGCGGAAAAGCAGGACCTCTGGTTCTACAAATACACGTCCGGACTGCTGACGACGGCCAAGACCTTCTCGCAGACCTACGGCTATTTCGAGATCAAGGCCCAGCTGCCCAGCGGGCAGGGGGTATGGCCGGCCTTCTGGCTGCTGCCCACCTCCCTGTCGTCGCCCCCCGAACTGGATGTGTTCGAACAGATCGGCGGCAGCACCGCCTATTTCACCTACCACAGCAACGTCAGCGGCGTGGTGGGCGCCACCAGCTTCGTCTCCGACATCTCCAGCCAGTTCCACACCTACGGCGTCCTGTGGACCAACAAGGAGCTGACCTGGTACGTCGACGGCACGGCCGTGTTCTCGGCGGCCACCCCGGCGGACATGCACACGCCGATGTATCTGCTGCTCAACCTGGCCATCGGCGGCAGCTTTCCGGGCAACCCGCCGCCCGGCTTCACCTCGGCGGACCTCAAGGTCGACTACGTCAGGGCCTATACGCTCAACGCCGGCGGCGGGGTGGACGGGGATCTGGGAGTCACGGTGACGCGCCCGGTGGTCGGCGGCGCCCAGAAGGGGGCGGTGGACTACAAGGTCACGGGGCTGGACGTCGGCGCCACGGGCGTGGTCACCTTCCTCGACAGCGCCAACCACACGGTGACCGTCAATATCAGCGCCAACGGGCCGGCCACCGTCGATCTGAGCAGCTTTGCCGACGGCCCCGTCACCGTCACCGTGGCGGCCAACGGGCCGGAGGAGTCCCTGCTGCCGGGCGTGGGTCAGGGCTTTTCCATCGACTCGTCCGTGGACAGCGACCTGGTCGTCACCCTGCCCTTCAACGTCGGCGGGGCCGAGAAGGGCGCGGCGGACTTCACCCTCTCTGGACTGAACGCCGGTTATGAAGCGACGGTGACCTTTACCGACACGCTCGGCCAGACGGTTACGGGCCACGCCGCCGCCGACGGCGCGTTCATCGTGGACCTCACCGGCCTGGCGGACGGCGGCGTCAATGTGTCGGTGACCGAGAGCGACGGCCTGGGGGGCGTCCTGACCGGCCGCACCGGCAAGTTCTCGCTCGATTCCACGGCGGACGAGTTCTCCGACCTGACCACCCTGATCAATCCGACGATCAACGCCCAGTTCAAAGGGCGGATGGCCTTCAGCCTCGTCGGCTTCGACAAGGACTGCGCCGGGGTGGTCACCTTCACCGACAGCGCCGGCCACACCGCCACCGCGACGGTCAACAGCAACAGCTCGCCCTTCGTCGACCTCAGCGGGTTCGTGGACGGCGAGGTGACCGCCGTCATCTCCGTATTCGACGACGCCCGCAACACGGCCGTGGGCATTCCCGTGGCCTTCACCCTGGACACCACGGCCGACGCGGGGGCCGACCTCGCCGTGTCGTTCGCCACAGGGTTCGTCAACGCCGCTAGCCTGGCCAGCGCCGGCTTCACAGTCACGGGCCTCGACCCGGACGCCGCCGCGACGGTCTCCTTCACCGACGGGGCGGGCCACGTGGCCAGCGTGGCGGTTACGGAAAACGGTGTGGGGTCGGTGGATCTCAGCGGCTTCATCGACGGCCCGGTGGTGGTCTCGGTGGCCGCCTTCGACACCGCCGGCAACGCCGCCCAGGTCGCCGGTCCGGCCCTGTATGTCGACACCATCGCCGACGTCGCCGCAGATTTGTCGGTGCAGGTGGCGGCGACCTCGGTGAACCTGGGGGCCGCCGCGGCGGTGGCGTTCACCGTGACCGGACTGGACAGCGACACCGCCGCGATCGTCACCTTCACCGACGTCGACGGTCATTCCGTCACCGTCGATGTGGTCAATGGCGAGGGCGCTGCGGATCTGAGCGGCCTGTCCGGCGGCGACATCACCGTGACCGTGTCGGCCACCGATCTCGCCGGCAACACCGCCACGGGCGGGGGAGACAGCCTGACCCTGGTCGCCCTCACGGATAACACCGCCGACGTTGGCGCGGACCTGTGGGTCGCCCTGCCCCTGTCGTTCGTCAACCCCTATGAGAAGAGCTACGTACCCTTCGCCGTCAGCGGGCTCGACCCTGACGCCACGGCGGTGGTGACCTTCACTGACAGCGCCAACCGGACGGTGGAAGCCGCCGTGGTCGCCAATGGCTCAGGACGGGTCAACCTGAGCAGCCTCGGCGCCGGGCCGGTGACCGTGTCGATCCGGGCCACCGACACGGTGGGCAATGTCGCCACCGTCAACGGCGCCGCGATCACCCTGGCGCCCGGCGCGAGCGCCCTGCTCGCCGCCAGCAATGTCATCATCGCCGGCAATACCGGGGGCGCGGTCAACGGCACGGGCGGAAACGATCTCATCGTCGCCGGCGCCGGAGATGACGTGGTCGTCGGCGGCGGGGGAAGCGACACCCTCTCCTACAACAGCGCCACCTCGGGGGTTAAGCTGGGCCTGGCGGCGGGCCCCCAGAAGACCCAGGGATCTGGCATAGACTCCCTCACCGGGGTGCAGAACCTGGTCGGCTCCGCCTTCGGAGACACATTCAAGGGCGATCCCGGCGCCAACATGCTGCTGGGCGGCGGGGGGACCGATACCGTTGACGGCCGGGGCGGGGATGACCTGATCGCGGGGGGCGCGGGCAAGGACACCCTGGTCGGCGGCTCGGGGATTGACACGGTGTCCTATTTCGACGCCACCGCGAAGGTGACGGTCAGCCTCGCCCTCACCACCGCCCAGATCACGGGGGGCGCGGGCACCGACACCCTCAGCGGCTTCGAGAACCTGATCGGCTCCGACTTCGGCGACAGCCTGGCGGGCGACGGCAAGGCCAATATGATCTGCGGCGGCCTCGGGAACGACACCCTGACCGGCGGTGGCGGTGCGGACACCCTCTACGGCGGGGCCGGCGCCGACATCTTCGTGTTCTTGTCCCTGACAGACTCCAAGACCACGGTGTCAGGTCAGGACCAGGTGATGGACTTCAGTTCCGCCCAGAGTGACAAGATCGATCTGTCGGCCATCGACGCCAACACCTCGGCGGCCGGCGACAACGCCTTCGTGCTGGCGGCCAGCTTCACTCACACCAAGGGGCAGCTGATCTCGACCGCCAAGACCGGAGGCTATCTGGTGCAGGGAGACGTCAATGGCGACGGCCTCGCGGACTTCGCCCTGTTCGTCCACGCCGCGACGCCCCTGACGGCGGCGGATTTCATCCTCTGACGCCAGGGTGCGAGGCCGCGGCCCTATCGCTTGCCGCGGAAGCGCTGCGCGTCGGCCTGCAGGGCCTTTTCCCAGGCGGCGGTGTCGATCTTGACCGCCTCCGGCTCGGGCAGGCGCCCGGCGATGCCCTTTATGGCGGCGTAGAGCTGGTGGCTGAAGTGCTCGAGGATCAGCAGGGGCCGACCGTAGTCGTCGGTAACGTCCCACCCCAGGGGCTCGAACACCAGGCGGTCGTCGCTGTGGGCGAAGAAGGCGGTCCAGGCCGGGTCGTCCTCGTCGTCGGGCCAGACATCGAACTCGGTGGTCCCGAACACCTCGCGCGAGGCGTCGTCGATGGCGATGCGGTCGGCCCGGTCGGGTTCGTCCTGGCACCAGCGACGGTCAAGCACCGCCTTCTGCTCGAAGGCGGCGATCTGTGGCACGTCACGCAGACGTCGGAGCATGGTCAGGATCTCAATGGTGCGAGATGGCCGGGGGGCCCCCCGCGACACATGGTGATGACTCGCCCGCGATCGTCAAACACCCAGGCTAGAGGATGAGGAAGTCCGCCGCCGTCAGCACCGTACCGGGCGCCAGGGTGGCCACCGCGATCAGGGACCTGCCGCCCACGCCATCGGGATCCCAGGACAGCAGCCCCCGGGCCGCGTCGAACACGAACTCGGCAAGGTTGTGCACGGCGCCGGTTCCCGACACCAGATAGGACGGGTCGAGCGAGCCGGCGGCGAGCCGATAGTCCGAGCCCTTGAAGGCGAGGTGGTCGAGGCCGTGCTGGAAGTCGCTGACCACATCCGCGTCCGCGGCGTTGGCCGGGCCGAACTGGAACACATCGGCCCCCTCGCCCCCGGTCAGCACATCCCTGCCGCTGCCGCCGATGAGGGTGTCCGCACCGGCGCCGCCGAGCAGCCTGTCGGAGCCCTGTCCGCCATTGAGGACGTCGGCGCCCGCGCCCCCGTCGAGCCGGTTGTCGCGGCTATTGCCGGTCAGCACATCATTGAAGTCCGAGCCGACCAGGTTTTCGAAGCCGTTGAGAAGGTCCCAGCCGCCGCCGCCGGTATTCTGGAACAGCACCAGCGAGAGGTTGACCGTCACGGCTGAGGCGGCGTCGAAATAGGTGGCGGTGTCGTCGCCATAGCCGCCGCTGAGGATGTCGGCGCCGGCGCCGCCGCCGATGAGGTCGTTGCCGTCGCCCCCCGCCAGCACGTCGCCGCCGTCGCCTCCAAGCAGGACGTTGTCGCGGGAGTCGCCGGTAAGACTGTCGCCGAAGCGCGAGCCGATCAGGTTCTCGATGGACGACAGGGAGTCGGTTCCCGAACCGCGCGTCCTCTGCGGGCCCGGATCCAGGTCCACGGACACCCCCGCGGCGGCGGCCTCATAGGTGACGGTGTCTCCGCCCGCGCCGCCGGCGAAGGCGTCGCCGCCGGGGCCTGCGACGAACAGGTCGGCGCCCGTGGTCCCGTTGAGCGGCCCGCCGCTCTCGCCCGCCATGATCACCGTGTTGCCGATCAGCTGGGAGACCACGCCCGGGGCGAGCGTCAGGGTCCGGCCGACGCCCGCCGCCGTGTTGCCGGCGGCGTCGCTGGCCGTGATGGTCGCCGTGACCGGCCCGGCGGCGAGGCCGGAGAGGTCGACGCGGAACTGGCCGTTGGTCGTCGCCGTCACCTGAACGGCGCCCCCGGCGCTGTCGGTGAAGCGCACCGTTGCGGTCGCGTCGGCGTCGAGGCCGCCGATCACGAAGGGCGCGTAAGTCTTGGCGTAGGCGCTCACCGACGTTGACGGCAGGGTCAGGGTCAGGTCCCCGCCCTCATCGGCGGTGCTGTCGAGGCTGATGATCTGTGACGGCGGCGCGGCCGTATTGCCCGCCTCGTCCACCGCCTTGATCGAGGCGGTGATGACTCCGCCCGACAGGCCGGTGAGGTCCACGAACGGCGAGCTGTTGCTGTTCACGGCCACCGAGACGCTGTGCCCCAGGGTATCGGCGAAGGTGACCACCGCCCCGGCGTCGCGGTCGAGGCCCAGGACCGAGAATTCGAACCGCGCGCGGTTCTCCGGCGTGACCCCCGGCAGCGCGAGCTGCAGATCGGAGAGTTCGTCGGCGGTGGTGTCGAGGCCGAACTTGCCGCCCTCTCCGGCCAGGGTCGCGTCGGTGCGGACATCGACCTTGACCTGGCCGTCGCCGAGGCTGCTCAGGTCGACGGTGAAGGCGCCGTTGGCCGTCGCTGTCTTGGTGACGACCCCGCCGAGCTTGTCGGTGAAGGTGATGGTCGCGGTCTGGCCGGCGTTCAGCCCCGCCAGATCGAACGCCGCCGCCGACCGGCCCGCCGCCCCCAGGTTGTCGGGCAGGGTGACCTTCAGGTCGCTGTCGAAGCCCGGGTCGATAGAGACGCTGTCGCCGCCGCCCGAGATCACGCCGCCGGCGGGATCGTCGATGGAGACCACCGCGGTGATCTTGCCGTTGCCGAGGGCGGTCAGGTCCGCCACGCCCGCCCCGTTGGCCCCGACCGCCACGGTGACGGTGGCGCCCAGACTGTCGGTGAAGGTGACGACGCCGCTGGTCCCGACATCGAGGCCGGTGACCTCGAAGGCCACGGCCGCCTTGCCATCCAGCCCGACCTTGGGCTGCATGAACCGAAAGCCGAGATCCCCGTCGATGCCGTTGAGGGCGTCGAGAGTGTAGGATTTCACATAGTCGATCTTGTATTCGGCGCCCGTGAAGTCGTCGGCGGGGCTGCCCGGGAAGCTGCCGCCGACCGCCAGGTTGACCAGCATATACATCGGCGAGTTCATGTCGGTGGGCGTGGGGATCGAGCGCACCGCCTGCCCGTCCACATACCAGGTCAGCTCCTTGTTGGTCCACAGAAGGCCGTAGGTGTGGAAGCCGCTGGTGGCGCCGGTTACGGTCATGTTCGAGCCGGAAACGCCCGCGACCGCGCTGTGGCTGGTGAAATAGACCGTCTCCCCGCCGATCTGCTCGAACACGTCGAGTTCCGGCGGCGTCTGCAGGGTGGTGGGCAGCAGCCAGAAGGCCGGCCACACCCCCTGGCCGCTGGGCAGCTGGGCGCGGACCTCGAAGTAGCCATAGGTCTGGGTGTGGGTCTCGGCGGTGGTCAGCAGGCCGGAGGCATATTTGTAGAACCACAGGTTCTGCTTCTCGGCGTCGGTGGTGGGCCGCGCCGAGATGGTCAGGACGCCGTTGTCCACGGCGAAGGGGTTGGCCCCCAGGGGCGTGGACCCCGTCCCGGCGAAATTGGCGTCCACATACAGCTGCTTCTCGCCGTTGTTGCGCAGGGTGTGGCTGTTGTAGGCGCGCACCCCGGTGTCATCGCCGGTGGAGAAGCTGGTCTTCCAGGTTCCCGACCCGGTGGCCGGGTCGTAGAGGCTCAGGGCGCCGTCGAACTCGTCGGCGAAGGCGATGCGGAAGCTCGACGGATCGGCCTGAAGCTGGAAGTCGCTGGCCTGGAAGGAGTCGATGGTCTTGCCCAGGAACTTGACCGCGTCGCCGCTGGACAGCTGCAGCACGACGTCCGCCCCGACCTGGGTCATGGCCGCCTTGACCTGGGCGAAGTTGACGAAGCCGTAGTCCTCGATCCGCACCTTGTCGGACTGGCCGCTGGTGAAGTCCGTGACCACGTCCTTCCCGGAGCCGAGGCCGAAGACGAAGGTGTCGGCCCCCGCCCCGCCGACGAGGACGTCGTTGCCGGCGCCGCCCACGATCACCTGGGCGTTGATGTTGCCGACGATGAGGTTGTCGCCGGCGTTGCCGTAGCCGGTCATCTTGCCGAACAGGTAGAGGTTCTCCAGCCCCTCGCCGAGGGCGTAGGTCTTGACGTTGCGCACCTGTACGGTGTCGACCCCGGCCCCCGGGGCCTCGACGACGGCGTCGAAGGTGGTGTTGACCTGGTAGGTGTCGTCGCCGCCGAGCCCGGTCATCACATGGCCGGCGCCGCCGCCCACGAGCAGATCTGCGCCGAGCCCGCCAGTCAGCGGCTCGTCTCCGGCGCTGCCCGTGTAGGTGGTCGTCGGCGGCGCGCTCTGGGCGACCACATTGCCGAAGAAGTCCTTGAATACGGGCATGACGCTTTACCTTGCGGGATCGCGCCCCTGCTCGGCGCGGACTCGGATGTTCAGCGATTAGAATACCTTCACGCGTGAGGGAGGCAAAGATTCTTCCGGGGATTGAGTAAACCTCGCCTCTCGCCGTTGACCCCGAACCTGCGACACGCGGCGCGTTGCGTATCGGGGCGGCGAGCCCCACACTATGGGTCGATTTCAGGCGCCGGCCGCCCGGCGCGCAACGAGGCACGGATGGCGTTTTCATTTGAGGTGAACGGCAAGGTGAAGACCGTCGATGTCGACGGCTCCACCCCCCTGCTGTGGGTGCTGCGGGACGTCCTGGGCATGAACGGGACCAAGTTCGGTTGCGGAGCGGGCCTGTGCGGCGCCTGCACCGTCCAGATCGACGGCGTCGCCACGCGGGCCTGCCTGACGCCGGTCGGCGACCTGAAGACCTCGAAGGTGACCACCATCGAGGGCATCGGAGCGACCGCGGTCGGCGCCAAGGTCCTGGCCAGCTGGATCGACCTCGACGTGGTGCAGTGCGGCTACTGCCAGCCCGGCCAGATCGTGGCGGCCACGGCGCTGCTGACGAAAACCCCCAAGCCCACCGACGAGCAGATCGACGCGGCGATGAACGGCAACATCTGCCGGTGCGGCACCTATCCGCGCATTCGCGCCGCCATCCACAAGGCGGCCCAGTCTTGAGCGCCCCCATGAACCTCGATCGACGCGCCCTTCTGCGAGGCGGGGCGGCCGCCGCCGGCGGGCTGATGGTGGCCTTCACCCTGGGCGGCGGCGCCTCGGCGGCGACCGGCGTGGCCGGGGGCTTCCATCCCAACGCCTTCCTCCGCATCACCAAGGACGATGTGGTGACGATCTACCTTCCGCGCTCCGAGATGGGCCAGGGGATCGCCACCTCCATCCCGATGATCGTGGCCGAGGAACTCGACGCGCCCCTGGACCGGATCGTCATCCAGTTCGCCGCCCCCGGCGAGGCCGGGTCGATCAACCAGACCACCGGCGGGTCCACCACCACGCGGGAGACGACCCTGCCCCTGCGTGAGGCCGGGGCCAAGGCGCGGGCCATGCTGGTGCAGGCCGCCGCCGCCGTCTGGGCCGTGGAGGCCGCGAACTGCTCGACCGAGGCCGGCAAGGTGGTTCACACGGCCACGGGCCGCCGGCTGTCCTACGGCGCCCTGGCGGACGCCGCCGCCAAGCTGCCGGTCCCCGAGACGGTGAAGGTCAAGGACGTCGCCGACTACAAGCTCGTCGGCAAGCCCCAGCGGCGTCTCGACGGTCCCGCCAAGGCCCGCGGCGCGACGGTGTTCGGCATCGACGTGATGCTGCCCGGAATGAAGGTGGCCGCCATCGCCCATTGCCCCGTGTTCGGCGGCAAGCTCAGGGCGGTCGACGGGGCCGAGGCGCTGAAGATCAAGGGCGTGCTCAAGGTCGTGTCCCTGGAGGACGCCGTCGCGGTCATCGCCGACCACACCGGCGCCGCGCGCGCCGGGCTGGCTGCGCTGAAGCCGGACTGGGACCTGGGGCCCAACGCGGGCCTCAACCAGGCGGACATCGTCGCCGCCCTGGAGGCCGCCTCGCTCAAGGACGGCGTCGTCTCGCACTCCAAGGGCGACGCCAAGGCGGCCATGGGCGGCGCCGCTAAGACCCTCGAGGCGGTCTACCGGATGCCGTTCCTGGCCCACGCGCCGATGGAGCCGATCAACTGCACGGCCATCGTCAGCGGCGGGCGCTGCGAGCTCTGGCTCGGGCACCAGGCCCCGGTGGGCGCGCGCGACGCGGCCGCCAAGGCCAGCGGCCTGACCCCCGAGCAAGTGGTCGTGCACAACCACCCCATGGGCGGCGGCTTCGGCCGCAAGGTCGAGGTGGACATGATCCAGCAGGCGGTGGCCATCGCCAAGACCGTCGACTACCCGGTCAAGCTGATCTGGAGCCGCGAGGAGGACATCCAGCACGACTTCTATCGGCCCTACTATCTGGACCGCATGGCCGCCGGCCTGGACAAGGACGGCAAGCCCGTGGGCTGGACCCACCGCATCACCGCCTCGTCGCTGCTGTCGCGCTTCGCGCCGCCCCTGGTGGCGGCGTTCAAGGGCGTGGACGTGGACGCGGTGGAGGGGTCGGTCACCCCCTATGGCCTGCCCAACATGCGGGTGGAATATGTGCGCCATGAAAGCGCCGTGCCCACCGGCTTCTGGCGCGGCGTGGGCGCCACCCACAACGTCTTCATGGTCGAGAGCTTCATCGACGAATGCGCCCACGCGGCGGGCGCCGACCCGGTGGCCTATCGCCAGGCGCTGCTCAGCGATCCGCGCGCCAAGGCGGTGCTAGCCCTGGCCGCGGAGAAATCCGGCTGGGGCTCGCCCCTGGCCAAGGGCCGGGGCCGGGGCGTCTCCGTCCAGACGGCCTGGGGCACGATGATGGCCCAGGTGGCCGAGGTCGAGATCACCGACGACGGCGAGGTCAAGGTGCGGCGGGTGGTCTGCGCCGTGGACTGCGGCCAGATGATCAATCCCCAGACCGTGCGCGCCCAGGTCGAGGGCGGCATCGTGTTCGGCCTGTCTGCCGTGCTCTCCGGCGAGATCACTATCGCCGGCGGACGGGTGGAGCAGGGCAATTTCGGCGACTACCCCCCCCTGCGCATGGGCGACTCCCCGGTGATCGAGGCCTATCTGGTGGAGAACCACGAGCCGTCCGGCGGCATGGGCGAAGCGGCCACGGCCGGCATCGGCCCGGCTGTCACCAACGCCGTGTTCGCCGCCAGCCAGACCCGCGTGCGCGAGCTGCCCCTGTCGCGCGCCACGCTGAAGCCCGCCTGAAGCGTCGCGCCGCTCCTCCCTCGCCAAGCGCGGGGGAGGAGTGGGTGCAGCAGGGTCAGGCGCCGGCCACGACTCGCGCCTTGGCGTTCACCGCGGAGTCGATCGCCGCCCGCTCCTCGCGCTCATCGATGCGGCGGTAGGTGGCGAGGGCCTGACCGACCACCTGATCCATGTTGTAGTATTTGTAGGTCGCCAGCCGGCCGACGAAATGGACGTCGGGCGTCTGCAGGGCCAGGGCCTCATAGCGCTTGTAGAGGGTCTGGTTCTCGGGCCGGGGGATCGGATAGTAGGGGTCGCCCTCGGCGCAGGGGTATTCGTAGGTGATGCTGGTCTTTTCGTGGCGCTGGCCGGTCAGGTGCTTGTATTCGGTGATCCGGGTATAGGGCACGCTTTCAGCGGGATAGTTCACGCACGCCACCGGCTGCAGCCAGGGCTGGTCCAGGGTCTCGTGCTTGAAGTCCAGGCAACGATAGGGCAGCTTGCCGAAGCGGTAGTCGAAGAACTCGTCCACCGGGCCCGTGTAGATCAGCTTGTCGTAGACGACCTCGTTGCGGACATCCTCGAAATCGACCCCAAGCATCAGCTCGATGTTCTTGTGGTCCAGCATGTTCTCGAACATCCGGGTGTAGCCGTGCAGCGGCATGGCCTGGAAGGTGTCGAGGAAGTAGCGGTCATCGGTGTTGGTGCGGGTGGGCACGCGGGCCGTGACCATCTTGTCCAGCTGCGACGGATCCAGCCCCCACTGCTTGCGGGTGTAGCCGCGGAAGAACTTCTCATACAGGTCGCGGCCGACCTGGTTGATGACCACGTCCTCGGAGGTGCGGATGGTCTCCACCGGCTCGGCGCGGGTCTTGAGGAAGGCCTCGGCCTCCTCGTCGCTCGACAGGGACAGGCCATAGAGGGTGTTCAGGGTGGTGCGGTTGATCGGCATGGGCATTAGCACCCCGTCAACATCGCTGAGCACCCGGTGCTCGTAGGGCCGCCACTTGGTGAAGCGCGACAGATAGGCGAAGATGTCCTCGGAGTTGGTGTGGAAGATGTGCGGTCCGTATTTGTGGATCAGCACCCCCGCCGCGTCCTTGTGGTCATAGGCGTTGCCGCCGATGTGCGTGCGCTTGTCGATGACCAGCACGCGCTTGCCCGATCCCGCCGCCAGCCGCTCGGCCAGGACAGAACCGGCGAAGCCGGCGCCGACGATGAGGTAGTCATAGGCCTTCGCGCGCCCGCCGCCGACGGCGCTGGGGGTGTCGGTATTGGCCGCGGCCGGCTTGGCCAGAGGGGGTTGGTTGAGGGTGATCGCCTCGTCAATCAGCGCCGACATCCGCGCGAAGGTCTCGCCCCAGGACATCTCGGCGAGCACCTTGTCGGCCTGGTCCAGCCAGTCTTTGGGGCCGGCGGCGAGGGCGATGGCGGCGTCGCACTGGGCCACGAATTCGTCCGGGGTATGGGCGATGCGCACGGCGTCCAGGTCGCCGTAGTGGCGGATCACATCGGTGATCGGCGTGGACACCACCGGACGGCCGCCTGCCAGGTATTCCGGCGTCTTGGTCGGGCTGATGAAGCGGGTCGATTCATTGATGGCGAACGGCATCAGGGCCACGTCCCAACCCGCCAGATACTTCGGCAGCTCGGCGTAGGTCTTGCCGCCCAGGTAGCGGATGTTGGGCCGGTTCGGCAGGTCCGCGGGGTCGATCTTGACCACCGGGCCGACGATCACGATCGACCAGTCGGGACGGGCATCGGCCACATGGGCGAGGAGGTCCAGGTCCATGCGCTCATCGACGACGCCGTAGAAGCCGAGCCGGGGACGCGGCAGGGCGACCTGATCGTCGGGGGCGTCGGCCCGGTCGATGCGCCGGGCCTGGGCGAAATGCTCGCGGTCAACGCTGGACGGGAATGGATGGATGTTGGCGTGAGAGTCGCGCTTGGCCTCGTACAGGCTGTAGCCGCCGGTGAAGACCACGTCGGCGTCGCTCAGGAGCTCCTGTTCCAGAGCCTTGAGCTCGGGCGGCGCGAACTTGAAGTTCGACAGCTCATCCATGCAGTCATAGACCACCGCCGTCGCTTCCACGTGGCGCGAGAAGGCCAACATCATCGGCGTGTAGTACCAGCGGATGGGTCGCTCGATCCGCTCCGACGCCAAGTAGCCGTCGAGCAGGGCCTTCACCGCCGCCTCGGTCTGGGCGGCGTCGAGGCCTTCCGGCAGGCGCGGGGTGACAACGATCACGCCGGACTTGGCGCAGGGGCGGATGTCCAGCGTCGGAGCGTCGGCTCCGGCCAGGGGCTCTTCCCAGTAAACCACCCGGCGGGCCGCGGCGAAGCGGGTCATCAGGTGCTGAGGCCGCTGGAAGACGAAGTCCCATCGCAGGTGCGAGAAGCAGACCAGGGCCTGGCTGCCAGGAGCGGAGAAACCCGTCCGGCTCGCAACCGATCCAACGGTTCTAGGCGCATACGAACGCGACACGGGATCTGACAACGCCTGTCTCCATTTTGAATCGGTAAGCTGGGGACAGAACCCGTGGTGACCAGAAATGGTTCCCGATCGGGGGGCTGTTTGTGAATTCACATTTGTGTACGCCGCTTGGGTCGTGTAATCCCAAGTCGGGTATCCGACAGAACGACCTAATAGGACTTGCCTGAGATATGTGATTGCGCACGAAGTCTCATAATGCTCTGTATTGTTTTGACCTGTTCTAAATAAACGCGGTGGCTAGCGTTGCAACCTGAACAGTGCTTCGGCGTAGCCATTGGGCCTAACCTGAACCGTTGCCTGCTGCAGTGCGGCGGGTCTCGGTAAAATGTGGCTTCGGTGCAGCGCACAAGGTCTGCTAGGGTCGCCTGCGCCGCGCGTTGAGGATCCCCAGTCGTTCATGGACGAACCCGCCGATTTCAGCATTGTCCAAGCCAACGGCGGCGCCACCGCCACCCTGACCGGCGACTGGACCTCGCGGTCCATGGGCGAGCGGGCGGGCGCCCTGTCGGCTGCCCTGGAGGACGCCCCTGGCGTGGTCGTGGACCTGACGGGGATCGGCCGGTTCGACACGGCGGGCGCTTTCAATGTCCTGCGCAGCGCCCGCTCGGGCAAGCCGCTGGAGATCAAGGCGCGGCCTGAGACCCTGAAGCTGCTCGACCTGGTCACCGCCTCCACCGAGGCGGAGCCCGTGCGACCGCCGCGGCCCGACGCCTTCCGCGGCCTGGCCGAACGGCTCGGCAAGGGCATCGTCGACGTCGGCCACGAATTCATCGACACCATGGCCTTCAACGGCCGCCTCATCACCTCGGCGGCGCGGGCCATCATCGACCCCCGGCGCATCCGCTGGGCGCCGTTCATCAGCCTGGCCGAGCGGGCCGGCCTGGACGCCATGCCCATCGTGGCGGTGACCTCCTTCTTCATCGGCGCGGTGATCGCCCTGCTGGGCGCGAACATGCTCGCCCAGTTCGGCGCTCAGGTGTTCGCGGTGGAGCTGATCGGCATCGCCGTCCTGCGCGAGTTCTGCATCGTGATCACCGCCATCCTGCTGGCCGGCCGGTCGGCCTCGGCCTTCGCCGCGGAGATCGGGTCGATGAAGATGAGCCAGGAGATCGACGCCATGCAGGTCATGGGCGTGGACCCCTTCGAGGCTCTGGTGCTGCCGCGCTTCATGGCGCTGCTGTTCATCATCCCCCTGTTGACCTTCGTGGCCGCCCTGGCCGGCCTGGCCGGCGGCATGCTGGTCTGCTGGTCGGTGCTGGACCTGTCGCCGGACTTCTTCATGCGCCGGATCGCCGAGAACGTCGGCGTCGTTCACTTCTGGGTCGGGCTTTCGAAGTCGCCGGTGATGGCCATCGTGGTGGCGGCCATCGGCTGCCGTCAGGGCATGGAGGTGGGGGTCGACGTCGAGAGCCTCGGCCGCCGGGTCACCGCGGCGGTGGTCCACGCCATCTTCTCGATCATCTTCATCGATGCGGTGTTCGCCCTGCTCTACATGAAACTCGACGTATGAGCGACATCCCCACGGAAGCGGAATCCGACGCGGCGCCCCCGATCGAGGTGAAGGGGCTGAAGTCCGCCTTCGGCGATCAGGTGATCCACGAGAACCTGGACCTGACGGTCAACAAGGGCGAGGTGCTGGGCGTCGTCGGCGGCTCCGGGACGGGCAAGTCGGTGCTGCTCAACACCATCATCGGCCTGAAGGAGCCCGAGGCGGGCGAGGTGCGGGTGTTCGGCTACGACGTCGCCCACGCCCGCGAGCGCGAGATGCAGCTGGTCGAGCGGCGCTGGGGCGTGCTGTTCCAGGCCGGGGCCCTGTTCTCGAACCTGACGGTCCGCGAGAATGTCGCCGCGCCGATGCAGGAGCACACCCGGATGTCGCGCGCCGACATCGATGACCTGGCCGAGCTGAAGATCGCCATGGCCGGCCTGCCGGCGCACGCCGCCGCCCTCAAGCCCGCCGAACTGTCCGGCGGCATGCGCAAGCGGGCGGGTCTGGCGCGGGCCCTGGCCATGGACCCCGAGCTCCTGTTCCTCGACGAGCCCACAGCGGGGCTTGACCCCATCGGGGCGGGGGCGTTCGACGAACTGATCAAGGATCTGTCCGGCGCCCTGGGCCTGACGGTCTTCATGATCACCCACGACCTGGACTCTCTCTACACCATCTGCGACCGCATCGCGGTGCTGGCGGACAAACGCGTCATCCAGACCGGAACCACCGACGAACTTGAGAAGTCGGACCACCCCTGGATCCAGGAATATTTCATGGGTCCGCGCGGACGAGCCGCCGCCAAAGCCAGAAGCGCGCGAGGAAAGGCCTGATGGAGAAGAACGCCAACTACGCCCTGGTGGGGATCGCCTCGATGGTCCTGTTCGCCGGGCTCATCGTGTTCGTGATCTGGCTGGCGCGGTTCAGCCTGCATCGGGAATACGACCGCTATGACGTCATCTTCCAGGGGCCGGTGCGCGGCATCACCGAAGGCGGCGAGGTGCACTTCAACGGCATCAAGGTCGGCGACGTCACCCGCATCGCCCTGGATCCCACCAATACGGCGCGGGTCGTGGCTCGCATCAAGGTGACCTCGGACGTGCCGATCCGCACAGACAGCTATGCCACCATGGAGCCGCAGGGCATCACCGGGGTGAACTACATTCAGATCACCGCCGGCACCCGCAACAAGCCGCTGCTGAAGGGCACCGTCGGTCGCGGGGAGATTCCCGTGATTCCTAGCCAGAAGGGGGCGCTCGCCGACCTGCTCGAGGGCGGCGGCACCGTGCTGCAACGCACGGTCGAGGCCCTGGACCGGGTCAACAAGCTGTTGTCCGACAGCAACATCCAGACCCTGTCGAGCACCTTCGAGGACGTCCACGCCATCACTGGCGAGCTGCACGAGCGGCGCGCCATCATCGCCGACGCCCAGAAGAGCCTGCAGAGCATCGACCTGGCGGCCCAGAAGATCGGCAACCTGGCCCAGTCCTCCGAAACCCTGGTCAATGGCGAGGGCAAGCAGACCCTGGCCGACCTTGCCGCCGCCGCCGCCGAGATCAAGGGCGCGGCGCAGGACACCCGCACGATGATCACCGGCCTGCAGGGGCCAACCTCCGACTTCGCCTCCAACGGGCTGCCGCAGTTGACGACGGCGATCAGCAGCCTGCAGACGGCCACCGAGTCCCTGAACCGGGTGGTCAACGAGGCCGAGCGGAGCCCGCAGGCCTTCATCAGCAAGACACCGGCCAAGGAAGTGAAGGTGAAGCCGTGAGCCTCAAGACCGTCCTGAAATCCCTCGCCGTCGTGTCGGTGGCGGTTGGCCTCGCCGGCTGCGTCTCGCTGTTCCCCAAGGCCAAGCCGGCCCAGATGTACCGGTTCGGCGTCGCCGCGGCCCCTTCGACCGCCGTGGCCCCGACGGGCGCGCGTATCGCCCGCACGCCGACGGCCTTCACCCTTCCGGCGGCCGGCGATCGCATGCTGACCGTGAACGGCCAGGAGATCGCCTATATCGCCGAGGCCCGCTGGGTGGCCCCCGCCGCCCTGATGTTCGACGACGCGGTGGAGCGGGCCTTCGACGGCCGGCCCACCGGCCCCCGCCTGATCACCCGCGGCGACCTGCAGACCGCGGACGTCGCCCTGCGCCTGGACGTCGACACCTTCGAAGCCCGCTACCTGGGCGGGATGGAGGCCGCGCCCACGGTGGTGGTGTCCATGCGCGCGACCCTGGTGCGCAGCCGTGACCGCACCGTGCTCGGCGAGAAGGTGTTCACGGCCCAGAAGCGGGCCGTCGACAACCGCGTGGGCCCCATCGCCGAGGCCTATGACGAGGCCGTGCAAGAGAGCATCGGCGGCATGGTCGACTGGGTGGCGGGGACGATGCCGGGCGGGTGAGGCGCGCGCATCATTTACCGGTCATCCCCGCAGACCAGGCTGCGACGTCATTCCACCCCTCCCCCTGCCGTCATCCTGGGGCTCGCGCAGCGAGAACCCAGGATCCAGCAGCTCCACGCTGAACGCGCCGCACGGTAAGGTTCTCGCTGCTGGGTCCTGGGGTCGGCCTCCGGCCGCCCCAGGATGACGACCTTTTTGATCGCCCGCGATGCGCGCTGGCGATAGATGCACGTCTGCCAACGGGGGACGATCGGGGGCCGGCCCTATTCCAGCCCGTTCTGCCGGCGGCAGGCGGTCAGGGTGTTCTGCAGCAGGCCGGCGATGGTCATCGGGCCGACGCCGCCGGGGACGGGGGTGAGCCAGCCGGCGACGGCCTTGACCTCGTCGAAGGCCACATCCCCTACCAGGCGGGTCTTGCCCGCCGCCGCCGCTTCGGGATCCCGCGCCGGCACGCGGTTCATGCCCACATCGATGACGGCGGCCCCCGGCTTGATCCAGTCGGCCTTGACCATTTCAGGGCGCCCCACGGCGGCCACGACGATGTCGGCCTCGCGGCACACGGCGGCCAGGTCCCGGGTGCGCGAATGGGCGATGGTCACCGTGCAGTCGGCCTGCAGCAGCAGTTGGGCCATCGGCTTGCCCATCAGGTTGGAGCGGCCGATCATCACCGCCCGCTTGCCGGTGAGGTCGCCCATCGCCTCGCGCAGCATCAGCATGCAGCCGTTGGGGGTGCAGGGGACCAGGCCCTTCAGCCCGCTGGCCAGGCGGCCGGCGTTGATCACGTGCAGGCCGTCGACATCCTTGTCGGGGTCGATGGCCTCGATCACGGGCGCCGAATCGAGATGCGCGGGCAGGGGCAGCTGGACCAGGATGCCATGGATGGCGGGGTCGGCGTTGAGGGCCCGCACCACCGCCATCAGCTCGTCCTGGCTGGTGTCCTCGGGCAGCTTGCGCTCCACCGAATGCATGCCGGCGGCCCGGGTCTGCTCGCCCTTGTTGCGCACATAGACGGCGCTGGCGGGATCCTCGCCCACCAGCACCACGGCCAGGCCCGGGATCACACCCACCTGGGCCAGGGCGGCCACCTGCTCGGCCACCTGGGCGCGCAGCCGCGCGGCGGTCGCCTTGCCGTCGATGATGTGTGCCTCGGCCATGGCCCGCTCCCGATGTTGATGGGCGTGTCCTAGAAGCGGGGGCCCGCCGGGGCAACACCCGTCACGGGCCGGTGGCCGATCAGGGCTGCACGTAGCCGCGGCTCGACAGGACGAGGGCGCCCGCGGCGGGATCGTCCTTGAAGAACAGGCCGCCGAGGCGCGAGGAGCGGCCGGGAATGTAGTCGAAGGTGGCCTCCGCCGTCTCGGGCTCGGCGCCGGCGATGGCCAGCTCGCCTTCCACCAGCACCTGGGCCGCGGGACGGCCGCCGGTGTTGGTGGCCTCGACGGTCAGCACATAGCCCTGGGCGGTCTTCTCCACGCCGGTGGCCCTGAGGGCGATGGCGGGGGCGGACCGATCGCCCACCAGGGCCTCGCGGCCGATCACGCCCACCACGCCGATGGTCAGCACCAGCCCCAGGCCCGCTGCCACCCATTCCAGCCATGGGGTGCGGGCGGGCGGCCGGGCCGGCTTGGCAGAGGGCGACTTGGCCATCAGACCACCAGCCGGGCCGTGGCCGCGCCCAGGGCGGCCGGAAACGCCAGGACGACGATCATCATGGCGGCGCTGTCCAGGCCCACGCCCTCCATGCGCCCGAAGCTCCAGAGCATGTAGGCTGACACCAGCAGGGCGATCCCGTAGCCGGGCGCCGTATGGGTCACCAGGTTGCGTACCAGGCCGCTCTCGCCCTTGCGCGACGCCTCACCCGGGAAGCCGAGCTCATAGACGAAGATGTGAAGGCAGAGGATCGACGCAACGATCAGCGCCAGGCCCATCAGCGGGGTCATCTGGTACGAAATCAGGATCATCTCCTCGGTGGGGGCGACATTGAAGGCCAGGAACACAGACCCGACCGTCATCAGGAACAGCTCGCCCAGGAAGCCCGCGCCCACCTTCTCCGGGGCGTCGGCCTCGTCGCGGTCGCCCAGCTGTTTGCCGGCCAGAAGGGCGCCGATGCTGGCGGGAACGGCGCACAGGGCGATCTTGCCGCCGCTCTCGGCGATCGACATGCGCCCGTCGATGACCCCGAACAGGACCAGCATGGCCGCCGACAGGAGCACGCCGACGCCGAAGGCGGCGAGGGCGTCCAGGACCTCGTCCTGCCAGCAGAAGGTTGGCTCGAACCCCGAATAGTAGGACAGGCCGAGCAGCATGGGCAGGCTGGCCAGCAGGAAGATCAGCAGCCGCAGGGGCTCCATGGAGAAGCCCAGCTGCCACATCTCCATGGTCATCAGCAGGGGAAACGAGAACAGCAGCGCGCCGCCGAACGCCCGCGCCAGTCCCTTGCCATAGGCCTTGCTGCCGTCGTCCAAGGTCGGCTCCCCAATCCTGGCTATGGCAACGCTAGTTGCTCAGCATCGTTCCGGACCGTCTCAGGCGAGCGGGCGCAGGCCTTCGGGTCCGCGGGCGTAGGCGGCGCACTCGGTGACCACCACATCCAGCGGCACGTCGTGGGGCAGGGGGTGGATGGTCTCCAGCCGGAAGGACTCCAGCCCCACGCCGATGGTCAGGGGTCGGTCCCGGGCCTCGGCCAGGGTACGATCGTAGTAGCCGCCGCCGTAGCCGAGGCGATGGCCGGCCGCATCGAAACCGACCAGGGGGATGATCAGAACCTGGGGCGTCACCGGGGCGCCCCGGGCGGGATAGGCGATGTCCCAGACGCCCCGGGCCATGGCGACGCCGGGCGTCCAGGGGCGGAAGGTGAGCGCCTCGCCCTTGGCCCTGACCACCGGCAGGCAGGCCACGCCGCCCCCGTCGATGTGGCGCGAAGCGAGGGGCAGGGGGTCGAACTCGCGGCGGAAGGGCCAGTAGATCGCCAGCACCCAGCCGCGGAAGCTCTCGGCGAAGCGCGCCTGAACCTGGTCGAAGATGGCGGCGCCGGCGGCGGCGTGAACGTCCAGCGGCAGGGCCTCGCGCTGGGCCAGCAGGGCGGCCCGCTGCGTCCGCCGCCAGGCCATGATCGCCGGCCGATCCACCGCGCGAGTCCGCTTACGACAGCCCGACGATCATGCCGGCCTCGTTCAGGGAGATCCGGTGGGCGGAGGGCGCGCGGGGCAGACCCGGCATGGTCATGATCCCCCCGCAGATGACGACTATGAACTCCGCCCCCGCCGACAGCCGCACTTCGCGCACCGGGAAGGCGAAGCCCTCGGGGGCGCCGCGCAGTTCGGGGTTGGAGGAGAAGCTATACTGGGTCTTGGCCATGCACACCGGCAGGTGGCCGAAGCCCAGGGCTTCGAACTCGGCCAGGCGGTCGGCGACGGGCTTGGGGATGATCACCTCGCCGGCGCCATAGATCTCCATCGCCACCCGGTGGATCTTGTCGGCCAGGGGGATGTGGTCGGGATACAGGGGCTTGAAGTCGGCCTCGCCGCGGTCGACCACCTCGGCCACTAGTTCGGCCAGGCCCTGGGCCCCGGCGCCGCCGTCGGCCCAGTGGGTGCAGACCACGGCTCGCGACCCGGCCGCCTCGACCCCTGCGTGGACGGCGTCGATCTCGGCCTGGGTGTCGCTGGTGAACCGGTTGATGCAGACCACCGCCGGCAGGTCGTAGCGGCGGATGTTGAGCAGGTGGCGCTCCAGATTGGCGAGGCCGCCCCGCACCGCCGCCACGTTCTCCAGGTCGAGGTCCGCCCGCTCCACGCCGCCGTGGTATTTGAGGGCCCGCACCGTGGCCACCACCACCACCGCCGCGGGCTTCAGCCCGGCGCTGCGGCACTTGATGTCGAAGAACTTCTCGGCCCCCAGATCGGCGCCGAAGCCGGCCTCGGTGACCACATAGTCGGCCAGCTTCAGGGCCGTGCGGGTGGCGATCACCGAATTGCAGCCGTGGGCGATGTTGGCGAAGGGGCCGCCGTGCAGCAGGGCGGGGGTGCCCTCCAGGGTCTGCACCAGGTTGGGCTTGATGGCGTCCTTGAGCAGGGCGGCCATGGCGCCCTCGGCCTTCAGGGCCGAGGCCCGCACCGGCTGGCGGTCGCGGGTGTAGCCGATGATGATGTTGGCCAGGCGCCGCTGCAGGTCGGCCAGGTCGCTGGCCAGGCACAGGATGGCCATGACTTCGGAGGCCACAGTGATGTCGAAGCCGTCCTCGCGCGGAAAGCCGTTGGCCACCCCGCCCAGGGACACGATGGTCTGGCGCAGGGCGCGGTCGTTCATGTCCAGGCACCGGCGCCAGGTGATGCGGCGGGGATCCAGGTCCGCCTCGTTGCCCCAGTAGATGTGGTTGTCGATCAGGGCGGCGAGCAGGTTGTTGGCGGCGGTGATGGCGTGGAAGTCGCCGGTGAAGTGCAGGTTGATCTCGTCCATCGGGGCCACCTGGGCGTAGCCGCCCCCCGCCGCCCCGCCCTTGACCCCGAAGCAGGGGCCCAGCGACGGCTCGCGCAGGGCGATCACCGTCTTGCGGCCGATGCGATTGAGGGCGTCGCCGAGCCCGACGGTCGTGGTGGTCTTGCCCTCGCCCGCCGGCGTGGGGTTGATGGCGGTGACCAGGATCAGCTTGCCGTCCGGTCGGTCCGCCAGTTGGGCGGCGACGGCGGGCCCCAGCTTGGCCTTGTAGTGGCCATAGGGCTCCAGATCCGCATAGGCGATCCCGAGCCGGTCGCGGGCGAGGTCGGCGATGGGGCGCAGGGTGGCGGCGTGGGCGATTTCCCAGTCGGTAGGGGGAGTGGTCACGGCGCCGTCCTTGAGGGAATCGCGGCCAAGCCGCCTTCGCACCCTAGCGCCTTACAAGGAGGGGGCTGCCAGTCAAACCCCGGGCCTATCGGAGACCCCAGAATTTCTGCGCTTTCAAAAGCCTACCGATTGACTAGGTATTGGCGCACAGGAGTTGTCATGGCCATCACCCTACCGCAGTCCTTCGCCCGGTCCCGTCCCCGCCCCCTGAGCCCGAGGGCCAGGATCCTGTGGCTGGCGCTCGGCGGCTGCGGCGTCTTCTGGACGGGCGTCGTCGCCCTCGCCTGGCAGGCCCTGGCCGGCTAGGCCAGACCCGGACCCCCGTGCCCTGGCCGCGCCTCACCGACCCCAAGCGCCGGGCGGAATTCCTCGAATTCTGCGCCTATCTGCTGTTCATCCTGATGATGCCCCTGTTCCAGATCGGGCTGATGCAGATCGTCGAGTGGCTTCGGTAAGTGGGCGTCGGCGGCGGCGGGCCCGACGAAGGTTGGGGCGTTTCCGACGTCTACGGTCGGGGATCGGACATCGACCGCGGCGATCCCCTTAGGCCCTCGACCCTCAATACATTGATACACATAGTGTATCCAGCCGTGCTATGAAGTGAGAGAAGGAGCTCGTCATGGCGCCAACCGCGACCAACGCCGCAATCCCGGTCAAGGCCGTCAATCTCAAGGTGCGTACGGACATCCGCGCCCTCATCGATTCCGCGGCGCGGCTTCAGGGCAGGACCCGGTCCGACTTCATGATCGACGCCGCCCGCCGCGCCGCCGAGGAGGCGGTGTTGGGCCAGACCTTGCTGCGGGTCGACCAGGCGACCTTTGACCGGTTTGTCGCCGTCCTCGACCAGCCCGCCAGCGGGCCGGGCATCGAGCGCCTGATGAACGCGCCCAAGCCCTGGAGCCCGTGAGCGGCAGCTCGGCGCCGATCCGTGCGCCGGAACCCTTGCAGGACGACCACGATCTCGAGTCCTTCGCGTGCCGCGTCGCCAGTCTCGACGACTGGCTCAAGAAGCGCGCCCGCGCCAACCAGGCGGGCGGCGCGTCGCGGACCTATGTCATCGCCACGGACAGGCGGGTCGTCGGCTACTACTGCCTGGCGTCGGGCGCCATCGCCGCGATCGAGGCGCCAGGCGCCATCCGCCGCAACATGCCTGATCCAATCCCCATGGCGGTGCTTGGCCGCCTCGCCATCGATCAAGGCTGGCAGGGCCAGGGTATCGGCGTCGCCCTCCTGCAGGACGCGGTCTTGCGCACGATCAGGGCGGCAGCGATCCTCGGCATTCGCGGGCTTCTCGTTCATGCGATTTCGAACGAGGCGAAGGCTTTCTACGAGCACCATGGCTTCAAGCCATCACCGTCAAACGCGATGACGTTGCTGCTCTCGATCAAGGGCATGAACTGAGGAAGGCCGATGGTGGATGCAGTAGGGATTGAACCTAGCTGTGGCAGCCATTGACAGCACCCCACAGGGGCCTTCCCCAGGGGAGTGCCGCCCTCCGATGCCTGTGGATTGCTGTCCGTTGACTTGAATTGGGCACGGAACTGGGCACGGAGCCCGCCTGCCCAAATGGCCAACCCATAAAGCATGGCCCCAGCACACCTACTACTCCAAGCCAGTCGCCCTATAGGTAACCTCTGAGGCCAAGCCCCAGCCCTTCTCCTCCCCTCTCACAGACCACCCAATCTGAGGTATCCCATAGGGGGAGGGGGTCAGGGGGAGGGAATGTCAATGGGGTCTGGACACCCTAGAGTCTCCCTGAGTTGGCCCACTCGGCCCTTCTTGGCTACGAGGTCCGTGGGGCGGCTGCCCGTGGCTCAGGCGGAGGCGGCTTAATGGCTCCCAGACTCCAGGGAATGTCCCTGGACACCAGATGGCGGCGGAGCCGGGTGACTGGAGCCCTGTCGCTCACTCTCCGCCCATATCGCCAGGCCCATGGGACGGGTTGGGATGGTCGTCGGACGGCCGTGGCGCTTGTCTCGCAACCCATCCCCTGGCTGCGTCTCGTGGCGAACGGACAAGCCGAGGTCCCTGGCTTATGACGCCGCGCCAGATAGGGGCCACGGCTTGGAACATTGTTGCGCCCCTCTTGGCCGCTGGCCTCTTGGGCTGGCTGGCCGCCTCGGCTGCGAGCGGGCATTGGCTCCTGCCGTCCAAAGCTCCCCCTTCGCGTTGGGAGACCCACCCCCTGAGGACGCCCCTAGCGGTGCTTCGGACACCTTTTACGGCTACGCCTGCACTCAGGACTGCTCAGGACACCAAGCGGGGTGGGACTGGGCAGAGGCCCGTGGGGTAACTGATGCGGACGACTGTGGCGGCTCGGGGTCTTTCCGTGAGGGGTGCGAGGCCTACGCCATCAAATTGCACTAGCGCACTAACTGTTGTCCTCCATTCGTATAGAGGCCTCCTGCCACTCGACGAGCCTTTCGATCACATCAAGGAGCGGCGTCGCACGGAACATCCCGTCGTCCCATCCGCCAATGTAGGAGACCCACCCAGTTCGGGTGAGCGCCCCAGCGTATCCATGAAGGAGCTTCTCGTTGGGAAAAATCGCCGGCTTTGCCAGCAAGCTTTGTCGAACTCGGCTCCAAATCTGCCCGTCCCGTTGCGCTTCGTCGGCTCCGGGGTCGGCCCTCGTAACCGACCCGTCTGTCCAGCCGTCAGTTTCCTTCGGCGTTTCAGGCTCCGGCTCAAACTCCCGACGACACCGGATAAGCTCGGCCGTAATCAAAATCTCCTCTCGGCTTAGGTCTGCGATCCGCGTTGAATGGCGTCGGAACTCGTCTGGAGCAAAGGTAGCCTCTTCGGCTGACCTCACCAGGGCCTCAGCCAGGAGTTCTAGGTTCCGGCTCGCCACGCCCTCTTGCGCCGCCCTGAGATAGCTGAAGAGAGCTGCCGCGCCGGCCTTCTCGGTAAGACGCCATGGCCTTCCCTTCCTCATTTGCCCAAGCAGAATCCGCTCAGCGATCTCTCGCTGCTCAGACCGGTAGTCCTGCCAGACGACCTTGCACAGTTGCAAGAAGCCTGGAGGGAGCGCCAGTTCCTGTGTCATCCAGTATTATCTTTCGCGGTTCACTGGCCATAATTATACATAAGGCGTCGGTTTAAAACGAGATGGCCCACTTGGGGTATATCTTGCGGGCCTTCGCGAACACCTGTGGCATCGTCATCTCCTGCCAAGCGCCCGTCAGGGTGTTTACGAAGGCGAACTTGTAGTGCTCATTCAGGCTCTGAGCGACTAAAAGTTCGGCGGTGGTCAGGTCGAAGAAGTAGCCCCCAAAGTCCGCCTTGGTGGCTGGCTTGTTAGTCGACTTGATCTCGTAGACCGTGATCGCGTCTGTCGCGGCGGCTATGGCGGCCGGGTCCGTGAGGTCCACAGGGCGGGCCACCCGGATCACGTCGAAGGCCGCCCCATAGAGGACCTGACGGCGCATGGCGAAGCCAACCAGCAAGGCATCCCGTTCAGCGCGGCTGGGCTCTTGAAACCCTACGTCCTTTTCCAGTAGCACCCGCACGGCGAGCTTAGCGGTCTGCTTTTCGTTGGTGGTCCGTGGTGGCGGATCGACCACGTCCAACGTCGGAGCTACCGCTAGGACCGGGATGGCTGCGGCCGGATCAAGATCGTTCATAGGCAACTCTTGTGCGCTACGCCCCAAGGGGTCAACCTCCGCTTGTGAAGCCACTTATCGTTCCATTTGGGGAGGCTATCTCGCAGACGCAGGCCATGCGTCGCCACCTTCTGCTTGGTAATGGTTTCAGCATCGGAGCCTATGACGGCTTCAAGTACAGGAGCCTAATGGCAGAGGCTCGTCGTCTAGATCCTTCAATGGACGAACTGTTCCACAAGCTCGGGGATGCCATAGACTTTGAACAGGCTCTATCTCGGGCTCTTTCGTCAGCAGACAAGATGGCAATAAGGGGGATTTTTGCACGGACCATTGCGTGCATTCATCCGAGGCGCGATCCTGCCATTTCTCCGGCCGGCCGAGAAAGTTGCGCGAATTTCCTTTCACTGTTTCTGAGGGAAAAGAGGGGCAAGCGGCGCGGTATTATCTTCACGACAAATTATGATCTAATGCTCTATTGGATTCTCGTGGAATTTAAGAAGCGACTGCGTTGCTGGGACGGATTCGACGAGAACATGATATGGCGCCCGGCTCGTGGTTCGGCAATCAATGTGTACTATCTGCACGGAGCAATGCACATCTACGAGACTGGCCGCGCGCGAAACAAAATCAGAAAGCTGAACATCGGGCCATTTTCTACCAGCCTTGTTGAGGCGGTTCGCAAGTCTGTTTCTAACGGCGTATTGCCGCCGATTGTGTCGGAGGGCACATACCTGGAGAAAGTCGAGCGCATACGCGCCAACGCTTACATGTCGAACGCACTAGATACGTTCTGGAAAATTTGCACTTCACAAGAAGATGCGCTTTTCATCTTTGGACACAGCCTTAGCCCCGTGGACAACCATCTCATTACGTTCATAGGACAGGGTCGCCTCCCGGCGGTCTATATCAGCGTGTTTGATGATGACGGTGCGGAGCGGGTGGGACAGCTTCAGGAGGCTTGGTCGGCGGAGCGGGCTAAGCTAGGTCGGCCGCCGGTTATCGTTCGGACCTTCCATTCGGGCGAGGCTGATGTGTGGAAGGGTAATTACGCATAGCTCGTCTAGAGGAGCGGGGCCACCGCTGAACGTTGTTGCCATGCTCGCGACGCAATGGGGACCTGCCGATGTGCAATGACTATGAACAGCATGTGGCGTGGAAGGCCTACTGCGACGCAATTCAGACCCTGGAGCTAAGGCGCTCCCCAAGGAGCACCCCCCAGGACCTCGCCCAGGCCGATGACATCAGGATCAACGACCTAGGCCCTGCGATGCGCCTCGTGGCTGACGCCATCGAGCTAACTCCGATGCGCTTTGGGTTCCCCCCAGCGAACCCCATGGGTGGCCCCGTGTTCAACTTCAAATCGGAGGGCAGGCGGTTCCGGCCGGAGACCCGCTGCCTCATCCCCGCGTCGGCCTTCTTCGAGTTCACAGGCAAGAAGTATCCAAGGCCAAACACAGGTTCACCCTCAGGGATGCGGCCTTCACGGCGATAGCGGGGCTTTGGCGAGAGGGGGAGGGCAACCACCTGCCGGCCTTGACGATGCTCACCCTAGCGCCTGGCCCGGATGTGGCCCCCTACCAAAACCGCCAGGTAGCAGTCCTGAGGCCGGACAACTGGGGGCCTTGGCTGTATGGGCAGAACCCGAGGCGGACCTGCAGAGCCCGTTGCCGGGTAGCAGCCTGGACGTTGAGACGGTGCGGAGTGGGAGCGATTGAGGAGCCAGTCAATTAAGTAGCGGCGTGCCACAGTTACTGCTCCTAGGCAGTCGCCCTAAGGCAACCACCGAGGCAGACCACCGAGACGAGGAACCTTAGGCCCTCTTCCAATCTCTAGACCTAACACGCTGAGAGCGCACCTTAAGGGATGCCTATAGTGGTGAGGGCTGGAGACGGGTGATGGATTGGGGGGGCTGTTAGTGACAGGGGTTGCAATCCCATCGCCTGGCCCAAAGGCGTCCTCTCACGCTTGGCTGTCCTCAGCAGGGTTCAGCCTGGGCATGCGCTCAACGTCCTTTTGGTGGCAGCGCCCAAGGAAGACGGCGGACGGCTGACAAATATGCTCTTGCGCACCAACGTGGCTTGGAGCAGTAGGTCAACATGGACCTTACGATCATTGGCTTTGTGATCGCCGTCGTCGGCATCGTCCTCCAACTGAGCGATGCATTTCCGGAACACCGCGAAACCCGAAAGGTGATCGTACTGCTCTCGCTGGGCGTGTTTGTCGGCATCGGCGCAAGCGCGTTGCTAGGCGCCAAATACGATATTCAAGGGAACGTCGATGCGAAGTTCGCTCTGCTGTATGGCTTAGCGGGGCTCGCGGCGCTCTTTGGAGTCCTCGCGGTGATTGTAGGCGATGAGAAGCGACGGGAAGCAGCTATCGCGCTCGCTCTTGCTACGGGCACGGTTTTCCTGTTTTCGGGCTTGGCCATCGGCATGGGGTCTATCGGTCCCCATCCGGTCTATTCCACGGATGAGATTATGCTCCTGGCCAAGTCGGCCGAGGCGCGCGGCCAATATGAAACCGCAATCGATAGGCTCGAAGAGGTTCTAAGCCGCGTCAACGAAGACTCAGCGAAGCAAGGCCTCGCCGAGCGCATCAAGCGGTTACAGATTGCGCAAGCGGCCGGGCCACTGCCCCCGAAGTAGCGATGCTCACCCCGAGCGAACTTCCAAGGGGCCGCTCCCGGCTCAGACAATCTCAACGTCTCCATCATACCACCGCTTCCCAACCAACCCGAGGAAATCCTCTCGGGGCCTGTCCCTCATCGTCTTGAAGGTCTGCCCTGGCACCGCTCTAGCCTGTGCCTCTCAATCGGCGGTGCTTCGCCCTTGAAACCTCGCCGCACCATTCCCATTCATTGAATAGGCCAGCGTAAGTTGGCCTACGGTTGTACCTCAAGAGTTGGCCAAGGCGGACTGGCGGGGACGTTCCGGGTTGATACGAACTGCCAGCCCGACTGGCACGCCCTTAGTGGGCGAAAGGTTTTTATCCGTCAGTACTAGGGCCACCCTGCCTTGTAGAACGCGGGCACAAATGGGTGGACGAACGCGGCAACGCCCGAGTGGGATCGGGGGTCCATTGGTCTGCCGGTTTGCGATGGTTGAGCCTTTAGAGCCCCGCGCGTAGCGCGTCTGCCGTGGCTTGGCCGTGTTCCCTAGTCCGACCATGGATCGAACCACCAATGCCCAACCAACTTTCGTCCCTGACCCCGCCGTCAGTGGAAACGCCTGTCTCCGTTTCGCTCAGCCACACCAGTCGAATGCGCCGGCCGCACCCTGTGGTCCCTCCTCTTGTGGGAGACCAGTGGTGGTTTGCGTGGCTCCTGGACCGGCTTTATCCCGGCACGATTCCCCACGTGGCCAGCAACGGCAAGGGCCGCTCAGACCGCCCCGAGACCTTCTATCCGCGCCTCCCTGATATGCTTCCTGACGGGCGCACCCTGCGTGATCCTGTAGGGCGGATGATCGAAGCTCTCCGGCGCGTACTGCTGGAAATGGAAGGTGGACCCAGGGAGCCCAACATGGGTTTTGTCGTGCGCTACCGCGATGGCAACCCCTTCAACTGCCCGCCTTCAAACCTGTTGGTGCTCGGAGCCAAGGGGGTTCGGCTACATGGCGCGCGGAACAGCTACGCTGCCGTGTGGGCTGTACGCATTCGACTCAAGGCGGTCCTGGCAGGCGAGAACCCAGATATGGCCATGAAGGCGGCCCGTGCGGACTGGCTACTTAAGCACTCCAAGGTGGGACACAGTGAACTCCCCCCGCCTGAACCCATCTAGCCTATGTCGCAACCCTGACCGTTGCCTCCCCCTCGCAACTTCCAGCGAGAGCTCAGATGGGGGGGAAGCTTGGGACTGGGAAAAAATTGGGCGGACGCCTACGCGGGTAGTCGTAGTGGAGCCCGGACTGCCCAAACCCCCCGTGGCCTTGCTGCGGGTGAGGCAGGGGGTGCATGGTTATGAGAGGTGCGGGGTGACTGGCGGTCCATCGCCTAGGTGGGCTGGGGTGGGCGGCCGGGTCCCCACCTGACAAGCAGAAGCCCTTACCACCCTCACCACCACGGAAGCGCGGTAGCCCCACCAGAGCCGCCGCACGGGAGCCCGCTGGGGGCGACGTGTTGGTCCCATGAAGGGAAGGGTGCGGACGGAAGAGAGCCGCCCGTGTGGGCCTCTAGGGGGCCCTGGCGGCCCCCTTGGTGAGGGGATGGTAGAGGCGGGTGGGCCTAGCGCCGAGCGAAGGCATTTAGCTGGGCTCCACAATGGCCCGGTGTTCTGCATGCTTGAGCATCTAGAACGCCCTTGTACCCGAATCCCTTATCAGCCATGGTGTTGGTCCTTGGAGAAGGACACCCCACCGATGACGATCAAGGCCACCGCCTACCTCCGCACTTCCTCAGCGGCCAATGTGGATGGGGATAGCCCCCATGATCCTTCCCCCGTTTCAGTGGACACCCATGCTAGCTTTTTGGAGCTGGAGAGGAGTGTCTGATGAGTGTCGTGAAGCGCCGGATATTTCCGGAGTCGTTCAAGCGCGAGGCGGTTGATCGGGTCGCCACGAGTGGCCTGTCGGCTGGAGCCGTGGCCCGGGAGCTGGGCCTGCACGAGACGGTGCTGCGCCGATGGATGATGCAGTTCGGGACGCAGGCGACGGGGACGGCGAGGCGCCCCCACACGCAAGCGCCGGCCCCGTCGCCGTCTGATCTGGTCGCCGAGGTCGCCCGCCTGCGCCGCGACAACGACCGGCTGCGCATGGAGCGCGACATATTAAAAAAAGCCGCGCTCATCTTCGGATCGGCCTCCCGATGAAGTTCGGGTTCGTCGATGAGCACCGCAAGGTCTGGCCGGTTCGGGTGATCTGCGCGGTCCTGGGGCTGTCGGCCAGCGGCTACTACGCCTGGCGCGCGCGGCCACAGAGCCGGCGGGCGGCGGCCAACGAAGCGCTGCTGGGCGACATCCGCCTGATCCACGCCGAGAGCAGCGGGACCTACGGATCGCCGCGCGTCCACGCCGTGCTGCGCGGCCATGGACGGCGGGTCGGCCGCTCACGCATCGAGCGGCTGATGCGCAGCGCCGGCATCCGCGGCCTGGCGGCGCTGCCCCGCCGGGCCAGGACCACCGACAGCCGCCACGGCTACCCGATCGCCCCAAACCGGCTCGCCCGTAACTTCCAGGCGGCGGCTCCAAACCAGGTCTGGCTCGCCGATCTCACCTACATCCCCACCGGCGAAGGCTGGCTCTACCTCGCCGCCATCCTCGACATGCACAGCCGAAAGATCGTCGGCTGGTCGATGCGCGAGACCCTGCACACCGAGATCGCGCTCGACGCCCTCAACATGGCCATCGAGCGCCAGCGGCCGGCTCCGGGACTGATCCACCACTCCGACCGCGGCATCCAGTACGCCGCCGAGGCCTATCGCTCAGCCCTTGCCGCAGCGGGGATTACGCCATCGATGAGCCGCAAGGGCGACTGCTGGGACAACGCCCCCATGGAGAGCTTCTTCCACACTCTCAAGACCGAGCGGGTCCATCACCGCGTCTACGCCGATCGCGACCAGGCGCGGCGGGATCTGTTCGGCTACATCGAGGGCTTCTACAATCCCCGCCGCCTGCATTCGGCCTTGGGTTATATCAGCCCAGCCGAGGCCGAACGCAGAGCGGCTTAACCCCGTCCACTAATTCGGGGGAAGATCACCCACCGCCAAAGCGCAGCCGTTATGGCCTTCGCAGGTCGGAGCGGGTTTGAGGTGGTCTCATCCTTTTGGGATGCGGCTGTCTCCGGGGCGGACCCCATAGAAACCCGCGACGGGTTCGCCGCCCTTCTGGAGCACTGTGCGGCTGAGGGGGTGGCCACCGTGCTTGTTGAGGACGCGAGCCGCTTCGCCCGTTCGATGGTCGCCCAAGAGCTTGGGGTGATGCTCCTGGCCAAGCGGGGGGTCCGGCTCATCACAGCCTCCGGCCAAGAACTCTCCGACGATAGCGACCCCTCCAAGGTGATGATCCGGCAGGTGTTCGGGGCTCTCAACCAGTATGAGAAGGCCAAGATCGTTGACCGCCTTAGGAAGGGCAGGGACCGCAAGATCGCCGAGACGGGCCGCTGTGGCGGAGTGGTGGGGTGGGAAGATCGAAGCCCCGCCCTTGTTCGCGAGGCCAAGCGGTTGGCGCGCAAGAGCCCCAAGACCGGCAAGGCCCGCTCCTACCGGCAGATCGGCAGCGAGCTTGCAGCCCTCGGCTTCCTCAGCGCCCGGGGAACGGCTCTCAGCCCAAGCGTAGTCAAGAACTTAGTCGGATGACGCAGACGCGCGCGCCGCTGGGTTCTCTTTTGTGTGACGGCAGGCGCACCCGGAAAGCGCGCAATGGGCGGAGGGTGTCGTGTTCATATTCGCGCCAGACGCCTCAGCAATCTCAAGGCGTATGAGTCATGGCTAGAGGGAAGCAAGGCTCGGGCGTAAAGCCCCTGGTCTGCTGCATTCTTGTGAGGTTCTCCTGGAATGGGGAGCGCCACACGAGGACCCTGAAGCTGGCCCCCACGCCGGCCAACATCCGGGCGGCTGAGAGGCTGTCCGGTCAGGTCCGCCGGGCCATCGAGCTAGGCTCCTTCGACCCCAAGGACTACTTCCCCGAGGATGAGGCCAAGGCGGCTGCCTCGGAGGACACCTTCAAGACGGTCTCGGATGGCTGGCACAAGATGCTCACCGGGGCGGCCTCGACCAAGAAGCTGCACCTCTCCGCCCTCCGCTTCTGGAATGCGGCCTTGGGGGACAAGCCCATCGGGTCCATCAAGCACAGCGACATCCAGCGCGCCCTCTCGGAGGCCCAGGAGCGGGAGGTTGGGGGGAAGACCCTCAACAACTACCTGACCCCACTCCGGGCCGTGTTCGCCCTCGCCCTGGCCGACCGGCTGATCCCCGAGGGGACGGACCCCAGCGCCAGGATCAAGAGCGTGTCCCACCAGCCGCCGGTCCCGGACCCGCTGGACAAGGATGAGATGGAGGCGGTCCTCCACCACCTGGCCACCCGCTACGACCCCCAGGTGGCCAACTACTTCGAGTTCGCCTTCTGCACCGGCCTGAGGACCTCCGAGAGCATCGCCCTCAAGTGGTCCAAGGTGGACTGGCGCAAGGGGACCATCCTCGTGGACACCGCCCAGGTGCTCGGGCAGGAGAAGGATACCAAGACCCACCGGGCACGCCACGTAGACCTCAACGACCGGGCCCTAGCGGCGCTCCAGCGGCAGAAGGTCCACACCTTCATGAAGGGGGCGGAGGCTCACGTCTTCAACAACCCCACCTCGGGCCGCGGCTGGGAGGATGAGCGGACCCAGTGGAGGCTCTACTGGGTGCCGGCCTTGAAGGCGCTCGGCATCCGCTACCGGACGGCCTACCAGACCCGCCAC
Organism: Caulobacteraceae bacterium; assembly: GCA_965279095.1. Taxonomy (GTDB): domain Bacteria; phylum Pseudomonadota; class Alphaproteobacteria; order Caulobacterales; family Caulobacteraceae; genus CBDIHH01. Next base: position 316,609 of record CBDIHH010000006.1, read on the forward strand.
ACGTTCGCCACCATCGGCCTCATGGGCGGTGCCAACCCGGCCTATCTGGCCCAGCAGCTTGGGCACGCGAACACCGGGATGCTCTTTAAGCACTATGCCAAGTGGCTCGACGGGGCGGACAAGGGCCGGGAGCGTGGGCTCATGAACGGGGCATTTGGGCACGAACTGGGCACGCCCAAGGCATCCTCACTGTAATCATTGGGGAAACATGGTGGATGCAGTAGGGATTGAACCTACGACCCCTGCCGTGTGAAGGCAGTGCTCTCCCGCTGAGCTATGCATCCGTCCATGATCGGAGGGGGAGGCTATAGCGGGGCCTGCCCCCCTCGGCAAGGGCGTCAAGCCGTCGTCAACAGCCTACGGATGACGGCGGGCAGGTCGCGGCAGTGGTCGACCAGGGCGTCGTGGGGCAAGTCCGCCACGGGAATTTCGGTGTAGCCGAAGCTGACCAGGACCACCGGCACCCCGGCGGCGCGGCCCGCGCCGGCGTCGGAGATGCTGTCGCCGACCATCAGGGCGCGGGCGGGATCGCCGCCGCCCCGGGCGATGGCGGTCAGCAGGTGACTGGCGTCGGGCTTGGCGGCGGGGGCCAGGTCGGGGCCGACGATGGCGGCGAAGCGGGGGCTGAGGCCCACGGCGTCCATCAGGGCCACGGCCAGGTCGGTGCGCTTGTTGGTGCAGACCACGAAGGTCGCCCCGTCGGCGGCCAGGTCGTCGAGGGCCGCCTCGAGGCCCTCGTAGGGGCGGCTCTCATCGGCGATGCGGGCGAGGTAGATGGCGAGGAACTGCTCGAACAGGCCCGGCATATGGGCCTCCTCGATGGTCGCGCCGGCGGCCGTGAAGCCGCGCTCCAGCAGGGCCTTGGCCCCCCGGCCGATCATGTCGCGGGCCGAGGCCAGGGGCAGAGGCTCATGGCCGTGCTCGGCGAGGATGGTGTTGAGGGTCCCGATCAGGTCGGGGGCGGAGTCCACCAGGGTGCCGTCGAGATCGAAGGCGATCGTGCATCCGGCCAAGGGTTGCGGGGTCAAGCTGATTTCTCCGGCGCCATCCCCTTGCGGTTTCGGCTAAATCGGCAGGGGGCGCAATCGTCGAGTCGCGTCCCCCCGAGGAGAGACCATGACTGAGCGCGCCGCCATCATCCTCGCCGCCGGCCAGGGCACGCGGATGAAGTCGCCCCTGCCCAAGGTGCTGCACCGGGTGGGCGGGCGCACCCTGGTGGACGGCGCCATCGACGCGGCCCAGGCCGCCGGGTGCGCGCGGGTGGTGGTGGTGGTCGGCGCCCACAGCCCGCAGGTCGGGGCGCACATCCGCAAGCGGCTGGGGGAAGGATCCACCGCCGTGCAGGATCCGCCCCTGGGCACCGGCCACGCCGTGCTCGCCGCGCGGGGCGCCCTGGACGGTTTCGCCGGCGACGTCGTCATCACCACCGGCGACGCCCCGCTGCTGACCGGGGCGGTGATCGCACCCCTGTTCGAGGCGCGCGCGGCGGGGGCGGACCTGGTGGTGATGGCCTTCGACGGCGAGCCCGGCGACGCCTATGGCCGCATGGTGATGGGCGCGGGCGACCGGCTGGAGGCCATCGTCGAGGCCCGCGAGGCGACGGCGGCGCAGCTGGATCTGCCCACCCGCAACGCCGGGGTCTATGCCGTGGACGCCGCCCTGCTGTTCAGTTTGCTGGGCGAGGTCAGGGCCGACAACGCCAAGGGCGAATACTACCTCACCGACATCGTCGCCGTGGCCAAGGGCCGGGGGCTGGACGTCCGCGCCGTCCACGCGCCGGCCGACGCCGCCATGGGCGTGGACTCCCAGGCCCTGCTGGCGGTGGCCGAGGCGCATTTCCAGCGCGCCCGTCGGGCGGAGCTGATGGATCAGGGCGTGACCCTGCAGGCCCCCGAGACGACGCATCTGTCCTTCGACACCCTCATCGCCCCCGGCGCCGTGGTGGAGCCCTATGTGGTGTTCGGGCCCGGGGTGTCGGTGGAGGCCGGGGCGGTGATCCGCGCCTTCAGCCACCTGGAGGGCGCCCATGTGCGCGCCGGCGCGACGGTGGGCCCCTACGCCCGGCTGCGGCCGGGGGCGGACATCGGCGAGCAAGCCCATGTGGGCAATTTCGTCGAGATCAAGAACGTCACCCTGGGCCAGGGCGCCAAGGCCAACCACCTGTCCTACCTGGGCGACGGCACCGTGGGGGCGGGGGCCAACATCGGCGCCGGGGTGATCTTCTGTAACTACGACGGCTTCTTCAAATACCAGACCCATGTGGGGGCCGGCGCCTTCATCGGGTCGGACACCGCCCTGGTGGCCCCGGTGACGGTGGGCGACGGGGCCTTCACCGGCTCCGGCTCGGTGATCACGCGGGACGTCGCCCCCGGCGCCCTGGCCATCGCCCGCGGCCAGCAGGTGGAGAAGCCGGGCTGGGCCGACGCCTTCCGCCGGGTGATGACAGCCAAGAAGGACAAGGCCCGATGAGCGCCACCGCAGACGATCAGAAGCGCGCCTCGGGCGAGGCCGCCGCCGCCCTGGTGGAGGACGGCATGATCGTCGGCCTCGGCACCGGCACCACCGCCGCCTGGTTCGTGCGGGGGATCGCCGCGCGGGGCCGCAAGATCCGCGGGGTGGCGACATCGGAAGCCATCGCCCACCTGGCCGGGGAGCTGGGGGTTGACCTGATCGACCTTAACCAGGCCATGCGCATCGACCTGACGGTGGACGGCGCCGACGAGTGCGGCCCTGGCCTGACCCTGATCAAGGGGGGCGGGGCGGCCCTGCTGCGCGAGAAGATGGTGTGGGAGGCCTCCGATCGCTGCGTCTGCATCGCCGACGCCAGCAAGGTGGTGAAGACCCTCGGCCAGTTCCCCCTGCCCATCGAGGTGGTCGCCTTCGGCCACCGGACCACCGCCCTGCGCCTGTGCGACGTGCTGGCGGAATACGAGATCGGCGCGGCGCCGTCCTTGCGCCTCACCGACGGCCAGCCGGTGCGCACCGACGGCGGCAACCTGATCTATGACGTGGCCTGCGGCGCGATCACCCAGCCGGCGGCCTTGGCCGCCGCGCTGAAGAGCATCACCGGGGTGGTCGAGCATGGCCTATTCATCGACCTCGCCGACGAGGCGCTGATCGGCGTGGCCGACGGCGGGGTGGAGCGGCTGGAGCCCTAGGGCGCCGCGACCAGCGCCAAGTCTAGGCCTTGCCCGCGCGGATGATGACGACAGCCGCCACCGCCAGCAGCAGGATCGCGCCGGCCTCGAACAGGATGTTTTCCGGCGCCATGTCCTTGCCTTGCAGTACGATCAGACGCGCCAGGGCGGTGATGGCGATGAAGATGGGATAGACAAAGGGCGAGCCGCGATTGGTGTAGAAAACCGCGATCATGCCGACCACTTCTGTATAGAGGAACATCAGCAGGATGTCGGCGAGGTTGATGCTCCGCTCGGTGTAGACTCGCCAGATCTCCACCCCGGCGGCGCAAAGGGTCATGACCGCGATGACGATGAGCAGCAGCTGCTCTACCCTGTGGAAGCCGACGACAGCGATGACCTCCCCGGGGTGCAGAACGCGCGGCGGAGGGCCTTCCTCGGGCGCTGGATCGTCCTTTGAGGGGGGTGTGCCAGCCATCGATCCTACCTACAGTGGGCGCGGCGCCATGCCGGGTTCTGTCTGCCGGAATGGTCCTTGCCTAGGGGCGGGCCGCCATCTCACGTCGTTGTGCGTAGGGCCGCCGCCGCGGCGGCGCCTCGAGCGCCGACTCGCTGGCGCCCAGCCGAGCCAGGCGAAGGGCGGCTTCCCGTTCGATCAGGGCCTTCCGTGCTCCAAGGACCAGGGCGGATTTCCTCTTCAGGCCCCTGGAGGCCTGCGCCTTTGCCATGTGGTCGTGCATCACGGGCAGCTCCGCAGTCTCTCCAAAATTAGCATCAAGCCCGGGCGCATCCAATGCCGATCCGTGGCGCGCGGCAAATCGGGTTGGCGCCTCGGGGGCTGAGCCCTTAGATGCACACCGCCAAACCCAGGAGCCCCGCGCATGGCCGACTATGACTACGACCTCTTCGTCATCGGGGCGGGCTCGGGCGGGGTGCGCGCCGCGCGGCTGGCGTCCATGGCGGGGGCCCGGGTGGCGGTGGCCGAGGAGGACCGGGTCGGCGGCACCTGCGTGGTGCGCGGCTGCGTGCCCAAGAAGTTCATGGTCTACGCCTCTGAATTCTCTCACCTGTTCAAGCTGGCCGAGGGCTATGGCTGGTCCGCCCCGCAGAGCACCTTCGACTGGACGACGTTCCTGACCAAGAAGGACGTCGAGATCGCCCGGCTGTCCGGCATCTACGCCACCAACCTGCAGAAGGCCGGCGCAGACCTCGTTCACGCCAAGGCGGTGTTCAAGGACGCCCACACCCTGGAGATCGTCGGCAAGGACAAGACGGTCACCGCCGACAAGGTGCTGATCGCCACCGGCGGCCGGCCGCTGATCCCGCCGGACCTGGAGGGGGCTGAGCTGGCGATCACCTCCAACGAGGCCTTCCACCTGACCGAACTGCCCAAGCGGATCCTGATCGTCGGCGGCGGCTACATCGCCGTGGAGTTCGCCGGCATCTTCAACGGTCTGGGGGTCGAGACGACGCTGCTCTACCGCGGTCCCAGCATCCTGCGCGGGTTCGACGAGGACGTGCGCACCCACGTCGCCGACGAGATCATCAAGCGCGGCGTCGCCGTGGTCGTGGGCACCCAGCACGAGCGCATCACCCAGGGACCCGACGGGCTGGTCAGCCACCTGTCCAACGGCTCTGAGATGACCCATGACGTGGTCATGTTCGCCACCGGCCGCGCCCCCTATGTCGAGGGCCTGGGGCTGGACAAGGCGGGGGTGAAGCTCAACGACAAGGGCGCGGTGGCGGTGGACGCCTTCTCGCGCACCAATGTCGACAACATCTGGGCCATCGGCGACGTCACCGACCGCATCAACCTGACCCCCGTGGCCATCCGAGAGGCCGCCGCCTTCGCCGCCACCGAGTTCATGGATCGGCCCACCCAGTTCGATTACGAGATGGTGCCCACGGCGGTGTTCTCGCAGCCGCCGGTGGGCTCGGTGGGCATGACCGAGGCCGAGGCCCGCCACGCGGTGGGCAAGGTCGACATCTACCTCACCCGCTTCCGCCCCATGAAGGAGGCCTTCATGGGCGCCCAGGAGCGCATGCTGATGAAGCTGATCGTCGAGGAGTCGTCGCAGAAGATCCTCGGCTGCCATGTGGTCGGGCCGGACGGTCCGGAGATCATCCAGCTGGCCGCCGTGGCCCTGAAGATGGGCGCCACCAAGCAGCAGTGGGACAGCACCTGCGCCCTGCACCCCACCGTCGCCGAGGAGCTGGTGACGATGCGCGAGAAATATACGCCCATGGAACTGGGGGTCGCGTGACGGCCCCAGCGGCCGGCGACTGGCGCGAGCGCTACGGGACCGGGCTGTTCTGCGTCCTGTTCGCCGGCATCGCCGCCCTGGGCTTTGTCGGGCCCCTGGGCAGCGCCGCCCTGTCGGCCATCGCCGGGGCCCTGGCCCTGCCGCTGCTGAGGCCGGACCGCCGGTCGATCACCGGCGCCGGCCTGCTGCTGGCCCTCGCGCTCTTCGCCGCCGCCAGCATGGCCTGGAGCCGGATCACGCCGCAGATCGGCGGGGTGCGCAGCTACGGCGACCTCGAGGAGCTGACCGCCGTCAAGCTGGTGATCCAGGCCCTGCTCTACGGCAGCCTGATGATGGCGGCGGCGCGCCTGACCGCCCCGGCCGCCGAGCGGTCTCTGCGGGTGTTCGCCCTGGCCCTGACCGCCCTGGCCGCCCTGCTGATCGTGGAGGGCCTGTCCACGGCCGCCCTCTACCGGGCGATGGAGGCGATGATCGGCCAGCCGATCCGGCCGGACCTGGCCATGCGCAACGTGGCCCAGGGGGGCTATGTGGTGGCCCTGATGGTCTGGCCGGCGGCCATGCTGCTGCGCCGCGAGGGGCGCAGCGCCCTGGTGGTGACCCTGATGCTGGGGGTGATCGGCGCCACCGTGCTGTTCGGCGCCGACGCCCCGGCCGTGGCCCTGATCGCCGGCTTCATCGCCTGGACCTTGGTGCTGCTCCTCGGCCGCCCGGCGGTGCTGGGGCTCGGCGCCGCGGCGGCGGCCTATCTGCTCTCCGCCCCCTGGCTGGCCCACGCCGCGGACGACAATGGCCTGTTCGCGCAGTTGAAGACCCGGCTGCCGTCCTCCTGGGACGCGCGGCTCGACATCTGGGCGTTCGCGTCCGCCCGGGTGTCCGAACGGCCATGGCTGGGCTGGGGGCTGGACGCCAGCCGCACCTGGCCGGGTTCCATCCCCCTGCACACCCACGACGGGGCGGTGCAGATCTGGCTCGAGCTGGGGCTGGCCGGCGCCCTGCTGGCCACGGCCCTGGCGGGATTCGTGTTCACCTCCATCGCCCAGGCCAGGGAGGGGCGGGGCTTCATGGCCGTGGCGTCGGCCACCGCTGTCGGCTACCTGACCATCGGCGCGCTCAGCTTCGGCGTCTGGCAGGAGTGGTGGCTGGCCCTGGGCGCGGTGGCGGTCTGCGCCTGCCTGGCCCTCAAGCGCGCCATCCCCCTGTGGGATCAGGACGGGGATATCGGCGGGCGCCCTTTCGACCAGGGCCCGGACGCACCAACTTTGCCTTAGTCGCCGCCGTGCGCTAAAAGCCCGCCCCTTGTGATGCAGCGCCCGCCGGCGTGGAACCGATGATGATGACCGACCGCTGGACCCCCGCCTCGTGGAGAGGCAAGCCCGCCAAGCACATCCCGTCCGACTATCCGGACGCGGCGGCGCTGGCGCGCGTGGAGCAGAACCTGCGCGCCATGCCACCCCTGGTGTTCGCCGGCGAGGCGCGTCGGCTGAAGAGCCTGCTGGGCGACGTGGCGCGGGGCGACGCCTTCCTGCTGCAGGGGGGCGACTGCGCCGAGAGCTTCAAGGAATTCGCCGCCGACAACATCCGCGACACCTTCCGCCTGCTGTTGCAGATGGCCGTGGTGCTGACCTTCGCCGGCGGCAAGCCGGTGGTGAAGGTGGGCCGCATGGCCGGGCAGTTCGCCAAGCCCCGCTCCAGCGCCACCGAGACCCAGGGCGACGTCACCCTGCCGTCCTACCGCGGCGACAATATCAACGGCATGGGCTTCACCCCCGAGGAACGGGCGCCGGATCCCGAGCGGCTGATGCGCGCCTATGGCCAGTCGGCGGCGACGCTGAACCTGCTGCGGGCCTTCGCCAACGGCGGCTACGCCGACCTGCATAACATCCACCGCTGGACCCTCGGCTTCGTCGCCGACAGCCCCCTGGGCGCGCGCTACAGCGAGCTGGCCGACAAGATCTCGGAGTCACTGGACTTCATGGCCGCCATCGGGGTGACGCCTCAGAGCCATCCGGGAATGCACCAGGTGGAGTTCTTCACCAGCCACGAGGCCCTGCTGCTGGGCTACGAGGAGGCGATGACCCGCGTGGATTCCACCTCCGGCGACTGGTACGACACCTCGGCCCACCTGCTGTGGATCGGCGAGCGCACCCGCCAGCTCGACGGGGCCCACATCGAATACATGAAGGGCATCAAGAACCCGATCGGCTGCAAGGTCGGGCCGACCATGGAGCCGGACGAGCTGCTGGCCCTGATCGACGCCCTCAACCCCACCGACGAGGCCGGGCGCCTGACCCTCTACGGCCGCTTCGGGCATGAGAAGATCCTCGAGCGGCTGCCCCGCCTGATGGCCGCCACCAAGCGGGCGGGTCGCCAGGTGGTGTGGGCGATCGATCCCATGCACGGCAACACCCTGACGGCCACGAACGGCTACAAGACCCGGCCCTTCGACCGCATCCTGTCGGAGGTGAAGAGCTTCATCGAGATCGCCGGCGCCGAAGGGGTCCATCCGGGCGGCGTGCACTTCGAGATGACCGGCCAGAACGTCACCGAATGCACCGGCGGCGCCCGGGCGGTGACCGAGGGCGACCTGGCGGACCGCTACCACACCCACTGCGATCCGCGTCTCAACGCCGAACAGTCGCTGGAGCTGGCCTTCCTCGTCGCCGAGAAGCTCAAGGCCACGCGCGTCGACGAGCGGCAGGCCGCCGCCGTCTAGGCAATCCTTCCGCGTCCTGTCTTCGATCGAAGGGGGACGCGCCCGCTTCGATCGGACCCTCCCATGACGCGCCCCGCGTCCGCGCCCACCCGCCCGTGGCGGACCGACCTGAACGACCTGCTGCGCCTGGCCGCGCCGGTGGCGGGCGCGCGGCTCGGCATCATGACCATGGGTCTCACCGACGTGGTCGTCGTCGGACGCCACTCGGCCATCGAGCTCGGCTACATGGCCCTGGCCTGGGCCTTGACGGCGGTGTTCCTGACGGCGGGCGTCGGGGTGCTGGCCGGGATCCCGGTGCTGACCGCGCGCTATGTCGGGCAGGGGCGCAGGGACCTCACCGGCGGCGTGCTGCGGCGGGGGGCGGTCTACGCCGCCGCCCTGGGCGCCGCCGCGGGCATAGCCCTGATCGCCGGCGGCCCGGCGGTGCTACAGGCCTTCCATCTCGCCCCCGGTCTGGCCGAGGGCGCCGCGCCCGCCCTGCGCGTTTTCGCCCTGTCCCTGCCGGTCTATCTGACGGCCACCGCGGCGATCCTCTATCTGGAGGCCCTGGGCAAGGCCGGCCCGGGCCTGGCGGCCATGTGGGCGGCCAACGCCGTGAACGTGGCGCTGGACCTCTGGCTGGTTCCGGGCGCCTTCGGGATCGCGGCCCTGGGCGCGGTGGGCGCGGCCTGGGGCACGCTGGGCGCGCGGCTGGCCCTGCTGATCTTCCTCGCCGCCTACATCGTCCGCATGCCCGAGGCGCGCGCCCTGGGCCTGTTTCATCCGCCCGCCGACGGCCGCGCGGCGGCGGCCGAGCAGCGCCGGATCGGCTACGGGGCCGGGGCCTCCCAGTTCGTGGAGGCCGCCGCCTTTTCGGGGATGAATGTGGTGGCCGGCTGGATGGGCGCCCTGGCCGTGGCCGGGTGGGCGGTGATCCTCAATGTCTCGGCGATCGTGTTCATGGTCTCCATGGGACTGGCCACCGCCACCGGAGTGCTGGTGGGTCGCGCCCACGGCGCGCGGGACGACCGGGGCGTCGCCCGGGCCGGCCATGTGGGCTTCGCCGCCGCCACGGCCTATGGCGCTCTGGCGGCGGTGGTGGTGGCCGCGGGGGCCGGACCCATCGCCGCCGCCTACGCCACCGATCCCGCCCTGATCCGCCTGGCGGCCGCGGGCCTTCTGCTGGCCGGCCTGTTCTTCGCCGCCGATGCGGTCCAGGTGGTGGCGGCCCAGGCCCTGCGGTCGCGCGGCGACGTGCTGGTGCCGACCCTGGCGCATGTGCTGAGCTATGCGGTGCTGATGCTGCCGCTCGGCTGGGCCCTGGCCATTCCCGCCGGTCTGGGCCTGACGGGGATCATGGGGGCGGTGATCATCGCCAGCTTCGTCTCGGCGGGGCTGCTGCTGGCCCGCTTCGCCCAGCTCGGGCGTCAGGATGAACGCCGCTAGCGGTCCCGCGTGAGGGTGGTCTGGAGCCGGCTGCAGGCGCGATGGAAGACGGAGGGATCATTCATGGCCCGCGCCAGGACGATGGCGCCCTGCAGGGACGCCACCCCGTATTCGGCCAGGCCCCGCGCGGTGTCGGGCGTGCGTCCGCCGCGCTGCAGGGCGGCGGTGAGGGCCTCGGTCCAGCGCGCGAAATAGGACCGAACCCGCTCGGCGAAACGGTCCCGGGTGTCGCCCAGGGCGAACAGCCCGACCACGCAGACGCGCCGGCCGGACTGGAAGTAGCCCTCGCAAGCCTTGAGCATCAGGGCGATGCCGCTGCCGGGATCGAGGTTGCGCAAAGGGGCGAAGACGTTCTGCTCGAACCAGGCGTCGATCTCCGCCAGGACGGCCGTGGCCATCTCCTCCTTCCCGCCGGGGAAGTAGTTGTAGAGGCTGCCTTTGCCGAGGCCGGTGCGGCGGGTGATGATCGACAGGCTGGCGCCGTCGAAGCCATGTTCGACGAAGACGTCGCACAGGATCGGCACCATGGCCGACCGGTCCGTCGTCCCGCGAGGCGGGGTCGCTTGCCCGTTCATGATCATGTCCAACTGGTTAACGCGCGGTGTACCACCTGGTACAGCCGAGCGCGCCGCCGTCAAGCGGCGCCTCGTCGCACACCTATGGGGTGAGCGCCCAACCCTCTTCGTGCTGGGCGGTGTCGATGACGTCGGCGGCGAGGCCGGCGGGCGGGGCGAAGGCCGCGCCGAGCTTGCCGGCGTCGTCCAGCTTGGCCAGGCGCTCGGCGAAGGCCCGCAGCCGCGCGGCCTCCTTGGTCTCGCCCGGGTTGACCGCCCCGGCCGGGAGGTTGGGCGAGAGCTCGGCGGCCAGCACATCCGCCGCCTCGAGGTCGGCGGGGGCCAGGGCCTTGAATCCGGTCTCGAACGGCCAGACCGCCATGGCCTCGCCGCGCACCTTCTTCAGGCGGCGCAGCATGGGGATGCCGAGGATGGCGTGGCCGCCCACGGCGCCGGCGTAATAGAGCTTCCAGATCGGCCCGGCCTTGTGCGCCTCATCGCTGTGGCGGAACTCGGGCACGTCGCCGTCGCCATGATCCCGCTGCCGCTTGGGCTGCAGGGTGGTCAGGGTGTCGCGGGGCGCCGCGCCCCAGAAGGGGAAGGGGCCGCCGGTCAGCCGTCGGTTGATCTCGGCGCCCACGCCGAAGCGGTTATTGGTGTTGTCGGCCTTGTCCTTGACCATCTTGTCGAGCTGGTCCCAGACGGCGCTCCACGGCTCGCCCGCCAGGTTCAGTCCCGCCGCCAGGCCGCGCGGGAAGCCGAGGGGAAAGGCCAGGCCGAGGAAGGTCCGGTCTCCCTGCTTGCGACGCTCGTCGAGGATGGCCGTCAGCCGCTTCTCGCCCTCGGCCCGGGTGGCGGGGGCGAAGGACTCGAAGGTCAGGCGGAAGCGCACATCGCGGCGCAGCACGCCGATGTGGACGGAATCGGCGCCCGATCCAGCCTTGGATGCGGCGCTCCAATCGACGATGACGTAGGCGTTGAATAGGCGAGCCACAGGGCGCTCTCCGGCCAGATGCTGGGCGTTTCTAGCCCCAAGGCGGGGGCGGGGGTAAGCGCCGAACGGTCCGGCGGGCGATAAAAATGGTCTGGACGCTTGCGCGAAGGGGCCGCGACCGACAGTTTCCGCCCCCATGAGGCAACAGTTGAAGGCCGGCGTCGCTGGCGGCGGCGTGTTCGGGGGCTTCCACGCCCGCAAGTATGCGACCCTCGAGGGGGTGTCGCTGCGCGCCGTGTTCGATCCCGACGCGGCGCGGGCCCACGCCCTGGCCGACCAACTCGGCGCCGCCGCCTTCGGCGCCTTCGAGCCGTTCCTGGAGGGGCTGGACGTACTGACCGTCGCCTCCCCCGCCACCACCCACGCCGCCCTGGCCCGCGCGGCCCTGGCGCGGGGCATCCACGTCTATGTGGAGAAGCCCCTGGCCGTCACCCGCATGGACGCCCATGCCGTCATCGCCGCGGCGGCCACCCACGAGCGGGTGCTGTCGTGCGGCCACCAGGAGCGGGTGGTGTTCGGCGCCATGGGACTGCTGGACGCCGCCGAGCAACCCCTGCGGCTGCAGGCGGTGCGCCGGGGGGCCTTCTCGGGCCGGGCCATGGACGTCTCCTGCGTGTTGGACCTGATGGTCCACGACATCGACCTGGCGCTGATGCTGACCCGTTCCTATCCCGTGGACGTGCGCGCCACCGGCCGACGCCTGCACGGCGCCCTGTTCGACGAGGTGAAGACGCAGATCACCTTCGAGGACGGCTTCGTGGTCGACCTGGAGGCCTCCCGGGCCGCCGACAAGCGCGAGCGCACCATGCGGGTGGTCTACCCCTCGGGCGAGCTGCAGATCGATTTTGTCGAGCGCACCTTCTCCAACACCACCGCCCTGGCCCTCAACGCCGACTTCGCCGAGACGCCCGAGGGCCGCGATCCCCTGGGCGCCAATGTCGCCGCCTTCCTGGCCGCCGTGCGCCGCGAGGCGCCGCGGCCCCTGGTTACGGGCGAGGAGGCGGCGCGGGCGCTGGACCTTGCGTTGCGGGTGGAGGAGGCGGCCGAAGAGCGCTGACCGGACCGGGCCGTCATGCTATGGTCCGATGAATGGCTGATGATCTCTACGAGCGGGATTTTTATGCCTGGACCCAGGTCCAGGCGTCCGCCCTGCGCCAGGGCCGCGCGGGGGACAATGCCCTCGACTTCGAGAACCTCGCCGAGGAGGTGGGGGACTTGGGACGATCTCAGCGGCGGGCCTGTGAGAGCTACATCGACCGGATTCTGCAGCACCTGCTGAAGATCCAGTTTGTCGGGCCGAGGGATACGGTCCCGCACTGGCGCGCCGAAATTGTGGCTTTCCGCACCGATCTGGAAGACGAACTGACCCCCTCCCTGCGCGCCGCCCTGCCGGCTGAGATCGACCACCGCTATGCGTCGGCCGTGCGCAAGCTGAGCGCCAGGCTCTTGGCTGAGGCGCGGGACGTCGCCCTTCCCCAAAGCAATCCCTACAGCTGGGAGGACGTCCTGGGCCGGGGTCAGGACTGGACGCCAGGGCCAAGCTACGACTGAAACAGGTCTACTGGCGGGCGCCGGGACTTTGGTTGCGTCGTCTAGCCAGGGATTGATTGGCGGACTATGTGACCGGCGGCCCTCCTGGGGCCGGTCAGTGAGGAAGCCTGCCATGCCCGCCTATCGTTCGCGCACCTCCACCCACGGCCGCAATATGGCCGGCGCTCGCGGCCTGTGGCGGGCGACGGGGATGAAGGACGCCGACTTCGGCAAGCCGATCATCGCCGTGGTCAACTCCTTCACCCAGTTCGTGCCGGGGCATGTCCACCTGAAGGATCTGGGGCAGCTGGTGGCGCGAGAGATCGAGCGGGCGGGCGGCGTGGCCAAGGAGTTCAACACCATCGCCGTGGACGACGGCATCGCCATGGGCCACGACGGGATGCTCTACAGCCTGCCGTCGCGCGAGCTGATCGCCGACAGCGTCGAATACATGGTCAACGCCCACTGCGCCGACGCCATGGTCTGCATCTCCAACTGCGACAAGATCACCCCGGGCATGCTGATGGCGGCCCTGCGCATCAACATCCCCGTGGTGTTCGTCTCGGGCGGGCCCATGGAGGCGGGCAAGGTGGTGCTGAAGGGCAAGGAGGTGGCCCTGGACCTGATCGACGCCATGATCGCCGCCGGGGACGAGCGGATGAGCGACGAGGAGGTCGCCACCATCGAGCGCTCCGCCTGCCCGACCTGTGGCTCCTGCTCGGGCATGTTCACCGCCAATTCCATGAACTGCCTGACCGAGGCGCTCGGCCTGTCCCTCCCCGGCAACGGCAGCGTGCTGGCCACCCACTGCGACCGCGAGCGCCTGTTCCTGGAGGCCGGCCGCCTCGTGGTGGACATCGCCCAGCGCTACTACGAGCAGGACGACGCCTCGGTGCTGCCGCGCAACGTCGCCAACTTCAAGGCCTTCGAGAACGCCATGCGGCTGGACATCGCCATGGGCGGCTCGTCCAACACGGTCCTGCACCTGCTGGCGGCGGCGCATGAGGGCGAGGTGCCCTTCACCATGGCCGACATCGACCGCCTGTCGCGCGAGACCCCCTGTCTTTGCAAGGTCGCCCCCGCCAAGGCGGACGTGCACATGGAGGACGTCCACCGCGCCGGCGGGGTGATGGCCATCCTCGGCCAGCTGGACCGGGCCGGCCTGATCCACGCCGACTGCCCGACCGTGCACAGTCCGACCATGGCCGACGCCCTGGACCGCTGGGACGTGTCGCGCACCCAGTCCGAGAGCGTGCGCGAGTTCTTCCGCGCGGCCCCGGGGGGCGTGCCCACCCAGACCGCCTTCAGCCAGAACCGGCGCTGGGACGACCTCGACCTTGACCGCACAGGCGGGGTGATCCGCAGCGCGCAGACGCCCTTCTCCAAGGACGGCGGCCTGGCCGTTCTGACCGGAAACATCGCCCTCGACGGCTGCATCGTGAAGACCGCCGGGGTGGACGATTCCATCCTGGTCTTCGAGGGCCCCGCCCGCGTCTATGAGAGCCAGGACGACGCCGTCTCGGCGATCCTCACCGGCAAGGTGTTGGCGGGGGACGTGGTGGTGATCCGCTATGAGGGTCCCCGTGGCGGCCCCGGGATGCAGGAGATGCTGTATCCCACCAGCTATCTGAAATCGAAGGGGCTGGGGAAGGCCTGCGCCCTCATTACCGACGGCCGCTTCTCCGGCGGCACCTCGGGGCTCTCCATCGGCCATGTGTCGCCGGAGGCGGCCGAGGGCGGGCTGATCGCCCTGGTGGAGGACGGCGACCGGATCCAGATCGACATCCCCAGCCGCACCATACAGCTGGCCGTGTCCGATGCGGTGCTGGCCGAGCGGCGCGCCACCCAGGCGGCCAAGGGCTACAAGCCGGCGGCCCCGCGTCCGCGCAAGGTGTCCACCGCCCTGAAGGCCTATGCCGCCTTCGCCACCAGCGCCGCCAAGGGCGCGGTGCGCGACGTGAGCAAGCTGCAGGGCTGACGCGGCGGCCACGGCGGTTTACCCTCGGCCGCTTGGAGGGGGGGAGCCGCCATGAGCAAACTTGTCCGCCAGGCCCATCGCTGGCTGTCGATCATCTTCACGGCGACGGTGATCGCCAATTTCGCGACCATGGCGTTCCGGCCGCCGCCGCCCTGGATCACCTATGCGCCCCTGCCGCCGCTGTTCCTGATGCTGCTCAGCGGCCTCTACATGTTCTTCCTGCCCTACGTCCGCAGGCGGGCAGGTTAGCCGGCCGGGGGGTGCGTGGTTCGAGACGCCTGCTGCGCAGGCTCCTCACCATGAACAAGGATCGGCTTGAATAACGGTCGTCATGGTGAGGAGCGCCCGCAGGGCGCGTCTCGAACCACGCAGAGCCGCGTCTCGTGCCCCTTGTGGGACACACACCTGGATCGCGCCGCCTTGCCGACGCATTGTCGTGAGGCAATGACGGAGCGACAGCCATGACCACCAAGCGGCCGGACGGAACCTGGGACAAGGCGAAGCTGCCGAGCCGGCATGTGACCGAGGGGCCGGAGCGCGCGCCGCACCGGTCGTACTACTACGCCATGGGCCTGGGCACGCGGGAGATCGCCCAGCCGTTCGTCGGCGTGGCCTCGTGCTGGAACCAGGCGGCGCCCTGCAACACCGCCCTGATGCGCCAGGCGCAGGCTGCGTCGGTGGGGGTGAAAAACGCCGGCGGCACGCCCAGGGAATTCTGCACCATCACCGTCACCGACGGCATCGCCATGGGCCATGAGGGCATGCGCTCGTCCCTGGCGAGCCGCGAGATCATCGCCGACAGCGTCGAACTGACCGTGCGCGGCCACAGTTATGACGCCCTGGTCGGGGTCGCCGGCTGCGACAAGTCCCTGCCGGGGATGATGATGGCCATGCTGCGCCTGAACGTGCCCGCCGTGTTCCTTTATGGGGGCTCGATCATGCCCGGCCGTTACAAGGGCCGGGACGTCAATGTCATCGACCTGTTCGAGGGGGTCGGCGCGGTGGCTGCCGGCCGGATGGACGAGGCGGAACTGCACGAGCTGGAGAAGGTTGCCTGCCCCGGCGACGGGGCCTGCGGCGGCCAGTACACCGCCAACACCATGGCCTGCGTGTCGGAGGCCATCGGCCTGGCCCTGCCGCTATCGTCGGCCCTGCCGGCCACCTACCTCGACCGCGATCAGTACGCCGTCGCCTCGGGCGAGGCGGTGATGCGGCTGATCGAGCACAACATCCGCCCCCGCGACATCTGCACCCGCGAGGCCTTCGAGAACGCCGCCGTGGTCATCGCCGCCACCGGGGGCTCCACCAACGGCGGGCTGCACCTTCCGGCCATGGCCCACGAGGCCGGCATCGAGTTCACCCTTAAGGACGTCTGCGCCATCATGCGCAAGACCCCCTACCTCGCCGACCTCAAGCCCGGCGGCCGCTATGTGGCCAAGGACATGGGGCGAGGCGGGCGGGGTGCCGATGCTGCTGCGGACCCTGCTGGACGGGGGCTACCTGCATGGCGACTGCATGACCGTGACCGGCAAGACCCTGCGCGAAAACCTGGAGGGCGTGGAATGGCGAGACAACAAGGTCATCCACCCCGTGTCCAAGCCCCTGTCGCCCACTGGCGGCGTCGTCGGCGTGTGGGGCTCGCTGGCGCCCGACGGCGGGATCGTCAAGGTCGCGGGTCTGGGCCACACCAAGCACCGTGGCCCCGCCCGGGTCTTTGAAGGCGAGGAGGCCTGCTTTGCCGCCGTCGAAGCGCGCGACTACAAGGAAGGCGATGTCCTCGTCATTCGCTACGAAGGGCCCAAAGGGGGCCCTGGCATGCGCGAGATGCTGTCGACCACCGCCGCCCTCTACGGCCAGGGCCTGAGCGACAAGGTGGCCCTGGTCACGGACGGGCGGTTTTCGGGCGCGACGCGGGGGCTTTGCGTAGGCCACGTGGGCCCCGAGGCCCAGGTGTGGCGGGCCCATCGCCCTGGTGCAGGACGGCGACATCATCGCGATAGACGCCGACGCGGGGACGATCGAACTGGAGGTGGACCCGATCGTGCTCGAACACCGCCTGCGCGACTGGGCGCCGCGGCAGACGGCCTATGAGAGCGGCGCCATCTGGAAGTTCGCCCAGCAGGTCGGTCCCGCCCACCTCGGGGCGGTCACCCAGCCGGGCGCCAAGGCCGAGCGGCACGTCTACGCGGACATCTAGCGGCCGCCGCCTTCTGACACCCCGTATTCCCCGCGGAAGCGGGGACCCAGACTTTCCGTCAAGGTGAGGCTCGTAGCCAAGCCGGGATCCCCGCTTCCCGCGGGAAATGCGGGACTAGCGCTCGGGCTCATCCTCGTCCCAGGGCGGGGCGGCTTCGTCGTCGTCCTCGTCCGCCGCCTCCGACGGAGGCGGCGGCGAAGGCAGGGGCCGCGGCGGGGGGGAGGGGCTCCGGGCGGGGCGCGGTCTGGCGCAGGATGGACTCCACGCTCGACACCCACCGGCGCGCGGTCCGGATGGCGTCGACGCCGGTTCCCGGGTTGACCACCGCCGGGTCCGCCGGAGGCCACAGCACCAGCTCGAAATCCGGATCGCGGGGGTTGTCGAACACCAGGCGCAGGAGCACGCGCCCTGGATCGGCGGCGACCTCGTCGAGCGGCCGGCGCGGCTCGTCGCGGAAGGCGCGCGCGGCGACCCGGTCGTCAACGATCAGCTCGGCGCCGACCAGCTGATCGAGGCGATAGACAAGGCCCTTCAGCCCGCCGTTCCACAGCACCGCCACCCGCGAGGCCTCGAGATTGAGGCCGGCGCCCAGGCCCGAGCCGCGGGCGACCACGACCATCTCGGGACGCCGCCCAGGGCCCGCCGCAGCATCCGGCGCAAGCGCCGCTCCTCGTCCCAGCCAATAGGCGGCGCCCGAGCCGACCAGGGTCACGGCCGCGCCGGTGATGCCCAGCAGGAGGAGGTTGCGGATCAGGTCGCTCATGGGGGCGAGGCTACAGGGATTCTTGCGCCGGCCCGCTGCTCCGGCCGCGGCGCGTCACCGGATCGTCGTCAAACGGTTAACCGCCCGTCTTCGAACGGTTACCGCGCCGTTAAGGGCGCTGCGTAGGTTTCGGCCCGAATTGCACCGAACGCCTGGGAGGGCATGATGACCACTGGACCGTCTTCGTCTCAAACGCCGTATCTCGTCTCCAGCGAACCCAACGTTCGCTTCACCTCGATCGCCACCGTTGGCGACGCCATCGGAACCCGCGCCGGCGGCGGCGACTACCACATGACCGGCATTCCGGACGGGCTGGGCGCCTATGACAACGGCGACGGCACCATCACCCTGCTGATGAACCACGAGATCGCCGCCGGCGGCATCGTCCGCGCGCACGGCTTCACCGGCTCCTTCGTCAGTGAGTGGGTGATCGACAAGGCGACCCTGGCGGTGCAGTCCGCCCAGGACCTCGACACCAGCGTGTCGGTGTGGAATTCCACCACCCAGGCCTATGAGCCGCTCAGCGCGGCCATCAGCCGCCTGTGCTCGGGCGACCTGCCCGACGTGTCGGCCTTCTACGACGCCGCCAGCGGCCTCGGCACCCAGAACCGCATCTATATGGACGGCGAGGAATCCGGCGTGAACGGCCGCCCCTTCGGCCACATCCTCACCGGCGTCGACGCGCATAAGGCGTTCGAACTGCCCGCCCTGGGCAACCAGTCGTTCGAGAACGCGGTCGCCTCGCCCTTCGCCCAGGTCAAGACCATCGTCGCCACCACCGACGACGCCAGCCCCTCGGGCCAGGTCTATTTCTACGTCGGCGACAAGCAGGCCACCGGCTCGGATATCCAGAAGGCCGGCCTGACCAACGGCCACCTGTTCGGCATCCACGTCGACGGCCTGACCGTCGAGACCGCCGCCACCACCCTGCCGGGCAACGCCGCCAGCTTCACCATGGTCGACCTCGGCGACGTCACCAACAAGACCGGGGCCGAGATCGAGACCCTCAGCGACGCGGCCGGCGCCACGGAATTCTACCGGCCCGAAGACGGCGCCTGGGACCCGACCCATCCCAACTGGTTCTATTTCGTCACCACCGCCAGCGTCACCGAGCCCAGCCGCCTGTGGCGCGCCGAGTTCACCGACATCACCCACCCCGAGAACGGCGGCACCATCCGGGTGATGCTGGACGGCAGCGAAGGTCAGCGGATGCTGGACAACCTGTCCGTCAACGCTGACGGCACGCTGATCATGCAGGAAGACGTCGGCAACAACGCGCGCCTGGGCAAGGTGTGGCAGTACGATCCCGCCACCGACCGCCTGACCGAGATCGCCCAGCACGACCCGGCGCGCTTCGGCACGCCGCCGCTGTCGCCCTTCACCCAGGACGAGGAATCCTCCGGCGTCATCGACGTCACCCACCTGCTGGGCGACGCCGACACCAAGGCCTATCTGCTGGACGTCCAGGCCCACTATCCGATCGCCAACCCGGAACTGGTCGAAGGCGGCCAGCTGCTGGTCATGTATGTGGACGATCCCAACCTGACCGGCGGCAAGGGCGCCGACAACCTGTTCGGCAGCTACGCCGATGAGACCCTCACCGGGTTCGCCGGCAGCGACGAACTGCTCGGCGGCTCCGGCAACGACGTCCTCAAGGGCGGCGCCGGCGACGACATGCTCTCGGGCGGCGCGGGCAACGACAACCTCGACGGCGGGGCCGACAACGACAACCTGAACGGGGGCGCCGGCGACGACATCCTCGACGGCAAGGCCGGCAATGACATGGTCGACGGCGGCTTCGGCAACGACAATCTTCAGGGCGGCGCCGGGAACGACGTGCTGATCGGCGGCGCGGGCGCTGATGTGATGAAGGGCGGCGCCGGGGCCGACACCTTCGTGTTCAAGGCCCTGGGCGACAGCACCGTCGGCCTGGAAGACCAGATCACCGACTTCCAGTCCGGCGACTTCATCGACCTGACCCAAGTGGACGCCAACACCACCCTGGCCGGCGACCAGGAGTTCTCGATCGTCTCGTCCTTCACGGGCGTGGCCGGCCAGCTGGTCCTCGACAAGCACGGCAAGGTCTATGACGTGCTCGGCGACTCCAACGGCGACGGCAACGCGGACTTCGTCTTCCACGTGACCACGCTGGCTACGCTCTCGGCGGCCGACTTCCACCTCTAAGACGTTCACCTGAACAGGCGAGCGGCGCCGGCGTCACCGCCGGCGCCGCTTTGCGTCAGAGGGCCAGGTCGATCATGAACGGCACATGGTCCGACGGCTTGTCCCAGCCGCGCACGTCGCGGTGGATCTGGGTTCCGACCAGCCTGTCGGCGGCCTGGGGGGAGAGCAGGGCGTGGTCGATGCGGATGCCGTGGTCACGCTGCCAGGCGCCGGCCTGGTAGTCCCAGAAGGTGTAGCCGCCGGGGGCGCCGTCGGCCTGCATATAGGCGTCGGTGAAGCCCAGCCATTTCAGCTGGCGGAAGGCGGCCCGGCTTTCCGGCTGGAACAGGGCGTCGCCGGCCCAGGACTCCGGTTTGTCGGCGTCCTGCGGCTCGGGGATGACGTTGAAGTCGCCCATCAGGGCCAGGGGCTCCTCATAGGCCAGCAGGCCGCGGGCATGGTCGTGCAGGCTGGCCATCCAGGCCAACTTGTAGTCGAACTTCGGCGTGGCGATGGGGTTGCCGTTGGGCAGGTAGATGGAAGCCACCCGGATCGGGGCGGGGCCCGAGATCACCGCCTCCAGGTAGCGGGCGTGGTCGTCGACCCCGCCATCGACCCCCCGGGCGCCGGGCAGGCCGCGCCGGATGTCCTCCATCGGGGTCTTCGAGAGCAGGGCGACGCCGTTGTAGGTCTTCTGGCCGTGGACGGCGATGTTGTAGCCCAGGGACTCGAAGGGCTCGGCGGGGAACTTCTCGTCGACGCACTTCAGTTCCTGCAGGCAGGCGACATCCGGCTGGGCGTCCTTGAACCACTGCAGGACCGTCTCCAGTCGCGCGTTGATTGAATTGACGTTCCAAGTCGCGAGTCGCATTGACGGCAGAACCCTTTGGGCCAACAGGCTGTTCGTCGTGGAAGCTAGGCGGCCCGGACGGGGCGCTCAAGCCCGTGGGACAAGGCGCCAATGTCGCGACGCTGGCAAGCCATCTGGCTGTTGATCGCCACCCTCCTGTGCGTGGCCGCCCTGCCGGTGGGCGCGATCCTGGCGATCCTGTCGCCGCTGGTGTTCGACGGTCCCGGCAACCTGCTGAACCCCATGGCCTGGCTGGCCTTCCTGCTGGTGATCGGCCTGTGGATCGTCTGCATCCTGGCGCCCTGCGGAGCCTGGCTGGCCTTCGCCCGCCGGCGCGGCCTTCTCACCTGGGCGGCCATGGCCGCGCCCTTCGCCTGGGCGGCGCTGCTGGCGACGGCCTTGAGGTTCGTGCCGGGCTAGACGCCTGACAGGACTGCCTCAACAAATTTTCGCACTCCCGGCGTACGCCGGGATCCAGATCTTATGGCGTAGACCACGGCACTCTACGATCTGGGCCCCGGCGTACGCCGGGGATACGAAATCGGGATTGGGGAGCTGAACTAGATCGAGAAGCTGACGCCGCAGCCGCAGCTGGACTTGGCGTTGGGATTGCGGATGGCGAACTGGGCGCCCGCGAGCTCGTCGACAAAATCGATCACCGACCCCTTGAGGAAGGCCAGGGACACGTCGTCCACAAGCGCCGCGGCGCCGTCTCGCTCCACGCGAAGGTCGCCGGCCTCGGCCGCCTCGACCAGGTCGAGCTGGTACTGGAAGCCCGAACAGCCGCCGCCTTCCACGGCCACGCGCAGCATCACGGGACGGCCCTCGTCCCGGGTGAGGGCGTTGAGGCGTTCGGCGGCGGATTGCGAGAGGGTTACGGAGGCGTCGGTCATGGTCTGTGTATATGAGATAGCATGCGCCGGAGCAAAAGGGGGCGGTATCGAATGCGTTGGCGAGGCTTGGTGTTCGGATTGATCTGCGCCGTCTGGCTGCTTTGCCTGCTGCCCTCCGCCTGGCTGGCGGCCATGGCCACCTCGGCGCCCGGCGACATCGATCAGTCCCTCGGCGGCCGGGGGCTCACCGCCCTGCTTGCGACCCTGCCCCTGGTGCTGCTGCTGGCGCCGATCGCCGGCCTGATCGCGCGGAGCAAGGGGCAGGGCCGGGCGGCCTGGTGGCTGGTGGCCGCCCCGCTGCTGTGGATCGCCGCCGCCCTGGCCCTGGCGGCCTTCGTCCTTCCGGCGCCCGGCCGGACAACCATGATCGCTCCCGTCGAAAGGGTCGCCCGTGCCTGACCATCCCTATGAGCCGCCCGCCCGCGCCCCCTATGCGGAGGACGCCCGGCGCTCGCGGGGCCGGCGGTTCCCGGAGCCCCCCAGCCGCACCCGCACGCCCTTCGCCCGCGACCGCGACCGGATCATCCATTCCACCGCCTTCCGCCGCCTGAAAGAGAAGACCCAGGTGTTCGTGGCGCACGAGGGCGACCACTACCGCACCCGCCTGACTCATTCGCTGGAGGTCGCGCAGATCGCGCGGTCGGTGGCCTCGGCCCTGGGGCTCGATTCCGACCTCGCCGAAACCGTCGCCCTGGCCCACGACCTCGGCCACCCGCCCTTCGGCCATGCCGGGGAGGACGAACTGCAGCGCTGCATGGAGCGGTTCGGGGGCTTCGACCACAATGTCCAGACCTTCCGGGTGGTCACCGATCTGGAGCGCCGCTATCCGGCCTTCGAGGGGCTGAACCTCACCTGGGAGACCCTGGAGGGGGTGGTCAAGCACAACGGCCCGGTGAGCCATCGGCTGGGGGACCCGGCCTGGCGGGCGGTGCTGGGCTATACCGACGGCTTCGACCTGCGCCTGGACACCTGGGCGTCGGCGGAGGCCCAGGTGGCGGCCCTGGCCGACGACATCGCCTATAACAACCACGACGTGGACGACGGGGTGCAGGCGGGGCTCTTCACCCTGGACGAGCTGGCCGAGACCCCCCTGATCGGCCCCCGGATCGCCGAGGCCGAGGGGGACTTCCCCGGGCTGGACCGCAACCTGCTGCGCATGGAGGCGGTGCGACGGATGATCGGGGCGATGGTCGACGACGTGCTGGCCGAGACGCGGCGGCGGGTCGCCGCCCACAGGCCCACGTCGGCGGAGGACGTCCGCGCCCTCGGCCGGCCCCTGGTGGCCTTCTCGCCGGCCATGGTCGAGGACCTGGCGGCCCTGCGCGAGTTCCTGCACGCCCGCATGTACCGCCACTACAAGGTCAACCGAACCCGCAGCCAGGCGCGGCGCATCCTGGCCGAGATGTTCGCCCTGTTCCTGAAGGAGCCCGACGTGCTGCCGGCGGAGTGGCACGCGCGGATGCTGGCGGCCGGGGTGGAAGAGGGCGAGGCCGGGGGCGCCGGGGTGGTGTGCGACTACATCGCCGGCATGACCGACCGCTACGCCATCGAGGAGCACAAGCGGCTGTTCAGCCTGGATGTGCTGGGGTGAGACCACGGCGCGATAGCCGGCCGGGGCGGCGCTGCCCCTTCCACCCCGCCGCTTCGCGTCGCGGTCCCCCTTCCCCGCTGCGCGGGGCAGGAGAGAGCGCGCCTCTCCTCCCCCGACCGCAGGGCGGGGGAGGGGGACCGCCGGCCATCGGCCGGGGGTGGAGGGGGCTGCGCGACGATGACCGGCTGGGGCGGCGCTGCCCCTTCCAACCCGCCGCTTCGCCCTTCCCCACGCCTTCGGCGCGGGGCAGGAGAGGCTGAGCATCCTGACGCCCCGGACTCCAGATTGCCTCATTTAGGCGTGGAATAGGCGTCGCCCCCAGGATCGCGGCGCGCCGCCCTTCGCCACCGAGGGGGCGGTCCGGTAAGATCGGGGGCGAATCAAGCGTGCCGATCCGCCGGACGTCCGGAGCTTTCCCATGACCGACCAAGATCGCGGCGCCTATACGCCGCAGACCGACGCGCCCCTGGCCTTCGACGCGCGCCAGCCACGGGGCGGGGGCGGACGGTCTCCGGCGGCCCTGCTGATCAGCGCCGTCGTGCTGCTGGTGCTCGTGGGCGCCATCTACATGTTCTACCGAGGCGGGGTGCGCGGCGCCAACGAGCCGCCGCAGCCGGTGGGAACGCCGGTGGGCGCCATCAAGACTCCGGCTCCGGCGGCGAGCGCGCCGGCCGCGGAGACCGACGGCCTGGATGTCTACAAGTCCGCCGAGCCCACCCCGCCGGCGGCGGAGACCCCCGCCTTCGCCCCGCCGCCAGAGCAGCCCCTGCCGCGGCCCACGGCCCGGCCGACCCTGCGCGTGGAGCGCAGCGACATTCCGCCGGTCGTGCCGGCGGATCGCCTGGCTGTCGGCCCGGTGCGGCCGGCGCCGGTCGCGCCGGCGCCCAAGCCCGCCGCGCCCAAGCCAGCGCCCGCCAAGTCCGTCGATGATCTGCTGGCCGCGGCGCCGGCCCCGAAACCCGCGCCGACCCCCACGCCATCGCCGAGCGCCGGCGGCGCCGCGGTGGTGCAGATCGGGGCGTTCTCGTCGGAGGCCCTGGCCAACAAGGGCTGGAGCGACATCGCCGGCGCCTTCTCGTCGGACATGGCGGGCAAGGGGCGGCGGGTGGAGGCGGTGCCGGGCTCGACCCTGCATCGCAGCCTGATCACCGGCTTCGGGTCGCGGGACGCCGCCGTGGCCTTCTGCGTCAAGCTGAAGGCCGCGGGCAAGTCCTGCATCGTCAAATGATGCGGGCCTGCATCCTCGGCTGCGCGGGAACGGTGCTGGGCGCCGAGGAACGCGCCTTCTTCGCCGAGGCGCGGCCCTGGGGCTTCATCCTGTTCGCCCGCAACATCGAAGACGCCGACCAGACCCGCACCCTGATCGCGGATCTTCGCGAGGCTGTGGGCGACCCCGACGCCCTGGTGTTCGTCGACCAGGAGGGCGGCCGGGTGCAGCGGCTGAAGCCGCCCCTGGCCCGCCTGCGCCGGCCCGCCGAGCCCTTCGGCGCCCTCTACGATCGCGATCCCCAGGGCGCGCTGGAGGCGGTGCGCCTGAACCACCGCCTGATCGCCGAGGAACTTCGCGCCCTGGGCTTCGACGCCGACTGCGCCCCGTGCCTGGACCTGCGCCTGCCGCGGACCCACCGGATCATCGGCGACCGCGCCTTCGGCTCAGACCCTTCGGCCGTCGCCGCCCTGGGCCGCGCCGCCATCGACGGGATGCTGGCGGGGGGCGTGGCGCCGGTGATCAAGCACATTCCCGGCCACGGGCGCGCCATGGCCGACAGCCACCTGGAGCTGCCGGTGGTGGAGACGCCTTTGCAGGTGCTCGAGCACACCGACTTCGCCCCCTTCCGGGCCCTGGCGGATGCGCCCATGGCCATGACCGCCCACGTCACCTATGCAGCGATCGATGCGGACGCCTGCGCCACGGTCTCGCACCGGGTCATCCAGACCGTGATCCGCGGGATGATCGGCTTCGACGGGCTGCTGATGTCCGACGACCTGTCCATGCGGGCCCTGGGCGGCAGCCTGCAGGAGCGGGCGCGGGCGTCTTTCGCGGCGGGCTGCGACATCGTGCTGCACGGCAACGGCGCCCTGGTGGGCGAGCCGGTGCGCGACCTGGCGGCGGAGCTGGGGGCGGTGGTCGAGGCCTCGCCGATCCTGGACGGCCGGGCGGCGGAGCGGGCCGCCGAGGCGCGCAGCGTCGCGCGTCGCAGCCAGCCCTTCGACGCCGCCGCCGCCGAGGCGCATCTGGACGCCCTGGGCCTGGGCGGCCGGACCGCCGCCGCATGACGGCCCAGCCCTTCCAGCCGAACCTCGACTTCGAGTCCGCCCAGCACGCGGACGAGGACGGCGAAGCGCTGATCGTCGACATCGACGGCTATGAGGGCCCGCTGCACGCCCTGCTGGCCCTGGCCCGCAGCCAGAAGGTCGATCTGCTCAAGCTGTCGATCCTGAAGCTGGCCGAGCAGTATCTGGCCTTCGTCCACCAGGCCCGCCGCCTGCGCTTCTCCCTGGCGGCCGACTACCTGGTGATGGCCGCGTGGCTGGCCTATCTGAAGTCGCGCCTGCTGCTGCCCAAGCCCGAGCGCAGCCAGAGCGAGGAGCCGCCGGCCGAGGAGATGGCCGCCAACCTGGCCTTCCGGCTGGCCAAGCTCGACGCCATGCGCACGGCGGCGGAGGGGCTGCGCAACCGCCCGCAGCTGAGGCGTGACGTCTTCACCCGCGGCGATCCCGAGCAGGTGCGGATCGTCTCGTCGTCACGGATCGAGGGCGACCTCTACGGCCTGATGAAGGCCTATGCGGAGCAGCGCCGCGAGAGCGCCGCGCGCCGTTATCGGCCCGCCGTGCCGCAGGCCTACCCCCTGGAGGAGGCTCGCCAGCACCTGCGCGGCCTGCTGGAGGGCATGACCCACTGGCGCAGCCTGGCGGCGGTGACCCCGGCGCAGAGCCTGCACCCGGGCCACGAGGGCCCGAGCCGCGCCTCGTACCTGGCCTCGACCCTGTCGGCGAGCCTGGAGCTGGTCAAGGAGGGGGCCCTTGAGGCCCGGCAGCTGGAGGCCTTCGCCGACGTCTATGTACGGGCGCGCCTGCGCCTGGAGGCGCAGGATTGAGCGACGCGGCCGATCCGGACCCGGCGGCGGAGGCCGCGGTCGACGACCTCGCCGAGACCGAGCGGCGCCTCGAGGCGCTGCTGTTCGCCGCCGCCGAGCCGCTCAGCCACGCCGACCTCGCCAAGCGACTGCCGGAGGGCGCCGACATCGCCGCCGGCCTGGGCGCCCTGCAGGCGCGCTACGCCGACCGGGGCGTGGCGCTGGCCTGCGTGGGGGGCAAGTGGCGCTTCCAGACGGCGGCGGACCTGGCCTTCCTGATGACCGACGAGCGCGAGGAGCCCCGCCGGCTGTCCCGGGCGGCGCAGGAAATCCTCGCCATCGTCGCCTATCACCAGCCGGTCACCCGCGCCGAGATCGAGCTGATCCGCGGGGTGCAGACCAGCCGCGGGTCCCTGGACGTCCTGCTGGAGTTGGGCCTGGTGAGGATGCGCGGCCGCCGCCGCACCCCCGGCCGGCCGGTCACCTACGGCACCGCCGACCGGTTCCTCGAACACTACGGCCTCGCCAGCCTAGCCGACCTGCCGGGGGCGGCGGAGATGAAGGCGGCCGGGCTGCTGGACCTCAACCTGCCGGCCGACTTCTCGGTCCCCGACCCGTCCGGCCGGCGCGACGAGGACGAGGATCCGCTGGAGCCCGGCGACGCGCCGCAGTTCCACCAGGACTTCCTCGCCGAGGACGACTGAGCGAGCGGCCGTCCGGCAGGCGGACCACCACGGCCGCCGGGAGCGGTCCGTGGCCGGACGCGCAAACTTCGCCTGTTCGCGGGCGCGGAATTAGGGCACAGGCTGGCGCGTCGTTTCCTTGGCGGGCCGGGACGCGATGGCCTATATTGTCCCCAAGGGACTGCGAGGCGCCGATGCGCGCCGTTTACGGAGTAAGACATTGATGGGCGGCATGAGCTGGATCCATTGGGTCATCGTCATCGGCGTGGTCGCCGTGCTGTTCGGCGGTCGGGGCAAGCTGTCCTCGATCATGGGCGACGCGGCCAAGGGCATTCGCGCCTTCAAGGACGGACTCAAGACCGAGGACGAGGTCACCAACGTTCACCCGGCGCCGCTTCCGCGCAAGGAAGCCGAGAAGGACGAGGTCCGCTAGCCGGACCCTCCGCACCCTTCGCGGAGATAGCGATCACCCATGTTCCCTGAAGTCGGCGCCACCGAACTGATGGTCATCGCCGCGGTCGCCTTGATCGTGGTCGGACCCAAGGACCTGCCTGTGCTGATGCGCAAGGTCGGGCAGTTCATGGCGCGTATGCGCGGCATGGCGTCGGAATTCCGCGCCAGTTTCGACGAGATGGCCCGCCAGTCGGAACTCGACGAGTTGCGGCGCGAGGTCCAGGCCCTGCGCTCGGGCGAATACCTCCAGCCGCTGGAGGCGGCCGCCTCGGCCCATACGGCGCCGGTGGACGACGTCTTCAACGAGATCCACCACGATCTGACCGCCTCGCCCGGCCAGTGGGACACGCCTGTCGCGGAGCCGGCTCCCGTGGTCGAGGCTCTTCCCCCGCCGGCGGCCGCGCCTGCGCCGCGGACCCGGGCCAAGGCCGCCGCCAAGACGCCGGTCGACCCGGCGGCGCCGCCCAAGCCGCGGGCCAAGCCCAAGGCCAAGGCGGCCCCGGAGACGTCGTCTTGACCTATCAGGACGACGAGGAAAGCCACATCGAGGCGTCGCGGGCGCCCCTGCTGGACCATCTGGTGGAACTGCGAACGCGGATGATCATCTGCGTGGTGGCCCTGGCCATCGGCTTCGGCATCTGCTTCGCCTTCGCCAAACCGATCTACATCTTCCTGCTGCATCCCTTCGAGGTCGGGGCCGGCCTGCTCGCCGCCCAGTCCCGCAGCGGCCACCACGGGATGTTCGATCCCACCCTGTTCATGGCCCTGATCGGTCTGAAGAAGCTGCCGCCCCTGGACCACAACCTGCACCTGGTGTTCACGGCGCCCCTGGAGTTCTTCTTCACCAAGCTGAAGCTGGCCGGCTTCGGGGCCATCATGCTGACCTTCCCGATCCTGGCCTGGCAGCTCTACCGGTTCGTGGCGCCGGGGCTGTATCGCCGCGAGCGCAAGGCCTTCCTGCCGTTCCTGCTGGCCTCGCCGCTGCTGTTCCTGCTGGGCGCCGCCCTGGTCTATTTCGTCATGCTGCCCTTCGTGCTGTGGTTCTCGCTGAGCCAGCAGATCGTCGGCCAGGGGTCCATCCAGGTGGAGCTGCTGCCGAAGGTGTCGGACTATCTGGCCCTGGTGACGACCCTGCTGCTGGCCTTCGGCCTCTGCTTCCAGCTGCCGGTGGTGCTGTCCCTGCTGGGCCTGGCGGGGATCATCTCGGCCAAGCAGCTGTCCGAGGGCCGCCGCTACGCCATCGTCGGGGTGTTCATCGTCGCCGCCTTCGTCACCCCGCCCGACCCGATCAGCCAGCTGAGCCTGGCGATCCCCATGTGCCTGCTCTACGAGGCCTCGATCTGGTGCGTGCGTCTGGTGGAATGGCGGCGCGGCAAGGAAGAGACCACGGACGTGGCGGTGGTTTGAGGGGCTGAGCATCGGTTCGCCCCCACCGTCACCCCGCTCTTCGGCGAGGCGACACCTCCCCCGCACTCTGCGGTGCAGGGGAGGATAAATCCTCCACCGCTTTAGCGGGGGAGGGGGACCCCGAAGGGGTGGAGGGGGCGGGCCGCGCACGCTGCCTTTAGCGGTTGGCGCAGGGCCGCCGCCGCCGTAAACAGGCCCGTTCGCAGCCGCCCCCGATTCAGAGCCCCATGCACGACGTCAAGGCCATCCGCGACAATCCCGAGGCCTACGACGCCGCCTGGGCGCTCAAGGGTCTGGCGGCGCAGACTCCGGCGATCCTGCAGATCGATACGCGCCTGCGCGCCGCCCAGACGGCGCTGCAGGACGCCCAGGGCCGGCGTAACGAGGCCTCCAAGCTCATCGGCCAGGCCAAGGCCCGCAAGGACGAGGCTGAGGCCACGCGGCTGATGGCCGAGGTCGAGGCCCTGAAGGCGACCATCGCCCAGAACGCCGAGGTCGAGGCTGAGGCCGCCCGGGCGATCCGAGACCTGCTGGCCGGCCTGCCCAACCTGCCCGCCGCCGACGTGCCCCCCGGCGAGGACGAGCACGGTAATGTCGAGGTGCGCCGCTGGGGCGAGCCCCGCGCCCTGGCCGAGCCGAAGGATCACGTCGCCCTGGGCGAGGCCCTGGGGATGATGGACTTCGAGGCGGCGGCGCGGATGTCCGGCGCGCGGTTCGTGGTGCTGAAGGGACAGCTGGCGCGGCTGGAGCGGGCCCTTGGGCAGTTCATGCTCGACCTGCAGACCGGGACGCACGGTTATGTCGAGACATCGCCGCCGCTGCTGGTGCGCGACGAGGCCCTGTTCGGCACCGGCCAGCTGCCGAAGTTCGCCGACGACCTGTTCCATACCACCGACGGCCGGTGGCTGATCCCCACGGCCGAGGTGTCGCTGACCAACATCGTCCGCGAGCAGATCCTCGACGAGGCCCAGCTGCCCCTGCGGATGACGGCCCTGACCCCCTCGTTCCGCTCGGAGGCGGGCGCCTCGGGCCGGGACACGCGGGGGATGATCCGCCAGCACCAGTTCTACAAGGTCGAGCTGGTGTCGATCACCACGCCGGAACAGTCGGCCGAGGAGCACGAGCGCATGACCGGCTGCGCCGAGGCGGTGCTGCGGGCGCTGGAACTGCCCTACCGGACGATGCTGCTGTGCGCCGGCGACATGGGCTTCGGCGCGACCAAGACCTACGACCTGGAGGTGTGGCTGCCGAGCCAGGCGACCTACCGCGAGATCTCGTCCTGCTCCAACTGCGGGGACTTCCAGGCCCGGCGCATGGACGCCCGGGTGCGCAAGGCCGGGGAAAAGGGCGCCCGCTTCGTCCACACCCTCAACGGCTCGGGCCTGGCTGTCGGCCGCACCCTGGTGGCCGTGATGGAGAACTATCAGGAGCCGGACGGGCGTATCGCCATCCCCCCGGCGCTGCAGCCCTATATGGGCGGCCTGACCCACGTCGGCGGCTGATGCCGCGGAGCGCGATTATTTTGGCGCGGGATCGCCCGAACCGCCCGACAATGGCGGCGAGGGCAGGGGCCCCGAAGCGATTCGCCGGGCGGGTCTCTCCGCCCGCGCCTGCCGCCCCCGGGTCCGACGGACGTGTCTTGAAGAAGGGTTCGGGCGGCGCGCCCCGCACATGACCATGCCCAAGAGCAAGGATCCGCACCTGGAGGAGGACGACCACAACCCGCAGACGCGGCTGGCGCGGCTGATCCTCAGCCTGCGCTCGCAGGGCGTCACCGACCCTCGGGTGCTGGACGCCATCGAGAAGACCCCCCGCGCGGTGTTCGTGCCGGACCTGTTCCAGGAGCGCACCTGGGAAGACTCCGCCCTGCCGATCGCCTGCGGCCAGACCATCAGCCAACCCTTCATCGTCGGGCTGATGACCCAGGCGCTGAAGCTGGAGGGCCGTTTCCGGGTGCTGGAGATCGGCACCGGCTCGGGCTATCAGGCCGCCGTGCTGGCCCGGCTGGTGCGCTACGTCTATACGGTGGAGCGCTATCGCACCCTGCTGGGCGAGGCGGAGGGACGGTTCAAGGACCTCGGCCTAGTCAATATCATCACCCGCTTCGGCGACGGCGGCGAGGGCTGGGCCGATCAGGCGCCTTTCGACCGCATTCTGGTCACAGCAGCGGCCCAGGGGGACCCCACCGTGCTGCTGTCGCAGCTGAAACCCAAGGGCATACTGGTGGCGCCGGTGGGCCGCGGCCCAGTGCAGAAACTCAATCGCTATACCGGCGACGGACAGGGAAGTTTTGTCATGGATACCCTCTGCGACGTGCGCTTCGTGCCCATGCTGGACGGCGTGGCGCGGGAACTTTGACGGTGGGCGACGGGCTCTCGCCCGACAACACTGCCGGCGCCTGGCGAATCCGGCCGATCATTTCAGCGGGAGCGGCAATGACGAACTGGCACGTAACGGCCTCGGCGATTGTCCTGGGCGCCCTGCTGACGGGATGCGCCACCCCCAACTTCCCCATCGAGCAGCCGGCTGGGCCGCCGCCGCCGCAGGCCGACAGCCGCGCGCCGAGCGCGCCGCAGGGCGAGGACGCCGCGCCCCCGGCCATGCCCAGCGAGCGGATCCAGTCGGGCGTCCTGCCGCCCCCCGCGCCCCGGTCCGCCGCCCCGACGGCCACCGCTCTGCCGCCGGTGGAGCCGGCCTATGCGCCGCCGCCGGCCTATGTGGCCCCCGCGCCCAGGCGCGCGGCTGCGCCCGAGCGGCCCGCCCCGCGCCAGGCGGCCGGCAAGGTCGTCACCGACGCCCCGCCTCCGGTGAAGGTCGGCAAGGGCGACACCCTGATCGCCATCTCCCGCAAGACCGGCGTCGCGGTGGAGATCCTCGCCCGCGCCAATGACCTGAAGGCCCCCTACCGGCTGAAGCCCGGCCAGGCGATCAAGCTGCCGGCCAAGCGCTATTACACGGTGCAGTCGGGCGACACCCTGATGGCCGTCGCCCGGCGTTTCAGCGTCGAGGCGGCCGACCTGGCGGAATTCAATGAATTCACCGGGACCTCGATCCGCGCGGGCCAGAAGATTTATCTGCCCGAAGGCGCCAAGGACAAGGGCCCGCCCCCCGCGCCCAAGCCGCGCCCCGCGCCCGCCCCGCCGGCGGCGACGCGACCCGTAGAGACGCCGACCCCGCCGCCCTATTCCCCGCCGCCCTATTCCCCGCCGCCCTACAGGCCGCCGGCCTATACGCCGCCCGTCTCGGCGCCGCCCGCCTACACGCCGCCGCCGGTGGCCGCGCCCCCCGCCTATACGCCGCCGACGCCGCCGCCGGTCCGGACGGAGCCCGCGCCCCCGCCGACCCCCCGCGCGCCCATCCCCTACCGCCAGACCAATCCGTCGCCGACTACCGCGCCGATGCGCCCGCAGATGCCTGAGGTCTCGGTTCCGCCCACCGATTCAGAGATCGCCGCCGCCGGCCGTGGTCGCTTCGTCTGGCCGGTGCGCGGCGATGTGCTGTCGCGCTTCGGCCCCACCGGCGGGGGTCAGCGCAACGACGGCATCAACATCTCGGCCAGCCCGGGCGAGGGCGTCCGCGCCGCGGCCCAGGGCGAGGTGGTCTATGCCGGCAACCAGGTGCCCGGGTTCGGCAACCTGGTGCTCATCAAGCATGACGGCGGCTGGGTGACGGCCTACGCCCACCTGGCCAATATCGACGTGAAGATGCGCCAGGCCATCACCCAGGGCCAGGTCATCGGCCAGGCCGGCCAGACCGGATCCGTCGACCAGCCCCAGCTCCACTTCGAGATCCGCTATGCGCCCTCGCCCAAGGACAAGGCGCGGCCGGTGGACCCGATGCTGGTGCTGCCGCGGTAGGCGGAGCGGCCCGCTCTCCTCTCCCCGAGCTTCGGCGGAGAAGTTACGTGAGGGGGGCGGAGCGTCAGCGAGGAACACCTCTCCAAATAGGTCGTCATCCTGGGGCTCGCTCTTGCGAGACCCCAGGACCCAGCAGCGAAGACCTTGCCGTGCGGCGCGTTGAGGACTTCGCTGCTGGGTCCTGGATGAGTCCGCTTCGCGGCTCTCCAGGATGACGGCAGTTGAGAGGGCGGCTAATGGATTCCAGGCCGCGATGAGCAGGGTGGGGTATCACGCTCTAGTCAGGAGACCGCGGCCGCAGCGGCCGCTTCACCGAGGTCATTCCAGACGTCCTGGCGGACCAGTCGGCCCGCCTTGACCTCGAACCGGTCGATGAAGCGGATGTCGGCGAAGGCGGCGCCGTCGGGCCACTCGCCGTGGAGCCGGCCGCGCACATAGACGACGGCGAGGGCCCCGTCCGCATAGGCCTCGATCTGGTCATAGGTCTTGTTGACGAAGCGGTAGCGCGGCGCGGACCAGGCGATCAGCGCCTCCAGGGTGCGCAGGCCGGGGGCGGCGGGGAAGTTCATGACGAAATCCTCGGCGAGGCAGGCGCGGGCCGCCTCCAGGTCACGCGCCTCCATGACCGCGAGGTAGTGGCGCACGAACTCGGCTGGATCTGATGGCGTCATCTGGGCCCCCTGCCTCGCCACCCTGCCTCAGGGGCGGGCGCGCCACAAATGCGAAAGGCCGCCCCGTTGCCCGGGGCGGCCTTTCCATAGTCCGGACCGCGCGCGGTCCCGCAACCTGTACCGAGCAAGAACTCTAGGCGCGGACCCCACAGGCGGAGGTCCAGGTCGCGGTTTCCGAGCTACGGATGAAACTATGAGACACTGGATCACCTCCTTTCGATGGGTTGAAGAGACCCTGAAGATAGGAAGCGATCGGGCGCTGTCAAAGGGTCAGGGACGACGGTCGCGCACCTGTTCGTGAACGGCTTGGCCG
This sequence comes from Caulobacteraceae bacterium, assembly GCA_965279095.1. Classification (GTDB taxonomy): domain Bacteria; phylum Pseudomonadota; class Alphaproteobacteria; order Caulobacterales; family Caulobacteraceae; genus CBDIHH01. Next base: position 350,122 of record CBDIHH010000006.1, read on the forward strand.
TGACTTACCTCAGGGCGACCTGGGCGCCGGCGGCGGGGGCGCCCGGGCGCAGGCCGGAGGCGGTCTCGTTGGCGGCCAGGCGGGTCTCGGAGCCGCCGGCCCGGGCCAGCAGGCCGTCGATGCGGGCCTTCTGCGTCCGGAAGCGGGCGAGGTCGGCCCCGGCCAGGATCGTGCCCTGGGGCACCTTGGCGCTCTTGGGATCGACCTTGCGGCCGGCCATGATCACCTCGTAGTGCAGGTGCGGGCCGGTGGAGCGGCCGGTGGTGCCGACATAGGCGACCACCTGGCCCTGGCGCACGCGCTGGCCGGGCTTGACCGCCCAGCCCGACAGGTGGCCGTAGCCGGTCTCGAAGGTGGCGGTGTGGCGGATCTGCAGCCAGCGGCCATAGCCCCCCGCCCATTGCGCCTTCTCGACCACGCCGTCGGCGGCGGCGAAGACGGGGGTCCCGGTGGGGGCGCCGAAGTCGATGCCCGTGTGCAGCTTGGTATAGCCGAGGAGGGGGTGCAGCCGCATGCCGAAGCTGGAGGTGACGCGGGCGCCGTCGAGCGGGGTGCGCAGCAGGAAGCCGCGGATGTTCTTGCCGGTCTCGTCGAAATACTGCGCCTCGCTCATGCCCGCCCCCTGGAAGCGGTAGAAGCGGGTGAGGCCGCCCTTGGCCTCGATCTCGGCGAACTGCAGGTCGCCGGCATCGACGGTGCGGCCGCTCTCGGTGACCTCGCGGTCGAACACCAGGCGGAACTTGTCGCCGGCCTTGATGTCGCGGGTGAAGTCGAGCTTGTGGGCGAACAGCTTGACCACCTGGGCGGTGATCTCGGAGGTGGCGCCGGCGCGGGCGGCGGAGACGTAGAGCGAGCCCTGCATCTCGCCCTGGGCGACGGTGGTCTCGTCGGTGACCTTCTCCTCCATCTCGCGCAGGCGCAGGGCGCCGTCGAAGGTGCGCGCGAGGGTGATGGCGGTGGCGGGGCCGGTGCGCATGCTCAGCCCGATGAGGCGGGCGGGGCCGCGGCGATTGCGCGGGCGGGCGACGGCGGCCTCGAAGGCCATGCCGGCGCGGATGTTGACGGTGTCGAAGGCGTCGCCGAGCACCCGTACGGCCTGATGGGCCTCGTCCTGGGAGACCCCGGCGCGGCGCACCGCGCCCTCGAAGGTCTCGCCCGGACGGACCTTGACGGCGATGCTCTCGGGCCGGGCGAAGCCGGGCTGGGCCTCGGCCTGGGCGAAGGCCTCATGCTGCAGGGCCGCGAACGCCGTGGGGTCGAGCAGCTTGCCCTCCGCGGCGCCCTGGCCGGGGTCGGACGCGGTCAGCTGCCAGCCGATCGCCAGGGCCGCGACGCCGCCGGTGATGACGAGGATCCGCGGGGCAAGGCGAGGCGACGGACGGCGTGGGTCGAATTCTTGCATCGCTCCCCCAGGACTGACGCAGCGGACCCTGCGCAACCGGGGCCCAACGATCAAGTTTTCGTGGAGGGGACATGACCAGCCAAGACCGTTAACCGCAAGTGAATTCTGCGCCCGCGAGAGCGGTTTCGCGTGGAAATTGAAGGAGATGAGGCCCTGTCAAGGGCGCCCCAGGGCCCCGGGCGCGGCGTGTGGTCGCTAGGCGGGCGTAGGGCCTCGGCGGCGCGGCGCGCCCCTTAGAGCGGCAGCAGGGCCTGCAGCCGGTCGACCGGGCGGCACAAGGCGGCGCCCTTGGGGGTCACGACGATGGGCCGCTCCACGAGGACGGGATGGGCGACCATGGCGTCCAGGATGGCGTCGTCGCCAGCCCCGTCGATCAGCCCCAGCTCGCTGGCCAGGGCCTGCTTTGTCCGCAGGAGGTCGCGGGGACGGGCGTTCATCCGGCGCAGCAGCCCGTCCAGCTGGGGGCGGGTCCAGCCGGCCTTCAGATACTCCACGACCTCCACCTGCGCCCCCGCCTCGAGCAGGGCGGCCAGGGCGTTGCGGGAGGTTCCGCAGGCGGGGTTGTGGTAGATCGTCGCTGGGAAGGGCCGGGGGGTCATCGGCCCTGTGTCGCCGGGGCGCCGGGCGGCGTCAAGCTCCGCCCCAAACGACAACGCCCGCCGGTGAGGGCGGGCGTCGCGAATGACGGGGGCAGGGGCCTCAGGCGGCCTGGATGCCCTCGTGCGGGTCGCGCAGCACATAGCCGCGGCCCCAGACGGTTTCGATGTGGTGCAGGCCGTTGGTGGCGGCGGCGAGCTTCTTGCGCAGCTTGCAGATGAAGACGTCGATGATCTTCAGCTCGGGCTCGTCCATGCCGCCGTAGAGGTGGTTGAGGAACATCTCCTTGGTCAGGGTCGTGCCCTTGCGCAGGGAGAGCAGCTCCAGCATCTGGTATTCCTTGCCGGTCAGGTGGACCCGCATGCCGTTCACCTCGACCGTCTTGGCGTCCAGGTTTACCGTGATGTCGCCGGTCTTGATCACCGACTGGGCGTGGCCCTTGGAGCGACGCACCACCGCATGGATGCGGGCGATCAGCTCGTCCTTGTGGAAGGGCTTGGTCATGTAGTCGTCGGCGCCGCCGCTGAACGTCTTGACCTTGGTGTCGATCTCGCTGGTGCCCGAGAGGATCATCACCGGGGTGTTGATCTTGCCCACCCGCAGGGTCCGCAGGACGTCGAGCCCGCTCATGTCGGGCAGGTTCAGGTCCAGCAGGATGAGGTCGTAGTCGTAGATCTTGCCCAGATCCACGCCTTCCTCGCCGAGGTCGGTGGTGTAGACGTTGAAGCCTTCGGACTTCAGCATCAGTTCGATGCTCTGCGCTGTCGCGCTGTCATCCTCAATCAACAAGACCCGCATCAGCCCCTCCCCGCTCTGTGGCGGTCGTCAGACGAAAATCCCAGGAAAATCCCAAGCCTGTGCCGGCACGCTAACCGGGGAGGTCTTTAATCTTGGTTAATCCTGAACGACCCGTTGCGGCGGACGCTATGGCGATTTGCGAGGCCGCCGCAAGCGCGGCCGGACCGGCCGGGCGAAAAAATTAACCATATCGGGGCAGGTTAGCTCATCGGCCTAAGCCCTTGGGATTCTTCACGCTCGATTAAGCGCGCAGGCCCAGGCTGCAGGCGCGACCGTGGAGTGGGGACCCTCTTGGACAATCTGTTGGCCGCCATAGAGCGCATCGACCCCCTGACGGTGTCGGGGCGGGTGGCGGCGGTGAACGGACTGCTGATCGAGGCCCGCGGCGGACTGACGCGGCTGGCGGTCGGCGCCCGCGCCCAGATCGAGCGCCGCGCCGCCGAGCCCCTCGACGCCGAGGTGGTGGGCTTCCGCGACACCCGCGCCCTGCTCATGCCCTTCGGGGCCGTGGAGGGGGTCGCGCCGGGGGCCGAGATCCGCATCGCCCCCGAAGGCGCGGTGGTGCGTCCGACCCTGGCCTGGCGCGGCCGGGTGGTCGACGCCTTCGGCAAGCCCATCGACGGCAAGGGCCCTCTGCCGCAGGGCCCCGCCGCCTGGCCCCTGCGCAGTCCGCCGCCGCCGGCCCACGCCCGTGGCCGGGTGGGCGAGCGGCTCGACCTGGGCGTGCGCGCCATGAACGTCTTCACCACCTGCTGTCGTGGCCAGCGCCTGGGGGTGTTCGCCGGCTCGGGGGTCGGCAAGTCTGTGCTGCTGTCGATGCTGGCCCGCGACGCTGACTGCGACGTGGTGGTGGTCGGGCTGATCGGCGAGCGGGGCCGCGAGGTGCGCGAGTTCATCGAGGAGACCCTCGGCGAGGAGGGGCTGCGCCGCGCCGTGGTGGTGGTGGCGACCTCGGACGAGCCGGCCCTGAAGCGGCGCCAGGCCGCCTACATGACCCTGGCCATCGCCGAATACATGCGCGACCAGGACCAGGACGTCCTGTGCCTGATGGACAGCGTGACCCGGTTCGCCATGGCCCAGCGCGAGATCGGCCTGGCCGCCGGGGAGCCGCCGGCCACGCGCGGCTACACCCCGACCGTGTTCACCGAACTGCCCAAGCTGCTGGAGCGGGCCGGGCCCGGGCCGATCCGTCCGGACGGCACCACCGCCGGGGCCATCACCGGCCTGTTCACCGTGCTGGTGGACGGGGACGACCACAACGAGCCGATCTCCGACGCCGTGCGCGGCATCCTCGACGGCCACATCGTCATGGAGCGGGCCATCGCCGAGCGCGGCCGGTTCCCCGCCATCAATGTGCTGAAGTCCATCTCGCGGACCATGCCCGGCTGCCAGCTGCCGCACGAGCGCCAGATCGTCACCCAGGCCCGCCAGGCCCTGTCGGCCTACGCCAACATGGAGGAGCTGATCCGCATCGGCGCCTACCGCGCGGGCTCGGACCCGCAGATCGACCGCGCCATCGCCCTGAACCCGGCCCTTGAAGAGTTCCTGCGCCAGGACAAGGACGAGATGACCAGTCTGGACGAGGCGTTCGAGCGCCTCGGCGACATCGTGCTTGAGGGAGTAGACGCGTGAAGTGGGCTCAGTCGCTGATCCGCATCGCCAACCACCAGGTCGATGAGCTGCAGAAACGGCTTGGCGAGATCGTCGGCCGGCGCACCAACGCGGAGCTGCGCCTGACCATGCTGCAGGCCGAGGCCGAGGCCGAGAAGCTGGAGGCGACCCGCAACGCCGAGGCCGGCTGGTACCACATCGGCTTCCAGCAGGGCTGGCGCTGGCGGCGCGGCGAGATCGAGGCCGAGATCGCCCAGATCGCCATCGAGGAGGAGGGCGCCCGCGACGCCCTGTCCCAGGCCTACGGCGAGCTGAAGAAGTTCGAGCAGGTCGCCGAGACCGCCCGCGTCGCCGAGGTCAAGGAAGCGATGCGCAAGGAGACGATGGTGATGGACGAACTGGGCCAGCGCCGGGTGGCGGGGTAGGCGTACTCCTCCCCCGGACCCTCGCGTAAGCGAGGGGACTGGGGGAGGGGGACCACGCGAAGCGTGGTGGAGGGGGCTGCGCCCGGGGGTGGGGGCTTGGCCGACGCCTTGCAGACCTTCGTAACTACTGGTTGTCTCAGGTCAGTCGTTCTTCGCTCCAGAAGCTCCTGAAGATGCCATACCCAACTTCCCGTCCCCACGAATGGGCAAAGGCACCCACCGCTGTCGCGCTAGCCGTGACGGCGCTCGGCGCTTTGCCCGCAATGATCTGGGGTGTGGTCGCCGGGCTTTGGACGTTCAGCACACAGGACTACGGCTCCTTTTTTGGAGTGCTTTTGATCATGGCCTTTCTCATCGGTACCCCGCTAGCCGCGTTTAAAGCGGCGCTGGGAGGCAAGCCGCGCTTTGCGCTTGCACTGACCGCGCCTGCTCTCTCGCTCTATGTCGTGACGGCGCTAGTTGGTTTCGGACACTAGCGGGCGTATCCACCCCCCCACCAGGCTCTGGCAAAGGCAGTTACAACTCGCCCCATTCGCAAACCGCGGCGCTGCCCCCTCCACCACGCTTCGCGTGGTCCCCCTCCCCCACAAGGGGGGAGGAGTACGCGGGATCGCTAAATCGGCGCGCCCGGCTGGCGTTGGGCGTCCTCGGCGGCGGCGGCGCGCAGGGCGCGGAGGTCTTCGCTGATGCGGAAGATGGCCACGTAGAACTCGCAGAAGGCGCGCCACATCAGGACCATGGCGCTGAACACCAGGGCGCCGGCCACCAGCATGCCGAAGGCCAGCAGGATGCCCGGCAGGTCGCCCTCGCGCAGGGCGGTGCCCACGGCGGCGCCGGCGATGAAGAAGGCGATCAGGGCGATCACGCCCAGGCCGGACCAGTAGATCAGATGGATGACCGGGGTGGTCAGCATCCGGTCGAAGGTGAGGATATCCCAGAAGCCCGCTTTGGCGGGCCGCCCGGCCGGGGTCCTGGAGAGGGTCATCTATTTCTCGTCCTGGCGGCGGCGCGCGATCGACATCGACCCTCGCTATCAGGGCGAGGCTTTGCGCGCAACGGGGGTTGCCTTCAGACCTGTCCGACGGTCTTCAGACGCGCCTTCGGGTGGATCTCGTTCTGGCTCATGACGACGGTCTGGCCGCGGAAGCGCTCGATGATGGAGCGGACGTAGGGGCGGATGGCGGGGCCGGTGAGCAGGACCGGCGTCTCGCCCATGGCGGCGGCCTTCTCGAAGGCGTCGCGCACGCCGCGGATGAAGTCCTGCAGGCGCGAGGGCGCCAGGGCCAGCTGCTTGTCGTCCCCCGGCCCGATCAGGGCGTCGGCGAAGGTGTTCTCCCACTCCGGGGTGAGGGTGACGATGGGCAGGGAGCCGTCGGCCGTGCGGTTCTGCCAGCACAGCTGGCGGGCCAGGCGCTGGCGCACGTGCTCGACGATGTTGACCACGCTGGCGGTGTGGGGGGCGGCCTCGCCGATGCCCTCGAGGATCTGCGGCAGGTCGCGGATCGACACCCGCTCCTTGAGCAGGGCCTGCAGCACCCGCTGGGCGGCGGTGGCCGAGACGATGGAGGGGATGAGGTCGTCCACCAGCTTCTTCTGCTCGGGGGGCAGGTCCTTGAGGAGCTTCTGGGTCTCCGAATAGGACAGCAGGTCGGCCATGTTGTCCTTGAGGATCTCGGTCAGGTGGGTGGTCAGGACCGTGGCCGGGTCGACGATGGTGTAGCCGCGGAAGGTGGCCTCCTCGCGCAGGGAATCGTCGATCCAGGTGGCGGGCAGGCCGAAGGCCGGCTCGCGGCAGTGTTCCCCGGGCAGGTCGATCTGGCCCCCGGCGGGATCCATGGCCAGCAGGCTGCCCAGGCGCACCTCGCCGTCGCCGGCGTCCATCTCCTTGATGCGGATGGCGTAGCCCTGGTTGGGAAGGCGCATGTTGTCGAGAATGCGCACCGCCGGCATGACGAAGCCGTATTCGGCGGCCAGCGTCCGGCGCAGGGCGCGGATCTGGTCGGTGAGGCGGCGGCCTTCCAGGTCGTTGATCAGGCTGAGCAGCCCGTAGCCCAGCTCGATCTTAATGTCGTCGATGGCCAGGGCGGTGGAGATGGGCTCCTCCTCCTGGGCGGCCGGGGCGGCGTCGCCCGGGGCTTTGGCGGGTGGCGCGGCGCTGGTGTGAGAGCGGCGCCAGGACAGCACCCCCGCGCCGATGGAGATGGCGGCGAAGGGCAGGATGGGCATGCCGGGGACGAAGGCGATGATGCCGGCGGCGGCCGAGACCACGCCCAGGGCGACCGGGTTCATGGCCAGCTGGGCGACCAGGGCCTTGTCAGCTGAGCCCTCGACGCCGGACTTGGAGACCAGGAAGCCGGCGGCGATGGAGATGATCAGGGCGGGCAGCTGGCTGACGAGGCCGTCGCCGACGGTCATGAGGGTGTACTGGGTCGCCGCCTGGCCGATGGGCAGCTTGTGCTGCACCACCCCGATCAGGATGCCGCCGATGATGTTGATGCTGGTGATGATCAGCACGGCGATGGCGTCGCCGCGGACGAACTTGGAGGCGCCGTCCATGGCCCCGAAGAAGGTCGACTCCTGCTCCAGCTCCTTGCGGCGGAGCTTGGCGGCGTCCTCGTCGATCAGCCCGGAGGACAGGTCGGCGTCGATGGCCATCTGCTTGCCCGGCATGGAGTCCAGGGTGAAGCGGGCGGCGACCTCGGCGATGCGCGAGGAGCCCTTGGTGATGACCACGAAGTTCACGATCACCAGGATGGCGAAGACGATCACCCCGATGATGAAGTCGCCGCCCATCATCAGCGCGCCGAAGGCCGCGATGATGTGACCGGCGGCCTCCTTGCCCTCGTGGCCGTGGCTGAGGATCAGCCGGGTCGAGGCCAGGTTCAGGCCCAGCCGGAACAGGGTGGTGACCAGCAGCACCGTGGGGAAGGCGGTGAATTCCAGCGGCTTCTTGATCAGGATCGCCGTCATCAGGATGAGGACGGCGCTGGTGATCGAGATGGCCAGGAACAGATCCAGCACCAGGGCCGGGATCGGCAGGATCAGAAGGACGATGATCCCGACCACGCCGATGGCCATGACCACGTCGCCACGCGCCACCCAGCCCCACATCTCCTTGCCGGAGGGGCGGACGAAGGGGATGACGACGCCGGCGTCAGCCATGGGTTAGAGCACCACCGATGAACCCTTCTCCCTCGATGGGAGAAGGGCAGGGATGAGGGTGTGCGCAGGCCGGGTCAGGGCTCCGCGCGCGAGGCGCCGCCTCATGCGCCCCCTCCACGAGCGGCGCGAGCGCACCCCCACCCAACCCTCCCCCATCGAGGGGGAGGGCTCTGTTTGCCCGCTACGCCGCACTCATGGCCCCCATGGAGCCGCTCTGGGGGGCCGGGACGGCGTGGCCGCCCTCGGTATATTCCTTGAGCTTGTTGCGCAGGGTGCGGATGGAGATGCCGAGGATGTTGGCCGCGTGGGTGCGGTTGCCCAGGCAGTGGGTGAGGGTGTCGATGATCAGCCGCTGCTCGACCTCGGCCACCGTCTGGCCGACCAGGGCGCTGATAGCGGGACCGCCGGCGGCGACCTCGAAGGCGCGGGACGCGGCCTGGGCGGCGGGGCCGGAATCGGAGGCGGCGAGGGGCGCGCCGTCGGGCAGGCGGATGGCCTGCTCCTGGATCTCCGGCCCGACCGACAGCAGCACAGCGCGGTGCAGGGCGTTTTCGAGCTCGCGCACGTTGCCGGTCCAGCGATGGCCGACGATCCGGCGGCGGGCCTCCTCGGACAGGGGGCGCTCGGGGATGCCGTTGGCGACGGCGTATTTCTTGGCGAAGTGCTCGGCCAGGGCGACGATGTCGCCGGGGCGCTCGCGCAGGGGCGGCAGGCGGAGGTTCACCACGTTGAGGCGGTAGAGCAGGTCCTCGCGGAAGGTCCCCTGCTTCACCGCCTGGGCCAGGTCGCGGTTGGAGGTGGCAAGGATGCGGATGTCGACCTTGACCGGGCGCTGGCCGCCGACGCGGTCGATCTCGCGCTCCTGGATGGCCCGCAGCAGCTTGGCCTGCAGGCGTGCGTCCATCTCGGAGATTTCGTCGAGCAGCAGGGTGCCGCCGTTGGCCTCCTCGAACTTGCCGATGCGGCGGGCGATGGCGCCGGTGAAGGCGCCCTTCTCGTGGCCGAACAGTTCGCTCTCGAGCAGGTTCTCGGGGATGGCGGCGCAGTTGACGCTGATGAAGGGGCGGTCGGCGCGGCGGGACTTCTGGTGCAGGTAACGGGCCATCACCTCCTTGCCGACGCCGCTCTCGCCGGTGATCAGGATCGAGGCCTCGGAGCCGGCGACCTGGTCGGCCATAGCGATGACCTGCTGCATCGACGGATCGCGGGCGATCATCGGCCGGGCGTCGTCGGACACCGCCGCCAGCACCGCCGCGATCAGGGCCGCGTCGGGGGGCAGGGGGATATATTCCTTGGCCCCGGCGCGGATGGCGGCGGCGGCCTTCTCGGGGTCGGCGTTGATGCCGCAGGCGACCACCGGAACGTGGATGCGCTCGGCCTCGTTGGCGGCGATGAGGGCGGCGATGTCGAGCTCATAGTCGACCATCATCAGGTCGGCGCCCTGGCCGGCGCGCAGGGCGTGGGTGGCGCGCTCGATGCTCTCGACGTGGCTGACCTTGGCGCCGGCCGCCATGGCCATCTTCACCGCCGTGGTGACCTGGCCGTTCATCCGTCCGACGATCAGAAGGCGCATGTCAGGATCTCCGCAGGCTTATCGACAGGGCGCGCGCATCAGACATTGGCGTCCCCGTCCTTAATGATTTCCGTCATCGTCACCCCGAGGCGGTCATCGACGATGACGACCTCGCCGCGGGCGACGAGCCGGTTGTTGACGTAGATGTCGATGGCCTCGCCGACCTTGCGGTCCAGCTCCAGCACCGAGCCGTTGGTCAGCTTCAGCAACTGGGCCACCGACATGTTGGCCCGGCCCAGGACGGCCGAGATGTTGACCGGCACATCGAAGACGGTGGCCAGGTCGGCGGCGGATTTCTCCTCGAATTCCACCATGGTGTCGGTAGCCAGCGCTCCGGACCCGAAATCCTCCAGGGACAGGGCAGAGTCGCCGCCGCGCAGGTCTTCATCAGCCATCGTTCGGCCTTTCGGTGGTCGGCCGCGTGGCCGGAGTCAGGGGCTCCCCGTGCAGCCCTTCGGCGGCCAGGGCGGTTTGCAGGGCGTCGGCGACGCGCGCAGCCGCGGCCTCCGGATCGAACGCGGCGCGGCCGTCGCCCCAGTCGAAGGCGAAGGCCGCGGGGGGCATGCCGGGAGAGGCCTTGACGGTGATCTGGCCGGGATAGCCGGCGGCGTCCGCGGCCTGTTCCAGGGCCCTCTGGAGGCGCTCCACCAGGGCCGCCGGGGCATGGACGATCAGGCGGGGCACCGCCTCGACCTCCCGCGCCAGGGACTGCAGGGCCGCCACGGCCGGGGCCTCGGGAAACAGGGCGAGGGCCTCGCCGGCGATCTTGCCGGCGGCGGCCAGGGCCAGCTGGGCCGAGGCGGCGCGGTGCCCGTGGGCCACGGCGGCCAGGGTCGGCAGGGCGGCGGCGATGTCGACGCCGATCTGGCGCAGGGCGGCGACGACCTCGGCCTCGGCGCGCGCCACCGCGGACTGCTCGCCGCGGCGATAGGCGTCCTCAATCAGGGCCTCGACCTCGGCGGCGGGCACGAGGCGCCGGGGGCGCGGCGCCTCGGACACCACGGCGCCGTCGCCGTCGAAGACGGTCTCGAAGATGAAGCGCTTGTGAGGAGGCGCGGTCATGTCAGTAGATCAGCTCGTCGTCGCCGCCCTGGCCGGCGAGCATGATCTCGCCCTTGGCGGCCAGGTCCTTGGCGGCCTGCACCATGGACATCTGCGCCTGATCGACGTCGCGCAGGCGCACGGGCCCCATGCTCTCCATGTCCTCGCGCATGATCTTGGCGGCGCGCTCGGACATGTTGGAGAAGAACATCTCGCGCAGGCTGTCGGAGGCGCCCTTGAGGCCCAGCGCCAGCTGGTCCTTCTCCACGGCCCGCAGCAGGGTCTGGATGCCGCCTGGGTCGAGCTTGCCGAGGTCCTCGAAGACGAACATCAGGGCCCGGATCCGCTCGGCGGACTCGCGATTGCGCTCTTCCAGGGCGGCGATGAACCGGCCCTCGGTTTGGCGGTCGAAGTTGTTGAAGATGTCGGCCATCATCTCGTGGCTGTCGCGCTTGGAGGTGCGCGCCAGGTTGGACATGAACTCGGTGCGCAGGGTCTGTTCGATCTTGTCGAGGATCTCGCGCTGCACCGGCTCCATGCGCAGCATCCGCTGCACGCACTCCAGGGCGAAGTCCTCGGGCAGGGCCGACAGCACCCGGGCGGCGTGCTCGCCCTTGATCTTGGACAGCACCACGGCGACGGTCTGGGGGTATTCGTTCTTCAGGTAGTTGGCGAGAACGGCCTCGTTCACATTGGCCAGCTTGTCCCACATGGTGCGACCCGCCGGGCCGCGGATCTCCTCCATCAGGCTCTCGACCTTGTCGCCCGGCATGAAGGACGACAGCAGGCGCTGGGTCTGCTCGTAGGAGCCCATGATCGCCCCGGCCGAGGAGAGGCCGGAGACGAACTCCACCATCAGGTCCTCGACGCAGCTGGACGAGACGGTGCCGAGGCTCGACATAGCCTGGGAGATCTCCTTGATCTCCTCGTCGTCCAGGGCCTTCCACAGGGCGTGGTGCTCCTCGCCCAGGGACAGCAGTATGATCGCGGCCTTCTCCGCGCCGTTCAGGCGGGAGGTGTCGGTGACGCTCTTGCGGGTGCGGGGGACGCTCATGCGCTGTCGTGCAGCCAGCTACGCAGGATCGAAACCGACTCGTCGGGATGGGCGTCGACGAATTCAGCGACCCGCTTGACCGACGAGGCCTTCACCTGGCCCTCGATCTTGGCGATGTCGATGCGCTGTTCCATGTCGGACGACTGGGGGCCGGCGAGGGCCAACTGGTCGCCGCCCTGATAGCCCACCCCGGCGACGCCCTGGGCCATCGGCGCGCCGCCGCCGCCGCCGGCCAGGGCCAGGGCCATGCCGGGCGATCCCTGGCCAGCGCCCTTCACCAGGGGGCGGGCGACGAAGAAGATGATCAGGGCGGCGACCACCAGGAGGATCAGAAGCTCGCCGCCGCGCATCATGTCGTTCTTGTCGAAGTTGAACATGCCTGGCTTGGCCGAGGTCCCGGCGCCGTTGTCCTCCTCGCGGCTGAAGCGGACATTGACGACGCTGACCTGGTCCTGACGCTCGGTGCTGAAGCCCACCGCCGAGCGCACCAGCTGCTCGATCCGCTTCATCTCGTCGGCGCTGCGGGGGGCGTAGCTGGTCTTGCCCTTGGCGTCGGTGGTGGTCAGCCCGTCCACGGCCACGGCGACGGACAGTCGCTTGATGGCGCCCGGCTCGGTGACCTCGGTGCGGGTGGTGCGCGAGATCTCGTAGTTGGTGGTCTCCTCGGTGCGTCCGCTCGCCGATCCGGCCTGGCTGGGGCTGGCGGTGTCGGGGGCGCCGGGGATGTTCTGGGCGGTGGACACTTCGCCCGAGGACTTGGGCTCGCTGTCCTTGGCGTTCTCCTCGACGGTCTGGGTGGAGCGCACCACCTGGCCGTCGGGGTCGTATTTCTCCTCCTGGACGGTGACCCGGTTCAGGTCGAGGTCGGCGGAGACCTGCACCCTCGCCTTGCCGGGGCCGACGACGCCCTCGACGAGGTCCTTGACGGTCTTGCGGATGCGCTCCTCGGCCCCCGTGCGGGCGCCCTCGGCGGCCTGGTCGGCCATGGAGTCGGCGTCGCCGCCGGCCAGCATCTTGCCGCGCTCGTCGACCACCGTGACATGGTCGGGCTTCAGGTTGGGCACGGCGCTGGCGACCAGATTGCGCAGGGCGCGGACCTGGTCGGCGCCGAGTTCGCGGCCGGTCAGGCCGATGACGATCGAGGCGGTCGGCGCGCTTGCCTCCTCCTCGAACAGCTGGCGCTTGGGCAGCACCAGGTGGACACGGGCCGAGGCCACGCCGTCCAGGGATCGGATGGTGCGGGCCAGTTCGCCTTCGAGGGCGCGCTGGCGGTTGAGGGTCTGGACGAAGTCGGTCTGGCCGAGGGCGGAGCTCTCGTCGAAGATCTCGTAGCCTACCGAGCCGGAGGTGGGCAGGCCCTTGCCCGACAGCAGCAGGCGGGTGGAGGCGACCTTGTCGCGGTCGACCATCAGGGTCGAGCCGTCGCCCTTCGCCTCGTATTTGATCCCCGCCTGCTCGAGGGCGGCGGTGATCGAGGAGGCTTCCTTCAGGTCGAGGTTGGCATAGAGGAGCCCCTGGGGCTGCTGGCCCATGTTGAGGACCAGGGCGAACAGGGCCGCGGCGGCGCCCGCCGAGACGCCGATGATGGCGGCCAGTCGTCCGACGCCGAAACGTTGCAGGGCGTTGACGAACTGCTCCACGCGGTGACTTCCCCCTGACGCGGGCCAGAAGCACGCCGCGTCGCTAGGCAGGAATTACCGGGTGCTTGGTAAACGGGGACTTAAGCGGGCCAGGCCCGCAGGCGTCCCGCGGCGGCGATAATGTCGCAGCCGCGGGACCAGCGACCCGGCGTCAGGTCGCTCCCGCCGATGGCCGGGCCCGGATCTTCATGCGATTGAAATCGGTCCACCGACCTATCGATATTGCTGGATGCGCGTGGTGCGCAGGCCGGCAAGACCGTGCTGATCGATGGATTGCTGCCAGCCGAGGAATTCCTCGTTCGTAAGCCGATAGCGGTCGCAGGCCTCGTCGAGCGTCAACAGCCCGCCGCGAACCGCCGCCACAACCTCTGCCTTGCGACGGATCACCCAACGTTGGGTGTTCGCCGGCGGCAGATCGTTGAGGGTCAGCGGCGCGCCCGTCGGACCGATCACATATTTCTCGCCCCTGGAGTTGAGGCGTTCTTGTTGTTGGAACATGGCTTACGCCCTTCCCACCATCACTGTTGCGATGGACAATACGGGTGACGGCATAACAGCCAATGAATCCCAATAGTAAAAATGCCGGTAACCATGTCGAGCCTCTCGGCAGTTTTGAGTGTGTTCAAGAAGCCCGGAGTGAGTAAGGCTCATGATCAGGGTATTGATCAGCGCTTAATATTGATGAGCTCCTCGAGCATCTGGTCCGCCGTCGTAATGATCTTGGAAGATGCCGAGTAGGCCCGCTGGGTGGTGATCAGGCCCGTAAACTCCGCCGACAGGTCCACGGTCGAGGATTCGAGGGTCGAGGGGGCGATGAGTCCCGCCCCGCCGGTGCCGGGCTGCTTGAAGTTGTAGGCGCCGCTCTCGAGCGAGGCGCGATAGGCGTTGCCGGTGACCGACTTCAGCCCGTCGGGATTGGGGAAGGTGGCGATGGCCAGCTGGGCGATGCGACGGGTGGTTCCGTTGTCGAAGATGGCGGTGACGAAGCCGCCGTCGTTGATCTCGACATTGGTCAGGTTGCCGAAGGCGGTGCCGTTGGTGCTGACGGCCTTGACCACGGACTGGCTGTCGTACTGGGACAGCCCGCCGGTCGAGGAGGCGAGGTCGACCTTCACCGACTGGGAGTCGATGCCGAGGGCGGCGGCCCACTTGACCTGGCCGGCCCCCGGCGCGGCTCCATTGGAGGCGCCGAAGTCGATGTTGGGGTTGGCCGGATCGATCAGCAGCTGGGACGCCGGCGCGTAGGCGGTGTTGAGCTGGCCGTCCTGGGTGAAGGCGACCTTGCCGGAGCGGATCAGCCCGGGGGTGACGCCGCCGGGCACCACCAGGTCGGTGGCCGGCACCACATGCATCTCGGCATACCACTCGTTGGGGGTGGCGCTCTTGAGGAAGGAGATCATCACCGACCGGGCGCCGCCCTTGGAGTCGGACAGGGGCACCTGGATCTGGAAGTCAGGCTTGACCCCGGTGGCCGGGCTGTTGGCGTACATGGCCATGTTGTTGGTGGCGGGATTGTAGGCCCCAGCGCCGGCGGGCATGGCCGTCACCGCCGCGGAAACCGCCTGGCTCGACTGCAGGTTGGCGTCCACGCCCATGCGGGTGGTGGCCTCGGCCGCGCCGCCGACGCTGCCGACGTTGATCGACTTGAGCCGGCTGATGTCGGAGGGGTCGGTGAGGATGACCCCGTCGCTGTCCGCCGGCCAGCCCTGCAGATAGAGGCCGCCAGCGTTTTGCAGATAGCCCAGCTTGTCGACGGTGAACGATCCCGCCCGGGTAAACATCCGCGCGTCGCTCGAGACCAGGTTCTCGGGCTTCTCGGTGGTGACGAAGAAGCCGTTGCCAGAGATGGCCAGGTCGGTGGGCGAGGAGGAGCCCTGCAGCAGGCCCTGCTGGGTATTGTACTGGTGGGTGTTGGAGCGAACGCCACCGGCGCTGTAGGCGGCCTTCGAGACCGAGGTCACCAGGGTGGAAAAGGTGTTGGCGCTGCGCTTGTAGCCGACGGTGTTGATGTTGGCGATGTTGTCGGAGATGGCCGCCAGGGCCGAGGAGTTGGAGGTCAGGCCGGAGACGCCGGCGAGCATGGCGCTGTAGATGCTCATGGGTGTGTGTTCCTTGCTATGGGGTGCGGCGCGAGCCGGGTCCGAAGGGGATGGGGATCAGGCCGCGGTCTGGTCGCGGACGGCGATGATGTCTGAGATGCCGACCTTGACGCCGCCCAGGATCAGCTGGGTGACCCCGTTGGCCTGCTCCATGGCGGTGGCCTGGCCGGTGACGTAGCCCTTGTAGGTGAGCAGCTTGTCGTCGCTGGAATGGGCGGTGAGTTTCATGCTGTAGACGCCGTCCGCGAGCTGGGCGCCGTCGGCGGTCTTCCCATCCCAATTGAAGGCGTGCTGGCCGCTGTCGAGGCTGGGGGCGGCGCCTTTCCAGACCACAGCGCCCTTGGCGTTGCGGATCTCGATGGCGGCGTCCTTGGCGGCGCTGGGCAGGTCGTAGGTCCAGGTAGCGGCCCCGCCCTTGAGATTGACGTCGGCGCTGGCGGCCGTGACCGTCTTGCCGATCAGGGAGACGGCGTTGAGGTTGCTGCCGGAGGTGGACTGGGTGACCAGCTTCTGCAGCAGATCGTTGGAGAGCAACTGCTGCTCCACGCCGGTCATCTGGACGATCTGCTGGGTGAACTGGTCGGTATCCATCGGCTTCAATGGATCCTGGTTCTTCAACTGGCTGGTCAGCAGGACCATGAAGGTCTGGTAGCTGGTGGCCAGGGCGGCCTTGCCCGCGGCGGTTTTGGACGCCCCGCTGGCGAGGCTGGTGTCGACGGTGTTGCTGGAAGGCTTCTGGCCGGCCAGGTAGTCGCTGATCGATGCGCCCATGGTGCTAAATCCGTATGTCGACGCCGGACGCGCCGCGCCGCTGCAATCGGGCAGCGGCGGCGGCGACGGCGGCCTGGAGGTCTTCGGCCTTGTCGGCCGCGACGGCGAAGGCCCGGCCCGCGAAGGCCTCGGCCAGGGTCTGTTGCTGTTCGGCCGAGCGCTGCTGGCCGCCGGACAGGTCGAAGCTGAGCCCGGCGTCGGACAGGTCGAAGCCGGCCTGCTGCAGGGCGGCGCGCAGCTCATCAGCCCGGCCGCGCAGGTCGGCGGCGGCCTGGGGATTGTCGAAGCTGAGGGCGGCGCTGATGGCGCCGGCGGCGTTGATCTCGACCTTGACGTCGACCCTGCCCATGCCGCCGGGGTGAAGCTCGATGTCGAAGCGGGTGATCTTGGCGTCGAGCTTACGCAGAATCTGGGCCGCCAGGTGCGGCACGGTCACCGCATCGGCGCGGGCAGCCTGCCCGGCGACGTGCGGCGCCGCCGGCTGCAGGGTCGCCGAGGCGGGAGCGCCCGTCTCCGGGTCCGGGGCCGCCTCGACGGCCTTGGCGAGAGGATCGGCGCCCGCTTCAGCGGGGGACTCCGTCTCGGCCGCCAGGGCGAAGGCACTGGCGCCGTCAAAGAGCTTGCCGACGCCGGAGGGGCTCGCGCGGCCATCGCCCTGGGCCTTGGCATCGACCCCAAGGCCCGAGGTCCGCGCCCGGCCATCGGCGCGGGAGGCGCGGGCTTCGGCGCCGGAAGCCGCGCGATCGGCGCGTGGCGCGGCCGGGAGGTCGGAGGGCGGCGGATCGCCGGCCTCAGTCGCCGCGTCCTGGGTGGGGGGCGCCGCCTCCTGGGCGGCGGCGGCTGCCATGGCGGGGGACGCCGGCGGCGTGGGCTGGACCGTCGGCGCCGGGGCCGGGGCGGCCGCGGCGCCGGTCGCCGTGGGAGCGGGGAGAGGCTGCGCCTGGGCCAGCGCGGCCGGCGGCGGCTCGATGATCGCCGCCGCGGGCTTGGCCGACAGGGGATCGGCGGCACCCGTCGCCCGGGTCGGGGCTGGGGCCGGGGCGCGGATGGCCTCGCCGGCCTGGGCCTGGGCCTGGGCTTGAGTCTGAGCCTGGGCCTGGGCCTGGGCCTGAGCTGACACGGGCGCCGTCGGCAGGGGGGGCAAGGCGGGCGACGGGTCGGAGGAGGGCGGCGGCGCGGCGGCGGCCGCCGTGTCGGGGGACGCGGGGGACAGGTCGAAGGCGCCGGGCGCCGTGGCCGCCAGTCGCTGGGTCAGGGAAGCGGCGGGGGCGGTCGCGGCTACCGGGGCAGGCTGGGCCTGAACCACCGGGACCGGCGTCGCCAGGGACGCGGCCAGGGCCTGGGCGAAGGACAGGCCGCCATCGCCGCCGGCGCCCTCGGCCCCGTCGGCGGGGAGCAGGCCGGTATCGTCCGCGGCCGCATCGGCGCCGAGGAGGCCGCCCTGGCCCGCGCCGCCGGCGGAGCCCGGGGCGGGAGAGGTCGGCGAGAGGAGGGAGGCGATCTGCATGCGACGGGAAACCTGGGGAGCCGCCTGATGCGCCTCCGTTCGACCAGGGTCCAAGCAACCTGCGGGCCAACCGTTAAGTTACGGAAATGTAGGCATAATTCCGAAAAGGGCAGCCGGCCGCCCGCGCCGCGCGGCGCTTTTTGCCGATCCGCTTTTGTCCGATCGGTCCTAGCCGACCCTGTCGCCGGGGCCCCCCGTCCCTGGGATGGGCGACTGGCGCGAGTCTTGCGCGTCCTTCGCCCAAGGCCAGACGCGCCCAAGAAGCAAGGTCATGCAAATCAACCACTTAGCAGAGCCGATCCGAGCCATATGGCCGCCAGCTAGGCAAATATCGCCGAGTGCGGCGGCCTGGCTTGCCGGGCGGAGGGCGTAGGCGCCGTGTCGATCACCAGCATCCTGCTTGCCGGCAACTCCGGCATCACGACCGCCCAGACTCAGATTCGGGTGGCGTCGGATAACATCGCCAACATCAACACCCCGGGGTATGCGCGCAAGTTCGCCAACCAGGAGTCGGTGGTGGTGGGCGGCGTGGGCATCGGCGCGCGGATCGCCAGCATCACCCGGGCCGCCGACCAGTTCCTGCAGAAGGCCACCCTGTCGGCCGAGGCCCGGTCCGGCCAGGCGGGGGTGATGGCCGATTTCCTCGACCAGGCGCAGAGCCTGTTCGGCGACCCCAGCGAGTCCAGCTCGTTCTTCGCGTCGCTCGACAAGATCTATTCCGCCTTCTCCACCGCCTCGGAGAGCCCTTCGTCGAGCCTGGGGCGCAACGCGGCCATCGTCGCCATCAACGACTTCCTCGACGACGCCAAGCGCATCTCGCAGAACATCAAGAGCCTGCAGACCGAGACCGACAAGCAGGTGACCTCGGATGTCACCCGGGTGAACGAGATCCTCGACCAGATCGCCCAGACCAACGTGGACATCTCGCGCTCCAGCGTCTCGGGCGGCGACGCCTCAGGGTCGGAGAATACGCTGTCGCGGCTGCTGGACGAGCTGTCGACCTATATGGCGGTGCAGGTGGGGCCTCGGGCGGTGGGGGGCGTGACCGTGCGCTCGGCCGACGGGGTGATGCTGGCGGGGGACGGCGGCGCCGCCGTGCTCAGCTTCGACAAGTCGCAGGGCATCGGCGTGATCACCGCCACGCCGCCGCACGGGGCTCCGCAGACGGTGATGGCCGGCGGCGGCCGGATCGACGGCCTGCTGCAGATGGGCAAGACCGAGCTGCCGCGGATGGGCGAGCAGCTGTCGGAATTCGTCACCCAGGCGGTGGACGAGTTGAACCGGGTGCATAACGCCAATTCCTCGATCCCCGCCCCGTCGTCGATGACCGGCCGCGACACCGGCCTGGACCTGCCCACCGCCGTCAGCGGCTTCACCGGCTCCACGCGGGTGGCCATCGTCAACGCCGCCGGCGTCGTCCAGAAGCGCGTCGACATCGACTTCACCAACTCGACGATGAGCATCGACGGGGGCGCGGCCACGGCGCTCGGGCCCGCCGCGACCTTCGCCGCCAACTTCCAGTCCAACCTCAACAGCGCCCTGGGCGCCTCTGGGACCGCCAGCTTCGCCAATGGCGCCCTCAGCATCTCGGCCACGAGCGGCGGCGTGGTGATCGCCGACGATCCGGCCAATCCGTCCGGCAAGATCGGCCGCGGGTTCAGTCACTTCTTCGGGCTCAATGATGTGGTCTCGGCGACGTCCAAGACCCAGTACAGCACCGGCCTGAAGGCCACCGACGCCCACGGGTTCACGCCCGGCGAAATCATCAAGCTGCAGCTCACCGATTCCTCGGGCAACCTGCTGCGCGGCATCGATGTAACGGTCCCGGCGGCCGGCAACATGACCAGCCTGCTCAACAGCCTGAACAGCGGGGTGAGCCTGTTCGGGGCGTTCAGCCTCGACGCGACCGGCCGCATGACCTTCGCCGCGGCCGGCAACCAGGACGTCCAGGTGAGCGTGGCCGCCGACAACACCCACCGGGGGGCGGGCGGGCCCTCCATCAGCAGCCTGTTCGGCATCGGCTCGGAGGCCAAGTCCGCCCGCACCGAGACCTTCGCCATCCGCACCGACATCAGCCTCAACTACAGCCGGCTGGCGTTCGCCCAGTTCGACCGCAGCGCCGCGGCGGGCGCCCCGGCCCTGGCGACCGGGGACGGGCGCGGGGCGCTGGAGCTGGCCAAGGCGGGCGCGAGCACCTCGACCTTCGGCGCCGCCGGCAACATGCGGGCGGTGCAGATGTCGGTGCTCAGCTACGCCTCCGAGCTGTCCGGTCAGATCGGCTCCAAGGCCGCGGCCGCCAAGGACCGCCAGGTGAGCGCCGATGCGGTCTCGGCGGAGGCCGCCAGCCGCCGCGCGGCGGTGGAGGGGGTCAACCTCGACGAGGAGCTCGTTAACCTGACAACCTACCAGCAGGCCTATAATGCCTCGGCCCGCCTGATCACGGCGGCCAAGGACATGTACGACACCCTGCTGACCATGGTCGGCTAGGAGACACAGTCATGGGCGTCAGCCGTATCGCCACCGCCGACCAGTACAAGTCGGTCCTCGCCGACCTGATGCGGGCCCAGAACCGCCAGGTCGAGGCGCAGAGCCAGGTCGCCACCGGCAAGCGCGGCAGCGACCTGCTGGGCTATGCCGACCGCGCCCGGTCGCTGGTCGCCGCCCAGTCGGTGAAGGCCCGCGTCGACGGCATGGTCGAGCAGCTCAACGGCCTGGACGTGAAGATGCAGGCGCAGCAATTGTCGCTCGAGAGCCTGTCCGACAGCGCCCAGGGCCTGAAGGAGGCGATCTCCGGCGCCCTGGCCAGCGGCCGGGCCGACGGGCTGATGAACCAGGTGCAGAACTATTTCAGCCAGACCCTGGAGGCGCTGAACAGCCGCTACGGCGACGGCTATCTGTTCTCGGGCGGCCAGGTCGATACGGCCCCGGTGAACGTGACCAGCCTCGCCCAGCTGGCGGCGGCCAGCCCAGTGGACAACATCTTCGACAACGGCACCCTGGTGCCGGTGAGCCGGATGGACGATTCCAGCTCCCTGCAGACCGGCTTCCTGGCCGACGCCATCGGCAAGCCGATGATGGAGGCGCTGCAGCGGATCCAGCAGTTCAACCAGGGCGCCTCGGGCCCCTTCAGCGGGGCCCTGACCGACGCCCAGCGGATCTATCTGGAAGGAGAGATGGGCGCGCTGGACGGGGTGGCCCAGGGCGCCGTTTCGGTCTCGGCCCAGGGGGGCAGCGTGCAGAAGCGGGTGGAGCACAGCCTGCTGAGCCAGACCCAGCGGCAGACGGCCATGGAGAACATCCTGGGCGACATCACCGATGTCGATATCGGCGCCGCGGCCTCGGCCCTGTCCCAGGCGCAGGTGGCCGTCCAGGCGTCGGCGCAGGTGTTCCTGAGCCTGAAGGACATGTCGCTGCTGAACTTCCTCAAATAGGCCGGCTCGCAAAGCCGCCCCCGAGCCCCTACACTAGGGGTCAGCCGAGGACGTCGAGATGCCGCTGGATATCGCGGACGCCGGGGCGGCCGAGACCCTGGCCGCCGCCGCCGTCAACCTGCCCAAGGGAAGCCGCGTGGTCGCCGCCATGTCCGGCGGCGTCGATTCGACCGTGACCGCCGCCCTGCTGAAGCGGGCGGGGTATGATGTGGTGGGCGTCACCCTGCAGCTCTACGACCACGGCGTGGCCCTGGCCAAGAAGGGCGCCTGCTGCGCCGGCCAGGACATAATGGACGCCCGCATGGCCGCCGAGGCCATCGGCGTGCCGCACTATGTGCTCGACTACGAGAGCCGTTTCAAAGAGGCGGTCATGGAGGACTTCGCCGACGCCTATCTGCGCGGCGAGACCCCGGTGCCGTGCATCCGCTGCAACCAGACGGTGAAGTTCCGCGATCTGCTGGACATCGCCCGCGACCTGGGGGCGGCGGCCATGGCCACGGGCCACTATGTCCAGCGACTGATCGGCCCGGCGGGACCCGAGCTGCACCGGGCGGTGGATCCGGCCCGGGACCAGAGCTATTTCCTGTTCGCGACCACCCGCGACCAGCTCGACTTCCTGCGCTTCCCCCTGGGCGGTCTGCACAAGCCGGACGTGCGGCGGGTGGCGGCGGAGCTCGGCCTGACCATCGCCGACAAGCCCGACAGCCAGGACATCTGCTTCGTGCCGGAGGGCCGATACACCACGGTCATCGACCGGCTGCGGCCGCAGGGGGCCATCGCGGGCGACATCGTCCACCTGGACGGCCGGGTGCTGGGCCGCCACGAGGGCGTGACCCGCTATACGGTGGGCCAGCGCCGGGGGCTGAACATCGGCGGCGGCGACCCCCTGTTCGTGGTGCGCCTGGACGCCGATGCGCGGCAGGTGATTGTCGGGCCGCGCGAGGCCCTGCTGGCCGGATCCCTCACCCTGAAAGAGGTCAACTGGCTGGGGGATGAGCCCAGCCTGGAGGCCGCCGAGGGACGCGCGGTGCTGGCGCGCGTGCGCTCGACCCGCGACCCGTCGCCCGCCCGCATTGTCGCCGGCGACGTGCGCTTCGACGCCCCCGAGGAGGGCGTGGCGCCGGGACAGGCCTGCGTGCTCTACGACCCGGACGCCCCGACGCGGGTGCTGGGCGGCGGGTTCATCGCACGGACCGCGGCGATCTCTTGAACCGGCCCGCCTGATCGGTCAGGCGGACGCGGCCACGTCGGACAGGACGCGGGCCGACGCCAGGCGGGCGTCGATGGCCGCGGCGCGCAGCCGGAAGGCGAGTGCCTGCTCGCGCAGCCGGGCGGCGGCGGTCTCGGCGGCCTGGGCCTGGGCGTTTGCTTCGGCGGCGAGGTCGCGATCGCCCCGCGACTGGCGGTAAGCGGCCTTGCCGAAGCCCTCGGCGGCGGCCTCGTCGAGGCGGGCGCATCGGCGGTCCAGATCGTCGGCCTCGGCCTGCAGCCGCGCCCGCAAGCGGAGCGGTTCGCGGCGCTCGCGCAGGGCCTCGCGATAGGCGAGGAGGTCGTCGAGGGCGTCGGAGGCGTCGTCGTGGGCCGCCTGGCGGACCGCATCATCGAGCGCGCCCTCGCCGATCAGGCGGGCGAGGCGCCGGGCGCGGCAGGCCCCGAGGGGCCGGAAGACCTGGGCGAAGGTGGAGGCGATCTGGAAAGGCGAGGGCATGGGCGTCCGTCAATGACGAACAAATAGTGCCTTATGCATTCTATCCCGTCAACTGCAAATCGCACTAAATCTGAATCAGCGGCCGGTGCTGAATCGGCCGGATGTTGTAGGAAGACACCACCACCCCGATGATCTCCGGGCCCTCGTCGGCGTCGCGCACACTGGACAGGCGCACCGGCTCCTGGAAGCGCGGGTCCGTGGAGCGGGGCCACAGGGCGATGCCGCCCGCCTCCTGGACCACCTCCTTGAGGGTGGTCTCCACCAGCATCCCCTTGCGTCGCCGCACAACCACATGGTCGCCGTCGCGGACGCCGATCTCGGCCGCCGGACAGACAATGACCATGGCGCCCTCGGGATAGTAGCGGTCCATGCTGGGGCCGCGGATCTTCAGGCCAAACAGACGCGCGCCCTGGAAACCCGGCAGGACGATGGGGAGAAGCTCTTCCACCTCGGGCTCATCGTCGGGGATCTCGGCCCACAGCCCCGCCTGCACCGTGCCGATGACGGGGACGTAGCGGGTCACCGGGCGCAGGCCGGGGAGGTCGGAGCCGGCGGCGCCAACCGGTTCCTCGCCGCGGCCGTAGAGGAGCCACTCCGGCGTGATGTGGAAGAACCGCGCATAGCGTTCGGCGCGGCCGGCCGGCACGCCGCGGATACCGTTCTCATGCTGCTGATAGGTGGCCAGGGGCACGCCCATGGCCTCGGCGGCCTGGGAGGCGGATCCGAAGCCCGCCGCCTGGCGGGCCTTCTTGAGGCGTTCGCTGGGTGTCGACATGGGGTGATGCTACACGCATCGAAAATGCAATGGGCACTTGCATGAGATAGTGCAATATGCATATTCAGGGGGCGTCATACCGGGAGGTCCCCATGCAGCCAGCTCTTTGTCTTCGCCGCGATCCCCGCGCCAGCGAACCGCGCCACTGGATGGAGCGGGAGCCGGGCCAGTGCGCCTGGCCGATCGGGGAGGGGACCGAGGTGCTGTCGTGCTGCGCCCCGGTCTGCCGACGCTCGAGCGGTCGCAGCACCGCCTATTGCGCCCGGCACTGGAAGGCCATGTGGCGGCCCGCGCCTGCCGAGGGCGCGCAGCCATGAGGGCCGGGCGGACGATCCCGCTGGTCGACGCCGCCGCGGCCCAGCGCCGGCGGGACCTGGCCCTGGAGGCGCGGGCGCACAACCGGGCGGAGGAGGGGGCGCTTGAGCGGCGGCTGGCCGAGACCGAGGCCCTGGCCCGGGCCCGGGGTGAAGCGCTGGAGCGGCCGGAACGCCGGCCCGGCGAGCCGCGCCGGCCCATGCGGCGGATCACCGGCCTGCAATGGCTGCTGGCGCGGGGGCGGATCGACGCCGTGCAGAGCCAGGCGGGGGAGCGCTACGGCGCCCTGTGCTGGCAGGCGGGCAAGGGCGACATGCCCTCGTCTCTGAAGGAGCGGGTGGGCGGGCCGACGCCTGGGGAGCCGGGGGAGGCGCGGATGGCGGCGCTGCTGGCCAAGGACCGCGCCGACTGGGCCATCCGCCAGTGCCTGCCGGACGCGGTGGGGCGCGAGCTGGTGGCCCTGTGCGCCAAGGTCTGCGGCGAGACGGCGACGGTGCGCGAGGCGGCCGGCGGCGAACGGCAGGCGGCGGAGCGGATGGAGGTTCAGCTCGCGGTGTGCTTGAACATGCTGGCCGTGCACTTCGGGATCTCACCCCCGGCGCGGCGATAGTCTCAACCGTCGGGGCCCGTCCGGTCCAACGCGGCGGGGCATTGCGGCTTGTCCCATAGAGTGGTACATTGAGCCATCAAAGGTGGCGGGATGATCCTCGGTTTTCGGGACGCTTGGCTGCGGGCTTTTTTCGTCGAAGACGTACGGTCACGCAAAATTCCGTCCGATCTGGAAAGTCGGCTGTTTCGGAAGCTGCAACTGATCGACGACGCCACGACCGACCAAGATTTGCGAGCGCCGCCAAGCAACCATTTCGAAAAGTTGCGGGGCAAGCTGGATCGTTATTCCTGCATCCGCGTCAACAAGCAGTGGCGGTTGATTTTCCAGTGGGACGGGGGCCGTGGAGAGGCGAGTGATGTATATCTGGATGACCACAGTTATCAGTGAGTTGAGCAATGATGACAACCGCACGTAAGCCGGCGACCGTGGCAGAGATCCTGGTCGAGGAATTCATGGCGCCGCTGGGACTGACCCAGGGCGCCTTGGCCGACGCGATGGGCGTGCAACGAAAGCACGTCAATGAACTGTGCAATGACCGCCGCAACGTCACCGCCGCTACAGCCTTGATCCTGTCGCGTGTCTTCGGCAACAGCGCCGATTTCTGGCTGAACGTACAACGGCGCAGCGATCTCTGGAACGCGATGCACAACCCTGACCAGCGCAGGCGGATCGAACGCGCCAAGCCCTTGAACGAAGCGGCGTGACACGGTCATCTTGCCAAGCCGGGCCGGCGGGGCTCTAAGCGCGACAGTTTGAGCGAGACGTCATGGCAGGCATGAAGAACAGGCCGGACTTCCGGCAGAGCGACCGCATCGACCTGTCGGAGAGCAAGGCCATGGCCTATTGGGCCAAGCGCTGGGGCGTCTCGACCGACCAGATCACCACCGCCTCGCGCAAGGTCGGCCCGTTCGTGAAGGACATCGCCTCGGAGCTGGGGAAACGCCGGTGAGGGGCGCGCCGGCCTTCGCCCTGCTGGCCCTGGCGCTGGCGGCGTGCAGCCCGCCGCAGACCGGACGGGCCGCGCCGGCGGCGGAGGCCGAGCGCGGCGACTTTCCCGCGCCGGACCGGCCGGTGGCCGAGATCGTCAGCCCGATCTGGTCCTCGGGGCCCGACCGCGACGCGGCCGACGAGTCCGGCCAATTGGTGCGGGGGCTGGGCATAGGACCAGGCATGGCGGTGGCGGATATCGGCGCGGGGTCGGGCTATCATACGGTGCGGCTGTCGCCGGTGGTCGGGCCGGGCGGGCGGGTTTACGCCCAGGACGTGACCGACTCCTATCTGACCGGCCTGCGCCGCGAGGTGGCCCGCCTGGGCCTGGCGAATGTGCAGATCGTGCTGGGCAAGGCCGACGATCCGGGGCTGCCGCCCGCATCGGTGGACCGGGCGATCCTGGTGCACATGTACCATGAGGTGGCGCAGCCCTACGCCCTGCTGTGGAACCTGGCCGGGTCGCTGAAGCCCGGCGCGAAGGTGGGGGTGGTGGACCTGGACCGGCCGGCGGAGCGACACGGCCTGCCGCCGGCGCTGCTGCGCTGCGAGTTCGAGGCGGTGGGCTATCGGCAGGAGACCTTCCGGGTGCTGGACGGCGGGGTCGGCTACCTGGCGGTGTTCGCGCCCCCGGCGCCGGGGGCCCGGCCGCAGCCGAGCGCGATCAAGGCTTGCCGGTCGGCGGGGTAGGCGTCGGCGTCGTGATCGCGGTGTCGCTCACATCCTTCGCCGTCATCGTCCGGCTTGACCGGACGACCTAGTCCCGCCGCGAGCGCAGTCGCAGCGGGGCCGTCGTGACGCTGGGTCGTCCGGTCAAGCCGGACGATGACGAGGGTTCATCGGAACGCAAAGATCACCAAGATCACGAAGACGGCGACCGATCTGGATTGTCTCCACCAGATCCCGCACGCCCCGCGGACGCAGGGATCCAGACTGTCCGCCAGCAACGCGCTTGAGGCAAAGCCTGGGTCCCCGCTTCCGCGGGAATGCGGTTTGGGATGGCTGGATCAAGGCCCACGGAGCGTGCAAAACGCATTGACATTCGGGGCCGTTCGTGGGACAAGGGCGGCTTCACTGACACGTCCGACTGAAGCGCGCCCGCCCCGGGGGCCGGGGGCCTGCGCGTCGTCTAGTCTCGCATGAGGGGGAGGCCCATGGGGCGCCCGAACGGCTATAGCGAGGAGAAGGGCGCGGAGATCTGCGAGCGGCTGGCGGAGGGGCGCTCGCTGGTGTCGGTTTGCCAGGACCCCGACATGCCGACGCGGGCGACGGTGTTCCGATGGCTGGCGCGCCACGCGGAGTTCCTGCGGGCCTATGCGGCGGCGCGCGATGCGCAGGCCCACGCCCTGTTCGACGAGATCCTGTCCATCGCCGATGGGGCGCCGGAGACGCCGAACGGCCTGTCCAGGGCCAAGCTGATGATCGACACGAGGAAGTGGTGGATGGGCAAGGTCGCGCCGCGCAAATACGGCGACCGGATCGACCTGGAGCCGCCCAGTCCTGCCGCGATGATGAGCCCGCAGGAGCGGAACGCGCGGATCAAGGTGCTCTTGGCCAAGGCCGCCGCCGCGGGGCTCGGCGATGGATGAGGCCGGGCCCGGGTTCACCGATCCGGAGGCGGTGGAGCTTCTGGAGTTGACGGCCGAGGCGGCGCGGCAGGCCGGGCGGAACCGGCTGCAGGTCTACCGCCCCTATCCGAAGCAGGCGGCCTTCCATCTGGCCGGGGCCGCGCATCGCGAGCGGCTGCTGATGGCCGGCAACCAGCTGGGCAAGACCTTCTGCGGCGGGGCGGAGGCGGCCTTCCATCTGACCGGGCGGTATCCTGACTGGTGGCGGGGGCGGCGGTGGGACCGGCCGGTGCGTGGCTGGGCGGCCTCGAAGACCTCGGAGGTGACCCGCGACGGGGTGCAGCGGATCCTGGTGGGCGAGCCCAAGGACCGGTCGCAATGGGGGACGGGCCTGATCCCCGGCGACGACCTGCTGGGCTGGGCGATGAAGGGATCGGCGCCCGACGCCCTGGACCATGTGCGGGTGCGGCACGTCTCGGACGGGACCTCGACCCTGGGGTTCAAGTCCTACGACCAGGGGCGACAGAAGTGGCAGGGCGAGACCCTGGACTTCGTCTGGTTCGACGAGGAGCCCGACCTGGATGTGTATCTGGAAGGGC
The DNA here is from genome assembly GCA_965279095.1 of Caulobacteraceae bacterium. Classification (GTDB taxonomy): domain Bacteria; phylum Pseudomonadota; class Alphaproteobacteria; order Caulobacterales; family Caulobacteraceae; genus CBDIHH01. The sequence goes on from CBDIHH010000006.1 coordinate 377,795, forward strand.
TGACGCGCACGAACGCGGTGGGGGGGATGGCATGGATGACGTTCACGCCGCTTTTGGGGATGAGCGAGGTGGTGGCCATGTTCATGGAAGCCTCGACGAGTCCGGACTGACCGACATGCGACACCTGACGCAGATGACCATCGACGAGGCCGAGCACTATTCGGCGCAGCAGCGGGCGGCGATCGTCGCCAGCTATCCCGAGCACGAGCGGGCGGCGCGCACCCAGGGCGTGCCGGTGATGGGGTCGGGCCGGGTGTTCCCGGTGGATGAGGCGGCCATCGTCTGCGCGCCTTTCGCCATCCCCGCCCACTGGCCGCAGATCAACGGCCTGGACTTCGGCTGGGACCATCCGTTCGCGGCGGTGAACCTGGCGTGGGATCGTGACGGGGACTGCGTCTACCTGTGCCAGGAGTTCTGCGCGCGCGAGCAGACGCCGGTGACCCATGCGGCGGGGATCAAGGCCTGGGGCGCGTGGATCCCCTGCGCCTGGCCGCACGACGGGCTGCAGCACGACAAGGGCTCGGGCGAGGCGTTGAAGGCCCAGTACGCCGCCCAGGGGCTGGAGATGCTCAGCGAGCGGGCGACCCATGCGGGCGGCGGCAGCGGCGTGGAGGCGGGGGTGATGGAGATGCTCGACCGCATGCGCACCGGACGCTGGAAGGTGTTCGCCTCGTGCGGCGGCTGGCTGTCGGAGCTGAGGATCTACCACCGGGTGGACGGCCTGATCCGCAAGGTGCGCGACGACCGCATCTCAGCGTCGCGCTACGCCCTGATGATGCTGCGCCATGCGGCGACGCGGCCGCGGGACGAGGCGATGACAGTGCCGGACTACGGCATCGTGTGAGCGGCGTCGGGAGCCCCTATATAACAGCGGTCGGCGTTGGGCCGGCGGAGGCCGATGATCGATGCGACTGTTGCTCAACCTGCTGTGGTTCATCCTGGGCGGCTGGATCTCCGGCGGCCTGTGGCTGCTGGCGGGGGTGATCATGGCGATCACCATCATCGGCCTGCCCTGGACGCCGGCCGCTTTCCGCATGGCGGGGTTCAGCGCCTGGCCCTTCGGGCGGATCGTCGTGGAGCGCGACACCGGGGCGACCAGCCTGGTGCTCAACATCCTGTGGTTCGTGCTGGCCGGCTGGTGGCTGGCGCTGCACCATATCGCCCTGGCCGTGGCCCTGGCGGTGACCAGCATCGGCATTCCCTTCGCCTGGCAGCACCTGAAGCTGGCGCTGCTGTCCCTGGCGCCGGTGGGCCGGGACGTGGTCGAGGCCTGAAGCGGGGGCGCCTTGCGATAAGTCCAGATCTGGACTATATCCGGATCTGGAGGAACGCCCCATGGCCGCGACATCGCGCAAGTCGAAGATCGAGATCGAGGCCGGGCCGCAGCGCGTGGACGCCGGCCGCTTTGCCGTGGCTGAGCGGCGGCGGCTGAGCGCGCCGGGGCTGCGGACCTTCCTGGCCATCGCCGACCTGTGGGGCTTGCCGGAGGGGGAGCGGCTGCTGATCCTGGGCCTGCCCTCGCGCTCGACCTATTACGGGTGGGTGAAGGCGGCGCGGGAACATCGCGACATCACCCTGGACGTGGATGTGCTGGTGCGGCTGTCGGCGGTGCTGGGCATCCACCAGGCCCTGGGCGTGCTGCACGGGGGGGAGGCCGATGCGGTGGCCTGGCTGAAGGCGCCGCACGGGGCGCCGGTGTTCGGCGGGCGGCCGCCGATGGCGCTGATCACCAGCGGCACCCAGGACGGGCTGATGCAGGTGCGGCGGTTCCTCGATGCGGCGCGGGGCGGGCTCTACATGCCCCCGGGCGCCATCGACGAGGCCTTCCGCCCCTATGCGGACGCCGACATCGTCTTCTCGTGAGCGACCGCTACGCCCCCGCCCCGACGCCGACCGTCCGGCTGATCCCGTCGCGCTTTCCGCCCATCGGCCTGTTCGACACGGTGGCGACCGCGGCCGACCTGGGCGCGGTGATGGACCTGGCCGGCTGGACCAACGACCGCCTGGTGGCCGAGCGGCTGGGGCGTCTGGACGCGCGCGACTGGGTCTATGGCCGCCCCAACGCCAGCGTGGTCATGGCGGCCTTCCTGCACGCGGCGCCCGGGGGCGGGCGGTTCAGCGGCCCGGACCTGGGGGCCTGGTACGCTTCCGCCAGCCTGACGACGGCGGTGGCGGAGGTCGGGCACCATCTGCGCCGCGAGGCGGCGGCGACGGGGGCGGCGAGCCTGTCGCGCCAGTACCGCGCCTATTCGGCGGTGCTGACGGGCGATTATCGCGACATCCGCGGCGAACAGGCGACCCTGCCCGGGGCCTATGCCTCGGCGAGCTATGCGGCCTCGCAGGTCTTCGGCGAGGGATTGCGCGCCGCGGGCGCGGACGGGCTGGTGTTCGACAGCCTGCGGCACGCGGGGGGCGTCAACGCCGTCTGCTATCGGCCCGGCAAGGTCACCGAGGTGATCCAGGCCGACCATTTCGAGATCCGGGTCGAGGCGGCGGCCCCGGTGATCCAGGCGAAAAAGCTGGCGACCGCGCCGGGATAAATGCATTACGCATTGACATTCGGCGCCGTCTCTGGCATAAACCCATCATGAGCGGGGGTTGCGCCCCCGCGCCTTCCGCTAAGCCCCGCGCCGCTCGGCCGGGGCTTTTTCATCGGCGCGGGCCGAGGTCCTGCGGGGCCGACTACATTACAGGATGGATCGATGGCCTCAGCTTACGGGGAGGGCGCCTCTGCGCCGAGCGCCCGGCGGGACACGCTGGACGACGACGGCTTCCTGGCGGTGGTGGCGGCCGAGCGGCGGCGGTCGGTGGGGTTCGATCACGACGACGCGCTGGCGGCGGCGCGGGAGCGGGCGCTGAACTATTACAAGGGCGAGATGCCCGATGTGCCGGCGATGCTGGGCCGCTCCAAGGCGGTGTCCACGGACGTGGCGGAGGCGGTGGAGACCCTGCTGCCGGACCTGGTGGAGATCTTCACCGGGTCCGAGGAGGTGGCGAGCTTCCAGCCCGTGGGGGCCGAGGACGAGGCGGCGGCGCAGCAGGAGACCGACTACGTCAACCATGTGGTGTTCCACGAGAACCCCGGGTTCCTGGTGCTCTACACCCTGTTCAAGGACGCGTTGCTGCAGAAGACCGGCATCGTCAAATTCTGGTGGGAGGAGGGCGGCGGCGGCTCGGAAGAGCGCTTCGTCGGCAAGAGCGCCATGGAGCTGCGGGTGGCGGCCCTGGGGGGCGGCCAGATCCGGGGCCTGGTGGAGCGGGTCGGCGAGGACGGGGCGCCGGTGTTCGACTTCACCCTGCGCGGCCCGGCCCGCGGCGGGGTGAGGGTGGCGGCGACGCCGCCGGAGGACTTCACCATCGCCGCCGACGCCAGCCGGCTGGCCGAGGCGACCTATTGCGCCATGCGCTCGCGGCCACGGGCCCAGGACCTGATCGCCGACGGCTATGACCGCGACCTGGTCGACGCCCTGCCAGCCTATGGCGGGGGCGGCGGCGACCAGGCGGTGGCCGAGGCGCGGGACACCGCCGGGGAGCACGGGACCTGGTCGGGCGGGGAGGGGCTGGGCGACCTGCGCACGGTGGAGGTGGTCGAGCACTATGTGCGCATCGACGCCGACGGGGACGGGGCGCCGGAGCTGTGGAAGGTGGTCACCGGCTGCGGCGAGACGGTGCTGCTGGAGCGGCGCCGGGTGGAGCAGATTCCCTTCGCGGCGGTGACGCCGTATCTGACGCCGCACCGCTTCTATGGCCGGTCGGTGGCCGACCTGCTGGCGGAGGTGCAGAGGATCAAGACGGCGCTGACGCGGATGGCCCTGGACAGCGGCTATTTCGCCCTCAACCAGCGGCAGGAGGTGGCCCTGGAGCGGGCCAACCAGTTCACCATCGGCGATCTGTTGCGGAACGAGCCGGGCGTGCCGGTGCGCTCGAAGACGGGCGACGCGGTGCGGCCGATCGCGGCGGGGGGGCTGGGGTTCGACGCCTTCGGGGCGCTGGAGTATTTCTCGACGGTGGCCGAGCAGCGCACGGGGATCGCCCGCAGCGCCCAGGGCCTGGCGCCGGACACCCTGCACGACACCGCCCGGGGCGCCGTCGCCCTGATGAACGCGGCGCAGCGGCGGGTGCGGCTGATCGCGCGGATCTTCGCCGAGACGGGGATCAAGGACCTGTTCCTGGGCGTCCACGCCGTGGCGCGGCGCAACGCCACCGCGGCGGCCAAGGTTCGCCTGCGCGGGCGCTGGGTGGAGGTCGATCCCACCGCCTGGGGCGAGCGCATGGACATGACCATCGAGGTGGGCGTGGGCTCAGGCGGGCGCGAGCATGACCTGATGGTGGCGCGGGAGCTGTGGGGGATGCAACGGGAGATCGTTCAGCTGCAGGGCGGGGTGGCGGGGCCGTTCGTCACCGCCCGCAATGTGCACAACCTGCTGAAGCGGATCGGCGAGCGGGCGGGGCTGAAGGGGGTAGACGCCTATTTCAGCGATCCCGCCATGACCCTGCCGGGTCCGGCCGCGGCGCCGCGGCCGGACCCGGCGCTGGTCGCCGCGCAGCTGAAGGCGCAGGGCGAGGCGGCGCTGAAGCGCGAGCGGATGGTCGCCGAGATCGCTTTGAAGCGCGAGCAACTGGCGGCGGAGCTGCAGCTGAAACGCGAGCAGCTGCAGGCCGAAGTTCAACTGCGCAGAGGCGAGGACGCCGCCGGGCTGGAGCATGGCGAGACCCTCAGTCCGGTGCATATGGGCGGTGACCGGGCGGGATAGCGCACCGGAGATCTCCATCAATGTTCTTGTTTTATTCCGACGTTCTGGCACCCTGCAGGAGGCATGATGGCTGGAGAGCACGCAGTCCATGATCGGGTCGGGCCGGGCGACGATGAACTCTTGGGGCAGTTGATGGCGGCCGCCCGGAACCGTGGTCTGTCCGATCGCCTAGGGCAGTTGCACCGGACCTTGCTGGCGCAGCCTGGCTTCGCCAATCGGGCCGGCGAACGCAGCGGCCTGAGGGATTGGCGCCGCAGCGTGGACCGCCATGTTCAGGCGCTGGCGGCGCAGGTCACCGCCGATCCTGGGGGCGCCGTCGCCGTCGCCTACGGTGGACCCGACACAACCGCTCCAACCGCATTGGTCACCCCGGATGGCGACGTGTGCTGGCCGGTTTCGCCCGAGCCGAAAGGCCCTGCCATTTCCAGCGGCTTTGGACCCCGCCGAGCGCCCGTGGCAGGCGCTTCGACCCTGCACAACGGTTCCGACTTCGTAGCGCCGAAGGGCGCCGCGATCCGGTCGAGCCAGGCGGGGGAAGTGATGATGGTCGGTCCCCGCGGGCGAGGGGGCGACACCATCATCGTCCAAAACGCTGACGGCAGCATAAGCGGCTATGCCCACACGGGGGCCACCCAGGGCCTGGAGGTCGGCGACTGGGTCGGCGCCTGTCAGGTGATCGGCTTTTCCAACAATAGCGGGAAAACGACCGGGCCGCATCTGCACTATACCTACCGTCCTGGGACGATGGATACGCCGGCGACCCTGTCTACGCCGCCGGTCAATCCGATGACGACCCAGTTCGGCGATCGTTCGAAAGTTCGATAGGGAGCGACATGAGCAAGACCCTCGCTGCGTCATCTATAGCCGTGGCCGCTGTTGTGATTGCTGCCTGCAGCCTCGTCCCCAATACACGCCATCCGCCTGATGACATGGAAAAGGCGCAGATCTTTCTCGAGGCCTTGAAGGTGCGGGACGAGCCGAGGCTGGAGGCCCTGACCGGGCGCTCATGGGCGAAGGGCGCGCTGAACGCCGACCAGGAAGCGTTCCTGTTCGGACGTGGCCCCCCCGCAGGACGCTCGGCTCAGACCATTGCGCGCACCCCGGCGGTCAAAATCCATCTGTGGCGCACGCGCGAGCGAGGGCAGGCGGTAGTCTTCGTGACATACCTGGACCCTGCGCTGCCACCGCTGGAGCGCCTGAAGAAACCCGAAGACCATTTCATGGTGGACCTGTTCAGCTGCCGCTTCGTCGTTTCTGGCGATCAGTGGCTGTTCGAGACGGACATCTGTTATTCCGAGCAGGACAATCCGTTCAACACCGAGCCGTACGGCTAGGAAACTGCGACGACCTAGGCTTCGGGCGGCAAAGCCCGTCTTGCGGCGCTAACGTCGCTCATCGGTGTTTCGGACCTGGCGTCAGCCAGGGGTTCGAGGCACCGCGACGGTCTCCCTTGCGGCTGCAAACGGGAAATACTCATGTTGACCGACGACACCGATCGCGCGGCGCTTCAGTCGGCCGAGCGCGCCGCGACCGAATTACGCGAGACCGAGGCGGCGTTCGGCCGGCTGCGGGCTGCGATGGTCGAGGAACTGCTGGCCAGCCCGGTGGCGGCTGAGGCCCTGCGCGAGAAGCTCTACCTGGGGGTCCAGGTGCTGGACGGGGTGCGGCGGGCGCTGCACGAGGCCGTCGGCGCCGGCGAGGTGGCGCAATACCGGTCGCTGCTGGCGGCCGAGGGGCTGGCGGGCGCCTAGCGGCCCCAAAACGTGATCCACTTTTTTCACAGAGCAAGGTGATCCATGACATCCAACCCCACCCCCGCGACGGGCGGCGAGCCGCTGTCCGTCGACCAGGCCGCCGACCTGCTGTCGGGCGGGGCCCCGGCGCCGGGCCTGTCGACGTCGGCGGAGCCTGGGTCGGACGAGGACGATTTCGACCTCGAGCCGGGCGAGGAGGAGACGGAAGAGGAAGAAGCGACCTCGATCAGGCCGCCGGAGTCGTGGGATGAGGCCGCCCAGGCTCGGTTCCGGGACCTGCCGGCGGACATTCAGGCGCTGATCGCGGAGCGCGAGGGCGAGCGCGAGCGCGCCACCGGTCAGGCGATGCAGGAGGCCGCCGAGGCGATGCAGATGGCCGAGGCGCTCGATCATCTGCTGCCCCAGGCCGCGCAGACTTTCGCCGGCAAGTGGGACCAGGTGGACTGGGCGGCGTGGGCCCAAGCCGATCCCCAGGCGGCCTTCCATGGGCGGATGCAGTTCGAGGCCGAGCAGGCGGAGCTGCATCAGCTGGTCGCCGCCCAGGCCCAGGCGCAGGCGGTCAGCCACCGCCACTTCGTCGCCGGCGAGGCGGCGCGGCTGAAGGCGATCGCGCCGGAGTTGGCCGACCCCAAGGCGGGGCCCCAGCGGCGCCAGGCCGTGGCGAGCTTCCTGGTGGATCTGGGGGCGACCGACGACCAGCTGGCCAATCTGACGGCGGAGGAGGCCAGCCTGGCCTATGACGCCCTGCAGTGGCGTCAGGCCCGGCGGGGGCTGGCGCCGGATCGCGGCGGCGAGGCGGGGGCCTTGCGGACGTTGCGGCCCTCGGCGGCCCAGGCGCCGCGGTCCTCGCAGGAACGGCGCTCGGCCGACGCCCTGGCGCGGCTGACGAAGAGCGGCAGTATCGACGACGCCGTGGCCTTTTTGCGGTCGCGGGGCTGAGCCCCCGCCAGAGCCCGCGTCATTTTCCGAACCGGCGCCGCCGGCCATCGGCCCGACGGGCGTAGCGCCGTCGAAATCCCCCCCTCGCGCGCCGGCACGGCGGCGATTGTCATTGAAAGGATCGCGGATGACCGCACCCACCAACACCACCACGACCATCAACTCCAAGGGCAATCGCGAGGACCTGGAGGCGGTGATCTATCGCGTCGCCGCCGAGGAGACGCCCTTCACCCAGAACATCGGCGCCGCCAAGGCCACCGCCATCAAGCATGAATGGCAGGTGGAGGCCCTGGCCACCCCCGACCCGACCAATGCCGCCCTGGAGGGGGACGACGTGGCCTCGCTGGACGCGCCGAACCTGACCACCCGCGTCGGCAACGTCTGCCAGATCTTCACCAAGAAGGGCGGCGTCAGCCGCACCCAGGAGGTGGTCGACAAGGCCGGTCGCGACAGCGAACTGGACCGGCAGAAGGTGCTGAAGGGCATCGAGATGCGCCGCGACATGGAGGCGCGCTTCATCGGCAACTATGCCTCCAACGACGAGGCGGGCGCCACGCCGCGGCGCTCGGCCGGGGCCCTGGCCTGGCTGACGTCGAACGTCTCGCGCGGGGCCGCCGGCGCCTCCGGCGGCTTCTCCGGCGGCCAGGTGGCGGCGGCGACCAACGGCACCCAGCGGACCTTTACCGAGGCCCTGGTCAAGAGCGTGCTCAGCTCGGCGTACAGCAACGGCGGCCGGCCCACCCAGGCCTATATGGGCCCGGCGCACAAGCAGGCCTTCTCGGCCTTCACCGGCATCGCCCAGATCCGCAAGGAGGTCACCGGCGCCAAGCCGGCGGTGATCATCGGCGCGGCGGATGTCTATGTGTCGGACTTCGGCAATGTGACGCTGATCCCGCACGCCTATGGCCTGACCCGCGACTGTCTGTTCGTCGATCCGACGAAGATGGCGGTGGGCACCCTGGACGGGGTGCGCTCCAAGCCGCTGGCGGCCTCGGGGGATAGCGAGAAGTTCCTGCTGACCTCGGAAAAGACCCTCGTCTGTCGCAACGAGAAGGCCCACGCGGTGGTCGCCGACCTGACCTAGGTCGGCCACCAAGGCCTGAGCCAGAGCTGCCGCCTCGCCCCCTCCGGGCGGCGGCTCGGGGCGGCCCGGCGCGCCTGCGGGCAGCGCGGGCCGCCCTTACCCTTCACCCGCCTGAAAGGACGCGGCATGTTTGGCCTGCCCAATGCGTTTGAAGACGCGCAGCACCGGATCAAGGCGGACCATGAGGCGCGGCGAAGGGGCGTTCGACAAGCGGCCGACGCCAAGATGGCGGCGCTGCGGCGAGGAAAAGCCCAGATGCGCCAGACGGCAGGGAATGCAGCCCAGGGCGTCGCGCATGCCGGTCAGCAGGCCCAGGCGGACTACGGACTGGCTCTGCAGAGACAGACCGAGGACCGGAGGCTGGCGGCCCGTGCGATCGCGGCGGCCGTGCCCCTTGTCGCGGACGTCGTCCGTGGAGCCGGTGCGGCGCGGCACGCCGTCGCCGCGGCCGGCAACCGGGCGGGGCAGGCCGGGCGGGACATCGTTCTGGGACCGGCCGCGCCCAACACCGGCGGACAGGGCAACCAGACCGGCTACTATCAGCTTGGGGCGCAATATCTCACCGGCCTAGGGCCGCGGCGGCAAGTATTCAGCCAGGACGATCCGGCGACGCTGCTCCTGCGGCGGGACGCCAATTTGGGCCGGTTGCGCGCCGCGATCGCCAGCGGCGCTCATCGCGACGGGAGAGAACTGAAATGGGACAACGAAGCCGGCGGCCGGGATACTCTACGGAAGGACTTCACGGACTATGCCGCCGTTCCCACGCTCGGCAAGGTGGGCAACCTCGCGGATGCCTATCTCGGCTCCTACGATACTAAATTCAAGGTGACAGGCGTCGATCCGAACGGCGTCGCCACCGTTGACATGCACGTCTCCAACAACTCTGATTTGAAGTCGCTGAGCCACTATCCGGTGGTGGGAAAATTTCGGTGGTGGAAGGAACATGTGGAGCCGCACATCATCGCCCAAGGGCCCAAGGCCGGGCCCCTCTCCCCGACGCGTCAGGACTTCTATTGGAGGGAGACAATCCCGTCACGGTCCGCCCCTGCCGCTCGCGGTGGTGGGGCTACTGGGCCTGTTGGCCGGCTGCGGCCCTAGCGATATCCGGACCGAGTGGGCCGGTCGATACAGCTTTGCGGCCATCGGCAGCGACTGTCTCGCCGAGCCGGGAAGCTTTTATTACAACAGTGAGTGTCGCGCCGATGCGGCGGTCAGGCGGGGTTCTGTCCAGATCGATAAGGACGGCCGCTTCGTCGCGGTGAACCTGCCGCCCTACTGGCGTGATGGGGCCGGTAGTCCGGCAGTCCAGTATGGACGCTTTGTCGTTGATAAGGGTGATCGGTGGCCGTTCAACGCGTTGTTTGGCTATAGGGTCGACAGAGTCGCCGAAGACGGTCAGCGGGGTCAGACGCTCATCCAACTCCACCGCAATATGAAGTCGATCAGTTTCCATAGCGGTAGCGAAAGCAGATGGGTCCGCTACGAAGCGCCGCGCTGATGTTGCTCATCAATTGAGCGCCACGCCGAACCGCGCTTCGGTCCAAACTTATCATGCAGGCGGTCCCCAGGGGCCGCCTTTTTCATTGGAGCATCGCGATGGCCGACAGGCATCTTTATTCCGGGCGCCCGCGCACGCCCGAGGCGCCGCCGGCCATCCGCCGCAGCGCCCGGCCGCGGCTGAAGGCGGGGCCGGTCGCCCCCGGCCAGGTCAGGGCCACGGTGCTTAAGGCCGGGCACGGCCGGGTCTACACCGGCGCGATGATCGACGGGGCGCCCGAGACCTATGAGTGGGGCGACGCGTTCGTCGCCGCGGAGGCGACCGCCAAGGCCCTGGAGGACCGCGGCCTGGCGGAGATATCGGCGTGAGGGCCGAGCAGCCCTGGTTCGTCTCGTCGCATGGGGTGCGCCACTACTGGCGGCCGCAGGCGGACGGCGGCGTGGTGGTGGTCTCCGAACAGGACACCGGCGCCCTGCTGGACCGCAATCGGGCCATGGCGACGCACAACGACGGCTATTCGCCGTCGCGCGAGCTGCGCCGCGCCGCATCCATCCCGCTGATCCTGGTGGCGAAATGGCTGCAGGAGGAGGGCTGGGACGCCTTCGATCCCGCCTGCGCCGACCAGCTGAAGAAGAAGCTGAACGATCCCGACTACCTGTGGCTGCGCACCGCGCCGGGGAGGATTTAGATGGCGATCACCACCTACGGCGAGCTGCAGGCGGCGGTGGCGCGGTTTCTGCGCCGCTCCGATCTGGCGGCCGACATTCCAGGATTCATAGCCCTGGCCGAGGGGCAGATGAATCGCCGCCTGCGCGTTCGGCCCATGGTACAGAGAGCCACGGCCAGTCTCGAGGCGGAGTATGTCCAACTGCCGGCCCGGTTCCTGGGGGTGCGAGCCCTGAGCCTTCAGAGCGCCGCGCCCCAGGCCCTGCGGTTCGTCACGCCAGAGCGGATGGACGACCTGGCGGCGACGGCGGCCAGCGGCGCGCCCCAGTTCTATACGGTGGTGGGCGGCGAACTGCGCCTCTATCCCTCGCCGGCGGCGGCGGTGACCGGGCTGCTGACCTACTGGCAGGCGATCCCCGCCCTGTCAGACGCCGCGCCCAGCAACTGGGTGCTGGAGACCCACCCCGACGCCTACCTCTACGGCGCCCTGGTGCAGTCGGCGCCCTTCCTGAAGGCCGACGAGCGGCTGGCGGTGTGGAGCGGGCTGTTCACCCAGGCCCTGGCGGGCATCGAGGCCTCCGACCAGGCCGAGAGCCTGGGCGGCGCCCTGGGCGTCGTCGCATCGGTGGGCGATTGGGCCGTGGCCTGACCCGCCCGCGCGGACCTTCCTTCTCACTCCGGAGACTTCCCATGGCCCTGCAGCTTTCCACGGCGGCGCGCAACGCGCTGCTCGACGCCATCGAGACCGCCGTCGGCGCCTCGGCGGTGCTCAAGATCCGGTCCGGCTCGGCGCCGGCCACCGCCGCCTCGGCGGACTCCGGCACGGTGCTGGCGACCTTCAATCTGCCGTCTGACTGGATGGCCGCGGCCGCCTCTGGCGCCAAGGCCAAGAGCGGCAGCTGGCAGGACAACTCTGCGGACGCGACGGGCACGGCCGGGCATTTCCGAATCTATGACTCCACCGTGGCCACCTGCCATCTGCAGGGGACGGTGACGGCCACTGGGGGCGGCGGCGACCTGACGCTCGACAACACCTCGATCAACAGCACGCAATCGGTTGTCATCAGCAGCTTCACCCTGACCGCGCCGGGCGCCTAGGCTCGAGATGAGCATCTCGCTTCAGGCCCAAGCCGGCGCCACCCTGACCGCCGGGTTCGGAGGGACGGCCGCGAACGCTGCAGCGGCCGACGGCGCCTACCTGACGACCAACACCACCGCCGGCAGCGCGGTGACGATCATCACCGTGGATTTTCCGGGCGCCGCCTATGTGCAGACGGTGGCCCTGCTGGCGGCGGCCTTCAATGACTCGGTCAACGGCGGCATAGGCGTCGCCACCTGGACGCCCGAAGGGTCGAGCGACAACGGCGCCAGCTGGGCGGCGATCGGCGCGTTCTCCATGTCGGGGGTGGCGACGGCCAACTACGCCCCGCAGACGGTGAACCAGGTCCTGACCAATGTGCGCCTGAGGGCCACGGGTTTTGGAACCAACGGCGTCGCCGTCATCGACTGCTTCGACGTCGTCGGCCTGCAGGCTGACCTGACCGGGAGCCCGGCCCTCGCGGCGGTGGCGACGGCGGCCGCCGGGACGGTGTCCGTGGCGGGGTCGGTGTCGGCGCTGTTGGCCCCCCTGACCCTGGCCGGCGTAGGCGACCTGTCGGTGAAGGGCGCCGCGGCCGTAACCCTGGCGCCGATCAACCTCGCCGCGGACGGCGGCCGGATTGCCCTGATCGGGATGGCCGACCTGGTCCTCGGGCCCCTGGGCGTGGCCGCCCGGCTGTTCAAATGGGACCAGCCGATGACGGCGCCGCCAACCTGGACGCCGGCGACGGCGCCCGCGACCCCATGGAGCATGATCTAGATGGCGACGACCAATTACGGCTGGAACACCCCCACGGTGGGCGGGGACGAGAACACCTGGGGCGGCGAACTGAACACCCTGGCCCAGGACATCGACACGCGGGTGTTCACGCTGCAGGGGGAGACCGGGGAGCGCAAGCTGGCCGGCGGGGTGATCGCCAGCGCGACCCCGACCCTGGATATCGCCCTGCCGGCCAACTGGCGGGCCTTCCGGCTGGTGTGCACCGAGATCGAGCCGGTCGCCAGCGCGGTGTCCTTGTTGATGCGCCTGAGTTTTGACGGTGGGGCGACCTACAAGGCGGGCGCGTCGGACTACGCCTACGCCGGCCTGGGCGTCATCGGCGCTGCGAGTTCGCCGTTCAATTCCACGGCGGCGGCGGCCGTGGTGCTGAATTCTGGTGGCTTCTCAATTGCCGGAGGGCAGAATCCTGGTCTCGAGATGTTCATTCAGACACCAGTGTCGCCCGGCTACTACACTGTCGGCAGATGGGTTCTTGATCTGGCAGACACCACGGGCGTCGATGGGATTTTTCAAGGCCGGGGGCGCTGCCTTACGTCGTCCTCGCGGGCGACTAACATGCGGTTACTGTTTGGCGCTGGGAATATTGCTAGCGCGCGTTGGGCGCTCTACGGCATCAGCGGCTTTTAGAAGCTTTTCGCGCCTACTCGGTGAGCTTCGCACTGGCAATGGCCAAGCTGCATCTGACCGGTCCGTGTGTGGCGGGCTTTTCATAGGCTCTGACTGTAACTTTTCGCCGCTGGCTCCGCAAGCCAGGCCGGTTGTTGAACACTGGAATCCCTGTTGAACACTGGAATCCTTTATGAGCCTCTTCACCTTGAAGCTGCCCGCCGGTGTCTACGGCAATGGGACCGAGCGGCAGAGCGCGGGGCGCTACGGCGCGGCCAATCTCGTGCGCTGGATCGACGCCGCCCTGCGGCCCATGGGGGGCTGGAGCCGGCGGGCGGCGGATCCGGCGCAGGCGCTGCTGGCGGGGGTTCCGCGGACGCTGCTGAGCTGGCGCGACAATGGCGGGGCGCGGTGGATCGCGGCGGGAACGCATTCGAAGCTCCATGTACAGGACGCCTCCGGCGCCGACACCGACATCACGCCCACCACGGGCTTTACCGCCGGGCGGGCCAGCGCCAGCACCAACCTGGCCTATGGCGGCGGCTTTTTCGGCCGCGGCGCCTACGGCACGCCCCGGGCCTCGACGACGAGCAACGCGCTGCCCGCCACGGTGTGGAGCCTCGACAACTGGGGGGAATACCTCGTGGGCTGCCACGCTGACGACGGCAAGCTTTGGGAATGGCGCCTGGACACCGGCGTCAAGGCGGCCCTCGTCGGCGGCAGTCCGCCCACCGGCTGCCGCGCCCTGGTGGTGACGGAGGAGAAGTTCCTGATGGCGCTGGGGGCCATGGGCGTCGGCCGGCGGGTCAAATGGTGTGATCAGGCCAGAAACGACGTCTGGACGAGTTCGGCCACCAACCAGGCCGGCGAATTCGATCTCGCCACCAAGGGGCGTCTGATGTGCGGCAAGGCGCTGAAGGGTGTCACGCTGCTGTTCACCGATGTCGATGTCTGGTCGGCCACTTATCGCGGCTATCCGCTGGTCTACGGGTTCCAGCGGCTGGGTCAGGGGTGCGGCGTGATCTCGCAAGGGGCGGTGGCGGCCCTTGACCAGCAGGCGGCGTGGATGAGCAACGACGGCTTCTGGCTCTATAACGGCGGCGCGGTGCAGCCCCTGGACTGCGACGTGCAGGACCTGGTGTTCGGCGACATCAACAACTCGCAGGCCTCAAAGGTCTCAGCCTTTCACATGGGCGCGTTCGGCGAGGTGTGGTGGCTTTATCCGTCCAGCAGCGACAATGTCGCCAATGAGTGCAATCGATATGTGATCTGGAATTACCGGGACGGCTATTGGAATACAGGCCGGCTCGCGCGCACCTGCGGCGCCGACAAGGGCGTCAACGCCTATCCGCTGATGGCCAGCGCCGACGGCGGCCTCTACGAGCATGAAACGGGCTGGTCCTACGATGGCGCGGCCCCCTTCGCCGAGAGCGGCCCGGTCGAACTGGGCGACGGCGACCGGATGGTGGAGGTGCAGGGGCTGATCCCCGACGAGCGCACCGCCGGCCAGGTGACCGCCACGTTCAAGGCGCGCTTCTATCCCAACGCCGAGGAGGTCAGCTTCGGCCCCTTTGTGCTGTCGAGTCCCACCGATCTGCTGTTCCAGGGCCGCCAGGCCAAGGTGCGGTTCGAAGGGGTGGTCGACCCGGCGGGCGCGGACTGGCGGGTCGGGGAAATGCGGTTTGAGGTGGCCCAGGGAGACGCCGTATGAACCTGCAGCCGCCCCCCGCCCACTATGATTCCGCCGACCAGGCCGCGCTTCGGGACGCCCTGAGCGTGGCCGATCAGGACAATCGCAAGCGCCTGGCGGATGTTGACCTGTCCAATGGGGAGCGGCTGATCCTGAGGTCCGCCAATGGAACGCGGTGGAGCGTGTCGGTGTCGAACGCCGGGGCGCTGTCCGCCGCCGCCCTATGAGCGAGACGCCGGCGGCGGCCTGGGCGCGGTGCCGCGCCTGGATCGAAGCCGCGCTTGAGACCTGTCCGACCCATGCCATCGAGGATGTGGAGGCGGGGATCGAGGCCGGGCAGTTCCAGTTCTGGCCGGCCGAGGCCTGCGCGGCGGTGACGCAGATCGCCGTCTATCCGCGGCGGACAGTCCTGCACCACTGGCTCAGCGGCGGCGAGTTGCGGGCCCTGTTGGAACAGCGGGGCCGCATCGAGACGTGGGCCCGCTCGATCGGCTGCGACGCCATCTGTGGTTCGTCCGCCCGGCCGGCGCTGGGGCGGATCCTGAAGCCCTACGGCTATGGCCGGGGCCAAATCGAATACTGGAAGGACCTGACCTGATGGGCGGCAAGACCAAGACCTCGAGCAGTATCGATCCGACGATCCTGGCGCGCCAGATCGGCGTTCTGGACCGAGCGCAGGCCATCGCCGACCAGCCGTTCTCGCCCTATTCGGGGCAGAGGATCGCGCCGTTCAACCCGGACCAGCTGGCCAGCTTCGAGAGGCTGAGGGACATCGGCCAGACCGATCCGGGGGCGGGCCTGTTCTCGGACGCCGAGGCCGCTGCGCGCGGCGCCAGCGCCTATGACCCCCAGATGGTTCAGGCGCAGGCGGTGCGAGCGGGGCGGCTGAGCGACCTGGACCTCACCCCCTACACGAACCGCTGGGACGACGCGGTGGTAGCCGCGTCCAATGCGGATGTGGAGCGGGCCCGGGAGCTGCAACGGGTGCAGGACGCCGCCGGCGCGACCACCGCCGGGGCGTGGGGCGGATCCCGGCACGGGGTGACGGACGCCCTCACCAACGAGGCGGCGCTGCGGGAGGCGGGCGCGCGGTCGGCGACCTTGCGGTCGCAGGGCTATGCCAACGCCCAGCAGCTCGGCCTGGCGGACATCGACCGGATCTTCGCCGCGGATCAGGGCAACCAGAGCGCCGGCTTGCAGGCCGCCCTGGGCAACCAGCAGGCCCATCTTCAGGGCGCCCAGTTGCGGCTGGCCGGCGGCAGCCTGCTCGGCAACCTGGCCGGGCAGCGCTACCAGCAGGCGGCGGCGCGGGCCCAGTTGCTGCAGGGACTGGGCGATGCGCAGCAGGCCCAGACCCAGAAGGGCCTGGACTTCGACTGGGAGGAATTCATCCGCCAGCAGCAGGATCCCCAGACCAAGCAGGCCCTCCTGGCCGCGGCGATGTCGGGGGTGCAGGCGCCGTCGACCACAACAGAGAAGAAGCTCCCCGGTCTTTCAGACTACGTTAGTGACGCCAGCCGGCTGATCGACGCTATCTGGGGCGGGAAGGGGATCATCAGATAGGCTTTCAGTAAGGACTGAACATGGGCGATTTAAATTTGACGGCGTGGTGGCCGGTGGTTGTCAACCTGGCCATCCTGTTGATCTGGGGCGGGCAAATGCACCAAAGGGTCAAGTCCCTGGAACAGGAAGTCGGCGCGTTGAAAGACATGAACACGCGCATGGCCAGGGTAGAGACGCGCCTAGACGGGCTCTTCGAGCAGTTCAAGGACCTTAACGCCTCGATCCGCTGGATGCGACAGCCGACCACTCTGTATCCGATGAGCCGCGACGATGGATGAGGCCCCGGCGGCGGGGCAGGGCCTCGCCGAGCGCGCCCGCGAGTGGTTCGCCGTCCTCGCCACGGCTGTCCTGTCCCTCCTGGCCGCCGGAGTGGCGCTGGTCCTTTGGCTGGGGCCCTGGTCGGCCGCCACCGAGGCCCAGCGGGTCGGCTTTCTGGGCGCGGCCCTGATCCTGCTCCTCTGCCTGGTGGGGGCCGGCGCCAGCTGGCTCTGGCGAATGCAGTTCAAGAGTTTCGAGGTCAAGGCCGGGTTGGTGGCGGTGACCGCACGGGCGGACGACACGGTCACCGCCGCCTGAATTTTCGGAGTCATCGCCATGCCTGCCCTGGACGCGCGCGCCCTGCGCGCGATCGCCGACGTGCATCCCGATCTGGCCGCCATCGTGCATCGCGCCGCCGTGCTCAGCCCGATCGCCTTCACGGTCACCGAAGGGGTCCGTAGCCTGGCGCGGCAGCGCCGCCTGGTGGCGGCCGGCGCGTCCCACACCTTGCGCTCGCGACATCTGACAGGACATGCGGTGGACCTGGCGGCGAAGGTCGGCGGGCAGGTGCGGTGGGATTGGCCGCTTTATGCGCGGCTGGCCGGCGCGATGAAGGCGGCGGCCGCCGAACGTCTCGTACCGTTGGAATGGGGCGGCGACTGGCCGACCCTCAAGGACGGGCCGCATTTCCAGCTGCCCTGGCGCGAATATCCATGAACCGGCGACCGTCAGGCCTATCAGGGAGGCGGGCGCCATGAGCCTGAAGACAGACCTCATCGCCGGCGGGGCGCTGCTGGCGGCGCTGGGCGGCGCAGCCGGGGCCATCTACTGGTCCGGACGCCACGCCGGGGCCGCCGCCGAGCGTCCTCACACCGCTGTGGCCGAGGCGGCGGCCGCCACCGCCGCGGCTCAGGCGCGGTCAGCGGCGGAGGCGGCGCGGATCGCGGACCAATCGGCCGCGCGAACCCAGACCATCATCGTACGCGAAGGAGATCACCGTGCCGCCATCCTGGCCTCGCCTGGCGCCGGCGCGCCTCTGGATCCTCGGCTGCTGTCTGCCGCTCGTCTGCGCCTGTGCGAGTATCGGGCGTACAGCGACGATCCTGCCTGCGCCTTGCTCCTCACTGACGCCGCCAAGCTTCCGCACGCCGGTCCCGCCGGTGGCCCTGCTGCGCCCTGAGGCCTCGGCCGGGGACGTGGTGGCGGCCCTGGACGGCCAGACAGCCCGGCTGGACATGGCCAATGGCCGGGTCGCCGACCTGATCGCCATCGCCGAGGCCTGCGACTCGGCGCTCAGACGCACGGCCGCAGGGGCGCGGTGACCTCGGCTCAGCTCAGAGTGGAAACCCGTCCGGATCCACATCCCACTGGCGGGCCGGCGGGCCCTCGGCGAGAGCGGCCTCGATGGCGCTGATGGTCGACTGGGTCATCAGCAGACGCTGCTGCACGGAAGAGCCCGAGCGCGAACTTGCCAGCAGGTTCACATCGCGCCAGCGCATCTGCTTGAGCATGGCCAGGTAGTCGGTGGGGGTCATGCGGGAACTCCTTGGACGTGCGCAGGCGGGAGGGCGCCGGTCGCCATCGCCAGCCTAGAGCCGCGCCGTTTCGAATGGAATCCTTTGCAGCGCCAAAGGGCGCTCTGAACCGGCCGCCGGCAGCGAACCCGCCAAGGCCGGGCGCCACGCAGAATTCTCTTCCATTAAGCCGATCGTGGTAGTAGGAATTAAGCGCAGGAGATTGCCATGTCCCTTACCTTTCAGACCAGCCACGCCCAGGCCCAGCGACCCGCGCTCACCTCACGGTCACGCGCCCTGTTGTTGGCCCTCGCGGGTTGCGGGGTCTTCTGGATGGGCGTTGTTGGCCTGACCGTCCAAGGCCTGATCTTCTAGTCGGGTCGACGCCTCATGGCTTGGTGGCCCTGGATCAGCGATCCGAAACGACGGGCGGCCGTCCGCGAGTTCTGCCTCTATCTGGCGCTCATTCTCCTGATGCCCCTGTTCCAGATCGGTCTGGAGCAGATCATCGCGTGGCTGGGCTGATCGCCGGCAGCAGGCCGAACAGGCAAGAGACTCGCGCCAAGCCCAGGCCGTGGCGACCCAAGGGCGCCGGCGCTGGCCCACCCGGATGGGCGGGCCAGCGACAGTCCTAGAGGATGAAGTCCGCCTGGCTCAGGGCATTGATCCCCGCCAGATGGATGAAGAAGTCCGCCTTGCCGTCGCCATTCACATCGCCAAGGACATAGGCGTCCGCGGCGTCGAGCTGGTAGCGGAGCTCTCCGGCCGTGTTGGAGAAGGCGGCCGTGCCGATGAAGGCGAAGCCGTCGTCTCCCGCGCCGTTGAGGGTATTGGCGTCCATCTGCGACAGGTCGATGAGGTCCGCGCCGCCGAAGTGGAAGTCGGTGATCGTATCCGCCGCGGTCGCTGTCTTGGCGCTGTCGCCCTTGAGGAAGACGAAGCGATCGGCGCCCAGTCCGCCGGTGAGCACATCCTGGCCGGTCCCCCCGGTCAGCACATCGTCCCCGTTGGCGCCATTCAGCCCATCGGCGCCGGAGCCGCCGAAGATGTTGTCCGCCCCTGCCGAGCCGGTGACGACGTCGTCACCGGCCTTGGCGTCGATGAGCGCGACGTCGGTGAGCACGATGGCCGACAGGTCGATGGTGTCCGCAGCGCCTGAACCGAGGATCTTGAAGTCGGCGTAGCCGTCTCCGCTGATCGCCTCGATGCCGGTGATGGAGCCCCAGGTGAGGGAGGCGCCGTCCGCGCCGGCGCGGATGGTGTCGAAGCCGTCGCCGCCATCGATGGACACCGGCTTGGCCATGCCCTCGAGGATGAAGACGTCATCCCCCGCGTCGCCGAAGAGGGCGCCGGCCTTGCCGGCCGCCTCGAAGGTATCCGCGCCGCCGCCGCCGTGGACCACGTGGCTGGATTTGCTGCCGCTGAAGACGTCGTCGAAGTCCGAACCGACGACCTGTTCGATGCTGGACAGCTTGTCGCCCACCGCCTCGCCGAAGGCCCCGCGGCCGTTCAGCAGGTTGACGGAGACGCCGCTCGTGGCGTCGGCGTAGCTGACGGTGTCAATCCCATCCCCGCCGTTGAGCCGGTCGCCGCCGAGTCCGCCGTTGAGGACGTCGTCGCCTCCAGCGCCGTTGAGGATGTCATTGCCGGCCAGGCCCTTGATGATGTCCGCGTCCGCGGTGCCATCCAGGGTTTCGTTAGCGGCCGTTCCGATCACGACATTGGTGTTGTAGATGCCGGTTACGACGATCGACAGCTGAGCCGCATCGATAAGGCCCTGGGCGTCCGCCACCTGATAGGTGAAGGTCTCGGTCGCGGTTTCGCCCTCAGCGAGTGCCACAGTGGCCGGACGGTTGTTGTCCAGGGCGTAGCTGTAGCTGCCGTCCGGGTTCAAGGTCAGGTCGCCGTAGGCCCCGGCGATGACTGTGGCCGCCGCGACGGCGGTGAACCCGCCGCCCGCCGCTTCGCTCCCGGCGCGGCCGCCAGCGACGTGGAGGCTCTCGCCTCCGCCCTGAACGAGGTCGACGTCGGTATCGTTGTTGAGGACGTTGCCGGTGACCGCGGCGACGCTGCCCTCGGTCACGCCCGCCGCGCTGTCGTCCTGGCCGACGGGCGCATCGTTGCGCAGGGCGATCTCGCCCGGCGAGCCGATTTCAGTGGTGTGGTTGACCGCGTTGAACGCCGCATTGGTCCCGGCCGCGCTGATCGTGGTGATCGTCGCATTGTTGAGGCCGGCGGCATTGTCGAAGGTGGCGAACGGACCGATCGGCGAGGCCCCGAAGGTGACGCTTGCTCGAAGGGCGTTGGTCGCGTCGTAAAGATTGACCGCATCGCCCCCCGTCCCAAGGCCGACGCCGGCCCCGGTGTAGGCGCCGAACTGAAGGTGCGCCGGGGCGTTGCCGCCGAACCAGGTGTTGATGAAGGTCGCCTTGGCGGCGGCCAGATTGGTCGTCTCCAGGAAGATGACCGATTCGCCGGCCCCGATGCTGCTGACCCCTGTCAGGGCGACCGCCGCGGCGGGGGAGCCCGAACTGTCGTCCATCTTCCAGCCGCTGATGTCGATCGCGGCGACCGTGGTGTTGGTGACCTCGAACCAGTCAGCCCCCACGGGGCTGCTGCCGCTGGACCACGGGGCGACCTCGGAGATGAACAGCTTGCCGACTGTGCCGGGCGAGCCGATCTCCGCTGGATCGTTCACAGCGGCGAAGGCGCCGTTGGTTCCGACGGTGCTGAGCGTGGAGATGGTCGCATTGTTGAGGCCGGCGGCGTTGTTGAAGGTCTTGAACGGCCCTGCGGGCGACGGCCCGAAGGAGACGTTGGCCTGCAGCACGCCCGCGCTGTTGTACACATTCACGGCGTCTCCGCCGGTGCTGAGACCCACGCCCGAGCCGGTGTAGGTCCCGATCTGCACCCCCGCCGGCGCCGCCCCGCCGAACCAGGTGTTGATGAAGGCGGCGATGGTGGTCGCGGGCGCGGCTGATTCCAGGAAGATCGCCGAAGCGCCGGCCGCGATGGTGGTCACGCCGCTGAGCGCCACCGCATTGGCGAAGGCGTTGGAGTTGTCGTCCATCTTCCAGCCCGTGATATCCAGGGCGCTGGAGCCGTTGTTGGTGATTTCGAACCAGTCGGCGGCCACCGGGCTGCTTCCGCTCGACCACGGGGCGACTTCGGAGATGTAGACGTTGGGCAGGGTGTTCTCGTTGACGATGTTCGAGACGGCCAGGGTGTAGGCGGTCGTGGCGTCGGGCGTCGCGCCCACGCTGGCGTCATCGACGTTCACGGAAACCGAATAGCTGGCCTTGGTCTCGAAATCGAGGACGACGCCCGCCTTGATGTACAGGCCGGTGGAATCCACCTCGAACGACGCGGCGTCGGCGCCGCTGACCGAGAGCGCGTTCGCGCCCAGCCCATCGTCGGTGACCGACACGTCCGCGACCTTGATGCGAGCCGCCGTGCTGGTGTTCTCGTCGATGGCGGCCACGGCGTTAGCCAGGGTCACAGCGGTCGGCGCCGCGTTTGCCGCTGCTGAGGGGGCATAGACCCACAATTGCGGGTGATCGAAATCGCCGCCGCCGTTCTCGCTGACGAGGTAGAGGTTCCCGTCGCGATCCATGGTGATGCCTTCGTGCTGTTGAGCAACGACATCGAGAGGATTGCCGGGGTCGGAGACGATCGTCAGGGTGCTGATCACTGTGCCGGCGCGATCGACTTCGACGACCTTGCCGGACTCTTGGCTCAAGATGAGAAGGTGGGTTTCGTCGGCCGCTCCGCTTAGGGCCGGGTTGTTGGACAGCGCGTAGACATCGGCGATATCCAGAACGCCGAGCAGGGTCGGATCAAACAGGTTGACGGAGTTGACCGTCGACGCCGAGCCATTGCTGGCCGTGTCATTGGCAAAGTCTATGGTCGTCTGGAAGACGCCTTCCGGGCTCTTTTCTTTGACGAAGATAAAGCCGCCGGTCAGCGGATCGTAGGAAAGGCCCTCCAGACCCACGTTGCCGACGTTAGTCCCGAGGTGCGCCGTCAGGGCGCCGCCGCGCGCCAGGGTCGACCCGGCGGCGTAAGTGAATTCCACCGCGTTGCGATCGCGCTCCTCGGTCATGACGAACTTGCCGCCGCCGATATAGGTGAGGCCCTCGGGATCGAAGAAGTCGGTGCCCTGGGGGCTGCTTCCCGGGGCCAGCGTCATGGAATTGATCAGGGCGCCGGTCTTGCTGACCTGGACGATGGACGTGCCGCCATCGCCGACGACGAACAGGCTGTCGGTGTCCCAGTTGTAGGTGACCGCCGAGGCTTCCTGGGCCAGGACGCTGTTGGTGGGGGCGGTGGTGCGGGTGGGTTCGGGAAGATCGTAGCGGCCGATCCGGACATAGTTCGACAGGTCCATGGTCGTTCTCCAAATGGGGGCGCCGCCGGGTGACGGGGGCCGACAGTCCAGGGGGCAGACGTTGCAACCTGCGCTCGAAGCGAAGGCCAGACAGAAGGGCGGCGCCGGAAAGGGCGCTGCGGGGATTGTTCGAGCGACGATCTATCGGCGGTTCATGAAGGGCGGATGACAGAGGCAACGAGTTATTAACCAGGGCCGCCGGCGTCATTACCTCGCTCAACGCTCTATGCTTCTGTGGCGTGGCGCCGTGTTGGCAGGGCTCTTCAATTGCGGGGGGAATTATTCAACCGCACGCAAGTCCATGGTGGCTATCGCGTCTGGGGACCCAACCGTTCGCGGTCACCAGCGGGGTGGGGGGACTTGGTTGGGTGGGCAGGCCTTCCAGTTCGCCATCGACACCCCCTGTGCGTCGACTAACATGATGGGCACAGCGCAGGCGGGGCCGGGTTCGGCGACCGACGGCCAAGGCAGGGCGGATGGGCGGGGCGATGCGGGCAGCGGACGGGTCCAGTCTCAGATTCCGTCTGCGGCGGTCGACAGCGGCCGCCCACCAGCAGTTGGAAGACCTGATCGGCATCGATTCCCGTTGCCGGGACCGCGACCGGTATCGCGACCTGCTGGCGATGTTCTGGGGGTTCTACGCGCCCCTCGAGGCGGCGCTGGCGCAGATCGACTGGCGAGGGACCGGGCTTGATTTCGCCGAACGCCGCAAGCTGCCTTGGCTGACCGCGGACCTTATCGCCCTCGGCTGGTCGTCCACCAGGATCGCGGCCTTGCCGCAGGCCAGCCTAGGGCATCGGCCGGAGGGTTTGGCAGACGGCCTAGGCGTTCTCTATGTCCTCGAGGGCTCGACCCTCGGCGGCCAGACCATCGTGCCGATCGTCCAGGAGGCGCTCGGCCTGTCCCCCGAATGCGGCGCCCGTTTCTTTTCGAGCTATGGGCCGGAGGTCGGTCGCATGTGGCGCGGCTATGTGGCCGCACTCGAGGGCGAGGGGGCCAATCCGCAGACGGCGGAGCGCATCGAGCAGTCCGCCCTGCTCGGATTCGAGAGCCTGATGGGATGGGCGGCGGACTGTTCCATCTCGGCCGTCAACGGACGCGACCATGTCCATTGACACCGTCGCCTTCGGCGCCGCCGACGTCAGCAACTGCGACCGAGAGCAGATCCACAACCCTGGATCCATTCAGCCGCACGGCTGCCTGCTGGCGTTTCGGAGCGAGGATCTGGTGATCACTCACGCCGCCGGCGCCGGCCTCGCCCTGCTTGGGGCGCCCCCGCCGGCGCTGCTCGGATCGCGCCTGGGGGACCATTTCGGGCAGGAGCCGGCACTGGCCCTCAAGGCGGCTGCGGAGATGGCGACCGCTGGCCGACGACTGGTGTCCATTCATCCGACGGGGACGACGGCCGCCTATGATCGCGATGTACTGGTTCACGAGACCGACGGCCTTTTGGTGCTGGAGTTGGAGCCCGACCTGGGGGGCGTCGCGGGCGACACCTTCAGTCTGGTCCAGGACATGGTGGCCAGGATCCAGCGGTTCGATTCGGTAAGCGGATTTTGCCGCGGCCTTGTCGATTGCGTGAGCGACCTGTCCGGTTTCGACCGAGTCATGGTCTATCGCTTTCTGTCCGACGGCAGTGGATCGGTAGAGGCGGAGGCCCATGCCGATGGCATGGAGCCCTATCTCGGACTTCGCTACCCGGCTTCGGACATTCCCGCCCAGGCCCGGGATCTCTACCTGCGCAATACGCTGCGGCTGATCCCCGACTCCACCTATTCGCCGGCGCCGATCCACGCCGCGTCCGGGAAGGACGGCCCCCTGGACCTCAGCCACAGCGTGTTGAGGAGCGTCTCGCCGCTGCACCTGGAGTATCTGGCCAACATGGGGGTGGCCGCCTCCATGTCGATCTCGATCGTGGTCGAGCGGCGGCTGTGGGGCCTGATCGCCTGCCATCATCGGCAGCCGCGCCTTCTGCCGTCGCGCCTGCGCGTGGCCCTGGACCTGTTCGGTCAGATGGCCTCCTTCCAGCTGGAAACCCGGCTGGGCGCCGAGGCCTTGGCCGACCGCCGTGGCCGCACCTCGATCCACGAATCGCTGATCGCCGAGCTGGCCGGCCAGCCGGACATGGCTGCAGGCTTTCAGGGGCTGTCGAAACGGTTGATCGACTATGTCCCTTCCAGCGGCCTAGCGCTGTTGATCGACGGGGCCTTCAGCAGCGTCGGCCAGACTCCTGCAGAGGGAGAGGTCAGGCGACTGGTCGACTGGCTGAACCGGTCTGTCAGGGACGGGGTGTTCCATACGGACAGGCTGACGGACCATTATCCTGCCGCGGCAGGGTTCGCGCGGGTCGGCAGCGGGATCCTGGCCCTTTCGGTATCGCGGACGCCGCGCGACTATCTGATCTGGTTCCGGCCGGAACAGGTGCGCCAGGTCCGCTGGGCGGGCGACCCAAACAAGCCTGTCGATATCGCCACGGGGCGCCTTTCGCCCCGCAAGAGCTTCAACGACTGGCTGCAGCAGGTGGAGCGGCAGTCGGAGCCTTGGAGCGCGCTGGATATCCATACCGTGGAGGCGCTGCGGGTTTCGCTCCTGGAAGTGGTTCTGACCCACGTGGACCAACTGGCCCGCGAGCGCGAGCGGGCCCGGGTCCAGCAACAGGCGCTTCTGGTCGAACTCGACGATAGAATCGCGCAGTGGGAGTTGACGGCCGAGCAGCTGAAGGTCGAGAGCGACCGTCGCACCGTCCTGGAGACCGAACTGTCGCAGGTGCTCCGGCGAACGGTGCTCGAGCAGGAATCGGAACGTCAGCGGATCGCCCGGGAATTGCATGACAGCCTGGGCCAATACCTGACCGCGATGCAGCTGGACCTGGACAGCATCACCCGTGACGCCTCGGTCAGCGAGTCGATCCGCACCCGGATCGACCGTCTCAAGGGGCTCACGGCCGATGCGGGCCATGAGGTGAATCACCTGGCCTGGGAGATACGGCCCACCGCCCTGGACGACATGGGCTTGCAGCGGGCCCTCGAGCAATTTCTGGAGGAATGGAGCGAGCGATCGCCTTTGCAATTCGATCTGCACCTGACGCTGGAAGACCGTCGGCTGAGCCTGGCGATTGAGACGACCCTCTACCGGGCGGCCCAGGAGGCGGTTCGCAATATCATCAAGCACGCAGAGGCCACGCGGGCTGGCGTGATCCTGGAGGCGTCCGACAGTGAGGTCCGGCTTATCGTTGAGGACGACGGCAAGGGGTTCGCCGTGGAGGAGCGCGCGCCCAAGGCCGGAGAGTCCGAGCGGCTCGGACTATTGGGTGTTCGCGAACGCCTCGCTCTGATAGGCGGCTCTCTCGAAATCGAAACCTCCCCCGGCCAGGGCACGACGCTGATCATCCATGTGCCCCTCTAGATCCAGGGATCAGCGACCAAGACCGAGGGCCGCGCCATGACCGCCATACAGGCCCAGGCGCCCGCCCTGCGCGTGCTTTTGGCGGACGATCACCCTGTCGTCCTCGCGGGGGTCAAGGCCCTCGTGGAGGCCGACCATAGTTTCGTGGTCGTCGGCGAAGCCAGCGATGGCCGAACGACCGTTCGCATGGCCAGCCGGTTGAAGCCTGACATCCTGATCCTCGACATCTCGATGCCGGAGCTGAACGGTCTGAAGGTCGCCGAGTTGCTCGCCAGCGCCTGTCCGAACTGCAAGATCCTCATCCTCACCGTACATGAGGATAGGGGCTATGTGCGGCAATTGCTGGGGCTAGGCGTGTGCGGCTATCTGCTCAAACGTTCGGCGACGGAGGAGTTGATCCGGGCCCTGCACGCCATCACCGCTGGCGGCCTGTATCTGGATCCAGCGATCGCCATGAAGGCGGTGGGCTTGGCGGTGGCGCGGGGGAGCGAAGATGCTCCCTCGGGCGGCGAGCTCAGCCAGCGGGAGACCGAGGTGATCCGCCTGACCGCCTCCGGACACAGCAACAAGTCCGTGGCCGCGGTGCTCGGCATAGGCGTGAAGAGCGTCGAAACCTACCGGGCGCGGGCGATGGAAAAGCTGGGCTTCCGCACCCGGGTCGAGCTGGTTCGCTTCGCCATTGGCAAAGGCTGGCTGGAATCCTGAGACGAGAAGTCAGGAAAACCCTGACGTCGCTGGGGATTTCCCAGCTTTTCAAGCGGTTCTGAAGCAGTACGACCTGGGCTTGGTCCTGTGGGTAAGGATCGGCGTGCGATTCCTTGGGCGGCTCGATGAACCACTTCCCGAACCGTGGCGCCTGAGATTCGGCGGCATGAGCATCAAGGTCATACTGGTCACCGACGACCGGGCGCACGCCGAGTTGATGCTCGGCGCGTTCGCCCGATCGCCGTACCCGTGTGTGTTCGTCGCGCTGGGATCGCGGGAGACGCTGGCTGCGGAGCTTGAGGCCGAGCTGGAGACTGTCCGCGGGCGCCTGCCGGTGATTGTCATGATCGACTTCTCGTTCGTGCTCGACGCCTGCGAAGCCGTTCTGGTCCAGATCGCCGCGCTCAAGGGCGATATGGCCATTGAGTGTCTGGTGACGCGGCCGCCCAAGAACGACCCCCTCTGCGACCGCCTGCGCGAACAGGGCGTCTTCGTCTTTCGCACCGAGCCCCACCCACTTCCGGTTCTCGAGCTTCACTGAGCGCCAAATTGCCTATCCGACCGGCGGCCTTCGGATGAGGTCCAAGAGGGTGGCCACGTTCTCCGGCGGGGCGTCCGGCGTGATGCCATGCCCGAGATTGAAGATGTGCGGTCCGCCCGAGAAGTCCTTCAGGACGCTGCGAACGGCGTGCTCCAGGGCCGCGCCGCCGCAGATCAGAGCTTCCGGGTCCAGGTTGCCCTGGAGCGCCATCCCCGCCGGCGCCTGGGACCGGGCGAAGGCGGCGGGAGTCTGGGTATCCACCCCGAGGGCCGTAACGCCGGTCTCGCGGGCGTAGCGGCCGATCAGCGCACCCGCGCCGCGAGGGAAGCCGATGACGGGGACGTCGACACCCAAGGCCCGCAGCCGGGCCATGAGGGCGGTCGTCGGTCCGAGGATCAGACGCTCGAACAGGGGCTCCGAGAGCCCTTCGGCCCAGCTCTCGAAAATCTGGAGGCAATCCGCCCCAGCCTTCACCTGAGCGTGCAGATGTTGCGCGGTGGCCTCGACGAGGATGGCGAGGAGCGAGTCGACCTCGGCGGGACGGGCATAGGCAGCGGCGCGGGAGCGGCGCTTATCGCCGCCTCGTCCCTGCAGCATGTAGGTTGCGACCGTCCAGGGGGCCCCAGCGAAGCCGATCAGGGTGGTGTGCGCGGGGATCTCCCTTCTCAGCCGCGATACGGTTTCGTAGACGGGCGCCAAGCGCTGGACCACGGTTTCGGCGCTGTCGATTCGCCAGACGGCCTCCTCGATGAGCGGCTGGAGCCGGGGGCCCACGCCTTCCTCGAAACGAACCTCGCGACCCAGGGCGTCGGGGATGACCAGGATGTCGGAGAACAGGATCGCCGCATCGAGATCGAAGCGGCGGAGAGGCTGCAGGACCGCCTCCACCGCCAGGTCGGGGGTGTAGCAGAAGGCCAGGAAGTCTCTCTGCTTGGCCCTCAGGGCCCGGTACTCGGGGAGATAACGGCCCGCCTGGCGCATGATCCAGACCGGCGGCGAAGGCAATTGTTCGCCGCGCAGCACGCGCATCAGAGCTCGATCTGTCATAGGGGGCCTATCAGGGGGCGGGGTCAGGAGTAGGGGCGGGGCCCGCCCCGGGTTCCTTGTGGATGCCGGCGCGAACCCCATGAAGCCGCCGCCATACCAGCAGCACCACGATCGGCGCCGCCAGGCCCGTGGCGAATGTAGGGTTCAGGGAGGGCCACACGTCCGCAACGGCCTCGAAGCCGTATTTCAGCAGCGCCAGGGCGTAGTAGGAGATGGCCGCCACCGACAGCCCCTCGACCGTTTCCTGAATGCGCAACTGCATCTGGGCGCGCCGGTTCATGGAGGCCAGGAGACCCACATTGATCTCCTCAGCCGCCACCTCGACGCGCGTGTTGAGCATCTGGGCGGTGCGGGCGATGCGGGCGATGACCTGGGTCTGCCGATCGGCGACGGCGGCGCAGGTCCGCATCGCCGGCGCCAGCCGCCGCTCCATGAACTCGCCGATGGTCGGCCGCCCCGGGATCACGGTCTCGTTCAACTGGCCGATCCGTTCCCTGACCAATCCGTCATAGGCCCTGGAGGCCGAGAAGCGGAAGCTTGTGCCGCTGGCCAGGGCCTCGGCCTCGCCGGCCAGCGCCGCCAGATGGGACAGCAGCTGACGGTCGGCCGCCACGCCCCCCTCTTCGGACACCTTCAAGGCGGCGGCGTAGGCCTCGGCCTCCAGCCGAGACAACGGGCCGGCCGTCTCCCCGGCGAGCGGAAACGCCATCAGGGCGAGCAGCCTGTAGGTTTCGATCTCGAAGAGTTGCTGCAGGATCCGCCCGGCCCGCGCGGTGCTGTCGTCCGGCTGGACCAGGATGAACCGGGTGAAGGAATCGGGACCGGGCCGAAAATCGGTGAACACCTGAATTCCGCCCGCGACCATCGAGCCAATGGTCTCCTCTTCAGCAAACACCATGCTCGCAGGCGCAGTGCGCAACAGGGCGGCGTGGGCGGCGGCCAGAATCTCGCCGGGCAGGTCGGCCAACCAGTCCTGCGGCGCGAGATCGAGGGCGGTGGCTGAAAAATTCGACATGTCGCCATCCGGGCTCGGCCGGAAGAAGCTCCATGTCGAGACCTCCGTGTGGCGCTCCCATCTGAGGCGCCAGCTGCCTGCGTCCAGGGCGCACCAGCGAGCGTCCGGCCCGGGCTCGGCCACGCCTATGCGCCGGCAGAGGGCGGCCATGTGGGCCCGATCGACCTCGGCGTCCGCCGAGAGGGCGGCGATCCTGGCCGCCAGAAGGGGAGCCTTGGCGGGCGTGGACGGACGCGCG
The DNA here is from genome assembly GCA_965279095.1 of Caulobacteraceae bacterium. GTDB lineage: Bacteria > Pseudomonadota > Alphaproteobacteria > Caulobacterales > Caulobacteraceae > CBDIHH01. The sequence continues at coordinate 407,338 of CBDIHH010000006.1, forward strand.
TGGGCCTCTGCCAGCAGTCTGTGCCGTTCGGGGTGGAACTTCCAGGCGAGCTGCGCAGCCATCAACCCCCCCGCGGTCCGCCCGGCGTCCTGCAGCCGGGATCTGTGCTCGTCATCGGGGAGCCTCGCGTCGCCATCGGATGATGACTATTGGCCTAGCTTTCGCGATCAGCTAGCTTGACGTCAAGTTATCTGGACACTTGGTTCGGGGTTCCTGATGCGCAGTCCTTTTCCGTTCTCGGCGATCGTCGGTCAGGACGAGATGAAACTCGCCCTGCTGGTCGCGGCCGTGGACCAGGGCATCGGCGGCGTGATGGTCTTCGGGGACCGGGGCACCGGCAAGTCCACGGCGGTGCGCGCCCTGGCGGATCTGTTGCCGCCGCTGTCGGCGGTGCAGGGCTGCCGCTTTCACTGCGATCCCGCCGGCGACGCCGGGCGCTGCACCGCCGATTGTCCCTCGCGCGGGACCTTCATCGTCGAGACGATCGCCACGCCGGTGGTGGACCTGCCCCTGGGAGCGACCGAGGACCGGCTGGTTGGGGCCCTCGATCTGGAACACGCCCTGGCGAGGGGAGAGAAGCGCTTCGAGCCGGGGCTGCTGGCCCGCGCTCACCGCGGCTTCCTCTACATCGACGAGGTCAACCTGCTGGAAGACCATTTGGTGGACCTGCTCCTGGACGTGGCCGCCTCGGGCGAGAATGTGGTGGAGCGCGAGGGGCTGAGCGTCCGGCATCCGGCGCGCTTCGTTCTGATCGGGAGCGGTAACCCAGAGGAAGGCGAGCTTCGCCCGCAACTGCTCGACCGGTTCGGCCTTTCGGTGGAGGTGCGCACCCCTACGGACCTGGCGTCCCGAATCGAGGTGGTTCGGCGCCGCGACGCCTTTGATCGCGATCCGGAAGGGTTTCGGGCCCGGTGGAAGCCGGCCGATGACGCTGTGGGCGCGCGCATTGTCGCCGCGCGCGAGCGACTGATGGCGGTCGAGGTGTCGGACGAGGCGCTGGAGCAGGCGTCCCGCCTGTGCATGGCGATCGGGGCTGACGGCTTGCGGGGCGAACTGACCGTGATGCGCGCGGCCCGCGCCCTGGCGGCTTTGGATGGGCTCGACGCGGTGACAGAACCTCACCTGCGCACCGTCGCCCCCATGGCCCTGCGCCATCGCCTACGGCGCAACCCCCTCGACGAAGGCGGCTCCAGCGTTCGCATCGAGCGGGCCATGTCGGAGCTTTTCGCCGCATGACCCTCGCGCCGCCCCCGGTCTGGTCCGACGCCGGGCTGGCGGCCGCGCTGTTCGCCATCGACCCGACGGGGCTGGGCGGGGTAGCGGTACGGGCCCACAGCGGGCCCGTGCGGGAGCGTTGGTGCGAGACGCTGAGGTCTTTGCTGCCGCCGGAGAGTCCGGTACGGCGGATCCCCTTGAACATCGGCGATGATCGCCTCCTGGGCGGCCTGGAACTGGCGGCCAGCCTGGCCAGCGGCCGGCCCGTGGCCCAGCGGGGCGTGCTCGCGGAGGCGGACGGCGGTGTCGCCTTTCTGCCGATGGCGGAGCGGATCAGCGACGCGACAGCGGGGCGTCTGGCCGCCGTGCTGGACCGCGGCGAGGTGGTCATGGAGCGCGACGGTCTGACGCTGCGCCTGCCGGCGCGGGTGGGGCTGGTGCTGCTGGACGAGGGGCTGGAGCCCGAGGAGCGTCCTCCGGACGCCCTGATGGAGCGGCTGGCCTTTCATATCGACCTGCGCGAATTGGGGCCTCGCATGCTGGGCGAGGCGTGTATTGACGCCGCCGCCGTGCAGTCGGCGCGCGCGCGATGGTCGACCGTGGCCGCTCCCGCCCCCGAGGTCATCGAGGCCTTGTGCGCCGCCGCGCAGATGTTTGGGGTTGGATCCCTGCGCGCGCCGATCCTGGCGCTCGCCGCCGCGCGCGCGCACGCCGCTCTCCAGGGGCGGGTTTCGGTGTCGGACGAGGACGCCGCCATCGGCGCGCGGCTGGTTCTGGGGCCGCGCGCCCTGACCGCTCCGTCGAACGCGGACGAGGCCTCGCCGCCGCCGACGCCGCCGGAGCCGGAGGCAGAGGCCGAGGGGGCCGATGAGGCGGCCGCTGCGCCTCCGATCCCCGACGATGCGGGGCCGGGCGAAGACGGGACGGCTGGGCTCACCGACCGCGTCGTCGAGGCGGTCCAAGCCGCCTTGGCTGGAGACCTGCTGGACCAGGCGCGGTCCTTGAGCAAAGGGCGGACCCGGGCCGCCCCAGCGCCGCGAGCGCGAGGGGAGGGCTCGGCGGCCAAATCGACCCGCCGCGGCCGACCGGTTGGCTCTCGCAGCGGCGCCCTGCGCGATGGCGAGCGGCTCAACCTCGTGGAGACGCTGCGGGCCGCCGCGCCCTGGCAGGGACTGCGTCGGGCGCCCGGGGGCGGGGCGGGTCCCAGGGTGTTGGTGACCCGCGATGATTTCCGCATCCGCCGGTTCGTCCAGCGCGAGCAGTCCACCACCATCTTCGTCGTCGACGCCTCGGGCTCGGCGGCGTTCGAGCGCCTGGCGGAGGCCAAGGGGGCTGTCGAGCTTCTGCTGGCCAAGGCCTATGTCTCGCGCTCCATGGTCGCCCTCATCGCGTTTCGGGATCGAAGGGCCGAAGTGCTGCTGCCGTCCACCCGGTCCCTGACCCGGGCCAAGCGGCAGCTGGCGGATTTGCCAGGCGGCGGCGGAACGCCCCTGGCGGCCGGCATGGACGCGGCCTTGACCCTTGGGCTGGCGGAGAAGGCCAAGGACCGCACGCCGCTGCTGGTGTTCCTGACCGACGGCAGAGCCAATATCGCCCGTGACGGCGCCGCGGGGCGGGGGGCGGCGGAGCAGGACGCCATGGCCGCCGCCCGGCTGCTCGGCGCGGCGGGGCTCGGCGCTGTCTTTGTCGATACCTCGGCGCGGGCGCAACCGGGCGGCGACCGCTTCGCAAAGGCGATGGGCGCCGTCTATGCGCCCTTGCCCTATGTCGAGGCCAACGCCCTGCTGGGCCTGATCGAGGGCCGGGCGGCGGCGCCATGATCGTCAAGCCGGACTTCGATCGGGACGGGCGGCAGTGGCCAAACCGATCGGCGAGCCGCTTTCTGCGCGCTGGCGGGCTGCGCTGGCATGTGCAGGTGATGGGGGCGGGGCCGCCTCTTTTGCTGCTGCACGGCGCAGGGGCGGCGACCCACTCCTGGCGCAGCCTGGCCCCTCTGCTGGCGCGGGACTTCACGGTGATCGCGCCGGACCTGCCAGGCCACGGCTTCACCGACACCCCCCGCGCCGATGGCCTGTCGCTTCCGGGGATGGCCCGCGGGGTCAGCGCCCTCATGGACGCGCTCGGACAGAGGCCCACCTGGCTGGTCGGCCATTCGGCGGGGGCTGCCATCGCCCTGAGGATGCGGCTCGACGATCGGACGTCAACGGCGGGCGTGGTCAGCCTGAACGGCGCCCTGGCGCCCTTCGGTGGGGCGGCCGCGCCTCTCTTCCCCGCCATGGCCAAATTGTTGTTCATGAACCCCATGGCCATCCAGATGTTCGCCTGGCGCGCCGGCAGGCCCGGCGGCGTCGAGCGGTTGATCGAAAGCACGGGGTCGCGGATCGATCGCGCCGGCCTCGAGGCCTATGGCCGCCTGATTCGCACGAGCGGCCATGTGGCCGGGGCCCTCGGCATGATGGCGCAATGGGATCTGAGACCCCTGAGGGCCGATCTGCGGAAGATCGACTTTCCCCTCACGCTGATGGCCGCCCAGAACGACCGCGCCGTGCCGCCGAGCGTGGCCCGGGAGATCAAGGCGCTGGTCCCCCACGCCGCCCTCGTGGATCTGCCCGGGCTTGGCCATCTGGCGCATGAGGAGTCGCCCGGGCTGATCGGGCGCCTGATCGCCCATGCGGCGGGAATCGACGCAGCGCAGCCCAAGGTTTACCCGGATGCTGATCCTTGCGGGCAGCCCTTGTCACAGCCTAGTGTAAAGTCATGTTGACGATGGACCGCCTGGCGACGGTTGACGCGGACCCGAGGGATCGGCGACCCCATGCGGTCGTCATCGGCAGCGGTTTTGGCGGACTCTCGGCCGCCATCAGGCTGGGAGCGCGGGGCTACCGCGTCACCGTCCTGGAGCAGCTCGATGCTCCTGGCGGGCGCGCCTATGTCCATCGCGAAGGCGGCTTCACCTTCGACGCCGGCCCGACCATCGTGACGGCGCCCTTCCTCTTCGAGGAACTTTGGCGCCTGTGCGGGCGCACCATGTCCGACGACGTGACCCTGAAGGCCACGGATCCCTTCTATCGGCTGCGCTTCGACGATGGCGGCGTGATGGACTGCCACGCCGATCCAGAAGCGATGCGCCGGGAGATCGCCCGGATCTCGCCTTCGGATCTGGCTGGATACGACCGGTTCATGGCGCGGAGCGAGGCCATCTACCGTGTGGGCTTCGAGCGTCTCGGACACACGCCCTTTTCCTCAGTGACGGACATGCTGCGCATCGCGCCCGACCTGCTGCGTCTGGGGGGGCATCACAGCGTCTACGGTCTGGTGTCGCGCTATGTTCGCGATCCGCGCCTGCGCATGGCGCTCAGCTTCCATCCCCTCTTCGTGGGCGGGAACCCGTTCAACACGACGGCGATCTACTGCCTCATCGCCTATCTCGAGCGGCGCTGGGGCGTGCATTTCGCCATGGGGGGCACGGGCGCCCTTGTGCGGGGGCTGGTGGGACTGATCGAGGGCCAGGGCGGATCCCTGCGCTGCAAGGCCGAGGTGAGCCAGATTCTGCTGCGCGACGGGGCGGCAAGCGGGGTGAGCCTGGCCTCGGGTGAGACGATCGCCGCCGATATCGTGGTCTCCAACGCCGACGCCGCCGCCACCTACAGCAAGCTATTGCCGCCTTCCAGCCGGCGGCGGTGGACCGACCGGAGGATCGAGTCGGCCCAGTATTCGATGAGCCTGTTCGTCTGGTATTTCGGCGTGCGCAGGCGTTACGAGACGGTCGGGCATCACACGATCCTGTTCGGTCCCCGCTACCGCGCGCTCCTGGACGACATCTTCAAGCGCAAGGTCCTCGCGCAGGACATGAGCCTGTATCTGCACCGGCCGACCGCGACTGATCCGTCCCTGGCCCCGCCAGGCTGCGACGCCTTCTATGTGCTGTCGCCCGTGCCCCACCTTGACGCGGGGATCGACTGGGCGCGGCAAGCCGAGCCCTATCGCCAGGCCATCGCCCGGCGGCTGGCGGATACGGTGCTGCCCGGCCTCGAGGCCGAGGTGGTGGTGTCGCGGGTGACCACGCCGCAGGACTTTCAGGACCAGCTCGGTTCGATCAAGGGCGCTGCCTTCAGCCTGGCCCCGACCCTGCTTCAGAGCGCCTGGTTCCGACCGCACAACCGCAGCGAGGACGTCCCTGGCCTGTATCTGGTCGGCGCGGGGACCCATCCGGGCGCCGGGGTTCCGGGCGTTCTGTCCTCCTCCCGCGTCCTAGACATGGTTGTCCCCGATGCTGTCGCGCGCGTTTGAGCCTGAGTTCGCCCGGCCGGCCGACCGGGCCGCCTGTCGGGAGATGATCCGGGTCGGCTCCCGGTCCTTCCATATGGCCTCCTTCCTGCTGCCCGACGATGTCCGCGAGGCCGCCTACGCCCTGTACGCCTTCTGCCGCCTCTCCGATGACGCGGTGGACGAGGCGGGAGCCCGGTCTGACGCCGTGGGGCGATTAAGAGACCGGCTCGACCGGATCTATGCGGGGGATCCCTGGCCGCAGCCGGTGGACCGGGCTCTGGCCGACATGATCACCGCCTTTGCGATGCCCCGCGCCCTGCTCGACGCCCTCCTCGAAGGCCTGGAATGGGATGTCGAGGGCCGCACCTACGAGACCTTGGCGGACCTCGAGGCCTATGCGGCCCGGGTGGCGGGCGCGGTCGGCGCGATGATGGCGGTGCTCATGGGCGCGCGTGAGCCGAGTCAGGCCGCCCGCGCCTGCGACCTCGGGGTGGCGATGCAACTGACCAACATCGCCCGGGACGTCGGCGAGGACGCCCGTATGAAGCGGTTGTATCTTCCGCGGGCCTGGCTTCGGGAGGAGGGCCTGGATCCTGACGCCTGGCTGGCGAACCCCACCTTCAGCCCCGCCATCGGCCGGATCGTCGCGCGCCTGTTGGACGCCGCCGATGAGCTCTACCGGCGGGCCGATCGGGGCATCGCCAGTCTCGACCCGACGTTTCGGCCTGCGATCTTCGCGGCCCGATACCTCTATGCCGAGATCGGGGCGCAGTTGAGCCGGCGCGGGCTGGACTCTGTGGCGCGGCGGACCCGTGTGTCCAGCGGCCGCAAGGCGGTGCTGGTGATGCGCGCGGTGACCGAATCCGCCATGTCGCAACCGGCCCCCTGCCTGCAGGGGGCTTTGCCGGCGACCCAGTTCCTCGTCGAGGCCATCGGCCGAGAGCCGACCGGCGGGCTGACGCATCGGGGCCGGGCCGGTCGGAGCCTCCGGGAGTCGGCCCTGCGGATCTTCAGACTGTTCGAGGCGCTAGAAGCGCGGTCGGGACTGCAGCGAGCCCTTCGCTGACAGCCGCGCGCGACCCGTCGGGAGAGAGGCATGAGCGCCAACGCCCTGTTTCTGTTCGAACTGGTGATCTTCAACGGCGTCGCCTTGGCCTGGGCGGGGTGGGAGTTCTGGTCGGTGCGACCCCCAAAGGCGCCTCGGCCTGACGAGCCACGGCCGCCGCTACCCGCCCCGCCTCGGCATCCGGAAGGGCAACATCAGGCGGACGACGGGCGAGCAGAGCCGACCTAGATCCAGGCTTTCGTGCACGATCGCGGCGGCTTCCCCGTCCGCCTGTCCCTCCAGGGCCGTTCGGCTATAGAAGGGGGTGTCTTCCAGAGTCCGACGCAATCTAGGGGCCTCGTCGCCCGGATGGCGAACCTGGCGCCGCAGGCCCCAGCCGGTGCGGGGCAGGGCGAGCCGGGCCTGGGGCTCCATGGCCCGCATCGTCCCGTCTGCGCTGACGCGGAGGGCGAGGTTGAGGGGCGGACCCTCGCGCCGATCGACATCATAGGCCAGCAGGGTGTCCTGCTTCAGGTGCGCGCGCGACCAGTCCCACGCGGTAAAGGCCTTCTCCAGGGGCTCCGCCCCGCAGTTGGTGTCGAAATAGCCGTCGCCGCTCCAGCGGAGGGTCGGGTGGGTGAGCGCCACATCGACCCGGGCGCGGGGCATGATCGGGCGCCAGAGGTGGTGGCCCTGCTCGTCCAGGCCGAAAGCCTGGTCGCTGACCGGGCCCGGATGCAGCCTCACCGACCCACGCAGACGCGTGGGCAGGGGCGCGGTGATCTCGTCGAAGCGGACCGTGAGACCGCCGTCCTCCCAGGCCAGGCTGCTGGGGCCGATATTCAGGGTCTCGGCGTCGCGATGCAGGGCCGAGCGGCCGCGTTCGGTCATGGCCCAGCCTCGGCCGCGCGTCCCATAGACGGCGACATTGACAGCGCAATGGTTCAGGGGATCCCCCCGTCCCGACCAGGCGTAATAGGGCGAGAAGACGCTGCCGATGAAGGCGATCAGGCTGATCCCGTAGCGCCCGTCGTCGCTGAGGGCGTCGACATACCACCAGACATAGCCGGACGGCGGAACGGGCGCGCTGAAACCCGGTCCTGAATGAGCTGCTCCGCCGCCAGCCGCCCCGAGAGCGCCGCCATCGGCACCCCGGCTCCCGGATGAACGCTGCCCCCCGCCAGATACAGGCCCGGCGTTCGCGTCCGCGCCCCCGGCCGCCGGAAGGTCGCTCTCCAGCCATGGGACGCCTGGCCGTAGAGGGCCCCGCCCGTCAGTGGAAACAGGGCGTTGAACTGGTCGGGCGTGGTCCTCAGACTGTTGTCCTCGCTGCGCTCCATCGACAGGCCGCAATGGCGCAGGTGGTCGAAGACCCTCTCTTCGCATGCCTCAAGCTCTCCTTCATCGAAGGCCCCCTGGTCCCCGGTGGCGGGGGCGTTGACCAGAACCAGCAGCCTCTCCGGGCCGCCCGGATCGGGGGCGCCATCGCTCCGGTCCTGGGCGCAGACATAGACGGTGGGCGCCGCCGGCAGCCGCCGTCGCTTGAATAGGTCGTCGAATTCCCGCGCGTAGTCGCCTGAGAAAAAGACGTTGTGCCGGACGAGGGGGAAGCCGCGGGTGGGGGCCGCCAGCGCCCAGGTGGTGGCTGACAAGGACCGGCGCGAACGGGGCTGGGCTGGCGCCGCCCGCGCCGCCTCGGCGCCGAACACCCCCGCCGCCAGGGCGCCGGCGTCCGCGTTGGCGATCACGGCGTCCGCCTCCACCGTCTCGCCATCGGCCAGCGTCACCCCGGCCGCCCGGCCGCCGGCCAGGCGGATGCGGTCGACATGGGCGCCGTAGCGGAAGGCCACCCCGAGACGCTTGGCCAGGGCCTCGAGCGCGAAGGCCAGCTTCTGCATGCCCCCTTCGATCAGCCAGACCCCGTCCTGCTCCACATGGGCGATCAGCATCAGCGTGGCGGGCGAGGCGAAGGGCGAGGAGCCGCAGTAGGTGGCATAGCGGCCGAAGAGCTGTCGCAGGCGCGGATCATGGAAGTGTGAGCCCAGCGCCCCCCACAGGGATTCGAACGGGCGGATCGCCATCAGGGCGCCGATCCTGTCCAGGCCGACCCGGCGAGCCAGTTCGATGGGGCCCGGCTTCTGGGCGCTCAGGAAAGGGCCGCGCAGGGTCTGGTAGATCCGCCGCGACTCCGCGCAGAAGGTCCTGTAGCCGGCGGCTTCCCGGGGGCCGGCGAAAGCCGCGATGGCGTCCGCGGATCGATCGATATCAGCGAACAGATCGAGGCGCTGGTCCGGCCCCCAGGCGTGGCGGGCGAGGATTTCCGCCCCCCGCAGGTCGACCGCGTCGGCCAGGGCGCCGCCGGCCCGGGCGAACAGGTCGTCGAACACCCATCGCATGGTGAAGACGGTCGGCCCCGCATCGATGGCCTGTCCGGCGACGACCACCTGGCGCATCTTGCCCCCGGGGGCGGCGGCGCGCTCCAGCACGGTCACGGCGTATCCCGCGAGCGCCAGTTCGATGGCGCTGACCATGCCCCCGATTCCGGCGCCGATGACGACCACCCGATCCCGGCCCACGCCCACTCCCAACATCCAATTGACTGGACGCTATCACGTGTCAAACTCGCATGACACCTTTGCGTTCCTGGGAGGAGCGGGGTGCCACGGAGGCGAGCGCATGACGGTGGCGGTACGACTCGAGGCCGCGCTTGAGCAGGCCGTTTCGCTGGCCGAAGCCGAGCCGTCGCCCCCTAGGCTTGGCGCCGCCGTGCGCCACGCGGTGTTCCCCGGTGGCGCCCGGGTTCGTCCCTTTCTTTGCCTCGCCGTGGCTGAGGCCTGCGGCTCGGACGCTCCGGCCCTGTCCGCGGCGGCCGCCGTGGCGGTGGAGCTGTTGCACTGCGCCTCCCTGGTCCATGACGACCTGCCTTGTTTCGACGATTCCCCGACCCGGCGGGGGCGGCCCTCGGTCCATTCCCGTTTCGGCGCGCCCCTGGCGGTGCTCGCCGGAGACGCCCTGATCGTCATGGCCTTCGACACCCTGGCCCGGGCCGGGGCCGAGTGGCCCCATCGGCTCGCGCCCCTGCTCACCACCATCAGCCGCGGGGTCGGCATGCCCGGGGGGATCGTCGCGGGGCAGGCCTGGGAGAGCGAGCCCGCCCCCCTCGTGGAGGCCTACCACCGGGCCAAGACCGGCGCCCTGTTCGCCGCCGCCACCATGGCCGGCGCGATATCGGCAGGCGTCGACCCGGCCCCGTGGCGGGCCGTCGGCGAGCAGCTCGGCGCCGCCTACCAGGTTGCTGACGACCTGCTCGACGCCGCCTGCGCCGCGGACGAATGCGACAAGCCCACCGGTCGTGACGCGGCATTGCAGCGGCCGAACCTGGTGGCGGAACTGGGGCTCAAAGGGGCCTTCGCCCGCCTCGATGGCCTGGTGATGCAGGCGGTTGACGCCATCCCGGCCTGCGAGGGCGACAAGGCGCTGCGGGACCTCGTGCGCGCCCAGGCCATGCGGCTCGCCCCGTCGCGTACCGCGCGTAGCGCCGCCTGAACCCTGTGGAGGCTTCGGCCTGGCGCGACCGGTGGGTCGCCTGGCGCAACCAAAGGCTTTCCAGCCCGCGCTTCCAGCGTTGGGCGACCCGCTTCCCGCTCACGCGGCCGATCGCCCAATGGCGCACTCGGCGGCTGTTCGACCTGGTGTCGGGCTTCGTCCACTCCCAGGTTCTTGGCGTCTGCGTCGAGGCGGGCCTGCTGGAGATGCTGGCGGCCGGGCCCCAGGGGGCTGAGGCGGTCGCCGCGCGCATCAACCTTCCCCTGGACAGCGCCAGGCGCCTGCTCGACGCCGCCGTGGCCCTGGGCCTGGCCGATCGGGCCGGCCCTGACCGTTACGCCCTGGGTCCGGACGGGGCGGCGTTACGGGGCAACCCGGGGCTGTCTGAGATGATCGGTCACCACCGCCATCTCTATGAGGACCTCACCGACTGCCTCGCCCTCCTGAGGAGCGGGGGCGGCCAAGGGCAGCTGGCGCGCTATTGGCCTTATGCCGTCTCTGATGCGCCCGACGCCGCGGGGGCGCAGGACGTCGGCGCCTATTCGGCCCTCATGGCGGCCTCGCAACCCGGGGTCTCGGCGGACATCCTGGGCGCCTACCCCGTGGACCGCCATCGCCGGGTGATGGATGTGGGCGGGGGGGAGGGGGCCTTTCTGGCCGCGGCGGCCGCCCACGCGCCGCGGCTCGAGCTTATGCTCTTTGATCTGCCCGCGGTCGTGCGCCGGGCCAGGGCCCGGCTGCAAGCCGCCGACGTATTGGACCGCGCGCAACTCGTCGGCGGCGATTTCCTCAACGAGCCGATGCCGACCGGCGCCGACCTCATCACCTTGATCCGCGTGCTGCACGACCACGACGACGCGGGGGTGGACGCGATCCTGAAGCGCGCGCACGAGGCCTTGCCGGCGGGCGGGGCCTTGTTGATCGCCGAGCCGATGTCGGCCGCCCCCGCGCGGGATCGAATCGGCGACGCCTATTTCGGCCTCTACCTTCTGGCGATGGGGCGAGGTCGCCTGCGGACGCCCGAAGACCTGATGGCGCGCCTGAAGACCGCAGGCTTCCGGCGCGCGAGGCTGATCCCGACGCCCAATCCCCTGCTCCTGCGGATCATCGTCGCTGAGCCCTAAAGGGCGCGTGGAGCGTAAAGACAAATTGACATGAGATAGTGTCAACCTACACTGACGCATGGAATTGTCCGCGGCTTGAACAGTCGGAAATGACATGGCGCAGCCTGCCCGCCTACTCGACGATGTGGATCTGCCCTCCGACCTTCGCCGCTTGGACGAATCTCAGCTGCAGACCCTGTCCGACGAGGTCCGCGCCGAGCTGATCGAGGCGGTCAGTGTCACCGGCGGCCACCTGGGGGCCGGCCTCGGCGTGGTCGAACTGACCGTCGCCCTCCACTACGTCTTCGATACCCCGAAGGACGTGCTGATCTGGGACGTCGGTCACCAGGCCTATCCCCACAAGATCATCACCGGTCGCCGCAGCCGCATGCGCACCCTGCGCCAGGCCGGGGGCCTCTCGGGCTTCACCAAGCGCGAGGAAAGCGACTTCGATCCCTTCGGCGCGGCCCACGCGGGCACGTCGATTTCGGCCGCCCTGGGCTTCGCCGCCAGCCGCGACCGCAAGGGGGATGACCGGCATGTGGTGGCCGTGATCGGCGATGGCTCCATGAGCGCCGGAATGGCCTATGAGGCCATGAACAACGCCGCCGCCAACACGCGCCGGCTGATCGTCATCCTCAACGACAACAACATGTCGATCGCCCCGCCGGTGGGCGCCATGAGCGCCTATCTGGCTCGGCGCGTCTCCAGCCCCGCCTTCCGCAACCTGCGTCGCCTGGGCAAGCGTCTCAGCCAGGTTCTGCCCCCCGCCTTGCAGACCACCGCGCGCCGGGCCGAGGGCTACGCCCGCACGATGGCCACCGGCGGCGCCCTGTTCGAGGAGCTGGGCTTCTACTCCGTCGGCCCCATCGACGGCCACAATCTGGAACACCTGCTGCCGATCCTGCGGAACGCCAAGGAGATCGACGACATGCCGGTGTTGATCCACGTGGTCACCCGCAAGGGCAAGGGCTACGCCCCGGCCGAGGCGGCCGCCGACAAGTATCACGGGGTGTCCAAGTTCAATGTCGTCACCGGCGAACTGTCCAAGGCCAAGCCCGGCCCGCCCCCCTACCAGACGGTGTTCGCCCACAGCCTGATCCGCGCCGCAGAGCAGGATGAGGCTGTGATGGGCATCACGGCGGCCATGCCGGCGGGCACGGGCCTGGACCTGTTCGCCCAGCGGTTTCCGGGCCGGATGTTCGACGTCGGCATCGCCGAGCAGCACGCGGTGACCTTCGCGGCGGGTCTCGCCGCCGATGGCATGAAGCCCTTCTGCGCCATCTATTCGACCTTCCTGCAGCGCGGCTACGACCAGGTGGTCCACGACGTCGCCATCCAGAAGCTGCCGGTTCGCTTCGCCCTGGACCGGGCGGGCCTGGTGGGAGCCGACGGCCCGACTCACGCCGGCGCATTCGATCTGGGCTTCCTCGGCGCCTTGCCGGGGTTCGTCATCATGGCCCCCGCCGACGAGGCCGAACTGGCCCGCATGGTGGCGACCCAGGTGCAGATCGACGACGCGCCCAGCGCGGTGCGCTACCCCCGCGGCGAGGGAACCGGCGCCCTGATCCCCGACTCGCCCCAGCCGCTCGAGATCGGCCGCGGCCGCATCGTGCGCGAGGGCGGGACCGTGGCCCTCCTGTCCCTGGGCACCCGGCTTGGCGAATGCCTCAAGGCCGCCGACCGGCTGGAGAGCATGGGCCTGTCCACCACCGTGGCCGACGCCCGCTTCGCCAAGCCCCTGGACGAGGATCTGATTCGACGCCTCGCCCGCGAGCATGAGGTGCTGGTCACCGTCGAGGAGGGGGCGCGGGGCGGTTTCGGCGCCTTTGTCCTTCATTTCCTGGCCGCCGACGGCGCCCTCGACGGCGGGGTACGAGTCCGCACCTTGACCCTCCCGGACGTCTTCCAGGACCACGATAAGCCCGAGGCGATGTACGCCCGGGCGGGCCTGGACGGCGACGGGATCGTGCATGCCGTTCTGTCTTCGCTGCGCCTCGGCGATCTGGGCGCGGCGGTGCGCGCGTGACCCGACAAGGACGGTCTGCGACCGTTCAATATGTTTGACATAGTATGATGTCCAACTAGACTTACACACTGAACAAGGCGGCGCTTGTCGCGGCCTTGGCGGAGAACGAAATGGACACGCTCGCTGTCGTGCTGGAGGGGCCGGAAAGGTTGTCATTGCGCAACCTCGACCTGCACGACGCGACGGCCGATGATCTCGTCGTCGACATCGATTGGAGCGGCATCAGCAGCGGCACCGAACGTCTGCTTTGGACCGGCCGGATGCCCCCTTTCCCGGGCATGGGCTACCCACTGGTTCCCGGTTATGAATCGGTCGGTCGCGTGGTCGACGCCGGCGACCGGGCGCGGGGGCGTATCGGGGAGACGGTGTTCGTGCCGGGCTCGACCGGGTTCAAGGACGCGCGCGGTCTGTTCGGCGGCGCGGCCCGCCGGCTGGTGGCGCCCAGCCAGAGAGTCATCTCCATTTCCGACACCCTGGCCGATCAGGGAGTTCTGATCGCCTTGGCCGCGACGGCGCGACACGCCATCGCCGGCGGCGGCGGGGTGGCGCCGGATCTGATCATCGGCCACGGCGTGCTCGGACGGCTGCTGGCCCGTCTCGCCGTGCTCGAGGGCGGCGCGGCGCCCACCGTCTGGGAAACCAATGCGGCCCGTCGCGACGGCGCCGTCGGCTATGAGGTGGTCGATCCCGACACCGACCAGCGGCGGGACTATCGCGCCATCTACGACGCCAGCGGCGACTCGCGGCTGCTCGACACCCTCATCGGCCGGCTCGGCCGGGGCGGCGAGGTGGTGCTGGCCGGCTTCTACGATCAGCCCCTGACCTTTGCCTTCCCGCCCGCCTTCATGCGCGAGGCGCGGTTGCGGGTCGCCACCGAATGGGCCCCGGCGGACCTCGAGGCCACCATTCGCCTTATCGAGACCGGCGCCCTGTCCCTGGACGGCCTGATCACCCACCGGGTGGAGGCGGCCCACGCCGGCGACGCCTACCGGACGGCCTTCACCGACGCGTCCTGCCTGAAGATGGTCCTCGACTGGAGAGTCGCCTGATGAACGTGCTCCTGCACCGCGATCGCGTACTGCGCGAAGAGGCCGCGATCGAGCCGGACCCTGTCCACGTCGGGGCGCCGACCAAGGAAACCCAGGTCATCGCCATCTACGGCAAGGGCGGCAGCGGCAAGAGCTTCGCCCTGTCCAACCTCAGCTACATGATGGCGCAGCAGGGCAAGCGGGTGCTGTTGATCGGCTGCGATCCCAAATCCGACACCACCTCCCTGCTGTTCGGGGGCAAGTCCTGCCCCACCATTATCGAGACCTCGGCCAAGAAGAAGCTGGCCGGCGAAGAAGTGCGTATCGAGGACGTCTGTTTCACCCGCGACGGCGTCTTCGCCATGGAGCTGGGCGGACCGGAGGTCGGGCGCGGCTGCGGCGGGCGTGGGATCATCCACGGCTTCGAGCTGCTGGAAAAGCTGGGCTTCCACGATTGGGGCTTCGACTACGTCCTGCTCGACTTCCTGGGCGACGTGGTCTGCGGCGGCTTCGGCCTGCCGATCGCCCGCGACATGTGCCAGAAGGTCATCGTCGTCGGCTCCAACGACCTGCAGTCACTGTATGTCGCCAACAATGTCTGCTCGGCCGTCGAATACTTCCGCAAGCTGGGCGGCAATGTCGGCGTCGCCGGCATGCTGATCAACAAGGACGACGGCACGGGCGAGGCCCAGGCCTTCGCCGACGCGGTGGGCATTCCCGTCCTGGCCGCCATCCCGGCCGACGAGGACATCCGGCGCAAGTCGGCCAATTACCAGATCATCGGGACGCCGGGCGATCGTTGGGCGCCGCTCTTCGAGGCGCTTGCCGAGAACGTCGCCACCGCGCCGCCCGTTCGGCCCAAGCCCCTGACCCAGGACGGCCTGCTCGGCCTGTTCGATGCGGACCAGACCGGGGCCAATGTGAAGCTGATCCCCGCCAGCCAGGCGGACATGCGCGGCGTGGCCTTCGTCGAAAAGCCGTCCCTCGAAGTCGTCTACGACCAGGTTTGAGCGGATGTCCGAGGGCCTCTCCATCAACCCATCGTCCGCCGAGGCGGTCTATGACGGGACCGTCGCCGAGGCCCTGGGGCCCGACGGCGCGGTATCGGCGGCTGTTCCGGTCGCGGAAGGGGCGGGGTGCCATGGCGGTGCGGCGCAGATGCGCCGGGCGGCCGAGAGCGCCGGCAAGTCTGAGGTTCTGGAGCGTTACGCCAAGGACTACCCCAAGGGTCCCCACGACCAGCCCCAGAGCATGTGTCCGGCGTTCGGCAGCCTTCGCGTCGGCCTGCGCATGCGCCGGACGGCGACCGTGCTCTCGGGCTCGGCCTGCTGCGTCTATGGCCTGACCTTCACGGCCCACTTCTACGGCGCCCGCCGGACCGTGGGTTATGTGCCGTTCAACTCCGAAAGCCTCGTCACCGGCAAGCTGTTCGAGGACATTCGCGAGGCGGTCTATCAGCTCGCAGACCCGGCGCTCTACGACACCGTCGTGGTGACCAACCTGTGCGTCCCCACCGCCTCCGGCGTGCCCCTGCAGCTCCTGCCCAAGGAGATCAACGGGGTGCGGATCATTGGCATCGACGTGCCGGGCTTCGGCATACCCACCCATGCCGAGGCCAAGGACGTGCTGGCCGGGGCCATGTTGAAATACGCCCGCGAAGAGGCCGAGCAGGGCCCGGTGGCGGCGCCGCGCGAGCGCGCCTCCCTGCCCACCGTCACCCTGCTGGGCGAGATGTTCCCCGTCGATCCCGTGGGGATCGGCATGATGCTGGAGCCCCTGGGCCTGGCCGCTGGACCGGTCGTGCCGACCCGCGAATGGCGCGAGCTCTATGCCGCCCTGGACTGCGCCGCGGTGGCCGCCATCCATCCCTTCTACACCGCCTCGGTGCGCGAGTTTCAGACTGCCGGTCGATCCGTCGTCGGCTCCGCGCCGGTCGGGCGCGATGGCACGGCGGCCTGGCTCGACGCCATCGGACAGGCTTGCGGCGTCGCCCAGGCCAAGGTGGACGCCGCCAAGAATCGCTTCCTGCCGATGATTCAGGCGGCTCTGGCCGGCGCCCCCATCAAGGGCCGGATCACCCTGTCGGGCTACGAGGGCTCGGAACTGCTGGTGGCGCGGCTGCTGGTCGAGAGCGGGGCCGAGGTCTGTTACGTGGGCACCGCCTGCCCGCGCACCCCCTGGTCGGAGCCCGACCGGGCGTGGCTGGAATCGCGCGGCATCCACGTCCAGTATCGCGCCTCCCTCGAGCAGGACCTCGCCGCGGTCGACGCCTTTGAGCCGGATCTGGCCATCGGCACCACGCCGGTGGTGCAGCATGCCAAGCAGCGCTCGATCCCGGCGCTCTATTTCACCAACCTGATTTCCGCGCGGCCGCTGATGGGCCCCGCCGGCGCGGGCTCCCTGGCCCAGGTCGTCAACGCCGCCCTCGGCAACAGGGGCCGGTTCGAGCGCATGACCGACTTCTTTGCCGGAGTGGGCACGGGACATGCCGCTGGCGTCTGGGAAGACACCCCGGTGGATCGACCGGAGTTCAAGGCGCGCTACGCCAAGGCCGCCGCCGCGGCGCGCGCCCAGGAAGACGCGGTCGGCACATGACCCTCATCCTCGATCATGACCGGGCGGGCGGCTACTGGGGGGCGGTCTACGCCTTCACCGCCATCAAGGGCCTGCAGGTCATCATTGATGGGCCGGTGGGCTGCGAGAACCTGCCCGTCACCTCGGTGCTGCACTACACCGACGCCCTGCCGCCGCACGAACTGCCGATCGTCGTCACCGGTCTTGGCGAGGACGAGTTGGGCCAGCATGGCACTGAGGGGGCGATGAAGCGCGCCTGGGGAACGCTGGACCGGGACCTTCCCGCGGTGGTGGTCACCGGCTCGATCGCCGAGATGATCGGCGGCGGCGTCACGCCCGAAGGCACCAATATCCAGCGCTTCTTGCCGCGCACCATCGACGAGGACCAGTGGCAGAGCGCCAATCGGGCCCTCACTTGGCTGTGGACCCAGTTCGGGTCCAAGAAGACGCCGAAGCTGAAGGCCCGGGCCGAGGGCGCCAAGCCCAAGGTCAATATCATCGGACCGATGTACGGCATGTTCAACATGCCCTCGGACCTGGCCGAGATCCGCCGCCTGATCGAGGGCATCGGGGCCGAGGTCCATATGGCCTTCCCCCTCGGCGCCCATATCGCCGATGTCCGCAAGCTGGCCGACGCCGAGGTCAATGTCTGCCTCTACCGGGAATTCGGCCGCCAGCTCTGCGAGGCGCTGGAGCGCCCCTATCTGCAGGCGCCCATCGGCCTGGATTCCACCACGCGCTTCCTGCGCGCCCTGGGCGAACTCACCGGCCTTGATCCCGAGCCGTTCATCGAGCGGGAAAAGCACACCACGATCAAGCCGATCTGGGACCTTTGGCGCTCGGTGACCCAGGACTTCTTCGGCACGGCCAGCTTCGCCATCGTCGCCAACGAGACCTATGCGCGCGGCGTTCGCAACTTCCTCGAGGCCGACATGGGCCTTCCCTGCGCCTTCGCCTTCGCCCGGACCGCCGGGTCCAAGACCGACAACGACGCGGTGCGCACGGCCCTGAAGCAAAGCCCGCCGCTGGTGATGCTCGGCAGCTTCAACGAGCGCATGTATATGGCGGAGTTGGGGACCCGGGCCGCCTATATCCCGGCCTCGTTCCCGGGCGCGATCATCCGGCGACACACCGGCACCCCGTTCATGGGCTACGCCGGCGCGACCTACCTGATGCAGGAGGTCTGCAACGCCCTGTTCGACGCGCTTTTCCACATCCTTCCCCTGAGCGTGCAGATGGACAAGGCCGAGCCGACCCCGGCTCGTCGCCATGTCGAGATGGCTTGGGACGACGCGGCCAAGGTCGCCTTGGACAGATTTCTGGAAGCCCAGCCCGTCCTGGTGCGGATCTCGGCGGCCAAGCGACTGCGCGATGCGGCCGAGCGCGCCGCGCGGGCGGCCGGAGACGCGCGGGTCACGGCCGAGGGCCTGGCGCGCGCCCAGGCCGCTTTGATGGAAGGGCAGCTGGCATGATTGCTGCGCCCGCCCTCCGACCCGTCGCCAAGGGAGCGCCCGCGCCGGGCGCCGACGACGGGTGTGGTTGCCGGGTCCGTTCCGACGAACCCGCCACGGTGTCGCGATGATTATTGTCGCGGCGGACCTCGCTGCGGAGGCTAACCGCAGAGCCGACGTCATTTGGCGTCATTGGAGGGAGTAATGACTGATATTGATAGAGGAAGTCTGTCAGGACTGACGGAAGCGGAAGCGAAGGAATTTCATCGGTTCTTCATGGGGAGCTTTATTCTCTTCACGTTGATCGCGATCGTCGCTCACGTTCTCGTCTGGAACTGGCGTCCGTGGCTGCCTGGGCCGAACGGATATGCCGAGTTGACCCTCGGCGCGAAGATGGCTGCCCAGGCGGCCATGTCCTTTTTCGCCTAGAGGAGACGACTATGTGGAGAGTCTGGCTTCTATTTGATCCAAGACGCGTTCTGGTCGGCCTGTTCGTATTCCTGTTGACGTTGGCGCTGCTGATTCACTTCATCCTGCTCAGCACGTCGCGCTTCAACTGGATCGAAGGGCCCAAGGCCGCGCCTGCGGCGGCAGCGTCGCAGATGCTGAACGCGGATCCCACCAGGTCGCCGACGACGCCCGCCTAAGGGCAGAGTCGACGCGTGGTGCGAACGACCGGGGCCGGCGGATGTGCGGCGATTTAATTCGTCGCCGTCCGCCGGTTTCCACTACCGACGGCAAGGCGGCCCCTTGCGCATGGACAATCGGCGGAGGCGTGGGCCATGGCCCTGCTAAGCTTTGAAAGAAAATACCGGGTCAGGGGAGGAACGCTGCTTGGCGGCGATCTCTTCGATTTTTGGGTCGGTCCGTTCTACGTGGGGTTCTTCGGAGTCACCGCGATATTCTTCTCGGCCCTCGGCACGGCGCTGATCGTGTACGGGGCCGCGATCGGGCCCACCTGGAACATCTGGCGCATCAATATCTCGCCGCCGGATGTGAGTTACGGCCTGGCCCTGGCGCCGCTGAAGCTGGGCGGCCTGTGGCAGGCCATCACCGTCTGCGCCCTCGGCTCCTTCGTGTCCTGGGCGCTGCGCGAGGTCGAGATCGCCCGCAAGCTGGGGATCGGGCTTCACGTGCCCTTCGCCTTCGGTTTCGCGATCCTGGCCTATTTCTCGCTCGAGGTGGTGCGACCGGTGCTGCTGGGGGCCTGGGGCTACGGCTTCCCGTACGGGATCTTCAGTCACCTGGATTGGGTGTCCAACACCGGATACCAGTATCTGAATTTCCACTACAATCCGGCGCACATGATCGCTGTGTCGCTGTTCTTCACGACGACCATGGCCCTGGCCCTGCACGGCGCCCTGATTCTCTCGGCGACCAATCCCGGCGAGGGCGAGGACGTCAAGACACCGGAGCACGAGGACACCTTCTTCCGCGATGTGCTCGGCTATTCTGTGGGCACCCTCGGCATCCACCGCGTGGGTCTGTTGCTCGCCATCTCGGCGGCTTTCTGGAGCGCGGTCTGTATCGTGATCAGCGGTCCGGTCTGGTCCCAGGGATGGCCCGAGTGGTGGAATTTCTGGCGCAATCTTCCGATTTGGGGCTAGGGGACGGAGACTCATCGTGGCTGGCTATCAGAATATATTCACCCAGGTTCAGGTCCGAGGTCCCGCCGAATACGGGATCGGGTTGCCGCTCGGCAACCTGCCCCGAGAGGGGACTCCGACCTTCTCACGGATCATGGGCCTCATCGGCAACGCCCAGATCGGCCCGATCTATCTGGGTTGGACCGGCGTCGCCTCGCTGATCTTCGGCTTCATCGCCTTCGAGATCATCGGTCTCAACATGTGGGCGTCAGTGGGCTGGAGCCCGATCCAGTTTATTCGCGAACTGCCCTGGCTCGCCCTGGAGCCGCCAGCGGCGGAATACGGCCTGACCATCTTTCCCCCCCTGGCCCAAGGCGGCTGGTGGCTGATGACCGGCTTCTTCCTGACCACCTCGGTGATCCTGTGGTGCGTCAGGACCTATCTGCGGGCCAAGGCCCTGGGCTTGGGCACCCATGTGGCCTGGGCCTTCGCCTCGGCCATCTGGCTGTATCTGACCCTGGGCTTCTTCCGCCCGATCCTGATGGGCAGCTGGAGCGAGGCGGTGCCGTTCGGCATCTTCCCGCACCTCGACTGGGTGGGGGCCTTCTCGATCCGCTACGGCAATCTGTTCTACAACCCCTTCCACTGTCTCTCGATCGTCTTCCTCTACGGGTCCACCCTGCTGTTCGCCATGCACGGCGCGACCATTCTTGCTGT
Source organism: Caulobacteraceae bacterium (assembly GCA_965279095.1). Classification (GTDB taxonomy): domain Bacteria; phylum Pseudomonadota; class Alphaproteobacteria; order Caulobacterales; family Caulobacteraceae; genus CBDIHH01. The sequence goes on from CBDIHH010000006.1 coordinate 427,901, forward strand.
CAGCCGCTACGGCGGCGAGCGCGAGTTGGAGCAGATCACTGACCGCGGGACGGCGGCGGAACGGGCGGCCCTGTTCTGGCGCTGGACCATGGGCTTCAACGCCACCATGGAATCCATCCACCGCTGGGCCTGGTGGTTCGCGGTGCTGACGCCCCTCACCGGGGGCATCGGCATCCTGATCACCGGCACCCTGGTCGACGACTGGCACGGCTGGGCGCAGCTCCACCACTACGCCTTCCAGTGACGGGGCGGGCCTGTCCACAGGCCCGTCATCAAGGCCGCACGACGTTCAGCCGATCCCGGCGCCAAGCCGGGGTCGGCTGAAGCGTGTCCGGGCCCTGGCGCTTCTGCCGAGCCTCTTCATCCGCCCGGCCGCCTGAGCGGCGCAGCAGGCAGCGCCCAGGGCGCCGGGCAGATCGAGAAGTCTGTGGGGTGGTGGTGGGTCCCCTTGAAGGAGACCCCCCTAGGCGGACGTCAGGCCGAGCTCTGACCAGCGGGCCAGGTAGATCCGGAACCAGGGCGCGAACCGTTCGGGACTCAGCGTCACCTCGCGGGCCGCCGCCGCGACGGACACCCAACGGGTCTGTGAAACCTCCCTGGGATCCGGGGCGATGCGCAGGCTCCTGTGATCGGCTTCGGCCAGGAAGACGTGCACGTGTTCGCACTCGCGCAGGCCGTTGGAGACATCGGCCGCATAGTCGATTTCCGCCGTCTGCCGCAGGTCCAGAGACAGGCCCATTTCCTCGCGCAACCGCCGGCGGGCCGCCGCCGCCGGCGCCTCGCCCCATTGGGGATGGGAGCAACAGGTGTTCGCCCACAGACCGGCGCAATGGTATTTGCCCGCGGCGCGGCGCTGCAGGAGGATCGCACCTTGCGACATTACGAACACCGATACCGCCAGATGCAGGACGCCGGCCCTATGAGCCTCCATCTTGCCGATGGGATACAGAGAGCCATCGGCGGCGACCCCGGGGATGATCTGCGCCTCATCGCCGACGTTCGCGGAGGGGCTGGCCGGCGCGACCGGAGATAGCGCGCGGCCAGGGGAAGCCATCAGGCCGCCGCGGACTGTCGGCTCAGGGCGCATTGCGACCAGAGTTCCGACAGCGCCATCGCCAGGGTCTTGATGTCGGCGTCCGAATGCAGGGGCGAGGGGGTGATGCGCAGGCGCTCGGTGCCGCGCGGCACCGTCGGATAGTTGATCGGCTGGATGTAGATCCCGTAGTTGTCGAGCAGCCAGTCGCTGATCATCTTGCACTTCACCGCATCCCCGACCATCACCGGGATGATGTGGCTGTCGTTGTCCATCATCGGAATGCCCATGGCCTTGAGCTCGACGCGGAGACGGGCGACCCGGTCCTGCTGACGCGCCCGCTCGACCTGGCTCTGCTTCAGGTGGCGGATGCTGGCCAGGGCGCCGGCGGCCACCGCCGGGGGCAGGGCGGTGGTGAAGATGAAGCCCGAGGCGAAGCTGCGCACGAAATCGCACAGGGCCGCCGAGCCGGCGATATAGCCGCCCATCACCCCGAAAGCCTTGCCCAGGGTGCCCTCGATCACGGTGAGCCGGTCCATGAGCCCCTCGCGCTCGGCGACGCCGCCCCCGCGGGCGCCGTAGAGGCCGACCCCATGGACCTCGTCCAGATAGGTCATGGCGCCGTGAGCGTCGGCGACGTCGCACAGGGCCTTGATGGGGGCGATGTCGCCATCCATGGAATAGACGGATTCAAAGGCCACCAGCTTGGGACGGCCCGGCTCGATGGCCGCCAGCTTGCGGTCCAGATCCTCGGCGCTGTTGTGGTCGAAGATGATGCGTTCGGCGCCGCTGTAGCGGATACCCTCGATCATCGAGGCGTGGTTGTTGCGATCCGACAGCACCACGCAGCCGGGCATCCGGCCGGCCAGGGTTCCCAGCGACGCCCAGTTGGAGACGTAGCCGGAGGTGAAGACCACCGCCGCCTCCTTGCCGTGCAGGTCGGCGAGCTCCTGTTCCAGCAGGACATGATAGTGGTTCGTGCCGGCGATGTTGCGGGTGCCGCCGGCGCCCGCGCCGCAGCGGGCCAGGGCCTCGTTCATGGCCTCCAGCACCTTGGGGTTCTGGCCCATGCCCAGGTAGTCGTTGGAACACCAGACGGTGACGTCATTGGCGCCGGCGTCCTTGTGACGGGTGGCGCGCGGGAAGCTGCCGGCCTGGCGCTCGAGATCGGCGAAGACCCGATAGCGGCCCTCGGCGCGCAGTTCGTCGAGCTGGCTGGTGAAGAAAGCTTCGTAGTCCATTACTAACGTCCCCCCGTCATGACGGCTAATCGTCCTTGGTCTGAAAGCTCGGGCCCCGCGCGCGATCGGGCGCGGCCGCCGAGACATCGAATCGGCTCTGGCCACGGCTGACGGCCCCGCCGCCGGCGGCGGGATCGGTGGCCGGCATCGCCCAGCGCCACAGCGCGGCGTCCGGCAGCGGCGTGACCATGAAGAAGTGTTCCAGCATCGCCAGGGCCGTCAGGGTGAAGACCAGGCCGTAGCCCGCCGCCTCGAAGGCTGACGCGCCGGGACCCAGGCCCTGGTAGAGGCTCGCGCCGGCCGCAACCACGCCGGCCGCCATCGAGACGGGGAACAGGGCGTTGACCGGGCTTTTGCGCAGATAGCTGACGAAGTGCCAGAGGTGGTCGGGAAAGAAGGCCTCGGTGAAGTTGGGCACGCCCAGGAACAGGTTCAGCTTGGCGCTGAGGCGGCTGAAGAACAGCACGCCGAAGGTCAGGGCGCCGATGGGATTGGGCTGCCCCCAGCTGATGGCGACGATGGCCAGGGCGGTGAGCGCCAGGGCGATCTCGTGGTGGATCAGGGTCGAGGCCGCCAGGACGAAGCGGCGCAGGCCGCGCGCCCCCGGCGGGCAGGGGGCGGTGCGCGGGCCCGTCACCAGGCCCATTAGGAAGGTCATCTCATGCCAGCCCCACACCCCCAGGGCGCAGGCGAAGGCCAGATAGGCGCCGAACGGCGTGGGGTCGGCGGCGCTCGCCACCAGGCCCCACAGGGAGGCGACGGCCAGGGCGGACGCCGCCGCCAGCCCCCACAGCTGGGTGCGCCGCGGCCGCCGGTTCAGCCACAGGATCGCGCCGGTGCTGAACCACCAGATGAACACCGTGAAAAGGACGGGCGCCCCGAGGGCGGCAAGGGTCATGGCCGGGCCGCCTTCACCAGGCCGGCTGCAGGCGCACGGTGGCGGGCGCGCGGTTCGCCGTGGTGGGAAGCAGATAGAGCCCCGCCAGGGTCGCCACGGTCCGAGCCATCAGCCCCACCCGTTGCAGGCCGCCGACGAGGCCGCCGCGGGCCTTGGCCCCGGCCATGGCGGCGGCGATGGCGACCAGCTGGTCCATGCCGGAGCGGAACCGCGGGTGGTCGATATCCAGGACGATGGGGAAAACCTGCTTGGATATTTCCGAGCAGATGCGGAACACCTGATAGTCGTATTCCGTGGGATCCAGTCCCAGCGCCGCATGGAACTTCGGCCGGGCGTGGTCGCGGATATACATCGTGGCGTACACCGACAGCAGGAAGAACTTGATCCACAGCACATTGCCGCCGCGCAGCAACGACGGGTCCGCGCGCATCAGCAGGGCGAAGGCGTCGCCATGGCGGAACTCGTCGGCGCACCATTCCTTGAACCATTTGAAGATGGGATGGAACCGCATCTCGGGATGGCGTTCCAGTTGGCGGAAGATGGCGATGTAGCGTGAATAGCCGATCTTCTCCGACAGGTAGACGGCGTAGAAGATGAACTTCGGCTTGAAGAAGGTGTATTTCTTCGTCTTGGTCAAAAAGCCGAGGTCGACGCCGATGCCGAAGTCCTTCAGGGACTCATTGATGAAGCCGGCGTGCCGGGCCTCGTCGCGGCTCATGTATTTGAACAGGGCCTTGATGTCGGGGTTGTTCACCCGCTTGACGATCTCGGCGTAGAGGACGCAGCCCGAAAATTCGGCGGTCAGCGAACTGACCAGGAAATCGACGAATTCCTGGCGCAGGCCGGGCTCGAGGTCTTCGAGGATGTTCTCGAACGCCTGGGTGCGGCGAAAGTGATCCCGGTTGGGATCCGACGCCATTTCCGCCAGCAGGGCGTTCCACTCCGACCGCACGGCGCTGACATCGATGCGGTCCATGGCGGCGAAATCGGTGGTGTAGAAGCGCGGGCTCAGCACCGTGTCCTCTTGGGCGGCCCGCGTCGTCTCGCTGCTGATCGGCCTCGTGGCGGTCAGGGTCACGGCATCCTCCTGGTCGTAAAGCTGACTTCGTAGAGTTCGGAAAGTTCGAGGCGCGACGCCAGGCGGGTGAACTGGCGCTCCAGCCAACCGGCCCGCTCGACGGTGGCCTCCCGGCGCAGCAGCAGCTTCTCCCCGAAGGCCACCCGGATGGGATCCCCGTGAACCTGCACCCGGTCACCGGGCCGCAGATCGAACTGCTGGTCCAGGTCCACATGGGCGTGGAGGCTCTCCTCGGTGTGCTCGATCTCGATGGTGCAGGGCGTGTGGTGCACCCGGCGGCCGAGGAAGGGGAGGGCGGTCATGGGCGCTGCGCCTCGCCGTCGAGCAGCGTCAGGAACGCCGTCTTGTTGGTCGAGCCGAAGGCGTCCAGTTCGATGCGGCGGCCGGTGGCGGTGTCGTCGATGGCGAGCCGACCGTCGGGCCAGGACGACAGGCGGAAGGGCGGTCCGGCGCCGATGTCCAGCCCCCGCCGCTCGCGCGCCAATCCGCGCATGACTCCCCGGATGAAGCCGTTGGTGCCTGGCGCCAGACTGGCGACCATCCGCCCCCCGGGGCTTTCACGCACCGTGACCGAGCCGTCCGCCTCGTCGGTGAAGCGCAATTCCACCGAGCGCGACGGGGCGGGCTCTGCCTGCTCCGCGGAGGGCGCCGGCGCGCTGAGCCTCGCCACGCGCCCCACCGTGGTGGCCACCAGGGCGAAGCCCACGAGGGCCGACGCCGCGATCAGGGCGCTTTTGGGAAACGGGTCTTTGTTGACGGCGCTCATGGCTGGCTCCGGAACTCAGGCGACGGCGGCGCTGATTTGGCGGGGTTCGCCCTCGCCGGCGGGGGCGAGCAGCGCCAGATCCTGCCGTTCGATCGGCATCTGGGCGCTGATGGCCGAGGTCAGGATGCCGGCGACCCGGTGCGCGTCGGGGATGGCGCGCAGGGTCGGCTGGGGCTGGCCGATGCGCCACGGCCGGGCGTGGGGCCAAAGCTGCAGCAGCGCGATGCGGTTGGGCGACTTCAGCACCAGGGCCACGTCGCCGCGACCGCCGCCCATGGCCTTCATCGACCCGCCTTCGATGACCTTGAAGGGGATGTTGATGGCCTTGGTCAGGGCCACGCCGAAGCGCAGCACCACCCGGCGGTTGGTGATGGTGTAGACCGTCGTGCGGCTGTTCAACCAGGCCAGCAGGGACAGCACGCCCAGGGCCACGAGGGCGATGGGCGTGACCAGCAGGGCGCTCTCCACCGCCGGCTGCAGCGCCTGGCCGCCGCGCAGGGCGTCAGCGACCCGCCAGACCAGCATGACGGCGAAATAGGCGGCCACGGCGCGGACGTGGAAGGCCTGCTGCGCGAGGGTGAACCAGTCCGGAGCCCCTTGCCAAAGGATCTCCTCGCCTGGGGGCAGATCGCCGGGCAGGCCCCGGATCGGCTCGAAGTCGTGCTCGATCATAGCAGGGGCTCCGAACGGTCGGCCGTGGCGTAGAGGTAGCCGCCGCCGTAGTAGGCGCAGACCCGCTCTTCCTCATCGAGGGTGACCTGATCGGCGTGGGCCAGGGAAGGGACGCCCTGGAATTGCGAGGCCAGGATGGCGTCCACCCGGATCACCTGCCGGCGTTTGTCGACCACCGACATGGCCATCGGCAGGAGCACCCGGCGGCCGCCCTCGCCGGTCACGGCCAGCTCCAGGTAGCGGACGATGAACTCGCTCCGGTCGACCCAGACGTCCTCGACGACGCCGGCCACCTGACCGTCCGCGCCGAGCACCTTCATGCCCCGGGGATCGGGATCACCCTTGTCCACCGAGAAGCCGGTCGCCACCCGCAGGGGCTGCAGCTTCGGCGCGCCGTCGTGCATCAGGTCCGGAACCTGGGCCCGGCGCGCGAACGCGCCCGGACCCACGCCGGCCTGCATCGGATCCCCTGTGGGAATGAGGGGCGATCCGGGGGCGCGCGACGAGGGCCGCGCCGCCACCTCCTGGCTCTCGCGCTGGCTGTTGGGCTTTTGGACCACGCCGCCGCCGTGGGGCAGACGGAAGGTCTTGGGCTGGGCGAAGAACAGCAGGCCGGGGGTCGGCTCCAGCCGTCCGGATTCGCTTTCCAGCGGGTAGCCCTCTCGCCGGTCCTCTCGGCGCAGATAGAGCACCAACCCCAGGAAGAAGAGGGTGAAGGACAGAAGGATGAGGGCTGTCAGGTCGAACGTGCCGAAGAATTCGATGGTGTGCATCACGCACCTCCGGTTGGTGTCAGTTCAGGCGGGGAATCCAGCCAGGGCAGACGCGCGGGTTGAGCCGTCGCGCGATCGGCGGCGCCCGATCGGACCAGGGGCCCGATCGCCACGAGGGTGCCGAACAGAAGGCACAACTCGATCAGGTAGACGGCCGTGTAGCCGGTGGCCGAGCCGGTCAGGGCCGGCCCCAGCCGCCCGGCGGCGGCCAGGGAGCCGATGAGGTCGCACAGCAGGCCGCCCGCGGCGATGGCGAGACCGGCGGCGGCGGCCTGGACCGCGCCCCAGGCGCCGAGGGCCAGCCCCGCCGCGTCGCCCGCGGCCATGGCCATGGAGGCGGTGAGGGTGCCGTGGGCGAACAGGCCGGCGCCCAGGCCCACCAGGGCGACGCCGGCGGCGAACAGGGCGGGGGAGTGCACGGGGGCGGCGAAGATCACAGCGGCGAAGGCGACCAGCCCGGCCATGGCGCCGAAGCCGGCGACCCGGTAGGGGTCGGCCCCGCGGTTGAGCGCGCGGGCGGCCAGGCCCAGACCGGCGCCGCCGCCGATCGCCAGCAGGGCGGTGAAGGCGGTGGTGGCGCCCACGGGCAAGTGCAGCACCTTGCCGCCGTAGGGCTCGAGCAGCACGTCCTGCATGCTGAAGGCGACGGTGCCCATGCCGATGGCCACCAGCCGGCGACGGGCCCGGCCCAGCTTCATATAGGCGCGCCAGGACTCGCCGAAGCCGATGGTGGGCTTGCCGTCCGGCGCCCGGTTCGGATTGCGCGGCTCCTGCTTCCACAGGGCGACCCCGTTCAGCACCATGGTGATCACCGCGGCGCCCTGGATGCACTGGATCAGCTTCAGCTGGCTGAAGGGGTGCAGCAGCGCGCCGAAACTGACCGCCGTGACCACGGTGCCCAGCAGAAGCATCATGCACAGCAGGGCCACCACCTTGGGCCGCACATGGGCGGGGGCAAGATCGGTGGCCAGGGCCAGGCCGGCCGTCTGGGTCATATGCAGGCCGACGCCGGTCATCAGGAAGGCCAGGGCCGAGGCCGCCTGGCCGATCACCGGCGGCCCCCGGCTGTCGCCCGACAGCAGGATCAGGGCGAAGGGCATGATCGCCAGGCCGCCGAACTGCAGCATGGTGCCGAACCACAGGTAGGGGACGCGGCGCCAGCCCAGGGCCGATCGGTGGGTGTCGGACTTGTGGCCCACGATCATGCGGATCGGCGAGAACACCATGGGCAGGGCGATCATGGTCGCCACCAGCCACGCCGGCAGGCCCAGCTCGACGATCATCACCCGGTTCAGGGTGCCAATGAGCAGCACGGCGGCCATGCCCACCGTGACTTGGAACAGCGACAGGCGCAGCAGGCGGGGCAGGGGCAGTTCCGGCGTCGCCGAATCGGCGAAGGGCAGCAGGCCCAGGCCGACATTGCGCCACGACCAGGGCGACAGCGGCCGCGGTCCGCCGGCGGGCGGCCCCGTCAGATCGTCTGGCAGGAGCCGCCAGATGCCGACCGGTATGGGCCGCGGCTGCCTCATCGGCGCACCAGCTCCATCGCTTGCGAGGTGTAGAAGCCGTTGACGATCCGCTCGGTGCGGCCGATCCGCCAGCCGGCCAGATCCGCGGATTCCTCGATGCCGCGGCGCAGACGCCCTTCCGACACCGGCTCGATGGCCGGGGCGCGGTCCGCCCTCGGGAACATCAGGCCCGCCGCATGCATGACCGACAGGGCGGGGGTGCGCGGCGCGAAGGTGAAGACGATCGATCCGCGGGTGCGCCGGCCGAGCTCCGCCAGCACCCGCAGGATTTCTGGGGTGGGATAGTGGATCAGCGAATCCATCGCCAGCACATGGTCGAAGGCGCCGTGCTGGGGATCGAGCAGGTCGCCGACGCGGAAATCGATGGCGCCGGGAGCCGGGTCGGCGGGGGCGCGTTCCCGGGCCAGGTCGATCAGGTTGGCGGCCACGTCCACCGCGGTCACCTGGGCGCCGCGCCTGGCCATCTCGACGGTCACCGCGCCGGTGCCGCAACCGGCGTCCAGCAGGCTCAAGCCGGTCATGTCCCCGGGCAGCCACGAGATCAACAGGTCGCGCATGCGGTCGCGGCCCTGGCGGACGGTGGCGCGAATGCGGCTGACCGGGGTGTCGGTGGTCAACTGCGCCCAGGCTTCCAGGGCGGTGGCGTTGAAGTAGGTCTGCAGGCGACCCCGGCGCTCGACGTAGGTCGTGCTCATTATTCGAATCCCAGGAAGTCGAAGATGTCGCGATCCTTCATCGGCGCCACGTCGAACTGCGTGTTCCCGACCCACAGGCTGGCGGCCAGGCGCATGTATTCCTTCAGGACCGCGTCCAATTCCGGCGAGGACTCCATCTCGAACAGGGTGGACTTCTTCAGCCGGCTGCGGCGGATCACGTCGAGATCCGGGAAGTGCGCGATCCGCTCCAGGCCGATGGCCGAATTGAAGCGATCGATCTGGTCCGTGTCCGAGCTGCGGTTGGCGATCATCCCGCCCAGGCGAACGTCATAGTTCTTCGACTTCGCGCGGATGGCGGCGATGATCCGGTTCATCGCGAAGATGGAGTCGAAGTCGTTGGCGGCGACCACCAGGGCGCGCTCGGCATGCTGCAGCGGCGCGGCGAACCCGCCGCAGACCACATCGCCCAGCACGTCGAAGATCACCACGTCGGTGTCCTCCAGCAGGCGATGCTCCTTCAGCAGCTTGACGGTCTGGCCGACCACATAGCCGCCGCAGCCGGTGCCGGCGGGCGGCCCCCCGGCCTCCACGCACATCACCCCGTTGTAGCCCTCGTAGACATAGTCCTCGGGGCGCAGTTCCTCGCTGTGAAACTCCACCGACTCCAGCACATCGATCACCGTGGGCATCAGCTTCTTGGTGAGGGTGAAGGTGGAGTCGTGTTTGGGGTCGCAGCCGATCTGCAGCACCCGCTTGCCGAGCTTCGAGAAGGCCGCCGACAGGTTCGAGGAGGTGGTGCTCTTGCCGATGCCGCCCTTGCCGTAGATGGCGAACACCTTGGCCTTGCCGATCTTCACATCGGGATCGAGCTGCACCTGCACGCTGCCTTCGCCGTCGCCGCGACGGGTAAGGGCTCTGGGGAGGTCGAGAATGGTCATGGTGTGTCCTTGCGCCTCATGCCGCCGCCAGGACGCCTTCGAGGCGGTCCTCAAGCTCATCGCTGGCCTGACGCAACGCCGCCAGCGTGGCCTCGTCGGGGGTCCAGTAGTTACGGTCCGAAGCCTCCATCAGCCGCCGGGCCATGCGGACGGAGGCCTTGGGATTGAGCTCGGCCAGGCGGGCGCGCATCTGCGCGTCCAGCACATAGGTTTCGCTGATCTGCTGGTAGATCCAGGCCGGCACCTGGCCGGTGGTGGCTGACCAGCCGAGGGTGTTGGTGACCTGGGCCTCGATCTGCCGCACGCCCTCATAGCCGTGCTTCAGCAGGTCCTCGTACCAGCCCGGGTTCAGCATGCGGGTGCGGGTCTCCAGCGCCACCTGTTCGGCCAGGGTGCGGACCTTGCCCTCGCCCTGGGTCTGGTCGCCGATATAGACCGGCGCGTCGGAACCCTTGGCCCGGCGCACGGCGCGGCTGATCCCGCCCAGGGTGTCGACATAGTGGTCGATGGAGGTGACGCCGAGCTCGACCGACTCGATGTTCTGGTAGGCGAAGTCGACCCGCTTGAGGATGGTCTCCAGCACCGCCGAACTCTTCACCGGCTTGCCGGTGCGGCCATAGGCGAAGCACTTGCGCGCCTGGTAGGCGTCCGCCAGTTCGTTCTCGTCGGTCCAGCAGCCGGCGTCGATCAACTGGTTGACGTTGGCGCCGTAGGCGCCGTCGGCGTTGGAGAAGACGCGCAGGGCGGCGGTCTCCAGATCCCCGCCCATCAGCGCCTGGTGCTCCAGGGCGTGCTTGCGGATGAAGTTCTGCTCCAGCGGCTCATCGGCGGTGGCGGCCAGCCAGGCCGCCTCGGCCAGCATCCGCGTCTGCAGGGCCAGAAGGTCGCGGAAGATGCCCGACAGGGTCATCACCACGTCGATGCGCGGGCGGCCCAGCTCCTCGAGGGGGATCAGGCTGGCCCCGCAAAGGCGTCCGTAGGAGTCGAACCGCGGCCGCGCGCCCATCAGGGCCAGGGCCTGGGCGATCGGCGCGCCTTCGCTCTTCAGGTTGTCCGAACCCCACAGCACCAGGGCGATGGATTCAGGGAAGCGGTCGGTCTCGGCGTGGTGGCGGTCGAGGATCCGCTGGGCCTGGCGGGCGCCGTCGCTCATGGCGTAGGCGCTGGGCAGGCGGAAGGGATCGAAGCCGTGCATGTTGCGGCCCGTGGGCAGGATGTCCGGGGTCCGCACCAGGTCCCCGCCGGGGGCAGGCCGGATGAAGCCGCCGTCCAGGGCGTGGATCAGGGCCGCGATCTCATGGTCGCCGGCCAGCAGCGTGCTGGCCCGCGACAGTTCGGCCAGCCATGCCGTGACAGCCTTGGTCGGCCGCGCGCCCCCGGCGATGCAGGCCTCCTCGGGGGAGGCCCCGGCCACCAGGGCCTCGAGCGTCGCCCGCGCCGTGGGCTCGCCGCCGCGGGTCTGGTCCATGGCCGCCAGCAGTTCGACCCGTTCCTCCGGCGAGGCGCCGTCGCCCACCACGTGCAGGCCGCGGGGGATCAGGGTCTGTTCGAGTTCGAAGACCTGCTCGCCGATGGCTTGGGCGATGGCGTCGTCGCCGACCAGCGTCGGATCGACGGCCAGGTCCAGGGCTTCGGCCTGGGTGGTCATCAAGGCGGCGAGGTCGCGCCGCTCGGCGGTGGCGTCCGGGCTGACGCGGCGGCGGCGCTGGATCGTGTCCTTCAGGTCCAGCAGGCCCTTGTAGAGCCCGGCCTGGGCGATCGGCGGGGTCAGGTAGCTGACCAGGGTCGCCCCCGACCGGCGCTTGGCCAGGGCGCCTTCGGACGGGTTGTTGGCGGCGTAGAGATACAGGTTGGGCAGGTCGCCGATCAGCCGTTCCGGCCAGCAGTCGCCGGACAGGCCAACCTGCTTGCCGGGCATGAACTCCAGGGCGCCATGGGTGCCGAAGTGGAGCACGGCGTGGGCGGCGAAGTCCTCGCGCAGATAGCGGTAGAAGGCCGAGAAGGCGTGGGTCGGGGCGAAGCCGTTCTCGAACAGCAGCCGCATCGGGTCGCCCTCGTAGCCGAAGCCGGGCTGCAGGCCGACGAAGACATTGCCGAACTGCTCTCCGAGTACGAACAGCGAGCGCCCGTCGGTCAGCTTCTTGCCGGGGGCCGGGCCCCACTGGTTCTCGATGGCCGCCAGGTGTGGTTCGCGCCGCACATGGTCGTCGACGGGGATGCGGACATGAACGTTCGCGTCGGTCCCGTAGCGCTCGGCGTTACCGCCCAGCAGCCGCGCCCGCAGGGCGTCGACCGAAGCGGGAACCTCGACCTGATAGCCGGCCGCGGCCATGGCCTTCAGCGTGTTATACAGGGACGCGAACACCGACAGATAGGCTGCGGAGCCGACCGCGCCGGCGTTGGGCGGGAAGTTGAACAGCACCACCGCCACCTTGCGGTCCTGGCGCGACGTGCGCCGCAGGGCGACCAGACGGGCGACCTTGGCGGCCAGGGCCTCGGCGCGCTCAGGACAGACGACCATCCGCGGCGCTTCGGCGTTGGGCGGGAAGGTGCAGCCTCTGCCGCAGCCGGTGCAGGGCTTGCCCGCGCCGTTCGAGCGGCCGCCGAAGGTGATGGGCGAGGTGGCCCCGTCCAGTTCCGGCAGCGCCACCATGATGGTGGATTCCACCGGCGAGAGGCCGGCGCTGGATTCGCCCCAGGCCTCCAGGGACTGGAACTCCAGCGGATGGGCGCAAATATACGGCAGTCCCAGGCGGGCGAGGGCCGCCTCCGCCGCTTCCGCGTCGTTGTAGGCCGGGCCGCCGACCAGGGAGAAGCCTGTGAGGGAGACGACCGCGTCCACGCACGGCTGGCCGTCCTTGACGAAGAAGCGGTCGATGGCCGGCCGTCCGTCCAGCCCGCTGGCGAAGGCGGGCAGGACCTTCAGCCCCTTGGCCTCCAGCGCCCTGATCACTCCGTCGTAGTGTCCGGCGTCGTCCGCCAGCACATAGGACCGCAGGATCAGCACGCCCACCGTCCCCGCGGCGGGGAGGTCCAGCGGCGGCAGGGCGTCGGCGGACTGCAGGATGCGGGGCTCGGCGCGGGGGTGATAGAGCCCCACTTCCGGGTATTCGCGCGGGGCGGGCGCCGCCACGGCGCCCCGGAACTCCCGCCGCGGCCCGTCCGCGTAACGGCCAACCAGGGATCGGATCATCGACCCGAAATTCTCCTGCGAGCCGGACAGCCAGTACTGCATCGTCAGGAAGTAGGCGCGCAGGTCCTGGGCGGAGCCGGGCAGGAAGCGCAGCAGCTTGGGCAGCCGGCGCAGCATCGCCATCTGTCCCGATCCGGAGCTGCCCCCCGACTTGCCCCGCGAGCCGCGCAGCCGCTTCAGCATCCCAAGCGGCCCCTTCTGGGAGCCGTCCATGCGGAAGGGGCCGAGCTTGGTCAGGCGGATGATCTCGCCGGCGGACATGAGGCCGACCATGGCGTCGCAGTGCTCGCGACGCGCCGCCAGGGCCTCGTGCACCGACTGCACGTGGTCCTCCATGAACAGCATCGAGGCCAGGATGATGTCGCCCCGGCCGATGTCCTCGATGCAGTGCGCCAGCGACGCCCGATCGTCGGCCCAGTCCGTCGCCGCGTGAAAATCGATGGAAAGGCCGGGGATCTCGCGCTTCAGATCCGCCTCGGCGCGCATGGCCACGGCGCTCAGGTGCTTGTCCAGGGTGATGACCACCACCCGCACGGGGGCCGGGGCGGCATCCGCTACGTCGGGCGCCGAGGCGCCGCTAGCGCGAGAAGTGGCTTCTGGCGTCATAGAGGGTCTCGATCTGAATTTGGGAGAAGCCCATTTCGGCGGCGAATTTCTCGGTGTTGCGCCGCGCCTTTCCACGCACGAAGAAGGGGATTTTCGTCAGCTCCGCCTGGGCCTCGGCGGTCCATTCGATGCCGCCCGCGGGCGACTCCGACGCCGATGTCGCGAAGGTCGCCGGCTCGGGCGCCACGGGCGTCGACCCGGCGGCCTGATGGCCCGCGCCCAGGTGCGAGGGGCCCGCCGCGTCGTTGAATTCGAAATCGTCGCGGAACATCACCAGCAGGTGCTCTTCGAGCCCCATCACCAGGGGGTGCACCCAGGTGTCGAACAGCACATTGGCGCCCTCGAAACCCATCTGCGGCGAATAGCGAGCCGGGAAGTCCTGGACGTGGGAGGGCGCCGAGATCACCGCGCAGGGAATGCGCAGGCGCTTGGCGATATGCCGCTCCATCTGCGTGCCGAGCACCAGCTCCGGCTGCAGTTCGGCGATAGCCGCCTCGACCTCGAGGTAGTCGTCGGTGATCAGGGCGGTGAGGCCATAACCCACGGCGGCGGCGCGCACCTCGCGGGCGAATTCGCGGTTGTAGGCGCCCAGGCCGACCACCTCGAACCCCAGCTCTTCTGACGCCACCCGCGCGGCGGCGATGGCGTGGCTGGCGTCGCCGAACACGAACACCCGCTTGCCCGTAAGGTAGGTGGAGTCCACCGAGCGCGACCACCAGGGCATGCGCGACGCGGTCTCGGCCAGCACCGGCTCGGGATCGACCTTGGCCAGGTCCGCGACGGCGCGGATGAACTCGCGGGTAGCGCCGATGCCGATGGGCACGGTGTTGATCGCCGGCTGGCCGAACGTCTTCTCGAGCCAGCGGGCCGCCTCGAAGGCGGTCTCGGGGTAGAGGACGACGTTGAAGTCGGCGGCGGGCAGGCGCGCCAGATCCGCGGGGGACGCCCCCAGGGGCGCCGTGACGTTCACGTCCACGCCCAGGCGGTCCAGCAGTCGGGTGATCTCGGCCACATCGTCGCGATGGCGAAAGCCCAGGGCGGTGGGGCCCAGGATGTTGCAGGCGGGCCGGGCGCCCGCGGGCCGGGGGGCGGCGGGGGCAGCGGCGAAGCGCCTGACCAGCTGGTAGAAGGTCTCCGCCGCACCCCAGCTCTCCTTCTTCTGATAGGAGGGGAGGTCCAGCGCGATCACCGGGATGGGCAGGGCCAGCGCCCGCGCCAGTCCGCCCGGATCATCCTGGATCAGCTCGGCCGTGCACGAGGCACCCACCAGCATCGCCTGGGGCTGGAAGCGCTCGTAGGCGTCGCGGGCGGCGGTCTTGAACAGCTCGGCGGTGTCGCCGCCGAGGTCGCGGGCCTGGAAGGTGGTGTAGGTCACCGGCGGGCGCGCGTCGCGGCGCTCGATCATGGTGAACAGCAGGTCGGCGTAGGTGTCGCCCTGGGGCGCGTGCAGGACGTAGTGGACGTCCTTCATCGCGGTCGCCACCCGCATGGCCCCCACATGGGGCGGGCCTTCATAGGTCCAGACCGTCAGTTTCATGCTCAGACCCTCAGCAGGTCGCGGCGCGCGAGCGGCCGGGAGAAGAGGGCGGCGAGATCCCCGGCCTGGTCGAAACCGTGGACGGGCGAGAACACCAGCTCAATGGACCACTTGGTGGTCATCCCCTCGGCCTCGAGGGGATTGGCCAGGCCCAGGCCGCAGACCACCAGGTCCGGCCGCTCGGCCCGGCAGCGGTCCAGCTGACGATCGACATCCTGGCCCTCGCTGATGAACAGGTCGCGGGGCAGGGCCTCGAGCTCTCGGGAGAGCAGGCTGCGGTTGAGGTACGGCGTGCCGACCTCGACAGGCTGCATGCCCAGCTCCGACCACAGGAATCGCGCCAGGGGCAACTCCAGCTGCGAGTCGGGGAAGAAGAAGATGCGCTTGCCGTCCAGGGCCCGGCGGTGCCGCTCCAGCGACCGCTTGGCGCGCTCACGGCCCGGCGCGGTGACCCGCCGGAAATGCAGGGGGTCCACGCCCCAGGCGTCGGCGGCGGCCTTCAGCCAGGCTGTTGTGCCCTCGGCTCCGAAGGGGAACAGCGCTTCCAGCCTTTCGGCGCCGCGGGCCTCCAGCTTCTGGGCGGTGTCGCCGAGGAACGGTTGGGCGAGCAGGAACTTGGTTCCCGGCCCGATGGCCGCGATGCCGTTTGATCGCCGGGGGGGGAAGAAGTTCACCGGTCCCACGCCCAGCTCGTCGAACAGGCGCCGGAACTGGTCTTCGACGATGTCGGGCAGGGCGCCGACCACCAGGAGCGAGGCCGGCGCCGTGGCGGGCGCGGCGGGCGCCTCGTCCAGCAGGGCCGAAAGGCAGGCGTCCTCACCCTGGGTGAAGGTGGTCTCGATCCCGCTGCCCGAATAGTTCAGCACCCGCACCGTTGGGGCGTGCTTGACCGACAGCCGCTGGGCCGCGCGGGACAGGTCGAGCTTGATCACTTCCGAAGGGCATGAGCCCACGAGGAACAGCAGGCGGATGTCCGGGCGCCGCTCCAGCAGGCGATCGACCACCTGGTCGAGCTCCTCATTGGCGTCGGCGAGGCCCGCGAGGTCGCGCTCTTCCATGATCGCGGTGGCGAACCGGGGCTCGGCGAAGACCATCACGCCCGCGGCCGATTGGATCAGGTGGGCGCAGGTGCGCGAGCCGACCACCAGGAAGAAGGCGTCCTGGATCTTGCGATGCAGCCAGACGATCCCCGTCAGGCCGCAGAACACCTCCCGCTGGCCCCGCTCACGCAGCACGGGACGACCCTCGGACTCACGGGCCTGGGGCGGCGCCAGAACGGTCATGCGGGGAGGCCCGGGCCGGCGGCGCCCGCAGCCTTGAGCCGGGCCTCGTCCAGTCGCGCCGCGCGCAGCTTGAGAACGAATTGCGTGGCGTTGATCACATAGGCCGCATAGGCGGCGACCGCGATGAGCATCTGCTGGCGGGGCGAACCCCAACCCTGGAACAGGGCGGCGAGATAGGCGGTCTGCAGGCCCAGCACGAGCATGCTGAACGCGTCCTCCCAGAAGAAGGCGGGCGCGAACAGCCACTTGCCGAAGACTTTGAATTCCCAGATCGAGCCGGTGATCATGATCGCGTAGAGGGCGATCGTCTTGACGATGATCGAGGCGGTGGCGATCTCGTAGCCCCGACCCGTGTAGAGATAGCGCAGCACCAGCCACAGGCTGACGGCGAAGATCAGGAACTGGAGCGGCGCCAGCACCCCCTGCACGATGGTCCAGCCCGAGGCGTCGCGCCGGGCCCGTTCCTCCGGCGTGTAGAGCGGCGGCCGCGCGCGGCCGGCGAACACTTCCACCGAATGCATGCCGATATGGGCGGGCCAGGGGCAGGAGGAGATCCGCTCGATCCAGTCGTCCAGCCGCGAGCCGGAGCGCAGGGCCTGGCCCCAGAGTTCAGGAGAATCGTCGCGGTTCGGGCCCGACCGAAGGCCTTCATTCCCCCGCGTGGAAACCCTGATGTTCATTGCTGAACTCCACGGACCAATGTCCCGTTAACGCGACGGTATGGCCCTCCCCAACCACTGTCAAGGCGCTGGAACGTCCAAATAAGTTGACAGATTGGCGTCCCTGCCAGAGGCTTCATTGGGCCACCCGGGTGTCGTGAACGGCCGCGACAACAGGCCTCGATCCCCGTGTGTAAGAATCTGTGGAGCCCCCCTTACGCTCCCTTAGAGATTGGGTAAGGTATCGGTCTGAGCTCTCTTCTGAGCCCAGGTTTTCCGAGTAGCGTTCAGAGTAAGACGCGCCAGCGGTTTTAGCGTCAGTACAGCCTGGTGCGACGGTGCAACGTCACCAAAAGCTCCCGAGATCGGGGGAGCATAGGGAAGAGAGCCAGGGGGAAAACGATGTCTGCTGAGCATGTTTCATGTCGCGGTGGATTGGCCCTAGAGCGGGGGGAGATGCGAAGCGCCGCGGCGATCGCCTTCCAGACGGCCAATTGTGGTCGGGTTGATAGACCCGGGCCGCAGGACACCGCAGCCTTGCTAGCAAAGATGGTCCAGGGGCAGATTATTCCGCGGCTGATGCGGGCCCATAAGCCCCATCCGACGCCCGCTCACGATGGTGGTCTTGATCTGGGGCCTGGCGCGCGGTTCACCGACGCCTTCGCCCTGATGGTTCTGTCGAACGAGGTCGACGAACTTCTGAAATATGTGCGTCAGCTCATGAAGAGCGTCCTGACCTCGGAATTTCTCTATTTCGAGTTCTTGACCGCTGTAGCCCGGCGGCTGGGAGACTATTGGAACGACGACGCCATCTCCCTGGCCGAGGTCACCATCGGCCTCGGGCGGCTGCAACAGGTGGTGCGCAAGCTCGATCTGAAGGCGCACGACGCCATGCACGACGGCGCGGCTGATCGCTCGGCCCTGTTCGCCTCCTGCGAGGGGCAGACGGAATCCTTCGGCCTGGCCCTGGTGGACGACTTCTTCTATCGGGCCGGCTGGCACACCTGCGTGGAGCCCTCCGCCAGCTGCGGCCAGATCGAGACCGCGGTCGGTCGCCGGTGGTTCGACCTGTTCGGCCTGAGCGCGAACTGCAGCGTCAGTTGCGACGCCCAGCTTGAAGCCGTGGCGTCGACGATTATATCAGTGCGACGAGTGTCCAGGAATCGCGACATAACCGTCATCGTCGGCGGACGTCTGTTTCACGAACATCCGGAACTGGCCTCGACCGTGGGAGCCGATGCAACGGCCTGCGGCGAGAGCGTCGCCCTGCTCGCAGTCTAGCGCGCGGGGCTCATGGGTATGGAGCTGGTGGGAGGTTGATCGGCAAGTCGGTGATCACGGACGCTGGTTTCATGGCTATGAACGCAAAGGCCTCACTCAATTCGGGAACCATCCAGCCGTTCCAGCGCGACTTGCTGAGCGAATTGGACCCTGCTGTCTGCGCCCAGGCGGTCGCGGCCAGCGGCGATCTCGTGCTGATCATCGACGGCGAGGGGGTCATCTGTGACCTCGCCCTGAACAGCGAGGAACTCGCCCGCGACGGGGTCAGCGCCTGGCTGGACCGGCGGTGGGCCGACACCGTCACCGACGATAGCCGCCACAAGATTGACGAACTGCTTCGTGACGCCCGGGCCGAGAGCCCGACGCGCTGGCGCGAGGTCAATCACGTCTCCCCTTTCGGGGACCCCTTCACCGTCCGCTATCTGGTGATCGACGCCGGATTGCAGGGACGGATGATCGCCATCGGCCGCGATCACCGGGCGACCGGGGAGATGCAGCAGCGGCTCATTCGCGCCCAGCAGGCCATGGAACGCGACTACTCGCGGCTGCGCGACGCGGAATCCCGCCACCGTCTGCTGTTCCAGATGTCCGGCGAGGCGGTGCTGATCGTCGATGTTTCCACGCGCAAGGTGTTGGAGGCCAACCCCGCCGCCGACCTGCGCGCCGGCGTGGCCAAGGGCGGGCTTGTGGACCAGCCCTTCGCGAGAATTTTCGACTCGGACAGCCATGAGGCGGCGGTGTCCCTGCTGACCGTGGCCCAGTCCAGCGCCCGCAGCGGGCCGACCCAGGCGACGCTGAAGTGCAATGGGCGCGAGTCCACGGTCTCGGCCTCCCTGTTTCGCCAGGACCGGGTGTCGCTGTTTCTGGTCCGCCTGTCTGCGGTCGCCGACGCCGAAACCGCCGCCCCCGACGCCGGGTCCAAGGCGCTGGAAGTGCTGGAACGGCTCCCTGACGCCTTCGTGGTCACCGACGAGGCCTTGCGCATCGTGACCGTCAACGCCGCCTTCCTCGACCTAGCCAGGGTTGGGAGCAAGGAGCAGGCCAAGGGCGTGCCCCTTGATCGTTTCGTGGGGCGGCCCGGGGTCGACCGCAATATCCTGTTGGACAGCCTGCGCACCCATGGCTCGGTCCGCAACTTCAACACCGTCCTGCGCAACCAGTACAATGAGCAGGAAGACGTGGAGATCTCGGCGGTCGCCCTCCCTGACATGCCCGAGCCCTGCCTGGGATTCACCATCCGAAGCGTCGGGCGCAGACTCTACGACAACGGCCGCACCGCCCCGGGGCTGAAGCGCTCGGTGGAGGAATTGACCGAGTTGGTCGGTCGCGTAGCCATGAAAGATCTCGTGCGCGAGACCACCGAACTGGTGGAGCGCCTGTGCATCGAGGCCGCGCTGGAGCTGACCGGCAACAACCGGGCCTCGGCCGCCGAGATCCTCGGCCTCAGCCGCCAGAGCCTCTATTCGAAACTCCACCGCCTCGGCGTGGGAGACTTCGCCACCGGCGAAGGCTGAGTCCGGCCCTTCACGTCGTCCGCATGTCAAACCAGATTGACACCCCCAGATGTCAATTGTAGCGTTTTGGCATGGCTGAAGTGGTGGTTTTAGGCGCGCGAAACGCTGGGCGGCGATCGGTCCCGTCGCCTTCCGCACTGCTGGAACTGCTCAAGCCGATCACCTGGTTCGCGCCCATCTGGGCCTTCATGTGCGGGGTGGTTTCCTCGGGCGCGTCCCTTAAGTCCGGATGGCCGGTGGCCCTGGCGGGCATGGTTCTCGCCGGCCCGATGATCTGCGCCACCAGCCAGGCCGCCAATGACTGGTTCGACCGGCACGTCGACGCCATCAACGAGCCCAACCGCCCGATTCCCTCAGGGCGCATGCCCGGGCGTTGGGGCCTGTGGGTGGCGATCATCTGGACGGTGCTGTCATTGACGCTGGCCTTCGCCCTCGGTCGCTGGGTGTTCGGGGCCGCTCTGATGGGCATGGCTCTGGCCTGGGCCTATAGCGCCCCGCCCCTGCGACTCAAGCAGAGCGGCTGGTGGGGCCCCGCCACGGTGGCCCTTTGCTATGAAGGCCTGTCCTGGTTCACCGGCGCCGCGGTCATGGACCGGTCGCTCCCCGATGGCCGCATTATCGTGCTGGCCGCCCTCTACAGCCTGGGCGCCATCGGCATCATGGTCCTGAACGATTTCAAAGCCGTCGAAGGCGACAGCCGCATGGGAATCCGCTCAGTCCCCGTGGACATGGGCGTCGAGAACGCCGCCTGGATGGCCTGCATGATCATGGGCGCGCCCCAGGTCGTGGTCGTCGTGCTCCTGGCCAACTGGGGCAAGCCCTTCCATGCGGTGGCGGTGGCGGCGTCTCTGGCGACGCAGGCGCTGCTGATGACCCGGCTGTTCAAGGATCCGCGCAAATACGCGCCCTGGTACAACGCCACGGGCACCCTGCTCTATGTTCTAGGCATGCTCGCCAGCGCGCTGGCTGTTGGCGCCATTCTAGGAGGCCGGTCGTGAAACCTTCTCCCCTGGGCTGGATCGGAATCCTACGCCTCGGCCTTGTGCAGGCCGCCCTGGGCGCAATCGTCGCCCTGACCACCTCGACCCTCAACCGGGTGATGGTGGTGGAGGCCGCCATGCCGGCCATGCTTCCCGCCGCCCTGGTGGCCTGGCACTACGCCATCCAACTGTCGCGGCCCCGGTGGGGCTATGCGTCGGACATGGGCCATCGCCGCACGCCATGGATCATCGGTGGCATGGGGGTGCTGGCGCTGGGCGGCGTGATCGCCGCCGACGCCGCGGTGATGATGGCGCACGCCCCGGTGCTGGGGGTGATCGTGGGCCTGGTGGGCTTCACCCTGATTGGCGCCGGCGTGGGCGCCTCTGGCACATCGCTGCTCGCCCTCCTGGCGGTGCGGGTGGCCGAGCCGCGCCGGGCGGCGGCCGCCTCGATCACCTGGGTGATGATGATCGTCGGCATCGTGGTCACCGCGGGGGTCGGCGGGGCCATGTTGCAACCCTATTCCGAGCAGCGCCTGGCGATGGTGGCCTCGGCGGTGTCGGGCATCGCCTTCCTGGTCACCCTGGCGGCGGTTTGGAAGGTCGAGGGCGAGGGCGGCGGGCTTGAGCCGGCCGTGGCGTCTCCCGGCCCCAAGCCACCGTTCAACCAGGTCATCGGCGAGGTCTGGGCCGACCCGCTCGCGCGCCGCTTCACCATCTTCATCTTCGTCTCGATGCTGGCCTATAGCGCCCAGGACCTGATCCTCGAGCCCTTCGCCGGTCTGCTGTTCGGCATGACCCCTGGCCAATCGACACAGCTGTCGGGGCTGCAGCACGGCGGCGTTCTGCTCGGCCTGATCCTGGTCGGTCTGGCCGGCTCACGCGTTTCTGGCGACCGGACCCTGTGGATGCGGCGCTGGACGGTGGCCGGCTGTATCGGCTCGGCCCTGGCCCTGGGGGGGCTGGGGGCCGCCAGCCTGATCGGCCCGGCCTGGCCGCTGGCGCCGACGGTTTTCATCCTGGGCTTCGCCAACGGGGTGTTCGCCGTCTCCGCCATCGGCCTGATGATGGGTCTGGCCGGCGCCGACCGGCAATCGCGCGAAGGCGTACGCATGGGGGTCTGGGGGGCCGCCCAGGCCGCCGCCTTCGGGCTTGGCGGTTTCCTGGGCGCAGCCGGCGTGGATGTGCTGCGACACCTTCTAGCGCACGGCGAATACGCGTTCCTGATCGTGTTCTCGCTCGAGGCCGTGGTCTTCTTCGTCGCCGCCCTCCTGGCCACCCGGCTGGAGATGGGCGCCCGTGCCGCGACCGCCGCCCCGGCCGTGTCCGACCAGATCCAGTTCGGGGGCGCTCGCTGATGCCGACCGCCGCTGAAGAGACCTTCGATGTCGTCGTGGTCGGGGGAGGCCCCGCCGGCGCCACCGCGGCCGAGGACTTGGCCCGCCTCGGGCGCTCCGTTCTCCTGCTCGACCGGGACGGCCGGATAAAGCCCTGCGGCGGCGCTATTCCGCCTCGGCTGATCCGCGACTTCGACATCCCCGACCTTCTGCTCAAGGCGCGGGTGACCTCGGCGCGGATGACGGCGCCGTCGGCCCGCGAAGTCGACATGCCCATCGACGGCGGCTTCGTCGGGATGGTCGACCGCGACCAGTTCGACGAATGGCTGCGCGAGAGGGCCGCCGCCGCCGGCGCCCGCCGCCGCACAGGGCTCTTCGAGCGGATCGAACGCGATGCCGACGGGACCGCCGTGGTCTGCTACCGGCCCCGCGGCGCCGGCGCGAAAGAGGACCAGGTCCGGGTGCGCGCCCGGGCCGTCATCGGCGCCGACGGCGCCCGCTCGGAAGTCGCGCGCCAGACGATCCCCAGCGCCAAGCGCATGCCCTATGTGTTCGCCTATCATGAGATCATCCGGTCGCCCGCCCAGTCGGACTCCGGGTTCGACGCCAAGCGATGCGATGTCTTCTATCAGGGTCGGCTGTCGCCGGACTTCTACGCCTGGATCTTCCCGCACGGAGAGACGGCCAGCATCGGCGTGGGCAGCGCCCGCAAGGGCTTCTCCCTGCGCGGCGCGGTGCGCGACCTGCGCGCGGCCACGGGGCTCGAAGACTGCCAGACCGTCCGCACGGAGGGGGCGCCCATCCCCCTTCGCCCGCTGAGGCGCTGGGACAATGGCCGTGACGTGGTGCTGGCGGGCGACGCCGCCGGGGTGGTGGCGCCGGCGTCCGGGGAGGGGATCTACTACGCCATGGTCGGCGGTCGGATCGCGGCGGAGTCGGTGGAGGCCCTGCTGGCGACGGGCAAGCGCCGGGCCCTGGCCACGGCGCGCAAGCGGTTCATGCGCTTCCACGGCATGACCTTCTGGGTGCTGGGTGTCATGCAGCACTTCTGGTACCGCAGCGACAAGCGCCGCGAGCGGTTCGTCTCCATGTGCGCCGACCCGGATGTCCAGAGGCTGACCTGGCAAGGGTATATGAACAAGGAGCTGGTGCGCGCGGACGCCGGCGCCCACGCCCGCATCTTCGTCAAGGACATGCGCCATCTGCTGGGCATGTCGGCCCCATGATCGACTACCTGTTCCAAAGGGGCGGGGCCGTGGATGTCATCCTGGTCGTGATCGCTCTGGAGTGCGCCTTTCTCTACTGGCGCAGCCGGTCGGGCCGGCGGCCCGGCGCGCCTGTGGACCTGGCCCTGGCGGTGGCGCCGGGGGTTTGCCTGTTGCTGGCGCTGCGCGGCGCCCTCACCCAGGCCTCCTGGGTGTGGATCGCGGCCTGGCTGGCCCTGTCCTTTCCCATCCATGTCGCAGACCTGCTTCGGCGGCGCCTGTGAACGCCCCGCCTATGCCTGCGTTCATCTGTCCATGATAAGCCAAACGAATCGTCCCGCCGCCGCCGCGGCGGTCCTGGCCGCGCGTGCGGTCCGGGCCCGCCTAGTCTCAATCAACTTGCAATCCCATCGGAGGAACCATGAGCCAACTTAAGCCCGCCCTTGCCGCCGCCGCCGTCCTGGCCGGCCTATTCCTGGCCCAGACCCCGGCCTCGGCCCAGGCCACGGGTAAGCTCGCCCTGCCCATCAAGGACGCCACCGGAAAGGCCATGACCGGCGATCTCGCCAGCGGCCGCAAGATCTTCCGCCAGTGCGAGACCTGCCACGTGACCACCATCGGGGTGAACAAGGTTGGTCCGTCCCTGCACGGCATCATCGGCCGGCATTCCGGGACGGTGCCGAACTTCCGCTATTCGGCGGCGAACAAGAAGTCCGGCATCACCTGGACGCCGCAGGAGCTGTTCGTCTACCTGGAGAACCCGCAGAAGCGGATCCCCGGCACCTTCATGAGCTTCACCGGCGTCAAGAATCCTCAGCAACGCGCCGACGTGATCGCCTATCTGATCGCCAACACCAAATAGACGGCCCGGCCGACCCTGTCCGCCCAGCGCGGCAGGGTCGGCCAAAGCCCGTTCCCGCGGAGGCTAGGCCATGACTGGCGACAGGTTTCCGCCCTCGACCCTGATGCTGTGGCCCAGGCGCGCGCCCAGATCAGAGGCCGCCTCGCGGGTGTCGCACTCGATCTCCGCGACCCGGCGAGAGGCGCGCGAGCCGTCCGGCGCCAGCAGCTCGCCCACGAAGGACAGCCGCCCCTGCGACCATCGCGCCAGGGCGGCGATCGGCGTCTTGCATGACCCGTCGAGCGCGGCGAGGAAGGCCCGTTCGGCGGCGGTCTCCAGGCCGGCGGCCTCGTCATCAAGGGGATCGAGCGCCGCGGTGACCACGGAATCCCCGGTCCTGGCGGTGATGGCCAGGGCGCCCTGGCAGGGGGCTGGGGGGAAGGCGACAGGGTCGATGAGAGCCTTGGCATGAACGGCAAGCCCCAGGCGCCGCAACCCCGCATAGGCCAGAAGCGTCGCGTCCACCTCGCCCGACTGGACCTTGCGCAGGCGGGTGTCCACATTGCCGCGCAGCATCACGATGCGGAAATCAGGTCGAAGCGCCAGCACTTGCGCCTGTCGGCGCAGGCTCGCGGTGCCGATCACGGCGCCCTGGGGCAGGGCGCCAAGGCTGTCCGCCTGGGTGCAGATCAGGGCGTCGCGGGGATCCTCCCGCGCCGGCGTGCAGGCCAGCACAAGGCCGGCGGGCAGGACGGCGGGCAGATCCTTCATCGAATGCACGGCCAGGTCGACCCGCCCGTCGAGCAGGGCCTCGTCGATCTCCTTGGTGAACAGCCCCTTGCCCCCGGCCTCCAGAAGCGGCCGGTCCTGGATGCGATCTCCGGACGTGACGATCGGCACGATCTCGAAGGTGCGCCCGGGATTGGCCACCTCCAACGCGGCCTTCACATGACCCGTCTGAGCCAGGGACAGGGGCGAGCCGCGCGCGCCGATGCGAAGGGTCTGAGAGGTCATGAAGAGCGGTTTCCTGCCAGCTTGGTCCTGAAAGCCAGGATCGCGTTAAATCGGGCGCGGCGCCAGTCCATTACAGGCTGTGGGGCATCTGGCCGCGTCCTGTCCACCGCCGGATCTATACGGGAGCGCGCATGAAGATTGCGATGGTGGCGGCGGTCTGCGTACTCGGGCTGCTTGCCGCGGCGGCGGCGTGGCTGTGGACCCCGGACCGGCCCCGGGCGGCGCTGGAGGCCCGCTACCTGCGCTCGCCCGCCGACCTGATCACCGTGGCCGGGACCCAGCTGCATGTCCGCGTCGACGGGCCGCCGACGGCGCCGGCCGTGATCATGGTGCACGGCTTCGGCTCCAGTCTGGAGACCTGGGAGCCGTGGGCGCGGTCCCTGTCTGACGAGTTTCGCGTCATCCGCCTTGACCTGCCGGGCTCAGGCCTGTCGCCGCCCGACGCCACGGGCCTCTACACCGACGCGCGCACGATCACCCTGATCACGGCGCTGATGGACCGCCTGGGGGTGACGCGCGCGACGCTGGTTGGCAACTCCATCGGCGGGCGCATCGCCTTCACCCTGGCCGCGCGTCATCCGGAGCGGGTGGAGCGGCTGGTGCTGATTTCTCCGGACGGATTCGCCAGTCCCGGATTCGACTATGGCAAGGCGCCCAAGTCGTCCGGGGTGATGGGCCTGATGCGCTACGCCCTGCCCAAGGCGATGGTGCGGATGAACCTGGCCCCGAGCTATGGCGATCCGGCCCGGCTGACGCCGGCCGTGGTGGATCGCTACTACGACCTGCTTCTGGCGCCGGGCGCGCGCGGCGCCCTGCTGGACCGGATGAGTCAGACCATCCTCGAGGATCCGCGGCCCCTGCTTGCTCGTATTTCGGCGCCTGTTCTGCTGATGTGGGGACGCAAGGATCAGCTCATCCCCTTCGCCAACGCCGCCGATTACCAGGCGGTCCTGCCCCACAGCCGGCTGGTGGAATTCCCCGATCTCGGACACGTGCCGCAGGAGGAGGATCCCCAAGGGTCGCTCCCGCCCCTGCGATCGTTCCTGCGCCAACCGCTGTCCGGCGCCAAGTCGATGTCTTCCGGCCCCGACGCGGGCCAGGGTTGATCAGCCTCAAGGCGCCGCCGGGCCCCTGGTCTCTGCTGTCCCCCGCGATCGCAGGAAAGACCAGCAGCTATGACCCTCCGCCAGCTGATGACCGCCACAGCCCTCGCCGCCCTGGCGGCGGCCTCGGTCGGCCACGCCCAGACGCCCGCATCGATGACGGCTGATCAGACCTCGGGCCGCAGGATCGCCGAGCGCCACTGCGGCGGCTGCCACGCCATCGACGGCCGCCGCAGCCCCCTGCCGGCGGCGCCGCCCTTTGCCGATATTCACCGCCGTTATCCCGCCGGCGGGCTGGATCAGATCCTCACCGAGGGGATGATCGCGCCCACCAGCCGGCCGGAGGAGGGGCCCGTGCTCCTGCACCCCAGCATGCCGATGGCTCTGCTGGCAGAAGATGAGATCGCCGATCTGCGCGCCTATCTGAAGAGCCTGGAGCCCAGGGCCCCGGCGGGCGCCGGCGTCCGCTGACCTCAGTCCTCGACGGGCTTGACCCTGGACCGGGCGAACAGCAGCCCCATGAGCCACAGGCCGACCCCGATCAGACCCACGCCCAGCAGGGGGGCCAGAAGGTCCAGCGGCATGCCCATGAGCACCAGGGCGTTGGCCTCCCACGGCTCGCCCCCGTAAAGCGCCATGCCCATGAAGACGAGGACCGCCGCACCGACAAGGCACAGGGCCAGTCCAAGGATGACCCGCAGCGTCGATTGAATCCTCATGGGCGCTTCCAGGACGGGCCTAGTGGCTCAACAGCACCGGGATGGCGCTGCGCCCTATGAGGGTCTTGGTCACGCCGCCGAACATCCATTCCTCCAGCCGCGTGCGGCCGTAGGCGCCGGAGACCAGCAGGTCCGCGCTCGTCTTGGCGGCGGCCACCAGGAGATCCTCTCCGGCGGAGGCGGATCGGGGCATGGTGGCCCCGGTGGCGCTGATGCCCCGCGCCTCCAGGTAGGCCAGGACATCCGTCATGTCCGCGCTGGTCTGCGCCTCGTCGCCCTGTTCGAGGACCGAATAGACCACCACAGTTTGCGCCAGCTCCAGGAAGGGCAGGGCGTCGGTCACGGCCCGGCGGGCTTCGCGGGTGTTCTTCCAGGCGACGACGACGGTCTTCGGCGCCCGGGCCATGCCCGCGGCCGGCACGTAAAGCACCGGCCGCCCGGTGCGCATGACCAGGTCGCCCACCGGCGCCGAACAGAGGATATCCCCCTTGTCAGGCTGCTTGTCGCCCACGACGACCAGATCAGCCAGGGCAGACAGCCGGGCCAGGGCGTTCAGGGGAAACTCGATCGAAGATCGCCACTTCGCCGGGGTCTCCAGGCCGGTGACGGCCGCGCGAAACTTCGCTTCGGCCGCCTTGAGGTTGGCGTCGATCACCGAACGCTCGGCGACGGCCAGCGCCCCAGTCATGTCCATGGGACCGAAGGCCCCGTCCATGCTGCTGGGCACGCAGAACTCGGCGCAGGCTCCCAACAGGCGGGCCTTGAAGTGGCCGGCCAGCATGATGGCCGCCTGCAGGTGCGGCGCATCGGAAGGGTCGGGCCCAACGGAGGTCAGGATGGTGGCGTAGGTCATGGTCTGTCCTTCCGAGGATCAGCTGCAGTAGGACTGGATCGCCGCGCGATCGGAGATGACCACGCTGCGAATGGTCGGCAGGGCGATCCAGCGCCAGCTTTGCAGCTGGGTGAGGGTGCGCGAGACGGTCTCGATCGTGAGGCCCAGGTAGTCCGCCATATCCTGTCGCGACATCGGCAGGGCGAGGACCGCGGGGTCTCCGAGGCGCTCGGACAGGTCCAGCAGAAAGGCGCAGACGCGCTCGCAGGCGCCCTGGCGGCCCAGCAGCAGCATATGCTCGCGGGTGCGCAACAGGCTCTGCGCCGTCAGGCTCCAGATCTGGGCCGACAGCCCGCAGTCCTCGGAAGCGCGGGTGGCCAGGGCGCGGCGCCGGATCAGCATCAGCACGGTGTCGCTGACGGCGTCGCAGCCCATGGTGTGGTTGAGGCCGGCCTCGAGGCCGAAGATATCGTCGGGCAGGTGGAAATCGCTGATCTGGCGGCGGCCGTCGTTCAGCACGCGGTAGGTGCGCACGGCGCCCGAGACCACCCGGTAGACGAACTCCGCGGGCTCGCCCTCGCCGAACACCTCCTCGCCGCGGCCGAAGGCCATCTGGACCCCCGGCAGGGCCAGGGCGTCGCAATTCCGCGCCTGCACGGCCGGTCGGGTGTTCGGGAAGACCTGTCCCGGCGGCGGGGCGGGGGTGGGGCGGGTGAGGGTGGCGGCGACCTGGGCAAGCACGGCGATCTCCAACGTCGAATTGACTGATTGGTATCGCCGCAGGCGGCTGGCCGAAATTCGGGTATTGTCCATACGTACATCCCCGTAATCGTCTGGGGCGTGACGGAGGCCTATGGCCTATACGATCCCCACTCGAGAGAACCGGCCGCTCCCGTGAAGTCCCAGATGAGTCTCGGCGAGCGGCTGTCCCTGGCCCCCCTCGGGTCAGGGCCGCTGATGTCCGCGTTCAGCGTGGCCGCCTATATGCTGGCGACGGCGGGGGTGTGCGCCGCCCTCGGTTGGCGCCTGTTTGCTGCTGCCCCGCCGTCCGGGCTGATCTTCCTGCTCACCATGCCGGCCGTGCTGCTGGCCGGGGGCATCGGCGGGATCGTTCCAGCCATGATCGCGGGCGCCCTGGGCGTGACGGCGACCCTGGCCCTCGGCGCGGTGGGCTCGGTGACCCCGGTGGTTCTGGCCATCGAGGTGTTGGTCTATTTCGCCATCGCCGCCCTGGGCGGCCTTTTGGGCCAGAGCCTCTGGCGAAGCCGCGAACAGACCGAACAGGGCCTGGTGGCCCTGCGCGAGCGGGAGGCCCGTCTCAGATCGATCCTGGATACGGTGCCGGACGCCATGATCGTCATCGACGATCGCGGCCTCATGCAGTCGTTCAGCGCCACCGCGACACGCCTGTTCGGTCATCAGGCCGAGGATGTCATCGGCCAAAACGTCAGCATGCTGATGCCGGCGCCCTATCACGACTCCCACGACGCCTACATGGATCGCTACCGCCACACCGGCGAGCGGCGGGTGATCGGGATCGGCCGGGTGGTCGTCGGCCAGCGCAAGGACGGCTCCACCTTCCCGATGGAACTGTCCGTGGGCGAGATGGTGGCAGGGGAGCGTCGGCATTTCATCGGTTTCGTCCGGGACATCACCGAGCGGCAACTGGCCGAGGGCAGCCTTCAGGAACTGCAACGGGAACTGATCCACATGTCCCGCCTCACCGCCCTCGGGGAGATGGGATCGGCGCTGGCCCATGAGCTGAACCAGCCCTTGTCGGCGATCGGCAACTACCTCAACGGCGTTCGCCGGATGCTCGAGGGCTCGCCGGACCCGGCCGTGATCAAGGACGCGCTTGATCGCGCCGCGGCGCAGACCCTTCGGGCCGGCGAGATCATCCGCAGGCTGCGGGACTTTGTGGCCCGGGGCGAGACGGAGCGCCGCGTCGAGAGCGTGGCCAAGATCATCGAGGAGGCCAGCGCCCTGGCGCTGATGGGGGCGAAGGAGCACGATATTCGTGTGACCATGACGCTCGACCCCGCAGCGGACGCCATCCTGGCGGATCGTGTTCAGATTCAGCAGGTTCTGCTGAACCTGATGCGCAACGCGGTCGAGGCCCTCGTCGACCGGCCCATTCGCCGACTCACCGTCGGGGCGACCGTTTCTGACGACATGGCGGAGATCAGCGTCGCCGACACCGGCCCGGGACTGGCTGAGGAAATTCGCGCCCACCTGTTCCAGCCGTTCATGACGACCAAGCCCAATGGCATGGGCGTCGGGCTGTCCATTTGCCGAACGATCGTGGAGGCTCATGGCGGGAAGATCTGGGCCGAACCGAACGGGGGCGGCGGAACGGTGTTTCGCCTGACCCTGCCCCTCTTGCCCAGCGAGGAGGCGTTGGATGCCGACTGAACCCACCGTGCACATCATCGATGACGACGAGGCGGTGCGTCATTCGCTGGAATTCCTGTTCCGCAGCGCCTCTCTGAACGCCTGCGCCCACGCCTCACCCATCCCCTTCCTGGAGGCGGCCTCCCACCTCCCGACGGGCTGTGTGGTCACCGACGTGCGCATGCCTGAGATGACCGGGCTTGACCTGCTGCGCGCCCTGCGGGCCCAGGGGCGGGACATCCCCGTGATCGTCATCACCGGCCATGGGGATGTGCCCATGGCGGTGGCGGCCATGAAGGCCGGCGCCAGCGACTTCTTTGAAAAGCCGTTTGACGACGAGGCCCTGCTGGCCTCCGTGCGCAAGGCCCTGGCCGGAACCGCCGACACCGAGCCGGAGCCGTCCGACGACGCACGGCTTCGCCTCGAGCAGCTGTCGATGCGTGAGCGGCAGGTCCTCAATGGCCTGCTGGACGGCTTGTCCAACAAGACGATCGCCTATGACCTCGGAATCAGCGCCCGCACCGTCGAGATCTACCGCGCCAAGCTGATGACCAAGATGGGCGCCGCCAGCTTCGCCGAACTGGTGCGGCTGGCGATGCAGGCCGGAGCGGGGCAGGGCGTCGAAAATTTGCCCTAGGTCAACCTCGGCGTCGTCGGACGGCGCTAGGCTGCGAGCCAGTGAAGGCGCCCGATGACCCAATCGTCCCAGTCCAGCCAACGTATCGGTGTCGTCGAGGACGACGAGGCTGTCCTCGCGGCCATCAGCTTCGCCCTCAAGGCCGAGGGCTACCGGGTCGAGGGGTTCAAGGACGCTCGGGCTTTTCTGGCCCAGGACGGCATCAAGGACTTCGCCTGCCTCGTGATCGACCTGCGCCTGCCCGACGCCGATGGGCTGACCTTGATCAGAGGCCTGCGGTCGCGGGGCTTGGACACTCCCGCCATCCTGGTCACGACCCAACCCAGCCGCAGTTGCCGGCGTGAAGCCGCAGCGCTGAACACGCCGATCGTCGAGAAGCCCCTGATGGGCGAGGTCCTGTCGGAGTGCATCCGCTCGCTCAGCGGCGCGTAGAGCCTTCGTCGATCGTCGCCGCGACTGGTCGGGCGCGAACGGGACCGGCCCGCCATCGAGCAGGCAGGGACCATCATCCCAGGCCCCAAGGCCTGGGATAATGTCGGCGCAGGGCCAGGCGGCGACCGCGATGGGCCGCCGCGGGCTGGGCTAAAGGGCCACGTCCATGCTGTGGCCCAGCTTGTCCCCATGCACCTTCAGGGACGGTTCGCCTGCCACCACGGGCGGCAGCGGGGCGGGCGTCTTGGCGGCCTCGGCCTTCGGCGCCTTGCGGCTCGACTGCCATGAGCCGTAGCCGACCGTGAGCATGAAGACGGTGAAACCCGTCACGACCAGGGCGAGATAGGCAATATTGCCCGGGGACCACGACATCGACGTTCTCCTGTGGATCGAACAGGAGGAGTGTCCGCCGACCGCGGGGGCGAGGGTTTGAGCCGCGTCAAATCGTCTTGCGATTATAGGGCCGTTCCGGCTCAGCCCCCTGACAGTCCCAGCCCAGGTCCCCGACGCGCCGGGGCGGCCGGCGGGGAATGCGCCTTCAGGCCCCGCCGCAGCAGCCGGTCCCAGGCGTCCTGCGGACTGTCGGCGAACTCGATCAGGGCGGCGTCCTGCGCCGAGATCAGGCCCTCTTCGATGAGCATGTTGAAGTCAACCAGGCGGCGCCAGAACACTTCGTCGAAGAGGATGATCGGCGCCGGGGGCGCCTTGCGCGTCTGTTGCAGGGTGAGGATCTCGAACAGCTCGTCCAGGGTCCCGAAGCCCCCGGGGAAGACCACCAGGGCGTTGGCCCGCATCGCCAGGTGCATCTTGCGCATGGCGAAATAATGGAAGCGGAAGGTCAGGGCCCGGGTGGAATAGGGGTTCGGCCGCTGTTCGTGGGGCAGGGCGATGTTGAAGCCGATGCTCGGGGCGCCGGCGTCGTGGGCGCCCCGGTTGGCCGCCTCCATGATGCCGGGACCGCCACCGGTGGCGATGACATTGTCGCGGTCCGCCCGCAGGGCGCCGCCGCGCTCCGAGGCGATCCGGGCGAAGGTCCGCGCCTGCTCGTAGTGCGCCAGTCCCCTTTGCAGACGCGCCAAGGCCACAGGGTCGCCCGCGAGGGACGGCGCCAATCGCTCCGCCTGTTCCGGAGACGGCGTGCGCGCGCTGCCGAAGACGATGATGGTGGACCTCACGCCCCAGTCGCGCAGGGCCAGGTCGACCTTGGCGAATTCCAGCTGGAAGCGGACCGCGCGCATCTCCTCGCGCATCAAGAACTGCTGGTCTTCCGCGGCGAAGCGCAGGAAGTCCGGATCGGACGCCGACTCTTCAGTCATGATGGCCCCAGATCTCCCTGACACGGCCCTCGCATTGCGTCACGATTTCGCGCCAGACCCTAGCCGGGTGTTCGACATAAGGAAGAGTCCTTAGGCGTGCTGTTCGGAGGCGCCGGCCGGCGTCGAGGGCCGCCCCTCTGGGCTAGCCTCAATCGGCGGGCTTTGAGATCTCCGCCACCTTGCGAGCGCCTTCCCACAGTTCCATGGCGCGGCCGTCCTTGCGCTCTTGAACGACCCGCAAGGCGTCATCGTCGGTGGGGCATTCGATATCCACAGCGTGGCGGATCCGGCCCTTGTCGTTAAGAAAATAAATTCGATAGTGAGGCATAGAGACATTCCGACGAAATGTAGATCGCCCGCATATCTGTGGAGCGCCCAAACCCTAACGTCGGCGGTTCGTCGCCTTTCCCTCAAATGATAGGCCGACTACAGGCGATCGCCGCGACATGGCGTCACGGTTCTTTGATTTGGGTCAGGCATCCGGGCGATGCGTTTGAGGCCTGATGGCGGCAGGCGCCGGTCGCCAACGCAGCGCCTTACCAGGGTGCGCAGGTGGTCTGACGCTACCGCCCCGCGTCGGGCTCGCGCCTGAACCAGCGAAAGGACAGGTGGAGGACGAAGGCGATCAAGCCGGCCAGGCCCGGAATCCAGTGCGCCAGCGACGTCCATGAACGCCAGCGTTCGCTGCCGATATAGTACAGGAGAAGACCGGTGATCGTCAGCCAGGCGACCACCAGAAAGAGGCTTCCGCCGCTGATCCAGCGGGTGCGGGTGGTCCATCCCAGCTTGATGTGGCTCGGCCACAAGAGACCGAACATCCACACCGCCCAGACGGCGAAGACCGCGTGGGCGATCAGCCACCATTTCTCCAGGGGATGGGGACCGACGAAGCCGAAGGCGTCGGGTTGGGTGATGAAGTAATGGTAGACGAGCCAGAAACCGCCGGTCAGCCAGACGCCGCCGGAGATGACATAGATTCCTGTCTTCCTGCCGGGCGGCAGGATGCCCACCCGGCTTTTGGGCGTGACCTTCTGGAACAGGCCGCCCAGGGCCATCAGCCCGGCCTTGGGGGCCCCGGGCGGCGGGGCGTCCTTAGAACTCATGCCTGATCGATCCAAATTCAGGATGCCGGCCGTAACCGAAAGTTGCGGCGGCGGCCCGATCCGCCCTCAAGCGCGCCGTGACCATAGACACGACGCGCCTGAACGCTCCACCGACGGTCGAGGTCCTGTGGGAGACGGACCTAGGTGCGAATGAAGTGGCGAACCCCGAAGCCCGGCAAGGCTACAGCCGGCTCTTTCGCCAGCTTGAAACCGCGCGCGGCAATTTCATCATTGAAGTTGATGGAATGGTATTCCTGGCTCCAGACCTCATTGTTCCAGCGGTGGTCATACCAGCGCGAATACATCGCCAATGGCGTGGCCATGGCGCCGCCGGAGTGGAAATCCACCGGATAGTAGACGCCGCCGGGGCGGGTGATGCGCTGCGCCTCGGCGATGACTTTCCGGGTGACCTCGGCCGGCATCTCATGGTGCGCGATATAGCTGGTCACCAGGTCGAAATGCCCTGCGGGGAAAGGCGTGGACTGCGCCAGGGCCTGAACAAAGTTGACGTCCAGGCCAAGCGACCGAGCCCGGGTGTGCCCGTACCTCACCATCGGCCCGCCGATATCCAGACCCCAGACTTCCGCGTCGGGGAAGCGCTCCTTCAAGGCGCAGGTGAACTGGCCGATGCCGCAGCCCATGTCGAGGATCCGTTTGACCTTGCCGTCGCCGGGAAGCGGCATCCGATTGGCGACCTGCTTGTGGACCTGATCCTGGTCGTTATGACCCATGACCGAGATGTAGAAGGAGTTGGTGCCGTAGTGATAAATGTAGCCGGCGAATTCATCGCCGACATATCCGCCCGGCTGGATATGGATTTCGTGGCTGGCATAGGCCGGAATTTCCATCTTGGTGTTCAGGACCAGGCTTCCGGGTCCGCGCTTGTCGGCGGCGGCCATCTCGGAGAGATACTGGTCTGAGTGATCGTGGAAATAATCCTGCAGGGTCTTCCAGGTGATCTGCTGATTGATCAACCATGACGATGCCGCCACATTGATCAGCGGGTCCTGATCCACAAGCTGGCGGACCACATCGATCTTCACCGGCTCCAGCGGATCGATCTTCTTGCTGTTCAGAAGCCGAATGAAAGCCTTCTGGCTTTGCGCCCGAAGCTTCTTGCTCTGCATGAGGCGGAAGCCGAGCGTGAAGTCTTGCTGGCTCTCCAGGTCCAGGGTGCCCAGCCGGGTCAGGCGGCCATCCCGGCCGCGGGGCTCCACGCGCGGGGCGCCGCCCACGGCGT
The DNA here is from genome assembly GCA_965279095.1 of Caulobacteraceae bacterium. GTDB lineage: Bacteria > Pseudomonadota > Alphaproteobacteria > Caulobacterales > Caulobacteraceae > CBDIHH01. The sequence continues at coordinate 462,708 of CBDIHH010000006.1, forward strand.
CGGCGGCGGCGGCGGTGCTGCTGTTCAGCACCGTGGTGGCCAGGGCGGCGGTCGCGGTGGCGGCCCCAAAAAGCGTGCGACGGTCCATCATGAGCTTTACCTCCTCCCTAAAAACGCTTCGGAAAATCGGCGCCCATGCCACTGAACCTGTCATTGGCCAGCGATCCGAGCGTCAGGTCTATGAATCGATCTCGGTCCTTCTCCCAGGCGGCGGTTTGCTCGGCGGACGGCGTGAAGCCTTCGATGTCGGCGTTCGAGACACCCTTGGCGGACAGCAGCGCCTCCAGGACCTTCATCCGCCGCTTTGTCGCCCATAGCTCGGCGCCCATGGCCATGACGCAGCTGACGACATTGTCGAGCACAGGATTGCCTAGGAAGACGCCGTTCTGGATGTCCGACGGGATGGCCTCGCTCGCCACCGTCGTCGTGACCTTTGTCTCGGGACTCGCCATGGGTAACGCTCCTCTTGGGACTTCAAACACGGTCGCTGCGGCTTTGGGCCGCTCGGCGATCACTGCAGGACCTCGGAAATCTATACGACGCCGATCCGAATGTTGATAGCGGGCCTTCGCTGTCGCATCGCCACGGGCCGCCTGTCCGTTGTGCAGGCGCGTCACGCGATTCTGTCACCGACCGACCCCGGGTCGCCCTTGATGTTGGTTTGGCCGTCCTGTAGCCGAGATGGGTCCTACGCGAGGAAACCGAGTGCGCTTCGACTTCGTCCTCATTCCCCCAGCCGCCCTGGCTACGATGCTGGCGGCGGCGCCCGCGGCGGCGTCCAACTTCCTGACCGTGGCCCAGGCCCAGGCCCTGATTTTTCCCGGTGCGAAACTGACGCCCGCCGACGTGGTGCTGAACGACGCGCAGGTGGCCCAATTGGAAAGACTGTCCAAGACCACCGTCTATCGCAATCAGGTCAAGCTCTGGAAGGTTTCGTCCGGTGGTTGGTTCTTTCTCGACCAGGTGCCTGGGCGAGATGATCGCATCACCTATGCCGTCGGTCTCAATTCGGATGGCTCCCTCAAGGCGATCGAGGTGCTCGTCTGCCTCGATGACTATGCCCAGGTGCGGGGCAATTGGCGCAGGAACTTTCTGGGCAAGCGCTACAGCCGCGCGCACCTGAGCACCGTCGTCCCGAACATTTCCGGCGCCACCCTGTCGGCCACGCACCTGACGGATGGCGTCACGCGGATCCTGGCGACCCATGCCCTCTTCATCGCGCCCAGGCAGGATTGAGCGCGTCCGGCCGTGGCTGGGGACGCTCGTCCAGATCGCATGCGTCGGCCTTCCCGCGGCGCGGGCGCACCGCAGCATCGAAGACGCCTTCGCGGCCGTCGCCGACGTGCATGGGCTGATGAGCTTTCACGAGCCGACCAGTGATGTCAGCCGTCTCAATCGCGATGCAGCGGAGCGCCCTGTCGCGGTGGATGCGCAGACGTTTGCGGTGCTGGCCCTGGCGCGCGGTCTCTCTGAGGCCAGCGGCGGGGCTTTCGATATCTCTGTCGGAGAGCGACTGGTCCGCGGGGGGAGGCTGCCCCGCCCAGCCTCAGACTCGAGCCCTGATCCCGAGGCGTCTTGGCGGGACATCGAACTGCTCGAGGGCGAGCGGGTTCGGTTTCACCGGCCCTTGTGGATAGACCTGGGCGGCATCGCGAAAGGGTTCGCGGTGGACCAGGCCATAAAGCGTGTGGCGGTCGATGAGGGCGTCCTATGGGTCGTCAATGCCGGCGGTGACCTGCGGGTGGCCGGCGACGGCGCCGAGCGCGTCCTGCTGCGGACGGATGGAGCTGCCGAAGGGGAGGGCGCCGCCGTCATGCACCTGGAGAACGCCAGTCTGGCCAGCAGCAGTGGGCGCCGGCGGGGAGGGCGCCTGGACAGACAGACGGTCGGACCGCACCTGGACGGACGCAGTCGGCGCGCCGTGGGGGGGCGAAGTTTCGTCTCCGTCGTCGCGCCCCGCTGCGCCGTCGCCGACGCCCTGACCAACGTGGTGCTGGCCCGGCGCGCGGGGGCCCTCAGCATCCTGAACGGCTTCGGGGCCACGGCTTTCCTGCAGGATGCGCGCGGGCGCTGGAGGACGCTGGGCGCCTCGAACGACGACGGTACCCCGTCTGGCCTCCAGGCCTGACGTCAGTCCTGAGTTGACCCGAACCTGGGCTCCCCAGGTTTGCGCGCCGACGGGGTGGGTGGACGCGATCCGCTTAGCGAGGCAGTGGGCAACCAGCTTCAGCCCTTTGTGGCGCCGTCACTCAGTCTGCGCGGCGCGGGTCACTCGGCTTGTGGCGCCCCAAGCTCACCCACCCTGCCGCGCAGCAGCTGGATGAAGGCGGAGAAGTCCTTCGCCTGGTAGCCGAGGCCGGCGAACAGGGCGTATTGCGCCTCGGCCAGGGCGCCCAGGGGCGTGGCGGCGCCGGCGCGGCCGGCCGCCTCCTGCGCCAGCTTGAGGTCCTTCAGCATCATCGCCGTGGAGAAGCCCCCCTCGAAACCGCGATCGGCGGGCGTTTGCGGGCCCACCCCGGGAACCGGGCAATAGCTGCTCACCGACCAGCACTGGCCTGACGAGCCGGTGACGATGTCAAAGAAGCGGCCGGCGTCGAGGCCCAGCTTCTCGGCCAGGGCGAAGGCCTCGCAGGTCCCCAGCATGCTGACGCCCAGCAGCATGTTGTTACAGATCTTGGCGGCCTGGCCCGCGCCGGAGCCGCCGGCGTAGGTGGTCACCCGCGACATGGGCGCTAGCGCGGCCTGGGCCGCGGGAAAGTCCGCCTCGTCGCAGCCGACCATGAAGGCCAGGGTTCCCGCCTCGGCCGCCATCACGCCGCCGGACACCGGGGCGTCGGCGAACCGCAATCCGGCGGCGCCTGCCTGGGCGGCGACGGCGCGGGCGCTGTCCACGTCGATGGTCGAGCAGTCCAGCAGCAGCGCCCCGGCGGCGACGTGGGGCAGGATCTCGTCGGCGTAGACCGTCCGCACCTGCGGGCCCGCGGGCAACATGGTGATGACGGCCTCGGCGTCGGCCACGGCCTCGGCCACCGAGGCGGCGGCCACGCAGCCGGCGGCCACGGCCCGCTGGACGGCGTCGGCCGACAGGTCGAAGGCTCGCACGGCGTGGCCCGCCTTGGCCTGGTTGGCCGCCATGCCGCCGCCCATGTTGCCGACGCCGATGAACGCGATGCGGGTCATGGGGTGCTCCGGGGGATCAGCGTTGCAGGATCTCGCGCGAGACGATCACGCGCATGATCTCATTGGTCCCCTCGAGGATCTGGTGGACCCGCAGGTCGCGCACGATCCGCTCGAGGGGATAGTCCTTCAGATAGCCATAGCCGCCGTGCAGCTGCAGGGCGTCATTGGCGATCGCGAAACAGGCGTCGGTGGCGAACCGCTTGGCCATGGCGCACAGCATCGTGGCGTCCGACGCGCAGGCGTCCAGCGCGGCGGCGGCGCTGCGCACCATCAGCCGCGAGGCCTGAAGGTCCGTGGCCATGTCGGCGATGCGGAACCGCAGCGCCTGGAACTCCGCCAGCGGCCGGCCGAACTGCCGGCGCGCCTGCAGATAGGCGGTCGCCGTATCCAGGGCGAGGGCCGCGCCGCCGAGGGAGCAGGCGGCGATGTTGAGGCGGCCGCCGTCCAGGCCGGCCATGGCGATCTTGAAGCCCTCGCCCTCGGCCCCGAGGCGGTGGGCGGCGGGCACGCGGCAGTTGTCGAAATGGACCGCGGCGGTGGGCTGGGCGTTCCAGCCCATCTTGCGTTCCTGGGCGCCGAAGGACAGGCCAGGGGCGTCCTTCTCCACCACGAAGGCCGAGACGCCCTTGGGGCCTTCGCCCCCCGTGCGAGCCATCACCACATAGAGATCCGAGGTCCCGGCGCCGGAGATGAAGGCCTTGGAGCCGGTCAGGACGTAGGCGTCGCCGTCGCGCCGCGCGGTGGTGCGCAGGCTGGCGGCGTCGGAGCCCGAGCCCGGTTCGGTCAGGCAGTAGGAGGCGATCAGGTCCATCGCCGCCATCGGCCGGACCAGTCGCTGGCGAAGGTCCGCCGAGCCGTAGCGGTCGATCATCCAGGCGGCCATGTTGTGGATCGACAGGAAGGCGGAGACCGCCACATCGCCATAGGACAAGGCCTCGAAGATGATCGCGGCGTCGAGGCGGCCAAGCCCGCTGCCGCCGACATCCTCGCGCACGCAGATGGCCGCGAAACCGAGGGCCGCCGCCTCGCGCAGCGCTTCCAGCGGGAAGACCTTGTCCTCGTCCCAGCGCGCCGAATGGGGCGCGAACCGTTCCGCCGCGAAGGCTTGCGCCATGGCCTGGATGGCGCGCTGATCGTCGGTGAGGGCGAAGGCCACGGCCGCGCCGCCTCAGCCCATCGTCGGGATGACGAAGGACGAGTCGGTGGGGTCCCCCTCGGGCCAGCGGGCGGTGACGGTCTTGACCTTGGTCCAGAACCTCACCCCCTCCATGCCGTGCTGGTTGGTGTCGCCGAAGGCGCTGCGCTTCCAGCCGCCGAAGGAGTGGTAGGCGACCGGCACGGGGATCGGCACATTGATGCCGACCATGCCGACGTTCACCCGCGCGGCGAACTCCCGCGCGGCGCGGCCGTTGCGGGTGAAGATGGCCACGCCGTTGCCGTACTGGTGCTGCGACGGCAGGGCCAGGGCCTCCTCGAAGGTCTCGGCGCGGACGATCTGCAGCACCGGGCCGAAGATCTCCTCCTGATAGGTGCGCATGGCCGGCTTGACGTGGTCGAACAGGGATGGGCCGATGAAGAAGCCCTTCTCATAGCCCTGCATCGAGAAGCCGCAGCCGTCGACCACCAGCTCGGCGCCCTCGTCGACGCCCATCTGGATATAGCCCGCAATCTTGTCGCGGTGGGCGGCGCTGACCACAGGGCCGTAGTGGGCGGCGGGATCGGCGCTGACGCCGACCCGGAGGGAGGCGATCTCGGCGACCATGCGCTCGCGCAGGGCCTCGGCGGTGTTTTTGCCCACGGGGACGACCACCGGCAGGGCCATGCAGCGCTCCCCCGCCGAGCCGAAGGCGGCGCCCGACAGGTCCTTCACTACCTGGTCCAGGTCGGCGTCGGGCAGGACGACGCCGTGGTTCTTGGCCCCGCCCATGGCCTGCACCCGCTTCCCGTGCGCCGTGCCGGTGGCGTACACATACTGGGCGATGTCCGACGAGCCGACGAAGCTGACGGCCATGATGTCGGGATGGGTCAGGATCGCGTCCACCGCGACCTTGTCGCCGTGCACCACGCTCAGCACCCCCTTCAGGTCCATGCCCAGGTTGGCCCCCGCCTCCATGAACAGCTCGGCCAGCCGCACCGGCACGCCGGGGTCCTTCTCCGACGGCTTGATGATGAAGGTGTTGCCGACGGCCACGGCCACCCCGAACATCCACATCGGGATCATGGCGGGGAAGTTGAACGGGGTGATGCCGGCGCCGACGCCGAGGGGCTGGCGCATGGAATAGACGTCGATCCCCGGGCCGGCGCCCTCAGTGTATTCGCCCTTCAGGGCGTGGGGGATGCCGCAGGCGAACTCGATCACCTCCAGGCCGCGCTGGATGTCGCCCTTGGAGTCGGCGATGACCTTGCCGTGTTGCGACGACAGCAGGGCGGCCAGCGAGTCCATATTGGCCTCAACCAGCCGCTTGAACTCGAACATCACCCGCGCCCGGCGCTGGGGATTGACGGCGGCCCAGCCGACCTGCGCTCGGGCGGCGGCCTCGACCGCGGCCCCCACCTCGGCCTGGGTGGCCAGTTGGACCCGGGCCTGAACCTCGCCGGTGTTGGGATCGTAGACGTCGCCGAACCGGCCCGACGCGCCCTCGAGGGCGGCCCCGTCCACGAAGTGATTGATCTGCTGCATGGGGTCTTCCCGTCGAAACACTGACTTGCGCGCGCTGGATCGCCCTTGGGGATCCTCCGCCGTTTAACGTACCCTTCTACAGGGCGCCGAATTCATCTTTGGCGTGACCGCCCCTGACCGTGGCCGCACGCCCGACCCGCTGACTTCGCGCGGACACCGGCGGCACAGGCGCCGTGATCCAGGTCTGCCTCAGGAGCGCTTGAACCCTGACGCGGCTGTCCCACCGCGGCGACATACGGCCGGCCGATCCCCACGCTCTTGTGCAGCGGGTGGTGGCCAATGGGTGAGACTGCCTGGCGGCCCGGAAGGGACTCGAACCCCTGACCTTCGCTTTAGGAAAGCGCTGCTCTATCCTGCTGAGCTACCGGGCCGCGACGCCCGGGTCATAGCGCAAAGCGCGCCCGAAGCGAACAGGCGCGGTCGGGGTAATTGGGGGAGCGGCATGGGCCTGTTGAGACCGTTGAGGCTGCTCTATGTCCAGGTGCTGATCGGGGTCATCCTCGGCATCCTGGTGGGGGTGCTGTGGCCCCATGTGGGCGAGGCGCTCAAGCCCCTGGGGGATGGCTTCATCCGCCTGATCAAGATGGTCATCGCGCCGGTGATCTTCTGCACGGTGGCCACGGGCATCGCCCGGATGACCGATATCAAGGCCTTCGGCCGGCTCGGGGCCAAGACCCTGATCTATTTCGAGGTGATGTCGACCCTGGCCCTCATCATCGGCCTGATCGTGGGGCGACTGGTCCACCCGGGGGCGGGCTTCAACATCGACGTGGCCAGCCTCGATCCCAGCGTGGCGGCCGGCTATGTGGCCAAGGCCCACGACCTCAGCACGGTGGAATGGCTGCTCGGCATCATTCCCGAGACCTTCGTGGGCGCCTTCGCCGACGGCAACCTGCTGCAGGTTCTGCTTCTGGCCATTCTCGCCGGCTTCGCCTGCGCGCGCCTGGGCGACTTCGGCGAGCGCGTGGCGCAGGGGCTTGAGGCGACGGTGACCGTGTTCTTCTCGATCATCCACATCGTGGTGCGGGCGGCCCCGGTGGGGGCCTTCGGGGCCATGGGCTTCACCATCGGCAAATACGGGCTGGCGTCCCTGGTCAACCTGGGGGCGCTGGTGGCGACCTTCTACCTGACCGCGGCCCTGTTCGTGCTGCTGGTCCTGGGCCTGGTGGCGCGCCTGTCCGGCTTCTCCCTGCTGCGCTTCCTGGCCTATATCCGCGAGGAGCTGTTCATCGTTCTGGGGGCCTCGTCGTCCGAGGCGGCGCTGCCGCAGCTGATGCAGAAGCTGGAGCGGCTGGGCGCGCGGCGCGAGGTGGTGGGGCTGGTGGTTCCCACCGGCTACAGCTTCAACCTCGACGGCACCAACATCTACATGACCCTGGCCACCCTGTTCCTGGCCCAGGCCACCAACACCCCCATCACCCTGACCCAGGAGCTGACCCTGTTGGCGGTGGCCATGCTGACCTCCAAGGGGGCCAGCGGCGTCACCGGGGCGGGCTTCATCACCTTGGCGGCGACCCTCGCGGTGGTCCCCACCATCCCCATCCAGGCCCTGGCCATCCTCGTCGGGGTCGACCGGTTCATGAGCGAGTGCCGCGCCCTGACCAACTTCGTCGGCAATGGCGTCGGGACCCTGGTGATCGCGCGATGGGACAATGCCCTGGACCGCGACCGGCTGGCGTCCGAATTGGCCGCGGGGCCGGGCCGGCCGGCGCCGCGGCCGGGCCAGCCGGTGGAGGCCTCCGATTAGCCGCCTCGGCCTGGCCGTGGCCTCGGTCCTATGGCTCGCCGCGTGCGACCGCGATGGGCTGGACCAGCTGGCGGTGGGCGAACAGGGCCGGGTGGCCGAGGTCCGCTCGGGAGACACCCTCGTGCTGGAAGATGGCGCGGTGGTTCGGCTGGCCGCCATCGACGCGCCGAACCTCGGCCAGCCTCACGCTGACGAGGCCGTGGCCGCCCTGACCCGCCTGGCCGCGGGCAAGGAGGTCGACCTGCTCTACGGCGGCCGGCGCCGGGACGCCTATGGCCGCGCCCTGGCCCAGGTCCGCACCCGTCCCGATCGGCTCTGGCTGCAGAAGCGGCTGGTGGAGGAGGGCCATGCCCGGGTCAGCACCTATGCCGACAACCGGGCGCTGGCGGCGCCGCTGCTGAGGGCGGAGGGCGCCGCGAGAGGTCGCGGGGCCGGCCTCTGGGCCCTGCCCGAATACCGGGTCAGCCTGCCCCTCGAGGTCCGCGGTCGCTCGGGGTTTCAGATCATCGAGGGCCGGGTGACCGGGGCCTATGCGGCGCCGGCGGGGGCCGAGATGGACCTGGACGACTCGGTCACCGTGACCATCCCCCAGCCGCGCCTAGGCGAGTTCGCGCGCGCCAAGGTCGATCCGGGGCGACTCAAGGGCCGGCTGGTGCGAGTGCGAGGCTACCTGCGCCGCGGGGATCTGACGGTCGACCATCCCGAGCAGATCGAAACCCTGCGCGAGCCCTAACGAAAAACGCCCGGCGCGAGGCCGGGCGTTTCCTGCGGCGAAGGCTGAAGGCCTTAGGCCGCCTTGATCAGGGACTTGTTGAGGATGCCGATGGCGGCGTCGCGGTCGATCTGCTCGATGGCGGCCACTTCGCGCGCCATCCGGTCCAGGGCCGATTCGTACAGCTGGCGCTCCGAGTAGGACTGCTCCGGCTGGTTGTCGGCGCGGTGCAGGTCGCGAACCACCTCGGCGATGGAGATCAGGTCGCCGGAGTTGATCTTGGCTTCGTACTCCTGCGCGCGGCGGCTCCACATGGTGCGCTTCACCCGGGCGCGGCCCTTGAGGGTGGTGAGCGCCTGGGAGACCGTATCGCCGGCGGCCAGCGAGCGCAGACCCGCCGTCTTGGCCTTCTTGGTGGGAACGCGAAGGGTCATCTTCTCGTGGTCGAAGGTGATGACATAGACTTCGAGAGAATAGCCGGCCACGTCCTGGGTTTCGATCCCCTGCACCTGACCCACGCCATGGGCGGGATAGACGACGTGATCGCCAAGGGAAAACTCGTGACCGCTCTTGCTCATCGAAGTACCTCTCTCAATGGCCCCCGCGGCGAACGTCGCGAGGGGGCAGTCTCAGGCGTCGAGCCCAGACAACAAGGCGCCCCTCCGAGGACGGAGGGTCGCTCATTGGCCAAAAGCAAGGGGTCCTAGGCCACTCTTCGCCTTCTTGGCGCACCGAAACTGCGGTTCTCAACAACGCGGCACGACGGCATGGCCGCGCCCGCGATGAAGAATATCTATCACAAAATTAGTACGTTTGGAAGCGCCGGGCCCGGAGGGCCCGAGCGGCGAGGGGCGCGGCGCGGGCGCGGGCTGGCCTGGCGGACAGCCGCCGGGATCAGGATCCCTTGCCGGGCTTCTCGCTGAAATACTTCTCGAACTTTCCGGTCTCGCGCTCGAAGTCGTCGCGGTCGGCGGGGGGCTCGCCCTTGACCGTGATATTCGGCCAGATCTTGGAGAACTCGGTGTTGACCCGCAGCCACTTGCCGTCCGGCTCGTCCTCGACGTCAGGCTTGATGGCGTCGACCGGGCACTCGGGCTCGCAGACGCCGCAGTCGATGCACTCGTCCGGATGGATGGCGAGAAAGTTCTCACCCTCGTAGAAGCAGTCCACCGGACACACCTCCACGCAGTCCATATATTTGCATTTGATGCAGGCGTCGGTGACGATGTAGGTCATCGATGGCTCTTGACTACCGGATGCAGCGCCCATTTTGCGGCGGCCGACCTTTCAAGGTCCGGGGCCGAAATGTCAATGGGCCGGGGGATGCGCGCCGCGTAGCGCCGCCTGAGAGCCCTAGTTTCAGCTGTCCACATACAGAGTGCGCGCCTCCTCCGCGGGGCCGCGGCGCTCGCCCGTGGCCTGGACGGTGACCGCGAACAGACGGCCGCCGATGGCGAAGGTCAGGCGGTCCCCCTGGCGAACCGCGCGGCTGGCCTTGTCGATGCGGGTCTCCGCGCCGGCGCGGAACAGGCGCACCCGACCGGCCTCGATGAACTGCACGGCCAGGGCGCGGGTCTTGAAGAATCGCGCTCGCCAAAGCCACACATCGATTCGGCAGGCCTCCTCGCTCATGCGGACTTGGCGGCGGGGGCCCGGCGGCGGCGGCGGCGACGGCGCGGCGGCGGCGGCGGTTGGTCCTTGAGCGTGGCGAGGGCCTCGAACGGCGACGCATGGGCCGGGCGCTCCGAGGCCGGCGCGGGGGCGGGCTGCCGCCGGCGCCAGCCCTGGGGTTGACCGGCGGCCGCCTTGCGGGAAGGGGCGAAGCCCAGGCCCCGCAGGATCGCATCGGCCTCCGCGGCGCTCCAGCCGAGCTGCTCGCGCATGGCGTCGTTCATCAGGCTGGCGCCGCCCTGGCGCGGGGCGGCGCGCAGGAGGCCATCGAGGGTCTCCAGCGCCTCGACGGGCGCCGCGTAACCGCCGACCGCGCGAAGGCCGCGCGCGGCCAGGGCCGCCGGGTCGGGCGGGGGCGAGGGCAGGGCGCTCGGCCGGTCCTGCGGGGGCGCCCAGCGGCGCCAGGCGGGCGACAGGACGCTGGCGAAGGCCCGCGCCTCGGGGCGCAGCAGGGCCGGCAGATACAGGCTGAAGTAGCCGAAGCGGACCCCCAACCCCTTGAGCGCCCGTCGCTCGGCCTGGCTCAGGGCCTTGACGTCGGCAGCGACCGTCTCGCGGTCGATGACGCCGCCGGCCTCGGCCAGGCGATAGGCGATGCCGCGCGCCAGCCCCTGGATGCGCCCGGTGGCGACGGCGGCCTCCAGGCGCTTGAGGGGGCCGAGCCGCCTCTGCGCCTCGCTGGCGACGAAGGCCTCGAGCCGCCGGGCCGCGCGCTCCCGGGCCGGGGCCGGGCCCAGGTCGCCGAGTAGGCGGACGGTGGGCGCCGGGGCCCGGCCGTCCTCCAGCTGGCCGGCGACGTTCCCGCGCCAGAGGATCGCGCCGTCGGGCATCACCGCGAAGGCCTCGTCGCCGTCTGCCGCCAGCTGGCCGAGGCGCTTGGTCATCTCGGGACCCACGGCGCGCTGGGCCGCGGCCCTCAGGGCCTTGTCTTCCAGCAGCGAGGCGCCCTGGGCGCTGTCGAACTGCACGCCGCGCAGCTGGCCCACATAGTGGCCCTCCACCGTCACCGACCCGTCGGCGCCGACTCCCGCCAGCATCTCCTCGCGCACCCGCAGGCCGCGCATCAGAGCGCTGGTGCGCCGGTCGATGAACCTCTGCATCAGCTTCTCGTGGAGGGTGTCGGAGAGGCGATCCTCCAGCTGGCGGGTTCGTCCTTGCCAGTGTCCAGGGTCGCGCAGCCAGTCCGGCCGGTTGGCGGCATAGGCCAGGGTGCGGACCCCGGCCAGGCGGCTGGCCAGGGAATCGATCTCGCCATCGAGGCGGTCGAGGCTCTTGAGCTGGCCGCTGATCCAGTCCTCGGGCAGCCGCCGGTCCCCCTCGGTCAGGTGCTCGAACACGCCCTGGACCAGGTTGAGATGCTCGTCGATGGCCATCTTGCGGAAGTCGGGGGTCTGGCTGACCTCCCAGAGCCGACGCAGGTTGGCCGGGTTGCGGCAGCGCTCGGCGATGTGGTCGATGACAGCAAGGCGGCGCAGCACCTTCTCGTCCAGGCTCTCGGCGGCCAGCTTCAGCCCGTCGCGGGTCGGCGGAGCGGCGAGGGATCGCTGAAGGGCGGCCAGGGATCCGAAATCCAGCCTGGCGTTGCGCCACTCGGCCCCCTGCACGGGATCGAAGGCGTGGTTCTCCACCGCCTCGACCAGGTCGGGGTCCATGTCGTCGCATTCGCCGGTGACCCCGAAGGTGCCGTCGGTGCGATAGCGCCCGGCGCGGCCCGCGATCTGGCCGATCTCGCTGGCGTAGAGCCAGCGCGTGCGCTTGCCGTCGAACTTACGTAGGCCGGCGAAGGCGACATGGTCGACGTCCATGTTCAGCCCCATGCCGATGGCGTCGGTGGCCACCAGGAAGTCCACCTCCCCCGACTGGTAGAGGGCGACCTGGGCGTTGCGGGTGCGGGGGCTGAGGCTGCCCATGACCACGGCGGCGCCGCCGCGCTGCCGCCGGATCAGCTCGGCGATGGCGTAGACCGCGTCCGCGGAGAAGGCGACCACGGCGGATCGCCGCGGCAGGCGGGTCAGTTTCTTGGCGCCGGCGTAGGTGAGGCGAGAGAATCGCTCGCGCGACACGATCTCGGCCGAGGGCAGCAGGCGCCGCACCAGGGGGGCCATGGAGCCGGCGCCGAGGAACATGGTCTCGAACTTGCCCCGGGCGTGCAGCAGCCGGTGGGTGAAGACGTGGCCGCGCTCGGGGTCGGTGCACAGCTGCACCTCGTCAATGGCCAGGAATTCCACCTCGCGGTTCAGCGGCATGGCCTCCACCGTGCACACCCAGTACTGGGCGCGCGGGGGGACGATCTTCTCCTCGCCGGTGATCAGGGCCACACAGCGCGCGCCGCGAAGCTTGACGACGCGATCGTAGATCTCCCGGGCCAGCAACCGCAGGGGCAGGCCGATCATGCCCGAGGCGTGGCCGAGCATGCGCTCCACGGCCAAATGGGTCTTGCCCGTGTTGGTCGGTCCAAGAACGGCCACAAGGCGGCTGGGCGCCGCGCCGGAGGGGCGGTCGGTCATGCGGGAAACGTGGGGGATTCAGTCGCCTGAAACAAGCGCGGCGGCGGTCTGCGACAGGCGTTAACGCGAATCACGATGCCTCGGAACAGGAGCGCAACGAATCAGGACCGAATCAGTGATGCGCGCCGATTCGGGCTTTGTTCCCTACTAGATATGGTGGAGCGATTCTGGCTCGGCCACTAGCGGGTCTCGATCCTGGATCAACGTCGGGGACGGGCGGCATGTTCCCGTCGTCTTGACCCGGGGCCTTGTCTTGACCCGGGCGGCCGCCATGCGTATACCCCCGGCTCCCGTGCAGGGCCCAAGTCTTGCGCGTGGTCTGTCATTTGGCGAAGGTCTGAAGAGCGATGTCGCGCCGCTGCGAACTTACGGGCGTAGGCCCCATGGTGGGTCACAACGTGAGCCACTCCAACATCAAGACCAAGCGCCGGTTCCTGCCCGCGCTGGCCGACAAGGCGTTGCAGTCCGAGGCCCTGGGCCAGAGCTTCCGCCTGAAGGTATCGAACTCCGCGCTGCGGACCCTCGACTTCCGGGGTGGACTCGATGTGTTCCTGCTGAACGCCAAGGACGAGGTGCTCTCCCTGCGCGCCCGCCGGATCAAGAAGCAGCTCAAGGCGAAACTGGCCGCGGCTCAACCCGCCGCCTGAACCGGTCCGCCCCTGCGGGGGATTGGTCATTCCTCATGAGCGCCGCGGCCCCTGGCTGCGGCGCTTTGTCGTTGGGCCCTGACGTGGCATGAGCCAGTCGATGCCAGGATGCGACGCCCTTGCCCGGATGATCGACGACGCCCGGCGGGTTGTGGCGTTCACCGGCGCGGGCCTGTCCACTGACTCAGGCATCCCGGACTTCCGCAGTCCCGGCGGCGTATGGACCCGGATGCGGCCGATCCAGTTCCAGGAATTCGTCGGCGACGAGACCCTGCGCCGGGAGGCCTGGCGACGGGCCTTCACCGGCGCCGCGGGCTGGACCGGGGCCGCCCCCAACAGCGCCCACCACGTGCTGGCGGACTGGGTGGCCGCCGGCAAGGTGACCGCCGTCATCACCCAGAACGTCGACAACCTGCACCAGGCGTCGGGCGTGCCCGTCGACAAGCTCATCGAGCTCCACGGCAACGCCAGCTATGCCGCCTGCATGGCCTGCGGCCTGCGTCACGAACTATGCGAGCTGGAAGCGCCGTTCATGGACCATGGCGTGATCCCCGCGTGCCGGTCCTGCGGCGGCCTGGTCAAGGTCGCGACCATCTCCTTCGGCCAGCCCATGCCCAAGGCCGCCATGGCCCGCGCTGTGGAGGCCAGCCTGGACTGTGACCTGTTCCTGGTGTTGGGCTCGTCCCTGGTGGTGACGCCTGCCGCGAGCCTGCCGGTGGTCGCCCAGGAGCACGGCGCCCAGCTGGCGATCGTCAACCGGGACCCGACGCCCCTGGACGACCGGGCCGATCTGGTCGTGAACGAGGGCCTGGCGCCGGTGCTCGCCCGCGTCGCCACGGTCCTGGGCGGTGGCCAACCGTGACCGCCGGTGGTATGGCGACCGCCAGACGAGGACCGACCGTGACTCATCCCATCGCCTCTGCGATCCATGCCTGCTTCCGCCCGTTAATGGCCGGATGGCGGGCCATGGGCGTGGGGACGGGCGGGGCGACGATCTAACCAGATCTGACGTTCATCCCCTCCCGGGCGCGGGAGGGCGCCGGTGGATCCGGAGCCGCGGCTCCCGATCCCGGAGGGTCTCCCACGGACCCTGCCATGACCGATCTGACGCCCGCCCTCCTTGCCGCCCTGGCCCTGTTCGCCCTGGTCTCGTCGATCACGCCGGGGCCGAACAACACCATGCTGATGGCCTCTGGCGCCAATTTCGGCCTGCGCCGGACCCTGCCGCACGCCCTGGGGGTGTCCTTGGGCGTCCTCGGGCTGATCCTGTCCGTGGGCTTGGGACTGGGCGGCCTGTTCGCCGCCTATCCGCCTCTCCATGCCGTGCTGAAGCTGGTCGGCGGGGCCTATCTTCTCTACCTGGCGTTCCGGATGGCCACGGCGCGGGGCCTCGGCGGCGGCGAGACCCCCACCCGACCCCAGGGGGTGCTACAGGCGGCCGCCTTCCAGTGGGTCAACCCCAAGGCCTGGGCCATGTCGCTAGGGGCGGTGACCACCTACGCCCCGCCCCAGCACTATGCGGTCAACCTGGCGGTGATCGGCCTGGTCTTCGTGATCGTCAACCTGCCCTGCATCCTCATCTGGACCGCCTTCGGCGTGGGGCTACGGCGGTTCCTCGACCGGCCGCGAACCCTGCGGGCCTTCAATGTCGGGATGGCGATCCTGCTGGTGCTGTCTCTGTACCCGATCCTGGCCCAGCCCCCGGCCTGACCGACCGCGGCGTCCAGTCGAAGGCCATCAGCAGGGTGCGCTGGGTGGGCGAGAAGTTGTCGTCGGACAGCAGGTAGATCCGCAGGCCGCCGGCGGCCGTCGGCCGCACGGCCAGGCCCTCGAAGTTGTCGGCCGTCAGCGGCTGCGCCAGGGCGAGGCGGCCCAGCACCCGGGCCGGCCCGCCGGCCGTCGGCTGGGTGACCAGCACCTGGGCCCGCAGGCCGCGGAAGGGGTCCCACGCCCGGTGCAGGACCACCAGCTTGCCGTCCGGCGTCTCGGCCAGGGCGGTCAGCCGATAGGTCAACGGCGGCCGGGCCTGGGACGGGTCCTCCTGGCAGCCGCCGCTCAGGCGGCAAAGCCAGATGGCGCCGCCTTCGATGCCGACCCAGTAGGCGTCTGGCCCATGGCTGGGGGCCAGGGCCAGGGCCTCCATGCCCTCGTTCTCGGGCATGGCGACCGGGGGGAAGGGGACCGCGCGCGGCGCGGCGCCGTCCGCCGGATAAAGCCAGATGCGGTGGTCCCGCTCGAAGCTGACCATGACATCGCCATTCGGCCAGACGGCGAGACCCTCGGCGTCTCCCGCCTGCTTGCCCTGCAGCGGCTGCCCGCCCGGGCCGCGCAGGGGCTGCAGGCGGGCGTCCTTCAGGCCCAGCAGCCGTCCGTCGGGGGACAACGACAGGCGCGCGTCCAGCCTCTGACCGTCGTCGCTGATCGCCGTCACCGTTCCGTCCGCAGCGACGGTCAGGTCCGACAGGCCGCCGAGTTGGGCCGTGTCGGGGCTGGTCAGCTGGGCGCCGCCGGCGAAGACGAAGTCGCCCCGGCGGATGTCCGCCGGATCCGACGGGTCGAGGGCGACGGGCGCCGCGTCCACCCGGACCGCGCCTGTGGTCTGCGCCCGGGCCGTGCAGCCGAGGAGGCACAGGGCCGCCAGCGCCGCCGTGACGGGGCGCATCATGGCCGGGCGTCAGCCTCGACGGCCGCGCGCACGGCCTGGAAGGTGGTCTTCAGCGGGGTCTGCAGCGGGCCGCCCTTGCCGCGGCCGGCGACGGTCTTGGCCACCTTGCGCGGCTCCTCCTCGAACAGCTCGGCCAGCCGCTCCACCAGCGCCCCGCCCAGCTGCTCCACATCCACCAGGGTCAGGGCGCGGCGGTAGTAGCGGGTGACGTCGTGGCCGATACCGATGGCGGTCAGCTCCACCGGCGAGGTCGTCTCGATGTCGGTGATGACCTGCCGCAGGTGCCGCTCCAGGTAGTGGCCGGAGTTGACCGACAGGGTGGAGTCGTCCACCGGCGCCCCGTCGGAGATCACCATCAGGATGCGGCGCTGTTCGGGACGACCGAGCAGGCGGCTGTGGGCCCAGAGCAGGGCCTCGCCGTCGATGTTCTCCTTGAGCAGCCCCTCCTTCATCATCAGGCCGAGGTTGCGCCGCGCCCGCCGCCACGGGGCGTCCGCCGACTTGTAGACGATGTGGCGCAGGTCGTTCAGCCGTCCTGGCTGGGCCGGCTTGCCGGCCTTGATCCATTCGTCGCGTGACGAGCCGCCTTTCCACGCCCGGGTGGTGAAGCCGAGGATCTCGACCTTGACCCCGCAGCGCTCGAGGGTCCTTGCCAGGATGTCGGCGCAGACGGCCGCGACCATGATGGGCCGACCGCGCATGGAGCCGGAATTGTCGATCAGCAGGGTGACGCAGGTGTCGCGGAACTCGGTGTCCTGCTCTTCCTTGAAGGACAGGGGGGCGGTGGGGTCGATGATCACCCGGGTCAGCCGGGCGACGTCGAGGATTCCCTCCTCCAGGTCGAAGGTCCAGGCGCGGTTCTGCTGGGCCAGCAGGCGGCGCTGCAGCTTGTTGGCCAAGCGCGAGACCACGCTCGACAGGTTGGCCAGTTGCTGGTCGAGGTAGGCGCGCAGCCGGGTCAGTTCCTCGGCGTCGGCCAGGTCGTCGGGCTCGACCACCTCGTCGAACTGGGTGGTGAACACCTGATAGAGTTCGCGGCGCTGGTCGCCCGAGGGCTCGGGGCGGGCGGCGTTGGCGCCGTCCTCGCCCTCCATCGCCTCGTCCCCGTCGTCGCCCTCGTCGCCTTCCTGGGCCTCCACCTGCTCGGTGTCCGAGGCGTCGGCCGGACCCTGGGTGGTGTCGGAGTCCTCCTTCGCCGACCCGTCGCCCTCGCTGTCGCCGGGCTCCTCGGTCTCGGACTCCTCGGCCTCGTCGGTCTGTTCATCCTCCTCCGAACCGTCCTCGGAGGCCTGGGTGTCCTGGGTGGTGGTGTCCTCGGCCATCTCCAGGTCCTGGAGGATGGCGCGGGCGATGCGGCCGAAGCTGGCCTGGTCGTCGAGGGCGGCCGTCAGCCGGTCCATGTCCTTGCCGGCCCGCGCCTCCACCTCGGCCCGGTAGTGGTCGACCACCGCCCTGGCCCCGTCGGGGGGCGCCGATCCGGTCAGGCGCTCGCGCACCAGCAGACCCAGGATGTCCGCCCAGGGCGCCTCGGGGCTGTCCTCGGGTCGGCTCAGGACCTGGCGCTCCAGCTGGGCCTCGAGCGCGGCGGTCAGGTTGGCGCGCACCCCCCCCAGCACATTGGCGCCGATGGCCTCGATGCGGGCCTGCTCGATGGCTTCGAAGACCGCATTGGCCTCCACCCCCACCGGCCGCAGGCGGGCGTGCTCGCCCGCGTCGTGGTGCGCCAGGCGCAGGGCCATGCGATCGGCCAGCCCCCGGATGCGGGCCGCGTCGCGGGGGGACATGTCCCGGGGCGGGTGGGGCAGGACGGCGCGGTTGCCGTAGAGCTGCGGCCCCTCCGCCGAGAACACCACCTCCAGGTCGGGTTTCTCGGCCAGCGACCGCGCCGCATGGGCCAGGGCGCGCTTGAAGGGTTCGGTGGGGCTTTCGGGCGGGTTGGCCATGGCGACCTTCTAGCGCGCGCTTGGGGCGGCGCGAAGGCCTAGTCGCGGCTGAAATACAGGGGCGCGCCCGCCTTGGTCTCTCCCTCATAGGTGACCGCGTCGCCCTTCTTCAGGGTGTGGGTGACCTTGCCCTTGGCGTCGAGCAGCTGCAGCTTGCCGCCCGTCTGGGTCCAGCCGGCCCAGCCGACGGCCTTCCAGCCCCGGGGGCAGGTGGGGCTGGGCATGGCGACCAGCTCGCCCTTCGTCCCGGCGGCGTTGGACTTGGAGGCGTAGGCGCACCGCGGCTTGCCGCCGACGCCGGTGACGCTCCAGCCGCCGCTCATCCGCTCTTTCGGAGTCAAGGCCTTCGCGGGCGGGCCCTTCGACAGCACGAACTGGTCGCCGTCCCGGTTGGGGGCGGTCATGTAGTCGCCGTCCTTGGTCTTGGCGAACTTGTAGATCCGGGCGCCATTGCCATCGACGACGCCGATGGCCTTGTCGTCATAGATGGTCCAGGCGGCGGCGCCCTTCAGGCGCGGGAAAGCCCGGACGCAGGCCTTGGGCGCGTTAAGGCCCCAGCCGCCGCGCGCCGCCTTGGACGAGAGCGTCAGGGTGCAGCTGTCGGCCCCATCCGACGCCCCGGCCATGGTCCAGTCGCCGGCGAGCGTCTTGGCGGCCGAGGGCGGCGCGGCGAGGGCGGGGGACGCTAGGCCGAGGATGAGGGCGGCTAACAGGGCAGGTTTCATCAGGGCCTCCGACTCGGCCGAACTATTATTCTACGCCGCCGACAGACCTGCAACCTATAGCCCTGCATAACGTTATGCGTTATGGATAGGCATGATCCGGAGTTTCGCCGACGCGGAGACGAAAATGATCTGGGCGGGGCGCCGATCTCGGCGTTTGCCGACCGATATCCAGGACACCGCCCTGCGGAAGCTGCGCCTGATCAATGCGGCCAGCCGGCCCGAAGACCTGAGGGCCCGCCAGGAAACCGGCTGGAAACCCTGAAGGCAGACCGCATGGGACAGCTGTCGATCCGGATCCACCAGCAGTGGCGTATCTGTTTCTACTGGCGTGATGGAGGCGCTGACGATGTCGAAATCTGCGACTACCACTGAGTTGCGCAACCCCACGCCAGGGGATGTGCTCATGGAGGATTTCCTCAAGCCGTCCGACATGAGCCAATCGGCTTTGGCCCGCGCGATCGGCGTCTCCGCGCGGCGTATCAACGAGATCGTCCTGGGCAAGCGGGCCATCACGGCGGATACCGACCTGCGCCTCAGCCGCTACTGGAGCCTATCGGATGGGTTCTGGCTCAGCCTTCAGACCGACCACGACCTCATGGAGCGTCGGCGACAGTTGGGCGACCTGCTGGACAAGATCGAGCCCCGCGCCGCCTGAGAGCGCCGCCTAAGCCACCTTCACCCGCGCGGCGCTCTCGGGCAGGTCGGTCCCGAAGGCGCGCTGGAAGAATTCCGCCACGGTGGGGCGCTCCAGCTCGTCGCACTTGTTCAGGAAGGTCAGCCGGAAGGCCAGGGCGACGTCGCCGGCGAAGATCTCGGCGTTCTGGGCCCAGGTGATCACCGTGCGGGGGCTCATGACGGTGGAGATGTCGCCGTTCATGAAGGCGTTGCGGGTCATGTCGGCGACGCGGACCATGGCGGCGATGGTGCGCCGGCCCTCGGGGGTTGCGTAGCCGGGGGACTTGGCCAGCACGATCTCGGCCTCGACGTCGTGCTCGAGGTAGTTGAGGGTGGTGACGATCGACCAGCGGTCCATCTGGCCCTGATTGATCTGCTGGGTGCCGTGATAGAGCCCCGTGGTGTCGCCCAGGCCGATGGTGTTGGTGGTGGAGAACAGCCGGAAGTAGGGGTTGGGCCGGATCACCCGGTTCTGGTCGAGCAGGGTCAGCTTGCCGGCCACCTCCAGCACGCGCTGGATCACGAACATCACATCGGGGCGGCCCGCGTCATATTCGTCGAACACCAGGGCGATGGGCCGCTGCAGGGCCCAGGGCAGCATGCCCTCGCGGAACTCGGTGATCTGCTTGCCGTCCTTCAGGACGATGGCGTCCTTGCCCACCAGGTCGATGCGCGAGACGTGGCTGTCGAGGTTCACCCGCACCAGCGGCCAGTTGAGGCGGGCGGCGACCTGCTCGATGTGGGTCGACTTGCCGGTGCCGTGATAGCCCTGGACCATCACCCGCCGGTCGTAGGCGAACCCGGCGCAGATCGCCAGGGTGGTCATGGGGTCGAACTTGTAGGCCGGGTCGAACTCCGGCACGTGGCTGTCGGGTTCCGAGAAGGCCGGCACCTTCATGTCGGAATCGACGCCGAAGGCCTCGCGCACGGTCACCATGCGGTCGGGTTTCAACGCCAGGAGCTTGTCTTCGATGTCTGAGGCCATGGGACTTCTTTAGGCAGGCGGACGGGCGCGGTCTAGGGCCGGGCCGAGCGAATTGCTTATGATCACCCGGCGAACAACTGGGCGGCGCGCACCAGATAGCCCAGGCCGATGGCCGAGACGATCCATCGGGTCCAGCGCTTGAAGTCCGCGTCGTTCATACGATCCAAAATGCGGCCCCCCGCCACGGTCCCCGCCAGGGACAAGGCGATGGCGACGAGGAACGCCCAGACGGGAGGCAGGGCGGACATTCCGCTGCCCAGCATGGCGCCGCCGAAGACGATGACCTTCGCCAGATGGCTGAACACCTGGGTCGCCGCCTTGGTCGCGACGATCTGATGACGCGTGAGGCTGGTGCGGACGAAGAAGATGTCCAGCAGCGGCCCGGCGACGCCGGCGGTCAGGTTCAGGCCAGTGACCAGGACGCCGCAGGCCAGCGCCTGAACCGGCCGGGCGGCGTCCAGTCGCAGCGCTTGTGTGGGGATCCACACCAGGATGGGGAGGAGGCCGAGCAGCAGGAACAGGACCGGCTTGGACGGCGCGATCGCGATCGCCCCGGCCACCGCGCCAATGGCCGCCGAGCCAAGGGCGTAGAGGCCGACGATGCGCCATTGCACATGCCGGCGGTGAAGGGCGGCGCGCCAGCCGTTGGCCGCCAGCTGAAGCAGTCCATGGGTGACGAACGCCGCCGAGACCGGCATCAGCAGGGCCAGCACCCCCATCAGAACCAGGCCGCCGGCCATCCCGAAGACGCCGGTCAGCGTCGCCGTGACGAAGGCCGTGACTATCAGGATGACGATGGCGGCCAAGGTCATGCGGAAGGCCCTATGGCTCGACCGCGTCGGCGAACCCTATGGCGTCGTCCGACCTAACCCCGCAGGCGCAGCGCTGCTGAGGCAAGCGCCTATTTGCGCGCCTTGCGGGCGGCGTAGCGGGCGTCGCGCTTGGCCTTGGCCTCGGCCTTGGTCAGCGCCTTGCGCTCCTTGCGCTCGCCGCGCTTGGCGTCGAGGGCGGCCTGTTCTTCCTCTTCCGCGGCCAGGCGGGCGGCTTCCTGCGCCTCGATGGCGGCGAGCCGGGCGGCCTCCTTGGCCTCGGCCCGCGCTTGGCGGACGGCTTCGAGCTCGCGGGCCCGCACGGCCTCGCGGCTCTCGAGGTCTTCCGCCTGGACGGTCGGCTTCGGCTTGAATTTGGCCAGTTGGGCCTTCTTGGCCTCCGCCTGCGCCTTGAGGCGGTCGGCGAAGCCGGTTTTCAAAGTATCCCGCATGCTTCTTTTCTGAAGGGGTTCGTCTCTCGGCGCCCGTCAAAGCGCAATTCCGCCTCGCAATCAATCGTCGGCGTCAAATCAGTGCGCTGTTAGGCGCCTTATCGCGGCCGCAGGCCGAGCTGATCGGCGACGAAGGCGAGGATCACGAACAGGGCGACCCAGGCGACTACGGCGCTGATCCGCCAGCCGAGACTGCGGGTGCGGATGGCGCGCCCGGTGACGAAGGCCATGTAGAGCGCGGCCAGCAACAGGTAGGCGATGTTGGCCGCATCGTTCACCGGCCTGCTCAGACCATCTTGGTCTTCTGCAGGGTCTTGTAGGCCTTGATCACCCGCTGGAGCTTGGCCTCGGCGCTGCGGTCGCCGCCGTTGGCGTCCGGGTGGCACCGCTTCACCAGCTCGGTGTAGCGCGCGCGAATCGTCGGGCCGTCGGCGTCCTCGAGCAGGTCGAGGTCGGCCAGGGCGTTGCGCTCCAGCTTGCCCAGCTGCCGCGTGGCGGCGGGGGCGGGGCCCGCGCGGCCGGATCCGAACATGCCGAAGGGATCGGCGTAGCCGCGTCCCGTCCCCACCCGCTGGGCGAAGCTCGCCGCCTCGCGGGCGTTCTTGGAGGCGCGGAACTCCCAGGTGGGACGCTCGCCGGTGGCGCGCGCCTCCATATGGGCGCGGACCTGCGCCTCGTTCATGCCGGCGAAGAAGTCCCAGTGCTTGTTGTACTCCGCGGCGTGCTGCTGGCAGAACCAGTAGTGGTCGTTGAGCATGTCGCGTGATTTGGGCGCGCGGGCCGTGGCCGGGGCGCGGCAGCCGGCGCTGTCGCAGGGGCGCTCCCCCGGCTTGAGGGCGTGCACATCCGCCTCGCGCTCCGCCTCGCCCTCCTTGGGCGGTCGAACGCGGATATCGATGAATCTGGGTTTGTACTGGAAGGCTGAGGCCATGCTTTGGAGTATGCGGTTAGGGCGCTCACATTCAAGGCGTTCCGTGAAAAGGAGTTCCGCGCCCTGGCCCCGCCGCGCCTCAGCGCCCCTTGAAGGCCGGCTTGCGCTTCTCCACGAAGGCGGCCATCCCCTCCTTCTGGTCCTCGAAGGCGAACAGCGAATGGAACAGGCGCCGTTCCAGCTTCAGGCCGGCGGCCAGGGGCGTCTCGTCGGCCGACGCCACCAGTTCCTTGTTCATCATCACCGCCAAGGGCGAGAAGGTGGCGATCTTGGCCGCCGCGGCCAAGGCCTCGTCCAGCAGCGAATCGGCGGCGGCCACCCGGCTGACGAGGCCGGCGCGCTCGGCCTCCGCGGCGTCCATCATCCGCCCGGTGAGGATCATGTCCATGGCCTTGGCCTTGCCGACCAGCCGCGTCAGCCGCTGGGTCCCGCCGATCCCCGGCGCGACCCCCAGGGTGATCTCCGGCTGGCCGAATTTGGCGGTGTCGGCGGCGATGATGAAGTCGCACATCATCGCCAGTTCGCAGCCGCCGCCCAGGGCGTAGCCGGCCACGGCCGCGATGACCGGCTTGCGGAAGGCCGCCAGGGCGGCGGCTGCGCCGCCGAAGAAATCGCCCTTGAACATGTCCGCATAGGACTGGCCCGACATCTCCTTGATGTCGGCGCCGGCGGCGAACGCCTTGGCCGATCCGGTGAGCACGACGCAACCGATCGCCTCGTCCGCGGCCGCCTGGGCGAGGGCGTCGCTTAGCTCCGACAGGAGGGCGAAGTTCAGCGCATTGAGCGCCTCGGGCCGGTTCAGGCGGATCAGCAGCACGCCCTGGGCGCCGTTGGGCGCGGTCTCAAGGATGAGGGTCTGGTAGTCCATGGGCGGTCTCCGGGGCAGGCGGGGACAGGCCGGCGATCGGCCAGGCCGTCCCTCGGGCTCGATGGGTCAGTAGTCCAGGCGCGCCGGGATCGGCTCGCGCAGCGATTCGGGCGAGCCCTCCGGCAGGACCGGCTGGAACGGCGGATCGAGGGGCAGGGGGCGGCGCTCGTCCTGCCAGTGGGTGATCACCTTGTTGGAGCCCGGGTTCCTCATCAGCATCAGGAAGCCCAGGTCCGACACATGGGGGCCGTGCAGGATTCCCGGCGGACGATAGAAATAGGCCCCGCCCCTCATCACGCCCTCGGGCGCCGACATCTCGCCGGTGATGAGGAACATCTCCTCGGCGTGGGGATGCAGCTCTAGCTGCAGGTCGGCCACGTCCGGCCGGCCGTGGGGCAGGCCGGTCAGCAGATAGGTGCGGCCGGAATCGTTGGGGCCCATGCGCAGCACCTTGCGCGCCAGGCGCAGGTGGATCAGCGCCGGATCGTAGAGCGAATTGTCCCAGGGCATGGCCGCGGCGTCGATGGCGATGACCTCGCCTTCGGCGGCGTCGGGATCGTCAGCGGCGTAGCGGAAGGCCACCAGGGTCGCCCCCCCGGCCGAACGCGCCGTCCGCCAGGCCTGGTCGGCCGGCAGGAAGCCGTAGGCGTGGCGGCCGAACCGGCGCCCGTCGAACTCGATCTCGCCGTGAAGAACGAAGAATTCCTCGGCCACCGCCGGCTCGCCCGGCGTCCGCGTCGCGCTCCAGCCCGCCGGGACCCGCACCAGGGCGGTGCGGGCGGCGGAATCCGGATCTGCGTTGAGGATCTTCTCCTCTGTCCCGTAGGGGCCCGGCGACCAGGACAGGGACTGGGACTGGATGAACTCGATGTGGGGGCGCGCCATAGGTAGAGTTTGTCCCCCAAGCCGGTTGAGGTCAAACTGACTCCGCCACGTCGGGCAAGGTCGCAGCAGGACAACGCCTATGGGTGAGGTCGCAGACGCCATCAGGAGCAAGCTGGAGGGCGCGTTCCATCCGGAGCGCCTGGAGGTGGCCGACCAGTCCGCGCAGCATGCCGGACATGGCGGCGCCCGCGAGGGCGGGGAAAGCCACTTCGACGTGGTGATCGTCGCAGCGGCCTTCGCCGGCCAATCTCGCGTGGCCCGGCAGCGCGCGGTCTACGCCGCCCTGGCCGATGAGCTGGCGGGCCCCGTCCACGCCCTGTCGTTGAAAGCCCTCGCCCCCGGAGACTAGGACCCTTGGCCTTCCAGATCGAACTGCCGGCCACGGGCGAGGTCCAGATACGCCCCACGGCGCCGGACGACCTTCCCGGCGTGGCCCGGGTTTCGGTGGACACCTGGCGCGGGACCTACGGCGGCCTGCTGCCCGCCGTGCTGCTGGACCGGCTTCGCTATCGCTCGCAGGAGCACCGGCATCGCGGCTTCCTGGCCCGCAGCGGCGTTCATCACCGTATCGCCGCCGAGGTGTTCACCGACGAGGTCGTCGGCTTCGCCAATGGTGGGCCAGGCCGCCACCCGCACCTGGGGCCGCACAGCGAGATCTATGAGCTCTATGTCCAGGCCGGCTACCAGGGCCGGGCCATCGGGCGGGGGCTGTTCGATGCGATGCGCCTGGCCCTGGCGGCGGAGGGCAAGGACAGCCTCGTCGTCTGGGTGCTGGCCAGCAACCCGAACCGCGCCTTCTACGACCGCCTCGGCGGGCGCCGGATCTCACAGCACACCATCCGCATGGCTGGCGCCAAGGTCGACGAGATCGCCTACGCCTGGTCGCTTTGAGCGTGTCTGCCGGTCGTTTCGCCGCCCCGGGAACTAGTCATTAGTACCTAGCAAGCTAAGCCGTGACCGACTTAGGCGCCGGCCCGAAGCTCTGGCGCCGACCGAGCCTGCACCGAGGACCTCTTGGCCGATCGCACTGTCCGCAGCCTTGTCCAGTTGCAGAATTCGGCTTCGACGGCGCGGGTGCTCAACCTGTTCCGCACGGCCAAGCGGGCGGGCTCCGATCCCGAATACGCGACCCGACCCTTCTTCGCCCATCCGCTGCTGAACTGCTGC
Organism: Caulobacteraceae bacterium; assembly: GCA_965279095.1. GTDB lineage: Bacteria > Pseudomonadota > Alphaproteobacteria > Caulobacterales > Caulobacteraceae > CBDIHH01. Next base: position 487,957 of record CBDIHH010000006.1, read on the forward strand.
ATCATCGTCAAGCACCGCCTGCGCCCAACCGAGGCGCCGCTGTTCGACCTGCCGCGATCAACGGCGACGAAGATCATCCTGCCCTTCGACACCTCCGATCTGCGGTCGGGCGGCCGGTCGGTGTTCGTGGGCGAAACCCGCTACGACGATGTCATGCGCGACGTCTTCGGCGCCAGCCTCGCCACCGGCGCCCGCGACCGCGTCATGCTGGACATGCTCGACGCCCTGCCGTCGCTGGATCCCTTCCTTCTGCGCGAACAGATCAAGCGTAACGGACTGGAGGTCGCGGGATGCTATTTCGACCTGTCCGAGGCGGACCTGCAGAACATGTTCGGCTATGTCCAGGATCAGCTGAGAGCCCTGGTGACCATGTCCTTCGGAGACGACGGGGCCTTCTCCGCCCATGCGGCGAAGCTGGTGAAGAAGATCCTGTCCGGCCAGGGCGACAATGACCTGGAGCCCCTGCGGCTGACCTTGCGACTGGCCCCCGAGGAATACCAGGAAGGCATGTTCTGCTGGAAGGGCTTCCTCTACTACAGCTGGACCCTCAACCAGATCTACGCGAAGGCGCGGCGGGTGGAGGGAGAACTGGTGGCCTTGAGGCCCAGGGGGCCCCAGACCGCGGAAACCCGAAGCTACATCGACGGCGCCAAGGCGCGCCTGTCCAAGTCGATCAGCGTCGCCTGCGAGCGGGTTCGTGACACCCTCAGCGTCTATGAGAACGCCTATGAGGGCCTCACCAGCCGCGGGGACCCCGCCGCCTTCCGCGATTTCCTGCTGGCCGCGCCCGCCATGTTCAACGACCTCGGCGAGCGGCTGGGGGCGATCCAGCACATCGTCACCTTCTGGCAATTCCGGTTCCCGCCCAACGAGCGCCAGCTGGTGTCGCCCGACGAGATGGTCGACATCCTGCAGGACTTCGAGGACGGCCTGGCCTTCGGTCGGCCGTAAGCGGCCAGGCGGGCCGATCCAGCGGCCTAGAGGATTGTTCCAGGTTTGTTCTTTACACCCGAGCGCCCTGCCGTGAGACTACGGCGGCGTAAGGGGACAGGACCTGGCACGCGGCGGCCCCGATAAGGTTCTCACGCCTCGCTATGAGCGGGTTCGCTGAATGCCCATGGACGATGTGATCTTGACCCGAGATTGCTGGGTCGAGCGGAGCGGCGGCGGCGATCCGAGGCCGCTGCACGTGGAATTCCTGAGGCCCTATCCGGTCGACTCCGAGACGGTGCTGGCGTCCTTCCGCATCCGCTGCGACTATTTCGAAGATGTCGAGGCCCTGAAGGCTGGCGACGACGTCCAGGCGATGTCTCTCATGCTGGGCCACGCGTGGTCCTGTCTCAAGGGCAAGGCCCGACAGGGCTACGAGATTTATTGGATGACGAGAGGCGACCTGGACTATTTCGATTTCTGGGCCTACCGCGAAAAGCCCAATAGGCACGGGCCCCGGTCCGTATTCCAGGAAGCCGTGATGGCCGCGCTCTCGCATGGGCCGGAACGGTTCTTGCAGCCGTCGCATCGGGTGGCCGTCGACGAGACTGATCTGTCCATCGTCACCTATCGCGTGCTCTCCAGCGGCGCGGACGCCCTGGAATATCGCATCGACGCCGAGACCAGCCAACGGCTCGGGCCCGAGGGGACCGCCAAGTATCTCGGCGAACTGCTGCTGCGAGACACCCCTGGCGGTCGCCGGCTGCTCGGCTTGGACCCGGGGACCTAGTCAGGTCTAGCCCTCGGCCTCCTCCGCCTCCTCCAGCTTCGGCGACACCCGCAGGGCGGTGATCTGGTTGCGCTGGCGGCGCAGGACCTGGAAGCGGTGGTGGTGGAAGATGAAGGTCTGGCCCGGGTCGGGGATGGCCTGGGCCTCGTGGATCACCAGGCCAGCGACGGTGACGGCGTCCTCGTCGGGCAGGTCCCAGTCCATCGCCCTGTTGAGGTCGCGGATCGTCACCGAGCCGTCCACATGCACCGAGCCGTCCGGCTGCCGGCGCACGCCCTGCAGGGCGATGTCGTGCTCGTCCTCGATCTCGCCGACGATCTCCTCGAGGATATCCTCCAGGGTCACCAGCCCCTGCAGGGCGCCGTATTCGTCGACCACCAGGGCGAAATGGCTGCGCGCCTTGAGGAAGGCGTTGAGCTGGTCCTTCAGATTGGTGGTGTCGGGGATGAACCAGGGTTCCCGCGCCACCGTGGAGATGTCGATCTCGTCCACCTGGCCTTCGCTGGCGGCCACCGCCCGCAGCAGGTCCTTTGCGTGCAGCACCCCGATGATGTTCTCGGGATCGCCGCGGTAGAGGGGCAGGCGGGTGTGGGGGGCGTCCAGCGCCTGGCGAACGATCTCGCGCACCGGCAGGTCCGCGTCCAGCATCGACATGGACTTGCGGTGGACCATGATCTCCGACACGTCGAGGTCGCCCAGGTCGAGCACCCCGCCCAGCATGAGGCGGTCGCGACTCTCCACGAGGCCTTCGGAGTGGTGGTATTCCACCGCGCCGCGGATCTCCTCGTGGGCGGCCAGCACGTCGGTGGCCATGTCCAACTTGATGCCGAAGGGGCGCAGGGCGGCGCGGACGATATACTGGATGGTGTAGACCACCGGGCCGAAGATCTTGATGACGATCAGCATCGGCGCCGACAGGGTGCGGGCGATGTTGTCGGCCCTGACGATGGCGATGGTCTTGGGCAGGACCTCGACGAACAGCAGGATCAGGACGGTCATCACCCCGGTGGCGATGGCGACGCCCTTGGCCCCCGGCACCGCCTTGGTGATCACCTGGGTGACGATCGCCGAGGCCAGGATGTTGATCACGTTATAGCCCAGCAGGATCGCCCCGATCATGGTCTCCTGATCGGACAGCAGCCGGTTGACCCGGCCCGCCGCGCGGTCGCCCTCCCGCTCCAGCTGGTGCATGCGGCCGCGGCTGGCCCCGGTGAAGGCGGTCTCCGCCGCCGAGAACAGGGCGGAGATGAACAGCAGCACGACCATCAGCGGCGCGAGGGCCAGCAGGGCGGCGAGCAAGGGCATTGGGGTTCCTTAGGGCGCGGCGCCGTCGGCCTGGAGGAAGGCGCGTACCGCGCCCGCGTCCACGCCTCTGGCGGTGAAGGCATCGCCGATGGCTTTGGCGAGGATGAAGGTCAGGCGGCCGCTCTCGGCCTTCTTGTCCTGGCCCATGTGGCGGACCAGGGCCTCGGCCGAGAAGGGGGCGCCGGCGATCTGGTCCATGCGCACCGGCAGGCCCGCCAGGGCGATGGCGGCCTCGGCGCGATGGGCGTCTTGCGCCGTGATCAGCCCCTGGGCGGCGGAAAAGCGGAAGGCCTGGGCGCAGCCGATGGCCACGCCTTCCCCGTGCAGCAGGGCGCCGCCATAGCCGGTCTCCGCCTCCAGGGCGTGGCCGAAGGTGTGGCCGAGGTTGAGCAGAGCCCGCCGGCCCGCCTCCCTCTCGTCCTCGGCGACGATCTCGGCCTTCATCTCCACCGACCGGGCGACGGCGTGGGCCAGGGCCTGGCGGTCCCGTTCGACGACGGCGGCGCCATGGGTCTCCAGCCACTCGAAGAAGGCCATGTCGCCGAGCAGGCCGTATTTGATGACCTCGGCGTAGCCGGCCCGCATCTCCCGCGCGCTGAGGGTGTCGAGCACCGTCAGGTCCGCCAGCACCAGGCGCGGCTGGTGAAAGGCGCCGATCAGGTTCTTGCCGCGCGGCGTGTCGATGGCGGTCTTGCCGCCCACCGACGAGTCCACCTGCGCCAGCAGGGTGGTGGGGATCTGCACAAAGTCGATGCCGCGCTTGTAGATGGCCGCGGCGAAGCCGGCGAGATCGCCCACCACCCCGCCGCCGAAGGCGGTGATGATGTCGCCGCGGTCCAGCTCCAGCGCCAGCAGCCGTTCGGACAGGTCGGCCAGGCCCGCGAAGCTCTTGGTCTGCTCCCCGGGCGGCAGGGCGATCACGGTGGCGGTCACCCCGCCCGCGGCCAGGGCCGCCACCAGCCGGTCCCCGTGCAGGGCGGCCACGGTCTGGTCGGTGACCACGGCGGTGCGTCCGCGCGGGGCGAAGGGGGCGATCAACTGCCCCGCCTGGTCGAGCAGGTCGTCGCCCACCAGGACATCGTAGCCGCGGTCGGCCAGCCTGACAGGCACATCAAGTCTCATGCGCTCTTCTCCAGCCGGGCGCGCAGGCCGGCGATGATGGCGTCCACCGCCGCCTGATGGGGGCCGTCGCCGGTCTCCACCGCCAGGTCCGCCAGGGCATAGGTGGGATCGCGCTGGGCCATCAGGTCGGTCAGCACTTCGCGCACATTGCGCCCTTTCAGCAGAGGGCGGGTGTCGCGCTTGCCCACGCGGCGCACAAGCACGTCAAGATCGGCCTTCAGCCAGATGGACACCGCCTTTTCGGCGATGAGGGCGCGGGTCTCGGGATTCATGAAGGCGCCCCCGCCGGTGGCCAGCACATGCGGCGGCTCGTCAAGCAGGCGGCCGATCACCCGGCGCTCGCCGGCGCGGAATTCGGCCTCACCCCGCTGGGCGAAGATCTCGGCGATGTTGCACCCGGCCGCCCGTTCGATTTCCTCGTCGGCGTCACGGAACGGCAGGTCGAGGGCCACGGCGAGCCGGCGGCCGATACTCGACTTGCCGACGCCCATCATGCCCACCAGGGCGATGGTGCGGGCGCGCAAAGGGGAAAGGCCATCCATGGAGTCGCAGATTGTTACACGATCGCCCCGCCTCGCGCCAAGCTTGCCGGCCCATCGCGGACGATAGTTGGCGCGACAGCCCGCATCTGAGCGTCGCGCCGCCTTGTCCGGCAGGCGCGGGGTCGATAACCGGAGGGGCGCCGACGCGGCGCCGGCAGCGAGGCGCAACCGACCCATGGACGATCCCGCCGCCCCGAGCGCCGCCCGCTCGCGCCTGATGGCGTTGATCGTCGCCTCCGCCCTGTTCATGCAGGGCCTGGACTCCACCATCATCACCACCGCCCTGCCGAGCATGGCCCTGTCGTTCGGCGTCAAGCCCAGCGACCTCAGCGTCGGCCTGACCAGCTATATGCTGGCCATCGCCGCCCTGTTGCCGATCAGCGGCTGGATCGCCGATCGCCTGGGCCCGCGCACCGTCCTGGCCGGGGCCATCGTCGTTTTCACCGGCGCCTCGATCCTGTGCGCGCTGGCTCCCAATCTGTGGGCGTTCGTGGCGGCGCGGGCGCTGCAGGGGCTGGGGGCGGCCCTAGTGGGGCCGGTGGGCCGGCTGGTGGTGCTGCGGAACACGGCCAAGACCGACCTGCTCAACGCCATCGCCCTGATCATCTGGCCGTCCTTGGCGGCCCCCATCATCGGCCCGGCCCTGGGCGGCCTGATCGTCAGCTATGCCGCGTGGCCGTGGATCTTCCTGGTCAACATCCCGATCGGGGTCGCCGGCCTGGCCATGGTGATCCGCTTCATTCCCAACGACCGGGCCCACGCCCGCCATCCCCTGGACTGGCTTGGCCTGATCGCCGCATCCACATCGCTGATCTGTATCGTCGGCGGCCTGGAGGCGGTGGCCCACAGCGCCGCGCCCTGGGGGCCCGGGGCGGTGGTGGCGGCCGGCGTCGTCATCGGCGCCCTGGCGGTGCGGCGCTTCGCCGGCCATCCCTATCCCCTGATCCCCCTGGGCGCGCTGGCGACCCAGACCTTCGCCGTCGCCAGCCTGTGGGGGGGCACCGCCTTCCGCATGACGGTGTTCGCCACCCCCTTCCTGCTGCCATTGATGTTCCAGGTGGGCTTTGGCCTCAGCCCGGTGCATTCGGGCCTGCTGCTGCTGGCCTATTTCGCCGGCAACCTGGCCATGAAGCCGCTGACCACCCCCCTCCTGCGGCGGTTCGGCTTCCGCGGCATCCTGATCGTCTTCAGCCTGCTCTCCGGCGGCTCCATCGCCGCCTGCGCCCTGTTCGGCCCGGCCACCCCCGACTGGGCCATGGCCGCCGTGCTGCTGTTCAGCGGCGCGGCCCGGTCGATGCAGTTCACCAGCCTCGACACCCTGACCTACGCCGACGTGGAGCCCGCCGACCGGGCCGGGGCCACCACCCTGGCCGGGGTCACCAGCCAGGTGGGCGCCGTGCTCGGCATCGCCCTGTCCGCCATCCTGCTGAACGCCTCCAGCCTGCTGCGCGGCGCCGATCAGGTGGCGACGCCCGACTTCCGCCTGGCCTTCGTCTGCCTGGGCCTGGTGTCGCTGATTTCCCTGCCCACCTACCTGCGCCTGCCGCGAAGCGCCGGGGCCGAGGTGACCGGGCGGCGCTAGGCGCGGATCCGGCGGGGCTCGGGCACCCGCCAGACCAGCACCGCCAGGGCCGCGGCCATGAAGGCCAGGGCGACGCAGAACAGGGCGGGATAGCCCGCCGCCGCGGCCAGCAGTCCCCCGGCGATGGGCCCCAGGGCCGTCATCACCCCCTGGGCGGTGGTCGCCATGGCCATGCGCATGGCCACGTCGTCGCCGCGGCCGAACTCCAGAACCATGGTCATCCAGCCCATCATCAGCCCCGCCTGGGCGGCGCCGAAGCCGCAATAGGCGACCAGCAGCCAGGGCAGGCTGTGCAGGGTCAGGAAGATGACTGTGGAGGCTATGAACAGGACAACGGACGCCCGGAGCACCGATCCGAACCCGGCCTTGTCGCCCAGATAGCCCCACACAAGGTTGGAGACCGTGTCCGCCCCCAGATAGGCCACCGACAGCAGGCCGATGGCGGGGCCGGTCAGGGCGATGGTCTGTCCGGCATAGAGGATGAAGAAGGGGGCGGCGACCCGGGCGGCGCCCGCCAGGGTCATGGCCAGCATGAAGAAGGCGAACGGCCGGTCGGATCGCAGCAGGGCGGGGATCTCGCGCAGGCGATCGCGCATGGGGGTGCGCTCGCGCTGATGCAGCGGGTCCGGCTCGCGGATGATGGCGTTCAGCCCCACCAGCCCCGCGGTGGTGAGCAGGAAGGCCAGCAGGAAGGTCGCGCCATAGCCGTTGCCCAGCCAGTTGTGACCGATGAAATAGGCGCCCGCCACATAGGACAGGCCCGCCGCGATGACGCCGCCCACGACATTGCGCCAGGCCTGCAGCCGGCCGCGCAGCTCCACCGGGATGACCTTGGCCATCAGCACCTGCATGGCCACCCCCTGCGGCCCCATGAACAGGCCGAACAGGAACAGGAAGCCCACGACGGCGATGACGCGGATGGAGCCCGACAGCACCCAGGCCGACAGGGCGATCATCAGGATCTGCACCCGCATCAGCGAGCCCAGCAGGGTGGCCGCCGGCATCATCCGCGCCCGGTGCTCGATATGAGCGGCGCCGACGATGGGCGAGATCATCTGCCCCAGCTGCTGCATGGCCAGGCCCAGGCCGACGATGGCGTCCGACCCCGAGATCACGTGCAGATAGGCGGGCATGAAGGTCGGCGCCTGCAACAGGCGCATGCCGGTCATCCCCAGCATCCCATGCAGGAAGTTGCCGGCGTAGTTGCGCCGCAGGTTCTGCGCCACGAACCGGTCGTAGGCGGCCTTGCGGTCTTCGGCGGCGACGGGCGAGGAGAGAGGCTGGTCCAACGGCTTTCCCGGGGCCCAAGGACGCGGCCCTGGCGACTGTCTACAGTTTCGGCCCCGCCTCGGCGACCCCGATTTTCGCCGCTGTCAGAGCGCCTTGATGATCCCCTCGACCATCTTCTTGGCGTCGCCGAACAGCATCATCGTGTTGTCGCGGAAGAACAATTCGTTCTCCACCCCGGCATAGCCGGCGGCCATGCCGCGCTTGATGAACAGCACCGTGCGGGCCTTTTCCACGTCCAGGATCGGCATGCCGTAGATGGCGCTGGTGGGGTCGGTCTTGGCGGCGGGGTTGGTGACGTCGTTGGCGCCGATGACGAAGGCCACGTCGCAGGTGGCGAACTCGGAGTTGATGTCCTCCAGCTCGAAGACCTCGTCATAGGGGACATTGGCCTCGGCCAGCAGCACGTTCATGTGGCCGGGCATGCGGCCGGCCACGGGGTGGATGGCGTATTTCACCTCGACCCCCTCGGCCTTCAGCTGGTCGGCCATCTCGCGCAGGGCGTGCTGGGCCTGGGCCACGGCCATGCCGTAGCCGGGGACGATGATGACCTTGGACGCGTTCTTCATGATGAAGGCGGCGTCGTCGGCCGAGCCCTGCTTGACGGGCCGGGTCTCGACCTTGCCGGCGGCGCCCGCCGGGCCGGCGTCGCCGCCGAAGCCGCCGAGGATCACCGAGACGAAGGACCGGTTCATCCCCTTGCACATGATGTAGCTGAGGATGGCGCCCGACGACCCCACCAGGGCGCCGGTGATGATCAGGGTGGTGTTCTGAAGGGTGAAGCCCAGGGCCGCCGCCGCCCAGCCGGAATAGCTGTTCAGCATCGACACCACGACCGGCATGTCCGCCCCGCCGATGGGGATGATCAGGGTCACGCCGATCACCAGCGACAGGGCGAAGATCGCCCAGAACGCCCATTTGGCGTCGCCCCCCGACATCGTCAGGATGACCACCAGGGCCACCAGGGCCGCGGCCAGGGCCAGGTTCAGCAGGTGGCGCGCCGGCAGCAGGATCGGGGCGCCCGACATGTTGCCGTTCAACTTGGCGAAGGCGATCACCGAGCCGGTGAAGGTCACCGCCCCGATGGCCAGTCCGAGCGAAAGCTCGATCAGGGATTGCAGATGCACCCGCCCGTCCTCGCCGAGGATGCCGTAGGCGGCGGGGGTGTAGATCGCCGCCACCGCCACGAGGCAGGCGGCCATGCCCACCAGGGAGTGGAAGGCGGCCACCAGTTGCGGCATCGACGTCATCGCCACCTTGCGCGCGATCACCGCGCCGATCCCGCCGCCGACGGCGACGCCAGCGATGATCAGTCCGACAGTGACGGCATCGAGCGCGCCCTGGCTCAGCAGGGTGGCCAGGGTGGTGCCCACGGCCAGGGCCATGCCGATCATGCCCAGCTGATTGCCCCGACGGCTGGTCACCGGGCTGGACAGTCCCCGCAGCGCCAGGATGAACAGGACGCCGGAGACGAGGTAGAGAACGGCGGCGAGGTTGGCGTTCATGGCTTGCGCCCCACGTCTGCAAGGTTTCCTTGAGCCACAGGGATGACCAGGAAAATGGAGGTTTGTGCGAGGTAGTCGTTCGATGTGGCCCAACGGCCAGTTTGGACAACCACGGCTCGCCCTTCTGGAATCGCTGAGTTCAACTGTATATTAGTGACACCATTGGCTTGTGGGGTCATCGTCATGTCGACGCCAGACCAATGGATTTCCGTCGGCTCGCCGACCTTAAGGCGCGGTCGCCAGCCGGAGTTCGGGCCTTGTATGCCTACCCCGCGGGGCCATTGCACTTGTCCGCATAGCATTTTCGCTTTGACTACCGTCGTCTTCAGTTCGCCTTGGACGCAATGATCGAACATCAACATGCTTTGAGGCGAGGCGGGATTATTGGACGTGTTGAGATAGGTTAGCCGCACTTCTGCCGACGGAAGTTTGTCTGCCTCAACCGCATAAAGTTGTACATTGCTAGGGATAGACGCGTCCGTGTCGTCGCGTGTGATCTCGAATACCGTTCTCGCGCGACTATTTTTGACGTCGCTAATGAAGAGCGTCTCCGCGGTAAAATCGTCGTTTTCGTCACTCAAGCAGAGGCCGAGATCAAAGAACGTTAGCCATCCGTCCGATTTTTCTGATATTGCTTGGCAATATAACGAGCCGCTGCGGCTCGCAGCTTTGACAAACAACGTTCCTGCGGGTACGGTTAAGTTCTTCCTGCCCAATGGAACACTCAAAGGATCGGCAGTTCGGACGGCCGCCTCTACTCTCAAAGATTGGCGCAGAAGAGGGCCGCTTGCGCTGACGACTTCGGGAACGGGAGCAGCGGGTGGGCTAACGATCACAGGGATCGCCAGGAGAATGCCCTTTGCGTCGGCCGTAGTCCCAAGGGCCGAAAAGTTGAACGCGACGGCGAGAAGAGCTAGGCCAGCCGTCTTCATCCGCGATCGCTCGTCTGGGGCCGGTCCTTTTTCTTGTACATCGACAGCATCCGCTGGGTGACCAGGAAGCCGCCGAAGATGTTGACGGCGGCGAGGCCCGCGGCGACGGCGCCGGCGCCCTTGGAGATCCAGACGTTGGAAGTCACCGCCGCGGCCGGATCCGCCCCGTGGGCGGCGGCGGCCAGCAGGGCGCCGACGATGATCACCGAAGAGATGGCGTTGGTCACCGCCATCAGCGGCGTGTGCAGGGCGGGAGTCACGCTCCAGACGACGTAGTAGCCGACGAAGATGGCCAGCACGAAGATGGCCAGGCGGAAGACGGTGGGATCGACGGCTTCCATGGCGTCAGCCCTTCAGTTGCGGATGGACGATCTGGCCGTCCTGGGTGATCAGCGCGGCCTTGAGGATCTCGTCCTCGAGATCGGGGGCGAGGGCGCCGTCCTTGATCAGCAGGCCGGCGAAGGACAGCAGGTTGCGGGCGTAGAGGGCCGAGGCGTCGGTGGCGACCAGGCCGGGCATGTTGGCGATACCGACGATCCTGACGCCGTCTGCGTCGACCACCTCTCCGGCGCGGGCGCCCTCGACATTGCCGCCCTGCTCAACGGCCAAGTCCACCAGCACCGAGCCGGGGCGCATGGAGGCCACCTGCGCCGCCGTCACCAGGCGCGGCGCGGCGCGGCCGGGGACCAGGGCGGTGGTGATGACCATGTCCTGCTTCTTGATGTGCTCGGACACCAGGGCCGCCTGCTTGGCCTGGTATTCCGCCGACATTTCCTTGGCGTAGCCGCCTGAGGTCTCGGCCGCCTTGAACTCCTCGTCCTCCACGGCGATGAACTTGGCCCCGAGGCTCTCGACCTGTTCCTTGGTGGCGGGCCGCACGTCCGTCGCCGTCACCACCGCGCCCAGGCGGCGGGCGGTGGCGATGGCCTGCAGGCCGGCGACCCCGACGCCCATGACGAAGACCTTGGCGGGAGCCACGGTGCCGGCGGGGGTCATCATCATCGGCATCACCCGGCCGTAAGCCTCGGCGGCGGCGATCACCGCGCGATAGCCGGCGAGGTTGGCCTGGCTGGACAGGGCGTCCATCACCTGGGCGCGGGTGATGCGCGGGATGAACTCCATGGCGAAGGCGCTCGCCCCGGCGGCTGCGAGGGCCTGGACCAGGGCCTTGTCCTGGTAGGGGTTGAACAGGCCGGCGACGACCGCACCGGATTTCAGGGCGGCGATCTCGGCGCTGGAGGGCGCGCGCACCTTGAACAGCAGGTCGGCGCCCTGCACGGCGGCGGCCGCATCGGCGGCGATGGTCGCCCCGGCCGCCTCGTAGTCGGCGTCCGGGTAGGCGGCCGCGAGCCCGGCGCCGGTTTGGATCCGCACCGTCAGGCCAAGCGCGATGAGCTTCTTGACCGTATCGGGCGTTGCGGCGACGCGGGTCTCCCCCGGGTGCGTTTCAAGCGTGACCGCAAGCACAACTACCAAGACGCCCCTCCATCGCTCGCAGACGCTGCGACTCGCGCAGTCTGCCTATAAAGGCTGAAGCCTACCATTGCCCAGCTACACCCCTTATCAAACGCCCATACCCCTCAGCCAGAGGCAAGCCCCATGAGCCAAGATCGCATGGCCGTCCTGTCGGCCCTGATGGACCAGGGGGTGATCCCGGTCTTCTACCACCCCGACGCCGAGGTTTGCGCCCGGGTCATCCAGGCCTGCGCCAACGGCGGGGCCCGGTGCGTCGAGTTCACCAACCGGGGCGACTACGCCGCCGACCTGTTCGGTGGCCTGTCCCGCCACTTTGCCAAGGCGGATCCGTCGGTGATCCTCGGCGTCGGCTCGGTGGTGGATGCGCCCACCGCGGCCCTCTATATTGCCGCCGGCGCCCGATTCGTGGTCGGTCCGCTGCTGAACCCCGAGGTCGCCCGCCTCTGCAATCGCCGCAAGGTCCCCTATAGCCCCGGCTGCGGCACCGCCACCGAGATCGGCCAGGCCGAGGAGCTGGGCTGCGAGATCGTCAAGCTGTTCCCCGGCGGCGCGGTCGGCGGTCCAGATTTCGTGCGCAACATCCTCGGCCCCATGCCCTGGACCCGGCTGATGCCCACCGGCGGCGTCGACAACGACGAGGCCTCGCTGCGAGCCTGGTTCGACGCGGGCGTGGTGGCGGTGGGCATGGGCTCGAACCTGGTTCCCAAGGCGATGCTCGAGGCCGGGGACTACGCCGGCATCGAGGCGCGGGTGCGCGAGACGGTGGGGATGATCAGGCGAATCCGCGGACTGTAGCCCGTATTCCCCGCGGAAGCGGGGACCCAGGCTTGAACCGTGTCGCCGCCGCCAAAACCTGGGTCCCCGCTTCCGCGGGGAATACGGGTTTCAGATCACCCCATCGCGCCCCAACGCCTCCAAGTCCCCCTCAGACAGCCCCAGCTCCCGCGCGAGCACCGTCCGCGTATGCTCGCCCAGCATCGGCGGCGCCCGATGCGAGCCCGGCGGCGTCGCCGACATCTTCACCGGGCAGGCGACGCCGGGAACCTCGCCGAGGCCCGGGTGGGGCAGGGCGGTGCGCATCCCCCGGTGGCGCACCTGGGGATCGTCGAACACCTGCGACAGGGTGTTGATCGCCCCCGCCGGGACGGCGACGTCGGCGAGGACCTGGAGCCAGTGCCCCGTTCCGTGGGCCACCAGGGCCGCCTGCAGCTGCGGAACCAGGCTATCGCGGCCGGCCGCCCGCTGGGCGTTGCCGGCGAAGCGCGGATCCTCGGCCAGGTCCCCCCGGCCGATGGCGCGGCACAGCCGGCCGAACTGGCCGTCGTTGCCCACCGCCACCGTCAGCCAGCCATCGGCCGTGCGGAAGGGCTGGTAGGGGACGATGTTGGGATGGGCGTTGCCCAGCCGGCGCGGGTTCTGTCCGGTCGCCAGGTAGTTGGCCGCCTGGTTGGCCATCACCGCCACCTGCACGTCCAGCAGGGCCATGTCGATGTGCTGTCCCTCGCCGGTGCGGTCGCGGTGGCGCAACGCCGCCTGGATGGCGTTGGCGGCATAGAGGCCCGTGAGGATGTCGGTCAGGGCCACCCCGACCTTCATCGGCTCGCCGTCCGGCTCGCCGGTGACGCTCATCAGCCCGCCCATGCCCTGGATGATGAAATCGTAGCCCGGCCGCTGGGCATAGGGCCCGTCCTGGCCGAACCCCGTGATCGAGCAATAGACCAGGCGCGGATTGACCGCCTTGAGGCTGTCGTAGTCGAGGCCGTAGCGCTTCAGCCCGCCGACCTTGAAGTTCTCCACCAGCACGTCGCACCCGGCGGCCAGGGCGCGGATCAGCCGCTGGCCCTCGGGCAGGGCCATGTCGACGGCCACCGACTGCTTGCCGCGGTTGGCGCACAGGAAATAGGCGGCCTCGCTCACCGCGCCGTCGGCGGAGACCACGTCCGGGGGACCCCACTGGCGGGTCTCGTCGCCCTCGCCCGGGCGCTCCACCTTGATCACCTCGGCGCCGAAATCGGCCAGCAACTGCGTCGCCCACGGCCCCGCCAGGACCCGGCTGAGATCGAGGACCTTGATCCCCTGCAAGGCGCCGGCATGGCCGGCCTGGTCGGGTTTCATGAGGGGCGCACCTGGGCAACGAGCGATGACGGGGGAGGGCAGGCGCTCCCTTTAGCCTGGGCGGCGGCCCGGCGGCAGGGCCAAGATGAGGTCCTCGCCCCGCGGCGGGCGGGCGTTCGGCTTGACGCAGGCGCAAAAAACCGGTCGATAGCGGCCTTTCCGCAAGGCCGCCGCCCGGAGCGGCCCCGTTACCGCGCGCACAGGCGCGCCTGGAGACCTAGATCATGCGCGTCTATTACGACCGCGACGCCGACCTGGCGCGCCTGCTGGACAAGAACATCGCCATCGTCGGCTATGGCTCGCAGGGCCGCGCCCACGCCCTGAACCTGCACGACAGCGGGGCCAAGAACGTCGCCGTGGCCCTGCGACCCGACTCCGCCACCGCCAAGAAGGTCGAGGCCGATGGCCTGAAGGTGATGAGCGTGGCCGAGGCCGCCGCCTGGGCTGACATCCTGATGGTCCTGGCGCCCGACGAGCTTCAGCGGGACATCTACAAGACCGAGATCGCCCCCAACATCCGCGACGGCGCCGCCCTGCTGTTCGCCCATGGCCTGAACATCCACTTCGGCCTGATCGAGCCCAAGGCCACCGTCGACGTGCTGATGGTCGCGCCCAAGGGGCCCGGCCACACGGTGCGCGGCGAATACATCAAGGGCGGCGGCGTGCCCTGCCTGATCGCCGTGCACCAGAACGCCTCCGGCTCGGCCCACGACATCGGCCTGGCCTATGCCTCGGCCATCGGCGGCGGCCGCTCGGGGATCATCGAGACCAACTTCCGCGAGGAATGCGAGACCGACCTGTTCGGCGAACAGGCCGTGCTCTGCGGCGGCCTGGTGGAGCTGATCCGCGCCGGCTTCGAGACCCTGGTGGAAGCCGGTTACGCCCCGGAGATGGCCTATTTCGAATGCCTGCACGAGGTGAAATTGATCGTCGACCTGATCTACGAGGGCGGCATCGCCAACATGAACTACTCGATCTCGAACACGGCCGAATACGGTGAGTATGTCACCGGCCCGCGCATCGTTACCGCCGAGACCAAGGCCGAGATGAAGCGCGTGCTGGAAGACATCCAGTCCGGCCGATTCGTGCGCGACTTCATGGCCGAGAACACCGTCGGCCAGCCCTCGTTCAAGGCCACCCGCCGTCGTAACGCCGAACACCAGATCGAGGAGGTTGGCGCGCGCCTGCGCGGCATGATGCCCTGGATCAGCAAGAACGCCCTGGTCGACCAGTCGCGCAACTAGGCTCCGCTTCCTCTAGAGTGCCCATCGGGGCGCGGCGCCGCAGCGCCGCGCCCCGATTCATGTCCGGGACCCCATGCGCCGCATCACTTCGCTCTATATCGGCGGGCCCGACGCCGCCTTCCCGGGCGCCGGCGCCCATCTGCGCCGCAAGCGCGGCCTGTGCGAGGCCGCCGGGTTCGTTCCCGTGGTGTCCACCGACAGCCTGCTGGTCGAGACCACGCCCTCCGAGGCCATGGCCCGCGAGATGTACGCCGACCGGGTGTCGCGCATGCGCCTGGCCGACGCCGCGATCATCAACCTGACCCCGTGGCGCGGTCCAAGCTGCGATCCGGCCGCGGCATTTGAGGTCGGCTTCCTCGGCGCCCTCAACAAGCCGGTGTTCGCCTATATGAACGTCGCCGAGGAGACCCAGGCCGAGCTGCGCGTGCGCGTCGAGGACCATGTGGGGGGGGAGACGGAGCGCGGCGGCCGCGTGGTCGACGCCTTCGGGGCCGAGGTCGAGGACTTCGGCCTGCCTGAGGCGCTGATGGTCTGGGCCGAGGCCCGCCGGCTCTATGTCATCGTCACCCCCGACCTGTTCGGCGACGTCAGCGGCTTCGAGCTGTGCCTGGAGGCGGTTCAGCTCTACGCAGGCTGAAATCGGGCGGGTGACTGTCGGCTAGGCTACAGTTAAGTTTCCGCTTCGCGTGCTAGGCGAGAGGCTGTTGCTGCGGGGGGGACCTCCGGCGCCGTCGGGGGACGCCAAGGCGATGAGACCGTCGAACCTGATCCTGGACCAGATTGAGCCCGAGGTTCTGGCCGCGTTCCAGCGGAGGCTCGAGGACGCGCCCCTGGACAAGGGCGCCGTGCTGCACGATATCGGCGAGCCGGTTCGGTCCGTCTGGTTTCCCCTCACCGGCCTCATCGGCCTGGCGTCGGAGACCATCGGCGGCGAGAGCGTCAGCGGCGGGCTGATCGGCTGGGACGGGGCCTACGGGGCCTTCGAGGCCTGCGGCAGCCGCAAGAGCTTTACCCGGGCTACGGTCCAGGTGCCTGGGCTCGCCAAGCGCGTGCGCGCGTCCATCTACCGCGAAATGTTCGACGCCTCTGCCGGGCTGCGCACCGCCGTTCACAAGCATGTGGAGGCGCTGATGGTGGAGGCGCGCCAGATCGTCGCCTGCAACGCCATCCATCCCGTCGACCAGCGTCTTTGCCGGGCGCTGCTGGACGTCTACGACCGCAGCAAGGCCGGAGAGCGCCTGCCGCTGACGCAAGAGACGCTCGCCAACATGTTGGGGGTCCAGCGCACGACCATCGCCGTCGCCATATCCGCCCTGCAACGGGCCGGCCTATTGCGCAGCGGCCGGGGCGCGATCGACCTGTTGGACCCGGAGGGCCTGCAAGCCGCAGCCTGCAGCTGCCGGCTGACGATCGCTTTTGCCCACTCGGAAATCTATTCGACGACGAGCGAGGCCTGCGACTCCTAGTCCTCGTCCTGGTCGGCGCTGTTTGCCGCGGCCACCAGGCGCCGCGCCGTCTCGGCCGCCGCCGCTGGCGTCAGGGCGATGGCCACCCGGGGGCCGGTCATCACCACTTCTCCGTCCTTGGCTTCAATGGCCAAAGGGTGCTCGTCTGCTGTCAGCCCGGTCACCGTCACTGTCCTGTCTGCGCCTGCAAGGCCTCGTGCGGACAAGCTGCGAGGCCTTTGTTCAGTTCCCGACGAAGCCACCAATTGGCGCCGCCGAGTGTGCGAATCCCGACGCTCCCCCGGATTTATTTCCTCTAGCAATGCCCATCGCATTGATCCGGACCGGATCGTGATCGGGATAGGCATGCCCACCACCGACATTCTCCTTCTGGATCCGAGCGCCTCGATGCACCGGGCGGTGGTGACGGTGATGGCGGGAATGGACGTCAGTATCACCCCGGTCGGGACCAGGGCCGCGTTCGCCGCCGCCCTCGCCGAGCGCCGGTTCGACGTCGTGATCGCCGACTTCCAGGACAACGGGATGCTCCCGGCGGAGGCGCCGGTGCTGGCGCGCAGCCATCAGCCGGAGACGCCCTTCATCTACCTCTCAAGTCTGGCGGGCGAGGAGATCGCGGTCGACGCCATTCGGGCCGGGGCCGCGGACTACATCCTCAAGAGCCGGCTCGACCGCCTGCCCGACCGACTGACCCTGGCGCTGGAATCCGCCGCCCAGGCGGTGCGCCAGCGCCGCACCGAGGCCCAGCTGCGGACCCTGATCGGGGAGCTGCGGCACCGGCTGAAGAACACCCTGGCGGCGGTGTCGGCGCTCAACTGGCTGACCCGCAAGCACAGCCAGACGATGGAGCAGTTCCACCTGGCTTTCACCGGTCGGATCGAAGCGTTGTCGCAGGCCCATGAGCTGCTGTTCGAGACGACCTGGAAGCCCGCCGAACTTCGCCAGGTGTTCGAGCGCGCCCTCAAGCCCTTCCTGACCGGCGCGGGCTCGCTGAGCCTGAGCGGCGATCCGGTCGCGGTGTCGCCCAAACATGCCCTGGGCCTGACCCTGGTGGTCCATGAGCTGGCCACCAATGCGGTGAAATACGGCGCGCTCAGCCAGGACGGCGGACAGGTCGCGTTGCGCTGGGCGGTCTCCGCCGACCATCCCCGTCGGATCGACGTGCGGTGGGCGGAGTCCGGCGGCCCGCCGGTGTCCCCTCCGGCCCGGCGGGGGTTTGGCTCGACCCTGATCGACAGGACCGTGGCCGACGAGCTGGGGGGCTCGGTGGAAACCCACCACCTGCGCGAAGGCCTGGTCTGCGCCATCGCCTTTGACGACGATCCGGTGGACTGGGAGGCGGCCGAACTCGACGATCTGGACGCCTTGGCGGCGGCCCAGGGTTAGACCGGGAGGGTCAGCCCCAGTCCAGCGCCGCCTCGCCGCGCAGGATGGCTTCGACCGGGGGCCGGTGACCGTCATGCCCCCGGTCATGCAGCACGAGGGGGGGCAGCAGCATCAGGGGCGCCTTGCCGGTCTTGACCGCCCGGACCAGGACCCGTTTGGCCGCCGCGTCGGCGAAGGGGTGGATCGGCCGGATGCGGAAGGAGCCGGCGCCCCTGCCCAGCAGCGCCAGGATGTCTGCCAACCGGTCTGCGCGATGGATGAGCGTTACGGACCCGCCCTCCCGCACCGCCTTGAGCAGGAAGCGAGTCCAGGCCTCCAGGCCCTGGTCGGCGATATAGGCGCCCCGCCGTTCGGGCAGGGGTCCGCGGATGGCGCCCGGGTCGTCGAAATAGGGCGGATTGGCCATGGCCGCGTCGAACGGGACGAGGCCAAGGCCGGCGAAGCGCGCGGCGACATCGCCCGCCAGCGCCGACACCCGGTCCGCCATGCCGTTCGCCTCGATGTTGCCCTGGGCCAGGGCGAGGGCCGCCGGGTCGCGCTCCACCCCCACGAACAGGGTGTGGGGACGCCGCATGGCCGCCGCGAGCAACCCCGCCCCCGGCCCACACCCGGCCTCGATGACCCGCGCCCCGTCCGCCGCGTCGCAGGACGCCGCCAGCAACGCGGCGTCCAGGCCGGCGCGATAGCCGCGCACGGGCTGGCGCAGCCGCACCCGGCCGCCCAGGACGGCGTCCTCGCTGGTGTCCGCCCTCAGGTCGGGAAGGCCGGGTTCGGCTGTCAATCTCTGCTCCCAGGCGGCGGCCGCCTTGACCGTGCCCCACGGCGCGACCATTGTCCCGACGTTTGCGACGGCCCGCCTCAGCCCCATATCAGGCCGGTCCGCCTATGAGGAGCATGTCCCTTTGGACGCAGTGAAGACGGTTCTCGCGACCGGCCCGGCGCCGAGGCCGACGGGGTCCGTGGACAAGCTCGTGCGCCTTACCCGGGCGGACATGAAGCGCGTCGACGCGCTGATCACCGCGCGCATGGACAGCCCCGTGCCGGTGATCCCGGCCCTGGCCGAGCACCTGATCTCGGCGGGGGGCAAGCGCCTGCGCCCGCTGCTCGCCCTGGCCGCCGCCCGCATCCTGGGATCGGAGTCCGACGCCTGCCTCAAGCTGGCCGCGGCGGTGGAGTTCATCCACACCGCCACCCTGCTGCACGACGATGTGGTCGATGGCTCGCAGCTGCGCCGCGGCAAGGTCGCCGCCCACCTGATCTGGGGAGGCTCGTCCAGCGTCCTGGTGGGCGATTTCCTGTTCGCTCGCGCTTTCGAGCTGATGGTTGAGACCGGCTCCCTGCGCGCCCTCGACATCCTCGCCAAGGCCTCCAGCGTCATCGCCGAGGGCGAGGTGCTTCAGCTCACCCGCGCCCACGACCTGGGCCTGGACCAGGCCACCTATATCGAGATCATCCGCTGCAAGACGGCCGAACTGTTCGCCGCCGCCGCTGAGGCCGGCGCGGTCTCGGCAGGGGCGGGCGACGCCGCCGTGGCGGCCCTGAGGGCCTACGGCGCCGGCATCGGCCTGGCCTTCCAGCTGGTGGACGACGCCCTGGACTACGGCGGCGCGACGGGCGCCCTGGGCAAGAACGCCGGCGACGACTTCCGCGAGGGCAAGGCCACCCTGCCGCTGCTGCTGGCCATCGGCCGCACCGGGGCCAAGGAGGAGGCCTTCTGGGAGCGCACCGTCAGCCGGCTCGACCAGACGGACGATGACTTCCGCCGCGCCCGTGAACTCATCATCGGCACCGGAGCGTTCGACGCCACCCTGGACATGGCCGCCGACTACGCGGACGGCGCCAAGGCGTCCCTGGCCGCCCTGCCGGCGGGCGAATGGCGCGAGGCCCTCGAGGCCCTCGCCGACTTCACGGTCAGCCGCGCGGCGTGATCCTCCCCCGCTTGGCGGGGGAGGGGGACCACGCAGTGGTGGAGGGGGCGTCCGCTAGCGGCGCGCTCTGGCTCTTGCCCCCTCAGTCGCTCCGCGACAGCTCCCCCGCACGCGGGGGAGCATAGTCGTTCAGCTATTTCACCGCGGCGCAGAAGCGTTGGATGCGCGAGCAGGCGTCCTCGAGGATGTCCTCGGAGGTGGCGTAGGAGATGCGGAAGAAGGGCGAGAGGCCAAAGGCCGCGCCGTGCACCACCGCCACCCCTTCGGACTCCAGCAGTTCCGCCGCGAACGCCTCGTCGTCGGTGATCACCTTGCCGGTGGGCGCGGTCTTGCCGATCAGGCCCTCGCACGAGGGGTACACGTAGAAGGCGCCCTCGGGGGTCGGGCAGTGCAGGCCGGTGGCCTGGTTCAGCATGGACACCACCAGGTCGCGGCGCCGCTCGAACAGCTTGGCGTTGGTGGGGATGAAGGCCTGCGTCCCGTTCAGGGCCTCGACCGCCGCCGCCTGCGAGATGGAGCAGGGGTTGGACGTGGACTGGCTCATCACCTTGTTCATCAACTTGATCAGCGGCTCGGGGCCGGCGGCGTAGCCGATACGCCAGCCGGTCATGGCATAGGCCTTGGACACCCCGTTCATGGTCAGGGTGCGGTCGTAGAGGCCCGGCTCCACCTCCAGAATGGTGGTGAACTTGAAGTCGCCGTAGACGAGATGCTCGTACATGTCGTCGGTCAGCACCCACACCTGCGGGTGACGCATCAGCACCTCGGCCAGAGCCTTCAGCTCGTCGGCCGTGTAGGCGGCGCCCGATGGGTTGGACGGGGAGTTGAGGATGATCCACTTGGACCGCGGCGTGATCGCGGCCTCCAGGGCCTCCGGGCGCAGCTTGAAGTTGTCGGCCGCCGTGGTGTCCACGAACACCGGCTCGCCCCCGGCGAGATAGACCATGTCGGGGTAGGACACCCAGTAGGGCGTCGGGATCAGGACCTCGTCGCCGGGCGACAGAGTGGCCACCAGGGCGTTGTAGATCACCGCCTTGCCGCCGGGGCCGACGGTGACCTGCGAACGCTTGTAGGTCAGGCCGTTCTCGCGCGCGAACTTGGCGACGATGGCGTCCTTGAGCTCCGGCGTGCCGTCGACGTCGGTATATTTGGTCTGCCCCTCACGGATGGCCTTGATGGCCGCTTCCTTGATGTTGTCCGGCGTGTCGAAATCGGGTTCGCCGGCGCTCATCGAGATGATGTTGCGACCCTGGGCCTTAAGCTCCCGCGCCTTGGCCGAGACCGCCAGGGTGGGGGAAGGCTTCACGCGGCTGAGGGCGGCGGATTCGAGGGGCATAGGACGGCTCCATGATATGAGGCGCGCTGCGTTTAGCCCGAGCAGCGGCCTCGCGCCACCCGCGAGGCGGAACTTTGGCAGGGCCTGAGGCTTAGACGTCACAGCGGCGCTGTTGAGAAATGCGACCCTGGAACGCGCCCATGAAGACCGGCACGACCCTATCGCTACTCTGCCTGACCCCGCTCAGCCTCCTCATCGGACTGCAGGCCTGCGAGAAACCCGCCACCATGTACGCCGACGCACCGCGCGAGCGGGCCCAGGTCGCTGTCTCGGCCGGCGCCCCGGCCGGATACGTCGGTCACTGGGCGGCCTCGGCGGCCGGTTGCGACGCCCGAGCCTGGATCCTGACCAAGGAGCATCTCCTGTCGCCCGACGGAACCGGCTGCGACATCGTCGGCGCCGATCCCACCCCCGCCGGCTATAGCGCGTCGAGCTTCTGCAGCGGCCCCAAACTGGCTCAGCCGAAGTCTGGCCGCATGGTGCTGACCCTGACCGGCCCCGGGGCGGGGGACTCGCTCAGCATCAGCGAGGGACCCTTCGGCGGCGCCATCAGCCTGGTGCGGTGCGCCGCCTGAGCCTCGGCGCCTTGACCCTGCCGTCCTGATCGGCCACCCAGACCCGTGCGCCGGCTGCTACGCCTTCTCGTTGAAATGGATGCGCGCGCCTGGCGCGCCCTGGCCATTGGATTCGCCCTGTTCGGCGGCGTCGGCGTCGTGCTGCTGTTCGGCGCCACCTTGCTCGGCATCCAGCGCGAGGCCGAGGTCGAGCGATGGCTGGGGTTCGCGGCGCAGAGCCCTGTCGGCCTCTTGGTCGTGGTCGCAGCCTTTTCCCTGCTGGCCTTCCTGGGCGCCCCCCAGGTGGCCCTCTACGCCGCCGCTGTGGTGGCCTTCGGGCCCGCGCGCGGCTGCGTCTACAGCTGGATCGCCACCGAGGTGTCCGCCTGCGTCGGCTTCTGGCTCGGGCGAGCGTTCGGCTCGCGTCTCGACGCCTGGCTGCAGAGGCCGGCCATCGCCCGTTTCATGCAGATGATCGGCCAGAACGGATTCATCGCCAGCCTGCTGGTGCGGCTGGTGCCCTCGGCGCCCTTCATCGTCGTCAACATGGCCGCGGGCGTCTCGCCGATGCGCTTCGCCGCCTTCGCCGCCGGCACGGGCCTGGGCATCGTGCCCAAGATCGTGCTGACCGCCTTCGCCGGCCATTCGGCGGCCCGGGCGCTGAAGGGCGGAGGGCCCGGCCATGTGCTGGTCATCGTCGCGGTGGTGGCCGCCTGGGTCGCCGTCGGCTGGTTGGCGCGGCGCTGGCTGAAGGGTCGGGACGGCGACGTCTTGCCCAACGGGCCGGATTCGCCTACATGAACCGCATGAGCGAGCGTCAGATCATGACGGTGGAAGCGGGCCTTATCGGCCTCGGCCTGGGGCTTATCAGCCCCTGGGCGCTCTAGGGCTGCGCATCGTCGCGGCCCAGGCGCGCAGGGGCAAATTGACCAGCAGCGCCCTTTCCCTTCGCCAAGAGCATCCCAATGAACACCCAAACTGAAACCCCCCCAGGGGTAGACTCCGCCTCCGCTTCCGAGCGGGTCATCATCTTCGACACCAGCATGCGCGACGGCGAACAGGCGCCGGGCGCCTCCATGTCGCTGGAGGAGAAGCTGGAGCTGGCCAAGATCCTCGAGGAGATGAGGGTCGACGTCATCGAGGCCGGCTTCCCGATCGCCTCCAACGGCGACTTCGAGGCCGTCCACAAGATCGCGCAGATCGTCACCGAGAGCACCGTCTGCGGCCTGGCCCGCGCCTCGGTCATGGATATCGACCGCGCCGCCGAGGCCATCAAGCCGGCCCGCCGGGGCCGCATCCATACCTTCCTGTCCACCAGCCCCCAGCACCGCGACTACATTCTGAAGATGTCGCAGGACGAGATCCTGGAGCTGGTGACCAAGTCGGTCACCCACGCCCGCAACCGCTGCGACGACGTGGAATGGTCGGCGCAGGACGCCACCCGCACCGAGCGCGACTTCCTGGTCCGCTGTTGCGAGGCGGCCATCGCCGCCGGGGCGACAACGATCAACGTCCCGGACACCGTCGGCTATTCCTACCCCAGCGAATACGGCGACCTGTTCCGCTTCCTGATCGAAACCGTGCCCAACGCCGACAAGGCGATCTTCTCGGTGCACTGCCACAACGACCTGGGGCTGGCTGTGGCCAACAGCCTGGCCGGCGTCCAGGGCGGCGCACGGCAGGTGGAATGCGCCATCAACGGCCTGGGCGAGCGCGCCGGCAACGCCGCCCTCGAAGAGATCGTGATGGCCCTGAAGGTGCGCGGCCAGAGCCTGCCCTATCATACCGGCGTGGTGAGCCAGCAGATCACCCGCGCCAGCCGCTACGTCTCCGCCATCACCGGCTTCCCGGTCCAGTTCAACAAGGCCATCGTCGGCAAGAACGCCTTCGCCCATGAGAGCGGCATCCACCAGGACGGGATGCTGAAGAACGCCGAGACCTATGAGATCATGACGCCGGAGTCGGTGGGGCAGGGCGCCACCAACCTGGTGATGGGCAAGCACTCCGGCCGGCACGCCTTCCGCGACAAGCTGAAGGGCCTGGGCTACGAGCTGGGCGCCAACGGGCTGAACGAGGCGTTCGAGCGCTTCAAGGCCTTGGCCGACAAGAAGAAGCACGTCTACGACGAGGACATCGTCGCCCTGGTGGACAGCGCCCTGGCCGCCGGCGCCGAGCGGATCAAGGTCCGGCGCCTGCGCGTCGTTGCCGGGACCGAGGGGCCGCAGTCCGCCGAGCTGACCCTGGTGATTGACGGCGCGGAGCACAGCGCGGTCTGCACCGGCGATGGTCCGGTGGACGCGGTGTTCAACGCCATCCGCCAGATCACGCCCCATTCGGCGATCCTGCGCCTCTATCAGGTGCACGCGGTCACCGAGGGCACCGACGCCCAGGCCCAGGTTTCCGTTCGTCTGGAGGAGGATGGCCGCATCGCCACCGGCTCGGCCGCGGACACCGACACCCTGACCGCCTCGGCCATGGCCTATGTCACCGCCCTGAACAACCTGCTGGCCCGCCGCGAAAAGACCCGCCCCGAACCGCTTGTCGCCAGCGGTTTTTGATCGATCCTGTTCGCCGAACGGCGGCGGCTGACGCATGGTCGGCCGTCGCCCCGGGGGCTAGGGTCGACTAGCGAACTAAAGCCTTGAATTCGGTGGCCTCGCAGGGCACACGAACGGGGTCGCCGAGCCGGGGCGAGCCACCTTCACGCGAACTGGGGAGCGCGCGTGTCTGGGGTCCGGTCAGAGCGGTCAGCAACGACGCATCATCTCCCGCCAAGGCCCCTGCATGTTCTCGTCCCTCTTCGGCGTCATCTCCAATGACATCGCGATCGACCTCGGGACCGCCAATACCCTGATCTATATGAAGGGGAAGGGCATCGTCCTGAACGAACCCTCCGTGGTGGCGCTGCGCAACGTCGGTGGGCGCAAGGTCGTCCACGCCGTGGGCATCGAGGCCAAACAGATGCTCGGCCGAACCCCCGGACACATGGAGGCCATCCGGCCCATGCGCGACGGGGTCATCGCCGACTTCGAAGTGGCCGAGGAGATGATCAAGTATTTCATCCGCAAGGTTCACAACCGCAAAGGCTTCGTGAACCCCAAGGTCATCGTCTGCGTGCCGTCGGGCGCCACGGCGGTGGAGCGGCGCGCCATCAACGACAGCTGCCTGAACGCCTCGGCCCGCCGGGTCGGCCTGATCGACGAGCCCATGGCGGCCGCCATCGGCGCCGGTCTGCCGATCCACGAGCCCACCGGCTCGATGGTGGTCGACATCGGCGGCGGCACCACCGAGGTGGCCGTGCTGTCCCTGTCGGGCATCGTCTATTCGCGGTCGGTCCGCGTGGGCGGCGACAAGATGGACGAGGCGATCATCTCCTACATGCGCCGCAACCATAACCTCCTGATCGGCGAAACCACGGCCGAGCGCATCAAGAAGGAGATCGGCACGGCCCGCTCGCCCAGCGACGGCGAGGGTCTGGCCATCGAGGTCAAGGGCCGCGACCTGATGCAGGGCGTCCCGCGCGAGGTGCGGATCTCCGAGAAGCAGGCGGCGGACGCCCTGGCCGAGCCGGTCGGGCAGATCGTCGAGGCGGTCAAGGTCGCCCTCGAGGCCACCCCTCCGGAACTGGCCTCCGACATCGCCGACAAGGGCATCATGCTCACCGGCGGCGGGGCCCTGCTGCGTGGGTTGGACGTCGAGATCCGCGACCACACCGGCCTGCCTGTGACGGTGGCCGATGATCCGCTATCCTGCGTGGCGCTGGGCTGCGGCAAGGTTCTCGAACATCCCAAGTGGATGAAGGGCGTCCTCGAGTCGACCCTGGCCTAGACCCGGTTCCATAAGGGGCGGGCTGCGGGGCATTCGGCGGGAGTCGATCGGTTGGCCTATCGGGACGGGCATTTCCAGGACCTCAAGGTTCCGCTGACCTGGACGGTCGGGCTCGCGCTCGTCGTGGCCGCGGTGATCGCCGTGGCGATCCTGCTGAGTGACCGCCGCGAGACCCTCCAGGCCTCCGCCTATGGCGCCTCCAGGGCCGTGTCCGACATGGTCGAGCAGCCGGCCGGCCAGGTGGTCGCCGCCCCCGGCCGCTGGTCCAGCCAGGCGGCGACCTTCCTGGGCGGGTATTTCTTCGCCGCTTCGGAGAACCGGCGCCTGCGGGCCGAAGTGCAGGAGCTGCGCCAGTGGCGCGACGTCTCCATCGCCCTGGCCGACACCAACGCCCGCTACAAGGCCCTGCTCGGCTTCCGCACCGACCCGCCGATTCCCATGGTGGCGGCCCGGGTGGTGCTGGACGCCCGCGGTCCCTTCTCCAACACCCGCCTGGCCGACGCGGGCGTCGAGCGCGGCGTGGTGGTCGGCAATCCGGTGATGAACGACCGCGGGCTGGTGGGTCGAATTGTCGGCGTCACCCGCGGCGCCAGCCGGGTGCTTCTGCTCACCGATGTCGCCAGTCGCACCCCGGTCCTCGTGGACCGCACCGACGCCCGCGCCATCCTCTCCGGGGACGGCAGCCACACCCCGCGGCTGGACTACATGCGCGGCCAGGAGCCGGTGAAGAACGGCGACCGCATCCTCAGCTCCGGCGACGGCGGCATGTTCCCCCGGGGCCTGCCCATCGGCACGGCGGTGAAGGGGCTGGACGGGGTCTGGCGTGTGCGCCTGGACGCCGACCAGGCCTCCATCGACTATGTGCGCGTGTTGATGTTCAAGGACTTCTCCCAACTCGTTGATCTTAAAGCCCTGGCCGAGCCGCACCTGCCGCCCGCCGGTCCGGTGGGGCCGTCCCAGACCGTTACCGTGCCGGCCCCGGCCGCGGCGCCCGCCGCGCCGGCCCCCGCCAAGACGGCCAGTCGGCCGGCGGCCCGTCCGGCGGCGCCCGCGCCCCCTGCGGGCGAGCGCGCCTACAAGCGGCCCTCGGACCTTCCGCCGGCGCCGCCGCCCGCCGCCGCCGCCCCGCCACCGGCGCCCTCCAGCTCGGCGACCCCATGAGCTTCCAGGCGGAACGCCTCGATCCCGTCCAGTGGCTGGTGATCCCGGCCCTGGCCTGCGTCGGCGCCACGATGCTGTTCGCCGCCCCCTTGCGGATCTTCGGGGTCCAGCTGCCGGAGCCCATCTTCGCCATGATCCTGGCTTTCGCCTGGGCCATCATTCGGCCCTCGGTCCTGGCGCCCTTCGGCCTGCTGCTGCTCGGCCTTTTCATGGACCTGTTCTGGGGCGGGCCCCTGGGATTGTGGAGCCTGTCCCTGCTGATCGCCTACGGCGGCGTCCTGGCCACCCGCAACATGATGACCGGCCAGAGCCGGCCCATGCTTTGGGCCTGGTTCGCCGTCATGTGCCTGGTCTGCATGGCCACCGGCTACGGGGTCAGCCTCATGGATTCCGGCCAGGCCCCGAACCTTCTGGCCGCCTTCTGGCAGCTGCTGCCCACGGCCCTGCTGTATCCCTTCGCCCACCGTCTCACCGAACGGTTCGAAGACGCCGACGTGCGCTTCCGATGAACGAGCCGTCGATCTTCTTCAACGAGGTCAATGAGCGGCAGGGGATGTTCCACCGCCGCGCCTTCCTCATGGGCGGGCTGATCGGCACGGGGGTGCTGGCCCTCAGCGGGCGACTGATGCAGCTGCAGCTGGTCGACGCCGGCCGCTATCGGACCATGTCCGAGGGCAACCAGTTCAACTATCGCCTGGTCCCGCCGCCGCGCGGACGGATCCTGGATCGCAACGGGGTGGAGTTGGCCTCCAACCGTCCCAACTTCCGGCTGCTGGTCTCGCGCGACGAGGTCCAGGACATCGACGCCACCCTGGACGCGGTCTCCACGCTGATCCCGATCACCCCTGAGCGGCGCCGGCAACTGCTTCGGGAGTTCGCCCAGAGCTCGCGCTTCGTCCCGGTGGCCATCGCCGACGACCTGTCCTGGGACGAGTTCACCCGGGTCAACGCGCGCCTGCCCGAACTGCCGGGGGTGACCCCCGACATGAGCGAGGTGCGGGTCTACAACTTCGGCGGCGCCTTCGCCCATGTCATCGGCTACGTCTCCAAGGTCTCGGCGGCCGACATGGCCAGAGTAGGGCCGGGCGAGGACCAGCTGCTGCTGCACCATCCCGGCTTCCGCATCGGCAAGCAGGGCGTCGAGAAATCCCTCGACCTGCGCCTGCGCGGGATCGCCGGGGCGCAGAAGGTCGAGGTCGATGCCCGCGGCCGGGTGGTGCGCAAGGACGCCAAGGGCGACATCCCCGCCACCGCCGGCAAGGACGTGGTCCTGTCCCTCGACGCCGACATCCAGAACCGCGCCCTGGAGGTGTTCGGCGAGGAATCCGGCGCCGCGGTGGTGATGGACTGCCGCACGGGCGACGTCCTGTGCCTGGCCTCCGCCCCCAGCTTCGACGCCAATCGCTTCGTCAAGGGCATGGGGGTCAAGGACTACGCGGCCCTGGCCGCCTATGAGCGCAAGCCCCTGTTCAACAAGGCCCTCACCGCCACCTATCCGCCGGGCTCCACCTTCAAGACCATGGTCGCCCTGGCCGCCCTGGAGCAGGGGGTCAGCCCCGATCAGACCCGTTTCTGCAACGGCGCCTGGGCCTGGGGCGGCCGCGTTTGGCACTGCGACCGGCACCACGGCGCCATGAACATGCACGACGCCATCTCCACCTCGTGCGACATCTACTTCTACCAGACCGCCCTGGCCCTCGGCCCCGACCTGATCGCCGGCATGGCCCGCAAGTTCGGCCTGGGCGAGATCTTCGACCTGGGCATTCCCGGGCAGAAGCCGGGCCTGGTGCCCGATCCCGCCTACAAGCGCCGCAACTTTCCCAAGGACCCGGTCTGGCATCCGGGCGAGACCCCAAGCTTCGGCATCGGCCAGGGCTACCTGCATCTCAACCCGATGCAGCTGTGCGTGATGACCGCGCGTCTGGCCAACGGCGCCCGGGCCATCCAGCCCCGCCTGATCCGATCGATCGGCGGGGTGATGCAGCCTTCCGGCGCCCAGGCCCCGGAATTGCCCGTCAACAAGGACCACCTGCGCTTCGTGCGCGAGGCCATGGCGGCCGTGACCAGCACCGGCACCGCCGCCGCCGTGGCCCAGTTGGGGCTCGGGGAGATCAAGATGGCCGGCAAGACCGGCACGGCCCAGTCGCACACCTACGGCTCGGGCAGCCGGGCGACGCTGCATCTGGACTGGAAGTGGCGCGACCATGCCTGGTTCGTGGCCTTCGCCCCCTATGACGACCCGCGCTACGCCATCAGCGTCTTGGTGGAGCACGGCGGCTGGGGCGCGTCGGCCGCGGCGCCCCGCGCGCGCGAGATCATGCGCGTGGCCCTGCTCAAGGACCCCGAGTTGCGCGCCCGTATCGAGACGCCCCTGCCGCTGCAGCCCATCCCGGAGGGCGTGGCCGAGGGCGCGGCGCCCCAGCCCCCCACCGACCAGGCCGGCAATACCGTCCCCTTCCCAGGATCGGCCCTATGACCGCCAGCGCCCTGACCCGTCCCGGCCAGCGGGACCGTCTCGTCGTCAAGCTTGGACAGATCGACTGGCTGTTCGCGGGCATCCTGTGCGCCATCGCCTGCATCGGCGCCCTGATGCTCTATTCGGTGGCCAACCATTCCTGGGAGCCCTGGGCGGCCAAGCACCTGATCCGGTTCGGCCTTTGCCTGGCGTTGATGCTGGGCCTGGCCCTGGTGGACCTGCGCATGTGGTTCTTCCTGGCCTATCCGATCTATGGGCTGGGGGTGCTGCTGCTCGTGGCCGTGGAGGTGATGGGCGAGGTCTCCATGGGGGCCCAGCGCTGGCTGGACCTGGGGGTGGTGCGCCTGCAGCCCTCCGAGATCATCAAGATCGGCCTCGTCCTGGCCCTGGCGCGCCTCTATCACGGCATGTCGGCCAGGGAGGCCAAGTTCTCCTGGAAGCTCATCTATCCCGCCCTGTTGATCGGCGTGCCGACCCTGCTGGTCATGCACCAGCCCGACCTGGGAACGGCCATGCTGATCGCCCTGACCGGCGGCGCCATGATGATCCTGGCCGGGCTGAGCCTGCGCCTCGTCGCCGCGGCCCTGGTCGCCTTCCTGGCGGCGATACCGCCGATCATCATGTTCGTCCTGCACGACTATCAGCGCGCCCGGGTCATGGTGTTCTTCGACCCGGAGAGCGACCCGTCGGGCACCGGCTATCATATCCTGCAGTCGAAGATCGCCCTGGGCTCGGGCGGCCTGCTGGGCAAGGGCTTCGGCCTCGGCTCGCAGAGCCAGCTCAACTTCCTGCCCGAGAAACACACCGACTTCATCTTCGCCACCCTGGCCGAGGAGTTCGGCTTCATCGGCTGTTTCTCGGTGCTGGTCCTCTATGCAGCTGTGATCCTCATCGCCCTGCGCACCTCCAGTCTGGCGCACAGCCATTTCGGCCGGCTGGCGGGCTCCGGCGTGACGGCGACCTTCGCCCTCTATGTGCTGATCAACGGCGCCATGGTCATGGGCATGGCCCCCGTGGTGGGGGTGCCCATGCCGATGATGTCCTATGGGGGCACGGTGATGCTGACGGTGATGATCGGATTCGGCCTGGTGCAGGCGGTGCGGGTGCATCGCTATTCGGAGGTCACCAGCGGCCGGGGGGCGCTGCTCTAGCCTGCCCATGACCCTGTTTGACCGTCACGCCGTGCTGATCTCGCGTCTGCTGAAGCTCGGCTTCTGGCTGGCCTGCGCCCTGGCCCTGGCGCGCGCCCTGTGGCCCGACCCCTATACCGAGCCGGTGATCGGCCCCTGGGACAAGGTGGTCCACGCCACCGCCTTCTACGTCCTGGCGGTGCTGGCGATGGCCGCCTATCCGCGGATCAGCCTGCCGCGCATCGTCCTGGGACTGGCGGCCTTTGGCGGCGCGATCGAGATCCTTCAGGCGATCCCGGCGCTCCACCGCGACGCCGCCTGGGACGACTGGGCGGCGGACTGGCTGGGCATCGCCATCGCCCTGATCCCGTTGGCGGCGCGTCGGCTGGGTCGGCTCAGAGCTTGACGGCGGCGTCGGTGGCCCGCAGCAGGGCATCGACGATGCCGGGCTCCGTCGAGGCGTGGCCGGCGTCCCAGACGATCTCGAAGCGCGCTTCCGGCCAGGCCCGCGACAGACGCCAGGCGCTTTCCAGGGGCGTGACCACATCGAAGCGGCCGTTGACGATCCATCCGGGAATGTCGCGGATCCGGGCGATGTTGTTGAGGATCCAGCCGTCCTCGGTGAAGAAGCCGCGATTGTGGAAATAGTGGCATTCGATACGGGCGAAGGCGATGGCGAAGTCGATCTCGTTGAACTTCGGCGGCCGCGCCTCAGGGCCGCGGATGGAGATGGTGTCGCCTTCCCACTGACTCCAGGCCGAGGCCGCCTCGGCGCGCACCTGGCGATCCGGATCGGTCAGCCGCCGGTGGTAGGCCGCCACCATGTCGCCGCGCTCCGCCAGCGGAATGGGGCGCACGAACCGCTCCCAGGCGTCCGGGAACAACATCGAGCACCCGTCCTGATAGAACCAGTCGAGCTCGCGCTGGGTCAGCAGAAACACGCCGCGCAGGACCAGGGCCTCCACCCGTTCGGGGTGTTTGATGGCGTAGGCCAGGGCGAGGGTTGAGCCCCAGGAGCCGCCGAAGACGGTCCATTTCTCCACCCCCGAATGGACCCGCAGGCGCTCGATGTCGTCGATCAGCGTCCAGGTGGTGTTGTCGTCCAGGGAGGCGTTGGGCCGCGAGCGGCCGCAGCCGCGCTGGTCGAACAGGGTCACGCGCCAGCGCTTGGGGTCGAAGAAGCGGCGCATGGTCGGGTTGATGGCGCCCCCCGGCCCGCCGTGCAGCACGACGGCGGGCTTGCCCTGGGGGGCGCCGCAGGCCTCGTAATAGACCTCGTGCGGGCCGTCGGTCTTCAGCCAGCCGAAATCGAACGGTTCGGTCTCGGGATAAAGGGTGCGACGGGCGGCGGCGCCGGAGGCTGAAGCGGTCGGGGCGGTGCGTTCCATGGCGGCAATCTACGTCGGATGGGCGGCGGGCCAAAGCCATCGCCGGCCGATTGCGCGATTAAGTCAATGTCGGCCGAACGCCCCGGAAGGCGGTCCAGGCCAGCATCGCCCATCCGCCCAGCAACATCAGGCCGCCCACCGGGGTCACCGCGCCCAGAATCCGCGGGCCGCCCAGGGCCATGGCGTAGAGGGTGAGGGCGAAGACGACCGAGCCCGCGAGGAACAGCCAGGCGGCGATCGCCGCGCCCCCGCCGCCCAGTCTCCACAGATAGGCGCAGGCGAACACGGCCAGGGCGTGGACCATCTGGTACTGGGCGCCGGTCTGCAGCCAGGCCCTGGCCTGGGGGTCAGCGGCCGCGTGCGCCCCGAAGGCGCCGGCCGTTACCGCCACCAGGCCGCTCAACGCCGCCAGGGTCATCCACAGGCGCGGGAGGGCTTCCATGACGGCCTCAGTTCAGGTCGCCGACCGCGGCGTCGAGCAGCAGGAAGGTGCGCCCCGCATCAGAGCCCAGCAATCCGAGGCGGCTGACCTCCGACCCGGGCCGGGCGGCCTCGCGCAACAGGCTGTGGTAGCTCTGCAGAAAGCGCTCGGCCTGCGCCCGCAGGATCTTGTCCGACAGCACCCGGCGCGACAGTCGGCGGATCGCGGCCGGCGCCAGGCGGCGGACGCTGTCGCGCCCGGCCGCCGCATTGCCCTCGTCGATGGTTCTCAGAACCTCGTCGATGCGGGCCCGGGGCAGCAGGCCGGCGGAGTCCAGCCCCAGGGCCTCGATCTCGCGGCTCAGCATGTCGGCGAGCGACGCCTCGTCCACGGCGGCGCCCTCGTCCACGGCGCCGAGCAGATCGGTCCAGCTCCAGGGGCGGGCCTCGCCCTGGGGGCCGGCCGGCGAGGGCCCCGCGGCGGGCGGGGCGGCGTGCACGGGGGCCGAGGGCGCAGGTGCGTCGGCGGGCTCGAACATGGAGCTCTCCGCGTCCTCGGAGACGGCGGCGGGGGTCAGCCTCAAACGAGGGCGCTCGCCGAGGTCCGCGGGCGGGACGGCGGGGCGCAGGGGCACGGTTTCGCCCCCCTGGCGCGCGGGGGGCACGCGGGCGCCGATGCCGCTGGCCCGGGCGCTGGCCCCGCCGCCGATCACGCCCATCAGGCGGACCGCCTCGGACAGCATCTCGTAGTTGCGCTTCACCCGCTCCTGGAAGGCGGAGTCGATGGCCTGGGTCTCCTCCGCCGCCTGGCGGGCGGTGGCCAGCAGGCTCTGGGTGGCCGAATCGAGGGCGGCCTTGATCTCGTCGGCGCGGGCCTGGGCTTCCAGGGGCAGACGGGCGGTGCGGGCCTCAATGGAGGCAAGGCCGCCTTCCAGCTGGCTGAGGGCGTCGCGCGCCTCGGCCACGCTGCCGTCCAGGCGGCGCACCGAGCGTTCTCCGGCCTCATCGACCAGGGCGGCGGTGCGCTCGATCAGTTCGCGCGCTTCGCTGAGGCGGGCGTCGAACACCGTGTCGGCCTTCTGGCCGGCGGCGAAGGCCGATTCGGAGAGCTGCTCGATCTTCAGGCGCGCCGATTCGCCGGAGGTCTCGGCGTTGCGGTGCACGGCCTCGGCGGCCTCCTGCAGGGCGTCGATGGCCCGGCGGGTCTGCTCTTCCAGCGCCCGGCGTTCGAAGGCGGCCGCCTCGGAGAAGGCCCCCAGGGACTGCAGGGCTGTGGCGCCGAGCAGATCGCGCTCGGCCTGGGCCGTCTCGCCCACCTCGCGGAACTGGTCCGTGGCCTCGCCCGCCAGCCGGCGCAGGGTCTCGGCGCTGTGGGTGGCCACTTCGCCGAGGCGAACGGCGCTCTCGCCCGACTGGGACAGGATGTCGGCGAGCTGGGCGCGCTGGGTCTCGATCTGCACAGCCAGGTCCTCCTGGTCGGCGCGCAGGTCCAGGGCGGTGGCCACCAGGGCGGCGCGCTGCTGCCCCAGGGCCTCCTCGACGATCTGGACCTGTTCGGTGACCGTGGCGCCGGCCGCCTCGAGGCGCGCGGTCTGGCGGCCGATGTCCTCGCCCGCCGTGCGCGCGGCGGCGCTGGCCTCGCCCGCGGCGGCGGCCAGGTCTCCGGCGCGCGCCGCCAGGGCCGCCTCGGCCTCGGAGATCTGCGTCTGGGCCAGGTCAGAGGCGTCGGCGACCATGCGGGCCTGGCGCGTAATCGCCTCGGCGACCCCCTGGGCCTGGGCCTCCAGCGACCCCGACAGCAGGGCCAATTCCTTGCGCTCCTCGGACAGGTTCTCGATCAGGGCCCGGGCGGTGCTGGTGGAGATGCCGATCCCCGAGATCAGGCGGTCGGTGTCGTCAGCCAGCAGGTCGCGCAGCTGGCCCAGCTCCTCGCGCGCCTGCAGGGCGGTGGCCGTGGCCAGCTCGATCTGCTCGCGCATGGCCTCCATCACCGAGCCGGCCTCGGCGGCGGCATAGGCCGCCGGCTGCAGGATGCGCTCGGCGTGGTCGCGCGACCGGCGGGACTCGGCCACGAAGGCGGCGCCCTGCCGCATGGCGGCGACACCCAGCCAGATGAGGCCCACGGGCGCCAGCGCCAGGAGGGCGAACACCCCCAGGGCGAACAGGTCGAGGTCGAACAGGCCCAGCCGCTGCTGGTAGGCCAGGGCGACCCCGGCCATGCCGCCGGCCCAGAGCAGGCTGGCCAGGGCGGCCAGCCAGTACAGGCGCGAACCGTCGGGAGCCTCGGCCGGGCGCAGGGCGGGATAGGCGGGCGGCTCCATCGTGGCCACCTGGGTGTCGCGGTCCGGGCCGGCCCGGACGGGGGCGTTCTGCGGCGCGGCCGGCATCGCCAGGGTCATGGCCTCTACGGGGTCGAGGGGCGGCAACGGCGCCGCCTGGGCTTCGTCCGAGAAGGCCAAGGGATCCTTTTTACGCGTCATGCCTCGCCCGTTCTCCGCTGCAGGCCAGCGCCCCCGCGCCTGCCGCTCGCGACGCAAACCCTAACGGCGATCGCTGTCGGCGCAAAGCCCCGTGCGCCCGGTCCCGGAGCGGCATCCGGACGCAAAGAAACCCGGCGCGCCATGTCGGGGGGGGCGAGGCGCGCCGGGCTTCGATACTCAACCCCGCCTTGTGGGCGGGGGCGTCATGGAGAATGCGGGCGCGGCGGCGAGGTTCCCGGCGCCTTCAGGTTTTTTGCCTGATCGAGAGAAGACGGGTTGAAGTGGGCCATCAGCGCCTGCAACTCCGGTTCGTCCACCAGCAGGCAGGCCTCTTCCAGACCCATCCAGCGCTTGTCGCGCTGGCCCTGCTCCGGCCAGTCGGAGTGTTCATCCAGCACCTGGAGGGGAAAGACCTGCACCCGAACCTGCTGCAGCCGGCCGCTTCTCAGGCGCTTGTCGTAGTGGAACTGGCCCATGGCCTTCTTGGCGACGGTTCCTGTCACCCCGGCCTCCTCAAAGGCCTCCTGGCCGGCTGTGTCGCGGGACTTCAGCCCCTTGATCGGCCAGCCCTTCGGGATCACCCAGCGTCGGGTCTCGCGCGAGGTGATCAGCAGCACCTCGACGGCGTCGCCGGCCTGCCGCCAGGGCAGGGCGGCGAACTGGGTCCGAGGCTCCCGGTCCGCCTCGGCTCGGAGCTGCCCGCGGGACGGCTTCATGACCCCATCAACACTACGGTCATAAGCCCATCAAATCGGTTCATAATTCTCGCTGCGACTCGCGCCGGATGCGTCACCACGCGCATCAAGGCCTAGGACGCGCCCGGCGGCCTGTAAAGGCGCCGTCCATTCCGACCGGGTCGCCTCGGGGACGCGGACGGCCGGTCAACTGGGGATGGCGCCCGCCACGCCGCCGATGGCATGATCTTTGGCCCCGCCGCTGCGTCGGGGGCGTTGGATCACAAACCCATAGCCGACCCGGGGCGCCCGACGCCGCCCCGATCCTTTCAGCCGGAACGACACGGTCATGACCCCACCCCCATCCGGCCGCGCGCGTAGGCCCTCGGTTCTGCGCGCCTTTCTCCAGCACGAGGCGTCGGGGGGCTATGTGCTGATGGCGGCGGCGGCCCTGGCGCTGGTGATCGCCAATTCGCCCTGGGGGTCGGCCTATGTCGCGGTCCTGGAGACCAGGTTCGGGTTCGCCATCGGGCCCCTGCACCTGCGCGAGACCACCCTGCACTGGATCAACGATGGCCTGATGGCGGTGTTCTTCCTGCTGGTGGGCCTGGAGATCAAGCGCGAGGTCCTGGACGGGCAGCTGTCGCGGCCGTCCAAGGTGATCCTGCCGGGGGTGGCGGCGCTGGCGGGGGTCGCCGCGCCGGCCCTGATCTACCTGGCCTTCAACGCCGGCCTGCCGGCCAGCCGGGCGGGCTGGGCCATCCCCTCGGCCACCGACATCGCCTTCGCCCTGGGCGTTCTGGCGCTGCTGGGGCCGCGCGTGCCCAGTTCCCTGAAGATCTTCCTCACCGCCATCGCCATCATGGACGACCTGGCGGCCATCGTGATCATCGCCCTGTTCTACACGGCGCAGGTCCATCTGCTGTTCCTGGCCGGCGCCGGGGCGGTGATCGGCGCCCTGCTGGCCCTCAACCGGCTCCGGGTCATGGTCCTGTGGCCCTATCTGATCGGCGGCGTGATCCTGTGGTGGCTGGTGCTCGAATCCGGCGTCCACGCCACCCTGGCCGGCGTCGCCCTGGCGATGCTGATCCCCCTGCGCAAGAGTCCCGCCTCGCCCGATGACCGGGCCTCGCCCCTGCACCGGCTGGAGCACGCCCTGCACAAGCCAGTGGCCTTCCTGATCGTGCCCCTGTTCGGCTTCGCCAACGCCGGCCTGTCCTTCGCCGGCCTCTCGCCCGCGGCCGCCCTCGACCCCGTGCCCCTGGGGGTGGCCCTGGGCCTGTTCTTCGGCAAGCAGGTCGGAATCTTCCTTACCGCCATGGCCATCGTCCGCCTGGGCTGGGCCGACATGCCCCGCGACGCCACCGCCGCCCAGCTCTACGGGGTCTCGGTGCTCTGCGGCATCGGCTTCACCATGAGCCTGTTCATCGGCAACCTGGCCTTCGCCGACCCCCACCTGATCGATGAGACCAAGATCGGCGTCCTGATCGGCTCCGTGGCCTCGGCCCTGCTCGGCATGGCCATCCTGCGGCTAAGCAAGCCCGCCGCGACCAAGGCGGGTCGGCCCGATCGCGTGGAATGACCACGGCGGCTTGCGGCCAAGGGCCTTGGTGCCGGTTGCAGGAATCGAACCCGCGACCTTCGGTTTACAAAACCGCTGCTCTACCAGCTGAGCTAAACCGGCGTTCCAGGCTGGGCGTGATCCATCCCACGATTGGGGCGGGGTCGTCCAGAGCGGCGGCTAGTCGTCGAGGAAGTCGCGGATCAGCGCGACCATCCGGTCGGTCTCTAACTCCAGGATCCCGTGGGCGGCGCCCATCACGTCCACGCGGCGGCTGTGGGGGTAGCGGCCGGCGTTCTCCAGGGTCACCCGGTGGAGGTCGTCCTCCAGGTTGATGACGAGGACGGGCTGGCGCACCTCAGCCATGGCGGCGTGGAAATCGAACCGGTAGACGGCCTCGAAACCCCAGGGGAGTCGATCGCCGGTGGTCAGGGCCTCGGCCAGGGCGGCGTGGCGCCAGGCGGGGCCGGCGCGGGCGTCGACCATGGTCTCCATCAGGTCCCACAGCCGGGTGACGTGGGACAGGTCGTTGGCCTGGGGGATGGGAAAGCGGTCGATGGCGTCGAGCCGGGCCTGCCGGGTAGGGGCGTCATAGGCGGCCAGGCCGATGGTGATGATGCGCCGCACCCGGTCGGGGTAGGCGGCCGCCAGGTGCGTAGCGGTCACCGAGCCGGTGTGATAGCCGATGATGTCGAACGGCCCGGCCGGCGCGACGCCGGACGCCTGCAGGTCGTCCATGAATCGGATCATGGCCCGGCCGAAATCCTCGATCCCCACCGGGTGCGGAGGCGGATCGCTGTCGCCGTAGCCGGGGGTGTCGGGCGCCAGCACGATCCGGTCGCGGGCCAGGCCCGGCATGATCGGTTGCCACTCCCAGCTCGAGCGCGGGGTCTGGTGCAGGCACAGCAGGGGCGGGCGGCCGGACGGCCCGGCCTCGCCGGCGATGCGATAGTGGAGTTGGCCGTAGAGATTGTCGGCGAAGGCGCGTCGGATACCGGTGGTCATCGGCGGGGTCTCGCGGAGGGCGGCGCCGGCGGCGCCCGGACGACAGATCTACTCCCCGCCCACCTGGCTGGCGACGGGGGCCCAGATCTGCGGCTCGTGATGCATCTGCGGGTGCTGGACGAACAGGTTCTGCGGCCGGGCAAGGCCGATGTTCTCGCGCAGGGTGGTCCCCTCGTACTCCTCGCGGAACAGCCCGCGCGCCTGGAGGATGGGAACCACCGTCTCGACGAAGTCGTCCAGACCCCCGGGCAGATAGTGGGGGGTCAGGCAGAAGCCGTCTGCGGCGCGGCCCTCGAACCAGGCCTGCAGCATGTCGGCGATCTGTTCGGGGGCGCCCGCCATGGACAGGCTGGCGCGAGACACCGATGCGCGCCGGGCCAGCTGGCGGATGCTGAGGCCCTCGGTCCTGGCCATGGCGACCAGCTGCTCCTGCACCCATTGGCCGCCGTTGGTCAGGGGCACCTCGGGCAAGGGGCCGTCGAGGGGATAGGCCGACAGGTCGAAGCCGCCCATCAGCATCTGCAGCATGCTCACCGCCAGTCCATCGGGGATCAGCTCCAGCAGTTCGGCCTCGGCGGCCTTGGCTTCCGCCTCGGTGCCGCGCACCAGCAGCTGCAGCGAGGGCACGACCTTGAGCGATTGGGGATCACGCCCGAAGTCCGCCGCCTGCTGCTTGATCTCGGCGTAGAAGGTCTGGGCGCTTTGCAGGGTGCGCTGGGCGGTGAAGACGAGATCCGCGGTCCGCGCCGCCAGCCGGCGGCCCGGCCCCGACGCCCCCGCCTGGACGACGATGGGGTGACCCTGCGGCGGCCGCCCGACGTTCAGCGGCCCGGCCACCGAGAAATGCTCGCCCTTGTGATGCAGCGCATGGACCTTGTCCGGGTCGAAATACCGCCCCTCCGCCTGGTCGGCGACGATGGCGCCGTCCTCCCAGCTGTCCCACAGGCCCTTGACGACATCGACGAACTCGCCGGCGCGGTCGTAGCGCTGATCATGGGCCATGTTGCTGGCCCGGCCGAAGTTGCGCGCCTCGCTGTTGGTGGTCGAGGTGACCACGTTCCAGCCCGCCCGGCCCTTGCTGATATGGTCCAGCGAGGCGAAGCGGCGGGCGATCGCATAGGGCTCGTTGTAGGTGGTGGAGGCGGTGCCGATCAGACCGATGTTGCGGGTCGCCATCGCCAGGGCCGCCAGCAGGGTGGTGGGCTCCAGCTTGCCGGCGTGGTCGGCGCGGCTATAGGCCTCGCGGCCCTCGATATGGAAATGCCCCTGGGCGTCGCCGAGGAAGAAGGCGTCCATCTTGCCGCGCTCGGCGGTCTGCGCCAGGCCGCGATAGAAGTCGATGTCGTGCAGGGCGCCGGCCGCGGCGCCCGGATAGCGCCAGCCGGCCGGGTGGGCGCCGGTGTTGTGGATGAAGACGGCGAGCTTCATCTGGTCCTGTCGAGCGGACATCGACGCGTCTCCTGGCAAGCCATGATCCATGGCGACCCGGTCTTTTTGGGGACTGGATTTTCCCGGGGACCAGCCCCAGAGTTCCGATCGCCCGCCTCGCGGTGAGTTTGGTCCGAAGAGCGGGGCCGGGTTCGCGAAATCAACCGCCATACGGTCAGTTCTCCGAATGGCCGGCCGGCCCCGGCGTCGCTCCGTAACGTCGAGGTCCGCCGCCTTCCATCCCCCGCCCCGTCCCAGGAGACCTTGAGATGACCCGTTCCAGCAACGTCCTGGGGGCGGCCCTCGTCGCCGGCCTCAGCCTCCTGGGCGCGCAGCCCACGCAGGCGGCTCCGGATAACCTTTTCGAGAACTTCGGCCCGGTGGTGCGCTGGGTGCATCTGTATTCGGCCGATGACGGCATCTCCTATGTCGAGGAGATGCCGGTGCCGGAATCGGACGGCCAGTGGGGCAACAAGGTGCTGTTCGACACCAAGGCGGAACGCGCCGTGATCGGCTACTGGCCGGACGGGTTCCAGTCACCCTGGCACAGCGCCGGCCACGTCAATGTGCTGATCTACCTGCAAGGCGAGCAGGTCATCGAGACGGGCGACGGCAAGGAGCATCGGCTGAAGCCGGGCATGGCCGTGCTGGCCGAGGACTGGGCCGGGCGCGGGCACCGCTATCGCTGCGAGGCCAAGGACAAGAAGCGCGGCTGCCTCGTGCTGCAGATCACCGTGGGCGACCTCGACAAGAGCTTGCCGATGCGCCGTCCGCCGGGCCAATAGACGGGGGCGCGTCCCGCTCCCGACCCCACGGCCCGCCAGGGCCGCCGCCCCCAGACCGAGACCGGATTCGCCAATGCTTCTGAACCGCGCTTGGGCCGATGCGATCATGGACCGGGAAGGGCCGGCGGCGCCGGTCGGCCTGACGCAGACGAATAACGACCGGCTGTACGCCGGCGTTCGCCGCCGCGCCCTGGGGATCGATTGAGCATGGCCGATCCCTCCACGACGCCCCCCGCGGGCCAGGCGCAACCGGGCGCGATCTCCGGCGCCGTCCTGTCCACGGCCGACTATCCGCCCCTGCGCCGGGCGCTATGGCTGGGCGCCCTGCTGTTCCTGACGGCGATCCTCTACAATGTGGACCGGCTGATCATCGGTGTCCTGGCCGAGCAGATCCGCGGCGACCTGCAGGTCAGCGAAGTGCAGATGAGCCTGCTCATCGGCCTGGCCTACAGCCTGCTCGGCGGCATTCTCGGCCTGTTCGTCGGCTTCTACGTCGACCGCACCAACCGTCGCACCGTGCTGGCGATCAGCCTGACCCTGTGGAGCTTCGCCACCCTGGCCGGGGGGCTGAGCGCCACCTTCGGCCACCTGTTCATCTCCAGGGCCCTGGTGGGGCTGGGCGAGGCGGCCATGGCCCCGGTGGCCATGTCGCTGATCGCCGACATCTTCCCGCCCGGGAAGCGCGGCCGGGCCCTGGCCATCTATTCCATCGGGGCCACCATCGGCAGCGCCCTGTCGACCATCATTCCCGGCCTGATCACCGGGGCCAATCTGCAGCTGCATATGCCGGGATACGGGGTGCTGAGCCCCTGGCGCACGACCTTCGTCCTGTGCGGCCTGGCCGGTCCCGTGATCGCCGTGCTGCTCATGGCCACGGTCAAGGAGCCCGTGCGGCAAGGGGTGATCGCCGGGTCGCGCGGCACGGCCTGGTCGGGGCTGATGGTCAATGTCGAGTATCTGTGGACCCAGCGGGGCATCTTCGGCTTCTTCGTGCTGGGGTTCGGCCTGTTCTACATGGCCCTGCTGGCGATCACCGGCTGGACGGCGGTGTTCCTGCAGCGCAACTTCGAGCTCAGCCTGGCCCAGGTGGCCGGCTCCCTGGGGCTGACCCTGCTGACGGCGGGGGTCATCGGCTACCTGCTCGGCGGGGTGGTCTACGACGCCCGCCGGATGCGCCGCTCGGCGCCCAAGCTGGCGCTGATGGCGGCGGTGCCGCTGCTGGCCCTGCCCAGCGCGGCGGCGGTCCTGGCGCCCAGCCTGGTCGGGGCCCTGGTGCTCCTGGGCGCCATCAGCTTCGTCGCGCCGATCCTGAACGTCGGCAACGGGGCGCTGGTGCAGGACCTCCTGCCCAACAACATGCGCGGCTTCGCCCTGTCGATCTGCAGCGTCCTGTCGGCGGTGCTGGGGGTGGCTTGCGGCCCGCTGTTCGTGGCCCTGGTGACGGCGCACCTGTTCAAGCGGCCCGAGATGATCGGCTATTCCATGCTGCTGGTGGCCGGACCCGCCCTGCTGGCGTCGAGCGTCTGCTATTTGATGGCCCTAAGGGGCCTGCGCCGGCACCTCGCCCGCGGCAGCCTGGTGGTGGCGGTGATGCGGGCCGCCGACGCCGTCTAGGCAGGCGGTCGTTCAGGCCGAGATCCTGCGAGGCACGGACCGCGGCCGGGGCTCGGGCGTGACCTCGACGCCATCACAGATCGACCGGCCGGTAAGCGCGTCGCCCACCAGCGACTGGCCGATCTGCCGGGCCGCTTCCATCAGGGGCTCGGCCAGCATCGCCTCGGCCGCCGACATCCGCATCGCCGAGGTGAAATAGGACAGGATCAGCACCCCGCGCAGCTGGCCGTCGTCGAAGACGGGGGCGGCGAGGGACGAGGTCTTGCCCGGGGTCTCGGTATACTGGTTGCGCAGCTTGGTGGCGTAGCCCTGCTTGCGGATATCAGAGAACAGGACGCCGGACTCCATCAGGCCGATGGCGTCGTCGCCATAGTATTGCGAGGACGTGCGCAGGCTGGTCAGCAGCTGCCGCTGCTCGGCCGGGTCGCAGAAGGCAAGGTAGGCGCGCCCGGCGGCCGAGCCGATGATCGGGAAGGTGTAGCCTGGATTGTAATTGTTGAGGGTCATCGGCGTCAGGGCGTGGGTGCTGTCGCGCACGATCATCTGCTGGCCGACACGGGTGGTCACCGCGATGGGCCAGAGGAACCGGTCGGTCAGGGCGACGATGTGCCGGCGCGCGACGGCCACCAGGGCGTCCTCGTTCTGGAAGCCCCGCGACAGGCTGTGGACCAGGGCGGTGGGACGGTAGCGCGGCCGTGACGGCTCGCGCTCGATGAGCCCCTCGGCCAGCAGGGTCTGCACGATCCGGCAGGCCGTCGCATAGGGGACCTTCGCATCCTGGGCCAGCTGGGCCATGCTGCGCGAGTCCCCCTTGTTGAGGGCCTGGAGGATCGAGATGCACCGGCTGATCGACCGGATCGGCTTGTCTTTTTCCACAGGTCCACCCTCGCTCCAGGAACTCAGATGACGGGCCCCGGGGGGTTGATCGACCATACCCCGACCCCGAGCGCATCATTTGGTGCCATGGCGACGGGGCGGCGGACAAGCGCCCGGCCGCTGCTATCCGCTAATTGCATACCCAGTCATCGGATTGGTGCGCCCCGACCGCGGGTTCGACCCTAGGCTGTTCGCGGCGTCGTCCGGCCGTCGCCGTTGGAGGCCCGGATCGCCTCGCGGATGGCGAGGATCAGGCCCCGCCCGGCGGCGGTGAGATGAGGGGCATGGGCGTGGGCCACGATCAGCCGGTTGACGAACTGCTCCAGGATGCCCTCGACCACCACAACCTCGCCCCGGGCGATCTCCTCGGCCACCACGTGCCGGGGCACCAGGGCGATACAGTCCGAATGCAGGATCGCCGCCTTCATCACCTCGCAGGCGTTGGTGCGCAGGCTGATCTGTGGCGGCCCGAAGCCCAGCCGGACGAAGTTGGCGTCCAGGAAACGGGTGGCGATGGGCAGGTCCCAGATCGCCCAGGGGGCGGCGGCCAGGTCCTCAGGGCCCAGGGCGGCCTTGGACAGCATCGGGTGGTCCGCGCGGCAGGCGAAGTTCGAGATCATCTCGCCGACATAGCTGGTCTCGAACTCGGGGGTCGGGCCGGCCAGGGGGTCCATGGCGAACACCATGTCGAGCTGGCCGGCGCGCATCTGCGCCAGCAGACTCTGCACGAATCCCACCCGGGCGCTGAGATCCAGCCGGTCGCGGCGCTCGGAGAAGCGCCTCAGGGCCAGGCCGAACAGGGCCTCGCAGCCCACGCCCACCCCCACCGCCAGCTTGCCGCCGCTGTCGCCGCGCGGGCGGCGCATGTCCTGGCGCAGGCGGCGGGCGTCGGTGACCAGGGCGCAGGCGCGCTCATAGAAAAGGGCGCCCTCGGCGGTGAGCCGGACGCCGCGGTTGGTGCGCTCGATCAGCTTGACCTGCAGATCCTGCTCGAGATTCTGGATGCGTCGGGTGAGGGCGGGCTGGGAAATGTTCTCGACGCGGGAGGCGCGCAGGACGCTGCCATGCTCGATCGTCGCCACGAAGAGCTGCATGTCCCTCAGATCCATGATCGCTCCCGCCCCCGGCCGCGCGGCCGCGCGCCAACCTATCGGCGCGGCCCCTCACCGTCGAGACGGGCCAGGCGCTCGTTTATCAGGCGTCGCGGGGCAGGGACGGCGGCCCCGCTCACCGTCAGGCGACGACTCTGCGAAGGAGTTTGCCGCGAAGCAGCAGAAGCGGCTTCATCACCGGC
Source organism: Caulobacteraceae bacterium (assembly GCA_965279095.1). GTDB lineage: Bacteria > Pseudomonadota > Alphaproteobacteria > Caulobacterales > Caulobacteraceae > CBDIHH01. The sequence continues at coordinate 531,574 of CBDIHH010000006.1, forward strand.
TGAGTGGGAGGAACGCCGTGACGGCAGACGATCGCGACAAGGCTGCGGCCAAGACGACGCCGGAAAACGATAAGCGCCTTCCCCTGTCCCTGTCCCTGGGCTTTGGCGTGGGCACGGTAGGCGTGTCCTGCCTGCTGAACCCGGTCTCCATGCTGTTTCCGGCGATGATGGCCACGGTGTTCGGCCTGTCGCCGGCCATCGCCGGCTATCTGGTGTCGGGCGCCAAGATCTACGACATCTTCGCCGACCTGTTCATCGGCGCCGCCAGCGACCGCAGCAAGTCGCGCTGGGGCCGGCGCCGGCCGTTCATGCTGGCGGGGGGCATCATCGGGGCGGCGTCGTTCATCGCCATCTTCAATCCGCCGTTCACGGGCACGGCCCTGATCGTCTTCCTGGCGGTGATGCTGGTGATCTATTCCACCGGCTATTCCCTGTTCAACATCCCCTACCTGGCCATGCCGGCCGAGATGACCGAGGACCGACGGGCCCGCACCAGCCTGATCTCGTACCGCACCCTGTTCATCTCGGTCGGCCAGATGATCTCGGTTCCCGGCGCGGCCTTCCTCGTCGCCCATTTCGGCCGCGACGCGCGGGGCTATGGGGTGATGGGCTGGATCGTCGGCGGGGTCGTGCTGTTCACCACCCTGCTGACGGTGTTCGCCACCGCCAAGGCCCGCCGCGCGGAGCGAACCGAGGGGGTCGACCAGATCAAGTTCCTGGGGCACGCCAAGCTGACCCTCGAGAACAAGCCCTTCGTCCTGTTGATGTCGGCCAAGTTCCTGCTCGCCTTCGGCCTGGCCTCGGCCGGCAGCACGCAGTTGCTGTTCCTGCTCAACGTCCTTGGGGTCGGGTTCAAGGGACAGGTCGCCCTGGGCGTGGCGATGAACCTGGCCATGGCCCTGGCCCTGCCGGTCTGGGTCCGGCTGATCAACCACTTCGGCAAGCGCCGGGTGTTCATCTTCGCCCTGCTGGCCAATTCCGTGCTGATCGCCACCTGGATGATTCCCGACGTCAACGCGCACATGGGCGTGCTGATGACCCGGGGCGTGTTCGCCGGGGTGCTCAGCGCCGCCATCAACCTGGCCGGCACCTCGATGCTCCCCGACACCATGGAGTACGACCGCGAGCGCACCGGACAGCGCCGCGAGGGCGTGTTCGCCAGCGTCTACGCCATCGTCGAGAAGATGGCCTTCGCGATCGCCCCCGCCATCCTCGGCATCTACCTGTCCGTAAGCGGCTACATCCCGACCCTGGGCGGCCGCACGGTGACCCAGCCCCACGCGGCGGTGATCGCCATGTATGTCACCCTGGTGGCGATCCCGGTGGCGTCCGACATCGTGGCGGCGATCCTGCTCTACTACTATCGGCTGGGGGACTCCCACGGCCATGCCCGCCCGGCAAAGGCGACCGACGCGCCGGCGGCCACCGCGTGAACCAGACACGACGACCCAAGGAGACGACATGCTGCTGAACCGCGAACGGGCCGACGCCCTGATGGACCGGGAGGGCGTGGCGGCCATCGTCGCCAGCACCCCCATCAATGTCTTCTATCTCAGCGGCTGGGCCACCGAGGCCTCCTGGGGCTTCGGCGACATGGCGCTGGCCGTGCTTCCCCGGGACCATGGGCTGGAGCCGGCCGTCCTCACCCCGGAGACCGATTCCGCCCAGCCGCAGCAGCGCGACGGGACGTGGATGAAACTGGTGCGGCCCTATCGTCGCAAACATGGCATGGGCCCTGGCGGCGTGCAGGCGGATCCCAACGCCGAGCCCATTCCCGCCGACCATGCCGAGGTGGTCAGCCAGTTCCTCCGCGATTCCGGTCTGGCCGGGGCCAAGGTCGCCTTCGAGGACCGCGGCCTGGGCTTCGACTGCCAGGCCATGTGCGAAGGGTTGCGGGTCGCGCCCGGGCGCGACCTTCTGCGTGACATCCGCATGGTCAAGACCGAGGAGGAGATCCGGCTTCTGCGGGCCGCCACCCGAAAGACCGAGATCAGCCTGCTCGCTTCGGCTGAGGCGGTCGCGTCCGGCGCCAATTGCGCCGAAGCCGAGCGCGTTTTCTGGGCGGCCGCGCCGCTCCTGGGCGCCCATCCGGTGTTCCTGCTGATCACGCCCTACCGGCCGGGCGAGGGGCGGCTGAAGAAGAGCGCCGCCCTGCGGCCCGGAGACACTGTGACCTTCGACGCCACCGCCGCCTTCGAGCACTACACCAGCGACATCGGCCGCACGGCAGTGATCGGCGAGCCGTCCGCCGCTCAGCTCCAGCGGTTCAACGCCATGCGCCGCGGCTGGACCAACGCCCTGGGCGAGTTCCGTGAGGGCGTGATGTCCAACGACCTGGAACGCACCGTCGTCCAGCACATCAAGGACGCCGGCAACCCGGCTTTCACCGGCTGTTCGATCCATTCGGTGGGGCTGGAGCACACGGACCACCCGCATCCGAACAACTCCATTGCCCCGTTCCGGCTGGTCGATGGCTCGGTGCTGAGTTGCGACAACCCCTGGATCGACCGGGAGATCGGCAAGTTCCACTTCGAGGACCTCGTCTATCTGAAGGACGACCGGGTCGAGTTGCTGAACGACGCCGACAGCCGCCTGTTCGCCTGCATCGATGGGCGCACCGTTCGGGTCGAATAGGGCCGGCGCCGCTCTTGCCGGTGCCACCAACCAAGCCAGGGCCGTCCATGACCCAGCCAGCCGTCCCCGCCGCGCCCGACCGCCAGATGATGAGGATCCTGGCGTTCTCGCTCTACACCGGCACCCACGTGAGCGGGTGGCGTCATCCCCATGCCGACCCCGGACGGCTGCACGACATCGGCTTCCACGCGGCCAATGCGAAGCTGTGCGAGCGCGGCAAGCTGGACGGCATCTTCTTCGCCGACTCGCAGGGCTTCCGCCGCATCGAGGGCCGCGACGCCCATTCGCGCATGGACGCCCCGCGACTGGAGCCCATCACCCTGCTCAGCGCCCTGGCCATGGTGACCGAGCGGCTGGGCCTGATCGGCACCCTGTCCACCAGCTACAACGAGCCCTATTCCGCGGCCCGCCGGCTGGCGACCCTCGACCACATCTCCGGCGGTCGGGCCGGGTGGAACGTCGTCACCTCGACCAGCGAGAACGAGGCCCACAACTTCGGCCGCGAGACTCATTTCGAGCATGCCGAGCGCTACCAGCGGGCCCATGAGTTCATCGAGGTCGCCAACGCCCTGTGGGACAGCTGGGACGACGACGCCATCATCGCCGACCCGGTCAGCGGCCGTTATTTCGACCCCGCCAAGGTCCATGCCGTGAATCACCGGGGCCGGTTCTTCAAGGTCGCCGGCCCCGCCACCACCGGTCGCCCGCCGCAGGGCCGTCCGGTGATCGTTCAGGCCGGGGCCTCCGCCGCCGGCCAGGCGCTGGCGGCGCACACCGCCGAGGTGGTGTTCAGCTCGCACCCGACCCTCGACAGCGCGGTGGCCTTCTACAAGAGCCTGAAGGCCCAGGTGGCGGCGGCCGGGCGCGATCCGTCCCAGTGCAAGATCCTCTCCTCGATCCACCCGGTCTCGGCCGCCACCGAGGCGGAGGCGTTGAAGATCGCCGGCGAACTGCACGACCTGATCCACCCCGACCTGGCGCTCAGCATGCTGCAGTCGGCCCTGGGCGACGTCATCGACCTGTCGGTCTACGATCCCGACGGCCCGCTGCCCGACATCCCCCAGACCAACGCCTCGCAGTCCATCCAGGCGCGGGTGACGGAGCTGGCGCGCCTGCACTCCATGTCCATCGTCGAGATCGCCCGGCGCGTGGCCGCGGGCCAGATGAGCCGGCACATGATCGGCGGCGCCGAGCAGGTGGCCGACATGATGGAGGCCTGGTTCGACGCCGGCGCCTGCGACGGCTTCGTCATCTCGGCGCCCTACCTCCCCGGCAGCCTGCAGGCCTTCGTCGAGGGGGTCATTCCCGTGCTCCAGGCGCGAGGCCGGTTCCGCACGGCCTATGAGGGCGTGACCCTGCGCGAGAACCTCGGCCTGGCGCGGCCCCTCAGTCGCCACGTCGGCCGTCCGGACCTGCACGAGGAGCCGGAAATCTGGTGAAGCGGGGGCCGCCCCGGCCAGGGCGGCGGCGGCCAGGCGGCGGGCATGCCGGCTTCCGAGCCGCTGAAATTATGGTCACAGGGCGTCGGTACGCCCAAAACTCTTCACAGAGCGGTTAATTCCAAACGCGACCTGCGCGATGGCCGGGCGGTCAGCAACGTGGTGGGATCGTCAATAATCACCGGACCCGCTCCTTGCCAGGATGCGGCCGCCGGAGGGGGGCCTGCCAATGTCTTGGAACACCAAACTCGCGCTATGCACGGGCGTCGCCATCAGCTGCCTGACCGGTCTCGGCGGCGGCGCGGCCTTCGCCCAGGCGCCGGCCGCCGCGGCTGCGCCGACATCCAGCGCCACCTCGATCGAGGAGATCGTGGTCACCGCCCGTAAGCGCGACGAAAGCCTGATCGAGGTGCCGGTGGCCATCACCGCCCTGACCGGCGAGCAGCTGTCGCAGCGCGGCATCATGAACATCTCCGACCTGCAGGCCTTCACGCCGAACTTCCGCTTCCAGGAAGCCGGTTCGGGCGGCGGCACCCGCGGGTTCCAGACCTTCCTGACGCGGGGCATCTTCCCCGGCTCCGACCACCCCGACCGCCAGGCGGTGTCGATCTTCCTCGACGGCGTGCCGGTGGGCGGCGGCTCGGTGATCCCCGGGCTCACCGACGTGACCCAGGTCGAAGTCGTCAACGGTCCCCAGAGCGCGTACTTCGGCCGCGCCACCTTCGGCGGCGCCGTGAACTTCATCACCGCCACCCCGGGCAACGCGTTCAAGGGTCGTGTCGACGGCTCCTACTGGAACGACAACAGCCACGAGATCTCCGGCCAGGTCGAAGGCCCGATCATCAAGGACAAGATCGCCGCGCGGATTTCGGCGCGCAGCTGGAAGCAGGGGGCCCAGTACAAGAGCTTCGGCTACGGCAACAAGCTGGGGGAGCGCACCACCAAGTCGGTGACTGGCACCCTGTCGGTGACGCCGATCGACAAGCTCAGCTTCAAGCTCTACGCCGCCAAGTGGGAAGACAACGACGGGCCCGCGCCCGCCGGCCTGCTGATCGCGCCGGACTACAACTGCAACGCCGGCGCCGCGCCGACGACCACGCTGAACTACACCTGCGGTTCCATCGATTCGGTCCCGTCCATCCGCATCGCCCAGCCGCCCCTGACCGATCCGCAGCTGCTGGCCCTGCGCAACACCAACATCATCAACGGCCCCGGCTTCATCGATAAGCAGGGACTGCACCGCGAGGCCAACTTCTTCAGCATCAGCGGCAGCTACGACCTGCCCTACAGCTTCACCCTCAGCGCCAACGCCTCGGCCGGCTCGAGCCCCTGGGCGCACATCACCGACCTGGCCAACCGCTTCAGCACCACGGGCGGCCAGCGGACCTTCCTGACCAACTTCGACATCGAGAACCGGTCGAGCGAAATCCGCCTCGCGTCCGACCCCAACAAGCCGTTCAACGCCCTGATCGGCGCCAACAAATTCTACCAGGGCGTGGTGTTCGGCTCGACCTCGATCCGCGAGGGCGTGATCGCGCCGTCGATCAACCCGACGCGCTCGACCACCAACACCACCGGCTATTTCGGCGCGGTCTCCTACACCCTGTTCGATCGCCTGCAGCTCAGCGCCGAGGGCCGCCAGCAGATCGACCGCATCACCGCCTCGACCACCCTGATCGGGGCCAAGGTCTCTCGCGGCACCACCAAGAGCTTCACCCCCCGCTTCATCGCCAAATACAAGGTGTCGCCGGATGTGAACGTCTACGCCTCCTATTCGGAAGGCACGCGGCCGGCCCAGTTCAACGCCAACGTCTACGCCTTGACGCCGGTGCTGCAGGCCCAGGTCTTCTCGCAGTCGCCGGTCCCCGAGAAGGTCGACGAAGAGCGCCTGAAGATGTGGGAAGTGGGCCTCAAGGGGTCCTTCTTCGACAAGCGCCTGCAGCTGCTGGCCGCCGCCTACTCCGGCGAATGGGTGGATCGCCAGATCAACGTGACCCTGTTCATCTTCAACCCCGGGATCAGCCAGCTGCCGGTGGTGCTGGCCGGCGGCCAGGTCGACCTGAAGGGCCTGGAGCTGCAAGGCAGCTTCCGCGCCACCAGCAACCTGACGCTGGAAGGCACCTTCGCCTATGCGGAGACCGAGATCGGCAAGACCAGCTGCACCGAGTGCGTCGCCATCACCGGGGTTTCCAACCCGGTGGGCAATCGCCTGCCGCGCTATCCGGCCTATTCGGGCACGGCGTCGGCCAGCTATGAGTGGCCGTCGATCTACAGCGACTTCGACGGCTACGTGCGGGGCGACTACCTCTACACGGGCAAGATGTTCGACACCGAGGCCAACAAGGCCTACACCGCCGCCGCCCACCGGTTCAACCTGCGCGCCGGGGTGCGGAACGGCAAATACCAGGCCGAGATCTGGGGTCGGAACATCTTCAACAACAAGGCGCCCACCAGCATCGCCCGCGCCGCCGATCAGTACAATAGCACCAACACCCTGATCCTCGGCGTGCCCCTGAAGCCCACCTTCGGCGTTCGTCTCGGCTACGCCTTCTGATCGGGCGGGGAGGGCGCGCCGCTCGCGCGCCTTCCCCGGACCGCCGGCCCCGGTTAACGGAGCCGCCATGGTCCTCCCCTATCAGGGGAGGACTTTGGCGTGAGCGGGCAGGCTTATGGGTGCGCAGAACGCTCTCGAACTTGAGGGTCTTCACAAGGCTTTCGGCAGGCCCGCGGTGGATGGCCTGGACCTCACGGTCAGGGCCGGAGAGTTCTACGCCCTGCTCGGCCCCAACGGCGCGGGCAAGACCACGACCTTGCGGATGGTGGCGGGCCTGCTGCGGCCCGACGCCGGGTCCATCCGGGTGTTCGGCATCGACGCGCGCGCCGATCCGATCGCCGCCAAGCGCATCATCGCCTGGCTGCCGGACGAGCCGATGCTCTACGACAAGCTCACGCCCCTGGAATACCTCCAGTTCGTCGCCGGCCTGTGGGGCGTCGAGGCGGAGACGGCGCGCGCCCGCGCCGAGGAACTGCTGCGCTGGCTGGACCTTTGGGACCAGCGCGACCAGCGTTGCGAGGGCTTCTCCCGTGGCATGAAGCAGAAGGCGGCCCTGGCGGGCGCCCTGATCCATGAGCCGCGCCTGCTGATTCTCGACGAGCCCCTGACGGGCCTGGACGCCGCGGTGGCGCGCCAGGTCAAGGACCTGCTGCAGGCCCGGGTGAGGGCAGGGGCGACGGTGATCCTGACCACCCACATCCTGGAGGTGGCCGAGCGCCTGGCCGATAGAATCGGCATCATCCAGTCGGGCCGGCTGCTCGCGGAAGGGGCGCTCTCGGATCTGCGCAGCCGCACCGGCCAGGGCGGCGAGACCCTCGAGGACGTCTTCCTGCGGCTGGTCGGCGGCGGCGGCGGCGGCGCGTGAGCGTCCTGTCGCCCCCGCGCGGCTCGACGCTCTGGCTGCTGGCCCATGAACTGAGGCTCAGCCTTCGGACCCTCGCCTCGCGCAAGGGCGGCCGCCGCGGGCTGCTCATCGTCGGCCTGGGGCTGGCCGCGGTCGCGGTGTTCGCCGGGGCGCCCCTGGCCCGCATCCTTCTGCATGTGTCGCCCGTCCTGACCACGTCGCTGGTCATCACCCTGGACGCGGCCATGGCCGTGGTCTTCACCATGATCCTGTCGCAGACCCTGTCCCTGGCGACCCTGGCCCTGTTCGAGCGCGGCGACCTGGACCTGCTGCTGTCCTCGCCCCTGCCGCCCCGCCGCATCCTCGCCGCCCGGGCGGTGGCCATCGCGACCACGCCCTTCCTGTGGTTCTCGGCCCTGGCGTCGATCGCGGCGCTGCCCCTGGCGGTGCTCGGCCAGCCCCGCTGGCTGGCGGTCTATCCGGTGCTGGCCTCCATCGCCCTTGTGGCCTCCGCCGCCGGCATTGGCCTGGCCCTGCTGCTGTTTCGGCTGGCGGGCGCGCGGCGCACGCGCGAGGCGGGGCAGATCATCGCCACCCTGATCGGGGCTGGCTTCTTCCTGACGATCCAGGCGCGGGCCTTCCTGCCGGAGGGCGGGCAGGCCCTGTTCGGCCCAATCACGCGCTGGGCGCACAGCGGCGTCTTCGACCCGGCCGGCGCCCTGGCCTGGCCGGCCCGCGCCGTCCTGGGCGAGGCCCTGCCTCTGATCACCCTGGTCGTGGGCGCCGTGGCCGTGTTCGCCGCGGTCGCCGCCGGGCTGGGCCAGCGCTTTTCCGCCAACGTCGCCGCCGCCGACGGGGCGGGGCGGGCGCCCGGACCCATCAGCCGGGGTGCGGTGACGGCCCGGGCCTTTCGGGGCGGGGTCTTCACCACCATCCTGCGCAAGGAGTTCAGGCTCCTGACCCGCGATCCGACCCTGCTGTCGCAACTGTTGCTGCGCACGATCTTCGTCGTGCCCCTGACCCTGGGCATGCTGCGAAGCGCCACCGGCGATCCCGGACAGGTGGAGCACCTGCGCCTCGCCTCCCTGGCCGGTTCGGTCACCTTCCTGGCCGGGCAGGTGGCCGGCAGCCTGGCGTGGATCTGCGTCTCCGGCGAGGACGCCCCCGACCTGCTGGCCTGCGCGCCGACGCGGGGCGGCCTCGTGCGGCGCGCCAAGCTGGCATCGGCCTTTATTCCGGTGGCCGTGCTCCTGGCCGCGCCGGTGCTGGCCTTGACCTGGCTGTCGCCTTCGGCCGGCGCGGCGGCGGCCCTCGGCGCCGCCGTCGCGGCCGCCTCTTCGATCCTGCTCAACCTCTGGCTCGAGACCCCCCTGCCGCGCCGGGCGTTCCGCAACCGCCGTCAGGGCTCGGCGGTCACCGCGGTGGCGGAGATCGTTGTGGGCCTGGGCTGGGCTGTCGCGGCGTGGCTGGCGGCGGTGGGTTTGGCGTGGTCGCTTCTGCCGGCCCTCGTGACCTGCGCCGTCCTGGCGCTGATCGGTCTGTGCGCCGACGCGGGATCGTGGCGTTGGAGCCCCCGGCGGCGGCCCGCCCGGCGGCGCGATTGATGCGATGGGTTTGGCTTTGCCGCCGCACGTCCTATATGGCGGCTCCTCCTCGATAAGGCGCCCCATGGCCCGCACCCTCATCACCTCGGCCCTGCCCTACATCAACGGGGTCAAGCACCTGGGCAATCTGGCCGGCTCCATGCTGCCGGCGGATGTCTACGCCCGCTTCAAGCGCGCCCGGGGCGACGAAGTCCTCTACCTGTGCGCCACCGACGAGCACGGCACCCCGGCGGAGCTGGCCGCGGCCGCGGCGGGGCAGGACGTCGCCGCCTACTGCGAAGCGCAGCATCGCATCCAGCACGACATCGGACGGGCCTATGGTCTGTCCTGGGACTGGTTCGGCCGATCGTCCTCGCCCCAGAACCACCGCCTGACCCAGCACTTCGCCGAGGTGCTCGAAGACAACGGGCTGATCGAGGAACGGGTGGACCGAATGGTCTATTCGATCGACGACAAGCGCTTCCTGCCCGACCGCTATATCGAGGGCATCTGCCCGCACTGCGGCTACGCCCATGCGCGCGGGGACCAGTGTGACAACTGCGGCAACCTGCTCGATCCCATCGACCTGAAAGAGCCCTATTCGGTGATCTCGGGGTCTCGCAACCTCGAGGTTCGCGACACCCGTCACCTGTATCTGCTCCAGACGAAAATGGCCGACCGCATCCGTGGCTGGGTCGACGCCAACCCCCATTGGGGCGCCCTGCCGCGATCCATCGCCTACAAGCATCTGGATGAGGGGCTGATCGACCGGGGCATCACCCGCGATCTGGCATGGGGCGTGCCCGTGACCCGGGGCGGCTTCCCGCGGCCGGGGTTCGAGGACAAGGTCTTCTACGTCTGGTTCGACGCGCCGATCGAATATATCGGCGCCGCCCAGGAATGGGCCGCCGAGGGCGACGGCGACTGGGCCCGCTGGTGGCGCACCGATGAGGGGGCCGGCGACGTCAGCTACGTCCAGTTCATGGGCAAGGACAACGTCGCCTTCCACACGGTCAGCTTCCCGGCGACCATCCTCGGCTCGGAAGAGCCCTGGAAGACGGTGGACGTCCTCAAGGCCTTCAACTGGTTGAACTGGTACGGCGGCAAGTTCTCCACCTCCCAGGGGCGCGGCGTGTTCATGGACCAGGCCCTGGCCCTGCTGCCCGCCGACTGCTGGCGCTGGTATCTCACCGCCAACGCCCCCGAGGGGTCGGACACCGCCTTCACCTGGGAGCAGTTCCAGTCGGCCGTGAACCGCGACCTCGCCGATGTGCTGGGCAATTTCGTCAACCGCATCCTCAAGTTCAACGAGGCCAAGTTCGGCGATGTCGTGCCCGCCGGGGGTGAGCCCGGCCCGCTGGAGGCGGCGCTCTACGCTACCGTGTCCGAACGCCTCAAGGCCCTCACAGAGGACTTCGAGGGCATCGAGATGCGCAAATCGGCCCAGGGGCTTCGCGCCCTGTGGGTGCTCGGCAACGAGTATCTGCAGGAAGCGGCGCCCTGGACCGCGTTCAAGACCGATCCGGACCGGGCGGCGGTGATCGTGCGCACGGCGCTGAACCTGGTGGCCCTCTACGCCCGCGTCTCGGCCCCGGTGATCCCCTACGCCGCCGAGATCATCGCCGGGGCCGTGGGCGAGCCCTATCCGCCGACCTGGCCTTCGTCCAACGGCCAGGTCGAGCTGACGCGGCTGGAGCCCGGCCGGCCGGTCAAGGCGCCGGAGGTGCTGTTCAGGAAGATCGAGGACGCCCAGGTGGCGGAGTGGACCGAACAGTTCGGCGGCCAGCCCTAGGACGCGTTTGCTTCAGACAGAATCGCTCACCCCCGCCCCGATCCTCCCGGCGAAAGCCGGGATCCAGATCCTAAAGCGCTGAGTTGGAGCCATATGATCTGGGCCCCGGCATGCTTGTCCTGAGCGACGCCGCAGGCCGCGTCGAAGGGCGCCGGGGTGATCGGGAATCGGATGGGTTTGGTTCCGACGAAAGGCAACCAGCCTAGGACGCGTCAGCCGGCGGCTTGTGCCTGAGGTGCTTGGCGGCCTCTTCGGGGGAGATGTCCAGGGGCCCGGGCATGATCGCGTTGTACTGGGCGGTGTGGTCCAGATCCATGACCACGGCCCGGTGGCCCTCCCACATCATGTGCAGGGCCACATAGAGCACGATGAACAGGCCGACGAAGCCGATCCAGCGATGCTTGTTCAGCAGCTTGGCGATCCAGGACGCCGCCACGCCCATCAGCACGATGGACATCAGCAGCCCGGCCACCAGCACCGCCGGATGTTCCCGCGCCGCCCCGGCCACCGCCAGGACGTTATCCAGGCTCATCGAAATGTCGGCCAGGAGGATTTGGGTGAAGGCCGCGGCGAAGGTCTTTGGCTTGGCGGTGGAGGGGGCGACGCCGGGGCGGTTGTCGACGTCGACGCCGGTGGCGGCCTCGAGGGCCGCTTCGCCGGCGGCCTGCTGGTGCTGTTCGTGCAGCTCGCGCCACATCTTCCAGCACACCCACAGCAGCAGGATGCCGCCGGCCAGGAGCAGGCCGACAATGCCCAGCAGCTTGGTGGTGATCAGGGCGAAGCCGATGCGCAGGACGACCGCGACGGCCAAGCCCAGCAGAATGGCCTTCTTCCGTTGGGCCTTGTCGAGCCCCGCCGCGGCCAGGCCCACGGCGACGGCGTTGTCGCCGGCCAGGACCAGGTCGATCATCAGGACCTGAAACAGGGCCACCAAGGGGCCGTTCGCGGCGAAATCCAACATCCGCCGGTCAATGCGTCAGGATGCGGCCGCGGGCAAGCGAAACTCCCCGCCGAGGCGCGCTACGCCTCAGTGGGTCGCTCCTCCATCGCCATGGGCTGGAAGGTGCGGTAGCGGCGGCGGCGTTCGGCGACCTTGCGATTGCCGGCCACGCTGCGGGACACCAGCGCCAGGATCAGCACCGCCAGGGCGGCGAGGGCGACGGCGGCCTGGGCGCGGCCCGAGACTCGGCCCACCACCGGCAGGGTGCGATCATGCAGGAGCGGCTTAGCGGAGAGCGCGGGCGGGGCCGAGTCTGCCTGCGGCGCGGGGGGCGGGCCGGCGCGCTCGGCCTTGCTTCCGAAGAAGGGCAGTCCGGGCAGGTGCGGCATCTTGAACTTGAAGCCGTGCTTCTTTTCGGCCTGCAGGGCGGGCGGGGCGAAGGCGGACTGGATCGAGGCCAGAGACAGGATCTGGCGCTTGCCCTGGCCGGCCAGGACGGCGTCGACATCGGCCTTGAGAGGGCCCTGGGCGCCGGCGGCGGGGGCCACCTGCCAGTCGAATCGGGCGGCCTCGCCGGCCTTGAGGGCGGCGCTCTGCTTGCCATTGGGCGTGATCGCATAGCCCTCGCCCGACAGGGTCGCCTCGACCTCGGCCTTGCGGGCCGCCTTGGTCAGGCCGAGTTTGGCCGCCTCGGCCTTGAGGGTGTCCTTCAGGGTGGCGGGCAGGGAGAGGGACACGATACCGGCCTTACCCGCGACGATCTCCGGCGCGACGGTGAGGGCGGAGTCCCGGGCGACGACGCCGCCGACGGCGGCCTTGAGCTGGTCCAGGCGGGCCTGGGCGGCCGAGGGCTTGGGCGAGGGCTTGACGGGCGCCGCGGCCATCGGCGCGGGAGCCACGGGCTTGGCAGCGGCGGGCTTGGGGGCGATGACCTTGGGCGCCGGCGCCTGGGCGAGAACCGGGGGCTTGGCGGCGGGAGCCGGGCGGACGGGCGCCTTGGCCATGGGCCGGGCGGGCGTGGCCGTCATCGGCGCCGGCGGCGCATGGCCCGCGGCGGCCTGGGCGTGATGGACCGTACGCCGCGGCGCGGCGGCCTGGGCATGCGCCCGGGGCAGGCGATAGGCGCGGCCGGGGTCATAGACGCGCCGCCGCTCGGCGGGCGACAGGTCCTCGGGATTGGGGATCGGGCGCATGGCCACCACCACCACAGGCCGAGCGGGGTTGGAGACGGAGCCGGGGGGTTGGGCGGCGGTGTAACGGGCGCGGGGGCCGGACCGCTCGGGGGGATTGGGGATCGGCGCCATGGTCGCCAGGGGCGGCAGGGGCCGGGACTGCACCGACATGGGCGAGGCGGCCACGCCGGGCGGGGGCGGGGGGCCGCCGGCCAGTTCGGGCGGCGCGGCGCGGGCGCCCATGTTGGGTGGCGGCGGGCCGTATTCCTCGGGCACGGAACGGCTGCAGCCGTTGATCGTCAAGACTCCGAGACCCACCGCTACGAAGGGTCCCCAGCGCATCGCCAACCTAGTCATGAACAGCCCCGCCCAACCAACACGATCTAGAAGCTTAACCGTTGTTTACTTTGTTTGAGGAATGCAAGAGGCCAATCGCCGCGCGGTATGTGTCACTCGCCTGCCACGCGAATTCTGGTGGCCGCATAGAGGGCGACCGCCGCCGCATTGGATACATTCAGGCTCTCGAAACCGCCCGGCATGGCGATCCGGCCAAGGGCGTCGCAGTGGTCGGAGACCAGGCGGCGCAGGCCTTCGCCCTCGGAGCCGAGCACCAGCACGGTGGGCCGCCCGTCGAGCACAGCCTCCAGAGCCTGGGGCGCCGCGCCGTCCAGACCCACGGCCCGCCAGCCCAGGTCCGCCAGCCGCTCCAGGGCGCGCGACAGATTGACCACCCGGGCGTGAGGCACATGTTCGATGGCCCCCGCCGCGGCCTTGGCCAGGGCGCCGGTCAGCATCGGGGCGCGGCGGTCCTGCAGGATCAGCCCCTTGGCGCCGAAGGCTGCGGCGCTACGGAAGATGGCGCCCACGTTCTGCGGATCGGTGACCTGGTCGAGCATGACGATCACCCCCGCGCCCCCGTCGCCCAGGGCGTCGATGTCGCAGCCTTCGAGGGGCGGCGCGAGGACGGCCGCGCCCTGGTGCACCGCCCCGGCGGGCAGCAGCCGGGCGATCTCGCCATTCTCCAGCGTGTCGATGCGCAGTTCGCGCCCGGCGGCCAGGGCGGCGACGGCGTCGAGGCGCGAGGGGGTGCAGACGATCCGGCGAATGGCGTCGCGCGCGGGGTTGCCAAGGGCGGCGCTGACGGCGTGCCAGCCCCATATCCATTCATTGCCCTCGCTGGCCGATGCCCGCTCCGACCTGCCCAGGCTGGGCCGGAAAGGCCGCGCGCCGCCCGGCCGGGGGGCGCCTCCAGATGGTCTCTTGCCGTCGTTGCGTTCGCGGGGAGGGGACACTATAAGACGCGCTCCGATTTGGGGCCCAAGGGCTTGCGCGTCTCGGGAAGGCCTTGCTTTAGCATCGCCCGACCGAAGGTGCGGAAGCTTTTCGCTTCCGGTCCTGTCCTCCCGGGCAGGGTTGGCGGCAACCCTGAAGCTTCGTGCGCGCGAGGGGGAATGTCCCGAGTGGCAAAGGGGGCGGACTGTAAATCCGCTGGCATCGCCTTCGCAGGTTCGAGTCCTGCTTCCCCCACCACGCGCTACGAGCTTCCAGGCAGGGCCCCTGGGAGATGAGGAGAGACGCGGCGTCCCGCGACGACGCTCGAAGGAGCGTTCTGCGGGTATAGCACAATGGTAGTGCAGCAGCCTTCCAAGCTGAGGATGCCGGTTCGATCCCGGCTACCCGCTCCAATCCCTCCCGACGACAACCGATTTCACACGACGCACCTTTAAGGACGACCGATGGCCAAGGAAAAGTTCAACCGCAACAAGCCGCACTGCAACATCGGCACGATTGGTCACGTGGACCATGGCAAGACGACGTTGACGGCGGCGATCACGATCATTCTGGCGAAGTCCGGTGGGGCGACGGCGAAGGCCTATGCCGACATCGACGCGGCGCCGGAGGAGAAGGCGCGGGGGATCACGATCAACACGGCGCACGTGGAGTATGAGACGGCGAACCGTCACTACGCGCACGTCGACTGCCCTGGGCACGCCGACTATGTGAAGAACATGATCACGGGCGCGGCGCAGATGGACGGGGCGATCCTGGTCTGTTCGGCGGCGGACGGCCCGATGCCTCAGACCCGCGAGCACATTCTGCTGGCGCGTCAGGTAGGCGTTCCGGCGCTGGTGGTGTTCCTCAACAAGGTCGACCAGGTGGACGACGAGGAGCTGCTGGAGCTGGTGGAGATGGAGGTTCGCGAACTTCTGTCGTCCTACGACTTCCCGGGCGACGACATCCCCATCGTCAAGGGCTCGGCCCTGGCGGCGGTGGAAGGCCGCAACCCCGAGATCGGCGAGAACAAGGTGCTGGAGCTGATGGCGGAAGTTGACCGCTACATCCCGCAACCGGAGCGCCCCGTCGACCTGCCGTTCCTGATGCCGGTGGAAGACGTGTTCTCGATCTCGGGCCGCGGCACGGTGGTGACGGGCCGGATCGAACGCGGGATCGTCAAGGTGGGCGAGGAGGTCGAGATTGTCGGCCTGCGCGCGAACCAGAAGACGATCTGCACCGGGGTCGAGATGTTCCGCAAGCTGCTGGACCAGGGCCAGGCGGGCGACAACGTCGGCATCCTGCTGCGCGGCACCAAGCGCGAGGACGTGGAGCGCGGCCAGGTGCTGTGCAAGCCGGGCTCGATCACGCCGCACACCAAGTTCGTGGCCGAGGCCTATATCCTGACCAAGGAAGAGGGCGGGCGTCACACCCCGTTCTTCACCAACTACCGTCCGCAGTTCTACTTCCGCACCACCGACGTGACCGGCATCATCAAGCTGCGCGAAGGCGTGGAGATGATCATGCCGGGCGATAACGCCGAGCTGGACGTGGAGCTGATCACGCCCATCGCCATGGAAGAGAAGCTGCGCTTCGCCATCCGCGAAGGCGGCCGCACCGTCGGCGCCGGCGTGGTGAGCAAGATCGTCGAGTAGGCTTTCCGCCTTACCGACACCGAAGCGGCCGTCGGGGGAAACCCCGGCGGCCGTTTTGCTGTGCCCCGTCATCCTTGCGCGATGCGCAGCATCGACGCGAGGACCCAGCAGAGACGACATCGCGGCTCTGCTGGGCGTGTCTGATTCGACACCAAGGCCACCAAGACCACCAAGAACACGAAGACGGCGTCGCGCCTCGGCTACCTCGGTGTCGCGGCCGACGGTGATCAGCGCGCGCAGCGCGCCTTGGTGGTCTTGATGTCGGATTGAGCGGTCTACGGCGTCGGGACGAACGGGTTGGTGATCCTCAGGGTGGTCTCGACCAACAGGCCGTCCTGCATATCATCGGACCACAGGGTGTCGCAGCCGGCCTCAAGCGCCGAGGCGGTGATCATGGCGTCGTAGATGGACAGGCCATAGCGTTCCGCCAAAGCCAGCCCGGCCTCGTGAACCTCGACGGTCAGGGGCCGGACCTCGAGCAGGCTGCGGAAGAGGGCCAGCCATTCGTTCGTTTCAGCCCAGGACAGGCTCATCTTGCGGCGGGCGACATTGGCCAGCTCGTTCAGAACCTGGACGCTGATGGCGCCGCCGAGACCCACAAGCGCCTCGGCCCTCTCGGCCTTGGCCGGGTCCGCCGAGGCGAGATAGACCAGGATGTTGGTGTCGATGAAGCTACCGGGCATTCATCTCGTCGCGGTCGAACTTGAAGTCGGCGGGCAGACGTCCGCGAAAGGCCCGCAGGCGCTGCATTAGCTCTGTACGACCAGGGGTGCGCGCGACGCCAAAGGCCCGCGCGTCGGCCACATGGATATCGACCTCATCGCCGGCCTTCAGCTCGAGAGCCTCGACGACCGCGGCGGGAAGGCGAACGGCGAGACTATTGCCCCATTTGGCGACCTGCATGCCTGGCTCCATTGATATACATTCATTAAAATGTATATCGTCCTGCCGGGCCTTTCAAGCCAGTGGGCGTAGGGGCAGGGCAAGTTCCCCTGAGAGAAGTGGACCCTCTCCCGTATCATTGGCGAAATCACACCGTGAAAGGTCAGCCGATGGAAACGATCCTGCTCGCCGGCCGGGTCTCGCGGCCCGGCCATCCCACCCGGACATCTGCATGAGACCGCGCCCCGATACCCCCGCGCCGGGGCAGGAGAGCGTCTGGGCCTATCCGCGGCCGGCGATCTGCCAGCCGTGCGGGGCGCGGGTGCGGATCGAGCATGCCGGGGGGATTGTCGCCGACACCCGCGCCAGCGTCCGCACCCTGGAGACCAGCCATCCGCCCAGCTACTACATCCCCCCCGGGGACATCGCGCCCGGGGTGCTGAGGCGCGGGGCGGGCAGCTCATTCTGCGAATGGAAGGGGGCGGCGGTCTATTGGGATGTCGTCATCGGCGACCTCGTGCTGCCCCGGGTGGGCTGGAGCTATCCGACCCCGACCCCGCCCTTCGCGGCCCTGCGCGACCATGTGGCCTTCTATGCCGCCCCGTTCGATCGCTGCAGCGTTGACGGCGAGACGGTGACGCCGCAGCCCGGCGGCTTCTATGGCGGTTGGATCACGCAGGCCCTGGCCGGCCCGTTCAAGGGCGTCCCCGGCAGCCAGGGCTGGTAGGCCGCCGCGGGGTCAGCCCTCGATCCGGGGCGCCTCGATCATCCAGATCATCATGTCGGCCAGGCCCTCGCGCATCGCCTTCAGCCGGGCGTACTGCGGGCTGTTCCAATGCCGCTCCACGGTCTCGCGGTCTGGCCACTCCTCCACGAGGATGGAGGCGCCGTCTCCCCAGCCCCCCTCCAGGACCACGGCGCCGGGCGCCTTGAGCAGGTACCGGACCCCCAGCGGCTCGACCAGTTCGGCGGCGGCGGCGGCGTAGCCCGCCAGGAAGGCTGCGCGGTCGTGGATCTTGGCCACCACGATGACATAGGCAGGCATGGGGCTGTCCCTCTCCATGGCGACGACGGACGAGGCTCCACGCCCGCCTGGCCGGACGGTAGCGGAAGGGCGTCACGCCGCCTACCGGGTCGCGGCCCAGGCGCCGCGTCCGCTTGCCGCCCGTCCGGATCGGGGGGATGCTCGCCCACGGGCAGGGGAGTGGAGCCGATGTTGCGCAGGACCTTCGTGGCGGCCTCGACCGCGGGCGTGACCGCCAGCCTCGCGCAGTCGGGAGACGCGTCGGCCGGCGGCGCGGGGCGCAGCCGGGCGCTGGCGCTGCCGCCCCTGGACGCCACGATCGGCCCGCGCATCATCCCGGCCAACCGCGAGCGGGTGGCGCAGGTGCTGGCGGCGCACGGGCTCGACGGCTTCGTCGCGGCGCGGCCGCACAACGTCTATTATTTCACCAACGCCGACCCGGTGCTGACGGCCTTCAAGGCGGAATATTCGGCCTTCGCCGTGGTCTCGGCCCGCCCAGACGCCCCCTATGTCTACGTCGGCAGCAGCGGCAGCACCTGGGAGCTGGGCCGCGACGGGCGGCAGAAGCCGGACGCGGTGGTGGTCTTCACCGGCGCCCGCAACTGGCAGGACTATGTCGGCGCGGGCCCCGAGCGGATGCAGGTCGAGCCGGCCGCCTATCGCGGCGAGGTCAAGACGGCGGTGGCGACAGAGGCGTCTCTGACGCCGCAGGAACAGCGGTGGCGCACCGCCCAGGACACCTATCCGGCGCAGGCCGCGCCCTCGGCCGCCTGGGCCGTCGTGCGGGCCCTGAAGGAGGCGGGGATCACCCGCGGGGTGATCGGCACGGACGACATGCGGGTGGCCTATCTGCTCAGCAGCATCGGCTACGAGGCCGTCACCGTGATGGCCGCTGACAACGTCATGCGGCAGGTGCGCCAGGTGAAGACCGACCATGAGGTGGCCCTGATCCGCATCGCCCAGGCCGCCACCCAGGCGGCGATCATGGCCTCGGCCCGGGCGCTGGAGGTGGGCATGACCTATGACGATTTCCGTCGCCAGTTCTTTACCGAGGCCCAGGCACGGGATTGCGAGCCCGGGTTCGTCCTGCTGGGGGTGACCCAGGGCATGTTGCCGGACCCGGTGGTGACGAAGGGTCGATGCTACATGATCGACAGCTCCGCCAGCTACCGCCACTACATGGGCGACTTCGCGCGCACGGTGACCATCGGCGAGCCGTCCAAGCTGGCGCTGCAGCGGTTCAAGGCGCAGCAGATCGGGCGCCAGGCGGCTATGGACATGATCCGCCCCGGCGTGATGCGCAGCCAGGTGGAACAGGTGGCGCGCAGCGAGATGATCAAGGCGGGCATGCCCGAGGCCCTGGTGCCGGCGATCACCCTGCACTGCGTGGGGCTGGAGCACAGCGACGAGCCGAACCGGTTCGATTCGCCCTACGGCCCACGCCTGGACTATGCGCTGCAGCCCAACATGACCCTGACCCTGGACCTGCCTTTCATGGAGATCGGCTGGGGCGCCGGTCACAACGAGGACATGATCCGCATCACCGCCACGGGGCTAGAATTCCTGAACGACACGGGCGAGCCGCTGATCGTGGTCTAGGACGGTGAGGCCCGCAGGGTGATGTAGAGCTCGCGCTCCAGCAGCCACTGGCCGCGCGCCTGGCGCCAGGCGGCCAGGTAGACGCCGGCCATCTCCACTCCGCCGGTCCAGGTTCCCACCCAGCCCCCGGTCTCGGCGGCGCGACACCCGTCGGCGGCGATCTCCACCGTCTGGGTGGTGCGCACATAGGCGATGAAGGCGGGGTCGGCGAACTGGCCCGCGAAGGCCGCGACCACAGCCTCGGCGCCCTCGATCAGCCCGCCGTCGCCGGCGATCAGCACCATGTCGTCGGCCAGGTGCGGGCGCAGGCGCGCCGCGTCGTGGGCGGCGATCAGGCGGTTGGTGAGCTTGCGCTTGGCGCGGAGGGCGACGTCGGGGGCTGGCATGGCGCGGAGGGTGAGGCGGGACGGCCCCGGCGGCAAGCGCCGATGGGGCTGCCCCGCTCCCCCTTAGGCCGCGGCGCGGCCTTCCGCGCGCCGGACCGGGGTGGGACGGGCGCCGGGGTCGGCCTCCAGCTGGAAGCGGGAGACCAGGGCCGCCAATTGCGCCGCGTCGTTGGTGAGGTTCTGGCAGGCGGCGGTGGATTCCTCGACCATGGCCGCGTTCTGTTGCGTGGCCTGGTCCATCTGGTTGACCGCCAGATTGACCTCCTCCAGGGCCGTCGCCTGTTCGCGGGTCGAGGCGGTGATCTGGGACATGAGGCCGGTGATGTCATTGACGCTGGAGGCGATCGCCTCGAGGGCCACGCCGGTGCGGCCCACCAGGGTGACGCCGCTCTGCACCTGGCTGCGGCTGGTGGTGATCAGGGTCTTGATCTCCTTGGCGGCCTCGGCCGAGCGCTGGGCCAGGGCCCGAACCTCGGAGGCCACCACCGCGAAGCCGCGGCCGGCGTCTCCGGCCCGGGCCGCCTCGACGCCGGCGTTCAGGGCGAGGAGATTGGTCTGGAAGGCGATCTCGTCGATCACCGCGATGGTGCGGCTGATCTGTTCGGAAGAGGTCTCGATATCGCCCATGGCGCCGACGGCGTCGGTGATGATCGGGCGGCTGCGGTCCGCCTCGGCCTGGGTGCGCGCCATCACCGCCGAGGCCTCTTCGGCGCCCTTGGCGGCCAGGCGCACGGTGGCGGTGATCTGCTCCACGGCGGCGGCGATTTCCTCGAGGGTCGCGGCCTGCTGTTCGGTGCGTTGCGAGAGGCTGCCGGCGGCCTGGCTGATCTCGGCGGTCTCGGAACGGATGGCGCCGGCGTTGACGTCGATGACGGTGAGATCGGCCTGTAGCGCGGCCATGGCGGAGTTGAAGTCACCCTGCAGCTTGGCGTAGCTGCCCGGGAAGACGCCGGGGATGCGGTAGGTCATCTCGCCCCGCGCCAGGGCGCTGAGGCCGGCGGCGGTCTCGTCGACGACGAGCGCCTGTTCGCGGGCGATGGCCTGGTCGCGCGCCAGGGCCTCGGCGGCCTGACGGTCGGCGGCGGCGCGGGACACATCGAGGGCGTTGGCGGCGTCATGCGCCTTCTCGGTGGCGGCCTCGGCCGTGGCGCGGGAGACATCCGCCCGGCTCGCGGCCTCAAGCGCCTGTTCGGCGGCGGAGTCCGCGGCGGCCTGGCTGACGGCGTTGGCGGCGAACATGGCCGTAACGCTGGCGGCGCTCCAGGCCAGGACGGCGGCCTCGACGATCAGGATGACGGCATGGAAGAGCACGCGGGCGAGGCTCGCCGAGCCCGGGAACACCAGGTCCGGCAGCACGAAGCTCAGCACTAGGTGATGGACGGCGACGGTGGCGGCGCCGCCCAGGATCGCGCGCCAGTCGCAATAGATGACCACCACCGCCAGGGCGGCGAAATAGGCCATGTGCATGTCGATCTGAAGGGGGGCGCCGGACAGGCCGGCGACCAGGGCGGAGACCTGCGCCATGAGCAGGATCGAGGTCAGCATCCTGCCGATGGGCCGCGATCCTAGGCCCAGCCATACGCCGGTCTGAACCAGGGCCAGAACCACCCCTGGCGCGACGCCGGAGATGAGTGAGGATCGCAGCATGATCGCCTCGGCCAGGCCGACGGCGGCCAGGGCCCAGCCCAGCACGATGATGGCGACGCCGCCGACGGCGCGTTGGTGCGCCAGATCACGGGACTGGAAGATCATGCGGTGCGCTCCGGGGGGCGGCCGCAGCCGGCCAGGGTGGGATCGAGAATCAGCCACGCGCCGGCGGCCGAGAGGGAGCGGGCCAGATCGCCGCCGCCATAGACGGTGACGACGGTGGGCAGGCGGCCTTCCGCGGCGATGGCGCCGATGGGGCCGACGACCGCGCGCACCCGGCCCGCGCTCCACCAGGGCGGAAAGACGGCCGCGACGGCGAAGGCCTGGGCGGGGCGGGCGGCCATAACCAGCGCCGGCGCGCTGGTCAGGAGCACAGCGGCGGCGCAAAGGGAGGCGCTCGCCAAGGAATGAATAGTTTTCGTGGTCATGGCCGCGCTGTTTTTCCCAACTGCCGAAGACTAGTGTTGGGCGAAGAAAGATACCGTTAAAGTTGATGCGCGGATCATCTATGTAGTATTACCTATGCAACTCGGCGGGGTCGCATCATGGCCTGCGTCGGCGGACGATCCATGGCGGGGCGGCGGCGCCAGGAAAGGGGCGCGGTTGCTCCGGCCGCGCCGCACGCTAGGATGCCGGCGTCGCACAGCAGACGTCGGGGATATCGTGAGCGCCGCCAGAACCACCAACACCCGTATCCTCAACCGCCGCCGGCCGGTGCCGCATGACAATGCCGAGACGGCGCGGTTGCTGGCGATGGTCTCCGCCCTGACGTCGGAGCTGGCGGTGGTGCGCGAGCGACTGGACACCCACGAGCGGCTGGCGGCCCTGGGTCAGCCGGTGACGGCGCAGGCGGTGGAGGCGTTCGTGCCCACCCCCGGCGATGTCGGCGACCGGGATGCGATGCGCAATCGCCTGATCGGCGTGGTCTTCCGTCCCCTGGTGGACGACGCGGCGCGCGAGGCCCGGGAGACCGCCCAGCGGCTGAAGCGCGAGCAGGCCCCGGCCGGGGCTACCGCCGGCCCGAGGTGAAATAGGCGCCGAAGACGGTCTTCTTGTCGACGAAGACCGGCTCGCCGGGCTTGGCGTCCAGGCGGCGCCAGCCGATCTGGATGTCATGGAAGCCCTCGGCCTCGTACAGGGCCCGATAGTCGGCGGTGATGGCGACCCGGTAGGAGGTCTCGTTGTTGAAGCCGGACTCCCACTCGGAGATCAGCTTGCCGAGGATGTCGTCGTCGAAATAGCGGTGGGGGATCTCGCTGTGGATGGCGACGCCGCCGGGGCGCAGGAGGCGGCGGCTTTCCTTGATGAAGTTGGGGATCGCCGCGGCGGAGCTCTCGTGCATCAGGCCGCTGGAGACCACCAGGTCGAACGAGCCGTCGGCGAAGTCAGTGTGCTCGCCGCTCTGCTGTGAATAGTGGACCGCCACCCCCATGTTCTCGGCTCGGGCGTGGGCGTAGCGCAGGAGCGAAGCGCCGGGGTCGACCCCGTGGACCTCGGCGTCGGGGAAGGCGCGCTTGAACTCGGGGGCGGCGCGGCCGCAGCCGCAGCCCATCTCCAGGATCCGCAGGGGCTTCAGGTCCGGATAGAATTCGGCCAGGTGTTCGGCGGCGGCGGAGCGGGAATAGACCGGCTTGTTGGCCGTGTAGACGGCGGGTTGGTAGATGATCCCGCCCGATTCCATCAGCGCGCCCTGGCGCACCCCGCCCTCGTCGGCGAGGAAGCCGCCCGGCATCAGGTGGCAGTCGGCGTAGGTAAGGTAGCCGGGCTCGCGGAAGTTGGGGTCCAGGCGCAAGGAGCCGATCGGCTCGGCGATATGGGCGCGGGCCGACAGGTCGGCCTCCTGCCGGTCGACATAGCGGGACTGCACGTCCCACATCATCTCCTGCTGGATGCGGCGCATGTTCAGCCAGGCGCGGTAGACGTCGTGCTCCAGCATCCGCTCCATGATCGATTCCACCGCCTCGAAGCTGTCGGCCGGGCCGCCGTCGGCGTCCTCATAGGCCTGGCCGAGGGCGCCGATTCCCGGGTTGAAGGCGCGGTTGATGAAGAACTTCAGGTCGCGGGTGAAGTTCTGTTCCGCCCGCTCGTCATGGCGGGGGGCGGCGAGCATGGGATGGGTCATCGGGGCGCCTCGTATATCGGTGCGCCGAGGCTAGCACGGTCAAGGCGAAGGGGCGAGATCGTCCCCCGACGCGTCCGTCTGCCGAAGCACGTCCACGGCCTTGCCGATGCGGCGGGCAAGCTTCTCCCGGACATCGCCGCTGAGGCGGGGGGCGAGGGCCACGGCCGCCGCCTCCAGTTCCTGCGCCCGCTCCAGGAAGATCGCCCGGCGGGCGACGCCGACCGGGCGGAAGCCGAGATTGCGGGGCACGGCGAAGGTCAGCCCGGCGTTGACCCCCGGGTGGTCGGGACTGGCGGGGAGGCGGGCCAGGGCGGTGGCGGCGGCGGCGCAGCCTTCCATCAGCTCCACCGAAACGGCCATCAGCCGCGTCTGGTCGGCGGGATCGTCGCAGGCGAAGGTCTGGCTGAGCAGCTGCAGCATGAAGCCGTAGAGGGCGTTGCCCAGGTCGACCAGGCTGGCGGCGGGCTCGGCGGTGATCCATACCCGCTCCAACCCCTCCAGAGGCTTGCGCATGACGGGATCGTGGGCGGCGGGCCAGGCGGGCTCGAAGCCGGGATCCTCGGCGGCCAGGGCCCGCCAGGCCTCGCGGATGGCGCAGAAGCGGTCGTAGTGGCTCTCCACGCCCGATGAGGCGGCGGCAGAGCCCTCGCCCTCCTCCTTGATCCAGTCGATCACCGACAGGGCGCCCTGAAGGTCGGTGATGCGGCGAACGTGGGGCAGAAGGGCGACCGCCTCGTCGAGCTGGCGGGCGCCGAGCGGGTCGAACAGCCGCGCCTCGCCATGGCGCCGGGCCAGATGGCGCAGGCCGTCGGCGATGGACTCATAGAGGGCGCCGACCGTGGGGTAGTCAGCGGCGGACGGGGTCAGGGCGCCGCGGCGCACCGGCCGCTCCACGTCGGGACCGTCGAAGCCGGGGGCGTCCTCGACCTCCACATGGTCGGCGCGCTCGAGAAAGATGAAGTGGTCCAGGGTCTGCGCGCTGAACGGGGTCAGGCGGACCATGATGCCGGCCGGGTGATAGCCGGGCGCGAGGGGGAAATTGGCGCGGTCGAAGTGGGGCGCGCCTCCGACGGCGATCAGCAGGTTGTTGACCGTGGCCAAGTGCGCCATTTCCTGCAGGGCGACCTGGACGATGGTCTTGCGCCAGCCGTCCACCGCCTCGGCCTGAGCCGGGGTCAGGCCGTCGTCCCCAGGGCGTTTGAGGCTGAACGCGGCGTAGAGGTAGGAGCACAGCAGGTTGTGCTCGATCTGCGCCGCTTCGGTGAGGACGTGGATCAGGTGCTCGCGGGTCTCGATCATCCGGCGGTAACCGCCCCCGCGCCGGACCGTTCCCTCAGGCCGTGACCTTCCTAGACGGCCTTCCATTCGGAGGTGATGGCGCGCACGTCCGGGCGGACCCGTTCCAGGGACGCCTCGGTGGGGGTGCCGATCAGCACCACGCCGGCCACCTTCTCGCCGGGCGCCAGGCCGATCACGGTGCGGGCGCGCTCGTCATAGGAATACCAGTCGGTGATCCAGTTGACCCCGTAGCCCATGGCGGTGGCGGCGATGCACAGGTTCTCGCAGACGGCGCCGGCCGACAGGACCTGCTCCCATTCGCGGATCTTGGCGGGGACGGGGCGGGACACCACGAAGATCGCCAGGGGCGGGTCGCGCAGCTTGAACAGGACCTTGGCGGCCTTGTCGGGGTCGTCCTGCTCGGCGGCGAGGGGCGCCAGGCGGCGGGCCAGCTCGGCCTTGGCTTCGCCGCGGGCGAGGATGAAGCGCCACGGGAACAGCTTGCCGTGGTCGGGCGCGCGGGCGGCCAGGCGCAGCAGGGTGTCGAGGTCTTCCCCCTCGGGGGCGGGGGCGGCCAGGTGCTGCGGCGACGACGACCGGCGCAGGGCCAGGAGGGCCAGGGTCTGGGGCGACGGCGCGGCGGTCGGAACCGGCTGGCCGAAGGCGGGGGCCCGGGGAACATCGAACGGCATGGCCACTCCTGCGCTTCACGCGTTGACAACCCACGCCTGCTAGCCTGACGCCGCCTCGGGCGCCAGCGTATCTGGCCTTGGGGCGGACGGCGCCCCATATGGTGTGTGGGACCCGGGCGTCGGCGTGGCGGTCGGCCTGTGCTATGCTTGCGAACGGCAACGACGAGAGGCCCGGCCCATGAGCCAGACGCATCGCCTAGAAGTGGTCGACCCCGCCGTCCCGCCGCCGGTCTGGGCCGCCCTGCGCAACCAGGCCCAGGCGGCCGCCCAGGCGGAACCCGCCCTGGCCAGCCTGCTCAATGCGGTGATCCTGTCCCACGACAGCCTCACTGACGCCATGTCCTACCAGCTGGCGCGCAAGCTCGGCGACCAGGAGCTGCGGGCCATGAGCGCCCGGGAATTCTGCGACGAGGCCTACGCCACCGAGCCGGACCTGGCCCGCCGGATCGAGGCCGACCTGCAGGCGGTGTTCGAGCGCGACCCGGCCTGCAAGAGCTATGTGCAGCCGTTCCTGTTCTTCAAGGGCTTCCAGGCCCTGCAGACCTATCGCGTGGCCAACTGGCTGTGGCGCCAGGGGCGCGACACCCTGGCCTTCTACCTGCAGAGCCGCATGTCCGAGGTGTTCCAGGTGGACATCCACCCCGCGGCCACCATCGGCTCGGGGGTGTTCCTCGACCACGGCACCGGCGTGGTCATCGGCGAGACGGCGGTGGTGGGCGACGATGTCTCGCTGCTGCACGGGGTGACCCTTGGCGGCACCGGGGCCGAGCGTGGCGACCGCCACCCCAAGATCGGCAAGGGCGTGCTGCTGGGGGCCGGGGCCAAGGTGCTGGGCAATATCGAGATCGGCGAATACGCCAAGATCGCCTCGGGCTCGGTGGTCCTGAAGCCCGTGCCCGCGCACTGCACCGCCGCCGGGGTGCCGGCGCGCCTGGTGAACTGCCCCACCTGCACCGAGCCGGCGCGGACGATGGACCACACCCTGGCGGACATGGTCTACGACTACGTCATCTAATGCAGGTTTGGGCTTGCCCAGCCGCGCCACGCGGCTAGGGTCCGCCCCGACCGCCGTTCGCGCGACCTATGGAGTGCACCGCCTTGAAAGAACAAGACATCAAGCGCATCGAGGCGCACCTGAAGCGGACCTTCGGCAACCCCCACATCAACCTGCGCCCGCGTCCCAAGCAGAAGGACTCGGCCGAGGTCTATATGGACCAGGAGTTCATCGGGGTGATCTACGAGGACGAGGACGAGGACGGCTCGTTCATGTTCGAGATGGCCATTCTTGAGGAAGACCTCGTCTAGGTCCACGAGCGGTGGGTCCCTTATGGCCTCGCTTCCCCGGCGAACGCCGGGGCCCAGATCATAGAGCGAGCCGCCTTACGATCTGGGTCCCGGCGTACGCCGGGAGCGCGGGCCTGGTAGGGATCTTGGCCTAAAGCACCCCTAGCATGCTGGCGACGAGGGGGTGGCGGACGATGTCCACGTCGGCCAGGCGCACCACCGCGACGCCCGGGACCGATTCCAGCTTGCCGGCCGCCTCGCCCAGGCCGGAGACCCCGGGCAGCAGGTCCGACTGGTTAGGGTCTCCGGTCACCACCATGGTCGAGTTCCAGCCCAGGCGGGTCAGCAGCATCTTGATCTGGCCATAGGTGCAGTTCTGCGCCTCGTCGATGACCACGAAGGCGTTGTTCAGGGTGCGGCCGCGCATGAAGCCCACCGGGGCGATCTCAATGGCCCCCTCGGCCAGCAGGGCCCGCACCCGCTTCATGGACATACGGTCCGACAGCGCGTCGTAGAGGGGCCGCAGATAGGGGGCCAGCTTGTCCTCCATGTCGCCGGGCAGGTAGCCGATCGATTCGCCCGCGTCGACGGCGGGGCGCGACAGGACGATGCGCCCGACCTTGCCGGCCTCCAGAGCTTCCACCGCCTTGGCGATCGCCAGGTAGGTCTTGCCGGTGCCGGCGGGGCCCAGGGCGACCACCAAGCTGCGATCGTCGATGGCCTTCATCAGGGCCGTCTGACCGTCTGACTTGGGCTTGATGGTCTTGAGGTATCCCTGCTCGCGCGCTTCGTCGTTGTGATGGACATGCGTCTGGCCCATGGGCGACCAGCCGCGCTCCACCGGCAGGCGGCGCACCTTGGCGTCGTCGGCGAACTGAGTGGGGTTCATTTCGCCTTCGCGGACCAGTCTCTTCAGCGCGCGCTTGGTCATGGCAGCCTCCGTCAGGACAAAGAAAAAGGGCGACGCCGAATCGGCTCGCCCTTGGGTGTGGAACAGGAATGGAAAGGTGGGCGGGGAAGCCCGGGTCGCCGAATGGGAGGCGGACCGGAAGCAGACCCCGGAGGGCTGGCGCCGCGAGAGCGCCGATCAGGCCGGAGCACCACAGGGGACACCCGCTTCTCCACGTTTTCGGGCTGCGGCAGGCGCCGCGGCCTGCGATCCTGGAGCGCCGAAGCCCTCTCGAATCGCCTCACAAGATTTATGGTAGGTGGCTTTCCAGAGGGTTAATCAAGACAAACTTGCAAGACTATGGGGTAGACGGATGAATGTTTTCGCCTTGGGCGCCCATGTTCCCGTGCTGCCCCCGGACGGTGAATACTGGATCGCGCCAAACGCCACGGTGATTGGTCAGGTCGAGCTCAAGTCTAACGCCAGCGTGTGGTATGGATGCGTGCTGAGAGGCGATGTGGAGCGCATCGAGATCGGCGCCGGAAGCAACATCCAGGACTGCAGCGTTGTTCACGCCGACAAGGGTTTTCCCACGATCGTCGGCGTGGGGGTGACCGTCGGTCACATGGCGATGCTGCACGGCTGCCAGATCGGCGACGGCTGCCTGATCGGGATCGGGGCGGTGGTCCTCAACGGCGCCTCAATCGGTCGCAACTGCCTGATCGGGGCGCGGGCCCTGATCACCGAGGGCCAGCAGGTTCCCGACAACTCCATGGTGCTGGGCGCGCCGGGCAAGGTGGTGCGCACCCTGACGCCCGAGCAGATCAGCCGGTTCCAGATGGGCGCCCCAGGCTATGTGGCGAACTGGAAACGCCATCGCGCCGAGGTGCGACCCGTCGGGTAGGGGCGTCCGGACGAATCGGCGCTGGGTCAGGCGATGCGGCGGCCGTCGAGAGACGCCAGACGCAGGCGGGGGGCCTCGGCCATGGGTTCGCCGCGGCGCGAATCGCCGCCGGCGCCGATTCGGCGCACGGACAGTTCCGTCAGGGTGCGCCCCATCAGCCCGGCCAGAGGGCTGAGGCACTGGTAGTGGCCGAGAAAGCGGTCCACGCCGCCCCCGGCCCCGGCGATGGGGGCCAGCAGGATTTCCAGTTCCGGCCCGGGCCCCTGGACGGTGTGGCCCTGGGCCTGGATGACCAGGGGCTGACTGCGGCGCACGGCGCCTTCCATGGCCGACTGCAGGGACGGCCGGTCGAGGATCGCCCATAGGGGCAGGAAGGCCTCACCGCGCAGGCTGCGCCCGTGCAGGTCGCTGAGCAGGCCGCCAACGAGCCGGAAGGCGTAACGACCCGGAGCGGCGCGGCCGATGATGAAGACCTGGGGCAGAAGCCCGACGAATTCGGTGGGATCGATCGACGAGCGAGGGGGGCTTCCGAGGGGCGGAAGCCGCTCGCGCCAATAGTCTGTCAATAGTTCTGTATTCAAATGCGCCATGGCGCTCGCCCTTCGTCTGTGGCCGCACGGCGGTTGCAGGGAAGGGGCGGGCCAATCGGGACTGTCCCGTTTTGGCGCGACTCGGGGGGCGACGGCCCCGCGGTTCCGGGCCGGCGGGACCGAAGGGAACCGTCGATGAGTGTGCGTTGGCTGACACTGTGGTCCGGACTGGCGGGGCTGTTCGCCCTGGCGCTGGTGGTTTTCCTGCCCGAGGGCGCCCTGGCCCAGTGCTGCGCCCCGCCGTCGCCGCCCTGCTGCTCGCCGCCCTGTTGCAAGCCGCCCAAGCCCCCGCCGCCCCCCGCCCAGCCGTGCTGCGGATCCGGCGGTCACCAGATCAAGGTCCCGGGGGTGAACGTGGTGGTCGGCGCCTCGGTCGTGGTCAACGCCGCCGCCAGCGCTAACGTTAACGCCGCCGCCTCGGGCGCCGGGTCCGTGATCGTCTATGGCGGCGGCGGCGGCTCGAGCTTTTCCATGGGCGGCGGGTCGGTCAGCGTCATCCAGGGATTGAATGTGGAGGGCGGGGCCCGCCTGCAGCGGACGGCCTACAACGCCAGCCGCACCCGGGTGAAGGTGGTGGTGATCCAGGCCTTCTGCCTCGACGACCGCGACGTGCCGCACCCGGCCTCGCAGGTGACCCCCGACCGCGACATCGACGAGACCTACCAGGGCGAACTCTACCGCTGCCTGGCGGGCACCCGGATGCAGTACACGGTCTCGGACTATGCGGGGAAGATCGCCTTCGACCACGGCCAGACCTTCACCTGCGCCAAGGGCGAGGCCCTGACCTTCTCGCGCTGGAACGGGCCTTCCGGCCCGGACGCCGGTCCTGACGCCGGTCGCGCCGGCCGCCTGGAATGCCGCCCGCAGAAGCCCGCGCGCGACTGCAACGAGCGCAGCCTGCTGCGCCGTTTCGGCGCTGGGGTGAAGATCCTGCGGATCATCACGACGGAGACCTACACCGCCTATCGCGAGGAGACCGTGCAGGGCTCACAGGTGTCCAGCTTCAACATGAGCGTGGATGGCGGCGTCGGCGGCGTGGCCTACTAGAGGTTGTTCTCTTTAGGCGGAACCAAACCCATCGAACTCCCGGCCCCTGGGGCCGGGAAGGTTAGCGGGGGTTGAGCGATGCGGTCTAAAACAACCTGCTCCAAATAAGGTCGTCATCCTGGGGCTCGCTCTTGCGAGACCCCAGGACCCAGCAGCGAAGACCTTGCCGTGCGGCGCGTTGAGGTCTTCGATGCTGGGTCCTGGATGAGTCCGCTTCGCGGCTCTCCAGGATGACGGCAGCTGGGAGGGCGTTGCTCTAGATTCCGGGCTCGCGACGACCGGGGTGGGCTTATCGATTCTGTCTGAAGCCAACACGCCCTAAAGCCGCTTGCCGACCAGCCCGAACGCCGAACCCTCGAAATCGGTGGCGTCGAGGGAGAAGTCGCCGCCGGGAATCTCCTGCGGCGCCTGCAGGACCTGGCCCCCGCCTGCCTCGATGGCCGCCAGGGCGGCGTCGATGTCCGAGACCCGGAAATATTGCCGCCAATGCGACCGGCCTTGAGGGGCCGGGCTCGGAACCATGGCCCCGATCAGCTCGCCGTGGCGGATGAACTGGTACTGACCCATGGGCCCCATATCCATGTCGCCATCATGCTTCCAGCCGAACAGCTCGCCGTAGATGGTCCACGCCGCCCCCTGGTCGGGCGTCAGCAACTCGTTCCAGGCGCAATGGCCCACGCGCGGGATACCGTAGGAGAAGGCGGTGCTGACGCCTTCGCCATTGGGCGTCATGATATAGAAGGGCGCCCCCTGGGGGTCGGACACCATGGCGATGCGGCCGGCCATGGCGATGTCGGTCGGCGGCATGTGCACCGCCCCGCCGCGGCTGACGACCCGCGCCGCCGCCGCGTCCACATCCGCCACCGACACATAACCGAGCCAGTTCGGGCGCGCGCCGCCGGCGGCCATGTCGGGGCTGATCTGAAGAAGCCCCGCCACCGTCGCCTCGGGGGCGTGGATCATGCGGTAGTCCATGCCCGGCGCCCCGCTGGGCGAGAAGGCCCACCCCATCACGGCGCCATAGAAGGCCTGGGCCGCGTCGGCGTCGCCCGTCATCAGTTCGTACCAGATGAAGTCGCCAGGTTGGTTGGTCTCGGCCATGGGGTCCTCCTGCGTTGGGCGCGGCCTGGTCGGCATGGCTCATCCTGCCGGACCGGGCGGCCCTTTCAAGACGAACGGGGACGGTCGCCGCCGACAGGGGCCAGGAGACCCGCCTATTTTCTACTGAACCGCCGGGACCACCTTCAGGCGCCACTCCTTTTCCGGCTCCAGGTAGAGCTGGGCGGCGGCGCGGATGTCGGCGGCGGTGATGCGCTCCAGGCCCGCCACCGCGGAGCGGGCGGCGTCGAGGCGGCGGGGGTCGGCCTGGGCGCCGGAGAGGGCGCCCGCCCAGTATTCGTTGGTCTGCTGGGCCTTGAGCAGGGCCTGGACCCTCGAGGCCTTGGCCCGGGCCAGCTCGTCGGCCGCGACCTCGTTCTGGCGAAGGTCCGCGGCGATCTTTTCCACATCCGAGAAGAAGCCTTCGAGCCTGGCGGGGGGCATCTCGACGCTGGCGGCGAGGAAGCCGAACCCGGGGAAGACATAGGACGCCGAGGAGTCGGCCGAGGGGGAATAGGTGGCCCCCTGGGTCTCGCGCAGCTGGTCGGTAAGGCGCAGCTGCATGACGTAGCCCAGCACCCGCACCGCGCGGGTGCGGTTGATGTCCTTGAAGAAGTCGTCTGTGGGCCAGGCGATATAGCCCATGGCCTGGTCGGCCCGGCCCTTGTGGCTGAGGGTCACCGCCCGCGGGGTGGGGGCGGGGAAGGCGACCGGAGAGTCGGCCGCCGGCTTGGGCGCGGCGGGGCGGTTCAAGGCGCCGAAGGTGGCGGCGACCCCGTCGATGGCCTTATCCACCGTGATGTCGCCGACGATGACCACCTCGATGGGGGAGGCGGGATTGAGGCCCGCCAGCAGCGCCGGCAGATCCCCGGGCTTGCTGGCGGCGATGGCGGCCTTGTCGGGGAAGGCCCAGCGCGGGTCGCCGCGGCGGATCAGGCTGGGCAGGTCGCGGCGCAGCACGCCGCCGGGGGTGGCCTCATACTGCTCGCCGAGGGTGGCGCCGAGGGTGCGCCAGCGGGCGAAGGCCTCGGGTCGGTAGCCGGGTTCCGCCAGGTAGGCGGTGAGCAGCTGCAGCTGGATGGCGAAGTCCTCCGGCCGGGTCACGCCCGACAGGACGAAGGCGTCGTCGTCGATGCCGAGGCCGGCGCCGACGATGCGCGGCGCCATGATCCGCTCCAGCTCTTCGGTGGACAGCTGCTTGAGGCCGCCCTCCGAGAAGGCCTGTCCCGCCATCCAGGCGACGTTGAGTCCCGCGGGGCCGATATTGCGGCGGCCGTCACCGACGCGCACCGAGACGACGATCTGGTCGTCACGGAACTTGGTGGGCTTGACGGTGAGGCGGACCCCGTTCTTGAAGCGCACGAAGACCGCGTCGAGATCGACGATCTCCTTGCGCTCCGCCACCGCCCCGGGAGGGCCGAAACTGGCGTAGGGCCAGGGCTTGACCGCCTCGGCCGTGGGGGCGTCGACGTCCTTTTCCGCCGCCGCCTTGAATACCGCTGTGACGGCGGCGGCGTCGCCCTCGATGGGCTTGGGGGTGGCCACGAAGATCAGCGGCCCCTGGCCGGTGAAGGCGGCGCGGGCGGCCTGGGAGACCTCCTCGGCGGCAAGGCCTTTGACCAGCTCGTCGAACAGGGCGAGGTCCTGGGCAGGGCTGCGGACCACCTCGCGGCTGTCCAGGGAGTCGGCGATCATCTCGGCCAGATAGGGCGTACGGCGGGTGGCGGCGGCGGTGACATTGGCCTGGAGACGGGTGCGGTATTCCTCGATCTCGCGGTCCAGCTCGTCCTGCCGCACGCCGAACGTCACGAGGCGGCGCTGCTCGTGCTCGGCGGCGGTGAGGGCGGACTTCCAGGTGTCTGAATCAGCGCGCACCTGCAGGCTGGTGACCTCGGCGGAGCGGAACTCGTCGCCCTTGCCGGCGCCGGCGCCGATGAAGGGCGGGGCGTCGGCGCGGGCCAGCCGCTCCAGGCGACGGTTAAGCACCGCCAGGCCCAGGCGCTCCAGCAGCGAGCGGCGCTCCTGGGCGCGGGTGTCGGGGGACAGGTCCGCGGGGTTGAGCCAGGTGAGCTGGAGGGTCAGGGGCGCGCCGGGCTGCACCGCCACCGACGCCTCCTGGCCGCGGGGCGCGACCTGGCCGAGGTCGGGCTCATCGCCGGGCTTGCCGACGCCCTTCCAGTCGGAGAACCGGGCCTTGATCTTGGCCTCCATCGCGTCGAGGTCGAAGTCCCCCACCGCCACCAGGGTGGCCCGCTCGGGGCGGTAGTAGCGGGCGTAGAAGTCGGCCAGCAGGGGCGGCTGGGCCGTGCGGATGATCTCCACCTGGCCGATGGGCAGCCGCCGGGCGGCCAGACGATCCTTGAGCAGGAAGGCCTCGCGCAGCTTGAACACCCGGTAGCCCGGGGTGTCGCGGGCCCGCTCCTCCGACAGGATGACGCCGCGTTCGCGCTCCATGGCCTCGGGGGAGATGAGCAGGTTGCCGGCGGTCTCACGCAGCAGCATCAGGCTGCTATCGACGGTGTCGTCGTCGGTCTGCGGCAGGTCCAGCTTGTAGACGGTCTCGGTCCAGCTGGTGGAGGCGTTGGTGTCGGCGCCAAACGCGAGGCCATGGCGCTCGAGAATCTTGGTCATCTCGCCTTCGGGCACGTTTTTGGAGCCATTGAACGCCATGTGCTCGAGAAAGTGGGCCAGCCCCTGCTGCGCGTCGGATTCCATCAGCGATCCGGCGTCGATGCGCAGGCGCAGGGCGGCCTGGCCGGTGGGCGTGGCGTTCTTCATCAGGGCGTAGCCCATGCCGTTGGGCAGGCGCCCGAAGCGGACCTGGGGGTCCGGGGCGAGGTCGGAGACCTCATGCGCCCAGACATTGGCCCGGGCCGCGGGTGTCGCCGCCGGGGCGGCGGCGGCGGGCCGGGCCTTGCCGCGGAAGGGGATCGAGAAGCCGGCGGCCTGGGCGGGCGACTGGAGCGCCAGGGCCAGGGCGGCGACGGCGGCGAAACGCAGGTGGCGGGGCATGAAGTCCTTGGGCGGTGTCGATCGGAGAGCGCACCATCGCCGCCGCTTGTGGCTGCCGCAAGGCGTTGAGAGGGGGGGCCCGGTTCTAGACGTCATCAAGTCAGTTCTGGCAGAGCGTGCTGTTCGCAGGCGCGCGCCCCAGGATGACGACCACAAGGGGGGACGCACGCCCCCCCAACGCACACCCCGCCATCGTTCGCTTGGCGGAGCATCGGTTCGGACCAGGCGACCGCGTCAAGGCGGGCCCGCAGGGCCCCCGCTTCGCGGCGCGCCAAAGGCGCGGCCTTGACCCGGCCGCCGCCCGAACCACACTTCCACCACGCGATCGACGGCCCTTTCCGAACGCATCCAAAACCTCAGCCGTCATCCTGCAGGTCGAAGCGCACCACCTTCCCGTCCTGGAGGTGGAAGATGTGGCCGACCGTCTTGTCCTTCAGCCCGTGGGTCTGACCCTGCAATGGGTTGCCTTCAAGATCGCGGATGGACTGGCGGACATCGGCGATGAGCGCCCCTTCGGGCGACCGGCGAAAACCGACCGGTTCGACCCGCGGACTCACCATGCTCCACTGCCGCGTCCAGTATTCCCGGATGGCCGCGTGGCCACGGACGTAGCCGCCATCCATGGCGTTGGCCCAGGCGACATTTTCGGCGAGCGCGGCCAGCACGCCGTCGATGTCGCGCGCGTTGAACCGCGCATACAGGCGGCTGATAAGGGCGATCTCATCGTCCATGGAATGTCCTGGTCAAGGCGAGGGATGGAATATACATACGTGCATATGCATCATCGTGACGTGAGCGGCAAGGCGGACGCGTGACGGATGTCCTGTCCACCCCTGGCCATCTGATCAGCCTGGCCGCCCGCGGCTTCGCCCGGCTCAGCGAGGCGCGGCTGAAGCCGCTGGGCTTCGGCGTCGGGCATCTACCCGTCCTTGTGGCGCTGAGCGACGGGCAGGCTAGCACCCAGCGTGATCTGGCGCGCTTCGCGAGGATGGAGCAGCCGCCGATGGCGCAGATGCTGGCGCGGATGGAGCGCGATGGCCTGATCCGGCGCGCGCCCGATCCCCACGACGGGCGCAGCCGTCGGATCACCCTCACCGAGGTCGCCAAGGCGCGCCTCCCCGACGCGATATCAGTGCTTCTGCAGGGAAATCAGGAGGTTCTGCGCGGCTTCACGCCGGCGGAGAGCGAAAGACTCGTGGATCTGCTGGGACGCCTGATCGCCAACCTTGACGAGCTCTCGGAGCGCCGAGGCGTCTATGACGCCCCGGAGGGGGACGCCTAGTAGCGGCCGCGCGCCGGACCCGGGTCCTCGCCGCGCCAGGCGCGCGGGTCACCTCGGCCGCCCGCGTTATGGGCGGCGTCATCATAGGCGGGGGTGTAGCCGCCGGTGACGCCGATGGCGCCGCCGCCGAGGGGGTCGCTCGAGAGGCAGGCCTGCGGACCGGGGGCGCCGTAGAGGTTGGCCATCATCTCCAGCACCGCACGCTCGACCACCGCGCGCACCGCCAGCTGGATCGGCTCCAGGGCGCCTTCGCCGGCGGACACGTCGAAGATGTTGCCGTTGAGGAAGTCGAAGATGCCGACGCTGACTTCGCGCCCGACGATCTGTTTCTGGTAGGAGATGACGTCGACCACTTCCAGCGAGCGGGTGTTCACCAGCCGCAGGTCGAGACCGACGTTCATTACGAAAATCTTGCCCGAGAGGACGCCCTTGGCCTTGGTCGCCGCCTGGGCGCCGCCGAAGGCGTCGATGCCGGAGGAGCGGATGTTGTAGTTGAGTTCGGTCAGACCCCCGACGAGGTAGAAGTCGGAGCCGGGCACCTGGCCGGCGTTGATGCGGCGATAGTCCACGGGGCCGGCCAGGGCCGGTCCCGGGCCGCCGTCGGAGATCAGCTTGTTGTTGGCGTATTTGAGTTCGAGTTCCGAGACGCTGGTGTCGTAGCGCTCGACCAGCGGGGCGCCGGCCTTGGCCAGGGCCGAGATGGCCATCAGCGAGGCCCCCTGGGTGAGCTTGCGGCCGGAGCCGTCGGACTCCTCCTTGCCGGTATAGTCGGAAATGCGGCCCACGGCGATGCGCGGCGCCGGCAGGTCGTGCTGGCGGGCGTAGGAGCCGAGGCAGACCAGCGCCTGCGAATAGGGGGTGGGGTTGGCGGTGACGGGGGCGTTGCCGATCGGCTTGGCGTAGAGGCCGCTCGGCCCGGCGACGGGGGTCGCGCAGGCCGTCATCATCATCGCGCCGGCGCCGAGCAGGGCGGGGAGCCTGGCGCGGGAGAGCGTCCCTAGGAATGTCCCGGACATTACTGGCCTACGCCTCCGCTTACATTGGCGCCGACCCTGGCGCTGATACTGCCGGTGTTCGTCTGCGTCGAATTGACGACCACCGTATTGTAGTTGCCCTGGGTGATGACCGTCAGGCTGTTACCCACCGCGGTGCTGCTGCCGCCCCCGCCGACGCCGCCGTCGATATCGGCGCCCGCCGACGCCGAGGCATAGGCGGCGGCGCGGGCCTGGACCGTGGCCCCGCCCTGGATGATCCCGTCGATGATGGTGCGGTTGCCGTTGGCGTCGCGCGCGCCGGCGAACTGGATCGGGTGATTCTCGGCGCCCGCCGCATGGCCATAGCCGCTGTTGTAGGCGGCGGAATTGGTCGCCATCGTCTGGGCCGTCGCCGGTGCCGCCGCCAGGGCGACAAGGCACCCCGCCGCGGCGCAGGCGCGGGTCAACCGGGGAAGAGTCGTCCTGAGGGCCATTCCGGCTCCGTCACTTTACTGGCGCGGATGGACGGACCAAGGCCGACGTCACCCATTTCGCCTTCCTGGGTTAGAGGCAAGTCCTCGCGATTTGGTTAATCGAATCGCCCGAAATTCCTCGACGCGGCGGCCTCGGCTGGTCCTTAACCCCCTATCGGCGTTCGGAAATCGGCGCCGGATCGAAGAGTGCAGGAGCATCGCGCGTGACAGACCATCCCCGCCCGTCCCCGGAGCCGGCGTTCAACGCGCCCTGGCCGGCGCTGGTCCTGGTGGCGATGATCGTCGCTTCCTACGTCGCGCAGCGTTTCAGCGGCGACGGGCCGCAGTGGATCGCCGCCTATGGCTTCATGGCGTCCGACCTGGACGAGGGGCGACTGTCGACCCTGATAACGCACCTGTTCCTGCACGGGGGATGGCCCCACGTGGGCATGAATGCGGTGATGGCCCTGGCCTTCGCGCCGCCGGTGTCGCGGCTGCTGGGGGAGGGGGCGGCGGGGGCCGCGGCGCTGCTCGTCTTCTATCTGGTGTGCGGCGCGGCCGGGGGGCTGGCCTACGCCGCCCTGCACCCGCACGATTCCCTGCACCAGCTGATCGGCGCGTCCGGCGCGGTGGCGGGGCTGATGGGGGCGGCGTCTCGGCTGCTCTATCGGCAGGGGCGCCTGGCGCCCGTGCTGGATCGGTCGGTGCTCAGCTTCACGGCCGTGTGGGTCGGGCTGAACGTGGTGCTCGGGATGATCGGTCTGGCGCCCGGCATGGGCCAGGTGACCATCGCCTGGGAGGCCCATCTGGGCGGCTATTTCGCCGGCCTGCTGCTGATCGGCCCGACCGCGCGCCTGCTGGGGCGGGGGGCGGTCGAGACGGGCCCCGCCATCAACCCTTGATTCGCGCGCCGCTCTGCGGGACGCTCGTTCCCCGTAAGCTGTAGGAGTGCCCCATGCTCGTCTCGCAGATCCTCAAGGCGAAGGGCGACGCGGTGTTCACCGGCGCGCCGGGTCTGACCCTGGCGGAGGCGGCCGCTCTGCTGCTGGACCGGCAGGTGGGGGCTCTGGTGATCACCGACGAGGCGGGCGAGGTCGTCGGCATCCTCTCGGAGCGGGACGTGGTTCGGCGGGTGGCGCAGGAAGGGGCGGCGGCCCTGGACGAGCCAATCTCCCGTTGCATGAGCCAGGAGGTGATCTTCGCCCAGCCGCACGATACGGTCGATCTGCTGCTGGCCAAGATGACCGATCGGCGGGTGCGCCACCTGCCCGTGTGTGTCGACCATCGCCTGGTCGGCCTGGTGTCGATCGGCGACCTGGTGAAATGGAAGATCGCCGAGACCGAGGCCGTGGCCGAGGA
>CBDIHH010000006.1:575000-953611 GCA_965279095.1 Caulobacteraceae bacterium
CCCGGTGCCGGAAGGTTAAAGGGAGTGGTGCAAGCTGCGAACTGAAGCCCCGGTAAACGGCGGCCGTAACTATAACGGTCCTAAGGTAGCGAAATTCCTTGTCGGGTAAGTTCCGACCTGCACGAATGGCGTAACGACTTCCCCACTGTCTCCAGCATAGGCTCAGCGAAATTGAATTCCCCGTGAAGATGCGGGGTTCCCGCGGTCAGACGGAAAGACCCTATGAACCTTTACTGCAGCTTCGCCTTGGCGTTAGCGGCAACATGTGTAGGATAGGTGGGAGGCTATGAAACCGGGGCGCCAGCTTCGGTGGAGCCATCCTTGAAATACCACCCTTGTTGTCGCTGACGTCTAACCGCGGTCCGTCATCCGGATCCGGGACATGGCGTGGCGGGCAGTTTGACTGGGGCGGTCGCCTCCCAAAGTGTAACGGAGGCGCGCGATGGTGGGCTCAGACCGGTCGGAAATCGGTCGTCGAGTGCAATGGCATAAGCCCGCCTGACTGCGAGACTGACAAGTCGAGCAGAGACGAAAGTCGGCCATAGTGATCCGGTGGTCCTGCGTGGAAGGGCCATCGCTCAACGGATAAAAGGTACTCTAGGGATAACAGGCTGATTTTGCCCAAGAGTCCATATCGACGGCAAAGTTTGGCACCTCGATGTCGGCTCATCACATCCTGGGGCTGGAGCAGGTCCCAAGGGTTCGGCTGTTCGCCGATTAAAGTGGTACGTGAGCTGGGTTCAGAACGTCGTGAGACAGTTTGGTCCCTATCTGCCGTGGGTGTACGAAGCTTGAGAGGATCTGTCCCTAGTACGAGAGGACCGGGATGGACATACCTCTGGTGGACCTGTCGTGGCGCCAGCCGCGCAGCAGGGTAGCTAAGTATGGAAGGGATAACCGCTGAAAGCATCTAAGCGGGAAACCCCCCTCAAAACAAGGCTTCGCTGAGAGCCGTGGTAGACCACCACGTTGATAGGCCAGGTGTGGAAGTGCCGCGAGGCATGAAGCTTACTGGTACTAATAGCTCGATCGGCTTGATCGTTCTTCAGCCAAACCCATGAACTGATCTTTGTATGACGCGCAGCTAGTCTGCGGTCGGTTATGACTATGGTGTCTTCTCAACACATCCGTTTCGTTGACCTGGTGGTTTTGCCGGAAGGTCCCCACCCGATCCCATTCCGAACTCGGTCGTTAAGCCTTCCTGGGCCAATGGTACTTCGTCTCAAGGCGCGGGAGAGTAGGTCGCCGCCAGGTCTACCAAACGGATGTGTTCATCTCTGTCTTAGTTCAGACCCTTCATCACGTAATCCTTCGGGCGCAGCCCCGCTGCAGTCCTCATTTCCTTGCCGCGGGGTGGAGCAGCCCGGTAGCTCGTCAGGCTCATAACCTGAAGGTCATAGGTTCAAATCCTATCCCCGCACCCAAGAGTCCGGCCCCCGCAGCGATGCGGGGGCCGTTTTCGTTCGGGCTCGTGCTCAGGCGCGGGGTCTCAGGCGACTAGGCTGGCTGGCGAAGCGAGGCGGCCGAGCTCGGCCATGAGCGCCGCGGGTGACAGAGGTTTGGCGATGCAGCCGTCCATGCCGACCTCGGCGTAGCGCGCCCTCTGATCCGCCAACACATTGGCGGTGAGGGCGACGATCGGCACCCGGCCCGCCGGCTCCGGCAGGGCGCGGATGCGGCGGGTGGCCTCGACCCCGTCCATGACCGGCATCTGAATATCCATCAGCACGAGGTCGAACTGGCCCTCGGCGACGGCGGCCACGGCTTCGGCGCCGTCCGCGGCGGTGGTCACGGTCGCCTCGAGGGCGGAGAGCATGGCGCCGACCAACCTAAGGTTGGTGATATTATCGTCTACAACCAGAACACGCATGGCCTCTCCGAGGTGCGGGCCGTCGCGACTCACGTCCGGCGCCGACTGGGCCGGCAGATCCAGGCGGAAGGTCGCGCCCTGGCCTGGCGCGCTGCGGCAGCCTATGGCGCCGCCCATGGCCTGGGCCAGCTGCCGGGCCCGGGCCAGGCCAAGACCCGCGCCGCCGAATCGGCGAGTGGGGGAGGCGTCGGCCTGCTCGAACGAGTCGAACAGGTGCGCCTGGTCGGTCATGCCGATCCCGGGGCCGGTGTCGCTCACCTCGATTCGCAGCTGCTGGCCTGATCCGGCTCCCGTGAGGGCGGCGCGGACCTCGACGCCCCCGGTCTGGGTGAATTTCACGCCATTGCCCACCAGGACCTTGAGGATCTTGCGTAGCTTGGCGGAGTCGAGCAGCAGCAGCTCGTCCACCGACGTGTCGGAGCGCAGCCAAAGTCCCTTGGCGCCGGCGGCGCAGCGGTGGGCCTCCAGAACCGATTCGATCAGGCCCCGGGGCGCGACGGGCGCCAGCGCCACGTCGACAGAAGCCGTCTGTCCGTCGGCGAACTCGACCAGGTCGCCGAGCAGATCGGTCAGTTCGCCGCCGGACGCCATGGCCTGGTCCAGCAGATCGCCCCGCGCCTTGCCGCTGGCGGACTTGGCCAGGTGGAGGGCCGCCATGATCCCGTTCATGGGGGTCAGCAATTCGTGGCCGATGTTGGCCAGGAAGTCGCTCTTGGCGCGCTGGGCCGCCTTGGCGGCGACCTCTCCCGCCAGGGCGCGGTCGCGCTCAGACATCAATTCTGTGAGATCCTGGGTCAGGCCGATGACCTCCCGGCGACCGCAGGGGAGCTGACGGCCGCCGATCATGGCGCTGCGCAGGCGACGCGGCGCGCCGTTTGATCCCTTGGCGCGGTAGTCGATGAGGGCGAACTCGCCGGTGTCGACGGTGCGCGCGACGGCGCGGGTGAGCGCGGGTCGGTCCGCCGGCTCTGTCGCGGCGCTGACGCCGGCCACGGAGTGTTGGTGGCCCGGGGGCGTATCCGCGACGGGGTGGGAAAAGTCCGGATCAAACTCGTATCGACGCGCGATCGGGTCGTAGCGCCAGAGTTTCACGCCGGCGGCCTGGGACAGCAGGGCGTTGGCTTGAGCGATTTCCGCCGCCTCGGCGGCCCGGCGCAACTCGTCGCCGATGTCCTGCATCACCGCGATGCCGGTTCCGTCGGCGGCCAGCTTGGCCCGCACCCGCATGCGAACATAGTCGCCGGACCGGGCGCGCACGCGATGCTCGTAAACGCCGCGGCCGGTGGCGACGAGACCTGCAACCGCTTGGCGCACCGTCTCCAGGTCGTCGGGATGGACGAAGTCCCAGAAGGACCGTTCCATCGCCTCCTGCCGCGACCAGCCGAGCAACTTGGTCCAGCCGGCGCTGATGTGCAGAGCGCGGCCACCCCGAACGATCATGAATATGTCGTCGGTATTACCTAGAAACCATTCGGCCGCCTCGGCCCAGGCATCAGTATTTTCACCTAGGATAGACTTCATTGGATCTCTCTAGAGGTGTCCGATACACGGACTCTCCGGATGAACATGAAGCAACGTTAGGCTTGGAAAAATAACGACCGGATAACGCAGTTACCAATTGAGGCCGGCGCGCCGTTGTGTCGCGGCTGGGACGGCCAGTATCGCCTAGCCCGGCTTTCTCGCGATCAGCACCCAGGGGAAGACGCCGTCGAGCACGCTGCTGCGCACATCGGCGAAGCCGATCGCGGTCAGTTCGCCTTCCCAGTCCGACAGCAGGGCGGCCGAGAAGAAGGGCTCGTCGCGGTGCTCGGTGTCCCACTCCAGGATCGCCGCGTGGAACGGGTCCACGTCGCGGAAGGGAGGCGGATCCATCATCAGCAGATCGCCGCCGGGCTTCAGGATGCGGAACATCTCAGCGAACGCCTCGACATTGGCCTTGGGCGGCATCTCGTGCGCCAGGGCGTTCATGACCACCAGGTCGAAGCTGGCGTCCGGCTCGCCGGTGGCGCGCACATCGCGCTGCTTGAAGTGGATCGGCACCCCGGCCTTCTCGGCCACGGCATGGCCGGACTTCAGCTGAACCGCCGACAGGTCGATGGCCGTGAGTTCGGCGGTGGGAAAGTTCTGGTGCAGCCAGCGGGTGGTGGAGCCCGAGCCGCTGCCCGCGTCCAGGATTCGGCGGTAGTCGGTGCGCGGCAGCATGGCGATGATGCGCGGGCGATAGCCGATCGCCTCGGGGGTCGCCGGCATCGAGGCGAAGCCGCCGCGGGCGAAGACGTGGGGATAGATGCCGTAGGCCAGCACCGGGCCGTAGAGGTCGTACCCCTCCCAGCCGCCGGGCTGCAGGTGGAACTCCACCTCGGAGAAGAAGCGCGGCAGGGGCAGGGTGGGGTCCAGGTCGAGGCTGCCCAGGGTATCGCCGTGCGGCGGCGCGACGAAGGGGGCGAACTGGGCGCGCCGCTCCTCCACCGCGACGATGGCCCGGCGCCAGTTCTCCTCGGCGACGTAGCGCTGCAGGAAGCGCTCCAGGCGGAACAGGCCGTCCTCGCCGGCCAGGCGCGTGGCGCTGTCGACCCGCCCGCGCACCGCGTCCTTGGACGCATCGCCGCCGGCATGGGCCTGGGCCAGGGCCTGACCGGCCTCGGAGTCCTCGAAATGGGCGCGCGCGGCGCTGCGCAGATGATTGTACGCCGCCACCTGGATGGAGCCGAGGATCTGAAGGTCGGCCCGGCCGCGCTGGCCAAGGTCGGTGGCGGCGGTCTTGGTGAGATACTGGGCGGGGGCGTTCATCGGGAACCTGGGACGGGGGTGGGCCGGTCATCATCGCGGCTGCGCCTGGCGGCCGTGATGATCAATTTAGGGCGCCCGTCTATCGGACACGAGGGGGGCGCCCTAGAAACGCGGGCATGGCCTGGACCCGGCGCTATGATGAGAGCGAGCCCCAGCGCGTCAACCGCTGGCTGGCGCAGAGCGGCGTGTGCTCGCGGCGCGAGGCCGAGGGGCTGATCGCCCGCGGCCTGGTGTTCATCGACGGCCAGAAGGTCGAGGACGTCGGCCGCAAGATCGAGGCCGGCCAGACCCTGGTGCTCCAGGACGGCGCCCAGCCGGTGCTGTCCGGGGGGCTCAGCGTGGTGATCCACAAGCCGGTGGGTCTGGTCTCGGCCCATGCCGAGCCGGGACAGATTCCCGCCGCGCGGCTGCTCACCCGCGAGGCCTTGTGGGGCGAGGCCGAGGTCATCCCCACCGAGGCCCATGGCCTGGCGCCCCTGGGGCGGCTCGACAAGGATTCGCGCGGCCTGCTGCTGCTGTCGGAGGACGGGGTGCTGGCCAAGGCGGTGATCGGCCCGGCCTCGACCCTGGACAAGGAATATCTGGTGCGGGTGTCGGGCGCCGTGACACCCCAGGCCCTGGCCCAGCTGCGCCACGGCCTGCGCCTGGACGGCCGCCAGCTGCGCCCGGCCTTCGTCGCCGTGGTCGAGGGCCGCCAGCTGCGCTTCGTCCTGAACGAGGGCCGCAATCGCCAGATTCGCCGGATGTGCGAGCTGGTGGGGCTGACGGTGACCGACCTGCTGCGCGTTCGCATCGGGCCCTTGAGCCTGGGGGCGCTGCCGGAAGGGCGCTGGCGGATGCTGACGGCGGCGGAGCGGGCGGCGCTGGTGGGCGCCGCCTAGGGATGACGTGGGCCGTAGCTTGCGCCGGCGCGGCGGTAATTCGACGCCAAGACCACCAAGGCGCGACATGTCTGGCCAGCCCGCATTTACCGCGGACGCGGGGATCCAGACTTTCAACAGCCCCAGCGCCTGCGGCCAAGCCTGGGTCCCCGCTTCCGCGGGGAGTGCGGGGCGGGGGGCGGAAATTCGACACCAAGACCACCAAGACCACGAAGGCGCGACATGTCTGGCCACCCCGCATTCCCCGCGGACGCGGGGATCCAGACTTTCAACGGCCCCAGCGCCTGCGGCCAAGCCTGGGTCCCCGCTTCCGCGGGGAGTGCGGGGCGGGGGCAGTCATTCGACACCAAGACCACCAAGACCACGAAGGCGCTACATGTGGCCAAGCCGCATTCCCCGCGGACGCGGGGATCCAGACTTTCAACAGCCCCAGCGCCTGCGGCCAAGCCTGGGTCCCCGCGTCCGCGGGGAGTGCGGGGCGGGGGCAGTATTTCGACACCAAGACCACCAAGACCACGACGTCGCGACATGTCTGGCCACCCCGCATTCCCCGCGGACGCGGGGACCCAGACTTTCAACGGCCCCAGCGCCTGCGGCCAAGCCTGGGTCCCCGCTTCCGCGGGGAGTGCGGGGCGGGGGGCGAAAGCGCCGGTCAGCCCGCGCCGGCGGCCGACAGGGCCTGGTCGAGGTCGTGGAGGATGTCGTCGATGTGCTCGATGCCGATGGACAGGCGCACGTAGCCGGGGGAGACGCCGGTCGCCAGCTGTTCCTCTTCATTGAGCTGGGAATGGGTGGTGGAGGCGGGGTGGATGGCGAGGCTGCGGGCGTCGCCGATATTGGCCACGTGGTAGAACAGCTGCAGGGCGTCGATGAACCGGCGGCCGGCTTCGACCCCGCCGGCCAGCTCGAAGCCCACCAGCCCGCCATGGCCCCCCTTGA
Source organism: Caulobacteraceae bacterium (assembly GCA_965279095.1). GTDB lineage: Bacteria > Pseudomonadota > Alphaproteobacteria > Caulobacterales > Caulobacteraceae > CBDIHH01. Next base: position 581,481 of record CBDIHH010000006.1, read on the forward strand.
GGTAGCGATCGGCGCGCGCGCGCGGGCCGCCCGACTGCTGGGAGGGATGGATCACCCGGGTGACCCCGGCGCGGGCCGCCAGGTATTCGGCGACGCGGGCGGCGTTGGCGCAGTGGCGCTCCATGCGCAGGGCCAGGGTCTCGACCCCCTGGATGAGCTGGAAGGCGTTGAAGGGCGACAGGGCGGCGCCCAGATCGCGCAGCAGGATCACCCGCGCCCGCAGGATGTAGGCGATCGGCCCCAGCGGCTTGACCGCCTGGGTCCACACCGCCCCGTGGTACGAGGGGTCGGGGGTGTTGAGCAGGGGCTGCCGCTCGGGCCAGGCCTCCCAGTCGAAATGGCCGCCGTCGACGATCAGGCCGCCGATGGAGGTGCCGTGGCCGCCCAGGTATTTGGTCGCCGAATAGACGACGATGGCGGCGCCGTGCTCCAGGGGCCGGCATAGGAGGGGGGCGGCGGTATTGTCCATGATCAGGGGCACGCCGAACTCGCGGCCGATGGCGGCCACCTCGGCGATGGGGAAGACCTCGAGCTTGGGATTGGGCAGGGTCTCGGCATAGTAGGCGCGGGTGCGCGCGTCCGTGGCCCGGCGGAAGGCTTCCGGATCGGTCGGGTCGACGAAGCGGACCTCGATCCCCTGGTCCTTCAGGGTGTTGGCGAACAGGTTCCAGGTGCCGCCGTAGAGGGCGGTGGAGCTGACGATATTGTCGCCGGCGCGGGCCAGATTCTGGACGGCGTAGGCGGAGGCGGCCTGGCCGGAGGCGACGGCCAGGGCGGCGACCCCGCCCTCGAGGGCGGCGATGCGCTTCTCCAGCACGTCGGTCGTGGGGTTCATGATGCGGGTGTAGATATTGCCCAGCTCGCGCAGGGCGAACAAGGCCGAGGCGTGCTCGGCGTCGCGGAACTGGTACGAGGTGGTCTGGTGGATCGGCACCGCCACCGAGCCGGTGGACGGATCGGCGCGCCAGCCGGCGTGGACGGCGAGGGTCTCGACTCTCAGGTCTGACGACGACATGGGCGCGCTCCGATCGGGGGGAGCGCCATTAGAGCGGCGCGGGCGGCCGCAAGCAAGGCGCAGCGGGGGGCGGTGCGTGGAGTTGGGGGGGCGCCGTCATCCTGGGGCGCGCTCTTGCGCGAACCCGGGATCCAGCAGCGAAGACCTGACCGTGCGGCGCGTTGAGGGTGGAGCTGCTGGGTCCTCGATGAGTCCGCGGAGCCTGTCCTCGGGTCGGCCTGCGGCCGAGCCCGGGGGCGGCTCTCGAGGATGACGGCTGAAGGTTTTTCTTCGCCACTGAAACTCAACACGCCTTCGCGCGCGACGCGTCGGCGGCGGCGAAATGCGCCATCTGGTCGGCGTGGGCCTTGATGAAGCCCGGACGGGCGGTGGCCCGGGCGACATGGCCGGCGCAGGCGGGATGCTCCTTGAGGCCGTCGAACCGATCGACGAGGCGCAGGACGTCGGCCATGGCGATATCGGCGATGGAGAAGGGACCCGCCAGCCAGTCGCGGCTGGCGAGCACCGACTCCAGATGCCCCAGCCGGGCCTTGAGGAACTGGTCGAACATGCGCCAGCCGTGCGTGTCGCCCGTGGTCCCGGAGAACTGGAACAGGCTCCAGGGCAGGCTGGCCATCTCGACGGAATTGAGCGCCGCGAACAGCCATTGGACGGCGTCGCCGCGCGCCTTGGGATCGGTCGGCAGAAGGGCGGCGCTGCGGTCGCCCAGGTGCAGCAGGATGGCCCCGGTCTCGAAGATCGACCGGTCGCCGTCCACAAGCCACGGCGCCTGGCCGAAGGGCTGGTGGGCGAAGTGCTCTGGCCCGCGCTCGGCGAAGGGCGTGCCCTGGACGCGGTAGGGCAGGCCGGCCTCCTCCAGCGCCCAGCGCACCCGCAGGTCGCGCACATAGCCGCGCGGCATCTCGGGAACCCAGTCGAAGGTGACGAGCGTCAGGTCGGTCACGGGGATAGCTCCATCGGTCGGTCGTGTTGAACCAAGGACGCCCCGGCCCCGTTGCAACCGACAGCCTACTCCCGGTCACGTGCGGGGACGCGGCTTTTTGGGCCCCGGGCGAGTGGCGGCGGCATCCGCCATCGTCTAACACGGCTACCGAGCGCGATGGGCGCGGGGATCGCAGGGGGCGACATGAAGCGTAGACTTTGGCGAGGACTGGCCGCGTTGACAGGGGCCGCTGCAGTGATCGCGGCGGGATTGGCGACGCCCGCGTCAGCCGTTGCCGCCGGCGGCGATTTGGTTGCGACGGCGCCCGACAATGCCCGGCCGGCCGCACCGCCCAGCACCGGCCGGCTGGTCAACCTCATCCCGCCCCGGGTCTTCGGGCAGTTAGCGGGCGGAGATGCGCCCAATACTCCAGCCAGCGATAGCTACTACGCCTGCATTGCCGGCAAAACCCACACGCGGCTCAACTTCTTCCGCATTGTCGATCGGGAAGCGCGGGCCGGCCGTTCGCTGACCGCGCAAATTCAGGTCGATATGGTCACCGAGGCGGTTGACGAAGACGACGGGTGCGGCCGCAGGGAGGGCGGGGACCGCTACAACATGCGTCGTCTGTTCGATGCCATCAGCCAGGCGGGTCGGCCGCCGCGGCCTTAAGGGCGTCGGTTTAATGGGCGGGGAGACGGGCGCGTGAAGGACAAGCTGCTGGGCCGGGCGATCATGGCCAGCCTGATCGGCACCACCATCGAGTGGTACGACTTCTTCCTCTATGGCGCCGCCGCGGCGCTGGTGTTCAACAAGCTGTTCTTCCCGGAGCTGGATCCCCTGACCGGCACCCTGGTGGCGTTCGGCACCTATGCCCTGGGCTTCCTGGCCCGGCCCCTGGGCGGGGTGGTGTTCGGCCACTACGGCGACCGCATCGGTCGCAAGCGGCTGCTGATGCTCAGCCTGATCATGATGGGCGCCTCCACCTGCCTGATCGGCCTGCTGCCCACCTATGGCCAGGCTGGAGCCTGGGCGCCGATCCTGCTGATCGCCCTGCGGCTGCTGCAGGGTTTCGCCGTGGGCGGGGAGTGGGGCGGGGCGGTGCTGCTGGTGGCCGAGCGGGCCGACGCCCCGCGCCGGGGCTTCTGGACCAGCTGGGCGCAGGTGGGGGTGCCGGCGGGCAACCTGCTGGCGGCGGGGGTGCTGGCGCTGATGGCGGCGATCCAGACCCCCGAGGCCTTCCTGGCCTGGGGCTGGCGCGTGCCCTTCCTGCTGTCGGCGGTGCTGCTGGCGGTGGGCTGGTGGCTGCGTTCGACCCTGACGGAGAGCCCGACCTTCCAGGCCGCCCAGGCGGCGCTGGCGCAGGCGGGAGAGGCTCACGACACCCGCTCGCCGGTGCTGCAGGTGCTGCGCGAGCGGCCCCGCGCCCTGGCGGTGGGGGCGGGCCTGCGGCTGGGCGAGAACATCGGCTACTATGTGATCACCGCCTTCTCGATCACCTATCTGGTGGAGGTCGAGGGGGGCACGCGGTCCCTGGCCCTGAACGCCCTGCTGATCGGCGGGGCGGTGGAGTGCCTGACCATGCCGCTGTTCGCGGCCCTGTCCGACCGCATCGGCCGGCGGCCGGTCTACGCCATCGGCGCCTTCGGCCTGGCGGCGTGGATGTTCGGCTTCTTCGCCATGCTCAATCACGCCAGCCTGCCCTGGGTGGCGGCGGCCATGGTGGGCGGGCTGGTGCTGCACGGCGCCATGTACGCCACCCAGGCGGCGTTCATGGCCGAGCTGTTCGCCACCCGGATGCGCTATTCGGGGATGTCCCTGGCCTATCAGGTGACCTCCATCGCCGCGGGGTCCCTCGCGCCGATCATCGCCATCGCCCTCTACAAGCGCTTCGACAGCGCCCTGCCGATCGTCCTCTATGTGGCGGCGGCCTGCGTGGTCAGCGGCGCGGCGGCGCTGATGGCGCGCGAGACCCGCGGGGTGTCGCTGGACGAGGACCCGGCGTAGCGTCCTGTCCCGCGCCCCCTCCACCGCTTCGCGGTCCCCCTCCCCCGCAAGGGCGGGGGAGGAGAGGGGCGGCTTCCTGCTCCTCCCCCATCCCGCAGAGGATGGGGGAGGGGGACCCCGAAGGGGTGGAGGGGGCGAGCCATTAGCACTGCGCTCTGTCCCTCGCCCCCTCCACCGCTTCGCGGTCCCCCTCCCCCGCGAGGGCGGGGGAGGATAAGGGGAGGCGGCGGCCCGGGTCCGGGATTGCATCGCGCCAGCAAATGTGCATAATGCATCTAAGCCATGCCAGCCCAGCCCCGCCGCCTGACTCTTTACACCCCCGCCCTGGGGCAGAGGATCTGCGATGCGCTCGTAGCGGGGCGGTCGATCCGTTGGATCTGCGGCGAGCCGGGGATGCCTTCGGAGGCGACGGTGTATCGGTGGCTGAGGGAGCAGCCGCAGTTCCTGGAGGATTATAAGGTGGCGCGGATGGCGCAGGCGGACGGCCTGGTCGACGAGGTCATCGCCCTGGCCGACGAGCGCGGCGAGGCGGTGGCGCGGTCTCGCCTGATGGTGGATGCGCGCAAATGGGCGACGGCGCGGCTGGCGCCGGTGAAATACCACGACAGGGCGCTGGAGGCGGCGGCCGAGGCGCACTGGAAGCCGGCGGCGGCGCCCTCCGCGGCGGCGATGATGTCGCCCGAGGCGCGCAATCGGCGGGTCGCCGAGCTTCTGGCCAAGGCGGCGGCGGCGCAGGCTCAATCCCAAGCCAAAGGATAGGCGGGCGCCGGGTTGTGGAACGGCCCGTTGGCGTCGCGCTCTGTCCCGCGCCCCCTCCACCGCTTCGCGGTCCCCCTCCCCCGCGAAGGGCGGGGGAGGAGAGGGGCGACTTCTTTCTCCTCCCCCATCCCGCAGAGGATGGGGGAGGTGGCGCGGAGCGCCGGAGGGGGCGGGCGGCTAGCGTTGCGCTTTGTCCCGCGCCCCCTCCACCGCTTCGCGGTCCCCCTCCCCCGCAAGAGCAGGGGAGGATAAGGGCGCCGCGCCCGCCTATTGCGGTTTGGGCGGGGTCTGGGCGCCGCTGGTGGTGGCCTTGCCGGACTTGGGCGCGGCGGTGATAGAGCCGAGCTCGGTCTTTTCCGGGGTGGGCTTGGTGGGCTGGCCGGCGATGCCGATGTTGGCCACCGGCGCGGCGGAGGCGATGCAGGCGCGGCGGAAATTGTCGCGCTCGCCGGCGGTCAGCTTGCGACGGTCCGCCTCGGCGGTGCAGCGGTCCGAACGCTTGGCGGGGGCCGCGCCGCTGGGGGCGACGATGGCCTGGGCGTCGCGGTTCTTCGGCTTGGCGACCGAGTGGTTGGTGGCCACGGCGCCCTCCATGCACTTGGCGTAAAAGTCGGCCTGGCCGCGGGCGTCGGTCTTGGCGCGTTCGCGGCAGGACTGGGCCTGGGGGCTGTTGTCGTCGGCGGCGGCGGCGGGGGCGACGGCGGCGGCGCAGAGGCCGGCGGCGAGGCCGAGGGCGGCGATGCTGGTAAGGTAGCGCATGGGGGGCTCCGGAGGCGGCGTGAGGGTGTCGGAGGGCGGCGTCATCACAAGCACGCCGGGCGCCGCCCGGTCCTGGTCAGGAAAAGCCGGATGCGGCCATTGGTTCCGGCCAGCCCGCGGCGCGGCGCCCGCAAGGGCCAAGCGCAACGGCTATAAAGAAAGCCAGCCATACTACGGCCAAGCTTTACTTGACGGCTGTGGCATCCTGTCAGTTGTGACCTGAAGTGTCTGATGTTAACCAAGCCGCGTTGCTGTTTACAGCGCAGCTTTTCAGGCCAGCATGTCTTCCTCAGACTCTATCAGCCGGGCGCCGCCCAGCGCCGACGACCACTCGCGCCTGGTCGGCGCCGACGGGGCGGACAAGTTCGTGGGCGGGGGGCGCCCGATGGAGGGGCTGGGCGGCGACGATCTCTATTTCGTCCGCTCCGCCGCAGATGTGGTGATCGAGGCGGCGGGCGGAGGGTCCGACACGGTCATCGCGTCCAACCTGCGGGCCTATGTCCTGGCCGACAATGTCGAGACCCTGGTGATCAACGGCAACGCCTGGGGAACGGGCAATGCCGCCGACAACACGCTGGTGGGCGGCAACGCCAGCCAGACGCTCCACGGGGCGGGGGGTGACGATCTGCTTAGCGGCGGTCTTGGCCGGGATACCTTCATCTTCGAGGATCATGGCGGGCGCGACGTCATCATCGACTTCGAGGCCGGCGATCACATCCGTCTGGCCGGCCATACTCTGGTCAACTACGCCCAGGTGCAGGCGGCCATGACCCAGGACGGCGCGGATGTGTTGCTGACGCTGTCCGCGGCCGACTCCGTGCGCATCCTGAACGCCAAGGTGGCGGACCTGGGCGCCGCCGATTTTCAATTCACCATCGACGCCTCGCGGTTGACCCAGACCTTCGCTGAAGACTTCAACGGCCTGGACCTGGCCGACAGCGCCACGGGCCTGGGGGGGCGCTGGGCCACCAGCTTCGACTTCGGCCCGCGTGAGGGGCTGAAGTCCCTCGCCGCGCACACCTTGCTGAACAACGACGAACAGCAGATCTATGTGGATTCCGGCTATGCGGGGCGCGCGGCCAAGGGCTCCGAGGGGTTGGGCCTGAATCCCTTCTCCACCAGCGACGGGGTGCTGACCATCACCGCCCAGAAGGTGGCTGGGCCGCAGGCCGAACTGTTCAACATGGAATATACGTCAGGGCTGCTGACGACCGAGAATTCCTTCTACCAGAAGTACGGCTATTTCGAGATGAGCGCGGCCCTGCCCAGCGGTCAGGGCGCCTGGCCGGCCTTCTGGCTGCTGCCCAAGGACGGGACCAATCCGCTGGAACTGGACGTCATGGAGGCCATCGGCGGCGACATGGCCTACCAGACAAGCCACTTCAACGCGGAGGGGCTCAAGTCCAAGGAAAGCTTCGCCAACTATGTCGCCGACGCCGGCGCCTTCCATAGCTACGGGATGCTTTGGACGGCGCAGGAGATCGCCTGGTATATCGACAATGTCGAGGTGGCCTCCATGGCCACGCCGGAGGATCTCAATCGGCCCATGTATATCCTCGCCAATCTGGCGGTGGGCGGCAATTGGTCCGGGCGGGCGACGTTCGATAGCGCCGAAATGAAGATCGACTCTATCCGCGCCTATGAGGTGGATGCTGACGCCACGTCCGCCACCATCAATGTCGCCGACACCGCCGCGCCAGGCCGCGATCAGCCCAATGTGCTGGTGGGCGGCGTCGGCGCCGACGTGCTGTCGGGGGGCGTCGGGCGCGACATCATCCGGGGCCTTGGCGGCGACGATGTGCTGGACGGGGGCCGTGGGCGCGACACCCTTGTGGGCGGGGCCGGCGCCGACCGGCTTACCGGCGGCGGCGGGCAGGACGTCTTCCTCTTCCGCAACGTGTCGGACAGCACGGCGGCATCCTCCGACACCATCGTGGACTTCAATTCAGCGCAGAAGGACCGTATCGACCTGTCGGCCATCGACGCCGACACCGGCTCGGCCGCCGACGACGGCTTCCGGTTTGTCGGATCGGCGATGTTCAGCGGTCACGCGGGGGAACTGAGGTTCGAGACGCATGGGGCCGATGCGGTGGTGTTCGCTGACGTCGACGGGGATGGCCACGCCGACTTCGTCCTGAACCTGGCGTCCGTCGCCAGCCTGAGCGCCGGGGATTTCATTCTGTAGGGCAGAGGGGTGAAGCGGCCGGCGGGGTTGTGGCGCGGCGCGGCGGGGGCCTATCGTGCACGGCCAAGCTTCGCAGGATGCTCATGATGCCCGTTCGTCGCCTGATCGCCGCCCTGGTCGTCGCCTTCGCAGCGGCCGGCGTCGCCGCGGCCGCGCCGCTGGACACCCCCTTCCGCGGCGCGCGCGTCGACGCGGGATGGACCGAGGCGGTGGTGGTGGTCAGCGATCTGGACCGGTCGATCGCCTATTTCGGCGCGGTGGCCGGCTGGCAGGTGCGGGCGCGCGCGTCGACCCCCCGGGCGCTGCTGGACTTCTGGGGCCTGCCCGCCAAGGCGGCGGGGCGGGAGGTGCTGCTGTGCAACCCGGGGGACGACTATGGCTGCGTGCGGCTGGTCCGCCTGACCGGCGTGGCCCAGACCCAGATCCGCGACAGCGCCCTGCCGTGGGAGACCGGCGGCGTCTTCAGCCTGATGACCCGCTCGCGCGACATCCAGGGCGCCTACCGCCGGGCGGTGGCCCTGGGCTTCGGCGGGTTCTCGCCGCCGACCGGGTTCGACTACCAGGGGGTGGCGCTGTCGAACGTGGTGCTGCGCGGGCCCGACGGGGTGAACGTCGCCATCTACCAGCGCGACCGGCCGGCCCTGACCGGCTGGGCGACGATCCGGCGGCTGAGCAGCCCCTTCAACGCCATGCAGATGGTGCGAGACCGGGACGCGGCGCGCGACTTCTACACCGGGGTGTTCGGCTATGGGGTGCTGGCCAACGCCGACTTCTTCGACGCCTCGGCGGGGGTCAACAACTTCGCCGTGCCGCAGAACCTGGTCACCACCCTGCCGCGGCGGCACGCCATCCTGGGCATCGACGTGAACGGCCTGGCGGACGCGGGGGGGGAACCGGCAGGTGGAGATGATGCAGTTCGTCGGTCTGAAGGGGCGCGACCTGGCGGCCGACGCCCACATCCCCAACCTCGGCATCGCGGCCCTGCGCTATCCCACGCGCACCCTGGACGCCTATGTGGCCCGCGCCCGGGCGGGGGGCTATGCGGTGCGCGGTCCGGCCACGGTGACCGTGCCCGGCTGGGGCGTCGCGCGCATCGCCGACATCACCAGCCCGGACGGGGCGGTCAACGAGCTGATCGAGCCGGTGGGCCGGTAGGTCGAAACCAAGAGGAGCAGCGATGAGCGACCACGAACCAGACGCCTACGATGGAGTCCTGGTCCGCGAGACCGGCGGCGGGCGCTTCCAGCTGGAGGTCCAGGCCGGCGGCGCCCGCTTCCTGGCCGACGAGCCGACCCGCGCCGGCGGCGGCGGGACGGGCCCCAATCCCTATGAGCTCCTGGCCGGAGGCCTGGGGGCCTGCACGGCCATGACCCTGCGTCTCTATGCCGAGCGCAAGGGCTGGCCCCTGCGGCATGTGGAGGTGCGCGTGGTTCACCGCCGCGCCGACCTCGCCGCGCGGGACCGCTTCGCCCGCGAGATCGTCCTGGAGGGGGATCTCGACGACGACCAGCGCCGCCGCCTGATGCAGATCGCCGACCGCTGCCCCGTGCACCTGACCTTGGAGCGCGGCGCCGAGGTGCTGACCACCCTGGCGACGCCCGGCGAGATCGAGGATCGCGACCCGCTGCCGGGCAGTCACATGCGGTTGATGGCCGAGGCCTGTGTCGACTGATCGGCGTCAGGCGCCGGTCGCGGGCGCCGGCTCCCCGGTCTTCAGCCAGTGGGCGCAGTCGGCCCCGAGCTCGGCGACGGCCCGGGCCTCATAGGCGGCGGAGTCCTCGGCGCTCAGCACGTCCCGCCAGCGCCCGTTGACACCCTTGTTGATGAAGGTCTCGGCCCCGCCCTCGAAGATCTGCCCGGCCAGGGGCGCCACCTGGGCGGCGTGAGACTTCATATAGTCGAAGGAGCAGTGCTCGAGGATCACCGGCCAGCGGTCCTCGGGGATGTCGCAGCCGAGGAAGTCGGCGATGGCCCGCATCTCGCCCTCGGGGTCGGCCTTCAGGCGGTTGAAATGGACCAGTCGGACGTTGGGCAGGGCGCGGCCGGCCCACCAGGTGCGGATGTTGTCCCAATAGGACCACAGGGGCTGACCGTCCTGCTCGAGCCAGGTGAGGAAATAGCGGCGGATGTCCGGGTCCGGCGGCTCGATGGGCGGCCCCACCCGGCCGGGGGTCTCGTTGAGCAGCTGGTACCAGAGGGCGTTGGCGTTGGCGTGGTGGTTGTAGAAGCTCCACACCACGTCGCGGCCGTCGCGGGCGATATACAGGTAGCGGGCCTTGGGCGAGAAGGTCAGGGCGTCCAGGGGCAGGTGGGTCTTGATGATGCGGCGATGGGTCTGGGCCTCGAGCTGGTCCAGGGTGTCCGGCGGCATGATGCGCAGGTCCAGCCAAGGGGAGATCTCGTGGATGGGCACGTCCTCGGCGCCGGCGAAGACCAGCTGGCCGACGATCTGCTGGGTCCAGGTGGTGCCGGACTTGCCATAGGTGGCGACGATGACGTCGTCGTCGCGGAAGGCGAAACGGTCCCAGATGGTGGAGTCCATGTGGTGATTGTGCATCTCGCGCGTCTTGCGCGGCCACGCGATGGTCGCCTCGGTCATCTGTGTCCCTCCCCGGACGTGGAGGCGGCATGGAAGCACAAGCTTGGCGGCGGGAAAAGTCGGCCATTCGGCCGGTCAGGCGGCGGCATCGCGACCGCTGGCGGGCTCGACGACAAGGGCGGTGAGACTGTCGATGCAGGTCAGCAGGGCGCGCACCTCGATGGGCTTGGGCACCACCTGGTCGGCGCCCGCCTCCAGGTAGCGGGCGATATCTTCGTCGAAGACGTTGGCGGTGACCATGGCGATGGGGGTGCGGCGGGCGGGGCTGCCGTCCCGGTCGGCGGCGGCCTCGGCAGCGCGGATCTCGCGCACCGCCTCGACGCCATCGAGCACCGGCATGTTGGCGTCCATGAGGATGATGTCATAGGGCGCGCCGCCGGCGAGAGAGCGGGCCGCCGCCTCCACAGCCTCCTGGCCGTTCTCGACCATGTCCAGGCCCACATCGACCATCTCGAAGATGAGCCTGAGCACCTCGCGGTTGGCCGGATTGTCCTCGGCGGCGAGGATACGCAGGCGCCGGCCGGCGGGCTGGGCGGGGACCAGGGGGCGGGCCGCGGGCGGGAGCAGGCGGGCGGGCGTCGACGCGGCGGGGGCGGTGAGGGGCGCCTCGAACTCGATCCAGAAGATCGAACCGCCCTGGCCGGTGTCGTCGCGGGGGCGAGCCTCGTAGCCGATGCGGCCGCCGATCAGTTCCATATTGCGGCGGCAGATGGCGAGGCCGAGGCCGGCGCCGCCGGCCAGACGACCCGCCCCGGTCTGCTCATAGGCCTCGAAGATGCGCTCGCGATCGGCCTCTGACACGCCGGGACCGCCGTCGACGACCTCGAACCGCAGGGCGGCGCGGGGCGGGGTGTCGGCATCGGGGGCCAGCAGCCGGGCCTGGGCGCGAACCAGGATCTCGCTCCCTCGGGGGGTGAATTTGACCGCGTTGGCGACCAGGTTGACGATGGTCTGCTCCACGCGGCCGAGGTCGGCGTCAAGGATCCAGGCGCGGTCCCCGTGCGCCGGGTCGGAGGGTGGAGCGGGGGGCTCGATGCGCAGGATCAGGCCGGCCTGGTCGCACTTGGGCCGCCAGACCGCGGCGATCTGCGACAGGAGTTCGGCCACGTCGATGCGTTCCGGCCGCAGGACGTTCATGCCCGGCTCCTGGCGGGTGAAGTCCAGCACGCCGTTGAGCAGGCGGGTGAGCATGCCGCCGGCGGCCTCGACGCCCCGCGCCAGTTCGAGGTGCCGGGGGCTGGAGGCCTCGCGCGCCAGCACCGCGGCCATGGTCATGACGGCGTTGAGGGGCGTGCGCACCTCATGGCTGGTGCAGGCCAAAAGGTCGGTCTTGGCGCGGCTGGCGGCCTCGGCGCGGGTCAGGGCGGTCTGCAACTCGGCGTTGCGGTGGGCGAGGACGGCGGCGGCGGCGGCGGACTGGCGGTCGCTGGCGTACTGGCGCCAGGCCGAGGCGAGCATGGCGAAGCAGAACACCCCCCCGGCCCACAGGTGGGTGGTGAGGGCGCCCTGGGTGTTGTCGGCGCGGGTGAGCAAGCCCAGGATGATCAGCGGCGGGGTGACCGCCACCAGGAAGCCGATGTTGCTGAGGTGGACCTGCAGACCGGCGAGAATGAACAGGGTCATGGCCAGCAACACCGCCTCGGTGTGCAAAGCCGGGGCGATGCTGTCGAGATGCCAGGCCAGCCAGGCGCCATGGAAGGCGATGAGCCCGCCGATCACGGCGGACCTCCAGCGCAGGCGGGCGAAGGCGCCCGGGGCGCTGATCTGGCGACGGGCGTGGCCCACCGCTAGCATATAGAGGCCGTACAGGGCGAAATGCACGACGCCGTACTGGATCGAGAGGGTGGGCGAGACGCACACGGCCAGGGCCAGGGCCAGGGCGGTGACCGAGACCAGGCGGGTCCTGAAGACCACGGCGAACCGCTCGATGTAGGTCTGCAGGACGATGCGATCATCCTGCAGAGTCGAGGCTTCCACGGGATCCCCCTTGACGTGGCCCGAATACAACCTGCCATGGGCGCGCATAAGGGAGCGTTAAGCGCAATCTTATCAATTGTTTGCGTCGGGCCGGGTCAGGCGGCGTTGCAGGCGGCCAGGGCGGTGGCGTCCAGGGTGCGCGGTCCAGACCGGTAGGCCGCCAGGGCGCCGAGCTTGCGGGCCACCCGGCGGCATTCCTGCACGGGGGGCTGGCTGGCCGGGGCGCCGGCGGAGAAGCCCTTGCACAGCACCCCCTCGCAGCGCCAGGCGCGGCCGTCGAGGATGGCCTCGGTGGGCTGGGAGACGGGCGTCAGCAACACCGCGTCGGCGGAGGTGTCGCGGGCGCGGGCGGCGGCCGCCGGGGTGGTCGAGAGGGCGGCGAGGGCGGCGGCCAGGGCGGCGGCGGCCAGGAGGGCGGAAGACGGCTTCATTTCAGGGTCCCCATGTGATAGAAAAGAGCACGATCGGTTACTAAGTTATGAAAAAGCACGATCGTGCGCTTATTTCAAGCGGGAAAGTGTGAGGCTTGATGACCAAGGTCGCCGGCGACTGTCCTGTCCCTCTGAAGAAGGGCGACGCCACCCGCGCGCGGATCGTCGAGGAGGCCATGCAGCAGGCCAGCGTGCGCGGCCTCGCGGCGGTGAGCCTCATGGATGTGGCCGACGCCGTGGGCCTGTCGAAAAGCGGCGTGTTCAAGCACTTCCAGGCCAAGGAGGCCCTGCACCAGGCGGTGCTGGAGACGGCGGCGGCGCGGTTCGTGGCGCAGGTGTGGGCCCCGGCGGCGGCCCTGCCGCGCGGCAAGGCGCGGCTGGACCAGATGGTCGAGGACTGGCTGGCCTGGACCGAGGGCTATTGGCGGGGCGGCTGCCCCCTGATGGTGGCGGCGCGGGAGCTGGAGCAGCAGCCCGGCGAGCTGCGCGACTATGTGCAGTCCAGCCTGCGGCGGTGGCTCGCGACAGTGGCCCACAGCTTCCAGCAGCTGCGCCAGCCGATGGCCAGCGACGCGGAGGGCGACCAAGCCGCGTTCGAGCTGAACGGGGTGATCTCGTCCTACAAACACGCCAAGAGCCTGGGCGATGAGCGGGCGCGGGAGAAGGCCTGGGCGGGGTACGAGGCCATCGCGGCGCGGGTGGCGGGGGCGCCGTAGCGTCGGAACCCTTCTCCCTCGATGAGAGAAGGGCAGGGATGAGGGTGTGAAGTGCTCCGCCTGGGGTGAAGCGCAGGAGGCGGCGCCGCCTCTGGCGCAGGTCCGTCAGGCCCAGCGCGCGCACCCCCACCCAACCCTCCCCCATCGAGGGGGAGGGCTCTTCAAGGCGAAGTCGGCCGCGGCGTCGGTCCGCCGATCAGGTCCCGCTGTCGTCGCCGCCGCGTGGCCGATGCGCTAGGCTGAGGCCATGCCCGACTCAGTGAACGACCGCATCGCCGCCCTGGAACTGATCGCCATCCAGTTCGGGGCGCAGCTGCCCTCGGGCAAGCTCGAGGCCGCCATCAAGGCCATCGCCGCCGAGCCGGACCAGGACGGCCAGCCCGCCGCCGGCAAGGCCACGGCCCTGGCCCTGCTGGCCGCCTCGCTCAAGCAATGGGATGAGCTGATGCCCGGCGTGTTCGTGCCCAAGGACGACTAGGGATTTTATCCTCCCCCGCGAAGCGGGGGAGGGGGCGTGGGACAGGGCGCGGCGCTTGCGGTTCGCCCCCTCCACCACCCTTCGGGTGGTCCCCCTCCCCCGTCCTCTTCGGGACGGAGGAGGAGATGGCGGCCTTCTCCTCCCCCGCTCTTCGCGGGGGAGGGGGACCGCGGAGCGGTGGAGGGGGCGCGCGACGCTTGGGGCTAAGGGCCCCGGTCCAACCGACGCTGCGCCTCGGCGGCAACTTGGCGCGCCATCTCGTCGACATCGCGCATAACGTCGGCGGCAAGCAGCCGAAGCGTGTCGATGCCTCGCTGCGCCATCCAGGCATCACGAATCAAATCGCGTTCGCCGCGGTCGCCCATGCCGTGGCCATATCCATCGACCTCCACGGCCAGCTTGGCTGCCGGGCAGTAGAAATCGAGCACATAGGGGCCGATCGCGTGCTGACGCCGAAACCGCATGCCGTGGGGCGCGAGGCGCTTCAGGCGAACCCACAGGCGCACCTCTGGCGGCGACATCGCCTTGCGCAGGCCGCGCGCGAACTGCTGGGTGTCGGCCGGGGTCCGCATGAGCGGAGGCTATCAGGCCTGGAAAACGCGGTCGCCCCCTCCACCACCCTTCGGGTGGTCCCCCTCCCCCGCGCCTGCGGCGCAGGGGAGGAGAGGCACCTTCTCCTCCCCTGCAAGGCCTTTTGGCCGCCGCGGGGGAGGGGGACCGCGGAGCGGTGGAGGGGGCGTGTGCAGCGCGCCGCGCCTTGCCCCTTCGCCCCCTCCGGCCCTCTGGGCCACCTCCCCCATCCTCTTCGGGATGGGGGAGGATAAGCGAGAGGACGGTCACCAGATTTCGGGCTCGGGGCCCGGCGACGTGTGGAAGCTGTTGGGGGGGCGCGCCAGGCCGAGGTGGTCGCGGAGGGTTGCGCCCGCGTAGGCGGTGCGGAACAGGCCGCGGGCCTGCAGGACGGGCACCACCTGGTCGACGAAGGCGTCGAGGCCGCCGGGCAGGTAGGCGGGGGAGATGACGAAGCCGTCGGCGGCGCCGCCGTCGAACCACTGGGTCATCTCGTCGGCGACCTGCTCGGCCGTGCCGGCGACCACGCGGCTGGTGCGGGCGCCGGCGATGCGCTGGGCCAATTGGCGGATGGAGAGCCGCTCCCGAGCGGCCAGGTCGACCACCCGGGCGTGGGTGGCGTGCGAGGTGTTGGGCGCGGGCACCTCCGGCAGGGGGCCGTCGAGGGGATAGGGCGACAGGTCGAAGCCGCCGAGCTGCATCTGCAGAAGCTGAACGGCGGTCTGCGGATCGATCAAGGCGTCAAGCTGGCGGCAGAGGGCCTTGGCCTCGGCCTGGGTGGCGCCCACCACCGGCTGGATCGCCGGCATGATCAGCAGGCCGTCCGGATCACGGCCCGCCTCGGCGGCCAGGGCCTTCATCTCGGCGTAGAAGACCTGGGCGGTGGCCAAGGTGGGGTGGGAGGTGAACACCACCTCGGCCGTGGCGGCGGCGAAGGCGCGGCCGATATCCGAGGCGCCGGCCTGGACCAGCACCGGATGGCCCTGGGGCGGGCGGGCGACATTGAGCGGGCCGGCCACCGAGAAGTGTTCGCCGCGGTGGTCCAGGCCATGGACCTTGGCGGGGTCCTGGTGGAAGCCCGTGGCCTTGTCGGCGACGATGGCGTCCTCTTCCCAGCTGTCCCACAGGCGGCGCACCACGGCGACGAACTCCTGCGCGCGGGCGTAGCGCAGGGCGTGGTCCATATGCTCGGCGCGGCCGAAGTTGTGGGCCTCGTTCTGGGTGGTGGAGGTGACGATGTTCCACCCCGACCGGCCGCCGGAGATGTGGTCGAGGGAGGCGAAGCGGCGGGCGAGGCCGTAGGGCTCGTTGTAGCTGGTCGAGGCGGTGCCGATCAGGCCGATCCGGTCGGTGCAGGCCGCCAGGGCGGACAGGAGGGTGAGGGGCTCCAGCTTGATCAGGTCGGCGCGGCTGAAGGCGCCCCGGCCCTCCAGCGCGCGGAAGCCCTGGGCGTCGGCGATGAACAGGGCGTCGAACAGGCCGCGCTCGGCGGTTTTGGCGAGGCCCTTGTAGAAGGCGAGGTCGTGGAGGCGGCCGGGTTGCGCGTCGGGATGCCGCCAGCCGGCCGCGTGCCCGCCCGTTTGCAGCAGGAAGGCGAGCAGGTGGATCTGGCGGGGGGGGCTAGCCATCGGTGACAGTTCCTCGACCAGCTTCAGATTCAACACCAAGACCACCAAGACCACCAAGACCACAAAGGCGCTCAGGCGGGAAATGGCGCGACGTTCAAACCCTCGTATTCCCGGCGTACGCCGGGATCCAGATCCTAAGGCCGGGCCATGCTCATCTGGGATTGGCCTTATACATCCGGGGGTTTAGGCGCCGAGTTTCTCTTGGTGGTCTTTGTGGTCTTTGTGGTCTTGGTGTTGAATATCATTGACCCGCCTGAACAGTATCTCGCGCCCTGGTCCAAGGGCGGCCACGCCCTATGATCTGGGTCCCGGCGTACGCCGGGAATACGAGGTGGGGGGAAAGGCTCAGCTTTTCGCCTTCGCCGCGCGGCGCCAGTGGTTGAGCAGGAACTCGGTATAGCCGTTGGGCTGGTCGCGGCCCTTGAACACCAGGTCGCAGGCCGCCTGCCAGGCGGGGCCGTCATAGGCGGGGGCCATCGGCCGATACAGCGGATCGCCGGCGTTCTGGCGGTCGACCACCAGGGCCATGCGCTCCAGGGCGGCGCGCACCTCCCCCTCGGTGACCACCCCATGGCGCAGCCAGTTGGCGATGTGCTGGCTGGAGATGCGCAGGGTGGCGCGGTCCTCCATCAGGCCCACGTCGTGGATGTCGGGCACCTTGGAGCAGCCGACCCCCTGGTCGATCCAGCGCACCACATAGCCGAGGATGCCCTGGCAGTTGTTGTCCAGCTCCTGGCGCACCTCCTCGGGCGACCAGTTGTGCGATCCCGCCAGGGGCGGGGTCAGCAGGGCCGACAGGGGCGCGAGCGGCCGGCCGGCGAGCTGGCGGCGGCGCTCGGCCACATCGACGGCCAGGTAGTGGGTGGCGTGCAGGGTGGCGGCGGTGGGCGAGGGGACCCAGGCGGTGGAGGCGCCCGACATCGGATGGCCGACCTTCTGCTCGAGCATGTCGGCCATGCGGTCGGGGGCCGCCCACATGCCCTTGCCGATCTGGGCCCGGGCGTCCAGGCCGCAGGCCAGGCCGATGTCGACGTTGCGGTCCTCATAGGCTTTCAGCCAGGGCGCCGCCTTGATGGCGTCCTTCCGCAGCATCGCCCCGGCCTCCATGGAGGTGTGGATCTCGTCGCCGGTGCGGTCGAGGAAGCCGGTGTTGATGAAGAACACCCGCTGGCGGGCGGCGTGGATGCAGGCGGCGAGGTTGGCGCTGGTGCGCCGCTCCTCGTCCATGATGCCGATCTTGAGGGTGGCGGGGGGCATGCCGAGCATGGCCTCCACCCGGCCGAACAGCTCGGCGGTGAAGGCGACCTCGTCGGGCCCGTGCATCTTGGGGCGCACCACATAGACGCAGCCGGCGCGGCTGTTGCGGCGCGCGGCCAGGTCGTGCCGGGCGATGGCGGCGATCACGGCGATGTCGAGGATGTTCTCGGGGATCTCCTCGCCGTCCGCGCCGCGCACCGCGTCGGTCATCAGGTGCAGGCCGACATTGCGCACCAGCATCAGGCTGCGGCCGGGCAGGGTGAGGGCGCCGCCGCCAGGGGCCACATAGGTCCGGTCAGGGGCGAGGGCCCGGGTGATCGTGCGGCCGCCCTTCTCGAGACTGGCGGTCAGGGTCGCCTGCATCAGCCCCAGCCAGTTGCGATAGAGCAGCACCTTGTCATCGGCGTCGACGGTGGCGACGCTGTCCTCGCCGTCCATGATGGTGCTGAGGGCCGATTCCAGCACCAGGTCGGCCATGCCGGCGGGGTCGTCCCGGCCGATGGGATGGGCCCGGTCGATGACGATCTCGGCGTGCAGGCCGTGGCGCTTCAGCAGGATGGCCGAGGGGGCGGCGGCGTCGCCCGCATGGCCGGCGAAGGCGGTGGCGTCGCGCAGCCGGGCCACGCCGTCCGCCAGGGAGACGACGAGGCCCGCCTCGTCCACGGCGTAGCCGGTCGCCGCGGCGTGGGCGCCGCGGTCCAGGGGGGCGATGACGTCCAGCAGGGCCTTGGCGCGGTCGATGACCAGGCGGCCGCGGGCGGGATCATAGGGCCCGGCCGGGGGCGGCGCGCCCACCGCATCGGTTCCGTAGAGGGCGTCGTAGAGGCTGCCCCAGCGGGCGTTGGCGGCGTTGAGCACGAAGCGGGCGTTGGTCATCGGCACCACCAGCTGCGGCCCGGCCAGGGTGGCGATCTCAGGATCCAGCGCGCCGTTGTCGACGGCGAAGGGTTCCGGCTCGGGCGCCAGATAGCCGATCTCGCGCAGGAAGGCCTCGTAGGCGGACGCATCGAAGGGGGCGGGGTGGGCCTGGTGCCAGGCGTCGATCCGGGCCTGGAGCCGATCCCGCTCGGCAAGGAGCGTGCGGTTGCGCGGGGCCAGGTCGCGCAGGATCGCCGCCAGCCCGTCCCAGAAGGCGACGGGCTCGATGCCGGTCCCGGGCAGGGCCTCGGTCTCCATGAAGGCGTGCAGTCCGGCGTCGATGGACAGGCCGGCGGCGGCGATGCGGTCGGTCATGGGGCGGGTCTCCTTGGGAGCAGACTTTGGTCCTGCCATTGTGCAGGGCGCAATTCAACAACCGCGACGGTTGGCCGGGGAGAGCGGAGCGACAGCCTTGCGTGGTCTTGAGGACACAGACTAGCGTCCCGCATTCCCCGCGGAAGCGGGGACCCAGGTTTCGAGCTTCGCCGCGTCGGCCAAGCCTGGATCCCCGCTTCCGCGGGGAATGCGGGTTTGGGGGGCGGTCGCACTTCGAGAGGAGACACCGCCATGCGCGTCACCCGCATCAATCACATCGCCATCGCCGTGCATGACATGGACCCCCTGCAGGGCCTGTTGGGAGACGTGTTCGGGCTCGGCGAGCCGCACCGGGAGGAAGGGGGATCGGGGCTGCAGATCGCGGTGTTTCCGGCTGGCGACAGCGCCATCGAGCTGCTGCGGCCGACCACCGAGGGGTCCAGCGTGCCGGCCTTCCTCAGGGAGAAGGGCGCGGGGCTGTTCCACCTGTGCCTGGAGGTGGACGACATCGACGCGGCCATGGCGGAGTTGCGCGGCCGGGGCCTGAGGTTCCGCAGCGACGCGCCGCTGCCGGGGCACGCCGGCTCCCGGATCGCCTTCATCGACCCGGCCAACACCGGCGGGGTGCTGTTCGAACTGCTCGAGCCGGCCCGCGGCGAGGCGCCCGCCCATGCCGGCTGAGGCCCATCCGCCGTCGATCGCGGTGGCGTCCCCGTCCTTCTGCCAGCATCCGCGGCTGCGCCAGGAATTGCTGGCGCTCTACCCCGAGGCCAAGTTGAACCCGAGCCCGCACCGGCTGGAGGGCGAGGCCCTGGTCGACTTCCTCAAGGGCCACGCGGTGGCGGTGGTCGGGCTGGAACATCTGACCGCCCAGGTGCTGGGCGGCCTGCCGGACCTGAAGGTGGTGTCCAAGCTGGGCACCGGGGTGGATATGCTGGACCTGGGCGAGATGGCGCGGCGGGGGATCCGGCTCGGCTGGGCGCCGGGGGCCAACGCCCTGTCGATCGCCGAGCTGGTGATCGCCTTCGCCATGATCGCCCTGCGCCATTCGGGGGAGCTGAACGCCGCCCTGCGCCGGGGGGAGCGGCCGCCGCAGAAGATGGGCCGGCTGCTGTCCGGCCGGGTGTTCGGCCTGCACGGCTGCGGCCACATCGGCCAGCATGTGGTGCGGCTGCTGGCGCCGTTCGGGTGCACCGTGCTGGCCCACGACCTGGCCGATCGCGGGGACTTCTACGCCGCGCACGGGGTGCAGGCGGTGGGGCTGGACGAGCTGGTCGCCCGCTCCGAGGTGCTGTCGCTGCACATTCCCCTGGGGCCGCAGACCGAGGGGCTGTACGGCGCGGCGATGCTGGACCGGCTGCGGCCGGACTGCGTGCTGATCAACACCGCCCGCGGCGAGATCGTCGATGAGGCGGCCCTGATCGAGCGGCTGCGGGACGGGCGGCTGGCGGCGGCCTGCGCCGACGTCTTCGCCCATGAGCCGGACATCGACCAGGCCCTGATCGACCTGCCCAACTTCTTCGGCACCCCGCATATCGGCGGCAGCGCCAAGGAGGCGCGCCTGGCCATGGGCCGCATCGCCATCGCCGGCATCACCGACAACGCCGTGCCCCGGCCGGGGGTCGCGCCCTTCGTCTGAGCGGCGGGGCCCGCGGCCTCGGTCAGCCCGGCTCGACCTGGGCGAGGTATTCCTTGATGGCGCCCATGCGGGCCGGCCGCAGGGCGAAGGGGGCCAGCACCGCGTCCCAGGCGCCGTCGTCGCCTTCCCAGGCCAGGGGACCCGGCGCCGCGGGGGGCGCCCAGGCCTTGGTCGCCAAAGGCTCCAGCCCCGCCAGCCACTGGTCCTCGCCGGGAAGGCCGACGTAGAGGATATGGGCCTCGTGGGCGGGGTCGTGGGCGCTCAGCTGCTGATGCAGCCGCAGGGTCTCGTCATAGATGCGGATCTGGCGGAAGACGTAGAGGAAGCGGCCCGGCGTGCGCAGGAGGCGGCGGAACTTGCCGGCCAGATGCTCGAATTTCGCCCGGGCCTCGGGATACTGCCGATCGATGGCGGCGTGGTCGAGGACCCCGTCGATGGGGTGGAAGTCGTGCGGGTGCCGGGTGAGCAGCCGGCGATGCTCGACCTCGCCAGACCCGTCGGCGGCGGGCGCCAGGTCCTCGCGGTCGAAGACCCCCCGAAAATCGGATTCCAGATAGGCCAGCACCGCCTGGAAGGGGGTGATCTGCCAGTCGAAGATATGCCGCTCGAAGCTGCGCTGGCCGAGGTCCGGGGTCAGGAGCTGGCGCTCGAACTCCTCGCGCGGCCCGCCCGGATGGAGACGGACATAGAGGGCCCGCGACAGCTGGGCCTTCACCTCGCATTGATAGCCGAGGCTGATGGGCTCCCAGGGGGCGGCGTCTTGGGTCATGTCCACCGTGATAGCAAACCCCGGCGGCGGCTCAAGCGGGTCCGCGCGGGGCGCAGATTATGAAAGCGCAGGGGCGCCGTCTGAAAACTCCACCCCGTGGCGCGTCTGCGCCACCGACCTCCCAAGACCTGTCTTCGTCTTTCTACTGTCTTTCGCAAGACACTGGCCGGTGACCGCATGGCGAGAACTTCCGCGGCGGGGTCATCGCCTGGGCCTTATTGTGGCGTGACTCAGGCCGCCGCTCATGAAAACGTGGTTAAGGGTGTGCTGGAAGGTTAGGTGGGATGGGGGACGAACCAGGGGCGCTCGGCGTGGCGGGTCTGATGAGCGCGGGGGCCCTGGTCTCCAGCGTCGGCGCCGAACTCGCGGTCAACACCAGCACGGACGGCCGGCAGGTCGATCCCGCGGTGACCGGACTGACGAACGGCGGCTTTGTCGTGACCTGGGCCGACCTGCAGTCGGCGCCCGACGATCCCAGCGCCGCCGCTGTCCGGGGACAGGTGTTCGAGGCCGACGGCGACAAGGTCGGCGGCGCGTTCCTCGTGAATACCAAGACCTCTGGAACCCAGCATCGACCCGACGTCAGCAGCCTACCCAACGGCGGCTTCGTCGTAACCTGGACGGACGTCGACGGCAGTAACGCCCAGATCAAGGCGCAGCGGTTCGATGCCGCGGGGGCCAAGGTCGGCGGCGAGGTGCTTGTCAGCACCAGCAATGGCTATCTGTATTCCGACCCCAAGGTGACGGATTTGGTGAATGGCGGTTTCGTCGTCAGCTGGCAGGGCGGCGGCGAGATACGAGCACAGAGCTTTACCGCGGGGGGCGCCAGGGTCGGCGGGGAGTTTATCGTCAATACCAACGTCTACGCCGATCAGGGCGGGGCAGCGCCGCTTTATGACGGCGTGGACGTAACCGGACTTGCGACGGGCGGCTACGTGATCACCTGGGAAGACCGCAGTGATCTGAGCGTGCGGGCGCAGATCTACGGGGCCTCAGGGGCGAAAGTCGGGGGCGAGTTCTTCATCGGCCTAGCCGCAAGTCTTCCGGACGTTGTCGGCCTTGCCAATGGCGACTTCGTCGTCAGCTGGATATCCGCTGGAGTCACCAAGGATGTCAGGGCGCAGGTTTATCACGACCATGGCCTGAAATCCGGCGATGAGCTGCTGGTCCTCTCCGACCCGATCGCCACGCGACTTTATACGACGGTGGCCAGCCTCGCCGATGGGTTCGTCATCACTTGGAGCGACTGGGACAACGGTCAGCCCAGTCGAGATGTGAAGGCACAGGCGTTCTCGTCGGACGGGGACAGAATTGGCGACCCGTTCGTGGTCACCAGCGTCACCCACCTGGGGCTGAACCCCGCCTCCGCGGGACTCGCCAACGGCGACGTGGTGATGGCCTGGATGTTCGGTGACACGACGCCGGCGGCGGATATCCGGGCGCAGATCTTCTCGATCAGCGACCTCCCCAACACGCCCCCCACCATCGGCGGCGTGGCCGCCGGCGCGGTGGCCGAGGCCGGCGCCCATAGCGCCACGGGCAGTCTCACCGTCGCCGATCCCGACCCCGGCGCCGCCTTTACCTGGACCATCCAGGGCAGCGCCGACGGCGTCTATGGCGGCCTGTCGCTCGACGCCAGCGGTCACTGGACGTACACCCTCAACCCCACCCTGGCGGCGCCGCTGACCGGGGCCGACCATCGAACCGACAGCTTCACGGTCAAGGCGGAGGATCGCCAGGGCGGCCACGATCTGCAGTCGATTGTCATCACGGTCGATGGCGCGGACGGGGCGGCCGGCGGCCCCTTCGTCGCCACACCGGGTGATGATTATTTCTCGGGCAGGCCCGGGGTCTATGCCGTCAGCTACGCACTGGCCGCCGCCGGGGTGACCGTCAACCTCGCGCGCACCGACGTCCAGATCACGGGTGGGTCCGGCCAAGACCGGTTCAAGGACATCGACAATCTCACCGGATCCGGGTTCGCCGACAGCCTCACCGGCAATGGCGGCTCCAACAGCCTCGAGGGCGGCGCGGGCAATGACACCCTGTTGGGCGGCGACGGCGCCGACATCCTGGCTGGCGGGGACGGCGACGACCGGCTGGAGTCCGGGGGCTTCAAGGCCGCGGCCTTCAATGCCGCCAACGGGCACAGCTACCTGTATTTCGCCGATGATGTCAGCTGGTATGAAGCCCTGTCGCGCGCGTCTGCCCTGCAGATGGGGGACAAGACCGGATATCTCGCGACGATCACCAGCGCGCAGGAAGAGTCCTTCATCAGGACTCAGCTTGGAACCAGCATCTGGATCGGCGCGACCGACGTCCAGACAGAGGGCAGCTGGCGCTGGGTGACGGGTCCCGAGGCCGGGACCGTCTTCTATGTGAAAGGCGCCTCGAGCCAGCCAGGCTATTCCGGTTGGTTTGGCGCACAGCCCGACGACGCCTGGTCGGGACAGGATTACGCGGTCAGTTACGGTTCAAGCTGGGACGACGCCGACTTCGGCGGGGACATCCGCTCCATCGGCTATGTCGTGGAATTCGATGGCCCGCCGGTCACCAAGGAAATCCTCGACGGGAATGGCGGCAATGACACACTGATCGGCGGCGCCGGCGTCCAGGCCCTGTCCGGGGGCGAGGGCGCCGACAGCCTCAACGGCGGCCTCGGTGACGACACCCTGGATGGCGGCGCGGGCATCGACACCGCCCAGTTCGCGGGCCTGAAGTCTGCCTATGTGATTACCCGGACGGGCCCGGGCTATACCGTCTCCGGACCGGACGGCGTCGACACCCTCACCGGCGTCGAGTTCGCGAAGTTCTCCGACCAGACCCTCGATCTGGGCGCTCCGCCGAACACACCGCCGGTCATTGCGGGGCCGACGACTGGCTCGGTCACCGAGGGCGGCGAGCTGACCGCCGCGGGGCAACTGACCGCGACCGACCCCGACCCGGGCGCGGCCTTCGCCTGGAGCATCGATGGCAGCGCCGCCGGCGCCTACGGGAGCCTGGCGCTCAGTACGGCCGGCAAATGGACCTACACCCTCAACCCGACGCTGGCGGCGCCGCTGGGCGCGTCCGATCACCCGGTGGAGACCTTCACCGTCAAGGTCCAGGACGGCCAGGGCGGCAGCGACACAGAGAGCGTCAAGGTGACGGTCAACGGCGCCGGCTTGGCGCTGAAGTTCAATGCCGCTAACGGGCACTCCTACGCCTTCGTTTCGGCGAGTGTTAATTGGACCGAAGCGCAAGCCCGGGCCGCGGCGATGATGGACGATGGCCGCGCGGGCTATCTGGCGACCATCACCAGCGCGTCCGAACAGGCCTTCATCGACAGCGCCTTCGGCGCCCTCGGCGAGGTCTGGATCGGGGCCAACGACGCCCAAACCGAAGGCACGTGGAAATGGGTGACCGGCCCCGAAGCGGGAACCGTCTTCTACGTCAAGGGCGCGGTCAGCCAGCCCGGATACTCGCACTGGTATTCCGGGGAGCCCAACGACGCTGGCGGTACGCAGGAATATGGAACCCTGCGGTTCGGCCTCAACTTCTGGGACGACGCGTTTCTGAGCGACCAAACGGGCTATCTCGTCGAGTTCGGCGGTTCCGCAAGCCCGCCCAACTCGCCCCCCGTGATCGCCGGACCGGCGACCGGCGCGGTCACCGAGGGCGGCGTCCTGACCGCCACGGGCCAGTTGACGGCAACCGATCCCGATCCCGGCGCCGCCTTCACCTGGACCATCGACGGCAGCGTTGCCGGCGCCTACGGGAGCCTGGCGCTCGATGCGGCCGGCCGGTGGACCTACACGCTCAACCCGGCCCTGGCGGCGCCGCTCTCCGACGCCGACCATCCGGTGGAGACCTTCACCGTCAAGGTGCAGGACGGGCAGGGCGGCAGCGACACCCAGTCGGTGACGGTGACGGTGAACGGCGCCGGGCCGCCGCCCCCGCCGGGCCTCATCCAGTATCCGTCCTTCCCCAACGCCTCCGGTCTTATCCTGAGCGGCTCAGCGCAGGTCGCGTCCTCATCGGACGGGAGCGTGCTGCGTTTGGCGCCCGCGGCGTCCTATACGCTGGGCAGCGCCTTTTCACGCGCCACCGTGGACCTGTCGTCGTTCAGCACGACCTTCAGCTTCCGCATCTCCAATTCCACGGTGGGCGCCGATGGCCTGACCTTCGTCATCGCCAAGGCCGAGTCGGGGATCGGCGGCAATCGCTTCGCGGGGGGTGAACTGGGCTACGCCGGAATCGGCAACAGCGTCGCGGTGGAGTTCGACGCCGCCACCAACGGCGAATATGGCGACACCAGCAACAACCACATCGGCATCGACATCAACGGCAGCGTCCGCAGCGTCGCCACGGCCAATGTCGGCCCGGACATCGACGGCGGCGGTCTTTTTCGGGTGTGGATCGACTATACCGGCACAGCGCTCGAGGTCCGCTATGCCCTGACGGACAACAGGCCGGCCGCGGCGCAGCTGACCCGCGCCATGGACCTTGCATCCATCATTGGCGGCACGACCGGCCACGCAGGCTTCACGGCGGGCAACGGCCTGAACTACGGCAACCAGGACATCCTCAACTGGACCATGAGCTGGGGCGGAGCGCGACCAGCCAACACCCCGCCGACGATCTCCGGCCCCACCGCGGGAGCGGTGACCGAGGGCGCCGCGCTGATCGCCTCGGGGCAGCTGACGGCCACCGATCCCGACGCCGGGGCGGTGTTCGCCTGGAGCCTGGAAGGATCGGGAACCGGGGCCTATGGCAGCTTCGCCGTGGATGCCACGGGCCAGTGGACCTACACCGCCAGCCCCGCCCTTGTCGCCCCGCTGACGGGCGCCGACCACCCCACCGAGACCTTCACGGTCAAGGTGCAGGACGGACAGGGCGGCAGCGATCTTCAGGTGGTGACGGTGACGGTCAATGGGGCGGGGGCGCCGAGTCTGGACCAGTTGTTCGTCGCCACCCCCGGCGCGGACGCCTTCGACGGCGGCGACGGAGCGGACACCGTCACCTATGCCGGAGCGGGGGCGGCGGTGCGGGTGGACCTGACCCGGGCCGACGCGCAGAACACCTTCGGCTCGGATCGCGACACCCTGATCACCATCGAGAACCTCGTCGGTTCGGCCTTCGACGACAGCCTGAAGGGCTCTGCCGGGGCCAATCAGCTGGCGGGCGGCGCGGGCGCCGACACCGTCAAGGGCGGCGCCGGCGACGATGTCATCCTCGGCGGGGCCGGCGACGATATTCTGGCGGGCAACGGCGGGATCGACACCGTCTCCTATGCCGGGGCGGGCGCGGGGGTGACGGTCACCCTGGGGCTGAAGACGGCGCAGGACACCGGCGGGGCGGGGATCGACCTCGTCACCGGCTTCGAGAACCTCACCGGCTCGGGGTTCGCCGACAGCCTGACCGGCGACAAGGGGGCCAACGCGCTCATGAGCGGCGACGGCGACGACGCCCTGGCCGGCGGTGCGGGGGCCGACCGCCTGACCGGCGGCGGCGGGGCCGACCGCTACGTCTTCGCCCTCCTGACCGACTCCACCGTCAAGGCCGGCGGTCAGGACATCGTCGTCGACTTCAGCCATGCGCAAGGCGACCGCATCGACCTGTCGACCCTCGACGCCGACACCCACGACGCCGGCCACAGCGTGTTCCGCCTGGTCTCCGGCGGCTTCACCGGCCACGCCGGGGAGCTGATCCAGAGCGCCGAGGGCGGCGGCTACCTGCTGCGCGGCGATGTGGACGGCGATGGCGACACCGACTTCGCCTTGTTCGTGCAGGCCGCAGCCGCCCTGACGGCGGCGGACTTCATCTTCGGGACGCCGCCGACCATCGCCGGCCCGTCCGCCGGCGTGGTGGCAGAGGACGGCGCGGCCTCGGCGAGCGGCCAGCTGACGGCCACGGACCCGGACGTGGGCGCGGTGTTCGCCTGGAGCCTGGAGGGGTCAGGGACTGGCGCCTACGGAACCTTCGCCGTCGATGCGGGCGGCCGGTGGACCTACACCCTGGATCCGGCCCTGGTTGATCCCCTGAACACCGCCGACCACCGGACGGAGACCTTCACCGTGCGGGTGGACGATGGCCAGGGCGGCTACGACCTGCAGACGGTCACCATCACCGTCGATGGCGCCGACGAGCCCAACACCCCCCCGACCATCACCGGCCCCTCGACCGGGGCGGTCGCCGAGGACGGCGCCGCGACCGCGACCGGCCAGCTGACGGCGACCGATCCGGACGCCGGGGCGGTGTTCGCCTGGAGCTTGGAGGGGGCGGGGACGGGCGCCTACGGAACCTTCGCGGTCGATGCCGCCGGCCGATGGACCTACACCCTGGACCCGGCGCTGGCGGCGCCGCTGACCTCGGCCGACCATCCGACCGAGACCTTCACGGTGAAGGTCGAGGACGGGCAGGGCGGCAGCGACCTGCAGACGGTGACGGTGACGGTCCAAGGCGCCGACCCGGTGAACCCGGACCAGACCTTCACGGCCACCCCTGGCCCCGACGCCTTTGACGGCGGCGCCGGCGTCGACACCGTCAGCTATGCCGGCGCCGGGGCGGCGGTGCGGGTGGACCTGACCCGGACCGACGCCCAGAACACCGTCGGCTCTGACCGCGACACCTTGACGGGCATCGAGAACCTGGTCGGCTCGGCCTTCGACGACAGCCTGAAGGGCGACGCCGGCGCCAACCAACTGGCCGGCGGCGGCGGGGCCGACACCGTCAAGGGCGGGCTCGGCAACGATGTGATCCTCGGCGGCGCGGGGGACGATGTCTTGGCCGGCAACGGCGGGATCGACACGGTCTCCTACGCGGGCGCGGCGGCGGGGGTGACGGTCAGCCTGGCGTTGAAGACGGCGCAGGACACCGGCGGTGCGGGGATCGATCTGGTGACCGGCTTCGAGGCCCTGACCGGCTCGGGGTTCGCCGACAGTCTGACGGGCGACAAGACGGCCAACGCCCTGAACGGCGGCGATGGGGACGACGCCCTGACCGGCGGGGCCGGGGCCGACCGGCTGACCGGCGGCGCCGGGGCAGACCGTTTCATCTATGCGGCCCTGACGGATTCGACGGTCAAGTCCGGCGGCCAGGACGTGATCGTCGACTTCAGCCACATCGAGGGCGACCGGATCGATCTGTCGGCCCTGGACGCGGATTCAGGGGACGCGGCGGACAGCGCCTTCCACCTCGTCGCCGCGGACTTCACCCACCACGCGGGCGAGCTGATCCAGACCGCGCAGGCGGGCGGCTATCTGGTGCGCGGCGACGTCAACGGCGACGGGGCGACGGACTTCGCCGTCTTCGTGCAGACGGCCAGCGCGCTGACGGCGGCGGACTTCATCCTCTAGGGCGCGGCTCAGTCCTCGTTCCAGGGGGGCGGGAGCTGGCCGGATTTGAAGATCACCTGGGGGTTCTCGTCATAGTCGCCCATCTCCACGTCGGCGCTGGCGGCGAAGGCGACGACGCCCAGGCGCAGGGGAGCCAGGCGGACGGCCTTGCGGCGGGCCTCCTCGGCGTCCTTGCAGCCGACCTGGGGTTCGGCCTTGAGGGCCTTGCCCCGGCCGGCGACATAGGTTTGCAGGATGTAGACGGTTTCGCGAGCCATGGACTAAAGGCGCACGTCGCGCGATTCTAGGCCACACCCCCGCGTCGCAGGACCCCGCCGATGATCGTCTCTCCCCGCACCGCCGCCGCCTTCGCCGCCCTGGCGCTGGCCGTCCTGCCGGCGCGGGCGGGCGCGGCGATCGTGCCGACGGAGCCGCTGGCCGTGTCGTTCAAGGTCGGCGACCTGGAGCTGTCGATCGTGCGCGACGCGGACATCCTGGAGCCCAACACCGCCAAGGTGTTCGGCCTGGGCGTGGGGCCCGAGGCGGTCGCCCGGGTGCTGGGCGAGGCGGGGCTGCCGCAGGACGGCGTTCCCATGAGCATCGACATCATCGTCGTGCGCACGGCCGGCCATGTGGCGCTGCTGGACGCCGGCATCGGGACCATGGGCCAGGGCGCCCTGGCCGCCAGCCTCGCCAAGGTCGGGGTCGCCCCGGGGGATGTCACCGACGTCTTCATCACCCACTGGCACCGTGACCACACCGGCGGGCTGGTGGATGCGGCGGGCCGGCCGACCTTTCCGAAGGCCACGGTGCGGATGTCGGCCCGGGAATGGGCGACGATCCAGAGCAAGCCCACCGCCCGGGCGCAGATGGCGCCGGTGGCCGACCGGGTCGCGACCTTCGAGCCGGGCGTGGAGGCGCTGCCGGGCCTCACCCCCGTCGCCCTCTACGGCCATACCCCCGGCCACACCGGCTATCGCATCCATTCGCGCGGACAGGTGCTGCTGGACGTGGGCGACGTGCTGCACAGCTCGGTGCTGTCGGTGCGAAAGCCGGACTGGGCCGAGGGCTATGACGACGACAAGGTCGCCGGGGCGGCGGCGCGGCGGGCGGAGCTGAAGCGGCTGGCCGACAGTCGGGTGCTGATGTTCGCGCCGCACTTCCCCTTCCCGGGCATAGGGCGGATCGAGGCGGCGGGGGACGGGTTCATCTGGAAGGCCGAGGCGCCGGCTCCCCGCTGAGAGGGTGTGCGTCCTTCGAGGCTCGCTTCGCTCGCACCTCAGGATGAGGACGGTTTGTGGCAGGGCGAGCCCTCGATCGACAACTTTCCCCACGGTCCTCATCCTGAGGTGCGAGCCCTTGGGCGAGCCTCGAAGGACGCACGCCTAGCGGACGTTGTCCGTATAGACCCCCACGGCCTTGCCGACGAACGCGTCGCTGTCGATCTGCTCCAGGGCGAAGCGGGCGAAATCGGCGTAGGTGAGGGTGCTCGAGATATTGGGGGTGGGGACGCCGACGGCGGTCTTCAGGTCGTGGCGCATGGGCCCCTCGACGAAGGAGCGGGGGCGCAGGACGACGGCGTCCAGGTCGCTGCCGAGGGCGATCTTCTCCATCCGCTGCATGTCCTGATACAGGCCGCGCTCCTTCCACACCCAGGAGAGGATGCGATCGGAGGCGTCGGGCGCCTGGTCGGGGATGATCTCCACGCCCCCTGAGCTGACCACGATCAGGCGGCGGGCGCCCTGGCGGCGCATGGCGGCCGCGAGCAGGGCCGTGCCCACCGAATAGAGGTCCTCGCAGGTGGTCTCGACGCTCATGTCGATCAGCGGCCCGATCAGGGAGATGACCGCCGCCCCCGGGGTGATGGCGGCGGCTAGGCTGCCCATGTCATAGACGTCGCCGCGCAGGACCGTGAGGCCGGGGCGGGGGGCGACCTTGTCCGGGCTGCGCGCGACGGCGGTGACGGGGCGGCCCTGGGCGAGGGCCTGGTCGATGATCTGCGGGGCGGTGCGGGCGGCGGCGGCGATGACGACGAGGGGGGTGGGCATGGGCGTCCTTGGGGCGGCGTAGCCTGGGACAATGGACGAGGCGGGGCGCAAAGGCGAGGCGCGCGGCGGCGCATCTAATTATCCGATCACTCCCCGGATTTTTCGCGATTGTCCGGCCGGCGGCGGCGGCGTCTTTTAAGCCGTGGCGGCGGCCTGACCATGGCGCAGCCGCGACTGTCAGTGCAGCAACGAGTCCCGGATATGCCCGTCGAAATCACCGGTGTGGTCCACTACAACAGCGCCGGGACCCTATTTCCCCGCCCGCTGTCTGAATTCGACCTCGACCACATCATCAATCAGGCGAAGGTGCATGAACGCGCCGGTTTCGACCGGGTGCTGATCGCCAATTCCGCCGTCATGCCCGACCCCATGGCCATCGGCGCCTTCATCAGCGGCCAGACCAAGACCCTGAGGCTGATGCTGGCGCACCGACCGGGGGTGATCGCCCCCACCGCGGCGGCGCGGATGCTGGCGACCATCGACCAGCTGAGCCAGGGGCGGGCGGCCGTGCACATCATCGCCGGGCCCAACGACCGGGAGCTGCAGGCGGACGGCGACTATCTGACCAAGGACCAGCGCTATCACCGCTCGCTCGAATATGTGCAGATCCTGCGCAAGCTGTGGTCGGCGACAGAGCCCATCGACCACGCGGGCGAGTTCTACCGCTTCACCGGGGCGATGACCGAGGTCAAGCCGGTGCAGAAGCCCAGCCTTCCGATCTTCTGGGGGCGGCCGCCTCGGACCTCGCCATCGCCCATGGGGCCCTGGTGGCCGACACCTACGCCCTCACCGGCGACTCCCTGAAGGGCGCCCAGGAATTGATGGCGCCGATCCAGGCGGCGGCGGCGGCGGCGGGGCGCGCGCTGAAGTTCCAGATCACCTTCATCGTCATCCTGGGCGACACCGAGGCGGCCGCCTGGGCCCTGGCCGACCAGCGGCTGCAACAATTCCTCGACCTGAAGGCCCGGCGCGAGCGCGAGGAGCCGCCGTCGGACCGGCCCACCAACTTCACCGCCAAGACCGTCAACTTCAATCGGTCCCTGAAGACGGCGGAGGAGGGGGTGCGGCTGGACCGCTGCTTCTGGACGGCGATGAACAAGGCCACCCAGGCGCAGCATGGCAACCAGAGCACCCTGGTGGGAACCCCGGCCCAGGTGGCCGAGGCGTTGATGGACTACTACGACCTGGGCATCAGCAACTTCCTGCTGCGCGGCTATGACGCCCTGCCGGACGCGGACCTGTTCGGCCAAGAGCTGATCCCCATGGTGCGCGCCCGGGTGGCCCAGCGCGACGCGGATCGGCGGCGGCTGGCCCAGGCCATGGCCTGACGGCGCCCCTGACCGCATAGTTCCTCTTTCCCTCACCCAAGGAGCCGCCATGAAGCCTGCCCTGATCGCCGCCGCCGCGGCCCTGTTGCTCAGCACCGCCGCCCGCGCCGAGCCGGCGCCGGCGGGCCAGCTGGGGGCCGCCCTGCAGGTCGCCGCCGCCGCCGCCGCCGCCGCGGTGGCGCCGGGGGCGATCGGCGAGAACTTCATGATCACCCACATGTACGGGGGGCCGGACGGGGAGTCGCACATCGACACCCTGGCCCTGCCGCGCACCGGCGGCGAGCCCGGCAAGAGCGTGCAGTCGCGCCTGTATGCGACCGACGTGGAAATCGGCGACTCCCTGCCCGGGACCTTCATCGACTGGCACGGGGTGTCCTCGCCGCGCCTGCTGATCGTCCTGTCGGGCCAGCTGGAGATCGGACTGGGCGACGGCTCCAAGCACATCCTCAAGACCGGGGACGTGGTGCTGGCGGCGGACACCACCGGCCGGGGGCACACGTCGCGGGCATCGGCACGGAAAAGATCCGCGTGCTGACCGTGCGCCTGCCCAAGGAAGACAGCCTGGCGCCGAAGATGAATCCCTGTCCGCCGGGGGTTCCGGATTCGCAATGCGTGTCGGCGCGGCTGCGCGACGCGGAGAAGAGCGCCGCACCCGCCAAGTAGATCGGTCGCCCGCGCCAGCAACGCGGCGCGTGCTGCGATTACAGTGTTGTCCTGAAGGGGGTGCGGCGTGGGCCGCGCCCCCTGTCTTGGCGCGTGTAAAGTCCTGATAGGCGGGGCCATAGGATAGCTTGATCACTGATCAGACTAATCGCCTTGGCTGAGCAGCCCAATTCCGGTTTCGTGACCCGACCCAAAATAGGGACGAGGGGAATTGGAACCATGAAACTGTTGCTGCGGTCCTATCCGATGAGTGGCTGCGTCGCCCTGGCGGCGGCGTCTTCGTTCCTGATGGGCCTGCAGCCCGCCGCCGCCCAGGGCCGGGGGGCCAGCGGCGTCGAGGAGGTGGTCGTCACCGCCCGCAAGGTCGAGGAAAAACGTCCAGACGGTACCCATCGCCATCAGCGCGGTGACCGCGCAGGAGATCGCGCGCACCGGAACCAACGGCCTGGAGGATCTGGGCGCCCTGACCCCCGCCCTGTCCTTCTACGAGGTCGGCAGCGGCACCGGCATTTCGGCGATGATCCGGGGGGTGTCGGCGGTCAACAAGTTCAGCACGGAAGGCACCGTCGCCATCTTCCTGGACGGCCTGTATCTGGCCAACCGGGATGCGCTGAAACGTGCAGATGCTGGGACTTCGCGCGCATCGAGGTGCTGAAGGGCCCGCAGTCAACCGCCTACGGCCGCGAGGCCTTTTCCGGCGCCATCAACTACATCACCGCCGATCCGGGCAATGAATGGGAAGGCTATATCGAGGGCTCGGCCGGGACCGACAAGTTCGTCGATGCCCGCGGCGCGATTCAGCGGCCCGCTGATCCGCGGACCGGCTGGGAGTCCGCCTGGCCGTCAGCGCCAATTCCTTCGACGGCACCTACGAGAACCTCGGCAATCCGGGCAACAAGCTGCAGGGCGGGGATTCGGTCAATGTCGCCGGCACCCTCAAGTTCACGCCGACGGACGCGCTGACCATCGTCGGCCAAGGGATACTATACCGAGGCCAACACCGAGAACGGCGCGCTGTTCTATGACAAGAACAATTGCGGCCTGGCGGCCGGCGGAGTCTTTGGGGCGCACTGCGGGCCGGTGAATGTGCGCGACACGGTGGACATCAGCCCCGCCGCCTATGGCTCGCGCACCAAGTCCTATCTGCTCAGCCTGAAATACGACTATCGCTTGAGCGACTTCACCTTGTCGGGACAGACCGGATACGCCAGGGCCGAGAGCAGCGCGCTTCCCGACAACGACCTGACCAGCCCGGGGCACGGCCACCTTCGCCCGCAACACCCTGACCGGCGCCACCCGCCCGGTGTTCGCCAACCAGTATTTCGCCACCGGTTCGGGGGACGGGGTCGCCGAGGACTACAGCCAGGAAGTCCGGCTGCGCTACGACCGGGGCCGGCTGTCGGCGCTCATCGGCGCCTTCTATCTGAAGATCGACCGCCACCGCACCTCCACCTTCGGCGGCGACACCAGCATGCTGCTGCCCAACGAGACCATCCCGTTCGCGACCTACACCACCTTCGGGACCACCGACCCGATCAACCGGCCGGTGATCAACAGCATCGTCGTCAGCACCGAGACCGAGAAGTCCCTGTTCGGCGGCCTGCAATACAAGCTGACCGACGCCCTGAGGATCAATGTCGAGGCCCGGCGCCGGGTGCAGGACCAGGACATCCGCACCCTGCGCACCGGCGCCAACAACCTGGTCCCCCCGCGGGTGCAGAAGGCGACCTTCAAGAACTGGACGCCGCGGTTCTCGGTGGGACTACCAGGCCACGCCGGACCTGTTCTTCTATGCCTCGGCCGCCAAGGGCATCCGCTCAGGCGGTTTCAATGTGACCTTTTCGCCCAACGCCCCCCAGGACCGCACCTATGACGCGGAAACCAATTGGAGCTACGAGCTGGGCGCCAAGAGCGCCTGGTTCGACCGCCGGTTGGTCCTGAACGGCGCGGTCTTCTATTCCAAGCTCGAAGGCCTGCAGATCATCGCGCCATCGTCGGATCCGGCCTTCACCATTCCCGGGTCGCTGATCACCCGCAACGCCGGCAACGGCACCGTCAAGGGCTTCGAGATCGAGGGCAATGCGGTGGTCAACAGCCACCTGTCCTTCGGGGCCGGCTATTCCTATTCGGACTCGGCCTTCGAGGACGGCACCATTGACCGGGCGGCGCGCAACTGCGGCATCGACCGCACCGTTTGCCGCTTCAACGCCGCCGGCTTGGCCGACATCAGCGGCAACCGCTTCCCGATCACCCCGAAGAACACCTTCAACGCCAATGCCACGGTCGGCGGGGACCTGAACGACACCTGGAGCTGGTACCTTCGCGGCGACGTCAGCTACCAGGACGATGTCTTCACCGATCAGGACAATGTCACCGCCTTCGGCGAGCGCTGGCTGGCCAATGCTAGGATCGGCGTCGAGCGCGGCCGCGTCGAACTGGCCCTGTGGGGCAAGAACATCTTCGACGAACGCTACGCCAACAGCGTGTTCACCGAGGCGGACTGCTGCGGCGGCCCGCGGCAGCCCAAGGTGCAGCTCGCCCGCGGCAGGGTTGTCGGGGTGACGGTGCGCTCGACCTTCGGGTGGGACGCGGCGCCACCGGAACCGCCGCCGCCGCCGGCGCCGCAGCCGCCGCCGCCTCCGCCTCCGCCGCCCCCTCCGCCGCCCCCGGCGCCGGTGGCCTATGAGGCGCGGGAATTCGTGGTCTACTTCCCCTTCGATCAATATGTCCTGACGCCGGAAGCGCAGCAGGTCATCGCCCAGGCGGCCGACTATGCGAAGGGCGGCGCCGCCACTCGTGTTGTCGTCGTCGGTCACGCCGACACCTCGGGCAGCGCGGCCTACAACGTGAGGCTGTCGGAGCGTCGCGCCAAGGCGACCGCTGACGCCCTGGTGGGTTCGGGCCTGGCGCAGACCGCTCTTGCGGTGGACTGGAAGGGCGAGGCGGAGCCGGCCGTCGCCACCGGCGACGGGGTCAAGGAGCCCCTCAATCGCCGCGCCACCATCAACATCAACTTCTAGCGACCGTGGAGGCCCCCCACGCCAAGGCGAAGACCTACCGGACGTTCGTCGATACCGAGGGCGGCCAGGTGCACATGAGGATCGCGCCGGGGCCGCCGGACGGCGGGCCCCCGCTGGTCCTGCTGCACCACAGTCCCTCGTCCGGATTCATCTTCGAGCCGGCGCTGGAAGGCCTGGCCCGCCGGCGCACCGTCTATGCCCCAGACACGCCGGGCTACGGGGAATCCTTCCGGCCGGCCCGCGAGCCGGATATCGGCGACTACGCCGACGCCTTGATCGAGGCCATCGAGGGCCAGGTGAGCGGTCCCATCGACCTGCTCGGCTACCACACGGGCGCGTCCATCGCCGTCGATTGGGCGCTGAAACGGCCCAGCGGCGTGCGGCGGCTGATCCTGTTGGGCGCCCCCCTGTTTACGCCACAGGTGCGCGAGGCCATGCTTGGCCGCCGCTGGCCGGGGCCGCCGCAGGCGGACGGCTCGCACCTGATCAGCGAGTGGCGCATGGTCATGGACAATCACAGGCTGCCGATCTCCCTGGAAGACAAGTCGAGGATCTTCCACGAGATGTTCCGCGGCGGCGACACCGCCTGGTGGGGCGGGGCGGCGGTGGGTCGCCACGACCTGGAGGGCGCCCTGGCGCAAATCCGGGTCCCGACCCTGATCCTTGAGACCGCGGACTATCTCAAGGGCAGCGGCGAGAAGATCGCCGCCCTGGTTCCGGGCAGCCGCTGGATGGACTGGCAGCACCTGGGGCACGGCCTGTTCCAGGGCGCGACCCGGGAGGTCGTGGCGACCATCGACGGCTTCCTCGCCCCATGAGGCGCGCCCTGCGCAGGCGGATCAGCGGCGAGATCCGCTATCGCGGTCCGGAGGGAGTCGATATCGGCCGGGAGACCTTCGAGATCGCCGAGCACGCCGGCGGCCGCACGATGCGCGCCCTGTGCGAGATGGACGATATCGGCCTGCTGCGGGACGTCACCCTGGCGCTCGATCCGCAATGGAGGCCCCTGGACGCCTTCTGCCGCATCACCAAGGACGGCGCCCGGGCGGCGACCACCTGGATCGCCGTCGGCGCGGAGGCCGTCGAACTGGAGGGCGACATCGCCGGCCTCGGCCGGATCTCGCAGCGCTTCCCCAACGCGCCGCCCTACGCCTATGTCGGCCTGCACCCGGTGCAGGGGGACGCCC
Source organism: Caulobacteraceae bacterium (assembly GCA_965279095.1). GTDB lineage: Bacteria > Pseudomonadota > Alphaproteobacteria > Caulobacterales > Caulobacteraceae > CBDIHH01. The sequence goes on from CBDIHH010000006.1 coordinate 617,987, forward strand.
TGGTGACGGTCTTCGCCGACGAGACGCGGCCTGGAGAGTTCGCGGCGGTGCGCGGCCTGGCCAATTCCACCGCCATGAACGGGGACGAAGGCCTCTGCCTCACGCCCATCGCGGTCGAGGTCGCCTTCATCGCCCGCGAGACAGTGGAGGTCGCGGCGGGACGGTTCCCGGCGCGGCGCTACGCCCTGCGCTGGAGCCCCGACTGGCCCGATGTGGACATCTGGGTCCGCGACACCGATCCCGTGTTCCTGAAGTTGACCTGGAGCGCGATCGAGTCCTGGTATGAACTGGCGTGGCTGCGCGAGGACGGGCCGTCGGCCCCGCCGGCCGCCGCCCCGGAGCGCTGATTGGAAGACTGGGATCACATCGTCATCGGGGCCGGGTCCGCCGGAGCCGTCGCCGCGGCCCGGCTGGCCGAGCGGCCGGGCGCGCGGGTGCTGCTGCTGGAGGCCGGCGGCGCCGACCGCAGCCCGGTGCTGAAGGTGCCCGCCGGGGTGATGAGGCTGGTGCGGAACCCCAGGTTCGACTGGTGCTACGCGGTCGAGGCCGACCCATCCATCGACGGGCGGTCCATGGTCCTGTCCGCCGGCCGGGTGCTGGGCGGCGGCAGCTCGATCAACGGCATGGTGTTCCTGCGCGGCCTGGCCACCGACTTCGCCCGCTGGCGCGACCTGGGCGCCGCCGGCTGGGCCTGGCCCGACGTCCTGCCGTTCTTCCGCAAGATGGAGTCCTGGCGCGGCCCGCCGGGGGACGCGCACGGGCAGGGCGGACCTCTCCGGGTCGGGCCGCCCGGCTATGTCCACCCCCTGGCCGGCCAGGTCCTGGCCGCCGCCCGCGAGGCCGGCTATCCGATGGCGGCGGACCTGAACGCCGGGATCGGCGCGGGCTTCGGCCTGACCCCGACCAATATCGACGCGGGGGGTTCGCGACAGCGTCGCCTCGGCCTATCTGCGCCGGCTCCAGCGCGCAGGCCGACTGGAGGTGGTGACCCGCGCCCTGGCCGAACGGCTGCTGTTCGAGGGCGGTCGCTGTGTCGGGGTGGCCTATCGCACGCCGGCGGGCCGGCGCGCGGCGCGGGCCGGGGGCGAGGTGGTGGTCAGCGCCGGGGCCATCGGCTCGCCGGCCCTGCTGATGCGCTCGGGGATCGGGCCAGCGGAGTTCCTCGCGGGCACGGGGATCGCTGTGATCGCGCCGAGCCCCCAGGTCGGCCGCAACCTGCAGGAGCACGCCGGCGTCGGGGTGGGCTATGGGGTCAATGTGCCGACGATCTCGGCGGACGCCCGGGGCCTGGGGGCGGCGCGCACCGCGATGCGGTGGGCCTTGACCCGGTCGGGGGCGGCGGCGATGTCCTGCGTCAACGTCTCGGGCTTCGTGCGCAGCGACGGGGCCCCGGAGCCCCCGGACGTCCAGATCCAGTTCGTGCCCATGGGCTATGACGACACCGGCGACCAGCCGCGCCTGTCACGGGAGGAGCGGGTCAATTTCACCATCAACCCGTGCCGCCCCCTCAGCCGCGGCGCGATCCGCATCCGGTCCCCGGACCCGGACGACCCGCCGGTCATCGACCATCGCCTGCTGGGGGCGGAGGCGGACATCGCCACCCTGCGGGCGGGGGTCGAGGTGGTGCGCCGGCTGGCCCGGGCGCCGTCCCTGGCGCCCCTGATCCAGGCGGAACTGTTCCCGGGGCGCCTAGCCGACCGGGCGGAGGACTTCGCCGCCTTCGCCCGCGCCACATGCTTCAACCAGATGCATCCCACCTCCACCTGCGCCATGGGCGGCGAGGGGGCGGTTCTAGATCCTCAATTGCGGGTGCGCGGCGTGCAGGGGCTGCGGGTGGCGGACGCCTCGGCCATGCCCGCCATCCTGTCGGGGAACACCAACGCCGCGTCGGTGATGATCGGCGAGCGGGTCGCGGACTTCATCCTGCGATAGCGCCGGTGGGAGCGCCCGAGCCAAGCCTTGACGGCCGAGGGCCCTTGCGACGCAATAAACGATCTGGGAGCGACCGGTAGTCATGGACATCGCCCAACTCACCCGTTTCGTGGCCGTCGCCGAGAAGGGCAGTTTCCGGCTCGCGGCCGAGGCCCTGGGCATTTCCCAGCCCTCCATCAGCTGGAGCATCCAGCAACTGGAGGGGCTGCTGGGGGCGGTGCTGATCGAGCGGGGCGCGCGCGGGGCCAAGCTGACGGACCTGGGCGAGATCCTGCTACCCCGGGCCAAGCTGGTGATCAGCGAGACCGAGCGCGCCCTGGCCGATTTTCACGAGATCAAGCGCGGGCGGGACGCCACCCTGACGGTGGGCGTGTCGCCGGTGTTCATCAACGACATCTTCCCCCAGGCGTCGGCGGCGCTCCTGGCCAAGCATCCGGACATCATCCTGTCGGTGACCGAGGGGTACAGCATCGACCTGATGGCGGCGGCCCAGTCGGGCGCCATCGACATGGCCTTCTGCGGCTTTCCCCCGGACGCCGACGCCAGCGGCCTGGCCTTCGAGGAGACCTGCGACCAGCGCTACATCCTGGCGGCGCGCAAGGCGCATCCCCTCTGCGACGGGCGAGAGATCACCGATCGGCTGGTGCTGGACTACCCCTGGGTGATGTACGCGACAGTCAATTTCGCCGTCCTGCCGGCGCTGCAGGCGGTTGGACTGCCGACGCCGGTGATCTCGGCCCGCACCCGGTCGATGCACTACATCCGGTCGATGATCCTGCATGCCGACCTGGTCGGCTACCTGCCCCGCGAGTTCGTCCAGCCCGACATCGCCAGCGGGGCGGTCTGCGAACTGCCGACCTCGATCATGACCTTCGCCGGTCCCGCAGGCATCATCGACCGGGCGGACGGGGCGCAGACGCGGGTGATGCGCGCCCTCAAGGCGGAGATCCGCGCGGCCTGCCGGGCGGCGGGCTATGCGGCCGGCCCGGGCCGGGCGCGGTCGGGCGCGGTCTAGAGGTCATCGGATAAGCTGATCACCGATCCGAGGAATCGTCTTTTCCCGCCCTGGGAGGGCCCTAACATGACGGCGGCGACTGTCCGGGGCAGGCTCGCCGACCCATGCAGTTCAAGGCAGGCCGGCGATGCGTGATCCCCAGTCCCCCGCGGCCCCGCCGCCGGTCGCGCGCCGCCTCTTCTGGGGCTGGGCCTTCGGGGCCTTCTGCACCGGGGTGCTCGCCAACAGCGTCGGCCTGCTGCACATGCGCTTCATGACCGATTCCCTGGGGATCGCCGCGGGGACGGCGGGCATGCTGGTGGCCCTGTCGAAGATCTATGACGCGGTCTTCGACCCGATCATGGGCGGGGTCAGCGACCGCACCCGCTCGGCCTGGGGCCCCCGCCGCCCCTATCTGCTGGCCGGCGCCGGCCTGTGCGCCGCCTCGATGGTGCTGCTGTTCCTCGTGCCGCAGGTCACCGGCCGGACGCTGGTGCTCTACATGGGCTTCACCCTGCTGTTCTTCTCCACCGCCTATACGATGTTCCGCATCCCCTATCTGGCCATGGCGCCGGACCTGACGCAGTCCTTCGAGCAGCGATCCCGGCTGATGAACTGGAACGTCATGGGCTCGTCGATCGGCAGCCTGGCGGCGACCTCGGCGGCGCCCTTCCTGCTGGCGCACCTGGGCAGCGACCGGCGCGGCCACGAGATCACCGCGGCCCTGCTGGCGGTGCTGATCCTGGTCAGCGGCCTGGCCTGTTTCGCCGCCACCCGCGGCGCGGCGCTGAACCCGCCGCCGGCCCCGCCTCACAAGCGCGGGGCGCGGGTGTATCTGGCGGCCCTGGCCGGCAACCGGCCGTTCCTGGCCCTGATCGCCTTCAAGCTGACGGCCTTCGTCGCCCTGACCCTGCATGCGGTGTCGGTGCCCTACTACACGCGCCACGCCCTGAAGGTGTCCGACAACTGGCTGGGCGGGCTGTTCCTGGCCCAGACCATCATGACCATGGTCTCCCAGCCCTTGTGGCGGCGGATCGCCCGCCGCCATGGCCGCCGGGCGACGGCGCGCATCGCCAGCGCCGTGCTGACCGTTGCCTATCTGTCGTGGCTCGCGCCCCTGGTGATGGACGCCAAGGTCGCCCTGATTCTCATCGGCGTCATCAACGGGATCGGCGGCGGCGGCCTGTTCTTCAGCATCCAGACCATGCTGCCCGACACCATCGAATATGACCGCCGCAGGAACGGCCTGGCCCGCGAGGGGGTGTTCGCCGGCCTGTTCGTGATGACCGAGAAGATCACCACCGCCCTCGCCGTGTCGATCTTCGGCCTGGCGGTGGGGCTGCTCGGCTACCAGTCGAGCAGCGACGCCGCGACGGTCCAGCCCCTGTCGGCGATCATGGGCATCTACGCCCTGGCGGCCCTGGCCCCGGTGGCCCTGATGCTGGTCGCCATGGCGATCCTGCAGACCTACACCCTCGACGAGGCCACGCTGGACGCCGCCCGCCGGGCCGACGCGGAGACCCGCCCATGATCGCGCCCTATGTGATGGCCGCGTGCCAGCCCTCGATCCGCACGGTGTTCGACGGGGAGGGGGTGTTCCGCCCGCAGGTGCTGGACGCCAATGTCGACCACCTCTGCGCCCTGGTCGCGCGGGCCGCCCGCGAGCACGGGGCCAGGCTGATCGTCTTTCCGCAGTTCGGCCTGAGCGGCTTCAAGCTCGGCGTGAGCATCGACGACTGGATCGGCGCCAGCCTGACCTTTCCCGGCCCGCACACCGAGCGGCTGGGTCGGGCGGCCAGGGCGGCCGGCGCCCATGTGGTGGTGCAGGCGACCGAGGCGCACCCCGCCTTCCCCGGGCGCTATTTCAGCACCGCCGCCCTGATCGGCCCGGACGGCGGGCTGCGGCTGACCTATCGCAAGAACTATGTGATGACGACCCGGACCCGGCCCATCGACGTCTATGACGCCTTCGTGCGCCAGTTCGGGGCGGACGCCCTGTTCCCGGTGGCCGACACGCCCCTGGGCCGGATCGGCCTGGCCATCGCCGGCGAGGTCAACTGGCCGGAGGTGACCCGCACCCTGGCGCTGAAGGGGGCTGAGGTGATCGCCAACCCCACCGCCTCGCCGAGGCTGGACTATCTGGGCGGGCCGGGGGCGCTGGCGGTGCGCCCGGCGCGGGCGTTCGAGAACCTCGTCTATCTGGGCATGGCCAATATGGGCGAATTCCTTCCGCAGGACGGGGCGGCGCCCGACCCGGGTCCGCCGCCGCCGCCCAGCGAGATCCACGACTTTACCGGCGCCCTGATCGGCCAGGCGCCCGTGGGACCGGACCAGTTCGCCCTGGCCACCATCGACATCGAGGCCCTGCGCGCCGCCCGGGCCCGGCCGACGGCGAACTTCCTGGCCCAGATCCAGCCGGCCATCCACCAGGACCCGGGCGCCCTGGCAAGGCTGTGGCCGGCCAACGCCTTCGCCGACCGCCGGGTGGAAGCGCCGGGCGATCTGGTAGCGGTGGAGGCGGCCGTGTGGCGGCGGCTGCAGGACGCAGCCGGGCAGGGACCCTCCGGCTGATCCGGCGCCGCCCTGTCCGGCAACCCCTGCGCTGCCCCTTCCACCACGCCGCTCCGCGTCGCGGTCCCCCTTCCCCGCTTCGCGGGGCAGGAGTGGGCGCCATCAAAAATCGTCGGCAGTTGACGATAAGTGGCCTGCGCTGGCTCGACTCCTGGCCTCAACTGCTGTCCCTTGCGGGTGTTGATGGGTTCACGAGGGGACGGGATGCCGGACTATGACCTGATCGTCGTCGGCGCCGGGACCGCCGGCATTCCGTGCGCCCTGGAGGGCGGGGCGGCGGGCGGGCGCGTGCTGCTGCTCGACAAGAACGACGACATCGGCGGCACGCTGCATGTGTCCAGCGCCCACATGTCGGGGGCGGGAAGCCGCCGGCAGAAGGCGCATGGAATCGACGACACGCCCGAGGCCCATTTCGACGACATCATGCGCATCAGCCAGGGCACCGGGCGGGCCGACATGGCGCGGCTGGCGGCGCAGACCTGCGCCTCAACCATCGACTGGCTGGAGGACAACGGCTTCGACTTCTCGCCGGAGACCCCGCGGATCGTCTATGGCCACGAGCCTTATCGGACCGCGCGCACCTACTATGGGCCTCAGGGCGGACGCTCGGTGCTGGCGGTGCTGCGCCGGCTGCTGGACGAGGCGACGGCGGCCGGGCGGGTGGAGCTGAGGCTGGGGGCGGCGGTGGCCGGCCTAATCCTCGAGGACGGGCGCTGCGGCGGCGTCCGGCTGGCCGACGGGACGGCGATCACCGCGGGCGCGGTGGTGCTCTGCACCGGCGGCTATGGCTATGACCCGGCCTTCTTCGAGCAGGCGGAGGGGCTGAAGCTGGTCACGGCCGCCTATCACACCTCCACCGGCGACGGCCTGAAGATGGCGATGGCGGCGGGCGCCCGGCTGGTCGGCCAGGGGAACTACCTGCCCACCTTCGGCGGGCTGCCGCCGACGGAGGGGCTGCGCATCCCTTGGGACGACCGCCCCCTGCTGGTGGCGCAGGAGCGGCCCCCGTTCGAGATCTATGTGGACCGCGGCGGCCGGCGCTGGGTGGCCGAGGACGAACCGTCCATCGACATCAAGGAACACGCTCTGGAAGCGATCGCCGACATGACCTTCTGGATGGTGCTGGACGCCCGCGCCCTGCGCGAGGGCGGGACCTTCGTGAAGGGCTGGGACGCGGCGGAGCTGGACCGGCGCGCCAACCGCCAGACGGGGGTGCATCGCGCGGACAGCCTGGAGGCCCTGGCGGCGGCGGCTGGGATCGATGCGGCCGGTCTGGCGCAGACCGTGGCCGAGTACAACGCCGCCGTGGCGGCGGGGGAGGACCGGGCCTTTGGCCGCCGCTGCCTGCCGGCCCCCATCGCCGAGGCGCCCTTCTACGCCCTGCAGAACCACGGCATCACCCTGCGGACCAGCTGCGGCATCGACGTCGACATCGACCTGCGGGTGCTGGGGGCGGACGGCGCCCCGATCGACGGTCTGTATGCCGCCGGGGAGATCCTGGGGGCGGCGGCCATCGGCGGGCGGTCGTTCTGCTCGGGCGCCAGCGTGACCCCGGCGATCACCTTCGGGCGGATGCTCGGCGCCCGCCTGGGGGCGCCGGCCGCGGCGGGGTGAGGCGGAGGCGTGCAGCGGGCGGCAAATCTGCTATGTGCCCGCTACCCGCCCACTGACCCCGGCTGATCCATGACCTCCACCGACGGCTCCGGCCGCTTCCTGTTGACCCTGTCCTGTCCCAACCGGGCGGGGATCGTGGCGGCGGTGTCCAAGCTGCTGTTCGACCTGGGCGGCAATATCCTGGAGTCCAACCAGTTCGACGACGTGCTCAGCGGCCGCTTCTTCATGCGGGTGGTGTACGACTTCGCCGGCCAGCCGGCGGGTCTTGAGGCGATGCGGTCGGCCTTCGAGCCCCTGGCGGGGGACTTCGCCATGGAGTGGTCGATCGAGCCCAGCGACCGGCGGCGCAAGGTGATGATCCTGGCCTCCAAGGCCGACCACTGCCTGGCCGATCTGCTCTATCGCTGGCGCATCGGCGAGCTGCCCATGGAGATCGTGGCGGTGGTCTCCAACCACCCCCGCGAGACCTACAGCCGGCTGGAGCTGGGGGACATTCCGTTCCACCACCTGCCGGTGACCAAGACCACCAAGATGGAGCAGGAGGCGCAGGTTTGGGCCCTGATCCAGTCCACCGGGGCGGAGCTGGTGGTGCTGGCCCGCTACATGCAGGTGCTGTCGGACGCCCTGACCGCCAAGCTGGTGGGGCGGTGCATCAACATCCACCACTCCTTCCTGCCGGGCTTCAAGGGGGCCAGGCCCTACCACCAAGCCCACGCCCGGGGCGTGAAGGTCATCGGCGCCACCGCCCACTATGTGACCGCCGACCTCGACGAGGGGCCGATCATCGAGCAGGACGTGGAGCGGGTGAGCCACGCCAACTCCCCCGAGGACCTGATCCGCAAGGGCCGCGACATCGAGCGCCGGGTGCTGGCGCGGGCGGTGAACTTCCACATCTCCGGCCGGGTGCTGCTGAACGGCGCGACGACGGTGGTGTTCCGGGACTAGGGCGCGCTTTGCGGCCGAGCCCCCCATCCGTCATCCCAGGCCTTGTGCCTGGGACCCAGACGCACGGAGCCATCAGGCCAGGCCGCTGCCCCTCATCACTCTGAAATCGCAGCGTTTCTGGGTCCTAGGCACAAGGCCTAGGATGACGGTGGAGGGGGGAGCGCTTTACGCCTGCACGGGCGCTCGTCGCAGGGCCACCAGGGCCACGAGGCTGACCAGGGCGGCGCCGCTCAGATACAGGCCCACCGGCGCCAGGCCGCCGCGGTCGGCCAGGGCCTGGGCGATCATCGGGGCCAGGCCGCCGCCGAGGATGCCGCCGACGTTGAAGGCCACCGAGGCGCCGGTGTAGCGCACCCGGGCCGGGAACAGGCCCGGCAGGAAGGCGCCCAGGGGGCCGTAGACCAGGCCCATCAGCACCATGCCCAGGGACAGGAAGGCCCAGATCAGCCACAGGGACCCCGACCCCAACATGGGGGCCAGGACGAAGCCCGCGGCGACCACGCCGATGCAGCCGGTCATCAGCACCCGGCGGGGGCTGGTGGCGTCGGCCCAGTAGCCGGCGGCGATGATGCCGAGGGCCAGAAAGCCGATGGCGCCCAGCTGGACGCCGAGGAAGGTCTCGCGGCTGTAGCCCAGGGCGCCGACGCCATAGCCCAGGGCGAAGGCGGTGGTGAGGTAGAAGACGGCGAAGCAGACCACGGCGGCGAAGGTCCCGGCCAGGGTCTCCAGAGGGTGGCGGCGCAGGAGCTCGGCCAGGGGCGCCCGGGCGGGCGGCGCCTCGCGCAGGGCGGCGGCGAAGGCCGGCGTCTCCGACAGCTTCAGCCGCACCCATAGGCCGACGCCCACCAGCACGATCGACAGGGCGAAGGGGATGCGCCAGCCCCAGGCCTGGAACTGGTCGGGGGTCAGCACCAGGCCCAGCAGCAGGAACAGGCCGTTGGCGGCGATGAAGCCCACCGGGGCGCCCAGCTGGGGGAACATGCCGAAGCGGGCCCGATATCCGGGCGGGGCGTTTTCCACCGCAAGAAGCGCGGCCCCGCCCCATTCGCCGCCCAGGCCGAAGCCCTGGCCGAAGCGCAGGATGCACAGCAGCAGGGGCGCGACCCAGCCGGCCTGGGCGTAGGTCGGCAGCACCGCGATGGCCACCGTGGAGCCGCCCATCAGCAGCAGGGAGGCGACCAGGGTCGACTTGCGGCCCAGGCGGTCGCCGAAATGGCCGAACACGCTGGCGCCCAGGGGCCGGGCGAAGAAGGCCAGGGCGAAGGTGGCGTAGCTGGAGAGCAGCTGGGCGGCCGGCGAGGCGGTGGGGAAGAACAGGGGGCCGAACACCAGGGAGGCGGCGGTGGCGTAGATGTAGAAGTCGTAGAACTCCACCGCCGTGCCCACCAGGCTGGCGGCGAGGATGCGGCGGTGCGAAGCCGCCGGCTGGTCAGTGTCGCTCATGGACTGCGGCCCCCGCTTTGAGCGGGGATTGATGCCGCCGGCCGGGGGGCGGGGTCAAGCGGCGGGTCGGCGTCCAATAGGCGGACGGCGTCGACGTTTTGGCGAGACAGGGCGGCGGCGCGGACCGACCCTCCCTTCGGGTGGGAGACATGGGATGGCCTTCGGATTGACCGGTCTGCGCGGCGCGGCCGTGGCGGCGGCCCTGGCGTTGGCCGGGGGCCCCGCGCACGCGGCCGAGGGGGTCGAACAGGTCGTTCGGCCGGTGGCGATGAACGGCGTGCACGGCCTGGCCTTCGGTCCGGACGGCGGCCTCTACGCCGCCAGCATCACCGGCAAGGCGCTCTATCGGATCGATCCGAAGACCGGCCGGGTGTCGGTGCGGGTGGGGGCGCCGGAGGGCGGCGCCGACGACCTGACCTTCTCGCCCCAGGGCGATCCGGTGTGGACCGGCGGGCCGACCATGAACGCCATCATGACCCGCACCGCCGCAGGCGGCGTCCATGCCCTGGCCGGCGGCCTGCCGGGGGTCAACGCCGTGCGCTTCTCGCCCACGGGGCGGCTGTTCTTCACCCGGGTGTTCGGCGGCGACGGCCTGTACGAGCTCGACCCCGCCGGGGGCCGCCCGCCCCGGGTGATCGCCGAGGGCATCGGCGGGCTCAACTCCTTCGACTTCCTGCCGGACGGCGCCATCGTCGGCCCCCTGTTCATGAAGGGCGCCGTCGTGCGCATCGATGTGGAGACCGGCCAGGTCACCACCCTAGCCACCGGCTTCGAGGCGCCGTCCTCGGTGCGGCGGCTTAGGGGCGCCCTGCTGGTGCTCAACTACCGCTCCGGCCAGGTGTGGCGCCTGGACGACGCCACCGGCGCACGCCGGCTGGTAGTCACCGTGCCGGGGCCGGCCGACAACATGACCGTCGGCCCGAACGGCCGGCTCTACGTCTCCTCCACCGCCAACAACGGGGTCACCGAGATCGACCTGGCCACCGGCGCCGCCCGGCGGGTGACCTGGTCTGACCTGTCGGCGCCCGGCCTGGTGTCGGCGGCGGTGATCGACGGGGCGCCCATGGTGCTGATCGCCGACGACTGGGGCGGCCGGCGCTATGATCTGAAGAGCCGCGAGGTCAGCCCCCTGCATCCGGGGGGCAACAGCTTCGGCATGCGTTCGCTTGTGCGCGAGGCCGCCGGCTACGCCTTTGTCAGCGCCTTCAGCCCCACGGCGGTGACCCGGACAGACGGCGCCGGCAAGGCGTCGCAGATCGATGGGTTCTCCCGGCCCATGGGCCTGGCCGCCTCGCCGCGCGGCCTGCTGGTGGCCGACTTCGGCGCCGGCGAGGTGGTGCGCCTGGACCCCGCCGCGCCGGGCGGGCGCCGGGTGCTGGCGTCCGGCCTGGCGTCCCCCCTGGGGGTGGCCGAGGCGGCGGACGGGACGGTGTTCGTCAGCGAATACGGGCGCGGCCGGATCGTGCGCCTGGCGCCGGGGGCGGGGGCGGGGCCCTACGCCCAAACCGTCGTCGGCGGCGGCCTGAAGCGGCCCGAGGGGCTGTCGATGGCGCCGGACGGCAGGGTGATCGTCGCCGACACGGCGCTGGGCCAGGTGCTCGCAATCGACCCCGCCGGCGGCCGCGCCGTCGTGCTGGCCCGCGGCCTGTCCCTGGGCCTGGCCCAGGCGCGCGCGCCGGGGGCGCCGTTCCTGGCCACCGGCGTGGCGGTGGCCGCCGACGGCTTCGCCTATGTCCCGGGAAGCGCCGACAACGCCCTCTACCGGATCAGAATTCGATGACAGACCACGCGACGGAGGACCGATGAAGCGATGCATCCTGGGCCTGGCCCTGCTGCTGCTGGGGGCGCCCGCGGCGCAGGCGGCGGTGGAGGACCACTGCGCCGGCCCGCAGGCGCGGGCGATGGCGGCCACCTATGACGCCTATGTCCGCGACGTGCTGGACGGCGGCGCCCCCGGCAAGATCGGCGACTACCTGGCCGCCGACTTCGTCTGGCGTGACGCCCCGGCCGGCATGCCGCGCGGGCCCGAGCCCATGCGCCGCCAGTTCCAGGTGCTGGCCACGGCCTTCCCGGACCGCAAGGTGACCACCACCTTCATCCTGTGCAGCGACGACCTGCTGATGGCCTACCAGACCCTCACCGGGACCAATTCGGGGCCGCTGCTGGGCTATCCGCCGTCGGGCAAGAGCCATTCGGTGCAGCACACCGAGATCTACCGCATCCGGGGCGGCCGCATCGTCGAGCAATGGGGCGAGGGGGTGATCCCCCTGCTGCTGACCCGGTCGGGCTGGACCCTGGTCTGGCCGGCCGCCGCCCCCGGAAAGGCCGGCCAATGAGGATCCCCGCCATGACCGCCGCCGCCCTGGGCCTCGCCGCCGCCCTCGCCATCGCCGCCCCCGCCTTCGCCGCGCCAGAGGGGGCCCAGGAGGCCGACCTGCCCCGCCCCGGCGAGGTTCACTGCCAGGGCCATGAGCCCCTGCTGGCCAGCTACCTGGGGCTGTTCGACAATATCTGGACCGGGCGCAAGCTGAGCCAGCTGGACCGCTGGACCGACCCCGGCTTCGGCTTCCAGGCGGCGCCGCCCGGCGGGCGAACAGGGGGGCAGGCGGCCATGGCCGGCTTCGTCAAGATGATCGCCTCAGCCTTCCCCAAGCGCCAGCTGTTCAACGACGTGGTCCTGTGCGCCGACAACATCGTCGTCGCCCGCCAGACCGTGGTGGCCATCAACGACGGCCCCTTCCTGGGCAAGCCCGCCTCGGGGGTGACCACCACCGTCACCTGGACCGACAGCTATCGCTTCCGGGACGGCCGCGTCTACGAGACCCTCGCTGCGGACGGCGACACCCTGGGCACCCAGCGCCAGATCGGCTGGAAGCTGGTTCCCCCCGGCGCCGCCGCGCCGGTGGACGGCCCGATCCCCTGGGTGGACGTCTACCCCTAGGGCTCAGCCTCCTCCGCCGGGCGGGAGCGGATTGGGGAACCGCCATTTCCCCCGCGCATTCAAGCGTGGCAATGGCGAGGGGATAGAGGTGCTGCTTCAGCCGGGGACCACCTGCTGGCGTGTGGAGCGGACCGACCGCGCCGCCGTCATCATCGACATGGCCGACTATTTCACCGCCGCCAAGGCGGCCATGAAGCTGGCCACCCGGTCGATCCATTTCCTCAACTGGGCCTTCGACCCGGACACCCAGTTCCACCCCCAGCCGGGGGGCGGGGGAGACGCGGAAGACCGTATCGGCGCCTTCCTCATCGGCCTGGCGGCGGACAATCCGCAGCTGGACGTGCGCATCCTGTGCTGGAAGGCGGCCCTGCCCATCTCCGCGACGCAGAACTTCTTCACCTGGAAGGACCGGCGCTGCTTCGCCAACACGGCGGTGAAGCTGAAGCTGGACGGGGTGCTGCCCCTGGGCGCCAGCCACCACCAGAAGATGATCATCATCGACGACGAGCTGGCCTTCTGCGGCGGCGGCGACATCGGCCCCGACCGCTGGGACACCGCCGCGCACAAGGACGGCGACCGCCGCCGGTTCCGCAAGAAGGGCGCCTACTACCTGTCGCGGCACGAGCTGATGAGCGCGGTGGAGGGGCCGCCCGCCCGCGCCCTGGGCGACCTGTTCCGCGAGCGCTGGCGTCGGGCGACGGGGGAGACCCTGGCGGCGCCCGAGGGGCCGCCGGCCGCCTCGCCCTGGCCCGACTGCCTGAAGGCCGACTTCGGCCCGGTGCAGGCGGGTATCTCGCGCACCCAGAGCCGCTATCGGGAATCCGGCGAGGTGCGCGAGAACGAGGCCCTGTTCCTGGCCTCCATCGCCGCGGCCAAGCGCCTGATCTATATCGAGAACCAGTATATGACCTCGCCGATCATGGCCGAGGCCCTGGCCGCGCGCCTGGCCGAGCCGGACGGGCCGGAGGTGGTGCTGGTTTCGACCCTGCACTGCCCCAGCTGGTTCGATCAGATGACCATGGACCGCACCCGCTCGGCCTTCCTCAAGCGGCTGGAGATGGCCAACGTCCACCGCCGGCTGCACGCCTTCTGCCCGGTGACCTCGGGCGGCAAGATCATCATCGTCCACGCCAAGCTGGCGATCATCGACGACGACCTGGTGCGGATCGGCTCGACCAATCTCAACAACCGCTCCTCGGGGTTCGACACCGAGTGCGATATCACCCTGGAGGCGAGCGGACGCGGGGCGGCGGCGGCGCGGGCGAGCATCGCCGACCTGCGCACCCGGCTGATCGCCCACTGGCTGGGGCGCAGCGAGGCGGACGTCGAGGCGGCCCTGGCCGACGGCGGCGGCCTGGGCCGGGCCATCGCCCTGCTGCAGGCCGGGGGCGGGCGCCGCCTGAAGCTGCTGGAGCCCCAGGGCCTGGGCCCCCTGGCCACCTTCATCGCCGCCTACCATATCGGCGACCCCATCGGCCCCAAGGACTCCTGGCGGCCCTGGCTGCGCAAGCGTCACCTGCAGGCCCGGCTGAACGTGCAGAAGCGGCGGCTGGTGAAGGCGGGGCTGGAGGCGCCGCAGGCGAAGACGGTGAAGGCGGTGGTGTAGGGGGGGGCGTCAGTTGCGGCGCTGCAAGTTGTCCGCCGGCGCAGACCCCTCCGTCGTTCGCTTGGCGGAGCGTGGTTTCGTCAGGCGCCGCGGGTCAAGGACGGCGCTTCGCGCCGCCGCGCAGCGGTGCGCCTGCGGCGCATCCTTGACGCGCGACGCCTGACGAAAAACCATTCCATCAAGCGATCGACGGCGTGGTGTGGAGGATGTGGCGGGTGAGGGCGCCCCTCACCCGACCTCTCCCCGCAATGGGGGCGAACGGTCGCGCCCCCGCTCGCCCCCTCCGAGCCCCGGCTCTTCGGCCGGGGCCCACCTCCCCCGCGAAGAGCGGTGGAGGATTAGGCGTTAGCCGGCGTGGCTAGCGAATTAGCGGCCGGCTCAGGTCCCTCCGTCGAGCGATCGACGGCGTGGTGTGGCGGGTGAGGCGCCGCTCACCCAACCTCTCTCCGCAAGCGGGGCGAGGGGTCTCGTTGAGGCGTCCCCGAATTGGTCGGTGGTCTAATGCTCCACCGCGCAGCGGGGGAGCTGTCCCGGAGGGACTGAGGGGGCGAACCGCCCCGCCGCCGTTTGCCCCCTCCGAGCCCCGGCTCTTCGGCCGGGGCCCACCTCCCCCGCGAAGAGCGGTGGAGGATCAAGCGTTAGCCGGCGTGGCTAGCGAATTAGCGGCCGGCTCAGGTCCCTCCGTCGAGCGATCGACGGCGTGGTGTGGCGGGTGAGGCGCCGCTCACCCAACCTCTCTCCGCAATGGGGGCGAGGGGTCATGTGAGGCGTCCCCGAATTGGTCGGCGGTGGAATGCTCCACCGCGAAGCGGGGGAGCTGTCCCGGAGGGACTGAGGGGGCGACCCGTCGCGCCGCCGCTCGCCCCCTCCGAGCCCCGGCTCTTCGGCCGGGGCCCACCTCCCCCGTGAAGAACGGGGGAGGATTAAGAGTCAGCCGGCGGCGTCGTAGAGCAGTTCGAAGGGCTCGGCCCAGAACATCAGGTCGTCGGAGACCGCCAGGTCGAAGGGCGCCAGCAGGCCGTTCCAGTAGACGGTGTGCAGGGGTTTCCAGACGGCGAGGTCGCGCACCGGGGTTCCGTCGATGGCGATGTCGGCGGCGGTGACGTCGCCGAAGCGCACGGGGCGCACCTGGGTGAGGCGCACCAGCAGGGTGGGGGTCCCGGCGAAGTCGATGAGTATGATGGCGTCGCCGGCCTTGGGCTCGGGCTGATCGGTGCGCTCGACGATCCAGGGCAGGGTGAAGGTGCCGGTCTTGTCGCCCTGGCGGATCAGTTCGATGATCTGGTCGGTGGAGGGGGCGTCCAGGCCGATCCAGCGGACCTGGTAGCCGTCGCCCAGGCCGGCGTCGGGGAGGGCGGCGCGCGCCTCGGCCCAGAAGGCGTCCAGGGCGGCGGGGTCGGGCCGGGTCGGGCCATCGGGCAGGTACATGGGAGCGCCTCCGCGGGTCAGGCGCCCGCGGGGCCTTATCTTCCAGGCGCTGGCGGGGCGGTCAATGCGGGGGCCAGCTGAAAAAGGGCGACGCGTGAGCGCCGCCCTTTCCCGTTCCGGCAGAAGGCCGGCGCCTTAGAAGTTGATGTTGATGGTGGCCCGGCGGTTGAGGGGCTCCTTGACCCCGTCGGCGGTGGCGACGGCCGGCTGGCTCTCGCCTTTCCAGTCGACCGCAAGCGCGGTCTGCGCCAGGCCTGACCCCACCAGGGCGTCGGCGGTCGCCTTGGCGCGACGCTCCGACAGCCTCACGTTGTAGGCGGCGCTGCCCGAGGTGTCGGCGTGACCCACCACGACCACGCGGGTGGCGCTGCCGGTCTTCGCATAGTCGGCCGCTTGGCTGATGACCTGCTGGGCTTCCGGCGTGAGGACGTACTGGTCGAAGGGGAAGTAGACCACGAATTCGCGCGCCTCATAGGCCACCGGCGCGGGGGGCGGCGGAGGAGGGGGCGGCGGCGGCGGCGGGGCCGGCGGCGCGGGCGGGGGAGGCGGGGGCGGAGCCTCGCCGCCGCCGAAGCGCTTGGTCAGCTCGATGCCGTATTCGGTCGGCCGTTGCGAATTGACGGAAATGCACTGCTGGTTGGAGCCGAAGCGGGCCGTATCCCGCTCGATGAACGCACAGCTCGCCGTGGCGCCGACGAAGCCGACCGAGGTCGGCGTCTTGTCGTTGGTCAGGTTGCGACCGAAGAGCGAGATCTCCACGTCGTCCCGGAACATGCGCAGGCGGCCGTTGAGGGTCCACGCCCCCTCCACCGAAACGGTGTTGGCCAGGTCGACGAAGTAGCTGCCGTGGTAGCTGCCGCTGAGGCGGGCGCCGAGGCTGAAGCCCCGCCACACGTCCGGCTGGACATATTCGGCGGCGACGAAGCCGTTGTACTGCGGCACGTTGGGCTGTTGCTTGCCGTCCAGCACCACCGCGCTGCCGACCGCACCGGGGAAGAAGATGGCGTTGCTCACTCCCAGGATGATCGGGTTCTTGCCGGTGAATTGCTGATCGGCGTAGCCGACGCCGCCCGACAGGGTCAGCCGATCGGTGGCCCTCCAGTTGGTCTCGATCTCGTAGCCCTGGACCTCGGAGCTGCCGGCGTTGTTGGTGTAGGACAGGCCGATGACGCCGCCGGCGGGGGTTGGAACGTTCTGGGTCGACTGCAGCTGCTGGTCGGCGACCTTTTCCTTATAGGCGGCGAGGTTCAGCACCAGGCGGCCGTCGAAGAAGACGTTCTTGGAGCCGATCTCGTAGTTGTCGAGCTTCTCCGGAGTCGCATAGAGCAGGGCGGAGGCCCCGGTGACGATCACGCCGCTCGTGCGGCCGCTCTTCACGCCGTACGAATACAGGGCGTAGAGCATGTGGTTCTGCGCCACCTCATAGCTGAGGGTCACGCGCGGCAGGAAGTTGGTGGCGTCATAGGAGCGCCCCTGAGCCAGGGGCGAGCCGCAGATGACGCAGGCGGACTGACCCACCGTTTCGCGCTGGTAGCGGCCTTCGCCGCTGAGGGTCAGGCGGTCGGTGATGTCGAAGTCGAGGCTGCCGAAGGCCGCGGTGTTGGTCAGATATTCCAGACCCCGGAACTGGCCGCTGGGGTTTGCGGCCGTCTTGAAGGTCGAGAAGTTGTTGAGGCTCGTTTCGCTGAAGTAGTAGAGGCCGGCCTTGTAACGCAGACGCTTGTCGGACGGCGACAACAGCAGCAGCTGGTGGCTGTAGTTCACGAACCGCTCGGTGGCGACGATGTTGGAGCCGGGCAGGAAGGGCGTGCCGAGGGTGACCTGGCCGCTCCTGACCAGGGGTCCGAAGATGGGGTCGGCCGTCTCGGAGCGAGAGAGCGATCCGGCGGCGCGGATGTCGCGGCTGAAGAAGTAGCTGCCGCGGTAGCTGAGTTCGAAGCCGCCGGCGAAGTTGTAGCTGGCCAGGCCATAGGTGAAGTAACGGTCACGCTCGTAGCCGCCGCCGGGAAGCGACGCGTCCACGTTCTGGCTGCGATCGGCGAGGGTGTCGAAATTCGCTTCCGGGATCACCGAGGGGAAGAACGACCCCGAGCCGCGCGGCAAGGTCAGCAGGGGGGCGCCGGCGATAAGCCAGTCACGGGGATGCTCGGTGACGGCCATGGTGACCGTGTCGCGATCGTGGTTGTAGGACGAGCGAACCTTGAAGGTGAGGTTTTCGAGGGGCTTCCAGACCAGGGAGCCGGCGATGGACTGGGTGCGCTCGCGGCCGACCGGGCGGCCGTTGTTGACGGCCTTGGCCACGGCGCCCTGCTGCTGGACGGTGCCCTCGACGGAACCCCACAGGTTGTCGCGCAGGATCGGGAAGGCCAGGTAGCCGCTGGCGAAATAGTTGCCTTCCGGCGCGTCCCTGTTAGCGCCGCCGCGAAGGGTGACCGCGCCGCTGAGGCTGTCCCCGCGCGGCTCCTTGGTGATGTAGTTGATGGCGCCGGTATAGGTGGCGCGGCCGAAGCTGGCGCTCTGCGGACCCTTGATGATCTCGACCCGTTCAACCTGCGACAGGTCGAGGGAGCTGAGCTGACCGGAGAGGGCCACGCCGTCGATGAAGAAGGAGATGGCCTGGTAGCGCTCGTCCGAGGTGTTCGGCGCGATCCCGCGCAGGGCGACGGCGGTCGGGTCGTTGCGGCCAGAGCCGATGCCCATGCTGAGGGCGGGGGTGATCTGCTGCAGGTCGCGCGGATCGCGGACATCGGCCTGGCGCAGGGTGTCGTTGGTCACCGCGGTGATGGCCAGGGGCACGTCCTGCAGACGCTCCACCCGGTTCTTGGCGGTGACGACGATCTCGGTGAGGTCGGTCGACGACTGGGCCATGGCGGGGGCGAAGGCCCCCAGGGTGGCGAGCGAGGCGCCGGTGGCGGCGATGATCGCCAGGGTCGATACCCGGGTGGTTCTGGCTGACATGGTTCCCCTTGAGTGCTTGGTTTTTTCGGCGCGCGCCGACGAGGCGGCGTTGCGCTTTCCGACGCCGAATGATCTCGACAACCGTCGCGGCCCGCCAGACGAATTAGCGGAGGGGTCATACGCAAATTGAATGGGGTATGCCGGGGCTGGGCCCTGGCCGGGGTCAGGCCACCGCGAGACCGCGGGCGCAAAGGTCCCGCAGCATATCCGCCACCAGGGTCTGCTCCGGAGACAGGGAAACCTCGGCGCGGCGGAACAGGCCCACGTCCTGGAAGTAGGGATCCTTGTCCGGACTGACCTGCACCAGCGCCCCCGTCCTAAGGTCGTCCTGTACGTCTTCCTGGTAGATCACGGCCACCAGGTCGGCCGCCAGGACGCAGCGCCGGACCACCTCGGGGGACGAGGCGTAGACGGCGACCCGGGGGACGGGCAGGCGGCGGGATTCGAACATCCGCCGCCAGGCGTCGCGGCCGCTCTGATCCTCGGAGACCAGCCACACGCCGCCGGAGAGGTCGGCGAAGGTGATGTCGGTGCGGGCGGCCAGGGGATGCTCACGGCGGACGATGAAGGTGGCCACGGTGCGGGCCAGGGGCTCGAAGGCCAGGCCCTGAAGATTGTCGTAGGCGCCGCGGATGCCGAAGGCCAGGTCGATCTCGCCCTCGCGCAACTGGTCGAGGATGACGGGGAAGGAGTCGTCAAGGAGGTAGACGGTCAGACGCGGACTGGACGCCGCCAGCTGACCGATGGCCGCGGGCAGGCCGGACGCGGCGGCGCGGCGGGTGACCCCCAGGCGCAGGACATTGCCCAGATCCTTACGCACCGCCGCGATGGCCCCGATGGCGCGGGCGCGGTCGTTGATGATGGAGCGGGCGTAGGGCAGCAGGGCGCGGCCATAGGGGGTCACAGCAACGCCCTGGGGCGTGCGGTCGAACAGGGTGACGCCGAGGGAATCCTCGAGCAACTGGATGCTGCGCGACACCGACGGCTGGGACACGGCCAGGATCTCCGAAGCGCGCGCGAAGCTCTTCTCTTCCGCCACGACGGCGAACCGCTGCAACTGCTTCAGGTCCAAAATCCTCTCCCGATGCTGACGGCCCATCATGGGGCAGGGGACCGGCCAGGGCAACGCGGTCAGACGCAGGCTTGACCGCGGACGAACGGGAGCGCGCCCTGCTGTCGAGGCAACCTCCGCCGACGCGACGGGTTGTTGTCCTGAATCAGGAGCCGATCAAATGATGTTGCCCAAGCACGCCACCGTCGCCGTCGCGGACGGAGAGACCCTGCGGCTGTTCCGCAACGCCGGGGACGAGACCCACGTGGACCTGACGGCCCTGCCGATGCCGTCGCTGGACGCGGCCGACGCCGGCTCGGGCGGCCGCCACCACAGCAGCAGCGCCAACCCCGACGACAAGCGCGCGTCCGAAGACAATTTCGCGGCCAGTTGCGCCGCCTACCTGAACCGCGAGGTGCTGGAGGGCCGGATCGAGTCGCTGGTGATCATCGCCGATCCGCGCAGCCTCGGGGAACTGCGCAAGCACTACCACCAGAAGCTGCAGGACATCCTGCTGAAGGACATGCCCAAGGACCTCGCCGGGCATGTGGTCGCCGACATCGCCGCGGCGGTGCACAAGGCCTGAGGTCAGTCCCGCAGCCGCGTGGCCGCCATGGCGGCGGTCGCGGCGGCCGCGGCGGCGAACCACAGGCCTTGAAGGCCGAACGCCCGGTGGGCCAGGGCGCCCAGGACGGCGCCCGCGACCAGGCCGGTCCACAGGAGCAGATAAGGCGCCCAGGCCCAGGGGGCGCCGCCGCCCAGGGCCGCGGCCAGGCGCTGGCCAAGCTTGACCAGGGTGCCGGTCATATAGGTGAGGCCGATCTGCACCTCGCCGTCCTTCTCATAGACCGCGTTCTCGGCGCCCATGGCCAGGGCCATGGGAATCGCCGCCGCCCAGGGGGAGGGCAGGCGGCCAAGCAGGGCGGCGGCGGCCAGGAGCGCCGCGACCAGGGCCAGGACGACGGTCTTGCGCCGCGGCCCGGCCCATCGGCCCGCCAGGGCGCCGGCGACCACTCCGAGGACGAACAGGGCGACCAGGGCCGCGGCTCCGGCGGCGGCGGGGGTGCGCTCGGCCAGGCCCACCGCCAAACGGGTGGAATTGCCGCTCATGAACGAGACGAAGAAGCCGCCCAGGGCCAGAAAGCCCATGGCGTCCACATAGCCGGCCAGCGCTGACAGCAGCGCCGCCAGCGCCCGATCCCGTCCGTCATAGCGATGCATGCGAAGAAGCGTAGCCGGTCCGCAGAGTCGCGGCGAGCAAAGACGGCGTCGGGGAGATGACGGCGCCCCGCGCGCGGGCTAAGGATTCTGCGGCCGAACGCCGGCCGGTCCTGGAGAGACGCCCCATGCCCATCGCCGCCGCCGTGATGCGCGTTCCCGTGCTCGTCCCGCCCAGCGCCGACGCCCTGGAGGATACCCGGCGGCGCAACGCCGAGGCGATGGTCGCCATGATCGAGGGGGCCATGAAGGGGCCGGGCCCCAAGCCCAGGCTGATCGTGTTTCCCGTGCTGCAGCTGGTGTCGTCCAAGCGGTCGGTGTCGGGAGTGCCGATCTCGGCGGTGGCGGTGGACCTGGCGGCCGAGCCCCTGGACCGCTCCGTCTTCGCCCCGGTGATCGCCGCCTGCCGTCGCCACGACTGCTATGTGGCCACCAGCACCCAGGAGAAGACCAACCGCCTGCCGGGCAAGTATTTCCACACCGGCTTCGTCATGGGCCCCGAGGGGCTGGTGCTGCGCTCGCCCAAGTCCCAGGCCCGCAGCGCGCCGGAGATGGCCTATCTGCGCGACATGGTCCCCGAATACACCGCCGCCTTCGGCAAGGATTCGATCCTGCCGGTGGCCAAGACGCCCATCGGGACTCTGGCCTGCTACATCGAGAGCGAGGCGGAGGTGTTCGAGGCCTCGCGCCTGCTGGCGGCCAAGGGCGCCCAGATCATCGTCCATCCCAGCGCCGAGAGCGACGACGCGCCCTGGCAGGCGATGAAGCAGGCCATCGGCTATCAGTGCCAGGTATTCCTGCTGACCGGCACGGTGTCGCGCAACCTCTACGCCAAGGACCCGGCCGGCGTCTGGTCGGGGGGCGCCGCGACCATCGTCGGGCCGCGCGGCGAGCTGATGGCGTCGAAGGGCGGACGCGACGAGGGGGCCGCGACGGCGGTGATCGACCTGACCGAGATCGACCACGCCCGCGAGGAGCACGGCGCCAAGACCACCCCCGCCTGGGGACTCTACCGCGACCTCTACGCCCGCGGCGGCGCCTAACTACCGGATGCGCAGGGGCAGGGCGGGGCTCGACTTGATCTCCGACAGGGCGATCGCCGAATTGATCTCCTGCACCCCGGCCAGCTTGGACAGGACCCCGAAGACGAACTTCTCATAGGCGTCGATGTCGCGGGTGATGATCTTCAGGAAGAAGTCGAACGCCCCGACGATGGCGTAGCACTCCTGCACCTCGGGGAAGCGGGCGATCTGCTCGGAGAACTCCTCGAGGTTGGCCCGCCCGTGGGCCGACAGCTTCACATGGGCCAGCACCAGGGTGTTGAAGCCGAGCTTGCGGCGATCCAGCCGGCTGATCTGGTCGCGGATGTAGCCGGCCTGTTTCAGCCGGGTGAGGCGGCGCCAGCACGGCGATTGCGACAGCCCGACCCGCTCGGCTAGCTCCGCCGACGACAGAGTCGCGTCCCCCTGCATCGCCTCGAGAATCTTGAGGTCGAAGGCATCCAGGTCCTCGGCATTGGCCACGGCGCGCTCCTGACCTTGGGCGAAATGTTCAAGTCGTCTATCGCGCAGGCGGCGACGCGGGTCCAGCGTCGGCAGGGGCCTTGCCCTAGACCGCCTTCATCGGGATCGTCAGGTCGGCGAGCCTGGCCTTGTCGACCTCGCGGCGGGCGCCGATCATCTGGCGGCCGACGATGAATTCGGGGGCGGCGTTGACGGCCTCGACGGCCTGCACCTGCTGGCCCGCCATGTGGAAGGCGGCGAAGCTGCGGCTGGCGGGATCGCCGCGCACGACCACGTCATCGACCTCGAAGGGCAGGCCGGCGATCTGCAGCTTGAGGTCATACTGGTCCGACCAGAACCACGGGATCTCGGGCTTGGGCGGCGGCGTGCCGCAGATGGCCGCGGCGGCCTGGCGCGCCTGTTCGAGGGCGTTGGGCACGCTTTCCAGGCGGAACATGCGGTCGTAGAGCGGCAGGGGGCGGTGAGCGACGTCACCGATGGCGAAGATCGACGGGTCGGAGGTGCGCGCCTGCAGATCCACGACGATGCCGCCGGCGCACTCGAGCCCCGCCTCCAGGGCGATCTCGTCATTGGGCGCGGCGCCGATGCCCACCAGGACGGCGTCGCAGGGCACAGGGGGCTGGTCCTTGAGGCGGACGCCGGCCACGTGGCCACCCGCCCCCTCGAAGCCCTCCACCTGCGCCGAGCAGTAGAACCGGACCCCATGGGCCTCGTGACAGGCCTGGAAGAACCGCGACAGGTCGCGCCCGGCGACGCGGGCCAGCAGCCGATCCTCGCGCTCCAGCAGCGCCACCTCGGCGCCCAGGGCGCGGGCGGAGGCGGCCACCTCGAGGCCGACGTAGCCGCCGCCGATGATGGCCAGGCGGAAGCCGGGCTTCAGCCGGGCCTTGATCGCCTCGGCGTCGGCGATGGTGCGCAGTTCCAGAAAGCCGTCCAGGTCGCTGCCGGGCAGGGTCAGGCGGCGGGCGCGGGCGCCGGTGGCGATGATCAGCTGGTCGTAGGCCAGGGTCTGGCCATCGGAGAGGGAGACGGTCTTGTCCGACCGGTGAAGCGCCAGCGCGCGCACCCCGGTGAGCACGGTGATGCGGGATTCCTCATAGAAGGCGGCGGGGCGCAATTGGACGCCGTCGTCGCCCACCTCCCCCTTCAGCCAGCCCTTGGACAGGGGCGGTCTCTGGTACGGGATCTGCGGCTCGTCGCCGACCAGGGTGATGTCGCCCTCATAGCCGTTCTGCCGCAGGAGCGCCGCGGCGGTGCCGCCGGCGTGACCGGCCCCCAGGATCACAATCGCCATGTCGTTCCTCGCCGCTCCGCCCAGTACCGCCGCCGCCGGGGCGGTTCGCCGCGCACCATCAACAGTAAGTCACCGGCCGCAAGAGCCTGACCGGCATAAAAATGCCGCGCTCGACCGCCAGCGGCCCCGGCCCGCTTTGCCCAGGCCGTGACCGCTGGCTATAGCAAGGCGATCGTTCGCGCGCGCGGGCCGCGACTTGCCGGCCAGTCCGCCGACCGCAGGGATGACGCCGCCATGGCCTATGACATCGATGTGCTGGTGATCGGGGCCGGGGCCGGGGGCCTGACGGCGGCGATCGCGGCGGCCGACGCGGGGGCCGAGACGGCGATCGTCGAGAAACGCGATCGCCCCGGCGGCAATTCCTCCCTGTCTACCGGCTCGATGATCGGCGCCGGCACCCGCTTCCAGCGGCAGGCCGGCGTCGACGATGGGCCGGAGCGCTACCTGGCCGACATCGACCGCATCGCGCCGCTCACCGACTGCCCGGCCCTGGTGCGCCGCCTGGCTCAGACCTCGGCCCGGACCACCGAATGGCTGGCGGATGAGGTGGGCGTCAAGTTGGTGCTGATCACCGACTATCGCCATGTAGGCCATAGCCGCGCGCGCCTGCATGCCCCGCCCTCCCGGCGCGGGCAGGACCTCGTCGACGACCTGCTGGCCGCCGCCGCCCGCCGCGGCATTCCCCTGGCCGTGGGCAATGCGGCGACCGGGCTGATCGTCGAGGACGGCGCGGTGGTCGGCGCCTTCGTCGACAGCGGCGAGGGGCCCCGGCCGCTGCGGGCGCGAAAGACGATCCTGGCCATGAACGGCTTCGCCGCCAACCGGGAGATGGTGGCCCGCTTCTGCCCCGAGGTGGCGCAGATCGACTATTTCGGCGCCCCGGGCAGCACCGGCGAGGCGATCGCCTGGGGCGAGGCGCTCGGCGCCGCCATGGGGAATCTCGGCGCCTACCAGGGCTATGCGGCGGTGGCCTATCCCCACGGCAGCCTGGTGTCGTGGACCACGGTGGAGAAGGGGGCGATCATCGTCGATGGCGAGGGGCGCCGGTTCGGCGACGAGAGCCTCGGCTATTCCGGCTTCACACCGCAGGTGCGGGCCCAGGGCGGTCCGGTGTTCGTGATCTTCGACGACCGCATCCGCCAGGTCACGGCCCGGGAGGAAGAGTTCCAGGCGCTCGCGGACCTGGGCGGCCTGCGCCGGGGCGCAGGCGCGCCAGAGCTGGCGCAGGCCATCGGCGCCGATGCGGCCGTGCTCGAACGGATTCTAAGGGCCTATGACGCGGCGGCGCGGGGCCAGGCCGCAGACCCCTTTGGGCGCACGGATTTCGGCCTCGCCCCCCTGCAGGGTGAACTGTTCGCGGTCCGGGCCACGCCGGGGATATTCCACACCCAGGGCGGCCTGATGGTGGATGAGGACGCCCGGGTGTTGTCCGCCGCGGGCGGCGTCATTCCCGGCCTGTTCGCCGTGGGCGGCTGCACCGCGGGTCTGTCGGGGCGGACCGGCCCCGGGGGCTACGCCTCGGGGAACGGCCTGCTCAGCGCCATGGGCCTGGGCCGCCTCGCCGGCGAGGCGGCGGGGCGCGAGGTTCAGGCCTTGGCGCCGCGCATATAGTCCAGGACGACCTTGGGATCGGTCACCGTATAGGGGTCGTCGTCGTCGCCGGCGTCATTGATGCCCGGCTCCTCGAACCATTTCTCGACCACCCCGTCGTTCACCACCATCACATAGCGCCAGCTGCGATAGCCGAAGCCGAGGTGCTCCTTGTTGATCAGCATCCCCATGCGGCGGGTGAAGTGGCCCGAGCCGTCCGGCAGCAGCTTGATCTTGGACAGGCCCAGCCGCTTGCCCCACTGGTACATGACGAAGGCGTCATTCACGGCCAGGCAGTAGACCTCGTCGGCGCCCGCCGAACGGAGGTCGTCGTACATCAACTCGAAGGCCGGGCACTGTTCATTGGAGCAGGTGGGGGTGAAGGCCCCGGGCAGGGAAAAGATCACCACCCGTTTGCCATCGAAGACCTCGTGGGTGGACAGGTCCTGCCAGCGGAAAGGGTTGTCTCCGCCAATGCTTTCGTCCCGCACGCGGGTCTTGAACACCACCTCGGGAACGTGACGGCCTTCCATCGTGTCTTCCTTGTCGCTGAGCGGCCACACCTGCCTGGCATCGACAACGGTGGCCAGGGGGCAAGGTTCCTGGCCGGCGTCCGCTTACCGGCTATCACCGCAAGGCGACCTCCCCGCGGTCCGTCCGCGCGCCTATGCTGGCGGTCGAATGGCGAGGGACAGGGCGATGACGATTTGGACGCGGGCTTGCGGCCTGGCCCTATGGGCGGTCCTGACGGCGGCCGCTCCGGCCATGGCCGCCGACATGCGGTCGCGCTTCATCGAAGGCGACGGCGGCGTGCCCCTGGCGGTGCGCGAGGCGGGTCCGGCCGACGCCCCGGGCATCCTGCTGGTGCACGGGCTCGGGCAGGGCGGCGCCAGCTTCGACAAGCAGTTCGAGGCCCTGGGCGACCGCTATCATATCGTGGCCTTCGACCTGCGCGGCCACGGCCTGTCGGGCAAGCCGTGGGCGCAGGAGGCCTATGTCTCCCCGGCCATCTGGGCGTCGGACATCGCCAAGGTGGTCGCGGCCACGGGCCTGAAGCGACCGGTGATCCTGGGCTGGTCCTACGGCACCGGGGTGGTGATGGACTATGTGCGCCAGTACGGCGCCGACCAGGTGGCCGGCATCGTCCTGGTGGGCGCCCTGGGCGGCCTCAGCCCCCCGGCCGCGCCGGCCGCCGCCACGCCACTGCCGGCGGACTACGCCCGCGCCAAGGCCCTGCAGCCCAGCGCCCTGATCGAGGATCAGATCGAGGCGGCGCGGGTGGTGGGGACCTATCTGACCGCCGCGCCCGTGGACGACGGCCTGGGGGAGACCTCGCAGACCCTCGGCTCGATGCTGGCGCCCTATGTGCGCGCGGGGCTGATGAAGCACCCCGCCGCCAACCAGGACCTGGTTCCCAAGATCACCGCGCCCCTGGTGATCATGCGCGGGGAGCTGGATCCCAGCGCCCCCGCCGCCGCCTCCGACGCCCTGGCCAAGGCGCTGCCGCGGGGCTCGGTGATCACCTTCCAGGGGTCCGGTCACTCGCCCTTCCGCGAGCGGGCGGCGGACTTCAACAAGGCCCTGGCCGCCTTCGTCGACGCCGCCCAGAGCCGCTAGGGGCGCCGGTTGAGGCTAGACGCAGGCCGCTCCCATGGCCGATAGTCCGCCCCGGATTTCCGACCGACCCCAGGAGTTGAGACCATGACCGCCCGCATCCAGGACCTTCCCCTGACCACCATCGACGGCGCCGAGGCCTCGCTGGGCGACTACGCCGGCAAGGTGCTGCTGATCGTCAACGTGGCGTCCAAGTGCGGACTGACCCCCCAGTACGAGGGTCTTGAGACCCTCTACCGCGACTATCGGGACCAGGGCCTGGTCGTGCTCGGCTTCCCCGCCAACGACTTCGGCGCCCAGGAGCCCGGCACCAACGAAGAGATCCAGTCCTTCTGCGAGACCAGCTTCGGCGTCGACTTCCCGATGTTCGCCAAGATCGCCGTCACCGGCGAGGCCAAGCATCCGCTGTATCGCGAACTGACCACGGCGGTCCCCAAGGCGCAGTCTTTGCCCGGGACCGACATGCGCAAGAAGCTGGAAGGCTACGGCATGACGCCGAACCCCGAGCCGGAGGTGCTGTGGAACTTCGAGAAGTTCCTGGTCGGTCGCGGCGGCGAGGTGGTCGCCCGGTTCTCCCCGGACGTCCCGCCCACCGACCCGCTGGTGGTCGGAACGATCCAGAAGGCCCTGGCGGAGTAACCGCGCCGCGCGCCAGCGCCAAAAACGCGTTGAGGTCAATGAAATCCGCATATAGAGGCGGCAAGACCAAAGTTGTCTTGTCGCCCCCTGGCCCCTCATGCGACCGTCCGATCCGTCGATCGAGCGAGCGCGTGGGGCCTGACGATGGGTGAGATGCCGAGACCAGGGATCGGGGCGGCCACGCCGCCCGCGGGGCCGCAGGCGTGAAGGCCTTCGAAGCCCTCGGCGAGGCGCTGGTCGCCGAAGGAGTCGAGGTCGTCTTCGGCCTGATCGGCGGCGGCATCGACGAGATCCCCGCCTATCTGGTGGCCAAGACCCAGTGCCGCTACGTCAAGGTCCGGCATGAGGAGGTGGCGATCGGCATGGCCGACGGCTACAGCCGCGCCACCGGCAAGATCGGCGTGGCCATCGTCGACGGCGGCCCCGGCCTCGCCAACGCCTGCGCCCCGCTCATCGCCGCCCGGATGTCGCGCTCGCGGGTGCTGGTGATCGTGTCGGGCTCGCCCACGGCCAACCGCCACGACTTCTACGGTTACAACCGCGAGAAGAACATGTCCTACGACCAGCCGCCCGTGCTGGACGCGACGGTGGGGGCATGGCTGCAATACCGGGGGCCGGCGAACCTGGCCCAGGATGTCGCCCTGGCCTTCCGCCATATCCGGGCGGGGCGGGGGCCGATGGCCCTGTCCGTGCACGACATGGGCGAGGCCATGCCGGCGGGCTGGCGCTACGACGCCCAGGCGTTGGCCCAGGTCGACCACGCCTTCATCCCGCCCCGGGCCGAGGACATCCAGGCCGTGGCGGCGATGCTGAAGGAGAGCCGCCGCCCCTTGTTCCTGGTCGGCCGCGGCGCGTATCTGGCGGACGCTCGCGAGGCGATCACCGCCCTGGCGGAGCGGGCCGGCGCCCTGCTGACCACCAGCCTGCTGGCCAAGAACTGGCTGGACGGCGATCCCTTCTGCGTCGGGCTGTCGGGCGGGTTCTCCACCCAGGAGGCCGCCGCCATCATCCAGACCGCCGACCTCGTGGTCGCCTTCGGGGTCAGTCTCAACAACTTCACCCAGGGCCACGGGCGGCTCTACGACAAGGCGAAGTTCGTCCATGTGGACATCGACCCCGGCCAGATCGACGAATACCGGACGGTGGAGAAGGCGGTCATCGCCGACGCCAAGGCCACGGCCCAGACCCTGCTGATCGCCCTGGACAAGATTGAGCGTCCCGACTGGCGCGGCCCGGAGATGGCGGCGCGGATAAAGGCCATCGACCGGTGGAAGGGGCTGGACATGAGCGAGCGGCCCGGCGCGGCCAACAGCCGCCGGGTCATCGACGCCATCGACCGGCTCGGACCCAAGGACCGCATGCTGCTGGTGGACATCGGCCTGTTCATGGGAGTCCCCTCACCCAACATCACCGTGCCGTCCCCGGGCGACATCGTCCTGCCCTGGCAGTTGGGCCGGATGGGAGTCGGCATGCCGGTGGCGGCCGGCGCGGCCCTCGGCCGGCCGGACCGGCTGATGATGGCGTTCGTCGGCGACGGCGGTTTCATGGCCGCGATCCACGCCCTGGACACCATCCGCACCGAGAAGATCCCGATCCTGCTGGTGGTTATCGACGACGGCGGGTTCGGGGCGGAGCGGCACATCTTCGAGATGCGCGGCGAGACCACCACGGTAGCCGACTATGACACGCCGGACATCGTCGCCCTGGCCCGGACCATGGGCATGAAGGCCTTCAAGGTCACCAGCAGCCAGCAGGCGGAGCAGGTGCTGCGCAACAACGACCTGCGGCATGCCTCGAGCGTCCTGCACGTGGTCCTGGACCGCACCATCGAGCCCACGGAGATGGACCGGGCGAACTACAAGCGCGACAGGAAGCTGTCATGAGCGCGGGCGGCGGCCGGACTCTGTCGCGGCGCGGCTTCGGCCGGGCGGCCAGCCTGCTCGGGTTGGGATCGGCCCTGGCCGCGCAGCCGGCGGCGGCCGAGGCCGGCGTCGTCCCGGCGGTCCTGCGCACCGACGACGCCGAAGGCGCCGTGCGCGCCCTGATGAGCTTGCGGGGCACGCCGGCGCAGCCCGCCCACGGCTGGTTCGACGGCGTCGTCCTGGCCGTGGCGGCTGGGGGGCAGTCCCGGGTCCTGTGCGGCTACCGCGGGGTCACGACCACCAGCGCCCGGCCCCTCGCGGACGGCTCGGGCTGGCAGGCCACCCATCGCGAGGCGGGATACTATTGCGACCCGGCGACGGGCCGGAGGCTGGACTCCCTGGCCAACCCCTTCACCGGCCGGACGGTGGCCGTCGATCACATCACGGCCACCATGCCGGACGCGGTCTATAGCGCCGGGCCGGCTCCGCGCCTGTCCTGGAGCGTCGAGGGCGACCAGCTGATCGTGCACGAAGAGCAGCGCGGGGTCGAACACAGGCTGCGAACCGCCGGCGCGGTGGTGACAGGGTCGCAGACCAGCGTCCACGCCGCCGCGATGAGCCAGATCGGCGGGGCGCGGCCGATGGCGCGCAGCACCGGCTCCTGGCTGCGGCTGACCGCCTGGCTGCCGTGGATGGAGATGGGCGACACCCCCGGCCACTGCATCCACCACTGCACCTTTTCCACCGGGCTGACGGCCTTTGAGCAACTCCCCGTGCCCTATCTCGCGCTCGCCGGGGCCGAAGGGCGCCAATGGCTGCACGCCTGACCTCCCGCGCGACCCGGCGCGCGACCCTAAATCCGTGGTGCGAAAGCCGATGATCCCGATCCGACTGTTCTGCGCCGTCGCGGCGAGCCTGCTGCTCTGGGGCTCCGCCGCCCAGGCGCAGGTGAGGTCATCCGAGGTCGAGCGCCCCGGCAAGGTCAAGCTGACGGTCATCGAGGCGGGGGACCCGGACAAGCCGGGCATCCTCTTCCTGCATGGGTTTGGCCAGAGCGCCCTGTCGTTCCGCCGCCAGTTCAACTCCGACCTTGCCAAGTCCTTCCACCTGGTGGCCTTCGACGCCCGCGGCCAGGGCGGCTCTGACAAGCCGTCCGACCCCGCCGACTACATGGACTCCAAGGTGTGGGCCGACGACGTCGCGGCGGTGATGGCCGCCACCCACCTGAAGAAGCCGGTCATCGTCGGCTGGTCCTTCGGCGGCTATGTCGCCCTCGACTATGTGCGGCACTACGGGGTCGGCTCAATCTCGGGCATCGACATCGTCGCCTCGACCGGCGGCATGATCCCGCCGCAGCCCGCCACCAAGTCGGACGGCCGGACGGACGCCTTCGCCCTGTCGATCGGCCATGATCTGGCGGGCAATATCGCCGCCGGCAAGGAGACGGCCGCCCACCTGACCACGGCCAAGATGACGCCCGAGGAGCGGGACGCCCAGTTCGCCACTGAAATGATGATGCCGGGCTATGTCCGACGGATCATGGCGGTGAGGGACTACAACCACGCCGACATGGTCGCCGCGGTGAAGGTCCCCGTCCTGGTCAGCTACGGCTCCCTGGACGTCATCGGCTCGAAGGAGGTCCTCGCGGCCATGACCCGGGCCCTGCCGGACGGACGGGTGTCGATCTACGAGGGCGGCGGCCATCTGCCGTTCGTCGAGTTCACCGACCGCTTCAACCGCGAGCTCGCCGACTTCGCCCGGGCCGTCGGCGCGCGTTGAGCCGCCCCCGGCCGCTTCGGCCTAGGCCCGCCGCCGCTCGGCAGGCTGGCGGCGGATGGACTTGGCGAAGTCGACCAAATGGGCCGCCAGCTCCGTCTCGCGCTTGCGCACCCGCTCGGAGGGGCCGCCGACGCTGAGGACCAGGGGACGGGGGCCGACGTGGCTGGGCAGGGGGATGGCCACGCCGCCGGACTCCGTGGTGATGCCGTCATAGGCGACGGCGAAGCCGGCCCGGCGGGCGGAGCGGACCTGCTTCTGCAGGGCGTCCGCGTCGAAGCCGCGGCCGGCCTTCCTGGCGGCCTGGGCCAGGCGCTGGCTCAGGGCGCCGAGGGTCGCGCTGGGCAGGGTCGTCAGATAGGCGTTGCCGATGGCGGAATAGGGCATCCACAGGCGCTGGCCCGCCACCATGTTCAGGGTGATCGGGTGGACCCCCTGGGCGACGTGCAGCACCTCCACCATCAGGTCGCTCGGGGTCGACAGGCAGACGGTCTCGCCGACCGTGTCGCGCAGGCCGTCGAGATTGGCCAGGAACTCGGGGCTGGGCAGCCAGCTGTTGACGATCCAGCCGTTCAGCGTGGCGAAGCGGACGGTGGGGAAGTAGGTGAGCGACCGCCGGTCAATGATCAGGACGCCCAGGTCCACCAGCGCGCGCAACAGATTGCCGGTGCTGGACTTGGGCGCCTCGAGCGCCTCGGCGATCTCGCTGCTGGACAGCGGCCGCCGCTCGGCCTCGAACAGCTCGAGGATCTGCAGGAACCGCCGGATCGACCGGGTGACGTCGGGGGATTGCATCTCGCCTCCTTGTGCGGCCGGCCGCTACGCCGCCCGAATGTAGCGCGCGCGCCCGCCGCGGTCCTGCCCGACGGCTAGCGGGGGCTCTCCGGAATGGCCAGTTTCTCGATGGTCTTGTCCAGACCGAGGACCTCGAACCAGGTCTTCCCGGCGGTGATGTTCTGGTGCCACTTGTGGGCTTCTGCCGTGAACCGTTCGGCGGTTTCCACGGCCTCGAGCAGCTTATCCTTGGGCACATAGGCGACCCCGTCGTCGCCGCCGATGATCAGGTCCCCGGGGCCGATGATCCGCCCGCCGATGTTGATGGGCACGTTGATCGAGCCCGGCTTCTCCCAGGTGTCCGACGCCGGGGCGTGGCCCAGGCAGAAGATCGGGATGTCGCGGATGGCCTCGACGTTGGGGCCGATCAGGTTGCTGCTGTCGCACACCGTGCCGTTGAGGACGATGCCGCCGAGCTTGCGCACCACGGCCGACTTGGTCATCGAGCCGCCCCAGATGCAGATGTCGGACTCGCCGCCGGAATCCACCACCAGCACGTCGCCGGGCTTGGCCAGCAGGGTGGCGTACATCGGCATCAGGTGGTCGTTGGCGAGGACGGTGAAGGCCGGGCCCATGACCTCCAGACGCGGCCGGATGGGCTGGATGGCCCGGGGCAGGCCGTATTGGGCGCCGATCGTCAGGGGGGCGGAGAAGGCCACGGGATAGGTGGCGCCGCACTTCTTCAGCCGCTCGATCAGCTTGGGGTCGGGGCGGTCGATGTCGCGCACGATGCGATACGGCGACCCGTCGGCGTTGCCGCGCAGGGGCTTGTCCCGGGCGTGGGCGGCCAGGGGGGCGCCGATGCCGGCGGCCAGGGCGGCCGAACTCATGGCCCCCACCTTGAGCAGGCTGCGTCGTGCGATCGAGTCGGCCATCGGAAGTCTCCGGCAAAAGAGGGGGTTGAGGGTGGGGCGGTCAGTCCAGGAGTTCCGGCGGCCGGCCAGGGCCGGCCGCCGGGACGGTCAGAAGTTGATGTTGATGGTGGCGCGGCGGTTCAGCGGCTCCTTCACCCCGTCGGCGGTGGCGACGGCCGGCTGGCTCTCGCCTTTCCAGTCGACGGCCAGGGCGCTCTGCGCCAGGCCCGAGCCGACCAGGGCGTCGGCGGTCGCCTTGGCGCGACGCTCCGACAGCCTCACGTTGTAGGCGGCGCTGCCCGAGGTGTCGGCGTGACCCACCACGACCACGCGGGTGGCGCTGCCGGTCTTCGCATAGTCGGCCGCCTGGGCGATGACCTGCTGGGCTTCCGGGGTCAGGACATACTGATCGAAGGGGAAGTAGACCACGAATTCCCGCGCCTCATAGGCCACCGGCGCCGGGGGCGGCGGAGGGGGCGGGGGAGGCGGCGGAGGCGGAGGCGGGGCAGGCGGGGGCGGGGGCGGCGCGGCGCCCTTGCCGCCGAAGTCGTAGCGCACCCGAACCCCGAAGGCGCG
Source organism: Caulobacteraceae bacterium (assembly GCA_965279095.1). Taxonomy (GTDB): domain Bacteria; phylum Pseudomonadota; class Alphaproteobacteria; order Caulobacterales; family Caulobacteraceae; genus CBDIHH01. Next base: position 651,250 of record CBDIHH010000006.1, read on the forward strand.
CGGCTGCGGCAGGAACACCGAGACGGCGGAGTTGCTGGCGAGGCCGGGAGAGATGTCCAGCGCCTGGCTGATGTTCAGATAGGTGTCGTCGTCCAGGGCATTGGTCACATAGGCTTCGATCATCGCGTCGCCGCGATCCAGACCCGCGCGAAGATCGACGATGTGGCGGTCGCCGGTGCCCAGGACGTTCAGCAGGGTGGCGTATTTCGTGCTCTCATACCGATAGTCCGCGCGGACGAAGCCGTCGTAGTCGCCGAACAGCCGGCGGCTGTAGGTGGACGACAGGGTGGCGGTATAGCGCGGGGCGACGGGCAGTTGCGTGCCCTCGATGAAGCCCGTGCCTCCGGTCAGCGTGCGGCAGACGGTGCAGAAGGTGCGTTCCTGCTCGGTCCGGTTGTCGGCGAAGTTGCCCGACACGGTCCATTCCGGCGTGACGCGGATCGCGCCTTCGAATTCCACGCCGGTGAGCTTCACGCCGCCCTGGTTGGCGGTGATCGTCAGGATGGTCGGCTGGGGCGGCACGGCGGCGCTGAACACCGTCGCGGTGAGGCGGGTCTGGCTGTCGTAGAGGCGTTGCGAATAGACGTTGAGCGAGCCCGAGATCCGGCCGTCCCAGAACCGGCCCTTCACCCCGACCTCGTAGTCGTCGAGGCGCTCCTGCTTGTAGGTCAGGCCCGCGCCGCCGGTCTGGGCGACGATCTGGCTGACGATGTTGGCCGGCTGGGTCTGCAGGTTGGTGTTGAAGCCGCCGGGGCGATAGCCGCGCGCGAACAGGGCGTAGAGGGTCAGGTTCGAGGTCGGCTTGTAGTCCAGCGAGACCCGCGGAGAGAAGGACTTGTACTCCGCGGACAGTTCGGCCAGGCCGGGGACATTGACCCCCCCCGCCGTGATCGGCCGGTTGAAGACCTCGTCGCGCTGCTCGCGCCCTTCCAGGGACAGGGTGAAGTATTGGAGGAAGTCGACATAGGCGCCGCCATAGACCGACACCGTCTCGGCCCGCGCCCGGCCCGTGGAACTGAAGAAACGGAATTCCGGATTGAGCGGGCTGTCGGCTTGCTGGTGCGAGGTGATGGTGTTGATCCGGGTGTAGTTCACCCCGATCGTGCCGCGGATCCAGGCCGTCGCCGGGCTCGACAGGCGCAGGTCCTGCGAGACGTCGCGGTCGCGGCGGTCGATGGCGAAGACGTAGTTGTAATAGGGCCGGAAGCCGTTGGTCGCGGTCGCCAGGGGGTTCGGAATGGTCGTGGTCGCCCGGGCGTCCTCGTCGCTGATGATCTGCGAGTCGCGGTAGTTGCTCGCGGTCAGGGATTCCAGCGACCAGCCGTTGCGCTCATAGGCGACCGACAGGTTCATGGAGTTCAGGCGGGTGGCGGTGCCGCCATGGTCGCCCAGGACGCCGCCGTAAAGCGAGAAGGGGGCGATGCCGTTGCGGAAGGCGGCGTCGGTGGCGTCGTCGGCGCCGAGCAGGGCCTTGGGGAACTCCGGCGGCGTGCCGCAGATGTAGTTGCGGGTGGCCCCCAGGCCGCCCAGGGCGCAGTTCATCTGGTTGGTGAGGAAGCGGGCGCTGGCCGGGGCGCCGTCGTCGAAGTGGGCGATGACGCCGTAAAACCGGGCCTTGAGGCCCTCGAACGGCGTGGCGTAGGCCGAGATGCTGAAGGACCGGGTCTGCCGCGCGCCGAGGGTGTCGGAGGCGCCGGGCTGGGTGGAGTTGTTCTTGTACGCCCCGTCATTGGCCTGGGCGCGGCCCGAGACCCGCACCGACAGCTTGTCGCGGATGACCGGCCCCTCGACCGTGGCGTTCACGTCATAGAGGTTGAAGCGGCCGGCCTCGGCCGAGACCGACCCGCCCCAGCTGTCCATGCGGGGGGTGCGGGTGACGATGTTGACGGCGCCGGCGAAGGTGCCGCGACCGAAATACACCGACTGCGGTCCGCGTAGCACCTCGACCCGCTCGACGTCGTTCAGCCCGGCGACCTGGCCGCTGGCCACCGCCGCGCCATCGATGAACAGGCTGGTGACCGGGGCGATGGAGTCGGCCGCGTTCGGGACCAGGCCGCGAACGATGAAGCTGCGCGATCCCCGGTCCTGACGCCCGGCGCCGCCTTCCAGGAAGGTGAAGCCCGGCGTGAACTTCTGCAGGTCGTTGATATCCTTGAGGTTCGCCGCCTTGATCTCGGGGGCGCCGACCGCGGAGATGGCGATCGGGACGGCGATAAGGGATTCCTCGCGCCGGCGCGCGGTGACCACGATCTCGCCCAGCGCCGTGTCGTTGGCGCTCGATACTGTCGGGGTCGAGGTTTGGGCAGACGCGGCGCCGCCGAACAGAGACAGGACGCCCAGGCTCACGCCGCCGAGCAAATAGACCAGCTTCATCTTATCCCCCATTGCTTCTTGAGGGCCGATCTTGGATTGGCGATGTTCCGGGGCGCAACAGATAAGTGTTCACGACGACCCAATAAGTGGTTCTCATTGAGTTCCGACGATTTTACGGCGGGGTGTGGCCGCGCGAGGGCCCGACGACCAAGCGCGGGGGCTCACCGGCGCGGTCGCCGTTCAGGCCACAGATAACGATGGATCGGAGAGGCGGAACCAGCCGCCGGCGCCCCGTCGTGCGGCCGGGTGACCTAGCGGGTCATCCAGGGCTTGGACTTGGCGGAGGACTGGGCGGCCGCCGCCTGTTCACGCTGGAAGCGGCCGCCGCGCGGGGGCTTGGGCTTGGCGTCGAGGGCGGCCGTCTTCAGGCGCATGGCGCGCTGCATCGGGGTTTCCGGAGGGGCTTCGGGGGGCTCGGAGTCGGGCATGAAGGGCCTCGCGTTGAAGTATCGGCGCCCGGCGCCGCCCAACCCTAAGTAGACTGCTCGCGGTCCAGGCGGAAGGGGGCCGGCGGCGCCATGTCCCCTTTCCGTTTCGCGCTGGGGCCCCCGTGGGGTAAACCCGGCCCTCCGCCATCGCCGAGACCTCCCCCCATGCCGTTTCCCGCCACCCACCCCGCCCTCGAGCGGGCCCTTGCCGATCAGGGTTACGCCGAGCCGACGCCCGTCCAGGCCGCCGTGCTGGCCGACGCCGCCCCCGGGCGCGACCTGCTGGTCTCGGCCCAGACGGGGTCCGGCAAGACCGTGGCCTACGGCCTCGCCATGGCGGCCACCGTCCTGGGCGACGCGCCTGCGTTCGGCCCCGCCGGCGCGCCCCTGGCCCTGATCGTCGCCCCGACCCGCGAGCTGGCGGTGCAGGTGCACCGCGAACTCGGCTGGCTCTATGGGGCCGCCAACGCCCGGCTGACCGCCTGTATCGGCGGCATGGACGCGCGGCGCGAGCAACGCGCCCTGGCCGCCGGCGCCCACATCGTCGTGGGCACCCCCGGCCGCCTGCGTGACCACCTGGAGCGCGGCCACCTCGACATCTCCCAACTCAGCGTCGTGGTGCTGGACGAGGCCGACGAGATGCTGGACCTGGGCTTCCGCGAGGACCTGGAGTTCATCCTCGACGCCACCCCGCCCGAGCGCCAGACCCTGCTGTTCTCGGCCACCATCGCCCGCGACATCGCCGCCCTGGCCAAGCGCTTCCAGCGGGACGCGGTGCGGATCGACACCACCGCCTCCAACGAGCCGCATGGCGACATCGAATACCTGGCCATGCGCTGCGCCCCCAGCGACGTGGAGCACGCGGTGGTCAATGTGCTGCGCTTCTACGAGGCGCGCGGCGCCCTGGTGTTCTGCTCGACCCGCGACGCGGTGCGCCACCTCAACGCCGCCCTGCTGGAGCGCGGCTTCGCGGCCGTGGCCCTGTCGGGTGAGCTGAGCCAGAACGAGCGCTCCACCGCCCTGCAGTCCTTGCGCGACGGCCGCGCGCGGGTGTGCGTGGCCACCGACGTCGCCGCCCGGGGGCTGGACCTGCCGGACCTCGGCCTGGTCATCCACGCCGACATTCCGGTCAACCGCGCCGGGCTGCTGCACCGGAGCGGCCGCACCGGCCGGGCCGGGCGCAAGGGCGTCTCGGTGCTGATCGTCCCCCATCCCAAGCGGCGCCGCGCCGAGCAGCTGATCGCCAACGCCGGGGTCGACGCCACCTGGCAGGGCCCGCCCACCGGCGACGCCATCCGCCAGCGCGACCAGGAGCGGATGCTCACCGACCCGATCCTGACCGAGGTCGCCACCCCCGAGGACCTGGTCCTCGCCGACGCCCTGCTCGAAGGGCGCACCGCCCAGGAGATCGCCGCGGCCCTGATCCGCCTGCACCGCTCGCGCCTGCCGGCGCCGGAGGACCTGATCGAGGAGGGGCCGGCCCTGGCCGGCCGCTACGACCCGCAGGCGCGGGCGCAGGGCGGCCTGGGCCGGGTGCGTGGCAAGATCGACGAAGACGGGCAGGAGTCCGCCCCGACCCCGTGGGAGAAACAGGCCGACGCGGTGTGGTTCCGGCTCAATGTCGGCCGCCGCAAGAACGCCGACCCCAAGTGGCTGATCCCGCTGATCTGCCGTCTGGGCCATGTGACCAAGCGCGAGATCGGTTCGATCCGGGTGTTCGACAGCGAGACCAAGTTCGAGATCGCCAAGGATGTGGCCGAGCGCTTCGCCCAGACGGTGAAGGGCCAGGCCGAGGGCGACAACCGCATCGAGCCGGCCGCCGATCCGGGCGCCCGCAGCCCTCGGCCGGAGCGCAAGGCCTATCCGCCCAAGGGCGAGGGGTTCAAGCCCAAGCCCGACTTCAAGCCGCGCGAAGACCGCCCGGCGCCGCCCCGGGCGGACTTCAAGCCGCGCGAGGACCGTCCCGCTCCGCCGCGGGCGGAGTTCGCCCCCCGTCCCCCCCGCGAGGATCGCCCCGCCGAGCCGCGGCCACAGCCCTATGACCCGGCGCGCGGCGCCACCGTCGAGCCGCCCGCGGCCCGGCCCTTCGACCGCGAGCGGCCCAAGAAGGAGGGGGCCTTCAAGAAGGAGGGAACCTTCAAGAAGGAGGGCTTCAAAAAGGAAGGCTTCAAGAAAGAGGGCTTCAAGAAGGACTTCGCCAAGGACAAGCCGTTCAAGAAGGAGGGCGCCTTCAAGAAGGGCGGGGCCTTCGCCGGCGCCCCCGGCGCGGCCAAGGCGCCGTTCAAGAAGTCCACCAAGGGCAAGAGCAACGGCTAGATCGGGGCCAACGGCCGCCCCGCGCGTTGAGGCTCCATGAGCGTCGCCTTCACCAAGGAGCAGGACAGCGAGTCCGCCGCCGCAGACCTGCCGGACCGCCCGATCTCGCCGCACGCCAACCTGGTGACGCCAGCGGGGCTGGCGCAGCTGGACGCCGCGCTTGCCATGGCGCGCGCCGCCTATTCGGCGGCCCAGGCCTCGGGCGAGGTGCAGGCCGACCGCACCGCCATGGCCCGCGCCACCCGCGACCTGCGCTACTACGCCGCCCGCCGGGCCAGCGCCCAGCTGATCGAGCCGCCGACGGGTTCGGGGACGGTGGTGTTCGGCGGCGCCGTCACCTTTGATCGCGAGGATGGGCGGCGCCAAACCTTCCGCATCGTCGGCGAGGACGAGGCCGATCCGGCCCAGGGCGCGGTCTCCCACGTCTCGCCCCTGGCCCGGGCGCTGCTGGGCAAGGGCGTGGGCGATGTCGCCATCGTCGCCGGCGGCGAGGTCGAGGTGGTGGCGGTCGAGGACCCCGCCTAGGCGCGCGTCGGCCCACGCCACCTACCGGCCGATCAAAAACGGTCGTCATCCTTGCGCGATGCGCAGCATCGACGCGAGGACCCAGCAGCGAAGACGTCACCGTGCGGCGCGTTGAGCGTGGAGCTGCTGGGTCCTGGATGAGTCCGCTTCGCGGCTCTCCAGGATGACGGCGGATGGGGGGGTGCGATCTCTATCAAAAACGGTCGTCATCCTGAGGCGCGCTCTGGCGCGAACCCAGGACCCAGCAGCGAAGACCAGACCGTGCGGCGCGTTGAGCGTGGAGCTGCTGGGTCCTGGATGAGTCCGCTTCGCGGCTCTCCAGCATGACGGCAGGGGGGGATGCGCGACAGATCAAAAACGGTCGTCATCCTTGCGCGATGCGCAGCATCGACGCGAGGACCCAGCAGCGAAGACGTCACCGTGCGGCGCGTTGAGGGTGGAGCTGCTGGGTCCTGGATGAGTCCGCGGAGCCTGTCCTCGGGTCGGCCTCCGGCCGAGCCCGGGGGCGGCTCTCCAGGATGACGGCGGATGGGGGGCACGCGGTTCCTAGTGAAACCGCCCGCTCACCGCGCGGCGGACAGGGCCTTGTAGATCACCGCCTCGCCCGAGGGTTCCACCTGGGCGTCGAGGCGATCGTCGGGGCCCATGGCCTGGACGAACAGCTTGGGCACGCGGGCGTAGCCGCCTTGCGCCTTGACCACGCTCCACAGGGCGCGAATGGCGTCGCGGCGGTGCTCTTCCAGGGCGTCCACGAGTTCCGCCACCAGGGCGGCGGCCTCGGGCCGCGCGTCCCCGTCGGACTCCTGTTGCTTCACAAAGCGCGCGGCGCGGTCGATAAGGTCGTCCTTCAAGGCAACTCCCGGCTATAGAGGCGGCAGGCGCCGGTGATCCGCGCCGCGCTGCGAGCTGTTCTAACGTTGAAGGCGTCCCGCCGTTGCCCGAACGGGCCCAGCGATGACGCCGACCGGGATATTAGTCGTCCGCCGCGCGTTTGGGTGGAAGTTTGTGAGATTGGTCGTATCCATGGGCATGTTTTCCTTCTTAACGGGCCGGTCCTCTTCCCGCAGGGGCGGGGCCGTCGGCGACGCGGCGGCGGATGAGCGCCGCAAGGCCTGGCAGGACGCCGACAAGCTTTCCGCCCTGCGCGAGGGTGAGCATGTGCTGCAGGACTCCGCGGACGTCTCCTTCGGCACCCGGGGCTATTCGCTGCACGCCCTGGAGCGCGCCGGCCTGATGCGGATCGAACGGGTCCTGCGGCAGAGCCCCATGGAAGACGGCAGCTGGCGCTTCAGCCCCACCGACGCCGGCCGCGCCGCCGTCAAGGGAAGCACGCCGCCCTCGGAGACGTGATCCGCATTGGCTGCGCGGCATGGTCCATGGGAGCCATCCTGCTCCTGGCCTGGTTCTCCCCCACATGCACGGCAGTGTTCGCCTAGTACAAGGCAAACCAAGGTAACCGCCCAGCGCGGCTACCACCCGCTCCCATACGGGTACGGGCCGCCGCCATCGCCATAGCTGTATCCGTATCCGCGGCCCCGGGCGGAGCCGTAGGTGTAGCCGTACTGCGGCGCGGGATAGTAGTCGCGGTAATAGCCCCGTGGGTCGCCGCGCGCCGCTGGCGGCGGGCCGGGCCAGGGCGGGCCGTCGTCGTCGTCGGCGTTATACCAGGGCGGGCAGGGCAGCCGGCAGCGGGGCGGCGTCGGCGGGCGGCGTCCCGGGTCGCCGTATCGACCGCCCTCCGCCGTCGGGATCCGGGGACCGTCAGGCCAGGGATAGGGCTGGGCGGCCGCCAGGCCGGGCAGGATGCTCGCCGCGACGGCAAGGGCGATCAGGCCTGACTTCATGACGACACCTCCGGGCGACACGCTATCTTGGGGGCGGGTCCAGGCAAACGGGTTCACCTGGCGCGAGAGGCGATCAGCCTTCGTCATTGGGGATGTTCAGGATTTCCCCGCAGGCCTTGCAGTGGACGGCGTCGAGGTCGTGGCGCAGCAGGCCGCAGGTGGGGCAGGGGAAGACGACCTTGGCCGGCCGGAACAGGGCCTGGGCCAGGCGCACGAACAGGGTGATCCCGGCGATCATGGTGACGATGGAGATGATCCGGCCCCAGGGGCCCGGCAGGACGATGTCGCCGAAGCCGGTGGTCGTCAGGGTGGCGATGGTGAAATACAGGGCGTCGAGGTAGCCGTTGATGCCCGGATGCTGGCGGGCGTAGCTGGTGTAGACCACGCCGGTGATCAGGAAGATGAAGGTCACCAGGGTGGCCCCCGTGCGCGCCACCTCTTCCCAGCGGGTGTTGTCGAACCGCTTGGCCACGGTGCGCCAGAAGAAGTCGCTGTTGACCACGGTCCATAGTCGCAGGATGCGCAGGAAGCCGAGGTTGAACAGCTGGTTGGGCGCCAGCAGGGTCAGCAACACGAAGATGTCGACCCACACGATCGGCCGGCTCAGCCAGCGTCGCCAATGGCCGCAGGCCAGGCCCCGCGCGACCAGGTCGGCGGCGAGCAGGGCGGCGATCGGATAGTCCACCCACAGGAAGGCCCGGGTATCGCGCAGGATGGGGGCGGCGATGAAGAAGGCGATGATGGCGATATCGATGACCAGCACGCCGTAGCGGAAGCGCACTGAGGCCGGGCTGCTGCCCTGGTACAGGCGGCGCAGATGGGCGCGCAGGCGCCGGCCGCCGCGGCGGCGGCGGCGCAAGGCGGGGGGGCTGGGCGAAGCGGCGACGTTCAAGGGCGATCCGGCGTCAGGACAGGCAGTTGACAGGGGCGCGGCGCCGGGGGCAACCGCCTTTTGGCTGGGGATGGATGAGGACGGCATGAGGCAGGCGAGCACCAGGCTGAGCGTCGCGACCCCCGGGGCGGGGTTTACCGACCTGACAGACACGATCGCCCGGTGGCTCGCGGAGCAGGGCGCCGGCGACGGCCTGCTGACGATCTTCTGCCGTCATACGTCCGCGTCGCTGCTGATCCAGGAGAACGCCGACCCCGCGGTGCTCGAGGACCTGATGACCTGGTTCGTCCGCCAGGCGCCCGAGGGGGCCGGCTACCGCCACGACGACGAGGGACCGGACGACATGCCCGCGCACCTGCGCACGGCCCTGACCCAAACCACCCTGTCGATTCCCCTCCAGGGGGGACGGCTGGTGCTGGGAACCTGGCAGGCGATCTATCTGGTGGAGCACCGACGCGCGCCGCATCGGCGCGAGATCGCGCTGCACCTGATCAGCGACTGACGGCGGCGCGAGCCTCGCGGAAGCTGACCAGACGTTGGGCCGGCTCGTCCCACAGGGCGAGGCGGGCGCATTTGAGGCTTTCGCGCATGCCGAGGCGGCCGATGGACTTCAGCTCGGGGTGATCGCGCATCACATCGCCCAGCCGATAGAAGGGGATCCGGCTGGACAGGTGGTGGACGTGGTGGATGCCGATATTGGCGGTGATCCAGCGCAGGGGCCCGGGCAGGTCGTAGTGCGACGAGCCGAAGAGGGCGCCGTCGGCGGCCTTCCAGCTGTCCTTGCGAAACCATGACACGCCCTCGTACTGGTGCTGGACGTAGAACAGCCAGACGCCGACCGAGGCGGCGATCAGCATGGTCAGGCCATGCACCAGCAGGATCGGCGCGTTGCCGATCGCCCAGACGATGCCGCCGAACACCGCCACCATGGCGGCGGTGGTGCCCAGCGTGCTGGCCCAGGGCCGCCAGCCCGCGCGCATCAGCCCCACGGGGATACGCTGCTGGATGAAGAAGACGAAGGCCGGGCCCAGGCCGAACAGCACCAGAGGATGCCGGTAGACCCGATAGGCCAGACGGCGCAGGGGCGGCAGGGCGTCGTATTCGGCGACTGTCAGGATCTCGATGGCGCCCAGCTCGCGGCGGTCGAGATTGCCCGAGGTGGCGTGATGGTTCGCGTGGCTGAGGCGCCAGTATTCGTAGGGCGTCAGGGTGAAGATGCCGAGGATCCGTCCGAGCCAGTCGTTGGCGGCCTTGCCGGGCAGGAACGAGCCGTGGCCGCAGTCGTGCTGGATCAGGAACAGGCGCACCAGGAAGCCCGCCGCGGGGATCGACAGCAGCATGGCCGCCCAGGCCAGGTGATGCTCGAGCGCCAGCCAGGCCAGGCCCCACAGCAGGGCCAGGGGCAGGATGGTCAGGGCCAGTTCGGCGAGGGCGCGGGGAACGGAGGGGCGGCGGTAGGGCGCCAGACGGCGGCTCCATTCGTCAGCCCGGGTCGGGGGGGAGGACAGGGGACGTTTCCTTTGGCGATGAGGCCGGACCTTTAGCGCCTAAACACGGTGGTTTTGAGACGGCGCGCTCGTCTCCTCATGTCCCATCGCGGCGTCGCCTGCAACCGTGACGTCGCCGGCGTCCGACCCGCGGGGAACCGGCGGCCGGCCCAGCCGCTTGCGCCACACGGGTCCGCCATCGGGCCGGCCCCTGCAGGAAGCGACGATGAGCGCCAAGTCCAAGGATTCGAAGAAGGCCACGTTGAAGGCCGGGGCCAAGGCGGCCGCCCGCCAGGAGCGGGACATCCAGCGGCAGGTGGACGCCAAGGCCGCAAAGTCGCCGGCCAAGGCCAAGAAGGGCGGCGCCATGCAGGCCGGGGCGCGCCCCTATCCCGAGCCCCCCTTTCCCCAGCAGCACCAGCCCAAGCCCGGCGACGAGGCCCGGCTCGATCCCGCGCCGATGTACGACGCGCCCTTCTACAAGGGGTCGGGCAAGCTGGAGGGCAAGGTGGCCCTGATCACTGGCGGGGATTCCGGCATCGGCCGGTCCGTCGCCGTGCTGTTCGCCCGCGAGGGCGCGAACGTGGCCATCGCCTATCTCGATGAGACCGGCGACGCGGAGACCACCCGCCGGGCGGTGGAGGCCGAGGGCCGCCGCTGCATCACCATCTCCGGCGATGTGGCCGAGCCCGGCTTCGCCCGGCAGGCGGTGGACCTGACCATCGCCGAGCTGGGCAAGATCGACATCCTGGTCAACAACGCCGCCTTCCAGGAGCATGTGGACGACTTCGCCGACCTCACCGACGCCCACTTCGACCGCACCCTGAAGACCAATCTCTACGGCTATTTCTACATGGCCAAGGCGGCGGTCCCGCACATGGCCCCGGGATCGGCCATCGTCATGACGGGGTCGGTCACCGGCCTGATGGGCAACAAGGACCTGCTCGACTATTCGATGACCAAGGGCGGCATCCACGCCTTCGTGCGCTCTCTGGCGACCCACCTGATTCCCAAGGGCATCCGGGTGAACGCGGTCGCGCCGGGGCCGGTGTGGACGCCCCTGAACCCGGCCGACAAGGCGGCTCCGGACGTGGCCAAGTTCGGCGCCGCCACGCCCATGAAGCGCCCGGCCCAGCCGGAGGAGATCGCCCCCGCCTACGTCTTCCTCGCCTCGCCGCAATGCTCGAGCTACATCACCGGCGAGATCCTGCCAATCATCGGCGGCTACGGCGGGGGGTAAGCGCCCTCGCCGACCGCGCTTCCCCCGGGCGTGCGGGGTGGTAAGACGGCGACCATGAGCCGGATGCTACTCGTCGTCGCCTGCGCCCTCGTCGATCCCGACGGGCGCGTCCTGATCTGCCAGCGCCCGCCGGGCAAGCAACTGGCCGGGCTTTGGGAGTTTCCGGGCGGCAAGGTGGAGGCGGGGGAGACGCCCGAGGCCGCCCTGATCCGCGAGCTTGACGAGGAGCTGGGCATTCAGGTGGCTCAGGCGTGCCTGGCCCCCTTCGTGTTCGCCTCGCACGGCTACGACAGTTTTCACCTGCTGATGCCCCTCTACCTGTGCCGGCGGTGGGAGGGGATAGTGCAGCGGCGCGAGCACGCCGCCCTGGCCTGGGTGAAGCCGGCGCAGATGGGCGACTACGCCATGCCACCCGCGGATGCGCCGCTGGTGGCCTATCTGAGAGACTTTCTCTAGAGCGTGCTTTCTTTAGACAGAAACGAGCCCCCCCCGCTCGTCCCGGCCTGGGATCTATGAGCAACGCCCTCTCAACTGCCGTCATCCTGGAGAGCCGCCCCCGGGTTCGGCCGCAGGCCGACCCGAGGACCGGCTCCGCGGACTCATCCAGGACCCAGCAGCGAAGACCTCAACGCGCCGCACGGCAAGGTCTTCGCTGCCGGGTCCTGGATGAGTCCGCGGAGCCTGTCCTCGGGTCGGCCTCCGGCCGAACCCGGGGGCGGCTCTCCAGGATGACGGCTGTTGGGAGGGCGATGCTCACATAGGCCGGGAGGATCGGAGCGGGTCATGGCTCTCCGCGTTCGCGGGCACGGTCGCGGGTCAGGAGTCCGGGCGCCATCCGGTGACGGTAGCGCTGCCCCCTCCACCGCGCAAAGCGCGGTCCCCCTCCCCCACAAGGGGGGAGGAGTACTCCGGGCTACGCCTTCACGGTCATCATGTAGTTGACCTCAGTGTCGGCCGAGCGGCCCCAGCGGCCGGTGAGGATGTCCATCGAGACGCCGAAGGGGCCGTCGACCACGACAGGCTGGCCGTCGAGAAACCCAATCAACTCATCGGGTTTGAGGAATTTCTTCCAGTCATGGGTGCCGATCGGCAGCCAGCGCAGGACGTATTCGGCGCCGACCACCGCCAGGGCCATGGCCTTGGCGGTGCGGTTGAGGGTGGCGACCACCATCAGGCCGCCGGGCTTCAGCATGGCGCAGGTGTCGCGCAGGAACTGGCCGGGGTCGGCGACGTGCTCGATGACCTCCATGTTGAGGATGACGTCGAAGCGCGCCCCCTCGGCGAGGATCGCCTCGGCGGTGGCGCAGCGGTAGTCGATGTCCAGCCCCGCCTCGGCGGCGTGGGCCGAGGCCGCGCCGATGGTGCGCTCGGAGGCGTCAACCCCGGTGACGGAGAAGCCCAGCCGCCGCATCGGCTCGCACAGCAGGCCGCCGCCGCAGCCGATGTCCAGCAGGGTCAGGCCCTCGAACGGCCGGGGCTGGCGCGCGTCGCGGCCGAAGCGTTCGGCCGCCTCGTCGCGGATGAATTCCAGCCGGACGGGATTGAACCGGTGCAGGGGCGCGAACTTGCCCTTGGGGTTCCACCAGTCGGCGGCGATGGCGGAGAAGCGCTCGATTTCGCCGGCGTCGATGGAGGAGGCCGGGGGGGCGGTGGTCATCGCGTCCTCGCTCTGTGTGTTGCAGCGCAGCGCCGGCGCCGCTAGAAGGCGCCCTCGCGGCTGAGATGGCTGGCCAGCCTGCCCAAGGCAAGGCTCGTCTGCTCAGGCGGGTGTCCGACAACACCGCAGCACAAGGAACGGCGGGCTCGTGTCTCGGCTGGTGATGAAATTCGGCGGCACGTCCGTGGCCGACCTCGAGCGGATCCGCCGCGTCGGCCGGCTGGTGGCCGCCGAGGTGGCGGCCGGCCATCAGGTGGCCGTGGTGGTCTCGGCCATGTCGGGCAAGACCAACGAGTTGGTCGCCTGGACCGACGGCGCCGGGCGCGCCGCGGACGGCCTGGCGGAGTCCGACGCGGAATACGACGCGGTGGTCGCCTCCGGCGAACAGGTCACCGCTGGCCTGCTGGCCATGACCCTGCGCCACCTGGGCCTGGACGCCCGCTCCTGGATGGGCTGGCAGGTGCCGATCATCACCGATGAGGCCCATGGCCGCGCCCGCATCGAGGCGGTGCCCTCCGACAACCTGCTGGCGGCGCTGGACCGGGGCGAGGTGGCGGTGATCGCCGGCTTCCAGGGGGTGACGCGCGAGGGCCGCATCGCCACCCTCGGCCGCGGCGGCTCCGACACCAGCGCGGTGGCCATCGCCGCGGCGATCGGCGGGTCCTGCGACATCTACACCGACGTGGACGGGGTCTACACCACCGACCCGCGCATCGAGACCAAGGCCCGGCGTCTCTCGAAGATCTCCTACGAGGAGATGCTGGAGATGGCGTCGCTCGGCGCCAAGGTGCTGCAGACCCGCTCGGTGGAGCTGGCGATGGCTCACCGGGTGCCGCTGCGGGTGCTGTCGAGCTTCGTCGAACCCGGGGAAGCCCCCGGGCAAGGAACCATCGTCTGCGACGAGGAGGAAATCGTGGAAAAACGTATCGTCAGCGGCGTGGCCTACAGCCGCGACGAGGCCAAGATCACCCTCTACGGCCTGCCCGATCATCCGGGGGTCTCCTCGGCGATCTTCAGCCGCCTGGCCGACGGCAACGTCAATGTCGACATGATCGTGCAGTCGCACGCCAAGCACGCCGACGCGGCCAACATGGAGTTCACCGTGGGCAAGCGCGACGCGGCGCGGGCGGTGGAGATCGTCAAGGCGGCGCAGGCGCAGATCGGCTTCGACGACGTGGCTGTCAACGAGGACGTGGCCAAGGTGTCGGTGATCGGGGTGGGCATGCGCAGCCACGCCGGGGTCGCCAAGACCATGTTCGGCGCCCTGGCCGAAAAGGGCGTCAACATCCAGGTGATCTCGACCTCCGAGATCAAGATCAGCGTGCTGATCGACGCCGCCTACACCGAACTGGCCGTGCGCGCCCTGCACGCCGCCTACGGGCTGGATCAGCTGTAGGCGGGTTTAGGCCGGACGGCGGATCGCCCCGGCCCGGGCTGGGCTCAGACGCGGCGACGCCAAACGCGCTCGTCGTCCTGGGGCGCGCCCTTGCGCGACCCCAGGACCCAGCAGCGAAGACCTTGCCGTGCGGCGCGTTGAGCGTGGAGCTGCTGGGTCCTGGATGAGTCCGCGGAGCCTGTCCTCGGGTCGGCCTTCGGCCGAGCCCGGGGGCGGCTCTCCAGGATGACGGCTTTGGGGACGGCCGCCTATCCTCACGTCAGCCGTCGAGGAAGCCGCGGGCGGCGTCGGCCATGAGTTTGGCGTGCAGGTCGAAGGCGGGGGACTGGGTCTGGTCCTCGAGGTCGATCAGGGTCGGATGCGGCGCCAGCCTGGCGGCGTCGCGGGTGTTGGCGGCCATGACGTCCTTGGCGACCAGGAACAGGGTCGGCTGGGACAGGCGGCGCAGGCCGGCCTCCAGCGGATAGGTCATCACCGCCCGCGATCCCCACCAGGACGGCGGGCCGGCCCGCAGCCCCTCGATGAACAGGTCGAAGCGCCGCGCCTGGGGCACGGCGCCCTCGGTCAGGACCTGGCTCTTGAAGGTCGTGGCGACATAGTCCGGGTCGGAGAAGAACGGGTTGGGCTTGCCGTAGCGCTCCAACATCTCCAGGCGCCCTGCCTCCGACAGCAGGGGCGCGCCGGCCAGGACCAGGCGGCGGATGCGGGCTGGGCGCGAGACGGCGATCTCCGTGGCGATCACCGCCCCGGTGTGGTTGCCCAGCACGTCATAGGGGGTGTCGGCGGCGATCAGGCCGCAGGCGTCGACGGCCTCGGCCAGGGCGGCGGCGTAGTCGGCCAGGGTCGGCGGGGCGGCGGGCCGTTCGGAGCCGCCGA
Organism: Caulobacteraceae bacterium; assembly: GCA_965279095.1. Lineage (GTDB taxonomy): Bacteria > Pseudomonadota > Alphaproteobacteria > Caulobacterales > Caulobacteraceae > CBDIHH01. The sequence continues at coordinate 666,284 of CBDIHH010000006.1, forward strand.
AGCCGGGGGTGTCCGGCGCCAGCACCAGCCGGTCGCGGGCCATCTCGCCCATGAAGACGGCGAACTCCGCGCCGGACTGAGGGGTGGTGTGGAAGCACACCAGGGGCGGCTTGCGCGCCGCGCCCGCGGCCGGGGCGGCGGCATGGATGTGCACCTGGCCGTAGGGGCCGGGGGCATAGAGGCGCCAGGTCCTGACCGGGCCGGCGGCGGGCGCGGCCTGGGCCTCGCCGACGATCTGTGATCCTGCGGCCGCCATCAGACACTCCCTCCTGCTCACGCTCATCCCGGCGCGCCCTGGACCTTATCGGCATCGCGCGGCGAAGGGCCATCGCCCGCGCCGGCGAGGTCAATCCGCTCGGCGATCGTCTCGCCGAACAGGCGGCCGAAGGTCATCGCCGGGGTGACGCTCATCCCGCCGACGAAGGCGTTGCCGGAGGTCTTGGAGAAGCCGATGACCTCGCCGGCGGCGTAGAGGCCGGGGATCGGACGCCCCTGGGTGTCCAGCACCCGCAGCCGGGTGTCGATGTCGACGCCGGCGAAGCCGACGATGCTCCAACCCACATGGCGCACGGCGTGGAAGGGCGGCTCGGCCACGGGCAGGGGGCGATGCTCGCGGCCTTGGCTGTCGGGGTCGCCCCCGGCGATTGCGGCGTTGAAGTCCGCGATCGAGCGCGCCACCAACGCCGGGTCCATGCCGGTGGCCTGCGCCAGGTCGTCGAGACTTTCGGCGGTGACGAAGGCCGGGTTGTCGGCGAAGTTGCGCTCGACGGCCTCGGGGTCAATCAGGAAGAAGCTCGGCGCCTCGCGGCGGATGCGCGCGTCGAACACCGCCCAGAAGCTCATGTCGCGGGTCGCCAGCAGCGCCCGCTCGCGGGCGTCGACGCTCGGCTCGTCCTCGCGCATGAACCGGCGGCCATCGAGGTCGAGGTAGACCTCCCAGGGCTGGCGGAACTGGGGATAGGTTTCCGTCAGGAAGGTGTAGCCGCCCGGCGCCGTGGGCTCGGCCACCGCCGCGAAGGTCGGCAGGAACTTCTCGCCGCCCGAGACGCGCGCGCCCACATCGAGGGCCGCTCTCATCCCGCTCCCCTGCGACTGCGGATAGCCGCCGCCGTAGAGCGGCCGGCCGCTCATGGACGCGAACAGGTCCGGATTGGCGGAGTAGCCACCGCAGGTCAGGAGCACCGCCTGCGCCTTGACCGAGCGGGTGTCGCCGTCGCTCTCGACCTCCACCCCGGTCACCCGCCCGGCGTCGTCGCGCAGGAGCTGGGACATGCGCGTGGCCGTGCGGATGGTCAGGTCGCGCTCGCGGGCGGTGCGCTCGGCGAGGGGCCCGAGGACCTTGAGCACCGACAGGCCGCCCTCCGCCGCCCAGTAGGTGCGGGGAATGGCGTAGGGCTCGTGGCCGTAGTGGATCACCGGATGGGCCGGGTCGACCACCAGGCCCAGGTCCAGCAGCCAGTGCAGGGTGTCGGCGGCGTTGTCCACGGCGAGACGGACGAGGTCTGCGTCCACGGTGCCGCGACTGATCCGCATGACATCGTCGAAGTGCCGGTCGGCGCTGTCCTCGATACCCTTGGCCTGCTGGATCCGCGTGCCGGCGGCGCTCATCTGGCCCGAGGACAGGTGGAAGGTCCCGCCGATGACGTCGGCCGCCTCCACCAGCAGCACCCGGGCGCCGTTTTCGGCGGCCTTGATGGCGGCGGGCAGGCCCGCCGCGCCGGCGCCCACCACCACGAGGTCGTATTCGTCGTCCATCGAGCCACTCGCCGTCATCGTCCCGTCGCCACCCTAGCGCAAATCGGCCGGGCGGGGGCCAGGACCCACGCGTCGCCGACAGGCGGGCGAACAGGGGACGGCCGGACGCGATCGCGTCATTGACCCCCTCCCGCCGGTCCGCCAAGCAGTCTAGACTCAAGGCCACGACCAGGGAGAACCCGCCGCATCATGCCGCCGACCACAGGTTTCGCCGTTCGCGGACCGCGCACGCTCTTGCGGCAGATCCGCGAGGCGCTGGCTGGCGGCGGGCCGGCCCAGGGGCGGCTCGACATGGTCGTGCGGATCATCGCCATCTCGATGGTGGCCGAGGTCTGCTCCCTCTATCTGCGCCGGGCCACCGGCGACCTGGAGCTGTTCGCCACCGAGGGCCTGGCCGCGGACGCCGTCCACGTCACGCGGTTGAAGCCGGGCGAGGGGCTGGTGGGCGAGATCGTGCGGCTCGGGCGGCCCCTGAACCTGTCCGACGCTCCCAGCCACCCCGCCTTCGCCTATCGGCCGGAAACGGGGGAGGACCCCTATCACGCATTCCTCGGGGTGCCCCTGCTGCGCGGCGGCCGGGTGATCGGCGTCCTCGACGTGCAGAACCTGACGGAGCGGGTCTACACCGAGGAGGAGGTCGAGGACCTTCAGATCATCGCCATGGTCCTGGCCGAGATGGTCTCGGGCAGCGAGCTGGTCAGCCTCGAGGAGCTCAAGGACGTCGAGATCGCGCCCCACCGGCCCGAGCGGCTGAAGGGCTCGCGGTTCGCCGAGGGCCTGGCCTTCGGGGTGGTGGTGCTGCACGAGCGGCCGGTGGCCTCGGCGCAGCTGCTGTCCGACGACATCCCCCAGGAGGAGGAGCGGCTGCGCGCCGCCGTGGCGGCCCTGCAGTCGCAGATCGACTCCATGATGGAGGGCCAGCACGGTATCGTCGGCGCCTCGCTGGAGGTGCTCGACACCTACAAGATGTTCGCCCACGACCGCGGCTGGAACCGGTCGCTGGAGGAGGCGGTGCGATCCGGCCTCACCGCCGAGGCCGCGGTGGAGCGGGTGCGGTCCGAGCACCGGGCGCGGCTGGGCCAGGCGCGCGACCCCTATCTGCGCGAGCGGGTGCACGACCTGGAGGACCTCAACGACCGCCTGCTGCGCCACCTGTCCGGCGAGGTCTCGGTCGCCCGCCAGCTCCCCGACAACGCCATTCTCATCGCCCGCAACCTGGGCCCCGCGGACCTGCTGGAATACGACCGCACCCGGCTGAAGGGCGTGCTGCTGGAAGAAGGCTCCAGCGCCAGCCACGCGGCCATTGTGGCGCGGGCCCTGGACATCCCCTGTGTCGGCCGTCTCGACGGCCTGCGCGACCGGGTGTCGGAGGGCGACCCGGTGATCGTCGACGCCGAGAACGGCGAGGCCTTCCTGCGTCCGCGGGCGGACGTGCTGCAGGCCTTCCAGGCGCGGATGGAGGTGCGGGCCCAGCGGCGCGCCGAGTTCGCCCGCCTGCGCGACACCCCGGCCTTCACCCGCGACGGGGCCAAGGTCACCCTGCTGATGAACGCCGGTCTGGAGATCGACCTCGACATCCTGCACGAGACCGGCGCCGAGGGCATCGGCCTGTTCCGCACCGAGTTCCAGTTCATGGTCGCCGAGGAGCTGCCCCGGCTGGACGCCCAGACCCTGCTCTACCGCCGCATCCTCGACGGGGCGGGCGACCTGCCGGTGACCTTCCGCACCCTGGACCTGGGGGGCGACAAGGTGCTGCCCTATCTGGAAGCCGAGCGCGAGGACAACCCCGCCCTGGGCTGGCGGGCGGTGCGCATGGGCCTGGACCGGCCGGCCCTGTTGCGGCTGCAGCTGCGGGCCCTGATCTCGGCCGCCGGGGGACGGGAGCTGCGGGTGATGTTCCCCCTGGTGGCCTCGGTGGAGGAATTCCGCGCCGCCCGCGCCCTGGTCGACACCGAGGTCGCCTGGGCCGAGAAGCGCGGCCGCCAGGCCCCCGCCTCCCTGCGGGTCGGGGCCATGATCGAGGCGCCCTCGCTGCTGTGGCACCTGGACGCCCTGCTGCCGATGACGGACTTCGTCTCGGTCGGCACCAACGACCTGATGCAGTATATGTTCGCCGCCGACCGCGGCAATCCGCGGGTGTCCGAGCGCTACGACTTCCTGTCGCCCCCCGCCCTGCGCGCCCTGGCCCAGATCCAGGACGCCTGCGTGGCCACGGGCACGCCGGTCTCGGTCTGCGGCGAAATGGCCGGTCGGCCGCTTGAGGCTTTCGCCCTGGTGGCCCTGGGCTATGATCGCCTGTCGATGCCGCCCGCCGGCGTCGGCCCGGTCAAGCGCATGGTTCTATCCTGCGATAGGGAAGCCGCCCGCCGCGGCGTGGCTGGACTCTTGAAGGGCGCTTCCGGGTCCTTGCGGAACGAGATCGAAACCTTGGCGCGCAAACTATATGTGGCTGTTTAGCCTATTGAATTCCAGGATATAGCCTGATATCCACAAAGCTGGTTCAACTCTATACCACCCTGGTGGTGATCGCATGCGTCGCGCGGGGCGGCGGGAACTAAACAAATGAGGACGGCGGTAGCCATGCCCTTGGATTTTGGCGCGGTTACGAAACCTTCACCGGAGGTTGCAGGGGCGGGCGCCTCTGGATCGTCCGATGGCGCGCGCGCGCCCTCCGCGCCGGTATCGAATATTGGCGCTGACCTTCGCGCCGCCCGGGAGTACCGCGGCCTCAGCCTGCAGGACCTGGCCGACGCCACCCGGATCCGCCGCAGCTACCTCGCCGCCCTCGAGGACCTGAAGCTCGACCAGCTGCCCTCGCGCCCCTTCACCATCGGCTATGTCCGGGCCTACGCCCAGGCGATGAACATGGACGGCGACGCCGCCGTCGCCCGCTTCAAGGTCGAGGCCCCTGAGATCGCCCAGCCCCTGCGCGCCCCCGTGGGCGTCAGCCGCGAGCGCGACCCGCGCCTGTCCCTCGTCGCCGGCGCCGTCGCCGTGGTCCTGTCCGCCGTGCTGGTGTGGAACCTGGCCCAGCACGCGGTGGCGGAGGACGGTCGCCCAGCCCCGGTCGCCAACGACGGGCCGTCGGCGCCCGCCGCGCCCGCCCGCGCCGGGGCCCAGGCGCCGGTGGTGCTCAGCGCCGCCCAGCCGGCGCCGCAGGAATCCACCCTGCCGGCCCCCTATGTGACTCCCGGTCTGGCCCCCGTCGATGACGCCGCCACGTCGGTCTCCACGGATCCCGCCGCGGCTGCCATCGCCCCCGTCCGCGCCGCCTTCAACCCCAGGGGCGCGATCTACGGCGCGGCGCCCGGCCAGTCGGTGGTGACCCTGCAGGCGCGCAAGACCGCCTCCCTGATCGTCCGCGGCGGCGACGGCGCCGTCTACTTCGCCCGCCAGCTGGCCGCCGGCGAATCCTACCGCATGCCCCTGCTCAAGGGCCTGACCATCGACGTCTCCGACCCCCAGGCCTTCGACGTCTACGCCAACGGCGAACTGCGCGGCCCCCTGCTGGCCAACCAGACCCAGGTCGGCAAGCTGACGGGGTAGGGGCTCTCCGCCCCCGACCGCAGGGCGGGGGAGGGGGACCGCCGGCCATCGGCCGGTGGTGGAGGGGGCGGCGCCGCCCTGTCCCAGCTACCCGCAGCTCTGCCCCTTCCACCCCCCGCTACGCGGGCGGTCCCCCTTCCCCGCGCTTCGCGCGGGGAAGGAGAGAGCGCCGCTCCGCCCCTGACCGCAGGGCGGGGGACGAGTTCGCACCTTCGGCCTCAGCATCGCTTGTGATGCTGCTGCCCCGCAAACCTCAGGGCGAGATGGGAGCGCTCGGTCCGGAGCGCGTCAAGGTTGGCCCGCAGGGCCACCGCTGCGCGGCGCGGCGCAGCCGCGACCTTGACCCGCTCCGGACCGAGCGCAAACTCGCCGGCAAGAGGTTTTCGGTGGGGTGTGTTTGGAGGCGTGAGGACTGCGTAGGGTCGAATGCGGTCGTGGCGGTCCGCCCGGCCGGCGCGCACGGCCGCGTCCGACCCCCCGCGCCGCCGCCTCAACCCACAGGCACGACAAAGCCGCCGCCAGCCCCTATATTGAGCGCCAGACCAACTCCGGCTTGCCCATGACCGCGCCTCAAGATCACCAGCACGTCCGCCCCTGGCGCGCCATCCAGCGCCGTCCGTCGCGCAAGATCCGCGTCGGCAATGTCGAGGTCGGCGGCGATGCGCCGATCACCGTCCAGTCGATGACCAACACCCTGACCTCGGACGCCGGGGCCACCATCGACCAGATCCGCCAGCTGGAGGACGCCGGGGCCGACATCGTGCGGGTGTCGTGCCCCGACGAGGATTCCACCCGCGCGTTTCGCACCATCGCCAAGGCGGCCAAGGTCCCGCTCGTGGCGGACATCCACTTCCACTACAAACGCGGCATCGAGGCGGCGCAGGCGGGCGCGGCCTGCCTGCGCATCAATCCCGGCAACATCGGCTCGGCGGCGCGGGTGCGCGACGTGGTCCAGGCGGCGCGGGACCACGGCTGTTCCATGCGCATCGGGGTCAACGCCGGCTCGCTGGAGCGGGAGCTACTGGAGAAATACGGCGAGCCCTGCCCCGAGGCGATGGTCGAGAGCGCCCTGAACCACGCCCGCATCCTGCAGGACCACGACTTCCACGCGTTCAAGATCAGCGTGAAGGCTTCGGACGTCTTCCTCACCGTGGCCGCCTACCAGCTGCTGTCCGAGGCCATCGACTGCCCGCTGCACCTGGGCGTGACGGAGGCGGGCAGCCTGCGGGTAGGGGGCATCAAGTCGGCCATCGGCATGGGCAACCTGCTGTGGGCCGGCATCGGCGACACCATCCGCGTGTCCCTGGCCGCCGACCCGGTTGAGGAGATCAAGGCGGGATTCGACATCCTCAAGTCCCTGGGCCTGCGCCACCGCGGCGTGCAGATCATCGCCTGCCCGTCCTGCGCCCGGCAGGGGTTCAACGTGATCAAGACGGTGGAGGCCCTGGAAGAGCGCCTGGCGCACATCTCCACCTCCATGAGCCTGTCGATCATCGGCTGCGTGGTGAACGGCCCGGGCGAGGCCCTCTATACCGACATCGGCTTCACCGGCGGCGGCAAGGGCGCGGGCATGGTCTACATGGCCGGCAAGGCGCACCATAAGCTGGGCAACGACGGCATGGTTGATCACATCGTCGACCTGGTCGAGGCCAAGGCGGCCCAGCTGGAATCCGAGCGGGCGGTGGGCCTGGCCGCGGCGGAATAGGGCTCCGGGCAGGGCCGGCGTCCAGCATTCGAGCGACGGTATGCTTAGCGCTCAACAATCGCGCGGACGAATTACGTGTAAATACCTATTATCGTAGTCAGGCCATGTAATATCCTGGCTGCTCTTATCTAGCAAATTTACCTGAAATTCAGCGCCCGAAGTCATGTTCGCCGCCGTGAAGGATGACGGGCCGCGGCATGTCCTCGACGATTGTATCGGCGCTGGCCGCCAAGGGCGATCAGCCACCATTCACCCAGCCGATCCTGAACCGCCTGCTGGATGTGCACGAGCGCTTCGCCAAATCACAGCCCGGGGGTCGACGGGCGATGATCAAGTATCTCCAGGCGCCGCGACTGGATCTCGGCGGCCGTTGTCTGGTCGACGCGGACTTCACCGGCGCCAATTTCGAGGGCGCCCGGCTGGCGCGGGCAAACTTCGAGCGCGCATCGCTTTATTGCGCCGACCTGCGCGGGGCCGACGCTCGCGGCGCCAATTTCCGGCGGGCCGACATCCGGGGCGCGACCCTGCGGGACGCCAACCTGACGGGCGCCAACCTCGACGAGGCCGACATGCGCCGGGCGACGCTGGTGCGCGTCGATCTGGACGGGGAGTTCGCGCTGGCGTCGGCGTCCCGCCAGGGCCTGGCGGACGGGGACGGCGCCTTTTCCGTCGACCTGACCAACTGCTCCATGAAGGGCGCCAAGCTCAACAACGCCCGGCTGAAGGGGGCCAACTTCAGCGGTGTTCTGCTCCAGGGGGCGGACCTGCAAGGCGCCGACCTGACCGGGGCGAATTTTTCCGGGGCGATCATGGCCGACACGAACCTCGTCGGCGCCAAGGTCGATGCGGAGGCCTTCGTCCATGCCGTTCAGGATCCCAGTCCGGAGGCCCTGGACCGGGCGGCCCTCCTGGAGGCGCGGGTCAAGGACGGCTGCCTGTGGGTGACGACCAGCGGGGCGCAGGGGCGGGCCGCCATGCTCGACGGCGAGGATCTTCGCCCGCTGAAGCGCCTGTTCGCGGGACTGCCGCTCACCGCCCTGTCCGCCAGATCGGCCTGCGCCATCAGCGTGGATTTCAGCGGCGCTCAACTACAGGGCGCGCATTTCGATGACGCCGACCTGCGCGACGCCACCTTCGCCGGGGCCGACCTGCGCGGCGCGTCCTTTCGCGGCGCCGTCCTGTGGCATGCCAACTTCGACGGCGCGGATGTCCGCCCGCTGGCCCTGGCGGGGGGCTCCACTCGCGCGCTCGATCTTCAGGGCGCGCAGTTCGTCCGGGACAGTTTCAGGACCAGCATCCGCAGCTAGGCGGAAGGGACGCCGGGGCCGGACCCCGCGTCGCGGCCCAACAGGGACAGGGTGCGCGCGTCAGGCCGTCCGGCGCTCCAGCGCGTCAGGGCGTCGGCAAAGGCGTTGCCCGGGGCCGCCGCTAAGGCGAACAGGGTCATGGACGAGGAGAACTTTAGGTCGTCCGGCGCGCCGAAGAGGACGGCGAGGGACGGCGCCGGGCCGGCCATCACGGCCTCGACGGCGGCCAGCAGCCGGGGGCCGAGCACCGGATGGGCGAGGTAGGCCCGCGCCTCCTCCAGAGAGCGGAGGGCGAAGTGGCGGGCGGTGGGCGAGGATCCCAGCCCGATCAGCTGCGGGAAGACGAACCACATCCAGTGGCTGCGCTTGCGGCCCGCGCGCAGTTCCTCCAGCGGTGTCGGCCAGGTTCCTTCCTGGGCCGTGACGAAGCGCTCCAGGTCGAAGGGGTCATCGCTCATGCGGCCGCCACGGGACTGCTCAGGGGGCTCATCCCAGGGGCGAGACCCCGATGAGGGGGCGATGGAGCCACAGGACGAAGGCGACCGCCAGGACCGAGCCGACGATGAAGACCAGGGCGGTGTTCACGGCCGTGGCCTCGGGGCGGGGCTGGCCCGCCGCCCGCCCGCGCAGGGACAGATAATCCAGGATCGCCCAGACCAGGAAGGCGCCGAACAGGGCCAGGGCGGCGGGCGTGGCCTTCGCCAGCAGATGGCCGAGGGCCCAGAGGCCGACGCCGAACACCATGGGGTCGCCCAGCCAGCGCTTGATGTGATTGCGTGGCCAGTAGGCGGCGACCAGGCCGATGAACCCCAGCCAGGTCAGGCCGAGGGTCAGCTGCCTGAGCGCCGGCGGCAGGTCGTAGACCGGGGCGCCGCCCCGGGCCCGGCCGTAGCCGTAGATGATCAGGGCGAAGCCTGCCAGCGACGCCAGGCTGTAGAGGCCCTTCCACGCTCCGGCGCCCCGGCGCCGGATCACGCCCTCGCGCCAGCCCGGCGCGACGATCCGGGTCGCGTGGGCGCCCAGGAACAGGGCCAGTCCCGCCAACAGCCACGCCATGTCCGCGATCTCCCCCCGATCGGTCCCCGACGGGGACTATCCTCCCGCCGGTCCATCCGGTCCAGGGAAAGGGGCGGACGGTCCCCGTCAGTCGACGGCGGTGGGGTGGCCCAGGTGCATGAGGAAGTCCGGCTTGCCCACCGCCACGCCCTGGGCGCGCAGGATCGCGTAGGCGGTGGTGATGTGGAAGAAGAAGTTGGGCAGGGCGAACTTGGTCAGGTAGTCGCCGCCGGTGAAGCGGTAGCCGGATCCGTTGCCGAACTTGAGCACCACCTCGCGCTCGGCCGCCCCGTCCAGGGCCGAGGGCGGCACGCCCTCGATGAAGGCGACGGTGCGGCGGCAGCGGTCCTGCAGGTCGGCGAAGCTGGCCTCGGTGTCCGGCATGGCGGGCGCTTCGATCCCCGCCAGGCGGCCGATGGCGTTCTTGGCGCTGTCCGACGCCATCTGGAACTGGGCGGGGAGGGGGCGCATGTCCGGCGCCAGCCGCGCCTCCATCAGCGTCGCCTCGTCCTTGCCCTCGGCCAGGGCCTTGTCGAGCCAGGTCGAGGCGTTGGTCATCGCCCGGGCGAACACGGGAACGGACGTCTGATAGAGGGTGAAGGTCATGGCGCAGGTCTCCGTCTGGCGGTCCTTCAGCTATGGCGAAGCTCGGCGGCCCAGGCAATGACTTGGCGGGCGCCGGACCGTCGGCCTAGGGTGGCGGCGCGCCGGAGACCATGGATGATCAGACGAACCGCCCTCTTGGGCCTTGCCGCCGCCGGCCTTGGCTCCGCCGCCCGGGCCGCGCCCCCGCCGGCGCCCGGACAGCTAACCCTGGCCCAGCTGCGGGCGAAATACGCCCAGCCGGGGTCGAAATACATGTCCGTCGAGGGCATCGAGGTCCACTACATGGACGAAGGGTCAGGGCCGGCGATCCTGATGCTGCACGGCTCCTTCTCCAGCCTGCGGACCTATGATCGGGTCGCCGCCGCCCTGAAGGACCGCTACCGGGTGATCCGCTACGACATGCCGCCGTCCGGCCTGTCGGGATCGGTGCCCGATTCCGCCCTCGCCACCCTGGCCCCCGAGGCCCTGCCGGAGATCGTGCTGGACCGGCTGGGGGTGAAGACGGCCACCGTGGCCGGCGTGTCCAGCGGCGGCGCCACCGCCTTCGTGTTCGCGTCGCGACGGCCCGACATGGTCGAGCGGCTGATCCTGGCCAACACCCCGGCCGACCCGCCGATCAACTCCCGGGCCAAGACCAGCCAGGCGCTGGGCGCCCAGGTGGCCGCCGACAAGGGGCCGTTCAAGTCGCGCGCCTACTGGGACGCCTTCTTCGACTTCTATTCGGGCGAGCCCGAGCGGGCCACGCGGGCCCTGCGCGACGAATATTTCGACATGAACCGGCGCGCCCACGACAACCGCAACGAGATGTGGGTGCGCACCACCAACACGCCGATGATCCTGGCGGCCGCCGCCAAGGTGACCTGCCCGGCCCTGCTGCTATGGGGCGGCCGCGACGCCTTCCTGACCCCCGCCACCGCCGACGTCCTGGCCCGCTACCTGAAGAACGCCGAGGTCTCCAAGGTGATCATGCCGGACGTGGGCCACTATCCGCCGCTGGAGGCGCCGGAGCGCTTCGCCCAGCTCACGGCCGCCTATATCGAGGCGGTCTCCCCGTTCCGCCCCAAGGCCGTCGCCCCGGCCGAGCGCTAGGACCGCGAGGGCCGGCGTTTGACCGGTCCGCCGCGCCCCCTATATCCCAGCCTTCAACCGGAGAGGCCCGATGACCAAGACCCTGCAGATCGACTTCGTCTCGGACGTCGCCTGCCCCTGGTGCGCCGTGGGGCTGGCCTCGCTGCAGGAGGCCTTGAAGCGCACCGCCGGCGAGGTCGAGGCCGACCTGCGCTTCCAGCCGTTCGAGCTGAATCCCGACATGAGGCCGGAGGGCGAGAACCTGGCCGAGCTGATGGCGCAGCGGCGGGGCACGACGCCGGAGCAGGCGACCGCCAACCGCGCCGCCATCCGCGCCCGCGCCGCCGAGGTCGGGTTTGAGATGAACACCGACGAGACCCACCGCATCTACAACACCTTCGACGCCCACCGCCTGTTGCATTGGGCAGGGCTTGAGGGGCGCCAGGCCGAACTGAAGCGGGCCCTGCTGGAGGCCTATTTCACCCGCCGGCTCAATCCCAGCGACCCCGAGGTGCTGGCGGGCGCCGCCGAGGCGGCGGGGCTGGACGGGGCGGCGGCGCGCGAGGTGCTGGCCTCGGGCCGTTTCGCCGCGGAGGTGCGCGAGGCCGAGGAGTTGTGGCGGTCGCGGGGCATCTCGTCGGTGCCCTCGATCATCATCAACGAGAAATACCTGATCTCGGGCGGGCAGCCGGCGGCGGTGTTCGAGGACGCCCTGCGCAGGATCGCCGCGGAGGCCTGAGGCAGCCCCGCTAGCCCAGTCTGCTTCAGACAGAATCGCTCAACCCCACCCCGATCTTCCCGGCGAATGCCGGGATCCAGATTCTAAAGTGCGGACGTCGAGCCATATGATCTGGGCCCCGGCGGCCTGGCCTGAGCGACGCCGCAGGCGGCGTCGAAGGGCGCCGGGGTGATCGGGAATTGAATCGGTTTGGTTCCGACTCAAGGCAGCCTGCTCTAGGCCAGCCGGGCGTAGGCGGCGATGGCGGCGGCCACCTCCGGACGGGGCGGCTGGGCCGGGGGCGGCGGCGGGGGTCTGGCGCCCGCTTCGGCGGAGGGCTCAGCGGCGCCGGCGAGCCGGGACTGGGCCTCCGGCGACAGGGTGACGGTGTCGGGCCGGGCGCCCAGCGCGGGAGTCCGCGCCGCATCGAGGTCCTGCTTCAGTCGGGCGCGGTAGTCCTGGGGCGAGGCGTAGGGGGTCCCGGTCGAGGCGTCGGTGTGGAGGCCGGCGATGATCGCCTGATCGGTATCCGACAAGGCCTCGAAGGCCTTCAGCGTTCGGTCCTGGGCGGCGTCGGGCGCCGGATCGCCGCCCGGCCAGGCGGCGCGGGTGTAGGCGTTCAGCACCGCATGGACCTTCTGGCCGAACGGGGAGTCGGTCAGCACACCAGCCAGGGCGACCCGCTCGGCATGGGGCGCGACACGCCAGCGGCTCGCCACCGCCTGGTAGGCGTCCAGCTGGCGGGCGGGATCCGCCGCGGGGTCGTACAGGGTCGCCGCCTCGGCCGCCAGGTCGGGCGACTTGCCATAGACGGAGCCGGCCCCTGCCGACTGGGCGACGATGTTGGATAGATGCATCTTGCCTCCCCACGCCGACGATAGCCGGGCACGCTGAATCCAATGTAAAGGCCGCGCCGCGACGCAGCAAAAAGCTTGGCCGTAGAGGGGCGGCCGCCGCCGGGGTCACCGCGGGGTCAGGCGGAACCAGGGCTCGATGGTCGGGGTGGTGGACACGGCGCCCCGCGGCAGCAGGGGGCGATCGTCGTCCAGGGCGATCTCATAGCCTCGGATCAGGCGGGCCAGGACCAGGCTCATCTCGGTCATGGCGAAGATGGCCCCGATGCAGATGCGGGGGCCGGCGCCGAAGGGCAGATAGGCGCCCTGGGTGAGGTAGGCCTGGGCCTTGCCGGCGAAGCGGTCCGGAACGAAGGCCTCCGGCCGGTCCCACAGGCGCTTGTGGCGGTGCAGGACCCAGGGACTGATGATGATCACGTCCCCGGCCGCCACCGGGTGGCCGAGGATGCGGTCGGGACCGACGGCCACGCGCGGGATGGCGGGGACCGGGGGGTAGAGGCGCATGGCCTCGTAGATCGCCTGGCGCAGGCGCGGCCAGCGCTGCAGCCAGGCCAGGTCCATGGCGTCATGGGGCGGGGCGGCGTCGACCTCAGCGCGGATGCGGGCCTGCTCCTCGGGATCGCGCGCCAGCAGATAGGCGGTCCAGAACAGACCGCGCGAGGTGGTCTCGAAGCCCGCCGCCAGAAGGGTCGAGGACTGGTCGCGGACCTCGGCGTCGCCGAGGCCGGCGCCGGTGTCCGGATCGCGGGCCGCCAGCAGCAGGTCGAGCAGGTCGCGGGCGCCGCCCGGCGGCGCGCCAGCCTGCCGCCGCTCGGCGACGATGGCGTCGACCTCCCGCATCCAGCGGCGCTTGAAGCGGGCGCGCGGGCCGGCGAACAGGGGGAAGGCGTGCTCGTCGCGGGCCAGGGAGTCCAGCAGCCCGGGGCGGCCGGGGCCGTCGCCGAACTCGCGGGCCAGGGCCGCGAGCCGCGCGCCGTGACCGCCGATAGGCATGGAGAACAGCGAGCGGCAGGCGGCGTCCAGGGCCGTCTCCTGCATCCCCTGGGCCAGGTTGACCCGCCGGCCATCGCCGATGCCCGTCTCCAGGCCCTGCGCGGCGGCGGTGAAGTGGGGCAGGAGGGCGGCCACATGGGCCGGGGTGAAGGCCGGCGCCAACATGCGCCGCTGGCGCCGCCAGGCCTCGCCCTCCGAGAGCAAGACCCCGTCGCCGGCCACCGGCCGCAGCAGCCGCTGGGAGATGACCGTCTTGGCGTAGTTGAGGGCGTTGACCTGGAGCACCTGGCGCACCGAGGCGGGGTCGTTGACCAGGTAGGTCATCACCCCGAAGGTGCGGCGGCCGGTGATCGGCTCCTCATAGGCCCGCTCAGGCCACACCTCCAGGATGTTGCGCCTCAGGGTGCGCATCACCGTCCAGGTTCCCAGGGGCCGCAGGGGCGGCCGGGGCGCGGGCGGAACCAGCGGGAGGGGGAGGGCGGCGGCGGTCATGGGCGCATCCTGGCGGGCGGTTGCGGCGATGGCGTGGCGGTCTTGTCGAAAAAGCCCCAAAGCGACTAACTGGCCTGAGTTTCACCCGAAATCAGCAGCCTGGGCCATGGCCGATCCCGTCGAAGTCTACAACTGGCGCCGCCTGGATACGAGGCTGACCACCTCGGGCCAGCCGACCGAGGCGCAACTGGCGCAGATCAGGGCATTGGGCGTCACCTGTGTCGTCAATCTGGGATTGCACAGCCACGAGAAGGCGCTTGCCGACGAGGCGGCGACCGTGGCTGGCCTCGGCATGGCCTATGTTCACCAGCCCGTGGACTTCAGCCGCCCCACCGCCGCCGACCTCGCCCGCTTCTGCGACCTGATGGATGAGCGCAGGCATGAGGTGCTGCATGTCCATTGCATCGCCAACTTCCGGGTCTCGGCCTTCCTCTACCGGTATCGCGTGGACCGGTTGGGCTGGACTCCGGCAGACGCCCGCGCCGACCTCGACGCCATCTGGGAGCCGCAGGGACCGTGGGCGGAGATCGTCCAGGCGCCCTAGCCGACCGGCGAGGTCGCGACGATCAGGTGACAGGACCCGGTCTTGGCGCTAAGTGCGGCGCTGCCCTTCTTGCCCCGGACTGCCGTGCACCTCCCCCAAGCCAAGCTCGATTCCGTCCTTGATCGTTTCCACGAGGTGGAGGCGCGCATGGGCGCGGCCGCCGACGGGCCCGAGATCGTGCGGCTCGGCAAGGAGCACGCCGAGATGCGGCCGATCGCCGAGGCGATCCAGGCCCTGGCCCGGCTGCGCGGGGAGCAGGCCGAACTGGACGAGATGGCGCGGGCCGACGACGCCGAGATGGCCGCCATGGCCCGCGACGAACTTGACGCGGTGAGGGATCGCCTGCCCGAGCTGGAGCGCGCCGTGGCCCTTCTGCTGGCCCCCAAGGACAAGGACGAGAACGCCTCCGCCATCCTCGAAGTGCGCGCCGGCACCGGGGGCGACGAGGCGGCCCTGTTCGCCGGCGACCTGTTCCGCATGTACGAGCGCTATGCGGCCACGCGCGGCTGGAAGGTCGAGGTCGAGAGCGTGTCGGAGGGCGACGCCGGCGGCTACAAGGAGATCATCGCCTCGATCAACGGCGACGGGGTGTTCGGGCGGCTGAAGTTCGAGAGCGGCGTGCACCGGGTGCAGCGGGTGCCCACCACCGAGGCCGGCGGGCGGATTCACACCTCCGCCGCCACCGTGGCGGTGCTGCCCGAGGTCGAGGATGTCGAGATCGAGATCAACGACGGCGACCTGCGCATCGATACCTACCGGGCCTCGGGCTCGGGCGGCCAGCACGTCAACAAGACCGATTCCGCCGTGCGCATCACCCACCTGCCCACCGGCGTGGTGGTGACCTCGTCGGAAAAGTCGCAGCACCAGAACCGCGCCAAGGCGATGAAGGTGCTGAAGGCCCGCCTCTACGACATGCAGCGCCAGGCCCTCGACACTGAGCGATCGGAGAACCGCAAGAGCCAGGTGGGCTCCGGCGACCGCTCCGAGCGCATCCGCACCTACAACTTCCCGCAGGGCCGGGTCACCGACCACCGCATCAACCTGACCCTCTACACCCTGCCGCGGGTGATGGAAGGCGACCTGGACGAGCTGCTCGAGGCCCTGATCGGCGAAGACCAGGCGGCGCGCCTGGCGTCGCTGGAGGACAGCTTCGGGTAGAGCCAGGGTTGACGCTGACCCTGCTGCGCGCGCTCATTGAGGGTCGGCGGGGGCGATACTGTGAACATTAATCTGCTCTGCGTTCTTGCCGCATTGGTAGCTGGTTGCAGCTTGGTTGCGTGCGCGCCTAGGGTTTCCATTTGTAGCTCGGAGGGGTGCCGCCCCTTGCGCGCCGCCGCTCCCGAACCAGCGCCTGTCTGGAGTGAAGAAGAACGCCGCGCCATAGCCCTTTCGGGCGGCAAAGCCCGGCGTGAAGGCTCCCGGCTGGTCCTCCAACTCGCCGGCGGCCGTAGAAAAGTGTTCGTGGATGATCGGTGGGCCTGCGACCATGACGTTGTTGAGAAGTGTGTCAAATTTTCGCTGGTGAAATACAGAGCAGATCGCGGTGTCTTCATTGTCGGAGAGACGTTCTATGAAGGCGCTGGCTTTCAAGTCATCGACGATCAAACAGGTTCGGCATTAGAACTGTCCGACGAGCCTCTGTTCGGCCCGGATCCGGACAGAATTCTGGTGTTCGACCAGCAGGAAGCATACAGCGAGGGTCCCCAAGTCCAGATTTGGAATCGCTCCGGCCATGTTTGGACCATGGAATGGCATGCTGATTACGAGTCCCCTGCCTTCGCTTTTCTGAAGCCCTATTGGCATTCCATGAATGCGGTTGTTGAGCAGTGGGAGCGTCCCGAAAGGATCGTGTTCGCACTCAAAACGTATGAGGATGGCAAGCCTTCCCGACACTTTGAATTGCTTCGGAACGCCGAGAGCTGGTCAATCCGATCGGCGCCTCAAAATCCTGCGACGGACGGCGTCCTAAGATAATGATTCGAACTGGCTTGGTCCTCATTTGGTCGCCGCGGCTGGCTACCGACAAGAAGCTTCGGGCAGAGCCAATTTGACTGTTCTTCATCCATCGGCCATATTTCGAGATGGTCAGAATGGTCAGGAGGCCGCTATGCGCAGTTGGCAGGTCCAGGAAGCCAAGGCCCGTTTAAGCGACCTACTGCGCGACGCCATCCGCTCTGGGCCTCAGCGGATCACCGTACGCGGTCGCCCGGCCGCGGTGGTGCTGTCCACCGAGGCCTATGAGAAATTGGCCGGCCGCAAGCCTTCCTTAGTGGATTTCCTCGGCGGGTCTCCCTGGGCCGGGGTCGAACTGGACCTTGAACGGGACAGATCCTCGTCCCGCGATATAGATCTTTGAGCTATCTGGTCGATACCTGCGCCCTGTCTGAACTGGTCAAGCCGGCGCCCGCGCCTCGGGTCCAGGCGTGGTTCATGGCCGTCAACTCCGAGGTTCTCTACATCAGCGCCCTGACCCTTGGGGAAATCCGCAAGGGGGTCGAGCGCATGCCGGCCGGCCTTCGCCGCGAACGGCTGAGCGTCTGGCTGGAACTCGACCTGCCAGGGTGGTTTGGCGAGCGTGTGCTGCCAATCGATGCGGCGGTCGCCGACGAGTGGGGTCGGCTCATGGCGCGCGCGGATCGAACCCTGCCAGCCGTGGACGCCTTGCTTGCCGCCACCGCCTTGAGCCACCGTTTGACCGTCGTCACACGCAATATCGCGGATTTCGCCGACACAGGCGTGTCCGTCATCAACCCTTGGGAAGCGGGCTAGACCCGCAGGCCCTGGAAGTCCCCAGCGTCACAGGCCGATATCGACAAGCACCGCCGCGTGGTCGGACGCCGCCTGGGCGGCCTTGGTCAGTTCGGGGAAGACGGGCCACAGGGCGCCGTTCTTGCCGCCCCACACCCCCTTGCGAAAGACGCCGGCGTGCTCGACCCGGTCGAACAGGGCAGGGGACAGCAGGATGTAGTCGATCTTGTTGCCCTTGGTCCCGTTGGCGTAGGTGCCGGGGCGGCCGTCACTGTCGAAGCGGGGATGGGCGCTGACATCCCGCAGCTCAGACCCCTGGGCCAGCAGGGGCGCCAGAGGAGCCGACTCTGGGGTGTCGTTGAAGTCGCCGGCGACGGCGATGAGGGTCTCGCCTGAGGCGCGAAGGCCGTCGTAGATCTCCCGCACCCGCATCGCCTGGGCCAGGCGGCGGGCGTTGGAGACGGCCGCCGTCCCATAGCCCTTGCTCTTGAGGTGATTGACGAGCAGCATCAGGCGCTCGCCCGAGGGCAGGTCGATGGCGTATTCGGGGCAGTCGCGGCTGAAGATCGCGCCGCCCGGGCCCCGGTCGTCGACGTGGCTGCGCATCTGGCCGATGGGATAGCCGGCGCGGGTCATCAGGCCGACGTCGATGCCGCGCTCGTCATTGCCGTCGATGAGCATGACGTGGGCGTAGGGCTCGCCGCCCACTCCCGGCAGGATCTGCTCGTTGAACCGGCACAGGGAGATGCGGTGGTCAGCCTCGATCACCGCGACGATATCAGCATTGACGTCGCGCAGGACCCGGGCGGTGTTCTGCGTGGCCACCTCGTCGACCGCCTCAGTTCTCAGCTCGAGCCAGCCGATCCAGTCGTCCCGGCCATCGGCGACGATCTCCAGGCCGCCGGCGCGGGGCCGCCGGACCAGGCGCCCGTGGTTCTGACGCAGGCGCACGAAAGGGCTGTCGTCGCTGCGCTGTAGGCCAAGGTCGCTGAGGATGGCGACGATCCGCGCCTTGTCCGCCGCGCTGTAGGAGGTCCGCCGAAGGAGGGCGTTGAGCTCGCTATAGGCGTCGAGGATCGGTCGCCCCGCCGCCCATCGCGATGGATCGGCGCCCGGCGTCTCGGCCCACTGGTCCTGATTGAGGGCCCGGGCCCGTTCGAACAGGTTCTCGACGTTGAAGGAGGCTAGGCGCATGGCGTTTCTCCCGACGCCCGCGGCGCGGTCGGGCGCTTCCGATCATGATGGCGCAATCGCGTGTCAATCCCGTGGCAGGGCGGAGCGCCTGGCGCCGTCAGGCCTCCGTCGGCGGGCGGCGCTGACCGGACCCGAGCTAACCCGCCATGTCCGCCCCCGGCAGGTAGAGGATCACCGGGCGGACCTCGTAGACGGCGGAGGTGTTGACCTTGCCCAGGGCCTCGGCGGCGGCGATCGCCTCGTCCATGTCGGCGCAGTCGACCACGTAGAAGCCGAGCAGCTGCTCCTTGGTCTCGGCGAAGGGCCCGTCGAGCACGAGGGGCTTGGCGCCGATGCGCACGGTGCGGGCGGAGGCGGTGGGCCCCAGCCGCGCCGCCGGGCCGAGCTGGCCGAGGTCCGTCAGGCGCCGGTGCACGCCGTTCAGGTCCTCCATGAGGGCGGCGTCCTCCTCGGCGGTCCAGCCGGTGATCACGGCTTCGTCGTGATAGGCGAGGATGGCGTAGATCAAGGCCGGTCTCCGGGGGTCGTTGATCCGTCAAGGACGGGCAGGGGAGGGCGCGGCCGACACCGCGTCGTCAGCCTATCATGCCGCCTGGGCCAGGGCGAAGCGGCGGCAGTGCTCCAGATAGGCGCGCTCGTGGATGCCCAGCAGGTCGACGACGCTGGACCACAGCCACGTGGGGGCGTCGAGTTGAGAAGAGCGGGCCTTGTAGAGCTCCGCGGTCCATTCACTCCGCTGCGCCTTGGTCATCTGGCGGCCGTGCGCCTTGCCGACCACGCCGGCGAGATAGGCGGCCAGGGCGACGGCGCCGTCGTGGGTCAGGTGCTCGATCTCCAGCTTGAGGTCCTGCGGCATCAGTTCGCGGATCACCATGGGCTTGCCGAGCACCCGGGCGGCGATCATGCGCTCGCCGAGGTTGGGGGACAGGGCCCGGGCGCCGGCGACGACCCGCAGGGCGTTGTCCCTGGGCATGGCCGCCAAGGCGGCGCGGGGCGCGGCGGCAGGGGCCGCCTCCTTCAGGTCGATGAGGCTGAGGGTCGAATGCTTGCCCTTGCCTATGCGGATCATGGCCGCGAACCGCAGGCGACCCAGGGAGCTGCAGCCCTTCATCCAGTAGGCGGCGTCCACCAGGGAGATCGGCGCAGTGTCGTCGGGCGACTGCAGGCTGCTGAGCAGGGCATGGACCGCCTTGTCCTCCAGGACGTCGGCTAGGGCGGCGCGCTCTTCGTCGGTCAGAGCCCAGAACTTCTTGCCGAGGGGGACCATGGGCTTGACGGTTTCGAGCCGTTCCGCCGCCAGGTGCCGCCAACGGCGGCGGACCGATCGGTCCAGCAGGCCATGGATGGCCTCCGGGCGCAGGGCCGCCTCGCCCTCGCCGTCGAAGGCGCCCGCCAGGGCGGTCTCATAGCCCAGCATGAGGTTCTCGATCATGCGCGCGGTGGTCACGCCGGGCAGATCCGAGCCGCGCGCCGCCGACGCCAGCGACAGCCCCAGGCGGATCAGGTCGTGGGCCGGATTGCCGATGACCGTCTGGTCCAGGTCGCGGATCTGCACCGCCACATGGCCCTGGGCGTCGGCCAGGGGGCCGAGGTTGCCGAGGTGGCAATCGCCGCAGATCCAAACCGCGGGGCCCTCCGGTATGGCGCTCGGCCCGGACTCCAGCCACTCGTAGAACTTCGCCGTGCTGCCGCGCACATAGGCGTGCGCCGAGCGGGCCATCTTCAGGTTGCGCGTCTGCCGCAGCCGCTCGCCGCGATCCTGCGGCCCGCTGTGGTCCCGCGGCCGGTGGCGCCGGGCGGCGCTCACGCGCCCGCTCCCTTGGTTATCGGACGGCGAAGTTTCTCGCGCACATCCGATTGGGAATGGGGCGGCGGGGGCGCCGCCTGCGGCCGCCCCAGCCACCGCCCCACGAACAGGGGCAGATAGGCCAGGGGCCCGCCGTCCTTCGACCGGCCGATGGTGTCCGCCATGGCCGCGCCCCGCAGGCCCAGCGGCAGGGCGGGGCCGGTAGTGGTGTCGATGGCGGTCTGGTGCTCGATCTCGGAGTTCAGCTCCGCGCCCAGGAGCACGATCACCGAGGACAGCCAGATCCAGGTGAACAGGCCGAAGATGGCCCCGAGGGAGCCGTAGGTGGCGTTGTAGTTGGCGAAATGGGAGATGTAGAAGCTGAACAGCAGGCTGCCCCCCAGCCACAGCAGGGCGGCGAAGGCCCCGCCCCAGGTCACCCAGCGCCAGCGGGCCCGCTCGCGGCTCGGCCCGTAGCGATAGGCGATCGACAGGGCGACCATCGCCCCGACGGCCATGACCGGCCAGCGCGCCTGGGCCAGGATGGTGGACTGGGCGTCGAGCCAGAAGAACTGCAGGACGAAGGGCAGCACGATCACGCAGCCCGCTGACAGGGCCATGAAGGCCACCGCGCCCAGGGTGAAGACCAGGGTGATCAGGTTCAGCTGCAGGAAGTTGCGCTTCTCCTGCTCGTCATAGGCGATGTTCAGGCCGTTGAAGAGCGCCTTCATCCCGGCGTTGGCGCTCCAGATGGACAGCAGCAGGCTGATGGCGAAGGTCAGGCTCAGGCTGGCCTGCTTCTGCTCGGCGATGCGCACCATCTGGTCGCCGATGAAGGTCAAGGCGTCGGCGGGGATGAAGCCGGCCAGGATGGCGAGGTGTTCTCGCGCCGCGCCCACATCGGCGAACATGCCGTACAGCGACACGAAGGCGGCCATGGCCGGGAACAGGGCCATGATGGCGCTGAAAGCGACGCTGCCCGCCACCATCTGGATCTGGTCCTGGGTGAACTCGCGATAGGTGCGCCACAGCACGTCCTTCCAGCCGCGGGCGGGGATCTCATTGGGTCCGCGCGCCTTGCGGCCGCGGCCGGGCTCCAGCGCCGCGGCCGCGGTGGCGCTGTCGCCGTGGGCGGGGCGCGGCCAGAGGGCCAGCATCACCCCGAGGGCCAGCCATGGCGCCATGCGCAGCGGGCCCCCGCGGTCGGACGGCTGCGGGTCCCGCGCCCCGGCCTTGCGGCCGCGCTGGTCGGCCGGGCGGACGCCCCTGGGCCAGGTCAGGGCGGGCCGTCGGAAAGGATGGATCATCGGGGGCGGCTCACTGACTGGGTCTCGACACTGGAATACCCGACTGCACCGCTTGTTCCCCGCTCCGCTTGAACCCAGCGACGGGCTGGGGCACTGAGCGCCGATGTTCTCCGCCGCCGGCCGCCTCGCCGCCCTCTACCGCCATCCTGTCAAGGGTTTCACCCCCGAGGTCCTGGCCTCGGCGCGGCTGGACGTCGGCCAGTGCTTCCCCGGGGATCGGTTGTACGCCGTGGAGGACGGGCCCAGCGGCTTCGACCCTGCCGCCCCCCGGCATCTGTCGAAGATGAAGTTCGCCGTCCTGGCGCGGATTCCCGAGGTGGCCCTGGCGCGCACCCGCTACGACGACGACAGCGGCGAGCTGACGGTGGCGGCGCCGGGCGAGCCCCCGTTCCGTGCGGTGCTGACCAACGAGACCGGGCGCGCCGCCTTCGCCGACTGGCTGCAGGGCTTCCTGGCCGAGCAGGCCAATGGCGCGCTGAAGGTGCTGGAGGCGCCGGGCGGCCACCGCTTCATGGACAGCCGCAGCGGCTTTGTCTCGATCCTCAACCTGGCCAGCGTCCGGGCGCTGGAGGCGCGGGTCGAGCGCCCCCTCGATCCCCTGCGCTTCAGGGCCAATCTGCACGTGGAAGGCTGGCCGGCCTGGGCCGAGAACGAGATGATCGGCGCGGCGCTCAGCGTCGGGGATGTGCGGCTGGCGGTGACCAAGCCCACCGGCCGCTGCCGCGCCATCCATGTGGATCCGCACCGGGGGGTCGAGGACATCGACCTGGTGTCGCAGCTGTTCAACCATTTCGGCCACACCATCATGGGGGTGTATGCCACCGTCGCGCAGGGCGGCCGCATCAGCCTGGGGGACGCCGTGGAGATCTCGACATGACAGACGACGCTGGCGCCATGACCCTGGTGCGGGCCTGGACGGCGGCCCGTCGCCGGCTGGAGGCCGCCGGGGTCGACAGTCCTGTCATCGACGCCCGCCTGTTGCTGGAGGGCGCCGCCGGGGCCACTCGCACCGACATCGTGGCGGATCCGCACCGTCCGCTCACCGCCGAGCAGACCGCCGTCTGGGACGCCTATGTCTCGCGGCGCGAGGCGCGCGAGCCGGTCAGTCACATCCTCGGCCGCAAGGGCTTCTGGACGGTGGAGCTGAAGGTCACCCCCGACGTGCTGACGCCGAGGCCCGAGACGGAGGTCATCGTCGACTACGCCCTGAAGCATTTCGGGGAGGACGCCGCGCCCCACATCCTCGACCTCGGCACCGGGTCCGGGGCGATCCTGCTGGCCATCCTCGCCGAGCGCCCCAAGGCCACCGGCGTCGGGCTGGACCTGTCGGTGGCCGCCCTCGAGGTGGCCCGCGAGAACGCCGCCGTGCTGAAGGTGCAGGACCGGGTGGTGCTGGCCGAATCGGATTGGGCGCGGGGGCAGCCCGACTCGGCCTTCGACCTGGTGGTCTGCAACCCGCCCTACATCGCCCGCGAGGTCATCGCCGGCCTCGATCCGGAGGTGCGTGACCATGAGCCGCACCTGGCCCTGGACGGCGGCCCCGACGGGCTGGACGCCTACCGCGTCCTGGCCCCGCAGGTGCTGCGGGTGCTCAAGCCCGGCGCGCCCTTCGCCCTGGAGATTGGCTGGGACCAGTCCCTGGCGGTGGAACGGCTGATGCAGGCCGCGGGGGCCGAGGCGGTGCGCACGGTGAAGGACCTGTCCGACCGCCACCGGGTGGTGCTCGGCGCAAAGAAAGCCCTTGGAAAACCCTAGGCGCTTCGCTACATCAGGACGTCTCCACCCATTTCGTTGCGGCCGCGTTCCCCAATTGAACGCGCTTGAGCCTCAGCCAAATCCCGGGCCGGCGCTTCTCGCGCCAATCGGGCATGAAACGGGAAGGCGGGGGCGAAGGGACCGAGACCGCTGCGTGCGGCCGGCGACCCGGCGCCCCGCAGGAGACACTTCGACCGCAAGGCTGACGGACGGTCCGCAGCGGCGGCGACAGGTCATCTATCGATGCGAGATTTCAAGGGTATGAAACGCCAGCGCGGCCGCAACCGAGGCGGCGGCAATACTGGCGGCGGGCAAAAGCCCACCCACAACGTCAACCGCGCCTTCGACTCCAACGGCCCCGACGGGGTCAAGGTTCGCGGCGCGGCCCAGCACGTGTTCGAGAAATACCAGCAGCTGGCGCGGGACGCGACGTCCGCGGGGGACCGGGTGCTGGGCGAGAACTATCTGCAGCACGCGGAGCACTATTTCCGCCTGATCCGGGCGGTGTCGCCCAACAAGCCGGCCTCCGAGATCATCGGTCGCGACACCTTCGCCTCTGGCTACGACATCGACTTCGAGGACGAGAGCGGCCGTGACGCCGAGCCCTCCGAACCGCAGGACGGCGCCCAGGCCGAGGGCGAGGGCGGCGGCGAGCCCCTTCGCGCCGAATACCGCGACAACAACAACAACCGGCAGGAACGCCAGGACCGGCAGGATCGCCAAGACCGGCAGGATCGGCAGGATCGTCAGGACGGCCAGCCGCGCGGCGAATGGCGCCGCGACCGCGAGCCCCGTCAGGACGGCCAGTCCAATCGCCAGGACGGCCAGAGGCAGGACGCCCCGAGACAGGACGGTCCCCGGCAGGAGGCCGCCCGCCAGGACGGGCCTCGCCAGGAGGCTCCCCGCGAGTTTCGCCGCGACGACCGGCCGACCCGCAATCGTGACCGCGACCGCGACCGCGATCGGGACCGGTCTGAGCGCGCCGAGGCTCCGGCCGAGGCCGAAGCGGCGCCCGTCGCCGCCCCTGCGCCGGCCCAGGACGAGTTCCAGCTGCGCTCCCAGGACGGGGGCCTGAGCCCCGCGCCCGCCTTCCTGCAGCCGCGCGCGGAATCGCGGCCGGAAGCCGACGCCGACGGCGAGCCCAAGCGCGCCGCCCGGCCCCGCCGCCGCCGCGCCCCCCGCGGCTTCGAAGGCGGCGACGAGAGCGCGGCGCCCCCCGCCGAGACCGAAGACGCCTGATCGCTTCGCCGCCCCGGGCCTCAGCCTGGGGCGGCGGACGACTTTACAACTCCCCGTCCTTGTGAAACAAAGGGTGAACGGGATCGGGGGGTCTGATGTTCGGGTTGATCAAGCGTCTGTTCGGCGGCGGCTCCGCCCCGCGACGAGTCAGGCCGCCGCCGATGTCTGTCGAAGAGCTCCGTCAGCTCCTGCTGGCCCACGAGCGCCCATCCGTCTGGCTGACGCCGACGGAGGAGCCCCGATTTTCCAAGCTCGGCGGCGCGCCGGATGTCGATGGGGACATCGACTGGCCCAAGGGTTGGGGCGGCGTCCCCATGGCGTTCGTCGCGCAACTCGACCTCGCCGACGTCAGGGCGGCCGGAGGACCTGACTGGTTGCCGGGCGAGGGGGTGCTCTATTTTTTCACCGACACCTCATCCATCAACCCTGGCGCCGGAGGTCGGGTCATCCATGGTTCCAGCCCGCGCGGCGGCGTGCTGGCGAAGGCTCCCGCCGGGGCTCAGACCTTCGGGGAGCGGCCTGTCGGCCTGGAAGTCCATCCGTCGTACCCGTCAACCGAATGGCTCAATGTGGCGGAGCGATGTTACGGGTTCGATGATGAGGACCATGCGGCTCTAGACGGCTTGTGGCCTGGCACAGAAGGCGATGCGACCGACCACCGGTGCGGGGGATACCCGCAGGAGGTTCAGAGCGGATACTTCCCCATCCATTGCGAGCTATGGGCGCGGGGCGAAGCGGACGCCATCGACGGGCTGTTCAAGGATCCTGTGGCGCGTGACGCCCTCAACGCGGAAGCCATCCAACACTGGCGCCTGTTGCTTCAGATCGACAACGACGAGTCGGTCGGGATGACCTGGTACGACGCCGGCCGCATCTACTATTTCATCCGGGAGGAGGACGCCCGCGCCGGCGACTTCACCAAGGTCCAGTTCGACATTCAGTTCTGTTGACTTGAGCCGTCTACGCCATCCGCGAACCTGAGCGACCGCGCAGGAGAGGCGACTCGCCCTCTTGTGTGGCCCAAAGGACACACCTACATCCCAGTCTGGATTTGAGGCGCCTCAACGGGCCTCGACCGCGTTCGCCTAGATTGGGGACATCATGAACATCGACCTCTATTCCGACCGCGCCAAACAGGCTGTCCAGTCCGCCCAGAGCCTGGCCCTGGCCCGCCGCCACCAGCAACTCGCCCCCGAGCACCTGCTGAAAGTGTTGCTCGAGGAGAAGGACGGGCTGGCGCGCCAGCTGATCCAGTCCGCCGGCGGCAACGCCGCCCTGGCCGACACCGAGACCGAGGCGCTGCTGGGCAAGATGCCCAAGGTGGAGGGGGGCTCAGGCCAGCTCTACATGAAGCCCGAGACCTCGCGGGTGTTCTCGGCCGCCGAGGAGGCCGCCAAGAAGGCCGGCGACGCCTTCGTCACCACCGAGCGGCTGCTGGCCGCCCTGGCGGCGGAGGGCGGCGACGCGGCCAAGGCCCTGGCCAAGGCCGGGGTCACCACCGCGTCCATCGACGCCGCCGCCGAGGCCCTGCGCAAGGGCCGCACCGCCGACAGCGCCAACGCCGAGGAGGGCTATGACGCCCTCAAGCGCTACGCTCGCGACCTGACCCAGGCGGCGCGGGACGGCAAGCTCGACCCGGTGATCGGCCGCGACGAGGAGATCCGCCGCACCATCCAGGTGCTGAGCCGCCGCACCAAGAACAACCCCGTCCTCATCGGCGAGCCCGGCGTCGGCAAGACCGCCATCGTCGAGGGCCTGGCCCTGCGCATCGTCAACGGCGATGTCCCCGAGGGGCTGAAGGACAAGAAGCTGCTGGCCCTGGACATGGGCTCGCTGATTGCCGGCGCCAAATACCGCGGCGAGTTCGAGGAGCGGCTGAAGGCCGTGCTCAACGAGACCACCGCCGCCGAGGGCCAGATCATCCTGTTCATCGACGAGATGCACACCCTGGTGGGGGCCGGCAAGTCGGAGGGGGCGATGGACGCCTCCAACCTGCTCAAGCCCGCCCTGGCGCGCGGCGAGCTGCACTGCGTGGGCGCCACCACCCTGGATGAATACCGCAAGCATGTGGAGAAGGACGCCGCCCTGGCGCGGCGCTTCCAGCCCGTGTTCGTCGGCGAGCCGTCGGTGGAGGACACCGTCTCCATCCTGCGCGGCCTGAAGGAGAAGTACGAGGTCCACCACGGGGTGCGCATCGCCGACAGCGCCATCGTCGCCGCCGCCACCCTGTCCAACCGCTACATCGCCGACCGCTTCCTGCCCGACAAGGCCATCGACCTGATGGACGAGGCGGCCAGCCGGGTGCGCATGGCCGTGGACTCCAAGCCCGAGGAGCTGGACGAGATCGACCGCCGGCTGGTTCAGCTGAAGATCGAGCGGGAGGCCCTGAAGAAGGAGACCGACGCCGCCTCCAAGCACCGGCTGGAGGCGCTGGAGGAGGAGCTCGACGAGCTGGAGGGCCAGTCGCAGGAGATGACCGGCCGCTGGCGGGCGGAGAAGGATAAGCTCGGCTCGGCCGCCCAGGCCCGCGAGGCCCTGGACCGCCTGCGCGCCGAACTGGTGCAGGCCCAGCGCGCCGGCGACCTGATGAAGGCGTCGGAGATCATGTACGGCCAGATCCCCGCCCTGGAGAAGCAGCTTCAGACCGCCGAGGGCGCCGCCGAGCAGAACCCCGTGACCACCGAGGTGGTCGACGCCGAGCAGATCGCCCAGGTGGTCAGCCGCTGGACCGGCGTGCCGGTGGAGAAGATGCTCGAGGGCGAGCGCGACAAGCTGCTGCGCATGGAGGACTCCCTGCGCGCCCGGGTGGTGGGCCAGGAGGAGGCCCTAGAGGCTGTGGCCGACGCCGTGCGCCGGGCCCGCGCCGGCCTGCAGGACCCCAACCGGCCCATCGGCTCCTTCCTGTTCCTGGGCCCCACGGGCGTGGGCAAGACCGAGCTGACCAAGGCCCTGGCCGAGTTCCTGTTCGCCGACGAGACCGCCATCACCCGCATGGACATGTCCGAATACATGGAGAAGCATTCGGTCAGCCGGCTGATCGGCGCCCCGCCCGGCTATGTCGGCTATGACGAGGGCGGCGCCCTGACCGAGAGCGTGCGGCGGCGGCCCTATCAGGTGGTGCTGTTCGACGAGGTCGAGAAGGCCCACCCGGACGTGTTCAACGTCCTCTTGCAGGTGCTCGACGACGGCCGCCTCACCGACGGCCAGGGCCGCACCGTGGACTTCAAGAACACCCTGATCATCATGACCTCCAACCTCGGCTCGGAATTCCTGGCCGGCCAGGCCGAGGGCGACGATGTCGAGGCGGTGCGGCCGATGGTGATGGAGTCCGTGCGCAGGCACTTCCGGCCCGAGTTCCTCAACCGCATCGACGAGATCATCCTGTTCCGGCGCCTGGGCCGCGAGCAGATGGACTCCATCGTCCGCATCCAACTGGGCCGCACCGAGAAGCTGCTGGCCGACCGCCGCATGACCCTGTCCATCGACCCGGGCGCCCTGCACTGGCTCGGCGAGCGCGGCTACGACCCGGTCTACGGCGCCCGGCCCCTGAAGCGCGTCATCCAGAAGGACCTGGTCGACCCCATCGCCCGCAAGCTGCTGTCCGGCGAGCTGAAGGACGGCGAGGTCATCAGCGTCACGGCCGGGGATGGCAAGCTGGAGATCGGCAAGCCGCAGGTGCACTGAGGGGGGCGACTCTGTCTAAAGACCACCTGCTCCAAATATGGTCGTCATCCTGGGGCTCGCTCGTGCGAGACCCCAGGACCCAGCAGCGAAGACCTTGCCGTGCGGCGCGTTGAGGGTGGAGCTGCTGGGTCCTGGATGAGTCCGCTTCGCGGCTCTCCAGGATGACGGCCATTGGGGGGGCGTAGCTCAGAGCCCCTACGCCTGGAAAATCGGGGTGGGTTGAGCGGCTCTGTCTAAGTATTACCCGCGCGAAAAAAGGTCGTCATCCTGGGGCTCGCTCTTGCGAGACCCCAGGACCCAGCAGCGAGGACCTTGCCGTGCGGCGCGTCGAGGTCTTCGCTGCTGGGTCCTGGATGAGTCCGCGGAGCCTGTCCTCGGGTCGGCCTCTGGCCGAGCCCGGGGGCGGCTCTCCAGGATGACGGCAATTGGGAGGGGGCGTTTTCTCTCCCTCTACCGCCCCTTGTTCAGCGTCCGGTATTCCACCAGCCGGCCCTTGTCGCGGCTGATCTGGTCGCCGATGGCGTTGTCGAGGTCGAGGGTGGCGTAGCGGACCCAGCCGTCGGCGCCGAGCTTGTCCTGGGCCAGGTTCAGGGGGGTCTTCCAGAAGTGGTAGGAGGTCCAGGCCAGGGCCAGGCCGATGAGGGCGGCGGCGACCTGGAGGATGCGGAACATGGCCTCGCCCCCGGGCATGGCGGCGGGGGGCTGCTCCAGGGCCAGGAGGGCCAAGTCGGCGAGGGTGATCACCGCCACCAGCAGGCCGCCGAACCAGTTGATCCAGTAGCGCTCGCGGCGCAGGCGCCACATCTCGACCTGGACGAACCGCTCGAGGAAATCCATCCGCTGGGCCACCCACATGACCATGCGGATGAGGAAGGCGGAGCGCTCGCCCCAGCCCTTGCCGTCGTTCTGGAAGCGGGTCTCCTCCTGGTCCGGCTCGGCCTTCAGCCGGGCGTAGACGTTCTGCAGCTCGCGGGTGCGCTGGATGATCTGGCGCGACAGGGCGTAGCAGCGGTTCTCCAGGTTGATGCGGTACTGGATGAACACCAGGGCGTTGACCCCGGCGAACACCGGCCACACCAGCGCCATGGCCAGCAGGGTGACGGCCACCGGGGCCAGGCCGGTAAGGCCGAAGGCGGCGAACAGGGCCGGGCCCTCCGCCGCCAGGGCCGCCACCGCCCCCATGGCCATGACCATCATCAGCCGCTTGCCCAGCACATAGGCCACCAGGGAGCGGAAGAAGGCGCGGCCGAAGTGCGAGATCTCGCCGCGGATGTCCTCGTCGCGGGGAAAGCGCTCGGCGATGGACTGCTCGAGGAAGACGTGGAAGCGCTGGGGTTTGCGGCGGCTCTCCGCATAGGGGAACATGTGCAGGGGGGTGTTGAAGTAGTCGTCGATCTCGCGGCTGAGCTGGGCGGCCTGCTCGGGGGTGGGATTGACGTAGTCGGCCTCGCGGATGGGGGGCAGCTCCGTAGCGTCGGGGCGACCGCGGCGGCCCCTCGCACGACCGGGCGGCGGCGGGGCGGGCGCGTCTGTGGCGGGCTCGATGGTCATCGGAGCGGATCCTGCGGTCGCAGCCCACAGTCATACGACGGTCAAGCTTGCGACGGAACCGTGCTCACGCGCGAAGGGAAGCACCCCCCCCCTACAGCGGCAGGGGACGGCCCAGTTCACCGGCCAGGTCGCGGACGAACTGCCAGGCCACCCGGCCGGAGCGGGCGCCGCGCAGTTGCGACCACTGCAGGGCGCGGGTCTGCAGGTCGTCCACCGACAGGCCGAAGCGCTCGGCGTAGGCGAACACCGCCTCGAGGTACGCCGCCTGGTCCATGGGCGGGAAGCCTACCCACAGGCCGAAGCGGTCGGAGACCGAGATCTCCTCCTCGGCGTCCTCGGCCACCGAGATCAGGCCTTTGCCCTCGTCATGGCCGCGCGGCATCAGGTGGCGCCGATTGGAGGTGGCCACGAACAGGACATTGGCCGGGGGCCCGCCGACGCCGCCCTCCAGGGCCGACTTCAGCGACTTGGCCGCCGCGGCGCCCTCCTCGAAGGACAGGTCGTCGCACAGCACCACGAAGCGGAAGGGCAGGGCGCGCAGGCGCTCGAACATGGCCGGCAAGTGGCCCGCTTCGTCGCGGTCGATCTCGATCATGCGCAGATCGGGGTGGGCGCCGGCCACGGCCATGAAGGCCGCCTTGGCCAGGGAGCTCTTGCCCGCGCCGCGCACCCCCCACAGCAGGGCGTGGTTACAGGGCAGACCGGCCGCGAACCGCTCCAGGTTCTGGGTGAAGCGCTGCTTCTGCCGCTCCACCCCCACCAGCAGGTCCAGGGCCAGGGCATAGTCCGGCGCGCCGATGAAGCGGCCGGCCTGCGCGTCGTATCGGTACAACCGCGCGTCGGCGAAGTCGGGCGCGGCGGGGGCGGGCGGCGCCAGGCGCTCCAGGGCGTCGGCGATGCGGGCGAGCAGGGCGGCGGTGTCGTTCGGGGAGGCGGTCATGGCGCCAGCTTCCTAACCCCGTGCGGCGCCACACAAAAGGCCCGCCGACCGCTCATTGCAAATGTGAAGCGCAAGCCCTAGCTTCCGCCCGAAATTCCGACCGCCCTTCCGGCCCCCGGCCGCGCCAAACTTTTTCCCCGGAGCTCTCATGTTCGCCACCCCCGCCATGGCCCAGACCGCTGCCTCGGGCGCCGGCGGCGCCGGAGGCCTGCAAGGCGCCGTCCTGCAGTTCGCCCCGCTGATCCTGATCTTCGCCCTGTTCTATTTCATGATGATCCGTCCGCAGCAGAAGCGGGCCAAGGAGCACCAGGCCATGCTGGCCGCCGTCAAGCGCGGCGACACGGTGGTGATGTCCTCGGGCATCATCGGCAAGGTGACCAAGGTGGAAGACGCCGAGATCACGGTCGAGATCGCCCCCACGGTCAACGTCAAGGTGATCAAGACCATGATCTCCGAAGTGCGCACCCGCGGCGAGCCGGCCCCGGCCAACGACGCCAAGTCCTGACGGCGGCGCGCTAACCGCTCATGTTGACCCTGTCGCGCTGGAAGATCGTCCTGTGCATCGCCGCCGTGCTGTTCGGCGTGATCTTCACCCTGCCCAACGTCCTGCCGGCGCGCACCATGGCCAGCCTGCCCGGCTGGATGCCGTCGCAACGGCTGAACCTGGGCCTGGACCTGCAGGGCGGCTCCTACCTGCTGCTCGAGGTGGACGTCGCCGCCCTCAAGAAGGAACGGCTGACCAACCTCGTCGAGGACGTGCGCGGCGGCCTGCGTGACGCGCGCATCCCGTTCACCGCCCTGGGGCAGACCGGCGACTCCGTCAGCGTCCGCATCACCGACCCGGCCATGGTCCCCCAGGCGATCACGGCCCTGTCCAAGCTGTCCCAGCCCCTGGCGGGCACGGGCAAGGACGTGGCGGTGGCCCGCGGCGACGACCAGCGGGTGATCCTCACCCTGTCGAAGTCGGCCATGGAGAGCGACTCCCTCAAGGCCGTCGACCAATCCATCGAGATCATCCGCCGCCGCATCGACAGCCTCGGCACCCGCGAGCCCTCGATCACCAAGCAGGGCGCCACGCGCATCGTCGTGCAGGCCCCGGGTGAGAGCGACCCCGAGCGGCTGAAGCGGGTCATCGGCCAGACCGCCAAGCTGACCTTCCAGATGGTCGACGAGACGGTCACCCCCGAGGAGATCGTCGCCGGCCGCATCCCGCCCGGCTCGATGCTGTTGCCCAGCGAGGACGGCTACGAGACCCAGCTGGTGGTCAAGCGCCGCGCCCTGGTCACCGGCGAGATGCTGCAGGACGCCCACGCCGCCTTCGGCCAGACGGGCGACAGCGTCGTCACCTTCCGCTTCAACAGCCAGGGGGCGCGCCGGTTCGCCAGCGCCACCACCCAGAACGTCGGCCACCGCTTCGCCATCGTCCTCGACAACAAGGTGATCTCGGCGCCCAACATCCGCGAGCCGATCACCGGCGGCTCGGGCGAGATCAGCGGCAGCTTCACGGTCGAGAGCGCCAACGAGCTGGCCCTGGTGCTGAAGTCCGGCGCCCTGCCGGCGCCCCTCAATGTCGAGGAGCAGCGAACCGTCGGGGCCGAGCTGGGCGCCGACGCCATCAAGGCCGGCCAGACCTCGACCCTGATCGGCGCCATCGCCATCTTCCTGTTCATCATCCTCGCCTACGGCCTGTTCGGCTGGTTCGCGGCCGTCGCCCTGGTGGTCAACGGCCTGCTGATCGTGGCCCTGATGTCGGTGACCCAGGCGACGCTGACCCTGCCGGGCATCGCCGGCCTGGTGCTGACCCTGGCCGTGGCCGTGGACGCCAATGTGCTGATCTATGAGCGGATGCGCGACGAGGCGCGGGCAGGGCGCTCGGCCATCGCCTCGGCCGACGCCGGCTATTCCAAGGCGATGTCGACCATAATCGACGCCAATGTCACCTCCCTGGTGGCCGCGGCGATCATGTTCGTGCTCGGCGCCGGACCGGTGAAGGGCTTCGCCTGGACGCTGTCGATCGGCATCTTCACCTCGATGTTCACCTCGATCCTGATCACCCAGGTCCTCATCGCCCTCTGGTTCCGCAGCGTGCGGCCCAAGACCCTCCCGATCGTGTAGCCCCGATGACCTGGCCCCTTATCAAGCTCCTGCCCGAGAAGACGAACCTGCGGTTCGTCGATTTCGCCCGCGTGGCCGCCATCCTCTCGGTGATCGCCGTCATCGCCTCCGTCATCTCGGTCTTCTACCCGGGCCTGAAGCAGGGCATCGACTTCAAGGGCGGCACCGTCCTGGAGCTGACCACCGCCGCGCCCGTCGCCGACCTCGCCCTGGTGCGCGGCACCCTCAACAACCTCGACCTGGGGGATGTGCAGGTGCAGACCTTCGGCACCCCCAACCACGCCATGGTGCGCTTCCAGACCCCGGACGGCGCCAATGCGGCCGCCACCGTCACCCGGGTGAAGGACGCCCTCACCGGCGCCCTGGGCCAGGTCACATATCCGCGCACCGAGGTGGTGGGGGCCAAGGTGTCCGGCGAGCTCTACGGCAAGGGCCTGGCGGCCCTGTTCATCGCCATCGGCCTGATGATGCTCTACATCTGGTTCCGGTTCGAACTGCAGTTCGGCATCGGCGCCGTGGTGGCCCTGTTCCACGACGTCATCCTCACCTTCGGCCTGATCGTGCTGTTCCGCTTCGAGTTCAGCCTCAACATCGTCGCCGCCCTCTTGACCATCATCGGCTATTCGATGAACGACACCGTCGTCATCTTCGACCGCATTCGCGAGAACATGCGCAAATACAAGCGCATGCCCCTGCGCGAGCTGATCGACCTGTCGATCAACGAGACCATCTCGCGCACGGTGATCACCGGCTTCACGGCCATTCTCGCCCTGTCCGGCCTGGCCATCTTCGGCGGCGAGGCCCTGCGCGGCCTGTCGATCATCCTGATGTTCGGCATCATCATCGGCACCTATTCGTCGATCTACGTCGCCGCCCCGGTGATCCTGCTGTGGGTGGGCCGCAAGGGGAACGAGCGCGGCCTCGAGGTCGAGCCGCTGAAGCCCGCGGTCGAGCGGCCCTAGGGGCACCCCGTGGCCCTGCGCCATCCCCCGTCCATCGACGCCTTCGGCGGCGGCGGCTTCCGCGTCTCCGGGACCCGCCGGGAGGGCTCGCTGCTGATCGTCCAGGACGAGCCGCGCGACTGGCCGGTGGCGCGCCTGGAAGACCTGCAGCCCGCGCACCTGGCCGACGCCATCGCCCTGGGCCGAGAGGTGGAGTTCGTGCTGCTGGGCGTGGGCCCCACAGCCGCGCCCGCGCCGCGCGCCGTGCGCGAGTCGCTGCAGGCGGCGGGAATCGGCCTGGAGGTGATGGACACCCCCACCGCCGCGCGGGTTTACAATGTGCTGGCGGCGCAGGGGCGACGGCTGGCGGCGGCGCTTATCGCCGTTTAGCGCTTGCCGCGCCGGATTCGCGGGTTAAACCTCCGCCCAATGCCCCGGGCTGGGGCTTTCAGGACTCAGACACCCAAAGGGGGCGCGTATGGCAGGCTTGCTGCTGAATTTCCGCAACACTGTGATCGCCAGTTTCATCCTGGCGATGCTGTTCATCGTCGCCTTCGGCATGCGCAGCCCGGGCGGCTTCGACCATTCCTTCGGCATCGCCGTGATGCGCTGGGTGCACGTGGTCGCCGGCATCCTGTGGATCGGCCTGCTCTACTATTTCAACTTCGTGCAGATCCGGAAGATGCCGGACATCCCCGCCGAGCTGAAGCCCGCCATCTCCAAATACATCGCCCCCGAGGCCCTGTTCTGGTTCCGCTGGGCCGCCCTGGTGACGGTGCTGGCCGGCCTGACGCTGATGTTCATGCGCGGCTACTTCGCCGAGGTCATCACCCTGGGCCTGGCCGGCGGCTACGACGCCGCCATCGACGGCCCCTTCACCCTGCTGGGCGCCGGCATCTGGCTGGCCATCATCATGTTCCTCAACGTGTGGGGCATCATCTGGCCGAACCAGAAGATCGCCCTGGGCATCAAGGAAGCCGACGCCGACGCCAAGGCCAAGGCGGCGCGCATCGCCACCCTGGCCAGCCGCACCAATGTGCTGCTGTCGCTGCCGATGCTGACCGCGATGGCCATGTATCAGACCCTGTTCGGCTAGGACGCCGGACCGCCCAACAAGGAGGCCCGCCTCGCGAGGGGCGGGCCTTTTGCGTATTGATGACCGACAGCCCGCCCGATCCCGCCGACCTCGACGCCCTGGTGCGCCGCGCCGACCCCGACCGGTGGCTGGCCAGCCGCTTCATCGGCGACCGGCAGGCCCGCGCCGACGTCATCGCCCTCTACGCCTTCAACGACGAGCTGGCCCGCATCGCCCCGGCGGTGACCAACCCCCTGATGGGGGAGATCCGCCTGGCCTGGTGGCGCGAGGCCCTGGACGAGATCGCGGAGGGTCGGCCGGTGCGCCGCCATCCGGTGGCCGAGGCCCTGGCGGAGGTCGCCGGCCGGCGGAGGCTGGACCTGGAGCTTTTGCAGGGGATGGTGGCGGCGCGAGGCCAGGACCTGGATCCCGGGCCGTTCCCGGCGGCGGTCGATCTGTATGCCTACCTCGACGGGACCGCGGGCGCGCTGATGGCCCTGGCGGCGGGGGTGCTGGGCGCGACGACCTCCGAGACGACGTCCGCCGGCCGCGCCTGGGGCGTCGCCGGCCTCGCCCGCTCGCACTGGCTGGCCGGCGCCCCCAGCCGCCTGCCGCCGGACTGGACGGCGGCGGATGTGGCTGCGGCGGTGGACAGCCTGTTGCAGAGCAGCCGGGACGAGCTGCGGGCCTTGCCCGTGGCGGCCTTTCCGGCCTCGGCCTACGCCACCCTGGCGCGGTCCTACGCCAGGCGGCGCGCGCTGACCGACCTCGGCAAGCGCGCGCGCCTGGTGTGGGCGACGGCCGTCGGCCGTCTCTGACCCGCATTCCCCGCGGAAGCGGGGACCCAGGCTTTGCCGGACACCCCGCGCGCGCGGTTAAACCTGGGTCCCCGCTTCCGCGGGGAATGCGGGACGACTGTTGACCCACGCCTCCAGGTCCCGCAGGGCGCGTTCGCTCATCAGCTTCTTCTTGGCCCGGCCGCGTTCCTTCAGGGGGATCTTGCCGCCCTCGGCGGTCTGTTTGGGCGCCTCCATCGGCGGCAGCAGCCCGTAGTTGATGTTCATCGGCTGGAAGTCGCCGCCGAGGTGGCCGCCGGTGATGTGGGCGATCAGGGCCCCCAGGGCGGTGGTCTCGGGCGGCGGCGCCAGGGCCGCGCCCAGGCGTTCGGCGGCGGCGAAGCGGCCGGCCAGCAGGCCGACGGCGGCGCTCTCGATATAGCCCTCGACCCCGGTGATCTGGCCGGCGAAGCGCAGGCGAGGGTCGGCCTTGAGCCGCAGGGCGCCGTCGAGCAGGCGAGGCGAGTTGATGAAGGTGTTGCGGTGCAGGCCGCCCAGGCGCGCGAACTGGGCATGGCCCAGGCCGGGGATCATGCGGAACACCTCGGTCTGCGCCCCGTGCTTCAGCTTGGTCTGGAAGCCGACCATGTTGAACAGGGTGCCCAGGGCGTTGTCCTGGCGCAGCTGCACGATGGCGTGCGGCTTGATCCCCGGGTCGCGGGGATTGGTCAGGCCCACCGGCTTCATCGGCCCCCAGCGCAGGGTCTCGCGCCCCCGTTCCGCCATCACCTCGATGGGCAGGCAGCCATCGAAATAGGGGACGTGCTCCCAGTCCTTGAAGTCGGCCTTGGGGCCGTCGAGCAGGGCCTGGATGAAGGCCGCGTACTGGGCCTCGTCCATGGGGCAGTTGATATAGGCCGCCTTGTCTCCGCTCGGCCCCTCCTTGTCGTAGCGCGACTGGCGCCAGGCGATGTCCATGTCGATGGAGTCGGCGTGGATGATGGGGGCGATGGCGTCGAAGAAGGACAGGGCGTCCTCGCCGGTGAGCCCGAGGATCGCCTCGGCCAGGGCCGGTGAGGTGAGGGGGCCGGTGGCGACGATGACGCTGTCCCAGTCGGCCGGGGGCAGGCCGGCGACCTCCTGGCGATCGACGGTGATCAGCGGGTGGGCCTCGATGCGCTCGGTGACCGCCTGGGCGAAACCGTCGCGATCCACCGCCAGGGCGCCGCCGGCCGGCACCTGGTGGGCGTCCGCCGCCGACAGGATCAGCGAGCCGCAGCGGCGCATCTCGGCGTGAAGCAGGCCCACGGCGTTATAGGCCCAGTCGTCCGAGCGGAAGGAGTTGGAGCAGACCAGCTCGGCGAGGAAGACGGTGGAATGGGCGTCGGTGCCGCGCGCCGGCCGCATCTCGTGCAGGACGACCGGGACGCCGGCCTGGGCGATCTGCCAGGCCGCTTCGCTGCCAGCGAGGCCGCCGCCGATGATGTGTATGGGTGTCATGCGCCCTAGATAGTCGTCCGGGGCCGCCATAGGCTACAGCGCATACGGGCTGATCGCGTCTGAGCGCGCAATGGGGGCGAGATGGCCAAGCTGTCGGCGGGAACGCTTGCGACCGAGGGGTTCCGCCTCATGGCCCGCGAGAAGGGGGCGGTGGCCGTATGGGGCGCCATCTATCTTCTGCTGCTGCTGGCTTCCACGGGAGGGCTCCTGGGGCTCCTGGCGCCCCTGATGAAGAGCCTGTTGATTCCCGGCCGGGCCCCCGACCCCGCGACCGCCGCGGCGGTGCTGAAGCCGATCGCCGTCCTCTATGGCTTGCTCCTGCCCCTGGCCTTCGCGGCCCAGGCGGTGCTGACCTGCGCCATCTACCGCGCCGTCCTCAGGCCGCAGGATCGCCGCGGCTTCTACCTGCGCGTCGGGGGCGACGAGGGGCGTGTGCTGCTGACGAGCATCGTCCTCGCCCTTATCGCCGCGGTCGCCATCTTCGTGGTGGTGGCGGCCGTCGCGGGGGCCACGGCGGCGGTGGCCGGCGACGGCGGAAAGCTGCTGACCGGGTTCATCGGCGGGATCGCCGGCTTCTGCGCGCTGGCCTATCTCGGCGGCCGCCTGTGCCTGGCCACGCCGATGACCTTCGCCGAGCGGCGGGTCCGGGTGTTCGGCTCCTGGCGGCTGACCCGGGGACGGGTGTGGACCCTGCTGGCGGCCTTCCTCCTGGCGATGGCGCTCATCGTGGTGGTCGGGTCGGTCATGCAAATCGTCCTGGGCATTGTCATGACCCTGTCCAGCGGCGGGCTCGCGACCCTGGCGCAGGGCGGACCGGTCTCGCCTTCCGCGCTGGTCGGCTTGCTGCCCGCGGCGGCGGCCTACATGCTGGCGGCGGCGGCGATGAGTCTGGTGCAGACCATCATCGCCCTGACGCCCCTGGCCGCGGCCTACCGCGAGATCGTCGGCGATCCGGTCGCCCTTGCCGATACATTCGCCTGATATGGCCCTTCCGGCGCGCGGAGCCTTTACAAACCCTCCCCGGACCCAAACATCAAAGCCGGGCGCTCCGCCCCGGGATTCGGTAGATTGATGGCGACCTTTTCGGTGACCGACGCGGCCTTCGCGGGGTTTCGCCTGATGCGTGAACGGCCCAAGGTGATCCTGGCCTGGGCGGCCTTCATGTTCGTCGGCTCGATCATCAGCGCCTCCCTGGCCATGATCACGGGGGTCGCCGACGGGGTGGCCAAGCTGCAGGCCCTGGAAACCGCCGGCAACACCGACCCGGCGCTGGTGATGGCCGCCCTGTCGGACATGGGCGGCTTCTTCGTGCTGCTTCTGGCCTTCAGCCTCGCCTTCTACGCCATCCTCTTCGCCGCCGCCTATCGCGCCTATCTGCGGCCTCACGACGGGGCCGTGGGGGCGATGCGGTTCGGGGCGGACGAGCTGCGCATGGGCGGCTGGCTGCTGGTGATGTTCCTCGCCTGGCTGGTCTACCTCTTCGTGGTGGCCTTCGTCTTCCTGCTGATCGTCGGCGTCGCCCGGGGCCTGGGCGGCCCCCTGTCGGCCCTGATCGACCTGATCGCCAGCGCCGCCATGGTCTGCGCCCTGGTCTATCCGGCGGTGCGCCTGTCCCTGGCCGGGCCAATGACCCTGGACCGCGGCGAGGTCCATTTCCTGCGCTCGTGGCAGCTGACCCACGGCCAGTTCTGGCGCCTGCTGTCGGCCTATTTCCTGACCACGGCGGTGATGGTTCTGGTGTCCCTGCTGTGGCTGATCATCATGGTCGCCATCCTGGCGGTGGTGGCCCTGGCCATGGGCGGCGGCGTGGAGTCCGTGGCCGGCATGGCCAAGCCGGACATGAGCTCGCTCAGCGCCTATTTCGCGCCGGGCAGCATCGTCTACCTGGTGCTGAACGCCCTGCTCTCGGCGGCAGGCCTGGCGATCTTCACGGGACCGAGCGCCGAGGCCTACCGCGAGCTGTCGCGCCAGACGCCGACGGCCACTGCCGGAACGTTCGCTTAGCGTCCTCCGCCCAGCCAACCGGGTCGTCATCGTCCGGCTTGACCGGACGACCCATTATCACCACGCGTCTATCTCTAACCGCGCGTCGACGTCGGCGCGGCTGGGTCCTCCGGTCAAGCCGGACGATGACGGGGCAGTAGGGCAGGGTAGGTTACGCCCGCTGCTTGACCCGGGCCTTGGGGGTCTTGGCTGCCGGCGCCTTGGCGGCGGCGCGGCGAAGCTCGGCCACCCGGGCCACCCGCCGCGTCTCGTGGCGGTCCAGCACCTCGGCCAGGTAGCGGCCGGTCCAGCTGTCCTTGGACTTGGCCACCTGCTCGGGCGTGCCCTTGGCCACGATCAGCCCGCCGCCGTCGCCGCCCTCGGGTCCGAAGTCCACCAGCCAGTCGGCGGTCTTGATCACATCCAGGTTGTGCTCGATCACCACCACCGTATTGCCCTGGTCGACCAGCTCGTGGAGCACCTCGAGCAGCTTCTTGGTGTCCTCGAAGTGCAGGCCGGTGGTGGGCTCGTCGAGGATGTAGAGGGTCCGTCCGGTGGCCCGGCGCGACAGCTCCTTGGACAGCTTGACCCGCTGGGCCTCGCCCCCCGACAGGGTCGTCGCCGACTGGCCGAGCTTGACGTAGCCGAGCCCCACCCGGGTCAGGGTGGCCATCTTCTCGCGGATCACCGGCACCGCCTTGAAGAAGTCGGCCGCCTCCTCGATGGTCATGTCGAGCACGTCGGCGATCGACCGGCCCTTGAACATGATCTCCAGGGTCTCGCGGTTGTAGCGCTTGCCCTTGCAGACGTCGCAGGTGACGTAGACGTCCGGCAGGAAGTGCATCTCGATCTTGATCAGGCCATCGCCCTGGCACGCCTCGCAACGACCGCCCTTGACGTTGAACGAGAACCGGCCGGGGCCGTAGCCGCGGGCCTTGGCCTCGGGCTGGGCGGCGAACCAGTCGCGCACCGCGGTGAATACGCCGATGTAGGTGGCGGGGTTGGAGCGGGGCGTGCGGCCGATGGGCGACTGGTCGATGTCGATGACCTTGTCGAAATTCTCCAGCCCCTCGATGCGGTCATGGGGGGCGGGGGCGGCCGAGGCGTTGTTCAGCCGGCGGGCCGCGGCCTTGTAGAGGGTCTCCACCGTGAAGGTCGACTTGCCGCCGCCCGAGACGCCGGTGATGCAGGTGAAGGCGCCCACGGGGATCTCGCCGTCGATGCCCTTGAGGTTGTTGCCCCGGGCCCCGAAGACCTTGAGCGTCTTCTTCGAGATCGGCCGGCGGTCCGCCGGCACGGCGATTTCGCGCGCGCCGGTGAGATACTGGCCGGTGATGGAGTTGGGGTTGTCCATCACCTCCTGCGGGGTGCCCTCGGCGATGATCTCGCCCCCATGGATGCCCGCCGCCGGGCCCATGTCGATGACATAGTCGGCGGTGAGGATGGCCTCCTCGTCGTGCTCGACCACCAGCACGGAATTGCCCAGGTCGCGCAGGCCCTTGAGGCTGACCAGCAGGCGGCTGTTGTCGCGCTGGTGCAGGCCGATGGACGGCTCGTCGAGGACATAGAGCACCCCGGTCAGGCCCGAGCCGATCTGGCTGGCCAGGCGGATGCGCTGGCTCTCGCCGCCCGACAGGGAGCCGGAGTTGCGCGACAGGGTCAGGTAGTCGAGGCCGACGTCGACCAGGAACCGCAGCCGATCGTTGATCTCCTTGAGGATGCGCTGGGCGATCTCCGCCTGCTTGGGCGTCAGGTGGGGGGTGAGGGCCCCGAACCAGTCTCCGGCCTTGCGAATGGACAGCAGGGAGACGTCGCCGATCGACAGGCCGTCGATCTTCACCGCCAG
This sequence comes from Caulobacteraceae bacterium, assembly GCA_965279095.1. Taxonomy (GTDB): domain Bacteria; phylum Pseudomonadota; class Alphaproteobacteria; order Caulobacterales; family Caulobacteraceae; genus CBDIHH01. Next base: position 707,368 of record CBDIHH010000006.1, read on the forward strand.
GGCCTCGGGCTTCAGGCGCAGGCCGTGGCAGACCTCGCAGGGGCTCTCGGACTGGTAGCGGCCCAGCTCCTCGCGCACCCACGACGAGTCGGTCTCGCGCCAGCGACGGTCGAGGTTGGGGATCACCCCCTCGAAGGTCTTGGAAACCTCATATTTGCGGGCGTTGTCGTCATAGGTGAACTTGATCTTCTCGCCCTTGGACCCGTGCAGCACGATGTCCCGCGCCGCCTGCGGCAGCTTGTGCCAGGGCACATCCATCGAGAACTTGTAGTGGCGGGCCAGGGCCTGCAGCGTCTGGGTGTAGAGGGGCGAGGGGCCCTTGGACCAGGGGGCGATGGCGCCCTTGTGCAGGGTCTTGTCCTTGTCGGGCACCACCATGTCCTGGTCGAAGCCGAGCTTCACCCCCAGGCCGTCGCAGGCGGGGCAGGCGCCGAAAGGGTTGTTGAACGAGAACAGCCGCGGCTCGATCTCGCTGATGGTGAAGCCGGAGACCGGGCAGGCGAACTTCTCGCTGAACAGCAGTCGGCGCGGTTCGGTCTCGCCCTCGGCGACATCGGCCCATTCCGCCACGGCGATGCCGTCGGCCAGCCCCAGGGCGGTGGACAGGCTGTCGGCCAGCCGCTGGTCCATGTCCGGCTTGATGACCAGGCGATCGACGACCACGTCGATGTCGTGCTTGACCTGCTTCTCCAGGGCGGGGACGTCCTCGATCGGGTAGAAGGCCCCGTCGATCTTGAGCCGGGCGTAGCCCTGGCGCTGCCAGTCGGCGATCTCCTTGCGGTATTCGCCCTTGCGGCCCCGGATCACGGGCGCGAGCAGATACAGGCGCGTGCCCGGGTCCAGCACGGTGAGCTTGTCGACCATCTGGCTGACGGTCTGGCTCTCGATGGGCAGGCCGGTGGCTGGGGAATAGGGCACGCCGATCCGCGCCCACAGCAGGCGCATGTAGTCGTGGATCTCGGTGACGGTGCCGACGGTGGAGCGGGGATTACGCGAGGTGGTCTTCTGCTCGATGGAGATGGCCGGCGAGAGACCCTCGATCAGGTCCACGTCGGGCTTGCCCATCAGCTCCAGGAACTGGCGCGCATAGGCCGACAGGCTCTCCACATAGCGGCGTTGCCCCTCGGCGTAGATGGTGTCGAAGGCCAGGGAGCTCTTGCCCGATCCCGACAGTCCCGTGAGCACGACAAGCTGTTCGCGCGGGATGTCCACGCTGACGTTCTTGAGGTTGTGCTCTCGCGCGCCGCGCACGCGGATGAAACGGGACGGATCGGTCATGGGAGGGACGCTTATCAGGGCCGCCGGAGCGCGGCGACGGGTCACTCCTATGTAGGCGCCAGACTCACGAAATCATCAAGAACATTATGGGAACGCGGCGCCGGCCGGGGCAGCCCTGCCCTAGGCCCTGCGGTTGAGGGTGACCGCCGTGGCCGCGGCCTCCTGCGGCCTGCCCCCCTGGCCGTAGCCCGCGCCCACGGGGCGCAGGGAGGCGACCTCCTCGGCGATGGCCCGCACCAGCCCCTCGGTGACCGCCTTGGCCGCCGTCACCGCCCGGCCATGGCGGGCCAGGGCCGCGTCGAAGGCCTGGGTGGCCGCGATCAGCCGCCGCCGCTGCTCGAGCGGGGCCCCGGAGATCAGGCCCGGGTCCTTGCGGATACGCAGGGATTCGTGGCGGTAGAGGTTGGCCAGCCGGCCCGTCTCCTCCGCGCCCGCCAGGGCGTCCTGCGGCCGGTGCGTCTCAAAGGCCTCGGCCTCCTGGCGCATCATCCCGGTGAGCCGTTCGGTGAGGGTGATCATCTGATCCACCCGCTCGCGCGGATCGGCGGCGTCGAGGCTCATGCCGGCCGCTCCTGCAGGCCCTGCAGCTTGAGCATCTCACGCCCGACCTGATCGCTGATGCCCAGGGTCGCGGTCTTGGCGGTCTGCTTGGCGAAGGCGTCGACGAGGAAGGACTTGAAGGCCTCCTCGCCCTCGCCGCCGCCGAAGGCGCCGGCGTCCACCCCGTCGAACATCGACTTCATCATCGTCGACAGGAACGAGGCCTCGAAGGACTGGGCGGCGCCGGCGATCTGCCGGCGCTTGGCGGCCTCGGCGACCGACATGGGCTCGACCGGGGCGACGGCCGCCGTGGCGGCCATGGGGGGAAACGAGATCATCACATCACCTCGATGTCGGCTTGCAGGGCGCCGGCGGCCTTGATGGTCTGCAGGATCGAGATCATGTCGCGCGGCGTCACCCCCAGGGTGTTGAGGCCGGCGACGAGGCTGGCGAGCGAGGCGCCCTCCTTGAGGGTCAGCAGCCGCCGGCCCTTCTCCTCCTCCACCGAGACGCCCGAGCGCGGCACGGCCGCCGTCTGCCCCTGGCTGAACGGCAGGGGCTGGCTGATCAAGGGAGTCTCCTGCACCGAGATGGTGAGGTTGCCCTGGGCGATGGCGACGGTGGAGATGCGCACGTCCGCGCCCATGACGATGACTCCGGACACCTCGTCGATGACCACCTTGGCGGGGCTGTCGGGCTCCACCGGCATCAGCTCGATGGCGGTGACCAGGCTGACCAGGTCGCGGCCCGCCACCGGGCGCAGGGTGACGATGGTGGGGTTGTCGGCGGTGGCGACCCCCGGGTAGGCGGCGTTGACCACGTCGGCGATGCGGCGCGCGGTGGTGAAGTCGGGGTTGCGCAGAGTCATGCGCATCTGGGTCATGTTGGCCAGGGAGAAGCCGATCTCACGTTCGACGATGGCCCCGGCGGCGATACGGCCCGCCGTGGGCACGCCCTTGGTCACCGAGGAGCCCGAGGCCCCGCCGGCCGACACCGAGCCCGTCTGGACCGTGCCTTGCGACACCGCATAGGCCTGTCCGTCCGCGCCGAGCAGGGGCGTGACCAGCAGGGTGCCGCCCAGCAGGCTCTTGGCGTCCCCCAGGGCGGAGACTGAGGCGTCGATCTGCGAGCCGGCGGCGGCGAACGCCGGCAGCTTGGCGGTGACCATCACCGCCGCTACGTTCTTGGTGTTGAGATTGGCGTCGCGGGTGTTGACCCCGAGACGCTCGAGCATGGCCTCCAGGCTCTGCTTGGTGAAGGGCGCGTTCTTGAGGCTGTCGCCGGTGCCGTTCAGGCCCACGACGATGCCGTAGCCCACCAGCATGTTCTCGCGCACCCCCTCGAACTCGACGATGTCCTTTATCCGGGACTTGGCCGCGGCCGGGGCCGCGGGCAGGGCGGCCAGGGCGATCAGGGCGGCGAGGAGCAGGCGGCGCATGGGCAATCCACTGAAGGCGGTACAGGCCCACGGCGCATGCGACGACCGTGCCAGTTCGCCGGCGGAAAAAAGCGTTATGGAACAAGGGCGTGCCGTGGCGTGGCAAGGGGTCGCGGCCCGATGGGCAAAAGCTGCCGGGCATTAACCTGCCGGCAATCGCCAAGGGGCACAGTCGGCCACGCGCGGGCTGGCGATCGGCCCGCTCCGAATCGAGTGTTGTCCGCACCGGCATGAAGATCACCAACTCCAAATCAGCGGCGTCTGCGGGCGGTCCCCGCGCCGCCAAGTCGGCCGCGGGGGCGGGCGGCTTCAGCCTGGGCGCCGCCGCCGCCGCCGCCGAGACGGGGGCGGCGTCGCCGACCGCCAGCGTTGGCGGGGTCTCCTCCCTGGGCGCCCTGCTGGCCCTGCAGGCGGTGGAGGACCCATTACAGGGGCGCCGCCGCGCCGTGGGGCGGGCGGGCCGCATCCTGGACGCGCTGGACAGCCTGAAGGTCGCCCTGCTCGACGGCGGCGTGGCGCCCGGCGACCTGGAGCGGCTGATGACCGCGGTGCGCGAGGAGAAGGCGACCACGGACGAGCCGCGGCTGCAGGAAATCCTCAATGAAATCGAGACCCGCGCCGCGGTGGAACTGGCCAAGGCCGGGCGGGCGTTCGCGGCCTGAGGCGAACATCATCAAGCCACGTTGAACGGTGGTGGCAATTTGGTATAAGCCACCGCCCTAGGCTCGGGCCAAGATGTAATCAGACTGAGGGACGTCAATGAAGGCGGCCGCTGTAACAAATGATACGGGCGAGTACCGCCCGTCCGACGACGAGCAGTTCATGAGTGAACGCCAGCTTGAGTATTTCAGGCAGAAGCTCTTCCGTTGGAAAGAAGACATTCTGAAGGAGTCGAAGGAGACCCTGACGCACCTTCAGTCCGAGACCGAGAATCACCCTGACATTGCTGACCGGGCTTCGTCGGAAACCGATCGGGCGCTGGAGCTCCGCACCCGGGATCGTCAACGGAAGCTGATCTCCAAGATCGATGAAGCGATCCGTCGGATCGAAGACGGCAGCTACGGCTACTGCGAGGAGACGGGGGAGCCCATCGGCCTGGCGCGGCTGGAGGCGCGGCCGATCGCCACCCTCAGCCTGGAAGCCCAGGAGCGCCACGAGCGCCGCGAACGGGTCCACCGCGACGACTGAGAGACCTGGACCGAATGGTCCAGGATCGCCTGCCATGTCACATCAGCCTAGGCAGGGCCTCGGCGGGTGCGTCTGGGGGCAGCATCGCCGTCAGCCGGGGCAGGATCGCCTCGACCGTATCGACGGCGCCGAAGCTGTCGAGGAACGCCGCCGGGGTCAGCCTGGCCTCCACCGTATGGCGCAGCAGGGCGAACAGGGGCTCCCAGAAGCCGCCCGGGCTGTAGAAGACGATGGGCTTGGCGTGCAGGCCCAGGCGCCGCCAGGACATCAGCTCCACCACCTCTTCCAGGGTGCCGATGCCGCCGGGGAAGATGGCGAAGCCGTCGGCCTCCTCGAACATGATCTGCTTGCGCTGGTGCATGCTTTGGACGACCACCGTCTCCACCTCGTCGAAGAGGATTTCGCGGGTGCGCAGGAATTCCGGCATCACCCCGAGCACCCGGCCGCCGGCGGCGTGTGCGGCGCGGGCGCAGGCGCCCATCAGACCGATGCCGCCGCCGCCGTAGACGAGGCGCACCTGGGCCTCGGCCAGTTGTCGACCGAATCGCCCGGCAGCGTCTAGAAATCCCGGATCTGCCGCGGCGGATGAGCCGCAGTAGACGCAGACCGATCCGAGGCCCGGGCGCAACGCTTCCATATCTGCTCCAGGCCGCGCCGAACGAACACCGCGCGAAGGCGACGCGCTTCGACTAGGGGTTCCAACGTGGCTACGATGATCGGGTTTCGGGCGAGGATATCAAGGCGCGCATGAAGGCAAGGCATGGATTGATCGCGGCGGCCACCCTGCTGGCCGGCTGCGGACCCGGGGCGCCCTCCCGGAGCGACGCCTCGACGCCCTCCGCCAGCGGGGCCGCGGAGGCGGGCTTCGACGGGCCGCCCCGCGCCGCCCTGCTGACGGGCCTCGCCGGCGGCGGCGCCGTGCTGTCTGGGGCGGCCGCTCCCGAAGCGGAGGTGCGGCTGGCGACCCCGCAGGGCCGCGCCTTCACCGCCACCGCGGATGACGCCGGCGCCTGGCGGCTGCAGTTGCCGCGCCTGGACGAGGCGACCCTGTTCGGCCTGTCATCGCGCCGGGAGACGCGCACGGTGCAGGCGGAGGGCTATGTGGCGGTCCTGCCCGCGCCGGCGCCCTTCGCGGTGCTGCTCCGCGCGGGCGCCAGCGCCTCGCCCATCCGCCCGGCCGCGCCCGCCCTGGCCGTGGAGGCCGTCGATGTCGACGCCGCCGGCGCCGCGGTGGTCTCCGGATCCGGCCCGGCCGGCGCGGCCCTGGCGGCCTTCGTCGACGGGGCGGCGGCCGGGGAGGGGGCTGCCAATGACGCCGGCCGCTTCATCATTCCCCTGACCCGCCCGCTGGCGGGGGGCGGGCATCAGCTCGCCGTGCGCCAGGCCACATCCGGCGCCGAGTCGGCGGTGCGGGTCGTGGACGCCCGTCCCATGGCGCCCGAGGCCGGACCCTACAGCGCCCGGCGGCTCGAGGGCGCCTGGCGGCTGGACTGGCTGACCCCCGGGGGCGGCCTGCAGACCACCCTGTTGTTCGACCGCGCAGGAGCCGGCGCTTGAGGGGCATGGGGGGCTCCCACCGGGGCGGGGAGGTGGCCTCGGAGACGCCGCCGACGGGGGAGCTGAAGCTCAGCGCCGCCCTGGTCGATCTGGCCAAGCTGATCGGCCGCTCGCAGGCGCCGCAGCTGCGCCTGCGCACCACCTCGGCCCTGGGCCTGACCATCGCCGGCAAGGCCCTGGGCGTCACCGCGCCCCTGCTCCTGGGCCGGGCGGTCAACACCCTGGCGGAGGGGCGCAGCGCCGGCGCCGTGGTCGGGATCTCCTTCGCGGCCCTGGCCATCGGCTGGGCCCTGATCCGGTTCCTGTCCACGGCCGCGCCGCAGCTGCGCGACGCGATCTTCACCGTGGTGTCCCTGGCGGCCCAGCGCCGGGCCGCGGCGGAAACCTTCGCCCACGCCCTGTCCCTGTCGATCGACTACCATCAGACCAAGCGCACCGGGACTTTGGCGCGGGTCATCGACCGCGGCGCGCGATCGATCGAATACCTGCTGCGGACCCTGGTCTTCAACCTGGCCCCGACGGGGCTGGAACTGGTCTTCGCGGCCTTCGTCCTGGGCAAGGCCTACGACTGGCGCTTCGCCGCCACGGCGGTGGGCACGGTGATCGTCTATGGCGTGATCACCTTCGCCATCTCGGACTGGCGCATCGGCCTGCGCCGGGCGGTGAACGAGGCGGATTCCGAGGCGGCCGGCCGGGCGGTGGACGCCCTGCTCAACTACGAGACGGTCAAAAGCTTCGGGGCCGAGGACCGCGCCGTCGCCGGCTATGACGACGCCCTGGCCCGGTACGCCTCGGCCTCGGCCCGGTCCAACACCTCCCTGGTGATGCTGAACATCGCCCAGCAAGCGATCATGTCGCTGGGCCTCGGGGTGATGGCGGTGCTGGCCGGCACGGAGGCCGCCCAGGGCCGCATGGGGCCGGGGGACGTGACCGCCTCGATCCTGATCCTGATCTCCATCTACCAGCCCCTGGCCATCCTCGGCTTCGCCTACCGGGAAATCCGCCAGTCCGTCATCGACATGGAGGCGATGCTCGACCTGACCCGCCAGAAGCCCGGCGTCGCCGACGCCCCCGGCGCGGGCGACCTGCCGCCGGCGGACCCCAACGGCGCCGACCTGGTCTTCAACGGGGTGTCCTTCCGCCATGGCGCCCGTTCGCAGGGTCTGGCCGACGTCAGCTTCCATGCCCCGGCCGGCTCCACCGTCGCCCTGGTGGGGCCATCGGGGGCGGGCAAGACGACGATGGTCCGGCTGGCGATGCGGCTGATCGACCCCCAGTCGGGCGAGGTCCGCCTGGACGGGATGGATCTGAGGTCGGTGACCCAGTCGTCCCTGCGCCGGGCCATCGCCCTGGTGCCCCAGGACGTGGCCCTGTTCAACGAGACCATCCGCAGCAACATCGCCTTCGCCCGACCCGGCGCCGACGATCAGGCCGTATGGGCCGCCGCCGATGGGGCGGAATTGGGGGATTTCATCCGCGCCTTGCCCGACGGGCTCGACACCCGCGTGGGCGAGCGCGGCCTGAAGCTGTCGGGGGGCGAGCGCCAGCGCGTCGGCCTGGCCCGGGCGCTGATCGCCGACCCGCGGCTGCTGATCCTCGACGAGGCCACCAGCGCCCTGGACAGCCGCACCGAGGCGGCCATCCAGGCGACCTTGCGGCGGGTGCGCCAGGGCCGCACGACCATGATCATCGCCCACCGCCTGTCGACGGTGGCGGACGCCGACCAGATCGTGGTGCTGAAGGCCGGCCGCGTCGCCGAGGTGGGCGATCACGCCACCCTGCTGGCGCTGGACGGGGAATACGCCGCCCTCTGGCGACGGCAGACCCGGCGAAAGAGCTAGGGGGGCCGCCGGGCCCTATCGCCCGGGCTCGCTGAGCGATCCCCAGGACGGGGCGCCGTCCAGCTCGCGGCTGATCTGCTCGCACCAGCGGAACACGCCGTCCGCCGGCTTGGCGGCGGCCCCCTCGTCGTAAAGGGTCTGGCCGAGATCGAGGCCGTCGAGCGAGATGTAGGCCAGGGTCCGGTTGTAGCTGTCGAACTGGCCGGTCGGGCGGACGCTGATGGCGCGGGCGTCGCCCAGCAGCCGCTTGACCACCTGTATCGAATGCTTGGCGGCGACCGCCTCGGCCCAGCAGCGGGCGTCCGGGATGCCTTGGGGGGTGACGGCGTTGGCCAGGGCGTAGTGGCGCCCGTCGATAATCATGGCGTCCCCCGCCAGAACCATGACCCGTGTCGCCACGGGCAGGGCGACATTCTTGGGCAAAGGCGGCTGACGCCCCGGCCGATCGCAGGCCGTCGCCATGGCTGCTAGGGCGACGATGAGGATCATGCGCAAGGTGTGGGGTGTCGTCATCGTCATCGTATCTGGGACACCACCGCACCTTTCGCCATGTGGAGCGCCTCAGGTCGTCGGCCGATCTCGCCGATTACCGGCGGTGGCGCCGACGGCGCCTGGCCGGATCGGCCTCGCACGAGATCGGAGGAAAGGCGCTGGCTCCCCGGGCAGGACTCGAACCTGCGACAAGTCGGTTAACAGCCGACTGCTCTACCAGCTGAGCTACCGGGGAATGGCAAGCGCCGGACGCGGGCTATACCCCTGCCCGCGGGGGGACGCAAGCCGCCCGGCGGCGTCTACGACAGAACAGCGAATCCGCGGGCGAAAAAAAAGCCCGGCGCGATGGCCGGGCTGAAGTCGATGATGGTGGGTGTCCTCAAAGAAGACAGGGCGAACCTGCGCTGAGCCGGTTAAGTAGCCATTAATGCTAACGTCCGGCGGGGGCCGCCGCCGCGGGCGTCCAGCCGCCGCCCGTGGCCAGCATCAGCTGAGCGGCGCCGAGGTAGCGCTGGGTCTGGGCCCGCACATAGCTCATGCGCGCCCGCTGGTAGGACCGCTGGGCGTCGATCACCGGCAGCAGCCCGGCCTTGCCGCCCTCGTATCTGAGGCGGTTGAGTCGCAGGCTCTCTTGGGCCGCCGAGACCGCCCGACTTTGGGCCGCGAAGCTCTCGTCGTCGTGTTGGACGGCCTGGAGCACATCGGCGACCTGACCAAAGGCCTGCAGCACCACCTGGCGGTAGTCGGCGGCGGCGGCGCGGGCGGCGTCCTCGGCGCCGCGGACCTGGGCCCGCACGAGGCTGCGATTGAAGATCGGCGGCGCGCGGATGGCGAGGGGGCCGATGGCGTAGCCGGTGAAGTCGGAGGACAGCAGCTTGCCGGGATCAAGGGCGCTCTGGGTGAAGTTCCCCGACAGGGTGATGTCAGGATACATCTGCGCCCTGGCGACGCCGATCTGGGCGGTGGCGGCGTGCAGGCGGGCCTCGGACGCGCGGATGTCGGGGCGACGCCTAGCCAGCTCGGACGGCAGGGACACCGGCAGGGTCTGCGGCAGCGCGATGTGATCGAGCTGGAAGTCCGGGGGCGTCCATTCGGCCGGCAGCTTGCCCACCAGCACCGTCAGGGCGTGGCGCGAGACCGCCAGTTGCTGGCGCAGGGCGGGCACCACCGATTCGTCCGCCGCCAGCTGGGCCTCGGCCTGGGCGATATCGATGCGGGTGCCCGAGCCGCCCGACACCGCGCGCTGCGCCAGGTCGATGAGGGCGCGGTCCTGCACCGCCAAGTCCTCGGCGGCGGCGATCTGCGCCTTGGCCGAGGCCATCGCCAGGGCCTGGGTGACCACCTGGCCGGTCAGGGTCAGGTAGGCGGCGTTTAGCTCTTCCTCGGCCGCCTGGGCGCGCGCGAGGCGGGTCTCGCCCTCGCGCCGGTGGCTGCCCCACAGATCGAGGTCGTATCGGACCGAGGCGCCGACCGAATAGAGGTTCACCGTCGGGTTCTTCAGGTCCAGCCCCGGGAACCCCTGGAATCCGAAGCCGGCCAGGTTGATCTTCTCGCGCTGAGCGCCGGCGGTCAGCTCGGTCTGCAGCTGCGTGGGCTGCGCCAGCACCGTCTGGCGGGCCTGGTCCAGCCGCGCGCGGGCCGCCTCGATGGTCGGGCTGTTGGCGGCGGCCAGGCGCACCACGGAGTCCAGCTCGGGGGAGCGGAACAGGGTCCACCAATCCTGCGCCAGGGCCTCGCCCACGGCGACACGGGCGGGCGCCCCTTCGCCCGGGGCGGCATAGGTGGTCACGGCAGGGGCGGCGGGGGTCTGGAAGTCGGGACCGACGGTGGCGCATCCCGACAACAGGACGGCGCCCGCGAGGACCAGGCCGGGCTTAGTGAAGGACAACATCTGGCTTTCCGGTGGACTTGGTCTTGGGCGTGCGCAGCAGAAGCAGGATCGGCAGCACCCCCAGGGTGATGAGGGCCATCAGCCTGAAGTTGCTGACATAGGCGACCATGGCGGCCTGGCGCGTGACCTGGCCGTTGAGCACCGCCATGCCCAGCTGGGTCGACAGGTCGAAGGGGCCCCGCAGGGTCTGCATGAGCGGGTTGTCGGGCCGAAGATGTTCGGTGAGCGTCGAGTGCACCTTGGCGCTGTTGGAGATCAGCAGGGCCTGCATGCCCGAGATGCCCACCGCCATGCCGATGTTGCGAACCAGGGTGAAGACGGCGCTCCCCTCGGTGCGCAAGGCCGCCGGCAGGGTGGTGAAGGCGATGGTGGACAGGGGGACGAAGATCAGGCCGATGGCGCAGCCCTGCAGGAACCCCGTCCAGATGATCGGCCACATGCCCATCTGCAGCGAGAATCCGCTCATGGCGAACAGGCTGAAGCCGCTGACACACAGGCCGGTGGCGATCATCAACCGGGCGTCGATCTTGTCGATCAGGCGACCGACGAACAGCATGATCACGAACATGCCGATCCCCCGGGGCATGGTGGCCAGCCCGGTGGTCAGCACCGGATAGCCCATCAGCTGCTCGAGCATGGGCGGGAGCAGGGCCAGCACCGAGAACAGCACGCTCATGATGAAGAAGCTGGCGAAGATCGAGGCCAGGAAGTTGCGATCCCGGGCCAGGCCCTTGTCGAAGAACGGCCGCGCCGAGGTCAGGGTATGGAGGGTGAACAGATAGGCCGCCACCAGCACGACGGTCATCTCGATCCAGATCTCGGGCGAATCGAACCAGTCCTTGCTGGCCCCGCGGTCGAGCATCAGCTGCAGGGCGCCCAGGCCGATGGCCAGGGTGGAGAAGCCGAAGAAGTCGAACCGCTGGCGCGCCGCGCGCGAGTCGTCCTTGAGGAACAGCCAAATCCCGGTGAAGGCGAGGATGCCGCCGGGCAGATTGATCAGGAACACCCAGCGCCAGCTGTAGTTGTCGGTCAGCCATCCCCCGAGGGTCGGCCCGACGATGGGGCCGAGCACGGCCGCCATGGCCCAGGCGGACATCGCCCGGCCGTGGCGCTCGGGCGGATTGATGTTGAGCAGCACCGTCTGGGCCAGGGGCATGAGCGCGGCCCCGAAAATGCCCTGCAGCAATCGGAACATGACCATCTGCGGCAGGTTCTGGGCCAGGCCGCAGAGGGCCGAGGCGGCGGTGAAGCCCGCCACCGAGACCAGGAACACCAGCTTGATGCCGACCCGGCCGGAGACCCAGGGGATCAGGGGCGTCGTCATGGCCGCGGCGATGATGTACGAGGTCAGGACCCAGGTGATCTGTTCCTGCGAGCCTTGCAGGCTGCCCTGCATGTGGGGCAGGGCGACGTTGGCGATCGTGGTGTCGAGCGACTGCATGACCGTCGCCAGGATCAGCGAGGCGGTGATCAGGCCGCGGTTGGGAACCCCCTCGCCGGCCTTGACGGGGTTCATCGGGCCGCGGCCGTCCCGCCGAAGCGGCGGTATTCGGTGTCGACCTTGACGGTCGCTGACAGGCCGCTTTGCAGGGGTGTGGCGGGGCGCCGGGTGAAGGTCAGGCGCACAGGCACGCGCTGCACCACCTTGACCCAGTTGCCGGTGGCGTTTTCGGGGGGCAGCAGCGAGAAGCTGGAGCCGGTGCCGGGGCTGACGCTCTGCACCACCGCCTCCAGGTCCAGGCCAGGGTGGGCGTCGACGTCGATGGTGGCGTGCTGGCCGGGCCGCATGTGAGCCAGGTCGCTCTCCTTGAAATTGGCCTCGACCCAGATCTCGTCGGTCACCAGGCTGAACACCGGGGCGGCGGCCTGGACGTAGGAGCCCACCTGCAGCTGCGAGACCTTGGTGACCACCCCGTCCTGGGGCGCACGCACGATCGTATCCGACCGATTGAGCATCGCCCGATCCAGCTGGGCGCGGGCCTGCAGCACCGCAGGGTTGGACGCGTCGCCGCCCTTGCCGAGCAGGGCGGCGGCGGCGGCGGCCTGCTCGCGCAGGGCGGCCACCTGCCCGGTGGCGGCCTCGACCTCGTGCTGAGCGTCGTCGATCTCCTCCTTGGACACCACGCCGGACGCCGCGAGATTGCGGTTTCGCGCCAGCTCCCGCTGGCGGAACGCCAGGTTGGCCTGGGCCGCGGTCAGTTCCGCCATGCGCTGGCGATAGCCGGCGCGGTAGCCGAGGACCTGGGCCTGGGCCGAGCTCAGCTGGGCGTTGGCCTGCTCGGCGGCGACGCGCATGTCGTCGTCGTCCAGGCGGAATAGGAGCTGACCCTTGCGCACGCGCTGGTTTTCGCGGACGGCCAACTCAACCACGTGTCCCGAGGCGTTGGCCGAGATCTGCACCCGGCCGGTCTGGATATAGGCGTCGTCCGTGGAGGCGTAGCGGCCGCCGGTCAGCCACACCCAGCCGCCGACCAGGACCACCAGCAAGGGGACGGCGACCATGAGCGGCGTTCGATAGCGCTTCAGGAAGGACGGCCGCGTGTCGGTGAGGTCGGAATGAATCAGTTCTTCGGTCATGACAGCGCGGGCAAGGGGAGCGCGGCCCCGCCAATGGGACCTCGGATGAGCCCTCGCTAAGGGTGGCCGGTCAATGAATCCAATGATATCTGATCACGCCACACATGAATCACGTGCATCTCGGCCAACTCGATCTCAACCTCCTGCGCATCTTCGACGCCATCGCCGAGGAACGCAGCGCCACGCGCGCGGGAGAACGGCTGGGGCTGAGCCAGTCGGCGATCAGCCACGCCCTGGGACGGCTGCGGCAGCTGTTCGACGATCCCCTGTTCACCCGCGGCCCGGACGGCATGCGCCCCACCGCCCGGGCGGCCGAGATCGCCCCGGCCCTGCGCGACGCCCTGACCGCCCTGCAACTGGCCATCGCCCCGAGCGGGTTCTCGCCGCTACAGACTGACCGTCGTTTCACCATCGCCGCGGGGTCCTACTTCTGCTCGGTGCTGCTTCCCACGGTGGTGGAGCGAATCCGGGCCGAGGCCCCCCTGGCGGAAGTGCGCATCCGGGCGCCCGACGGCGACCTGGAGGAGGCCCTGCGCAACGGCGCCGTCGACGTCGGCATCGGCGTGTTCGCCGAACTGTCCGATCGCCTCGACCGCGAGGTGATCTTCGAGGAGCAGGCGGTCTGGGTCGTCCGGGCCGACCACCCCGTCGCTGGCGCCCCCCTGACCCTGGAAACCCTGGCGAGTCTCCCGCATGTGGCCATCGCCTTTGGGCCCAACAGCGACGAGTCGGGGGGCTTGAGCTGGGGCCGCACCCGCCGATTCAATGTGCTCGAGGGGGCGGCGGGCATCGATGAGGTGCTGGCCCAGGCCGGATTGCGCCGCACCATCGCCCTGCGGGTGCACGACATCTATGGGGCCCTGTCGATCGTCTCGCGCACGGACATGACGATGCTGGCCCCGAGACGCCTGGCCGAGGTGCATGCGCGGGCGCTAGGGCTGGAGCTGTTGGACCCGCCCTATCCCTCGCGTGATCTTGTGGGCGAGACCATCTGGAGCGGCGAGGCCGGGGGGCATCCGGCCGTGGCCTGGCTCAGGCAGCTGGTGCGCGAGGCCGCCGCCAGCATGTGAGCCGGTCAACCGTGGGCGGAGAAGGGGAAGGGCGAGACGGACTTGCTCCACTCCTCCACCGTCAGGGTCCGGGCGGCCGGCGGGGCGGCGCGTTCGCGACAGGCGGGGCGTTCGCACAGGCGGCACATGGGCCCCACCTGGGTCGCGGGGGCGGCGGCCATGTCGCGGCCCCGGGCATAGACCAGCTTGTCGGCGTATTTGACCTCACAGCCGAGGCCCAGCGCCAGCCCGCTGTCGCCCTCGTCGTCGAAGGCCACCACCGGCCGGCTGACAGTGCGCGCCAGGGTGAAGAAGCGCTCGCCGTCCATGGTCTCGATGACCTGGGTAAGGATCCGGCCCGGGGTCTGGAAGCAGGCGTGGATCTTCCAGCGCGGGCAGGCGCCGCCGAACCGGGAGAACGGGAAGGCGCCGCTGGCGAAGCGCTTGGAGACATTGCCCGCCGAATCGACCCGCATCAGGAAGAAGGGCACGCCGCGGGCCCCCGGTCGCGCCAGCGTCGTCAGCCGGTGCGCCACCTGCTCGAAGCTGGCCCCGAAGCGCGCCTTCAGCAGCTCCAGGTCATAGCCATGGGCCTCCGCCGCCTGCTGGAACGGCGCGTAAGGCATCTGGATGGCGGCGGCCAGGTAGTTGCTGAGGGAGACCTTGAGCAGCCGGCGGGAGGGCAGGTCAGCGGGGGCGGCCGCCTCCACCAGGGCGTTGAGCACCTCGGCGCCTTCGTTGAGCGCGAGCTGGTAGAGGACCGAGAACAGGCGGCCGGTGGGGCCGAGGGTCTCCGCCAGCATCAGCCGCCGCCGGTGCGGGTCGTAGCGCCGCGCCCAGTCGCCCATGACGTCCGTCGGCATCACCCGCACCTGGATGCCGAGGCGCTCGGCCAGCCGGGCGCTCGCCGCCGCCTCCAGCCCATGGGCCGGGGCGGCCAGCTCCGCATGCAGGGCCTCGCCGAGGGCGTCGAGGTCGGGGAAGTGGTTCCTGTGCGCCTGGATGTAGTCGCGCACCCAGTCGGTGGGCGTCGCCCGGCCGTCGCCGCCCTCGGTCCCGTCCAGGGGCGCCAGGTCGCCGGCGGCCTGGCGTCGGCGGCTGTCGGCGAAGGCGCGATAAAGGCGCACCAGGGCCTCGGCGGTGGCCGGGGCGTTCTCGGCCAGGTCGGTGATCTCGTGCCGGGGAATGGCCAGGTCGCGGAACATGGGATCGCCCAGCGCCTCGTGCAGGTCCGCCGCCCCCGCCGCGTCCGCGTCGCCGGAGAAGGCGCGCAGGTCCAGGTCGTAGGTCTCGGCCATGCGCAGCAGCACCTGGGCGGTCACCGGTCGCTGGTTTCGCTCCAGGTGGTTGAGGTAGCTGGGCGAGACGCCGATGTCCTGGGCCATGCGGGTCTGGGTCAGCCCCATGTCCCGGCGCAGCCGCTTGAGGCGGCCGCCCAGGAACAGCTTGCGATCGATGTCAGTCATAGCTGTCACGATGTCACAATATGACACTATTAATCAAGAAGGTGTTGACACAATAACCCGAAACCCCTCCCGCGCCCCCTATCGCCCCTGTCAATGGCGCGTTTATGTGGCTCAAGCCCGCCGCGACCGGAGTGTCGTGGCCCCAGGAGACATGTTGTGACCAATTTCGACGCCCTGATTCCCACCGCCCAGCCTGGCCGCTATGACGGCATCGACCGCCCCTACGGCCCCGCCGACGTGGAGCGGCTGCGCGGCTCGGTGGCGATCCGCCACACCCTGGCGGAGCGCGGCGCCGACCGGCTGTGGACGCTGTTGCACGAGGAGCCCTACATCAACGCCCTCGGCGCCGTGACCGGCAACCAGGCGATGCAGATGGTGCGCGCCGGCCTGAAGGCCATCTACCTGTCCGGCTGGCAGGTCGCCGCCGACGCCAACACCGCCTCGGCCATGTATCCCGACCAGTCGCTCTATCCCGCCAATGCGGCGCCCGAACTGTGCCGCCGCATCAACCGCACCCTGCAGCGCGCCGACCAGATCGAGCATGCCGAGGGCGGGACCACCCGCGACTGGTTCGCCCCCATAGTCGCCGACGCCGAGGCCGGCTTCGGCGGGCCGCTCAACGCCTTCGAGATCATGAAGGCCTTCATCGAGGCGGGCGCCGCCGGCGTGCACTTCGAGGATCAGCTGGCGTCCGAGAAGAAGTGCGGCCACCTGGGCGGCAAGGTGCTGATCCCCACCCAGGCGCACGTCCGCAACCTCGACGCCGCGCGCCTCGCCGCCGACGTCATGGGCACGCCGACTCTGGTGGTGGCGCGCACCGACGCGGAGTCGGCGCGGCTGATCACCTCCGACATCGACGAGCGCGACCGCCCGTTCATCGAGGAAGGCAGCCGCACCCCGGAAGGCTTCTTCCGCCTGAAGGAGGGCACGGGCCTGGATCACTGCATCGCCCGCGGCCTGGCCTATGCCTCGCACGCCGACGTCCTGTGGTGGGAAACCTCGCACCCGGATCTGGATGACGCCCGCAAGTTCGCCGAGGCGGTACACGCCCAGCACCCGGGCAAGCTGCTGGCCTACAACTGCTCGCCCTCGTTCAACTGGAAGGCCAAGCTCGACGAGGCCACCATCGCCAAGTTCCAGCGCGAGCTCGGGGCCATGGGCTACAAGTTCCAGTTCGTCACCCTGGCGGGCTTCCACGCCCTGAACCACGGCATGTTCGAGCTGGCCTCCGGCTACCGCGACCGCGGCATGGCGGCCTATTCGGAACTGCAGCAGGCCGAGTTCGACTCCGAGGCGGCGGGCTACACCGCCACCCGCCACCAGCGCGAGGTCGGCACCGGCTATTTCGACGACGTGGCCACGGTGATCTCCGGCGGGGCGTCCTCGACCACCGCCATGAACGAATCCACCGAAGCCGCCCAGTTCACCAAGGAAGCCGTCCCGGCCTGATCCCCCGCCATCAGATCCTCAAGAGGAGACACCCCATGCACTACCGCGTCCTAGACTCCTTCCTGCACGAGCTGCGCGCCGGGCGGGACGGGCTTCCCGCCCACGACGAATTGAAGTCCCTGTATGCCGAGGCCATCGACAAGGTCACCGCCCTGTCCGACGGCCTCTACAAGCGGGCTCGCTCCCAGGTCGACGACGAAGCCGCCTGAAGCTTCGCGCATCGACCGATCAGGCCGCGCCGGGGTCCGGCGCGGCCTTTTTCGTTTGTGGCGGCGCTTTGATCCTCCCCCATCCCGCAGAGGATGGGGGAGGTGGCGCGAAGCGCCGGAGGGGGCGGGCGGCAAGCGCCGCGCTCTGTCATGCGCCCCCTCCACCGCTCCGCGGTCCCCCTCCCCCGCGAAGGGCGGGGGAGGATTAGCGTCTGATCCTCCCCCATCCCGCAGAGGATGGGGGAGGTGGCGCGAAGCGCCGGAGGGGGCGGGCGGCAAGCGCCGCGCTCTGTCCCTACGCCCCCTCCACCGCTCCGCGGTCCCCCTCCCCCGCGAAGGGCGGGGGAGGATTAGCGTCTGATCCTCCCCCATCCCGCAGAGGATGGGGGAGGTGGCGCGAAGCGCCGGAGGGGGCGGGCGGCAAGCGCGGCGCTCTGTCATGCGCCCCCTCCACCGCTTCGCGGTCCCCCTCCCCCGCGAAGAGCGGGGGAGGAGAAGAGGGCCTTCTCCTTCTCCGTCCCGAAGAGGACGGGGGAGGGGGACCACCCGGAGGGTGGTGGAGGGGGCGAACCGCAAGCGCCGCGCTTTGTCACTCGCCCCCTCCCCCGCGAAGAGCGGGGAAGGAGAAGAGGGAGCGCCCCCGCCCTACATCTTCAGCGGCGCCACATATCCCGTCAGCTCGAGATACCCCCGGCCGCCGGGGGTGGTCACCGCGCCTTCCCAATAGACGGGCCCGCCGCCGGCTCGGCTGTCCAGTTCCTGGTCGTCGAACAGGGGCGTCAGGGGGAACCGCCGCTCGCCGGCGGGCAGGCGGACGGTGAGGTCCCGGGCCACCGGATAGGTCGCGCCGGTGCGCGGCGAGCGCCACTGGCGTCGGGTGGCGAAGCGGACGTCGGTGGGTCCGAAGCGGGTCAGCGTCCCGTCGGCGGCGCGCAGGGAGCCCCCCGCCCACAGGGCCCGGCCGTCGGCGCCGCGCACCTGGAAGGCCATCAGGGCGCCGCCGTCGTCGAGATTGAGGCCCACCCAGTCCCAGCCCACCGCCTTGGGATCCAGCAAGGTGGAGGACCATTCCCGGTCCAGCCACGCCTGGCCGGTGACGGTCTCCACCTTGCCCGCCCGAGTCACCCGGCCGGAGACCCGCAGGTGGGGGAGGCTGTAGTAGTGGCTGGCCTGGGCGGGGTGCGGCCCTTTCTGGCTGTAGCCGTCCTTGCCCTGGAGCATCACCGGCTGGGTGGGGGCGAAGGCCAGGTCCAGGGCGAAGTCCTTGCCTGCGGTGCGGGCCGTGAACAGTCCGTCCGGGTCGCGTTTCAGGCGCCAGTCGTCGATGACGATGTCGGTGTCGGTGGTCGAGGCCTCGGCCAGGCCGAAGCCGGCCCGGGCGGCGCGCTGGTCGTGCAGCAGTCGGCCAACCTTAGGGTCCGACAGGGCGGCGTGGGCGAACAGGATCTGCCGGGGGGCGAAGGCGCTGGGATTGGCCTGGTCGGTGGCTGGGCGGCTGCGGAAGAAGGTGACCTGGAAGCCCATCGGCCGGCCGTCGGCGCCCTGCAGCCAGCCGGTGACATACCACCACTCGGTGCGGAACTGGGGGTGGGCGCCGTGGTCGGCGGGAAAGGTCAGGGTCGTTCCGGGCGTGACCGCCGGATAGCGGGGCAGGTCCGGGGCGCCGGCGGCGGGCACCGCCCAGGCCAGGGCGACGGCGAGGAACAGGGCCAGGGCGCGCCGCATCACCAGTCCTCGCGCACGGCGCGCACGGCGTCGGCCGACAGGGCCCGCCGACCCGCCGCCATGGCGGTGCCCGCCGCGGCGACGACGAGGGCCAGGGCCACCGACGCGAACAGGCCCCAGGGCAGGCGGGTCTGCATGGTCCAGTGGAAGGACTGCGGATTGACCACATGGATCAGCACCTGGCTCATGGCCACGCCCAGCCCGATGCCGGCGACCACGCCCACGGCGCCCAGCAGCGCGCCTTCTGCCGCCAGCATCACCAGCACCTGGCCGCGCAGGACCCCCACGTGTCGCAGCATGCCGAACTCCTTGGTGCGCGCCAGGGTCTGGGCCGAGACCGTCGCCGCTACCCCCGCTAGGCCGACGAGGATGGCGATGGCCTCGAGCAGATAGGTGACCGCGAAGCTGCGGTCGAACACCCGCAGCGCCCGCTCGCGGATCTCGCGCGGCCGCGAGATCATCGCCCGCCCGGCGGCCTCGGGGGGCAGGGCGGCGCGCAGGGCGGCGATGACGTCGGCGGGATCGGCGCCCGGCGCGACGGTGACCGAGACCCCCGTGCGCAGGGCGTCCCCGGTGAGGCGGGTGTAGTCGGCGCTGTCGATGGCGATGGAGCCGTGCTGGCGGGCGTAGTCGCGCCAGATCCCGGCGACGAAGAGAGGCGGGGCGGGGCGCGGCCCGGCGATCGGCAGGCGGATCGTCTGTCCCGCCCGATAGCCGTAGAGCCAGGCGGCCGGCTCCGACACCCACACCGCCGTGGCGCCCTGGGGGACGGGCCGGGCCGGCCCCAGCAGGGGCAGGGCGGTGGCGGGGTCGCGGGCGTCGATGGTGCGGGCCACCAGGGCCACGGGGGGCAGGTCCGGCGACAGGCGCAGGGAGGATTCCTTGAGGAAGCTCACGGCCTGGACGCCCCTTACGCCCGCCAGCGCCGCCTGCGTGGCCGGGTCGAGCCCGCCGCCGGCGGGATCCACCGTGGCGTAGATGTCGGCGGCCAGGATCTGGCGCAGCCAGTCGTCCACCGAGCCCCGAAAGCTCGACACCATCACCGCCATGGCGATCATCAGGCTGGTGGAGGCGACGATGCCGCACAGGGCGATGGCGGCCTGGGAGGGCGCCCCCCACAGGCGCTTCACCGCCAGGTCCAGGGCGGGCGCGCGGATCGTCAGGCGCTGCAGCGGCGTCAGCAGGACCCGCGCCAACCAGGGCATGGCGGCCACCCCGCCGCCCAGCATCAGGCCGATGGCCAGGTAGCCGAACAGGGGCAGGCCGCCCACGGCGGGCAGGACGGCGGCGATGGCGCCGGCGGCCAGCAGGATCAGGGCGAGGCGGGCCTTGGGGCGGGCGGAGGGGTCGACCACGTCGCCGAGGTTCTTCAGGGCCACGGCCGGGGGCGCGCGGGCGGCCTCCCGCGCCGGGGCCAGGCTGCCGGCGAGGGCGGCCAGGAGACCCAGGGCCCCGAACACCGCCGCCGCCCCCGGATCAAACGAGAGGGGCGGCGCCGCGCCGGTGAAATAGCCGCCGCCGAGGTCGCCCCCGAGCAGGCGCAGGGCGGCGGCGGCCAGGGCGAGGCCGAGGGCGAGGCCCGCCAGGGCGCCGATGCTGCCCACCACCGCCGCCTCAAGGACGATCTGGGCCAGCAGGGCCCGGCGGCTCACCCCCAGCACCCGCAGCAGGGCGAACTGCGACCGGCGCCGGGCCACCGACAGGGCCTGGGCCGAATAGACCAGGAAGGCGCCGGTGAGCAGGGCCACCAGGGCCAGCATGTCGAGGTTGACCCGGTAGGCGCGTGACAGGCTGTCGCTGCGACGCGCCTGGCTCTGCCGGCTGACCACCTCGGCGGTGGCCGGCAGGGACCGGCTGATGGCCGCCTGCACGGCCGCCCGGTCCGCCCCCTCGGCGAGCTTGAGGTCGATGCGCTGAAGGCGACCGAGCTGGCCGAAGCGCCATTGGGCGGTGGCGATATCAATGACGCCGATGGCCTGGTCGTCCTCGATCCCCGGCAGCCGGCCGGCGATGAGGAAGTCGGCGGCGCGTCCCGCCGCTGTGATCCTGACCGTGTCACCGATCCTGCGTCCGCTGGCGACCAGGGCGGCGTCGGACAGGAACAGGGCGTTGTCGTCCAGGGGCGACGCCCCCGCCGCCGGCGCGCCCAGGAGGCGGGGGGTGACCGCCGCGGCTCGCAGCACGTCGAGACCTAGTAGGGTGAGCGGCGCTTTCGGGCCGGCGGTCGCCGTCAGCTCCACCACCGGGCTGGCCTGGGCCACCCCGGGCAGGCGGGCGAGGGACGGGTAGAGGGTCTCGCCGAAGCCGAGCGGGCCTGTGGCGTGCACCTGCAGGTCGGCGTCGCCGTTGACCGTGCGGATGGCCTCGGCGAATTCGCCCAGGGCCGAGGCGTTGATGAGGTGGACGGCCAGGCCGAGGGCCACGCCGATGGCGATCGCCAGGGCGGCGAGGATGGCCCGGGCCGGATGCGCCCGCCACTCGCCGAGGATCATCCAGCGGGTGGCGACCGGGCTGATGTCAGAGATCATCGGCGTCGGCGGCGACGAGGCCGTGGCGGGTGAGGCGGAGGATGCGGTCCGCCGCCCGCGCCGCCACCTGCGAGTGGGTGACCAGCAGGGCCCCGGCGCCGGAGCCGCGCACCTGGGCGACGAACAGGTCCAGGACCCGGGCGGCGATCTCCGGATCGAGGTTGCCGGTGGGCTCGTCGGCCAGGATCAGGGCCGGGCGATGGATCAGGGAGCGGGCGATGGCCACCCGCTGCAACTCGCCGCCCGACAGCTGGCGCGGCTGGGCGCCGGCGCGGCCCCCGAGGCCCACCGCCTCCAGCATGGCTTCCGCCGCCGCCAGAGCCTCGCGCGGCGGGCGGTGCTGCAGCACCAGCGGCAGGGCCACGTTCTGGCCGAGGGTGAGGTGCGGCAGGATGTGAAAGGCCTGGAAGACGAAGCCGATGCGGTCGCGGCGCAGGCGGGTGCGGTCGTCCTCGTCCAGGTCGGCCAGGGCCGCGCCGGCGATGGTCACGGCGCCGGCGTCGGCGGTGTCGAGCCCCGCGATCACGTTCAGCAGGGTGGACTTGCCGACCCCGGACTCGCCCATGATCGCCACCAGTTCGCCGGGGCCCAGGGTCAGGTCCAGCCCCTCGAACAGGATGCGACCCCCAGGAACCGCCTTGGCGAGACCCAACAGTTGGAGCAAGGGAGGGGCGGGAGATGGCATCGGCGCCACTCTATCGCGGCCGCCGCGGCCCTTGGGGAAAATCTCGGCATGACCAGGCGCTCATCGCTCACCGTACCCTTGTCGCTGCTGGCGGGACTGCTCGCCGTAGGGGGCGACGCGGCGGCGGCGGCGGAGATCGACGACTATCCGTCGGCCCTGACCCGGCCCGTCCTCACGCCCTGGATCACCAGCCACACGACGATCCGCACGGCGGACATCGTGTCGGTAGGGGGCGGTCGGATCGTCGCCATCACCCGCCGCGGCGCGCCTGCCGGAGGGGGCAAACCGATCCGGATCGGCTTCCGCACCGAGATCATCTCGGCGGCGGAGGTCAAGGACGCCGGCGGGCGCTCGGAATCCAGCGAGATCGACGTGGACTGCGCGGCGCGCAAGGCCAAGCTGGTTTCCACCCAGACCTATTCGCAGCGCAACCTGTCCGGGACCTTCGCCAGCAAGCCCGGTTGGCCGGTCTGGGTCGCCGCCGCCCCCGGCACCACCTTGGAGAGCATGGTGGCCGCCGCCTGCGACCGCGGCTTCCGCGGCGCCTTCGCGCCTCGGATAGCGACCGCCCCCGCGCCGCCGGCCCTGGTCCGGTCCGGTCCCGCGCCGGCGGCAATCGCCCCGAAGCCGGCCTCCCTGGGGCGCCTGGCCACCGTCGTGCAGATCAGCGCCTCCAACAGCCGCGCCCAGGCGCAGGCGTCCCTGGACAGCCTGAAGCGGTCGCTGCCGGCCCTGGCGGCGGATCATGAAACCTTGATCGAGACCACGACGGTGGCCGGCCAGACCTTTTATCGGGCGTTGCTGGTCGGGTTCGCTGCGCCCGCGGACGCCCGTAAGCTCTGCGCCGCTTTGAAGGCCGCCGGCGGCGACTGCCTGGTGCGCCAGCGCTGAGGGGATAAACGCCCTGCCTGAATGACCATCGAATTCCCGGCGTACGCCGGGGATGCGAGAAGGTGGTGGCAAAGGACCTCGACGGACGCCCTAGATGGCCTCGACCACCTCGATGGCGGCCCGCTCGCTGGATTCCAGGGCGGATTCCAGGCCCCGGTTGCCGACGCCGGTGTGCTCGCCCGCGAAGTGGACGCGACCGGCGGGCAGGGACATGACGTTGACGAACGCCGACACCTGACCCGGCTTGAACACCGACCAGTCGCCCTGGTTGAACGGCTCGAGCGACCAGGACTGCAGGTGCGTGACCTTCAGCTTGCCCTGGGCGGCGGGGCGGATCTTCTCGATCTCCGAGACGATCATCGCCTTGGTGGCCTCATGGCCCATGGCGTCCCATTTCTTGGACAGGTTCCCGCGCGCCGAGATCAGGAAGCCGGTGATTTCCTCGGGGGTGGCGCCGAAGTGCTGGGCCGAGATGATGCCGGCGGGGCTGTCGGTCCACATCGAGGGGGCCAGGCCATCGGCCTCCCAGAAGGGGCTTTGCGCGCGGATGAAGCCGACGGTGATCGCCTGGTAGCCGAGGGTCTTGACCGCCTCCGCCTGCTTGCCGGTCAGGGCCGGCTCCAGTTTCAGGGTCCGAACCACCGAGAAGGGCAGGGCCAGGACGACCCGCTTGGCGCGGTAGCTGGTTCCATCCTTGCAGACGACGGTGACGCCGCTGCTGGTGGTGGTGACCCCGGCGACCGCCTTGTCCATGAGCAGGTCGCCCTTCAGCAGCTTGGCCATGCCGGCGGGAAGATGGCTGTTGCCGCCCTTGACCCCGAAGCTGGCCGTGCCGGCGGCGATCTGCGACTTGGTCCAGCCGTCGCTGAACTCATGCATCAGGGCCGAGACGTCCCGAGCCGTGTCGCCGTGATAGGGCGAGGTGTCATAGGCCAGGGTGATGGCGGCGTCGTCGAGGCCCTGGGATCTGAGGAAGTCATAGTAGGAAATGTCGAGGGCCGCGCTCTGCGGCTTGGTCCAGTCCGCCCAGTCCTTCAGCGGGTTGTGCTCCCACAGCACCTTGCCGACCAGGCCCCACGGCATGACGGTCCGATAGGCCTCGGGGAAGGTGTTGCGCGGGTGCCTGGGCCAGTCCGCGGCCGAGACGAACTTGCCATCGAGCACCAGGCCCATCTTGGCCCCATAGGCCTGACGCGACGCCAGGTCGACGAGCTCGACCCCCGCCCGGTGGGCGGCGTCTATCCCCCGGCCGTAGCCCGAACCCATGGAGTTGAACCCCATCTCCGGATAGCCCGGCTCGTCGAGCAGGGAGTAGACCCGGCCGCCGACCCGTTTGCGGCCCTCCAGGACCATGACCTTGAGGCCCTCCTGCTCGAGCAGCCAGGCGGTCTGCAGGCCGGACATCCCCGCGCCGACGACGATGACGTCGGCGTCGGGTCCGCCGCCGGCCGCCCGAGCCGGTGACGCCAGATGCAGCGACGCCAGGGCCGCGCCGCCAGCCATTATCCCACGTCGTGTCGTGCTCATGGTCAGTCCTCGTTGGGGGCGCGGGGCGCCCGTATCGAATGTCGTCGGTCTCGAGCGTTAAGCCTAGAGGGGCTGCGCGGGTTTGCGGGTCGCCTTGAACACTTCCCAGCTCGATTCCGGCGGCAAGGCCGCTTCCTCGGGAGTCGAGACATAGGTGAAGGCGGGGTAGTGGGCCTTGGTGTAGTCGCGCAGGCGCTGCGGGACCTCTTCATAGCTGAACATCTTCTTGGTCACGCAGCGCAACACCGCCTGGCCAGGCCGCTGCCCCATCATCATCCACGGCAGCCACGCCGCGATGCGGGTCCAGTGTCCGGTCGAGGCCACGGTCGTGGTCTTCGGATCGAGCAGCTCGTTCAGGCTGCCGTAGGAGGCGAAGAATTCCGTGACGCTGTACATCTCGCCGCTGGACTCCTGTTTCCAGATCTTGGGATCGAGGGGGTTGGTGCGCACGCCGCGGGAGTCCGCCTGGACGCCGACGAAGTCGCCGTTGACGAACCAGGGCATGTTGTAGGGCTTGGGGCCGGTCGTGGCGGGGGTCAGGTAGTCGCCGCCGGACTGGGCCTTGCCGCCGGGCAGGATGCGGGTCTCCAGGGTCGGCACATGGGTCATGTTCACCGATCGGTTGTTGATCGGCATAACGTCGCAGACCACGCCGTTATAGGGGTTGGTCCATTTGGTGAGGATTTCGTCGGTGACCAGGTCCTTGTAGTAGCCCACTTCCTTCCAGGTCTCGCGGTAGGAGCCGTCGGGATTGGCCTTGGTATAGCCCATGCCGAACCCTTCTATGCCGAGCAGAGGCGTGGTGATCTCGCCCTGTTCGACGCCGAAGACATGGCCGGAATACCAGCCGAGCACGGGTTTCCCCGACAGGTCGTTCTTCAGCTTCATATACAGCCGCAGCTGTTCGGCCGGGTTGGCGATGGCCTTGCGCAGGTCCGCCTCGGTGTAGCGTCGGGTAGGAGCCGCTTCCGCGGCGGGGGCCGCGGCCATGGCGCCGCCAAGCATCGCGCCGCCGGCCAGGAAGGCGCGCCGTTGCATCGGGTCGACAGGAGAGGTCGTCATTGGACGGGTTCCCTAGGTTGACGCGCCGCTACCGGCGCATGCCGCGGATGGCGGTGTTCACGAGATACGCGTTGTCCCACTTGGGATCGGCATAGCCGAGGCGGACGATCACCAGGTCCTGGGATGGGACGATGTAGACGGTGCGGTAGCCGCCCCCCATCATCATCCGCACGTCAGGCGCCAGGAAGGGCTCGGACTGGGGCGCATTGGTCTGGCCGAGCCACAATCCCATGCCGAAGGTCTTGTTCAGCGGCGAGGGGGTGGCCATCGCCTCGACCCAGCCCTTGGGCAGCACCTGGCGGCCGCGCCACTGGCCGTCATCCAGGAACAACTGGCCCGCCCGCGCGAGATCCCGGGGGGTCGTGCGCATGCAGCACAGCACCCGCGCCGTCCCGCCGGGCCGGTCGAGCTGATAGGTCGCGCCGCGCGCGCCGATCGGCTTCCACACGCGCTCGGACATGTAGTCCTGGAACGACTTGCCGGTGGATCGCTCGATGATCAGGGCGATCAGCTGGGTGTTGACCTCGGCCACGTCGAAGACGGTCCCCGGCTCGATCACCCGGTCCATGGCCAGCGCCGAGCGGGTCACATCGCTGCTGTAGAAGATCTGCGTCTGCTTGTTGCCGTAGACGGTGTAGGTCGGGAAATTGTGCTCGAGCCCGGTCGCGTTCTGGGCCACCTGACGCACGGTGATCTTGCCGCGAGCGTCTCCGGCCCATTCGGGAATATAGCGGCCAATGGGGCCGTCGAGTTCGACCTTGCCCTCGGCGACGGCGAAGCCGAGCATCATTGGCGTGAAGGTGCGGGTGATGGCCCTGCTGTTGGTGAGTTCGTCGGCCGACACGCCGCGCCAGTAGCGTTCCAGCTGCACCTTGCCCTTGTGGACGACGATCAGGGCGCGGGAGTTATGACCATCGGCCCAGGCCTCCATGGCCTTCAGGGTGTCCGGGGCGATGCTCGTTCGGCCTTCCTGCGCCGCCGGCAAGAACGGCCCCGGGGCGCCCTCGACGTGGCCATCGGGCCAGTAGAAGGACGCCGGCGGCTCCATCGCCTGGGTCAGGAAGCTCTCCTGGCGCCACCAGAAGATCGGGTCCGAGGCGATGGGGTCCTTCATCGCCTCTTCCGGGGGGGTGACCGGCGGCGGCGGGTCGGTCGGCGAGAGCGGGGCGCTGGGCAGACCCATAGGCTGAGCGTCAGCCGCCGCCCCGGCGATCAGCGCGGCGCACAGAGCGACGACGGCGCTGGCGGTCTTGATGGCGCGGTGCATCGACATGCCCCGGGCTATTGGGCCGGCTTGCGGGTGTGCTTGAACACTTCCCAGCTGGACTCCGGCGGCAGGGCGGCCTCTTCCGGCGTCGAGGGATAGGTGAAGGCCGGGTAGTTGGCCTTGGTGTAGTCGCGCAGCCGCTGCGGCACTTCCTCGTAGGCGAACATCTTCTTGGTCACGCAGCGCAGAACAGCCTGACCAGGCCGCTGACCCATCATCATCCACGGCAGCCAGGGGGCGATACGAGTCCAGTGGCCGGTCGAGGCGACCGTGGTCCGCTTTGGGTCGAGCAGTTCGTTGAGGCTGGCGTAGGAGGCGAAGAACTCGGTGACGCTGTAGGTCTCGCCGCTGGATTCCTGCTTCCAGATCTTGGGATCGAGGGGGTTGGTGCCGGTGACGCGGGCGTCGGACTCCACGCCGACGAAGTCGCCGCTGACGAACCACGGCAGATTATAAGGCACGGGGCCCTCGACCTCGGGGGTCAGGTAGTCCCCGCCCATGCGCACCTTGCCGCCGGGGTAGGCCATCTTCTCGAGCATTGGCGCGTGAGTGAAGTTCACCGATCGGTTGTTGATCGGCATCACGTCGCAGACGATACCATTGTAGGGGTTGGTCCACTTCTCGAGGATCTTGTCGGTCTGCAGATCCTTGTAGTAGCCGACCTCCTTCCAGGTCTCGCGGATCGTCCCGTCGGCGTTGACCTTCAGGTAGCCCACGCCGAAGCCTTCGATCCCCACCAGCGGGGTGGTGATCTCGCCCTGGTTGACGCCGAAGACGTGGCCCGAATACCAGCCCCAGGTGGGCTTGCCCGACAGGTCGCCCTTCATCTTCATATAGAGCTTCAACTGCTCCTTCGGGTCGGAGATCGCCTTGGCGAAATCAGCTGAGGTGTAACGCGACGGCGCGGCGGCGCTGGCCGACGGGCTGGCCAAGGCGCCGCCCAGCAGGCTGCCGCCAACCAGAAAGGAGCGCCGCTGCAGGGGGTAGGGATGGAAGGGCGACATGGGTGTTCCTCGCGGTTTGAAGGGAGGCGTCAGGACGCGATCAGCGCCGCAGGCCCCGGATGGCGGTGTTGACGAGATAGGCGTTGTCCCACTTGGGATCGGCGTAGCCGAGGCGCAGGATGACCAGATCCTTCGACGGCACGATGTAGAGCTCGCGGTAGCCGCCGCCCTCCATGAAGGCGACGTCAGGGGCCACGAAGGGCTCCGATTGCGGCACCGAGCCGGGCTTGTCCTCAAAGTAGGATCGCAGGGGATTGAAGGGTGTTCCCAGCCACAGGCCGAGGCCGAAGTTGGGGTTACGGGCCGACGGCGTGCGCATGGTCTTCACCCAGCCCGCCGGCAGGACCTGGCGGCCATTCCACTTGCCATCCTGCACGAACAGCTGGCCGAGCCGGGCCAGGTCGCGGGGGGTGGCGCGCATGCAGCACAGGGTGCGGGCGACGCCGCCGGGGCGGTCGAGCTGATAGGTGGCGCGGCTGGCCCCGATGGGGGCCCAGACCTTCTCGGACAGATACTGGGTGAACGGCTTGCCGGTGGCGCGCTCGATGACCATCGAGACGATCTGGGTGTTGGCGTCGGCGACCTCGAACTTGGTCCCCGGCGCGATCGCGGCGTCCAGGCGGAACACCGCCTTCTCGACTTCGCCGGCGTAGAACACCCCGATCTTCTTGTTGCCGTAGACCTCGTCGTCGTTTCCCTCGTGCTCGATACCCGACACGTGCTGAGCCACCTGGCGAACGGTGATCCTGCCTTGCGGCTTGTCCGCCCATTCGGCCAGGTAGCGGCCGATCGGCGCATCGAGATCAACCTTGCCGTCCGCGACGGCGAAGCCGAGCATCATCGGCGTGAAGGTGCGGGTGATCGCGCGGCCGTTGGTGATCTCGTCGGCCGACACCCCGCGCCAGTAGCGCTCCAGCTGCACCTTGCCCCTGTGGATGACGATAAGGGCGCGCGAACTGTGGCCGTCGGCCCAGGTCTCCATCGCCTTGAGCGCTTCGGGCGAGACGGTCGTGCGTCCGGCGGGGGCCTGCGGCAGGAAGGGCTGCGGCGCGGCGGCGCCGGCGACCTCGGCGTTGGGCCAATAGAAGGACGGCGGCGGCTCATAGCCCTGGGTGCGGAAGCTCTCCCGGCGCCACCAGAACACCGGATCGGCGGCCAGCGGGTCCTTCATCGCCTGTTCGGGCGGCGTGACGGGGGGCGGCGGCTTGGCCGGCTGCGCCAGGACGGCGGAGGACGACAATCCGGCCACGGCGACGGCGATGGTCAGGGCTATCGCGCGCGCCGCGGCGACCCTCGCGGCAAGGGCCGCCAACCCGAGGGCTTGACGCCCGGAGATGATGTTTTCAGTCATTCCATCTCCTTGATGGGGCGTGTCGACGCCTGGCTCAGGCGTGAGGGGCCGTAAGCTGGCCGGGCTTCACCTTCTCGGCGCGGTCGCGGTAGTCCCGCGGCAGTTCGTCGAAGGTCTTCAGCTTGCGGCCGGAGGCGTGCCAGACCAGATGGCCCGGCTCGTCCGCCATGTTCATCCAGCCCATGAAGGGGGTCAGGGTGGTGGAGCTGAAGCGGGCGTCCATGTCGCGCACCTTGGGATCGAAGAAGGCGCGCGCGTCGCCGAAGGTGGACTGCGCCTCCATGCCCGGCTGCAGCTTGCCGTAGCCGCCGCGGTCGCCGATGCGCAGGATCATGTCGCCGGTGACGATCCACTGGAACGAGCCGATGGGATTGCTGGGGTCGGGGGGCGCGCTGCCCTGCGGTGAGATCTCGGTCGGCCCATGGCTGCCAAGCGGCCGCGGCGGCGCGCCGTCGGCGGGAAAGTAGCTGTCGCCGTTCATCAGGTTGGGGCGGAGGTCATTGGTCTTGCCGGTGAGCGGGTTGGCGAAGGTGTCCAGCCACTGGCCGGTCTTCAGGTCGCGGAAGAAGGTCAGGGTGCGCGCCGACATCTCGGCGTCGCCCCCCGCCTTGGGCCGAGCCCAGTAGGTCTCGCTGCCCTCGAACCGGAACAGGGGCACCGGCCGGGTGCGTTCGCGCACCGCATAGATGGTGCCGATATACCACCAGGGCGCCGGCCGCCCGTCGGCATAGGCCTCCAGCTTGACCTGGCCGAGGCTGGTCTTGCGCGGATCGTAGTCGCTCTTGGCGAACGAAGGGGGAGCCGACAGGACGGCGCCGGCGACAGCGCCCGTCCCCAGCATCCAACGGCGGGTGAACCCGATTTCTTCCAACGGCCAGCTCCCTGAAGTCATTTTAGGTCAACGTTACACGGACGGGCCATTATGGCCCGTCCGCGCCTGTCGTCGATCAGTAGTTGAAGCGGCCGGTCAGGCCGATCGTGCGCCGGGCGCCCAGACTGGGCGCATACTGGCTTTCGGTCGCCGAGAAGATGGCCTGGGTTGCGGTCACATACTTCTCGTCGAAGATGTTCTTGGCCCACAGTTGGATCTCATAGCGGCCGTCCTGCATGGTCACGCCCGTGGAGGCGTTGGCGACCGGGCGGGCAGGCAGGTAGGTGAGGCCCATCTCGTCGGTGAACTGCTTGGACTGGTAACCGAAGTCCGCCCGCACGAAGCCTTTGACCGAGTCGCTGAATTCCCGATCGTAGCTGCCGCCCACGGTGAACTGCAGGTCCGGGGAGCGGGGCAGGTTGTTGCCGCCCGCCCGGCCGTCGACGGGGCAGGTCGTGCTGCCGACGCACAGGCCGAGGTCCTTGAACCGCTGCGAGACATAGGCGTCCTTGAAGCGGGCGCGCTGGTAGGACAGGGAGCCGTTCACGGTCAGACCGCCGCCGACCACATAGTCGACCTCGAGTTCCCCGCCGGGAACCGTCACCCCGGCGCCGTTACCGATCAGAGCCGGGGCGATGACGCCCGCGGGCACCCCGAGCACCGCCACATTGGTCTGGATGCCGATCCAGTCGATATAGAACAGGGCGGCGTTCAGGCGCAGACGGCGGTCCAGGAAAGTGTTCTTGGTCCCGATTTCATAGGTCCAGTTGGTGTCGGGATCGTAGGCGCGCTGGCTTTCGATGAAGACGGTGTTGTTGAAGCCCCCGGACTTCACCCCCCGCGCGGCGGAGACATAGATCAGGCTGTTGGGCGTGACCTTGTAGTCGACGCTGACCCGGGGCGTGAAATATTTGAAGGTCTTCTGGAAGAGCAGGGTGGTCGTCTTGGGCGACGGCCGCACCGACTTGTCTTCCTCGGTGTAGCGGCCCTGCAGGTCGATGCTGGCCCGATTGTCCAGGAACCGGTAGGTGACCTGGCCGAAGACCGCGTCGATCTCGGTGCGCGGCAAGGCGCCGTTGGTCAGGAACAGGGTCAGGATCGGCGTCTGCGCGGCCAGCGGAAGGCCGTTCACCGCATAGTAGCGCAGCGAGAAGTTATCCACGTCGCGCTGCAGCTGGTGGTAGTAGCCGCCGGTCAGCGACAGAGGGCCGGACGCATAGCGCAGGCGCACTTCGTCGGAGTTCATCTCCGTCGAGCCGGCCGGCGTCTTGTAGTAGGTGTTGACGAAGGCCGCGCCCTGACGGACCCCGATGCTGGGGGAGCTGTCGGCGTTGTAGAGGGAGTCGACGTCGGCGCGCAGTTGGCCGTGCAGATACGACAGCGTCAGATCGGGCGTGATCTTATAGTCCGCGGCGGCCCGGAAGATGTGGCTGCTGAGGGTGAACCCGTAGCCCCTGGGGTCGATCTCGCCTTCCCTATATGTCAGTTCGCCGCAATACAGCCGGAAGTTTCCGCTCGGCAGCCGCCCGCCGCAGTTCAGGGCGCCGTCGGTGGCCTGCAGCCGGTAGTTGCTGGAATTTTCGTTTATCGCGTTGAACTTGTAGTACGAGAGGTTGATCTCGAGCTGTTCGATCGGCCTGGCCCGGATCTGGGCGAAGAAGTTGCTCTTCTCATAGCCCCCGAGGCGGCCGGTCGAGGCCTTGTCGCCGTAGTCGCGATTGGCCAGCGGGCTGGGATTTTTGACCGAGCCGTCGAACTCGGAATAGCCGGCGCCGATGCGGGCCGTCAGCTTGTCGCCGATGATGGGGCCAGACACGGTCGCCGAGACATCGCGGCGATCGTAAGTGCCGATGGTGGCGTAGGCCCGGGCGGTGAAGGCGTCCGTCGGCGTCCGCGGGATATAGTTGATGGCGCCGGCGAAGGCGCTGCGGCCGTAAAGAGCGCTTTGCGGGCCCTTGACCACTTCCACCCGCTCCAGGTCGAGAACGCCCAGGTCGGCGACGTATTGGCGCGGCAGGTAGATGCCGTCGAAGAAGGTCGAGACGTTCTGGTCGGCGGCGTCGTTACGCAACTGCGTGGTGCCGCGGACGACGGCGTTGGCGTAGGCGGCGGTCGAATAGCCTTCGAACGTCAAGCCAGGCGTCAGGCGCGACAGATCGGTCAGGTTCTCGATGTTCTGCCGGGCGATGGCGGCGGAGGAGAAGGCGGCCACGCTGACCGGCGCGTCCTGGAGCTTCTCCTCGGTGCGCCGGGCGGTGACGATTACCTCTTCGAGTTGTTGCGCGGCGGCCGGGGCGACATCGAGCGCGCAGGCGATCAAGGCTGCGGCCGACGCGCCGGCAAACTGGATAAGTCGACGATTGAACATGGTATCCCCCTTACTACTGTGAGGCCGACGGCCCCTTGAAATGCTGCGGTTGGGTCGTGTGGTGGGATCTCCAACCTGTCCTGAACCAGGACAAGCTCATGCGGCCCCACTTGCCTTCATGGTGCCTTGCGCTTGCCGGCCCGGTAGTTTGAAACGCCAATAGCGTCCGCTCAGCGGACGTCCATGCCGGCGCCGCGGCGCCCGCTGAAACCTGGCGCCGTCAGCGCTACTTTTAAAAAAGGCCATATAAAGCAGATATTTAACCGACTCGATTCTCGGCAGGGGGGCGTTCTTATGTTCTTCCTATGTTCACGTTTTGAGGCTGTGGTTCTTCATGAACGGGGATTGGCGCCCGCCCGATCGCATCAAAATCGTTTCATGCACGGGGGGCCTTGTCCTAAAAGCCGGAGGGGGCGATTTCAGTCGGCAGGTTGAGGGGGACGATGACGCGCGCGCTTCCCGAAGGCGGCACCCAGGGTCAGCGACGGGCCAGCCCCCGCACGCTCAAGCTGATCTTCTATGTTGGAATTCCGACTTTGATGGCGACGATCTCGGGGCTGCGCAGCCCCATGGGATCGGTGCCCGCATCGGTTGTGTTCTGGATTTCGCAAGGCATCCCCTGCTGGCTCGTCATGGCGGCGGCCAGCGAACTCTGGTTCCGCCTGCTCCGCCCCTGGCGGCCGGCCCCCGTGGTCATCCTGGTGCTCGGGGCCTTGCTGGGCGGCGGGGCCAACCTGGTTCTGCAGGCCTTCATCTCGCCGATCGAGTCCAAGCTCGTTCTTGGCATGGCGTTTCCCTATGGCCTCCCCAAGCCGGATTGGACCTGGTCGTTCGCCGGCGCCATAGCGCGCATGATCCTATGGCAATCGTTGATGTGGGTCGCGGCCAGCGCCTTCTATGACCTGGCCCTGGGCATTCCCCGCTATCGCTACGCGCCGGCGCCGACCGCCGCCGTGGATGAGTCCACGGTCGTCCCTGATACGGACGAGCCGCGCCTCGCTCCCGTCGGCCCCCTCTGGTCCCGTCTGCCGGAGGGGCTCGGCCGCGATGTCCTGGCCATGCGCGCCCAGGAACACTACGTCGCCGTGACCACCAGCCTCGGCTCGGCCCTGATCCTCTGCCGCTTCAGCGACGCCCTGCGCGACGTCGCCCATCTGGACGGGCTGTGCGTGCACCGCTCGCACTGGATCTCGCGGCGCTCGGTGGTGGCCATGATCCCCGAACGGGGCGGCTTCCGCCTGACCCTGGCGGACGGCGGCGTCGCCCGGGTGAGCCAGTCGCGCAAATTGATGTTCGAGCACTGGCTGGCCGGCGGCGAGGGCCAGGTCGCCGCCCAGTAGGCCCTCGGCCCCGCGGCTGCCTGTTTCGCCATCAGGACGGCGGGCGGCGTCCGCAGGACGGACGAATGGCCCGCAAGTCATCGACGCGACCGCTTCTACGGAGAATATCCTGCGCCGGCGCCCGCGAAGCGCTTCAGGTTCCGTTCAGGCCGGGCGCGCTCTATGACCCCAGGCCCCCTACGACATGCGCCCCAGGCCTCGCCGGGGACCGGAGGATCGATGTTGAACAAAGTTTGCCGCGCCCTGCTGATCGCCCTGGCCCCTGTGGCGATGCTGGCCGCCACCGCCGCGTCCGCCCAGACCGCCGTCACCCCCGAGGTGCGGGGCAAGCGCCTGTTCCTGCGCTGCCGCTCCTGCCACGACGTGGCCGCGGCGGCGGGCGCCAAGATCGGCCCCAATCTGCATGACCTCATTGGCCGCAAGGCCGGGACTATGCCGGGCTTCAAATATTCGGCGGCCCTGTCCAAGTCGGGCCTAGTTTGGAACGAGAAGACCCTCGACAGCTGGCTGAAGCAGCCCAACGCCCTGGTCCCCGGCACGATCATGGTCTTCGAGGGGATGCCCAAGCCCGAGGACCGGGCGGCCATCATCGCCTATCTGAAGAGCAACCCCGGCTAGAACGCGTCCCGGGGCATTCCCGCCGCCACATCGCTGGTGGACTTGGCCTGCGCCAGCCAGGGGTCGACCTTGGGCAGCTCGCATTCGTAGACATAGCGGCAGGCGCGCAGCTTCCCGGCCACGAAGGGCTCGTCGACGCTGCGCTCCGACACGCAAAGGCTGACCGCCTGGTCCAGCCAAAGCCAGGCGGCGACGATGTGGCCGAAGGCGCGCAGGAAGGCGGTGGCGTTCCACAGCGCCCGCGGTTCGTCGCGAAGGTCGATCAGCACCTCGACCACCTCGGACGCCTCCGCCCAGGCCTGGCCCAGGTCCAGGGCGTGGCCGCGCAGGTCGTCGAAGGGGCGGGCCTGACCGATGGTGGCGTGGATCCGGTCGGCCAGGGCGTCCCAGGCGCCGGTCTGGTCGCGCAGGATCTTGCGGCCCAGCAGGTCGATGGCCTGGATGCCGGTGGTCCCCTCGTGGATCGCGTTGAGCCGGTTGTCGCGATAGAGCTGCTCGACATCGAAGTCGCGGGTATAGCCGTAGCCGCCGTGCACCTGGATCGCCAGGTCGCAGGCCGCCAGCCCCCATTCGGACGGCCAGGTCTTGGCCACAGGGGTGAGCAGGCCGAGGATCACGCCGGCCCTGATGCGCTCGCCCTCGGTCGCGGCGGAGGCCTGATCGTCCACCAGGCGGGCGCAATACAGGCTCAAGGCCAGGGATCCCTCGGCATAGGCCTTCTGCGCCAGCAGCATCAGCCTGACATCCGTGTGATCGATGATCGGCGATGGCGGCGCGGCGGGATCCCTCGACCCCACGGGGCGGCCCTGCAGGCGTTCCCGGGCATAGTCGACCGACAGCAGGTAGGCGCGATAGGCCAGCGCCCCGGCGCCGAGGCCGACCCCGATGCGGGCCTCGTTCATCATGTGGAACATCAGGCGCAGCCCGTCGCCGGGCTCTCCCACCCGCCAGCCCACCGCCCCCGCCGACCCGTCGGGCCGGTGAGCGTCGCCTTCGCCCAGGTTGAGCAGGCAGTTGGTCGTCGCCCGGTAGCCCATCTTGTGGTTCAGGCCTGCCACGACGACGTCGTTGCGCTGCCCGTCCGGCAAAACCTTGGGGACGATGAACAGCGAGATGGCCCGCGTTCCCGGCGCCAACCGGCCATCGGGGCCGGGGGTCTTGGCCAGGACCAGGTGGACGATGTTGTCGGTGATGTCGTGGTCGCCGCCGGAAATCCACATCTTGGCGCCGAACAGGCGGTGGCGGGCGCCGAACTCGTCCTCGCCGTCCGGCTCCGCGCGGGTGGTGATGTCGGCCAGGGACGAGCCCGCCTGCGGCTCGGACAGGCACATGGTGCCCAACGCCCGGCCGTCGAGCTGCGGGCGCACGAAGGCGTCGATCTGGGCGGGCGAGCCGAAGGTCGCGATCAGGTGGCCGTTGCCGATGGACAGCATCGGATAGGCGGCGGCGGCGATGTTGGCGGCCATGACATAGGCCATGGCGGCGCTGTGGATCACATAGGGCAGCTGCGCGCCGCCCAGGTCCTGCGGGAAGGAGCCGGCGCAGAAGCCGGCCTCGACATAGGCCTTCACCGCCGCGCGCACCCCGGGCAGGACGGCGGCTTCGCCGTTCGTCAGCGAGGGCTCCTGGCGGTCGCCCGCCTTGTAGTGCGGCAGGAACTCCGCCTCCGCCAGCTCGGCGGCCAGGTCGAGCAGGGAGGCGGTGGTCTGGCGGTCATGGTCGGCGAAGAGCGGCCGGTCGAACAGGTCGTCGATGCGCAGCCAGTCGTGGAGCAGGAAGTCGAGGTCGTCGCGGCTGATCAAATGCGCGGTCACGGCGAGTCTCCCCCTAGATGGCCGTCCAGCCACCGTCGATGGCCAGGGTCTGGCCGGTGATATGGCCGCCGGCGGCCGACGCAAGCAAGAGGGCGGCGCCCTTGAGGTCGTCGGGGCCCCCGAGCTTGCCCAGGGGCGTGTGCGCCAGCATGGCCCCCTCATGCTCGGCGATGATCCCGCGGGTCATCTTCGACGGGAAATACCCTGGGGCCAGGGCGTTGACGGTGATCCCGTGCGGACCCCATTCGGCGGCCAGGGCGCGGGTCATGTTCACCACCGCCCCCTTGGAGGCGTTGTAGGCCACCGTGCCCGGCATCGACGGCGGGTGGGCCTTCAGCCCCTCCACCGAGGCCATGTTGAGGATACGGCCGGCGTGGCGGGGGATCATCGACAGCTTGGCGGCGGCCTGGGACAGCAGGAACAGGCCGGTCAGGTTCAGGTCGATGACCTTGTTCCAGCCCTCCAGCGGATAGTCCTCGGCCGGGGCCCCCCAGGTGGCGCCGGCGTTGTTGACCAGGATATCGACCTTGCCATGCTGGGCGAGCACAGCCTCGACGAGGGCGCGGGGCGCGTGGGGGCCCGACAGGTCGGCCGCGATCCCCTGGGCCAGCGCGCCCTTGGCGGTCAGGTCCGCGACAGCCTCGTCAAGTTCCGCCGGCTTGCGGGCCACGAGCACCACCTGGGCGCCGAACTCCCCCAGGGCTTCGGCCACCTGCAGCCCGAGCCCGCGCGAGCCCCCGGTGACGATCGCCACCTGGCCCCTTAGGTCGAATAGCGACTGCAGCGTGGTCATGCGGTCTAGTCCTGAGCGCCGGCGAACTCGCGGCGGATGGCGTCGGTGTGTTGGCCGATGGCCGGCACGGGTCCGAAGCGGGGTTCCTCGCCGTCGCGGATCACCGGCGGGACCGGCATGGACACCGCGCCCCCGGGAGTCTGCACCGTGATGCGCCGCAGATGCGGGTGGCGGGCGAAGTCGAGCACCGTGTTGACGGCCCCGAACGCGATCTGGGCGGCGTCGAGCCGGGCGATCAGGGCCTCGCGGTCCAGGGCGCCGAAGCTGGCGGCGATCACCGCGTCGAGGGCCGGCCGGTTGGCGACCCGGGCGGCGTTGCTGGCGAAGCGCGCATCGGCGGCGACGGCGGGCTCTTCCAGCACCCCGGCGCAGAAGCTGATCCACTCGCGCTCGTTCTGGATCGAGATCAGCACCGGCGACCCATCGGCGCAGGCGTAGGCGCCGTAGGGGGCGATGGAGACGTGGTTCAGGCCGATGCGGGCCGGGTTGCGGCCAGTGGCCTCGGCCAGCATCAGCGGCTGGGCCATCCAGTCGGCGATGGCGTCGAACAGCGACACCTGCAGGGCCTGGCCCTGGCCGGTGCGGCCGCGCGAGATGAGGGCTTCCAGCACCCCCTGGTAGGCGTTCATGCCGGTGGTGATGTCGCAGACCGACACCCCGACGCGGCCCGGCCCCTCGGGCAGGCCGGTGATCGAGGCCAGGCCCGTCTCGGCCTGCAGCAGCAGGTCGTAGCCCTTGCGGCGACTGTAGGGCCCGGTGGCGCCGTAGCTGGAGATGTCCACGGTGGTCAGTCGCGGGTAGGCCGCCCGCAGGGTGGCCGAGCCGAGGCCGAGGCGGTCGGTGGCGCCGGGGGCGAGGTTCTGCACGAACACGTCGGCGCGGGCGATCAGGGCGTCAAGCAGGGCGCGGTCGCGGGGGGCCTTGATGTCGAGGACCAGGGACTCCTTGCCCCGGTTCAGCCAGGCGAAATAGGACGAGGTCCCCGCGGCGGCGCCGTCGTAATCGCGGGCGAAGTCGCCCTCCGGCCGCTCGATCTTGATCACCCGCGCGCCTGCGTCGGCGAGGCGGGCGGTGCACATGGGCGCCGCCACCGCCTGTTCCAGGGCGACCACCAGGATACCCTCCAGGGGCCCCTTGCCCATGGTCAGTAGGACCGCGGCATGCCGAGCACGTGCTCGGACAGGTAGGAGAGGATCAGGTTGGTTGAGATCGGGGCTACCTGATAGAGGCGCGTCTCGCGGAACTTGCGCTCCACGTCATATTCCTCGGCGAAACCGAAGCCGCCGTGGGTCTGGATACAGGTGTCGCCGGCCTGCCAGGACGCCTCCGACGCCAGCAGCTTGGCGGTGTTGGCCTCCTCGCCGCAGGGCTTGCCCTCGTCGTAGAGGGCGGCGGCGCGATAGGTCATCAGCCGGGCCGCCTGCGACTGGGCGTAGGCGCGGGCGATGGGGAACGACACCCCCTGATTCTGGCCGATGGCGCGGCCGAACACCACCCGCTCCTTGGCGTAGGCCACCGACTTGTCGGTGAACCAGCGGGCGTCGCCGATGCATTCGGACGCGATCAGGATGCGCTCGGCGTTCATGCCGTCGAGGATGTAGCGGAAGCCCTTGCCCTCCTCGCCGATCAGGCTGGAGGCGGGGATCTCCAGGTTGTCGAAGAACAGCTCGGTGGTGGCGTGGTTGAACATGGTGCGGATGGGGTTGATGGTCAGCCCCTTGCCGACCGCCTCGCGCATGTCGAGCAGGAACACCGACAGCCCCTCGGTCTTGCGGGTGACCTGATCCTTGGGGGTGGTTCGGGCCAGCAGCAGCATCAGGTCGGAGTGCTCGGCCCGCGAGATCCACACCTTCTGGCCGTTGACGACATAGGTGTCGCCCTTGCGGACCGCGGTGGTGGTGATGCTGGTGGTGTCGGTGCCCGCGGTGGGCTCGGTGACGCCGAAGGCCTGCAGACGAACCTCGCCGGTGGCGATCTTGGGCAGCCAGGTGGACTTCTGCTCGGGGCTGCCGTGTCGCAGCACCGTGCCCATGGTGTACATCTGGGCGTGCAAAGCGGCGGCGTTGGCCCCCGAGGCGTGCACCTCCTCCAGGATGGCGCAGGCCACGGTGATTCCCAGCCCTGAGCCGCCGTATTCCTCCGGGATCAGCACGCCCAGATGGCCGGCGTCGGTCATCGCCTTGACGAAGTCGGTGGGGTAGGCCCGCTCACGGTCCAGGGCGCGCCAGTATTCCCCGGGGAAGCCGGCGCACAGCTGCTGCACGGCCTCGCGGATCTGGGCGATGGAGTCCTCGTCCAGCACGTGGTGGGTGGCTTCGCTCATGGCGTCCTCGCTGTTCAGCCTGGGTGTATGGCCCGGCGACGGGCCCTCCAATAGCCAATCGGCCCGCTATCAGCTATTCCCGTTCGGCATGGAGATCCGCCAGCTTCGCTATTTCGTCCAGGTCGCCCGCTCCGGGGGGTTCTCGGCGGCGAGCCTGGCCCTCGACGTGGCCCAGCCGGCGCTGAGCCGCCAGGTCAAGGCGCTGGAGCAGGAACTGGGCGTGTCATTGTTCCACCGCACGGGGCGGGGCGCGACCCTGACCGTGGCGGGCCGCCTGCTGCTGGAGGGCGCCGACGCCATCCTGAAGGAGGCGGGCCGGGTCACCGACGAGCTTCGCGCCCTGGGCGGCGTCGCCGCCGGCAGCGCCGTGGTCGGCGCCCCGCCGACGGTGGGCCGGGTGCTGACGGTGGGGCTGATGCGCCGCTTCCGCCAGGAGCATCCCCGGCTCGACCTGCGGGTCGTCGAGGGGCTGAGCGGCCACATGGCCGACTGGCTGCGCACCGGCAAGGTGGACGTGGCGGTGCTGTTCGAGGACCCCAAGGTCGCCGCGGTCATGGCCGAGCCGGTGGTGGAGGAGAGCCTGGCCGCGGTGGGTCGCCCGGGCGCCGCCCCCGGCGACGTGTTGCGTCTCGCCGAGCTGGAGGGTCGACCCCTGGTGCTGCCGAGCCGGGCCCACTCCCTGCGCCGGTTGATGGAGGAGGCGGCCGCCCGCGCCGGGTTCCGCCTGACCATCGGCTTCGAGATCGACAGCCTGCACGCGATGCTGGAGGCGGCGCGTCAGGGCCTGGGTCTGACCATTGTTCCCCTGGCCTCGGTGCGCGAGGACCTGGCGCGCGGTGACCTGGCCGCCTGGCCCATCGTCGAGCCGGAGGTGACGCGGGTGCTCTACATCGGCGCGGCCGCCCAGAGGAGCGACGGGGTCGCCCTCGGCCGGCTGGCCGCCCTGGTGCGCGAACAGATGCTGCTGGTGGCCCGGGACGGCGCCTGGCGCCCGGTGGCGCGATAGGGACGGCCGCGCCTCAGACGAAGAAGGCGGACTTCAGGCCCAGGCGCCGGTCGAGACGGGCCACCGTGGTCGACATCAAGGGATCGCTGTCCTGGATGAAGACCTCGGTCACGGCGGCGCCCTGCGCGGCGACGATCCGCGCCAGCTGGTAGAGGTTGTCGCCGGAGGGAACCTGGGTGAGCGTCACCTGGCAGCCCTGGGCCCGGGCCCAGGCGAGGTAGTCGGCTACGGTCGGCCATAGGCTCCAGTCGCGCATGCTAGGCCACCAGGGCGAAGGCGCAGCGCACGGCGCTGGTCTGCGAGGGCGGCGCGGGCTGGAACGCCCCGGCGCGGTGCGGCCACAGGTGCTGGAAATAGGGCAGGGCCGGGGGCAGGGCGCTCAGGTCACCCTGCGCGGCCTCCTGCGCGACGGCCAGGTCCCAGCGGGCGATCAGGTCCTTGAGGTGCTCGGCCTGGACGCCCAGGTCATGCTCCAGGCCCTGGGCCAGCCAGAAGTCGCCCTCGCGGAAAATCACCACCCGAAGCTCGACATCTTGGGTCATGGCAGGGGCTCGCGCGGGGAGGGGGACGCGTCCGGCGTCAGGCGCCGCTGGGCGCTGGCGTAGGCGCCGGGGGCGAGGGTGCGGGTGTTGTAGATCTCGCAGGTGGCGCCCAGCATGGAGGCGATATCGAAGTCCGCGGCGAATCCCGCAGGGGCGGCGGCCCCCGTGGGGCCCACCAGGGCCACGGTCAGGTCGGCCAGAAAGGCGGCCACGTCGGCGCGGGCGATGTCCTCGCCGAAGGCGATGCGATCGCCCTGCAGGATGCGCACCCCCTGCTCGCCGCCCGCGCGGTCCCGCAGGCCCAGCGCCCGGACCACCACATAGGGCAGGCCGCTGGCGCGCAGGTGGTCCTCGCCCCTCAGCTTCCACTTCAGGATGCTGCGGAAGGTGCAGTTGTGCGGGTGCTCGCCCTGGGTGACCGCCGCCGACGACAGCAGGATCATCAGCCGGGCGCCGGCGGCCCGGGCGGCGTCGGCGGTGCGGGCGACCCCCTGGAAGTCCACCTCCTGGGGCACGACGCCGCCCAGATTGGTGGCCGCGGCGGTGAACAGCACGGCGTCGACGTCGCGCACGGCGGCCGCGATGTCGTCGGCGCTGCGCAGGTCGCCGGCGATCACCTCGACCTGCGGCGGCAGGGCGGCGGCGGCCGGGTCGCGGACCATGACCCGGACGCGCAGGCCGCGCTCCAGCAGCCTGTCCGCGGCCAGACGGCCGACGCGACCCGTGGCCCCGAGTAGTAGAATGAGCGAAGGAGGGGCGTCGGCCATGCGCCCTGCTAGCGCATCGACCGGCCATGGGCCATGGCGCGTTGCGCGCTGACCGCCTGTCGGCGCCCTGGGACACCGAGTCACCTGCCCATGGCTTCGTGCAGCCCAAACATGTCCGAATTCCCCGCGGAAGCGGGGACCCAGACTTGGCCTTGAGCACAGGCGCCTGCCGCAAAGCCTGGGCCCCCGCTTCCGCGGGGGATGCGGATAAAGGGATGATGGATCACACAGCCATGGAGGCGAATACTAGTCGGCGGCGCCCGGCGGGCGATGCGACGTGAACAACCGGCCCCGCTCGGTGACCAGGACCGTCGCCAGGGCGCAGACGCCCAGGGCCAGGAAGCCGATCAGCAGGGGCATGGTCGTGCCGTCGAAGCTCTGGCCGATCACCGTGCCCAGGGCCGCCGCCCCGATGGTGGTGACGAAGCCCTGCACCGACGAGGCGGTGCCGGCGATGTGGCCCATGGGGTCCATGGCCATGGCGTTGAAGTTGGGGCCCACCAGGCCGAAGCAGAACAGGGTCACCGAGAGCAGGGCGAGGAAGCTGAGCACCGTGTCGTGTCCGAGGGCCGCCAGCAGCAGGTGGATCGCCGCCAGGACGATCATCGCCAGCAGGGCGCTGTGCGAGACCCGGCGGGACCCTAGCCGCTCGACGATCCGCGAGTTCAGCAGCGAGGCCGAGGCGAGGAACACGCCGATGCCGGCGAAGGCGAGGGGGAACAGACCCCCCAGGGGATAGACCTGGGTGAAGATCTGCGCCGCGCTGTTCACGA
This sequence comes from Caulobacteraceae bacterium, assembly GCA_965279095.1. Taxonomy (GTDB): domain Bacteria; phylum Pseudomonadota; class Alphaproteobacteria; order Caulobacterales; family Caulobacteraceae; genus CBDIHH01. The sequence goes on from CBDIHH010000006.1 coordinate 749,598, forward strand.
AGCCGAACATCATCGACAGCATCAGGGTGGAGCCGATCATATAGCCCAGGGACAGGCGGTTGCTCAGCACCTCGCCGAAGGCCTGGAAGATGCGTTGCGGCGACAGGGGCAGGCGGTCCTGGGGATGCAGGCTCTCGGGCAGGCGCAGCCAGACCACGGCGAACAAGGCCGCCCCGAACAGGGCCAGGACCAGGAAGATCACCGGCCAGGGGGCGACGCTGACGACGGCCTGGCCCAGGGCTGGGGCCATGATCGGGATGGCCATGAACACGATGAACACCAGCGACATCACCCGCGCCATCTGGCGCCCGGCGTACTGGTCGCGGACGATGGAGACGGTCAGCACCCGGGTGGCCGAGGCGCCGGCGCCCTGGGCGAACCGGGCCAGGAGCATCAGCTCCATCGACGGCGCGGCGGCCGCCGCGAGGCTGAACACCACATAGACGCCGATCCCCGCCAGCAGCACCGGTCGCCGGCCGAAGCGGTCGGACAGGACGCCGTAGAACAGCTGGCCGGCGCCGAGCCCGGCGACATAGACGCTGATGATCAGCTGCGCCTGGGTGATGCTGGCGAGGCCCAGGCTGCTGGCCATGGCCGGCAGGGCCGGCAGCATGGTGTCGATGGCCAGGGCGTTCATGGCCATCAGGGCCGCCATCAGCGTCACGAAACCGCCGAAGGGCAGGGCGGGCCGCCGCCGCGCCGGCGCCCTGCCGATGGTCGAATCGTCGCGAATGACCGCCTCCCGCATGAGCCGGACGATGGGCGCGCCGGCGATCGACGCCGGACTCGACTGCGCCACGGGCGTTGCTATCGTCGTCCGGGACAGTCAACGCAAGAGGCTCGCCATGCATCGCACCTTTCTCGCCCCCTTCCTGGCCGCCCTCGCCCTGGCGACGTCGGGCCCGGCCGCGGCGGCCCCCGCCGACCTCGCCGCGGCCCTGGCCGACACCGGCCGTCCGGCGGCGGATGTCGCCCGCGACGCCGCCCGCAAGCCGGCTGAGTTGCTGGCCCTGGCCGGGCTGAAGTCGGGGGACAAGGTCGCCGACCTGGTCATGGGGGGCGGCTATTTCACCCGCATCCTGTCGGCCGCCGTAGGACCTCAGGGCCGGGTCTATGCCTATCAGCCGGCCGAGTTCATCAAGTTCCAGGCCAGCTACGGCGAGAGCCTGAAGGCGGTCTCGGCCCTGCCCAACGTCACGCCCCTGGACGCCAGCCTGCCCGCCCTGGATCTGCCGGACGGCCTGGACCTGGTGCTGACCGTGCAGAACTACCACGACCTGCACCTGAAATCGTTCCCGGCCGACACGGCGACCAAGGTCAATGCCGAGATCTTCAAGGCGCTGAAGCCCGGCGGCGTCTATCTGATCGCCGATCACGCGGCCGCCCCCGGCGCCGCCCTGGCGACGGCCGACACCCTGCACCGCATCGACCCCGCCGTCGTGCGGCGCGAGGTGGAGGCCGCGGGCTTCACGTTCGACGGCGACAGCGCCCTGTTGCGCGCGCCGGCCGACCCGCACACCGCCAACGTCTTCGACCCGGCCATTCGCGGCAAGACCGACCAGTTCGTCCTGAAGTTCCGCAAGCCGGGGTAGTCCAGGCAAGCGTTCCCCAAAGCATCGCTAGGCGCGGCGGAGGGGGCCTGAGTATAGGGGGTTGATCGAGTCCATCCCCCTGACCGGAGCCGTCCATGCCGCTTCTTCCCACCGTCCTCGTCACCGGCGCGTCCAGCGGCATCGGCGCCCTCTATGCCGACCGCTTCGCCCGGCGCGGCCACCCGCTGGTGCTCGTCGCCCGACGCGGAGAGCGGCTGGAGACGATGGCCGCCGACATCCGCGCCCGGGGCGGCGAGGCCGAGGTGCTGGTCGCCGACCTGACGGCGCCCGCCGACCTGGCGCGGGTGGAGGAGCGGCTGCGGGCGGACGACATCGGCGTGCTGGTCAACAACGCCGGGACGGCCGGCCGCTCCACCTTCCTCAAGCCCGATCTGGCGGAGTTCCAGACCCTGATCGACCTGAACGTCACCGCCCCCACGCGCCTGGCCGGGGCCGCCCTGCCGGGCTTTCTGGCCCGCGGGGGCTGCGCCATCATCAACGTCGCCTCGGTGGTCGGCCTGATCCCGGAGATCGCCTTCGGGGCCTACGGCGCCACCAAGGCCTATCTGATCCATCTGTCGCAATCGATGCAGGCGCATGTGGACGGCCGGGTCTACATCCAGGCCGTCCTGCCCTGCCAGACCCGCACCGAGATCTGGGAGCGCACCGGCCGCGATCCCGACACCATACCGAACATGATGGACGCCGACGTCTTCGTCGACGCCGCCCTGGTCGGCTACGACCGCGGCGAGCTGATCACCATCCCGCCCCTGCCGGACGCCGGCCAGTGGGAGGCCTTCGACGCGGCCCGCAAGGCGATGACGCCGAACCTGGCGCAGGCCCATGCGGCGGCGCGGTATCAGCGGGGGGACTGAGGGCTCCCCGCCTCGTCCCGCCCTTGCGTTCGACCGCCCGCCCGCTAGCCTCCCGGTGGGCGGCGACCGCGCAGCCCGGGGGGACCGTCGATGATCTATCCGCGTCTGGCCATCGGTATTCTGGCGCCGGCCCTGGTCGGGGCGGCGATCTCGGCCGCGGCCCCCGCCATGGCCCAGGCGCCCGCCGCCAGCTGTCGGCCGCAAGGCTTCCCGCCGGTCGCCACCTACCGGTCCGTGGAGCCGCTGCCGGACGGCCGGGTGACCTTCCGCCTGTGCCTGCCTGAGGCCAGGTCGGCGGCTGTCGTCAGCACCGAGATGCCCGGCGTCTCGCCGAAGGACGGGCTGGCGATGGCGCGGGACGTGAGCGGCATGTGGTCCGCCACCACGCCTGAGCCCCTGCCGCCCACCGTCTATCGCTACAACCTGATGATCGACGGGGTGCGCACCTTCGATCCCCGCGCCACGCAGTGGTCGCAGGGCTGGACGGGGGTTCAGGGGGTATTCGCCGTGTCAGGCCCGTCGGCCGCCTTCCAGCAGTACGACGCCGCCGTCCCGCACGGCCTGGTCACGGAGATCAACTACCCGTCCAAGGCGCTGGGCGTGATGCGCCGCGCCCATGTCTACACGCCGCCCGGCTATATGAAGGGTGGCGGCCCCTATCCGGTGCTCTACCTGGTGCACGGGGCCGGCGGCAGCGACGACGACTGGACCCAGGTGGGGCGGGCGAACCTGATCCTCGACAACCTGATCGCGGCGGGCAAGGCCCGGCCGATGATCGTCGTCATGCCGATGGGCCACACTCCGGACCAGCCGCGCGATCGCCCTCAGAACGACGATTTCGGCGCCGACCTTTTGGGCGACCTGATCCCCTTCGTGGATGGCGCCTTCCGCACCATCCCCACCGCCGACGCCCGGGCCATGGCCGGGCTGTCCATGGGCGGCGGCCACACCCTGGCCTTCGGCCTGCCGCATTCGGAGACCTTCCGCTATGTGGGGATATTCTCCATGGGCATCGGCTATGCCTACAGCCCCGGCGGGGTGACCGACGATCCCGCCGACGCCGCGCGCTTCGAGGCGGCGCATGACGCCCAGCTCAAGCACAGCGCCCGGGACCTCAAGCTGGTCTATTTCGCCATGGGACGGGACGACTTCATGCGCCCGACCGTGTCGCACACCCGGGCGATGTTCGATCGCTACGGCATCCGCCACATCTACAACGAGAGCGCGGGCGGCCATGTGTGGCCCAACTGGCGCGACTACCTCGCCGACTTCGCCCCGCGGCTGTTTCGGTGAGGGGAGAGGTGCGAGTTTGACTGTTGGCAGACCCATTCAAAAACAATTCCCGAACCCCCGGCGTAAGCCGGGGCCCAGATCCTATGGCTCGACGTCAGCGCTTTAGGATCTGGATCCCGGCGTGCGCCGGGAGAGCGGGCTGGCGAGAGGCGATTCCATCTGAAACACACCCGCCCTACGCCTTCAGGAACGACACGATCGCCTGGCCCCATTGGTCGGGCAGCTGGTCGACCACGTCGATGGCGCCGCCCTTGAGCTCGACATAGGCGATGTCGGGCCGGATCTTCAGCAGCCGCTGGCTCTCCACATAGATCTGGTCGCCGGTGTTGTTGATCAGCAGAATCGGCGCCTTGACCTTCTTCAGGGCGGCGGCGTGGTCGTAGACGAAGGCGGCGTAGTGGCCGTACCAGCCGGGGCCGGTGTGGGAGAATTCCTCCACCAGGAAGCGGGTGATGATCTTCGGGTCGGGGGCGCCGCCGGCGCTGTAGCGGCGGGCGATGGCCAGGTAGCGGTTGACCAGGTGGCTGCCGTCCAGCCGGTAGTCGGGCCCCGGCAGTTCGCGGGCGATGACCCCCTCCAGCAGCTTCAGCCGCTCGGCTTCGGACAGCATCAGGGCGCCGTGAATGACCAGCTTGCCGACGCGGTCGGGATACTGGAGGCAGACCTCGGCGGCGGTGCAGGCGCCGGTGTGATGGCCCAGCACATCCGCCCGCTTGAGCCCGAAGTGGTCGAGCACCGCCGGATAGATCTTGGCCCAGTCTTCCACCCGGGGGACGAACTGGGTGACATCCGAGTCGCCGAAGCCTGGGGTGTCGACCCCGATGGCGCGGATGCCCGCGGCCTTCAGGATCGGATAGATGGCCGTGAACTGCAGCGAGGTCATCGGCGACTGGTGGAAGAGAATCAGCGCCGGTCCGTCGCCGCCTGTCTCTCGATAGTGGATCTGGCCGTAGGGGCCGGGCGCATAGCCGCGGATCAGCGGCTGCGTCCAGGGCGCCGCCGGCGGGGGCGGGTCGTTCAGGGACAGGGCCTTGGCCGGGCCGCCGAGGCCCGCGGCGGCGAGGCCGAGGGGGCTGGCCAGGATGGCGCGGCGATCAAAGGCGGACGCTGGCTCATCGTGCATGGTTGGTCTCCGTGCCCTGTCAGGCGCCCACTATGCACCCTCCGCGCCGCGAGTCTCCTCCTCGGCCTCGGCCCCGGCGGCGCGCATATAGGCCTCGAGGCCGCGCCAGGCCCGGGCCATGGCGATCTGGGCGTCCCGGTCGACCTCTGTCGTGGCGGTCAAGGCCCGGGCTTCGGCGTCGGCGGCGCGTCGGGCATATTCCTCGCTCATCAGCATAGATCCGAGACAGCCCTAGGAGCGTCGGCCAGAACGGGCGCGACGATCATTTGTTAAGTATAACGGGCGGTCGCGGCAAGGGCGGCGAGGCTGCGGCGGAGGGGATTGGAGGCCTGGCCCGGAATCGAACCGGGGTGCACGGATTTGCAGTCCGCTGCGTAACCACTCCGCCACCAGGCCGCTTTTGTATCCGCTCCGGGGCGGACCGGAGGCAGCGATGCGCGGTGGGTAACAGAACCGGACGGCGCCTTCAATCGCCCAGCAGAAGCCAGTGCGGGAGGCCGATTGCCTTGATGCCGGTCGCAGCCCTATAAGCGCGGCGTCCTTATACCGGGCAAGACATTGCCGAGGCGTTCATGTCCTTCGATTTCCGCGCCGCGCGGCTGACCATGGTCGAAAGCCAGGTGCGCACCAGCGACGTCACCGACTTCGCCATCACCGACGCCATGCGCCGGGTGGAGCGCGAGCGCCTGTGCGGGACCGACAAGGCGGCGGTGGCCTATGCCGACGCCGAACTCGAATACGCCCCGGGCCAGTGGCTGATGCGGCCGCGCGAGATCGGCAAGCTGCTGCAGGCGGTGGCCGCCCGGCCGGGCGAGCGCGCCCTGTGCATCGCGGCCCCCTATGCCGCCGCCCTTCTCGAGGCGATGGGCCTGACCGTGGTTCAGGCGGCCGCCGAGCCTCTGGGCACGCCGGCGGGCGGCCCCTTCGACGTCATCGTCAGCGAAGGCGCGGTGGCCGAGATTCCCGAGGCCTGGCTCGCCGCCCTGGCGGAGGGCGGACGGCTGGGGGTGGTGGTGCGCGACGGGCCGGTCGGAAAGGCCTGGCTGTTCACCGTCCAGGATGGCCACCGGGCGGGACGCGAGGTGTTCGACGCCACGCCGCCCTACCTGCCGGGGTTTTCACCCAGGCCACAATTCGCCTTCTGACGGAAACACAGACGTAATACCTGCGTGGGAAAGCTGCGCCGCAGCGTGCGCCGTGGCGCCACGGATGCCGAAGGTCGCCATTGATGCCCCGCCGACGCCCCATTGGATTGCCGCTGAGCGCGCTGCTGTCCGTCGTCCTCGCGGCCGGAGGCGCGCGCGCGGACTCCCTGGCCGACGCCATCGCCCTGGCCTACCAGACCAACCCCACCTTGCAGGCGCAGCGCACCCAGCAGCGCGTGCTCGACGAGACCTATGTGCAGGCGAGGGCGGGCTACCGGCCCACCGCGGACATCTCGGGCGACCTGTCCTATCAGGACAACGACGGCCGCAACACGGACTCGTCCGGGGTCGCCCTGTCGGCCACCCAGCCGCTCTATACGGGCGGACGGGTCGCCGCGACGGTGACGGCGGCGCAGGGCGACATCCTGTCGGGGCGCGAATCCCTGCGTCAGGTCGAGGCCACCGTGCTGCAGACCGTCATCCAGGCCTATGTCGACGTACGCCGCGACCAGCAGGCCCTGGTCATCCGTAAGGACAATGTCGAGATCCTGCGGCGCCAGGTGGAGGAGAGCCAGGCGCGCTTCGATGTGGGCGAGATCACCCGTACCGACGTGGCCCAGTCGCAGGCCAGCCAGGCCCTGGCCCGTTCGCAACTGGCGGTGGCTCAGGCCCAGCTCAACATCAGCCGGGCAGCCTATGCCGCGGTGGTCGGCCAGAACCCCACCGATCTTGAGCCCGAGCCGCCCCTGCCGATGGCGCCCGCCACGGCGGAGGAGGCCTTTGCCCGGGCCGAGGACAACAATCCCAACCTGCGCGCCGCCCGCTACGACGAGCAGGCCTCGCGGGCGCGAATCGCCGCCGCGCGGGCCGAGCGGATGCCGTCCGTGGGCCTGCGCGCCACCCTCGGCTTCGCCGGGCCGGTGTCGGGCTTCGACCCCAAGGACTACGGCCGCAGCCTCACCGCCTCGGCGACGGTCTCCCAGCCCCTGTTCGCGGGCGGGGTGATCGACTCGCGGATCCGCCAGGCCATCGAGCGCAACAACACCGACCGGATCCAGGTCGAGCAGGCCCGCCGCGACGTGCTGCAACGCCTGGCGCAGGCCTGGAACCAGCTGGAGGCGGCGCGGTCGGTGATGGCGTCCGGCGAGGAACAGGTGCGCGCCGCGCGCATCGCCTTCGAAGGCACGCAGGAGGAGCGCAAGGTGGGCCTGCGCACCACCCTTGAGGTGCTCAGCGCCCAGCAGGCCCTGCGGGACGCGGAGCTGACCCTGATCGACGCGCGGCGGGACGAATACGTCGCCAGCGCCGCGGTGCTCAATGTGATGGGGCTGCTCGAGGCGCGCTACATCGCCCCGGCCGCGCCGCTCTATGATCCCGCGAAATCCTTCAACCGGGTCAAACACGCCGGCTTCGTGCCTTGGGAGCCTGTGGTCTCGGCCCTGGACTCGATCGGCGCGCCTCGGGTCGCCCCGCTTGCGAGCCATCCCGCCGCGCCCGTCGCCGCCGCCCCCGCCCGCTAATCGGCGGCCCGGCGCCGATTGCGCCGCGAAGGAAATTGCAGGATGCCGCGACGACGCCTAGGCTCATCGCAGCAACAGAATCTTCCGCCGTGTGACGGGGCGCCCATGACCGACCAGAACAGCCAGGAACCGACCATGGAGGAGATCCTGGCGTCCATTCGCCGGATCATCTCCGAGGACGATCCTCCCGCCGGCGCCGAAGCCGCCGACGCTCCGGAAGAGGCCGCCAGCCCGCCGCCCGCGGCGATGGAGGCCCCCGAACCAGCGCCGCCCGCGCCGGTCGCCGAGGTCGAGGAGGACGAGGTCCTGGAGCTGACCGAGCGGGTCGAACCCGAATCACCGCCCGTCTCGAACCCGGTGGAGACCCTGGGGGACCTGGACGTGTTCTCGGCCGCCCCCACGCCCCCGCCGCCCGAGCCGGCCCCGCCGGCCCCCGCGCCTGCCTACAGCGAGCCGGACGAGGCCCTGATCAGCCAGCCCGCGGCCAGCGCCTCGGCCTCGGCCTTCGCGGCCCTGACCCAGAGCATCTCGATGCCCAAGGATGGCCGGTCGCTGGAGGATGTGGTCCGCGAACTGCTCCGCCCGCTGATCAAGCAGTGGCTGGACGACCATCTTCCGCGGATCGTTGAGACCGCCGTGCAGACCGAGGTGGAACGCATCGCCCGTCGCCACGGCTGAGACGGACCTGGCCCCGGGGCGGATTTTCGCCCCGGCGGCCCCATCCCTTTGCTATAGGCAGCCGGCCCGCGCTCTTCGCCAGTGAACCGCGGCGCGCGGCCCCATTGCGTCATGCTTGAAAAGACCTTCGACCCCAAGACCTCCGAGCCCCGGCTGTATCAGCGCTGGGAATCGGCCGGCGTGTTCGCCCCGACGGACGATCCGGCGGCCGAGCCCTTCTGCATCGTCATCCCGCCGCCCAATGTCACCGGCCAGCTGCACATCGGCCATGCGCTGAACAACACCCTGCAGGACGTGCTGACGCGATTTGAGCGGATGCGCGGCAAGGCGGCCCTGTGGCTGCCCGGCACCGACCACGCCGGCATCGCCACCCAGATGGTGGTCGAGCGGCAGATGGCGGCGGAGGGCAATGTCTCGCGCCGCGACATCGGCCGCGACGCCTTCGTCGAGCGCGTCTGGGCCTGGAAGGCCCAGTCCGGCGGCGACATCGTGCGCCAGCTGCGCCGCCTGGGGGCGTCGTGCGACTGGAGCCGGGAACGGTTCACCCTCGACGAGGGGCTGTCGGCGGCGGTGCGCAAGGTCTTCGTGCAGCTGCACCGGGACGGGCTGATCTACCGCGACAAGCGGCTGGTCAACTGGGACCCCGCCTTCCAGACCGCCATCTCCGACCTCGAGGTCGAGCAGCGCGAGGTCGAAGGCGCCTACTGGCACTTCGCCTATCCGCTGGAGGACGGCTCCGGCGAGATCGTCGTCGCCACGACCCGTCCCGAGACGATGCTCGGCGACACCGCGGTGGCCGTGCATCCCGATGACGACCGCTACCGCGCGCTGGTCGGCAAGCAGGTGCGGCTACCGATCACCGGCCGCCTGATCCCCATCGTCGCCGACGACTACGCCGACCCCGAGAAGGGATCGGGCGCCGTGAAGATCACCCCGGCCCACGATTTCAACGACTTCCAGGTCGGCAAGCGGCACGGGCTCGAGGCGATCAACATCCTCGACCCCTTCGCCAAGCTGAACGACGCGGTCCCGGAGGCCTTCCGGGGCCTCGACCGGTTCGTGGCCCGCAAGGCGGTGGTCGCGCAGATGGAGGCCCTGGGCCTGCTGCGCGAGATCGAGAAGACCCGCCACGTGGTCCCGCACGGAGACCGCTCCGGCGTGGTCATCGAGCCCTACCTGACCGACCAGTGGTACGTCGACGCCAAGACCCTGGCCCAGCCGGCGATCCGGGCGGTGGAGGAGGGGGCCACCGTCTTCGAGCCGAAGAACTGGGAGAAGACCTACTTCGAATGGCTGCGCAACATCGAGCCCTGGTGCGTGTCGCGCCAGCTCTGGTGGGGTCACCGCATCCCCGCCTGGTTCGGGCCCGACGGCATGATCTTCGTCGAGGAGTCCGAGGCCGCCGCCATGGTCGCCGCCCGCGCCCACTACGGCCGCGACGAGGTCCTGCGCCAGGACGAGGATGTGCTCGACACCTGGTTCTCCTCGGCCCTGTGGCCGTTCTCGACCCTGGGCTGGCCGGACGAGACCCAGGATGTGGAGCGGTTCTACCCCACCTCCATCCTGGTGACCGGCTTCGACATCATTTTCTTCTGGGTCGCCCGGATGATGATGATGGGCCTGCACTTCAAGGGCGAGGTCCCCTTCCGCAAGGTGTTCATCAACGCCCTGGTGCGCGACGACCGCGGACAGAAGATGTCCAAGTCCAAGGGCAACGTCCTGGACCCGCTGGATCTGGTCGACGAATACGGCGCCGACGCCCTGCGTTTCACCCTGGTGGCCATGTCGGGGCAGGCGCGCGACATCAAGCTGTCCAAACAACGTATTGAAGGCTATCGCAACTTCGGCACCAAGCTGTGGAACGCCTCGCGCTTCTGCCAGATGAACGAGTGCGAGGTTGTGCCGGGGTTCGACCCGGCCTCCGCCAAGCTGGTGGTCAACCGCTGGATCCGCGGCGAGACCGTCAAGACGGTCCGCGAGGTTACCGAGGGCCTGGAGGCTTGCGCCTTCGACGACGTGGCCGGCGCCCTCTACCGGTTCATCTGGAACGTCTTCTGCGACTGGCACCTGGAGCTGATCAAGCCGATCCTCACCGGCGACGACGAGGCGGCCAAGGCCGAGACCCGCGCCACCGCGGCCTGGGCCCTGGATATCTGCCTCAAGCTGCTGCACCCGGTGATGCCGTTCATCACCGAGGAGCTGTGGGACCAGCTCGCCGAGTTCGGCGCCCGGCGCGAGGGCATGCTGATCACCGCCGCCTGGCCCGCGCTCAACGACGGCTGGGTGGACGCCGCGGCCCAGGCCGAGATCGGCCTGGTCATCCAGGCCGTGGCCGAGGGGCGGTCGGTGCGCTCGGAACTGAATGTGCCGCCGTCCGCGCGGCCGCCGCTCCTGGTGACCGGCGCCGCCCCCGCGCAGCGGGCGATCTTCGAGGCCAATGCGGCGGTGATCGCGGCCACCTTGCGGGTGAGCGAGGTGCGCTTCGTGGACGCCGTGCCCAAGGGGGCCATCCCCTATGTGGTGGAGGGCGCCACCCTGGCCCTGCCCGTGGCGGCCTTCATCGACCTGGCGGCCGAGCAGGCCCGGCTGGGCAAGGAGATCGCGACCCTGGCCTCGGACATCGACCGCACCGCGCGCAAGCTGGGCAACCCGGACTTCGTCTCGCGCGCCCCCGAGGAGGTGGTCGAGGAGAACCGCAGCCGCCTGGCCGAGTCCGAAGCCGCCCACGCCAAGTTGCAGGCGGCGCTCGAACGGCTGATGACGGCCGGCTAGCCCGCTCGAACAGGCTCCGCGCTCACGACGCCTGCCGCGCCGCCGGCTCGTCGGCCGCCTCGCGGCGCTGGGCGGCGTCGACGTCCGCGGCGCTGACGCCTTCGGACATGGCCCAGGCGAACCGCTGCAGGGCGCTGGCGAAGCTCGGCATGATCACGCCGCGCTCGGTGGCCAGGGGCACGCGGTCGGGCCGCGGCGCCGCCCAGCCGAAGTCGCGGGTCGGCCGCCCCCTCACCAGGGCGGGGTCAAGCCCCATGGCCCGGGCGACGGCGGCGCCGAAGAGCGCCCAAGACACCGCCTCGCCGTTGCTGAGGTGGCGAAGGCCCGTCTCCCCGTCGATGACGAGATCGAGCACGGCATTGGCCAGGTCCGGAACATAGGTGGGGGTGACGACCCCGTCGCTGGCGGCGTGGGCGGTGCGGCCAGCCGACAGCTCGCGCACGATCCAGGCGGCGAAGTTGTAGGGATCGTCGGGCGAAAAGAACGCCGCGGTGCGCACCATCAGGGCGGCGCCGCCGGCCTCCGCGACCAGCCGTTCGGCCAGCGCCTTGCTGCGGCCGTAGACGTTCAAGGGATTGGGCGTGTCGCCCTCCACATAGGCCCGGTCCAGGCGTCCGTCGAACACCAGGTCCGAGGAGAAGGCCGTGTAGTGGAGTCCCGCCTCGGCGCAGACGCGGGCGAGGGCGCCGGCGCCGTGGGCGTTGGCGTCCATGCAGGCGTCGGGATCGGCCTCGGCCTCATCCACCCGCACCCAGCCGGCGGTGTTGATCACCGCCCACGGCTCGCAGCGGTCGACGATGCGGCGGGCCGCATCCGCGTCGCCAATGGCCAGCTGTCGGCGGTCGGTGAGGGCGTAGGGCAGGCCGCGCAGTTCGCAGGCGCGGGCCATGGCCTGGCCGAGGGTGCCGGTGGCGCCGGTGATCAGGATCGGGCGGGTGAGGGCCTGCTCGGGGCGCCACTGTCGCGGCGGCGTCGCCAGGGCGGCCGTGCGCAGCACCGGCTGGAACTCGATGCGCACGTCGCGCCGCCACCAGCCGGGGGCGTTGAGCACCGGATGCAGGGCGTCGCCGGCGGCCAGGGCGGTCAGCATCTCCGCCTGGGCGGTGGGCCTGGGCGGGCCGCCGCGCAGGTCGAAGGCGCCCGGTTCGTAGTCGCCGTCCTGCCGGGTGAGCAGGCTGTTCCAGTCGTAGCTGCCCAGCAGGGCCCAGGCGGTGACGGCGCGCACGTCAGCGCCGCGCTCGCGCAGGGCCTGGGCCGTGCGCCAGGCCTCCAGGGTCCAGCGCATCTGCTCCTCGCGGGTGCAGCCGTTGTGCGATTCGGTCACCGCCAGGGCCAGGCCGTAGCGGTCCCAGGCCTGGTCCAGCAGGCCGGCGAGGCCCGCCGGCCCCGGCCGCATCACCCGGATGGCCTCCACGTCGGCATAGGCGGTGAAGTCGTTGCCGCCGTGGCGATGGGGCGGATAGAGGTGCGTGCGGTGGTCGAGGAACCGCTCCGAGGTGAGGTAGTGGTTCACCCCAATCACATCGGGGGGGCAGGGGTCGTCGGAAACGGCCCGGATGCGATCGGCCAGGCCGAAGCGCTTGAACCGCGGCCAGAAGGGGTGGTCACGCGTCACCTTGCCGGCCAGCAGATCCCACGTCAGCCACCGCCGATGGTTCTCAAAGGCCGCCTGGTCGGCCAGGGGGGCGGTGGAATAGGTCTGGCCGAGGTCCTCGGTCTGCACCAACTGAGCGGCGGGATTGACGGCGCGGATGCGCTTCATCGCCTCGCGGGTGGCGTCGATCTGGTTGAGGAAGGCGGCCCAGAACAAGCGCTCGTCGCGGGCGTGGGGATACCAATGCCCATAGAGCGCCGAGAACCGGGCGGTGGTCAGGGGCTCGTTCACCGGGGTGTAGACGTCGATCCACGGATAGCGCTCGGCCACCGCCTGGGCGTGATCGGCGAATAGGGGCGCGAAATTGTCCGCGACCAGACTGGTGTAGGCGGGCCCGGATCCGTGGTGGATCAGGCCGGCGATGGGCCGCATGCCCAGGTCGCGGATCCGCGGCAGTCGCGCGTCGGTCCAGCGCCAGTCGCGATCCTCGGGCGTCGCAGGGGCGATCCGTTCCCACAGGACGGGGTAGCGCAGGGCCTTCAGACCCAGGCTGGCGAACAGGTCCAGGTCCTCCGGACGGTCGTGGTGGCCGGAGCGCACGGTCTGGTCCAGATATCCGTCGCCGACGCGGTTCACGGTACATTCGTGACCGCCCCAAAGTTCAAGGTCAGGCATTGGCAGGCTGCTTCCGGTGTGCAGCCTAAACCCGCCTGGACCGTGAAAGTTCAGACACGCATCGCTTGGCCCCCGACAACCGCGGGACTTGGGCTGATCCTGAAGGGCCTTCGCGTCTGCTCGGCCTACAGGTGCGCGAGCCGCCCGCCGTCCACCGCCAGGGTCGCCCCGTTGACGAAGGCCGCATCGTCGGACGCCAGGAAGGCCACCGCGGCGCCGATATCCGCGGGCCTGCCGACGTCGGCGGGATCCACCGTCTCGACTCCGGACTTCAGGTTGGGGTTGGTCCACAGCATCGGGGTGTCGATGGCGCCGGGCAGGATGGCATTGGCGCGGACGCCGCGCGCCTTGCCCTCGATCGCCGCCGACCGGGTGAGTGACAGCATCGCCGCCTTGGCCGCGGCGTAGGGCGCCACCAGGGGGGTGGTCATCACCGCGTGAACGCTGGCGACGTTCACGATCGCGCCGCCCTTGTCCATGTGCAGCAGCGCCTGTTTGGTGAAGTGCACCGCGCCCATCAGGTCCACCCCCAGAACATGGCTCCAGTCCTCGGGCGTGAAGTCCTGCAGGGGCTTGAACAGCATCATGCCGGCGTTGTTGACGACCACATCCAGCCGCCCGAACCGCCGCAGGGTCTCTGCCACCGCGGCCCCGACCTGGACCTCGACCGAAACGTCGCAGACCTGGCTGAAGGTGTCCGGGGCGCCCGCGGCCCGCACGGCTTCCACCGCCTCGTCGCAGGGGCTGCGGTCGGCCAGGACCACCCGCGCCCCCTCCGCCGCCAGGCGCTGGCAGATGGCCAGGCCGATGCCGCCCTTGGCGCCGGTGACGATGGCGACCCGCCCCTCGAAGCGTCCGGCCATCATGAGCCCTGCGCCACGGCGGGTTCGGTGGGGGACTTGCGCAGGGCGGCCTCGGCCTCGATCCGCTGGCGCAGGGCGGTGATCTCGTGGAACTCCTCGGGGGGCACGATGGGCACGGCCAGGCAGATGCTCTGGGTGGGCAGGACCTCGCCCCAGTCCTGAATCAGCTTCTGGTAGGAGCGGCCGACGTTGCGGATGTTGCGGTCGAGGTCGTAGAGGCCCAGGGGGTTCACCCGCCCGTTCTGCTCGCGCAGGGCGGTGTCCCAGTCGACCTGGTCGGTGAGGGAATACCAGGTGAAGCCGACGATCGGCACGCCGTCGTTGCGCACCCGCAGGACGTTGGCCCATTCCTTCCACAGCCAGTTGACCGCCTCGTCGCCATACTGGCCCTCGGCGAAGTTGGTCTCGGTGTGCATCACCGGCAGGTGGTAGCGGTCGTAATATTGGCGGGTGATCACGGCGTAGCCGAAGATCTCCCCCGAGGCCCGGGTGGAGCCGTCGGCCGACACCCGGTGCTCGTTGGTCATGTAGTAGTCGTTGCCGAGGATGCAGTGCGCCTTCAGGCGATGGTTCATGAAGAAGTGGTATTCCTCACGGGTCATGCCGTTATCGGTGAGGTATTCGTACATCTCCGAGTCCACCCGCCGGCCATAGTTGAGGTCCAGGGACAGGAACCGCATCGAGTTCATGATCTCGGCGGGGGCGATGGCGGAGGGGTTCTCGGCGTGAAAATATTCCGAGCTCTCGCTCTGGATGAAGATGGCGTCGGGGCGGACCTTCAGGATGGCCTGCATGGCCAGCACATTGGCCTTGACCAGGTTCTTGAGGGCGGTGACGAAGCCGAGGTCCGTGGTCAGCTGCTCGTTCCACCAGCCGTATTTGGCCGAGAAGACGGCGCAGATGAACATCTCGTTGACCGGGGTATAGAGCTGGACCCAGGGAAAGCGCGTGGCGAAGGCGGTGGCGTAGCGCTCGAAGATCGCCGGGAAGTCGGGGTTCTGGAAGTCGCCGATGAAGTCGGGGACCCCGAAGTGGCAGAGGTCGACGATGGGGATCATATTGCGGCGCTTCAGCTCGCCGAACGCCTCGTCGGCGAAGGTCCAGTCGTAGTGGTCAGCGCCGAGCATGGTGGTGTGCAGGGGCGGGCCGTAGCGCAGGAAGCGGACGCCCAGGTCCTCGCAGATGTCGAAATCGGTCTTCCAGTGTTTGTAGTGGCCGCAGACCTCCATCTGGTCGACGCGAACGGTGTTGTTCTTGATCTTCGGGATCGAGTTCTCGATCCCGGTGGCGAACATGAATAGGGAAATGGGGCGGCCCTCCGTGACTCTGGCTGTGCCGTTACCTGAACGGGGCAGGGTCGGATCGGTTCAGCGCAAACGGCCGGCCCTGTCGCACAGGACCATACGGCCATGAGTCGCCGGCGGATCGATCTTCTGCTGGTGGAGCGCGGCCTGTTCGACAGCCGCGCCAAGGCCCGGGCGGCCATCGAGGCGGGCGGCGTGCGCATCGACGGCATGGCGGCGCGGCGGCCCAGCGACCTGGCCGAGGCCGACGCGGTCATCGAGGCGCGGGCGGCGCACCCCTTTGTCGGACGCGGGGCCCTGAAGCTCGATCATGCCCTTGGCCTGTGGCCGATCGCGGTGGAGGGGCGCGTGGTTCTGGACCTGGGCGCCTCCACCGGAGGGTTCACCGAGGTCTGCCTGCGCCGGGGCGCGGCGCGGGTGTTCGCCGTCGACGTGGGCCGAGGCCAGCTGCACCCGTCGCTCAGCAGCGATGCGCGGGTGGTGAACCTGCAGGGCCAGGACGCCCGGACCCTCGACGCGGGGCTGATCCCTGAGGCCCCCGGGCTGCTGGTGAGCGATCTCAGCTTCATTGGCCTGGCCAAGGCCCTGCCGGCGGCCCTGTCCCTCGCGGCGACCGACGCGGACCTGGTGGTCCTGGTCAAGCCGCAGTTCGAGGTGGGCCCCGCCGGGGTGGGGAAGGGGGGCATCGTCCGCGATCCCGAAGCGCGCGCCGGGGCGCTGGAGGCGGTCTGCGCCTTTCTCCAGGAGAGCGGCTGGCGCGTCCTGGGCCGGGCCGACAGTCCGATCGAGGGGGGCGACGGCAACCGCGAATTTCTCGTGTGGGCGCAACGGGCGCCATAAACAAAGGGCCGCCCCGATGGGGGCGGCCCTCGTCTGGTCAGGGTTGCCGCGGCCTAGTAGCCGTAGCCGTAGCCGTAGCCGCTGTTGTAATAGACCGACACCCCGGAGCGAGGCCGGGCGTAGCCATAGCCGCCGCCGTAGTAGCCCGTGGGATAGTAGGGCTGCGAATAGGCCCGCGGGGCGTAGGGGCGGGCGTAGTAGCCGTTGCCGTAGCTCGAGCTGTAATAGCCCTGGGACGGATAGGGGCTGGACCCGTAGTAGCCGCTGTTGGCATAGGGCTGGGCGTAATAGCCGTTGTCGTAATAGGCGTTGTCGTAGCGGGTGTCCCTGTAGCGGTTGTCGTAGCCGCTGCAGCCGGCGCCGGTGCTGCGCCCGACGCTGGAGCCCACCACGGCCCCCAGGAGCCCGCCGATGACGGCGCCGCCGGCGCGGCCGTCATGTCGCCCAGCCAGGCTGGACCCGATGGCGGCCCCGGCCGCGGCGCCGGTGACGCCGCCGACGACCGAGCGCGAATTGCACGGGTCGCTGCCGCCGTAGCCGTTGCCGTAATAGCCCTGGGCCGACGCAGCGCCCGGGAGGGCCGCCGCCGTCAGGGCCGCCGCGGCGCCCAGGCCGATCTTGGTCATAACGCTATGTTTCGTCATCGGAAGACTCCTGTCTGGTCCCTTGCGGGATCCGGTTAGCTGCGGCGCCAGTAGCCATCGCGGCTCATGCATTCATGGACCCGGTGGCTGCGGCCGTTGCTGCGATAGGTGTGCCAGCGGCAGTTGCCGGTCTGGCGGGTCTCGTTGCAGTTGCGCTTGGCGATCTCGTGGCCGGCCACCGCGCCGCCCAGACCGCCGATGATGGTGCCGCCGGTCTTGCCGCCGCCGCTGGCGATGCCGTTGCCGAGCAGGGCGCCGGCGACGCCGCCGACCACGGTCCCCGTATTGGTGCAGCTGGAGGCCGCCGCGGCGCTGGGAAGGGCGAGGGCCGAAACCAACAGGGCGCTGGTGGCGGCAAAAGCGAGTATGGTCCGCATATCTGATCTCCTGTGCCCAGAACGGGCGTCCCGATCCCTTGCGTCCGCCGCTGTCCGGACGGGCTGGCTGCGGAAGAGATCAGTAATGGGGTTGTCGACCTGAACGATGGTTGAGCGCTTCGTTCATCTTCGTTCATCAAACGATCCAAGTGATCGCAGAACTCACGCAAGGCAAATGGACTTGGCAGACAGAAGTTCCCTCGTGGCCGCCGACCGGGCCGAGACCGTTCTCATCGAGGCGGTGGCCGCCCAGGGCGACGGCGTCGCCCCCGGCCCGGTCTTCGTACCCTTCACCCTGGCCGGAGAGACGGTCCGGGTCGTCCGCGACGACGGCCGGGGCGAACTGCTCGAGGTGGTCTCGCCCAGCCCCGAGCGGGTCATTCCGCCCTGTCCCCATTTCGGGGCCTGCGGCGGCTGCGCCCTGCAGCACTGGGACCACGCCCCCTATCTGGCGTGGAAGGTCGAACAGCTGCGGCTGGAGCTCGGCCGCGGCGGGATCGAGACCGACATCCTGGCGCCCTTCGCCGCGCCGCCCGCCTCGCGGCGGCGGATGACCCTGCACGCCCGCAAGGAGGGCCGCGGGCCGGTGCGCCTCGGCTACAAGGCGCGGCGGTCCTGGGCCCTGGTGGAGATCGCCGTCTGCCCGATCTCCGACCCCCGTCTCGTCCAGGCCCTGCCGCGGCTGCAGGCCCTGGCCGAGCCCCTGTTCCAGCATCCGAAGTCCGCGCCCAGCCTGCACCTGACCTGGACGGCCACCGGGCTCGACGTCGACATCACCGGGGTGGAGCGCAAGAGCGGCGGCCTCAGCGCCGACCGCCGGACCCGCATCGCCGCCGCCGCCGCCGCCGGCGACATGGCCCGGGTCACCCTGGCGGGGGAGACCGTCTACCAGGCCCGCCAGCCCATGGTCCCGCTTGGCCCCGCCGTCGTGGCCCTGCCGGCGGGCGCCTTCCTGCAGGCCGTGCCCGCGGCCGAGGCCGCCATGGCCGACTTCGCCTGCCAGGCCGTGGACGGCGCCCACCGCATCGCCGACCTGTTCTGCGGGGTGGGGACCTTCACCTTCCGCCTGGCGCGGATCGGCGGGGTGCACGCCCTGGACAGCGACCCGGCCGCCATCAGCGCCCTGCAGGGGGCGCTCGCCACCGCCACCGGCCTCAAGCCCATCGTCGCCGAGGCGCGGGACCTGTTCCGCCGCCCCTTCCTGTCGCACGAGATGAAGAAGATCGACGCGGTGGTGTTCGACCCGCCCCGGGCGGGCGCCGCCGCCCAGGCCGCCGAGATCGCCGCCTCCAAGGTGTCGCGGGTGGTGGGGGTCTCCTGTAATCCCGCGACCTTCGTCCGCGACGCCCGCACCCTGATCGACGCCGGCTTCCGCCTGGAGCGCCTGTTGCCCGTGGACCAGTTCCTGTGGTCGCCCCACGTCGAGCTCGTCGGGGTCTTCGGGCGGTAGGGCACCTTATCCCCCCCTGGGCCGAAGGCGCGGGGGAGGGGGACCACGGAGTGGTGGAGGGGGCGAGCCACAAGCCCTGCGCTTAGTCTCTGTGCCTGCGCCCCGTCCCTTCGCCTGCGCTCCGTCCCTTTGCCCCCTTGTCTGTTGAAGCTCTGCTAGACTGAGGCGTCTTCCGGGACGCCCGCCTGACGTTCGCGCGTCAGGCGGGCTGTCGGGGGAGGGGCCGACGCACCCTGAGCCCGTTTGGGCTGTGACGGAGCAGGGCCGCCGCCGACAATTCCAAGACCCGGATGGTTGCAGGGACGTGAGGGTCCGAAGCCACAAGGATGGGTCGATGGAACGGGTTGAGAATAGCATGAAGGTCGCCGGCGTCGATGTCGGCAAGCGTCGCCTTGATGTGTCGGTGCACGGGTTGGAGGGCGACCTTTCGGTGGCCAATACGGCGGCGGGAATCAGCGAGCTGATTGCCTGGCTGCGGGCGCGGGAGGTGGGCCGCGTCGGTATGGAGGCGACGGGCGGTTACGAGCGGCTGCTGCGCGCGTCGCTTGAGGCGACGGGCTTGGAGGTCGTGGTGCACCAGCCGATCGAGGTGCGCCGCTTTGCCCAGATGACCCGGCGACGCGCCAAGACCGACAAGCTGGACGCTCGGTTGATCGCGGCGGCCACGACCCAGGTTGAGGCGGTCAAGGCCGCCCAGGACCCGAGGCTGCTGGAACTGGCGGATATTCTGACCGCCTATGAGCACGCGGCTGATCAGGCGGCCTGCACGAAGACCTTCCTGGAGCAGGTTACCTCAAAGGCTATCGCCGCCGAAATGCGGACCAAGATCCGCTCGTGGGCGACCCTGAAAGCCAAGCTGGCCCTTCGTCTGGTGCAAAAGATCAAGGCTCACGCCGATCTGCTTGCCCGCTTCCGGCTGCTCATCTCCCTGCCCGGCGTTGGCCCCATCGTCGCCGCAACCTTGGTGGTGCGTATGCCAGAGCTGGGAACCATGAAGCGGGGCCAGGCCGCATCCCTCATCGGCGTTGCTCCCTTCGCCAGAGACTCCGGCCAGTGGCAAGGGGTGCGCTTCATCACCGGGGGACGCGCAAGGCCCAGGCGAATGCTCTACCTCGCTGCCCTACAGGCCAAGCGCTGGGACCCGAACTTCAAGGCCTTCGCGGACGGACTGCTCGGCCGCGGCAAGCCCACAAAAGTCGCCATCGTCGCCGTCATGCGAAAGCTAATCGAGACTGCCAACCTAATCCTCGCCAGAGGCCAGCCATGGCGAAAGGCCGCCGCCGCTTAACATGGTTGCTCCGTCACCCGGCTCTTCGGCCGGGCGACACCTCCCCCGTTAAGGACGGGGGAGGATTAGGCTCAGAACAAACTCAGCTGGTCGCCGGCCTTCGGGGGAACCGCGAACAGCGACAGGTCCAGCGGCCGCCGCTCGGCGTCGAGCCCATGGCGCTTGCGAGCAGCGCGCATGCGGGTCGAGATCAGGTCGGCGATGGGGCCGCCGCCGGTCATGCGCTGGCCCCATTGGGCGTCGTAGTCCTTGCCGCCGCGCATCTGCCGCACCAGCGACATCACCCGCGCGGCGCGGTCGGGGCGTTCGGCGGCCAGCCACTCGCGGAACAGGTCCTTGATCTCCAGCGGCAGGCGCAGGACCGTGTAGTGGGCGCCGCTGACGCCGGCGGCGGCGGCCCGCGCGACGATGGCCTCGATCTCGTGATCGGTGAGGCCGGGGATGATCGGCGCGACGCTGACGAAGGCAGGAACGCCGGCGGCGGCCAGGCGCGCCAGGGTCTCGATGCGGCGGTCGGGCGTGGCCGCGCGGGGCTCCATGGCCCGGGCCAGCCGACGGTCCAGGGTGGTCACCGAGACCACCGCCCGCGCCAGGCCCCGCCGTCCCATGGGCCCGAGGATGTCGAGGTCGCGGGTGATCAGGGCGTTCTTGGTGATGATCGAAATGGGATGGTTGAACCGGTCCAGCACCTGCAGCACGGCGCGGGTGATCCCCAAGCCCTTCTCGGCCGGCTGGTAAGGGTCGGTGTTGCCGCCGATGTGAATCGTCTTGGGACCATAGCCCGGCCGCGACAGTTCGCGCTCCAGCAAGGCCGCGGCGTCGGGCTTGAAGAAGATCCTGCTCTCGAAATCCAGCCCGGGGGACAGGCCCATATAGGCGTGGGACGGGCGGGCGTAGCAGTAGATGCAGCCGTGCGAGCAGCCGACGTAGGGATTGATGGAGCGCTCGAAGCCGATGTCGGGGCTGTCGTTGGTGGTGATGATCTTGCGGGAGGCGACGGCCGTAAGGGTGTCGTCGATCCGCGGCGGCAGGGCTTCCCCGTCTGTCCAGCCGTCGTCGAAGTCCTCGCGCGCGTGCGCTTCGAATCGGCCGGAGCGGTTGGATCTGGCGCCGCGTCCCCTGACGGCGCCGGCGATAGGGGCGGATGGGCTCATCCGTACAGTATCGGCGCGGCAAGGGAACATAACAAGAACAATTGGCCTGGCGCGCCCATGGACCCTATGGTCCCACGGCGACTCCGGAGCTCGCGATGACGGACACCCTACCGCAGGCCGGCCCGCCCGACGGCGTGGCCACGCGCGCCCAGGTGGCGGCGGCGCTGAAGGCCCACGGCGGCCCTGTGCACTTCCACGGCTGGGCCCTGGCCGGCGCGTCGCTCAAGGGGCTCGACCTGGGCGGCTGCGCGTTCTTCGGCTGCCGGGCGGGCGGGGCGGACTTCACCTCCGCCGACCTGACCGAGGCGCGGTTCAACGCCTGCGATCTCAACAACACCCTGTGGCGTGGGGCCGGGCTGTCGGCGGCGGCCTTCGTCGACTGCAAGCTCACCGGGGCGGTGATCACCGACGCCCGCACCCTGGGGCTGTCGTTCGAGCGCTGCCTGCTGGTGAACGCCCAGCTCAAGGGGCTGTCCTTCCGCCGCACGACCCTCGAAGGCGTCGATTTCGGCGGCGCCGACCTGGCCAAGGCCGATTTCCGCGAGGCGGTGCTGATCGGCTGCAGCCTGCGCGAGGCCCAGCTCGGCGACGCCCGCTTCGACGGCGCCGACCTGCGCGGCGCCGACCTCGGCGGCCTGCGGCTGGCCGACGCCACGCGCTTCCGGGGGGCGATCATCTCCAAGGGGCAGGCGGCGCAGCTGCTGGCGGAGCTGGGGCTGAAGGTGCTGTGAGTTTGACCTGGGCGGCGGGGCGGCGTTGATGGCGCCATGATCTGCGTGATCCTGCCCACCCTCGACGCCGAGCGGACCCTGGCCCAGGCGCTTGGCGGACTGACCCGCGCCGCCATCGATGGTCTCGTGCGCCAAGTGGTGGTGGTCGACGGCGGCTCGGGCGACCTCACCGTCGAGATCGCCGAGGACTCCGGCGCCGCGGTGCTGTCCGCCGCCGCCGATCGCGGCGCGCAGCTGGCCGCCGGGGCCGCCATCAGCCGGGCCCCGTGGCTGATGACCCTCCGCCAGGACGCCCACCTTCTGCCCGGCTGGGAGACGGTGGTCCTGCGCCACATCGAGGCGGCGCCGGGCAAGGGCGCCTGGTTCGCCCTGGAGGCGCGGGGACTGCTGCGCGCCTTGGGCGGCCCCTCGGACGGGGACGCCCTGTTGCTGCCGGCGGACCTCTACCGCCGAACAGGGGGCTTCGCCGCCGGCAGGGCGGAAAAGGCCCTGGCCGGCCGGACGGGGCGGGGCGGGCTCGTGCGCCTGAGGCCGCCGGTGCTGGATCCTGAGACCTGAGCGATCAGTCCGGACGGGCGGGGCGGTCCAGACGCTCGGTCAGGGTCAGCAGGTCGGCCCAGGCGCGCTTCTTGGCCGCCGGCTGCCGCAGCAGGAAGGCGGGGTGCAGGGTCGGCAGGGCGGGGAGGGTCAGGCTCTCGTCGGCCGCGGTCCAGTCGAACCAACGGCCGCGCATGGCCAGGATGCCCTCGTCGCGCTTCAGCAGGCTCTTGGCCGCCGCGCCCCCCGACAGCAGCAGCATCTTGGGCCCTGCCAGCTGGATGGCGCGCTCGACGAAGGGGGCGCAGGCCATCTGCTCGGCCGGCGTCGGCGTGCGGTTGCCGGGCGGGCGCCAGAACACGGTGTTGGTGATCAACACCCGGCCGTCCAGCCCCGCGGCCGCCAGCATCCGGTCGAGCAGCTTGCCGGCGCGGCCGACGAAGGGCGCCCCCTGGACGTCCTCCTCGCCGCCGGGCGCCTCGCCGATGATCATCACCGGGGCGTCCTCGGCCCCCCGCCAGGTCACCGCCTGCCGCGCGCCCTCGAACTTCAGCCCGCAGCCATCGAAGGCGGCGATGACTTCCGCCAGGGCCGCCAGATCCTGCGCGCCGGAGGCCAGGCGGCCGGCTTCGGCGATGGCGGCCTCCAGCTGCGGCGCGGGCAAGCCGGCAGCGGGGGCGACGGCGGGGGCAGGGGCGGGGCGCACGGCCGCGGGCGCGG
Source organism: Caulobacteraceae bacterium (assembly GCA_965279095.1). Lineage (GTDB taxonomy): Bacteria > Pseudomonadota > Alphaproteobacteria > Caulobacterales > Caulobacteraceae > CBDIHH01. The sequence goes on from CBDIHH010000006.1 coordinate 772,773, forward strand.
CGCGCAGGGGGCGCGGCGGCGCGGCCAGTCGGTCCACCGGCGCGTCGAGCAGACAGGTGTCGACCCCCGCGGCCGCCCAGAAGGCGAGCAGGCTTTCGACGGCGCGGAGATCGGCGGTTGAAACGGTCACGATGACTTGTAGTAAAGCGGGGACTTGCCGCGTGTCCGACAGCTTCCGATAAGTCGGGCCGCCGATCAACGCCGGAACGCAGATGGAGGGCTCATGCCCGAAGATAACGCCGCCGACGCCATGGAACGCGAGTCCATGGAATACGACGTGGTCATCGTCGGGGCGGGTCCGTCCGGGCTGGCGGCCGCCATCCGGCTGAAGCAGCGCGCCGAGGCGGCCGGGGCCGAGGTCTCGGTGGCCGTGCTGGAGAAGGGCTCGGAGGTCGGGGCGCACATCCTGTCCGGGGCGGTGATCGACCCCAAGGGCCTGGCCGAGCTGTTCCCCGACTGGAAGGCGCGCGGCGCGCCCCTGGACACCCCGGTGACCAAGGACCGCTACCTGGTCCTCGGGGCCAGCGGCCAGCTCGACATCTCCCTGGCTCCCAAGCCGCCGAACCTGTCCAACCACGGCTGTTACGTGGGCTCCCTGGCCAACCTCTGCCGCTGGCTGGGCGAGCAGGCCGAGGCGCTGGGGGTCGAGGTCTATCCCGGCATGGCCGCCTCAGAGGTCGTGTATGGCGAGGACGGCGCGGCCCAGGGCGTGGTCGCCGGGGTATTCGGCATCGCCAAGTCCGGCGAGCGCACCGCCGACTACCAGCCGGGGCTGGAACTGCGGGCCAAATACCTGCTGGTGGCCGAGGGCGTGCGTGGCTCCCTGGCCAAGGACATCCAGGCGCGGTTCAACCTGTGCGACGGCGCCAGCCCGCAGAAATTCGGCATCGGCATCAAGGAGCTGTGGCAGGTCCCCGCCGACAAGCACCAGCCCGGCCTGGTGCAGCATACCTTCGGCTGGCCCCTGGGCGGCAAGACTGGCGGCGGCTCCTTCCTCTACCATTTCGGCGACCGCTATGTGTCGGTGGGCCTGGTGGTGCACCTGAACTACGCCAACCCCTACCTGTCGCCCTTCGACGAGTTCCAGAAGCTCAAGCACCATCCGGCGGTGGCCGAGCACCTGGAGGGGGCCACCCGGGTCGCCTACGGGGCGCGGGCGATCAGCGAGGGCGGCTACCAGTCGGTGCCCAAGCTGGCCTTCCCCGGCGGGGCGATCATCGGCGACAGCGCCGGCTTCGTGAACCTGCCGCGCATCAAGGGCAGCCACAACGCCATCAAGAGCGGCCTGATGGCCGCCGAGGCCGCCTTCGACGCGGTCCAGGCCGGCCGCTCGGGCGACCTGTTGACCGCCTACCAGGACGCCTACGACGCCTCGTGGGTGAAGCAGGATCTGAAACTCGTCCGCAACGTGAAGCCCCTGTGGACCAAGTTCGGCACCCTGGGCGCCGTGATCCTCGGCGGCGTGGACATGTGGATCACCTACCTGACCCGCGGCTTCTCCATCTTCGGCACGATGAAGCACCTGAAGACCGACGCGGCCTCCACCGGCCTGGCGAAGGACTACAAGGAGATCAAATATCCCAAGCCCGACGGGGTGCTGTCGTTCGACAAGCTCTCGTCGGTCTATCTGTCGGCCACCAACCACGCCGAGGACCAGCCCAGCCACCTGAAGCTGAAGGACCCGTCGGTCCCTATCGCCGTCAACCTGCCGCTCTATGGCGAGCCGGCCCGGCTCTACTGCCCGGCGGCGGTTTATGAGGTGGTCTACAACGCCGAGGGCGGCGATCCGCGGTTCGTCATCAACGCCCAGAACTGCGTCCACTGCAAAACCTGCGACATCAAGGACCCGTCGCAGAACATCGTCTGGACGACGCCGGAGGGGGGCGGGGGCCCCAACTACCCGAACATGTAGCAACCTCGGGGGCGGTCGGCGGTTGAGAGTCCTGGGCCCCTTATCCAGGACATCGCCATGAAAAGGCTGCTGATCGTCTCCCTCGCCGCCGCCGGCCTCGCCGCCTGCGCCACGCCCACCGTGTTCGCCCCTGCCGCGCCCACGGCCAGCGCCTCCGGGTTCTGGGACAGTCGGATCGAGGATAACCGGTTCCGGGTGTCCTATCGCGGCGGGTCGGGCGCCCCCGCGACCCAGGTGCAGGACTACGCCCTGCTGCACGCCGCCGACCTGGCGGTGGCCAACGGCTTCGACTGGTTCCAGGTGATCGGCCGGTATGGCGAGGCGACGGCGCCCAATAGCGGCTCCAGCCTGTCGGTGGGCGGCGGATCCAGCAGCTACGGCCGCCACAGCGGCTCCAGCCTCGGCCTCGGCGTCACCGTGCCCCTCGGCGGCGGGCCGCAGCTGACCGAGACCCTGGAAGTGCTGATGGGCAAGGGCGCCCGGCCGCCCGGCCCCACGGCCTACGACGCCCGTGAGGTGCAGAAGTCCCTGCGCACGCGGGCCTAGCCGCCCGCGCCGCACTTGAATGCCTGGGCGAAAACGCCGACCTTGACCGGCATGTGTAGAACCGCCGCCTACCTGGCCGTCGCCAGCGCCCTTGTCCTCGCCGGCTGCGCCTCGACGGCGTCTCCAGGCGCGCCGCAGGCCGCGGTCGCGGAGCCCCGGCCCGACGGCTCGGCCTACGGCCTGTTCCTGGCGGGCAAGGCGGCGAGCAACGCCGGCCAGCACCGCGACGCCACCGCCTATTTCAGCCAGTCCGCGCGGGCCTCCGGCAGCGCCGAGGTGCGCGAGAACGCCTTCATCTCGGCGGTGCTGGCGGGCGACATGGCCCGCGCGGCTCAGCTCAACCCCCCGGCCGCCTCCGCCTCGCCCGGCGCCGTGCGCCTGGGCCGGCTGGTGACGGCGGTAGAGGCGTTGGCCGATGGGCGCGGCAAGGCGGCCTATGCGGCCCTGTCCGGCGAGCCGGTCGGCTTCCCCCACCGGGCCGCGGGGGCCCTGCTCAAACCCTGGGCCGCCGCCGCGGCCGGGGACATGGCCGCGGCCACGGCCGAGCCCGAGTTGAAATCCGATCGTCTCGCTTACGCCCTCGGCTCGCTCAGCCGGGCGCAGCTGCTGGAAAAGGCCGGGCGGTTCGCCGAGGCCGAGGATGTGCTCAAGGCCATGTCGTCGGAAGACGCCATGGGCAGCATCTTCCTGGAGGCGCACGGCCTGTTCCTGGAGCGCCGGGGGCGGCAGGCCGAGGCCATCGCCTTGTATGACGCGGCCCTGGCGAGCGCGCCCGACGACGCCTCGCTGACGGCCGCCCGGGCCCGAGCCAAGTCCAAGGGCGCGCCCGAGGCCCTGCCGAGCCCGCGCGCGGGGGCGGCGGAGGCCATGGTCGGCGCGGCGGCGGCGGCCTCGCTAGTGAAGCAGTCCGACCTGGCCATGGTCTATCTGCGCCTGGCCCTGCGGCTCGATCCCAAGAACGACGAGGCGTGGATGATGCTGGGCGACGCCCTGCTGGCGGCCGAGGACGCCGAGGGGGCGCGCGACGCCTACGGCCGGGTGAACGCCGGCTCGGCGATGTTCGTCCCGGCGCGCACCCGCACCGTCTGGTCCCTGTCCGGCGACAAGGAGCGACCCCAGGCCCTGGCCATGGCCCGCGAGACAGTGCGGCTGGCGCCCGGCAGCGTGCTCGCCGGCACGACCCTGGCCGACGTCCTGCGGGCTGACAAGCAGTATGCGGAATCCGCCGAGGTCATGGATGGGGTCATCGGCGCGGCGGGCAAGTCGGCGGACTGGCGGCTCTACTACCTGCGGGCCCTGGCCCTGGACAAGGCCGGTCGCTGGAGCGAGGCCGAGCGTGACCTGAAGGCCGGATTGGCGCTGAAGCCGGACGAGGCGGAGATCCTCAACTACCTCGGCTATACCTGGATCGTCCGCGGGGAGCGGCTTGAGGAGGCCTTGGGCATGGTCCGCAAGGCCGTGGACGCCGAGCCCAACTCCGGCGCGGTCGTCGACAGCCTGGGCTGGGCCTACTACAGCCTCGGCCAGTATGGCGAGGCCGTGACGCAGCTGGAGCGGGCCTCGCAACTGGAGCCGTCGGATCCGGAGATCAACACCCATCTCGGCGATGCCTACTGGCGTATCGGCCGCCGGGTGGAGGCGCAGTTCCAGTGGCGCAAGGTGCTGGCCACCATGTCGCCTGAGCCCGAACTCAAGGCGGGCCTCGAGGAGCGGCTGAAGACCGGGCTGCAGGCGGCGCCCAAGCCCGCCAAGGTCGCCGCGCGTTGATCGCCCGGGCGCTTGCCCCGGCCAAGATCAACCTGTTCCTGCACGTCGGTCCGCCGGGGGACGACGGCTATCATCCCATCGACAGCCTGATGACCTTCGCCGACGTCGGCGACCGGCTGAGCATCGCCGCCGCCGCCGACCAGGGACTCACCGTGGAGGGTCCCTGCGCGGCGGGGCTGTCGGCGGGCGAGGACAATCTGGTCATGCGGGCGGCGCGCGCCCTGCTGGACCGGGTCGGCCGCCCCGACGCGGGCTTTCACCTCACCCTCGACAAGCGGTTGCCGGTGGCGGCGGGCCTCGGCGGCGGGTCGAGCGACGCCGGCGCGGCGCTGATCCTGCTGAACGTGGCCCTGGACCTGGGTCTGGCCGAGCCCGAGCTGGAGGCCATCGCCGCCACCCTAGGGGCCGACGGCGCCGCCTGCCTGCGCGCCCGGCCGGTGATCGCCACGGGGCGAGGAGAGCAGCTTGGCCCCGCGCCCCGCTGGCCGGACATGGCCTGCGTGCTGGTCAACCCGGGGCTGGCCTGCCCGACCCCGGCCGTCTATCGCGCCTTCGACGAGAGGGGCGCCTTCAGCCCCATGGAATACGACCGCCTGCCCGACCTGGACCGGGCCGACGATGTCGCCGAGGTCCTGCGGGGCCTGCGCAACGACCTGCAGCGGCCGGCCCTGACCCTGCAGCCTGGCATCGCCGCTGTCCTCGAGGCCCTGCGCGGGGCCGCCGAGGCGCTGATCGCGCGCATGTCGGGATCGGGGGCGACCTGCTTCGCCCTGTGCCGCAACGACGGGGACGCCCACGACCTCGCCCGCCGCCTGGCCGCCGCCGAGCCGGGCTGGTGGGTGCGCCCCTGCTGGGTGTCCGGCAGCTAGGTTGTGTTGCTTCAGGTGGATTGGACCCATCACATTCCCGATCTCCCCGGCCCTCGGGCCGGCCAAAGGCCGGACCCGGGGGCCGGGAAGATCGGGGTGGGGTTGGCGGTTCTGTCTGAAGCAAACCCGGGCTAGGTTGCGGCCAAAAAAAAGGGGGACCCCGCAGGGTCCCCCAAGCTGACGCTCATTAAGGGAGGGGAGCGTCTATTCGTGCAGGGCCTCGCCGTGCAGGGCCTGGTCGAGACCCTCCACTTCGCCTTCCTCGGAGACCCGGACCCCGGTGGTGATCTTGCAGATCAGCAGGATGATCAGGGTGCCCAGGCCGGTCCAGGCGATGGTCACCAGGACGCCGAACAACTGCTTCATCACACTGGCGCCTTCGCCCAGGCTGTTGACCACCGGGTCGGCCAGCAGGCCCACCAGCAGGGCGCCGATGATGCCGCCGATGCCGTGGACGCCGAAGGCGTCGAGGCTGTCGTCATACTTGAAGATGCGCTTGAGCCAGACCGCCGACAGGTAACAGCCGGCGCCGGCCACGAGGCCGATGATCATGGCGCCCTGCGGATTGACGAAGCCGGCCGCCGGGGTGATGGCGACCAGGCCGGCCACCGCGCCGGAGGCCAGGCCGAGCATGCCGGGCTTCTTGCGTTCGACCCATTCCACGACCATCCAGGCCAGGGCGGCGACGGCGGTGGCGATCTGGGTATTGGCCATGGCCAGGCCGGCCAGGGCGTTGGAGGCCACCGCGGAGCCGGCGTTGAAGCCGAACCAGCCGACCCACAGGAGGCTGGCGCCGATCATTGTGTAGACGAGGTTGTTCGGGGCCATGTTCTCGGTCCCGTAGCCCTTCCGCTTGCCCAGGAAGAGGGCGCAGACCAGGCCGGCGACCCCGGCGTTGATGTGCACCACGGTGCCGCCGGCGAAGTCGAGCACCCCGGCGCCGCCGAGGATGCCGCCGCCCCAGACCATGTGCGCGATCGGCGCATAGACCAGGAACGACCACAGGACGGTGAACAGGCACAGGGCCGAGAACTTCATCCGTTCGGCGAAGGCCCCGCAGATCAGGGCCGGGGTGATGATGGCGAAGGTCATCTGGAACATCATGAAGACGTATTCGGGGATGGTCCCGGCCAGGGCGTTGGCCCCGTCCATCTTGATCCCCTTCAGCATGATGTTGCTGAAGCCGCCGATGTATTTGTTGACCTCGGGATTGGGGTTGGCGCCGAAGGCGAGGGAGTAGGTCGCGACGGCCCAGACCACGGTGACGATGCAGGTCATGACGAAGGACTGGGCGACGGTGGCGATGACGTTCTTGCGCCGGACCATGCCGCCGTAGAACAGGGCCAGGCCCGGGATGGTCATCATCAGGACGAGCAGGCTCGAGGTCAGCATCCAGGCGGTGTCGCCGGAGTCCGGCGCCCAGGGCTTGGCTTCTTCGGCGGGGGCGGTCGCGGTCGCCGCGGGCGCCTCGACCGCGGCGGCGGCCACGGGCGAAGCCTCGGCGGCCGGCGCGGACTCGGCCGTCGCCGTGGCGGCGGGCGCGGCTGCGGAAGAGTCCTGGGCCCAGGCGGCCCCTGTCGCCAGCGGCGTCCCCAGGAGCATCGCGGCGAGGGCCAGGCCCGTCAGCCGGTTGGATCGAAGTCGGTTCATCTGTTTACTGTCCCCGTTTTTATGACTTGGCTCAGAGCGCCGCGACGCCGGTCTCGCCGGTGCGGATGCGCACGGCGTCCTCGACGTTGACGACGAAGATCTTGCCGTCGCCGATCTTCCCCGTGGCGGCGGCGCCCTTGATGGCCTCGATGGCTTGGGCCAGGACGGCGTCATCGACCACCGCCTCCAGCTTCACCTTGGGGACGAACACCACCTGGTATTCGGCGCCCCGATAGATCTCCGTCTGGCCCTTCTGGCGGCCGTAGCCCTTCACCTCCGAGACAGTCAGCCCTTCCACCCCCGCCGCGACCAGGGCTTCACGCACCTCGTCCAGCTTGAAAGGTTTGACGATCGCTACGATCAGTTTCATCCGGCCTCGCTTGTGGCGCATCGCGCCGTTCTTGATGAAGTTGGACAGCCCATGGCTACGGCCGCCCCCGGTTCCCCTCCCGGCGAAGGGGACGCTAGCCAGGACGCTGCTGCAGTGCGAAGGGCGGGCGGCTCCTGGGTAGGAATTGGGGCAGGGCGCCTGATTTGCGGGCGAAAGCCGCTTCTTTCGCCTGGAAATTAAGCCTCGGCCGCCCGAGGCGGCGGCAGGCCCTGTTGCGGTCGCGGATCGGGCGGTGCGATAGGCAGGGCCCCGCAGCCCCGGAGGTCTCATGCCCGCGATCTGGTCCTATCTGGCCCCCGCCCTGCTGCTCGCGGGATCCAATGTGTTCATGACCTTTGCGTGGTACGGGCACCTCAAGCACCGATCCGCCGCCCTGCCGCTGGTCATCCTGGTGAGCTGGCTGATCGCCCTGCCCGAATACAGCCTCGCGGTCCCGGCCAACCGCATCGGGGCGGGGGTGATGACCGCGGTGCAGCTGAAAACCCTTCAGGAATGCATCACCCTGTCGGTGTTTGCCGCCTTCTCGGTCTTCTACCTGGGGGAGCCGCTGAAATGGTCGACCGTGGCGGGTTTCACCCTGATCGCGGCCGGCGCGGCGCTGATTTTCACGAAGTAGGGAGAGTGCGTGGCGATCACGAAGCCGTGATCATGGGCAACCATCGCCTCGCTCGCGCGTGATTCCGCCCGTGGGACTGAGGGCCAGCGCGGCCCCCGCCGCGCCATCGCACGAGGAAATTCCATGAACCCGATCAAGCATATAGTCACCGCCTGCGCCGTCTCCGCCTTGATGACCGGCGCCGCCTACGCACAGACCGCCTCCACGGGAGCCACCGGCTCCGCCGGCGCCTCGGCGGGCGCCTCGACCGACGCCGGCGCCGCCGGCGCGAGCATGTCGGGCGACGCCTCGATGTCCAACGGCGCCGCGATGCCCAGCGACTCGACCTCCACCGGCGCGTCGACCTCCACCGGCGCGATGACCTCGGGGTCGTCCTCCATGTCGTCGGACACCAGCGTCAATTCCGGCGCCGCCACCAGCCCCTCCATGTCGGTGGACAGCTCGGCCGGCGCCATGGGCTCCTCCGACGCCGCGGGCATGACCGGCTCGGCCACCACCGGCGCCGCCGCCGCACCGGCTCCGATGCCCATGGATTCGGGGGCGGGCGCGTCGATGAACGCGGGCGCCGCCACCATGGTCACCATGCAGCCCGTGGCGGATACGGCCGAGAACCGCGCCAAATACGCGCCCATGTCCCGCGCCGGTAAGCGCTCCTCCGCCAAGGGCAACTGATCGAACCTCGCCGAACTTTAGCCTTGGCGAACTGTTGAAACCTCGCAACCGTGCGGTCATACCCGTGGCCGCACGGAAGCTTGAGGAGAATTCATGGTAGTACGACCCCTACTCGTCGTCGCGGCGCTGACGCTCGCCGCCACTTCGGCCTTCGCCCAGGCGCCCGTAGCGGCTCCGCCTGCTCCGGCCCCGGCCGCCGCTGCCCCTGCGCCGGCCGCGCCGGTCTCGGCGACGCCCTCGGCGGGCTTCACCCAGGTCGCGCCCCAGGGCACGATCATCCAGACCCTTCGCGCTGCGGGCCAGTTCAACACCCTGCTCAAGGTCTTCGACATGGCCGGCCTCAGCGGCCCGGCCCTGCTCGGCCGCACGCAGCCGATCACCATCTTCGCTCCCACCGACGCCGCCTTCGCCGCCATGCCCGCGGGTGAGCTCACCCGGCTGATGCAGCCGGACAATACGGCGCAGATGCAGACCCGCTTCGCCTATCTGATCTTCAACGGCCCGCTGGAGTTCTCCAAGCTCGACGGCAAGTCCGGCCCGATCGCCGGCGCGGGCGGCGCGATCTATGTCGACGCCAGCGCCAAGCCCGGCAAGGTCAACGGCGCGACCCTGCTGCAGGCCGATGTGAAGGCCACCAACGGCCATATCTATGTGATCGATAAGGTCATCGGCCCGGGCTACGTCCCCCCGGCGCCGCCGGCCGAGCCGGAAGCGGCCCCGGCCGCCCCCGCCGCCAAATAGACCCCGCGGCGGCCCTCCGGGGCTTTGCCTTGAAGCCAAGGTCGGCGGGCCCTATGGTCCGCCGACTTTTTTCGACCCCCCGTCGAGGGCAATCCCCGTGTCCGCCGAACCCCTGTCGTTCCAGGATCTGATCCTGACCCTGCACGCCTACTGGGGCGCGCAGGGCTGCGTGATCCTGCAGCCGCACGACGACCATGTCGGGGCAGGGACGCTGCACCCCGCCACGGTGCTGCGGGCGCTGGGCCCCAAGCCTTGGCGCTGCGCCTATGTGCAGCCCTCGCGCCGGCCGTCGGACGGCCGCTACGGCGAGAACCCCAACCGGCTGCAGCATTACTACCAATATCAGGTGATCCTGAAGCCCAACCCCGCCGACATGCAGGCCCTCTACCTGGGCTCGCTGAAGGCCATCGGCATCGACCCGACCCTGCACGACATCCGTTTCGTCGAGGACGACTGGGAGAACCCCACCGTCGGCGCCTGGGGCCTCGGCTGGGAAGTGTGGTGCGACGGCATGGAGGTGTCGCAGTACACCTACTTCCAGCAGGTGGGCGGCATCGACGTCTTCCCCGTGGCCGGGGAGCTGACCTACGGGCTGGAGCGCCTGGCCATGTATGTCCAGGGCAAGGACAACATCTACGACCTGGTGTTCACCCGGCACGGGAACCACATCACCACCTACGGCGACGTCTTCCTCGAGAACGAGCGCCAGCAGTCGGCCTACAATTTCGAGGTCTCCGACGTGGAGACCCTGAAGCGTCATTTCGAGGACATGGAGCGGCGGGTGCCGCAGATTCTCGCCGCCACCGGGCCGCAGGGCCAGCAGCTGGTCCTGCCGGCCTATGAGCATGTGCTCAAGGCCAGCCACCTGTTCAACCTGATGGACGCCCGCGGCGCCATCGCGGTGGCCGAGCGGCAGAGCTACATCGGCCGCATCCGTGACCTGTGCAAAGCCTGCGCCGAGGCGTGGGTGGCGCAGCAGGAGGACGCGGCGTGAGGGATTTGGAGAGCATCATAACTCCGCCCCCGACCGCAGGGCGGGGGAGGGGGACCGCCGGCCATGGGCCGGTGGTGGAGGGGGCAGCGCCGCCTCTTCCTGTTGAGCGCAGCTCAGCCCCTTCCACCCCCGCTTCGCGGCGGTCCCCCTTCCCCACGCCTCCGGCGCGGGGCAGGAGAGCTTAAATCATGCCCCAGCTCCTGCTCGAACTCTTCTCCGAGGAAATCCCCGCGCGCATGCAGGCGCAGGCGGCAAAAGACCTCGAGCGCATGGCCCGCGAACGTCTGGCCGAGGCCGGCATCCTGCCGTCGGCCCTGAAGACCTTCGCCGGGCCGCGCCGCCTGACCCTGGTGGCCGAGGACATCCCCGCCGCCCAGGGGGATCGCAGCGAGGAGCGCAAGGGACCGCGCACCTCGGCCCCCGACCAGGCCATCGAGGGCTTCCTGCGCTCCACCGGCCTGACCCGCGACCAGCTGGTCGAGCGGGACGGGGTCTATTTCGCGGTCATCGCCAAGGCCGGCCGGCCGACACCCCAGATCATCGCCGAGATGGTCGAGGCCATCGTCCGCGCCTTTCCCTGGCCCAAATCCATGACCTGGGCCGACGGGACCCTGCGCTGGGTGCGGCCGCTTCAGCGCATCCTCTGCGTGTTCGACGGCGAGGTCACACCCCTGACCATCGACGGCATCGTCGCCGGCGACCTCACCGAGGGCCACCGCTTCATGGGCTCGGGCCAGCCGTTCCGCGCCCGCGACTTCGACGCCTATGAGGCGGGCCTGCGGGCCAACTTCGTCATCCTCGATCCGGAGGAGCGTAAGGCCCGCATCCTGGACGGCGCCCGCACCGCCTGTTTCGCGCGCAACCTTGAGCTGGTCGAGGACGAGGGGCTGCTGGACGAGGTCGCCGGCCTCGCCGAATGGCCGACGCCCCTGATCGGCGACATGGACCCGTCGTTCCTGGACCTGCCGCCGGAGGTGATCCGCACCTCCATGCGCACCCACCAGAAGTATTTCGCCGTGCGCGCGCCGGGCCAGCCGGGCCTGGCCCCCCATTTCGTCGTCGTCGCCAACATCGAGGCGGCCGACGGGGGCAGGGCGGTGGCGGCCGGCAACGCCCGGGTGCTGTCGGCGCGCCTGAACGACGCCCGCTTCTTCTGGGACGAGGACCGCAAGGTCCCGCTGGAGAGCCGGTTGGAGAAACTGAAGGGAGTCACCTTCCACGCCAAGCTCGGCACCATGTACGAGCGGGTGGAGCGGATCGAGGCCCTGGCCCGCGAGATCGCCCCCCTGGTGGGCGCGGACCCCGACCTGGCCGCCAAGGCCGCGCGCCTGTCGAAGGCCGACCTGGTCACCGGCATGGTCGGGGAGTTCCCTGAGCTGCAGGGGATCATGGGCGGCTACTATGCGCGCGCCGAGGTGGACGCCCCCTGGCGCGAAGGCCTGACCGCCGAAGAGGCGGACGAGGTGGCCGACGCCGTGCGCGATCACTATCGGCCGCAGGGGCCCCAGGACGCCACGCCCTCCGCCCCGGTGTCCGCCGCCGTGGCCCTGGCCGACAAGTTCGACACCCTGGTGGGCTTCTTCGCCATCAACGAGAAGCCGACAGGCTCCAAGGACCCCTTCGCTCTGAGGCGGGCCGCCCTGGGGATCATCCGCATCGCCCTGGCCAGCGACATCCGCCTGCCCCTGGCCCCCATCGCCAAGCGCCAGCTGATCGTCTTCCAGCAGCAGATCCTGCAGCGGCGCGGCGCCCGGCCGGCCGGCGCGGGGGAGACCACGGCCGCCGCCGGCGCCGCCGGCTCGCCCGGCCCCGAGCATGACATCCTGGCCTTCTTCGCAGACCGGCTGAAGGTGCTGCTGCGCGAGCAGGGCAATCGGCCGGACCTGGTCGACGCGGTGTTCGCCCTGGGCGACGACGATCTGGTGCGCTTCGTGCGCCGGGTCGAGGCCCTGGAGCATTTCCTCAAGCAGGACGACGGCAAGGTCCTGCTCGCCGGCTACCGCCGCGCCAGCAACATCCTGCGGGCCGAGGAGAAGAAGGGACCGCTGCCCGCCGGTCCGGCGTCAATCCGCCCGGAATCCGGTCCTGAGGAAAAGGCGCTGCTGGAGGCCCTGGCCGTGGTCAAGCCGCGGCTGGACGCCCACTTGGCCGCCGAGAACTTCGTGCTGGCCATGTCCGCCCTGGCCACCCTGCGCGCGCCGGTGGACCTGTTCTTCGACAAGGTCCTCGTCAACGCCGATGACGAAACGGTAAGGGCCAATCGGCTAAGGTTGATCTCGCAGGTGCGAGATGCGATGCACCGGGTAGCCGATTTCTCCCTGATTTCGGGCTGAGACACGAGGCCGACATGGTGGTGGACAGCAAGGTCAAGACGCGCTGGGTCTATGCCTTCGGAGGCGGCGCCGCCGATGGCGATTCCTCCATGAAGAACCTGCTCGGCGGCAAGGGGGCGAACCTCGCCGAGATGAGCGCCCTGGGCCTGCCCGTGCCGCCCGGCTTCACCATCACCACCGAGGCCTGCGTCCACTATTACGCCGAGGGCCAGACCTATCCGGCCGGCCTGCAGGACGAGGTGGCCGCCGGCCTGGCCCGGGTGGAAAGCCTCACCGGCAAGGCCTTCGGCGACCCCGCCAATCCGCTGCTGGTCTCGGTGCGCTCCGGCGCCCGCGCCTCCATGCCGGGGATGATGGACACGGTGCTGAACCTCGGCCTCAACGACGAGACCGTCGAGGGGCTGGCCGGCCTGTCGGGCGACCGTCGCTTCGCCTTCGACAGCTATCGCCGCTTCATCCAGATGTATTCCAACGTGGTCCTCGACATGGATCACCACACCTTCGAGGAGATCCTCGACGACGTGAAGGACGCCAAGGGCGCCGCCGTCGACACCGACCTCACCGCCGAGGACTGGGAAGAGATCGTCGGGGACTACAAGCGGGTCGTGGAGCGCAAGCTCGGCCGGCCCTTCCCGCAGGATCCCCAGGCCCAGCTGTGGGGCGCCGTCGGGGCCGTGTTCAAGTCGTGGATGAACGAGCGGGCCAAGTTCTACCGCCGCATGCACGACATCCCCGAGAGCTGGGGCACCGCGGTGAACATCCAGTCGATGGTGTTCGGCAACATGGGCGAGACCTCGGCCACCGGCGTCGCCTTCACCCGCAACCCCTCCACCGGCGACAACCGCCTCTACGGCGAGTTCCTGATCAACGCCCAGGGCGAGGACGTGGTCGCCGGCATCCGCACCCCGCAGGCCCTGACCCTCGCCGCACGCCAGGAGATGGGCGAGACCGCCCCCTCCATGGAGGAGGCGATGCCCGCGGTGTTCACCCAGTTCAAGGCAGTGGTGGAGCGGCTGGAGCGTCACTACCGCGACATGCAGGACATCGAATTCACGGTCGAGCGCGGCCAGCTCTACATGCTGCAGACCCGATCGGGCAAACGCACGGCCAAGGCCGCGCTGAAGATCGCCGTGGACATGGCCAATGACGGGACCATCACCCGCGACGAGGCCATCCTGCGGGTCGAGCCTCAGTCCCTCGACCAGCTGCTGCACCCCACCATCGACCCCACCGCCGAGCGCGATCTTCTGACCACCGGCCTGCCGGCCTCGCCCGGCGCCGCCACCGGCAAGGTGGTGTTCGACGCCGACGAGGCCGAGGTCGAGGGCCAGGCCGGAAGGCCGGTGATCCTGGTGCGCGAGGAGACCTCGCCCGAGGACATCCACGGCATGCACGCCGCCCGCGGCATCGTCACCGCCCGCGGCGGCATGACCAGCCACGCCGCCGTGGTCGCCCGCGGCATGGGCCGGGCCTGCGTCTCCGGCGCCGGCGAACTGCAGATCGACGCCCGCGCCGGGGAGTTCCGGGTGCGCGGCCGCACTGTCCGGGCCGGCGACATCATCACCATCGACGGCTCCACCGGCCAGATCCTCCTCGGCGACGTCAAGATGATCGAGCCGGAGCTGACCGGCGACTTCGCCGCCCTGATGGTCTGGGCCGACGCCGCCCGCCGCCTGAAGGTGCGCGCCAACGCCGAGACGCCCCTGGACGCCCGCACGGCCCGCGGCTTCGGCGCCGAGGGCATCGGCCTGTGCCGCACCGAGCACATGTTCTTCGAGGAAGACCGCATCGCCGCCGTGCGCGAGATGATCCTGGCCGACGACGAGGCGGGTCGCCGGGTCGCCCTGGCCAAGATCCTCCCCATGCAGCGCTCGGACTTCGTCGAGCTGTTCACCATCATGGCCGGCCTGCCGGTGACCATCCGCCTGCTCGATCCGCCCCTGCACGAATTTCTGCCGCACAACGAGGAGGACCTCGTGGCGGTGGCCCAGGCCACCGGGCTGGACGCCGCCAAGCTGATGCGCCGGGCCAAGGAGCTGCACGAGACCAACCCCATGCTCGGCCACCGCGGCTGCCGCCTGGGGGTGTCCTATCCCGAGATCTACGAGATGCAGGTGCGGGCCATCTTCGAGGCCGCCTGCGCCCTGGCGCGGAAGGGCGAGGCCCCGATCGTCGAGGTGATGCACCCCCTGGTCGCCAAGGGCGAGGAGATGAAGTTCCTGCGCGTCCTCACCGACCGCACCGCCCAGGCGGTGATGGCCGAGACCGGCGTGACCGTGGACTACAAGGTGGGGGCGATGATCGAGCTGCCCCGCGCCTGCGTCCGCGCCGGCGACCTGGCCGCCCACGCCGAGTTCTTCTCCTTCGGCACCAATGACCTGACCCAGACCACCTTCGGCATCAGCCGCGACGATTCCGGGCGGTTCCTGAACGCCTATCTGGACAAGGGCATCTATGAGAAGGACCCGTTCGTGTCCCTCGATGTCGAGGGCGTCGGCGACCTGATCCGCATGGCCGCCGAGCGCGCCCGGGCCGTGGACCCCGACGTGAAGCTGGGGATCTGCGGCGAGCATGGGGGCGATCCGGCGTCCATCGCCTTCTGCGAAAGCGTCGGCCTCGACTATGTGTCGTGCTCGCCCTATCGCGTGCCCATCGCGCGGCTGGCGGCGGCCCAGGCCGCCCTGCAGGGCTAGGCGCGTGGCGACGAAGAAGGTCTCGCGGCTGCCGGCCCTGCCGGATCCCTTGCCGCCCGAGATCGAGGCCCAGTTCGCCGAACGGCTGGCCAAGACCGGCCGCATCCTCAACCTGCACCACATGGTCAGTCACGCGCCGGCCCAGGCCGACGCGTCGATGCGGATGGCCATGGCCCTGCGAGCGCAGACCGATACGCCGCGGCTCTACATCGAGCTGGCCATCGTCCGGGCGGTGCAGCTGGCGGGCGGCCATTATGAGCTAAAGCAGCACCTGCCGATGCTGCTGGCCGCCGGTCTGTCCCAGGACAAGCTGGACGCGCTCGAGCAGTGGCGGGCGAGCGACCTTTTCGACGCCAAGGCGCGCGCGGTGCTGGCCTATGCCGAGGGCGTGGCCGACCGCGGCGACGTCTCCGACCTGGTCTTCGCCGAACTGGAGGCCCATTTCACGCCCCAGCAGATCATGGAGCTGACCTACGCCGCAGGCAGCTACTACGGCACCGCCCTGATCACCAACGCGCTGAGGCTGCAGCTGGAAGGGTAGGGCCTCCGCCCCGTCTGGCTATCCGTGGCGCTGCCCCTTCCACCCCCCGCTTCGCGGGCGGTCCCCCTTCCCCACGCCTCCGGCGCGGGGCAGGAGAGACGCGCTCTCTCCGCCCCCGACCGCAGGGCGGGGGAGGGGGACCCCCGCGCATCGCGCGGGGGTGGAGGGGGCCGCGCCGCGTTGTCCGGCCCATCGCAGCGCTGCCCCTTCCAATCCCAGCCGGGCGGGCGGTCCCCACGCTTGGCGTGGGGCGGGAGACGTCACGCGAACAGCCGCCGCGCCCTGGCCAGGCGGGCCACCCCCTCGTCGAGGGTCTGGTCGCTCTTGGCGAAGCACAGGCGCACCACGGTATCGACCGGGTCCTCGGCGTAGAAGGCCGAGACCGGTATGCCGGCCACCCCCGCTTCCTTGACCGCGCGCAGGCAGAAGGCGCGGTCGTCCAGGTCGATGCCGGAAGCCGGCAAATCGATGGACAGGAAATAGGTGCCTTCGCTGGGCAGCACGGCGAATCCTTCGGCGGTCAGCGCCGCCGCCATGCGGTCGCGCGAGCGGGCGTAGGCGGCGCGCATCTGCTCGAAATAGGCGTCGTCCTTGCCCAGGCCATAGGCGACTGCGGTCTGCAGGTTGGGCGCCGTGGTGAAGGTCAGGAACTGGTGGGCCTTGGCGATGGCGGCGGTGAGCGGCGGCGCCGCGCAGATGAAGCCGACCTTCCAGCCGGTGAGGGAGAAGATCTTCCCCGCCGAGCCGACCTTGATGGTGCGATCGCGCATGCCCGGCAGGCTCATCAGCGAGCGGTGGCGCCGGCCATCGAAGACGATGTGCTCCCAGACGTCGTCGCACAGGGCCACGGCGTCGAAGCGCAGGCAGTAGCGGGCCAGCAGCGCCAGTTCCTCATCTGTGGCCACGGTGGCGGCGGGGTTCTGCGGCGAGTTGAGGACCACCATTCGGGTGCGCGGCCCGAACACGGCGTCCAGGGCCGCCTCGGTGATGCGCCAGTGCGGCGGCTGCAGGCTGACCAGGCGGGGGACGGCGCCCGCCAGCCGCACCATGGGGTGGTAGGCGTCGTACATGGGCTGGAAGAGCACCACCTCGTCGCCGGGGCGCAGCAGGGCCATGGTCGCCGCCATCAACGCCTCGGTGGCGCCGCAGGTGACGGTGACCTCGCTCGCCCAGTCCAGGTCCAGCCCCTGGAAACGGCGGTAGTGATCCGCCACCGCCTCGCGCAGCACGGGCAGGCCGGCCGACGGGGGATACTGGTTGGAGGCGTGCAGCACCGCCTCGGCCGCCTTCTCGCGCACATCGAGGGGCCCCGGATCGTCGGGGAAGCCCTGGCCGAGGTTGATGGCGCCGGTGTCGCGGGCCAGCCCCGACATGACCTCGAAGATGGTCGTCGGCAGGGCGTCGATGATCGGGTTGACGTGCAAGGCCCTTAGCCCGGCGTCATCTTGGCCGAGCCGGGGATCATGCCGCCCGCCACGCCGGCGGGGCAGGGGCCCAACCGCTGGGCGGCGATGGACATGGTCGTCTGCGCCTCCACGCCCTCGGGCGCCGGCGACATGCTCGAGGTCAGGTCGACCTTGTAGGCGTTGGAGAAGTCGCCGCTGGCGACCCCTTCGGAGGTCACGGTGCGCTCTCCGAACCGGCAGACCGACTTGAAGGCGTAGCCGCCGGCCTGGCGGTTGAACGATTGGGTGCAGGCCCCCGTGGCCGGGTCCTTGGCGCCGCTCAGCCAGCCGTCGTCCTTCAACATCGCCTGGTCGAGGCAGATCTGGGCGGAGACGGTCATCGGCCGCTGGCCCCCCATCTTCATGGTGGTCTCCCACAGCCCCGCCTGAGGCCGGGGCCGCGCGGCCCCGGCGGCGGCCATGGGCGAATCGGCGGCGGGGGCCTTGGCGGCCTCCTTAGGCTTGGGCGAACAGCCGGTCGCCAGGGCGAGGGCGGCGAGACAGACGGCGGCGTAGCGCATAGGCTGGTCTCCGAAACGCATCGAGGTGGAGTCAGTATGCACACAATTTATCCCGTCGCAGCGGCTGGGCTGCGATGACCGTCCTGCTGATCACCGGCTGCGTGCATGGCATCGGCCGTGCTGCGGCGACCATGGCCGCCGCCCGCGGCGTTTCCCTGGCGTTGGCGGATCTCGACCGCGCGGGGCTGGAGGGGCTCGAGGCCGAGCTTCGGGCCGCCTATCCGCAGTTGCCCCTGTTCGTCGCCCCCACCGACATCACCGACCTGGAGCAGGTTCGCGCGGCGATCGCGGGGGCGGCCGAGGCCCTGGGCGGCATCGACAGCGTCGTCGCCAACGCCGGGGGCGTCACCAGCCTGGTGGTGGCCGGGGCGCTCGGCGGACAGTTCGCCGACTTCGCCGCCAGCGATCCGCAGGATTGGCGGCGGATCATCGAGCTGAACCTGTTCGGCGTGCTCAACACCGCCCATTCGGTGCTGCCGGTGTTCAAGGCCAAGGGGGCGGGGCGGCTGGTGCTGGTGTCGTCCGTCGCCGGCCTGGTGGGGTCCCCCGGCCTGTCCGTCTATGCCGCCGCCAAGGGCGGGGTGGTGGCCCTGACCCGCTCCCTGGCCAAGGAGCTGGCGTCCGCGGGGATCATCGTCAACGGGGTGGCCCCCGGCGGCGTCGCCACGCGGGTCTTCCCGGCCGGCTCCCCCGCCGCGATCAAGCGGGCCGAGCGCATCCCTCTGGGCCGGCTGGCCGAGCCGGAGGAGGTCGCCAACGCCATCCTCTATTTCGCCCTCGACGCGCCCGCCTATATCACGGGCGAGGTCCTCAGCGTTTCGGGGGGGCCGCCTGCCTAGCCGGCCGGAACCGGCCGACGCCATGAGGATTAAGCAGCCATGACCGAGGTTACAGACAATGCGGCCCGCCACCGGTTCGAACTCGTCGAGCAGGGGCAGACCGCCGTCGCCGACTACCGACTCCAGGATGGCCGGATGTTGATCACCCACGTCGAGGCCCCCCAGGCCCTGCGCGGGACGGGGGCTGCCGGTCGGCTGATGGCCGGGGTTCTGCAGGCCGCTCGGGCCCGCGGCGCCAAGGTCGTGCCCCTGTGCCCCTATGCCGCCGCCTATATCCAGCGCAACCCGGAATACCAGGATCTTCTGGACTGACGCCGGCGCCCTGACGCCGACGAGGAGCCTCCCATGACCGACAAGCCCGCCTCTTCGGAGGACCTTCACGCCCGCAAGTCGGACCGGGCGGAGGATCGGCGCAAGCGCAAGGCCGAGGCCCACGTGACCCACACGGTGGCCGGCGCCATGGCCGGAGAGGTCATCGCGGCGGCCGCTGGAAAAGCCAAAAAGTCAAAGCCCTAGCGCCTATCCGCGACCACTTAAGAGTGTCTTTGCCGTTGTTTGCTAAACCAACAGGCTTAGCCGCAGCGGAACCGACGTGGCCGATCTCGCCATCCGTAGTCTCGCCGATCTGGAGGTGTCCGCGTCCACGACTCGGGTGCTGAATCTGCACGCCATCCACCGGCGAAGCGGCCTGGATCCGCGCCACCGCGAGGATCCCCTGTTCCGCAGCCCGCCCCTGAACCGGGCCATCTTCCTCAAGCACCGGGTGCGTCCCAACGAGGCCGACCAGTTCGAAGACCGGCGCAGCCTGTGCACCAAGCTTCTCCTGCCCCTGGACCCCGCCGACCTGCGCTCCGGCGGCCGCTATGTGTTCGTCGGCGAGCGGTCCTTCGACCTGGTCATGCTCAACATGTTCGGCGAAAGCGTCGGCCGCGACACTCCGGACCGGCGGATGATCGAGCTGATCGACCAGAGCCCGTCCTTCGATCCCTTCTTCCTGCGCGAGCACCTGCGCCGTCATGGCCGCCTGGCCGCGCCCTGCTACTTCGACCTGCCCGAGGCGGACATCGCGCGCATGTCCGCCTTCGTGGAGAACGAGGTGCGGCCCCTGGTGCGGCTGGCCTTTGGCCGAGGCGGGGCGGTCAAGACCCAATCCGGCCGGCTGGTGGCCAAGATGCTGGCAGGCGACATCGACAGCGAGCTGGAGCCCTTGCGGCTGGTGATGAACCTCGATCCCTCGGCCTTCGGCGAGGGCGTCTTCTGCTGGAAGGGGTTCCTCTATTACAAGTGGGCCCTGGGGGAGGCCGCCCGCCAGGCGCCCGCCGTGTCTCGGGAGATTTCCCGGATGCGGACCCAGGGTGGGGCCGCCGAGCCCTCGGTGCGCGGCGACCTGACGGTCGCCCGTCGCAACGTCCTGTCCGCCCTTGCCGTCGCGAGGATGGCCGTGGCCGACATCCTCGATGTCTATGACCAAGCCTTCGCCGACCTGGTCGACCACGGGAACCCCCAGCCCTTCCGCGACTTCCTGCTGTCCGCGCCCGGACACTTCGTCGAACTCGGCGCCCGCCTGGGCGCGATCGACCATCTGATCAGCTTCTGGGGTTTCCGCTTTCCGGCCGAGCGGCGCGCCTCGGTGACCCCCCAGGAGCTGGCCGACATCCTGCTGGATTTCGAGACGGGCCTGGCCTTCGAGGCCGCGGAGCCCGAAGGCGAGCTCGTCATCGCCTAGGGCGGGTTTCACTTGGATGGATACACCGACACTCTCCCGATCCCCGGGCGTACGCCGGGACCCAGATCCCATGGCTCCACGGCCGCGCGTTAGGATCTGGATCCCGGCGTACGCCGGGAAGATCGGGGTCGGGGCGTTCTGAATAAAGCCAAGCCGCTCGAGGGGCGCGCAGCGGCGGTCATCGCCCGTTCAGCCGTTGGCTGTCAGGGTGGCGTGGTCGTCCGTCGGAGCTACCCATGCGCGCCCCCTGGCTGTCCGTTCCCGCCGCCCTGCTGATCGGCCTCGCCAGTCTTGCGGGGTGCGATCGGCCGGCCCAGCCGACGGCCGAGGGCGGGCGCACCCTGACCATCCGCAAGACCGAAGAGCCGCCGCCGCCCAAGCCGGCCGCCCCCGTGGGCCCGAAGCTGGCGGTCATGGACGCTCCGGCGAACGCGGAGGCGGCCATTCCCGTCGAGCCAGCCTCGCCCCTGGGCCCGGCCCGGCCCCTGCCGGCGCGCGACGAGCGCTACGATCCGCCCCGCGAGTCGCCGTCCGATCCTCGCGACCGGGCCGACTACGATCCCTATTACGACGGCGATCCGGCGGTGCATGTGGTCGCGCCGAGCCCGCGCGACTGCCAGAGGGCGGTGCGCCGCGGCGAGCCCCTCGCCGACAGCCGCGCCTGCCGCCAGATGCTGGCGGACGCGCGCCCGCCGCCGGCCGATCCCGGCCTTGTGGCCGACTGTATCGAGGCCGACCGCATCGGCGACGCCTTCGCCGACAGCCGCGCCTGCCGGCGTCTGCTGGATCGCTAGGGGGTGGACGGCGAACCGATTACAACCTTCGCCGTTAGGCAAGGTATGAAACCGATGACGCGCCCGCTTCCCCTCCACGGCCTCGGCCTGGCCCTGGCTGTGACCCTCGCCGCCTGCGGCCAGCCGGCGCCGCCGCCCGCCGCCCCTCCGGCGGCGCAGAACCCGGGTCCGCCGCTGATCCCCAATCCCATGCCGCCCAGCTACATCGGCCGGTGGGCGGCCAGCGCCGATCTGTGCGAGACCGGCGCCTGGACCTTCACGGACAAGGGGCTCGTCACCGCCGGCGAGGTGGCCTGCAGCTTCTCGGCCGTGACCCCCAACGAGTCCGGCTGGATCGCCGAGGGCAGCTGCACGGCCCAGGCCCCGGCGGCCCCCGCCACCCTGGTGCTGAACACCACCCGCACCGGCCCGACCCGGACCCTGGCGGTCTCCGGCGGGCCGTTCAAGGGACCGCAGGTGCTGGTCGCCTGCGAGGCGACCGGCCAGTCCGCGGCGGCCGTCCTCGTGGCCCCGGCCGGCCTCGCCGCCGCCGCCGCCCTCGACAGCCGCATCGCCGCCGCCGACGCGGCCCTCATCCCTGGCGTGGTCAAGCTGCGCGGCGAGACCGCCAAGGTCTGGCGCGAGGGCGCCGCCGTGGTGCGCATCACCGAGGCGGCCGCCGGGGAGCGCAGCTACTACTACCGCCCCGGGGACCTCGACCCGTTTCTGATCCGCGACGCGGACGCCGCCTATGCCCTGGACGGCGGCCGGCTTACCGCCGTCTACGGCCGGGACGGCGCCGAGGCCAAGGGTCGCGCCGACGGCGACCGCGCCCAGATCGAGGGCGAGGTCGTGACCCGCGCCCGGGCCCTGCGCGCCGCGGCGCGTTAAGGGCTGGCGCGAGGCGGAGGCCTTGGACTAGGCTTCGCCCATGAAACGCATCATCCTCGCCGTCGTCGCCGCCACCGGCCTGTCCGCCGCCGCCTTCGCCCAGGCGCCCGCGCCCGGTCCGCTGCCGACGGAGGAGGGGCCCCGGGCCGCCGCCTGCACCGCCATCCTCAGCGCCGTCTCCGGCACCGTGCGGCCGTCCTCGGCTGACATGGCCAATGAGCTGGACGAGTTGGCGCGCCGCTGGCGGGCCAAGGCCGAGGCCGTCTACAAGGCGTCCGGCCAGGTCGCCCTGGGCGAACAGTTGATCTCCGACCAGTCCATGGCCCTGGTGGGCCGGCAGGGCCTTCCCGGCGGCACCTTCGACAAGGCCGCCAAATGCCAGGTGGAAGGCGCCAAGCTGCCGCCCGCCTGAGCGTCAGCCCTGCGGCAGACCCAGGAGGTCGCGCAGGCTCCAGGCCACCTTGCCGCCCTCCGCAGGGGATGACACCTCGGCGATGCGATAGCCCTGCTCCGTGCGCCGCAGGCGGTAGACGATGGTCGTGGGGTTGCGCTCCAGGTTGAACCGGGCGGTGACCTCGGCGCCGCCCGGGACGTCGCGGCTGGTGGTCGATACGCCCTGGATGTCGCCGTCCTGGCAGCCGCAGATGAACATGAAGTCCACCGCCCCGACCTCGTCCGTGCGGCTGCGGTCCTTGATCAGCGCCTCGGCCAGATCCGGCGTGAACAGGGCGCGCACGGCCTCCGGCGTCGTCCAGTCGGGCTCGTTGACATAGAAGCCCTGGACATAGGACTCGGGCGACATCAGCCGGGCGCTGGCGGCTGGCTCGGCGGCTGGCTCGGCGGCGGGCGGCGCCGGCGCGGCGGCCGGGGAGCATGCGGCGAGCAGGAGCGCGGGGAGGGCGGCGCGAAAGAGGGTCATCCGGCGAGGGTTGGCGAAACAGGCTTTGCCGTCAAGCCAGGGCGCCGAGGGACGGCGTCGTCCCGCCCTAGAGCCGGCTCTTCCTGAACCGCTCCGCGCTCGCGGCCCGCGCCTCCGCCTTCATGACCTTGGTGGCGCCCTTGTCGACGGCCTCGCCGGGGGCGGTCATGACCTCGTTGGCGAACTCCAGGTCCATCAGCTTCAGGCGCTTCAGCTCGTCGCGCAGGCGGGCGGCCTCCTCGAACTCCAGGTCGGAGGCGGCCTTGCGCATGCGCGCCTCCAGGTCGCGCACCGTGGCCTGGAAGTTGGAGCCGAGGAACGGCTTGGCGGCCTCGGCCACCCCCGCCTTGACGGTGAAGCGGTCGCCCCGCTCGTAGGGACTGTCGAGGATGTCCTTGATGTCGCGCTTTACGCTCTCGGGGGTGATGCCGTGCTCGAGGTTGTAGGCCTCCTGCTTCTCCCGGCGGCGCTTGGTCTCCGCCATGGCCCGCTCCATCGAGCCGGTGATGCGGTCGGCGTAGAGGACCACCTTGCCGTCGACGTTACGCGCCGCCCGGCCGATGGTCTGGATGAGGCTGGTCTCCGAGCGCAGGAAGCCCTCCTTGTCGGCGTCGAGGATAGCCACCAGGGCGCATTCGGGGATGTCGAGCCCCTCACGCAGGAGGTTGATCCCCACCAGCACGTCGAACACCCCCAGGCGCAGGTCGCGGATGATCTCGATCCGCTCCATGGTGTCGATGTCGGAGTGCATGTAGCGGACCTTCAGCCCCTGCTCGTGCAGGTATTCCGAGAGGTCCTCGGCCATCTTCTTGGTCAGGACGGTGACCAAACTGCGATAGCCCTTGGCGGTGGTCTCACGGATCTCGGCCATGACGTCGTCGACCTGGCTGGCCCCGTCCTTGCTGACCGGATGCACCTCCACCGGCGGGTCGATCAGGCCGGTGGGGCGGATGACCTGCTCGGTGAAGACGCCCCCGGCGTGTTCCAGCTCCCAGGCGGCGGGGGTGGCCGAGACATGCACCGACTGCGGCCGCATGGCGTCCCACTCCTCGAACTTGAGGGGCCGGTTGTCCATCGCCGAGGGCAGGCGGAAGCCGTATTCGGCCAGCGTCGTCTTTCGGCTTCTGTCCCCCTTGTACATCGCCCCGATCTGCGGCACCGTCGCGTGGCTCTCGTCGACGAAGAGGATGGCGTTGTCGGGGATGTATTCGAAGAAGGTCGGCGGCGGCTCGCCGGGCCGGCGGCCGGTCAGGTAGCGGCTGTAGTTCTCGATGCCGGCGCACGAGCCGGTGCTCTCGATCATCTCCAGATCGAACAGGGTGCGCTGCTCGAGCCGCTGGGCCTCCAGCAGCTTGCCGTTGGCCACCAGCCAGTCCAGCCGCTCCTTCAGCTCGATGCGGATGCCCTTCACCGCCTGCAGCAGGGTCGGGCGCGGCGTCACATAGTGGCTGTTGGCGTAGATGCGGATCGAGGGCAGGTCGGCCATCTTCTTGCCGGTGAGGGGATCGAACTCGGCGATGGCCTCGACCTCGTCGCCGAACAGGCTCACCCGCCAGGCCCTGTCTTCGTAGTGGGCCGGGAAGATCTCCAGGGTGTCGCCGCGCTTGCGAAAGGTCCCCCGCTCGAAGGCGGCGTCGTTGCGCTTGTACTGCTGGGCCACCAGGTCGGCGAGCAGCTTCTTCTCGTCCACCCGGTCGCCGACCGAGAGGGTGAGGGTCATGGCGGTGTAGGTCTCCACCGAGCCGATGCCGTAGATGCACGACACCGAGGCGATGACGATGACGTCGTCCCGCTCCAGCACCGACCGGGTCGCCGAGTGGCGCATGCGGTCGATCTGCTCGTTGATCGAGGAATCCTTCTCGATGTAGGTGTCGGTGCGGGGGACGTAGGCCTCGGGCTGGTAGTAGTCGTAGTAGCTGACGAAATACTCCACCGCATTGTCGGGGAAGAAGCTCTTGAACTCGCTGTAGAGCTGGGCGGCCAGGGTCTTGTTGTGCGCGAGGATGAGGGCGGGCCGCTGGGTCTCCTCGATGATCTTGGCCATGGTGAAGGTCTTGCCGGACCCGGTCACCCCGAGCAGAACCTGGTCCTCGTCGCCGCCCCGCAGACCCTGCGACAGCTCGGCGATGGCGGCCGGCTGGTCCCCGGCGGGGGCGTAGTCGCTGACCAGCTTGAACTTGCGACCGCCTTCCGCCTTGGCCGGGCGGGCGGGGCGGTGCGGCGTCCACAGGGCCGGGGCGTAGTCGGCCAGGTCTCGGACGAAGGGCGCCGACATCTCGGCGACGCCGGGCGGAGCGGCGGGCGGGGCGGGGGAACGGGGCATGAACGGAAGTTAGGGCCTCTTTCGCCCCGGCGCCAGGGGTGCGAGCGCATGCTGACACGATCGTTCAGGGGCGGTTCACGGACCCGATCGCAGTCTTAATCGTTGATTAAGCACGAAATCGGCTGTGAGGAGTGAATCCCATGAAGACAATCATCGCCGCCAGCCTGGCCGCTGCGACCCTGGCCGGAGGCCTGGCCGTCGCCGGCGAGGCCTCGGCCCAGCGGTATGGGTATGGCCCCGGCTACGGCTACGGTCACGACCGGGGATACCGCGACCGTGACGACCGGCGGGACTATCGGCGCAATGACGACGGCGCGGCGATCGCCCTCGGCGTCCTGGCGGGAGCGGCCCTGTTGAGCAACGGCCGCGCCTACGCCGGTCCCGGCTACGGCTACTACGGCCCGCCGCCCCGCTATTACCAGCCCCGCCGCTGTTGGATTCGCAGCTACTGGGATCCCTACTACGGCCGCGTGGACCAGCGGGTCTGCCGTTGAGGAGGGACTGGCTCCTCCGTCGCCGGAGGAGCCATCGCCTTATTTGTCGGCCGCCTTGCTGACGGCCGCGCCCGCGGCGCCGCCCACGGCCGCGCCTACCGGCCCGCCGACCACCGCACCGGCGACGGCGCCTGAGGCGGCGCGCTGTTCGGTGTTGTGCCCGCAGCCGGACAGCAGGGCGGCCGTGGCCACCGCCGCGGCGGCTACGGATAGGGATCGGGTCATCGCGCGCATCGTCATCTCCTGAAGGTCAGATCGGCTCATGCCGGCGCCTGCGAAACGGCCGACCCGGGGGTCTGTTCCGGCGTCCGCCGGGCTCCGCCCGTTAGGCATAATTCAGGTCATGCGGACGAGGCGAAAGGCAACGCACGGACGGGTCGAAGCTGTGACGAAGGCCGCCGAGGTAGAGGATCAATAGGGCCAACTGTGGCGGCCATTTGCGAATCAACCACATTGGCGCCATATTGTGACGTATAAAGCGCGTCGCTGGCCTAACCGTGTATGGGCCGGCTCCACCTCGCAGATGACCTGATCGGGTCTGCCGGGTGTCGAAATCGGGGGGCGCATCCGCCCTCGCCGAATAGGACACGAAGTCTTTGTTTAACGTCACCCGAGCGCGCGTTTCCGTGCGCGCTGCGGTCCGTGCTGCCGCCTGCTGCTCCGCCGCAGGTCTTGGGCTAACGGCCGCCTATGTCTTCACCAACGCCGTGGACAGCCACGCCTCTGCGGCCCGCGTCGGCAGCCTGGCTGACGCCGCCGCCGAAGGCTTCTCCGAATCCGCCCTGCGCTCGCGGGGCGACGCCATGCCCCCCGGGGCCCTTGCCATCGCCCGCCGCCACGACCGTATCGCCGACGCGGACACCGTGTTCGGGGGCGCCGAGCGCGACGCCCAGGCGGCCCGCTTCGGCGCCCAGCTCGACGCCAGGGCCCGTCGCGCCTCCGGCCTGCGGCCCGCCGCCGCCCGTCCCTTCGGCGCCGGCGGCGCCCTGGCCGACGCCCGGGAGACGGAATGCCTCACCCAGGCGGTCTATTACGAGGCCCGCGGCGAGACGCCCGCCGGTCAGGCCGCGGTGGCTCAGGTGGTGCTCAACCGCGTGCGCCATCCGGCCTTCCCCAAGTCCGTCTGCGGCGTGGTCTTCCAGGGGGCCCAGTTCGGCCGCGGCTGCCAGTTCAGCTTCGCCTGCGACGGATCCCTGCGCCGCACCCGCGAGACAGGCGCCTGGCGCCGCTCGCAGAAGGTCGCCGCCCGCGCCCTGGCGGGCTTCGTGATGGCGGACGTCGGCAACGCCACCCATTTCCATGCCGCCCGCATCGGTCCCCAGTGGGACTCCATGGTGCGGGTGTCCCAGGTCGGCCTGCACGTCTTCTATCGCCTCGGTGGCCGCGGCGGCGCCCCGGGGGCGTTCCAGCGCCCCTATGAGCCGCAATCCCGTCCGCAGGTGGTCTATGCCAGTCTGTTGCCGGTGGTTCAGGCGCCCGCCTTCCTGCGCCCGTCCGAGGAGGCCCAGGCCGACCCCGCCCCCGGCTCGGTCGAACCGGCCGCCCGACCCGCCGACCCCCCGATGACGGTCGCCTCGGCGGCGCATCCCAAGCCCAAGCCGGCGGACCTCGCCGCCGAGCCCACCGCCGCCTCTTCCGCGCCCAAGGCTACCCAGGCCGTCGTTTCGGCGTCATAAGCGTCTTTCGCCTGCCGCGGTCGCAGCCGGTGGCGCCGTTCAAGCAGGCCGTGGGCGGGTGGCCCTTGGCGTGACCGCCGTCAGGCGCTGGTCGCCTGACGGTCGGCCAGGGTCCGCAGGTTCTCCCGGTGCCGCGCCTCGTCGATGGGGTAGCGCGTCAGCAGCAGGAACGCCGGTCCCAGGACCAGCAGGAGCAGGGGGACATAGATCAACCCCATCTGTTGGAGGACCTCGGGGTCGACCATGCCGCGCTGGGCCTTGGCCGGGAACGCGACCAGGGTCAGCACCATCCCCGCGGTGAAGACGCCGATGGCCGAGACCATCTTCTTGAACAGGTTGTCCGCCGACAGCAGCAGGCCTTCGGACCGACGGCCCGTCTTGACCTCTGAGTCGTCCACCACGTCGGCGTAGGACGACATGATGATGACCTGGAGCGCGAGGCTGACGGCGCTGTAGAGAAACATGTCCACGGCCAGGATCGGGAACAGGATCGGCGCGCCGTTGGGCGGCATCAGCCCGGCCACCCGCAGGGCGATCGGCCCCAGCGCCAGGACGATCATCAGCCCGCACGCCGCCAGGACGCCGCCCTTCTTGCCGAGGGCGCGGCTGAGCACGATCGCCAGGGGGCCGCCGCACAGCGAGCCCGCCACCGCGACGCTGATCATCAGGGCGATCTTCGATTGGGAGAGCTCCCAGAAGTAGACCGAGAAATACATTTCCAGACCCGTGCGGGCGCCCGCCGCGATGGACATCAGCATCGAGGCCAGGGCCAGGATGACGAAGCCTCGGTTGGAGAGGGTGGAGACGATCTCCCGCGCCATCACCCCGAAGGAGGCGGCGCGCGCCGGAGGCGGGCGGAAGTAGGGAATGCGCCGGTGGGTGCTGATGGCGGCCGCCAGCATGAAGACGAGCATGGCGCAGGCGAAGGCGATGGAGAACGGCAGGTAGCCCGCGCGGTCGAGCAGGCCGCCGGTGCCGTCCGGATTCTCCGGCATGAACACCTTCAGGGCGATCACGGTGGCGCTGAGCCCCACCACGGCGCCGTAGAGGTGGCGGCCCATGGAGAGGATCGTGCGCTCCTGGTAGTCGCTGGTCAGCTCGGGCATGAGGGCCGCGGCGGGCAGCTCGAACAGGGTGTCGAAGAAGCGCAGGCCCGCCAGGCAGACGAACAGATAGACCGCGGCGGCGGAGTCCGACAGGCCGACCGGCGGGTTCCACATCAGGAAGAAGAACACCGGCACCGGCACGACGGCCAGATACATGAACGGGTGGCGCCGGCCCCAGGGGCTGCGGAAATTGTCCGACCACTGGCCCACGATCGGATCGCACAGGGCGTCGAAGATGGTGATCAGCATCAGCACGCTGCCCACCAGGGCGGGGGACAGGCCGATGACCTGATTATAGTAGATCATCGCGAAGGCCGCGAGGGTGCGCTGCTTGATGCCCACCGAGGCCGAACCCATCGGGTAGAAGACACGGGTCAACCAGCCGACTGGCGGCGGCTGGTCGCCGTGCTTGGCGGGGGTGCGGATAAAGGACGGCCAGCCCGGGATCCGGCCGGTCTCAGTTCCGCTGGTCTGCACTCTGGTCTCCCGCCGCCGATGACTAGCAGTAAAGGCTAGCGCATCGCCGCGGCCCGGGCGAGGGGGTCACACCACCTTGTCGGGGGACGGGAATTCCGGGATGCCCAGGGCCTTGAGGCTGTCGCCCATGTCGAGGATGTCGAACCAGGTTTCGCCCGCCTTGACCCGAGGCAGCCAGTTGCGGGACTTGGAGAAGGCCTTGGACTTCTCAGACGCCGCGAACAGTTCGGGCAGCCGGCGCTGCGGGATGATGTGCACCCCTTCGCGGGCCCCGTAGACCACGTCGCCGGGCTCCACGGTCAGGCCGCCGAATTGGATCGGCACATTGATCGAGCCGGGCTTGTTCCAGTCGGCCCACGTCGGCGACTGGGCGCGGGTGAAGACGGGCAGCAGACCGTTGCGGCGCTTCTCCTCCTCGGCCGAGTAGGGGGTCTCCCCGCGCAGCCATTCGATGTCCAGCACCGCTCCGTCGACGATCACCCCGGCGATGCCGCGGTTGAGGCAAGACTGCGACATGGAATAGCCGAACACGCTGAGCTGGCTGTGGCCGCCGACGTCGATGACCAGGACATCGCCCGGCTTGGCCAGGTTGATGGCGTGCGAGACCAGCAGGAGGTCAGGCTCGGGAAGGTGGACCGTGAAGGCGGTGCCGAGGATGCGCATGTCCTCGCGCACCGGCTTGATGGCCACGTCGGCGAGATACTCGTCCTGGAAGCCGAAGGGGCCGCCGACCACGCCGACCACGCCCTTGAGGTTGGTCATCATCTCGGCTGAGGGGCGGGGGAAGTCGCGGATGATCACGTGGCGCATGGCGGCCCCGGCGCCGCGAGCCCCGCCGGGGTTGGGCTTGTGGGCCCCCGCCGGCTGGGCGGCGGCGGCCGTGCCCACGGCGGCGAGGCCGACGCCGGCGCCGAGGATCAGGTTGCGTCTATCCATGGGATGTCCTTTCACCGCTCTTGCGGCTGCCATCAGAAGCTGTAGGCGGCGCGAACGCCGAACTGGCGAAGATTGGGCATCTGCAGGTTCAGCGCCCGAAGCGTCGGGTTCAGCACCTCGACCTGGTTCTCGATGCTCAGATAGCCCTTGTCGTTGAAGGCATTGAGCACAAAGCCCTCGATCTTGTATTTGGCGGTGCTGATCCCGGCGCGAAGATTGACGATGTGGGAGTCGGGAGTCCGTACCAGGTTGGCGGGACTGTCGTAGACGCCGCTCTTGTAGATATAGTCGCCCCGCGCGAACCATTCGGCGTCGGCGATAGGCGCGAAGGGCTGCCGGTAGTCCGCCGACAGGGTCCCGCTGTATTTGGAATATCGTGGGAGCTGCTTGCCCGTAACGGTGGGGTTGCCGGTGTGCGAGCCGCAGGTGCCGCAGAAGAAGTTCTGGATATCGCTGCTGGCGACAGCGCCCGAGAAGCCCACGGTGAGGGCGTCGGTGGCCTTGAACGCGCCCTCGACTTCCGCCCCCTCCAGGATGGTCTCGCCGATGTTGGTCGAGGCGCCGATGACGGTGTTGAGCCCGGTGGGCTGGCCGGCGGCGTTGAGCTGCTGAACCGACAGGCTTTGCGACACGATCTGGTCGGACCAGATGGCGTGGTAGAGGGACAGCTGCAGTTGCAGCCGGCCATCGAGGAACCGGCCCTTGGTGCCGAGCTCATAGCTGTCGAGCTGTTCGGGCCGCACCTTCAGGGTGGCGCCGTAGGCGGTCTCCAGGAACGCGCGCTGCACGGCGGGGAGATTGGGGAACTGGCTGTTGAAGGCGCCGGGGTTCGCCCCCTTCGAATAGCTGCCGTAGACATGCCAGTCGGGGGTGATGTTGTATTTCACGATCACGCGCGGCAGGAAGTTCACGAAGGTGGCTTCGAGGTTCAGTGTGATCGGGCCGTTCAGCGGGCCGCGGTTGTAGAGGCCGACCGTGTCCTCCTGGTAGCGCGCCTCCAGGCTGACATTGAGGTTCGACAGGACGTCATAGGCGACGCTGCCGAAGACGCCATAGGTCTCGGTGCGGGTCGGGTTGCCGTTGATCTGGTTGGATACGCCGGCCGCCAGCAGCGCGTTGCTGGTCGACTGGATCTGGGAATAGACATAGTTGGCGCCGAGCAGCCACCTGAACCGGCCGGGCGAGACCGGCTGCATGCGAATTTCGCTGGAGCGGCCCTGCAGCAGGCTCTGGAAGTTGAACAGCGAATTGATGAACGGCTGGGTGTTGGGCAGCACCCCGAAGTTCGGGTTCGGCAGGTTGCGTGTGTCCTGCATGTCGAGATCGGTGATCACCGAGCTCTCGTTGCGGTCTATGGAGGTCAGGGCCGACACCTTGATGCCGAGGCCGGGGATGTCGTATTCGCCGGACAGATGGTGGTGGTAGGCCTTGGTCAGAAGGCCGCCGTGACGCAGGCCGAGGCCGCCGATGAACAGCGGGTTCGCCAGCCCCTTGCTGTTGTTCATGATGACGTCGACGAACAGCGGATCGACCGCGACGTTCATGGCCAGGCGGGAACGGGGGAAGCCGGGGGCCTCGCCGCAGATGTAGTTCAACCGGCCGGCCGGCGCCGCCCCGGCGTTGCAGTTGAAGTCGGACGGCCCGAAGTGGGCGACCGCCGAGGGGCCGTCCTCGTTGCGGAAGACCTGGCCGAAATACTTGATCCTCAGCCCTTCGACCGGGGTGAACAGGACGGCGGCGTTGACGCTCTTGGTGGACTTGTCGCCAAGCCGCTCGCCGGGCATGGCGTTGTTGTCGTACTGGCCGTCCTGGTCGAAGTAGCGCCCAGCGACCCGGACGAACAACTTGTCGCGGATGACCGGTCCCTCGAGCATCAGACGGGCGTCGATCGTCTTGTCCGAGCCGCCCAGCAACTCGACCCGCCCGCCGAACTCCCGGGCCGGATCCTTGGTGACGATGTTGATCGCGCCGGCGAAGGCCTGGCGACCAAAGGCCGTGGTCTGCGGTCCCTTGAGGATTTCCACACGCTCGACATCGTCCAGGCCCTCGACGAATCCGCCCGTCACCGAGGCGCCGTCGATGAAAACCGACGCGGTCTGCGAGCTCTGCGGGTTCATGCCGCGGATGATGATGGTCTGGCTCGACCGGTCGACCCGGGCGCCGCCCTGGTTGGTGAGGGTCACGGCGGGGGTGTAGTTGGCCACGTCGCTGAGGGTGGTGATGTTGCGGGCGCTGATGGCCTCGGCGGTGAAGGCGTTGGCGGTGACCGGCGCATCCAGCAGCCGCTCGGGCACCTTGCGCGAGGTGATGACCACCTCCTCGAGGACGGGGCTGCGGATCGGCTCGACGGACGCCTCGCGGGCGGCCGGCGCCGGCGCCGGCCCGCGCTGCAGCACCACGGGAGTCAGGCGGGCCTGGGCGGGCACGACCACGAAGCCGTTGCCGGACCGGACGTAGGTGAGGGCGGTGTCCCTCAGAATCTTCGCCAGCGCTTCGTCTGGCTCGAAACGGCCCACGGCGCCCGCGGACTGGCTGTGGCCCGTCATCGACCCCTTGAAGGCGATCGCCTCGCCGCTCTGCAGCCCGAAGGCGCGTAGGGCGTCGGACAGTTTCTGCGGAGGAATGTCGAACCGCGTCTCCGCCGCCTGGGCCCCGGTGGCGCACAGGGCCAGGGACGCGACGCCCGCCAGCAGTTGCACCCGCGCCCTGAAGGTCCGTTTTGTCATCACCCATTCCCCCGCTATCCGGCGTCTGAGGCCGTATATCGAGTTAAGAGGCAGGCGCGCGTGGATCCCTCAGGTGTCGGCGGAAAAAAACTATGGCGTCCTCAGCTCGAAGCCGCCGTCGGCCCGGGGCCGCGAGCGGGCCAGCTTCATCACTTCCAGGGCGGCGATGAAGGTGGAGGCGTCGTTGGCCTCGATCACCGCGCTCATGCGCCTGTCGCCAACGGCGGGGTCGACGATGACGATCTTGTGGGTGGCGTAGCGATTGAGCTCGCGGGCGATGTCGCCGACCCGGTCCTCGTCGAACACCAGCCGCCCCTGCATCCACCCGGCCTCGGCCTGGATATCCGCCTTCACCAGGCCCCAGCCGTCGCGCCGGGCGACGAGGCGGTAGCCCGGGGTCATCTCCACCGAGGGCTGCTGGCCGGGGCCGGCCAGGCTGCCGTGCGGTTGCACCCGAACCCGGCCCTCCATGAGCATGACCTCCAGGCCCGCCTCCTTGAGATAGACGTCGAAGCGGGTGCCCAGGGCGGTGACGTCCTTGCCGTCGGCTCGCACGATGAAGGGACGGGCGGGGTCCTTGGCGACTTTGAAATAGGCGCGGCCGCGGACCAGTTCCAGCCGCCGTTCGCGGCCGCGGTTGGGCCAGACCCGAAGTTCGGAGTCCGTGTCGAGCACCGCCAGGCTGCCGTCCGGCAGGCCGATGCTGGCGGTCTGGCCGACCCGTGTCTGGTAGACGGCGGCCCGGCCGAGCCCCGGACCGGCGTGCCGGCCGAGCCAGATCCCGCCGCCGACCGTCAAGGCCAGCACCGCGCAGGCGGCCATGACGGTGCGCGTGAGCCGGTCCCGGCGCCGGGCGCTCAGGTCGCGGCCGGCCGCCTCGCGCAAGGCCAGGACCGCGGGGTCCCCCCGAACGGAGTCCAGGCCCGCCCAAAGCAGTTGCAGGTCCTCATAGGCGAGGCGCCGGGCGGGATCGCCGGCGAGCCAGGCCTCGAGGGCGACGGACTCCGCCTCCGTGATCTGGCCGGATCGCGCCCGCGCGAACCAGGCCGAGGCCTCCTCGGCTATGGTGTCAGGCGTGCTCATGACCGCGGGCCGGCCGCCTGCGTCAGGGCGCGAAGGGCGATCATGATGTGCTTCTCCACGGCGCTCACCGAGATGCCGAGGTCAGCGGCTATGGACTGGTAGGTCATCTCTTCAAAGCGATGCAGCAGGAAAACCTGACGGGTGCGAGGGGTAAGGGCGGCGATGACCTGGACGGCCACGCCCAGGCGCTCGCGGGCGAGCAGGATGCGTTCGGGCGAGACCTCCTCGGCGAGGCCGGACAGGCCGTCCTCGTCGGCCCCCCGCCAGGGCGCCTCGCGCCGCCGCCGCCGGCTGAGCACATGGCCGGCGACCACGAACAGGTAGCGCTGCATGTCCTCGACCGCCGTCTGCGACCGCCGCGCCTGCAGGTTGACGAACACGTCCTGGACCAGGTCCTCCACCTCGGCGGCCGGCGCCCGCTTCTGGAAGTAGCGCCGCAGGGCCGGGCGATACTGACCCAGATCCGCGGAGGGATCGAGCGGCGATGGGCTGTCCTGTGACACGGCCGTGCGAGCCTCCCGGACCGATCGATAGCCTGCCGCAGGCTGGCCGAAGAATCCACTCGCCCCGCTAGAGCCTCGGCGGGCCCGGCCCCTCAGGTGGGCGGCTGCATTTATTTGCCGTAACGCGCCGGTAGGCCGCCAAGTCGTCGACATCCTCCAGGGCGCGCAGGACGCGGACCCGGCGGCCGCGCAGGTTGGCGGCGGTGTCGGCCATGGCGTGAGCGGTGGACCAGCGGACGCCGGCGAACGGCAGCCGGCCCGTCCTGCGGCTTAGCCCAATGAGCCAGTAGCCCCCATCCAGCGCCGGGCCGAACACGGCGTCAGCCGCCCCGAGGCTCCGGAACGCCTGGGCGATGTCGGCGGCGGCCACCGCGGGGGTGTCCGTGCCGATGAGCACGGCGGGACCCGGGGGCAGAGCGCGGACCACCCGGCCCATGCGCCGGCCGAGATCGCCGCGCCCCTGGGGCAGAGTCCTGGCCGGGGCGGCCCAGGCGCTTGGGCGATCCGGAGAGATGCCTGCCCAGGTGGTCCAGCGCGGGTCGCGGCCCAGGCGCCGCATCAGGGCGGCGAAGGCGAAGCGCTGGAAGCGCAGGGCCAGCAGATCACCGCCCTCCGCCGCCAGGCGGCGCTTGCCCACGCCATAGGCCGGCCGCCGGGCGATGATCACCAGATGCCGGCGGGCGCGGTCAGCGGCCATAGAGACGGGCGATGAGGGTCGGGGGCGCCCCTATAAAGAACAGGGCCAGGCAGGCGGCATTGCGCGCGCTGCGCCGCCGCCAGCCGTCCTGCCGCCAACGGCGGGCCGAGGTGACGGCGTCAGCCTGAAGGACGGTCAGGCGTCGGCGGCCGAGCCGGCGTATCAGATCGACATCCTCCATCAGGGCGAGGGGTCGAAAGCCGCCGAGGCGCTCGTATAGGTCCCTGGCGATCAGCAGGCCCTGATCCCCGTAGGGCAGGGCCAGGCGCCGCACCCTCCAGGACACCCACCGCTCCAGCCGGCGGGCCTCGGGCGAGGGGTCGTCCAGGGCGAAGCGGAAAACCGCGGCCTGGGCCGGGGCGGCCCGGGCATGGGCCTCGGCGGCCTGGCGCCAGCCGGCCTGCAGGCAGGTGTCGGCGTGGAGGAACAGCAGCCAGTCGCCGGCGGCGGCCTGGGCGCCCGCGATCATCTGGCGGCCGCGACCACGCGGGGCGGTGATCACCCGGGCGCCGAGGCCGGCGGCGAGGCTGCGGGTGTCGTCTCGCGATCCGCCGTCGACGACGATGATCTCGTCCCCCGCGTCGAGGCTGGCCAGGCAGGCGGCCAAGGTTGCGGCGGCGTCCAGCGCCGGGATGACCACCGACAGGCGCATCGTCTCCTAGCCGCCGCTGCAGCTGGCGCCGCCGAGGACGCAGAAGGCGGCGCAATGGGGGTGGTTCAGCCTCACCGGCCCGAGCGCCTCGGCCAGGGCGGCGCCCATCTCGAACTGCGGGTCGTAGGGGGTCAGGGTGCAGGCGACCACGGCGGGCGCCGCCGCCCCGCGGCGCTTCACCACCATGCGGCTGGAGGCGCACATCATCGAAGCGGGCGCCACATCCAGGATCCCCCAGCAGGCGTCGCTGATCTCCGGCACGTCGCGCCCCGCGTCCATGCCGGGGAACAGCACTAGCCGGCCGCGGTCCTCGACATCGATGGCCGCGCCGAGCTCAGCGAACAGGCGCCCATAGGCGGCCCGGGCCGCCGCCTCGTCCTCGTGCGGGAGTCGTCGCCCGGCCACGGCGATGGAGAAGCCGTTCGCCGCCAGCCAGCGCAGGCCGTCGATGGCGATGGGCCACGCGCCCGCGCCGCGTTCGGCCTCGTGCACGGCCTGGCTGTGGTGGTCGAGGCTGACCCGCAGGGTGAGGTCGCCGCCGTAGCGGGCCTTCAGGTCCAAAAGCGCGGCTTCGAAGCGGCGCATGGGCCGCATGGCGTTGGTCAACACCAGGGCCTGGCGGCCCCCCGCCAGGGTCGCCTCGAGCATGGCGATGATGTCGGGGTTCATGAACGGCTCGCCGCCGGTGAAGCCGATCTCGCGGGTGGGCAGGGCCAGGGCGGAGGCTTCGGCGAGGTAGGCTTCGACCTCGGCCACGGTCAGATAGGCCAGGGCGTCGTTGAGCGGCGAGCTTTCGATATAGCAGCTGGCGCAGGTGATGTTGCACAGGGTCCCGGTGTTGAACCACAGGGTCTGCAGACCGGTCATCGGCGCCGAGGCGCGGGGTGAGCCGTCCAGGGTCCGCAACGGGTCGCGGAACTTGCGCGGGTCCAGGGCGCGCCGCTCCGGCGCCGTGAACGGGGAGGGGGCTGGGCCGGTGGTAGTGATCGTATCAGACACGAACGGGCGATTCCTGGCGGGCGCGATGGCCGAAACCTGGTCACCTTACGTCGAGCGTCGCCGTTTGGCTCAATCATCGTCGCTAGTCCACAAGGGCCCGCTCAGCGTAGAAGTCCCTCCATGACGGTCCGGGGCTCAGACGCATGACATCCATCAAGCGCTTCGCGCCCCTGGCCGTGCTGGCGGCCATCGTTATCGCCCTGTTCGCCAGCGGCGCCTGGCGGCTGCTCAGCCTCGAGACCCTCAGGACCCACGAGGCGGCGTTGCGGGCCTTCGTCGCCGACCACCTCGTCCTCAGCCTGCTGGCCTTCATGGCCACCTACGCCCTGGTGGCGGCGGCCAGCCTGCCAGGCGCCCTGGTGCTGACCCTGACGGGCGGCTTCCTGTTCGGGGTCTGGGTGGGCAGCGTGGCCACCGTCTTCGGCGCCACCGCCGGGGCGGTGCTGCTCTACGGGGTCGTCCACACCTCGCTGGGCGCCATCGTCCGGGACAAGGCGGAGGCCTCCGGAGGGCGACTCAAGGCGGTGATGGACGGCATCAAGGAGGGGGCGTTCGGATATATCCTGACCCTGCGCCTGGTGCCGATCGCACCGTTCTGGCTGGTCAATGTGGCGGCCGCCCTGGCCGGCGCGCCCCTCAAGGCCTACGCCCTGGCGACCTTCATCGGCATCATTCCCGCCACCGTCATCTACACCAGCATCGGCTCGGGGATCGGCAAGTTGCTCGCCCACGGCCAGACCCCCAAGCTGGACATCATCTTCGAGCCCTTCGTGTTCGGTCCGCTGACGGCCCTGGCGCTGCTGTCCCTCGGCACCACCCTCTACCAGCGCCGGCGCGCCAAGGCGGCGGCGTGACCCGGCAGCGGGTCGACTGCGACCTGGCCGTCATCGGGGCCGGCTCCGGCGGCCTGTCGGTGGCCGCCGGAGCGGCGCAGCTGGGGCTGAAGGTGGTGCTGTTCGAGAAGGGCGAGATGGGCGGCGACTGCCTCAACTACGGCTGCGTCCCGTCCAAGGCCCTGATCGCCGCCGCCCACGCCGCCCACGCGATGACTCACAGCGCTCCGCTGGGGGTGACGGCGAGCGGGGTGGCGGTGGATTTCGCCGCGGTGATGCGACACGTGCATGGGGTCATCGCCGCCATCGCCCCCATCGACAGCCAGGCCCGGTTCGAGGGGCTTGGCGTGAAGGTGGTGCGCGAGGCCGCGCGCTTCGCGGGCCCGCGCGAGATCCATGGAGACAGCGTCGCCGTGTTCGCGCGCAAGGTGGTGCTGGCGACCGGCTCACGCGCGGCCGCGCCGCCCATCCCCGGTCTGGAGGCCGTCGCCTATCTCACCAACGAGACGATCTTCTCCCTCGAGGCGCTGCCCCCAAGGCTGGTGGTGCTGGGCGGCGGGCCGATCGGCGTGGAGCTGGGCCAGGCCTTCGCCCGGCTGGGGTCTTCCGTCACCCTGGTGGAGGCTGACGCGATCCTCGGCCGCGAGGACCGCGAGGCAGCGGCGACTGTTATCGACCAGCTGAAGGCCGACGGGGTCACCCTGGTCAAGGGCAAGGTGGTGAGGGTGGAGGCCGGCCCCGTCGTCGTCGTCGAGACGGACACGGGCGAGCAGCGGCTCGAGGCGACGCATCTGCTGCTGGCCCTCGGCCGGCGGCCCAATATCGAAGGCCTGGGGCTGGACGCGGCGGGGATCGTCCATGACGCCTCGGGGGTGCGGACCGACCGATCCCTGCGCACCAGCAACCGTCGGGTGTTCGCCGTCGGCGACGTGGCGGGGCGGGGACAGTTCACCCACCTGGCTGGGGCTCACGCGGGCCTGGTGGTGCGCAAGGCCCTGTTCGCCCTGCCGGTGGACGCGGACGCCCTGGTCGTGCCGCGCGTGACCTACAGCGATCCGGAACTGGCGGCCGTGGGCCTGGGCGAGGCGGAGGCCCGCCGGCGCCACGGGGACGGCGTCAGGGTCCTGACGCAGCCGTTCGAGGACAATGACCGGGCCCGGGCCGAAGGCGATAGCCGGGGGTTCGCCAAGCTGGTCGCCACCCGACAGGGCCGGGTGCTGGGCGTCACCGTGGTGGGGGCCCGGGCCGGCGACCTGATCCACCTGTGGTCCCTGGCGCTGGCGTCCGGGCTGAAGCTGAGCCAGGTGGCCGGCATGATCGCCCCCTATCCCACGCGCGGCGAAATCGCCAAGCGACTGGCGGGCCAATTCTACACGCCGTCGCTGTTCGCGCCGCGCACCCGGCGGCTGGTGTCCCTGCTCAAGCGGCTGGGCTGAGCCGGCCCGCGTTGCGGACTGCGGCGGTTCGGCCCATGCTGCGCGCGTCGCCGTCGGGGCGGCGTCGCCGGGGGCGGGACGATGGTGAAACTGCGTGACGGTTGGGTGCGGCTGGCGGTGGCCCTGGCCCTGCTGCTGCCCGTCTATTTTCTGGTCGCGGCCCTGGGCACCAAGTTCGGGCTGATCGACTGGAAGATCGGTTTCGGCCTGCTGGTGTTCAAGCTGGGCGCCCTGGTGGTGTTCGGCGTGCTCGGTTTCGCGGTCATCGCCCTGCTGCTCGCCCTGCTCGTGAAGCCCCGGGCGGGCTGGAAGGCGGCCGTGGTGGCCGTGCTGATCCCCGCCCTGTTCGTGGGCTATGCGGCTTCGGTGATGGCCAAGTCCAAGACGATCCCCCCCATCCACGACGTCTCGACCAATCCCCAGGACCCGCCCCTGTTCTCATCGGCGGTGCTGGACGCGCGCCGGACCATGGGCGCCAATCCCATCGAATCCATGACCACCCCCCTGCGCGACCTGCCCAAATACAAGGCGATGGCCGCCAGCCCGCGCCTGGCGCCCATGGCCGACAAGAGCGTGGGCGACCTCGGCCTCGCCGCCAATCCGGGCGTCCGCCCCCTGACCCTGGCGACGCCGCCGGCCCAGGCCTTTGATCGCGCCCTGGCCGCCGCGCGCCAACAGGGCTGGACCATTGTCCGCGCCGACAAGCCGACGGGGATGATCGAGGCGACGGCCTCGACCTTCTGGTTCGGGTTCAAGGACGACGTGGCGGTGAGGGTGCGCCCGGCGGCGGGCGGCGCTGTGGTGGACGTGCGCTCCACCTCGCGGGTGGGCCTCGGCGACATCGGCGCCAACGGCAAGCGCGTCGCCAAGTTCCTGGCCGACCTGAAGGGCTAGCCGCCCTCGCTGACCGAGGCCAGGGCCCCGCGGACCGCGGCGCGCAGGGCGTCCACCTGGAACGGCTTGCGCAGCACCCGGGCGGGATCCATCACCTTGTCGACGGCGTCCATGTCGGCATAGCCGGTGGCCAGGATGATCGGCATGTCGGCGGCGCGCCGGCGCGCCTCGATCACCACCTCGACGCCGTTCATGCCCGGCATGGCGAAGTCGACGATCATCAGGTCGGGGCGCTCGGTGGTGAGCCGTTCCAGGCCCTCGGGCCCGTCGGCCGCCTCGATGGCCTCGTAGCCCAGGACCTCAAGGCAATCGATGATGAAGCGGCGCACCCCCACATCGTCCTCCACCACCAGCACCCGCGCCTTGGCCTCCTGGCGAAGGGAACTTAGGGGCGCCGGATCGGTCTCCTCCAGGACGCCGGCGGCCGCCACGGGGAGCCAGATCTCCACCGTGGAGCCGACGCCCTCGGTGCTGTCGATGCGCACCGTGCCGCCGGACTGCTGGGCGATGCCGTAGACCTGGCTCAGGCCCAGTCCGGTGCCCTTGCCGATCGGCTTGGTGGTGAAGAAGGGGTCGAAGACCTTCTCGATCAGGTGGGCGGGGATGCCCGATCCGGTGTCCTTGACGCCGATGACCACATAGGTCCCCGGGGCGAGGCCCGGTCCGCCGGTGGCGCGAATGGCGCTGGAGATCGACAGCATCCCACGGTCGGCCATGGCGTCGCGGGCGTTGATGGCCAGGTTGAGGATGGCCAGTTCGACCTGGTTGGCGTCGGCCATGGCCCAGGGCGCGGCGGGGTCGAGGTCCATCTCGATGGCGAACTGGGGGCCGATGGTCCGAGCCAGCAGATCGTTCATGCCCTGGATGAGGGCGTTGATGTCGACGGGCGTCAGGGTCAGGCGCTGGGTGCGCGAGAAGGCCAGCAGCTGCCGGGTCAGCTTGGCGGCGCGGTCGGCGGCCTGCAGGGCGAAGCTGGCCAGGGCGGCGACCCGCTCGTCGGAGACGCGGCGCTTGATCAGCTCCAGGTTGCCGAAGATCACCGTCAGCAGGTTGTTGAAGTCGTGGGCGATGCCGCCTGTCAGCTGGCCGACGGCCTCCATCTTCTGCGACTGGACCAGCGCGGCCTGGGCGCGCTCGCGCTCGGCAACCTCCTGCATCAGCAGGTTGTTGGCCCTGGAGAGTTCGTCGGTGCGCTGGGCGATCCGGCTTTCCAGGGTGGCGTTCATGTGGATCAGCCGCTCCTCGGCGGCCTCAAGCTCCTGCAGCTGGCTGCGCGCCTGGTACTGGCGTCTGCGCCCGCGCAGGGCTGAGCCGACGGCGCTGGCCAGGGTCTCGCCGTGGATGGGCCGCTCCAGCACCACCACATTGCCCAGTCCGTCAAGGATCTGCATGGCCGCCTTCGGCCTGCGTCCCGACCGCTTGGTGGCCAGAAGGATGAACGGAAAATCGGACCACGGCGGCTGTCGCTGCAGCCATCGCTCTAGGGCGCCCCGGTCGATCTCGGCCAGGGACTCCTCGGTGACCAAGGCCGCGCCGGCGCCCAGGGACAACTCCCGCGCCAAGGCCTCGCCGCTGGTGCAGACGGTGCACGCCATCCCTCCCTTGGCCATGACCTGATCGATGACCTGGGCGTCGCGCCCCCGCAAGGCGAGCAGAAGAACCCGATCCTCCACCCTAGGTCTCGGCCGCCGCGGCGGCGGCGGATTCGGACATCAGACGCGTGACGCCGCGATAGGTGGGCAGGCCGGTCAGAACCCCTTCGAAGTCCTCGAGCGGCTCGCCGATCATGATCCCCGACGGCCCGAGCTTGAATTCGCGGATGCTGGTCTCGTGCTCGGAGGTGCGACTCTTGGCCACCGAGATCGCCTTGAACAGCCTGCCCTTGGCTTCGAAGTAGCGGAACATGACGACACCGTCCGACAGGTAGCTGAGGTCCACGTCGGAGCGGACATCGCCGATGATCCCGTGCTGGCCGAGGATCAGCATGGTGATGACGCCCTGCTGGTTCAGATAGCTCAGCAGCTCGTGCATCTGCAGCATCAGATATTTCTCCCCGGGCATGGCGCGCAGGAAGGCGTTGAGGCTGTCGATCACCAGGAACCGGACCTGTTCCTGCTCCACCGCCCGACGCACCCAACTGGCGAATTCGCCGGGGGAGAGTTCGGCCGGATCGATCTGAAAGATCTGCAACTGGCCGCTGTCGACATAGGGCTCGAGGTCCATGCCGAGGGCGCGGGACCGGGCCAGCATGGTCCCCAGGCCTTCGTCGAACAGGTAGTAGACCGCCTTTTCCCCCCGTTCGATCGCGCTGACGGCGCAGCGCACGGCGGTGCTGGTCTTGCCCACCCCCGAGGGACCGTTCAGCAGGGTGTTGGTGCCGGGCGACAGGCCGCCGCCCAACATCTTGTCGAGGCCCGCGACGCCCGTGGATGTCATCTCGCCCGGGAAGGCGCGGTGGTGCTCGGACGCCACCAGGCGCGGGAAGACCGCGACCCCGCCGGTCTCGATGGCGAAGTCGTGGTAGCCGCCGCGATACTTCACGCCGCGCATCTTCACCACCCGAAGGCGACGACGCTCCGCGCCGTAGTCCTGCGCCATCTGCTCCAGGGTGATGACACCGTGGGCGATGCTGTGCAGCTGCACGTCGCCCGGATCGGAGCTGTGGTCGTCGAGCATCAGCACGGTGCAGGCGTGGAGCGAGAAGTAGTGCTTGAGGGCCAAAATCTGGCGGCGGTAGCGCAGGGAGTTCTGGGCCAGCAGGCGCATCTCGGACAGGCTGTCGAAGACGACCCGCGAGGGCCTCAGGCGATCGACGCAGTCCATCACGCCCTGGATCGTTTCGCCCAGTTCGACCTCGGACGGCTCCAGGATCGACTGCTCGCTGTCGGGATCGAGGCCGGTCTCGTTCACGAGCTCGAACAGCTCGATGTCGTCCAGGGACCAGGTGTGGCTGCGCGCCACCTCGCGCAGTTCGGCGGCGGTCTCAGACAGGGTGATGTAGAGGCCGCGCTCGCCCACCCGCGCACCCTCCAGCAGGAACTGGAGCGCGATCGTGGTCTTGCCGCTCCCGGGCGCCCCTTCCAGAAGGTAGACCCGGTGCTGGGTGAGGCCCCCGCCCAGGATGTTGTCCAGGTCGGCGATCCCGGTGGATATCCACGATCTGTCCTGCGGTTCCTTCACGGGTGACGACATGAATCCCTCTCGAGCGAACGGGCGTGGCGACGGCGATTGACTGGGGAAAACGAGCTCGCCAGGAAATGGATGCAGGGCAGGGGCTACCCCTCCTCGAGCATCCTCTGGCCCATGCGCTCGATCGCCTCGTAGCATTCGCAGGACCGCGCCAGCAGGCCGGGCCGGTCCGTGATGCGGATGCGTCCCCTGGAATAGGACACCAGCCCCCGGGCCTGCATCTCGGAGGCGACGGCCGTGACAGTGGTGCGCTGTACGCCCAGCATGATCGACAGGTGTTCCTGGGTGAGGGGCAGGACGTCGTCGCCCAGGCGCTCGCGGGTGAGCAGGAGCCAGCGGGCCAACCGCTGCTCGGCCGTATGCAGGATGTTGCACGCCGCCGACTGCGCCGATTGCAAGAGCGTCGCCTGGGCGTGGCGGGCGATGGCCTGGACCAGGGTGATGCTGGAATGGCTGGCGGCCGCCATGGCCGGCCGCGGGATCCGCCAGGCCGCGCCGCCGATCTGGGCCAGGACGGTCTCGTAGGACACCGCGGATCCCAGGCAATGCAGCAGGCCGATGCCGCTTTCACAGCCAATGGTCCGCGTCTCGACGCTGCGCCCATCCTTCATCATCGCCACCACCGAGACGACGCAGTTCACGGGCAGATAGACCCAAGCGACCTTATGTCCCGTCTCCACCAGGATCTGGTCGCGACTGACTTCGCACCGCTCAAGGGAGGGCCTGATGAGCCGCAGGTCGTCAGAGGACAGGGCGTTCAGGAAGTGGTTATGAAGGTCCATGGCCAAATAACGCATGACCGCGCCGGAGGGTTCGGCCCGCCCAAATCGCGCCACCCCGGAACGCTAGGAGAAGGCCGGCGTTGCGCCAGACTGCCCCCTAACCGAGGACCGTCCCATGAAATCCACCCTCGCGACTCGCGCGGCATGGCTGCGCAACGGCGGCCTGGGTCTGCACGGGAACGCCCTGATGGTGGCGCTGGCCGTGGCCCTGCTGATGGCGGCCCTGCTCCTCGTCCTGCTGCCGGCCCGCTAGGGTGAGGCGCGCGCAACAGCTCAGCCTCTTGGCCCTCTCCGTCGCCGGGGGCTTGGGCCATCCCGCCCTGTCGGCCGCAGAGGACGCGCCCATCCGCGCCGGCTATTGGGAAAGCCGCAACCGGGTGTCGTTCCCGATCAACGATGAGAGCACCAGCCGTCAATGCATCACCCCGGAGA
This sequence comes from Caulobacteraceae bacterium, assembly GCA_965279095.1. GTDB lineage: Bacteria > Pseudomonadota > Alphaproteobacteria > Caulobacterales > Caulobacteraceae > CBDIHH01. The sequence goes on from CBDIHH010000006.1 coordinate 816,850, forward strand.
AGGTCTCGCAGTTCCTCTCCGGCCCCTCGACCAAGAATTTCGCCTGCACCTATTCCCGCTCGCGGGTGGCGGACGGGGTGGTCAGCGCCCAGGGGCGGTGCGTCGACAAGAACGGGCTGCAGTCGACGGTCGACGTGAACGGCACCTATGCGCCGACCCAGTTCAAGCTCGACGCCCGACTGACGGTGACGCTGGGGGGCCTGGCGATCCCGGTGAACGCCAGCACGACCGCCATCTTCCTGTCAGAGACCTGCCCGCCCGAAGCGCGCTGATCCGGCGCGACGTCAGGACGGCTTGCACCCGCCGGGATCGGCGTCATGCTTCCCCGGCCGGGTAGGGGAGGCGCATGAAATTCCGACGGGCTTCGGATCAGCGGACGGTGGCCGAGCGCCTCGTTGAGTGGGCGAGCACCCGGATCGTTCGCTATCTCGAGGCGCCGGTTGTCGGCTACACGCCCTTCTTCGCCCCCCGGCCCCAGGTCCTGTCGCGCACCCTGCAGACCGGCGATGTGCTGCTGGTGGAGGGCAATACCCGTGTCGGCGGCATCATCAAGCACCTGACCCAGTCCACCTGGTCCCATGCCGCCCTGTATATCGGCGACGCCCTGGGCGACGATCCCGCCGAGGCTGATCGGCGCGTGCTTCTGGAGGCCATGCCCGAGGACGGGGTCATCGCCGTCCCCCTGTCGAAATACGCCCGCTTCAACACGCGGATCTGCCGGCCCGTGGGCCTGTCGGACGCCGAGCGTCAGGCGGTGGTGGACTTCGCCCTCGGCTTCCTGGGCCGGCGATATGACCTGCGCTACATCATCGACCTGGCCCGCTACCTGATGCCCCATCCCCCGGTGCCGACGACCATGCGCCGGCGGATGCTGGCCATCGGCAGCGGCGACCCGACGCGGGCCATCTGCTCGACGATGATCGCCCAGTCGTTCCAGTCCATCGGCTACCCGATCCTGCCCGACAACGAGACCCACCTCATGACCCTGCAGGAGCCGTACGGGGTCTCCCCCTACGTCGAGCGCGAGGCCCTGCATATCCGGCGCGAAGGCCTGTTCACCCCGCGCGACTTCGACATCTCGCCCTATTTCCAGATCATCAAGCCGACCATCCACAGCGGATTCGACTTCCGCCGACTGAGATCGCCGGCGCCCGGATCGCCGCCGCTGCCAGCCGCCCTCGCCGAGCCCGCAGGGCCGGTTGCGGAAGCGCCCGGGCCCGGCTGACCTCAGACGTCCGAGGCGATGTCGCCCACCGCCATCTCGCGAGGCCGCTCCCGGCGCTGACCCCGATCGATCAGTCGCATCAGCGGCGTCGAGGTCACGCCGTGGACCAGGATCGAGAGCAGGACCACCAGGCCAGTGACCGCCCACAGGCGCTCGCTGTCGCCGAAGCGGCCGTGGTTCAGGCCGTAGGCGATGTAGTAGAAGCTGCCGATCCCCCGGATGCCCAGGAACGACACCAGGGCGCGATCACGCAGGGGCTGACCGGATCCGATCAGGGACAGCCAGCCGGCCACGGGTCGCACGACCAGGATGATGGCGAGCGCCACCAGGCCATCGCTCCAGGTGAGGCTGTCGAACAGTCCCGTGGCGATGGCGCCGCCGAACAGGACCAGCACCAGCAGCATGAGCAGCCGTTCGATCTGCTCGGCGAAGTCATGCAGGGTCTCATGGTAGTCGTGATTGTGCTCACGGGCGCGCAGGGCCAGGGCGGCGATGAACACCGCCAGGAAGCCGTAGCCGTGCGCCGCCTCGGTGAGGGCATAGGCCACGAGCGTGGCGCCCACCGCGACCAGGCCATCCCCGGCGCCCGACAACTTGAAGCGCCGGGCGCCGAAGGTCAGCCAGCCCATCAACCGCCCCACCAGCCAGCCTACGCCGACGCCGGCGCCGATCTTCCAGACCACCGCCACGGCGGCCCAATGGCCGAGCTCTGAGAGGTCGGGCAGCCGGCCGAGGCTCGCGGCGCCCGCGACGGCGATCGCCAGCAAGACGAAGGGGAAGGCCAGGCCGTCGTTCAGTCCGGCCTCGGACGTCAGGGCGAAGCGCACCTCGCTGTCCTCGCCCGTCTTGGGCGGGCCGGTCTGGACGTCGGCGGCCAGCACCGGGTCGGTGGGGGCGAGGGCTGCGCCGAACAGGAGGGCGACGGCCAGGGGGAAACCCAGGCCGTACACGCCGAGGGCCGCGACCCCCGCGATGGTGAGGGGCATGCAGATGGCGAGGAGCCGCCAGGTGCTGGCCCAGGCCTTCAGCCCGATCGGCCGGTCCAGCTTCAGGCCCGCGCCCATGAGCGCCACCAGCACCACCAGCTCGGTGAGTCTCTCGGTGATGGTGTCGTAGATTCGGGGACTGGGCGAGAAGCCGAGGATTCCCGGGCCGAACAGGGCTATCCCGATCAGCACGCAGATGATCGCCAGGGACAGGGGCAGTTTCTCTAGCGCCAGCGGCAGCCAGGCCACCAGCAGGACGATGATCCCGAATCCCAGAAGGAACAGGACGTAGGGCTCGGGTATGGGAATCGACATCCCCTACAAGCGCCGCCGCGCCGGTCGGGTTGCAGGGTCCTGTAAACCTAGAGCCGCGCTGTCAGGTCCGCCCGGCGCGACGGCGCCTCAGGGCCGGTATCGCGGCGGAATGGCCGCCACCTCGTCGGGGGTCAGCTTGACCAGCGACTTCACGAACAAGGGGGTGGCGAAGCCGCTGCTGTCCGACACCTTCAAGTCCAGATCGATGGCCGAACAGATCAGGTTGGAGCCGCGCACCTCGGAGATCAGATGGTCGGACGACATCAGCCGCCGGGAGCCGCCCGCAAGGTCGGCGCGGTAGACGTCGCGATTGTTGACCCCGATGTAGATGACGCTGGGGTTGGGCGATTTCCAGCCGCGCCACTGGGTGCTGTAGAAGCAGTTGCGGGCGTCGGGCTTGGCGCCGGGCGCGGCGAGGGCGGCTGCGGGGACGGAGGCCGTCGCCAGGGCGGCGAAGCAAAGACCGCCGCGAAAGATCTTGGACAGGTTGCTCATGGGGTTCTCCTTGATCCTCCATAGGTGGTCAAACCGCGCCTGATTTCAACAGGATGGAGAGCGTCACCGACCCTGAGCCTTTCAGCCGAAGGATCGCGGATGGGGATGCGCCCGCTTGACGGCCCGAGCCGGGGGAAGGGGCCAACGAAAAACGCCCCCGGGGGGTCCCGGGGGCGTTCCTGGTCGCGATTGTTAAGGGACTTTACAGGGCCCGGCCGCGACCGGCGATGGCATGGTAGATGACCAGCACGACCACGGCGCCGACGACGGCGACGAGCAGGCTGTAGAGATTCAGGCCGCTGACGCCGGAGGCGCCGAATTGATTGAACAGAAAGCCGCCGACCACGGCCCCGACCACCCCAAGCACCAAGTCAAGAATGAGCCCACTGCCGCTCTTGTTGACAAGCTTGCTGGCGATGAAGCCGGCGACGATACCAAGAATAACCCAAGCCAGAATGGACATTCCACCCTCCAAAGCATCGACGGCGTTTCGACTTCGTCACGCCAGAGGTCTGCTTAATGGGTAGAAGTACGGATTGTTCCGAAGCCTGACCGCAAATCAGTAGCGGCGACGGTTCCGATTGAGGCTGGCCTGTAAGGCGTCAAGCAGGCGCTGGGCCGGCGCCCGTCCCACCACGATGAAGACGAAGGAGCCGACGACGGCGCCGATCAGGAAATATTCGCTCATGGGACGCGCCCTGTTCGTGGAGAGGCGTTCCCTTACCCAGCGGGCCCGATCGCCGCCATGCGGCAAGCAGACGCTGCGACCGCTGGCCTCGGGGCCGCGCCAGCGCCGCGGACCTGTCGCCGAGGCTTCCGGTTTGAGCGCCGCCGCGCTAAGCCCTGCCGCGAACCTGCGGAGGAATGGATGCAACGCGCGCTGAGCGTAAGCCGGGCGACTTTTCCCGATTGGTACCAGGCGGTGGTCCGCGAGGCGGACATGGCCGAGGTCAGCCCCGTTCGCGGCTCTATGATCATCAAGCCGTGGGGTTACGGCGTCTGGGAGCTGATCCAGAAGGACCTCGATCGCAGGATCAAGGAGACCGGCCACGAGAACTGCTATTTTCCCCTGTTCATTCCCCTGAGCTTCATCGCCAAGGAGGCCGAGCACGTGGAGGGCTTCGCCAAGGAGATGGCGGTGGTCACCCACCATCGGCTGAAGCTGATCGACGGGACCTTGCAGCCCGATCCGGCCGCCAAGCTGGAGGAGCCGCTGATCGTGCGGCCCACCTCCGAAACCATCATCGGCGACGCCTTCCAGCGCTGGATCAAGAGCTATCGCGACCTGCCCGTGCTGATCAACCAGTGGGCCAATGTGGTCCGCTGGGAGATGCGCACGCGGATGTTCCTGCGCACCTCGGAGTTCCTCTGGCAGGAAGGGCACACCGCCCACGCGGACGAGGCCGACGCCCGCGCCGAGACCCTGAAGATGCTCGAGGTCTATCGGGATTTCTCCGAGACCGTCCTGGCCATGCCGGTGGTGGCGGGGGAGAAGCCCGCCAACGAGCGCTTCCCGGGCGCCGACAACACCTATTCCATCGAGGCCATGATGCAGGACGGCAAGGCCCTGCAGGCGGGGACCTCGCACTACCTCGGCACCCATTTCGCCGAGGCCCAGAACATCCGCTACCAGGACGCCGCCGGTGAGCTGTCCCTGTGCCACACCACCAGTTGGGGGGTCTCCACCCGGCTGATCGGCGGGGTGATCATGACCCATGGCGACGACGATGGCCTGCGCGTGCCGCCGGCCATCGCGCCGCGACAGATCGTCATCGTGCCCATGCTGCGCGACAAGCCCGAGGACGCGGCCGTGCTGGCCTTCGCCGAATCGTTGAAGACGGCGCTGGCGGCGCGGACGGCGTTCGGCGAGCGGATCCGGGTGCTGCTCGACACCAAGCCCATCAAGTCCTCGGACAAGCGCTGGAACTGGGTGCGCCGCGGGGCCCCGGTGATCGTCGAGATCGGTCCGCGCGACGCCGCCGGCGGCATGGTCACCTACATGCGCCGCGACGCCCTCCGCGACGGCGACAAGGTGCAGTCCCACGCCCTGGCCCTGGACGCCTTCGTCGAGGGGGCAGGGGCCATGCTGGAATCCATCCAGGCGGCCCTCTATGACGAGGCCAAGGCGCGCCTCGACGCCAACATCCGCCGGGACATCACCAGCTTCGAGGCCCTGGCCGACTATTTCGGCCCGGCCGGCGATGACGACGACGCCGTCTCTCCGTTCAGGGGTTGGGTGCGGGCCGCCTGGTCGCGGCCGCAAGGGGAGGGGTTGGACGCGGTCGAGGCCCGCCTGAAGGCCCTGAAGCTGACGCTGCGCAACGTGCCCATGGACCAGCCCGCCACCTTCGCCCCCTGCCTGTTCACCGGCGAGCCGGGGGTCGAAGAGATCCTGATCGCCCGGTCCTACTGAGCCCTCGACGCAAAACCGCCGCCGGACGGATCCGGCGGCGGCGATGCAGGCCTTTCAGGCCGTCTGATATCCGGGCCTAGTAGCCGCGGTTGTAGCCGCCATTGTTATAGCCGCCGTTGTTGTAGCCGCCGCCCTGATAGCCGCCGCCCTGATAACCGCCGCCGGGCCGGTTGTTGTAGTCGCGGCTCTCGAAGCGGATGCGCGACGCAAGCCGGTCGAAGCGGTCGTCCAGCTGGGCGCGCTCGTAGTTGTTCAGCCCGTTGCGGGAGAAGCTGCGCTCCATGTTGACGATGTCGTCCAGTTCGCTGCGCAGGTCGCGCGCCTCGCGGCGGCTGATGGAGCCTTCCTGGGTCCCGCGGTCGATGCGGCGGTCCAGCCAGTCGGCCCGGCGGCTGATCGGCACCCATTGGCCGTTGGAGCCGTAGCCCCAGCCGCCCTGGGCGAACCGCGGGTCATAGCGGGGGTCGCCATAGCCGCGTTGGCCGTAGTCGGGATAGTTGTACCCCTGTTGATAGAGGTTGCCGCCCAGGAGGGCCCCGGCCACAGCGCCCAGGGCGCCGGCGCCTAGCGCCGTGCCGACATTGCTGCCGCCGCGGTTGTCGCGGCGATTGTTGTTGTTGTCGGGGATATACTGACCGCCGCTGGCCACCGCGCCGTTACAGGCGAGCATGCCGTTCTGGTTGCCGATGTCGCCCTGGCACTGGTTGGCCTGGATGGTGGTCGAGCGGAAGCGGCCCGACCCGTCGGCGCACTCGGCGCTGATGGCGCCGTTGCCCAGGCTGGTCACATTGCGGCAGGAGGCGGTGTAGGACCCGCCCTGGGCGAAGGCGGACGTCGAGATCGACGCTCCGGCCAGAGTAGAAGCAGCCGCAAGGGCCGTAGCCAATAGAATCCGCATGGTATCCTCCAGGGGTATGTGCAGCGGTTGAGGCTGGATTTAGCGCCCTCGAAACTGAACCGCAGATGAGCAGAACCGTCGGGCGAATAACATGAAACGCGAGGCCTTGAAATCGAGGCGAGGTCATAACGGCTAAAGGGGGCGATGGATGCGCCCGCGGAATCTGTTTCTGCGAACCCTTGAATTCGCCCAGGCGGCGCAGCGCCCTCCCGGCGCGGCCAACGCTTGTACTCCAGCCTGCAATGATCCAGCGGGCCGGCGGTTCCGGCTGGGAAGCGAAAGCGTCGCGGCAGGGCGAGATTGGCTTGACGACTCGAACCGCCCCGAGTATCAACCGCCCTCTGCTGGACCGGCCGTAACCCACCGATTGTTTCGGGTTAGACGCGGTCCGCGACACGACCTGGAAATGCGTCCCACTCGGGGCGCTTGATTTGGGCAGGCCCTCGCGGGCTACCGCGCGGGCCATTCGTTTTGCGGAATGAGCGTCCGGAGCCCTCGGGTTTCGGGTTTGGTCTTTGACACGATTTCGAAGCGCCCCAGCCTCCCTGGGGATGCGGCGCTAGGGAAGAACGAGCGAGATGGATCGACAAAATATCCGCATCCGGCTCAAGGCCTTTGACCACCGGGTGTTGGACCACTCAACCCGCGAGATCGTGAACACCGCCAAGCGCACCGGCGCGACTGTGCGCGGTCCGATCCCGCTGCCCACGCTCATCGAGCGTTTCACCGTCAACCGTTCGCCGCACGTCGACAAGAAGTCGCGCGAACAGTTTGAAATCCGCACGCACAAACGCGTGCTCGACATCATCGACCCCACCCCCCAGACCGTGGACGCGCTCATGAAGCTCGACCTGTCTGCCGGTGTGGACGTCGAGATCAAGCTCTAGGAGGCCGCCATGCGAACCGGCGTACTCGCCAAGAAGCTGGGAATGACGCGCTTCTTCGATGAAGACGGATCCCACGTGCCCGTGACCGTGCTGTCGCTCGACGGCTGTCAGGTCACCGCTCAACGCACCAAGGACCGGGACGGCTATGTCGCCCTGCAACTGGGCGCGGGAGCCAAAAAGGCCAAGAACACCTCCCAGGCCATGCGTGGCCACTTCGCCAAGGCTCTGGTCGAGCCCAAGCGGGTGCTCGCGGAGTTCCGCGTGGAAGAGGGCGACCTGATCGACGTGGGCGCGGAATTCACCGCCGACCACTTCGTCCCGGGCCAGAAGGTCGACATCTCCGGTGTCACCGTCGGCAAGGGCTTCCAGGGCGCGATGAAGCGCTGGAACTTCGGCGGCATGCGGGCCACCCACGGGGTGTCCGTCTCCCACCGGGCGCACGGCTCCACCGGCCAGCGCCAGGATCCCGGCAAGGTTTTCAAGGGCAAGAAGATGGCCGGCCACATGGGCCAGACCGTCATCACCCAGCAGAACCTGACCATCTGGCGCATCGACGTCGAGCGCGGCCTCATCCTGGTCAAGGGCGCCGTGCCCGGCCACGAAGGGACCTACGTCAAGGTGCGCGACGCCATCAAGGCCAAGGCCCACGCCGACGCCCCGCAGCCCGGCGCCTTCCGCAAGGCCGGCCAGGAAGAGTCCGCGCCCGTGTCGGACGCCCCGGTTGAAGACGTCGCCGTCGAAACCAACGCGAACGGTGGAGACGAAGCATGAAGCTCGACGTAATCACCCTGGACGGCGGCAAGGGCGGCTCGATCGACCTGCCCGACGACATCTTCGGCATCGAGGACATCCGCGGCGACATCCTCGCCCGGGTGGTGACCTGGCAGCTGGCCAAGCGCCGCTCCGGCAACCACAAGATCCAGGTGCGCAACGAGGTCTCGCGCACCGGCAAGAAGATGTACAAGCAGAAGGGCACCGGCGGCGCCCGTCACGGCTCGCGCCGGGCGGCCCAGTTCGTCGGCGGCGCCAAGGCCCACGGCCCCGTCGTCCGCAGCCACGAATTCTCGCTGACCAAGAAGTTCAAGGCCCTGGGCCTGCGCCATGCGCTGTCCTCCAAGGCCAAGGACGGCTCCCTGGTGGTGATCGACACCCTCACCCTGGACGCCCCCAAGACCGCCGGCCTGCGCGCCCAGCTCGACAAGCTCGGCCTGAAGAACGCCCTGTTCATCGCGGGCCCGGAAGTCGACGGCAACCTGAAGCTGGCGGCGCGCAACATTCCCAACGTGGACGTGCTGCCGAACGCCGGCCTGAACGTCTATGACGTGCTGCGTCGCCACACCCTGGTGCTGAGCCGCTCCGCGGTCGAAGCGATCCAGGCCCGCTTCTCCGACGAGAAGGAAGCCGCCTAATGGCCGCCACCGCCCGTCACTATGACGTCATCCAGGCCCCGGTGATCACCGAGAAGGCCACCCTGCTGTCCGAACAGAGCAAGGTCGTGTTCCGCGTGGCCCCTGACGCCACCAAGGACGAGATCGCCGCGGCGGTCGAAGAGCTCTTCAAGGTCAAGGTGATCAAGGTCAACACCATGAACACCAAGGGCAAGACCAAGCGTTTCCGGGGCCGTCTCGGCAAGCGGAACGACGTGAAAAAAGCGATTGTGACTCTCCAAGAGGGCCAATCCATCGACATCGCAACGGGGCTCTAAACCATGGCCTTGAAACAGTTCAATCCGACGTCGCCGGGCCGTCGCGCCCTGGTGCTGGTCGACAAGTCCGAGCTCCACAAGGGCAGGCCGGAAAAGAGCCTCGTCGAGGGTCTGACCAAGAAGGGCGGTCGCAGCAACAACGGCCGCATCACGGTCCGTTTCCGCGGCGGCGGCGCCAAGCGCCTCTACCGGATGGTCGACTTCAAGCGTCGCAAGTTCGACATGCCGGCGACCGTCGAGCGGCTGGAATACGACCCCAACCGCACGGCCTTCATCGCCCTCATCAAATATGAGGACGGCGAGCTCAACTACATCCTGGCCCCGCAACGGCTCAAGGTCGGCGACGTCATCATCGCCGGCGAGAAGACCGACGTGAAGCCGGGCAACGCCATGCCCCTGCGCGGCATGCCGATCGGCACCATCATCCACAACATCGAGCTGAAGCCCCTCAAGGGCGGCCAGATGGCCCGCTCCGCCGGCGCCTATGCCCAGCTGGTGGGACGCGACGGGGGCTATGCCCAGATCCGTCTCGGCTCGGGCGAGCTGCGGATGGTCCCGGACGGCTGCATGGCCACGGTGGGCGCGGTGTCCAACCCCGACCACATGAACCAGAACCTCGGCAAGGCCGGGCGCGTCCGCCACATGGGCTTCCGCCCGCACGTTCGCGGCGTCGCCATGAACCCTGTCGACCACCCCCACGGCGGCGGTGAAGGCAAGACCTCCGGCGGTCGCAACCCTGTCACCCCGTGGGGCCGCCCCACCAAGGGCGCCAAGACCCGCAGCAACAAGGCGACGGACAAATACATTATCCGCACCCGCCACGTGAAGAAGGCCCGCTAAGCGATGACCCGCTCAGTTTGGAAAGGCCCGTTCGTCGACGGTTATCTGCTCACCAAGGCGGATGCGGTCCAGAGCGCCGGCCGCAAGGATGTGATCAAGACCTGGTCGCGACGCTCGACGATCATGCCCCAGTTCGTGGGCCTGACCTTCGGCGTGTACAACGGCCAGAAGCACGTGCCGGTCCTCGTCTCCGAGGACATGGTCGGCCACAAGCTCGGCGAATTCTCTCCCACTCGGACGTTCTACGGCCACGCCGCCGATAAAAAGGCGAAGAGGAAGTAGCCATGTCCCAGAAGAAACAAGAACGGCGGCTCAAGCCCGTCGAGGCGATGGCCAAGGTGAGCAATCTGCGCACCGGCGCCCGCAAGCTGAACCTGGTGGCGCAGTCGATCCGCGGCCTCAAGGTTCAGCGCGCCCTGAACGAGCTGGAATTCTCGCCCAAGCGCATCTCCAAGGATGTGCGCAAGGCGCTCTACTCGGCCGTCTCCAACGCCGAGAACAACCACAACCTCGACATCGACAACCTTGTCGTCGCCGAGGCCTATGTGGGCAAGAACCTGGTGATGAAGCGTTTCTCCGCCCGCGCCCGCGGCCGGTCTTCGCGCATCGAGAAGCCGTTTTCCGAGATCACGATCGTGGTCCGTGAGCTGGGCGAGGCCTCCTAATGGGTCAGAAAGTCAATCCGATCGGGCTCCGGCTCGGCATCAACCGCACCTGGGACAGCCGCTGGTTCGCCGACGGCAATGACTATGGTCGGCTGCTGCACCAGGACATCAAGATCCGCGAGGACCTGAAGAAGCGTCTGGTCCAGGCCGGCATCTCGCGCATCATCATCGAGCGTCCCCACAAGAAGTGCCGCATCACCATCTATGCCGCGCGCCCTGGCGTGATCATCGGCAAGAAGGGCGCGGACATCGACAAGCTGCGCAAGGACGTCTCGGCCATGGCCGAGGGCGAGGTGTTCCTCAACATCGTTGAGGTGCGCAAGCCCGAGACCGACGCCCAGCTGGTCGCCGAGAACATCGCCCAGCAACTGGAGCGCCGCGTGGCCTTCCGCCGGGCCATGAAGCGTTCGATGCAGTCGGCCATGCGCCTCGGCGCCAAGGGCGTCCGCATCAACGTGTCGGGCCGCCTCGGCGGCGCCGAAATCGCGCGGATGGAATGGTATCGCGAAGGTCGCGTGCCGCTCCATACCCTGCGCGCCGACATCGACTACGGCTTCATCCAGGCCAAGACGACCTACGGCATCATCGGCGTGAAGGTGTGGATCTTCAAAGGCGAAGTGCTCGAGCACGACCCGATGGCCCAGGACAAGCGTCTGTCGGGTGAAACCGGTCCCGCGGGCGAAGGCGGCGGACGCGAAGGCCGGGGCGATCGTCCCGACCGCGGCGACCGCAACCGTCGCGATCGCTAGAGGGTCAAGGCATGCTGTCTCCGAAGAAGACCAAATACCGCAAGGCGTTCAAGGGCCGCATCCACGGCGCGGCCAAGAGCGGCTTCACGCTGAACTTCGGCTCGCACGGGCTGAAGACGATGGAACCCGAGCGGATCACCGCCCGGCAGATCGAGGCGGCCCGCCGCGCGATCACCCGTCAGATGAAGCGTCAGGGCCGCGTCTGGATCCGGATCTTCCCGGACCTGCCGGTGTCCGACAAGCCCGCCGAAGTGCGGATGGGCAAGGGCAAGGGCGCCATCGAATACTGGGCCGCCCGGGTTCACCCTGGCCGGATCATGTTCGAGATCGACGGCGTGACGGACGAAGTCGCGCGCGAAGCCCTGCGTCTTGGCGCGGCCAAGCTGCCCGTGAAGACCAAGATCGTCGCGCGCATCGAAGCGCCGGCGGCGGCGGAGTAGGACCGATGAAGATCGACGAAGTTCGGCGCCTGACGCCAGACCAGATGCAAGAGCAGCTGCTCTCGCTGAAGAAAGAGCAGTTCAACCTGCGTTTCCAGGCGGCCACTGGCCAAATGGAAAAGACCCATCGCGCCAGCGAAGTCCGCAAGGACATCGCCCGCATCAAGACGATCCTCCGCGGCAAGACCGCCGCGGCCTGAGGAGACACAGCATGCCCAAACGTATTCTGGAAGGCGTGGTTGTCTCCGACAAAGGGGACAAGACCGTCATCGTGAAGGTCGATCGGACCATCCTGCACCCGGTGCTGAGGAAGATCGTCCGCAAGTCCAAGCGCTATCACGCCCACGACGAGACCAACGCCTGCAAGGCGGGCGAGACCATCCGCATCGTCGAGTGCGCGCCGAAATCAAAGCTGAAGACTTGGGAGGTCCTGCCTAAGGACGCCCAGGCCCAGGCTCAGTGAGCTACGGGAAGGATCTGAACCAATGATCCAGATGCAAACTAACCTGGAAGTGGCCGACAATTCGGGCGCCCGCCGGGTCATGTGCATCAAGGTGCTGGGGGGGGCGGGTCGCCGCTACGCCAGCGTCGGGGATGTCATCGTGGTGTCCGTCAAGGAAGCCATTCCGCGCGGCCGCGTGAAGAAGGGCGACGTCCTGCGCGCCATCGTCGTGCGCACCGCCCAGGGCGTGAAGCGCAAGGACGGGTCGATGATCCGTTTCGACAAGAGCGCCGCCGTGATCGTCAACAAGCAGAACGAGCCCATCGGCACCCGGATCTTCGGCCCGGTTCCGCGCGAACTGCGCGCCAAGAACCACATGAAGATCATCTCCCTGGCTCCGGAGGTCCTGTAATGGCCGCCAAGATCAAGAAGGGCGACCGCGTCGTCCTGCTCGCCGGCAAGGACAAGGGCCGTCAAGGCGCCGTCCTGAAGGTGTTCCCCAAGGAAGAGCGCGTCCTCGTCGAGGGGCTGAACATGGTTCAGCGCCACACCAAGGCCTCCCAGGGCGATCCCCAGGGCGGCATCAAGCACAAGGAAGCGCCGGTTCACGTGTCGAACGTGGCCTACGTCGACTCCGCCGGCAAGCCGACCCGCGTCGGCTTCCGCATGGAAGGCGACAAGAAGGTCCGTTTCGCCAAGACGTCCGGCGAGGTCATCGATGTCTGATACACCCAACTACGAACCGCGCCTCAAGGGCGTCTATCGCGAGAAGATCCGCTCCACGATGAAGGAGCAGTTCGCCTACACCAACGAGATGCAGATCCCGCGTCTGGACAAGATCGTCCTGAACATGGGCATCGGCGAAGCGGTGGCGGACTCCAAGAAGGTCAATGCGGCGATGAAGGACCTGGCGGCGATCGCCGGCCAGAAGCCCGCGCCCACCCGGGCCCGCCAGTCCATCGCCGGCTTCAAGCTGCGCGAAGACATGGTCATCGGCGCCAAGGTGACCCTGCGCAAGGACCGGATGTACGAGTTCCTCGACCGGCTGATCACCATCGCCCTGCCGCGGGTGAAGGACTTCCGGGGACTGAAGCCCACCAGCTTCGACGGCCGCGGCAACTACGCCATGGGCCTGAAGGAGCACATCGTGTTCCCCGAGATCAACTACGACGAAATCGATCAGATGTGGGGCATGGACATCATCGTCTGCACGACCGCCAAGACGGACGATGAAGCCCGCGCCCTTCTCAAAGAATTTCAATTCCCGTTCGTTGTGAACTAGGGCGGGGGAAAAGAAACCATGGCCAAGAAAAGCGCCGTCAATCGCAACGAGATGGTCAAGCGTCTCGCGAAACAATACGAGCCCAAGCGCGCCGCGCTGAAGGAGATCGCCAACGACGAGAGTCTTCCCCTGGAAGACCGGTTCGCGGCGCGCCTCCAGCTGGCGAAGCTGCCGCGCAACTCGTCCAAGACCCGCATCCGCAACCGCTGCGAGATCACGGGTCGTCCGCGGGCCTATTACCGCAAGCTGAAGATGTCCCGGATCGCGCTTCGCGACCTGGGGTCCGCCGGGCAGATTCCCGGTCTCGTCAAGTCGAGCTGGTAGGAGGGTCTCATGGTGAACGACCCCATCGGCGATATGATCGCCCGGATCAAGAACGCTGCGATGCGCAAGCGCTCCAAGGTGGCCACCCCGGCCTCCCGGATGCGCGCCCGCGTGCTGGATGTGCTCCAGGACGAAGGCTACATCCGCGGCTACGCCCTGGTTGAGAAGCCCGGCGAATTTCCTCAGTTCGAGATCGAGCTGAAGTATTTCGACGGCGAGCCCGTGATCGTCGAGATCTCGCGCGTGTCCAAGCCTGGCCGCCGCGTCTATTCCTCGATCAAGGATCTGAAGCCGGTCAAGAACGGCCTCGGCATCTCGATCCTGTCGACGCCCAAGGGCGTCATGTCCGACGCCGTCGCCCGCGATAACAACGTGGGCGGTGAAGTCCTCATCCGCGTCTATTAGGGGCGGAGGAAAGCAACATGTCACGGATCGGTAAAAAAGCGGTCGCGATCCCCTCGGGGGTCACTCTGACCCTCGAGGGGCAGACGGTCTCGGTGAAGGGCCCCAAGGGGCAACTCTCATGGACCGTCGCCGAAGAGATCGAGATCAAGCAGGAGGGCGACGAACTTACCTTCGTTCCCCGCCAGGACAGCCAGCGCGCCAGGTCCATGTGGGGCCTGTCACGCACCCTGATCGCCAATATGGTGCAGGGCGTCACCGCCGGTTACGAGGAAACCTTGGAACTGGTCGGCGTCGGCTATCGTGCGGCGATGAAGGGCCAGGGCCTGTCCATCCAGCTCGGCTTCTCGCACGATGTCGACGTTCCGCCGCCGGCGGGTATCACCTTCGCGGTGCCCAAACAGACCGAGATCAAGATCTCGGGCATCGATAAGCAGCAGGTTGGCGAAACCGCCGCCCGCATCCGCCGCATCCGTCCCCCCGAGCCTTACAAGGGCAAGGGCGTCCGCTACGCGGGCGAAAAAGTCCGCCGCAAGGAAGGCAAGAAGAAGTAGGCCATGGCCCTTTCTCCTCGCGATACTCAGAAACGCCGCGCTCAGCGCAACCGCACTCGGCTCAAGGCCCTGTCGAACGGCCGTCCGCGCCTGACGGTCTTCCGGTCCTCCAAGAACATCTACGCCCAGGTCATCGACGACCTGAGCGGGGTGACCCTGGCGGCCGCCTCGTCCCTGGAAGGGGACAAGAAGGGGGGCTCGGATATCGAAGCCGCCGCCCGCATCGGCAAGCTCGTCGCCGAGCGCGCCAAGGAGAAGGGCGTCACCGACGTCGTCTTCGACCGGGGCGGCTACATCTATCACGGACGGGTGAAAGCCCTGGCCGACGCCGCGCGCGAAGCCGGCCTGAACTTCTAAGAGGATCACATGGCGCGCAGGAACGAAGGCGGCGGGGATCGCCGCAACAACCGCAACGAGGATGATCGCGACAACGACATCGTCGAGAAGCTGGTCCACATCAACCGCGTCGCCGCGACCGTGAAGGGCGGGCGGAGGTTCTCCTTCGCCGCCCTGATGGTGGTCGGCGACCAGAAGGGCCGCGTCGGCTTCGGCCACGGCAAGGCCCGCGAGGTTCCCGAGGCGATCCGCAAGGCGACCGAGGAAGCCAAGAAGACCATGATCCGCGTGCCCCTGCGCGAGAGCCGCACCCTGCACCATGACGGCGCGGGCCGTCACGGCGCCGGCAAGGTGATGATGCGCGCGGCGCCTCCGGGCACCGGCGTGATCGCCGGCGGCCCCATGCGCGCGGTGCTCGAGACCCTGGGCGTCCAGGACGTGGTCGCCAAGTCGGTGGGCTCGTCCAACCCCTACAACATGGTTCGCGCCACCTTCGACGCCCTCAAGGGCCAGGCCTCGCCCCGCCAGGTCGCGTCCAAGCGCGGCAAGAAGGTCAGCGATCTGATCGGGCGTCGCAGCGACGGGGCCTCGGCCCCCGACGCCGTCCAGGACTAGGAGCCGTTCATGGCCAAGATCACCGTCATCCAGACCGGCAGCCCCATCCGCCGCAAGAAGGACCAGCGCCTGACTCTCGCGGGCCTGGGCCTCAACAAGGTCGGCCGCGAGCGTGAGCTCGAGGACACCCCCATGGTCCGCGGCATGATCGCCAAGGTCGCACACATGGTGTCCATCAAGGGCTGACTGCGTCCTTCGAGGCTCGCTGTCGCGAGCACCTCAGGATGAGGACCCTCTGTTGTCCCATCCGCTAAAGTCCTCATCCTGAGGAGCGCCTAGGCGCCTCGAAGGACGAGGGCATTCACCGCCGAGTCGGGCCCTTCGCCCGGCGCATACTCCAAGGAGCAGGCACATGGTCAAACTGAACGAAATTCGTGACAACGAGGGCGCGGCCAAGCGCCGGATGCGCGTCGGCCGGGGCGAAGGCTCGGGCAAGGGCAAGACCGGCGGCCGCGGCGTCAAGGGCCAGAAAGCCCGTTCGGGCGTCGCCATCGCCGGGTTCGAAGGCGGGCAGATGCCCCTGCACATGCGCCTGCCCAAGCGCGGCTTCAACAACCCCTTCCGCAAGCAGTACGCCGAGGTCAACCTCTGGCGCCTGGCCCAGGCCATCGAGGCCGGCAAGCTGGACGCGAGCAAGCCCATCGACGCGGCGGCCCTGATCGCCTCGGGCGTCCTGCGCCGCGCCAAGGACGGCGTGCGCCTGCTGGGCAAGGGCGAGCTGACCACCAAGGTCGAACTCATCGTCCACTCGGCCAGCGCCTCGGCGCGCCAGGCCATCGAGGCCGCCGGCGGCACGCTGACGGCCGCGGTCGACGCGATCGTCGATGCCGAACCCGCCAAGGTGGGCAAGCGCGCCCAGGCCAAGATCGACGCCAAGGCCAAGGCCGAAGCCCGCCACCCGGCCTAGACTGACGTGCTGTTGACGGCGAGGCCCTCGCGGCCTCGCCCGTCATCTGTCAAATGAGTGCTGGGCGCCCTATCTGGGGCGCATCCGTCGTGAGGGATCGCCCATGGCTTCGGCCGCAGAGCAGCTAGCCGCCAATATGAATATCGGCGCCTTCCAGAAGGCGACCGAGCTGCACAAGCGCATCTGGTTCACCCTGGGGGCGCTCCTGGTCTATCGCCTGGGCACCTACATCCCGATCCCCGGCATCGATCCGGTGGAGTTCGCCCGTCAGTTCGAGGGGCAGTCCAAGGGCATCCTCGGGATGTTCAACATGTTCTCGGGCGGCGCCGTCCAGCGGATGGCCATCTTCGCCCTGAACGTGATGCCCTACATCTCGGCCTCGATCATCGTGCAGCTGCTGGGGACGGTCTATCCGCCCTGGGAGAAGCTGCGCAAGGAAGGCGGCGAGGCCGGTCGCAAGCAGATGAACCAGTACACCCGGTATCTCACCGTGGTGCTGGCCCTGTTCCAGGCCTTCGCCATCGCCATGGGGCTGCAGAACAGCCAGAACCTGGTCACCAACCCCGGCATCTTTTTCATCATCTCCACCGTCGTCACCCTCACGGGCGGCACCCTGTTCATGATGTGGCTGGGCGAGCAGATCACCAGCCGGGGCGTCGGCAACGGGATCAGCCTGATCATCTTCGCCGGCATCGTCGCCGGCCTGCCGCGCTCGGTGGCGCAGATGCTGTCCCTGACCCGCGAGGGGGCGATGAGCAGCTTCTCCCTGCTGGTGATCGCCATCATGTCGGTGGCGGTGATCCTCTTCATCGTCTTCATCGAGCGCTCGCAGCGCCGCCTGCTGATCCAGTATCCCAAGCGCCAGCAGGGCAACCGCATGTTCGGCGGGGACACCTCGTTCCTGCCGCTGAAGATCAACACCGCCGGGGTCATCCCGCCGATCTTCGCCTCCAGCCTGCTGCTGCTGCCCGCTACGGCCATGGGATTCCTGGCCACGGCCAACCTGCCGCCCTGGGCCGGCTGGATTCCCTCGGTCGTTGGCCAGCTCCAGCACGGCCAACCCCTGTTCATGGTGCTCTACGCGGCCCTGATCATCTTCTTCTGCTTCTTCTACACCTCCATCGTCTTCAACCCCGATGAGACGGCGGAGAACCTGAGGAAATACGGGGGCTTCATGCCCGGCATCCGCCCCGGCAAGCGCACCGCCGAATATCTTGACTATGTGCTGACCCGCCTGACGGTGATCGGCGCGGCCTATATCGCCATCGTCTGCCTGCTGCCCGAGTGGCTGGTGGCGGCCATGGGCGGGCAGGGGCTCGCCTTCGGCGGCACCTCGATCCTCATCGTGGTGACGGTGACCATGGACACGGTGGCCCAGATCCAGTCCCATCTGCTGGCTCACCAGTACGAAGGGCTGATCAAGAAGTCGAAGCTCAAGGGGGGCCGCGGCCGATGAACCTGATTCTGTTCGGCCCGCCGGCGGCGGGCAAGGGCACCCAGGCGAAGCGGCTGGTCTCGGAGCGGGGCATGGTCCAGCTGTCGACCGGCGACATGCTGCGGGCCGCCAAGGCCTCGGGCTCGGCGCTTGGCCTGAAGGTCGCCGGGATCATGGACCGGGGCGAGCTGGTGTCGGACGACATCGTCATCGCCCTCATCGAAGAAAAGCTGCCGCAGACCGAGAAGGCCGGCGGCGCCATCTTCGACGGCTTTCCGCGCACCGTGGCCCAGGCCGAGGCTCTCGACGCCATGCTGGCGCGCCGCGGGTCCAGGATCGACAAGGTCGTGCGGCTGAAGGTCGACGATTCGGCCCTGCTCGAGCGAATCGCCACCCGATTCGCCCAGGAGGGCCGCGCCGACGACAATCCCGAGGCCTTCAAGGTTCGCCTCGACGCCTACAACCGCCAGACGGCCCCCCTGCTGCCCTTCTACCGCGACCAGGGCAAGCTGGTGGAGCTGGACGGCATGGCCTCCATCGAGGCCGTGGCCGAGGGCGTCGATCGCGCCCTGGCTGACTAGCAAGGCTCCCCGCGGCGCGGGGAGGGGTATCCATGTTCAGGGGGTCCTTCGACGCCCGCCCACAATCGGGGCGCCAATTGGCGCTCCGCCATTGACGGAAACGCAATCGTCCCTATAACGGTGCGCTTCCGCGAAAGGGCGCGAAAGCCGCGCCGGCGCATCCGCAAGATCGGATGGCCGGGGCTACTTTCGCGTTTATCTGCGCGACCAGGAGATTCTACGTGGCCCGCATCGCAGGCGTAAACATCCCGACTAACAAGCGCGTCGTCATCGCGCTCCAGTATATCCATGGCATCGGACAGGCCAAGGCGAAGGAGATCGTCGGCAAGGTGGGCATCGAAGACGCCCGCCGGGTCAACCAGCTCACCGACGCCGAGGTGCTGCAGATCCGCGAGGCCATCGACCGCGACTACACCGTCGAGGGCGACCTTCGCCGCGAGACGGCCGTCAACATCAAGCGGCTGATGGACCTGGCCAGCTATCGCGGGCTGCGCCACCGCAAGGGCCTTCCGGTCCGCGGCCAGCGCACCCACACCAACGCCCGCACCCGCAAGGGTCCGGCCAAGCCGATCGCCGGCAAGAAGAAGTAAGAAGGGGCCCCGATGGCCAAGGAACCGGCGCGCGTCAAAAGGCGCGAACGCAAGAACATCATCTCGGGCGTGGCGCATGTGAACGCCTCGTTCAACAATACCATGATCACCATCACCGACGCCCAGGGCAACACGATCTCGTGGTCCTCCGCCGGCACGATGGGTTTCAAGGGTTCGCGCAAGTCCACGCCCTATGCCGCCCAGATGGCGGCCGAGGATGCGGGCCGCAAGGCCATGGAACACGGCGTCAAAACGCTTGAGGTCAATGTCGCCGGTCCGGGCTCCGGCCGCGAATCGGCCCTGCGCGCGCTGCAGTCGGTGGGCTTCACCATCACCACGATCCGTGACGTGACCCCGATTCCGCACAACGGCTGCCGCCCGCCCAAACGCCGGCGCGTCTAAGCCGGCCGTATCGTTACTCCCCTTAGCCGGCCGCTGGTTTCAGCGCCGGCGAAACGCGTTCTAGGACTGCACCGTGATCGAAAAAAACTGGAACGAACTTATCCGCCCTGAAAAGCCGATGATCGAGACCGGCTCCGACGCCGGCCGCAAGGCCCGCATCGTCGCCGAGCCCCTCGAGCGCGGCTTTGGCGTGACCCTCGGCAACGCCCTGCGCCGGGTGCTGCTCTCGTCCCTGCAAGGCGCCGCCGTGACCGCCATCCAGATCGATGGCGTCGTGCACGAGTTCTCCTCGATGGAAGGCGTCCGCGAGGACGTCGTCGACATCGTGCTGAACATCAAGCAACTCGCCGTGCGCATGCACAGCGAAGGCCCCAAGCGCATGACCCTGCGCGCCACGGGCCCGGGCCCGGTAACCGCCGGCCAGATCGAGGCGCCTTCCGACATCGAGATCCTCAACAAGGATCACGTGCTTTGCACCCTGGACGACGGCGCCTCCGTGCGCATGGAGTTCACCGTGCAGAACGGCAAGGGCTATGTGCCCGCCGAGCGCAACCGCCCGGAAGACGCGCCCATCGGCCTGATCTCGGTCGACAGCCTCTACAGCCCGGTCAAGCGCGTCGCCTACCGCGTCGAGCCGACCCGTCAGGGCCAGTCCCTCGACTATGACAAGCTGGTGCTGGAAGTGGAGACCAACGGCGCCGTGTCCCCCGTGGACGCGGTGGCCTACGCCGCCCGCATCCTGCAGGACCAACTGCAGATCTTCATCACCTTCGACGAGCCCAAGAAGAAGGTCGAAGGCGAAGCCAAGCCGGAACTGCCCTTCAACCCGAGCCTGCTCAAGAAGGTCGACGAGCTGGAGCTGTCGGTCCGCTCGGCCAACTGCCTGAAGAACGACAACATCGTCTATATCGGCGACCTGATCCAGAAGACCGAGGCGGAGATGCTGCGCACTCCCAACTTCGGCCGCAAGTCCCTGAACGAGATCAAGGAAGTGCTGGCGGGCATGGCCCTGCACCTGGGCATGGATGTGCCCAACTGGCCGCCGGAAAACATCGAAGACCTGGCCAAGAAGTTCGAAGACCAGATCTAGGATACAAACTCCGCTCATTCCCGCGAAAGCGGGAACCCAGGTTTTTCTGGACTAGGGCATCGTGAATTAAGCACCTGGGTCCCCGCTTTCGCGGGGATGACGGGTTGGGATAGGAGACTGACCTATGCGCCACGGTTACGCGCGCCGCAAACTGGGCCGCACGTCCAGCCACCGCACCGCCATGTTCGCGAACATGGCGGCGAGCCTGATCAAGCACGAGCAGATCGTCACCACCCTGCCCAAGGCCAAGGAGCTTCGGCCCTTCGTCGAGAAGCTGGTGACCCTGGCCAAGAAGGGCGATCTTCACGCCCGCCGCCTGGCCATCAGCCGCGTGCGTGACGTCGACCAGGTGGGCAAGCTGTTCGCCACCCTCGGGCCGCGCTACGACGGTCGCAGCGGCGGCTACATCCGCGTGCTGAAGGCCGGCTTCCGCTACGGCGACAACGCGCCGATGGCCGTGATCGAGTTCGTCGATCGCGATCCGTCGGAAAAGGGCAAGGACTCCGGTCCGGTCCACGTGCAGGCCGAAGACTAGACACGGGCGGCGCACCGCCGATCTGGAAAGCCCCGCGGCGCGCCGCGGGGCTTTTCTCGTGGACGCGGGCCCGCTGGGCTCTAGCCCGCCGGACTGGACCGAGGCACGATCGCGGGACCGTCAGGCGGAGCAGCAGCGATGGACGATCCCTGGAAGCGCCCGGTCTTCATCTCTTCATTGACCTACCAGGACCCCCCAGCGGCCGTCGCCTGGCTGGCGCGGGCGTTCGGCTTCAAGCAGACCATGGCCATCACCGGGGAGCAGGTCGCCCACGGACACTGGGAGATGAGCTTCGGGGAGGGCCTCGTCATGATCGGCGGGGTGTGGAGCGACGCCACCAAGACGCCGCGGATGGTCGGCGGCAACACCCAGTCGATCCACGTCCACCTGCAAGGGGGGCTCGACGCCCATTGCCAGCGCGCCCGCGCGGCCGGGGCGGTCATCGAGCGTGAGCCCCAGGAGCAGTTCTACGGCGACCGCATCTATACCGCCGTGGATCCAGAGGGGCATCGCTGGACATTCGGTTCGACCACCCGGTTCGTCTCCCGCGAGGAGGCCGAACAGGCGTCGGGCCTGAAGATCGAGGGCTGGGCGCCCGAGCCCTAATCCAGACGTGCAAAGGGGAGGCGCCCGGCGGACGCCTCCCCCCGCACCGAAGGCTCAGGCCTAGCGGCGGTCGGTGTCCCGCAGAGGATCAACGCCCAGCTCGCGACGCAGATCACTGTCGAGAGTCGGATCACGCGCCTCGGTGCGCATGAACGACCGTTCCTCGCGGTAGCGGCTGCGCTGCGCCGCGATCTGGTCGCGGTCGTAGGGGCTGGCGGCCTCGTCGAAGCGGTCCCACCCGGCTTCGCGGTAGCCGGCCCCACGGCGGGCGGCGTCGACGCCGCCCTGTTCGTTGAGGATCTGCTCGGCGCGCCGGGCTTCGTCGGAGCTGTGCGGCCGGACGCTGACCAGGGAGCCGCCGCGGCGGACCCCTTCGGCATAGACATGGGCGTCCTCGTCGCTGTGGCCCGCGTCCTTCAACGCGCCCAGCACGCCGCCGGTCGCGCCGCCGGCGATGGCCCCGGCGACGGCGCCCGCCGCCGTGGATACGAGCCAACCGGCCGCCACAACCGGTCCCAGGCCAGGGATGGCGAGCATGCCCAGACCGGCGAGAAGGCCGGCGCCGCCGCCGATCAGGCCTCCGGTGGTGGCGCCCTTGGCTGCGCCCTCGCCGGCCTCGTTGTCGTCATGATCACCGTGGTCGTGGTCGCCCTTGTGCCAATCGTCGGCATTGTTGGCGATCAGGCTGATGCGGTCATCGTCGATGCCCGCCTGTTTCAGATCGCGGATGGCGTCCAGGGCTTCGGTATGGCTGTCGAACAGCCGGGAAATGACAGGTTCCATGGGTCTCGTCCTCTGGTGGGGGTTGGCGGTGGCGGGCGCAGGCCTATTTGGCCGAGACGACGCCCTTGAAATCGAGCGACACGTCCATCGACTTGCCGTCCTTCATGGCTTTGCCGGTCCACAGGCCCTCGGGGGTCTTGGTCAGGCCGCTCACGTCCGTGTAGCCGGCGTTCTCGATGTGACCCTTGGCCTGGCCCTCGGTGAAGGAGTTGGAGCCCGGGGTCAGGCCGGCGTCCTGGGTGTTGGCGTCGGTGTTGACGGCGTCGTTCTGGGGCGACGGCGGGGCCGACACCGCGCCGCCCGGGGCTGCGGCGCCGGAGGCGGCGTCGGCGGTGTTCGAAGCCGCGTTGGCGGTGGCGTCGGCAGTCTGGTTCGCTGTCTCACTCGCCGGCTTGGAGCAGGCTCCGAGCGCGGCCAGGAGCATCGCCGCCCCCAGCGGGGCAACCATTGATCTGTGCATGTTCCGTCTCCACCCTGTTTGGCCGTCGGCCGTCCTGGCCAGGCGCCGGGAGAGCGCGCCCGATGGGGCTGGGTTCCTACGGCCAAGCCGCGATTCTGGCCCGATCGCACGCGGCGAAGGGCGACGGCGCCCGGATGGCGCCCTAAAAGCGAGGCATGTGGATGCCTCATGCCAACCGATGGTCCTTCCCTATGCGCCTGATCCGCCTGTGTGTACCCTTGCTCACGCTCCTGGCCGCCTGTTCCGATCCAGGCGCCCGCAGCGTCGCCCAGACCCCCGCCATGCCCGAGGCGACGCGCCGCGCGCCCACCGACGCCGGGGCCATGAAGATGTCGTTCGGGCCAGTGGTGAAGCGCACCGCCCCGGCGGTGGTGAACATCTCGTCCAAGCGGGTGGTGCGCCAGCAGGTCGACCCCTTCTGGCAGATGTTCGGCGGCGGGATGCCCCGCGAGCGCGTTGAAGGCTCCCTCGGTTCGGGGGTGATCGTCCGCTCCGATGGCGTGATCGTCACCAACAACCATGTGGTCGAGGGCGGGCAGGAGATCACCGTCTCCCTGGCCGACCGCCGGGAGTTTCCCGCGCGGCTGCTGCTGGCCGATCCGCGCACCGACCTGGCGGTGCTGAAGATCGACGCCACCGGCCTGCCGGTGCTGCCCATCGACACCGGCGAGGATCTCCAGGTCGGCGACCTGGTCCTGGCCATCGGCGACCCCTTCGGCGTCGGCCAGACGGTGACCAACGGCATCATCTCGGCCCTGAACCGCACCGAGGTCGGCTCCGGCGACGCGGCCTCCTACATCCAGACCGACGCGGCCATCAACCCGGGTAATTCCGGGGGCGCCCTGGTGGACATGGACGGCGATCTGATCGGGGTGAACAGCTTCATCCTGTCACGCTCCGGCTCCTCCAGCGGGGTGGGCTTCGCCGTGCCCGGCGCCGTGGTCAAACAGGTGGTCGAGACCGCCTTCGGCGGCGGCAAGTCGGTGGTCCGTCCCTGGCTCGGGGTGCGCGGGCAGGCCGTCACCGGCGAGATCGCCCGCAGCATCGGCCAGGAGATCCCCCAGGGGGTGCTGGTGGCGGGGGTCTATCCCGGCTCCTCGGCGGCCCGGGCCGGCCTAAAGGAGGGCGATGTGGTGCTGTCGGTGGACGGCCAGCCCGTCAATGACGACACCGCCCTCAACTACCGGATCGGCACCCATCGCCCAGGCGACACGGTGCGCCTGGCCCTGAGGCAGGGGGCGGGGACCCGGACGGTGCCGGTGCGGCTCGAGGCGGCCCTGGCCCAGCCGGCGCGCGACGAGCGGGTGCTCACCGGCCGCCATCCCCTGGACGGGGCGACGGTGATCAACCTGTCGCCGGCGGCCGCGGTGGAGCTGGGGCTCGACCCCTTTTCCAGCGGCGCCCTGATCACCGCCATCGACGGCAGCCGGCTGGCGGCGCGGGCGGGGCTGCGGCCCGGCGACATCCTGCGGCAGATCAACGGCCGCAACGTCGCCACCGTACGCGACCTGCAGGCCGCCCTGGCCGCCGGCGGCCGCCAGTGGGAGGTGGTCATCGAGCGCGGCGGCCAGCGGGTCGCCGCCCAGTTCCAGCTGTAGTCCTCTGCTGCGCAGCCGAAGGGCGGCGGGGCGGTTGGCCCTCAGGCGCTCCGCGCCAGCTCCCCTGATCCTCCCCCGCTTTTTGGCGGGGGAGGTGGGCCCCCGCCGTAGAGCGGGGGCTCGGAGGGGGCGGGCGGCGGCGCGGCGGTTCGCCCCCTCAGGCGCTCCGCGCCAGCTCCCCCGTGAAGAACGGGGGAGCATAAGGCGCTGATCCTCCCCCGCTCTTCGCGGGGGAGGTGGGCCCCCGCCGCAGAGCGGGGGCTCGGAGGGGGGCGAGCGGCGGCGAGACGGTTCGCCCCCTCAGGCGCTCCGCGCCAGCTCCCTCGTGAAGAACGGGGGAGCATAAGGCTCTGATCCTCCCCCGCTCTTTGCGGGGGAGGTGGGCCCCCGCCGCAGAGCGGGGGCTCGGAGGGGGCGAGCGGCGGCGCGACGGTTCGCCCCCTCAGGCGCTTCGCGCCAGCTCCCCCGTGTAGAACGGGGGAGCATAAGGCTCTGATCCTCCCCCGTTCTTTGCGGGGGAGGTGGGCCCCCGCCGCAGAGCGGGGGGTCGGAGGGGGCAAACGGCGCGCGACGGTTCGCCCCCTCAGGCGCTCTGCGCCAGCTCCCCCGTGAAGAACGGGGGAGCATAAGGCGCTAATCCTCCCCCGCTCTTCGCGGGGCCGGGACAGCGCCCCCGTTTCCCGGTGGAGCATTATGACGCCAATGCGCTATCCTGCCCCATGACCGACCTGTTCGAAGCCGCGGGGATGAAGCCGCAAGCCCCGCGCCCCCTGGCGGACCGCCTGCGGCCGCAGAAGCTGGACGAGGTGGTTGGGCAGGATCATCTGCTCGGACCCGACGGCCCGATCCGGCGCATGGCCGAGGCGCGGCGGCTGTCGTCGATGATCCTCTGGGGCCCGCCGGGCACCGGCAAGACCACCATCGCCCGCCTGCTGGCCGCCGAGGCCGGCTATGAGTTCCAGCAGCTGTCGGCGGTGTTCACCGGCGTCGCCGATCTCAAGAAGGCCTTCGAGCAGGCGCGCATGCGCCGCGCCGCCGGCCAGTCCACCCTGCTGTTCGTCGACGAGATCCACCGCTTCAACCGCGCCCAGCAGGACGGCTTCCTGCCCTTCGTCGAGGAGGGGATCGTCACCCTGGTGGGGGCGACGACGGAGAACCCCTCGTTCGAGCTCAACGGCGCCCTGCTGTCGCGCTGCCAGGTCTATGTGCTGCGTCGCCTGGACGAGGACGCCCTGGAACAGCTGCTGACGCGGGCCGAGGCCAGCGAGGACCGGCCCATGCCGCTCCTGCCCGAGGCGCGCCAGGCCCTCATCGCCCTGGCCGACGGCGACGGCCGCTACCTGCTGTCCATGGCCGAGACCCTGCTGAACATCGGCGTCGCCCATCCCCTGTCGACGGCGGAACTGGGCGCCCTGCTGCAGAAGCGCAGCCCGGCCTACGACAAGGACCGCGAGGGCCACTACAACCTGATCTCGGCCCTGCACAAATCCATCCGTGGGTCGGACCCTGACGCGGCCCTGTACTGGCTGGCGCGGATGCTGGATGGGGGCGAGGACCCTCTGTTCGTGGCCCGGCGGCTGGTGCGCGCGGCGGCCGAGGACATCGGCGCGGCCGACCCCACGGCCCTGCTGGTGGCGATCGCCGCCAAGGACACCTATGACTTCCTGGGATCGCCCGAGGGCGAGCTGGCCCTGGCCCAGGCCTGCGTCCACCTGGCCTCGGCGCCCAAGTCCAACGCCGTCTACGTCGCCTGGAAGGCCGCCCAGCGCGCGGCCAAGGAGACCGGCTCCCTGGCCCCGCCGGCCCATATCCTCAACGCCCCGACCCGGCTGATGAAGGACCTCGGCTACGGCAAGGGCTATGCCTACGACCACGACCAGGAGGAGGGGTTCTCCGGCCAGAACTACTTCCCTGACGGCATGGAGCGCCGGGCCTTCTATGCCCCGCGCGGCCAGGGCGCCGAGGCGCGGGTCAAGGAGCGCCTCGACCGCTGGGCCGAGCTGCGGGCCAAGAAGGGCCTAAAGAAGAACCCTTCTCCCTCGATGGGAGAAGGGCAGGGATGAGGGTGCGTGTGCTGTGCTTAACAAGGATGGCGTTCGAGGCGGCGCCGCCTCGCGTGCTCATCCGTAGCCTGCTTGGCCGCACCCCCACCCAACCCTCCCCCATCGAGGGGGAGGGCTAATGAGCAAGCCCCCTTACCGCCGCTACCAGCTGCCCAAGGCCATCGTTCCGGCGGTCTCCCTGAGCGACGACGAGATCGCCTGGGTGCGGTCGATGGTGATCTTCGAGGACGATGCGATCCTGGCGCTCAACAAGCCGTCGGGCCTGTCGAGCCAGGGCGGGCGGGGGCAGGTCCATACCCTGGACGAACTGCTGTGGGCCTTCGCCAGGAACGGCGGCGCCCGGCCGCGCCTGATCCACCGGCTGGACCGCGACACCTCGGGCGTGATCCTGACCGCAAAGACCAAGCCGGCGGCGGCGGCCCTGGGCAAGGCGATGATGGGCCGCCGCTTCAGGAAGACCTACCGCGCCATCGTCGCCGGCGCCCCTGTGCCCCGCACCGGGGCCATCGAGGCGCCCTTGCGACGGGTCGAGGAAGGGCGCGAGGCCTATATGCGGATCTGCGAGGCGGACCACCCGGACGCGGAGGCGGCGCTCAGCCGCTATCGCACCTTGGAGTCGGGGGAGGAGGCCGCCCTGCTGGAGCTGCGTCCGGAAACCGGCCGGATGCACCAGCTGCGCGTTCACCTGGCCAGCATCGGACGACCGATCGCCGGGGACGCCCGCTACGGCGGCGCCCTGGTGCTGGGGGGCGAGCCCGTGCCCCGGCTGATGCTGCACGCGGCGGCCCTGTCGTTTCCCAATCCCGGGGGCGGGGTCACCAACATCGAGGCTGAGCCGCCTGAGGATTTCGCCGCCCTGGCGGAGGCGACCGGCCTTGGGACCAGGGTGGGTTAAGCGTCATTTGGGTGTTCAAAAAATCCCGCGTCCCCGGCGAAAGCCGGGGCCCAGATCATAGGGCTGCGCGGCGGCGCCATAGGATCTGGATCCCGGCGTTCGCCGGGAAGACGGTCAGGGGAGGGCAAATCAGGACCGACCCGACCCGCTCTACCGCCGCCGGAGATAGGCCTTGGCGCGCAGCTCGGCGTTCTCGCGCACGTTCTCATAGAACAGCGAGACGTCGTGGTAGTGCATGCTGCCGCCGGGCAGCGCCTTGACCTTCAGGGTCACGGCCGCCCCCGGATCGACCATCACCACCCCATCGACGCACTCCGCCCCGGTGGCGCCGGGGACCAGGGGGGCCAGGGGGCCGGGCGACGGTTCGGTCGCCAGGGCGCCGAGATTGGCGCTGGCCGGCGCCTTGGGCTTGTCGAGGTCGAAGGTCAGGGGATTGACGCAGACCATGCGCTTGTCGGCCACAGGGCCGAAGGCGTGGACCGCGTAGTCCAGGGAACTGGTCTTGTAGCCGGTGGTGTCGCTGTCCCCGAGATAGGCGTTCCAGCTGACCAGGCAGCGGGTCTGGTCAGGCTTGGCGCAGACCTTGAGCGTCTTGTAGCGCACCGCCACCGTCCCCTCGGGCTGGGCCACGCCGAGGCTGTAGGCGGCCACAAGCCGGTTCTGCAGGGGCTTGCCGTCGACCATCTCCTCGAGCAGGCGATTGAGGTGGAAGCCCCCCTGGCTGTGGCCCACGAGGATGAAGGGACGGCCCTTGTTGTAGTGGGCCAGGTAGTAGTCGAACGCCCGCCGCACGTCGCTGTAGGCCAGGGCGAAGGCCGCGCGGGCGCTGGGGTCCTTGTAGTTGGACGCGCCGCTGGCGCCCTGGCGATAGCGCGGGGCATAGACCCGTCCCGCCGCGTTGAACGCCGCGCCCTGGCGCGAGACGACGCTCATGTCGGTCCAGGCGTTGACCTTGGGGTCGTCAGCGGCCGAGTTCCAGTAGGCGTTGCTCGTGTCCGTGGTGGGGTAGATGTAGAAGACATCGACTCCCGCCGTTGCCTGGCGGTCGCCAGTGCGGGCCCCGGGAGGGACCATATCGGCTGCGTCCTTGCGGCCCGGCAAGGCCGCCCAGGCCTCAGGCTTGGCATAGTCGGGGGCGGCCGGATGGACCGAGGCCGCATAGAGCGGGCGGTTGCCCATGTTAAGCGCCGGCCCCTGGGCCAGGGCGACCGCAGGGGACAGGGTCGCCGCCAGGACGAGGATCAGGCGTTTGAACATGCTTGGCTCCAGGCTCAGGCGCGGTGGCGAAGTTCGCTGCGGACCAGGCCCTTGCGGCTGCCGACCATAGCGTCGAGCTTCGCGCGAGCGCCGGCGTCGCCCCGCACCATGGCGTCGAGGAACAGGGCCGACACGGTGTTGATGTCGGCCAGCCCTTCCCATTGCGGCGGCCCGGGCAGGTTGAACCGGCAGATCAGGCCGCCGAGGTAGTGGTCGACGTCCTCGCCCACCAGGGCGTAGGCGGGCGCGGCCTTGGACGTTTCATACGGGATCAGGTGGTCGGCCCAGGCCGCGCCGGGCATCAGCGGGATATCCTTGGTGCCGGAGGTGACCAGGATGGGGCCGTCGAGGCTCTTGAACTGGGTGCCATCGATGGAGGGCAGCATCCGGCCGGGGGGCGACAGGGCGACGATGGCCTTCAGTCTGTTGGGCTTGGCCTGCAGCGCGCCGTCGGCGCCGGTCCAGACCGCGCCGCCGAAGATGGCCGAGATCATGCCGCCGTAGGAGTGGCCGGCCACCGCCCGCAGCTCGGGGTCGAGGGACACGCCACGGGGCTTGAGCAGGTCGGCGATCTCCCCCGCGCTGTCGAGCATCGACTGGATCTCCCACACCCGGGCCGAATTCTGCTGGGCGGGGGTGAGGCCCGACTTGGGCAGGGTCTCGGAGTCCTGGTGGGTGGGGGCGGCGACCACATAGCCGCGCTCGGCCCAGGGGCCGATCACCGCGTCGTAGGAGCCGCCGTTGCTGAGGGCGCCGTGGGAGAAGGCGATCAGCGGGGCGGGGCCCTTGGGGGCCGTGGGGAAGACGATGCGCACCACCATGGGCGAGCCGTCCTGGCGCTTCATGGGCACGTCCATGCCGTCCCAGCCGCGGGACATGGCGGCGGCCGCCGGCGTGGCGGCCTGGGCCAGGGTGGGGGCGGCGATGACGCCGGCGCCGGCGGTCAACAGACCTCTCCGATCGATAATCATTCGCGCTCCTAGTCCACGGCCCTAAGGGATTTCATCACGGCGTTCAGCAGGTTGTCCCGCTTGGCGTCGAGGTCGGCTTGAAGGTCCGGCGTCACCGCGTAGCGCTCGACAGCCTGGTGCACGTCTAGCCCCTTGTCGTCGAGCACCTGCTCCAGCACGCGCAGGCGGTCGGTGAGGACATAGACCTCCCGGGTCAGGGTCAGCAGGGCTTCGCCGAGGTCGTCGATCTGGTCCTCGGTGAGGATGCGGCGGCCGACCGGCTCGGTGATCGGCCGTTCGGGCTTGGCAGGCGCGTGCAGGGTCATGGCGGGGCTCAGGCGGGCTTGCGGGCGCGGATGACGTAGGGGTGGTTGTAGGGCTCCAGGCCATAGCCCTCGACGTCGACGAAGCCGATCTCCTTGCACAGGGCGACCACGTCGGTGGTCGAGGCCGAGCGCCAGTAGGGCTCGCCCCCATGGCGCGCGAGATATTCGAAGCGCCATTGCTCAAGCTTGGAGATGTTCTCGTAGCGCTGCACGTCGCCCATCACGAAGTCGCCGCCCGGCTTCAGCAGGCGGAACGCCTCTTCGAAGCAGGCGCGGATGATGCGGTTGGGGATCTCGTGCAGCAGGATGTACGAGGTGACAAGGTCGAAGCTCTCGGACTCGAAGCCGGTGTTCTCCGCCTCGCGGACGAACAGCTTCCAGGCCCAGCCGTTCTCGTTGGCCACCCGGCGGGCGTGCTCGAGCATCCGGCGCGAGATGTCGACGCCCCAGATCTCGGCGTCCGGGAAGGTCTCCTGCAGGGCGACGGTGTAGTGGCCGGACGAGGCGCCCATGTCGAGGATGCGGTCGTAGTGCTTGCGGTAAGCCTGCGAGGCGATCTGGCGGCGCTGGGCGAAGATGTCGCCGGGATAGCCGCCGCGGGCCACCAGCATCTTGTGGACCAGCTCGCCGTGCACATAGCCGGTGAACTCATGGTTGTCCCAGCCGCCATGGGTGCGGTGGAACCACACCTTCGACCAGTAGGACGGGGGCTTGAAGTCGGGGTCGGCCTCCAGGGTGGCGGGGCCCTCGTCGAGGCCACGCAGCATCGGCTCCAGCTCGCCGCGCACTTCCTCGAAGGCCTCGTCGCAGGCCTGGCCGTGGGCCTTGGCGGCCCATTCGCCGAACAGCTGGCGCACCTTCATGACCTTGGAGTCCGCCAGGGCGTCGTCCACCACCTTGAGCTGCTCGTCGTAGTCGTCGGGCAGGGTGTCGTTGTTGATGCCGAGGGCGGCCATCTCGGCCTCCATGGCGCGGTGCAGGGCGCCGGTGGCCTTGGACTGGCCGGCCTGGAAGTTGATCAGGGCGCGGCCGCGTTGGGCGAGTTGGGGAACTTGCATGTCGGGTCTCCTCTGAAAGGGGTGGTCAGGCGCCGGCGGCCATGCCGCGTTGGACGGCCGGGCGGGCGCCGACCGTCGCCGCCCAGCGCTTAAGGTTGGGGTAGTCGTCGAGGTTGGGGATCAGGTTCTTGATCGAGGTGGCGGCCACCGGATAGGCCAGGACGTCGGCGGCCGAATAGTTGGCGCCGGCCAGGTATTCGTGATCGGCCAGCTGGGCGTCGAGGGCCTTGAGGCCGCGGTGGGCCTGGCGGCTGTAATAGGCGATGGCCTGATCGTTGACCTCGACGTTCTTGAACCAGTAGAGGCCCGAGAAGGCGGCGCTGATATCGGCCGAGATCAAGGCCATGAACTGGTACATGCGCGCCCGCTCGACGGGGTCGGCGGGGATCAGCCGGCCGGTCTTCTCGAACAGATACAGGCAGATGGCCATGGATTGCGCGAGGGTGACCGTCTTGCCGCCCGGCCCGTCGCTGTCCACCATGACGGGGATCTTGCCGGCGGGGTTGCGGGCCAGGAATTCCGGGGTCTGGTGCTCGCCGGCCCCCATGTTCACGTCGTGCAGCTTGTAGTCGAGCGCGCATTCCTCAAGGGCGAGGTGCACCTTCTGGCCGTTGGCGGTGTTGCTGGTGAAGACTTCGATCATGGGGTCGCCTTGGGCTTGTCGATGGCTTGATCTTGCGAGCGCGACTGCGGCTTGGCGAGGGTCTCGCCGGGCTTCAGCTTGAGGCCGCGCAAAAGGATGTTGGGCAGGACGGCGTTGTCCCACTCCGGGGTCTTGGGGGGCGACGATCCCATGCGCAGGACCACCAGCTTGGCCGAGGGGACGATATAGACCACCTGGTTGGCGTTGCCGTCGAACAGGAACAGGTCCTCGGCGGCATAGGGCTCGCCGTGCAGCACGCCAGGGGCGCCGGTGTCGGGATTGGCCGCGCCGCGGCGCTCGATATAGGTCCCGGACGGATAGACCCCCGCGCCATAGTAGGGGTTCTGGGCGGAGCCGCGCTTGAGCTCGGCCACATAGCCGGCGGGCAGCAGGCGCTTGCCGTTCCACACCCCGTCGTTGAGCATCAGCACGCCCAGCCGCAGCCAGCTCTCGGCCGGCAGCATCATGCAGCAGCCCGAATGGGCCAGCCCGCCGACCCGGTCCACCCAGACGTCGCCGCCGGCGGCGCCGAGGGGCTGGATAACCTGCTTGGAGATGAAGGCGGCGTAGCGCTGCTTGGTGGCGCGCTCGATGACGATGGAGATCAGCTCGCCATTGGCGTTGGAATAGTCGTAGCGCTCGCCCGGCTTGTGGGTGAGCGGATAGTCATGGATCAGGGTGTCCTGCACCCGCGTGCCCATGTAGGCGATATTGAGGATGTTCTTCGGGTCCGTCACTTCCGGCCCCGCGAACTCCTGCTTCTTGAAGCCCGAGCGCATCTCCAGGACCATGCGCAGGGTCATGGCCGCCTTGGGCGTGCCCTTCCACTCGGGGATGAACGTCGTCATCGGCGCGTCGAGGGACTTGATGAAGCCCAGCTGGATGGCCCGGCCCACCGCCACGGCCGTCATCGGCTTGGCCAGGGAGAAGGACACCAGCGGCTTGGCCGCGGTGGTGTCGCCGAAGTAGTCGGCCGTCTGGATGGCCCCGTCGCGATAGACGATGAAGGCGCTGGACCGGTTGGCCCGGGCGTAGTCGCGGGCCTTGTCGAGGGCCTCGACGGCGACCGAGCGGTCGGCGGGGGCCGCGGCGGGCAGGGGCTGGTAGGACGCGGCGCCGGGGATCGCCTCCACCGGGTCGTAGGGCTTGGTCACGCCCTTGCCGAGGATGCGGTTCTCGAACCGCTCCATATAGACGGCCTGTTCTGCGGCGCTGGGTTCAGCAGCCATCGCTGCCCCCCCCGCTAGAGCGGCGCCGAGGGCCAGGGCGACAGCAAGGCGAGGCAGGGTCATCGATGGGGTCCATGGGGCTGAGGTCTCGCGCATGGCCGGCTATTCCGCCGCTACGGCGACGGCGCCGGTCTCGACGATGGGCGCCGGCTGGTCGGGGTAGCGACCCATCAGTAGCACCAGCAGGCCGGAGACGGCGAATCCCACCGCCGCGCCGATCAGCACCACATCGTAGTTCTTGAAGGCGTCGTAGAGCTGACCGGCGGCCACCCCGCCCGCCACCGCCCCAAAGGCGAAGGCCATGCCGATCACGGCGAACAGCATCGAATAGGAACCGAGGCCGAAATATTTCGAGATGAAGTAGCCGGTGATGTCCACCTCGGCGCCCTGGGCGAAGCCGACCAGCGCCACGGCCAGGTAGACCGCCCACAGCCCCGGGCTGGCCAGCAGCAGCAGGCAGCCGGCGGTGGCCGCCAGCAGCGACAGCATCGCCGGCAGGGGCGCCCACATGCGGTCGAAGGCGTAGCCCACCGACAGCCGCCCGACGATGGTCGCCACCGCCAGGACCGAGATCATCAGGCCCGAGGTCTGCACGCTGAGACCGCGGTCGGTGAGGATGGGCGCCAGTTGGCTGACCACCGCGACCAGGGCGGTGGTGGCGATGAACAGCACCAGGGTGAGGAGATAGAGCCGATAGCCCCGGGCCGCCTGGCCCAGGGTCTTGCCCGAGCGGGCGGCGACGGCCTCGGCGGGGCGGCTGCGGCTGGCGCGGCCGCGCTCATGGACCAGGAAATAGGTCACCGGGATCGCGGTGAAGGCCAACGCGGCCATGCCCCAATAGCCCGCACGTAGTCCATAGCCGGCGATCAGCCAGGAGAGGGCCGGGGCCAGGCCGAAGGCGACCACCGAGGTGCCGATGAGAGTCAGGGCCAGGGCGATGCCGCGGGACTTCTCGAACCAACTGACCACGGCGCGGGTATAGGCGATGGGGCCGGTGGCGCCGCCCAGCACCACGCCCATCACCATCAGGCCGTAATAGACTGGCAGGGTTCCGGGCTGCAGCGCCAGGCCGACGAAATGCAGGCCCAGGAAGGCGGCGGCCAGCATGGCCACGATCCGCGGCCCGTAGCGGTCGATCAGCCAGCCGGTCACCGGGGCGACGATGATGGCCAGCAGCATCGCGCCCTGGCCGGCGGCGATCTGGCCGCGGGTCCAGCCGAACTCGCCTTGGAGACTCTTGACGAACAGGGAGCTGACATACTGCATCTGCGTCGAGCCACAGCCGAGCCCGATGGCGGCGCCGAGCACCACCGGCCAATGCCGCGCCAATTCTGATCGCTGTTGCGTCATGTCCGTATCCCCCGATACCACAGCCGTCTGGCGTTTGATGTCAGGCCCGCAATCTTCCCAAGGGCCCCGTACGATGATCGGCTGTACGACGCCGCAAAGGGAACAGTGGGGGCGAGGCGGGTGGCAAGCTGTCAGTCTGTCCGTAGCCGGTAGTCGGAACAAGCGGATAGGACGTGCTGGTGAGTGATCTTGGAGCGATGTCGGCCGGGCCCTTGATGAACCTCGATCGGGCGCACGAGGTGCTGACCCGTCATGGCCTGTCCGGCCTGATCCTGGCCGACCCCCTGAACATCTACCACGCCACCGGCTTCTGGCCTCAGCTGAGCCAGATGGGCATGACCGGCTCGATGATCGCCCTGGTCAGCCGGGACAGCCGCGAGGTGGGCGTGGTCCTGTCGCAGTTCTTCCACTATCTGCGCTTCGGCGCCTGGGCCGCTGAGGCGTCGGACATCCAGACCTTCCTCTATCACGCCGAGCCGAGCGGCGACGCCCCGGTCCCCACCCGGCCGGCCTTCTTCGCCACCCGGGAGGGCGGCGATCCCGACGCCGTGGAGCGGCGGCGACGGCGCCTGACCATGGCCGCCCTAGGCGGGCTGGCCCCATCGGCCTCGCCCGCCAAGGCCCTCGCCCAGGCGGCTCGGGCGCTGGGGCTTGGCGCGGGGCGGGTGGGCGTCGACCATCCCCTGATCGCGCAGATGCTGGAGCCGGCGGACCTGCCCGTGACCCTAGAGCCGGTCGACCGGGTCCTGCGCGAGATCCGCATGGTCAAGTCGCCGGCCGAGATCGCCCTGATGCGCCGGGCGTCCGGCGCCAACGCCGAGGCCGCCCGAGCCGTGCTGGCCTTCGCCCGGGGCGGCGCCACCTATGCCGACATCCGCGGCCAGTTCCACGCCGAGGCCGCCCGGCGCGGCAATATCGGCGAGTTCCTGCTGATTGACGGCGCCGGCCCGGAACTGGACGGCTCTGTCGCCGAGGGGCGCGCCTTCCTCATCGACGCCGTCAGCCACCAGGGCCACTACCACGGCGACTATGGCCGCACGGCCGTGCTCGGCGAGCCCTCGCGGCGAATGGCGGAGGCGCTGAGGGGAACCCAGGCGGCATGGGAGGCGATCCGGGAGGCCCTGAAGCCGGGCCTCCGCTACAGCGACATCCTCCGCATCGGCCAGGCCGCGGTGGCCCGCGCCGGCGTCGACGCCGCCATCGGCGTCAATCCGCACAGTGTCGGCCTGATGCACACCGATGAGCCGGGCCGCGCGGACCGGCCCTACTACGCCAAGGACGACATCGTCCTGCAGGAAGGCATGGTGCTCAGCGTCGACCTGCCGGTGCTGGAGGCGGATCTGGGCGGCACGGCCCATTTCGAGGACCTGGTGCTCATCACCGCCGACGGCTGCGAGCCCCTGCATGAGAGCGGCGAGTCCCTGGTGATCCTCTAGGCATGAACCCAATCCCCACCAAGGTGCTGATCCTGGGCGGCTACGGCGCCTTCGGCCGCCGGCTCGCCCGCCTGCTCGCCGATGACCCCCGCGTGACGCTGATCATCGCCGGGCGCTCGCGTGAACGGGCCGAGGCCTTCTGCGCCGCCCTGCCGGCGGGCGCCGGTCGCATCGCGGCGGCCATCGACCGCACCGGCGACCTCGACGGCCCCTTCAGGTCCTTGGCTCCGGACGTGGTCATCGACGCCAGCGGCCCGTTCCAGGCCTATGGCGCCGACCCCTACCGGGTCGCGGCCGCCGCCCTGGCGGCCGACGCCGACTACCTGGATCTGGCGGACGGCGCGGCCTTCGTGGCCGGCTGCGTCGGCCTGGACTCGGACGCCAAGGCGAGGGGACGCTTCGCCCTCAGCGGCGCCTCGACCTTCCCAGCACTGAGCGCGGCGGTGGTGCGCGATCTGGCTCAGGGGCTGGACTGGATCCACACGGTAGTGGGCGGTGTCGCCCCGTCGCCCCATGCGGGGGTGGGCCCCAGCGTGGTCCGGGCTATCGCCGGCTATGCCGGCAAGCCGGTGCGCCTGCGGGTCAGCGGCCGCCACCGCACGGCTTATGGCCTCATCGACAGCATCCGCTACACCATCGCCCCGCCAGGCGCGCTGCCGCTGGCCAACAGCCGCTTCTCCCTCGTGGAGGTCCCCGACCTCACCCTGCTGCCCGTCGCCTGGCCGCAGGTGAGGACGGTATGGATGGGCGCGGGGCCGCGGCCGGAGATCCTGCACCGGGCGCTCAGCGCCCTGGCCTGGCTGGTGCGGCTGAGGCTGCTGCCGAGCCTGAGCCCCCTGGCCCCCCTGTTCCACTGGGCGACCCGCACCTTCCGGTGGGGCGAACACCGGGGCGGCATGTTCGTCCGCCTGACCGGCTATCTGCGCAACCGGCCGGTGGAGCGGTCCTGGCACCTGCTGGCCGAGGGCGACGACGGCCCCCTGGTCCCGGCCATGGCGGCGGCGGCGATCGTTCGCCGACGCCTCGACGGCCGTCCCCCGGCGCCGGGGGCGCGGCCCTGCGTCGCCGAGCTGGAACTGGCCGACTTCGAGCCCCTGTTCGCGGGGCGCGCCATCGCCGTTGGCCGGCGCCATCGCGGCGCGGCCGAGGACGCCCAGCCCCTCTACCGGCGGGTGCTGGGCGACGCCTGGGAGGCCTTGCCGCCGGCGGTGCGCGCCCTGCACGACCTCAGCGGGGTCAAGCAGATGATCGGCCGCGCCGACGTCGACCGGGGTCGCGGCCCATTGGCGGCCCTGGCGGCGGCCTTGTTCGGCCTTCCCAAGGCGGGAGGCGACGTGCCCGTCCATGTCGCCTTCCTCGACGACAACCACGCCGAATACTGGCGCCGCGACTTCGACGGCCGCCGATTCAAGAGCCGGCAGGCCGAGGGCAAGGGGCGGTGGCAAGGGCTGCTGACGGAACGGTTCGGCGCGGTCACGGTGGGCCTGGCGCTGGTGGTCCGGGATGGACGGCTAAGCCTGGTCGTGCGGCGGTGGAGCCTGCTGGGCCTGTCCATGCCGATGGGCTTGGCCCCGCGCGGCGACGCCTACGAGTTCGAGCAAGATGGCCGCTTCGGTTTCGACGTCCAGATCGGCCATCCCCTCACCGGGATGATCGTGCGCTATCGCGGCTGGCTGGAGGAGATGCGCGCCGCATAGGTACAGTAACGCCGAGGGAACGCACGTTGTCCTCCGCGATTCTAGCGCGTCCACGGGAGGGTGTTAGTATTAGGCATGACCAATTCAGATATACTGTCGAATGAGGCCTACGCTCTTATGGATACAATTCAGCAGGATTGGCGAGGTCGGAGCGTATATCTAGATCCTACCCAGAAAGAAGAGCTACTAGCCAGTCTAAAAGCCTGCCGCTTTGAGTTAAATGAGCTCATTGTTCGGCTCGAGGATCCTGCCGATTGAACGGGGTCGTCGCAGCTCTTTGTTGATATTGAGCCCACCTACCAGAAGCGGTTTCGGCGTGACCTATACGTGCCATCGGCTATACAGCGCCCCATGAACAAGCTCATCTTCGTGTTCATCGGCGCCGGAACCGGCGGCCTCGCGCGCTACTGGGTCAGCTCGCATACCCTGCGGTGGTTCGGGCTTGGCGGGCCGTTCGGCACGGCGACCGGCACCTTCCTGGTCAATGTGCTCGGCGGCCTCGCCATGGGCGTCCTCGCCGGTTGGCTGGCCTTTCGCGGCGGCGCGGATCATGAGCGCCTGCGCCTGCTGCTGGGCGTTGGCCTGCTGGGCGGCTTCACCACCTTCTCGGCCTTCTCCCTGGAGACGGCGCTTATGATCGAGAAGCGGCTCTACGGACAGGCGCTGACCTATGTGTCGGCCTCGGTGCTGCTGTCGGTGGGGGCCCTGTTCGTGGGTCTGCTGGCCGCGCGGCGACTGTTCGCATGAGCCGCGAGATCCAGGTCCTGACGGTGGACGACGCCGGCGAGGACGGCGTCAGGCTGGACCGCTGGTTCAAGCGCCGTTGGCCGCACGTCAATCACGTCCAGATCCAGAAGCTGGTCCGCTCCGGCCAGATCCGCGTCGACGGCGCCCGGGCCAAGGCCGACACCCGGCTGGTCCAGGGCGCCCAGGTGCGCGTCCCGCCCATGCCCGACGCCCCCGAGCCGGGCGAGAAGAAGGAAGGCCTGACCGACCGCGATGTCGCCTTCGCCAAGTCGCTGGTGCTGTACGAGGACGACGAGGTGCTGGCCCTGAACAAGCCCGCCGGCCTGGCGGTCCAGGGCGGCACCAAGACCCACATGCATGTGGACCGCCTGCTCAGCGCCTGGGGCGAGGGGCTGGAGCGGCCGCGCCTGGTCCACCGCCTGGACCGCGACACCTCAGGCGTGCTGGTGCTGGGCAAGGGGCCGGCCGCGGCGGCCCGGCTGTCAGGCGCCTTCGCCCGGCGCAAGGCGAAGAAGACCTACTGGGCCGTCGTCGCCGGCAATATTCATCCGGTGGACGGGGTGATCGACATGCCCCTGGTCAAGAAGGGCATCGGCGACCGGGAGCTAGTCGTGCCGGCGACCGCCAAAGAGGCCGGCGCCGAGGCGGCCGAGACCGAATATGTTACCCTGTCGCGCGCCGCCAGCCGGGCCGCGTGGATGGCGCTGCGTCCGCTCACCGGGCGCACCCATCAGCTGCGCGCGCACATGAAGGCCATCGGCCACGCCATCGTCGGCGATCCCAAATATGGCGACCAGGCCTCGGTGGCCCTGTCCAATGGCCTGAAGCTTCAGCTCCACGCCCGCCGCCTCGTGCTGCCCCATCCGGTCAGCGGCCAGATCATCATCGAGGCGCCCCTGAGCCCCGAGATGAAGGCGGGGTTCGAGCGGTTCGGCTTCGACTGGCGCGAGGCCGACCCGGAGCCCTTCGACCGCCGCCGGACCCGCCGGTGAGCGCCCGCCACATTTCGGAGCGCCCCGCCCTTGGCTAGCCAGTACGACGCCCTCAGCCGCACCCGGCGGTTCTACAAGGCAGCGTCGGCCGCCCCGACGGACGCCGGCTTCGCCGTGCAGGTGGACGGCCGAACCCCGCGCACCCCCGGCGGCGGCCGGCTGGTGCTGCCGACCCTGGCCCTGGCGCAGCTGGTGGCGGAGGAATGGGAAGCCCAGGGCGAGTTCATCCTGCCGGACGCCATGCCCGCCACCCGCCTGGCCAACACCGCCATCGACCGTATCGGCCAGGTGCGCGAGGCGGTGGCCACCGAGGTGGCGCGCTTCGCCGGGTCCGACACCCTGTGCTATTTCGCCGAACACCCCCAGGGACTGGTGGAGGAGGAAGCCCGGCGCTGGGGGCCGATCCTGGATTGGGCCGCCCAGGACCTGGGCGTCGAGCTGACCTGCATCAGCGGCGTCATCCACCGGCCGCAAGACCCGGGCGCCCTGGCGCGGGTCAAGGCGCTGGCCCTCGAGCTGGACGACTTCGGCCTGGCCGCCCTGGCCCACGCGGCCGGCCTGCTCGGATCCGCGGTCCTGGCCCTGTCCCTGCACAGGGGCCGTCTCGACGCCGCCGAGGCTTTCGCCCTGTCGCGCCTGGACGAGGACTATCAGGCGCGAATGTGGGGCGAGGACGAGGAGGCCGCGCAGCGGGCCGAGGCCATTCGGGTGGAAACCGTCGTCCTCGGTCGCTGGTTCGCGGCGATCGGCTAGCCCCCGGGCGCGCTCGCGGGCCGGCCCTCCGGCGCCCCGCGGGACAGGCGGTCGGGCAGGGGGTCGCCCTCGGCCGTGAAGTCCAGAGACACCGAATTGATGCAGTAGCGCTGGCCGGTCGGGGCGGGGCCGTCGGGGAAGACGTGACCCTGGTGGCTGCCGCAGCGGCCGCACAGCGTCTCTACCCGCACCATGCCATAGCTGGTGTCGCGCAGCAGCCGCAGGTGCTGGGCGTCAAATGGCTCGAAGAAGCTGGGCCAGCCGGTGCCCGATTCGAACTTGGCGCGGGAGCGGAACAGGGGCAGGCCGCACAGGCGGCAACCGTAGACCCCGGCCTCCTTGTTGCCGAGAAGGCCGCCGCAGAAGGGCGCCTCGGTGCCATGGCGCAGCAGCACCTCGGCCTCCTCGGGCGAAAGGTCGGCCTCCAGGCGCCGGCGTTCGACCTCGGACGGCGGGGTCAGGTCGAAGCCCGCGGCGGAGCGCTGGGCGGGGGTCAGGTCGTCGGCCATGGGGTCTGTCTCCGGGATCTGTATCCGAGGTAAGGCGGCGGTCGCCTGCATTCAACGCGCAACGCGCCCGGGCGCCGCAGGTCGGGCGAATCTCCTACGGCACGAACCTTGGCCGGACGGGCCCGACCCGTGGTAGGATGGGGCACGGCAGTTGGGGGACTCCGCACATGACCCTGCTTGACATGCTGTTCGGCTTCAAGGGCCGGATCAATCGGGCCACCTTCTGGGCCTGCCTGGCCGCGGTCGCGCTGCTGAACCTGGCGGTGATGGTCGGTCTGCAGGGCTGGATCATCGAGGCCTATCCTCAGGCGGCCGAGGGCACGCCGGCCGGCGGGGGGTTGCTGGCGGTGGGTCTGGCGATGCTGATCGGCCTGGTTCTGACCACGTGGGCCTGCCTGGCCCTCGGCGCCAAGCGCCTGCATGACCGAGACAAGAGCGCCCTTTGGCTGCTGGTGGGGCTGATCCCCGTGCTGGGCGGCCTGTGGCTGCTGTGGGACCTGGGCCTCGCGCCAGGCCGGGCGCAGGCCGCCGAGGCCGATCCGGATCGCTGGCAGGGAGAGGAGGCGGCCGCCGCCTGGCTTCCGCCGGCCCCCGAGGCCGCCGCCGAGGCCGCCCCGGTAGCGCCCCCGCCAACCGAGGCCGTCGCGCCGGAAACGCCCCCGGAACCCGGGCCGGTGGCCGAGACTGTCGAGGCCAGGATCTCCCAATACATGCAGAGTGTCGAGGCGGCGCCCACCGTCGCCGAGGCGCCGGTAAGCCCTGAGCCCGACCCTGAGATTCAACCCGCGGCCGAGGCGGAGCCCGTGGCTGAAATCGTTGCCGAGCCTGCGCCTGCGCCTGCGCCTGAGCCTGAGCCTGAGCCTGAGCCTGAGCCTGAGCCCGTAGCCTTGGCGGCCCCCGAGGCGGCCCCTTCGGCGGAGCCCGCCCTCGAGGCCGCGGAAGAGGCGCCGCCGCAGGCCCCGTCGCCCGCCGAATCGCCGCCGCAACGGCCGGCGTGGACGAGCGGCTTCCAGCCCGGCGGGCCCGAATCGCCGACGGCGCCGGGCTAGCGAGCGGCCGTGCGGGCATTCCTGCTGTCGGGGAGGGGGCGCCTGGACCGCCTCGGGTACCTGCTGGCCCTGCTGATCGTCGCCCTGACGTTCTGTCTGCCCCTGGCCCTCATCCTGCCCAGCGACGTCTCCGCGCGGCTGCGGCCGATGGCGCCCGACCTCTATGACGCCGCCGCCCCCTGGATCGGCACCATTCTGTGGATCGCGGTCCTGTGGATCTATTGCGCGACCACGGCGCGGCGTCTGCACGACCTCGGCCGTTCCGGCTGGCTGGCGGGGCTGGCGCTCATTCCGGCGGTGGGCCTGGGGGCGCTGACGGTGGTGCTGCTGATCCTGCCCGGCACGCCCGCCGACAATCGCTACGGCCCCCGCTGGCTGTAGGGCAGCGCCCTCAGACCGAGGGCGGCGGCGCGTCGCGCAGCGGGCCGAACACCTCGGCGAAGCTGGCGCGCAGGGCGGCGTCGGCGTCGTCCAGGGTCACCGGCAGGCCCAGGTCCACCAGGCTGGTCACCCCATGGTCGCTGATGCCGCAGGGGACGATGCCGCCGAAGTGGGAGAGGTCTGGCTCGACGTTCAGGCTGATCCCATGGAACGACACCCAGCGCCGCAGCTTGACCCCGATGGCGGCGATCTTGTCCTCGCGCGGGGGCAGGCCGGGCGTCTTGCGCTCCACCCAAACGCCGACCCGGCCTGGGCGGATCTCGCCCTCGACATTGAACCGCCCCAGGGCGCCGATGATCCAGGCCTCGAGGGCCCGGACGAAACGTCGCACGTCGCGGCCGCGCACCGTCAGGTCGAGCATCACATAGGCCACCCGCTGTCCCGGGCCGTGGTAGGTGAACTGGCCGCCGCGGCTGGCCCGGAACACGGGGAACCGCCCGGCGTCGAGCAGGTCCTCGGCCTTGGACGAAAGCCCGGCTGTATAGAGCGGCGGGTGTTCCAGCAGCCAGACAAGCTCGCCGGCCCGTCCCTGGGCGATCGCCTCGGCCCGCGCCTCCATCACCGCCACGGCCGCCTCGTAGCCGACCTGACCGGGCGAGACCGCCCAATCGGCGGCGACGCCGTCCGGACGCCACATCCGCGGCGGCTCCACGGCCAAGTTTAACGTGCGGTCAAGCATACCGGTCCATTGTGGCGCGCGGGCAGGGCGGCGCAAGGCCGCGCCAGCCGCGTTTGTATCAGGGGTGGGCTTATTTTGGGCCAGGTCAGTTCGGTCAATGTCGAGATCTCGGTGGTGCTCGGCCGCAGCACCCTGCCGATGCAGCAGCTCCTGCGCATGGGCCGGGGCGCCGTCATCACCCTGGACGCCAAGGCCAATGACGAGGTGTGGATCCTCGCCAACAACCACCCCGTCGCCCGCGGCGAGATCCAGATCAGCGAGGACAAGATCTGCATCGCTGTCACCCGCGCCGCCGATGTCTACGACTTCATGGCCGGTGGTTGACCGCCAAGCCTTCCCAACCGCTCCGGCGTTTGCTACTGCCGCACCCTCACTGGGCGGTCGTGGCGGAATTGGTAGACGCGCAGCGTTGAGGTCGCTGTGGGGCAACCCGTGGAAGTTCGAGTCTTCTCGACCGCACCAGTGAGATAGTTTCCAGGCGAGGCGCCAGCACCCCATCCCCAAAAAGGAGCTCCGATGACCGATCAACGGAGCGCCCTGATGGAGGAGCGGGAGAACCTCGAAGACCTCGCCCTTCGCGACGACTACGCCCTCAATCCTGAATACGTCGACTGGGTCGTCGACGCCGCCGACCGCGACGATCAGGCGCGGCTGCGCGAGCTGGTGGCGGCCCTGCACCCGGCCGATGTCGCCGACCTGATGGGCTTCCTGTCGGCCGCCTATCGCGACGC
Organism: Caulobacteraceae bacterium; assembly: GCA_965279095.1. Taxonomy (GTDB): domain Bacteria; phylum Pseudomonadota; class Alphaproteobacteria; order Caulobacterales; family Caulobacteraceae; genus CBDIHH01. Next base: position 860,215 of record CBDIHH010000006.1, read on the forward strand.
CATCCTGCCGGTGATCGCCCCCGACGCCCTGCCCGACATCCTGTCCGAGCTCGACAGCACCATCCGCGAGGAACTCCTCGAGGACGTCTCGCCGGACACCCTGGCGCGGGTGCTGCACGAACTGGACTCCGACGACGCCGCCGATGTGCTCGACGACCTGGACGAGGGCCGCCGGGGCGCCGTGCTCGCGGCCATGTCCGATGTCGACCGGGCCGCCATCGAGACCAGCCTCGCCTATGACGACGAGACCGCCGGCCGGCTGATGCAGCGCGAGGTGATGGCCGCGCCCCAGTTCTGGACCGTGGCCCACGCCCTGGACCACATCCGCGTGGCGGCCGACGACCTGCCGGACCTGTTCTTCGACGTCTATGTGGTTGATCCCGCCTACCGCCCGGTGGGCGCGGTGGCCCTGAGCACCTTGCTCAAGGCGCGGCCCGAGGCCGAGCTCAGCCAGATCATGGAGCCGGTGACCGAGATCACCGTGCGCATGGACCAGGAAGAGGTCGCCTACATCTTCCAGAAATACCACCTGATCTCGGCCCCGGTCACCGACGCCGGGGGGCGGCTGGTGGGCCAGATCACCGTCGACGACATCGTCGGCGTCATCCACGAGGAATCCGAGGAGGATCTGCTGGCCCTGGCCGGGGTGTCCGACGCGGGTCGCGACGCCACTGTGTTCGAGGTCACCCGGTCCCGATTCGGCTGGCTGGTGATCAATGTCGGCACCGCCATCGTCGCGGCCGGGGTGATCTCCCTGTTCCAGAAGCAGATCGCCATCCTGGTCAGCCTGGCGGTGCTGATGCCCATCGTCGCCTCCATGGGCGGAAACGCCGGCACCCAGACCCTGACCGTGGCGGTGCGCGCCCTGGCGGTGCGCGAACTGAACGCCGCCAACGCCCTGCGGGTGGTGCTGCGAGAGCTGAGCGTCGGCGCCATCAACGGCGTCGCCTTCGCGGTGCTGATGGGGCTGGTGACCCTGTTGTGGTTCCACCAGCCTGGGCTCAGCCTGGTCATCGGCCTGGCCATGGTGGTCAACCTGATGGCCGCCGCCCTGGCCGGGATCCTGGTGCCCCTGACCCTGCACCGCATGGGCTACGACCCCGCCGTCTCCTCGGCGGTGTTCGTCACCACGGTCACCGACGTGGTGGGGTTCTTCACCTTCCTGGGCCTGGCCACCCTGATCCTGCTCTGAGCGGCTCCCATCTTGCTCGGTGAGACCCGAACGCCACGGCGTCTGTATCAAAACGGGTCAACTGGGCCATGAATCCGCGTCACAAGGCATCCGCCGGGGCGATCGCGCTGATCAAGCGGTTCGAAGGCTATCGGTCCAAGGCCGCCCGCCTGCCCGATGGCCGGTGGACCCTCGGCTACGGCCATACCCGCACCGCCCGGGAGGGCGCCCAGGTGTCGGAAGACGACGCCGAGGCCCTGCTGCTCTACGACCTGATGCCGGTGCAGGCGGCCATCAACGAGGCCGTCTTCACGCCGTTGAGCCAGAACCAGTACGACGCCCTGGCGTCGTTCACCTTCAATATCGGGGTCGACAACTTCCGCCGCTCGTCGGTGCTGCGACGGGTCAACGAGGGCAACCTGATCCAGGCCGCCTGCGCCCTGGAGATGTGGCGCAAGGCCGACCTCGACGGCGAGCGCATCGTCGTCGACGCCCTGGTGCGTCGCCGCTCGGCCGAGAAGACCCTGTTCCTGACCCCCGAGCAGGGGTGGGTGCCGGTCCCGTCGCCCATTGTCCGCCCGCGGGTGGACTATGACGTCGGCCTGTCCCTGCCGCGCAGCAGCGCCGAGGTGGCGGTGTCGCTCAATGGCGATCGCGGCGAGGCCCACCGCGCGCCGACGGCCGACGCTCCGGCCACCGTGGCCGCCGCGGCGGCGGTGTCCGCGCGGCTGCAGGCCATCGCCGACGCGCCCAGCCAGTTCGCCGAATCGGAGGCGGGCCTGGACCTGACGCCCCCGCCGGCGCCCCCGGAGGAGGACGTCGGTCCGCCGCCCGCGCCGGCGCCCGCCGCGATAGCGGTCGAACCGACGCCCCCCGCCGCCTTCGTGCTGACCGCCGGCCCCGAGTTCGCGCCCGCGCCGTCGCCGATCCCCCAGGCGGCGCCGCCCGCGGCGGATCCGTTCGTGTTTCCAGGCCTGTTCGACGAGCCCGCGCCCCTGGACATCCCGTCGCACATGTCCACCGACTCCTCGCGCCGGATCGTGAGGCGCGAGGCGCCGCTGGATCTCGAGGACGCGCCCTTGTTCGAAGAGGGCGCCACCCTTGGCGGCCTGCCCTTGCTGGCCCTCGGCCTCGCCGGTCTGGCGGTGTTCGCCGGCTCGGTCTTCTGGGGCGTCAACGCCAAGGGATCGGGCGGCCCGCTCGATCCGATGGTGGTGGCCTCGGTTCTGGGCCTGGTCGGCATCGCCTGTGTGGCCAGCGCCGTCTATTTCCTATTGGTTCGCCTGGGGGGGCGGTCGGACTAGCGCCGACCGTTCGTTGGGGGGCGAAGGACGGGTTGTCCTTCCCCCGGGCGCAGGGGCCGCGGGCGGGGAAACCCACCGCGGCCTCTCGTTTTGGGACGCCGCTTCTCACTTTTTCGCGCCCCGCCCTATGCCATCGCCCCCAGCCCCGCTAAGATTCGCGCGCTGAGACGGGTCGGGAGCCGACGGACATCGTGAAGACTGTGTGGGCCATCGCCTGCGCCGCCGCCTGCCTGGGCGGCTGCGCCACCCCCCTGAAGACCGCCTGCGCCCCAGGCGAGCGGTCGGCCGAGGTCGTGCGCCTGTCCTTCGACCGCAACGTCGGCGGCGGCCGCAAGGTGAGCGAAGCCGACTGGGAGGCCTTCGTCGACAGCCAGTTGGCGCCGCGGTTCCCCGACGGCCTTTCGGTGATCGACACCGCCGGCGTCTGGCGCGGTCCGGGCGGAACGGCCGTGCATGAGCTCGGCAAGTCGGTGGTCATCGTCCTGCCCGGCCGCGCAAACAACGCCGCGCCGATCGCCGCGGTGACCGCCGCCTACAGGACCAAATTCTCCCAGGACTCGGCGCTCGTCGCCCGCAGCCACGCCTGCGTCGCCTCCTAGGGCTCTTGAGCCGGGGGCGGGCCCTGGCTAGACGGGGCGCCTTGTCCATCACCGAGGCGCCGCCATGAACACCACCCTGATTTCCTCCGGCTCCAGTTTCGAGGCCGTGGCCGGTTTTTCCCGCGCGGTGGTCGTGAAGCACGACGGCTGGGCCGAGGTGGCGATCTCTGGGGTCTCGGGCTTCGACTACGCCGCCATGACCATCCAGGACGACGACGCCGCGCAGACGCGACAGTGCTTCGCCAACATCCGCTCGGTGCTGGAACAGGCGGGCGCCGACCTGGAGCATATCGTTCGCATCCGCTACCTGCTCACCGATGCGGCCCAGTGGGACGCCTTGGCCCCGGTGTTCGGCGAATACCTCAAGGACGTGCGGCCCGCGGCCACGGCGGTGATCGTCGGCCTGATCGATCCCCGCATGAAGATCGAGATCGAGGTCGACGCCCGCGTCCCGCGCTGAACCATCCCTTGGCGCGGGGTCCGTTAGGGCCGATCATGGCCGCCCCGTCCCCGCGTCCCCGTTCCCGAGAGCCCGACATGACCAACCCGATCGCCGATCCCCTGGTGGAATACGTCGTGCCCGAGGACATCTCGGACCTGGTGCGCCTGGACGCCAGCCCCTCGGGGGTGGCGGTGGTCACCATCAACCGGCCGCACCGCGCCAACGCCTTCGACGGCCAGACCGTGGCCGCCCTGCGCGAGGCCTTCGAGACCCTGCACGGCGCCGACCACGTGCGCGTGGTCTTCCTGCGCGGGGAGGGGGCCGATTTCTGTTCGGGGCTCGACCTGGACTGGATGCAGGTGGCCGCCGACTGGACCGAGTCCGACAACCGCGACGACGCCCTGGCCAGCGCCGCCATGCTCAAGGCCCTGGCCGACATCCCCGCCCTGACCGTCGCCCTGGTGGACGGGGCGGCCCTGGGGGGCGGCGCCGGCCTGGTGGCCGCCTGCGACGTGGCCGTCGCCACCGCCGGCGCCCGCTTCGCCTTCGGCGAGGTCAGGCTCGGCCTGATCCCGGCGATCATCGGCCCCTATGTGATCGCCGCCATCGGCCCGCGTCACGCCCGCGCCCTGTTCGCCACCGGCCTGCCCTTCGACGCCGCCCATGCCGAGAAGATCGGCCTGGTCCAGGAGGTGGTGGCCGACGCGGCGGGCCTGCAGTCGGCCATGGATCGCTACGCCGAGGCGGCCATGGCCTCGGCCCCGGGCGCCGTTCGCGAGGCCAAGGTCATGGTGCGCGAGGTGGCCGGACGCCCGATCGACCGAGACCTGATGGACGACTCCGCCCGCCGCCTGGCGCGGCGCCGGGTCAGCGAGGAAGGCCAGGAAGGCGTCCGCGCCGTCCTCGGCCATCGCCCCCCGTCCTGGACGGTCAGCTGAGGCGCGGACCCCAGCGGCGCGGCCGTGTAGGCCGCGCCGCCGCCTGGCCGTCAGGTCAGAGGATGAAGTCGGCCTGGGCCAGGGCGTTGACCCCGACCATGTGGATGAAGAAGTCCGCCTTCCCGTCGCCGTTGACGTCGCCCTGGATGTAGGCGTCCGCCGCGTCGAGCTGGTAGCGCAGCTCGCCGGCGGTGTTGGAGAAGGCGGCCTTGCCGATGAAGGTGAAGCCGTCGTCGCCAGCGCCGTTGGAGAGGTTGGCGTCCATGAAGGACAGGTCGATCCGGTCGCCATCGGCGCTGTGGAAATCGGTGATCGTGTCCGCCGTGGTCGCCGTCTTGGCGCTGTCGCCCTTGAAGAAGACGAAGGTGTCGGCCGCCAGCCCGCCGGTGAGGATGTCCTGGCCCGTGCCGCCGGTGATCACGTCGGCGCCGCCGCCGCCCTTGATCACGTCATTGCCCGAGCCGCCGAGGATGGTGTCGGCGCCGGCCGAGCCGGTGATGGCGTCGTTGCCGGACTTGCCGTCGATGACCGCCACCCCGGTGAGAACGATGGCCGACAGGTCGATGGTGTCCGCGGCCGAGGTTCCCAGGATCTTGAAGTCGGCGTAGCCCATCCCGTTGATCGCCTCGACGCCGGTGATCGCGCCCCAGGTGATCGAGGCCCCGTCGGCGCCGGCGCGGATGGTGTCGAAGCCCTCGCCGCCGTCAATGGCTGCCGGCTTGAGCATCCCCTCGACCCGGAAGACATCGTCGCCGGCGTCGCCGAACAGGGCCCCGGCCTTGCCGGCGGCCTCGAAGATGTCGGCGCCGTCGCCGCCGTGGACCACGTGGGTGGACTTGCTGCCGCTCAGCACGTCGTCGAAGGCCGAGCCGATGACCTGCTCGATGCTCGACAGCTTGTCGCCCACCGCCTCGCCGAAGCTGCCGCGGCCGTTGAGCAGGTTGACGGAGACGCCGCTGGTCGCATCGGCGTAGCTGGCCGTGTCGACGCCCTCGCCGCCGTTCAGCCGGTCGCCGCCGAGGCCGCCGTTGAGGACGTCGTCGCCGCCCTGGCCGTTGAGAACGTCGTCGCCGGCCAGGCCCTTGATCGTCTCGTCCCCGGCCGTGCCGTTGAGGGTTTCGTCGGCGGCGGCGCCGAGCACCAGATAGTCACCCTGTAGAACCGTGTCCGTGCGCACCGCCTGGTTCTGGATGCGGGTGTCCAGGGTCTGTGGCGTGTCGGCCACGTCATAGGCCGTCTCCGGCGTGGCGTAGCGCTCGCCGAAGTAGTCGGAGAAGGCCTGGATCTCGCCGAGCGCATTGGCCGGAACGACCCCCGCCGCGGTGAAGTCGAGGGCCTCGCTCACAGGCGCAGACAGGGTTCCGTTATCGAGCAGGAAGCGGAAGTTCTCGGCATTGGCCTTGATCAGGTAGCCGTCGCCGCCGTTGGCGGTGAAGTTCAGGGCCACCGCCGTGATCAGGGCCGGGGCGTTGGGATTGACGACGCCGTTGTCGGCGATCTTGGCCGTGATCTGATCGTGCTCGTTGATCAACACCACGTCCTGCACCCGGCTGCCGGCGGGCTTGGTGGGATCGTAGGAGAAGCGCACCCCGCCGATCTGGATGAAGCCGCCGTTGTTGGGGGCCAGGGCGTTGGGTGAGTTGAGGATGTTGAGCAGGCCCTGGGCGGTGGTGTCGAACACCATCAGGCGGTTGTTGAAGCGCAGGGCGTTCTCGACGTCGAGCTGGCTGACCTCGCCGCCCACTTCGGGGGCGATCTTGGTGACGGTGCCGTCGGGGTTGTTGACGATGGTGCCGATCTGGGCCCGGATGCCGCCGCCGTTCTTGATCGAGACGATGGCGTGGTCCGAGCTGAGGCCCAGGGCGTCTCGGGCGGCGTCGGCGTTGGCGTCGGCCGAGACGTCGCCCAGGTTGGTCTCCTGCGTGCGCACCAGGCTCCGTTCGCCTTCCAGATAGACATCGCTATAGCCGAAGATCACCCCATCCTTGATGGCGATGATGGTCTGGACGGCGTCGGTGAGGTCTTCCACGGCATCCCCGCGGGTGCCATCGGCGAAGGCGGTGTTGGCGAGATCGCCGACGGCCACGCCCCAGGCCTCGGCGACGTTCTCGTCGGTGGCGGCGTGGGCGCCGTTGAGGGCCTGGTTGGCGGTCACGCTGTCGAGGACGATGTCGCCATTGGCGTCGAAATCGACCACCAGCCGGCCGAGATAGGTGAACTCGCTATCCGTGTTGACGATCAGGGTCGTCTTGCCGTCAGCGCCCTGGGTGACGAGGGGGTAGGCGCCCTCGAAGGCGTCGGCGTGGCCGGGGAAGGCCACGGCCTCGTCGTCGGCGTCGCCGAGACGGGTGTTGGACCCGCCCGCCACGATCACGTCGACCCCGGTCAGCTTGGTGGCCAGCAACTGCTCGAGCTGGATCTGCTGGAGGTGGGAGACGACGATGATCTTGTTCACGCCCTGGCTGATCAGGTCGTCGATGACCGGCTGCAGCTGGGAAGCCAGAAGGTCCATGTCATTGACCTCGCCATTCGGCCCGGGGCCGACGGGGAAGCCGTTCACCTCGGTCCCGGAGGGGGAGCTGATCTGTTCGAGCACCTGGGTGGTGGCGCCGACGAAGCCGATCTTCTCGCCGCCCTCGGTGATGACCGCCGACGGGGCTATGCGACCGTTCAGGGTGGCGGCCTCCTCAAGGCCGTTGACCCCGACGGTCTGGGTGAAGCGCGGGTTCAGGGCGCTGTCGCCCGAGAAGTTCAGGTTTGCCGACAGATAGGGGAACAGGGCGCCGGCATAGCCGCCCCCGGGGGTGATGGCGGCGGCCAGAACGTTGGAGCCCAGGTCGAACTCGTGGTTGCCGATGGCGGAGGCCTGAACGCCGATGGCGTTCATGATCGAGATGTCGATCCGACCCGGATTGCTGTTGCCCGGGACGAGGCCGGCCAGGGAGGGATCGGTGCCGGCTGCCAGGAACGGTCCTGGAAGGAAGAGGTCGCCACTGGCGAAGGTGATGGAGTTGGCGAAGTCGTCCTCGAAGGCGTCGACGAGAGCGGCCAGGTTGGGGGCGGTGCTGGCGGCGAGCAGGCCCGCCTCGGCGTCCGAGAAGTGCAGTAGCTGAAGGGTGAACACGTCCTTGGCCCCGGTGATGTCCACCGTCAATTGGGCGGCGTCGAGCAGGCCGTGGGCGTCCGCCACCTGGTAGGTGAACTGATCGCTCACATGCTGGCCGACGGTGAGGGCGTTGGTCGCTGGGCGGCTGTTGTCGAGCAGGTAGCTCCAGGCGCCGTCAGCGCCCAGGGTGAGGGCGCCGTAGGTTCCCGAGAGCACCACTGAGCCGGCCACGGTCGTGAAGGACCCGCCGGCGCCTTCCGCGCCCGTGCGGGCGCCGACCACCTGGAGGGTCTCGCCGAGGCCGAGGGCCAGGTCGGCATCGGTGTCATTGGCGAGCACATCGCCCGAGGCGGCGGCGTTGCCGTCCTCCACCACCGGAGCGCCGCCGGCGGTGTCGTCGACGCCGATCGGGGCGTCGTTCACCGCATCCGCCGTCGCCACCGCGACGCCATCGAACGACAAGGTCTCGACCGAGATCAGGGTGTCGGTTCCGGCAGGGCCGGCGACGTCGTAGTGATCGCCCTGGTCGGTGACCTCATGGGCCGTCCAGCCGTCAGCGTAGACGACAGTGTCGGAACCGTCGCCGCCATCCAGCACATCGCCGCCGCCCTTACCGATCAGGGTGTCGTCGCCGCCGAAGCCCTCCAGGGTGTTGGCGGCGGCGTCCCCCGTCAGGGTTTCGCCGAAGCCGCGGAAGTCGAAGCTGGCCAGGCTGGGGTCGTGGTCGGAAGAGGCCGGGTTCACCGCGCCGGCGCGGTCATTGTAGCCGGTGTTGATGTGGACCACGTCATAGCTGGCTACGCCCGCCAGGGCCTGGTCGGAGATGATCGAGTCCAGCGCCTCGCTGCGGCCGTCGAAGTCGTAGGAGAAACGTTCGGCGGGGGCCAGTTCCTGGACCATCAGGTTGACATACTGGGTCCCGCCCACGCGGGCGTCGCCCGCCGGGGTGGCGTAGCCGGTCAGCACTTCCAGCGGCCGGTTGAACCAGAACTCGTTGAAGTCGCCGCCCGACACCACCTTGGCGTCGGCGATCGTCTGCGAGATGTAGTTCTGCACCGACCAGACATCCTCGGCGAGGGTGCTGCGCAGGGCCCAGTCGCCGTTGGCGGGCTGGCCGCCGGCGTTGTCCTGGTTGAGCTGGTAGGGCTCGCCCGAGCCGCCCTTGGAGGGCAGGTGGCTGCCGAAGGCGTAGACGGTCTGGCCGTTGAAGGTGAACTCGCCGACGATCGACCGGCGCGTGCCCGACCAGTCGGCGGTGTTGATGCCGCTCACCTGGCTGTCGTCGATGGCGATCAGGTCGCCGGCGTCACGCACGCCGTCGCCGATGCGGTCGGTGTAGGCGCGCCGCTCGGCCAGGGTCGCGTCGGCGGCGAGATCGCCCAGCTGGACCCGATCGGTATCGTAGAGGAAGCCGACGCGGATGTTGCCGCCCGGGGCCCCGCCGACGTCGCCGGAGGTCTGCGGCGCCTCGTCGACCCATTGGTAGTGCTTGCCGGTGGCGGCGTTGACCGCCGCGACAAGCTGGCCCCAGGTTGTGCTGGCGTCGGTCACCCCGTCCTGGGTGACGCCGTTGTTGTCCTGCACCTCCTCGATGATGAGGATGTCGGGGGCGGCCAGGTTGGTGGCGATGTGAGCGGCCAGCTTGTCGTATTTGGCCTGGTCGGTGATCTCCACGCCGTTGTTGGTGGAGAAGGTGGTTCCCACCGGTGACAGGTTCTCGACGTTGAAGGTGGCGACCCGCAAGGACCGGTCATCGCCGGAGAGGGTGGTGACCTCCTGCACTGGCGAGCCGCCGAGGGCCGCGACCCTGTCGGCGTCCAGGGCGTCGGTGACGTAGAGCTTGGCCACGCCGAAGTCGAAATCGATGATGCCGGTCACGTCCCCGAGCTGGTCGCCCATGGTCAGCAGCTGGTCAAAGGCGGCGGCGCCGCCCCGGCCGACATTGCCGAAGTCCAGCTCGATGATGTCGCCGTGCTGCGCGCCGTCGGTCATGGTCGCGCCGCCGAAGTTGACGTCATCGCCAGGATCCGCGGTGTCGACGGGGTAGTGCTGGGGATCGCCAGTGATGGTGTAGCCGCCGCGGCTGTTGAGCAGGGCGGGATCGGCGTTGTCGGCGGAATAGGCGTTGAAATAGACGAAGTTGTCGCTGGAGCCGCCGACGAAGCCGTCGCCCACCACCATGTTGGTGATGGTCACCCGCATGCCCTCGACCGTCTCATAGAAGTCGAGCGCGTCGCTCGCCGCATCGAAGGTGTCCCCGGCGTTGTCCACCGAGTCGAAGAAGTCGGGGTTGTCGTCGCTGATGATCTGGTTGGGGATGTGGGCCCCCGCAGAGCCGTCCAGCACCAGGGTCGGCAGGTCGACGGAGTCGTTGTCCTGGACGATGCTTGAGGCGTTCACCAGGTAGGTGCGGTTCAGGTTGGTGAAGTCCTGGAACTCCATGACGTGCGCGGTCACGGTCACCGTCTCGCCGACGGTCAGACCGCTGACCGGGCCGGTGGTGCGCACGAAGATGCCCTCGGACGTGCCGCTGTCGGCGTCCCAGTCGCTGACCTCTTCGCTTATGTAGAAGCCCTGCGGCGTGCCGAAGGTGTCGATGGCGGTGACCACGCCGCGCACCGTGACCTCGCCGGCGGTGGCGACGTTGAACGAATGGATGCCCTCGGCGGCGACCAGGGGGCTGAAGAAGGCCGTGCCCTGGACGTCGTGGATCTTGGTGATGACGACGTCGTCGTTGATGATCTGGCCGGCGCCGGAGCCGTCGGCGATGGCCGCGGTTCCGACGGTGCTGACGACGTTGGACAGGTTGACCGCGAAGGTCTCCGTCGGCTCCACGTCCGTGTCGCCCTGGACGGTCACCGAGAGGGTCTGGCTCGCGTCGCCGCCCTCGGTGAAGGTCAGGGTTCCGCTGGTCGCGTCATAGTCCGAGCCGGCCGTGGCCGAGCCGTTCGCCGTGGCGAAGTCGACCGTGAAGGCGCCGCTGGTGTCGGTGCGGGTGACGGTGAAGGTGTAGGTCTGGCTCCCGGCGTCCCCCTCGACGTGGGACACGTCGCTGATCGACACCGAGGCGCCGCCCCCCGGGACCGACTGACCGTTGTTCAGAGCCCCCGCCGTGGCGGTGGCGTCGAGGCGCCAGCTCAAGTCGGACGCCTGGGTCCCGGATCCGAAGCGCGCGATCGACGTGCCGTTGGCGGCGCCGTCCTCGAAGACGCCCGAGCCGACGTTCACCGAGGTCATGCCGGCGGCGACGCCGCTGGCGGCTGTGAACACCCCCTCATAGCTGATGAACTCCAGCACCGTGGCCCCCTGGGCCAGGACGATGCCGTCGGGCTCGCCGTTGGCGCCCGCGCCGCCGTTCTGCAGGCCGGTCGCCGAGAACTGCAGCACCCCGTAGCCATTGGACAGATTAGGGATGACCCCGCTCAGGTTCAGGGTGCTGTAGACGTTCCGCAGCGTCGGATTGCCGTTGTACAGCGCCAGGGAATAGCCGGACAGATTGGTTCCGGCCGCGCCGAAAATCTCAATGAATTCGCCGGCGTCCGCGCCGCCGTTGTCATAGTGAAATTCGTTGATGAACGGCTGCACAGTCATGGAGAGTCCTCACCTGGGGTTGCGGCGCTTCAATGGTCCGTTCAGGGAGGAAAGGGGCGTTCGAAGCCGGTCCGGCGCCTGTTCGGCCGAGTCCAAGCTAAGCAACGCCGCCCCTCGGCCAGCCCCGGCTCCGGATATGGGTTAACCTTAATTTCCCCGGATGACACCCGCGAGACGGTAATGTTTCAAATCGCCTTCGACAAAAATGTTCATCAAGAATTGGTCTGTGTTTTAGACTTTAGTTTATTTGTTCGCTGTCGGACGAAATCGGGCGTGAGGCGACCCCGGTCGCCCGCCCGCACCGATCGCGCGGCGTCGGACCGCTCGAGCCCGACGATCGAGCCCAGGCAGGCGATTGCGGCCCCGGCGCCGGGGCCGTAAGACGGCCCCATGCCCCTTCACATGATCAAGCTGTGCGTCGGCGCGGCCACCGTGGACGATCTCGTCGCCTGGCACACCCAGGAGGCGGCAGGGCAGCGGCCGTGGATCGTGCGCACCCGCATGACCCCCAAGCGGGCGGATGAGCTGGTGGCCGGCGGCTCGCTCTACCGGGTGTTCAAGGGGGTAATTCTCTGCCGCCAGCGGATCGTCGCCATCGACACCCTGGGCGAGGGGCAGCAGGCCCGCTGCGAGATCACGGTGGAACCGACCGTGGTTCTGACCCACGCCCTGCCGCGCCGCCCCTTCCAGGGCTGGCGCTATTTCGAAGCCAAGGATGCGCCGGACGATCTGCACGGGCCGGACGGAGCGGCGGGCCTGCCCCAGGACTTGGCGGCGGCCCTGCGCGAGTTGGGCGCCTGGTGACGTAGCCGGCTAGACCGCCAGGTTGTCGATCAGCCGGGTGCGCCCCAGCCGGGCGGCGGCCAGGACCCGGGCGGGGGCGTCGGCGGGGCCGGGGCCCAGGCGGCGCAGGTCGTCGGCGGCGCGCGCCTCGATATAGTCCACCGCGGCGAAACCGGCGGCCAGGAGCTCGGCGGCGGCCCTGGCCTCGGCGGGGGCGACAGGCTCGCCGCGGGCCACGGCCTGCGCCAGCGCCCGCAGCACGCCGTTGAGCCGACCGGCCACCGGCCGCTCGGCCGGGCTGAGATAGGCGTTGCGGGAGGACAGGGCGAGGCCGTCCTCGGCCCGCAGGGTCGGGGCGCCGACAATCCGCACGGGCAGGTCGAGGTCGGCCGCCATGCGCCGGATCACCTGCAGCTGCTGATAGTCCTTCTCGCCGAACACGGCGACGTCAGGCTGGGCCTGGTTGAGCAGCTTGGCGACCACGGTGGCGACCCCGGCGAAATGGGTGGGCCGCGCCTCGCCCTCCAGGGGCGCGGAGACCCCGGAGACGGTCACGGTGGTGGCGAAACCGGGGGCGTACATGGCCTCGACGGTCGGCGCATAGAGCAGGTCGCAGCCCGCCTGGGCGAGCAGGGCGGCATCCGCCGCCTCGTCGCGGGGATAGGCGTCGAAGTCCTCGCCGGGGGCGAACTGGGTCGGATTGACGAACAGGCTGGCGACGACGCGATCCGCCTGCGCCTTGGCCAGCCGGATCAGCGACAGGTGGCCCTCGTGCAGGGCGCCCATGGTCGGGACCAGGCCGATGGTCAGGCCGGCCGCGCGCCAGGCCGCGATAGGGGCGCGCAGGTCCGGGACGGAGCGGACGACGGCCAGGGCGGGGGCGGGCATGGCGAACCTTGCGGGGCTGGGGGTTGCGGCGCCTTATCGCCCCGGCGGCCCGGCGTCGTCCATAGACAGCTGTGAACGATTGGTTAACGCGCGTTGACGGCTTGCCGGCGCAGGGTGTCTGCTGGCCCGGCCGGATTCGGCGTCAAGGAGTACGGTCGTGGGCCAGTCGCGTATCATCGTCGTGGGCAATGAGAAGGGCGGGGCGGGCAAGTCCACCATCGCCATCCATCTGGCCGCCGCCCTGCTGCACACCGGCGCCAAGGTCGCGGTGATGGACCTGGACCTGCGCCAGCAGAGCCTGAACCGGTTCTTCATCAACCGCCGCGCCTGGCTGGCGGCCTCGGGGGCGGCCGCGCCCCTGCCGCTGGCCCCGACGGGCGAGGCGGGCGAGGCCCTCACCAGCCTGGGCCCCGATGACCTGGTCCCGGGCTTCAAGGCCCTGCTGGCCCAGACCGCCGGCGAGGCCGACTATGTGGTCATCGACACCCCGGGGAGCGACACCGCCCTGTCGCGCGCCGCCCACCAGAGCGCGGACCTGATCGTCACCCCGATGAACGACAGCTTCGTCGACTTCGACATGCTCGGGCACATCGACCCGGTGACCTTGGACCTGAAGAAGCCGAGCCTCTATTCCGAGGCGGTGTGGGAAGCGCGCAAGATCCGCGCCATGACCGACCGCCGGTCCATCGACTGGGTGGTGCTTCGCAACCGCCTGGCCACCACCGAGGCGCGCAACCGCAAGCGGCTGGAGGAGCGGATGACGGCCCTCAGCCGCCGGGTGGGCTTCCGCATGGGGCCCGGCCTGCGCGACCGGGTCATCTATCGCGAGCTGTTCCCCTTCGGCCTGACCATCGCCGACCTGTCGCCCACGATCCGACCGGTGGCGGTGTCCCTGTCCCACGTGGCCGCGCGCCAGGAGCTTCGCGCCCTGATGCAGTCGCTGGACCTCGCCGACGGGGCCCTGGCCGTCTCGCTGCAAGCCCTGGGAGACGGCCCCGGCCTGGCCCTGGCCAGCTGACCGCATGATTCTCTACCTGGCCCTGGGCGGCGCCGTCCTGTGGCTGTGCCTCACTGTCTATCGTCGCAATCCCGGCGTGCAGCGCGGCCGCTGGCGCGTGGGCGCGGGGCTGCTGGCGTCGGCGGTGCTGGCGGCGGGCTGCCTGATCGCGTCGCGGGGGGAATGGCTGCCGGGGGGCGCCCTGGTGCTGCTGTCCCTGGTCCTGGCCCTGGGCGCCCGCAGCGACCGGGGCCCGCGCCCGACCCGGCCGACGGCGCGCGGCCTGTCCAGGGCCGACGCCCGGTCCTTGCTGGGGGTGGAGGAGGGGGCAGGCCCGGAGGCGATCCAGGCCGCCTACACGCGGCTGATGCGCATGGCCCATCCGGATCGTGGCGGCACCACCGGCCTGGCCGCCCAGCTGAACGCGGCGCGAGACCTGCTGCTGAAGGACGACCGCTAGATCGCGTTTGCTTCAGCCAGAATCGCTCACCCCCCCGATCCTCCCGGCGAATGCCGGGATCCAGATCCTAAAGCGCTGACGTGGAGCCATATGATCTGGGCCCCGGCATTCGCCGGGGTGATCGGCAATTGGATGGGTTTGGTACCGACTAAAGGCAAGCTGCTCTAGGCGGCGCGCCCAAGCGTCAGGGCGCGATCACCACACAGACCTGCCCGGCCGACTTCAGCGAGCTGCAGGCGGCGCGGGCGGCGGGGCCCGACAGGCCGGCGAAGCGCGCCCGGTATTCCCCGGAGGCGGCGCTCTGGACTTGGCCCTCCGCCTCGGCCACCTGGCCGGAGAACTTGCGGGTGATCCGCTTCAGCTCCTGTTGGGCCAGGGACTTCTGGCGGAAGGCGCCCACCTGGATGAGGAACTTGCCGCCCGAGTCGCTCTTGGCGAGCTTGGCGTCCTTGTCCTTATTATCCTTCTTATCTTTCTTTTCCTGAGCCGCGAGGTCCCGGCTGGCCTTGTCCTTGGCCGCCTTGTCCTTGGCGAACCGGTCGTCCCTGGCCGAGGCGACCGCGGCCTGGGCGGGGCGCAGCATGGCCGGCCGCTCGACCGAAGCGGCGCCGGCGACGGACTGGTCGCCGTCGCCCTGTTCCACGGACGGGCGCACGATGGGGCCGATCGGCGGCGGCTCGAACAGGTTCTGGGCCACGGTGATGACCTCGCCGCGCTGGCGGCGACGCAAGACCTCGAAGCCGGTCTCGAGCAGGTCCTGGACATGGTTGTCGCGGGCAGCGGTGGAGTTGCCGCCCAGCACCACGGCGATCAGGCGGCGGTTGTTGCGCACGGCCGAGGCGGCCAGGTTGTAGCCCGAGGCATTGGTGAAGCCGGTCTTGATCCCGTCCACGCCCGGCATCTGGGTCAGCAGGTGGTTGTGGCTGCGCAGGGTCTGGCCGCGCACATTGGCCTGCCGCAGGCTGAAGAAGGCGTAGTACTGCGGATAGTCGCGCATCACCGCCCGCGACAGGATGGCGATGTCCCGCGCCGAGCTGAGCTGGCGGCTGTCGGGCAGGCCCGAGGCGTTCACGAATCGGGTGTTCTGCATGCCCAGCTCGCGGGCGCGCAGGGTCATCAGGGCGCCGAATCGGCTCTCGGTGCCGCCGATGCGCTCGGCCATGGCCACGGCCATGTCATTGGCGGATTTCAGGGTGATAGCGCGGATGGCGTCGCCGACGCTGATCGTCTCGCCGGCCCGCAGGCCCAGCTTGGTCGGGGCCTGGGCCGCGGCCCGGGGCGAAATGACCAGCTGGTCGTTGAGCGAGAGCTGACCCGAGGCGATCGCCTCGAAGGCCAGGTAAAGGGTCATCACCTTGGTGATCGAGGCGGGATAGCGCTGGCTGTCGGCGTTCTTGGCGAACAGCACCTCGCCCGAATTGGCGTCCACGACAATGGCCGCGTATTTGCCTTCGGTGGTCCCAAGGCTGGCATAGGGAACCTGGGCCAGGGAGGGCGAGGCGACGCCGAAGCCTCCGAAGGCCGCGGCGAGAACCACGCACCATAGGGACAGAAGGCGGCGGGCGGGCTCGTTCATGGGCGGGCGTCCGTCGAATTAAGCGATTGAGGCGGCCCCCGAGCCGCCGAACAGAAGCCTAACATGCCTTCACGGAGGTTTCGCTAAAGTAAACAACTGGTGACCGTCCCCGGCCACGATGTCGCAAGGCCATTGAATGTCATCACGAAATCGGGATGGTGCAGTGCACAATAAAGATTGACGCGGCGCAGCAGTGAGTCTATCAACGGCGAGTGCGCACCGTTGCGCCGGCGTTGGCCGGTGGTTTGCGGGGCCCCGGAACCATCACATCGGCCTGCCAGCAGCGGGCCCGCCAACCAGGAGCACGACCATGGCCAATCCCGCCGAAACCGCCAAAGCCACCGCCGATCGCATCGCCGACGCCGGCAGCCAGGCTCTCAAGCAATCCATCGACAAGTCCCTCGCCGCCGTGTCGGACATCAACGTCCAGGCCAAGCTGAACGTCGAAGCCGTGGTGGCCTCGGTGACCGCCGCCACCAAGGGCGCCGAGAGCCTCGGCTCGCAGGCGATGGCCTTCGCCAAGAAGTCCCATGAGGACAACACCGCCGCCTTCCGCAGCCTGAGCACGGCCAAGAGCCTGCAGGAAGCCGTCGAGCTGCAGACCACCTTCGCCAAGACCGCCATGGAGGCCTATCTGGCCGAAATGACCCGCTGGTCGGAGACCGTGTCGTCCTCGATGCGCGAATCCCTGCGCCCGATCAACGAGCGCGCCACCGCCGTGGTGCAGCAATATCAGGTCGCCCGCTAAGGGCCGGCCTCTCGGCCCCCGGGCCGGGACCAATGATCGCGAGGGCCCGGGGCGGAGACGCGCCGGGCCTTTTGCGTGGGCCCCAGCGGACCTGCGACGCCGCGTGACTTGCCACACCGCCCCCGGTCGGCTCAAAACAGGCTCGGCGCGGCGCCTTTCCAAGAGGCGCCGGGCCCTCGAGCCGTCGATCATCGCGATCGACCCCTTTCAAACCGGCCGGGATTCCATATCTAATCACCCAGGCGGGACGGTGGTCCCGGCGCGACGGAGACAGTGCTGAATGGCCGAGCGCAAGCAAGGCAATCCTGACAATGGCGTAGGGTCGGCGGTGGTCACCCAGACCAAGCCGAAGACCCAGAAGCCATCGCTGTACCGGGTATTGATTCTGAACGACGACTACACGCCGATGGAGTTCGTCGTGTACGTGCTTGAGCGGTTTTTCAACAAATCGCGTGAAGATGCGACTCGGATCATGCTCCATGTGCACCAGCACGGCGTAGGAGTGTGTGGGCTGTTTACCTACGAGGTCGCTGAAACCAAGGTCGCCCAGGTGATCGATACCGCACGCCGGCACCAGCACCCGCTCCAGTGCACCATGGAAAAGGATTGAGAGGCCCTCATTGCCGTCTTTCTCGCGCAACCTCGAAGAGACTCTTAACCGGGCGGTCGCCTACGCCAACCAGCGTCGGCACGAGTACGCCACCCTAGAGCATCTTCTTCTGTCTCTCACCGACGACGCCGACGCGGCGGGCGTGATGCGCGCCTGCGACGTCGACCTCAACGCGCTCAAGAAGAGCCTGCTGAACTATCTCGACACCGAGCTGAAGTCGCTCATCGTCGACGACGGCGAGGACGCCAAGCCCACCGCGGGCTTCCAGCGCGTGATCCAGCGCGCGGTGATTCACGTCCAGTCCTCGGGGCGCGACGAGGTCAGCGGGGCCAATGTCCTGGTGGCCATCTTCTCCGAGCGGGAGAGCCACGCCGCCTACTTCCTGCAGGAGCAGGACATGACCCGCTACGACGCGGTCAACTTCATCGCCCACGGCATCGCCAAGAAGGCCGGGGCGTCGGAGCCGCGCAGCGTCAAGAGCGCCAACCCGCAGGAGGGCGAGGAGAAACCCGCGTCCAAGGGCGCGGGCGAAGCCCTCGAGGCCTATTGCATCAACCTCAACGACAAGGCCCGCCAGGGGAAGGTCGATCCCCTGATCGGCCGCACCAGCGAGGTCGAGCGCTGCATCCAGATCCTCTGCCGGCGGACCAAGAACAATCCGCTGCTGGTGGGCGACCCCGGCGTGGGCAAGACCGCCATCGCCGAAGGCCTGGCCCGCAAGATCATCAATGGCGAGGTGCCCGAGGTGCTGGCGGAAGCCACCATCTTCAGCCTCGACATGGGCGCCCTGCTGGCCGGGACCCGCTACCGCGGCGACTTCGAGGAACGCGTTAAGCAGGTGGTCAAGGAGCTTGAGGCCCACCCCAACTCGGTGCTGTTCATTGACGAGATCCACACGGTGATCGGCGCGGGGGCCACCTCGGGCGGAGCCATGGACGCCTCCAACCTGCTGAAACCGGCCCTTGCCTCGGGCACCCTGCGGTGCATGGGCTCGACCACCTACAAGGAATACCGGCAGCACTTCGAGAAGGATCGGGCCCTCGTCCGGCGCTTCCAGAAGATCGACGTCAACGAGCCGTCCATCGAGGATTCCATCAAGATCCTCAAGGGCTTGAAGCCTTACTATGAGGAGTTCCACAAGCTCAAATACACCAACGACGCCATCCGCGTCGCGGTGGAGCTGTCGGCCCGCTACATCACCGACCGCAAGCTGCCGGACAAGGCCATCGACATCATCGACGAGGCCGGCGCCTCGCAGATGCTGCTGCCCGAGGGGCGCCGGAAAAAGACCATCGGCGTCAAGGAGGTCGAGGCCGTCGTGGCCAAGATCGCGCGCATTCCGCCGAAATCGGTCTCCAAGTCGGATACCGAGGCGCTGAAGGAACTCGAGCAGGACCTGAAGCGGGCGGTGTTCGGCCAGGAGGAGGCGATCATCCAGCTGTCCGCGGCCATGAAGATGTCCCGGGCCGGCCTGCGCGATCCCCAGAAGCCGATCGGCTGCTACCTGTTCTCGGGCCCTACCGGCACCGGCAAGACCGAGACGGCCAAGCAGCTGGCGTCCACCCTGGGCATCGAGATGCTGCGCTTCGACATGTCGGAATACATGGAGCGGCACACCGTCTCGCGCCTGATCGGGGCGCCTCCGGGCTATGTCGGCCACGACCAGGGCGGGCTGCTGACCGACGCCGTCGACCAGCACCCCCATGCGGTGGTGCTGCTGGACGAGATCGAGAAGGCGCACCCGGACGTCTACAACATCCTGCTTCAGGTCATGGACCACGGGGTGCTGACGGACGCGGTGGGCAAGAAGGTCGACTTCCGCAACGTCATCCTGATCATGACGACCAATGCGGGCGCCGCCGACAGCCAGCGCAACAACATCGGCTTCGGCCGGGGTCGGGCGAAGGACGAGGAGGACGAGGCCATCAAGCGTCTGTTCTCGCCCGAGTTCCGCAATCGGCTGGACGCGGTGGTGCCGTTCAAGGCCCTCAACCAGGACGTCATCCGGCTGGTGGTGCACAAGTTCATCATCCAGCTGGAAGCCCAGCTGGCGGATCGCCACGTGACCATCGAGACCACCGACGAGGCGGCCGACTGGCTGGCCAAGAACGGCTTCGACGAACTCTACGGCGCCCGGCCCCTGGCCCGGGTGATCCAGGAGAACATCAAGAAGCCGCTCGCCGACGAGATCCTGTTCGGGCGCCTGGTGCGCGGCGGGCATGTGAAGGTCGGGCTGAAGGACGGAAAGCTCGTGTTCGACGTCGAGCCGGCCAAGGAGCCGCCTCCAGGCAAGGGCCGTGAGAAGGAGCCCGAAGCGGACTCCGAGGAACCGGCCCTGGCCTGACGGTCGGAGCCTTAAGACAAGCGAAGGGCCGGCGGCGACGCCGGCCCTTCTGCTATCGGGGGAACATCTGGAAGTAGGGCTCGGCCTCCGCCAGCACCCGGGCGACCGACGGCCTCTGCGACAGCCGCTGCAGATAGGCGGCCGTGACCGGCCAACGCTCCGCGAGGGGCTGGACCTGGTCCGCGTAGAACAGGGCGGGGGCCGCGGCGCAGTCGGCCAGGGTGAAGTCGTCGCCCACGGCCCAGGTCCGGCCCCCCATGCGGTCCTCGACCACCCCGCAGGCGGTCGCCAGGACGCCACGCGCCTGCTCCACCCCCAGCGGATCCCGGTTCGCCTCCGGCCGCAGCCGGTCAGCGACGATCCTCTGCATCGGCTCCTGAACATAGAGGTCGAAGAACCGGTCCCAGAACCGGACATCGAGGGCGCCGTCGCCCGCCGGGAGGAGGGGGCGCGGTCCTGGAAAGCGCTGGTCGAGGTATTCGATGATGATGCTGGACTCCAGCACCACCCGTCCTTCGTCCTCCAAGGCGGGCATCTTGCCCATGGGCGACAGGGCCAGGAACGCCGCCCGCCCATCCGGATCGCCCAGGTCGACGAGGGCCGACTCGAACGGCGTCCCGGTCTCATAGAGGGCGATCAGCACCTTCCAGCAGTAGGAGGCGAGGGGGTGGGCATGGAGGCGGAGCGCCATAGGGGAATCTCCAGGTCAGTGGGCTCGAGCGACAGGGTCTGGTAGGCTTGGCCTCAGTCAAGCTTCGCCGCGATCGCCTTCGCCAGAGCCTTCAGCTCGCCCGCATCGGCCTTGCCGCCGCCGTGGGCGCCCAGCGGCTGGCCGTCCCAGACGGGGATGACGTGGAAGTGCAGGTGGAAGACGCTCTGACCGGCGGGGGCGCCGTTGAACTGCACGACCTTGACGCCATCGGGCTGCAGAGCGGCGCGCGCGGCGCGGGCCAGCCGCTGCACCGCCGCGATCAGGACGGCCAGCACCTCCGGCTCGGCATCCAGCAGGTTGCGGGCCCGCGATCGCTTCGAGATCACCAGGGCGTGTCCGCGCGACTGGGGGAAGGCGTCCATGAAGGCCAGGACGTCGTCGTCCTCGAAGATCCGGGCGCTGGGGATCTGGCCGGCGATGATCCGGGCGAAGATGTTGTCGTCGTCATAGGCGCCGTCGAGGCTCATCGCGTTCTCCCTGTCCGCCTCGATGTTAGGGCGCCGGTTGGCTGAGGCCCAGCAGGGCGGCGGCGTGGACAGCCAGCAACACCACCCCGGCCCCCGACAGCATCATCAGAAGCTGCCAGGGAATCAGCCGCGGGCCCCGGTGAGGGTTGGGCGGCTGGGCCCCGCGCCAGCCGCAGAACAGGGCTACGACGAGGGAGACGGCGCCGATCCACAGGGTGGCGGTCAGCCCCATGGTAAAAGACACGCTTCGTTAACCATTAATCCGTTCTTAACCGAGTCGCACCCAAGGATCAGCGCCGGGCTGCGAGACGCAGGATCATCCACAGCAGATGGCCCCTGACACTAGATATTGCGTTTACGCCGCGTTTACACACTAGGAATCGCTGGGTAGCGTCCGAGGCTGTATTCCGGGGAGTTCGAATCGGATGACGGCAGGGGCGCCTTGGAGCGTGAAGGGGATCGACCCCAAGGCGCGTGAGATCGCGAAGGATCTTGCCCGGCGCTCGGGCATGACCCTGGGCGAGTGGCTGAACCAGATGATCCTGGAGGACAGCCCCGAAGCCCTGGCCTCGCCGCCGCCGCCGCCGGAGCCCCGCCGCCGCGCCGACCCGTTCGCCGATCGGCTCGCCACGCCGGATCGAGTGGCCGCGCCCATCCAGCGCCTGCGGGTCGAGCCGATGGAAGAGGACGACATCGCCCAGGTCACGGCGGCTCTCGACCGCCTGTCCGCCCGCATCGAGGCGGCCGAGCACCGCTCGACCCTGGCCATCAGCGGCATCGACCAGTCGGTGGTGGGCGTTCTCTCGCGCATCGACGACTCGGAGCGCCAGCAAAGCCAGGTGGCGGCGCGCTTCGAGGGCGCCATCGACGACGTGCGCACCGAGACCGAAACCATCGAGAGCCGGCTGACCGAGCTGGAGAAGGCCCGCAGCGGCGCCCGCTCCGCCGAGGCTTTGAAGTCCCTGGAAAGCGCCCTCAGCCGCGTGGCCAGCCACCTGTACGAGGGCGAGAGCCGGACCCGCGACGCCCTGGGCGACCTCAAGCGCGACGTCGACGACCTGGCAGACCGCGTGCTGCGCGCCGACTCCGTGCAAGAGCCCGCCCGGCAGGCCGCCGTCATCGAAGCGGTGGTGGCCCGGATCGGCGACCGGCTGGAGCAGGCCGAGGCCCGCACCACCCAGGCTCTGCGGGGGCTGGAAGGCTCCTTCGCGGGTCTGGACACGCGCCTGCGCACCGCCGAGGACCGACTCAAGGCCGACGGGCCGATCGAGCGGCGCTTCGAGACGATGGCCGCCGAGCTGAGCCAGCGATTCGACCAGGTCCGGTCCGAACTGGCCGAGAGCCTCAAGTCCGCCGCCGGCGCCCGCTTCGACCGTATGGACGGCGCCCTGCGCGAGATGACCGCCCACGTCCAGGCCGCGGAACACCGCTCCGCCCAGGCGATCGAGCGGATGGGCCAGGAGGTCGTCCGCCTGGCCGACACCATGAACCACAAGGTTCAGGCGGTGGAGAGCCGCAACGCCGAGGCCATCGAGCAGGTCGGCGGCGACGTCGCCCGGATGGCCGACGCCGTCGAAGGCCGCATGAAGCGGGCCGACAACGCCCAGGCCGAGGCGCTGGAGAAGCTGGGCTCGGAGATCGCCCGCATCACTGAGCGCCTGGCCGAACGCATCGCCAACGCCGAGCGCCGCTCGGCCCAGTCCATGGACGATGTCGGCGAGCAGGTGAGCCGGGCCACCGAGCGGCTGCAACAGCGCCAGGAGCGGGCCTCGTCCGAACTGGTTGACCGCATGCGCCAGAGCGAGGAGCGGACCGCCAAGATCCTCGAGGAAGCGCGCGAGAAGATCGATCAGCGTCTCAGCGAGGCGCAGAAACGGCTGGCCGAGCAGGTCGCGCCGGCCCTTGCCGTCCCGATGGCGGCCTATGCCGATCCCTACGCCGCCCCCTATGGGGCCGGCGGCTATGGCGCCGAACCCTTTGCGCCCCAGGATTTCGGCCCCGCCAGCTACGCCGGTCCGCAGAGCTTCGCCGCCCAGGCCTTCCCCGCCGCCCAGGCCTATCCGGCCCAGCCCTTCGGTCAGGTTTCCGCGCCCGTGGCCGAGCCCGAGCGCGCGACGCCGTCCGCCGACCCCTTCGCCGAGGCCGTCCCCTTCGGTCATGCCGATCCCGCCCCGGCCTTCGCCGCCGACGACATCGAGGCGGCCGAGGCGTTCGGTGGGGATGACGCCTTTGTCACCGACAAGGCCTCATCCGCCTTTGAGGAGGGCTTCGACCCGGCCGCCTTCGAAGCCGCCATGTCTGAGGCCGCGCCGCCTGAGGCGACCCGCAGCAGCTCGACCCGGGACCTGATCGCCCAGGCCCGGGCCGCCGCCCGCGCCGCCTCCGCCCCGCCCGAAACCCGCCAGGGCGGCGGCGCCGGCAAGGAAGCGCGCGAGTCCGGCTCGCTGTTCTCCGGCTTCGCCATCGGCCGCAAGAAGGCCAGGGCCGACAACTCCAAGCTCAAGACCGCCCTGATGATGTCGGCCCTGGCCGCCTTCGTCGGCATCGGCGCTTCGGGCTATGTGCTGGTCAACGGCGGCTCCATCGCCGGCTGGTCGGACAGCAAGGGCCGGCCGGCCGAGCCGGGGTCGGACGCGGCCAAGGCCGACGACACGCCGATCGACGCCACGGCCGAGCCCCCGGCCGCCACCACCCTCGACCCGCGCCTGGCCCTGGCCCTGGCCCCCTCGGCGACGACGGCGCCCGCGGCGCCCCCGGCGGAGGCCCAGACCCTCTACGCCACCGCCGTCGCCCAGATCGAGGCGGGCGACAACGGCGGGGTGGATCCCCTGCGCCGCGCCGCCAACCTCGGCTACGCCCCCGCGCAGTATTTTCTCGCCAACCTCTATGCCGACGGCAAGTCCGGCCTGAAGAAGGACGCCGCCGAGGCCCGCCGCTGGACCGAGCGGGCGGCCGCCAACGGCGAGCCGCGGGCGATGCACAGCCTGGCGACCTTCTACTATTACGGGGAGGGGGGGCCGCAGAACCCCGCCGCCGCGGTGGACTGGTTCAAGAAGGCGGCCAACCTCGGCTGGGTGGACAGCCAGTTCAACCTCGCGGTCCTCAACGAGAAGGGGCTCGGGGTGCGCCAGAACCCCGCCGAGGCCTATAAATGGTATGTGATCGCCGGGCGGGGCGGCGACGAGCCGTCCCGCGGCAAGGCGGCGGAGTTGAAGCGCATCCTGTCGCCGGCCGAACTGTCGGCGGCGGACCGGGCCGCCGCCGCCTTCCGCGCCGAGGCCCCCAACCCCTCGGCCCGCCCCGCCGCCATCGCCGCCGCGCCGCCGGCGCCCGGCGCGATCGGCTCCGTCGCCGCCGCCCAGCGCGCCCTGTCCCGCCTCGGCTACTACCAGGGCCCGGCGGACGGCGCGGCCTCGCCCGCCCTGCGCCTGGCCATCGCCGCCTATCAGCGCGACCAGGGGCTGCCCGCGTCCGGCGCTCTGACTCCGGACCTGATGCAAAGGTTCGCGACGGCGACGCGCTGAGGCGTTAGGACGGCATCGGCGGCGCGGTGGGGCGCCGCGCTTTTCGGAGTGAGGCATGGCGTTGCGACCGTCGGGCCCCGCGGGCGCCTGGATCCTGGGCCTGCTCGGCGCCTTGCCCTTCATCGTCGGGGCGATCCTCTATTGCTGGGGCTGGGCCATTCTCGAGGGACCGGCCAGCCGCGGCCTGCTGCTCTATTCGGCGACCCTGCTGTCCTTCATGGGCGGCTCCCGCTGGGGGGTGGAGATCGGCCGTTCGCCCCCGAGATGGGTCGTGCTGGCCCCGGCGATCGTCCTGCCCACCGTGGCCGTGGCCCTGACCATGAGCACGGTGGAACTCAGCCTCAGCTGGCGGTTCGGCGGCTTCATCGCCGCCTTCATGGCCCTATGGCTATGGGACTGCATCTCCACCGAGCTGCCCCAGTGGTATCCGCGCCTGCGCACCGCGGTGACGGCCGTCGCCTGCGTCTCCCTGGGCCTGGCGCTCGAACACTCCCTGCGGATGTAGGCGGCGGGTGATCTATCTGGTGCGTCATGGAGAGACGGCGTTCAACGCCGCCGGTCGCATGCAAGGGGCGCTCGACTCGCCGCTGACGGCCCGCGGCCTGAGCCAGGCCCAGCGCATGGGCGTGACGCTGAAGGGGCTGGTCCGCCGGCCGTTCGCCATCGTCGCCAGCCCCCAGGGCCGCGCCCAGCATACGGCGCGAATCATCGCCGAGGTTCTGGGGACGAATGCCGTGGGCGCCGATGCGCGCCTGCGCGAGATCACCCTGGGATCCTGGGACGGCCGAACCCACCGCGAGGTCGACGCCACGCACCCCGGTTTGCGCGACCGGGTCGACTGGCACTTTCACGCGCCCGATGGCGAGTCCTACCAGGCCATGCGCGAGCGGCTCGGGGCCTGGCTCAAGGACGCGCGAGGGCAAGCCGACGACCTCGTCGCCGTCTCCCACGGGGTGGCGGGCCGGGTGCTGCGCGGACTGGTGATGGGGATGACGCCGGAGCAGGCCCTGTCCCTGCAGATCCCGCAGGACGCGGTCTTCCGGCTCCACGCCGACCGGGTGGAGCGGATCGATTGCGCGCCGGCCGACTGAGCCGGCGATCTGGCCTTTGCCCGCTTCGGGCGCTAGACCAGCGCTTCCTGTTTCACAAAGCCAAGCTCATCCCATGGCCGGCCATTCCAAGTTCAAGAACATCCAGTTCCGCAAGGGGCGCCAGGACAAGCTGCGGTCCAAGGTGTTCTCCAAGCTGTCGCGCGACATCACCCTGGCCGCCAAGCAGGGGGTGCCCGACCCACGGGACAATGCCCGCCTGCGCCTGGCGATCATCAACGCCCGCGCCGAGAGCATGCCCAAGGACAATATCGATCGGGCCATCAAGAAGGGCACCTCGGGCGAGACCGACAACATGGAAGAGATCCGCTACGAGGGCTTCGGCCCCGGCGGATCGGGGCTGATCGTCGAGGTTCTGACCGACAACCGCAACCGCGCGGCGGCCAATGTGCGCACCATCTTCGGCAAGAACGGCGGCAACCTCGGCGAGACCGGGTCGGTGGCCTTCATGTTCGACCGCCTGGGCCAGATCACCTATCCGGCCGCGGCCGGCGGCGAGGACGCGGTGATGGAGGCGGCCATCGAGGCCGGCGCCGAGGACGTGGAATCCGACGAGGACAGCCATGTCATCTTCACCGCCTTCGAGGAATTCGGCGCGGTGATCGAGGCCCTGGAGAAGACCCTCGGGCCCGCCAAGTCCACGGCCATCGTCTGGCGGCCCAAGTCGCTGACCCCGGTGGGCGGCGAGGATGTGGGCGTGCTGATGCGGCTGCTCGACGCCCTGGACGACGACGACGACGTGCAGAGCGTGTTCGGGAATTATGAGCTGAGCGATGAAGATCTCGCCAAGCTGGCCTAGACGCGGGAAATGTCGGGGCCGGGACTGTCGACCTAGCGATCCGGGCGCTTAACGTCTAAGGCCAGTCACCAGCCGCACCGCCATAGGGCCGCCACATGCTCGCCATGTCCGGCCCGCCTTATGGCCACGAACAGACAAGGGGCGTGTGTAATCCCATGGCATGGATCATTGCAGCCATATCCGAGGGTCCGGAACTGCCGGAAGAGGCGGTGGCGGACTTCCGGGAGGTCGCCAAGGCCAATCCGGCCGCGCCTTGGCGGCTGGAGACAGGCCACCTGCGCGGCGGCCGCGAACTGCTCGAGACGATGACGGGACGCTCCTGGGAGGAGATCGAGCTGACCCCCGAGGAGGTCAAGGCCGACTACGAGGCCCTGTCGAACCATGAGACCTTCGGCGCCAAGTCCGGCATGACCGCCGCGGTGATCGCCTTCCTGGGCGTCTGCGCCAAGCACGGCTTCGGCATCGAGGGCGGCGTGGCGGCCCGGCGAATGCGCCGCTAGGGACACAGGCGCGTCATTGCCGATTTCGGGGGCGCGAACCGGTCTAGGGTGGGCGCTTAGCTCAATCGCTAACCCCACCCCGATCTTCCCGGCGAAGGCCGGGATCCAGATCCTAGAGCGCTGACGTGGAGCCATATGACCTGGGCCCCGGCGTTCGCCGGGGTGATCGGGAATAGGATGGGTTTGGTTCCACCCATAACAAACACGCACTACAGTACGCTAATGACGCAGCGACGCCTGCATATCGACACCGATTGCGGCGTGGACGACGCCCTGGCCCTGGTGCTGCTGGTGCGCGCCGGGGTCGAGGTGGCTTCGGTGTCGGCGGTGTTCGGCAACACCTACGTCGACCAGGCGGCCGCCAACGCCCGCGGCGTCCTGCGCCTGTCGGGGTGCCCCGCCGACATCTACATCGGGGCCGGCCATGGCCTGGCGCGACGGCGGGCCGAGCGCATGCGCCCCGCCCACGGCGTGGACGGACTGAACGGCGCCGGTTTCACCCAGCGCTGGAAGTTGCCGATGCTGGATCGCGGCCATGGCGGCGACCTGCTGGCCTACGCCGCCCGGCGCGGGGTAGAGGGCCTGTTCCTCGGGCCGCTCACCAACCTGGCCCGCGGCCTGCTGCACGATCCGGCAGGGCTGCGCGGCTGGGCGCCGACGGTGATGGCGGGCGCCTTTGCGGTCGAGGGTCTGGGGCCCGGCGGGGCGGACTTCAACAGCTGGTGCGATCCGGAAGCCCTGCAGAGGGTGCTGGACGGGGGCCTGGCGCCCAGGGTCGTGCCCCTCGATGTCACCACCCAGGTCATTCTTGATCCGCGGACCATGGCCGAACAGGCCGAGGCCATGGGGACGCCCCTGTTCCAGCGGCTCGCCCGGGCTCTGCCCGCCTATATGGCCTTTCACAGCGGCCGTTGGGGCATCGACGGCTGCCATCCCCATGACGCGGTGGCCGCGGCCAGCCTGCTGTGGCCCGACCTGTTCACCTTCGAGGCGGCGCGCCTGTCGGTGGAGCCCAGCGATTCGTCGCGCCAGGGGCGGGTGAACCGGCTCGACGGGGCCGCCAACGCCCAGCTCTGCGTCGCCATCGACGGGCCCGAGGTCCGCCGGCGTATGATCGCCACGCTTTTCGCGCCGGCCCGGCAGGTCCAAGGTGCGAACACATGACGAACGCGATTCGAATCCTGGGCCTCGATCCCGGCCTGCGCCGCACCGGCTGGGGCGTGGTCATCATCGACGGCGCGCGGCTGACCCATGTCGCCCATGGGGTGATCGCCCCCCGGGACACCCTGGCCTTCTCGGACCGGCTGCTGGCCCTGTTCCAGGGAATCTGCGCGGTGGTCGCCGATCACGCGCCGCACGAGGCCGCCATCGAGGAGACCTTCGTCAACACCAACGCCGCCTCGACCCTGAAGCTCGGCCACGCCCGGGCCGCGGCGATGCTGGCCCCCGCCCAGGCCGGGCTGCCGGTGGCCGAATACGCCGCCACCGTGGTCAAGAAGGCGGTGGTCGGCACCGGCGGGGCCGACAAGACCCAGGTCGCCTTCATGATCCGGCGCCTCCTGCCGGCGGCCGGAGAGGTCACGGCCGACGCCGCTGACGCCCTCGCCGTGGCTATCGCCCACGCCCATGGCCGCCGTTCGCGCCGGATGGTCGCCGCCGTGTCGGGAGACGCCGCTTGATCGGCCGGCTGCGCGGGATCCTGGCGGAGGTCGGCGAGGAGGACGCCCTCATCGACATCGGCGGCGTCGGCTATGTGGTGCGCTGCGGCGCCCGCACCCTGTCGCGCCTGCCGGCGGTGGGGGACGAGACCCTGCTGCATATCGACAGCCAGACCCGCGAGGACGGCACCCGCCTCTACGGCTTTCCGACGCGGGAGGAGCGCCGGGCCTTCGTGCTGCTGCAGGCCATTCAGGGGGTCGGCCCCAAGGCGGCCATGGCGGTGCTCGACGTGCTGCCCCCGGGGGAACTGGCCTCGGCGGTGGCGCGAGACGACCGTGCGGCCGTGGGCCGGGCGTCCGGAGTGGGCCCCAAGCTCGCCCAGCGGATCGTCACCGAACTGAAGGACAAGCCGATCAGCGCCGATCCCATCTCGGGCCTGCACGCCGCGGGCGCCTCTGCGGCGCCGGCGGCGCCCTCGGTGGCCGGGGAGGCGGTCTCGGCGCTGATGGGCCTGGGGGTGGCCGAGGCCGTCGGCCGCCGGGCGGTGGAACAGGCGGTGGCGCGGCTGGGCGAAGACGCCGAGCTGGCGGCCGTCATCCGCGCCGCCCTGCAGGAGCTCGGCCGATGACCCGCCTGGTGGCCGGGGAGGCGGCGCCGCTGGAGGCCAAGGACAAGGCCCTGCGGCCGCAGACCCTGGAGGAGTTCGTCGGCCAGGAGCAGGTCAAGGGCAACCTGCGCATCTTCATCGAGGCGGCCAAGCAGCGCGGCGAGGCCCTGGACCATGTGCTGCTGTTTGGCCCCCCCGGCCTCGGCAAGACCACCCTGGCCCAGATCGTCGCCCGCGAGCTGGGCGTGTCCTTTCGGGCCACCTCCGGCCCGGTGTTGGCCAAGGCCGGCGACCTGGCCGCCATCCTCACCAATCTCGAGCCCAACGACGTTCTGTTCATCGACGAGATCCACCGCCTGGCCCCGGTGGTGGAGGAGATTCTCTATCCGGCCATGGAGGACCATGTCCTCGACCTGATCATCGGCGACGGGCCCTCGGCGCGGTCGATCCGCATCGATCTGGCGCCCTTCACCCTGGTGGCCGCGACCACCCGCGCGGGCCTGCTGGCTACCCCCCTGCGGGACCGCTTCGGCATTCCCCTCAGGCTGGAGTTCTACACCGCGGCGGAGCTGCAGAAGGTGCTGGAGCAGGCGGCGCGCAAGATGGGCCAACCGCTGCACCCCGAGGGGGCCGCCGAGATCGCCGCCCGCGCCCGGGGCACCCCGCGGGTGGCCGGGCGGCTGCTGCGCCGGGTGCGCGATTTCGCCTCCGCCGAGGGCTCGCCGCTGATCGACCGCAAGGTCGCCGCCCGGGCCCTGGCGCGGCTGGAGGTGGACGAGGCGGGCCTCGACAGCCTCGATCGCCGCTACCTGCGCGCCCTGATCGACAATTACGCCGGGGGGCCGGCCGGGGTGGAGACCCTGGCCTACGCCATCGCCGAGGCCCGCGACGCCGTCGAGGACGTCATCGAGCCCTATCTGATGCAGCAGGGCTTCATCCAGCGCACGCCCCGGGGCCGCATGGCCTGCGCCAAGGCCTATGGCCACCTGGGCCTGACCCCGCCGCCGCAGGTCCCGGTGCAGGCGACGCTGTTCGACGGGGAGGCGGGATGAGGCCGGCTCGGTCGCTCGCCCCCTCCGTCGGCTTCGCCGACACCTCCCCCGTCCTCTTCGGGACAGGGGAGGATCAGACGCGCCCAATCCTCCCCTGTGCAGCGAAGCGAAACGGGGGAGGGGGACCGCGAAGCGGTGGAGGGGGCGCAACCACGCGGAGAGGGCGCCCATGACCCCGCCTACGCCCAGCGCCGGCGTCTTCGACGGCAAGACGCACCTGCTGCCGATCCGCGTCTATTATGAGGACACCGATTTTTCCGGCATCGTCTATCACGCCAACTACCTGCGCTATCTGGAGCGTGGCCGGTCGGACTTCCTGCGCCTGGCGGGGATCAGCCACACCGAGTTGCGCGGCCTCGACCAGCCCATCGCCTTCGCCGTGGTGCATATGGACCTGAGCTTCCGCAAGGCCGCCCGGATCGACGACGCCCTGGTGGTGCGCACGCACTATGAGGCGATGACCGGGGCGCGGTTCATCGCCCGCCAGAGGATCGAGCGCGGCTCGGACCTGGTGTTGGAGGCGACCGTCCAGGCGGTGTGCATCGACATGGAAGGCCGGGCTCGCCGGCCGCCGCCCCCCGTCGCCGAGCAGTTGCGCGCCTGGTTCACGCCCCCAGCGCCATAGTTTCACCCCATGCGGCCGTCAACCAGGGCGGCTTGATTCCCGGCTAGGAGCCCCAGACCTTGGACCCCGCCCAGACCCTGTCCTCCGTCGCCGTCACGGCAGACCAGTTCTCGGCCCTGGCCCTGTTCCTGCGCGCCGACTGGGTGGTCAAGGGGGTGATGATCGGCCTGGCCGCGGCCTCC
Source organism: Caulobacteraceae bacterium (assembly GCA_965279095.1). Taxonomy (GTDB): domain Bacteria; phylum Pseudomonadota; class Alphaproteobacteria; order Caulobacterales; family Caulobacteraceae; genus CBDIHH01. The sequence continues at coordinate 891,008 of CBDIHH010000006.1, forward strand.
CTGTGGTCGTGGACGGTGATCATCGACAAGGTGTTCCGCTTCTCCGCCCTGAACAGCCAGGCCAGCCGGTTCGAGGCCGCTGTCGGCTCCGGCCGGTCCCTGGAGGACATCGCCGCCGAGGCCGGTGAGCGGCCGCGCCACGCCCTGCCGCGGATGCTGCAGGCCGCCCTGCGCGAATGGCGCGACGCCCGCGCCAAGGGGGGCATGGGCGACATGCAGGCGGCGCTGCTGATCTCGCGCATCGACCGGGTGCTCGACAGCATCATCGCCCGCGAGAGCCAGCGGGTGGAGGAGGGGCTGGGCGCCCTGGCCATCGTCGCCACCGCCTCGCCGTTCGTGGGCCTGTTCGGCACCGTCTGGGGCATCATGCACGCCTTCCAGGCCATCGCGGTGCAGAAGAACACCAACCTGGCCATCGTGGCGCCGTCCATCGCCGAGGCCCTGTTCGCCACCGCCATCGGCCTGGTGGCCGCCATCCCGGCCTATATCGCCTACAACAAGTTCTCCACCGACGCGGGCAAGTTCTCGGCCCGACTGGAGGGGTTCGCCGACGACCTGTCCACCGCCGTGGGGCGGCGGATCGTCGACCGCGCGGATCGGACCTAGGCCATGGCCCTGTCGTCTTCCGACTCCTTCGCCGCCGGCGGCCGTCGCGGCCGCCGCCGCCGTCGCGGACGCGGCGCCCTGGCCGAGATCAACGTCACGCCCCTGGTGGACGTGATGCTGGTGCTGCTGATCATCTTCATGATCTCGGCGCCCCTGCTGACCGTCGGGGTGCCGGTGGACCTGCCCAAGACCGAGGCCGGGGCCATGGACGAGCAGACCGAGCCCCTGACCATCACCGTGCGCCGGGACGGCGGCATCTACATCCAGGAGTCCGAAACGCCCTATGCGGCCCTGGCCGAGCGGATGCGGGCCCTGGCTGGGCAGGGCTTCGACAAGCCGATCTTCGTGCGCGCCGACGGCAAGGCGCCCTATGAGGCGGTGGCCCAGGTGATGGCGGTGCTGTCCACCGCCGGCTTCACCAAGATCGGCCTGATCACCGACACCGGGGCCCCGGCGGGCGCGGCGTCGCCCCCCGTTCCCGTGACCCCAGGGGCGCCCGAGCCGGCGCCGCTGGACTAGGGCCGCCGTGCAGCCGGCGCGCACCAACTTCACCCCGGCGATGATCGTCGCTGTCCTGCTGCACGGGGGCGTGCTGCTGGCGACGATCCTGGTGTGGCCGGCGATGAACCCCCCGCCCGTGTCCACCGGGGTGACGACGGTGAGCCTCGTCGACGCCCCCGCCGCCCAGCTGCGTCCGGCCGTGGCGGCCGAGGAGGTCGCCCCGGCCGCCGCCGAAGAGCCGGTTCCCGAGGCGCCCCCCGAGCCCCCGGCGCCGGTTCCGTCCCCCGCGCCGCCAACGCCGGCCCCGCCGCCGAAGCATGCGCCGGCCAAGCCCGCGCCGCCGGCGCCGGCGCCGCCGACTCCGGCGCCGGCGCCCGCCAAGACGCCCAAGCCGCCGCCGAAGCCGGCCACCAAGGCCCAGGCCGCGCCCGGCCTGGACCTCGAGGCCCTCACCAGCAGCCTGACCAAGGCGGTCAAGGCGGGGGGCGCCAAGTCCTCCGCCGCCAAGGGCGCCAACCGCCCGGAGACCGCCGCCGCCGCCCGCGAGGGCAAGGGCGCGGCCGACGCGGCGCTGGCCGACGCCGGCAAGGCCGTCGGCGCGCGGCTGATGAAGATGTGGAACCCCAACTGCAGCGTCGAGGGGGCAGGGGACGTGATCGTGCGGGTCCGCTTCAACCTGACGCCCGAGGGCGAACTCGCCGGTCCCCCGCAGCTGCTGGACCAGGGCTCATCGGCCGTTTGGCAGGCGGCCGCGGACCGCGCCGTGCGCGCCGTGGCCCAGGCCGCCCCGTATACGGAGCTGCCCAAGCCGACCTACAGCCAGTGGAAGACCTTCACCGCTCGCTTCAACGGCGAGCAGGCATGCCGGTGACCGAGAAAAATCCCGCCGATCGTCGCAAAAGCGCCGACCCAGGTTTTTTTCTGCCTTGATCACACCGTAGGATAGCCTGCCGGGTCCCGGAATCGTGGGGGCCAGCGGGCGCGAAGTCGGAGTTACTGCATGCGGACGTCCATCCTCCACGCCGCCCTGTCTCTTGTGCTTGGCCTGATGGTCATGGCCCCGGGGACCGCGCGGGCGGACCTCGAGGTCGACGTCAACCAGGGGGTCATCCAGCCCCTGCCCATCGCCATTCCGCCCTTCGCCAGCTCCACCGAGGTCGGGGCGGATATCGCCCGGGTGATCACCGGCAATCTCGAACGCTCGGGCCTGTTCCGGCCCCTGGACCCGGCGAGCTTCGTGGAGCGGAACGTCCAGGTGAACGCCGAGCCCCAGTTCGACACCTGGAAGCTGATCAACGCCCAGGCCCTGGTCAACGGCCAGGTCACCGTCGACGCCGACGGCCGGCTTCGCGTGGACTTTCGCCTTTGGGACGTATTCGCCAACAAGCAGTTGCTCGGCCTGCAGTTCACCTCCACGCCTGAGAACTGGCGGCGGGTGGCGCACAAAGTGTCCGACGCCGTCTACGAGAAGCTGACGGGCGAGCCGGGCTATTTCGACACCCGGGTGGTGTTCGTGGCCGAGGGCGGGACGCGCGCCAAGAAGGTCAAGCGCCTGGCCATCATGGACCAGGACGGCGCCAACCCCAGCTACCTGACCGACGGCTCCTACATCGTCATGACCCCGCGGTTCTCCTCCACCAGCCAGGAGATCACCTACATGGCCCTGCGGGACGCCGGGGCCAGCCTGTATCTGTTCAACATCGAGACCGGCCGCCAGGAGACCCTCGGCAAGTTCCCCGGCATGGTGTTCGCGCCGCGTTTCTCGCCCGACGGGGCCAAGGTGGCCTTTTCGGTGGAGCGGGGCGGCAACAGCGACATCGTGGTGATGGATCTGAGGAGCCGGGCCCAGAGCCGGCTGACCTCCGACCCGTCCATCGACACCTCGCCGTCGTTCTCGCCGGACGGCGCCCAGATCGCCTTCAACTCCGACCGCGGGGGAACGCCGCAGATCTATGTGATGGGCGCCGGCGGCGGCGCGGCGCGGCGAATCTCCTTCGGCTCGGGGCGCTACATGACCCCGGTATGGAGCCCGCGCGGCGACTTCATCGCCTTCACCAAGCAGACCGGCGGCGAGTTCCATATCGGCGTGATGCGCCCCGACGGCTCGGACGAGCGGCTGCTCACCACCAGCTACCTCGACGAGGGCCCCACCTGGGCCCCCAACGGCCGGGTGCTGATGTTCTCCCGCGAGGCCCAGGGCGGGGCGTCCAAATTGTGGACGGTGGACGTGACCGGCCGGGTGGAGCGCGCCGCCCCCTATCCGGGCTCCGCCTCCGATCCCGCCTGGTCCCCGCTTTTGAACTGAAGATGAGGGGATGAGTTTAGGCAGGACCCCTGCCGCCCACACCGATTATAGTCAGGCAGCCAAAGCGCCGCCCCAGCCCAGCCAAGGATTCAGACCATGAGCACCCAGATCAGGACCACGTTCCGACTGACGATGATCAGCGCCCTGGCCATCACGGCAGCCGCCTGCGCCTCGCGGCCCAAGCCCACGCCCATGGCCCAGGCCCCGTCGGCCGGCTCCTCGTCAGCCCCGATGCCTGGGCCCGGGGTCGATCAGGCCGCCATGGCCCCCGTGCCGGGCTCGGTGCAGGACTTCGTGATCAACGTCGGCGACCGCGTCTATTTCGATCTGGACCAGTACACCATCCGCGACGACGGCGGCCCGGTGCTGGACGGACAGGCCGGCTGGCTCAACCGCTATCCGGCGGTGCGCGTGCGCATCGAGGGCAACGCCGACGAGCGCGGCACCCGTGAATACAACCTGGCGCTCGGCGCCCGGCGGGCCAATTCGGTGCGGGAATATCTGATCAGCCGCGGCGTCGCCGGCGGCCGCATTGAGACGGTCTCCTTCGGCAAGGAGCGCCCCATCGATCCGGGGGCGAGCGAGGAGGCCTATCAGCGGAACCGCAACGGCCACACGGCGATCACCGCCGGGGCCGCGGGCGCGCAGTACTGAGTGGTGCGCCGCCTCCCACCGATCCTGCTGGCGGCGGCGCTCCTCCTGCCGGGCGCCGCCCTGGCCCAGCAGCGGGGCCCGGTCCCCGAACCGTATCAGGAGGCGGTGCCGCCTCCCGAGGCCTATGAGACCACCAACAACAAGGCGGTGGATCGGCGGCTGGACCGAACGGAGAAGGCCTTGCGGGAACTGCGGGCCATCGTCCTGAAGGCCCAGGCCCAGGGCGCCCCGGTGGAGGTGCGCCCGGTGGGGCCAGACCCGGTGCTCACAGACCTGCAGGCCCGCTTCGGCGATCTGGAGACTACGGTGCGCGACCTGACCGGCCAGACGGAGGCGCTGCGTCACGACCTGGATCAGGCGCGCCGCGAGGCCGCCGCCGCCCAGGCGCAGATCGTCGCCCTGACCCAGCGGCTTGACCAGATGCAGGCCCAGCCCGTCCCCGAAATCACGGCGCCGGCCCCCGGCGCCCCGGTCGCCGCGGCGCCGGACGAAGCTACCGCCTATGCCCAGGCGCGGCAACTCATCGACAGCGGCGACTTCGCCGGCGGCGCCGCGGCCATGGAGGGCTTCATCCAGGCCTATCCGGGGTCCACCCGCCTGGGCACGGCCAGCTATTGGGCGGGCCGGGCCTATGCGGCCCGCAATCGCCACGCCGAAGCGGCCGCGGCCTTCGCCCGCTCGCTGAAGGGCTGGCCCCAGGCCAGCTGGGCCGGCGATTCGGTGGTCCAGCTGGCGGGATCGCTCAATGCCCTGAAGCGGCCCGCTGACGCCTGCAAGGCCCTGACGGAGTTCGGCGGCCGCTACGCCGCCAAGGCGTCGGCGGCGGTCAAGGCGCAGGCGGCGCGGGTGCGGGTCAACGCCGATTGCGGATGATCGCGATCCGTTGGACGCCGCCCGGGCGGTGCTCGACCGTCGCCTGAACCGGTCGTCCGGCGCGCCCGTCGCGGTGGCCCTGTCGGGCGGGTCCGATTCCCTGGCGTTGCTTCGCCTCGCGGCGGACTGGGCCGCCGGGGCTGGGCGCAGGGTCGTCGCCATCACCGTCGATCATCGCCTGAATCCGCAAAGCGGCGCCTGGACGCGGGCGGCGGCGACGGCGGCGGCGCGGGTGGGAGCGGAATTCCGCACCCTGGCCTGGACCGGCGACAAGCCGGCCACCGGCCTGCCCGCCGCGGCCAGGGCCGCGCGTCATCGCCTGGTGGCCCAGGCCGCGCGCGACGCCGGCGCCAGGGTGGTCCTGCTCGGCCACACCCGCGACGACATCCTCGAGACCGCCCTGATGCGCCAGGCCGGCTCCACCCTTGGCGGGCTCGTGGAATGGAGCCCTTCGCCGGTCTGGCCGGAGGGCCGCGGCCTGTTCCACCTGCGACCCCTGCTCGGCGCCCGCCGGGCGGCGCTGCGGCAGGGTCTCGCGCAGGCCGGCTGGGACTGGATCGAGGACCCCGCCAATGACGACCCGCGCTACGCCCGCGCCCGCGCCCGGCGGGCCCTGGCCGAGGCGCCGGGGGAGGGCCCCGGTCCGCCGCCCGATCCCCTTTGGCGGGACGCCGACCTCGCCACGCTGGCCGATTCCTGCGCGCCGCAGGATTGGGGCGGCTTTTCCGTGGACCGATCGGGTCTCCTCACGGCTCCCGCAGGGGTGGCGGCCCGTTTCCTGTCCGCCCTGCTGGTCTGCGCGTCCGGTCAGGAGCAGTTGCCGCGCCCCCACAGGACGATCGCCTTGCTGGAGCGGCTACGGCCGGGGGGGCGTGTCACGGCGGGACTGGCGGGCGCCCGGATCGACGGGCGCGACCCGATCCTCGTCATGCGCGAAAGCGGCGAGCGCTCGCGCGGCGGCCTGCAGCCCATCACCCTGCCGGCGGGCGACGCCCAGGTGTGGGACGGCCGCTTCGCCCTGACCGCCCGGCAGGCGGGCTTTGGCGTCCGCGCCCTGGCCGGGGTGGCTGCTCGACTCGACGCCGCCCAGCGCGTCCGGCTGAAGGCGATCCCCCCCGCTGCAAGAGGCGCGCTACCGGCCGTGATCGATCTGAAGGGGCGCGTCAGTTGCCCGCTTCTTGCAGGCGATGATGACGTGCAATGTCTGGTTCTGGCCGGCGATCGCCTGCGGGCGGCCTGCGGCCTGATCACGCGGGAAGGCTAAGCTGCAAACGGCGGATGGCGAAATCGATGCGGCGCGCCTATCTAGGTCGTAGGCTCATAAGGGCGGAATGATGAATCTACGGAATCTGGCGATCTGGGGCGTGATCGTCGTGGTCTTGATCGGCCTCTACAGCGTCTTCAACCATGGCGGCCGCACCACCGGCGTCACCGAGGTGAGCTATTCCAAGCTCCTCGCCCAGGTGAACGACGGGCGCATCAAGAGCGCCACCTTCCGCGGCGACACGGTCGAGGCGAAGGACGCCGAGGGTAAGGTCATCACCAGCATGACCCCCAACAACCAGGACGACCTGGTCAAGAAGTTGGAAGCCAACGGCGCTGACGTCACCGTCAAGTCCGCCAATGCCTCCCCCCTGATGACGGTGCTGCTCAACGCCCTGCCGATCCTGCTGCTGGTGGGGGTGTGGATCTTCTTCATGCGCCAGATGCAGGGCGGGGCTCGCGGGGCCATGGGCTTCGGCAAGTCCAAGGCCCGGCTCCTCACCGAGAACAAGAACCGCGTCACCTTCGACGACGTGGCCGGGGTCGACGAGGCCAAGGAAGACCTGCAGGAGATCGTCGACTTCCTGAAGGACCCCTCCAAGTTCCAGCGCCTGGGCGGCAAGATCCCCAAGGGCGCCCTGCTCATCGGCCCCCCCGGCACCGGCAAGACGCTGCTCGCCAGGGCGATCGCCGGCGAGGCGGGCGTGCCCTTCTTCACCATCTCGGGTTCTGACTTCGTGGAGATGTTCGTCGGCGTCGGCGCCAGCCGCGTGCGCGACATGTTCGAGCAGGCCAAGAAGAACGCCCCCTGCATCATCTTTATCGACGAAATCGACGCCGTCGGCCGGCACCGCGGCGCGGGCCTCGGCGGCGGCAACGACGAACGCGAGCAGACCCTCAACCAGCTGCTGGTGGAGATGGACGGCTTCGAGGCGAATGAGGGGATCATCCTGATCGCCGCCACCAACCGGCCGGACGTGCTCGACCCCGCCCTGCTGCGGCCGGGCCGGTTCGACCGCCAGGTCGTGGTGCCCAATCCCGACGTCAACGGCCGCGAGCGCATCCTGCGGGTGCACGCCCGCAACGTGCCCCTGTCGGCCGATGTCGACATCAAGGTCATCGCCCGCGGCACCCCCGGCTTCTCCGGCGCCGACCTGGCCAACCTGGTCAACGAGGCGGCGCTGATGGCGGCGCGCAAGAACCGTCGCATGGTCACCCAGCGCGACTTCGAGGAGTCCAAGGACAAGGTCATGATGGGCGCCGAGCGCCGGTCGATGGCCATGACCGAGGACGAGAAGAAGCTGACCGCCTATCATGAGGGCGGCCACGCCATCCTGGCCCTGACCGTGCCCAACACCGACCCCGTGCACAAGGCGACCATCATCCCCCGCGGCCGCGCCCTGGGCATGGTCATGCAGCTGCCGGAGCGCGACAAGCTGTCGATGAGCTTCGAGCAGATGACCTCGCGCCTGACCATCCTCATGGGTGGCCGGGTCTCCGAGGAGATCATCTTCGGCAAGGAGCACGTCACCTCGGGCGCCTCGTCCGATATCCAGCAGGCCACCAAGCTGGCCCGCGCCATGGTCACCCAGTGGGGCTTCTCCGACGAGCTGGGGGTGGTGATGTACGGCGAGAACCAGGACGAAGTGTTCCTCGGTCACTCCGTCGCCCGCACCCAGAACATCTCCGAAGAGACCGCGCGGCTGATCGACAGCGAGGTCAAGAAGCTGGTCCAGGGCGGCTATGAGGAGGCCAAGCGCATCCTCACCGAACGCCTCGAGGACCTCCACATGCTGGCCAAGGCCCTGCTGGAATACGAGACCCTCACCGGCGACGAGATTCTCAACGCCCTGAAGGGGATCCCGCCCAAGCGCGACGACGCCGACGAGGCCCGCCCGTCGGGCCCTGCGGTCTCGGTGCCCCTGACGCCGCGTCCCGAGGCCGGTCCGCAACCGGCCTAGGGCGCGACGCAGGGGGGCGGAGCTTGGCTGCCAGGCCGATGGTGATGGGGGTGGTCAACGTCACCCCCGACAGCTTCTCCGACGGCGGCCGGTTCCTGGACGCGGGGGCGGCCGTGGCTCAGGCCCGGCGCCTCATCGCCCAGGGCGCGGACATGCTCGACATCGGCGGTGAGTCCACCCGGCCGGGGGCGGATCCGGTCAGCGAGGCCGACGAGATCGGCCGGGTCGCGCCGCTGATCGCCGCCATCCGGCGCGAGGCCACCATCCCCATCTCCATCGACACCATGAAGCCCGCCGTCGCCCGGGCCGCCGTCGCCGCCGGGGCGACGATCTGGAACGACGTCACCGCCCTGACCTATGATCCCACGTCCCTGCGCACGGCCGCCGACCTGGGCTGCGAGATGGTCTTGATGCATATGAGCGGCGAGCCGCGCACCATGCAGGACCAGCCCCGCTACGGCGATGTGGTGGCCGAGGTCACCGACTATCTGCTGGCCCGGGCCGAGGCCGCCATGGCCGCCGGCGTGGCGCGGGCGGCCATCTGGATCGACCCCGGCATAGGCTTCGGCAAGACCCTGACCCACAACCTGCGCCTGCTCGCCAATCTCGATCGCCTCGTGGCCACGGGATTCCCTGTGCTCCTGGGGGTCAGCCGCAAGAGCTTCCTTCGCACAATCGATCCCGCCGCCACCGATCCCGCCGACCGACTGGGCGGGTCCCTGGCCGCAGCCCTGGCGGGCGCCGCGCACGGGGTGCGGGCCCTGCGGGTCCACGACGTGCGCGAGACGGCGCAGGCGCTGGAGACGTGGCGGCGGATCGGAGACGTCGATGTCGCATGACCCTCCACAGGGCCGGGTCCTGATCATCGCCGGCTCGGACTCCGGGGGCGGGGCGGGCATCCAGGCGGATATCAAGACGGTGACCATGCTGGGGGGCTACGCCGCCACCGCCATCACCGCGGTGACCGTCCAGAACACCCTGGGCGTCACGGGCGTGCACCCCATCCCCGTGGCGGTCGTCCAGGCGCAGGCGCGGGCGGTGCTGGGCGACATCGGCGCCGACGCGATCAAGACCGGCATGCTCGGGGACACGGCCATGGTCGAGGCTGTGGCTGAACTCCTGGACGAGGCCCGCTGCCCGGCGGTGGTCGACCCGGTGATGATCGCCAAGGGCGGCCAGGCGCTGCTCGCGGATGAGGCCATCGCGGCGGTGCGCTCGCTGCTGATCCCCCGCGCCGCCCTGCTGACGCCCAACGCGCCCGAGGCCTGGGCCCTGTGCGGCGTGGCGGTGCGCGATCTGGATGGGCAGCGTCGGGCAGGGGAGGCGCTGTTGCGGCTAGGCGCCGCGGCGGTGTTGATGAAGGGCGGGCACGTGCCCGGCGACCGGGTCATCGACCTGCTGGTCACCCCCCAGGGCGAGACGACCTTGGAGGGGCCGCGCCTTGAGACGCGCCACACCCACGGCACCGGCTGCACCCTGGCGTCGGCCTGCGCCGTCGGGCTTGCCCAGGGCCTGGAGCTTGAAGCGGCCGTCGCGAGGGCGTGGGACTATGTGGCGCGGGCTATCCGCGAGGCCCCGGGGCTAGGGGCTGGCCATGGCCCGCTCGGCCATGGGTGGCCGCTGAGGGCGGCGCCGAGGTCATCGCCGTGAGCGGGACAAAAAAGTGCGGCGCGGCTCTGGGAGCCGCGCCGCTTGACCGGGCGGAGGACGGGGGGAGGCCGCCGCCGGTTCTGATGCTTCAACGCGCCTCCTGCGCGTAAGGTTCCGCCTAGTAGCGCCGATAGCCGTCGCGATTGTCGCGATGGTCGCGGTCGCCGCGGTAGTCGCGGTCATGGCGCTCGACGCGGATGCGGGCGCTGAGCGTGTCGAGGCGCCGGTCGAGATCACGGCGCTCCCAGGCGCTGAGGCCGTTCTGGCGATAGCGCCGCTCCAACCGCTCGATCTGACGGTAGTCGGCGCGCAGGCGCACGGCCTCGTGGCGGGTGATGCTGCCGCTGCGCACGCCCATCTCGATACGGCGCTCGATGTTGTCCTGCCGCACATTGACGTTCTGGGCCATGGCCGGGGCGGCGACCGCCAGGGTGGAGGCGGCCAGCAGAGGGATCAGGAAGCGTTTCATGAGAGGTTCTCCTTTTCGATGGCGTCGGCCATGGACGCATCTAACCAGCCGCCGCTTGACCCCAGGCTGAACCGCCTTGGTTACTTGCGGTTCATCTTGTCGGGACAGAAAAGTCTCGCCTTCTCGGCGAATAGGTGTATCACCGCCGCGGGCCACGCCCTCCCAACGGGGCGCAGTCCATCTGTAAGGATGGGAGACAATCCGAATGACGACCCTGGCCAAGCCAGCGATGCGCCCCGCGCGTCCCGAATTCTCCTCCGGCCCGTGCGCCAAGCGCCCCGGATGGGATGTTTCAAAACTTCAAGGCGCCCTTGTCGGGCGGTCCCACCGGTCCAAGCCCGGCAAGGCCCGTCTGAAACAGGCGATCGACGAAACCCGCGCCGTGCTGCAGGTCCCGGCCGATTTCCTCATCGGCATCGTGCCGGGCTCGGACACCGGCGCCGTCGAGATGGCCATGTGGTCGATGCTCGGCGCCCGACCCGTTCAACTTCTGGCCTTCGAATCCTTCGGCAAGGACTGGGTGACCGACGTCACCAAGCAGCTGAAGATCGAGGCCGAGGTCCTGTCCGCGCCCTACGGCCAGATCCCCGACCTGACCAAGGTCCGCAAGGACGCCGACCTGGTGTTCACCTGGAACGGCACGACCTCAGGCGCTCGCATCCCCAATGGCGACTTCATCGCCGCCGACCGCGAGGGCGTCACCATCTGTGACGCGACCTCGGCGGCCTTCGCCCAGGATCTGCCCTGGGACAAGCTCGATGTGGTGACCTTCTCCTGGCAGAAGGCGCTGGGCGGGGAGGCGGCCCACGGGGTGCTCATCCTCAGCCCCCGCGCCGTCGCCCGGCTGGAAAGCTACACGCCGTCCTGGCCCATGCCGAAGCTCTTCCGCATGACCAAGGGCGGCAAGGTCAGCCTCGACATCTTCGAGGGCGCCACCATCAACACGCCTTCGATGCTGTGCGTCGAGGATGTGCTGGACGCCCTGAAATGGGGCGCCTCGATCGGCGGGCTGCAGGGCATGCGCGCCCGCGCGGACGCCAATCTGGCGGCGCTGGAAGCCTGGGTCGCCAAGACCGCCTGGGTTGATTTCCTGGCTGCAGACAAGGCGATCCGCTCCAACACCTCGGTGTGCCTCAAGGTCGTCGATCCGCGGATCACCGCCCTGACGGACGACGCCCAGGCCGACTTCGCCAAGAAACTGGCCGGCCTGCTGGAGAAGGAAAACGTCGCCCTCGACGCCGCAGGTTATCGCGACGCCCCGGCCGGCCTGCGCCTCTGGTGCGGCGCCACGGTGGATACGGACGACGTCGTCGCCCTGACCCCCTGGCTCGACTGGGCCTTCGAGACCCTCGCGGCCGAGCTGCAGCCGGCCTGATCGTGCGTCCTTCGAGGCCCCCTGCGGGGGCGCCTCAGGATGGGGACCGTGATTTGATGTCCTCATGCTGAGGCGCCCGCAACGCGGGCCTCGAACCACCCTTCCGCGTCTTCCCCTCCGCTATGGCGCTGCGACGCAGCGGCCAGCACCACAAGGAAATCCCCCATGTCCCCCCGCGTTCTCATCGCCGACAAGCTTTCCCCCGCCGCCGTCGCCATCTTCGCCCAGCGCGGCGTCCAGGCCGACGTCAAGACCGGCCTGACCAAGGACCAGTTGCTCGAGATCATCGACCAGTACGACGGCCTGGCTGTCCGCTCGGCGACCAAGGCCGACAAGGACGTCATCGCCCGGGCCAAGAACCTCAAGGTCATCGGCCGCGCCGGGATCGGCGTCGACAATGTCGATATCCCCGCCGCCACCGCCGCCGGCATCGTGGTGATGAACACCCCCTTCGGCAACTCCATCACCACCGCCGAGCACGCCATCGCCATGATGTTCGCCCTGGCCCGCCAGCTTCCCGCGGCGGACCTCTCCACCCAGGCCGGCAAGTGGGAGAAGAACCGCTTCATGGGGGTCGAGCTGTTCGGCAAGACCCTCGGCCTGATCGGCGCCGGCAACATCGGCTCCATCGTCGCCGACCGCGCCATCGGCCTGAAGATGAAGGTGGTCGCCTATGATCCCTTCCTGTCGGCCGAGCGCGCCGTGGAGATCGGCGTCGAGAAGGTCGAACTGGACGATCTGCTGGCCCGCGCCGACTTCATCACCCTGCACACCCCGCTGACCGACAAGACGCGCAACATCCTGTCGGCCGAGGCCCTGGCCAAGACCAAGAAGGGCGTGATGATCGTCAACTGCGCCCGCGGCGGCCTGGTGGACGAGGCGGCCCTGCGCGCCCTGCTGGACTCCGGCCATGTGGGCGGTGCGGGCTTTGACGTCTTCGTCGAGGAGCCGGCCAAGCAGAACGTCCTGTTCGGCGCCGAGAACTTCGTCGCCACCCCCCACCTGGGCGCCTCCACCAACGAGGCCCAGGAGAACGTCGCCCTGCAGGTCGCCGACCAGATGGCCGACTACCTGCTTACCGGCGCCGTCTCCAACGCCCTCAACAGCCCGTCGGTGACCGCCGACGAGGCGCCCAAGCTGAAGCCGTTCGTGGCCCTGGCCGAGAAGCTCGGCGCCTTCGCCGGCCAGCTGATCGACAAAGGGATAAAGTCCATCGAGATCGCCTACCAGGGCGAGGTGGCCGGCCTCAACGTCAAGCCGCTGACGGCCTCCGCCCTGGCCGGCATCCTGCGCCCCGCCATGGCCGAGGTGAACATGGTCTCGGCCCCGGCCGTCGCCCGCGAGCGCGGCATCACCGTGTCGGAGTCCCGCCAGGAGACCTCCGACGTCTATGAGAGCCTGATCCGGGTGACCATCGAGGCTGACGGCGGCAAGCGGACCCTGTCCGGCACCGTCATCGGCGGCTCGCCCCGCCTGGTCGACCTCAACGGCATCGAGCTGGACGCGGCCTTCTCGGCGCACATGCTCTACGTCGAGAACCAGGACAAGCCGGGCTTCATCGGCGCCCTGGGCAGCGTGCTGGGGGAGGCGAATGTCAACATCGCCACTTTCAACCTCGGCCGCAAGGCCGCCGGCGGCGACGCCCTGCTGATCATCTCCCTCGACCAGACGCCCACCGCCGAGGTGCTGGCCAAGGTCGAGGGGCTGCCGCAGGTCAAGGAAGTGCGCTCGCTGCGGTTCTAGGTTTCGACAAGCGGGTCTCGACCCGCTACAACGCGTCAAGTCGTCCTCGCCCCGCGTCCGCCGCGGGGGGAGGACGACTTTGCCATGTCAGGAGATCGCTTTGGCCAATGTTACCGTGGTCGGCGCCCAGTGGGGCGACGAGGGCAAGGGCAAGATCGTCGACTGGCTATCGGACCGGGCCGACATCGTGGTGCGCTTCCAGGGCGGGCATAACGCCGGCCACACCCTGGTGGTGGGCGACAACGTCTACAAGCTGGCCCTGCTGCCCTCCGGCGTCGTGCAGGGCAAGCCGTCGGTGATCGGCAATGGCGTGGTGGTCGATCCCTGGCATCTGCTGGACGAGATCGACCGCATCCGCACCCAGGGGGTGGCCATCACCCCCGAAATCCTGATCCTGGCCGATAACGCCTCCCTGATCCTGCCCCTGCACCGCGATATCGATGGCGCCCGCGAGGCCGCCGCCGGGGCCAACAAGATCGGCACCACGGGGCGGGGCATTGGCCCGGCCTATGAGGACAAGGTCGGCCGTCGGGCGATCCGGGTGGCGGACCTCGCCGATCCGGAGGCCCTGAAGTCCAAGATCGACCGGCTTCTCGCCCACCATGGCGCCCTGCGCCGGGGGCTGGATCTGCCCGAGGCCGACGGCGAGGCCCTGCTGGCCTCCCTCCTCGAGATCGCCCCGCGGGTGCTGGAATACGCCCAGCCGGCGTGGCGGGTGTTGGACGCCGCGGTGAAGGACGGCAAGCGGGTGCTGTTCGAGGGCGCCCAGGGCAGCTTCCTGGACGTGGACCACGGCACCTATCCCTTCGTCACCTCGTCCAACACCGTGGCCGGCCAGGCCGCCGCCGGATCGGGCCTGGGGCCGCGCTCGGTGGGCTTCGTGCTCGGCATCGTCAAGGCCTACACCACCCGGGTCGGCGAGGGCCCGTTCCCCACCGAACTGTTTGATGAGGTCGGCAAGCACCTGAGCTCCGTGGGCCGCGAAGTGGGGGTCAACACCGGGCGCGCGCGCCGCTGCGGATGGTTCGACGCCGCCCTGCTGCGCAAGTCGGTGATCATCAACGGCATCGACGGCATCGCCCTGACCAAGCTGGACGTGCTGGACGGCCTGAAGGAACTGAAGATCTGCACCGGCTACCGGCTGGGCGGCGCCGAGCTCGACTATGTCCCCAGCGGCCTGCGCGACCAGGCGCAGCTGGAGCCCATCTATGAGAGCCTGGAGGGCTGGAGCGAGAGCACCCAGGGCGCGCGTAGCTGGAAGGACCTGCCGGGCGCCGCGGTCAAATATGTCCGGCGGATCGAGGAGTTGATCGGGGCTCAGGTGGCGCTGTTGTCCACCAGCCCGCAGCGGGACGACACCATATTGATGCGCAATCCCTTCGCCGATCGCTGATACCGCCGCTAACGGCGGGGCGGCCCCGTAAGCGGGTGTTTACCCCTTTTGGCCATTATGCCTGATCTCCTTTCGGGGCGGGACGTGGCTGCAGATATCAAGATTTCGCCCAAGGGGGCGCCGATCCTGGAGCGGGTCCTGCTGGTCGACGCCAATCCGTCGACCGCCAGGCTGCTCAGCGATCTGTTGCGCAACGTCAGCCTGTGCCAGGTTCACCACGCCGCCACCGATGCGCGGGCGATGATCCTGGCGCGCGATCTCGACCCGCAGATCATCTTCGTGGAGATGTCGGCGAGCGGGGTCGATGGGCTGGACTTCACCCGCCGCCTGCGCCGCAGCGACTTCAGCAGCCGCGAATGCCCCGTGGTGATGGTCACCGCCGAGGCCACCGCCGCGGGCATTCTGGCCGCCCGCGATGCGGGGGTGCACGAGTTCCTCCGCCGGCCCTTCACCATGGGCGACCTGCAGAAGCGCATCGACGCCGTGGCCCTGCGCAAACGCGACTGGGTGGAGGCGGTGGCCTATGTCGGCCCCGACCGGCGTCGTTTCAACTCGGCCGACTATTCGGGACCGCGCAAGCGCAGGACCGACCAGGGCACCCCCGAGATCCAGCGGATCGGTCAGGCGCTGAAGATCATCCGCGCCGCCGTCGCCGCCATCGAGAAGGACCCCAAGCAGGTCTTCCGTGCGCTCAAGGCCCAGGCCGACACCCTGGCGACCATCTCAGCCACCAGCCCCAAGCACCAGGCGATGGGCGTCGCGGCCAATGGCCTGCAGATCTACCTGGCCGAGGCCCTCAAGGCCGGCCGCCTCTCGCGCGAGCAACTGGAGCGCCATGCGGCGGCGATCATGATCGCCGCCCCCGCGGACGCCCAGGCCGACGCCGCTCCCCGGGAAGGGGAGCGGGCCGCCTAGGGACTGGCTGAGCCGCAGGCCGGCTCAGACGTTGACGACGTTCCGCTCGATCGCGGCCGCCTGCATCGACTTCTGGAGCTTCTCGAACGCCCGCACCTCGATCTGGCGCACCCGCTCGCGACTGACTCCGTATTGCGAGGCCAGCTCTTCCAGGGTGGTCGGATTGTCCTGCAGCCGGCGCTGGGTGAGGATGTGGCGCTCGCGGTCGGTGAGTTCCTTCATGGCGTCTCCGAGGAGCGACATGCGGATGGCGCTCTCCTCGGACTCGGCGACCTGCGTTTCCTGGCTGACGGCCGTGTCGTCGGCCAGCCAGTCCTGCCACTCGCTCTCGGAGTCCGCGCGCATGGGGGCGTTCAGCGACGAGTCGCCGCCCGAAAGGCGCCGGTTCATCGAGATCACCTCGGAGTCGAGGACGCCCAGCTTGGTGGCGATCTCGCTCACCTGCTCGGGGCGCATGTCGCCTTCCTCCAGGGCGCTGATCTCGCTCTTCATGCGCCGCAGGTTGAAGAACAGCTTCTTTTGCGCCGCGGTGGTGCCCATCTTCACCAGCGACCAGGACCGCAGGATGTATTCCTGGATCGAGGCGCGGATCCACCACATGGCGTAGGTGGCCAGGCGGAACCCCTTGTCGGGCTCGAACTTCTTGACCGCCTGCATGAGGCCGACGTTGCCTTCGGAGATCACCTCGCCGATGGGCAGCCCATAGCCCCGGTAGCCCATGGCGATCTTGGCCACCAGGCGCAGGTGGGAGGTCACCAGCTGATGGGCGGCCTCGGAGTCCTCATGCTCCTTCCAGGCCTTGGCCAGCATGAATTCCTGGTCCTTGGCGAGCATCGGGAACTTGCGGATTTCGCTCAGATAGCGCGACAGGCCGCCTTCCGGGGTCATCAGCGCGAGCGGCGTTGCAGTAGCCATGGTTCATCCCCTCGGTTTCGAAACCGGCGCTGCCCGCACACACGCGCGCGTCATCACGCCCCCACAACTCGGGTAGATAGGTTTCCGTTGCGTTGGTTCCAACGAACTATACGCCGAAAGCGCAATAACCGATCACCCAGGTCGGGTATTTTTTCTCATCGCCCTGTCAGGCCAGCTTGGCGAGCAGTCTTTCCAGGGCCGCCATGTCGGCAGGCGGGGGAGTCTCGAACCGCAGGGCCTCGCCGGTGACGGGATGGCGAAACCCCAGGACAGCGGCGTGCAGGGCCTGCCGCTGCAGGCCCGCCTGGGCGATGGCGTCCCGGACCGGGCCGGCGGGCACGCCGGAGCCATAGGTGGCGTCGCCGAGGATCGGATGGCCCTTGGACGCCAGGTGGACGCGGATCTGGTGGGTCCGGCCGGTCTCCAGCTGGCAGGAGACGCGGCTGGCGGACGGCCGCTCAAGGGGACCGTAGGGCTTCTCAACGGCATAGTGGGTGATCGCGGTGCGCCCGCCGGTCTTCAACACCGCCATCTTCTTGCGATCCCCGGCCGAGCGGCCGATCTGCGTCTCGATGGTCCCGCGCCGGGGGTAGGGGGCGCCGCGCGCCAGGGCCACGTAGCGCCGCTCCATATCGTGGGCCGCGAACATCGCCGACAGGGCGCCGTGGGCCTGGTCCGTCTTGGCGGCCACCATGACGCCGGAAGTGTCCTTGTCCAGGCGATGGACGATCCCGGGCCGGGCCACCCCGCCGATCCCCGACAGGCTGCCGGCGCAGTGGAAGAGGAGGGCGTTCACCAGGGTGTGGGCCCAGGACCCCGGCGCCGGATGGGCGGCCATGCCGGCGGGCTTGTCGATGACGATCAGGTGGGCGTCCTCGAACAGGACCGTCAGGGGGATGTCCTCGGGCTCCGGCTCGGCAGCGCGGGCCGGGGGCAGGACCAGGGCGTAGCGACCGGGCGCCGCCTTGCCCGAGACCTCGGTGACGGCGACGCCGTCGCGCGAAAGGGCGCCCTGGCCGATGAGCGCCTGCAGGCGCGCGCGCGACAGATCCGGCCAGCGGCCGGCGAGCGCCTTGTCCAGCCGATCTCGCTCCTCGCCGGGCTCGAGCTGCAGGATTAGAGTGTCCGTCCCGCCCGGCTCGTCAGTCTCGATGTCTTCGACGTCCTCGTCCATGGCCCCTTAGAGCATGGGTTGCGCCGCGGCGCGCCCCGTCAGATGCTGCCGTCCTCGACAGGAGTCCGACGCATGGAAATCCGCATCCTCAAAGATCTCAAGACCCGACTGGAGGATCCCGACAACCTGCGGGAGTTCAAGGTCGTGGCGGAGACCGCCAAGGACAGCCTCGAGCATGTCGGCCAGGCCCTGACCGCGGCCGGGGCGGGGGTTATCGACGCCACCCATGCGTGGATTTCCGAGCAGTGGCTGCGCGCCCAGAACGGCGACGCCGCATGGCAGGACGGCCTGGGCAAGGTCGTGGACTACGCCAAGTCCAAGGGATGGGTCGACGACAAGGGGCATATCCGCGCCCACATCGAGTGGAAATAGCTCAGGGCCGCTCCACCAGCCGGCCATTCTCCAGGACCCGGTAGAAGCAGGACCGGAAGCCCACGTGGCAGGCGCCCCCGTCGCCCCCCACGGTGACCTTGAGCAGGATCGCGTCCTGGTCGCAGTCTACGCGGAGCTCATCCACCCTCTGAAGCTGGCCCGAGGTTTCGCCCTTTTTCCAGAGGCTTTGGCGCGATCGGCTGAAGTAGTGCGCGAAGCCGGTGTCGAGGGTCAGTCGTAGGGCCTCGGCGTTCATCCAGGCGACCATCAGCACCTCGCCGGAGGCGCTGTCCGTGGCCACGGCGCAGACCAGACCCTGGCCGTCGAACCGCGGGGCGAGCACGTCGCCCCGCTCGAGGTCGGTTTTAGTCGGGGCGGTGGGGAATGGCGACTGGCTCATCGCTTTTCAAAGCCTCCGCCGCCTGGGGCCTGTCAAGCGCGGCGACTCCGGCCATTGTTGATCGATGTCCATCATCGACCAGGCCAAGCGTGCTGTCGCCGACGTCGACGCCCGCGCCCGGCCATGGTCGTACCGGGCCCGATGGCGGCGATGGGCGTATGAATTCCTGCTGTTTGGTCTGAAGCAGGCCTGGGCCAGCCTCTACGGCGGCCTGATGCTGGCGCTCCTTTTGGGCACCTTCCTCATCTATCCGAAGGGGTCGGCGCTTGCCCGCTACGACTTTCTCGTCCTGGCCGCGCTCCTACTCCAGGCCGCCCTCCTGTGGCTGAAGCTTGAGACCTGGAAGGAGGCTGGGGTGATCCTCATCTTCCACGTCGTCGGGACGGGCATGGAGGTGTTCAAGACCGCACACGGCTCTTGGGTCTACCCGGAGGCCAGCCTGCTGCGCCTTGGCGGCGTGCCGCTGTTCACCGGATTCATGTACGCCTGCGTCGGCAGCTACATGGCCCGCGCCATCCGCCTGTTCGACATCGGATTCGACCGCTATCCGCCCGTATGGGCGACCTGGCTCCTGGCGGTTTTGGCCTACGTCAACTTCTTCACCGACGCCTACGGCCTCGATTTCCGCTGGGCGCTGTTCGGCTATTCTGCGGTGCTGTTTGGCCGGGTAGGGTTCTGGTTCAGGCCCGATGACCGCTATCGGCGCATGCCGATGATCGTCGGCTTTCTGCTTGTCGCCCTGTTCATATGGATAGCCGAGAACCTCGGCACCTTCGCCAGCGCCTGGGTCTACCCAAGCCAGAAGGACGGCTGGCGCGTCGTCTCCATCGCCAAAATGGGCTCGTGGTATCTGCTGATGATGCTGAGTTTCGTGCTCGTCACCGCCGTCAGTCGCCCCGGCGTATCGCGCGAGCGACCGCAGGCGGAGCCGGCGACGTTCTCGCGCCGCCGGCCGCCAAGGCGCTGACTACTTCCTGTTGCAGAAGCTCAGGAACCGTTCCTGCAGGGCGATGTCCGTCTTGAACACCCCGGTGAACTGGGTGGTCAGGGTGGACACGTGCCGGTGGTGCACCCCGCGGGTGGTCATGCACTGATGCTCGGCGTCGATGAGGATCGCCGCGCCCGCCGGTTTCAGGGAATGGTTGATGGCGTTGGAGATCTGCTGCGTCAGGGTTTCCTGCGTCTGCAGGCGGCGCGAGAAGATCTCCACGACCCGGGCCAGCTTCGAGATGCCGACCACGTTGTTGGTCGGGATGTAGGCCACATAGGCCTTGCCCAGGAACGGGGCCATGTGGTGCTCGCAGTGGCTCTCCACCTCGATGTCCCGCAGCATCACCACGTCGTCATAGCCCTGCACGTCCTCGAAGGTGCGTGACAGTTCCTTGACCGGATCGGCGTCGTAGCCGTCGAACCATTCGGCATAGGCGTCGACGACGCGCCGCGGCGTATCGATGAGGCCTTCGCGCTCGGGATCGTCGCCGGCCCAGGCCAGCAGGGTGCGAACGGCCTGCATGGCCTCTTCGCGGCTGGGCTTGATCACGCTTTTACGCTCCGCAAGACTGTTGACGCCGACAATGCTGCGGCTTTTGGCGATCGCGTCCATACAATATAAGCCCCAGGGCTGAGTTGCGCCGGAACGAGGGTTCCGGAAATGACGCGTGCCACCCTCCACCTCTACGCAAGCTTGACGGTAACGGATCAGCCGATCCGGGCTATTCCCGGATTTGCCTCGGTGTGACCCGTGGTCTCGCGATAGATGGCTCGCTATATGGAGCCATCCCGGCGGTCTCGCAACGTGTCACTGTCAAGATTGTCCTCCGCCGGCGCCCAAGAGACCTGATGAAACTGAGCTTGTACGACACCCTGCAGCGCGCCAAGCGGCCGTTCGAGCCCGTCGACCCCCGTCGGGTGACCCTCTATGTCTGCGGTCCCACGGTCTATAGCTACGCCCACGTCGGCAACGGCCGCGCGGCGGTGGTGTTCGACCTGCTCTACCGGGTCCTGCGCCACATCTACGGGCCCCGCCAGGTGGTCTACGCCCGCAACATCACGGACGTGGACGACAAGATCAACCAGGCCGCCGCGGCCGCCGGCCTGCCGATCTCGGCCATCACCGACCGGTTCACGGCCATCTACCACCAGGACATGGACGCCCTGGGCGTGCTTCGCCCCGACCTGGAGCCCCGCGCCACCGATCACATCGCCCAGATCCTCGGGGTCATTGGGCGGCTGACGGAAGCCGGCGTCGCCTATGCTGCGGACGGGCACGTGCTGTTCGACACCACCCGCTATGCGGACTACGGCAAGCTGTCGGGCCGCACCCTGGACGACATGATCGCCGGCGCCCGGGTCGAGGTGGCGCCCTACAAGCGCAATCCGGCCGATTTCGTCCTGTGGAAGCCCTCCAAGCCGGGGGAGCCGTCCTGGGACAGCCCCTGGGGGCCAGGGCGGCCGGGCTGGCATATCGAATGCTCGGCCATGGTCGAGGCCGCCCTTGGGCTGCCTATCGACATCCATGGCGGCGGCCACGACCTCATCTTCCCGCACCATGAGAACGAGATCGCCCAGAGCGTCGCCGGCGGTCCGGCCGGCCACGCCAGCGCCCCTTCCGACTACGCCCGCTACTGGGTCCACAACGGCTTCCTCACCCTGGAAGCCGACAAGATGTCCAAGAGCCTCGGCAATGTCCTATTGGTGCATGAGCTGATCGAGCAGGCCCCCGGCGAGGCGGTGCGCTGGGCCCTGCTGTCGGCGCACTACCGGGCGCCGCTGGACTGGACGGGCGACCTGCTGGCCCGCTCGCGGGCGGCGCTCGACACCTTCTACCAGTCCCTGGGGGACGCCAAGCGCCTCGGCGTCGGCGACATGGCCCCGCGGCCCGGGGACGAGATTGAACCTTTCCTGGCGGCCCTGGGGGACGATCTGAACACGCCGGCCGCCATCGCCGAGCTGTATCGCCTCAACAAGGACCTGCGCGAGGCCCTGCGCGACCTGGAACAGGGCCGAGGCTCGGTGGAGGCCGCCGGCCAGCGCCGCCAGACCTTGCTGCGCGCCGCCAACCTGCTCGGCTTCCTGGAGGCCGATCCGGAGGCCTGGTTCGAGGGCGGCGCCGACGCCGGGCTCAAGGCCCAGGTGGAGGCCCTGCTGGAGCAGCGGGTGGAGGCGCGCCGGTCCAAGGACTGGCCCACCGCCGACCGCATCCGCGATGAACTGACGGCCCTCAACGTGGTCGTCATGGATGGTCCGCAGGGCGCCACGTGGCGCCTGCGCGATTCAGAACCCACATAGGCGTCATGGGATTCAGGATTGAACACCGGCTTGGCGTTCCCGCCTCCGCCGCGGACGTATGGGCCGTGCTGGCCGACATAGAGGGCTGGCCGCAATGGACGGCGCTCTACCCTCGGGTCCAGGGCGTGCTGCGCATCGGCCAGGCCATCCAGGTCACCGAGCAGGTCGAGGGCTTTCCGCCGCGCGATCTGGAGCCCCGCATCGGCGACTGGGAGCCCGAGGGCCAGATCCTGTGGACGGTGAAGGGCGCCCGGGGCCTGTTGAAGCGCACCCGCTACATCGAGATCGAGAAGCTCACCGACACCGGCTGCATCGTCTCCAACGGCGAGCTGTTCGACGGCCTGGCGTCCCGCTACATCACCCGGCCGCACAAGCGGGCGCGCTACCTGGCCTATGTGGCCTTCGGCGAGGCGTTGAGCGCGCGCATCCTGGCAGACCGATGATCGACGATCTGTATTCGCGCCGGATCCTGAGGCTGGCGGCGGACATGCCCCACGCCGGCCGCCTGGCCGCGCCGCAGGCCTCGTCGGAGAAGGTGTCCCGGCTCTGCGGCAGCCGCATCGTCGTGGACCTGTCCCTGGAGGGCGGGCGCGTCAGCGATTTCGCCCAGGACGTCCAGGCCTGCGCCCTTGGCCAGGCCGCGGCCGGGGTGCTCGGCGCCCATATCCTGGGGGCCACGGTCGAGGAGATCGAGGCGGCCCGCGATGCGCTCAGGGCGATGCTGAAGACAGGGGCGCCGCCGCCGCAAGGCCGGTTCGCCGATCTGGAGGTGCTGGCGGTGGTGCGCGACTATCCCCCCCGCCACGCCTCGACCATGCTCGCCTTCGACGCCGCCGCGGAGGCGGCCAGGGCCGCCGCGGCGCTGAAGCCCGCCTGAGGGCTCACGCGGCGGTCGTCATCTCCTGCGCCAGTTGCAGCAGGACAGACGGCGTGTAGGGCTTGGGCAGGAACCGCGCCCCGCGCGGCAAATCGCCCGCGCAGGGCCAGTTGGGGCCCCCGGAAGCCACCAGGATCGCCAGGTCAGGCAGTCGCCTGGCCGCCAACTGGGCGAGGCCGTAACCATTGATCGAACCGGGCATGTTGACGTCCGTGAACATCAGCCGCGTGTCGGGGCGGGCGTCGAGCAGGACCAGGGCTTCCTGGGCGTTGACCGCCTCGATGACGTCGAATCCGCCAGAGGACAGGATCTCATGGGCCATCATTCGGACCAGCGGCTCATCGTCCACCACGAGGACGGCGGGACGCGGCAGCCCCGTATCGCAAGCCTCATCGAGCATCAGGCACCGGCGTGACAACGTTCAATCTGTCGACATACAGACTCCTCCGGCTTGTGTCGCCTATCATACACAAGACTTTTGATCGGGGTCGGCCCGCCCCCGCGATGCGTGCAGGCGGTGGCGCGCGGAGCGCTGCCATGTTAGTCGGGCCGGCCCTTTTCGGCAGATGGCGAATCCCATGGCGCGCGCCGCCGACCTTTACAACCGGTCCGTCCGGCTGGCCCTGGCGGCCTACAAATGGACCCTGTCGCCCCTGATCGGCCGTCAGTGCCGCTTCCTGCCGACCTGTTCGGAGTATGCGGCGCAGGCCCTGATCGAGCACGGACCCGTCGCCGGATCGTGGCTCGCCGTGAAACGCATATGCCGCTGCCGGCCCCTGGCCGCCTGGGGCTATGATCCGCCGCCGCCGGGGCCGCGGGGCCCGGGGCGCCGCCCGGACTCTGAACGTTGGACATGTGACGCATGATTGAACTGGTCTTTCCCGACGGCGGGCGCCGCCAATACCCCGAGGGGGTGACGGGCCGCGAGGTCGCCCAGTCCATCGCGCCGTCGCTGGCCAAACGCTCGGTGCTGGTCAAGCTGGACGGGGTGCTGCTCGACCTGGAGCGGCCCCTGGATCATGGCGGCCGGTTCGAGCTGCTCACCCGCGAGGCGCCCGAGGCGCTCGACGCCCTGCGCCACGACGCCTCCCATGTGCTGGCCGAGGCGGTGCAGGAGCTGTTCCCCGGCACCCAGGTGACCATCGGCCCGTCCATCGAGGACGGCTTCTACTACGACTTCGCCCGCGCCGAGCCCTTCAGCCTCGACGACTTCGCCCGCATCGAGGAGCGGATGCGCCAGATCGTCGACCGCGACGAGCCGATCCGCCGCGAGGTGTGGCCGCGCGAGCAGGCCATCGCCCATTTCGAGGGCATCGGCGAGACCTACAAGGCGCAGATCATCCGCGACCTGCCCGAGGATGAGCCGATCTCGGTCTACTACCAGGGCCAGTGGAAGGACCTGTGCCTGGGCCCCCACCTGCCGTCCACGCGCCACGTGGGCAAGGCCTTCAAGCTCACCAAACTGGCCGGCGCCTATTGGCGCGGCGACAGCAACAACGCCCAGCTGCAACGGATCTACGGCACCGCCTGGGCCACCCAGGCCGACCTCGACGCCTATCTCCTGCGCCTGGAGGAGGCCGAGAAGCGCGACCACCGCAAGATCGGCCGGGCCATGGACCTCTTCCACCTGCAGGAAGAGGGTAAGGGCATGGTCTTCTGGCACACCAAGGGCTGGTCCCTGTGGCGGGCCCTGGAATCCTACCTGCGCCGGCGGCTGGAGGTCGACGGCTATGGCGAGGTGAAGACGCCGCAGCTGCTCGACCGCAGCCTGTGGGAGCGATCCGGCCACGCCGACAAGTTCGGCCACGCCATGTTCATGTGCGAGACGGCCGAGGACGAGGTTCTGGCGGTCAAGCCGATGAACTGCCCCGGCCACATCCAGATCTTCAACATGGGCCAGAAGTCGTACCGCGACCTGCCCCTGCGGATGGCCGAGTTCGGCGCCTGCCACCGCTATGAGCCGTCGGGCGCCCTGCACGGCATCATGCGCGTGCGCGGCTTCACCCAGGACGACGCCCATATCTTCTGCCGCGAGGACCAGATCACGGCGGAGTCGGCGAACTTCATCCGCCTGCTGGAAAGCGTCTACGACGACCTCGGCCTGGTGCTGCACGACGTCAAGCTGTCGACGCGGCCCGAGCTGCGCGCCGGCTCCGACGAGGTCTGGGACCGGGCGGAGACTGCCCTGGCCCTGGCCGCCGAGGCCGCCGGGGTGCGACTGGTGGAGAACCCAGGGGAGGGCGCCTTCTACGGCCCCAAGCTGGAGTTCTCCCTGCGCGACGCCATCGGCCGCATCTGGCAGTGCGGCACCCTGCAGCTGGACTTCGTCCTGCCCGAGCGGCTTGACGCCGAATACACCGCCGAGGACGGCTCCAAGCAGCGGCCGGTCATGCTGCACCGGGCCATCTTCGGCTCGTTCGAGCGGTTCATCGGCATCCTGATCGAGAACACCGAGGGCAAGTTCCCCCTGTGGCTCGCGCCGACCCAGGTGGTGGTGGCGACGATCACCTCGGACGCCGACGACTTCGCCCGCCAGACGGCCGCGCGGCTGACCAAGGCCGGGCTGCGGGTCGAGACGGACCTGCGCAACGAGAAGATCAACTACAAGATCCGCGAGCACAGCCTGGGCCGGACCCCGGTCATCGCCGTGATCGGCCGCCGCGAGGCGGAGGAGGGCAAGGTCGCCCTGCGCCGGCTCGGCTCCGACGGCCAGCAGATCCTCACCGTGGACGAGGCGGTGCGCCTCCTGTCGGCCGAGGCCCTGGCCCCCGACCTGGCCCGCGAGGCCGCCCCGGCGCGGGCCGCGGAGCCCGCGCAGGCATGAACGACCAGGCCAACCGCTTTCGCGATGTGCTGAAGGTCACCGGCCTGCCGTCGGAGCCGCCGTCGGTCAGTGTGATCATGGTCGTCTATCGCACGGGCGAGGACCTGTTCTCGACCATCCCCACGGTGCTGGCTGACGGCGACGTCGACGAGTTCGTGGTCATCGACAACGGCTCCACCCCGGAGGACGAGGTCCGCCTGCGGCAGATCGCCGAGCAGGAGCCGCGCCTGCGGCTGGTGCAGGGGCACGGCAACATCGGCTTCGCCCGGGGCTGCAACCTCGGCGCCCGCACGGCCAAGGGGCGTCACCTGATCATCCTGAACCCGGACGCCTTCCTGCAACCGGGTTGCATCACCGCCCTGATCGAGGCGGCCCAGGGCCAGCCCTCGCCCTGCGTGGTGGGCGCCCGGGTGCTCAATCCCGACGGCTCCGAGCAGCGCGGCGGTCGGCGCGGCGAGGTCACCCCGGTGACCACCCTGCTCAGCTTCAGCAAGCTGTCCGAATGGGTGCCTTTCCTGCGCCGTTTCGAGATCCACCGCGAGGAAGAGGCCCTGCCCGACGGGCCGATCGCCGTGCCGACCATCTCCGGCGCCTGCTTCTACATGGCCCGCGACGACTTCCACGCCCTGGGCGGATTCGACGAGCGCTACTTCCTGCATGTGGAGGACGTCGACATCTGCTGGCGCGCCCGCCGTCTGGGCGGATCGGTGATGTTCGCCCCCGACGCCACGGTGGTGCACCTGGGCTCCACCAGCCTGAAGCATCCGGTGGTGGTGGAGTACCATAAGGGCCGCGGCCTGGTCCGCTATTTCGCCAAACGCGCCGACAACCCCTGGCGCCTGGCCCTGGCCGTGGGCCTCGCCCCGCTGATCATGGCCGTATCGGTGATGCGCCCGGCCATGCGCACCGTCCTGCCCAAGGCCAGGAACAAGGGGCCGGGGGCGACGGCGCACTGAGGAGGCCGACATGGACATGATCCGGCGCGCGTTTTGTTGGCTGTTTTGCTTTCTGTCTCTCGCCGGCGCAGCAAACGCACAGCCGGTCGTCGACCAATTTGAATTATCTGGCCGGGCAATGCGGGACGCCACCGTGCCATTGCCTGAAGACCCCTTTCCCGGATTTCAGATCGTCCGGGCCATAAGGCTTTACAAGTCCAATGCTGCCGAAGCGGCGGTGCGATACTGGGATGGCCTTATCAGGATGAGCCTTATGGGGGCTTCCTGCGACGATCCTAGAGGCCGGCAGTTCACTTCAATCTGGATCATGGGTGTCCAGTCCGGTTTCCCGGAGATCGACTTGGCGATGAGTGAGCCCAAGCTCAAGGCGGCGGCATTTGAGGCGCTGCTGTCTTCCGACAGGCTGACGCCAGGAGGGGCGCCTACCGGTCTTTGCGAGGTTTCGACGCGGTCTAGAAATAAAGCCGCCTCTGAAATTCGGGCTCAGGTGGAGACCGCTCTGGTGGAGCTTCGGCGTCTTCGGGACGATCCCGCATATGCTCTGGCAAAGAAACAGGAGGCTGAGGAGCCGTTATGCCGTGCAGGCTCTGCGGCCCCAATTCCGCGGCCCAAGGGCGGCTTTGCCTACACAGCGAGCTGCCATGGCGCTGTTGAAGGTCATCTCTACGGTTTCAACGTCGCGATCGTCGATGACGGAAGTGCAATTCCTATTGGCGAAACGCGGTGGTACCCCCAAATTTTGTCTACGCAAAATGGTGATATAGAATACATCGTGAGGACCATCAACAGACCGGACCGGGCGGAGATAAGTATATATCGGCAAATTTCCGGTGGTTTTTCGCTAATAGAAAAATTTCACACTGATAGTGATCGTTTCTCGATAAAAACTGGTGATGGATGCAGCGCTATATTACTGGACAAAGGGGGCGGTGTATTGGGCCAGGAAATGTATTTATACAGGCCAGGCTCCTATCCTTCAATATCCAAGCCTATCCCTATCCGTAGCATTTTACTATGGAGCGGTGTCGACAAGGCTTTTATTGTCCGGACGGAAACTGGCCAGGATAATGGCATGTTTGGACTGGTCTCCTGTGAGGGCGAAATAAGGCCGACGGCAACTAAGCCCTGGATGCTTGAGGGGCATACCTATACGTCGGGAGCGCGATCGCCGTGGGTGGCCATGATGACCAATAGTCAACTTGCGCTCATCGACCTACGTAAACAATCCGTCCTGCGGAAATCCCTAGCGCCAGCGGGCGAGACTCTTAAAGGGGCGACAGTGTCTGATAGTGGTGCGGTCGTCATCGTGGCTACCGATCGGGCGTTACACGCATACAGGACTGATGACTGGACACAGACTGCGAAGTGGCCACTCAGGAGCTGCAGCGACCCTCTAAATGCAATTTCCGTCGGTAGCGATGACAGAATCATTGCCATTGCAGACTGTGGCTATATTTTCACTTTTGTGTTTGGTAACCCTAACCCGATAGCTATCGAGCCAAAGGCGGCATTGCCCCGTTATGTCAGAGAGCGTGCGCTTGCGATGCCGTTGAACTGAAGTCGATCTTATCTCTTGTTGGCATTTGAGTGTCGGAAACTGAGCCGAGCGCCAACTTGGCGCGGCCGTGAGGCCCAACGTGCGCGACATTTGACCGGGCGGACCGTAAGTCCCGCTGATCATGGCGGTGTCGGTGATGCGGCCGGCGATGCACACCGTCCTGCCCAAGGCCAGGAACAAGGGGCCGGGGCGGGAAAGATAGTCGGCCGTTGTTCCCAATACGGGAGCATGGTAGGGTCTGACATGCGGCTCATCGCTTGGTCCAGCCTGCTGGTTTACGCCCAGCGACACCCGCAAACCCTGCCGGCGTTGTTGCATTGGCGGGCGCTGGTGAAGGATGCCCAATGGTCGTCGATGTCCGATGTCATCGCCACCGCCTCCAAGGCCAAGTCCGTTGGCGGTGACCGGATACGGTTTGAGATTGCTGGGGGGAACTACAGGCTGGTCGCGGCCTTCGATTTTGAGAAGCAGATCGTTTTCGTGAAGTTCATAGGCACTCACGCCGAATACGACCGGATCGACGCCGCCTCCGTCTCGCAGTTCTAGGGAGCAGCTCATGGATATTCGCCCCATCCGCAGCGCCGACGACCATGAGGCCGCCCTGCGCGAGATCGACCGCCTGTGGGGCGCGCCTTCAGGCACCCCGGACGGCGACAAGCTCGATGTCTTGGCGACCTTGGTCGAGCGGTTCGAAGAGCGCGAGCACCCCTTCGAGCAGCCATCCCCCGTGGAGATGATCAAGTTCGTCATGGAGCAGAACGGCTATGGTCAGGCGGACCTGGCCAAGTTGCTGGGGTCCCGGTCGCGGGCGTCGGAGGTGCTGTCGGGCAAACGCAAGCTGACGCTGGAGCAGATCCGCCTGTTGCACAGCCACTGGCGCATTCCGCTGAACAGCCTGATCGACGCGGTCAAGGCGGCGTGACATTGGCTGCCTGCCAGACCTACCCTCCCGCCTTGAACGGCGAATACTCCGCCGCCAGCCAGTCCATCTCCTCCTGCACCGCCACCCGCTCCTGCTCGAGGTAGCGGGCCACGGGTTTGCGCAGGGCGGGGTCGGCGATGTAGTGGGCGGAATAGACGGCGGCGGGCAGGTAGCCGCGGGCGAGCTTGTGCGGGCCCTGGGCGCCGGCCTCGACCCGCGCCAGGCCGCGGGCGATGGCGTGCTCGATGGCCTGGTAGTAGCAGAGCTCGAAATGAAGGAAGGGGATGTCCTCGGTGCAGCCCCAGTTGCGGCCATAGAGGCAATCCCCGCCGATCAGGTTCAGGGCCCCGGCCACCCATTGGCCGTCCCTGCGAGCCAGGAACAGCAAGACCTTGTCGGCCATCCGCTCGCCGAGTTGGCCGAAGAAGGCGCGGCTCAGATAGGGCCGGCCCCATTTGCGGCCGCCGGTGTCGACATAGAATCGGTAGAAGGCGTCCCAGTGCTCGCTCTTCAGGTCCGCGCCCGTCAGGGCCACGACCTCCACCGCCGCCAGGGCGTCGCGGCGCTCGCGGCGGATGGTCTTGCGCCGGCCTGACGACAGGGCGGCGAGGAAGTCGTCGAAGGTGGCGTAGCCGGCGTTGTACCAGTGGAACTGCTTGTCCTGGCGCTGCAGGAAGCCGTGCTCGCCCATGGCCTCCCACTCCTCCACGAGGGGGAAGGTGACATGCAGGGACGAGGCGCCGATCTTGTCGCAGACGGTGGCCGCCCCGGCGATCAGCAGGCCGTGCGCCTGCGCCCGGTCGACATCGGGCCGCACCAGCAGCCGCGGGCCGGTGACAGGCGAGAAGGGCGCGGCGCACTGCAGCTTCGGGTAATAGCGCCCGCCGGCGCGCTCATAGGCGTCGGCCCAGCCGTGGTCGAAGACATATTCGCCCTGGGAATGGGACTTCAGATAGAGCGGCGCCACCGCCGCCACGACGCCGGCCTCGTCGCGCACCGACAGGTGGTGCGGGGCCCAGCCGGTGCGGGGGGCGGCGCAGCCGGTCTCCTCGAGCGCGTCCAGAAAATCGAACGCAACGAAGGGGTTGGCGGCGTAATCTGGCGCCGAGGCGCAGGCGTCCCACGCCTCGCGGCCGATCTCAGCGATGGCGCGGTGGATCTGGATTTCCGCTTTCAGCGCGGTCACGGCGCGATGCCCTCGAAGATGATGCTGTCACAGTCCCAGGCGGCGGATTCCCTCTCGGTCTCGCGTCGCACGGTCCAGGCGACCACCGGCAGGCCGCCGGCGCGCAGGCGCCGGGCGGGCTCGGTGGCCAGCAGGTCAAGCCCCAGCACCAGGAATTGCGGGTCGGCGATGGAAACCTGCTCCAGCCGCCGGTAGGCCGCCTGGGTCTCCGCCGTCGCCTGCGGATTCCACCCGTCGCTGAAGGACGACATCCCCCGCGGCGTCGCCGGGTCGTGCGACGCCATCCAGGCGAGGGCGTAGGGGTTGAAGCCGATGAAGGCGTAGGGGCCCGGGTGTCCGGCGACCACCTCCAGGACCCGTTGCTCCAGCCGCCCTTCCTGGCCGCTGGGAACCTTCAGTTCGATCAACACCGTCGCTTGGTCGCCGATCGCGTCCAGGGCCTGGGCCAGGGTGGGAATGCGGCAGTCGGTCCCCAGCAGCCGCAGGACCGTCAGCTCGGCTGCCGTGCGTTCCGCCACCGGCCCCGATTGGGCGGTCATCCGCGCCAGGCTGTCGTCATGGAAGACCATGGCCTCGCCGTCGGCGCTGAGCTGGACATCGAGCTCGACGCCGTAACCGGCCTCGGCCGCGGCCGCGAAGGCGGGCAGAGAGTTTTCCGGCTGCTCCCCCGGGCGCCACAGGCCGCGATGGGCGAAGGGTCGGTCCAGGAAGCCCGCCGGCAGGCTCACGCCAGCTCCACCACGGCGTCGATCTCCACGGCGAAGTTCATGGGCAGCCGATAGACGCCGACGGCTGATCGCGCGTGGCGCCCGGCGTCGCCGAACACCTCGACCATCAGGTCCGAACAGCCGTTCACCACCTGCGGGATGTCGAAGAAGTCAGCCCCCGCCTGGACGAAGCCGCCCAGCTTGACCACCCGCCGGATGCGGTCGAGGTCGCCGCCCGCCGCCGCCCGCATCTGGGCCAGCAGGTTGATGCCGCACAGGCGCGCCGCGCCCACGGCCGTGGTCAGGCCCACGTCGTCGCCGACCACGCCCTTGAGGCCGCCCTTGCCGTCGGTGGAGACCTGGCCGGAGATGTGCGCCAGGGCCCCCGCCTGGACGAAGGGGACATAGTTGGCGATCGGCGCCACCGGCTCGGGCAGGACAATCCCCAGGGCGGCGAGCCGCGCTTCGACCTTGGACATGACGCCTCCTGAGCAGACCGATGACATAGCGCGGGCGGTAAGGAGGGGGAAGCGGTGGTGCGTGGTTCGAGACGCGCCTTTCAGGCGCTCCTCACCATGACGCGCGTTTCGCGCTCCCCAACGCCCCTATGGTGAGGAGCCTGCGCAGCAGGCGTCTCGAACCACGCAGCCCCTCAATGGCGCTTCAGCGCCCGCCCGCTGACCACGGCGCCCGCGCCGAACTTGGCGCGCAGGGCGTCCATGGCCTTCTCGCTGGAGAGCGCCTTGGCCTCCGCGCCGCCGAACAGGTCGCTGGCGGCGTCCGCCGCCTCCACCAGGTCCGCCAGGCCCACCCCGATCAACCGGTAGGGCTGTCCGTTCGCCTCCTTGGCCAGCAGGTCGCGGGCGGCGGCGAACAGGCCCCGCGCCGTCTGCAGGGGAACGGAAACCGTGCGCCGACGGGTGAGCAGGGTGAAATCGGCCCGGCGCAGCTTCAGCACCACCACGCGCCCCGCCACCCCCGCCTCGCGGCATCGTCGGGCGGTCTTCTCGCACAGGGGCCACAGCCGGTCCTCCAGGGCCTCCAGCTCGGTCAGATCCTCGTCGAAGGTGGTCTCGTTGGAGACGCCCTTGCGGCCCTCGTCCGGGTTCACCGGGCGGCTGTCCAACCCCTGGGCCAGCTGGTGCAGGCGCAGGCCGAAGCCTGAGAACTTCTGCACCAGGTATTTCGGCTCGGCGCGGGCGAGGTCGCCGATCGTGGTGAAGCCAGCGCCCTGCAGGGCCTTGACCATGGCCGGCCCCACCCCGGGCAGGATGCCCACCGGTCGCGGCGCCAGGAAGGCCTGGGCCTCCGCCCCGATGGGCGAGAAGCCGCGGGGCTTGTCGATGTCGGAGGCCACCTTGGCCAGGAATTTGTTGTGCGCCAGCCCCACCGACACGGTCAGGCCCACCTCCCGCTCGATCTGCTGCTGCGCCCGGGCCAGCTGCCACGCGGGGCAGCCGCCGTTCAGCCGCTCGGTGCCCGACAGGTCCAGCCAGGCCTCGTCCAGGGACAGGGTCTGGACCAGGGGGGTGAGGGCCTGCAGCTTGGCCATGATGGCCCGGCTGGCCTCGATGTATTTGGAAAAATCCGGCTTTATCACAACGGCTTGTGGGCACAGCTTGAGAGCCTTGAACATGGGCATGGCCGAGCGCACCCCACTGATGCGGGCGATGTAGCAGCAGGTGGTCACCACCCCGCGCTTCCCGCCCCCCACGATCACCGCCACGTCGCGCAGCTCGGGCCGGTCGCGCTTCTCCACCGAGGCGTAGAAGGCGTCGCAGTCGAGGTGGGCGATGGCCAGCCGTTCCAGTTCCGCGTGGGCCACCAGCCGCGGCGAGGCGCAGGACGGGCACCGGCTCAGGCCCCCGTCACCTATCCACAGGCAGTCCCGGCACAGGGTCTTCACGGCCCCGGCTCCAGGGGCCACAGCCAGGCGGCGCCCCGCACCCCCGAGGAGTCGCCATGGACGGCCGGGCGGATCGGCGTCGTCCAGCCGTCGCCGAACACGTGCGGCGTCACCGCGGCGGGCAGGCGCTCATAAAGGGCGGCGGTGTTGGACATGCCGCCCCCCAGGACGATGACATGGGGGTCGAGGATGTCGGCGATGACGGCCAGGGCCCGGCCCAGGCGGTCGACATAGGCGTCCAGGCTGGCCGAGGCGGCCGCCTCTCCGGCCAGGGCGGCCTCCACCACCGCTGCGGCAGTCAAGGCCTGGCCGGTCCGGCGGGCGTGATCGGCGGCGAGGCCGGGGCCCGATATCCAGGTTTCCAGACACCCCTGGCGTCCGCACCAGCAGGGCGGGGCGAGGCGCTCGGCCTCGGTGGCCCAGGGCAGGGGGGTGTGGCCCCATTCGCCGCCAAGCCCGTTGGCGCCTTCGATCAGACGCCCGTCGACCACCACCCCGCCCCCGCAGCCGGTGCCGAGGATGGCGGCGAAGACCGTGGGAAAGCCCGCGCCGGCGCCGTCGAGCGCCTCCGACAGGGCCAGGCAGTTGGCGTCATTGGCCAGCCGCACCGGCCGACCGAGGGCCGCCTCGAGGTCCTCGCGGAAGGGGCGGCCGTTGAGCCAGGTGCTGTTGGCGTTGCGGATCAGGCCGGTGCGCGGCGAGGGCGAACCGGGCGCGCCGATCCCCACCGAGCGCGCCGGCCCGGCCTGGGCCTCCACCTGGGCGACCAGATCGCGCACGGCGGCGAGGGCGGCGTCGTAGCCGCCCGGGTTGGGCGCGCGCACCCGGGACAGGATACGGCCTTGCGCATCCAGGGCCGCGGCCTCGATCTTGGTCCCGCCGAAGTCAACGCCGATTCGGATCACGATTAAGTTCAGGGTCTTAGGGTGACGCCGTTCAGGCAGAGCCCTAAGCCATACACCATCCGCCCCCTCGCCGCGCGGCGATCCTCGCGACCCACGGAGCCTCACCTCTTGCCGCTCAGGCCTATCCACAAGATCCGGATCGCCATCGCCCTGATGGCCCTCGTCCTGCCGGTCCTGGCCCTGGCGGCGATCGTCGCCGGGGTGATCCTGTTCCGCTACGACGTGCTCGATTTGCGCGCGAGCCAGCTGTGGCTGGCGGCGGCGGCCAGTGTCGGCGGCCTCGCCCTGGTGGTCCTGGCCATCGCGCGGACCGCCAAGTGGCTGTCCTGGCGCTGGCTGGCCCTGCTGGTCATCCCGGCCATGGCCCCGATCATCACCGGGGCGGCGGCGGTGGACTATCTGAACCGCCATCCCTCCACCGCCGAGGTCTCCACCGACCTGGTCGATCCCCCGGTGTTCAGCGGCCCCGCCGCCGCGCCCTTCCCCCAGGGGCTCGAGGCGGTCGGCCGCGCGCGGCATGGGTCGGTGCGCAGCCTGACCCTGCGTCAGCCGCCCCAGCAGGCCTTCGACCTGGTGCTGGCGGCGGCGAAGGCGCGGACCGGATGGCGGGTGACGGCGTCGCATCCCCCCGAGACCATCGAGGGGACGGCGGTGTTCGGCCGTTTCCGCTATGAGCGCGCCTGGTCCCTGCGCCTGCGGCCGGAGCTGGGCGGCGGCTCGCTGGTGGACATGCGCATCCGCTCTCGCCCAGGCGAGCCGGACCTCGGCGGCAACGCCGAGGAGGTGCAGGCCTTCCTCGATGCGGTCGCCCGCGCGGCGCGCTGATCTCCGTCAGTCGGGCACGGCACAGGTTGCTGGCGCAACAAATTGTTTGCTGCTACGCTTGAGCATCGCCCGACAGTCGGGCGAGGTTTGGGGGATTCATGTCAAATATTATACGCGCGGTCTTCGTGACCGCCGCGGCGCTGTCTCTTGGCGCCTGCGCGACCATCACGCGGGGAACTAGCACCGACTGGCAGGTATCCAGTACACCGCCTGGGGCCGAGGTCAGCACATCTAATGGCTTCAGCTGCAAGTCGACGCCTTGCGCCCTCAAGATGCCACGCAAATCGGAGTTCACCGCAACGATCAGCAAGCCTGGCTACAAGACTGCCCAGATCGCGGTGACCAACACCGTTAAGACGGGTGGGGGAACCGCGATGGCCGGAAACGTGATCTTCGGCGGCCTCATCGGGGCGGGCGTGGACGTGAGTTCGGGAGCCATGCTGGACCTGACGCCCAATCCGGCGAGCGTGACATTGGAAGCTAACTAGTCTCCACGGCTGCCGTCCCTCGGGGCGGCAGCCGTTTTGCATCTCCCGCCGGCGGCGAACCGGAATGGGACGATCGACGATGACAGACCGTGTGATGCAGGCGTGGACGCCGCAGATGAAGCGGGACTACGGCAAGCGGATCGTCGCCTTCCGCCATACCCTGGCCGACAGCGGGCTGTTCACCGACGCGGCCCTGGCCCGCCTGCTGGACGACCATCCTCGCGAACACCTCGACATCAACACCATGTCCGCCCCGCCGCCGCCCGGCGAGCGCTGGATCGCCGGCGACGCCCACGGGGTGTCCGGCGCCGACCTTGTGGCGGCGGCGCACCGGGGCCGGATCTGGATGAACGCCCGCCGCGCCATGCTCCTGCACCCGGCCTACCGCGCCCTGTTCGAGGCGGCCACGGCCCAGTTCGCCCGCGAGACGGGGGTGCGGATCTTCAATCCCATGGGCGGCATCCTCATCTCGGCGCCCCGGATGGGGACCTTCTTCCACAACGACGCCACCGAGACGATGTTGTGGCACGTGCGCGGAGTGAAGCGGATGCACCTGTTCCCCGCCACCGAGGCCTATCTGCCCGAGGTCCATTACGAGGGCCATCTGCTCAAGGAGACCCTCTCGGACCTGCCCTATCGGCCGGAGATGGAGGCGGGGGCCACCGTGGCGACCCTGCGCCCCGGCGACGGCCTGACCTGGCCCCTGCACTGGCCGCACCATGTCCAGAATGAGGACAGCTTCAACGTCTCGGTCTCGATCGAATACTCCACCTTCGCCTCGGCCATGACCAATGGCGCCTATGTGACCAACGGCCTGGTGCGCCGCTGGACCGGCTGGAACACCAGCACCCGCCGCACCCCCCCGGCCCTGCGCCCCCTGCTGTTCGCCGCCTCCAAGGCGCTCAGGCGCTTCGCCCGGCCGGTGGATGCGCCAGGAGCCTATCCGCGCGCCTTCGACGTGGACCTGGAGGCCCCGCACTGCGTGCGCTGGCGCCCCGGCGCCGAGCCCGCCGCCCGTCTCGACACCGCCGCCTAGGGCTACAGGCGCCGCGCCAGCACGATGCGGTTGGTGTTGGTGCCCTTGGCGTTGTTGGCCACGCCCCAGCAGTTGGCGGTCTTGGTGAAGGCCTGGGTGTTGACCATCACCCCCAGGGGCTCGAACGGCAGCCCGGCCATCGCCTGCAGGACCAGGGCCTCCAGCTCGATCCGGCCCCCGCGCACCTCGCCGACCTCGAAGGCCACGTGGCCGCCCGGGCGCACCACCCGGCCCAGTTCGGCCAGGACGCGGGCGATGAAGGCCGTCCAGTCCTCGGGGCGGCGGTGCATGGCGATCTTCACCCCGGCGGCGTCGATGCCCAGAAACCAGCAGCGCAGCCAGTTGTCGTCGGCGTATTGCACCACGTCGAGGAACGGCGGCGAGGTGACCACCAGATCGACGCTGGCGGCGGCGATGGCGGGGGTGTCCTCGGCCGGGGCGGTGAGGAAGCGCCCCTCGGCGCCGGCGGGCGGCGCGCCGTCCTTGAGCAGGGCGCGGGTCTTGCGCGCGATGAGGGCGGCGACGTCGCGCACGGGCGGGGTCTGGCCCCGGGCCGCGTTGATCTTGCGCTGGGCGCCGACCGACACCGCCTGGTTGGGCGGCATCGAATAGACCGAGAAAAAGCCGGGGGAATGGCCGGTCAGCCGCCCCAGGGCGACCATGCGGATCCAGTCGTCGATCTCATCCAGGGCCCCGGCCGCGTCCCGCTCCAGCAGATAGCCGCGCAGGGCGTTGATCTGCGCCAGGGTGTGGGGGTGGTAGAAGGCCAGCAGGGGGTCGTCCGCCGGGGTGGGCCCGCGCCAGTCCAGGGCGGCCAGCCTCGCCTGCACCGCCCCGATGCCGGGAGGCGCGACGCGGGGCCGGACCAGGGCGGCGCTCAGGGGGTTGATGTCGCTCCCAAGTCCCCGCCGCCCCATCAACACCGCCTGCAGGGGGGTGGTGCCGCGGCCCATGAACGGGTCGTAGACGGTGTCGCCGGGCTGCGTCAGCCGCTCGATGAACCAGGCGGGCAGCTGCGGCTTGAAGCAGGCCCGGTAGCTGACCTCGTGCAGGGCATGCGCCTGCCGCTGCCGCGCGGTCCAGAATTCGGCGGCGTGGTAGGGGACGCCCTGGCGGACGTCGGTCGCTGCGGCGCCGTCCAGGGTCGGCCACAGGGCCAGGGGCGAGGGCGTCGCGGACGAGGGCAGGGCGAGGGCGGGCATGCGCGAGCCTAGTACGAGTCGGTTGGACGGCCCTTCAAGCCTAACCCGCCTTTAAGGATATCGTGGGATGACTGATCGGATTACAGCGCCGCCGCCCTGGTGACGATTCGCTGCACAGGCCGCAAAGTCAGGTTCCGCGATGCCGAAGAAAGTCCTCATCGTCGAGGATAACGAGCTGAACATGAAGCTCTTTCATGATCTGCTCGAAGCTCAGGGATACGACATCCTGGAGACCCGCGAGGGACTGCAGGCGCTGGCGCTGGCCCGCGAGCATCGCCCTGACCTGATCCTCATGGACATCCAGCTGCCGGAGATCTCGGGCCTGGAAGTGACCAAGTGGCTGAAGGAGGACGACGAGCTGTCGCACATCCCCGTCATCGCCGTCACCGCCTTCGCCATGAAGGGCGACGAGGAGCGGATCCGCGAGGGCGGGTGCGAGGCCTATCTGTCCAAGCCCATCTCGGTAACGCTTTTCCTCGACACGGTGCGTCGGTTCCTAGGCTGAGGTGATCCCATGACCGCGCGTATCCTGGTCGTCGATGACATTGAAGCCAATGTGCGCCTGCTCGAGGCCAAGCTCTCGGCGGAATACTATCAGGTGCTCACCGCCACCGACGGGGTCACCGCCCTGGCCATGGCGGCGGCCGACAAGCCCGACATCATCCTGCTGGACGTGATGATGCCGGGGATGGACGGGTTCCAGGTGTGCCGCCGGCTGAAGGACGATCCCGCGACCCGGCACATTCCGGTGGTGCTGGTCACCGCCCTGGACGGCCGCGCCGACCGCATCGCGGGGCTGGAAGCGGGGGCCGACGAATTCCTCACCAAGCCCATCGACGACATCATCATGTTCGCCCGGGTGCGCAGCCTGACCCGGCTGAAGCTCGTCATCGACGAGCTGCAGGCGCGGGAGGCCTCGGGCCGCCGCATGGGAGTCATCGCCGGCGCCGCCGCCCGGCTGGCGGGCACCGGCGGCCGGGTGCTGATCGTCGACGACAACGAACGCCAGGCCCAGCGCATGAGCGCCGAACTGGCCGTCGAGCACCGCCCGGTGGTCGAGGCCGACCCGGAGAAGGCCCATCTCACCGCCCGCGGCCCCGTCGATCTGATCATCGTCAACGTCGCCGCCAAGGCCTTCGACGGCCTGCGCTTCGCCGCCGGCCTGCGGTCCGACCAGGCCACCCGGCACCTGCCGGTGTTGGCGGTATTCGATCCCGACGACCGCCCGCGGGCGATCAAGGCCCTGGAGATCGGCGTCAACGACCTGTTGCCGCGCCCGGTTGACCCCCAGGAGCTGGCCGCCCGCGCCCGCACCCAGATCAAGCGCAAGCGCTACACGGACCTGCTGCGCAACAACCTCGACCACAGCCTGGAGCTGGCGGTCACCGACCAGCTCACCGGCCTGCACAACCGCCGCTACATGGTGGGGCAGCTGGAGGCCCTGGTCTCGCGGGCGGTGAAGGGCGGGGCCCCGGTGGCCTGCCTGATGCTCGACATCGACCATTTCAAGAAGATCAACGACAGCTTCGGCCATGACATCGGCGACGAGGTGCTGCGCGAGTTCGCCGTGCGCCTGGCCACCAACGTTCGCGCCATCGACCTGCCGTGCCGCTACGGCGGCGAGGAGTTCGTGGTGCTGATGCCCGACACCCAGGTGGCCGACGCCGAGCGCATCGCCGACCGCATCCGCCGCCATGTGGGCGGCCTGCCGTTCCGGGTGGACGGCGGCAGCGAGCTGCTGACGGTGACCATCTCGGTGGGCGTCGCCGGCACCATCGGCGAGACCGACAGCCCCGACGCCCTGATCAAGCGCGCGGACGAAGCCCTCTACGAAGCCAAGGCCGCCGGCCGCAACCGGGTGATCACCCGCGCGGCCTGAACCGATTGAAAGCGCGACGCGCCCGCGCTACCCCTCCCGTCCCACGGGCCGAAGGACACCTCCACGATGACGTCAGCGGCCATGGACCAGGTCAAAGGGGCTTCGGACGACGGTGCGGCGCCCCTCAAGCGGGTGATGCTGGTCGAGGACGAAGCCATGATCGCCATGATCATGGAGGATCTGCTGGCCGACCTGGGCTGCGAGGTCCTCGGCCCGTTCGGCTCGGTGCGGTCGGCCCTGGATTGGCTCGAGGCCGCGTCTTCGCCGCCGCAAGGCGCCATCCTCGATGTCAATCTCGGCGGCGAGCGGGTCTATCCCGTGGCCGAGGCCCTGCAGAGCCTGGGCGTGCCCTTCGCCTTCGCTACCGGCTATGGCGCGATCGACGACGACCGATTCGCCGCCGCCGCGGTGCTGCGCAAGCCTCTGGATTTCGACCGGCTGGCCGAGGTGGTCGAGGGCTTCCGCGCTTCGCCGGCGTAGAATCGGAAACGCCCGGCGGTGAGGCCGGGCGTCGCAGAAGGGCAGTCCAAGCGGCGGATGCCTACTTGATCTTGCCTTCCTTGAACTCGACGTGCTTGCGCACGATCGGGTCGTACTTCTTCAGGACCATCTTGTCGGTCTTGGTGCGGGCGTTCTTCTTGGTGACATAGAAGAAGCCGGTGTCCGCCGTCGAATTGAGGCGGATCTTGATGGATGCCGGTTTAGCCATAGGTGCGGTGGTCCTTGCGGGCCCAAACTTGAGGAGCGCGGACCATACTCATGGCGCGGCGTAAGTCAATGTGCCGCTAGCCACACAAGGACAATGCCGCTGATCGCCGCGGCCGCCGCCAGCGCCGGTCCCGCCCGGCCGGCCATGGCGGGGGCGGCCCAGGGCATCAGCAGCAAGGCTCCAAGGCCGGCAAACAGCGCCAGCATGGGCGGCAAGGCCACGCCCACCAGCGCGAACATGAGCCCCGCCCAATAGGCGACCTGCGACATGGCGGCCACGAGGACCAGCGCCGCCGCGACTCTGCGCCAGGGCGGGGCAGGGGGCGAAGTGAGGGCGGCCGCCAGGGCTGCGGCCAGGGCGGGCCAGGCCAGCATGAAGGCGTCCAGAGGCGCGGCCGCCTGCGCCGCCGCCCCCAGGGCCCAGACCACCCCCAGCGCCCCCAGGGTCAGGGCCCAGGGGCGGGTGCTGCGCCAGCGACGATAGGACCGGGCGGCCGCCGCCAGGACCAGCAGGGCCACGCCCGCGGCCAGGAGGCCGAAGCCCGCCAGGGCCAGTCCGTAGTGATCGAGCAAGGCGCCCATAGCGTCCGGCCAGCCGCAGGCCAGGGCGGCGCCAAGCAGGGCCACGCCTGTCGCCAGCGCCATCAGCACGAGGGCGGCGCCGCCGCGGGCGATCTCCAGTCCCCCGCCTTCGCCCGCACGCCGGGCGCGCACGGCCGCCAGGGCGCCCAGAGCGGCGGCGGCGGCGAGAATCAGCCACCCCGCCCAGGGCGGATAGGCCAACACCGGGCCGCCCAGCAGGTCGGCATAGACGCGGTCCGCCTGGGGGGCGGGCAGGCGGGGCTCATCGACCAGAGCCGCCGCGGCCGCCAGCACCTGGTCGCCCAGGTGCTGCAGGCTGCCCCGGTCCAGCCGCTCAGGCGCGTCCTGCGCCATGTGGTACGCGGCCTGGTCGGCGAAGAAGGCGTAGTTCAGTCCCGGATGGCCCGCGGCGAGGGCCACCGACAGGTCGGTGTCGTTGGGCAGGCGGCGATAGAGGTCGGGCATCAAGGAGCTGGCGCCCCGCAGCGCGCCCCGCCGGTTGAGGTGCGCGATCAGGCCGCCCGCCTGCCGGTGGGTCTCGAACATCACCGCCCGCCCGCCGGCCCCGCGCGCCTCCATGTTCAGCACGACGCCCACCCGCCCCCGCAGGGGATCGCCGGCGAAGAAGGCGCGCGCCCCCAGCAGGCCCGCCTCCTCGCCATCGGTGATCAGCACCATCACGTCGCGCCGGTGTGGCCCCGCCGCCCCCAGCGCCCGAACGACCTCCAGCGCAGCCGCCACCCCGGCCCCGTCGTCCGCCGCCCCCGGACCCGCCGCGACGCTGTCGTAGTGGCTCATCAGCACGACGGCGGGCAGGGCGCTGTCTGAGCCCCGCAGCACGCCGATGACGTTCTGCGCCCCGCGCCCCTCGCGCACGACGGTCTCCAGCCCCAGCCCGCGAAGCCGCCCCGCCAGATAATCCCGCATCCGCGCCGCCTCCGGAGACCCGGTGGGCCGCGGCCGCTGGGCGATCGCCTCGACGTCGGCGAAGGCGCGCTGGGCGGAGAAGCTCATGGGCGAGGCGCTGGCGGGGGCCGGGGAGGGCGGGCGCAGGGCGAGGGCGGCCAGGAAGATGGCGGCCGCCAGGGCGCCCGTCAGTTGGGCGGAAGCCAAATTCATCGCGGCCAAGCCAGGGAGGCAGACTCGAACGCCTTGGCGACTACGGTCCCCCACATGCGGCCCGCCAACTCAGGGGGCAACGCCAGAAGGGCCTGGGGCATGGCCTCGGCCATAAGGCAGGCTGACTTTTTGGGATCGAGCTTCGCCGCCTTGGCGGCCTCGACGCGGAAACGTAGGTAGGACAGCGCGATCGCTCGCTCGTCGTCCTTGGTCAGCGCCTCATAGGAGATCGGATGCGCTTCGGCGGCGGCCGCGGCAGCGTAGCCCGCTTCAATCAGGAGGTCGCTTGTGGGAGGGACGGTGCTGATGACGCCGTTGGCGCCCAGGTAACGCTGGCAACCACCACCGGCTTCTTCGGCTTGAATCGCGTTCAGCCATCCTTGGAAGACTTGGCGGATCGCCGGATAGGGCGCTTGGCCGATCGCCGCTCTGAACCTGATACGAAAACTGGCGAAAAAGGATTGGCTTATGGCGCCCAGTTCAGCCTCGGACGCACCCATGGTCTGGGCTGCAGCTATCCTTGCGCGAAGGCCTGCCCACTCCTGCGGAAAGTGCCGCTTCAAGGACATGGCGGTGGGATGGTTGTCCATCACCTCGAGAGGATCTGCCAGCGGCGA
This sequence comes from Caulobacteraceae bacterium, assembly GCA_965279095.1. Classification (GTDB taxonomy): domain Bacteria; phylum Pseudomonadota; class Alphaproteobacteria; order Caulobacterales; family Caulobacteraceae; genus CBDIHH01. The sequence continues at coordinate 933,162 of CBDIHH010000006.1, forward strand.
GGGGTCGAACTCGATGGGGACTGTCACCCCGGCCCCGCTGACGGGTACGCCATCCACTGTCTTGGGGCGCATCTTGAACAGCGCCGCCAATTTGACGGCGGCCTCGCCAAAGCCAAGGCCGGGCGGATCCTCCGATATCACCGTGCAGTCAGTCGCCGACCCCGAGGTCTGGACATGACATTCGATCACGACACGCCCGCCGATGCGGGCTGAATCGGCCTGGGCGGGATAATACTGAGCGATCTGCTCTCCGGTGGGCTTTGTCACCCAGCTGGGATCGACCACCACCTTGGCGGTCCGCCTGTCGCCAGGCGGCGCAGCCGATGCCGGGGCCGCCGACGCCAAGCCGGCCAAGAGGATCGCGATGGCCGCGACCGCGGTCGATGAATTCGCCATGCATCCCCCAAGCGACTCGTCATTGGAGCATCCCTGCGCCTTTCCGACGGAACAAACCTACCGCCGCCGCCCGCCGCTCAGTTTTCCCCGCGGCCCTGGCCGCTCGTGGCTACCCTCGCGGCTGCCGCGGCCGCGGATGCCCAGGCGGGGGCGGGGGGCGTTGGGGTCGGCGGGGTCGGGGTCGGACAGCATCTCGAACAGCAGGCCGCCGGTGATCGGGGTGGCCTCGCGCAGGCGCACCGTCACCGCCGTGCCCAGCCGCCAGCGGGCGCCGCTGCGCTGGCCGACCAGGGCGTGGGCCTTGTCGTCGTGGACGAAATATTCGTCGCCGAGGCTGGAGACGGGGCAGAGGCCGTCGGCGCCGGTCTCGGCCAGTTTCACGAACAGGCCAAAGCGGGTGACGCCGGTGATGCGGCCCTCGAACTGCGCGCCGACCCGCTCGGACAGGAAGGCAGCGATGTAGCGGTCGGTGGCGTCGCGCTCCGCCGCCATGGCCCGGCGCTCGGCGGCGGTGATGGCCTCGGCGGTCTCCTGCAGGGTGGCGACATCGCGGTCCGACAGGCCGTCGTCGCCCAAGCCCAGGGCGCGGATCAGGGCCCGGTGGACGATCAGGTCGGCGTAGCGGCGGATCGGCGAGGTGAAGTGGGCGTATTTGAGCAGGTTCAGGCCGAAGTGGCCGATGTTGTCCGGGCTGTAGATGGCCTGCATCTGGCTGCGCAGGACCACCTCATTGACGATCTCGGCGTGGGGGCCGTCGCGGGTCTGGGCCAGGAGCTGGTTGAAGCGGCTGGTCTTGGGGGCCTCGCCCTTGGACCAGGGGATGCCGATGGTGGCCAGGAAGTCGGCCAGGTTCATGACCTTCTCGCCGCTCGGCGTGTCGTGGACCCGGTAGATCAGGGGGGTGCGGCGCTGCTCCAGGGTCTCGGCGGCGGCGACATTGGCCTGGATCATCATCTCCTCGATCAGCTTATGCGCCTCGAGAGACGCCCGCGCCTGGATCGAGGCGACCTTGCCCTGGGCGTCTATGATGATGCGCCGCTCGCCGGACTCGATGGCCAGGGGCTGGCGCGCGTCGCGGCCCTTCTTGAGCACCGCATAGGCGGCCCACAGGGGCTTCAGGATCGATTCCAGGATCGGCGCCCCGACCGCGTCGGGCTCGCCGTCGATGGCCGCCTGGGCCTGCTCATAGGCGACCTTGGCGGCCGAGCGCATCAGGCCGCGCACGAAGCGGTGGCCGGTCTTGCGGCCATCGGCGTTGAAGGTCATCCGCACCGCCATGCAGGCGCGGGCTTCCCCTTCAAGGAGGCTGCACAGCCCCGCCGACAGCCGCTCGGGCAGCATCGGCTCCACCCGGTCGGGGAAGTAGACGGAGTTGCCCTTCTCGCGGGCCTCGCGGTCGAGGGCCGTGCCGGGGCGGACATAGGCGGCGACGTCGGCGATGGCCACCCAGACGATCCAGCCGCCGGGATGGTCCGGATCGGGCTCGGCATAGACGGCGTCGTCGTGGTCCCGGGCGTCCATCGGGTCGATGGTGATGAAGGGGATGGGGCGCAGGTCCTCGCGCCCGGCCAGGGTCGGGGGCTTGGCCGCCTCGGCCTCGGCCTCCGCCTGGGCGGTGAAGCCGGTGGGGATGCCGTGGGCGTGGATGGCGATCAGGGAGGCGGCGCGGGGCTCATCCTCCCGGCCGACGACCTCCAGCACCTTGCCGCGCTTGGGGCCGTGGCCGCGGTCGGCGTCGCCGCCCAGCTGGGCCACCACCAGGTCGCCGTCCTTCAGGGCCTCGGCCTCGGGGCCGTAGAGGATCAGGCTGTCGCGGGACTTGCGGTCCACCGGCTCCACCCGGATCTCGCGCCGCAGCTTGCGCACCACCCCCAGCACCTTGTGGGCGCTCTGGCCCAGCCGCTTGATCAGCCGGGCCTCCAGTTCCCCGCCCTCGGTCCGCTCAAAGCGCACCAGCAGCCGGTCGCCCAGGCCCGGCGCGCCGCCGGCGACCTCGCCGCGGCCGGGCGCCAGGCGCACCGTGGGCGCGTCCTCGCCGCCCTTGGCGAGGCGCACGAACAGGTCGCCGTCGGCATCCTTGTCGACCACATCGGCCACGCCCACGGGGGGCAGGGAGCCCGCCTCGGCGAAGCCGCGCCGCCCCCGCTTGCCCAGGGCCCCGTCTTCCTCCAGCGACTTCAGCATCTCGCGCAGCGCCCGCCGGTCGGCGCCCTTCAGCCCGAAGGCCCGGGCGATGGCGCCCTTGTCCGCCTCGCCGCTCTCGCGCAGGAACCCCACCAGGGTCTCGCGATCAGGCAGGCCCTGGGGCGGGCGGGTGCGGTGGGTAGGGGGCTTGGCCAAGGGAGAGGCGCTCCTGAAGTCGACCTCCGTTCTAGCGTGAAAGGAGGCGCTGGGCGCAATCCTTCTCCCCCTGTCGGGGGCGAAGGCAGGAGGCGATCACCGCCGCAGGGCCTTGCCCGCCCAGAACAGCAGGGCGCCGAGGCCGATTCCCGGGGCGCCGACCAGCAGGGCGAGACCGACCAACCCTAGGCTTTCCGCGCCGGCCGATCCCAGGCCGGAGATCAGGAAGCTGCCGGCGAACCCGGCCGTGCACAGGCCGCAGGTTACCAGCAGGAGCACGCCCACGGCCAGCAGCAGGGCGCCGAACCAGCGTTTGATCGCGTCAGTCTGCGCCATGTCGCTCTCCCTGTCCCCGCGCAAGCGCCTCCGCCCCCGGTGCGCCGGGGCGGTAGAAGGTGTTGAAGGTGTCGAAGGGGATGATCCGGCCGCCGGGCTCGACGAAGTGGACGCAGGAGCGCTTCACGGCGCCCAGGTCGAAATTGTAGCGGTCGAGGAACTGGGAGATCACCACCCGGAAGGTGTGCCCATAGTCCAGGTCTTGCGGGACCGCCGCCTCGGGCAGGCAGCAGAGCAGGGCGGCCAGCTTGTCGGTGGTGTCGCCTTGCGCGGTGGACAGGGACATCAGGTCGAACACCCGGCGGCGCAACTCGGGGAAGGCCTCGAAGGTGACGGTGTTGGGCAGGGCGGCGACGAACAGTTCGCGGGGGAACAGGGCGGTCACCGGCGTCACGCGCGGGCCGTCGCGCAGGCCGTAGCCGATGCAGATCTGGTCGGGGTTGCAGGGCAGGGGGATCAGGTCCTCCAGGGCGAAGACCCCGGCCTCGGCGATGCGCCGGCGGATCTGGGAGAGGACGATGCGGTGGTCGTTGGCCTCGAACCCGTCGTTGCGGCCAGCGTCCTGGATCGGCTGGAAGGTCACCCCGCGCACGCAGCGCCACTGCAGGGCGAAGCGGACGATGTCGGCGATCTCGGCGTCATTGACCCCGCGCTTGACCGTCACCACCAGGGTGGTGGAGACGCCGCAGCGCTCCAGGGCCTCCAGGGCCTGCAGGCGCACCTTCGACAGGTCGGCCCCGCGGATGTCCTTCAGCGCCTCCGGGCGCAGGCTGTCGAACTGCAGATAGACCTCGAACCCCGGCGCATAGGCGGCGAGGCGTTCGGCGAAACCGACCTCGCGGGCGATGCGCAGGCCGTTGGTGTTGATCATCAGGTGGCGGATCGGCCGCCGCCGGCAGGCGTCGAGGATGTCGAAGAAGCGGGGATGCAGGGTCGGCTCGCCGCCGGAAATCTGCACCAGGTCCGGCTCGCCCTCCGACGCCACCAGGGTGTCCAGCATGTCCTCGATCTGTTCCAGGGTCCGCTCGCCGGTCCGGGCGGTGGAGGAATGGGCGAAGCAGACCGGGCAGGCCAGGTTGCAGGCCTCGTTGATCTCCAGGATGGCCAGGCAGGAGTGCTGCTCGTGGTCGGGGCAGAGGCCGCAGTCGTAGGGGCAGCCGAAATCAGTGACGGTCTGCGGCCGCAGCGGCCGGTCGCCGGGCTTCACCCAGTCGCGGGTGGATTTCCAATAGGCCAGGTCGTCGCTGACCAGGGTCTTCTGCACCCCGTGGTCGCGGCAGCGCTTGAGGTAGAAGACGTCGTCGTCCTCGGCGATGATCTTGGCCGGGACCAGGCCGTAGCAGACCTCACACAGGCTCGTGGTCTGGCCGAGGAACAGATAGGGCGCCGTCTTGCGCGCCGGGGCCGCCGGCGGTCTCGCGGACAAGGTCAGCGCGCCAGAAAAGGAGTCCATAGGCGACCAGTCCCCCGCACAGCCCGTGGAAGAGGTTAAACGGCCCGAGCACCAGGGGATAGGGCTTGAGAAACTCCCACACAAAGCGTTGGGCGCCGTAGGCGACGCACAGGGCGTAGAATGCCCGGCGCAGCGCCCAGGGCGCGCGGCGTTGCAGGCCGACCAGATAGACCGCCAGGAAGGCCGCCATGGCCAGGGATTCATAGACCTGCACCGGGTGGCGAAGCACGCCGTCGCCGAGATCCACGCCCCACGGCAGGCCGGTCGGCTTGCCGTAGGTCCCGTCGGGCAGGCCCGCGAACAGGCAGCCCCAGCGGCCGATCACCACCCCCAGGGCGAAGGGGCCGACGAAAACGCCGCCGGTCGAGCCGCGCAGGCCCCGGGCGGCCTTGTAGGCCTCGACGCCGACGATGGCGCCGGCCAGGGCGCCAACGACGCTGTGGGACAGGGCCGGCGCCGGGCCGGCCAGGCTGCTCAGCGATCCGGCCAGCCAGGCGCCGATGGCGGCGCCCCCCGCCAAACAGGCGAAATAGCCGCCCCCCGTCTGGACGGCGAGGCGCTCGGCGAGCGCCCGCAGTCGCCAGCGATACAGGCCATAGCCCAGGACCAGGCCGGCCGCCCAGGCAAGCAGATCGAAGGCGAGGTGGGCGGCCGGGGCGGTGGGGACGGGCAAGCGGCCGCCCGGCCCTAGTAGAGGCTCGGCGCGTCGGCGGCGGGCGGCGGCGGCGGGGCGGCGGGGGCAGGATCGGCGGGCGGCGGAACCGGCGCCGTGGGTTCCGTGGCCGGCAGGGTGACATAGGGCTGCGGGCCCTGGGGCAGGCCGGCGGCGGCCTCGGCCTCGGCCTTGGCCTTGTCGGCGGCCGCCTTCTTGGCGTCGTCCTCGGCCTTCTTCTTCTCTTCCTCGGCCTTGATGCGCTCGGCCTCCGCCTCGGCGGCCAGTTCGGGCGCCGATTGCGCCAGGGGCACGGCGTCGCGCACCTGCGGAACGGGGCCCGACGCGGTTGCGGCAGCCGGGGCGTCGAACCCGCCGCGGCGGCCGGCGGCGCTGGTGAACCCTGAGGCCAGGCCGAACAGGGAGATGGCGCTCAGAGTCGCCGCCACGCCGAACAGCACCTTCTTGGGGATCATGCTCATGCGGTCAGACTACTGCGAACCGACCAGCGGGAAAATACGCCATCACGCCTTGGCCGCCGCCGGCTTGCGGGCCGCCGGCTTCTTGGCGGCGGGCTTCTTGGCGGCGGTCGCCTTGGCCTTGGCCGGGGCCTTGGTCTTGGCGGTCGCCTTGGCCTTGGCGGCGGGCGCCTTGCGCGCGGCGCGGCCCTTCTTGGCCGGCGCCTTGGCGGCGCGCTCGGCCAGCAGCACCACCGCCTGGTCGAGGGTCAGGGTTTCGATATCGGCGCCGCGGGGGACATTTGCATTGATGTCCTCGTGCTTGATGTAGGGCCCGAAGCGCCCCGACAGCACCCGCACCGGCTTGCCGGTCTCGGGGTGGTCGCCCAGTTCCTTCAGGGCCGCCGCCTGGCCGCGCCCTGGCCGGCCGCCGCCCTCGCGCTTCTCGGCGATCAGGGCCACGGCGCGATTGAGCCCGATCTCGAAAACCTCCTCGGCGGTGGGCAGGTTGGCGTAGGTCTTGCCGTGCTGGACATAGGGGCCGTAGCGGCCGATGCCGGCCAGGATGGGCGCGTTGTCTTCGGGATGCAGCCCCACCTCGCGCGGCAGGCTGAGCAGGCGCAGGGCCTGCTCCAGGTCCACCGAGGCGGCGGTCATGCCCTTGGGCAGGCTGGAGCGCTTGGGCGGATCCTCGCCGGTCTGCACATAGGGGCCGAAGCGGCCGACCTTCAGGTGCACGGGCTGGCCGGTGGCCGGGTCCATCCCCAGCTCGCGGTCGCCGCTGGCGGCCTCGCCCTCGCCCTCGCCGGTGGCCATCTGCCGGGTGTAGCGGCATTCGGGATAGTTAGAGCAGCCGATGAAGGCGCCGAACTTGCCGGTCTTCAGACTGAGCTGGCCGGTGCCGCAGACCTTGCAGACCCGCGGGTCGGTCCCGTCGCCCTTGTCCGGGAAGATGTGCGGGCCGAGCGCCTCGTTGAGGGCGTCCAGCACATTGGTGACGCGCAGCTCGCCGATCTCGCCGACGGCGGCGTGGAAGTCCTTCCAGAAGTCGCGCAGCAACTCCTTGTAGGGCAGCTCGCCGGCCGAGACGAGGTCGAGGCGCTCCTCGAGCGCGGCGGTGAAGTCGTATTCCACGTAGCGCTTGAAGAACTGCTCGAGGAAGGCGGTGACCAGCCGGCCCTTGTCCTCGGGAATGAAGCGGTTCTTGTCCATGCGGACATATTCGCGGTCGCGCAGCACGGTGAGGATCGAGGCGTAGGTCGAGGGCCGACCGATGCCGAGCTCCTCCATCTTCTTGACCAGGCTGGCCTCGGAATAGCGCGGCGGCGGCTCGGTGAAGTGCTGGTCGGCGCGGGCCTCCAGGACGCGGGCCTCAGCGCCTTCGTCGATAATCGGCAGGCGGCCGCTGTCGTCCTCGGCGTCGCCCGCCTTGGGCGCCTCGTCGCGGCCTTCCTCATAGACGGCCAGGAAGCCGTCGAAGAGCACCACCTGGCCATTGGCGCGCAGGCCGGTGCGGCCGTTGGGGGAGTTGAGCTCCACGGTGGTGCGCTCTATGCGCGCCGCCTCCATCTGGCTGGCGACCATCCGCTTCCAGATCAGGTCATAGAGCCTCGCCAGATCCGGCTCCAGGCGCAGCTGGCTGGGGTGGCGGGCCAGGCTGGTGGGGCGGATGGCCTCGTGGGCCTCCTGGGCGTTCTTGGCCTTGGTCTTGTAGATGCGCGGCTGGTCTGGGACATAGGCTTGGCCGTAGCGGCTGGCGATGACCTTGCGGGTCTCCTCGATGGCCTCGGGCGCCGACTGGATGCCGTCGGTGCGCATATAGGTGATCAGGCCGACGGTCTCGCCGCCGATGTCGATGCCCTCATAGAGCCGCTGGGCGGCCTGCATGGTGCGCTTGGCGTCGAAGCCCAGCTTGCGCGAGGCTTCCTGCTGCAGGGTCGAGGTCATGAACGGCGGCGCAGGGGTGCGGCGGGCGGGCTTCTTCTCCACCGAGGTGACGCGGAACTCGGCGGCCTGGACGGCGGCGCGGGCGGCGGTGGCGAGCAGCTCGGTATTGAGGTCGAACTTGGAAAGCTTCTGGCCCTCGTGCTTGACCAGCCTGGCCAGGAAGGGGTCGCCGCCGGCCGAGACGTCGGCCTCCACGGTCCAGAACTCCTGGTTGCGGAAGGCCTCGATCTCGATCTCGCGCTGGACCACCAGGCGCAGGGCCACCGACTGCACGCGGCCTGCAGACCGCGAACCGGGGAGCTTGCGCCACAGCACCGGCGAGAGGGTGAAGCCGACAAGATAGTCCAAAGCCCGCCGCGCCAGATAGGCGTCGACCAGCTCCATGTCGATGTCGCGCGGGTTGCGCATCGCCTCGGTGACGGCGCTCTTGGTGATGGCGTTGAACACCACCCGCTGCACGGTCATCGCCGGCTTGACCGCCTTCTTGGCCCGCAGCACCTCCAGCACGTGCCAGGAGATGGCCTCGCCCTCGCGGTCGGGGTCGGTGGCCAGGATCAGGGTGTCGGCGCCCTTCATGGCGGCGGCGATGTCGGAGAGCCGCTTGGCGGCCTTGCCGTCCACCTCCCAGGACATGGCGAAGTCCTGGTCCGGCTGCACCGAGCCGTCCTTCGACGGCAGGTCGCGCACGTGCCCATAGCTGGCCAGCACCGTGAAGTCGGCGCCGAGGTATTTATTGATGGTCTTGGCCTTGGCCGGGCTTTCGACGACGACGACGGCGTTCATTCAGGCCTTGGGGCGGGGGGTGGAAGAGCGCGGGAAAGTGGGTCGTGACCCCGGCCATGTCAACGGCGGCTGTTTTCGGGGGGCCGGCCGGGCCGCGCCGGGCGGGGGTTTACGCCCCCTCCAGCCGCCGTTCCAGCCAGCGCCGGTCGCCCTCGGCGGTGGCCAGGTCGAGGGCCGCGCGATAGGCCGCCCGGGCTTCTTCGCCACGGCCCAGCCTGGCCAGCAGCGCCGCCCGCGCCGAATGCAGCAGGTGGTAGCGGGCCAGGGCGCCGCAGGCGGCCAGGGCGTCGATCAGGTCCAGGGCCCTGGCCGGCCCGTCCACCATCGACACCGCCACGGCCCGGTTCAGCTCGACCACCGGCGTCGGCTGCAGGCGCAGCAGCACCTCGTACAGGCCCAGGATCTGCGGCCAGTCCGTGGCGGCGGCGCTGGGGGCCTGGGCGTGCAGGGCGGCGATGGCCGCCTGCACGGCGTAGGGGCTGGGCGGGCCGGGGGCGGACAGGGCCGCCTGAACGAGGCTCGCGCCGCGGACGATGGCCGCCCTATCCCAGAGACGCCGATCCTGGTCGTCGAGCAACACCGGGGCCCCCTCGACGTCCCGGCGCGCCGCGGCGCGGGCCTCGTGCAGGATCATCAGCGCCAGCAGACCCTGGACGTCCCCCCGGCCCGGCAGGAGCTGGTCGACCAGGGCGCCCAGCCGTAGCGCCTCGCGGGTCAGCGCGCCCGCCGCGCCCTCGCCATAGCCTTCGGTGAAGACCAGGTAGATCACCGCCAGCACCCCCTGCAGGCGTTCGTCCAGCAGGCCGGTCGGCGGGGTGCGATAGGGAATGCCCGCCAGCCGGATCTTGCGGGTCGCCCGCACCAGCCGCTGGGCCATGGTCGCCTCCGGGACCAGGAAGGCCCGGGCCACCGCGCCGGTGGGCAGGCCGCACACGGTGCGCAGGGTCAGGGCCACCTGGGCGTCGAGGTCCAGGGCGGGGTGGCAGCAGGTGAAGATCAGCCGCAGGACGTCGTCGTCCGGCCCCTCGTGGTCCTCGGGCGGCTCCGGCGTCGCCGCCAGGGCGGCCTCGAACGCGAGGGCCGATTCGCGCGATGCGAAACGCGCCCCTCGCCGCAGCCCGTCCACCGCCCGGTTGCGGCCCGCGGTGACCAGCCAGGCGCGCGGATTGGCGGGCAGGCCGGTGACGGGCCAGCGCTCCACGGCCAGGACGAAGGCGTCGGCCAGGGCCTCCTCGGCGCGCTCGAAGTCGCCGAGGAGGCGGATCAGGGTCGCCAGCGCCCGGCCGTGCTCCTGGCGGAACACGGCCTCGACGGCGTCGGTCGCCGTCGTCAGGTCAGCACCCGGATCGGCCGCACCTCGACGCTTCCGCCGTCGGCGTCGGGGATGCGGGCCGCGATGGCGATGGCCTCGTCGAGGTCGGCCGCCTCGATCAGATAGTAGCCGCCCAGCTGCTCGCGGGTCTCGGCGAAGGGGCCGTCGGTGGTCAGCACCTTGCCGTCGCGGACCCGCACCGTGGTGGCGGTGGCCGACGGCTGCAGGGCGTCGCCGCCCTTGAAGTTCCCCGAGGCGATGATGCCCTGGGTGAAGGCGCGATAGCTGTCCATCATCCGACCGCCCTGTTCGGCGGTCATATCGGCCATGGCCGCTTCGCGATTGTAGATGAGAAGGAGGTATTGCATCGTCCTGTCCTTGCGCCTGCGGGGGATCCGCGGCCCTAGACGAACGGGGCCGCGCCGGATCGACAGGCGCCGATCAATCCGCCCCGGAAACCGCCAGGCCTCCCGGCAGCAGTTCGGCCCGCCCCGCCAGCGACAACTCCATCAGCGCGGCCAGAACGGCGGGGGCGGGCGCCACGGCGGTGCGGATGATCTCGTCGACGGGCGTCGGGGTGGGCGACAGCAGGGCGGCGACGCGCTCGCGCACCGCATCCACGGCCCCGGCCAGGGCGGCGGGCTCGGGAGCGGCGTCGAACGGCGGCGAGGGGGGCGCGCTCAGGCCGGGCAGGCTGTCGAGCACCGCCAGCACATCCTCGGCGCCCTCGCACAGGGTCGCGCCTTGGCGCAGCAGGTTGTTGGTCCCCCGGGCCCGCGGATCCAGCGGCGAGCCGGGCACGGCGAACACCTCGCGGCCCTGTTCGGCGGCCAGACGCGCGGTGATCAGCGAGCCCGAGCGCATCTCCGCCTCCACCACCACCACGCCCAGGCAGAGGCCGGAGATCAGCCGGTTGCGGCGGGGGAAGTCTCGAGCCTGCGCGGCGTACCCGGGGGGATGCTCCGACAGGATGCAGCCGCGCGCCTTGACCGATCGGTAAAGCTCTGCGTGTTCGCGGGGATAGATGTCGTCAGGGCCGCCGCCCAGGACCGCCACCGTGCCGGTGGGCAGGGCGCCCTCGTGCGCCGCCCCGTCGATCCCCCGGGCCAGGCCCGAGACCACCACATAGCCGCCCTGGCCGAGGCCTGCCGCCAGGGCGCGGGCGAAGCGTTGGCCAGCCGACGAGGCGGTGCGGGCGCCGACCACGGCGACGCAGCCCCGGGTCAGGAGACCGGGGTCGCCCAGGGCCCAAAGCACCGGCGGCGGCGGGTCGAGGGCCGCTAGCAGGGGCGGGAAGTCGAACTCGCAGGCGCACAGGAGCCGCGCGCCAAGGCCCTCGCCCGCGGCGATCTCGGCCTCGGCCTCGGCGGCCGTGGGCACCCGCGGCGCCTGAGCGCGGCCGCCGCGCCGGGCGAGGTCCGGCAGGGCGGCCAGGGCCTCGGACGGGCCGCCATAGGTCTGGATCAGGTAGCGGAAGGCCACGGGGCCCACGGTCTCGGCCCGCGCCAGCCGCAGCCAGTCGCGACGCTCGGGGCCGGACAGCCGGCGGATCACGCGGCGGCGTCGGCCGCCGGCGGCGCCTTGCCCGCGCCGATGCGCGGCTCGGTCCCGGCCATCAGGCGGCGGATGTTCTGGTGGTGGCGCGCGAAGATCAGCACGCCCATGGCCACCGACAGCACGATCACCGGGTAGCTGCGATCGGTGGCGAAGGCATACAGAGGCGCCAGGGCCGCGGCGGTGAGGGCCGCCAGGGACGAGATCTTCACCAGCTTGGCCATGGCCAGCCAGGTGGCCCCCGCCAGCAGGCCGACGGGCCAGGCGGCGGCGAGCAGCACGCCGAAGAACACCGCCACCCCCTTGCCGCCGTTGAACTTGAGCCAGACGGGGAAGAGGTGGCCCACGAAGGCCGCGCCCCCCGCCAGGGCGCCGGCCACGGCCACGGCGTCCGGTCCCGCGCGCCGCGCCAGCAAACAGGCCAGGCCCACCGCCACGGCGCCCTTGCCCATGTCGCCCAGCAGGGTGATGGCGGCGAGATCCTTGCGCCCGGTGCGCAGCACATTGGTCGCGCCGATGTTGCCAGAGCCGATGGCGCGGATGTCGCCGGCCCCGCCCAGGCGGGTGACGAACACGCCGAACGGGATCGAGCCCAGCAGGTAGCCGCCTAGGAGACAGGCGGCAGAGAGCCACAGCGGTAAATTGGACAATATCAATCCCCCACCCGGTCATCCCCGCGAAAGCGGGGACCCAGGTTTTTATCCTAGAGCGCACCGAACACAAAAAGAACCTGGGTCACCGCTTTCGCGGGGATGACCGGGGCCCCGGCGGACGACGCCGCTCTCAGACGTCCGCCGCCCCGAACACCAACCGCCCCGCGGCCATGGTCAGCCGCACCTGGCCCTGGAGGCGGCGGCCGTCGAAGGGGGTGTTCTTGGACTTGGACAGCAGCCGGTCGGCGTCCAGCAGCCAGGGCGCGCCGGGGTCGAACAGGATCAGGTCGGCGGGGGCGCCGGGGGCGATACGGCCGGTGTCCAGCCCCAGCAGCCGGGCGGGGACGACGGTGGCGGCGCGCAACAGGTCGATGAGGGGCGCGCCGGCGCTCAGGTGGAGCTGGATGAGGGCCGGCAGGAAGGTTTGCAGCCCCACCGCCCCCGGCGCCGCCTCGTCGAACGGCAGGCGCTTGTCCTCGGCCGGGGCGGGGGTGTGGGCCGAGGTGACGATCTCCACCAGCCCCGAGATCACCGCGTCCACCAGGGCCAGCCGGTCGGCCTCGGACCGCAGGGGCGGGCTGACCTTGGCGAAAGTGCGGTAGTCGCCGATGTCCAGCTCGTTGAAGCACAGGTGGCTGATCGAGGCGGTGGCCGTCACCGGCAGGCCCTTGGCCTTGGCCCGGGCGAAGCTCTCCAGGCTGTCGGCGCAGGTCAGCTGGTCCACCAGCAGGGCGGCGCCGGTCAGCTCCACCAGGGCCAGGTCGCGCTCTAGCATGATCCGCTCGGCCACGGTGGGGACCGAGGGCAGGCCCAGCCGGGCGGCGAACTCGCCCTCGGTGGCGGCGGCGCCGGCGGACAGGTAGGGATCGGCGGGGCGGTGGGCGACCAGGGCGCCGAACCCCTTGGCGTAGGTCAGCACCCGCCGCATGACCTTGCTGTCGACGATGGGCCGGTCGACGTCGGTGATGTAGAGGGCGCCGGCCGCGTGCATCAGCCCGATCTCGGCCATGCGCTCGCCGCCGAGGCTGCGGGTGGCGGCGCCGGCGACATGCACGTGCACGAGGCCGATGTCGCGGGCGCGGCGGAGGATGAAGTCGACGGTGGCCGGATCGTCCACCGCCGGATCGGTGTCGGGCTGCACCACGATGGAGGTCACGCCGCCGGCCGCCGCCGCGAGGCAGGCGGACTTCAGGGTCTCCTTGGTCTCGGCGCCGGGCTCTCCGGTCTTGACGCGGATGTCGACCAGGCCGGGGGACAGGACCTGGCCGGCGCAGTCGATCACCGCGCAGCCGGCCGGGAGGTCGGCGAGGCCCGGCAGATGCGCCACCCTGGCGATGACCCCGTCGGCGACGACGACGCAGCCGGGGCCGTCGTAGCCGCTGTCCGGGTCGATCAGCCGGGCGTTGACGAAGGCGGTGGGGGCGCCGGTCATTGGTCGTTGTCCAGCCGGGCCGCCAGGCAGGCCAGCACCGCCATGCGCACCGCCACTCCCATCTCCACCTGATTCTGGATCAGGCTGATCTCGGGGTCGTCGGCGACGTCCGAATCGATTTCCACCCCGCGGTTCATCGGCCCGGGGTGCATGACCCGCGCGCCGGGGGAGGCGGCGGCCAGCTTCTCGCGGTCCAGGCCGAAGAAGCGGAAATATTCGCGGGTGGAGGGCACCAGCGCCCCCTGCATCCGCTCCAGCTGCAGGCGCAGCATCATCACCACATCGGCGCCAGCCAGGCCGCGCTTCATGTCGTGGAACACCTCCACGCCCCAGCGCTCGGCGGCGGCGGGAATCAGCGTCGGCGGCCCCACCAGGCGCACGTGGGCGCCCAGGCCGGTCAGCAGCAGGATGTTGGAGCGGGCCACGCGGCTGTGCAGGACGTCGCCGCAGATCGCCACCACCAGCCCTTCGACCCGCCCGAAGGCGCCGCGGATCGACAGGGCGTCGAGCAGGGCCTGGGTGGGGTGCTCGTGCTGGCCGTCGCCGGCGTTGATGACGCTGCAGCCGACCTTCTGGGCCAGCAGCGAGGCGGCCCCTGACGAGGCGTGGCGCACGACCAGCAGGTCCGGCCGCATGGCGTTCAGGGTGACCGCCGTATCGATCAGGGTCTCGCCCTTGGAGATCGAGGAGGACCGCGGGCTCATATTGACCACATCGGCGCCGAGCCGCTTGCCGGCCAGCTCGAACGAGCTCTGCGTTCGCGTGGACGCCTCGAAGAACAGGTTCATCAAGGTGCGGCCCTTGAGCAGGTCCAGCTTCTTGCTGGCCTGCCGGTTCACCGCCACGAAGGCGTCCGCCAGGGCCAGCAGCCGGTGAACGTCGGGGATGGTCAGGTCTGTGACGGAAATGAAATGGCGGGCGGGGAAGGGAAAGGTCCGCGCGCGGACATCATCGGGGCCGAGGCCGACGCTGCTCATGGGGCCCAGGTTCTAAGGGGGAATCCCCGCGGGGGGAAGGGGGCGGGCGGCTAAGCCCCCCAGCGCCGCCAGCGGGTGAAGTCGCCGCCCTCGGCCACGGCCAGGCCGATCTGGTGCACCGTGGCCATCTCGGTGGCCGCAGGGCCGCTGGAGGGGTTGGTGTTGCCCACATGGTAGAGGCGGTGGCCGCCGTCCGGCATCGCCACCACCCAGGGGGTGCCCACGGCGCGGCCGTCCCAGCTGCCGGGGCCGAGGGCGCCGGGCTCGAACACCGCGCCCCCCTTCAGGGGACCGCGCACCTTGGTCCAGTGCTCGCCGTCGTCCGACAGGGCCAGGCCGATGGCCACCCGTCCCTTCAGGTCGAAGCCCTCGTAGAGCATCACATAGCGGCCGCCCGAGAGGAACACGTGCCGGGTGCCGGGGCCTCGGCCGTCGAAATCGTCCTCAGCCCCGCGGGTCAGCACCGGCCCGACCTTGTCCCAGGTCTTGCCGTCGGCGGAGGTCGCCAGGCCCACGGCGAAGCCCATCTGCGCGTCGACCGTATGGTAGTAGAGCCGCCGGCCGCCGTCCTTGCCCCGCATCACCTGGGGCCAGCCGACCATCTGGTGATCGAAGGCGCCGGGCGGGCCGACGTCGAGGATGGCGCCGTCATAGGGCCCGTCGTGCCGCGTCCAGCGCAGGCCGTCCGGCGAGGTGGCGCGGCCGGGGCGGGCGGGGAAGCCCCGGGTGACATGGCCGCGCAGGGTGGTGGTCGCCGCGCTGC
This sequence comes from Caulobacteraceae bacterium, assembly GCA_965279095.1. Classification (GTDB taxonomy): domain Bacteria; phylum Pseudomonadota; class Alphaproteobacteria; order Caulobacterales; family Caulobacteraceae; genus CBDIHH01. Next base: position 948,218 of record CBDIHH010000006.1, read on the forward strand.
CGCCGAAATAGTACATCTCGTAGCCGTCGGCGGTGCGATGAACATCGCTGCTGCCCACGAAGGCCGCGTCGAAGCGGCCCTGGTCCGGGCTGGGATCCAGCACCGAGCCCATCACGCCGGCGCCGCGCACCCGCGTCCAATGCACCCCGTCCGGAGAGGTCGCCAGGCCGACGCGTCCGGTGGGCAGGGCGACGGAGCGGTCGAAGGTCGGATCGCGGCCGTAGTACCACATCTTCCAGCGGCCATCGGCTTCGCGCAGCACCCGGGGGCAGGACACCCGCTCGCTGTCCCACCAGCCGGGGCCGCTGGGGGTGAGGATCAGGCCCGGCTGACCGGGCACGACGGGGACCTCGGAGGCCGTGGCCGCCCGGGCGGCGCCGCCGGCCAAACTCAGGGCCGCCGCGCCCTGCAGCATCCGGCGACGTCCGATCGGTTCAACCATGATGACAGGCCCCTGCGACAGGGGACTAGAACCCGGCGGACCGCAGCCTGTCCAGGGCGCCCTGCAGGATGTAGGCGGCGGCGGTCTTGTCGACCAGCTCGGCCCGGCGGGCGCGGGTGATGTCGCCCTCAGACGTCATCATCCTCTGCACGGCGGCGGTGGACAGACGCTCGTCCCAGAAGGCGATGGGCAGGGTCTCGTCCAGCCGCAGCAGATTTCGCGCGAAGGCCCGCACCGACTGGCAGCGCGCCCCCTCGGTGCCATCCATGTTCAGGGGCAGGCCGATAACGATGCCCCGCGCCCCCCGGCCGCCCATCAGCCGCATCAGGGTGGCGGCCTCCTCGGTGAACTTGGTCTTGCGGATGAGCTCCAGCGGGCTGGCGATGGATCGGTTGAGGTCGGAGACCGCCACGCCGATGGTCTTCTCGCCCAGGTCGAGGCCGATGACGGGCGCATAGGGGGGGACCGCGGCGGGCAGGTCCAGAATATCGACAACGGGCATGGGGCTGCTTTAGCCCGGATGTGGCCGCGTGTCGCTAGCCTCGGGTCGAGGGCGGGAGGGGCGGGTCCGGGTCCGCGGCGGGGGGACCCTCGTCGTCCGGCGTGGGCTCATACTGGATGGCCAGGAAGCGGGCGGCGGTGCGCGGGGGCGCGTCCTGGAGCGCGGCGCCGAAGGCCAGCCAGGCCTTGCACTGCTGGTCGATCGACAGGGCCTTGATGTCGTTCTGGACCATGGCGTCCCACTGCTCGGTCGTCCCGCCATGCCGGGCGAAGGCCATGGCCACCGGTCCGACATCGACCTTGTCGAGAGGCGCATAGGTCGTCGGCGCGTCCATGGCCGCGCGGATGGCCGACAGGCTGGCGGCGACGGTCAGGGCGTAGCGTTCGCTGACGGGACGGGTCCAGTCCTTCGCCGGCATGTCGCCTTCCCTGGCATAATCGGCGCAGCTCCTGGCGCTCTGGCCGCGCAGGGCGTCCAGCAAGGCGTATTCGGCCTGGGCCAGGCGCACCAGCGCCTCGGGGGGCGCCAGCCGGATGAGGGCGAACCGCCGATCGATGACCTCGCCCAGGAATTCCTCGCCGTAGGCCTCGACGGGCTCTGACTGAGAGACCCGTCTCAGCGCCTCGGCGGAGAAGCTGGCCCATTCCTCGGGGAAGCTGTCGCGCAGAACCAGATAGGGCCGTCCGGCCGGACCGGCCTGCTCGAGGGCCTTGACCAGATCCGCCGCGTCGCGCGGTCGGCCGCGGAGGATCTGGGCTGTCGCCGGCGGCGCCGCCGTCAGGACGAGGCCTACGACCATGAGGGCCACCGCCCCCAGGCGAACTAGACGACCGCAAGCAAACTCGAACGCCATGCGACACCCTCCTCTTGCACGCGTTCCTTATTTGTTCCGCAAGCTTGGCCGTTGTCAAGCCAGCATCGGTCTTGCCAACCCCGCCATGGGCCGTCTAACCCCTGCGCCCTGGACTCCAACAGAGGTGAGGGCCCCATGGCCATCGACGCGGCGACCGTACGCAAGGTGGCCCAGCTGTCCCGCATCCGCGAGGACGAGGCCCGGCTGGAGCCGCTGGCCCGCGAGCTGTCGGCGATCATCGCCTGGATCGAGCAGCTCGACGAGGTCGATGTGGAGGGGGTCGAGCCCATGGCCTCGGCCGTCGCCGCGACCCTGCCCCTGCGCCAGGACGTGGTCAGCGACGGCGGCGACGCCGCGCGCATCCTGGCCAACGCCCCCAAGGCTGTCGGTGGCTTCTTCGTCGTACCCAAGGTGGTGGACTAGTCATGTCTGAACTCACCGCCCTTACCCTCAAAGCCGCCGTCGATGGGCTGGCCCGTGGCGACTTCACCTCCGCCGAGATCACCCAGGCGCATGTGGAGGCCGTCGAGGCCGCCCGGGCGCTGAACGCCTATGTGCTGGAGACCCCGGACAAGGCCCTCGACATGGCCCGGGCGTCAGACGCGCGCCGCCGCTCCGGCGCGGCGGGCCCCCTCGAGGGCATCCCCCTGGGAATCAAGGACCTGTTCTGCACCGAGGGGGTGCGCACCACCGCCTGCTCCAACATCCTCGGCGAGTTCAAGCCTACCTACGAATCCACCGTCACCGCCAACCTGTGGCGCGACGGGGCGGTGATGCTGGGCAAGCTGAACATGGACGAGTTCGCCATGGGCTCGTCCAACGAGACCTCGCGGTTCGGCCCGGTGACCAACCCCTGGCGGGTGGAGGGGTCGAACAAGCCCTTCACCCCCGGCGGCTCGTCGGGGGGCTCGGCGACCGCCGTGGCCGCCGATCTTTGCCTGGGCGCCACCGCCACCGACACCGGCGGCTCGATCCGCCAGCCGGCGGCCTTCACCGGCACCGTCGGCATCAAGCCCACCTACGGCCGCTGCTCGCGCTGGGGCGTGGTCGCCTTCGCCTCGTCGCTGGACCAGGCCGGGCCGATCGCCAAGACGGTGGAGGACGCCGCCATCCTGCTGCGCTCCATGGCCGGCCACGACCCCAAGGATTCCACCAGCCTGCCCGTGGCCGTGCCCGACTTCGCCAGCTTCGTCGGCCAGAGCGTGCGCGGTCTGCGGATCGGCGTGCCCAAGGAATACCGCGTCGACGGCATGCCGTCGGAGGTCGAGGACTTGTGGACCCAGGGGATCGCCTGGCTCCGGGAGGCCGGCTGCGAGATCGTCGAGGTCTCGCTGCCCCACACCAAATACGCCCTGCCGGCCTACTATATCGTCGCCCCGGCGGAGGCCTCCTCCAACCTCGCCCGCTATGATGGCATGCGCTACGGCCTGCGGGTCGATGGCAAGACCCTGACCGACGTCTATGAGGGCACCCGCGCCCAGGGCTTCGGCGAGGAGGTCAAGCGCCGCATCCTGATGGGCACCTATGTGCTGTCGGCCGGCTACTACGACGCCTATTACCTGAAGGCCCAGAAGGTCCGCCGGCGCATCGCCGACGACTTCACCCAGGTGTTCGAGCGGGTGGACGCCCTGCTGACCCCCACGGCCCCTTCGGCCGCCTTCGGCCTGGGCGAGCGGCACGACGATCCCGTCACCATGTATCTGAACGACGTCTTCACGGTGACGGCCAACCTGGCCGGCCTGCCGGCCCTGTCCCTGCCCGCGGGCCTCGACGCCCAGGGCCTGCCGCTGGGTCTGCAGCTGATCGGCAAGCCGCTGGACGAGGGGACGCTGTTCTCCCTGGCCGGGGCCATGGAGCAGGCGGCGGACTTCAAGGCCAGGCCTAAGGCCTGGTGGCGGGAGTAGGGGCGGCCGCGGCCCTGGCCGGCGGCGCTTCGAGCCGGATAGGCATGAAAATCTTGCGGCCGTCGACCGGAAGACCGTCTGCGGTCCAGGGGTTGATCACGAATAGCGAGGCGACTTTGGCGGCAGCGTCGCCAAAGCCGAGGGCGGCCGGTTCCTCGCTGAACGCATGACAGTTGGTCAGCGCTCCGCCGACGGCCACGTCGCACTCCGCCACGCCGCGTCCGAAGGCGACGCCCTTCGCGGTCGCCGCCGCCGGATAGAACAGTTCCACGGCGTCGAGGTTGGCGGTCTTCAGCCATGTCGGCTTGACGATCTTGCGATCGCGCCACTGAGCGCCGGCGGGGTCCATGAAGAAGAACGGCAGGTCGATCATGACCTTTGAGGGCGGGACCGAGTCCGCAGCAAACACGTTCGCTTGAAACCTGGGCGTCAAGGCGCGAGCGGCTTCGGCGTACCCTTGGTGCTGTGGAAACTCGGAGACCGCACCGCAGCCTTTGAGGCGGTAGTCATCGGCGATGTGACAGCGCAGGACGACAAGGCCTGAACCGGACTTGCCTTTCGCCTTGGCCGGAAAGGCCTTGGCGATTTCATCGGAGGTTGGGGCCGAGGCCCAGGGCAGGGATGTCACAGCCCGGTAACTCGGACCCTGAGGTTCGGATGGATCCGCTTGTGGGGCGTTTTCGAACCTTATCGGCACCGTGACTCTGGAGGTGACCGGAAGGCCGCCGAGGGTCGCAGGCTTGAAAAGGAACGTCGGCGCCAAGAGCTTGGCGGCCTCGCCGAACCCAAGGCGGGCCGGGTCTTCCTTGACCACGTTGCAGTCGGTCGCTCGTCCCTCCAAGGTCACCAGACAGTCGATGACCACGCGCCCCTGCAGGCCAAGTCGAGCGGCCTCAGACGGCATCATGGCGATGATGTCTTCGGTACGGGGTTTCCTCAACCACTGCGCATTGGTGGCCTGAGCGGCCGCTTGCCCATAGGCCAGGACGCTCAGCGCCAGCCCCCCGAGCGTGCACCACAACTTGCCCATCACAGCCCTCCATCCCCGGAGGCGACCCTGACACGCGCGCGAACCCCGTCAAGCGCGCTACGGCTTGACACTGCGCGGCGCCGGGGCGACCTGTCCGGCTCAACCGTCCGCGAGACCGCCATGTCCGACTCCAAGCTGATCGAAGGCCGCACCGGGCCCTGGGAGATCGTCCTCGGGCTGGAGATCCACGCCCAGGTGGCGTCGAAATCCAAGCTGTTCTCGGGCGCCGCCGTCGGCTTCGGGGCGGGGCCCAACGAGCAGGTGGCCCTGGTCGACGCCGCCATGCCGGGCATGTTGCCGGTGATCAACCGCTACTGCGTCGAGCAGGCGGTGCGCACGGGCCTCGGTCTGAAGGCGCAGATCAATGAGTGGTCGCGGTTCGACCGCAAGAACTACTTCTATCCCGACCTGCCGCAGGGCTATCAGATCAGCCAGTTCAAGGACCCCATCGTCGGGGAGGGCGAGGTGCTGGTCGAACTCGACGACGGCGAGACCATCACCGTGCGCATCGAGCGGCTGCACCTGGAGCAGGACGCCGGCAAGTCCATCCACGACATCGATCCGAACGCCACCTACGTCGACCTCAATCGCGCCGGCACCGCCCTGATGGAGATCGTCTCCAAGCCCGACATGCGCAGCGCCGCCGAGGCGGCCGCCTACGTC
>CBDIHH010000007.1:0-1127925 GCA_965279095.1 Caulobacteraceae bacterium
CCCTGTTTCGCCTCGGCTCGATCTCCAAGACGTTCACCTGGATCGCCCTGATGCGGCAGGTCGAGCGGGGCCGCATGGGCCTGGGCAATCCGGTCAACCAGTATCTGCCGCAGCGGCTGCAGGTGCGCGACGAGGGCTACACCCGCCCGATCGCGCTGCAGGACCTGATGACCCATTCGGCGGGTTTCGAGGATCGCATCCTGGGCCAGCTGTTCGAGAAGGACCCAGACCGCATCCGCCCCCTGGACGTCTATCTGCGCCAGGAGCGCCCACGGCGGGTGCGCGAGGCGGGGGCCCTGCCCGTCTATTCCAACTATGGGGTCGGCCTGGCCGGAGACGCCGTCGCCGAGGTGGCGCACCAGCCCTTCGCGCGGCTGATCGAGACCGACATCCTTCGCCCCCTGGGCATGGCGCGGACGACGTTCCGCGAGCCCTATCCGGCGCGCTCGGATCTTCCCCAGCCCATGCGGCCCGACATGGCCGCCGACGTCTCGCAGGGCTTCCGCTGGGCGGGGGGCGAGCTGCAGGCGCGGCCCTTCGAATACCTGACCCAGATCGCTCCGGCCGGGGCGGCGTCGTCCACCGCCGGCGACATGGCCCGCTACATGACCCTGATCCTCGGGGACGGGACCCTTGACGGCGTGACGGTCTACACCCCCCGCACGGCCCAGGCCTTCCGTACGGTGATCGCCCGGGGCGCGCCGGGGGCGCCGGGCTGGGCGGCCGGTTTCCGGGAGATGCCGCTGCCGGGCGGGTTCATGGGCTATGGCCACGATGGCGCCACCCTGTCGTTCCGCACCAACATGGTCACCGTCCCGGCCCTCGGCCTGGGGGTGTTCGTGGCCGCCAACACCGAGACCGCCGGGCGGCTGACCACCCGCCTGCCGCAGCTGATCGTCGAGCGGTTCTATGGTGGGACCAAGCGGCTGCCGGCGGCCTCCACCGCCCTGCTGCGCAGCCGCGGCGTCTATGCCGGGACCTACCTCAGCGACCGGCGGGCCTTCTCGGGCCTGGAGAAGTTCGTCGGCGTGCTGACCGGCGCCGCCGCCATCGACGTCGGCCGCGGCGGCCTGCTGATCACCCGCGCCCGCGGCGAGGCTCGTAGCTGGACGCCCCTGGCCGGGGGCGTTTTCCAGGCCACCGACGGTCCGGAGACCTCGACGTTCACGGTGATCGGCGGCCGGGCGACCCGCTGGTTCTCCCCCAGCGGCGCCGAGAGCTATTCGCGCGCCGGCCCCCTGTCGCAGGTCCCGGTCCTTGCCGTGTTGGGGGCGCTGGCGCTGATCGCCTCCATCGCCACCCTGATCGGCCTCGCCACCCGCGATCGCCGGGATTTCCGCCAGACCTCGATCCAGAGCCGCGCCAGCGCGGCCCAGACCGCCAGCGCGGCCCTGTGGCTGGTGGGAGCGGCGGGCTTCGCCCTGTGGGCCTCGGCCATCGGCGGAGACGTGGCGCGGGCCGTCTATGACTGGCCGGGTCCGTGGCTGCTGATCGCCTCGGCCTGCGCCCTGGTGGCCGGCCTGCTCACCGTGGTCACGGTGGCCCTGCTGCCGGCCATCTGGAAGGCGCGGCCGCAGGCTCGACAGCTGGACGGTGCCGCGCAAGCTGCGCTTCACCGCCACCACCCTCGCCTTCCTGGCCCTGACCGTCGCCCTGGCGGTCAACGGGGCCCTGGAGCCCTGGGAGCGGGTGATCCTACGCTGACCCTCTAAACCCCGTGTTCCCGGCGGACGCCGGGGAAGCGAGAAGATGTGGATTGACGGCCCTCAGCGGCGCACGACGCCGCCATCGCCCGCCCGCAGCACCCGTACGGTGATCCGCTCGCGCTCGCCCGCCCGCCGCTCCACCAGCAGGCGGCAGACCTGGGCGTCGTCGTGGAAGGCGTAGCCTTTGATGGCGTCGAGGATGGCCTTGGCGACGTTGTCGAGGTCCAGCCAGGGCGGATCGCCCACATATTCCATGGCGATCTCGACGGCGAACTCGCCCCAGGCCGGGCGGGCGCCGCGCCATTCCTTGCGGAAGAACTCGTAGATCAGCGGCTTGTAGTATTTGGCCTGGCTGGTGAGGCCGTCGACGACGATGACCAGGCCATCGACCGCCTCGCGCGCCCGCACCTTGCCCCGGCCTGTCCACTCGTCGTCCATGACGCCTTCTAGAGCGGGTTTGCTTTCGTCGGAACCAATCCCTTCAAATTCCGGATCACCCCGGCGAAGGCCGGGGCCCAGATCATATGGCTCCACGTTAGCGCTTTAGGATTTGGATCCCGGCCGGAGCCTGTCCTCGGGCCGGCCAAAGGCCGGACCCGGGGGCCGGGATGATCGGGGTGGGGGTGAGCGATCCCCTTAAAGCAAACCCCCTCATAGCCTATCGGGGCGACGCTCGCGCCTTGAACTCCCCGGCCATGCCGCTAAACCACGGCGGACCAAAACCGGAAACCGCCATGACCGCCACCCGCACCGAGACCGACACCTTTGGCCCCATCGAGGTCGCCGCCGATCGCTACTGGGGCGCCCAGGCGCAGCGGTCCCTGGGCAACTTCAAGATCGGCTGGGAGAAGCAGCCCCTGCCGATCGTGCGCGCCCTGGGCATCGTCAAACGGGCCGCGGCCGAGACCAATCAGGCGCTGGGCGGTCTGGACCCCAACATCGCCCAGGCCATCGTCGCGGCGGCCAACGAGGTGATCGAGGGCAAGCTCGACGACCATTTCCCCCTGGTGGTCTGGCAGACCGGGTCGGGCACCCAGTCGAACATGAACGCCAATGAGGTGATCTCCAACCGCGCCATCGAGATGATGGGCGGCGAGATGGGCTCCAAGAAGCCCGTGCACCCCAACGACCACGTCAACATGAGCCAGTCGTCCAACGACACCTATCCCACGGCCATGCACATCGCCTGCGCCGAGGAGATCGTCCACCGGCTTCTCCCCGCTCTGCAAAAGCTGCGCGACGCCCTGAACGACAAGGCATGCGCCTGGGACCACATCATCAAGATCGGCCGCACCCACACCCAGGACGCCACCCCCCTGACCCTGGGGCAGGAGGTCTCCGGCTATGTGCAGCAGGTCACCAACGGCATCGCCCGCATCGAGATGACCCTGCCGGCCCTCATGCAGCTGGCCCAGGGCGGCACCGCCGTCGGCACCGGCCTGAACGCCCCGGTCGGCTTCGCCGAGCAGGTGGCCGAGAAGATCGCCCAGATCACTGGCCTGCCCTTCACCACCGCCCCCAACAAGTTCGAGGCCCTGGCCGCCCACGACGCCATGGTCTTCTCGCACGGGGCCATCAACACAGTGGCCGCCAGCCTGTTCAAGATCGCCAACGACATCCGCTTCCTGGGCTCCGGCCCCCGCTCGGGCCTCGGCGAGCTGTCCCTCCCGGAGAACGAGCCCGGCTCCTCGATCATGCCGGGCAAGGTCAACCCGACCCAGTGCGAGGCGATGACCCAGGTGTGCGTGCAGGTGTTCGGCAACAACGCCGCCCTGACCTTCGCCGACAGCCAGGGCCATTTCGAGCTGAACGTCTACAACCCGGTGATGGCCTACAACTTCCTGCAGTCGGTGCGCCTGATCGCGGACGCCGCCGTCAGCTTCACCGACAACCTGGTGGTCGGGCTTGAGCCGCGCGAGGACAACATCAAGGCGGCGCTCGACCGCTCGCTGATGCTGGTCACCGCGCTCGCCCCCAAGATCGGCTACGACAACGCCGCCAAGATCGCCAAGACCGCGCACAAGAACGGCACCACCCTGCGCGAGGAAGCGGTCGGCGGCGGCTATGTCACCGACGCGGAGTTCGACGAGGTGGTCCGGCCGGAGAAGATGATTTCGCCCGGGTGAGACCAGCCGGCCCTAGGTCTGCCAACCGGCGAAGGCCTCGGCGGCGGTGACGGTGAGGTGCACCCGGTCATCGACATAGTCGATCCAGTCCATGGGGATGGTGTGGTGCTTGCCATGGGCCGCCCAGTCCAACCGGGCCAGTTGGACCTGATCGCCGCGCACATGGTCCACCCGGCCGACGTGCTGGCCGTCGGACGACAGCACCTCAAGATGTTTGAGGACTTCGGCGGGGTAGATCACGGACGTCTCCAAGGCCAGCCAGGTCGCCACACGGGCCACCATGGACAAATATCACTATCGGAGTGAAGAAAAAGCCATGACCGAGCCGATCAACCTGAACAAGGCGCGCAAGGACAAGGCGCGCCAAGCGGCAAGAGCTGCAGCGATTGGCAACCGCGCCAAGTTCGGCCAGGCCAAGGCGGTACGGGCCCTGCGCGACGCCCAGGCGCGCAAGGCCGACAGCGTCCTCGACGGCGCCAAGCGCGAACCCTAGCCATGCCCCTGCTCAAACGCTCGGTGCTGCTGTCGGGGCACGCCACCTCCGTGGCCCTGGAAGCGGAGTTCTGGGCGGTGTTGCAGACCATCGCCGAGGCGGACGGCCTGACCATGGCCGGTCTGATCGGCCGCATCGACGGGGGCCGCGGGCGCACGCCCCTGGCCTCAGCCTGTCGCCTGGCCGCCCTGGCGCACCTGCGCCGCGGCCCCGATGGCGGTTCCTGACCGGCGGCGGGCCTTAAACCTCGGCCGGCGTGTGCTACATTCGTTCTTCGAGTCAGGAAGCCCAGCTGTTGTCCAATCCCCCGCCCGCCGTCCGCATCAGCGACCTGGCCCGCCCCTCAGGCCCGGCCCCCGACTATCTTGAGGGCCTGAACCCGGAGCAGCGCGCCGCCGTGGAGGCGGTGGACGGCCCGGTCCTGGTGCTGGCCGGCGCCGGCACCGGCAAGACCCGCGTGCTCACCACCCGCCTGGCGCACATCCTCGCCACCGGCCGGGCCAAGCCGTGGGAGCTGCTGGCGGTCACCTTCACCAACAAGGCCGCCCGCGAGATGCGCGAGCGGATCAGCCACCTGATCGGACCGTCCTCGGAGGGCCTGCGGTGGCTGGGCACCTTCCACTCGGTGGCCGCCCAGATCCTGCGCCGCCATGCAGAGCTGGTCGGCCTGAAGTCGAGCTACACCATCCTCGACACCGACGACCAGGAACGGCTGATCAAGCAGCTGCTGGTGGCCGACAACATCGACGCCAAGCGCTGGACGCCGCGCGCCCTGGCCGGCCTGATCGACCACTGGAAGAACCGGGGCTGGACCCCTGACAAGCTGCCGCCGTCAGAGGGCGCCCAGTTCGCCAACAACAAGGGCGGCGCCCTCTACAAGGCCTATCAGGACCGGCTGCGGGTGCTCAACGCCTGCGATTTCGGCGACCTGCTGCTGCACAACCTGACCATCTTCACCCAGCACCCCGACGTGCTGGCGGAGTACCACGACCGCTTCAAATACATGCTGGTGGACGAATACCAGGACACCAACGTCTCCCAGTATCTTTGGCTGAGGCTGCTGGCCCAGAAGCGGCAGAACCTGTGCTGTGTCGGCGACGATGACCAGTCCATCTACGGCTGGCGCGGCGCCGAGGTGGACAACATCCTGCGCTTCGAGCGCGACTTCCCCGGCGCCACGGTGATCCGCCTGGAGCGCAACTACCGCTCCACCGAGCATATCCTGGCGGCGGCTTCGGGCCTGATCGGGACCAACAAGGACCGGCTGGGCAAGACCCTGTGGACCGACGCCAAGGGCGGCGAGAAGGTCCGCGTGCGCGGGGTCTGGGACGGCGAGGCCGAGAGCCGCATGATCGGCGACGAGCTGGAACGCTGGAAGAAGGAGGGGCGGCGCTACCGCGAGGCCTCCATCCTGGTGCGCGCCTCGTTCCAGATGCGGGCCTTCGAGGAGCGCTTCGTCCTGCTGGGCATCCCCTACACCGTGGTCGGCGGGCCCCGGTTCTTCGAGCGCGCGGAGATCCGCGACGCCCACGCCTATCTCCGCCTGGTGCAGTCCGAGGACGACGACCTGGCCTTCGAGCGGATCGTCAACACCCCCAAGCGGGGCATCGGCGACACCTCGGTGTCCAAGATCCTGCAGATCGCCCGCCACCACGGCGTCTCGGCGACCCTCGCCGCGCGGGGGATTATCGGCGCCGACGAGCTGCCGGCGCGCACCCGCACCGCCCTGTCCAACTTCATCCGCGACCTGGACCGCTGGCGCGGCATGAAGGACGTGGCGCGGCATCCACAGCTGCTGGAGACGATCCTCGAGGAGAGCGGCTACACCGACGCCCTGCGCGCCGACAAGGGACCGACCAGCCAGACGCGACTGGAAAACCTCAAGGAACTGGTCAATTCCATGGGCGCCTTCGACACCCTTGAGGCCTATCTCGAGCACGTGTCGCTGGTGATGGACATCGACCGCGCCTCCGGCGACGACGCGGTCCAGATCATGACCCTGCACTCGGCCAAGGGCCTGGAATTCCCCCTGGTCTTCCTGCCCGGCTGGGAAGAAGGCGTTTTCCCCTCTCAGCGGTCCATGGACGAGAAGGGCGACAAGGGGCTCGAGGAGGAGCGCCGCCTGGCCTACGTCGGCATCACCCGGGCGCGGGAAGAGGCGCGCATCTCTTTCGTCGCCAACCGCCAGGTCTATGGCCGCTGGACCAGCCAGCTGCCGTCGCGGTTCGTTGACGAGCTGCCCCTGGCCAACGTCGAGGCCAGTTCCGAGACCGGCTACTACGGCGGCGGGCCTGGGATGCCGCAGGCCGCCTCGCGCTGGGACGCCGCGCCGGACTTCGGCTCGGGCTACACCTCCCCCGGCTGGATGCGGGCGCAGACCCGCGCGGCCACGTCGCAACCGTCCCGCGCCCGCACCGCCGTCATCGAGGGGGATGGCCGGCTGGTGGCCGTCTCCGAGCCCTCCGCCGCCGGGGCCTTCGCCCGCGGCGAACGGGTGTTCCACATCAAGTTCGGCTACGGCCAGATCACCGTGGTCGAGGGCAACAAGCTCACCGTCGCCTTCGAGAAGGCCGGCGAGAAGAAGGTCATCGACAGCTTCGTGGAGAAGGCCTGAGGGGCGTAGGCCGGTCTGCTAGGCCTTGCGGCCCAGCACCCGGGCGGCGATCAGGCCCACGCCGGCCGCCACGACCCCGACCACGGCGGCGACCACGCCCACCTTCTTGGCGGTGGCGACGGCGCGGCTCTTTTCGTATTCGGCCTCGGCGGCGGCCATGACCTCATGGGCGGTGGGGTCGGGGGCGACTTGCAGGGTCGCGGGGCGGCGAGTGAAGGTGACATGGCCGGCGGCCAGGTCCACGGCCTCGGCGAGCCAACCGGCCTCCAGCCAGGCCTTGGCGTGGGGCTTGGGCGCGGCGTGATCGTTGCGCCACCAGTCGGCCTTCTCCCGCGCGGTCTTGGGCAGGGCGAAACCCAGGGCCTTTTCGAGCTCGTCGAAGGTGACCTTCCAACTGTCGTGAACATGGCCGCCCAGGATGTCCGCCAGGGGCTTGTATTTGCTCATCGAGGACCTCCGCCAACTGGCGAGCCACCTTGCCGATTAAACGATGCCACGCAAGCGGGTCGCGCGCGGGCCTCACATTTGATGGCATGGGGGCAGAACGGAAAGGCGGTTGGCGCGCTATGGCCTCAGACGAGGGGCCGCGCATGAACAAACTCCTGCTCTACGGCGCCGGCGCCGCCACAATGGCGGGGGTGCTGATGGGCGCGGCCCTCAAGGTCTCGGTGGAGCCGGGCAGCCAGTATGGCCAGCAACTGCTGATCTCCCAGCCGCGGGCGCACAACCCCTCGGCGGTCGACCTGTGGACGCCCGCCGAAGGCGCCCCGCCCTATTTCTCCGAGGCGTCGTGGCAGCCCCCCCGCAGCGAGATCGACAAGGCCCTGACCCGGCTGATGAGCTTCGGCGACCAGCCGCCCCCGCCCCGACCGCAGGTCTATGCGCGGGCCGAGCCCGCCCTGGCGGACCCAGAGCCGGACGCCTCAGAACGCGACGCGTTTGAGCCGGACGGCCCGGATACCTATCGGATCGCCGCAGGTCCCGCGCCGGCCCCTGAGCCGATCGGCTGGGGGTGGCGGAGCCAATCCAGCGACCCCCCGCCGGAACTGGACGACGACCGTCCCCGGGACGACGCCCCCTACGATCGTGACGACGGGCCGGGGGAGGACGCCTATCTGGCCCAGGCGCCGACGGCCCCCTATGACGGCTACCGCTAAGACCCACGTCGACATCCGCCGCCCCGCCCCCTAAACGGGCGGCATGACCCAGGCCCTACAGATCATCGCCCGCGGCCCGCGCGCCCTCGCCGAAGCCGCCGCCGCCCAGGTCGACGCCGACATCCTGCTGGAAGGCGCCACCTATTCGATCCTCGAGGAGGACGAGGACCGCGGCCTGTGGCGGATCGACGCCTATCCCACCAGCGACGCCGAGGCGGCCCGGTTCGAGCAGGTCCTCGCCGAGGCCGGCGGGCTGAAGGTGACGGTGGAGGCCCTCGCCGACGCCGACTGGCTGGCCATGGCCCTGTCCGGCCTGCCGCCGGTGCGCGCGGGACGGTTCTTCATCTACGGAGTGCACGACCGGGGCCGGGCGCCGATCAACGCCGTCAACCTGCGCATCGAGGCCGGCGCCGCCTTCGGCACCGGTCACCACGGCACCACCGTCGGCTGCCTGTTGGCCTACGACCGCCTGCGCAAGGCGCGGCGCTTCAACCGGGTGCTGGACGTGGGCGCCGGCACGGGGGTGCTGGCCATCGCCGCCCTGCGCACCGGCGCCACCGTGGCCGCCGGCACCGACATCGACGCGGTCTCGGTGCGCATCTGCCGCGAGAACGCCCGGGTCAACCAGGTGCGGGCCCGCTTCGCCCACACCGGGGGCCTGACCCATCCGGTGGTGCGCGGGGCGGCCCCCTACGACCTGGTGTTCGCCAACATCCTGGCGCGGCCGCTGGTCTATCTGTCGCCCCAGATCACCCGCGCGGTGAAGCCCGGCGGGATGATCATCCTGTCGGGCCTTTTGCGCACCCAGGAGCGCTATGTGAAGGCCGCCTACCTGGCGCGGGGCTTCAAACTGGCCTTTCGCATCCACCGCGACGCCTGGTCGGCCCTGGCCCTGGTCAAGCGCTAGGCGCCGCCGCCCTGTTTATGCTCCCCCGTTCTTCACGGGGGAGCTGGCGCGGAGCGCCTGAGGGTGCGAACCGCCCCGCCGCCGCTCGCCCCCTCCGACCCCCGCTCTTCGGCGGGGGCCCACCTCCCCCGCAAAGAGGCGGGGGAGGATCAGATTCTATGCTCCCCTGCGAAGCGGGGGAGCTGTCCCGGAGGGACTGAGGGGGCGAACCGCCCCGCCGCCGCCCGCCCCCTCCGACCCCCCGCTTTGCAGCGGGGGCCCACCTCCCCCGCTGCGCGGTGGAGGATCAGAGCTGGACTGATGACACCGCGTCTCGCCGCGCCTAAATCTTCTCCATGCGCCAGACCTTCGACGAACAGGCCGATCCCGCCTTCGGCCGCCAGCACCTGCCCCTGATCCGCGCCGCCATGCAGCGGCAGGGGCTGGACGCCTTCCTCGCCCCGCATGAGGACGAGCATCAGAACGAATACCTGCCCGCCGCCAACGACCGCCTGGCCTGGGCCACCGGCTTCACCGGCTCGGCGGGGGCGGCGGTGATCCTCAAGGATCGGGCGGCGGTGTTCGTCGATGGCCGCTACAGCCTGCAGGTGCGGAACCAGGTGGACGGGGGCCTGTTCGAGATCCGCGACCTGATCGACGGGGGCGTGCCCGCCTACCTCGAACAGGCCATGACCGCCGGCCAGGTGATCGGCTACGACCCCCGCCTGCACAGCCCCGACCAGCTGGACCGCCTGCGCGAGGCCGCCGCCCGCGCGGGCGCCCGCCTGGCCCCCGTGCAGGCCAATCCCCTGGACGAGGCCTGGGGCGCGCATCGGCCGGCGCAGCCTCAGGCCCCCGTGGTCCCCCATCCGCTGGTCTATGCGGGCGAGGCGTCCCTCGCCAAGCGGATCCGCCTGGGCGGCGACCTGCGCGCCCAGGGCGCCGACGCGGTGGTGCTGACGGCGCCCGCCTCCGTCGCCTGGCTGTTCAACATCCGCGGCGGCGACGTCATCCGCTCGCCCCTGCCCCTGGGCCAGGCCATCGTCGGCCAGGATGGTCGAGCGACCCTGTTCCTGGATCCCGCCAAGGTCACCGCCGACCTGCCGGCCTGGCTGGGCGCGGAGGTCTCGCTGCAGCCGCCCTCCGCCCTGCCGGGCGCCCTGGCCACCCTGGCGGGTCTCAAGGTTCTGATCGACCCGGCCCAGTCCTCGGCCTGGTATTTCGACATGCTGGAAGCCGCCGGCGCCACGGTGATCCGCGCAGCCGATCCCACGGCCCTGCCCCGGGCCTGCAAGAACGCGGTGGAGATCGAGGGAACCCGGCGGGCCCATCTGCGCGACGGGGTCGCCCTGACGCGCTTCCTGTGCTGGCTGGGGACGGAGGCGCAGGACACCCTTCCCGACGAGGTGGAGATCACCACGCGCCTGGAGGCCTTCCGTGAGGAGACGGGGGCGCTGCAGGACCTGTCCTTCGACACCATCGCCGGCGCCGGGCCCAACGGCGCCGTGGTCCACTACCGCCCGACCCACGCCAGCAACCGCCGGCTGGAGCGCGGCAGCCTGCTGCTGGTGGATTCCGGCGCCCAGTATCTGGACGGCACGACGGACGTCACCCGCACCGTGGCCATTGGCCCGCCCACCGACGAGATGCGCCAGCGCTTCACCCTGGTGCTCAAGGGGCACCTGGCCCTGGCCCGCATCCGCTTCCCCGCCGGGGTCACCGGCTCGGCCCTGGACATCCTGGCGCGGGCCCCCCTGTGGGCGGCCGGCCTGGACTTCGACCATGGCACCGGCCACGGCGTCGGCTCTTACCTGGGGGTGCACGAGGGGCCCCAGCGCATCTCCAAGGCGCCCAATGGCGTGGCCCTGAAACCGGGGATGATCGTCTCCAACGAGCCCGGCTACTACAAGCCCGGCGCCTACGGCATCCGTATTGAGAACCTTCAGGTGGTCACCCCCCTGGAGCCGATCGCCGGGGGAGAGCGCGAGATGCTCGGCTTCGAGACCCTGACCCTGGCGCCCATCGACCGGCGGCTGATCGACACGGCGCTGATGACCGGCGAGGAGATCGCCCAGCTCGACGCCTATCACGCGCGGGTGTTGGCGGTGGTGGGCGACGAACTCGACGACGAGACCGGCGCCTGGCTTGCCGAGGCCTGCGCGCCGCTGTAGCCGGAGTGCGTGGTTCGAGACGCCTGCTGCGCAGGCTCCTCACCATGACCACCGTTTTGCAATTCCACCGACAATCGTCGTGGTGAGGAGCGCCCGAAGGGCGCGTCTCGAACCACGCACAAACCCTAGACCCGCGCCAGGGCCGCCGTGCAAGGGAAGGTCACCATCGCCATCTGCTCGCCCATCGACATCAGCCGCGCGGTCATGTCGGCGGCGTAGTCCTCCACCGCGCCCAGCGACCTGGCGTAGGCGTTGGCGTAGGACGTCGACATGATCAGCCCGGCCAGGTCGAAGCTCGACATCGGCTGGTGGATCTCGAACGAGAAGCGCTCGACCTCGCTCCACAGGGCTGTTTCGCTCAGCAGGTCGGCGTAGTCGCGGAACTGCGGCATCATCGGATGCATGAACGGCTCCCAAAGGTCCGCCTCGGCCGCGAACACATCGTGCAGAGTCCCCGCCACGGTGAACGGCAAATAGCCGAAGGCCAGGAAGGCGCCGTGGGGGCGCAGGGCTCCGACCAGCTGCTCGCTGACGGCGCCCACGTCCATCCAGTGCAGGGCGGTGGCCGAGATGGCGGCGTCCAGCGGCGAAGCGAAGGCGGCTTCCTCAGCCTTGCCGACGACGACGGTGAGGCGCGGATCGGACGGGATGAGCGCGGCCATGTCCCCATCGGGCTCGATGGCCGTGACCCGGTCGAAGCGCGCCAGCAGAGCGCTGGTGGCCTGGCCCGAGCCGGCGCCGAGATCGGCCGCATGGCCCAGGGGCGCGCCACAAGCCTCCACCAGCCGCTCGAACAGCCAGTCGGGGTACTGCGGCCTGTAGCGGCGGTAATGGTCGGCCTGAGCGCCGAAACGGGGGGTGCTCATGCGCCCGCCACCAGGGCCAGCCATTCGTCCTCGGTCATCACCTGCAGTCCCAGCTCCGTGGCCGTCTTCAGTTTCGACCCCGCGCCCGGCCCGGCGACGACGATATCGGTCTTCTTCGACACCGAACCAGAGACCTTGGCCCCCAGGGCCTCGGCCTGGGCCTTGGCCTCGTCGCGGGTCATCTTTTCGAGGGCGCCGGTGAAGACCACGGTCTTACCGGCGATGGCGGTGTCGCGCTTGGGCCGCTGGGCGGGCAGGACGGTCAGCTGGGCCAGCAGCTTCTCCACCAGGGCGCGGTTGTGATCCTCGCCGAAGAACTCCGCCACCATCCGGGCCGCCACCACCCCCACCGCATCGACGGAGGCGACCTCCTGAAAGGCCTCGCCGGGCATGCCGGCGGCGGCGGCCAGGGCGGCGGCCTCGAAGGCCGGCCAGTCGCCGTAGCGGGCCGCGAGGGCCGCGCGCGCCCTGGCGTTCAGCCTGGGAATCGCCAGGCGCAGGCGCTCCTCCAACGCGGCGTCCGGCGGGATCAAGAGCGGCGGTCGGGCGCGGGCATAGGCGAGCACTGCCTCCACCGCCGTCGGCCCCAGGCCGTCCAGGTCCGATAGCTCGGCGAAGGCCTGGCCCGCCTGCTGCTCAGACGCGGCCTTGGCGGTGTCGACGAAATGCTCGACGGTCTCGAAGTGTCGGGCCAGGGCCACGGAGGTGGTCTCGCCGATGTGGCGGATGCCGAGACCGTAGATGAACCGGTCCAGAGCGATGGTGCGCCGTGCCTCGATGCCTGCGATCAGGTTGCTGACGCTGGTTTCGCCATAGCCGTCCGTTCCGCGCAGCTCGTCCATCTTCTCCGCGTCGCGGGCGAGGGCGAAGATGTCGGCGGGATCACCGATCCAGCCGCGCTCGGTGAAGGCCGTCAGCTGCTTTTCGCCCAGCCCCTCGATGTCGAAGGCCCGGCGGGAGACGAAGTGGCGCAGGTGCGCCAGCCGCTGGAACGGACAAGCGAACTCGCCGGTGCAGCGCCGCACCACCGTCTCGGCGCCCGAGGCGGTGGTCTCGCGGGTCAGCGGCGTGCGCAGGGGGCAAGGACAGTGGGTCGGGAAGGCGAAGGGCTCGGCGCCCGCTGGCCGCTCCTCCAGCACCACACGGACGATCTGTGGAATGACGTCGCCGGCTCGCTGCAGGATCACCGTGTCGCCCACGCGCACGTCCTTGCGGGCGATCTCGTCGGCATTGTGCAGGGTGGCGTTGACCACCACCACGCCGCCGACGGTGACGGGATGCAGCCGCGCCACCGGCGTCACCGCCCCGGTGCGGCCGACCTGGATGTCGATGGCCTCCAGGGTGGTGCGCGCCTGCTCGGCGGGGAACTTGCGGGCGATGGCCCAGCGCGGGGTGCGGGTGATGAAGCCCAGCCGCTGCTGCCAGTCCAGCCGGTCGACCTTGTAGACGACCCCGTCGATGTCGAAGACCAGCCGGGGCCGGGCCGCCTCCATGCGCGCGTAGGCGGCCAGCAGACCATCGGCGTTCTCCACCCGCTCGCTTTGCGGCGTGGTCGAGAAGCCCCAGGCCTTGAGCAGCCCCAGGGCCTCCCACTGGGTCTGGGCGAAGGGCGCGCTATGAGCGCCCCAGGCGTAGGCGAAGAACTTGAGCGGCCGGACGGCGGTTATCTTCGGGTCGATCTGGCGCAGAGAGCCGGCCGCCGCGTTGCGGGGATTGGCGTAGGTCTTCTGCCCGGCGGCGGCGGCGGCGGCGTTGAGGGCGGCGAATTCCTCATGCCCCAGATAGACCTCGCCCCTCACCTCGATGACGTCCGGCCAACCGCTCCCCAAGAGGCGCTTGGGGATGTCGGCGATGGTGCGCACGTTCTGGGTGACGTCCTCGCCCACCCGGCCGTCGCCTCGGGTCGCGGCCTGCACGAGGACGCCCGCCTCGTAGCGGATGGAACAGGAGAGCCCGTCGATCTTCGGCTCGGCGGTGTAGCCGATGGTCTCGGACGGGCCGAGGCGCAGGAACCGCCGCACCCGGGCGTCGAACTCGACGGCCTCGTCGTCGGCGAAGGCGTTGTCGAGGGACAGCATCGGCACGCCGTGCTCGACGGGGGAGAACTGCTGCGCGCGCGGCGCCCCCACCCGCCACGACGGCGAGTTCTCGCGCACCAGGTGCGGGAAGGCCGCCTCGAGCTCGGCGTTGCGACGCTTCAGCGCGTCATAGTCGGCGTCCGAGATCGTCGGGGCGTCGTCCTGATAGTAGCGCAGATCATGCGCGGCGATCTCGTCGGCGAGCCGGGTGAGTTCCGCCGCAACGTCGGCTTCCGAGAGGGGTTCAGATGGGGTTCGGGTCACGCCGGCGTCCAGGTTGCAGGTCCTTCGAGGCTCGCTGCGCTCGCACCTCAGGATGAGGACTATGGGCTGCTTCTCCGTGGCGGCTCAAGCGCCGGCGCGGTCCTCATCCTGAGGTGCGAGCCGACAGGCGAGCCTCGAAGGACGCATCACGCCTCCATCAGCGCCCGCGCGGCCGCGCGCGCCGCCTCGGTGATCTGGGCGCCGGCGAGCATACGGGCGATCTCTTCCTCGCGGGCGGCGGGGCCGAGCACCTCCACCGCCGTCCGCAGATGGTCGCCGGCCGTCGCCTTGGCGACCCGCCAGTGGTCGCCGGCGCGGGCGGCCACCTGGGGGCTGTGGGTGACCACCAGGACCTGGCCCAGGTCGGCGAGCCGCTTCAGGCGCAGGCCCACCGCGTCGGCCACGGCGCCGCCGACCCCCTGGTCGACCTCGTCGAAGATCATGAGCGGCGCCGCCGCCAGCGTACGGCCGGCCAGGGACGCCTTCAGCGCCAGGGCGAAGCGGGCAAGCTCACCGCCCGAGGCGATCGCCCCCAGGCCGCCGAAGGGCGCGCCGGGGTTGGTGGAGATCTCGAACTCGACCCGGTCCATCCCCGCCGGGCCGGCCCGCTCTTCGGTCAGGGGCTCCACGGCCACGCGGAAGCGCGCCTTGTCCAGCTTCAGCGGCGGCAGCTCGGCCTGGACCGCCACGGCCAGCCGCTCGGCGGCGGCGACGCGGGCGGCGCTGAGGCTGGCGGCGGCGGCGCGATAGCGGGCGTGGGCGGCGGCCGCGGCGGCGTCGGCGGCGCGGCAGGCCCCCTCGGCGTCCTCCACCGCATGCAGGGCGCGGGCGATGCGGGCCCGCTCCTCCACCAGCCCCTCTACGGCGACGCCGAGCTTGCGGGCCATGGCGCGCAGGGCGAACAGTCGCTCCTCGGTGCGCTCCAGCTGGCCGGGCTCGAAATCAAAGCCGACGGCGGCGGTGTCGATGGCGGCCACGGCCTCGGCCGCCTCCACCGCCGCGCGGTCCACCGCCTCGATGGCGTTGATGATCTGGCGCACGGCCGGGCTGTCGTCGTCGGCCCCCGCCTGGATGGCCTTGTCCCGGGCGCGCTCCAGGGCGCGGAAGGCCTTGGCGAGGCGCTGATTGAGGGCATTGCCGCCCATGGCGTCCTTGGCCTCGGCGATGTCGGCCATGGCCTTCTCGGACGACCCCAGGATGGCCCGCTCCTCGGCCAGGGCGGTCTCCTCGCCCTGGCGCGGGGCGAGCCGGTCCAGCTCTCCCAATCTCAGGGTCAGGTCCTCGATCTCGGCGGCGGCCCCGGCGGCCCGCAGCCGCAGGGCCTCGGCGGCGCCCTGCGCCTCGCGCCAGGCGGTCCAGGCCTGCCCCGTGGCCTTGAGCAGAGGCCCGGCGTCGGCGAAGGCGTCCAGCAGGGGGCGGTGGGTCTTGGCGTCGAGCAGGCCGACGGTCTCGTGCTGGCCGTGGACCTCGATCAGCAGGTCGCCGATCTCGCGCATCACCGCCACGCCCACGGGCTGGTCGTTGACGAAGGCGCGAGAGCGGCCGTCCGCGTTGAGCTGGCGGCGCAGGACCAGGTCCTCGTCCCGGCGATAGGACAGGCCGCGCTCGTCAAGGATGTCCCAGACGGCGTGGTCGGGCGGCGGGGCGAAGACGGCGGTGGCCACGGCCTGGCTGCGGCCCTGCCGGATCAGGCCGGCGTCGCCCCGGGCGCCGGTGGCCATGCCCAGGGCGTCGAGGATGATCGACTTGCCCGCCCCGGTCTCGCCGGTCAGCGCAGTGAGGCCCGGACCGATGGCCAGGTCCAGGGTCTCGATCAGGACCACGTCGCGGATGCCCAGGCCGATCAGCATGGGGACAGAATGGGGGCGAATCCGTCCGGGCTCAACGGGTGTTGCACAATTGTTCCTCGCCCCGGCGGCGCAGAGGCGAAGGCCGGCTACCCGACGAAGGGGATCTTAGGCAGCTTGAAGAGGCGTCCGCCGCCCTTGGGCTCGACCGCGGGACGCAGACCGCTGTTGGTCATCAGGGCGTAGGCGTCGGCGTACCAGGCGTCGCCCGGATAGTTGTAGCCGAGCACGGCGGCGTTGCGCTTGGCCTCCTCGGTCAGGCCGAGGGTGAGATAGGCCTCGGTGAGGCGATACAGGGCTTCGGGCGCGTGCGAGGTGGTCTGGTAGCGGTCGATGACGTTCTTGAACCGGCCGATGGCGGCCAGGGGCTGGTTCTGGCGCAGGTAGAAGCGGCCGACCGTCATCTCCTTGCCGGCCAGCTGGTCGTTGACCATGTCGATCTTCACCCGCGCGTCGGCGGCGTATTCGGTGGTGGGATAGCGGGTGATCACGTCGCGCAGATTGACCAGGGCCTGTTCGGTGGCCGCCTGGTCACGACCGACGTCCATGATCTGCTCGAAGTAGCAGACGGACTTCAGATAGTAGGCGTAGGCGGCCGACGGATTGCCCGGATACAGCGAGATGAACCGGTCGGAGTCGGCCACCGCATCGGCGTACTGGTTGGCCTGATAGTGGGCGTAGGCGGTCATCAGGATCGCCCGACGCGACCACTCCGAATAGGGGTGCTGGCGCTCGACCTCGCGGAAATAGTCCACCGCCTCGGACCAGCGGCGACGGTCCAGCCGTTCGGCGCCGGCGCCGTAGAGGAGCTCCACCGGGCGCTCCTGATAGGCCATGGTGGTCTTCTTGCCCTTGGAGGCGCACCCGCCCACCGCCATGACGACGGCGAGAACGGCGACGAGCGCCACGGAACGGCCCTGGATCTTATTCAGCACGGACGAGAACCCTCACGAGCAAGACGCCTCCTGGCGCCCGGCGGCAAATCGGCCGCAGCCAGTCCGGTTTCTACACCAGGGGCGGAATTGCGCAATCAGCCCGCGCGCCGCAGCCCTCAAACGGCCTCGGCCATTTCCTCGGACATGGTGCGCAGACGCCAGGCATCCGGCCTGGCCAGCAGAGCACGCGCCAGAAGATTGTTCAGAGCATGGCCGGCGTAGAGGCCCTCGAAGCGGCCGAGGATCGGCGACCCCAGCACATAAAGGTCGCCCACGGCGTCCAGGGCCTTGTGGCGCACGAATTCGTCGGGGCGGCGCAGACCCTCGGGGTTCAGCACCCGGTCCCCGTCGACGACCACGGCGTTCTCCAGCGAGCCGCCGCGGGCAAGGCCGCGGGCGCGAAGGGCCTCGACGTCCTTGATGAAGCCGAAGGTGCGACAGTCGGCCAGTTCCGACCGGAAGGAGGCTTCGTCGACCATCAGGTCGACGGACTGGCGGCCGATGGCGGCCGAGGCGAAGGCGATCTCGAAGGCCACCTCGAACACGGGCGACGGCGTCAGGGAGGCGCGCTTGTCGCCGTCGGCCACCTCGATAGGCGCCAGGATCTCGATATACTGCCGCACCGCGTCCTGCCGGCGGCGGCCGGCGCGGTCCAGGATCTGCACGAAGGCGGCCGACGAGCCGTCCATGATCGGCAGTTCGGCGCCGTCCAATTCGACCACGGCGTTGTCGATCTGCAGGGCGGACAGGGCCGCCATCAGGTGCTCGATGGTCGAGACGGTGACCCCATCGGCGTTGGCGATCACGGTGCACAGCTGCGCCGAGACCACAGCGTCGGCCCGGGCCGGAACCCGGTTGTCGATGCCGCTGAGGTCGGTGCGCACGAAGACGATGCCCGTTCCCGGTCCAGCCGGACGGATGGTCAGGCGCACGCGCTCGCCCGAGTGAAGGGCGACGCCCGCGCAGATGGCGGTGGTGCTGACGGTGTGCTGGTATGGCCCGCTCACGGGACGTTCCTTCCGCAACTCGGCCCCTCCGGGAAGGGAACCGTCGCTATGCCCAGGGTCGGTTTAAAGGTCATGCTGCGCCGCGGCAAAACACTTCCTGTTTCGAAATGTTACGCCCGTAAAGACTGCGTTAAGACGGGTTAACCACGCAAAGAAGAGGCCCGGCCGAGCCTCTCGCGGGGGCTCGGTCCGGGCCTTGGTTTCCCCTCTCGGGGCGGCAGATCTAGTTGGCGAGCCGGCGCAGGAAGGACGGGATCTCCAGGTCTTCGGCGGTGTCGTGCGCCTCGTCTTCCATGGGCTGGGCCGAAGCGGTGGTGCGGGCCTGGGGAATGGGCGCGTTCTTGGGGGCCGGCGCGGCCTGGCGGGTGGGCTCGGGGGCCGCCGGCGCCGGGGCGTCATAGCGGGGGCGGCTGCCGAACAGGCTGAGCCAGCCCGCCTTGTGGGGACGGCGCTCCTCGGCGTAGCCGGACGGGAACAGGGGCTCGTCGTCCACGGCCGGGTCCACGATCACGGCGCGGGCCGAGGCGGGCGCGATGATCTGCGGCTGGGGCGCGTCGCCCATATAGAGGTCCGGCTCGGCGCCGGCCATCAGGTCGGGCTGCTCGGGGGCGGGCTCGGCGGCCTGGCCATAGGTGCGGCGCAGTTCGGCGGCGGCCGGTTGCGGCGCGGCGGCCTGGGCGGCCAGGGGCGCGGCGTCCAGGTCCGGCGACGCGGCCACGCTGGCGGCCAGCGGCAGGGCGGGGGCGTCCTGTGCCGCGGGGACCGCGGTCTCCAGCCGGCGGGTGGAGGCCGCGCTGGTGTGGCGCGAGGGGCGGGCCTCGATCTGGGAGATGGCCTGGCCGTCCATGCCGGTGGCCACCACCGAGACGCGGATCTTGCCGTCGAGGGACGGGTCGAAGGCCGCGCCGAAGATGATGTTGGCCTCCGGATCGACTTCGGCGGAGATGGCGTTGGCCGCCTCGTCGACTTCCAGCAGGGTCATGTCGAGACCGCCGGTGACATTGACCAGCACAGCCTTGGCGCCCTTCAGGCTGATCTCGTCGAGCAGCGGGTTGGCGATGGCGTTCTGCGCGGCCATCAGGGCGCGGTCCTCGCCCTCGGCCTCGCCGGTGCCCATCATCGCCTTGCCCATCTCGGTCATCACCGTGCGCACGTCGGCGAAGTCGAGGTTGATCAGGCCGGGCAGCACCATCAGGTCGGTGATCGAGCGCACGCCCGAATGGAGCACCTGGTCGGCCATGCCGAAGGCTTCGGCGAAGGTCGTCCGCTCATTGGCGATGCGGAACAGGTTCTGGTTGGGGATGACGATGAGGGTGTCGACGTAGCGCTGCAGCTCGGCGATGCCCGCGTCGGCCAGGCGCATGCGGTGACGCCCCTCGAACTGGAAGGGCTTGGTGACCACGCCGACGGTGAGGATGCCGCGCTCGCGGGCGGTCTTGGCGATGATCGGGGCGGCCCCGGTGCCGGTGCCCCCGCCCATGCCGGCGGTGATGAAGACCATGTGCGCGCCGTCCAGGTGCTCGCCGATCTCCGGCGTGCTTTCCTCGGCGGCCGACATGCCCACTTCGGGATGGGCGCCGGCGCCCAGGCCCTGGGTGACTTCAACGCCGAGCTGGATGCGGCGGTCGGTCTTGGCGAACTGGAGCTGCTGAGCGTCGGTGTTGGCCACCACGAACTCGACGCCCTGCAGCCCGGCGTCGATCATGTTGTTGACCGCGTTGCCCCCTGCCCCGCCGACGCCGAAGACGACGATCCTGGGCTTGAGTTCCGTGGTGCGTGGCGCCGAAAGTGAAATCGTCATGGGAACCCGGTCCTTGAGGCGAAGACCCGGCGATCCGCCCGCCGGGCATCCTGAGGAGGTGGGTTAACTGAACAGCCACCATCCTTAATTGTTAGTTAAAGGCATAAGCTGAGTCGGCCGGGGGTCGACCCGCCTCGGGCTCAAAATATCGTTAATCCACAAGCCTTATCGGCCCGGCGGCGCGGCCGGCCGCGACCGTGCGTCGCGGGGTCAGGCCAGGGCCGGCAGGGCGAATATGGCGATCACCACGGCCATGGCGGCGGTGAACAGGATCGACCGAATCACCGCCCACCCCAGGACATAGGCGACGAGATAGGCCAGCCTCAGGGCGACCCAGCCCATGGCCAGATGATCGAGGCGCGCCCCGGCATATCCGAGCTGGCCGGCGATGAGCACCGCGGCGGCGAACAGGGGCAGGGCTTCGAAGCTGTTGTGGTGGGCCCCGATGGCGCGGGCGCGAAAGCCGGTCATGGCCGCCTCGGTCTGGCGCGGGCGGGCGTTGTCATAGCCCGATCCCGGCGAGAACTTGGCGACCCCCACCGCCAGATAGGGCAGCAGGCCGCCGATCAGCAGGCACCAGTAGGCGGGCGGCATGCGGCTAGAGGTTGTCCCGCAGCCAGTTGAGCACGCGGGGGGCGACCCCGCCGCTGCTGTCCGCCGGTTGCGAGCCCCGATTGCGCACGCCTGCGAGCTGGCGCGCCGAGACCGCCTCGCGCGGGCCGAAGGCGGCGCGGTGCAGGATGCCGGCCGCCGTGGTGAAGGCGGGACCGGAGGCGGCGTCGGCCAAGTGCGGCACCCGCCGCGGACGGCCCAGGCGCACCGGGCGATCGAACACCCGCACGGCGCATTCGCGCACCCCCGACAGCTGGCTGGCGCCGCCGGTCAGGACGATGCCGGCGCCGGGCTCGATGGGGGCGCCGGAGGCCTTCAGCCGCTCGCGCAGCAGCTCCAGCGTCTCTTCCACCCGGGGGGCGATGATGCCCTTGAGCATGGAGCGCGGCGCGACCACGGGGCCGGCGCCGGGGTCGTCGCCCCGGGGCGGCGCCTCGATCATCTCGCGGTCCTCGTTGGCCGAGGCGATGCACGAGCCGTGCAGGGTCTTGATGCGTTCGGCGCCGGCGATGGAGGTGGACAGGCCGCGGGCGATGTCGGCGGTGACGTGGGCCCCGCCCACGGCGAGACTGTCCACGTGCACCAGCGAGCCGTTGGAGAAGACGGCGGCGGAGGTGGAGCCGCCGCCCATGTCGATGCAGATGGCGCCCAGGTCCATCTCGTCCTCCTCCAGGGCCGCCAGGGCCGAGACGAAGGGCGAGGCGACGACGCCATCAAACTGCAGGTGGGCGCGCTCGATGCAGTGGCCCAGGGTCTGGAAGGCGCTCTCGGCGATGGACACCACCAGCAGCTCCAGCCCCAGGCTGCGGCCGAACATGGCGCGCGGATCCTTGACGCCGCGCTGGCTGTCGATGGACCAGGCGATGGGCAGCAGGTGGATGGGGCGGCGCCCCGGGGTGCGGGCCTGGGCCACGGCCAGGCCGATGGCGCGGGCGCAGTCGCCGTCGGAGATCGGCCGGGCGCCGAGGGAGACCTGGGCGGTGACCCGGCGGCTCGACATCTGCCCGCCCGCGGTGGCGACGGTGACGCTGGTGATGGAACAGCCGGCCACGGTCTCGGCCCGCTCCACCGCCTGGGCGATGGCCTCGACGGCCTCCTCGGTATTGACGATCGAGCCGCCGCGGATGCCGCGCGACTGGATATAGCCCACCCCGGCCGTGGTCAGGGTGCGGTCGGAGCGGCGCACGCCGTCCGGACGCATGATGAAGCAGCCGACCTTGGACGCGCCCAGGTCCAGCGCCGCCACCAATTGCTTGGTCGGGGCCAGGGTCTTGATCCCGTCCCTTGCTCCACGCCGATCTTCCAGTCGCGACATACGGCCGCCTCCCACATTCACCACCGGATCCGCGTCTCGGAAACCGGGCATACTCAACTCAGTCGCCCGCGACGGGAGCCGGCGGGACCGCCAGCTGCTCACGGGGCCGCACCGCGATCGTCTCGGGATCGCGCAGATCGATCCGCTCGAAGCCCAGCTCCAGCACCCGGGAGCGCTGGTCCAGCTGGTCCAGCTGGATCAGGGCGGAATCCTCGCCCACGGCGGGCAGCTGGATCAGGCTGCCATCCTTCAGGCGCAGGTCCCAGCGACGGCCGTCCACCCGCACCAGAGCCTCCAGCCGCTCCATCAGCTTGGGCCGGGTGCGCAGGGCCGGCAGGATCAGTCCGGCGGTCTCATTGGCGCCCGCGCCCACCACCAGGGGCAGATCCGGGAACCGCCCCGGGTCCGCCTCGCGGATGACGCGGCCCTCGTCGTCGATCACCTGGGCGACGCCGCCGTGCTGCCAGATGGCGGTGATGGGGCGGGGGGTGATGGCGAAGACCAGGGTGTCGGGAAGCAGGCGCACCACCTTGGCGTCCTTAACCCAGCCCACCGCCTGCACCCGTTCGCGCAGGGCCGCCAGGTCTTCCGAGAAGATCGGGGCATCCTTGTAGAGGCCGGTGGCGCGCAGGATGTCGTGCTGGGCGGTCTCGTCGACCCCCTCGATATGCACCTTGTTCAGCTTGAACCCGGCGGCGGCGAGGTTGCCGGCGACCCCGCGGCGGGCCCCCTCGGCGATGCGCTCCGGCCGGTCGCCGGTCACCGCCGCCACCAGCAGGGCGAGGGCGAGGATGCCCCCGGCGCCCATCAGGGCGACCCGGGGCGGCAACACGCCGGCGGCGGCGCGCAGCTTGGCGGGAGCGTAGGCGGCGGGGTCGGCGCGGCCCGCCTTGGCGGACTTGGCGCGGGGACGCTGCGCGGACTTGGCGGGCGACGGCCGGCCCTTGGGCATGGGCCTAGCTCCGCTGCGCGCCCCTTCCCGAACCACCGCGACCATACGCGTCCTCCACAATCCAATGCACTAGATCATCAAACCCGATGCCCTGATGCGCCGCCTGCTCGGGGGCGAGCGAGGTCGGCGTGAAACCGGGTTGGGTGTTGACCTCCAAGAGGACCAGAAGGTCGTTAATGTCGTCATAACGGAAGTCACTTCGGGTAAGACCTCGGCAACCAAGCGCCTCGTGCGCCCGCTCGGCCATGCGCAGGGCGCGCTCGAAGACCGCAGGGGGAATCGGCGCCGGCATCACGTGCGCCGAGCCCCCCTCCCCGTATTTCGCCTCATAGTCGTAGAAGCCCGAACGGGGGACGATGTCGGTGACGGTCAGCGCCTTGCCGTTCATGACCGCCACGGCCAGTTCCTTGCCCGGCACATAGGGCTCGACCATCACCTGCTCGCCGAACGCCCAGTCCGGCGCCGCCAGGGCCTGGGGCGGGCGATTGGCGCCCTCCATGACCAGGAACACCCCCACCGACGAGCCCTGGGCGTTGGGCTTGATCACATAGGGCGGGGGCAGGACGTGGTCGCGGGCAGCCTCGTGGCGGTCGAACAGGCCGCCGCCGGGCACCACCACCCCCGCCGCCGCCATCACCGCCTTGGCCTTGGCCTTGTCCATAGCCAGGGACGAGGCCAGCACTCCCGAATGGCTGTACGGGATGGCCAGGGTCTCCAGCACCCCCTGCACGCAGCCGTCCTCGCCCCACTCGCCGTGCAAGGCGTTGAACACCACGTCGGGGGCCAGCGCCGTGAGCACCTGGGCGATGTCGCGCCCGGCGTCGACCCGGCTGACCCGCGCCCCCAGCCGCTCCAGGGCGTCGGCGCAGGACGCCCCCGACACCAGCGACACGTCGCGCTCGGGCGACAGGCCGCCCAGGAGGACGGCGACATGGTGGCCGGCGAGGGGCTGGGACATGGGGCGGGCTTTCGGCGGGCGGGGTGTGCAGGCGATTAGCGGACAAGACCCGCGCCGCAAAGAGGGTTGGCGCTTTGCCGCGCAGGGCCCTGTGGGCTAGGCTCTGCCCGCAGGTCCAAACGCCCGCCTGGCCCGTAGGCAGGGGGTGGATGATCTGAACGCGGACGGGCCGATGAAGATGACTGTCATGACCCTGGGTCTGTCCCTGGCCGCCCTGGCCGGCGCCGCCCATGCCGGGACCGCCCCACCGGCCGACCCGCTGCGCGCCGCCGCCTTCCGCGCGTCCCCCGCCCCGGCCCCCGCCGGCCTCTATCTCGCGAAAAGCACCCCGACGCCGACGGGCGCCGACGCCCTGCCCAAGCGCGCCATCGACCTGCGCTTCGCCCCCCAGGACGTGACCGGCTCCGTAGGCTTCCTGTGCGGCCGCGAGCCCGGCCAGGGCCACACCGGCAGCGCCTCGGCGTTCGGCTATGACCCCCACGGCCGCTTCCTCGGCGCCAAGCTCAGCCGGGCGTTCTGACTATGGACCTCTAGGACGCATGGCGCTGTACGACGGCATTGGGCTCAACTACGCGCAGTTGCGTCGGCCGGACCCTCGCATCGCGGCAGCCATCGAAGCGGCGCTAGGGAATGCCATAAGCGTGGCGAACATAGGCGCCGGGACAGGCTCGTATGAACCGTCCGGACGCACCGTCGTTGCGGTCGAGCCCTCGGTCGTGATGATACGCCAGCGTCCCCCAGGCGCCGCGCCCTGCCTGCAGGGGTCGGCGGAGGCTCTGCCGCTGGAAACCGCATCCGTGGATGCGGCGATGACGATCCTTAGCCTACATCATTGGCCGGACCCCGTGCGGGGTCTTGTCGAGATGGCTCGGGTGGCGCGCGGGCGCGTAGTCCTGCTGACTTGGGTTCCAGACGCCGCGCCGTTCTGGCTGACGCGGGACTATTTTCCGGAGATCGCGGCCCACGACCGTACGATCTTCCCGGATTCCGCCGCCCTAGCCGCGACGCTGGAGCGCACCATCGGGCCGGTGCGCATCATCCCTGTTCCCATTCCGCAGGACTGCACCGACGGCTTCCTCTGCGCCTACTGGAGCCGGCCGGAAGCCTATTTCAGCCGCGAGGTGCGAGGCGCCATATCGAGCTTCACGCGGATTGATGCCGAAGCCGGCCTGAAGCGTCTGCGCGTCGATCTGGCGAATGGGCGCTGGGCCGAGCGTAACGGTAGCCTTCTGGGCGTGGACGCCATGGACCTGGGCTATCGCATCGCCTGCTGCGAAATCGTCACGCCGCCTAGGGCTTCGCCGGCGTCCTGAAGTCCACCTCGGCCTCCGCCGCCACATAGGCCGCCGCGGCATAGGCGGCGGTGGCCTGGTCGAGGGCGGCGGGATCGATCTTGTCGAGGGTGTCGTCGGCCGAATGGTGCAGGTCGAAGTAGCGCAGGCCGTTCTGGCGGATGCCGAACACCGGCGCGCCCAGCTGATACAGGGGAGCGATGTCGGAGCCGCCGAAGCGGGCGGGCTCGGGGCTCAGGTTCACGCCGATGGGGGCCAGCGTCGTCGCCAGGATCCGCACCGCCGGATGGGCGGCGAAGCCCTGCGGCACGGCCAGGCTCCAGGCGCGGTCGGCGCCGAAGTCGGCCTCCGCGGCGATGGCGATGGCGGCGACCTCGCCCTTGTGGGCGGCGGCATAGGCGCGGCCGGACTGGTCGGGCTCCTCGGCGCCGAACAGCACCACCCGCAGGGTGCGCCGGGGATGCTGGGCGCCGGCGATCCTCGCGGCGGCGGTGACGATGGCTACGCCGGCGCCGTCGTCGATGGCCCCGGTCCCCAGGTCCCAGCTGTCCAGGTGGGCGCCGAGCAGCACCACCTCGCCGGGCGCCGTGCGGCCGGGGATGTCGCCGACCACGGTCCAGCTCTGCCCTGCGGCCAGGGTGCGCGGGGTCATGGCCAGGCGGATCCGCACCGGGCCGCGCGCGGCCAGCCGCTGCAGGAGTTCGGCGTCGGGGGTCGACAGGGCGGCGGCGGGGATGCGCGGGGCGCCCTCGGCGTAATCCAGCTGCCCGGTGTGCGGCAGGCGGGTGTCGTCGGTGGACAAGGAGCGGTGCAGATAGGCGACCGCCCCGCGCCGGGCGGCCTCGGACGGGCCCTTGCGGCGCATCATGGTCAGGGCGCCGTAGCCCGAGCCGTCCTGGTTGCGCGCCATCACCTGGGTGACCACCGCGATCTTGCCGGCCAGGGCGCCCGGCGGGGCGGCGAGCAGGTCGGCGTAGGCTCGGAAGAGGACGACCTCGGCCTCGATCCCGCCCTTGGGCGTGGCGACGGAGCCGCCGAGGGCGGTCAGGGCCAGGTCCTGGGGAACCGGGGCGGTGACCGAGGCCGAGGCCTCGCCGCGCTCCCACACCGGCATGGCGAAGGCCTCGGCGTGGACGGAGGAGAAGCCCAGGGCGGTCAGCTTGGCGATGGCCCAGTCGCGGGCGCGGGCCATCTGCGGGGTGGCCGCCAGGCGGGGGCCCACCTCGGTGGTGAGGGACTCGACGATGGCGTAGGCGCCCGAGCCGGCCATGGCCTGATCCCGCGCCGCGGCGGCGCCGGCGGCGAGGCCCGCCTGGGCGTGGGCGGCGGTGGCGACCAGGGCCACGGCGATGCCGGCGATCCCCGCGCGGCCTAGGCGCGCCCGATGCGTTTGATTTCCCATTGCAGCTCCGTCCCGAACTTCGCCTTTACGTCGGCCCGCACCGCCTCGCCCAGGCCCTCGAGATCGGTGGCGGTGGCCTCGCCCGTATTGATCAGGAAGTTGGCGTGCTTGTCGGAAAATTGCGCGCCGCCGTGCGGCTTTCCGCGCCAGCCGGCGGCGTCCACCAGCCGCCAGGCGCTGTCGCCATCCGGGTTCTTGAAAGTCGAGCCGCCGGTCTTCTCGCGGATGGGCTGAGAGGCCTCGCGGCGGGCGGTGATGGCGTCCATGCGGGCGGTGACGGCGGCGGGATCGTCGGGGCGGCCCTCGAACAGGGCGCCGGTGAACACCAGCCCCTCGGCCCCCGCCGCCTTGCGATAGCTGAAGCCCATGGCGGCGTTGGACAGGGTGACCTTTTGCCCGGCGCGGTCCACCGCATAGGCCTCGACCAGCACGTCCCGGGTCTCGGCGCCGTAGCAGCCGGCGTTCATCACGCAGGCGCCGCCCACCGAGCCGGGCACCCCGCGGTAGAACTCCAGCCCGGCGAGGCCGGCCTTGGCCGCCTCGCGGGCCAGCACCGCGTCGGGCACGCCGGCGCCGGCGAAAATCCGCCCGCCGCCCCGGTCCTCGACCTTGGAGAAGCCCCGGCCCAGGCGGATGACCACCCCCTCCACCCCGGCGTCGCGCACCAGCAGGTTGGAGCCGACGCCGATGGCGGTGACGGGCACGGCGGGATCGAGCCCGGCCAGGAAGGCGGCGAGGTCGTCCTCGTCCTCCGGCACGAACAGCACATCCGCCGGGCCGCCGACACGCAGCCAGGTGTAGGGGGCGAGCGGGGCGTCGCGCTCCAGGCGGCCGCGAACGGTGGGAAGGCGGTCGCGCCAGCTCACAGACCCGCATCCCCCGCGGACGCGGGGGCCCAGGTTTTGGCGGGCGCGCCGGACCATTCGACGACCCGCTCAACCTCCTTCGCTTCCCCGGCGTACGCCGGGGGCCCGATCGTAAAGCAGCCAGCGTTTGCGCCATATGATCTGGGTCCCAGCGTACGCCGGGAATGCGGGAAGAGGATCGTCACAGCCCCTCCAGCTGTCCCGGCAGGGCGTAGGCCCAGGTGGTGATGTCGCCGGCGCCGAGGAAAACCACCAGGTCGCCGTCGTGGGCCTCGGCCTTGATCAGGGCGGGCAGGGCCGCGGGGTTGTCCAGCGGCAGGGCGCGGCGGTGGCCCCAGCGCTGCAGGCCCTGGATCAGCCCGTCGCGGTCGATACCAGGAATGGGCGCCTCGCCGGCCGAATAGACGTCGGCCACGATCACCGTGTCGGCGTCGTTGAAACAGGCGCAGAACTCGGTGAACAGGTCCTGCAGCCGCGAGTAGCGGTGCGGCTGGACCACGGCGATGACCTTGCCGCTGGACACCGCCCGCGCGGCGGTGAGCACCGAGGCGATCTCCACGGGGTGGTGGCCATAGTCGTCGACGATGCGCACGCCGCCCACCACGCCGGTGGTGGTGAAGCGGCGCTTGACCCCGCCGAACCCGGTCAGGCCCGCGCGAATGGCCGCGTCGGTGACGCCCAGCTCCCGCGCCACGGCCACGGCGGCCAGGGCGTTCATCACGTTGTGCAGGCCGGCCATGGGCATGTGCAGGCCCTCCAGCGTGGCCGGCTCGCCGGCGCGCGGGCTGACCAGCACGTCGAAGCGGGCGCCGTCCGGGCCCATGACGATGTTGAGGGCTCGGATCTCCGCCTGCGGATTGGTCCCGTAGGTGATGAGCCTCCGGTTCTCCACCGTGGCGGCCAGGGCCTGGACCTCCACATGGTCCAGGCAGACGGCGGCGAAGCCGTAGAAGGGGATGTTCTCGACGAAGTCGCGGAAGGCCTTCTTGACCGCGTCGAAGTCGCCGTAGTGGTCGAGGTGCTCGGGATCGATGTTGGTGACCACCGCCGCGGTGGACTTCAGCCGCAGGAAGGTGCCGTCGCTCTCGTCGGCCTCCACCACGATCCAGTCGCCCTCGCCCACCTTAGCGTTGGTGCCGTAGGCGTTGATGATCCCGCCATTGACCACGGTGGGATCCATCCCGCCGGCGTCGAGCAGGGCGGCGATCATAGAGGTGGTGGTGGTCTTGCCGTGGGTGCCGGCGACGCCGATGGAGAACTGCAGCCGCATCAGCTCGGCCAGCATCTCGGCGCGGCGCACCAGGGGGATGCGCAGGGCCCGCCCCGCGACCATCTCCGGATTGTCGGCCTTCACCGCCGTGGAATAGACCACCGCGGAGGCCCCATCCACATGGGCGGGATCGTGGCCGATGAAGATGGTCGCTCCCAGCTCTTTCAGCCGGTCGGTGTTGGCGGAGGCCTTGGCGTCGGATCCCTGCACCGTATAGCCGGTGCGCAGCATGATCTCGGCGATGCCGCTCATGCCGATGCCGCCGATGCCGATGAAGTGGATGGGACCCAGGTTGAAGGGGACAGGACGCAGGTTCATGGGGCTGCGATAACCCATTTCCCCCGGCGGGTGAAAGCCCGCTCAGCCAGGGCCGCGATCGGCGGCGGCGGCGAGGGTGTCGAACAGGGCCTGGGGATCAATGGGCTTGCCGATGTGGCCGTCCATGCCGGCCTGCCGATAGGCCTCGATCTGGTCGGGGAAGACATTGGCGGTCATGGCCACGATGGGGATCGCGGCGACCGCCCCCTCCAGGGCGCGGATGCGCTGGGTGGCGGTGACGCCGTCCATCACCGGCATCTGCACGTCCATCAGGATGAGGTCAAAGGCCCCCGTGCGGGCGGCCTGCACCGCCTGGGCGCCGTCGGTGACCATGTGCAGGCAAAGGTCATAGGGCTCCAGCAGCGCCTTGAGCAGTTCGCGGTTCACCGGGTGGTCCTCGGCGATCAGAACGCGAAGGGGCGACAAGGAAGAGTCCTCGCGCCTCGGGGCGGCGGGGGCGGCGGCGATCTCGCCGGTATGCGTCGGCAGGTCGATCTCGAACCAGAAGGCGGCGCCCTGCCCCTCGACGCTGTCGACCCCGATGCGGCCGCGCATCATCTCGATCAGGCGGCGCGAGATCGACAGGCCGAGGCCGGTGCCCCCGAACTTGCGCGAGATCGAGCCGTCGGCCTGGGCGAACCGCTCGAACAGCAGCTGCTGCTGGTCGGCGGAGACGCCGATGCCGGTGTCGCGCACCTCGACCCGCACGGGCCGCATGCCCCTGCGTTCCGGGCCGGCCCGCACCGCCACGACCACCCCGCCCTCCGTGGTGAACTTCAGGGCGTTGTTCACCAGATTGAGCAGCACCTGGCGCAGGCGGTTGCTGTCCCCGACCAGGACCAGGGGCGCGTCGGGCAAGTCCAGCCGCAGCCATAGCCCCTTGGCGTCCGCCTGGAGGGCGGACAGCTCGGCGGTGTCGCGCACCACCGCGGCCAGATCGAAGGGATGCGGATCCAGCTCCAGCGCCCCCGCCTCCATCTTCGAGACATCGAGCACATCGTTGACCACCCCCAGCAAGGTGGCGCCGGCGCCGTGGATCAGGGCGGCGCGATGCTGGTCCACCGAGCCCAGGGCGGCCGATTGCTGCAGCAGGTCGGCAAACCCGATGATGCCCGTCAGCGGGGTGCGCAACTCATGGCTCATATTGGCCAAGAATTCGCTCTTGGCCTGGGCGGACGCCTCGGCGCGGGCCTCGCTCTCGCGCAGGGACTGCTGCGTGCGGTCGAGGTCGCGGCGGAAGCCCGCGGTCTGCGAGGCCGTCATCACCGCATAAAGGATGCACAGGACGAACATGGCGAAGACCGTGATCGTCTGGGCCACGGTGGCGTTGGGCGCCACGAACGGCGCCACCAGCATGGCGATGCCCGGCGGCGCGGCGATGACGGCGAACCCGCGCGGGGTCTGGAAGGCGAAGCTGGCCGCACACAGCAGTTGCGAGGTCCAGATGGCCACTGCGGCGGCCTGCTGCATGGGCTCGTCGGTGCGCCAGGCGTACATGCCCAGCAGGGTCCAGACGAGCACGGCGCTGACCAGGGACACCAGGTAGTGGATCCGCTGCGCAGGCCCCACCGCGCCGCGCACATGCGGCTGGGTCACAGCCCAGGTCCAGGCCTCGCACAACAGCGCCGCGGCGAGCCATCCCAGGCCGACCAGGGGGCCGAAATTCATGGCCGCGACGGCGCCCGTCCCCACCGCCACGGCGCTGCGCGCCGGGATGGTCTTGAGCGAATTGAGCGCGATCTCATCCACGCGCTCGTCGGACACCAGGTTTCTAAGCCACTTCACGGCGCCAGTCTCGCCCGCCCGCCTGAAGGCCCCCTTAACCGCCGCTGCGACGCAGGCGCGCAGGGCGGGACGAATCGCTGCTCTGGCGCCCGATCTGACGACCCCACGAGAAATAAGAGCCTCAACCGCGGCGCCAACGGCGCTAGTTGCCTCCGCCGAGGTCGTAGGCGCTGAAGGTATTCACGATATCCTCATCCAAAGCCTCAGCCCGCTTCCTTGCCGCCTCAGCTTCGGACCCGCGGTCAAGCCGTCGCAGGGCGATGCTTGAACCGTAAAGCGCCCTGGCCTCGTTGGGATGGACGGCCAGTATCCGGTCATAGTCAATCAGCGCCGCATTGGGGTGGCCGGTCCGCAGCTTGATAAGCGCGCGGTTATCGATGGTCTCGAAATCAGTGGGATTGTCCCAAACGACGTCGTCACAGTCATTCCAGCCCGTCTGTCCGACCGTCGCGCTTCTGGCCTGGCGCGCGCAGACCTCGACCTTGGATTCCCTTCCCTCCTCGGGCGATCGGTAAACGACCAAGCCTATGACCACGAACAGACCGAACGCCGCCAACCCATAGACGAGCAGGGTCCAGGCGCTTCTAAGGGCCGGCCAAGGCCGTTTCCGACTCGCGAGGAAGCCATCCCACCAGGTGATGCCGTCGAGCGGCAAGCCTTCGAGCGCTTCTGGGGCTCCGCCTCGCGCATGGTCCAGGAGCCGCTGCACATCGGCGGCTCGTCGCCTGATCGCCTTGCGGTCGCTTAAGCTGGGCGGACCCAGCTTTAGGGTCGCGTAGGCCAGGGCATGTTCCGCCACCGCTCGCTCACGCAATAAAGCCTGGTGGGCCCGCTCCCGTTCCTGATGTTGGTCGTACTGATGTCCTCGGTTGGCCAGATGGTCGAATGCGGGTGGTTGCGTCCATTCGCCCGACCTGCCCCGCCAACCGAAATAGTCAGCGACCTGCGACGAGATGCCGTCACCGGCCGGCTCATGCCTGAGTAACATCTGTGCAAGGGCCACTTCCGTGTCGCCGTGAACAGACACATTGTCCATAACAGGCGAGCGCAGGATTTCATCCAAGGCCGGGCGCAATATCTCTGGCGCACGCGCCCGTTCAAGGAGTCCGTCGAGGCGAGCCATGGCCTGCCAGTGTCGCTCTCCGGGGGTCGCATGGCCGTCTGGCGCACTCGGCGTTGGCATCGACGCCGAGGGTAAAGCCGTGTCGTCGCATCCGCCGCACACGGGCGCGACATCCTCTGGCCTCTCGAGGGCGCCTTCCTTGGGCTCCTGGTCCTTGTGCAACCGGGCCGCATTGCCGAGGGCCCATTCATAGGCCTGCCGAAGCTGCTGAAAGCCCTCTGGGTCGTCTTCCGGGTGGGTGGATTTCAGCCGCCGCGCATACGCCCGTCGGATGGCGATCTGGTCTCCGGTCTCCTCAATGCCGAGGACAGCCCATACCGTTTGGCCGGTCATAGGTTGGTACGACCTTCGACGGCATCCAGGGCGGCCAACAGATCAACACGGGCCATGGCGATGGAACGCGGATCCTGGCGGTCTAGGTTGGCTTCAAAACGGCTGATGAGCTCACCGATCTGCTGACGCAGGTCACCCAACGCATCCTCGTAGCAACGACCGGCCCGCGACAGAGCGGCCCGGTTTGCG
The DNA here is from genome assembly GCA_965279095.1 of Caulobacteraceae bacterium. GTDB lineage: Bacteria > Pseudomonadota > Alphaproteobacteria > Caulobacterales > Caulobacteraceae > CBDIHH01. The sequence goes on from CBDIHH010000007.1 coordinate 32,367, forward strand.
TCTTCATCTCGGGGATATAATTTGAGTTGAGCGAGAGCTACGCGGCGAGCCTCGAAATCTTCCGAGGCAGAGACCTCATCGTCAACGATAACGAGTTGTCGGCGCTCGCCCGTGGAGAGGGACTGGACGTCGACCTCCAAAAGCCCGTTGATATCGTATGTGAAGCGGCACTCCACCAACGCTTCACCGGCCGGTTTCGGCGGCACGGTCATATTGATCTCGCCAAGGCGAATGTTTTCCGCCACCCAGCGCGATTCACCCTGATAGATGGCCAGATCAATACTTGCCTGGTTGTCGTGCAGGGTGGCAAAGGTGTGCGCCCGGCTTGCAGGAACCACAGTGTTACGTTCGATGATGGGCGAGAAGATGCCCGTCCGTATGGCTCCGTTGGGCCCCCGTTCACCGACGTTCACGCCGAGCGAGTAGGGGCAGACATCGGTAAGCACGACCTCATCCAAGGCTGAATCTCGCGCCTTCAGTCCGGCCTGTATGGCGGCGCCGCGCGCGACTGCCTCATCGGGATCGACCGTGTGACCGGGAAACCGACCAAACATTCGGGTCACTGCTCGGCGCACCATGGGCATGCGCGTCGCGCCACCCACAAGAACGATCTCGTCAAGCGACTCCGCTCTTAGGTTTCCGTCGCGAAGGGCGCGCAGGACAGGCTCCCTCAGTCGTTGGAGAAGATCGACAGCGGCGGAGTCGAAGGCGTCCGCTGTCTCGACAAACTGAAGCGACTGTCCCTTCCAAACCACGGACAGGGTTGCCTCAGGCTCTAGGCTCAACTGCCGCTTCGCCCGTTCCGCGGCCGACCTCATCTTTTGATACAGGGAAGGGTCATGCAGGTCCGCCCCCAGCTGTTCAGACCAACTCGCACGGGCCCTGTCGATCAACAGTTCGTTGAAGTCCTCACCGCCAAGTCGATTGTCCCCGGTCGATGCGCGAACTTCGATGACACCGTCAAAAAGCTCGATAATGGAAACGTCGAACGTGCCTCCGCCCAGATCGAACACCAGGAAGCGCGCTTCTGCGCCGTGTTGGTGGACGCCGTATGCGAGGGCAGCGGCCGTCGGTTCATTGATGAGCCGGGCGACCGTGAGACCAGCGAGTTCGCCGGCCCGGCGGGTGGCCTTTCTTTGCTTGTCATTGAAATAGGCCGGGACAGCGATGATGGCTTCCGTGACCGCTTGGCCCAAATACGCCTCTGCGTCGGCCTTCAGCGATCTCAGGACGAGGGCGGAGATTTCCTCGGGAAGGTAGGCCGCGTCGCCCAGTCGCAGGGCGCGGGTCGTCCCCATGAACCGCTTGAAGGCCGCTGCTGTTTGTTCGGGATGGGTCGAGTGGCGTTCGCGCGCGGCAAGGCCAACAATGACTTCGCCCTGATCATCGATACTGACGACTGACGGAGTGAGGAAATGCCCCAGACTATTGGGGATCAACTCGGCTTTGCCGTCTCGCCAGACCCCGACGGCGCTGTTGGTGGTCCCCAGGTCGATGCCGATAATCACGCCCGCCCCCCTGCAACCCGTCCCGCATCTAGCGGAACTGCTTAGCCCTTGGGAACGGTCAATCTTGCAGTGAACAGGCAGGTCGCAGCAGCGTCCCTACCGCGCCGTCGCCTCCACCAGATCCGCCAGGCGCTCGGCGCCGTCGGGGACGGCGACGGCGTGGGCGGCCTGCGCCATGCGGACGAGGCGCTCGGGGTTGGTGAGGATCTTCTCCAGGGCCGCGGCCAGGACGTCCACGGTAAGCCGGTCCTCCAGCGCCGCCTCGGCCGCGCCGGCGTCCACCAGCAGCTTGGCGTTGAAGCGCTGGTGATCGTCGGCGGCGATCTTCAGGGGGATCAGGATCGACGGCTTGCCGGCCACCGCGATCTCGCAGCAGGTCGAGGCGCCCGCCCGGCCGATCACCAGGTGGGCCTTGGCCAACCGGCCGGCCATGTCGCGGAAGAAGGGGGCGATCTCGGCGTCCACCAGGGCCTCGCGGTAGACCGCGCTGGCCTCCTCCATGGACTCGCGGCGGGTCTGCTGCTGGATCTTCAACCGGCCGCGCAGCGCCTCGGGCAGCCGCGCCACCGCATGGGGGGTCATCTCCGACAGCAGCCGGGCGCCCTGGCTGCCGCCGGTGATCAGCAGGTGGATGTCGCGCCCCGGGGCCATATAGGTCCGGTCGTAGAGGGCGCGGATTTCCGGGCGCACCGGATTGCCGACCACCTGGGCGCGGGCCTTCACCTTCGGGCCGGCGCGCTGGAGGGTGGGGAAGGCGCAGGCGACGGCGTCGACCCTGGGGGCCAGGAAGCGGTTGACGCGTCCGAGCACCGCGTTCTGCTCGTGGATCAGGGTGCGGCGCCCGCTCGACAGGGCCGCCAGCAGGGCGGGCAGCGACGGATAGCCGCCGAAGCCGACGACGATGGCCGGGTCGATGATCCTGAACTCGGCGCGCGCCTGCAGGACGCCCCTGAGAACCGCGGCGCCGGCCTTGGCCATGCCCGCCGGATCGCCGGACCGGAAGGTGGCCGCCGACAGGGCCAGGCGGCGCTCGGCGGGAAACTCGCTGGCGTAGAGGGCGCCGCGGTCGTCGGTGGCCAGCACGATGCGCCAGCCGCGTCGCGCCAGCGCCTCGGCCAGGGCCTGGGCGGGAAACAGATGGCCGCCGGTGCCCCCGGCGGCGACAACAACGGTGCGTCCCATCAGGGCTAGGCGTAGGCGCCCGCGCGCGCGAGGCCTTCGTTCTGGCTGTAGGCGCCCGGGCGGCGGCGCGTCAGGGCCAGGGCCAGGCCCAGGGTCAGTCCCATGGCGAGCATGGACGAGCCTCCGTAGCTGATGAACGGGAGGGTCATGCCCTTGGTGGGGATCAAGTTCAAGTTCACCGCCACATTGATGAAGGCCTGCTGGCCCACCAGGACGAAGAGGCCGGCGGCGGCGATCTGCTCGAACGGGTCCGACAGCTTCATCGCCAGATAAAGGCCGCGGATGACCACCACGCCATAGAGGCCGATCAGCAGCAGGCTGAAGATCAGCCCATATTCCTCGGCGGCCACCGAATAGATGAAGTCGGTATGCAGGTCGGGAACGTGGCGCTTCATCACCCCCTCGCCCGGGCCGCGGCCGAACAGGCCGCCGGCGAAGATGGCTTCCTGGGCGCGGTCGATCTGGTGGGTGTCGGCCTTGTCGGGGCTGAGGAACTTGTTCACCCGCGAGGCCACGTGGTCGAACACGAAATACATCGAGACGGCCCCGGCCAGCGCCAGGCCGGCCAGGCCCATGATCCACCGCATCGGCACACCGGCCATGAAGAAGCAGGCCCCGAAGGCGATGGTGATCAGCACCGTCTGGCCCACGTCCGGCTGCAGCAGCAGCAGCGACACCGCCAGGCCGTAGAGGACGAAGGCGATGGACACCCCCGGCACCCCCTCGCCCTTCTGGCCCTCGGCGAACATCCACGAGGCCAGCACGATCAGGGCCGGCTTGAGGAATTCCGACGGCTGCAGGGAGAAGCCGGCGAACTGGATCCAGCGGGTGGCGCCCTTGGCGGAATGGCCGATGAACGGCAGGGCGATCATGCAGGCGATGGCGCCCACATAGATGATGAAGGAGGTCCTGCGCACGCCGCGGGGGGACATCATCGACACGCCGATCAGGATCGCCGTGCCCATGACCGCGAAAGCACATTGGCGCACGGCGAAGTGGAAGGGGTCGCCGACGCTCATCCGGGCGGCCGCCGCCGGGCTGGACGCGAAGGACAGCAGCACCCCGAGCAGGATCAGGACGGCGACGGCGCCCAGCAGGATGTGGTCGGTGGTCCACCACCACACGCCGACGCGGCTGCGGTCGGTGCGGGCGAAGGCGTGGGTGGGGTTGGTCACCGGGCGGCTGTCGGGACCGCCGTCGGCCTGGGTGATGTGGGTCACGCGGTGGCTCCCTGGCGGACGACGGCGCCGAGGCCCTGAACCAGGGCGCGGAAGGCGTCGCCGCGGGCCTCGAAGTCGGGAAACTGGTCGAAGGAGGCGCAGGCCGGGGACAGCAGCACCACAGCCTCCTGGCCCGAGGCGGCGGCGTCGGCGGCCGCCTCGGCGAGAGCGGCCTCGATATGTCCGCTCATGGCGTAGGGGGCGCGGCCATCGAGGGCGCGCGCGAACTGGGGCGCCGCCTCGCCGACCAGATAGGCCTTGGCCATGCGGGGGAACAGGTCGGCCAGGCTGTCGATCCCGCCTGCCTTGGGGACCCCGCCGCCGATCCAGTAGAAGCGCGGATAGGTGCTCATGGCCTGGCGGGCGGCGTCGGCGTTGGTGGCCTTGGAGTCGTTGACGAACTTGACCCGGCCGATCTGGCCGACGGTCTCCATCCGATGGGCTAGGCCGGGGAAGGTCATCAGCCCCTGGGCGGCGTCGGCCGCGCCGACCCCCAGCGCCCGCGCCGCGGCATAGGCGGCGGCGGCGTTCTGCCAGTTGTGGCGTCCCGGCAGCCCCGGGGCGCGCAGCAGGTCGGCCACCTCGATGACCCGGTCGCCGGCGCCGTCATAGAGCACCCCCTGCAGGGCGTAGACGCCCCGGCCCATGGCCCGGCCCGACGAGATCGGGCAGATGGTGCGGCGGTTGGCGGCGGTGATCTCGGTGCAGATGCGCTGGCACCAGGGATCGTCGACCCCGATGATGGCGGTGTCGCCCTTGCCCTGGTTCAGGAGCACCCGGCGCTTGGCGGCGATGTAGCCCTCCATGCCTCCGTGGCGATCCAGGTGGTCGGGGGAGATGTTCAGCAGGACGGCGGCGTCCGGCTTCAGGCTGGAGGTCAGGTCGAGCTGGTAGGACGACAGCTCCAGCACATAGACGGCCCCGCCGTGCATGTCCTCGAGGCCGAGCACCCCCTGGCCGATGTTCCCCCCCACCCGGGTGTCCTTGCCGGCGGCGGCGCAGATATGCCCCAACAGGGCGGTGGTGGTGGACTTGCCGTTGGTGCCGGTGATGGCGGCGATCTTCGGCCGCTTGTGCGCCGGCGCGGCGTTCACGGTGCGGGCGAACAGCTCGATGTCGCCGAGCACCTCGACGCCGGCGGCCGTCGCCCGGTCCACGGTCCAGTGCGGTTGCGGATGGGTCAGGGGCGCGCCGGGGGACAGCACCAGGGCGCCCAGAGAGCCCCAGTCGGCAGTGCGCAGGTCCTCGACGGTCAGTCCCTCAGCGGCCGCGACGGCGAGGGCGGCGGGCTTGTCGTCCCAGACCACCGGCTGAGCGCCCCCGGCGGCGAGGGCGCGCGCGGCGGTCAGCCCTGTCCGGCCCAAGCCGAACACGGCGACACGCCTGCCTTCGAAGCCGCGGACGGGGATCATCGGGTCGCCACCTATCTGAGCTTCAAGGTGGCGAGGCCGGCCAGGGCCAGGACCACGGCGACAATCCAGAAGCGGATCACCACGGTGGATTCGGCCCAGCCCAGCTTCTCGAAATGGTGGTGGATCGGCGCCATCAGGAACACCCGGCGGCCGGTCAGCTTGAAGTAGCCGACCTGGATCATCACCGACAGGGCCTCCAGCACGAACAGGCCGCCGATGATGCCCAGCACCAGCTCGTGCTTGGTGGCCACCGCCACCGTGCCCAGGGCGCCGCCCAGGGCCAGGGAGCCGGTGTCCCCCATGAAGATCTTGGCGGGGGGCGCGTTGTACCAGAGGAAGCCCAGCCCGGCGCCGATCATGGCCCCGCAGAAGGGCGCCAGCTCGCCCACCCCGGGGATGTGATGGACCTGCAGATAGCCGGCGAAGACCGAGTTGCCGACCAGGTAGCAGATGAAGCCGAAGGCCGCCGAGGCGATCATCACCGGCATGATGGCCAGGCCGTCCAGCCCGTCGGTGAGGTTCACGGCGTTCGAAAAGCCGGTGATCGTGAAGGCCCCGAAGGCGATGTAGAACCAGCCCAGGTTGATCAGCAGGTCCTTGAACACCGGAAAGGCCAGCGACATCTCCAGGCCGGACGGGGTGTTCGACTTCTGGCCGAACCAGATGATCAGATAGGTGGCGATCGCCGACACGGTGAACTGGACCAGCAGCTTCACCTTTCCCGAGACGCCGTCGGTGGTCTGTTTGGTGACCTTGGCGTAGTCGTCGAGGAAGCCCAGCAGGCCGTAGCTGACGGTGACGAACAGCACGATCCAGACGAACGGATTGGTCAGGTCGCTCCACAGCAGGGTGCCGACGAACAGGCCGGCCAGGATCATGAAGCCGCCCATGGTCGGGGTGCCGGCCTTCTCGATCACATGCCGCTCGACGCCGTCCTTGCGGATGGGCTGGCCGCGGCCCTGCTTGGCGCGCATCCAGTCGATGAAGCGCGACCCCATCAGGCCGATGACCACCTGAGCCGTCACCATCGACAGGCCGGTGCGGAAGGTCAGGTATTTCAAGAGGTTCAGCAGCGGGACATGCTGAGCGTAGTCGGCGAAGTGCAGGTAGACGAGATAGAACATCAGACCTCGTTCCCTACGGTTCCGACCGCCGCCACGCGCCGATCGGCGCCGTCCTCAAGCGCGACCAGGGCGGCGGCGATCGTCTGGGCCCGCGAACCGTTGGATCCCTTGACCATCACGACGTCGCCGGCGCGGATGGCGTCGGCCACGCGGGGCGCCAGGGCGGCCGCGGTCTCGGCGTAACCGCCGCGCCGATTCTGCGGAAGGGCGTCCCACAGGGATTTCATCAGCGGCCCGGCGCAGAACACCAGGTCCACGGCCGCCGCCTCTGCCGCTTCCCCCAGGCGGGCATGGCGCTGAACGGCGTCGGGCCCGAGTTCGAGCATGTCGGTCAGGACCGCCAGCCTGCGTCCCTTGGCCGCGCGGGCGCCCAGGGTCGCCAGGGCCGCCGCCATAGAGATCGGATTGGCGTTGTAGCTCTCGTCGATGAGGGTGAACGCGCCGGCCGGGCCATGAACCACGCGCTCTGCGCCCCGGCCGTCCAGCGGGGCGAAATCGGCCAGGGCCGCCTGGGCCACGTCCGGGTCGACCTTGAGCGCCTGCAGCATCAGCAGGGCGCACAGGCTGTTCGGTCCCCAATGGCGGCCGGTCTGCAGGATGGGGAAGTCCAGGGCCCGGCCATCGAGGATCGCGCGCACGCGGGCGCCGCCGCGGACCGGCTCGAAGCCGGTCACGCGGGCGTCGCAGTCGGGGGAGGCGCCGAAGGTGCGGATGCGCGCGCCGACCCGTAGGGCTTCGCCGCGGAGGAAGTCGAACCAGGCGTCGTCGGCGTTGAGGATGGCCACGCCGCCCGGCGCCAGCCCCTGCAGGATCTCCGCCTTGGCGCGCGCCACCCCCGCCTCGCCGTCGGGGAAGTTCTCGGTGTGCACCGGGCCCACGGTGGTCACGCAGACCGCGTGGGGGCGCACCATCCGGGTCAGGGGATCGATCTCGCCGGCATGGTTCATGCCGATCTCGAACACCGCCCGCTCGCTGTCGGCGGGCATGCGCGCCAAGGTCAGCGGGACGCCGATGTGGTTGTTGTAGGACTTGACCGAACCGTGCGCCCGCCCGGCCCGCGCCAGGCCGGCCTTCACCGCCTGGGTGACGCTGGTCTTGCCGACGGAGCCGGTGACGGCGCCGCGCAGGGCGTCGCTCCGGTCGCGGGCGGCGACGCCGAGGGCCTCCAGCGCCACGAGGGTGTCGCCGACCAGCACCCCGGGGCCCGGGCCGGGATGCACGGCCAGCACGCCGGCCGCGCCGCGGGACAGGGCCGCGGCGATGAAATCATGGCCGTCGCGCGCGCCGGCCAGGGCCACGAACAGGTCCCCCCGCTCGGTGGTGCGGCTGTCGATGGAGACGCCGGACACGGCGAAGTCGCCGCCCTCCAGGCGACCGGCCGTGGCGGCGACAATCGCGGCGGCGGTCCATAGCGGTTCAGCCACGGTCCGGCTCCAGGCCGAGGGCCGCGGTGGCGACCGCCACGTCGTCAAAGGGGCGAACGGTGTCGCCGACGATCTGGCCCTGCTCATGGCCCTTGCCGGCGACGATCAGCACATCGCCGTCCTGCAGCATGGCGGCGGCGGCGACGATGGCCGCTCGCCGGTCGGCGATCTCGCGGGCGTCCGGGGCGCCCTGCAGGACGGCCGCGCGGATGGCGGCCGGGTCCTCGTGGCGCGGGTTGTCGTCGGTGACGATGGCGATGTCGGCCAGTCGCGAGGCCGCGCCCATCAGCGGCCGCTTGGCGCGGTCGCGGTCGCCGCCGGCCCCGAACACCAGGATCAGCCGGCCCCGGGCGTGGGGGCGAAGGGCGCGCAGGACGGACTCCAGCCCGTCGGGGGTATGGGCGTAGTCGACGAAGGCCTCGCCCCCGCGCCGGCCCGAGCCGACCCGCTGAAGGCGGCCGGGGGCGCCCTGCAGATGGGCCAGGGCGGCGATGACCGCGTCGGCGTCCTCGCCGGCGGCGATGCACAGGCCGGCGGCGACCAGGGCGTTTGAGGCCTGGAAGTCCCCCGCCAGGGGCAGGTCGATCTCATAGGCGCGGTCAGGCGTCTGGATGCGCAGGCGCTGGCCGCCGTCGACGGCCTCGCGGGACATCAGCCGCAGGGCCGTCCCCTTCTCGCCCACGGTCAGCACTCGGTGACCGGCGGTGACGGCGCAGGCGGCGAAGGCCTGGAAGGCGCTGGCGTCGGCGTTCAGCACCGCGACCCCGGCTTCTGGCAGCAAGTCGGCGAACAGGCGCAGCTTGGCGTCGCGGTAGGCGTCCATCGCGCCGTGGTAGTCGAGATGGTCCTGCGACAGGTTGGTGAAGCCGGCGGCGGCGAGCCTCACCCCGTCCAGGCGCCGCTGGTCGATGCCGTGCGACGAGGCTTCCAGGGCCAGGTGGGTGACGCCCCGCCCCGCCAGGTCGGCCAGCAAGCGGGCCACGTCGGCGGCGTCCGGGGTGGTCAGGCCGGGGGGGGTGACATGCGTCTCCCCCGTCTGGACGCCTAAGGTGCCCATGCTGGCGGCCCGATGGCCGAGGCGCTCGAAGATCTGCCGGCAGAAGGCGGCGACCGAGGTCTTGCCGTTGGTGCCGGTGACCGCCACGCAGGTCCTGGGCTGGGCGCCGTAGAAGGCCGCGGCCGCCAGGGCGTAGGCGCGGCGCAGGTCGGCGGCGTGCACCACCGGCGCCGCCAGCCCCTCGACGTCGTCGGCCGCCAGCACCGCCGCGGCGCCGGCGCGCAGGGCGTCGGGGATGAAGCGGCGACCGTCGGCATGGGAGCCCGGCAGGGCGGCGAACAGGTAGCCCGGACGCACCTGGCGGCTGTCGGCGGTGACGCCGATGATTTCGGGGTCGGCGGACAGATCGCGGTGAACCAGGTCGGACAGGCGCTTGGCGATCAAAGCTCCGCCCCCGTGCTGTCCTCGACGGGGACGGCCGGCCCGGGGGCGGCGGCGACCACGGGGGCGGCCACGGCGCGACGCACCCCCAGGAACGGCGCGATCCGGTCGATCACCCGGCCGGCGGTCGGGGCGGCGTTCCAGCCGCCGGTGGCGAAGCCATAGGTCTCCGGTATGCCCTTGGGCTCGTCGAACAGGATGAAGACGGCGTAGCGCTTGGTGGTCATCGGGCCGTCGGTGGGGAAGACCGCGGCGAAGGAGGACACCAGCTTGTTGCGCACATAGCGGCCGCCGATGGCCTTCTCCGCTGATCCGGTCTTGCCGCCGACGCTGAGGCCCGGCGCCTCGGCCCGGCCGCCCGACCCCTCCTTGGAGGTGACGTTCAGGCGCATCAGGTCGAGCATCTGGCGCGAGGTGGCCTCGGAGACAACCCGGCGCCCATGGGGACGCTCGTCCGGTCCCAGCTTATGCAGGGTCAGCGGCACATACTGCCCGCCGTTGAGCACCGCCCCCACGCCGGCGGCGACATTCAGGGGCGTCACCGAGATGGCGTGGCCGAAGGAGGCCGAGGCGACAGTGTCGGCCGGCCAGCGGCGCGGAACGATCGGCCGGGCGGCCTCGGCGAGCTCGATCTTGGCCGGGGCGAACAGGCCGAAGCTCTTGAAATACTTGGTCAGGTTGGGCGCGCCTGCCTGCAGGGCCAGCTTGGCGGTGCCGACGTTGGAGGAGTGGATGAACACCTCCGGCAGGGTGAGGATGCGGTTGGTGGCGTGGAAGTCATGGATGACCCGGTTGCCGATCTTCTCGTTGGAGCGGGCGTCGAAGGTCGAGGTCAGGGTGGCCGTGCCGGAGTCCAGCCCCATGGCGGTGGTGAAGATCTTGAACACCGACCCCATCTCATAGACCGAGGCGGCGGCGCGGTTGGTCAGGGCGTCGGACGAGGCGGCGCCCACGTGGTTGGGGTCGAAGTCGGGGGCGCTGGCCATGGCCAGGACCTCACCCGTCTGGATGTCGGTGACGATGCCCACCGCGCCGATGGCGCCGAACTTCTGGGCCGACTTCTGCAGTTCGTCCTCCAGGGCCGCCTGGACGCGCAGGTCGATGGACAGCGCTACCGGCTGGTCGGTCCCCGCCTGGCGGCGCATAGCGTTGTCGAAGGCCAGCTCGGCGCCGGCCAGGCCCTCGCCGCCGCGGTCGGCGAAGCCGATGACGTGGGCGGCCGTGGGGCCGAGCGGATAGACCCGGTGGTCCTCCTCCTCGAAGGTCAGGCCCGGCAGGCCCAGGTCATGAACCCGGTCGCGCTCCTCCGGGGTCAGGCCGCCGAGCAAGAATTCCCGGCGATCCGATTTGAGCGCGCGCTCGATGCGCGTGGGGCTGAGCCGCGGCAGGGCGGCGCCCAGGACCCGGCGGATCTCCGGCTGGTCCCAGATCTCGCGGGGGTCGAGGTAGAGGCCGTAGTGGGTCAGGTCCACGGCCAGCAGGCGGCCCTGGCGGTCGACCAGGTCGGCGCGGGCGCCGCCAATGCCCGAGGCATAGGCCGAGCGGCGGCCGGACTCCGAGAACAACGCCGTCTTGGCGGCGCCGGCGGCCAGGCTGAGGAAGCCGGCGGCGAACAGGGCCAGGATGAAGAAGATGCGGATGCGGGTGTCGTCCTCCGCCTTGCCGGCGGCCTTGGCCCGCTCGAAGGCGTGCTCCAGGCGCCAGACCAGTTCCACCAGCCAGCGCCAGCCGGCGGGGCCGCGATACAGGACCAGGTCGGCGGGCTTCATGGCGCGGCCTTTTGGGCGGGCGGCGCGGGCAGCAGGGCGGCGCGGGCGATGTCCGGCAGAGCCTCGGGGGGCGTCTCGCGGTCGGCATGGATGGGCGCCAGGCCGAGCATGGCGGACAGGCGTTCGATCCGTTCGGGTTGCTCGAGATAGGCCACCTCGGCGCGCAGCAGCTTCATGCGGCGCTGCTCCTCGCTGATCTGGCTTTCGACACGGGCGATGTCCGCCCGCTCGCGCCCGGCCCCGGCCTTGGCCAGGTAGACGCCCAGGACAAGGATCAGCAGCAGCGACAGTCCCCCGATCTCGACCACCCGGAAGCCGCGCACCCGGCGCTGGAACAGGCCCGGGCCCCTCATGCCGCGGCCTTCCAGGCAGGGGCCGCGGTGCGCACGCCAGCCCGCAGCTTGGCCGAGCGCGCGCGGGGATTGGCGGCGACCTCGGGATGGCCCGGCTGGCGGGCGCCGTTGAACAGCAGCTCGAAGGTCGGCGGGGCGCCCTGGGCCACGGGGGGCAGGTGGCGCGAGCCCGAAGGCAGCCGCCCCGCCCGCTCGGTGAGGAAGGCCTTGGCGATGCGGTCCTCCAGGGAATGGAAGGTGACAACGGCCAGACGGCCGCCCGCCTTCAACGCCCGTTCCGCGGCCAGCAGGCCGGCCTCGACCTCGGCCAGCTCCTCGTTGACGACGATGCGCAGGGCCTGGAACACCCGGGTGGCGGGGTGGATCGGCGCGCCCTTGCGCCCGCCCACGGCGCGCTCCACCGCCTCCGCCAGCTCCAGGGTGCGGGTGAAGGGCTTGGACGCGCGCTCGCGCACCAGGGCATGGGCGATGCGGCGCGAGGCGCGCTCCTCGCCATACAGCCAGAACATCCGCGACAGGTCCGCCTCGGCCTCGTGGTTGATCAGGTCGGCGGCGGTGGCGCCCTCGGCGCCCATGCGCATGTCCAGGGGGCCGTCGCGCATGAACGAGAAGCCGCGCTCGGCCTCGTCGATCTGCATGGACGACACGCCCAGATCGAAGGCCATGGCGTCGACGGAGGCCTCGGCGACATGCTCGCCCAAGCGGGAGAAGGGCGCCTGGATCAGGCGGAAGCGATCGGGGTCGAGGCCGACGGCGAACCGCGCCGCCGACGGGTCGCGGTCGAAGGCGATGACCGTGGCGCCGGCGTCGAGAAAGGCCCGGGCGTAGCCCCCTGCGCCGAAGGTGGCGTCGACGATCAACGCTCCGGGGGCGGGCGCCAGGGCGGCGAGCACTTCGTCGAGCAGGACAGACTTGTGGGCGGGCTCGCTCATGCCGCGCCTGCGAGGCGCGCGGCGCGCTCCTGGGCGCGCAGGGCGATCAGGCCCTCCCGCGCCAGGGGGCGCTGGGCGGCGCGATGGTCGCGGAAGGCGTCGCGGTCCCAGATCTGGAAGCGGTCGCCGAGGCCGACCACGCAGACCCAGTCCTTCAGGCCAAACATCTCGCACAGGGATTCGGGCAGGACGATGCGCCCGGCCGGATCGAAAGACAGCTCATGCATGCCCCCGAGGACGCAGGTCTCAAGCGGCAGGCGCAGGGGATCGCCGAAGGGCAGCTCCTCGATGACCCCGAGGTAACGATCGAACAGGGATTTGCCGCCACCCTCCAGACAGTCGGCCTCGATGGAGGGAAAGCAGAACACGCCGGACAGCGGTCCCGCCGAGGCGCGGAAATCCTGGGGCAAGACGATGCGCCGCTTCCCGTCCAGCTGTTTCTCGAAGGTCGAGAGAAACACGCGCGCCCCGCCCCGTCTGTGCCCCACGCCTGCATCAGACCGTCCGCCGCACCGGACGCCGTCAACAGCGCTGATATTGGGTTAACATGGGCTAAAATGGGTGACAATGACACTGACTGACATTTTGAGTGAAATCAGTCTCATCGCGACCTCCTGACGCGGATCGGCGCGTTCATCTATGGAACATACATAGAACTCCGATTGACCTAAGCAGTTCTGCTATGGTCCCGCCATGGCGTTGCTTGAAGGAAAGGCTGGATCAGACGGCCTGTAAGCCGGGTTCTGTGCCGCCCCCGCCCCGAGGCGCGGGAGCGCGACGATCATTCCTCTGGACCGTGCATTGCTGCGCGGTTCTCGCGACCTACCCGGACGACTCGGACCGGCGACGGTCCTACCTTCGCAGCGAGCCGCGAAGGCGCGCCGTCCCTATTCGGTCTTGCTCCAGGCGGGGCTTGCCATGCCGTCCCTGTCACCAGGTCCGCGGTGCGCTCTTACCGCACCCTTTCACCCTTACCCTCCAGCGGTTCTCCGAAGAGCCTACGGGAAGGCGGTCTGCTCTCTGTGGCGCTATCCCTGGGGTCACCCCCGGCGGGCGTTACCCGCCGCCTTGTCACCGTGGAGCCCGGACTTTCCTCGACCCCGCAAGCGGGACCGCGACCGCCCGGCCGTCTGATCCGAGGCGATGTGTGGGGGCGCGGAGGCGGCGGGTCAACACCCAACCACCGCGGCCCTCCCCGTCAGGTCTCCGCGGCCGCCCGCAGGAGGCGCACCAGGCGCGAGCGGGTCTCCCCGTCGGCGACGCCATCGACGCGGCTGGGCCGCCAGTGCCGCTGGAAGGCGCGGACCACCGCCAGGGTCTGGTTGTCGTAGCGACCCGACGGGGCGCTGTCATAGCCGAGCCGGGTCAGGCCGGCCTGCAGGGCGAACACCCCCGGCCCGCCGTCCCCGGGGCCAAGGGGCGCGCCGGGGGCCGGGGCCGGTTCCGCCCACAGGCCATGGCCGGCCTCGGACAGCCGGCGCCAGGGGAACAGCTCGCCGGGGTCTTCCTTGCGCGTGGGGGCCACGTCTGAGTGGCCGAGGATGCGCGCGTCTGGGATGGTCCACCGGCCGCGGATGGCGTCGAGCAGGCCGATGACCGCCTCGATCTGGGCGTCGGGAAAGGGCCGGTAGCCGAATTCCCGCCCCGGATTGACGATCTCGACGCCGACGGAGACAGCGTTGATGTCGCGCTCGCCCTTCCAGTAGGACACGCCGGCATGCCAGGCCCGGCGTTCCTCGGCGACCAGCCGGAAGACCCGGCCGTCCTCCTCGACCATGTAGTGGGCGGCGACCTTGGCCTCGGGGTCGCACATCCGCGCCAGGGCCGAAGGCCCGTCCGGCATGCCCGTATAGTGCAGCAGCACCATGTCCGGGGGGCCGCGACGGGCGTCGAAATTGGGGGACGGGGCCTCGATGTAGCTCATGGACGGGCTCCGCGCAGCCGCGCCGCCAGGAGCATCCACTGGCTGGGCTGGACGGCGATCAGCAGCACCCCGGTGAGGGCGGCGGCGGCGCCGACGGCCATGCGGGGGCCGAACAGGTCATGGGTCAGCCAGACGCCGAAGAGGATGGTCAGGAGGGGGGTCATCAGGGTCAGGGGCGCCAGCAGGCTCGCGTCATAGCGTCGGATGAGGCCGTAGAAAGTGGTGTGGGCCAGCAGCGAGACCACCAGCCCGTTGAACAGGATGCCGCCGAAGAAATAGGCGGGCCGCGCGGCCAGGGCGGCGAACTGGTCGTGCTCGAACAGCAGCGAGCACAGGGCCACCACCGGCAGAGAGGACAGGCAGACCCAGGCCTGGAATTGCATGGGGCTGACGTTGGCGATGCGCTTCATCAGGATCGTCCCGAGGGCGGCGCACAGGGCGCCGCCCACCACGAACAACAGGCCCGGCGACAGGAAGGCGCCCCCGGGATTCCACATCACCAGCAGCGAGCCCGCCAGGGCCAGGGCGATGCCCCCCGCCCGCCGGCCGTCCAGTCGCTCGCGCAGCAGGAAATAGGACAACACCACGGTCATGGGGATGGACAGTTGCTGGACCACGGCCACCGCTGAGGGGCTCGATGTGCGCATGCCCATGAAGCCAAGGCCGAACACCCCCGCGCCCATCAGCATGCCCACCAGGATGACGCTGCCGAGCTTCTCGGGCAGGGGCCGCAGCCAGGGAAAGACGATGGCCAGCAGCAGGATGAAGCGACCGCTGACGAAGAACATCGGCGGGATGCCGGCCGTGGAGACGACGACCTTGGTCACGATGGCGTTCATCGCCCAGGCCATGCAGATCAGGACGAGGATCGCGAAATCGCGCAGGGGCATGAAGGCAAACGCGACGGACCCGGACAGGCCGCCGTTCCAAAGAGCTGGGCTGGCTGGTCAGGTCAGCGGTTGCGACGGTCCCAGCCATAGGCGACCCAGGAGTGGCCGCCGATGTTGCGCGCTTCGATGACACCCGGCTCGCGGGCGCGGACCGTGCGCCGGGCGCGCATGGCGGCCCCGGACAGGGCCAGCAGGGCGGCGCCCATCAGGGTGATGACCACTACGGTGGCGGCGAAGAAGACGGCCAGAACGGCGCCGATGGCGGCGGCCGCCAGGGTCGCCAGGAGTCCGCCGAGCCACGCCAGGCCCTTGAGGCCCCCGCGCCCGGACATTTGCGGATGACCGCCGGCCATTGCATTCATCGGCATTCTCCCAGCAGCAGGGCGTCACAAGGACGCCCCCCGGCGCTCCAGCCAGCAGCGCCCCTCACTATGTCGGCGCCCGACCCGCTCTCGTCAACCGCCGATCGGGTCAGGACAAGGCCGTGGCCAGAAGTGAGCGTCTTTCGCGCACGATCTGATCGAAGGCGGCGTTGATGGCCGCCGACTTGGCCTGGGCCACCTCGATGTATTCCGCCGGCAGGCCCCGGGCGGCGGCCCTGTCGGGGTGGGCCTCGGAGAGGGCCGCCTTCCAGGCGCTGCGGACCACGGCGTCGGGGGCGTCGTGGGGGACCCCGAGGATCACGTAGGGGTCGTCGGCTCCGCCGCCCAGGTGCATCGCCTTGATGCGTCGGAAGCTCAGCGGCCCGATGCCGAACAGCTCCGCCACCTGCTCCAGGTAGCGCAGCTCGTGGGCGGTCACCGCGCCGTCGGACTTGGCGATATGGAACAGGCCGTCGAGCACGTCCTCGAGAATCTGCGGGCAGCGGCTGTAGCGCTTGGCCAGGCGCCGGGCATAGCTCTCGAAGCCGTGGGTGGTCTGGCGGGCCAGATCATACAGTCGGCGCACATCCCGCTCGCCGCCCTCGGCGGGCTGGAAAGCCGCCGCGAAGGCGGCGAACTCGGCCGCGTCGGCGCGGCCGTCGGCCTTGGCGAGCTTGGCGCCCAGGGCGGTGACGGCGGTGGAGAAGGCGGGGTCTTCCCCCGGCGGTCCAGGCGGACAGTCGGAGCAATCGGCGTCGTCTACGCGCCGAGCGGCCAGGCCTGCGATGGTGCGCCAGAATCCCATGGTGTGAGCCTGAGACTAGAATTTGGGCGATGGCGTGACAACGGCAAACTGCAACAGGGGCGGCGACGAATTCGCAAGCGCCGCAAAACCGCCCTCGAAGCGTTTGAGAATGACCTGTCCCGCGCTAAAGACGGCGCACGCGTCGCCCCCTGGGCGACCGATGATGACGCACGAGGTTTTCCCCGACATGGCGCTGGCTCCCCTCATGGCCCTGGCCCTCCTGGCCGCCGATCCCCAGCCCGCCACGGCGGACGTCAGCGCGCCGATCGCCACCCAGCCCAGGACGGCCCCCGCAGCCGCGCCCCTCGCCTCTGCCGCCGCCGCGTCCCCTGTCGCCAAGGCCGAGACTCCGCCAGCGACGACGACGACGGCCGCGCCGCCCGCCGCGCCTGCGATCGCCAAGGCGGCGGCCAAGCCCGCCAAGCCCCGCACGCCCGCCGAACTGGCGGACGACGAGCCCCTGCCCGCCGGCGCCCCTTCTGACGACTACGGCTTCGTCGCCTGGTGCCACGGGGCCCTGCGCGGCCACATGGACCTGTTCGAGGTGGTCAAGCCGACCCTCAACGCCCTGCCCGACCCGGACCCGAAGATGACCGCGGCCAGCGATGCGGAGATGCTGGAGGCCGGCGCCCAGTATCTGGCCCTCTACGAGCGGGCCATGGACGCCGCCGAAAAGGCCAGCCCCACCGAGATCAAGCCCCGGCGCACCGACCTGGAAAAGGCCGGCGGCCGCATCTGGGGCGCGGCGCAGATGGCCGAGCCGAAGACCCGCATGTGGTCCTGGGCCATGTGGGTGCTGCCGGGCCGCTGCGAATACGCCGCCGAGCGCCTCTATGAGAAGTCGATGCTCAAGGGCCAGGCCCTGGGGGTGAACATGCGCACGGCGCCGATCCCCAAGGCGCCGAAGAAGCCCGAGCGCAACGCCCTGGGCGGCATAGAGCGCTAAGCCCGCGCCGACTGCCAGATCCTGACGGTCAGCCCACCGTCCCGCGACGGCGGCAGGTCGATCACCTGCGGCGGCTGCAGCCCGGCCGCCTCCAGCCAGCGCGCCATCTCCTCGCTGGAAAAGCCCAGGCGGCGATGCTGGTGGGCGGCACGGAGGTATTCCAGGTCGTGCGGCGCGAAGTCGACGATCAGCAGCCGGCCCCCCGGCTCCACCAGCCTCGCCGCCTCCGCCACCGCCGCGGCGGGATCGGACAGGTAGTGCAGCACCTGATGCACGATAACGAGGTCGGCCGAGGCGTCGGGCAGGCGGGTGGCGAAGATGTCCCCGTGACGCAGCTCGAAATCGAGGCCCGCCTCGGCCACCCGGGCGCGAGCGATGTTGAGCATCTGCTGCGACAGATCCAGCCCGATGGCGCTGGTGGCGCGGCGGCCAATGAGGGTCAGCATGCGGCCGGCGCCGGCGCCGAGGTCCACCAGTCGCCGGAACGGACCGGGACCCGCCACCTCGAGCACCGCCGCCTCCAGATCGGCCTCGGAGACATAGAGGGCCTGAATTTCGTCCCAGCGGGCGGCGTTGCGGGCGAAATAGGCCCCCGCCTCGGCGGACCGCTCGGCCTGCACCGCCTGCAACCGGTCGGCGTCCCGCGCCAGCACCGGGTCGGCCGGCTGGACCAGACCCAGGGCGGTGTCGATCAGATCGCGGGGCCCGGCTTCCTCGGACAGGCGAAAGAAGGCCCAGGCGCCGTCGGGGAAGCGCTCGACCAGATTGGCCTCGGTGAGCAGCTTGAGGTGACGGGACACGCGCGGCTGGCTCTGGTCGAGGATGCGGCTAAGCTCCATCACCGCCAGCTCCTCGCGCGCTAGCAGGGCGAGGATGCGCAGACGCGACGGCTCACCCGCCGCGCGCAGCATCTCCACAGCCTGATCCGCCTTCACGCCCATGGTGCTCATAAAGATATGCTTATGTCTTTATGTAAAGACCGACCCGGTCAGATGGGCGTCTTTAGAGGTTGGCCGGCGAAGAAGGCCCCCAGGTTCTGCATCAGCAGGCCGACCATCTCGCCCACCGATCGGTCGGTCGCCCCGGCGGCGTGGGGCGTCAGGATCACATGGGGCACGTCGGCCCAGCGCTGGGCGGGCGTCGGCTCCTGCTCATAGACATCCAGGGCTGCTGCGCCCAGACGCCCGTCCTTCAGGGCGGCGATCAGCGCGTCCTCGTCGACCAGGCCGCCGCGGGCGACGTTGACGAACAGGCCCCGCGGCCCGAGCGCCTCCAGCACCGGCCTCGACACCAGACCGCGGGCCTCGGGGCCCATACTCGCGCAACCGACCAGGATGTCGCTGTCGCGCGCCAGGTCCAGAAGGCTGGGCGCCATAGGCCAGCGGCTGTCCGGCTTGGGCCGCGGCCCCCACCAGGACGGCGTCATGCCCAGCGCCTCGCAACGCTCGGCCACCGCCCTCCCGATCCGGCCCAGGCCGATGATCCCGACCTTGGCGCCGCGCACCGAGCGGTTGAGGGCCTTGGCCCCGTCCGTCCAGCCGCCGCCGCGCACCAGCCGGTCGCCGGCGACGATCTCCCGGCGCGACGCCAGGATCAGGCCCAGGGCGTGGTCGGCGACATCCTCGGCGTTGGACCCCGGCGCATAGGACATCTGCAGGCCGCGCCGCCGGGCGTCGTCCACGTCTATGCCCTCATGCCCCACGGTGAAGCAGGCGATCAGCCCGAGCGCCGGCAGGCTGTCGATCAGCTGCGGCTCCAGGGGGACCTCGCCGACGGTCACCAGGGCGCGGATGGTGTCGGAGGCCTCCACCGGGGGCCCCTCCCACAGGCAATAGACCGTGTAGTCGCCCTGCAGCACCGCGCTCAGGGCGCCCAGGTGGCGCGGGACGATGAGGACGGCGGGCTTGTCGGTCATCGTTGCGGTCCTTGGGCTAGACCGGATCGTCGGCTGGGGTCAGCAGGGGCTCGCCGGCGAAATAGCGCCGGACATTCTCGTGCAGGCGCTCGCGCATGGCGGGTCCAGCCTCGATGCTGGCGCCGGCGGTGTGTCCTGACAACAGGCAGTTCGGCGTGTCCTTCCAGCGCTCCGCCGGGCTGGGCTCCTGCTCGAACACGTCGAGGGCGGCATAGCCGAGCGCGCCGGTCTTCAGGGCGTCGATGAGGGCGTCCTCGTCGATGAGCATGCCGCGCGAGATGTTCACGATCAGCCCCTCTGGGCCCACGGCCTCGATCACCGCCCGGTCGATCTGGCGGCGGTTGGCCTCGACGGCGCGGCTGGCCACCACCAGGATGTCGCTGTCGCGGGCCAGGTCCATCAGGCTTTCGGCGCGGCCGTAGGGGGCGTCCGGCTTGGCCCGGGGGCCCCACCAGGACACCGCCAGCCCATGGGCGGCGAGGCGGTCGGCGATCTCGCGGCCGATGCGGCCCAGGCCGACGACGCCCGCCTTGCGGCCGCGCAGGGACGGCCGCAGCGGCGCCCCGCCCCACTGGCCGTCGCGCACCCGGCGATCGCTCTCCAGCACCCGGCGCCAGGCGCCCAGGGTCAGGGCCATGGCGTGGTCGGCCACATCGTGGGCGTTCACCGAGGCGGCGGTGGTCATGGGAATGCCGCGGGCCTTCAGCCACGGATAGTCGATGCCCTGGTAGCCGGTGGAGGCGCAGGCCACGAGGCCCAGCCGCGGCAGCTTGGCCATGAACTCGCCGGTGAGGGGCTCGCCCATCGACACGATCACCTCGACGGTCTGGCCGGGGCCGTCGACGAAGGCCTGCAGGTCCGGATAGTCGGTGACCTTGTGGACCGTGTACAACGGCTCCCACTGCGCCGCATTGCCCGCCATCATCGCGTTATTGATGAAGATCGACGGCTTGGGGGCGGGCATGGGCGTCTCCTGTCAGGCCGCGCTCGCGGCCTCGGGCCTGGGGCTCAGCGAGCGAACTTCTGGAACTTCAGCCGCTTGGGGATCAGGCTGTCGGCGCCCAGGCGGCGCTTCTTGTCCTCCTCATAGGCCTCGAAGTTGCCCTCGAACCACTCCACGTGGCTGTTGCCCTCGAAGGACAGGATGTGGGTGGCCAGGCGGTCGAGGAACCAGCGGTCGTGGCTGATGACCACGGCGCAGCCGGCGTAATCTTCCAGCGCCGATTCCAGGGCCTGCAGGGTCTCGACATCCAGGTCGTTGGTCGGCTCATCGAGCAGCAGGACGTTTGCCCCCGTCAGCAGGGTCTTGGCGAGGTGCACGCGGTTGCGCTCGCCCCCGGACAGCAGCCCGACCTTCTTCTGCTGGTCGCCGCCCTTGAAGTTGAACCCGCCCACATAGGCGCGGCTCTGCACGTCGCGGCCGCCGATGGTCAGCACGTCGAGGCCGCCGGTGATCGCCTGCCAGACGTTGTGGTTGGGATCCAGGGTGTCGCGGCTCTGGTCCACATAGCCCAGCTTGACCGTGTCGCCGAGGCGGATGGAGCCGCCGTCGGGGGTCTCCTGCCCGGTGATGATCTTGAACATGGTCGACTTGCCGGCGCCGTTGGGGCCGATGACCCCGACGATGCCGTTGGGCGGCAGCTTGAACGACAGCTTGTCGAACAGCAGCTTGTCGCCGTAGGCCTTCTCGAGATTGTCGACCTCGATGACGATCTGGCCCAGGCGCGGGCCGGGGGGGATCTGGATGGTGGCGAAGGACTGCCGCTCGCGGTCCTGCTGGTTGACCATCTCGTCATAGGCCTGCAGGCGCGCCTTGGACTTGGCCTGGCGGGCCTTGGGCGAGGAGCGCACCCAGTCGAGTTCGCGCTGCATGGCGCGCTGGCGGCTCTCGCTCTCGCTCTGCTCCTGGACGATGCGCTTGGTCTTCTGCTCCAGCCAGGCGGAGTAGTTGCCCTCGTAGGGCAGACCCTTGCCGCGATCGAGCTCCAGCGTCCACTTGGTCACCTGGTCGAGGAAGTAGCGGTCGTGGGTCACCAGGATGACGCAGCCGGGGAAGGCCTCCAGGTGGTGCTGCAGCCAGGCGACGGATTCGGCGTCCAGGTGGTTGGTGGGCTCGTCGAGCAGCAGCATGTCGGGCTTGGACAGCAGCAGCCGCGCCAGGGCGATGCGGCGCTTCTCACCGCCCGACAGGTTGTCCACGGGCCAGTCGGCGGGCGGCGTGCGCAGGGCGTCCATCGCCATCTCGATACGGCTGTCGATGTCCCACATATCGCCGGCGTCGATCTGCTCCTGGAGGGTGTTCATCTCCTCCATCAGCTCGTCGGTGTAGTTCTCGCCCAGCTCCATCGCGATGGCGTTGTAGCGGTCGAGGATCTTCTTCTCGGCGCAGTCCGAGATGACATTGCCCCAGACGTTGAGCTGCTCGTCCAGGTGCGGCTCCTGCGGCAGGTAGCCCCGCTTGGTGCCCTCCACCGCCTTGGCCTCGCCGTTGAACTCGGTGTCCATGCCGGCCATGATCTTGAGCAGGGTCGACTTGCCTGAGCCGTTGACCCCGACGACGCCGATCTTGGCCCCCGGATAGAACGACAGCCAGATGTTCTCGAAGAGCTTCTTGTTGCCGGGGTAGACCTTGGTCAGGCCCTGCATCTGGAAGATGTACTGTGCAGCCATGGGGATGCGCGCTCGATCGGTAAGGTCGGGGGGAGGACGGCGAGCCGTTCAGATAGCGGTCCGGACGCCGAAGGGCAACGGCCCCGCCCGTATCAGGCGCTCACGATCGCCGTCAGCGGCCCCAGCGCCGCCGGGGCGGCTGGGGATCGCTCATCGCCGGCGCCGGGCCCCAGCCGTTGTCGTTGTCGCGCATCTCGGGGGCGGCCAGGCCCATGGGCCGGCAGTCGGCGTCGCGCTGGAACCCGCTGCAGCCCAGCCGGGGCCAGTAGCGATTGTGACCGGACACCTCCGCCCCGGGGGCGACCGCGATGGCCTGGCCGAGGTAGCCATAGATGTCGTTGTCGTCGATGCGGGCCCGGCCGGCGGCGACCTGGACGCCGATCTCGCGGGCGCCGATCCCCGAGCCGGTCACGCTGGCGCTGGCGCCGTCGATCAGCACGCCCACCTGGGTGCGCCGGACATGGGAGTCCGTCACGTCGACGGCCGCGCCAAGGTCGAGCCAGACCCCCGTGCCCCACCCTTCGATGACGGCGTCGGCCACCGCCAGCCGCTGGGGCGCGATGGCGCCGTCCCGGGAGCCGCGCACCAGCAGCCCCGCGGCGCGGCGGCCCATCGGCGCGGTGGGCCCGGGCCCGGCCACCTGCACATGAGTCAGCCGCGAGGGCTCCCGCCCGCTCAGGGACAGGTCCATGCCGAGGGATCCGGCGGTGATCCGGGCGTCTTCGGCGGTCAGGGCCGCGCCGTCGACCACCAGGGCGGCGTAGGCCGTCATCGCCTCGATGCTGGCGTCGCGCAGGATCAGCCGGCCGCCGCCCACGTAGACCGCCGCGTCGCCCCCCGCATAGACGACCCCCGACCGGATCAGGGCGACCTCGGCGTCCTCGGCCTCGAGGCAGGCGCTGCGGCCGCCCCGCTCGGAGACCAGCTGCAGGTCGCGCAGCTCCACCCGCCGGACCCCGGGGGCGATGGCAACGCATGGGCGACCGGCGGGAGCGGCGATGGTGGCGCGTCCCGGCGGCCCGGGGTCGAAGGCCGAGCCCCCTTCGCCCACCAGGGTCACGCTCTGCCAGATGTCGACGCTCTCGCGGCAGACGGCGGCGCCGCGGATGTAGAGGGTCGCGCCGGGGGCCAGGTGGTCCAGGGCGTCGGTGATGGGGGTGGGGCCGCCGCGCGGGTCGCCGCAGTCGACCACGCCCGACAGGGCGGTGGGGGGCCGCCAGCCTCGGCCGTGGTAGCGGGGCGTCCAGCCCCCGTGGCGGCGGTGGCGGGCCACCGGCGGCGACAACAGGGCGCCGAAGTTCGGGGTGATCTTGGCCTCGACCCGCGCGTCCGGATAGGCGTCCGCCGGTCCGCCGCCGAGGAGGACCAGGGCCGTGACCGTCAGCAGGCCCTTCAGGGCGAAGCGATAGGGGCGCGGCGACATCACGAGGTTCCCTTGCGCGAGACCTGGGCGAGGACCGCCTGGATGCGGTTGGCGGAGGGGCGGAAGCCGCCCAGGGCCGAATCGAGGCGATAGACGACGGCCCGCGCCTTGTCCTGGTCCGCCACCCCGGCCACCCCCAGGGAGAAGTAGTTGGCGATGGCGAACTTGGCCTCCCCCGAGCCCTGGCGATCGGCCTGCTGATACCAGTGGTAGGCGCGGGCGTAGTCGGTGCGCACGCCGACGCCCTCGGAATACATCACCGCCAGCACCAGCTGCGCCTTGGCCGAACCGTTGACGGCCGCGTACTGGATGGCGCGGACCCGCTCCAGGGGCGTGAGCCGCCCGGTCTGGGGCCGGCCGAGCATCGCCTGGAACGCGCGCGCGTCCTGCGGCCCCAGGTCCTTCGCATAGACCACCGCCTGCGGGACCACCTGCAGATAGGCCAGCGCCCTGCCGACATGGACGAACGGCAGCTCGTCCAGGCGCGACAGGGCCGCCTCGTCGGCCTCGGAGTCCAGCCGGCTCTCGTCGGAGTGGGGCACGCCGGAGGCCGGCGCCTCGGGAGGATAGAATTCGAACGGGGGGACCCAGCGATTGGCCTTGGCCTGGGTGAAGTCGCCATAGGGGGCGCCCGCCACCCGGTCGATGTCCTTCAGCATGACATAGCCGCCGACGTCGCCGGACTGGGCCGCCAGGTAGCTGTAGAGGTAGGCGTCCACGTCGTTGCGGGGGAACAGCTCCACAGGCAGGGCGTAGGGGGCGTCCTCGTCGAAGGTGTCGCCCGTGGCGATCGGCTCGCCATAGGGGCCGGCGCCGGAAGCGGTGACGCGGGCCAGGATTCGCAGCCCCGCCCCGCCCTGGCTGTAGAGCACGTAGGTGACGCGCTGGCGCACCGCCTGCTGCTCCTCGGACGACATCTGCGCCCACAGCCGGTCCAGCGATGCGGAGGCCCCCGCGCGCTCATAGCCGCGGCAGCGGTCGTAGAGCGAGCCCACCGGCTCGTCGCGACGTCGGGCCGGACCGGGCACATTGTCGGCCGGCGCATAGCCGGACGGGTTGGTGAGGCCGAGGGCGTACCAGACGGCCGACTCCACCGGGTCGCGCAGATTGCGATCGGTGTCGCGCACGCCCTCGTAGCGGCGGGCGAGCTCGAGCTGGGCGAAGAAGTCGCCGCGGAAGCCCTGCTGGCGCAGCTGGCGCACCTGGCGTTGCTGGTCGCCGAAATCGGGCGGGCGGCCGGCGGGGTCGGGGCGGGGGCAGTTGGCCGTCAGGGCCGCCTCGGCGGGCCGATACGGCCAGAATCGGTAGCGCTCGGCCAGCAGGGCGGCGACGATCACCAAGAGAATAACGACCGCGACAAGCCCCAGGATGAGCCCGGAAGGCCATCTCTGCTCTACGGCAGGCTCCCGCCTGGGCATGTCGTCGGACTCGCTCAAAGCCAGAACCCGGGCTGGGTTAATTCGCGTTAACCTTGTATCTCCACTACGGCGAAGCTTCCCCGGTTTGGCAAGCAACCATTAGGCGAGTCTTTCCCTTGAGCGCTGATCGGCAGCGGGCGCCTCATCGGCAACCGCCGGCGCGCTATTTGTGACCAGCCATGGGGGGAATCCTCCGCATCCGGACTGGGCTTGCTTGCGTTGGGCCATTGCCCGATGATCGCGCCGACGAGAAACGGCTGGAGAAACTGCGTGCTCGATATCGGTGAACTCACCCGCTCGGAGCTGAATTCGCTCGGGCCGAGCCTATTCACCGGACTGTCCGCGCCCGCGATCTCGACGCCGCACCTGCTCGACACCACCATGCTGTTCGCGCCCAAGAGCGGCGGGGTCAAACGCTACCTGATGGCCAAGAAGGCCTGGCTGGCCCGCGAGCGGCCCGGGCTGCGCCATACCCTGGTGGTGCCCGGCCGGACCACCCGCACCCGCGCCGACGGGGTCGTCACCATCTCGGCCCCGGCGATTCCCTTCGGCGACGGCTACCGCTGCCCGACCTCCCTGCGCAAATGGACGCGGATCATCGCCCATCTGAAGCCCGACCTGGTCGAGGTCGGCGACCCCTATGTGCCCGGCCACGCCGGGCTGGACGCCGCGGCCCTGGTCGGCGCCGCCACGGTGGGCTTCTGCCACTCCGATCCCGCCGCCCTCGCCGCCCTGCACTTCGGCGAATGGGCGGCCGCCCCCGCGCAGAAGCGATGGGCGGCCTTCTTCAGCCGCTTCGACATGGTCGTCGCGCCCAGCCAGCACATCGCCCAACGCCTGGACGAGGCGGGGGTCAAGCGCGTGGCCATCCAGCCGCTGGGGGTCGATATCGACACCTTCCATCCCTCGCGGGCCGACCGGGATGCGGTGCGGCAGGGGCTCGGCCTGTCGGCGCGGACCCGCCTGCTGGTGTTCGCCGGCCGCCCCGCCCGGGAAAAGAACCTCGAGACCCTGGTGGAAGCCACGGCCTTGCTCGGCGACGACTACCGCCTGCTGATGGTCGGCGCCGGCAAGGACCTGAAGCCCCATCCGCAACTGATCAGCCTGGACTATGTCCGCGACCCCAAGGACCTGGCGCGGCTCCTGGCCAGCAGCGACGCCTTCGTCCACGCCAACGACCAGGAGCCCTTCGGCCTGATCGTGCTGGAGGCCATGGCCGCGGGGGTGCCGGTGGTGGGGCCCTCGATCGGCGGCATCTCCGAACTGATCGACGAGACGGTGGGCCAGCGCGCCGCCCACGCCACCCCCGCTGGCATGGCCGAGGCCATCGAGGCCCTGTTCGCCCGCGACCTGGGTGAGTTGTCGCTCAACGCCCGCCGCCGCGCCGAGGAGCGACACAGCTGGAAACGCATCTTCGAGGATCAGAACGCCCTTTACAGCGGTCTGCTGGGCGTTGATCTGTCCTTGTCCCGGCCCCCGCTGAACGCCTGAACGGCCCGCGCCGGGTCGATTGACCCCCTGTCAATCAATGCCGGTCATCCTGGTCGCCAGATCCAAAGCGGCGTCCGACCATGGCCAAGGCTCAGTTTCACCGAAACCAGAAGGTCTGGGTCGAGTCCGTCGGCGCCTGGGCGGTGATCGAGCGAATCGCGCCGATCTGGGCCAAGGGCTTCGACGAGCCCGTGCGGATCACCTATGACGTCGGCCTCGGCCGCGATTTCCTGGCCCATGAGCTTCGCCCCGAGGATCGGTCGGAGACCGAAGCGGAGGCGGCCGAGGCGCCCCCCTGGCGGCTGCTGCGGGCGCGCAACAAATGGCAGCCCCTGGAAGACTGCGGCCACCATCCCTATCCCGGAACCTTCCCCGTGGTGGTCACCGACCGCGGTGACTGGGGCGGCTGGCGCGTGCCCGGCGCCGAATACGACCGCGACCCGCGCAAGATCGAATACCAGGCCCGACTGATCGCCTCGGCGCCCGAGCTGATCGTTCTGGTCCGACAGCTGATGGCATTCGTCGACGAGGCCACGGACGATTGCCCAAATGACCTGGTGCAGATCGCCCGCGAGGCCGCCGCCCTGCTGCGGCGGCTGGACGAGATCCCCGTGGCGCCCGAACCCCGCGCCGCCGCCGCGGCCGAATAGGGCCCCTGGCGCTGCATCGGCCGAGGCGCCACTTAGGACGGATGCGCACAGAGACTCCCCAGCCGATCCGCCTCACCGACTACCGGCCCCCCGCCTTCGCCGTGGACTCGGTCCGTCTCGACTTCGACCTTCATCCGGGCGCCACGCGCGTGAAGGCCACCCTGGCCCTGCGACGCCAGGGCGGGCCGGATGAGCCCCTGGTGCTCGACGGGGTGCGGCTGGCGCTGATCTCGGCGGCCATCGACGGCCGTGCCCTCGGCGAAGGGGACTATCAGGTCTCCCCCGAGACCCTGACCATCCCGGGCGTCCCTGACGCCTTCGTCCTCGAGACCGAGGTGCAGATCGACCCGCAGGGCAACAGCGCGCTGGAGGGTCTCTACATGTCCGGCGGCCGCTTCTGCACCCAGTGCGAGGCCGAGGGCTTCCGCAAGATCACCTACTTCCCCGACCGGCCCGACGTGCTGTCGCGCTTCACCGTTCGGGTCGAGGCGGACAAGGCCGCCTATCCGGTCCTGTTGTCGAACGGCAACCGCATCGGCGGCGGCGACCTGGCCACGGGAGACGGCGAGGCCGTTCGCCACTTCGCCCTGTGGGAAGATCCCTTCCCCAAGCCGGCCTATCTGTTCGCCCTGGTGGCCGGAACCCTCGACGAGCTGGCCGACAGCTTCGTGACCATGAGCGGCCGCACCATCGACCTGCGGATCTATGTCGATCCCGGCCAGGCGGGCCGCGCCCTCTACGCCATGGACGCCCTCAAACGGTCGATGCGGTGGGACGAGGAGGCGTTCGGCCGCGAATACGACCTCGACCTGTTCATGATCGTGGCCGTGCGCGACTTCAACTTCGGGGCGATGGAGAACAAGGGGCTGAACATCTTCAACTCGTCGCTCCTGCTGGCCGACGAGCACACCGCCACCGACGACAATTACGAGCGCATCGAGAGCGTGGTGGCCCACGAGTATTTCCACAACTGGACCGGCGACCGCATCACCTGCCGCGACTGGTTCCAGCTGTGCCTCAAGGAGGGGCTGACCGTCTTCCGCGACCAGAGCTTCTCCGCCGACATGCGCGGCGAGGCGGTGCAGCGGATCAAGGACGTGAAGTCCCTGCGCGCCCGGCAGTTCGCCGAGGACGCCGGCCCCCTCGCCCACCCGGTGCGGCCGTCGAGCTACATGAAGATCGACAACTTCTACACGGCCACCGTCTACGAGAAGGGGGCCGAGGTCATCCGCATGCTCAAGACCCTGCTGGGAGCGGCTGACTTCCGCCGCGGCATGGACCTGTATTTCGATCGCTGGGACGGGCACGCCACCACGGTTGAGGCCTTCATCGCCTGTTTCGCGGAGGCCTCGGGCCGCGACCTGACCCACTTCTTCGGCTGGTATGAACAGGCCGGCACGCCGCAGGTGTCGGTCGAGGAGACCTGGGACGCCGCGGCCGGAACCCTTGAGCTTCGCCTGAGCCAGGCGACCGAGCCGACGCCCGGCCAGCCCGACAAGCGCCCCCTGCCGATCCCCGTGCGCCTGGGCCTGCTCGACGAGGACGGCCACGGCCTGAGCTTCGCCGTCGACGGCGCCGCCCCCTGCGACGAGGCGATGGTGGTGCTCGACGCCGCCAGCGCCACCGTGACCCTGACCGGGGTCGCCCGGCGGCCGATCGTGTCGATGCTGCGCGGCTTCTCCGCCCCGGTGCGCCTGCGCGCCCAGGTCGCCCCGGCCGACCACTATGTACTGATGGCGGCTGACCCGGACCTGTTCAACCGCTGGGACGCCGGCCAGACCCTGGCCCAGGCCCTGATCCTGTCGCGGGCGAACGGCGCCCCCGACGAGGCCGGCGAGGCGCGCTTCGCCCAGGCCCTGGGACGGGCCATGGCCGACCAGGCGGCGGAGCCGGCGTTCAAGGCGCTGATGCTGAGCCTGCCCTCGGAGAGCGACCTGTCGATGGCCATGGCGCCGGCTGATCCCCAGGCCCTGCACGACGCGCGGGAGGCCCTGCGCCGAGGCCTGGCCATGGCCCTGCGGGCAGACCTGGAGCGCCTCCACGACCAGTTCGTCCCGGCGGGCGCCTTTTCGCCCGACGCCGCCAACGCCGGCCGCAGGGCCCTGCGCAACGCCGCCATCGACCTGCTCGCCGCCGGCGGCGCGGCGGTGGCCGACCGGGCCTGGCGGCACTTCCACGACGCCGGCGACCTGACCGCCGAGATGGGCGGCCTCGCGGCCCTGATGCTGATCGGCGGCGAGCCCTATGAGCAGGCCCTCGCCGCCTTCTACACCCGCTGGAAGGACGAGCCCCTGGTCATCGACAAGTGGTTCGCCCTGCAGGCGCGCGACCCGTCCGAGGCGGCGCTGGGACGGGTGCTGGGGCTCACCGCCCATCCGGCCTTCGACCCCCGCAACCCCAACCGGCTACGGGCCCTGGTGGCCACCTTCGCCTCGGCCAATGTCGCGCGCTTCCACGAGCCGTCCGGCGCTGGTTACCGCTTCCTGGCCGACCAGATCCTGGCCACCGACGCCTTCAATCCGATGATCGCGGCGCGCCTTGTTGAGAATTTGGGAAGCTGGCGGCGGTATCGTCCGCAGTTGGGCGCCTTGATGCGTCAGGA
Organism: Caulobacteraceae bacterium; assembly: GCA_965279095.1. GTDB lineage: Bacteria > Pseudomonadota > Alphaproteobacteria > Caulobacterales > Caulobacteraceae > CBDIHH01. The sequence goes on from CBDIHH010000007.1 coordinate 61,825, forward strand.
ACTGGAGCGAATCGTCGCAGCCCCCAATCTTTCCAAAAACGTCTACGAACTGGCCTCCCGCGCCCTGGTTTAGATCACCCTCAGTAGAGGTTGCTTAATCTGTACTGGTCAAACTCCAGCTCCCTGCTGGAGCGACTATTGGTGACCGACAACGCCGCCCGATATCTCGGATTCGCCTTCGCCAGCGCGGAGATGCTGGTCGAGGCGGACCCGTCGGGGCGGATCGTCCTTGCTCTGGGCGCTACCCAGAAGCTCGTCGGCATACCGCAGGACAAGCTCGGCGGTCTGCGTCTGGACTCCCTTTTCACCGCCGACGGCGCGGACCTGATCCGGGCGTTGATCGACGGTCTGGACGCCGCGGACCGCCGCGGCCCGGTGCGCGTGCAGTTGTGCGACGAGGCCGGTGAGCCGGCCGGCCGGTTCGTGGGCTTCTCCGCCTGCCGCCTGCCCCAGTTGGCCCCCAACATCTCCTGCGCCTTGACCGCCAGCGCGGCGGTCGGCCAGGCCGTGCCGGCCCGGGGCCCTCATGGGCTCCATGGCAAGGCCGACTTCCTCGCAGCCTCGGCCGGCCTGCTAGAAGCGGCGCCGGGGATAGACCTGGAGGTCGCCTTCCTGGAATTCGAGGGCCTGGCCGCCGCCACCGCCGCCATGGACTCGCTGGCGGCCGATCGCGCCCGCAGCCGCGTGGCCGCGGCGGTGCGCTCGGAGTCCTTCGGGGGAAACAGCGCCGGCCAGATCTCCGACGACCGCTTCGCCCTGGTGCGCAACGGCGGGGAGTCCCCTGAGCTGCTGCTACGCCGGCTGACCGCGGCGGCGTCGAAAGCAGGCGTTCCGGTCGAAGTCAGCGGCGCCAACGCCGACCTGCAGTCGCGCGCTACGCCCTCGGGGGACGAGCAGGGAATGCGCGCCCTGAAGTTCGCCCTCGACGCCTTCATCAAGGGCGGACCGCAAACGGCCGGGGCCGCCTTCGGCGCGATCCTCGCGCGCACCAACGCCGACGCCAAGGCCTTCAGCAAACAGGTGGCGCGCAAGGAATTCCGCCTCGCCTACCAGCCCATCGTCAGCCTGAAGACCGGCGAACTGCACCACTTCGAAGTGCTGTCGCGCCTGGCCGACGACGACGCCAGTCCCGCCTCGATGATCCAGATGGCCGAGGAACTGGAGCTGATCCACGACCTCGACATGGCCGTGGCCGAACAGGTCATCCGCAAGATGACCCAGGCCGCCGGGCGCCGTCTGAATCTGGCGGTTAACCTGTCCGCGCGTTCCCTGATGCGACCCGCCTTCCTGCAGGCCCTGCTCGACAAGGCCCGGGCGGGGGGACCGACCCTGGTGGGCCGGCTGATCTTCGAGGTCACCGAAAGCGCCGCCCTGGACGATCTGGAGGCCGCCAACAACAACATCCAGGCCCTGCGTCAGGCCGGCTATCCGGTCTGCCTGGACGACTTCGGCTCGGGCGCCGCCACCCTGTCATACCTGCGCGCCCTCGCCGTCGACACGGTCAAGATCGACGGCCAGTATGTGAAGGACATCGCCGCCGGCGGGCGCGCGGACTCCGTCGTGCGCCACATCGCCGGCCTCTGCCGCGACCTGAAGGTCGAGTCGGTGGCCGAGATGATCGAGACCCGGGAAGCCGCCCAGATCCTGCTGACCATGGGCGTGGATTTCGGCCAGGGGTACCATTTCGGGCGCCCGTCCCCCGAACCCATTTTCAATCCAAACGCGACTAAGGTGGCGCGGCGGTCCGGGGTTCGGGACACCTGGGGATAGGTGGCCGGCCACGGCGGTGTGGATGATTGCCGCAATTGCCGGTTAGGCGCTTTCGGGCGTGGAATCCGACGCGTAAGCTAGACGCGGGGTGAATCACTTAGGAGTACGGCGTGGCGGGCCGCCCGCGTAAAGACGCAGAGCGGCAGTCAGGGGGCGCGAGTGCGCTGCCCCCACGCAGTCGCGGGCGTCGCCGAGCGGACCAGCCGTTGCCTCCCCTGGTGCGGATCGCGGTCCTGTGCGCCCTTTTGGGCCTGGCGCTCTATACGGCTCTGATCGCCGTAAGGTTGAAAAACCGGCCGCAGGCGGCGGACGTCGCCATCGCCAGCACCGTCGCCGGCGCCAACCTCCTGGCCACCCGGGCGGACGGCGAGATCTCCACCCTGCGCGCGGCCGTCTCCGGCGCCGGAGACGTCGCCCGGCGGGACGGCGGCGATCCCCTGGACGCCGCCGAGGTGGGCATGGCCGCCGCCCGCGGCGCCGCCAGCGCGGTGGCGGTGGTGGACGACCGCGAGATCCTGGCCCTGAACGGCCTCGCCCGCGGCGCCGATTTCCGCGCCGCCGCCGACAAGGCGATGAAGGCGTCCGACGGCGCCTGGACCGGGTCGTTCAAGGGCGGACGCTACTACTACGTCGCCCAGGCCGCCGGCGGCCCCCGGCGCCGCCTGGCGGTGGTCGCCGCCGCCGATCCGGCCCGCCTGGTGGACCGCACCAACGAGGGCGAATCCCTGGCCATCGCCACGGTGGAGGGGCCGCTGCTGGCCGTGCGCGGCAAGGGGGGCATCGACCAGGCCAGCACCCTGATGGAGGCGCTCTCGATCAGCCCGGCCGACCTCAAGCTGGAAAACGGCGTCGCCCAGGCCCGTGGCCGTCTGCCCAATGGCGTGCCCGTGCAGATCGCGGTGCGGCGCCTGCAGGGGGACGACCTGATCGCCGCGGCGGCCATCGAGACCCCCGCCGCCGACAGCGAGGCCCGCCGCGCCCTCCTCGACAGCCTGATGGCGCTGCTGGTGCCCCTGGTGATCGGCGCGGGCCTGGCCATCCTGCTGATGCGCCAGAGCCGCCGGGCGGTGGAGGCGCAGAACGCCTTCCGCGCCAGCGAGGAGCGCTTCCGCCTGGCGGTGGAGTCGGCCCGTTGCGGCATCTGGGAATGGGATCTCAAGGACGACAAGGTCCTGATGAGCGACGTCACCGGCCTGATCATGGGCTGGGGCGGCGGCGGCCTGGTTTCCGGCGCGGAGATGCTCGAGCGCACCGCCCCGGACCACCGCGAGCGGGTGCGCCAGGCCCTGGCGTCGGCGGCGGTGCATGGCGCCTTCGACGTCTCGTTCCGGGTGCCCTACCGCAATGGTCGCTCAGCCTGGATCGACGCCCGCGGCCAGGCCTTCGGCGAGGATGTCGAAGGCGGCTTCACCCGCATCACCGGGGTGGCCATGGATGTCACCGAGGAGCGCATGGCCCAGGCCCGCGCCCAGTCGGCCGAGACCCGCCTGCGCGACGCCATCGAGAGCGTCTCCGAAGCCTTCGTCCTGTGGGACCGGTCCGGTCGCCTGCTGATGTGCAACAGCAACTACCGCGCCTTCTTCTCGCTGGAGCCCCGGCTGCTGAAGCCGGGCGCCTCGCGGGAGGCCGTCGAGCGGATCGCCCTGCTGGCCGTCAAACAGTCCCACCCCAAGCCGGACGGCCGCAAGGGCGAGCGCGAGGCCGAGTTGAACGACGGTCGCTGGGTGCAGATTTCCGAGCGCCGCACGGCCGACGGCGGGGTGGTCATGACCGCCGCCGACATCACCGCGGTCAAGCATCAGGAAGAGGCCCGCCGCAAGAACGAGGAAGCCCTGCAGGCCGCGGTCGACGGGCTGGAGAAGAGCCAGGGCCAACTGGCCGAACTGGCGCGCAAGTATGAGGCCGAGAAGATCCGGGCCGAGGGCGCCAACAAGGCCAAGAGCGAGTTCCTGGCCAATATGAGCCATGAGCTGCGCACCCCGCTCAACGCCATCAACGGCTTCTCCGAGATCATGGTCGGCGAGCTGTTCGGCGCCCTGGGCGACGCCCGCTACAAGGAATACGCCCAGGACATCCTCAGCTCCGGCCAGCACCTGCTGGCGGTGATCAACGACATCCTCGACATGTCCAAGATCGAGGCCGGGAAGATGAACCTGAAGTTCGATCCCACCGACCTGCGCGATGTCGCCGACGACGCCGTCCGGCTGATGCGCAACCGCGCCGAGACCGCCGGCCTGCGCCTGGTCATCGACCTGCCGGACCTGCCCGAGATCGATGCGGATTACCGCGCCCTCAAGCAGATCCTGCTGAACCTGCTGTCCAATGCCCTGAAGTTCACCCCCCGGGGGGGCGCCGTGACCATCGTCGGCCGCCTGATGCGCGACGGCGCCGGCGTCGAGCGGGTTCGGCTGGGGGTTCAGGACACCGGCATCGGCATCTCGCGGGAGGATCTCGACCGCCTGGCCCGCCCCTTCGAGCAGGTGGAGAGCCAGCACTCCAAGACCCAGCAGGGCACGGGCCTGGGCCTCGCCCTGACCAAGTCCCTGGCCGAGATGCACGGCGGCGCCCTCGAGATCGACAGCGAGCCGGGCCAGGGCACCCTGGTCAGCATCATCCTGCCGGTCCGCCAGGGCCGCGGCGCCATCACCTACGCCGCCTAGTCAGGAGGGGGCGGCGGCGGCGGGGAGCCCGGCCCCTCGTGGGCGCCCGGCCCGCCGCGACGGCCCATGCCCATCATTGGCCCGCCCCGTCGCAAGGCGAGGCCCAGAGCTTCGCGCTTGTCGGCGGGCAGGCCCGAGGCGAAGGCGACGACCCCCTCTTCCAGCTGGGCCCGGGCCCGGCCCTCGGCCTCGCGCGCCCGGGCCAGGGCGGCCAGGGCCGCGGCCCGATCAAAGGTCGGCCTGGCGAACTCGTCCACCGCCTGCAGACGGGCGGCGCGGGCCTCGCGCAGGATCGGCTCGACGGTGGCCGCGCGGTCCCGCATCGCCCGGCGGAAGGCCATGCGGTCGTCGGGCGCCAGGGCCTGCAGCCCTCGCATCAGCCCGGCCGGCTGCCGGGGCGGCGGGGGGGCGGCCATCTGCGCCAGCCGGCCGCGGACAATGATCGCCCCGGCCACCGCGCCCACCAGGAAGACATTGAGGACCAGCGACGCCACCAGTACAAGCTTCAGCCTGCCGCCCATCAGCCCTGTTCCTCTTCCTGGACAAGTTCGGTCGTGGTCGTCGGGTCCGCGCCCAGGCCAGCGGCGATGACCGCCTCGGTGCGCACGTCCCGCGCCGCCGACTCCGACACCTGGATGCCGAACACCACCCCCGCCGCGCAGGCCGCCGCCAGTCCCGCCCCCAGCCCCGCACCCCAGCGCCGCCAGTCGTTGGCCGCGGGGCGCGCCGCCAGAATACGCGCGGCCAGGCCTGCCGAGGGCGGCGCCGCATAGGCGCCGAGGATGTCGTCCAGGGACCGGCCGGCGGCCAGCGCCGGCTCGGCCAGGTCCGGATGGGCCAGGACAAAGGCCTGCGCCTGCGCCCGTTCGGCTTCAGGCCATCGATGCGCGGCGGCGCCATAGGCGGCGACCAGGGCGTCGAACCTTTCGGGGGTCATCGCGGGCTCCTCATGGCGCCAGGTCCTTCAGCTGATCTCGCAGGCCCCGCCGGCCGCGGGCCAGGAGGCTTTCGAGCGCATCCACCGACACCTCCATCAGCGCTGCGGCGTCGATGTTGGTCAGGTCCTGATAGTGACAGAGCACCACCGCTTCGCGTTGCCGGGGCGGCAGGGCCTGCAGGGCCCTCTCGACCCGACGGCCCACGTCCGCGGCGATCAGCCCCTGGTCGGCGCCCGGCGCCTCGTCGGCCTGCTCCGGCGGGTCGCCGGCGACCGGGACCCGCCGGCGCAGACGGTCGTAGCAGAGGTTCAGCGCCACCCGGTGCATCCAGGTGTCGAAGCGGGCCGCGCCGCTCTTCCATCGGCCCGCCCCCTGCCAGACGCGCAGGAACACCTCCTGGGCGACATCGTCCGCCTCGGCCGCATCGCCGAGCATCCGCCGGGCGAGCGCCAGCATGCGCGGCAGCTTCGCCGACACGAGCCGCGCCATGGCGCCGGCGTCGCCGCGCGCCACCTGCCTGACCAGCAGCTCGTCCGGGTCGATGCCGGTGTGCAATCGGCGCCTTTCGTGGTGCGAGGATGGGCCCCCCAGCCCGCCTGATCATCCTATTTCGGCCCGGGAACGCCCATGCCGCGCCCAACCATGCCGCGCATGGGCATCTCCTTGCCGGACAGCACGCCATCCTCGTTCAGATCGAGGAAGACGAACAGCCGCTTCGCCGCGCGCTCGGACTCCTCGCGCGAGACGACGCCGTCGTCGTTCAGGTCCATGCGGCTGAAGGCCATGTCGCGCATGTGGCCACGCATCGGGCCTTTGCCCATGCCGCCTTTGCCCATGCCATTGGGGCCCATGCCATTGGGGCCCATGCCATTGGGGCCCATGCCGCCGGGACCCGGATGAGGGGCGCCGGGGGGCGGAGGCGGCGCGCCCTCGGGGCCGCCGGGGCCGCGCATGCCGCGCACGGCCATCTCGTCCTTGGAGATGCGGCCGTCGTTGTTGGCGTCGAGTCGGGCGAAGCGCTTGGCCGCCCGCGCCTGGAACTCGGCGAGGGTGACCCGGCCATCGCCGTTGGCGTCCACCTTGGGACGTTCGGCGCGCGCGGCGGCGGGGGCCGCGGCGGGCGCCTGGGCGTAGGCGGCGGTGGCGGTCAGGCCGAGCAGGCCGGCCGCTAGGACTAGGGATTTCATCGGGGGCTCCTGGGGCGACGGCTCTGGCGCCGTCCATAGCCTTGAACGGCGGCGGCGCCCTATTCCGTCGCGACAATCGAGTCGAACGCCGCACGCACCCCGGCGCGGGCCGTCTTCAGGGCCGATTGCAGGGCGCGGAAGTCCCGGGCGCCGCCGGCCTTGGCGAGCAGCCGCCTCAGGGGTTCCGGTTCGGCCACGGGATCCGCGTCGTCGGCCAGGGCGATCTTCAACAGTTGCGACAGGTCCTGCTGCAGGGTCCAGGCGCCGAGCAGGGCGTCGGCGGCCTTCGGCGAGGCGATGCCCGCCTCGCGCAGGGCGGTCAGGGCGGCGGCAGTGTTAGGCTCCAGCGGCCCGCCGCTCGCGGCGTGGACGATCTGCAGATACTGGGCGGCGAACTCGATATCGACCATGCCCCCCGGCGCGAGCTTGAGGTCCCAGACCCCGCTGGGGGGCCGCTCGCGCGCCATCAGGGCGCGCATCTCGCGCACGTCCCGCGCCGCCTGGACGGCGTCGCGCGGGCGGCGCAGCTCCGTCTCGATGGCCTGGGCGGTGACGGCGGCGAAGGCGTCGGAGCTGGACCACACCACCCGCGCCCGGGTCAGGGCGAGCATCTCCCAGGTCTCGGCCTCGTCGGCGTAGTAGCCCTCGAAGGCGCCCAGGCTGACGGCCACGGGTCCGGCCGCGCCGGACGGCCGCAGCTGCAGGTCGACCTCGTAGAGCGGTCCTTCGGCGGTGGGCGCCGACAGGGTGGTCACCAGTCGTTGGGTGAAGCGCCCGTAGAAGGTCTCCGCAGCCCAGCCGCGCCCCTCCGACATCGCCCCGGGGGCGTGGGCGCGATAGAGGGTCATCAGGTCCAGGTCCGACCGCCCGGTCATCTCCCGCGAGCCCGCCTTGCCCAGGGCCACCACGGCCACGTCGCCGGGAAAGGCGCCGCCCAGGCGCTCGGCCTCGGCCAGGGCCACGGGGGCCAGGGCGCGAATGCAGGCGTCGGCCAGCTCGGCGAACCCCGCCCCCGCCTGGGCCGCGCTGACCGATCCCGACATCACCTGCACGCCGATGCGGAAGGCCTGCTCCCGGTGGACCCGGCGCACGGCGTCCATGGCCGGCTCATAGCCGCCGGCGGCCGCGGCGGCCTGCTCGACCGCCTGGGCGTCCCCCTGGGTCAGCGGGCCGAAGAAGCCGTGGTCCAACATGGCGTCCATGGCCGCGGGCCGGCGCGCCAAGGTCGCGGCCAGTTGCGGCGCAAAGGCCATCACCGCGACGATGAGGTCGAACAGCTTGGGCTGGGCCAGGAACAGGGCCTGCATCTGCACGCCGGAGGTAAGCCCCGCGAAGAAGTCGGCGAAGCGGTTGAAGGCGTCGTCCGGGGCCCCAGTGGCCTGGGCCGCGTCGAGCAGCCTCGGCGCCAGACGGGTGAACAGTTCGCGGCCGCGCTGGGTGCGGGTGGGCCCGATGCGTCCATGATGCCAGCCGCGGATGGTCTCGGCGATCCGCGGGGGATTGGAGAACCCCATCCGCGCCAGGGTCGCGAGGGTCTCGGGATCGTCCTCGACCCCGGTGAAGACCAGGCTGCCGAAGCGCGACGACAGGGCCTCGTCCTCGCTGAACAGGCGCCCATAGGCGGTGTTGACCCGGATCAGGATGCGGCGGACGGCGGCGTCGAAGCGGCGCAGGTCGCCATAGCCCCACAGGGCCGCCACCCGGCGGCGGGCCGCCTCGGCCTCGGGCAGCTTGTGGGTCTGCTCGTCGGCGATCATCTGCACCCGGTGCTCCAGGGCGCGCAGGGCGGCGTAGTCGGCGGTGAGGGCGTCGGCGGTCTTGGCCTCCACATGGCCGGCGGCGGCCAGGGCCGCCAGGGCGTCGACGGTCCGCGACGAGCGCAGGGCGGGGTTGCGACCGCCCAGGATCAGCTGCTGGGTCTGGACGTAGAATTCCACCTCACGGATGCCCCCGCGCCCGAGCTTGAGGTTGGCGCCGCTCGGATCGAGGCGGTCATCGACCTTATGCACATGGATCTGGCGCTTGATCGAATGGATGTCGGCGATGGCGCCGAAGTCGAGGTTCTTGCGCCAGATGAACGGCTGCATCTCGGCCAGGAAGGCCGCGCCTTCGAGGGGGTCGCCGGCGATCGGCCGGGCCTTGATGAAAGCGGCCCGCTCCCAGTTCTGGCCAACGGTCTCATAGTAGGCCAGGGCGGCGGCGACGCCGACGGCGGCCGGGGTGGCGGCGGGATCGGGGCGCAGGCGCAGGTCGACGCGGAAGACATAGCCTTCGGCGCGGCGCTCCTGCAGCAGTTGCGCCACCCCCTGCGCCAGCCGCACGGCCACCGCCTGAGCCTCCACCCCCTCGGCGACGGGAAGGCGGTCGCCATCGTAGAAGACCGAGATGTCGATATCGCTGGAATAGTTCAGCTCATGGGCGCCGTGCTTGCCCATGGCGATGACGAACAGGCCCGGCGCGGGCCCGCGGTCGGCGCCCGGCGAAGGCAGCAGGCGTCCCGCGGCGATCTCGCCCCGGGCGACCACCGCCAGGGCCGCGCGCACGGCGGCGTCGGCGAAGCCGGTGATCGCGCCGGTGACCGCGTCCAGATCCCAGACCCCGCCCAGATCCGCCAGGGCGGTGAGGAGGTGCACATCTCCCTTGAGCAGACGCAGCGTCCGTCGCGCGGCGTCGAGGTCCGCCTCGTCGTCCTCCACCCCCCGGGTGCGCGCGAGAATGCCCTGCAGGCGCTCGCCCGGACCCTCGGTGAGGATGGCGGCGAGCCGGTCGGGCGCCTTGCGCGCCAGGCCCTCCAGATAGGCCGAGGCGGCGAAGACGGGCGCCAGGGCCGGCCAGGCGGCCTCGAACGCCTCGGTCCAGCCGGCCTTGGCCGCGGCCTGGCTCAGGATCTGTCGGCTGTGCGCCGCCGCCGCCTTGTCGACGACAGGGCCGCAGGGGTTCAGCCGCGTCGCAAGGGGCGCATCGGACATGCCCCAGCGCTTAGCCCTTCCCCCACCAGGGGGGAAGGGCGGGCGGTGATCCTAGGGCTCTATCTTGATGGGCACGCCCAGCTGGCGGCCGTCGCGATAGATGAACACCAGCACGCTGGGACGGCCCGCGCGCTTGGCGGCGTCCACCGCGGCGACCACATCGCTGGGGCCCGCCACCGGGCGCTCGTTGGCGCGGACGACGACATCCCCGGGCTTCACGCCCTTCTTGGCGGCGTCGGACCCCGGGGCCAGGGACTCGATCACCGCACCCCGGACATCGCCCGGGATGCTGTAGCGGCGATGTCCCGCCTCATCGAGGGGGGCCAGGCCGAGGCCCAGCACCGAGGGCTTGGCGGGGGCGGGGGCCTTGGGCGTCGCCGGGCCGCCGGGGGCGTCATTGTCGTTGGCGCCGCGGGTCAGCTCGCGCTCGGAGGGCCGCACGCCCGACTTGACGTCGATGGTGCGCGGCTTGCCGTCGCGGATGACCTCGATCCGCAGGTTGTCGCCGGACCGGGAGCTGGCCACCTGACGGGTCAGTTCCGAGGCGTTGCCGACCTTGACGCCATTGACGCTGACCACGACATCGCCCGATTGCAGGCCCGATTTCGCCGCCGGCCCGCCCGGGACCAGTTCGGCGACCAGCGCGCCCTTGCGGCCGGCCATGCCCATGCTCTCGGCGATTTCGGGGGTGACGTTCTGGATGGTGGCGCCAAGGTAGCCGCGGGTCACCTTGCCGCCGGCGATCAGCTGCTTGGTGACCGTGTCGGCCACGTCGGAGGGGATGGCGAAGCCGATGCCCACCGAACCGCCGGAGGGCGAGAAGATCGCCGTATTGACCCCGATGACCCGTCCGTAGATGTCGAAGGTCGGGCCGCCGGAGTTGCCGCGATTGATCGAGGCGTCGATCTGGATGTAGTCGACAAAGGTCTCGCCGATATCGCGGCCATAGGCCGAGATGATGCCCGCCGTGGCGGTGCCGCCCAGGCCGAAGGGATTGCCCACGGCGATCACCCAGTCGCCGACCCGCGGCTTGGCCGAGTTCTCGAAGTCGACATAGGGGAAGCCCTTGCCCTCGACCTTGATCACCGCCAGGTCGGTGGCCTCGTCGCGGCCGACCACCCGGCCGACGAGCTCGCGCTCGTCCTTGAGGACGACCTTGATCTCGGTGGCGTTCTCGACGACGTGGTTGTTGGTGACGATGTAGCCATCGGCGGAGATGAAGAATCCCGAGCCGGAGGACATGGCCGAGCCCTGTTCCTCGGACGGGTCGCCGTCCTCGCCGTCCTGGCCCTTGCCGCCCTTGGGCACGATGTCGAAGGGCAGGCCCGGGATGCGCACGGCCGCGCGCGGATCGCGCACCACCTTGGAGGTCACGTCAATGGACACCACGGCGGGGGACACCCGGTCGAAGATGTCGGAGAACGACAGCGGCGCGCCGGGCGGCGGGGCGAAGATGGGCACGGTCGAGGCGCGGATGAGCTGACCCTGCTCGGCGTTGGCGGCGGGCAGTCGCACGCCGACCCCGGCCAGGGCGGCGGCGGCGACACCGGCGCCGGCCACGACGCCTACGATGAACCCGGACTTCTTGACGGCCATATCTGCTCTAACCTCGTTCTAGGTCTGGGATAGCGCCAGGACCGGTCCCCAACCTAGGGAGCCGGACCGCCGGCGCCAATGTCTCAACTGGTCTTCTGGTCGGACGTCCGCTCGTTGTTGAGACTGCTATGCGGCGGAACCGTGGCCATGAGCGCGGCCACGCGCCGCTCCTCGTCGGCCGTCAGCGATGGGGTCTCGGCGCCGCCCTTGCGCGCCTGCCAGACCAGAAGCCCGCCGCCGCCCAGGACGATCATCAACGGCGCCAGCCACAGCAGGGCGTTGCCTGGGGAAAACGGCGGCTTGAGCAGGATGAACTGGCCGTATCGCGCCACCAGGAACTGACGGATCTGGTCGTCGCTGCGGCCCGCCGACACCTGGCGTCGGACGATGCGGCGCAGGTCGCCGGCCAGTTCGGCGTCGGAGTCGTCGATGGACTCGTTCTGGCAGACCACGCAGCGCAGGGTCCGGAAGAGGTCGCGGGCGCGGGCCTCCTGGGCGGGGTCGGGCAGGCGTTCGGCGGGATCGGAGGCGGCGGCCAGGCACATCGCCGCCGCCAGGGCCGCCAGCAGGGCCGGACGCCTCACTCGGCAGGCTCGGGGGCGGGCCCCGCCCCGGCGGGCGCGCGACGCGGCAGGGCGAAGCGGAGGCGGCGGTCCGACAACGAGACAAAGCCGCCGATGGCCATCAACAGCGGACCCAGGAAGATCAGCCGCGCATAGGGGTTCCAGTAGGCGCGAACCACCCACGCCCCGGCGCCCGCGGCCCGGTCGCGGCGCTCGCCCAGCACCAGATACAGGTCCGACAGGCCGACCATGCAGATGGCCACCTCCGAGGTGGTCTGGCCGCCGGCGGGATAGAGCCGGCGCTCGGGGCCGGCCTGGCAGACGGGTTCCCCGGCGCGGGTGGCGACGATGCGGGCGCGGTCGGCGCTGAAGTTGGGGCCCTGCACCGCGTCCACCGCGTCCAGGCGCAGGCTGTATTCCCCCACCGCCATGCGCTCGCCGGGGGCCATGGCCTGCGACGCCTCGACCTTCCACGCCGTCTCGAAACAGGCGCCCAGGGCGAAGACGCCCAGGCCCATGTGGGCGATGGTGGTCCCCCAGGCTCCGCGCGGCAGACCGCGCAGGCGCCGCAGCACCTCCGCGCCCGGCGCCCGGCCCAGCCGGACCCGCTCGGCCACCTCGGCCAGGGCGCCGAGGATGAGCCAGGTCCCCAGGGCCATGCCGATCACCGGGACGGCCTTGCGCGGCTCGACCAGGAGTAGCACCGCCACGCCGGCCAGGAACGCGACCAGGGCGACGGCCCACAGGCGCTGGAGCACGCCCAGGGCGTCCCCCCGCTTCCAGGCCAGCAGAGGGCCGGCGGGCAGGACCAGGAAGGTCACCGCCATCAGGGGGGCGAAGGTGAGGTTGAAGAAGGGGGGGCCCACCGAGATCGACTGGCCGCTGATCGCTTCGCGGATCAACGGATAGAGGGTGCCCAAGAGCACGGTGGCCGTGGCCGCGGACAGCAGCAGGTTGTTGAGCACCAGGGCCGATTCCCGGCTCACCGGCGCGAACACGCCGCCGCTGCGGAACTTCGGCGCGCGCCAGGCGAACAGGAGGAATCCCGCCCCCGAGGCCGAGCCCAGGATGCTGAGCAGCAATACCCCCCGCGTCGGATCGATGGCGAAGGCGTGCACGGAGGTCAGCACCCCCGAGCGCACCAGGAAGGCGCCCAGCATGGCGAAGGTGAAGGCGCACAGGGCGAGGAACACCGTCCAGCCGGCCAGGGCCCCGCGCTTCTCGGTGACGATCGCCGAGTGCAGCAGCGCCGTGCCCACCAGCCAGGGCATGAAGCTGGCGTTCTCCACCGGATCCCAGAACCACCAGCCGCCCCAGCCGAGCTCGTAATAGGCCCAGAAGGCGCCCAAGGTGATGCCGATTGTCAGCAGGCTCCAGGCCGCCAGGGTCCAGGGGCGCACCCAGCGGGCCCATGCCGCGTCCACCCGGCCGTCGATCAGAGCGGCCACGGCGAAGGAGAAGACCACCGAGAAGCCGACATAGCCCGCGTAGAGGAAGGGCGGGTGGATCGCCAGGGCCGGGTCCTGCAGGACCGGGTTGAGCGAGCGGCCCTCCACCGGCGCCTCGACCAGGCGCACGAACGGGCTGGAGGCGAACACCGTATAGGCCAGGAACAGGACGCCCAGCGCCCCCTGGGTCGCCACCACGCCGGCGCGCAGGGTCGCCGGGATCCGCCGCCCGGTCAGGGCGACCACGGCGCCGAAGCCGGTCAGGGCCAGGCACCATAGCAACATGGAGCCCTCGTGGCTGCCCCACACCGCGGCGACCTTGTAGAGGAGGGGCTTGGCCGTGTGCGAATTGGCGACGACATTGGCCACCGAGAAGTCCGACACCACGAAGGCGTGCATCAGGGCGAAGAAGGCGATCAGCACGGCGATGAACGCGCCCGCGGCCGCGCCCTCCCCCGCCCCCTGCAGGACCGAAGAGCGGCGGATACGCCCGGCGGCGGACAGCAGGGTCTGGGCCACCGACAGGCACAGGGCGAGGATCAGGGCGAAGGCGCCGATCTCGACGATCACTGCGACTCGCCTCGCTGCCACTCGCCGGAGGCCTTCAGGGCCTTGACCACCTCGCGCGGCATGTAGCGTTCGTCATGCTTGGCCAGCACCGTGTTGGCCTGGAAGTCGCCGGCGCGGTCGAAGGACCCCTGGGCCACCACCCCCTGGCCCTCGCGGAACAGGTCGGGCAGGTCGCCGTGGTAGACGGCCTTCACCGTGGACGCCTGGTCGGTGATGGCGAACACCACCTTGCCGGCCCCGTCCTTGACCAGGCTGCCGGGCTGGACCAGCCCGCCGATGCGCACCTCGCGTCCGGGCGGCACATGCTGGGCGTGGGCCTCCGAGGGGCCGTAGAAGAACACGACCGCGTCGCGCATGGCGAACAGGCTGAGGCCCACGGCCAGGCCCAGGATCGGCGCCGCGACGGCGACCACGGCGAGGCGGCGGCGGGCTGTACGTGACCTTGGCAGAAATCCCATCGGCATCCCGGCAATCGTGACCGCAACATAGCCACTAAAGCCGCCGGCGCCAGGGGCCCAGTGTCGCTCCCTTGCCGCATGGCCCGTCGCGTGAAAGCCTTGCCAGGACACGGGGGGAAGCGGCCATGGGCACGGGCAGACTGGAAGCGTTCAGCGATGGCGTCCTGGCCATCATCATCACCATCATGGTGCTTGAATTGAAGGCCCCTCATCACGGGGACTGGGCGTCCCTGCGGCCCCTGTTGCCGGTGTTTCTCAGCTACGCCCTGAGCTTCATCTATATCGGCATCTACTGGAACAACCATCACCACCTGTTCCAGGCCACCGAGACTGTCAGCGGTCCGATCCTGTGGGCCAATCTTCATCTGCTGTTCTGGCTGTCGATCGTGCCGTTCGTCACCGCCTGGGTGGGCGAGAACCACTACACGACCCAGGCAGTCGCCGCTTATGGGGTCGTGCTCATCATGGCGGCCCTGGCCTTCACCCTGCTGACCACGGCCATTGTCCGCCATGAAGGCCCGCAGTCGAAGATGGCCGCGGCCATCGGGCGCGATCTGAAAGGCAAGATTTCCCTGTCCCTGTACGCCGCCGGGATCGCAGCGTCGTTCATCTACCCGGCGGCCGGAATCGCCTGCTATGTGATGGTCGCGATCATCTGGTTCCTGCCCGACCCCAGGATCGAGCGCCGCATCGGGGCGTCCTGACCGGCGGCGGCTCAGGCCACGGCGGCGCGGCGGCGGACGATCTGGGCGGCCTTGTCGTCGCGGATGCGGCCGGTCATGTCCGCGGCGACGTCCAGATAGAGACGCGCCACGGCGATCTCCTCGCCCTCCCCTCGATGGATGGTGTCGAGCAGGTCCTCGACGTAGGCGCCGAGGCGATTCTCGATCTCCTCCACCGCCTTCAGGCGAAGGCTGTTGTAGCCGCCGTTCACCGCCGCGCCCCGCACGCGGTCGATCAGGGTGAGCATCGCGGTGGCGCGGCGCAGCAGCCGCTCGTCCGGCGCGGCGTCGAGGCGCGGGGCCTGGCGGATGATGCGCCCGCCGATGCGGTAAGGGGCCATGGGCAGGGCGGCGGCGACGACATCGTCGGCCTTGCGCAGATGCCCCTCCACCGCCTTGGCCAGGGCCGCCTTGACGCGGGTCAGGCGTGCGCCCCAGGGCCCTTCGCGGCCGAGGTTCAGCGCCTGCTCGAACTCATCGATCTCGGCGCCGATGATGCGGATGTCGGCCCCCATGGCCTCTCCACCCGCATGACCCAGCTCCAGATCAAAGGCGCGCACCGCCCCCAGGCGGCCCTCGATATCGGCCAGGATGCGTTCGCCGAAGACGGCCAGCTCCGAGGCCGACACATAGTTGTCCACCGGCCGCACCATGACCGCCGAGATCAGCCGCAGGATCGTCCAGGGCTCGGCCAGGTTGGCGAACAGGATCTCGAACAGGCGCGGCCCGCCGTCGGGAGCGATGGCGACAGCGTCCTTGTACGCCAGCCGGATGGTGGCCGCCCGCTCCTCGGTGATCCTGCTCAGCCATTCGGGCAGGCGGGCGAGGGCCCGGCGCGCCACGCCAGACAGCTCCAGGCAGGCGGCCAGCTGCTCGGCGCCCCCCGGGGCGGCGGCGTTCAGCTGGGCGGACAGGGCGGCGAAGGACTCACCGACGCGGGTGCGGATCGCCTCGGCGCAAAGCAGGCAGAGGTCGTCATAGACCTGGGGAAAGACGCCCTCTTCCGCCCGACGCATGGCGAGGACGGCGGCGGCCTCCGTCTGGGCCGGGAAGGCGAGGCGCGCCGCCCGCCACAGGCCGCCGAGGGCGCCGCGGGGGAAGGTCAGCTGGTCGACCCCGTCGGCGCGCGGTCCGAACATGGGCTTGAGCGGAGCCAGGACCGTGTCGCGGGCGCGCCGATCGGCCACCTCGGCGTCGATCATGGCGCGCACGCCCGCCAGGGCTTCCCCGGCCATGTCGCCGCCGAGGGCGGACTCCAGATCGCGAACGGCGTTGTCCGGCGCCTGCTCGATCAGAGCACGCAGGACATGCAGGTTACTGGTCAATCGATCTGTCATCGGCCCTTTTCCGGGCTTCGCCTGGGACCCGGCCAATGTGGTCAATGCAAGTTAACGTTCCGCGAAGACCGCCGGGAGCGTCCGGGTCGGGGCTCAGGACTCCACGCGCGGCAGGGCGATATCAACCTTCAGTCCGCCAAGCGGACTGGCGTCCAGCCGGACCTGGCCGCCGTAGGCGCGGGCCAGTTCGTCGACGATGGACAGGCCAAGGCCAGAGCCGGGAGCGGACTCGTCCAGCCGCGCGCCGCGCTTGAGCACCTCGTCGCGGCCGTCGGCGGGCAGGCCCGGGCCGTTGTCCTCCACCGACAGCAGCAGCCGGGCGGGGCCCTGGGCTCCGGCGACGACGCGCACCCGCCCCCGGCTCCACTTGCAGGCGTTCTCCATGACGTTGCCGGCGATCTCCAGCAGGTCCTGGCGTTCCCCGTTGAAGAACAGGTCGTCGGGGCAATCCCAGTCGATCACCACCCCTTCGCCGCGGAAGATGCGCTCCAGGGTGCGGCCCAGCTCGTCCAGGACCTCGGCCACGGGGGTCCGCTCGCCCGGCCCCTGCGAGCGGGCGGCGGCGCGGGCGCGGCGCAGGTGGTGGTCGACCTGATGCTTCATGGTCTCGGCCTGGCGGGTGACCACGGCGGCCAGGGGCCCCGGGGTGCGCGAGGCCTCGGTCAGCATCACCGACAGGGGCGTCTTCAGGGCGTGGGCCAGGTTGCCCACATGGGTGCGCTGGCGCTCGACGACATCCTGGTTGTGGGCGAGCAGGCCGTTCAACTCCACCGCCAGGGGCTCAAGCTCGGTGGGATACTCGCCGGCCAGGCGCTCGGCCCGGCCGTTGCGGATGTCGGCGACCTCCCGGCTCAGGGCGAACAGGGGGCGCAGGCCGACGCGGACCTGGACGATGATGGCGGCGAGCAGGCCCGCGCCCAGCAGCACCAGGGCGATGGAGGTGGTGACGGCGAACCGGCGGGCGTCGCGGTCCAGCGGCGAGCGATCCTCCGCCGCCATGATCACCACGGGTTGGGTGCGGCCGAGCAGGCGCACCGTGCGGGCGACGCCGCGCAGGGGCGCGCTGAGCGGGCCGGCCTCGTCGTAGTAGACGGTGGACCCGGTCACGAGCCGCGTCGTCCCGTCAGGCGGGCCGTCCAGCACCGTGTCCCACAGCGACCGCGACCGCACCAGGGCGCGCAGCCGGCCGGACGGCAGCACCTCGGCGATCTGCCAGTAACGCCCGGAATACACCCGCAGCGCGCGCGCGTCTGTGAGGGCCGGGGCGACCACCTCGCCCTCCTCCACCGTGGCGCCGGCGTAGAGGCCCTGGGTAACCTCGTAGAGGTCGCGGTCGAAGCGATCGAGCGAGGCGTTGCGGAAGAAGGCGGTGAGGGCCAGGCCGGCGCCCAGGAGCACCAGCAGGCTCCAGCCCAGGGCCAGCCAGATCAGCCGGCGGACAAGGGATGGACGCCCCAGGCGCAGGGCCGCCAGGCCGCTCAGGCTCACGCCTCGACCGCCTCGCCTTCGGCGGGGACAAGCCGATAGCCCAGGCCGCGAACGGTCTCGATCCGGTCAGACCCGATCTTCTTGCGCAACCGGCCGACGAAGACCTCGATGGTGTTGCTGTCGCGGTCGAAGTCCTGGTCGTAGAGGTGTTCCACCAGTTCCGTCCGGTTGATGACCCGTCCCTGGTGCAGCATCAGGTAGTGCAGCAGCCGGTATTCCAGCGACGTGAGCCGCAGGGGCTCGCCGTTGACCGAGGCGCGGGCGGCGCGCGGATCGAGCCTGAGGCCGCCGCAGGTCAGGTTGGGCGCCGAATGGCCGGCGGCGCGGCGCACCAGGGCGCGCAGGCGGGCGAGCAGCTCCTCGGTATGGAACGGTTTGGTGAGATAGTCGTCCGCCCCCGCGTCGAAGCCGGCGACCTTCTCGCTCCACGCCCCGCGGGCGGTGAGGATCAGCACCGGGGTGCCCACCGACCCGCGACGCCATTTCTCGAGCACCGACACCCCGTCGATCTTGGGCAGGCCGAGGTCCAGAATGATGGCGTCATACGGCTCGCTCTCGCCGAGGTAGTGGCCTTCCTCGCCGTCGGCGGCGTGGTCCACCGCATAGCCGGCGTCATCCAGGGCCAGCTTCAGCTGGCGCGACAGGTCCGGATCGTCTTCCACGAGCAGGATTCGCATGGTCGGTCAGTTTCCTTTCACGGCCAGGATGGCGCCGGAGCGGGCGTCGACGATGTATTCGATCTGCCTGCCCCGAGAGTCCCACAGGATCCGGTAGATCATGCGTCCGTCCTGCACGAAGGGGGCGCCGGCGCCGAGGAGCTGCCCGGGGGTGCGACGGTTGATCTGCTCGATGATCCGCTCGAGCGGTATGACGCGGCGTTCCTCCACCGCGGCGCGCGCCGTGTCCTGCTGACGGCCCTCGTAGGGGTCGTCCCGCCAGGACTGCGCCAGGGCCGCCCCGGGGGCGGCGCTGGCGAGCAGTCCGGCAGCGACGATGAAGGCGACAACGCGTTTCATGAGGGCAGCCTATCGGCCGCGGGCTGAATAGCGGCTGAACGCCGACACTAACGCGCCATCGGCCATTATGTCCTGCGCCGGGGACTGTAGGGCCGGTCGCGGCGCCAGGTCTCGGCGAACGCCTCGAGCTCCGGATCGGGCTCGTCGGGCAGCGCCAGCATCAGCCGGGCCATCAGGTCGCCGCGCCGTCCCTGCTCGTAGAGCCCGCGGCCCTTCAGGCGCAGGGTGGCGCCGGAGCTTGAGCCCTTGGGCACCGTCAGCGTCACCGGGCCGTCGGGGGTGGGCGCCTGGACCTTGGCGCCGAGCACGGCGTCGGGGATCGACACCGGCAGGTCCATGACCAGGGCGGCGCCTTCGCGGCGATAGATGGGGTGGGGCTTGAGGGCCAGCTCGATCAGGGCGTCTCCCGCGCCCGCCCGGCCCGGGGCGCCCTGGCCCTTGAGTCGCAGGACCTGACCCTCCTCCGCCCCCTTGGGGATGGTGACGTCGATGGTGCGGCCGTCCGAGAAGGCGATACGCTTCTTGCCGCCCTTCACCGCCTCCTCGATGTCGATGTCCAGCCGCGCGCGCACGTCCGAGCCCTTGGCCGAGAAACCGCCGAAGCCGCCGCCCCGCCCCTGGCTCCCCGGGCCGCCGCGCCCGAACATCTCGCCAAGGATGTCGTTGAGGTCGACCCCCTCGAAGTCGGCGGAAAAGCCGCCAGGCCCCGCCCCAGGCTGGCCGCGGAACCCGCGGTGGACCTCGTGCCCGTCGGCGTCGATCTGGCCCGCATCGAACTTCTTGCGTTTTTCCTCGTCGCCGACGATGTCGAAGGCGGCGGTGATGCGCTTGAACCGCTCCTCCGACGCCTTGTCGCCGGGGTGCTGATCGGGGTGGTGCGCCTTGGCCAGCTTGCGGAAGGCGCGCCGGATCTCGTCGGCGCTCGCGCTGCGCGCGACGCCGAGCTCCTGGTAGGGATCCTGAGCCAAGGGCTGACCTTCTGTTGCGGGGAAACGACCGGCCCCTCAGTTAAGGTATCCAGATACGCGCGCAAGAGCGAATGTTGTATATTTGCAACATTGACCGCCGACCGTGTCCCCCTTGCCGCAGCGGTCGGGGAGAGTCATCACTAGGCGGGCGGGGGAACGATGATGGACTGGAAGTCGCTTTTCCTGTCGGCCGACGGCCGGATCGGCCGCAGGGACTTCGGCATCGGCGTCGGCCTGCTAATGGTCGGCAACATGGTCATCGGCGCCATCCCGCTGATCGGGACGCTGGCGCACCTGCTGTCCATCTATGTCTGGGTCTGCCTGTCCTCCAAGCGCCTGCATGATATGAGCCTCACCGGCTGGCTGACCGCGGCCCCCTAAGTGGCATGGGCCGTCGCCCTGACCCTCGCGGCGGTCACCGGGGGAACAGCGCTGATGGCCGCCGCCGTCTCGGACTCCAATGTGGACATGGCCGCCGCCGCCCTGGGCGCCCTGGGCCTCGCCAGCCTGTTCGTGCTGGCGGCCTTCGCCCTCAGCCTAACCTTCCTCGCCTGGCTCGCCCTGACCCCGCCGACGCCTGGGGACAATGCCTACGGGCCGCCCCCGGGACGCCTCATCACCGCGCTCTAGCCGCCTATCAGTCGTCGCTCTTGTCGCGCAGCAGGTCGTGGGCCTGGAAATCCATGGCGTCCTCCGGCTCGGCCAGCACCGCCTCGGAGATGGTCTGGCCGCGGACGCTGACCCCGGCGGCGTGCACGCTTTCCGGATCGCCCGTGACCAGCGGGTGCCAGGACGGCAGCGGCAGGCCCTCGTGCAGCCGCCGATAGGCGCAGCTGCGCGGCATCCACGGCAGGTCCTCGATGTTGTAGGGGGTCAGCTTGACGCAGTCGGGCACATGGGCCTTGCGCCCGGCGTAGTCCGAACAGCGGCACAGGTTGGCGTCGAGCAGCTTGCAGGCGACACGCGTGGGCGTGATCTCGCCGGTGTCCTCGTCCTCGAAACGGATCAGGCAGCACAGCCCGCAGCCGTCGCAGAGACTCTCCCATTCCGGGACCGTCATCTGTTCGAGTCGCTTTGATTCCCAAAAAGGTTTTTGCGCCATGGCCCGGTCGTCCTAAACGGATCGGCGCCTTCGTCCAAGCCACGCCGTGACCGACCGCTTTCCAGACAACCCCTTGCCGCCGCCCATCGAGACGATCCGGGCGGACCTGCGCCCGGATCGCGGCGTGGGCTGGCGGGGTTGGCTCGCGGCGATCGCCGTCCTGCTGCTGGTGTCCGTCGGCCTGGCAGCCGGCGGTTGGAAGATGGTCTTCGCCGACCTGCCCAAGGTCCCGGCCAAGGACGCGCTCTGGGCCGTCAACCGGGCGCCGGGCATCACCTTCCTGGACCGCAACGGCGCGCGCATCGCCACGCGCGGCCCGCGCCATGGCCTGCGGGTCACCGCCGCGACCCTGCCGCCCTATGTCTCCCGCGCCTTCCTGGCGGCGGAGGACCGGCGCTTCTACCGCCACGGGGCCGTGGACGTCATCGGGGTGGCCCGCTCCATCCGCGCCAATATGGACGCCGGCCAGGTCGTCCAGGGCGGCAGCACCCTGACCCAGCAGCTGGCCAAGACCATCTTCCTCAACCCCGACCAGACCTTGAAGCGAAAGCTGCAGGAGGCGGTCCTGGCGCACCGCATCGAGCGCATCCTGAGCAAGGACGAGGTGCTGGACCTCTATCTGAACCGGGTCTTCTTCGGGGCCAACGCCTACGGGCTGGAAGCCGCCGCCCAGATCTATTTCGGCAAGGGGGCGGCGAACCTCAGCCTGTCGGAGGCGGCGCTGCTGGCCGCCCTGCCCAAGGCGCCCTCCCGCCTGGCGCCGACCCGCGACATGGCGGGCGCCATCGCCCGGTCGCGACAGGTGCTGGACCAGATGCGAAAAGAGGGCTGGATCACAGCCGAGGCCGAGCGGGCCGCCATCGCCGATCCGCCCCGCCTGGCGCCGTCGGGCCCCGGGGAGGGGGATTTCGGCTATGCCCTCGATCTCGCGGCCCTGCAGGCGCAACAGCTCACCGGGGGCCAGGCGCCGGACCTGATCGTCCAGCTGACCATCGATCCGCAGCTGCAGGTGGCGGCCGCCGGCATCGTGCGCCAGGTGATGGCGCAGGACGGCCGCCGCGCCGGCGCCGAGCAGGCCGCCCTCGTGGCCCTGGCGCCGGACGGGGCGGTGCGGGTGCTGGTGGGCGGGATCGACCATGGCTACAGCCCCTTCGACCGCGCCGCCCAGGCCCGGCGCCAACCGGGGTCGGCCTTCAAGCCCTTCGTCTACGCCGCCGCCCTGGAGGCGGGGGTGCGGCCCACGGACGTGCGCCAGGACAAGCCCGTGCGCCTGGGCCCCTGGTCGCCGCAGAACTACGGCGGCCGCTACCGAGGATCGGTCACCGTCCAGGAGGCCCTGGCCCGCTCGATCAACACTGTCGCCGTGCGGCTCACCCAGGAGGTGGGGCCCGAGCGGGTGGCGGCCCTGGCCGGCCGGTTCGGGGTCGGCGGCCTGCCGGCCGAGCCGCACCTGTCCATCGCCCTGGGGACCTATGAGGTCTCGCTCCTGGACCTCACCGGCGGCTACCAGGTGCTGCAGCGGGAGGGGCGGCGCTATCCGCCGTACCTGGTGGAGGTCATTTCCACCGCGGGGGGTCGCGAGCTCTATCGCCGCCAGCCTTCGGGGGCCCTGCAGGTCTACGATCCGAAGCGGGCCCGCGCCATGGTCGGGATGATGCAGGGGGTGGTCGACCACGGCACCGGACAGCGGGCTTCGTTCGGGCGCCCCGCCGCCGGCAAGACCGGCACCACCCAGAACTGGCGCGACGCCTGGTTCATCGGCTTCACCCCCGACTGGGTCGCCGGCGTTTGGGTCGGCAATGACGACAACCGTCCCATGAACAAGGTCACCGGCGGCGCCCTGCCCGCGCAAATCTGGCGACTGTTCATGATCGATGCGCACAAGGACATCCCCGTCCACACCTTCGCCGCCGCCCCCGTCATCGCCCCCGCCGACCCGCCGCCGACTCCGACCGCCGAAGCGCCGAGCGCCGAAGCACCGCGCGGCGGCGAACGAAATGTGTTCTACGACGACCTCGCCAAGGCCTTCGCCGACGAAGCCGCCCCCGCTCCCGACGAGCCACAGCCGGAACCGCCCCCTCCATGAGCCGCCCGCCCATTCTGGCGTTGAAAGACGTGACCCTTGCCGACGGCGCCAACGCCCTGTTCGACGGGGTCGACCTGGCCATCGAGCCGCGGGTGCGCGCCTGCCTGGTAGGCCGCAACGGCGCCGGCAAGTCGACGCTGATGCGGCTGCTGATCGGGGCGATCGAGCCGGACGCGGGGTCGCGCTTCGCCACCCCGGGCCTGCGCATCGCCATCGTGCCGCAGGAGCCCGACATCGTCGGCGCCACCCTGCTGGACTACGCCACCGCCGGCGGCGCCCAGGACTACCAGGCCGAGGCCAGCCTGCATGTGTTCGGCCTCGATCCCGCCAAGCCGGCCGTGGGCCTGTCCGGCGGCGAGACCCGGCGCGCCGCCCTGGCGCGGGCCTTCGCCGACGACGCCGACGTGCTGCTGCTCGACGAGCCCACCAACCACCTCGACATCCTGGCCATCGAGACCCTCGAGGAGACCCTCAGGGACAGCCGCGCCGCCGCCCTCATCGTCAGCCACGACCGCGCCTTTCTCGAGCGGGTCACCCAGCGCAGCTTCTGGCTGGAGGGCCGCAAGGTGCGCCAGCTGAACAAGGGCTTCGGCCATTTCGACGAGTGGGCCGCCAAGGTGCTGGCCCAGGAGGCGGACGAGGCGCGGCGGCTCGACAAGCAGCTGCAGAAGGAAGAGCACTGGATGCTGCGCGGCGTCACCGCCCGCCGCGCCCGCAACGAGGGCCGCCGTCGCAAGCTCTTGGCCCTGCGCGAGGAGAAGTCCGAGCGCATGCGCCAGGTACAGGGGACCATCTCCATGGCCGCCGACAGCGGCGGCCAGTCCGGCCAGCGGGTGATCGAGGCCAAGGGGCTGTCCAAGGCCTTCGGCGACCGCACCCTGCTGAAGGACTTCTCCACCCGCATCGTGCGCGGCGACCGCATCGCCATCGTCGGCCCCAACGGCGCCGGCAAGACCACCCTGCTCAAGATGCTGTTCGGCGAGATCGCCCCGGACGCGGGCACGGTGAAGCTGGGCACCAATCTCGAGGTCTCCTACGTCGACCAGGCCCGGGTGGCGCTGAAACCCGACATGACCCTGTGGGATGTGCTGGCGCCGATGGGCGGAGACCAGATCCTGGTCCACGGCCGCCCCAAGCATGTGGCCGCCTACGCCAAGGACTTCCTGTTCAAGGACAGCCAGCTTCGCCAGCCGGTGGCCAGCCTGTCGGGCGGCGAGCGCAATCGCCTGCTGCTGGCCCGGGCCCTGGCCAGCCCGGCCAACCTGATGGTGCTCGACGAGCCCACCAACGACCTCGACATGGACACCCTGGACCTGCTCGAGGAACTGCTGGCGGACTATGCGGGCACCCTGCTCCTGGTCAGCCACGACCGCGATTTCATCGACCGGCTGGCCACCTCGACCATCGCCCTGGACGGCCGCGGCCGGGCCGTGGAGACCCCCGGCGGCTGGCAGGACTTCACCCGCCAGAACCCCGGCTTCTTCGCGCCGGCCTTCGACGCGGCCCACCTCGCCGTCTCCCACGCCCAGGAGCGGACCAAGGGCCCCGTCCCGACGCCGGCCGCCGCCGCCCCGGCGCCCAAGGCCAAGCTGACCTACAAGGACGCCCGCCGCCTGGAAGAGCTGGAGACCCTGGTCCCCAAGCTCACCGACGACATCGCCCGCATGGACGCGCGCCTGCACGACGCCGACCTCTACGCCAAGGACCGGCCCGAGTTCGACCGGGTGGTGGCCGCCGCCGCCAAGGCCCGCGCGCAACTCGCCGCCGCGGAGGAGGAATGGCTGGCGCTGGAAGAGAAGCGCGAGGCGGTCCAGGCCGGTTAGGGTCTGACGCCGGCCTCGCTCATCCCGGCGAATGCCGGGACCCAGATCATATGGCGCGGACGCTAGACGGTTAGCGATTCGAACCGGTCAGCCCATGTCGGGTTATCGGCCTCGATCAGCAAGACCTTCCAAGACCGCCGCCATTCCTTGAGACGCCTCTCGCGCGTGAATGCCGACTCCCGATTAGGGTGGCCCTCGAACCAAACCAGCCGGTCGCAGCCATGTTTGGTGGTGAACCCTCGGAGGATCTTCGCCTTGTGCTCCGAGATGCGGCGGACAAGGTCGTCAGTCATGCCGACGTAGATCGCGCCGTTGTGCCTGTTCGCGACGATGTAAACGTAGAAGCCACCCCACATGCCGCCGCCATATGATCTGGGTCCCGGCATTCGCCAGGATGATCGAGAACATAACACGAACCTCACGTGAGGCTGAATGCCCTCGCCCCACCTGGGCCGTTGATCTTCACCCTCGGTCGGCCGTAACCTCCGGCCACTTTCGGAGGGGCCATGAGACATCTGCGAATCCTGATCGCCGCGGCGGCCCTATGCTTGGCGGCCTGCTCGCCGGCCAAGAAGGAAGCCGAGCCCAAGCCCGGCGCCGTCAAGGTGCGCTTCGCCACCGACTGGCGGGCCCAGGCCGAGCAGGGCGGCTTCTACCAGGCCCTGGCGACCGGCGAATACGCCAAGCGCGGCCTGGACGTGACCATCATCCAGGGCGGCCCTGGGGTGAACGTGCCGCAATTGCTGGCGTCGGGCGCCGTCGAGATGGGCATGGGGTCGAACAGCTTCATCGCCCTGAACCTGGCCGCCGAGAAGGCCCCGGTGAAGGCGGTGGCCGCCTTCATGCAGAAGGATCCGCAGGTGCTGATCGCCCACCCGGGCCAGGGCATCAAGTCTCTGAAGGACATGAAGGGCCGGCCGATCCTGCTGTCGGACGCCTCGATCACCGCCTTCTGGGTGTGGCTGAAGGCCAAATACGGCTTCACCGACGACCAGGTGCGCAAATACAACTTCAACCCGGCGCCCTTCCTGGCGGACAAGCGGGTGATCCAGCAGGGCTATGTCACCTCCGAGCCCTACACCATCGAGAAGCAGGGCGGCATCAAGCCGGCGGTCTTCCTGCTCGCCGACGAGGGCTACCCCAGCTACGCCACCATGGTGCTGGCGCCCAACCGGCTGATCACCGGCGACCCCAAGACGGTGAAGGCCTTCGTGGAGGGCTCCGCCGCGGGCTGGCGCTCGTATCTGCACGGCGACCCCAAGCCGGGCGACGCCCTGATCCTCAAGGACAATCCCGAGATCAGCCAGGACATCCTCAACCAGGCCCGAGAGAAGATGCGCAACTACGGCATCGTCGACGGCGGCGACGCCAAGACGGGGGGCCTGGGAGTGATGACCAACAAGCGCTGGGAAGACTTCTTCGCCGTGGCGTCCGCCCAGGGCGTCTATCCCAAGGACATGGACTATAGGCAGGCCTATACCCTGCAGTTCGTGGCGCCGGGCCAGTAGGCCGAGGCATAATCGTTAGGACGGATCCTTGTCGGCAGTCGCCGCCCTGCAATCGGTCGAGGTGCAATACCCTCGCGGCCTCGCCCTGGGGCCCTTCGACCTGACTCTGGAGCCGGGCGAGATCGTCGCCCTGGTGGGGCCGTCGGGGTGTGGCAAGTCCACCGCCCTTCGGCTGCTGGCCGGGCTCGAAGCCCCCACCCGCGGCGCCGTGGTGCGGGCCGCCGGGCGCGGCGAGACGTCGGTGGTGTTCCAGTCCCCCACCCTGATGCCCTGGGCCAGCGTGCTGGACAATGTCGCCCTGCCCCTGGTCCTCGCCGGCGAACCCAAGGCCAACGCCGAGGCCCGCGCCCGCGAGGCCCTCGGCCGGGTGCGGCTGTCCGGAACCGAGCGCGCGCGGCCGGCGCAGCTCTCCGGCGGCATGGCCATGCGCGTCTCCCTGGCGCGCGCCCTGGTCACCGATCCGCGCCTGCTGATGCTGGACGAGCCCTTCGCGGCCCTGGACGAGATCACCCGCCGGGCCCTGGCCGACGACATCCACCTGTTGTGGGCGGCCAAGAAGCCGGCGGTGGTGTTCGTCACCCACAATGTCGAGGAGGCCGTCTACATGGCCACGCGGGTGGTGGTGATGACTCCCGGCCCCGGCCGCACCGCCCTGGCCGCCTCCATGCCCGGACATCTGCCGCGTCCCGACGGCCATCGCACCACCGCGGACTTCCGCGAAGCCGTCGAGCAGGTATCCCGGGCGCTGCAGCAGGCCATGGGGCCGGCCTCGTGACCCGCCCGTCCCGCGTGATCGCGCCGCTGGTGTTCGTGGTCCTGCTGCTGGCGGGCTGGGAAGGCGCCTGCCGCCTGCTGCAGGTGCCCCCCTATTTCCTGCCCGGCCCGATCGCCATCGCCCAGGCCATGGCCGCCAACGCCCCCGTGCTGCTCGGCTCGGCCTGGGTGACCCTGAAGATGGCCCTGTGGGCCCTGCCCATCGCCAGCCTCGCCGCCTGCGGCCTGGCCATCGGCCTGACCCTCAACCGCCTGGTCGAGGAGGCGGTGCGTCCGGTGGCCATCGTGGTGCAGGTGACGCCGATCCTGGCCATCGCCCCCCTGGTGAGCATCTGGGCCGGCATCGAACATCCCGGCCGGGCGGTGGTGGGCCTGGCGGCGGTGGCGGCCTTCTTCCCCATCTTCTCCGGGGCGATGACCGGGCTGAAGTCGGCGGATCCGGACCTGGAGCGCCTGTTCGACCTCTATGGCGCCACCCGCCTGCAGCGGCTCCGGCGCCTGTGGCTGCCCTCGGCCGTGCCCTTCCTGCTGGAGGGCCACCGAGTGGCGGCGGGCCTGGCGATCGTCGGCGCCGTGGTGGCCGAGTTCGTCTCCGGCACGGGGGCGTCCCAGGGCCTGGCCTGGCGGCTGCTGGAGGCGGGCAACCGGCTGCAGACGGCCAAGGTGTTCGCCGCCCTGTTCGTGCTCGGCCTGATGGGGGTGGTGGTGCACGCCGCCTTCCAGGCCCTGGAGTCCGCGGTCCTGCGGCGGTGGCGCGGCCGTTAGCGCGGGGTTAAGGGCGCGGTCGTTAACCTTGACGGCCTGGAGTCCGTCATGTCCCGCCTCGCCCTTGCCTTGCTCATCGCCGCCCTGGCGTCGGGGGCCCACGCCCAGGACCGCCTCGCGGAGGCCGCGCCTGAGTTGCGCGGCGCCGAAGGCTGGGCCGCCGCCAAGCCGCGCCCCCTTCTGACCTGGCCGTCCAAGGAGGCCCGCCTGCGCGGCCGGGTCGAACCCGTCCCCCCGCCCCAGGCCGTGATGGCGCCGGAGCCTCTCGCCGGCCCGCCGCCGGCCGCCGACCCGCCGATCCTTCGCGCCGCGCGCCAGCTGGCCCCGCCCGCGCCCACGCAGCCGCGCGCGCCGCCGGTCCGGCAGGCCGCCATCGCCCCGCCGCCAGTCCCGCCCGCCGTCGCCGCGCCCGCCGACGACTACGCCAGCCGCCTCGCCGCAGCCAAGCGGAGGGACGCCGCCCGCCTGGCGGCCCAGACGGCGGTCGCGCCCAGCCCGCGCTCCGCCGCCGCCGCCGGGACCTATGACCCGCAGCGGCCCCGGCGCTATTCGGTGGGCCGCGAGTTCGGGGTCGCCCCCGACCCCATCCGCATGCCCGACCCGTCGGTGCTGGCCTTCTCCGCCGAGGTCGGCGCGGCCTTCGCCGCCCAGAACGACCGCAGCGGTGACGATTCCAGCCTCAATCCCGCCGACCGCGACCAGATCGAGCAGGCCAGCCAGGACGACGCCCGTCGCGAAACCCGCCAGAAGGCCCGCGACAAGGCCGCCGCCGCGAAGAAGTAGTCAAACCCACGCCGGGGACCCGATCCCTCGACCGCCCTATGTCGGATCGGTCATCCTCACGCCGTCCTCGGAACCGGCGGCGCCGCAGGGGGCGGGCCGCGCCTCGATGGAGATCGCCATGACCACCGACGATATCGCGCTCACCCGGGAGCCCGCCGGCAGGCTCGGCCTGTGGACCGGACGCATCCTCAGCGGCCTGTTCGGGCTGTTCATGGCCATGGACATCGCCCTCAAGCTGATCGGCATGAAGGCGGTCGACGACACCATGGTCCAGCTTGGCTGGCCGACCTGGCTCTCGCGGCCGATCGGGGTCATCGAACTCGTCTGTGTGGCGCTTTATCTGTTCCCCCGCACCGCGACCCTGGGGGCGGTGCTGATGACCGGGGTGCTCGGCGGGGCCGTGGCCACCCATGTGCGGGTCGGCGACCCCCTGGTCAGCCACGTGCTGTTCGGCGTCTATCTCGGCCTGTTCATGTGGGGCGGCCTCTACCTGCGCGATCCGCGCCTGCGCGCCGTCTTTCCCCTGCGCCGCTGAGGCACAGCCTTTACGCCTTCGGGCGTCCCGCCGCCGCCAGCCGTTCCAGCGCCCGCGCGGCCTCGTCGGCCAGGGAGCGCAGGCCGAACTCGCCGAACACGTCGAGGGCCGACGTCAGGGCCGTGGCGGTGGCGGCGATCTCTCCCCGCCGAGGACCCCGGATCAGCATCCGCGTCTCATACAGCCGGGCGAGGTTGACCTGGCTCACCGCCCAGGCCACCGGGTCGAGGCTGGGAGACTGGGCGGCCAGGTCCTGCTTCATGGCGGCGATGGCCTCGCCCAGTGCGTCCAGGTCGCCGGCCAGCTCGGCCCGCCGGGCCATGCAGGCGGCGCGGTTGTTGGTCGCCGCGGCCCGAAGGCGGACGGCCGGATGATCCTTGAGCACCCACAGGGCGCGGTCGAAACAGCCCAGGGCCTGGTCGAAGGCGCGGTCGCTGTCGCTGGCCTCCCCCAGCGCCCTCAGGGCCAGGGCCAGGGCATGCTGCAGCCGCGCCCAGTCCATCGGGCTGTGGTGCGGCCCGACCAGGTCCAGGGCGTCGGCCAGGGCGGCGACCCCGTCGGCGATCAAGGCGATGTCTCCCTGGGTCTCGCCCAGGGCCACCAGGGCGGCGCCGCGCAGTTCCTGGGCGCGCACCCAGCTCACCGGCTCATAGGTGGCGTCGAGGCGCCCGACCATGGCCTGGGCCTGGTCGAGGGCCTGCTGCAGCAACACGGAGTCC
This sequence comes from Caulobacteraceae bacterium, assembly GCA_965279095.1. Classification (GTDB taxonomy): domain Bacteria; phylum Pseudomonadota; class Alphaproteobacteria; order Caulobacterales; family Caulobacteraceae; genus CBDIHH01. Next base: position 91,610 of record CBDIHH010000007.1, read on the forward strand.
TGCAGCCGCGCCCCCGCGGCGAGCAGCAGCTCGGCCCGGTCGCAGCGCAGTTCGATGATGTCGGCCTTGGCGGCGGTGCGGTTGCGCAGCAGCCCCTCCAGGGCGGTGATGGGGGCGTCGAAGACGGCGGCCGACCCCAGGGCGGCGGCGGCGTCGCCGGCGCTCAGGGCGGGCGCCGCATCCAGCCGCGCCAGGCGGCCGCAGGCCAGGGCCGCGGCCGCGGAGCCGGCGGCCTTGGCGGTGACGTCGTCGAGGGCGAAGCGGGCGGCGGCGGCCAGCCCTTCGTCGCCGAACAGCTCGGCCCCGGTCATGGCGATGACAGCCTGTTCGCAGCGCGCCTGGGCCCAGGCGCGTATGCGGCCGTCGCGGGAGAAGCCGTCGGCGGCGCGCTCGGCGGCCGAGGCGGCCTTACGCAGGGCGACGGCGTCGCCGGTGCGGCGGGACAGTTCGCGCCAGACCCGGGCCGCTTCCAGGGAGCGTTGCGACGGGTCGCGGGCGCTGATGCGGCCGGCGGCGATGTCGGCAGACCGGGCCTCGCCGCGCAGCAGGTCGAGGTCGAGCAACTCCAGCAGCGGCGCATTGCCCGCCGTCAGCCCGTCGCGCGGACCGTCGGTGGTGAAGAGCCGCTTCAATTCCCGGCTGAAGTCGAACATCCGCGGCTCCCGTGACGTCGTTTACCCTGTTGTCCCGCGCCGGGACGATCCGGCGGCGCGACGACCGAGCCAAGCAAGGACGACGCCGGAACGGGAGCAGAAAACGCGGCGGGAGTCGATTTGCGCGTGGGCCCCAGGAGTAAGAATTTGTTAACCAGCCGCACCTGATTGCGTTGCCATCAATGCAATCAATCGGTAGCCTGTGAAAATGGCAAGCCTCACCATTCGCAATCTCGACGCCCCGCTCAAACTCATGCTTCGCGTGCGCGCGGCCAGCCACGGCCGCTCCATGGAGGAGGAGGTCCGGGTCATCCTCAGGGACGCCCTAAGCGAGGCGCCGCAGCGGCTGCACCCTGCGGAGGCCATTCGTCGGCGCTTCGCCGACCTGGGAGGCGTCGAGCTTCCAGAGATCGCCCGCGGGCCGGATCGGGATCCGCCCGACTTCAGCGAATGATCGTCCTCGACACCAATGTCGTCTCAGAGTTGATGCGCCCCTCGCCCGACCCGACGGTGTTCGAATGGGCGATGGGGCAGGCCGCCGAGACTATGTTCGTCACCGCGATCAGCAAGGCTGAGGTGCTGTTCGGCGTCGCCCTCCTGCCGGCGGGATCCAGACGGACCGCTTTGCAGGAGGCGGCGGTCAAAGCCTTCGATCTGGACTTCGCCGGAAAGGTCTTGCCCTTCGATGAGATCGCCGCGGAGCACTATGCCGTAACGGCGGCGCATCGGCGATCCGCCGGCCTGACGGTCACGCCGCTCGACCTTCAGATCGCCGCCATCGCCCTATCCAGAAACGCCGCCGTCGCCACGCGAAACGTCACGGATTTCCAAGGCTTTGGTCCTCCGGTCGTGAACCCTTGGGCGCGCTACGACCCAACCAGGCCAGATGTGTAAAACCCGGGCTCAGAGGGAGCCAGGATACCCGAAGTCCAACCTCGAGCCGTGGGGGTGGCCGAGGCCCAGCACCGTCGCGTGTCCCTCCGGCCAAAGGGTGAGCGTGAGCACGGTTCGCTGCAGCCCAGGGTCCTGCTCGTAGCGCAACCACGCCAGCGGAGCACTCTCGGACGCCGCGGCGCCCGCCTTATCCATCCGAGCGATAATGCGGGCCTGGCTCTCGGGCGAGAAATACTGGAACGCCACGGTGTTGAAGACCACCCGCGTCACGCCATCGGGACCTTCCAGAGGCAGCACGAGGTCCAGCCAGTCCGCCGCGTCGCCCTGGTCGACGCTGACCGGATGGGCCTGGGCGATTCCAAGGGCGCCTTCGATCCGGGCAAGGCGGTCCGACTGGTCCGGCCAGACATAGGCTGTGAGTAGCGAGCGGTGGACGGGATCGAGGGCGGACAAGGGCGCCATATCCACGCCCCTCCGGCCGACGATCTTTATCTCGGCGTCCGGCGGCGACGGCCCGATCCATACGGGGGAGAGGCGGACCGGCGACTGAGGGTCCCCCGTCGTCAGATCCCCAAGCCGATGGGCGAACCGGTCCAGGTTGAGGTTGAGACCCGCGCTCGCCCCCAATTCCAGGAGCGTCAAAGGAAGCTTGGTCCGGTCGGCGATGACCAGCAGCCCGGCCATCAGCGGCCCGGCCCGGCCGACTTCATTCGTTTGGGGCGCGCCCTTGAGCATGGCGCTCAGGAACGGCTGGTGCTCCCGCAACGCCGCGCTGACGGCGCCCCAGAACTCATCGGGGCCGCTCAACGCATGGGGGGGATAGAGCCTCGCGAGGGCGGGCGCGGCGCCGCTGCGGACCAAGGCGTGCAGGCTGCCAGCGAACCTGAGGGCAAGAGCATCGCGGTGCGGATCCGGATCGCCCGCCCAGTCCAGAATCTCTTGCCCGAGCGAGGACGCCCGATCCAGCCGCTCCGCCGCCAGCGCGCACAAGGCGGACGTGAATTCAGAGCCCAGTCGCCGGCAGTTGCCGGCCTGCGTCGCGAAGGACGCGCGCACTTCCTCCTCGCTCACAGGCCGCCCCCTACCCCCGCTCCTTCGTCCGGCTGAAGGCCACCTTCGGAAACCGCTCCGCCACATAGTTGATGTCCCACGCCGACTTGGCCAGGTAGACGGGCTGGCCGTCGATGTCCTCGGCGATGGAGGTGCGGTGCTTGGAGGTGAAGTCCTCGATGTCGGCCTTGTCGCCGGCCAGCCAGCGGGCCTCGGCGTAGGGGGCGGCCTCGAAGATCACGTCCAGGGCGTATTCGCCGCCCAGCCGGTCCTGCATCACCTCGAACTGCAGCTGGCCCACGGCGCCGACGATGAAGTCCGCGCCCAGGGTCGGCCGGAACAGCTGGGTCACCCCCTCCTCGGCCAGGCCCCTCGAGCGCCTTCTTCAGATGCTTGGCCTTGAGCGGGTCCTTCACCCGCACCCGGCGCAGGATCTCGGGAGCGAAGTTGGGCAGGCCGGCGAAGCGCAGGGTCCCGCTCTCCGACAGGCTGTCGCCCACCCGCAGCACCCCGTGGTTGGGGATGCCGATGACGTCGCCGGCGTAGGCCTCTTCCGCCAACTCGCGCTCGGAGGCGAAGAACATGATCGGGGCGTTGACCGACAGCTGCCGGCCGGTGTTCTGCACCTTCAGCTTCATGCCCCGCTGGAACTTGCCCGAGGTCAGCCGCAGCATGGCGATGCGGTCGCGGTGGTTGGGGTCCATATTGGCCTGGACCTTGAACACGAAGCCGGAGACCTCGGCCTGGCCGGGGGCGACATGGGTCTCCACCCCGCCCTTCAGCGCCGGCATGAGCTTGGGCGGCGGGGCGAAGGCGCCCAGGGCGGCCAGCAGTTCCTCGACGCCGAAATGGCGCAGGGCCGAGCCGAACAGCACCGGGGTCATGTGGCCCTCCAGGAAGGCCTGGGGATCGAAGGGCTTTGACGCCCCGGCGATCAGCTCCGCGCCCTCTTGGGCCTCGGCCAGCTCCTCGGGGTCGAGGAATTGCACCACCGCGTTGGAGTTCAGGGCCACGGGCGCCGGATGGCCCTCCGGCCCGTCGGCGGTCTTGCGGGTGTAGGGCAAGAAGCGCTGGTCGCGCATGTCGACCATGCCCCGGAAGCGGCTGCCCGAGCCCGCGGGCCAGTAGAGGGGCGCGGGGTCCAGGGCCAGCTTCGAGGCGATCTCGTCGAGCAACTCGATGGGGTCCAGCGCCTCGCGGTCCATCTTGTTGATGAAGGTGACGATGGGGATGTCGCGCAGGCGGCAGACCTCGAACAGCTTCAGGGTCTGGGGCTCGATGCCCTTGGCGGCGTCCAGCACCATGACCGCGGCGTCGGCGGCGGTAAGGGTGCGGTAGGTGTCCTCCGAGAAGTCCTCGTGGCCCGGGGTGTCGAGCAGGTTGAACATCAGGCCGTCGTGATCGAAGGTCATCACCGAGGCCGAGACCGAGATGCCCCGCTCGCGCTCGATCTTCATCCAGTCCGACCGGGTGCGGCGGTTCTCGCCGCGCGCACGCACCGCCCCGGCGGCGCGGATGGCGCCGCCGGCCAGCAGCAGGTGCTCGGTCAGGGTCGTCTTGCCCGCGTCGGGGTGGGAGATTATGGCGAAGGTGCGCCGCCGCGCCGCCTCGGCGGCGATTCCGGAACGGGACGGGGCGGCCTCGGCGGCCGGGGAGTTGCTCATCCGCGGGGGTTAGCCTGCGCAGGGCGCCGGCGCAAATCCTGCGATGGCCGCGCCGCGCCGACTTCGTTTGACTTCCCCGGGGCCGGATGGAAGTTTCGCCCCCTGGCCGGGCCTGCCCCAGGTCGCCGCGGACGGGTCCATGCTGCGCTTCCTTCTCCGCCGCCTGCTGGTCGCCGTGCCGACCCTGCTGCTGGTGGTGACCCTGGCCTTCTTCATGATGCGGGCGGCGCCCGGCAGCCCCTTCGTGGGCGAGCGCCGCCTGACCCCCGAGGTCGAGAAGAACGTCATGGCCAAATACGGCATGGACCGGCCGCTGGGCGTCCAATACCTCAGCTACCTGGGCGGCGTGGCCCGCGGCGATTTCGGTCCGTCGCTGAAATACAAGGACAAGACCGTCCTGGACGTGATCAAGGCCGGCTTTCCCAAGAGCGTCATGATCGGTCTGCCGGCGCTGATCATCGCCACCCTGGTCGGCGGCGCCCTGGGGGTGGCCGCGGCCCTGCGCCAGAACCGGGCCGTGGACTACGGGGTAATGACCGTGGCGATCCTCGGGGTCTGCATCCCCACCTTCGTCACCGCCCCCATCCTGGTGCTGGTGTTCGCCGCCAAGCTCGGCTGGCTGCCCACCGCCGGCTGGCCCGGGGCGGGGCAGTCCCTGGCGTCTTCGGCCCGCTACCTTGTGCTTCCGGTGATCGTCCTGGCCCTGCCGCAGATCGCCATCATCTCGCGCCTGATCCGCGCCGGGATGATCGAGGTGCTGCAGTCCAACTACATCCGCACCGCCCGCGCCAAGGGGCTGCCCGAGCGGTCGATCATCTGGCGCCACGGCCTGCGCGCCGCCGTCCTGCCCCTGGTCAGCTACCTGGGTCCGGCGGCGGCGGGGTTGATCACCGGGTCCCTGGTGGTCGAGCAGATCTTCCAGCTTCCCGGGCTCGGGCGCTCGTTCGTGTTCGGCGCCCTGCAGCGGGACTATACCCTGGTGATGGGCGTGGTGATCCTCTACGCCGCCCTGATCATGGCCCTGAACCTGGTCGCCGACCTGCTCTATGCCCTGCTCGATCCGCGGGTGTCCCTGTCGTGATCCTGGCGCCGGGATCGCCGGGAGGCGCCGAGGCCATGCTCAAGGCCGCCCATGGCCGCAGCCTGTGGGACGACGCCCGCCGGCGCCTGTTCGGCAACGGGGCCGCCGTCGCCAGCATGGCGGTGCTGGCCCTGCTGGTCGTCGCCGCCATCGCCGGCCCGCCGCTGCTCGGCTTCCGCTACGATGTCATCAACAAGGAGGACGTCTGGGTGGCGCCCGGGGTGGCCGGCCACCTCCTGGGCACCGACTCCCTCGGCCGCGACCTGCTGGCGCGCCTGCTCGTCGGGCTGCGGGTGTCCCTCGCGATCGGCGTGGTGGCCACCTTCGTGTCCCTGGTCATCGGCGTCGCCTATGGGGCGGTGGCCGGCTACCTCGGCGGGCGGCTCGACGAGTTGATGATGCGCATCGTCGACGTGCTCTACAGCCTGCCCTTCATCTTCTTCGTGATCCTGCTGATGGTCACCTTCGGCCGCAACTTCATCCTCATCTTCGTGGCCATCGGGGCCGTGGAGTGGCTGACGATGGCGCGCATCGTGCGCGGCCAGACCCTGTCGTTGAAGCAGAAGGAGTTCGTGGAGGCGGCGCGGGCGGCGGGGCTGTCGCGGGGCGCCATCATCGCGCGCCATATCGTGCCCAACCTGCTGGGGCCGGTGGTGGTCTATGTCACCCTGACCATCCCGTCGGTGATCCTGGCCGAGAGCTTCCTCAGCTTCCTGGGCCTGGGGGTGCAGGAGCCCCTGACGTCGCTGGGCACCCTGATCTCGCGGGGCGCCCAGGACATGGAGCTGGCGCCCTGGCTGCTGGCCTTCCCCTCCATCGCCATGGTTGCGACCCTGATGGCGTTCAACTTCATCGGCGACGGCCTGCGCGACGCCATGGACCCTCGGCGCCGATGAGCGCCCGCTTCGGTCCCTGGCTGGCGATGGCCGCCATCGCCCTGCTCGCCGCCTGCGACAGCGGCGGCGGCCGGCCGGCCTGCCCGGCGGGGAAGCTGTGCCTGGAATACGGCAACGGCGCCGATCCCCTGTCCCTCGACCCCAACAAGACCACCTCCATCCAGGAGGACGTGATCCTGGGCAATGTCTTCATGGGCCTGGCCCAGCATGACCCCCAGGCCCGGCCGATCCCCGGCATGGCCACCGCCTGGGAGACCAGCGCCGACGGCCTGGTCTGGACCTTCCATATGCGGCCGGGGGCGACCTGGTCGGATGGCGTCCCCCTCACCGCCGAGGATTTCGTCTTCTCCCTGCGCCGGATCCTGGACCCGGCGACGGCGTCGGAAACCGCGTCCCTGCTCTATTTCATCAAGAACGCCCAGCCGGTGAACGAGGGCGCCATGCCGACGACGGCGGTGGGGGTGACGGCCGTCGATCCGCTGACCCTGCGCCTCACCCTGGAGCACCCGGCCCCCTATCTGCCGCAGTTGCTTACCCACCAGGCCATGTATCCGGTGCCCCGGCATGTGGTGGAGAAATACGGAGAGCAATGGGCTTCCGGCGGCCACTTCGTCTCCAACGGCCCCTATGTGATCGAGAGCTGGAAGATGGGCGATCGCGTCCATCTGGTGCGCAATCCGCGCTTCTACGACGCGGCCAAACTGTGCATCGACGAGATCAACTTCTACCCCACCAACGACAGCATCTCGGCCGAGCGGCGGGTCGCCAGGGGCGAGCTGGACGTCAACGGCGACATCCAGTCCAACCGCATCGCCTACCTGCGTCGGCCGGACAAGATGCCCGCCTATGTGCACACCCACACCTGGCTGGGCACCACCTACCTGGCCTTCAACGCCAAGTCCGCCCCGGCCCTGGGCGACCGCCGGGTGCGCCAGGCGCTGTCCATGGCCATCGACCGCGACTTCATCGCCACCAAGCTGCTGCGCGGCGGCCAGACGCCGGCCTGGGGCTTCGTGCCGCCGGGGATCGCCAACTACGTGCCCCAGGCGGTCAAGCCGTTCTGGGCCGACTGGCCCCTGGCGCGGCGCCAGGCCGAGGCGCGGCGGCTGCTGGCGGCGGCGGGGTATGACGCCGACCACCCGCTGAAGGTGGCGCTGAAACACCGCAACACCGCCGACCCGATGCTGTTCATGCCCGCCATCCAGGCCGACATGAAGGATATTGGCGTGCAGCTGGAGCTGGTGCAGAACGAGAGCCAGATCGCCTATGCCGCCTACCGGGCGCGGGACTTCGACATCGCCGACGCCGCCTGGATCGCCGACTACAACGACCCGCTGACCTTCCTGTATCTGCAGCGCTCCACCACCGGCGGGCAGAACTATTCCGACTACGCCAATCCCCGCTACGACGCCCTGCTGGACCAGGCCGACCACGAGCCTGACGCGGGCCGTCGCGCCGCGATCCTGGCCCAGGCGGAGAAGATCATGCTGGAGGACGCCACCGTCGCGCCGGTGTTCCACTATGTCAGCAAGAGCCTGGTCAGCCCGTCGGTCACCGGCTGGGTCGACAACCTCGCCGACTGGCACCGGGCCCGCTACCTCTGCTTCAAGGACGCGGCGGCGCGGCGGGCGGGGGCGGCGCCCGGCTAGCGCCTTCCCGGACGACTAGACCCAAACCGTCCTCGCTTCCCCGGCGTACGCCGGGGGGGCCAGATCATGAAGAACTGACCTTGCGCCATAGGATCTGGCTCCCGGCGTACGCCGGGAACGCGAGGTGACTAAGGCGGCGTGATTTCCGCTCTACCGCACAGGCTGGTCGGCCAGCACCGTGGCCCCCTGCGCCCGCATCCGGGCGGCGGTGAGCTCTGACACCAGGGCCCGCGCCTGAGGCTCGTCCATCAGGGCGGCGGCGGTTCCCAGCACCCGGGCGGAGCTTTCGCTGGCGCCCAGGGCCCGCTGCACCGATTCGAGGAAGGTCTTGGGCGCCGGCACCATCTTCAGGCGCACGGCCTTTCCAGACAGACCGCTGAGGGCCTTGGCCCGCTCGATGGCGTCATAGAAGCCGCCCAGCTCGTCGACCAGCCCCAGCTGCTTGGCCTGGGCGCCGGTCCACACCCGTCCCTTGGCGATCTGCCGGACGCGCTCGATGGGAATTTTGCGGCCGATGGACACCCGCTGGAGGAACTCCTCATAGACCTGGTCGATCATGCGGGCGAAGGCGGCGCGCTGGGTCGGGGTGAAGCTGGAGCTCATGGCGTAGGTCCCGGCGAAGTCGCCGCCGATGGCCATCTGGCGCACATCCACGCCGAATCGGGCCAGGGCCTGGCCCAGCGCCAGCTTGCCGCCGAAGACGCCGATGGAGCCGGTCAGGGTCGAGGGCTCGGCGACGATGGACGAGGCTTCCGACGAGATCCAGTAGCCGCCCGACGCGGCGTAGGTGCCCATGCTGATCACCACCGGCTTGCCCGCCGCCTTGGCCGCGCGCACCGCCGCGAGGATCTGCTCGGACGCGGTATCCGAGCCGCCCGGGGACGAGACGCGGAAGACGATGGCTTTGACGTCCTTGTCCTCGATGGCGTCGTAGATCGCCTTTGAGGTCTCGTCGGAGGAAATGCCGGACGACGACGACAGCAGGCTGCCGGCGCTGGGGCCGGTGGTGATCGCCCCCTCCCCCGCGACGATGGCGATGGCGGGTCCGACGCTGCCGTGGGCCGCGCGCACGGCGCTGGCCGAATAATCCTCGAACTTCACCAGCTTGGCGCCGGCTCCGGCGCGCTGGAGCACCGCGGTCTCGGCCTCCTTGACCTGGCCCAGCTTGTCGATCAGGCCGGCGGCGCGGGCCTGGGCGGCGGTGTAGGGGCCCGCCTCGATGACGCGGCGCAGGGCGGCCGGATCCTTGGACCGGTCGGCAGCGGCGCTGGCCAGGGCGGTCTCGTAGATGGAGGTCATCCACGACAGCTGCTCCTCGCGGTGGGCGGGGGTGTAGTCGTCGTAGAGGTAGGGGTTCACGGCCGTCTTGTATTCGTAGCGCTGCTCGTAGTTCGCCGCGATCCCGTAGCGGTCGAAGAAGCGCTTGAAGAACAGGTCCTCCGACGCCATCCCGGTGGCCTGGAAGGACGAGCCCGGCTGCATCCACAGCTCGTCCGCCGAGGCCCCCAGCATGTAGGTGGAGACCACAATCCCGGCGGGATAGAGCCCCTGGCTGTGGACGATGATCGGCTTGCCGGCGGCGCGGAAGTGCTTGAACGCCAGGCGCAGCTCGTCGGCGGCGGCGGGGGCGACGCCGCTCTCGGGCAGGCGCACGAACACCGCCTTGATCTTGCCGTCGGTCTCGGCCCGGCGCAGCGTCTGGGCGATCGACAGCACCGAATTGCCGCGCTGACGGATGAAGCCGAGGGCCGAGGTGGCGTCCTGGTCGGGCAGGCCCTCGCGCAGGTCCAGGGCCAGCACAGCCCGGGAGGGAGTCGTGGCGGGCTGGGCCGCGCCCGCCGCCAGCACGAACAGGGTGAAGGGGATACCGATGAAGAACAGCAGCAGGGCGACGAAGACGCCGGCCACCGTGATCGCGAATTGCTTCATCCCAGACGTCCTGATCGGGTTCGACGGCGCAACCTAGCCGGCGCGGGTTGCGGTCCGGTGAAGACCGCCCGGACGGGAAAATCGATGGAATTCAAGCGACAAGGGGCTCGGGAAATTTTGGTCGGAGTAGCAGGATTCGAACCTGCGACCCCCGCCTCCCGAAGACGGTGCTCTACCAGGCTGAGCTATACTCCGACGTGAGGCGCGCCTTATAGGGGACGACCATTTTCCCCGCAAGCGGCCTTATCGCCTCGGTGGCGATCAATGCGTGATGGGCGCCGTTGCCAAGCCCCAGGCCTTGCGCTATCTCCACCGCCTCCCGCGGGCGCCCCGGCCTCCGCGCGGAGCGCCGTTGGGGAATGGTGTAATGGTAACACTGCGGTTTTTGGTACCGTCATTCTAGGTTCGAGTCCTAGTTCCCCAGCCACGGCCCCGAGCGACGCCGACCTTGATCGGCGCCGCCCTTCGTCTTCCCCTTTTCTCGCCCGCCGCTCGCGCGGCGCTACGGCAGGTAACGCTTGGGAATCTGGGCCACCTCGTCCGGCGTCAGCTTGGTCAGCCCGCGGGCGATCAGCGGCGAGGAGAAGCCGTGGCCCTCCGACACCGCCAGGTCCAGATCGATGGCCGAGCACACCAGGTTGGAGCCGCGCACCCGGCTGACCAGGAAGGCGCCCGGCGCGCGCAGGCTGTGCGGCCCGGGGGTCAGGTCGACGCGGTAGACATCCTTGTTGTTCACCCGCAGCAGCAGGACATCGCGGCTGGGCGAACTCCAGCCGCGCCATTGCGAGCTATAGAAGCAGTTACGGGCGGGGTCTGCGGGGCCCCGCGCCTGGGCGGCCACAGGGATGGCGGCCGCCGCGACGGAGGCGGCGAGCAGCGCGGTCTTCACCAAGTGGGACAGTCTCATGGCTATTCTCCTAGACGGGGTTGATCAGAGAACGTTACCAGGGCCGATTTGGATCACCTTAGTCATTGAAATTAAAGGCTAAGTCGAGTTTCTGACACAGCCGGCGTCCTGTTCGGGCGCCGGGACCGACGCCCATTATACGCCTGTGGCGAACCGTCGTCTTCCTCGGTCGTTGAGGTGATAGCCCCCGGAGATCCGCCCTGGCCAAGTTCCGCGTCGCCGCTCACCACCCCCTCGACGCCAAGGGTCGCCGCCACCTGGCCGCGGCCGGGGCCGGCTTCGTGGCGGCCGTGCTGGCGATCGTCGGGGCGGCCGTCCTGTTCACCGGTCACGCCTGAAAAGTGTCTACTGTCTGCACACGCCGGTGGACTTGAGCGCCGCCCCTTGCGAGGGTAGAGCCTGACCCGGCGCGGGGAGGCGCAACACATTCATGGATATCGATCCCTTCAGAGTCGTCGCCTTCGTGCACGTGGTCCTGTTCGCCTACTGGCTGGGCGCGGACCTCGGCGTGATGATGACCAGCCTGGCCGCGAATCGGAAGGGCGCCACCGACGACGCCCGCCTGCGCCTGCGCGAGGTGGGGACCCTCATCGACATGGCGCCGCGCAGCTGCCTGGTGCTGATGGTGCCGGTGGGCCTGACCCTGGCGCAGAACTTCGGCTCGCCGGTCACCGGCCTGTGGATCTGGCTGGCCTGGATCGTCGGCCTGGCGTGGCTGTGGCTGGTGTGGATGGTCCACCTCAAGCACGACGAGCCCCTGGGCAAGCTGTTCTGGAAGATCGATTTCGCCCTGCGCGCGGCGCTGATGGTGGCCTTCCTCGGCTTCGGCGCCTGGTGCCTGGTCACCGGCGGGCCAGTCGCCAGCAAGTGGCTGGCGACCAAGTTCATCCTGTTCGGCGTGCTGATCTCCCTGGGGATCGCCATCCGCATCCTGCTGCTGAGCCGCCCGTCGCCCAAGCCCGGCGCCACCCCCGCCCCCGCCCCAGGACTCTGGAGCCCCCTGCGTCTCGTGGTCTTCGGGATATGGGGCCTGGTGTTCGTGATGGCCTTCCTGGGCGTCGTGAAGCCCTTCTGAGGAGTTACCAATGGAACACGAAACCATCCGCGGCCGGCTCCTCTACACCTCCAAGAAGCCGGAGATCCTCGACAAGGTCCGCGGCGGCGAGACCTTCCTGATCACCAAATATGTCGATGGCGGGCGCACCCTGCGCACCCATTGCGCCATCGACGAGAATTCGCCGCGGGTGCTGCGCGACACCATCTTCAGCTTCGACAAGCATTGGATGCCGACCGACGGCTTCATCCGGCTGACCGTGGATGAGGAATTCGTCGGCTCCAGCTGGTACCGGTTCACCCCGACCGCCATCGAGTGCGAGGGCTTCACCGCCCAGGAAGGGCGATTCTCGTCGCGGCTGGACCTCGACAAGCCGGCCCCGCTGATCGTCACCCATCCGATCCAGGCCGACGCCTTCCTCACCACCATCTTCGACATCGCCAAGGGTCCGGGCGAGCTGACCACCGACCCGATTCCGACGGTGTCGTTCAGCCACCGCGGCGCCACGGGCCCGGTGCTGCTGACCCGCAAGAAGCCGGGCTTCTTCCGTTACCTGGGGCCGGAGACCGTGACCGTCGCCGCCGGCACCTTCGACGCCCTGCATTTCCAGATCGGCGCCAGCAGCGACGACGCCGACATGCGCACCGACGTGCACCCGCCCTACAACCTGTGGGTCACCGCCGACGGCGACTATGTGCTGCTGAAGGCCCACGTCACCGGCTACATGCAGACCTATTACGAGCTGGTCGAATACGAGAAGCGGAAGAACTTCTTCTAGCCTGTCCCGTCATCGTCCGGCTTGACCGGACGACCCAGTCCCGCCGCCATCGCCATGGAACCCCCGGCGGCCGCGACGGGGCGCTGCTGGATCGTCCGGTCAAGCCGGACGATGACGGCGGGGGGTTAACCGCCCACCTTCAGCCGCACGAAGACCATCGCCCCGGTCGGGTCGCCGCCGTAGGCGCGGTCAAGGGCGCCCGGCACGAGGTTCACCGCATAGAGGCCGCCCAGGCCCAGGGTCGCCCCCGCGCTCAACCGCCAGTCGCGCACGGCGCCCACCGAGGCCTTGCCCACCGTATAGGTCGGGCCGTGGTGGCCGTGATCGGAGACCAGCTCGTTATTGTCGGTGCGCTCGGCCCGGGCGAACAGGGTCCAGGCGGCGTTGGGTTTGAGCGCCGATTCCAGCACATAGGCGTCGAGGTCGGCGTGGTCTGAGGACCGGCGGCCCCAGGCGGCGGTGGTCGACCACCAGCCGCCGTCGCCGACGGGGCGGGTGTAGATGGCGCTGGCCGACCACTTGGTCTGGTTGTCGTCCGGCTCCAGCTGCTCAGGGCTCGTCACCTTCGCCCAGGAGGCCTGCAGCGACAGGGTGTCGGTGGGGTTCCAAGACAGCCGCACGGCGGTGGAGTCCAGGGCGCCGGTTTCCAGGTCGAAGCGATGCTCGTCCGGCTCGCGGCCGCGGAAACGCGACGCCTCGATCTTCCAGCGGTCATGCACATAGCCGGCGGTGACAACGCCGAAGGTGATGTGGGTGGAGTCCAGCCAGTGGTGGCTGATGGGCGCCTCCGGGCTGTCCATGATCGACAGCCGGTGCATGAAGGCGGGCGGACCGAACGCCGGCTCGCCGGGCAGGCCGCCGTAGACGAACACGCTGTCGCGCGCCCCCAGGCGGTGGCTGTAGGCCGCCGACAGCTCCATCAGCAGGTCGTGCGGGTGCTGGCGGTCCACCAGGGGGGTGCGCCCGTCGGCGGTCTCGCCCGAGGCCAGCAGCACCGGATAACCGCGCTTGCCCATGAAGGGGTCCGGGCTGAGCATGGCGCGCAGCTGGACTGCATCGCCCCCGGCGAAGGACCGCCGGGCCGAGCCCATGACCATGCCCGAGACGAAGCCCATCTCGTCGCCGCGCCGGCCGGACTGGCGGTCGTAGACGCCGTTGAGGGTGGCGTGGCCCATCAGGGTCCAGTCGCCGCGCATGGCATGGGCGCCGTCATGGACCGAGGCGTCCGGCTGCCAGGCGGTGCCCGAGGCCTCGCGGGTCATCGGATAGGGGCCAAGGGCGCCGGTCATAGGCATGGCGTGGCCGGCGTGGTCCATCCCCGCGTGGTCCATCCCCGCCATGTCGTGCGCGCCGTGGTCCATCTCCTGGGCCGCCGCCGCGGGCGCCCAGGCCAACGCCAGGGCTGCAGCCATGAAACGCAGGCTCATCGCGACGCCCTCCCCAGCAGTTCGATCAGTTCCGCCGCCTTCTGGCGCTGCTGCGCCGGATCGCCGCTGACGATGGCGCCCTCGATGCAGTGTCCGAGGTGATCCTTGAGGATCTCGCCCTCGATCCGGTTCAGGGCCGCCCTGACCGCCTGGATCTGGGTGAGAATGTCGATGCAGTAGCGGTCCTCCTGCACCATGCGGCCGACGCCGCGCACCTGGCCCTCGACCCGGTTCAGCCGGTTGATGAGCTTGTCCTTGTTGTCACGCTGCATCAGCGGCCTCCTTGCCACCCGACATATACCCCCCGGCGGTATCTTGCAACATGCCCCCAGGGGGTATATTCGTCGGCCATTAGGAGCGATCCGCATGAGCCACGGCGATCACCACGAGGCCATCGAAGCCAAGGTCCTCGACCCCGTCTGCGGCATGACCGTCGACCCCGCCAGGACGCCCCACCACGCCGAGCACGCCGGGCGCCCCTACCATTTCTGCGGCGCCGGCTGCCGGACCAAGTTCATCGCCGATCCCGAGCGCTATCTCCAAAAGGATGAGCGCCCGCCGGAGCCGCCGGCCCCGCCCGGGACCATCTACACCTGCCCCATGCACCCGGAGGTGCGCCAGGTCGGGCCCGGCGCCTGCCCCCTCTGCGGCATGGCCCTGGAGCCGGACCTCGTGACCGAGGAGGCCGGGCCGAACCCCGAACTCATCGATTTCCGCCGCCGGTTCTGGATCGGCGCCGGGCTGACCGCTCCGCTGTTCGCCCTGGAGATGGGCGGCCACGTGGGCCTGCATTTCCCCCTGTCGGCGATGGCCTCCGGCTGGCTTCAGCTCGCCCTGGCCACGCCCGTGGTCTGGTGGGCGGGCTGGCCGTTCCTGCAGCGCGGCGCGGCCTCGCTCAAAAGCGGCCATCTGAACATGTTCACCCTCATCGCCCTGGGGACCGGCGCGGCCTGGCTGTTCAGCACCGCCGCCGTCCTGGCCCCGGGCCTCGTCCCGGCCGCCTTCCGCACCGGCCACGGCGCCGCGCCGCTCTATTTCGAGGCGGCGGCGGTGATCGTGGTGCTGGTGCTGGTCGGCCAGATGCTGGAGCTGCGCGCCCGCGACCAGACCTCCGGGGCCATCCGCGCCCTGCTCGGCCTGGCCCCCAAGACCGCCCTGCGCATCGGCGCCGACGGCGCCGACGAAGAGGTGGCGGTGGCCGACATCGCCGTCGGCGACCGGCTGCGGGTGCGGCCGGGCGAGAAGGTGCCGGCCGACGGGGTGGTCGACGAGGGCCGCGCCTCGGTCGACCAGTCGCTGGTCACCGGCGAGTCCCTCCCCGTCGACAAGGCGGCCGGGGACGCCGTCGTCGCCGGCGCCGTTAACCGCGGCGGCGCCTTCATCGTCCGCGCCGAGCGCATCGGCTCGGACACCCTGCTGGCCCAGATCGTCGCCATGGTCGCGCAGGCCCAGCGCAGCCGGGCGCCGATCCAGCGGCTGGCCGACCGGGTGGCCGGCTGGTTCGTCCCGGCGGTGATCGCCTGCGCCGCCCTGGCCTTCGCCGCCTGGACGATGGCCGGACCCGACCCCCGGCTGGCCAACGCCCTGATGGCCGCCGTCAGCGTCCTGATCATCGCCTGCCCCTGCGCCCTGGGCCTGGCCACGCCCATGTCGATCATGGTCGGGGTGGGCCGCGGGGCGGGCGCCGGCGTGCTGATCCGCGACGCCGCCGCCCTGGAGCGGCTGGAGGCGGTGGACACCCTGGTGGTGGACAAGACCGGCACCCTCACCGAGGGCCGCCCCGCGGTGATCGGCCAGCACAGCGTCGGCCTGAACGACGCCGACCTGCTGCGCCTGGCGGCCAGTCTCGAGCGGGCCAGCGAGCACCCCCTGGGGGCCGCCATCGTCCGGGCCGCCGCGGACGGCGCCTTGACGCTGGCCGAGCCCAGGGACGTGCAGTCGCCCGCCGGGCTCGGCGTATCGGGCGCCGTGGAGGGCCGCGCGGTCGCCCTGGGGTCCGAAGCCTTCATGGTCCAGCAGGGCGCCGACCCGTCGGCCCTGACCGATCAGGCGCAGACCTACCGGCGCGACGGCGCCACGGTGATCTTCGCGGCGGTGGACGGCCGGATCGCCGGCCTGTTCGCCATCGCCGATCCCATCAAGGCCACGGCGCGGGCCGCCCTCGACGCCCTGCGGCGCCAGGGCCTGCGGGTGGTGATGCTCACCGGCGATAACGCCGTCACCGCCCAGGCGGTCGCCGCCCGGCTGGGCATCGACGAGGTCCGCGCCGAGGTGATGCCCGGCGACAAGGCCGCCGCGGTGGAGGCCCTGCGCGCCGAGGGCCGGGTGGTGGCCATGGCCGGAGACGGGGTCAATGACGCCCCGGCCCTGGCGGCGGCGGATGTGGGCGTGGCCATGGGCGCGGGGTCCGACATCGCCATCGAGAGCGCCGGAATCACCCTTCTGGGCGGCGACCTGGAGGCCCTGGTGCGGGCGCGGCGGCTGTCGCGGGCGACCATGGCCAATATCCGCCAGAACCTCGTCCTGGCCTTCGTCTACAACAGCATCGGCGTGCCGGTGGCGGCGGGGGTGCTCTATCCCCTGTTCGGCTGGGTGCTATCCCCCGCCCTGGCGGCCGCGGCCATGTCGCTGTCGTCGGTGAGCGTGGTGGGCAATGCGTTGAGGTTGCGCGCGGTCAAGCTTTGAGCTCGACATCCACCCACCTCCTACCGTCATCCTGGAGAGCCGCGAAGCGGACTCATCCAGGACCCAGCAGCTCCACGCTCAACGCGCCGCACGGTCAGGTCTTCGCTGCTGGATCCTGGGTTCGCGCAAGAGCGCGGCCCAGGATGACGATGCCTTTTAGGTCGGCGCCAAGCTGGCGCGCTTCCGCGGGGAATGCGGTCCCGACGGGAAGTTCAACCTCTGGGCGGGCCCCCATCCCCCCCGTTCAGCGGCAACTGCATCATCACCACGTCGAGCCAGCGGCCGAACTTGTAGCCGACCCCGCGCAGGGTACCTGCCGGCTGGAAGCCCAGGGCCGCGTGCAGGCCGATGGAGCCCTCGTTGTGCGAGCCGCCGATGACGGCCAGCAGTTGGTGGACGCCCCGGTCGCGGCAGGCGTCGATCACCGGCTGCAGCACCGCCCGGCCGAGGCCCCGCCGCTGAGCGCCCGGCGCCACATAGACGCTGTCCTCCAGGGTGTGGCGGTAGGCGGCGCGGGTGCGGAAAGGGGCGGCGTAGGCGAAGGCGAGGATCTGGCCGTCCGCCTCGGCGACGACATAGGGCAGGCCGGCGTCGACCACCGCCGCCATGCGGCCGGCCATCCCCTCCACGTTCGGGGCCGCCTCCTCGAAGGTGCCGTCGGCGTGCAGGCAGTGGTGGGCGTAGATGGCCTGGACGCCCGGCGCATCCGCGACGGTGGCCGGCCGCACGATCACGGCCGCCAGCCCCGCTCCACCGCCCACACCGCGAAGGCGTAGTCCAGGGCGATCTCCTTGAGGAAGTCGAAGCGCCCCGAGGCGCCGCCGTGGCCGGCGTCCAGATTGATCTTCAGCAGGATGGGCGCATCGCCGGTGGTCAGGTCGCGCACCTTGGCCGCCCACTTGGCCGGCTCCCAATAGGTGACGCGGGGGTCGGACAGGCCCCCCGTGGCGAGGATGGCGGGATAGGCCTGGGCCGTGACGTTGTCATAGGGGCTGTAGCTGGCGATCAGATCGTAGGCGGCGGGGTCCTCGATGGGATTGCCCCATTCGGGCCATTCCGGCGGGGTCAGGGGCAGGCTCGTGTCGCTCATGGTGTTGAGCACATCCACGAAGGGCACCGCGGCGATGATCCCCGCCCACAGGTCCGGCCGCATATTGGCCACCGCACCCATCAGCATCCCCCCGGCCGAGCCGCCATAGGCGACGATGCGGCCGGCCGCCCCATAGCCGCAGCCCGTCAGGTGCTCGGCGCAGGCGATGAAGTCGGTGAAGGTGTTGACCTTCGTCGGACCCCGCCCGTCCAGGAACCAGCCCCAGCCCTTCTCGGACCCACCGCGCACATGGGCCGTGGCCCAGATCCAGCCGCGGTCGACCAGGGACAGGTTGCGGATGGAGAAGCTCGCGTCCATGGCCATGCCGTAGGAGCCGTAGCCGTAGAGCAGCAGCGGGGCCGAGCCGTCGAGCGGCGTGTCCGCCCGCATCAATACCGTGACCGGAACCTGTGCCCCGTCGGCGGCCGCAGCGAACAGGCGGCGGGTGACATAGGCGGCGGGGTCGTGGCCGGAGGGAATCTCCTGGGTCTTGCGCAGCACGCGGGTGCGCTGCGCCATGTCGTAGTCGAACCACTGCTTGGGCGTGGTCGGCGACTGGTAGACGAAGCGTAGGGTCGCGGTGTCGTATTCGTAGCCCCCCTCCAGGCCCAGGGCGTAGGCCTCCTCGTCGATGTCGATGGCGTGCTCGGCCCCGCCGCCCCGCGGCATGACGACGATGCGGTTGTTGGCGTCCACCCGCTCCAGCCGCACCAGGAAGTCCTTGTAGGCGTGGACGCCGACGATGAAGCGGCCGGGGGAATGGGCGACCAGATCGCGCCAGCCGGCCCGGGACGGGTTCCTCTCGTCGGCCCAGACCAGCTTGAAGTCGATGGCGTCGTCGGCGTTGGTGCGGATGACGAAGCGGCCGTCCCAGTGCTCGACCTCGTAGCGCAGGCCCGGGGTGCGCGGCTGCACCACCCGGGGCGCGGCGGTGGGGTCGGCGGCGGGAATGACCAGGGCCTCGCTGGTCTCCTGGTTGCCCACCGCGATGACCACATAGGCGTGCGAGCCGGTGAGGCCGACGCCCATGAAGAAGCCCTCGTCGGCCTCCTCATAGACCAGGACGTCCTCGCCGCCCCGGGCGGGCCGACGGTAGAGCCGCGCCGGTCGCCCGTTCTCGTCGCGCCAGATCCAGAACAGCCACTGCGAATCGGCGGACCAGCAGAAGTCGCCGGTGGAGCTCTCCACCGCGCCGGGCAGCAGATCCCCGGTGGCCAGGTCCTTGACGTGGATCCGGCACACCTCCGAGCCCTGCTCGTCGGCGGCATAGGCGAACAGGGCGTGGTCCGGGCTCTGCTCGGCGGCGGCGACCTCGAAGAAGGCCTTGCCCGCGGCCAGGGCCTCCACGTCGATGAGCACCGCCTCCGCTCCGCCGCCGCGCGGGCGCCGGGCATAGACCGGATGCTGGGCGCCGGTCTCATAGCGCACATAATAGTCCCACGGGCCGTCGGGGGCGGGGACGGAGGAGTCGTCCTGCTTGATGCGCCCCTTCATCTCCTCGAACATCGCCGCCTGCAGGGCCTCGGTCCCCGTCAGCATCGCCGCCGTATAGGCGTTCTCGGCCTCCAGGTGCGCGCGCACATCGGCCCGCACCAGGGACGGGTCGCGCAACACCTGCTGCCAGTTGTCGTCCTTCATCCAGGCGTAGTCATCGACGCGGGCCCGGCCGAGCTGCTCGATCCGGTGCGGATCCTTGCGGGCGACGGGGGGCTTGGGGGCGGGCTTGGGCATGGGGCGATCAGTGATCGCAGAGGCGCAGCGGCGCAAGGGGCGGGGCAAGCGTAGCGCTATCAGCGCGGGTCGTTTGAGTTCCACCTTTGTTCTTGAAGCTGGCGGCGCATTGGCGGACCCTCTGATGCTTGGCGGCCAGCCAAGCCCCAATGTCGGAAGGGTCAGCCATGCCGGGCGATGTCATTCTTCAGAGGCGCTGCAACGTCGTGGATGTAGGCGGCGGCGATGTGCAGCCTCTGAACATCCGGTTTTGCCGGCCGGAATTTCAGGACGATGGGGAAGTAAGCGTTTCCACGTCGATATCGTGCGCGTTTTTTGAGAAGACCCTGACTCACATACTGGGCGACGACCTACAGGCGATCGTTTGCGCCATGGATGTCGCCCTGGCCTATCTTCATGGGAAGGTTCGGGATGGCTATTCCATATACTGGGAGCAGCCGGGGGATTTGGACGCGGACGACTTCTGGCGCTACCGGTTGGATAAGCCCGGGCCGCCGATCTCGTCGCGGTTCGCCGCCGGCTCCAACCTGCAAGCGCCCCATGTCGTGGCGCCATCACACCGGGTGGCCGTCGACGAGGCCGGCGGCCTGGCCGTGATGATCTTCAGGGTGGGCCCCGGCGGGGAGGATTCGCTGATGACCCTGATCCCTGCCCCCCAGGTCCAGCAGCTGGGCGCGAATGAACTGGCCCGCACCGTGGGCCAGATCATCCTGATGGATACCCCGCCGGGCCGCGAACTGTTCGGCTGCGAGCGGGATCTGCCGCACCGGTCCAAGGGCTAGGACCGCGCCGGTTTGGGGGGCTGACGGCGGCTGAAAACAGCGCCCTTGGCCGACAATCGGGCGGCGCGCTTTTCCCTGCTTTCCGCCCCCTCACACCGCGCCGTCGAGCGCTTGATGGAAGGGTTTTTCGTCAGTCGGCGCGCGTCAAGGCTGCGCCGTAGGCGCACCGCTGCGCGGCGGCGCGGAGCGCCGGCCTTGACCCGCGACGCCTGACGAAATCATGCTCCGCCAAGCGATCGATGGAGGGGGCCGCCCACGGCTGCTGAACATTCCGATGGACCAGCGGGGGGCCGAGGCGCGCGCCGTCCCACGCCCCCCCGCCTTGCGCCCTGCACCGGCCTCGGCCAAATGAGTCCCATGCCGTTCGACCTGTCCGTCGCCCTGTTCCACGCCACCGTGCGCATCAGCCAGCCCCTGCCCGACGGCAAGTTCGGCCAGGGCACCGGCTTCCTGATCAGCGCGCCCACGCCGGACGGGGCGCCGCGGGTGGTGCTGATCACCGCCAACCATGTGTTCGCCGACAAGATGCTGGGCGCCGAGGTCAAGATCGGGCTGCGGGTGCAGGAACCGACCGGCCAGTGGCGCTACGCCCCGCAAGGGCTGCGCGTCCGCTATGGCGACACCCCCCTGTGGACCCGGCATCCGCAGCGCGACGTGGCCGCCATCGTCGTGCAGCTGCCGCCGGAAGCCGCGGCCGCAGCGATTCCCCTCAACTGGCTGGCCGATGCCGACACCTTCGACCGCTATGGCGTCGGCCCCGGCGATGCGGTCCTCAGTCTGGGCTATCCGATCGGCCTGTCCTCGACCCCTGAGGGGTTCCCGATCCTGAGGTCCGGTCACATCGCCTCCTACCCGCTCACCCCGGTCGCGCGCTACCCGACCTTCCTGCTGGACTCGGTGATCTTCTCGGGCAATTCCGGCGGCCCGGTGTTCGTCGGGCGCGGCGGGCGCGGATCCTCCCAGCCCACGGACGACAGCCAGTTCATCGCCGGCATCGTGACCCAGCAGGTCGAGCACGAGAACCGCCAGATGGAGATCGGCGTGGTCACCCACGCCGCCTTCGTGCGCGAGACCATCGCCCTGCTCGACCAGCCCCCGCCGACGGCCTCGCCCCCCGCCCTGGTGGCCCAGCCGCCGCCCTAGGGCCGGCGCGCAAACCCGGGGTTAACCCCGTTGTGGCCTGATGGGTGATCCACAGGATCGTCCATGAGCGAACCCGCCCTTCAGCCCCTGTCCGACGCCCCCCTCGACCTGGGTGCGCCGCTCGCCCCGCCGACCGGGGACCGGCCCGTGTCGCGGGCGCGCACGGCCCTGCTCAAGCGGCTGGCGGACGTGGTGTGCCTGCCCTCCAGCCGCATCAACGCCTTCGAGCGCAGCATGACCGCCGACCTGCTGGTGGAGATGCTGCGCGACGCCGACCTGCCCGAGCGCCAGCGGGCGGCGCGGCGCCTGACCGGCCTGATGGAGGTGCCCTCCAGCCTGGCCCGGCTGCTCCTGCGCGACGACCCGTCGGTGGCCGGCCCCATGCTCGAGGACTGCGCCTCGCTGCACGACGCCGAGCTCATCGACTGCGCCCGCAGCGGAACCCCGGAGCACCGCCGTCTTGTCGCCCAGCGCCGCGGAGTCAGCGAGGTGGTCTGCGAGGTCCTGGCGACCCCGCAGGAAACGCCCGTCATCGAGGCCCTCCTGCGCAACGACACCGCCCGCCTGTCCAATGAGGCCGTGGAGATCATCGTCGCCGCCTCCCGGAGCGAGCCCCGTTTCGTGCCCAGCCTGCTGCGGCGCCCCGAGCTTCGGCCGCGCCATGCCTATGTGATGTTCTGGTGGGCCGATCCCGACTGCCGCCGGGTGATCCTGCAGCGTTTCGCCGTCTCGCGGGAGCTGCTGCAGGACGCCTCGTCGGACGTGTTCTCCATGGTCGCCGAGGAGGGCTGGTCCGACCCCCTCGCCCGCAAGGCCATGCAGTTCATCGAGCGACGCCAGCGCAATCGCGCCGCCCTGGACCGCAGCCGTTTCGAGAGCCTCGACGCGGCCGTCCAGGCCGCCGAGGCCGGCATGACCCGCGAGGTGGCCGAGGAAATCAGCTACCTCGCCGGCCTCAAGCCGATGACCGGCGCCAAGATCTTCACCGACCCGGGCGGCGAGCCCCTGGCGATCCTGTGCAAGGCCACCGGCCTGCCGAGGGTCAACATCACCCTGCTGTGGCGCGCCCTGCGGCGCCCCGAGACCGACGCCCGCGGCGAGACCGCCCCGGCGCTGGAGATGGTGCTGCGGACCTATGACATGATCGCCGTGGACCGCGCCCAGACGGTGCTGCGCTACTGGAACTGGTCGCTGTCCTCCGCCCTGACCCCGGCCCTTGTGCAGGCGATCCGGGAGGGCGACGAGGCCGCCCTGGACGAATATTCGGTGCCCCAGCGCGCGGCTATGCTGACTCTCTCTTCCGATCTTCGCCGATAGGCGCGGCGCCCTCGCGTCGGCAAGCTGTCGTCCAGGCCCAGGGCGGTGCAGTCGAAGTTATGTCCCGGCGATTTCCTGTAGACTTTCGCTGGTGATCCACAGCGTCGCGGACCTTTCCTATGGATGACTGTTGTGCGTAGTCTCGATCCTCGCTATTGACGCGGGCTTGAGAAAACGATCCGGCCTCCGAGACCGGACGAGCGCAACGGGCCAGACATGGACGAGAAGTCGGAAATCATTGAAATGACGGCGGACATTGTCTCCGCCTACGTCGGCAACAACGCCGTCACCTCGGCCGAGCTTCCCGCCCTGATTCAAAGCGTGCACCGCGCCCTGAGCGGCGTGGCCGCCGGCGGCGAAGTCACCGAGGCCGCCCCCAAGGAACCCGCGGTTCCGGTCAAGCGGTCGATCACGCCGGAGTTCCTCATCTGTCTCGAGGACGGCCGCAAGTTCAAGTCGTTGAAGCGCCACCTGCGCACCAAATACAACATGAGCCCCGAGGAATACCGCGCCAAGTGGGGCCTGCCCAAGGACTACCCGATGGTCGCGCCCAACTACGCCAAGGCGCGCTCGGACCTGGCCAAGCAGATGGGCCTGGGACAGGGCGGCCGGCAGACCGCGCGCAAGCGCTAAGCCACCGAACTCTATAGTCTTTTCAGAACGCCCGGCGCTTCATGGCGCCGGGCGTTTTGGCGCGTGGCTTGACTCTCCGGCGAATCTTGATGGCCGCCGCGGTTTTCGCTTGCCACCGATTCGCTCCTTAAGAGATAGTGAATCATCGTGATTCCAATAGCTTGTTAAGGAATCCGGAGATGAACACGCAGATCGGGGCCCCCGCCAGCGCTGTCAGAGCGCACGAAGAGCTGTTCGCCTACTGG
This sequence comes from Caulobacteraceae bacterium, assembly GCA_965279095.1. Taxonomy (GTDB): domain Bacteria; phylum Pseudomonadota; class Alphaproteobacteria; order Caulobacterales; family Caulobacteraceae; genus CBDIHH01. The sequence continues at coordinate 115,218 of CBDIHH010000007.1, forward strand.
GCGTCGCGGCGGGACGGCGGACGGCTGCCCGGCCGCCGGCAGATTCACCCCGACGACTTCAAGCGCCACCTGCCCTCCATCAGCCTGATCGACACCCCGGCCGCCTGCGGGTTGAACGACTATCGGCTGCGTCTGGCGGGCACTGGCCTCTATGGGGTGTATGGCCGCGAGATCACCGGCCGCACCCTGGCGGACGTCTACAACGCCGCCGCCGCCGCCTACTGGCGCGCGGAACTCGACAAGGTGGTCACTGGCCGGCGCCCGGGGGTTGGGGTGCACAACCTCGCCTGGCGGGGCTCGGGACACCTGTCGATCCTGTGGCTGCGCCTGCCCCTGGCCGCCAATGGCCGGGATGTCGACATGATCCTCGGCTACGACGTGGTCATCGGCCAGCACGGCGATTCCGTCAGCGGCATCCGGGCGGCCTGACGCCCCCGGCCGCCGGGCGGGGTCACCCCGCCGCCACCGCCTGGGCGTCGCGGCGGATGCGCTCCACCATCGCGTTCAGCCCGTTGGATCGCTGCGACGACAGGGCCCCGGTCAGCCCCAGCCGGTCGAAGGCGGCCCGGGCGTCGAAGGCGGCGACCTCGGCGGCGGGATGGCCCGAATAGAGACGCACTAGGATGGCGATCAGGCCGCGCACGATATGGGCGTCGGAATCGCCGCGAAAGGTCAGCGACCGGTCGGGGTCGATCTGGGTGACCAGCCACACCTGGCTGGCGCAGCCGCGCACCTTATTGGCCTCGGACCGCTCCTCGCCGCTCAGGGGGGCAAGCTCCCGGCCGAGGTCGATCACATAGCGGTAGCGATCCTCCCAGTCGTCCATCGACTCGAACTCGGCGACCAGATCGTCGAGATCCTCGGCCATGGAGCGGGGCATGGGGGCTTCCTTGGTGGGCGCGCGACAGGCGAGGCCCGCACTTAGGAGCAACGCGCTGCGGTTGCAACGCGGCGCTCAGACTTGTCCAGCCATGGAACAGGCCCCGGAGGCACGAAACTTGCGTCGGCCTGTCTATAGAGTGTCCCCATTCAAGACAGGATTCACGCTCGATTCGGTTGTCCACAGCCCGTCCCGCGTTCAAGCCGGCGCCGCGCCTGCGCGCTGTCGCGTTGACTGGGCGGCTTGTCTAAAGTCCCCCCTCCTCAAACGGTCAAGACCTTCGCCCTTGGATATCGCCGCGCCCCCGCCCCACACCCCCGCCTCCGCCGCCACCGTTGGCCGCGGCGAGGCGGTGCTGTGGCATCAGGTCTGGCTGGTCGTCGTCCTCTTGGCGGCGGTGGTCCTGGCCGTCGCCGTGCCGGGGATGACCTGGGCCTCGGCCGGCGCCCTGGGCGTGGGGGCCCTGCCGGCGGCCGCCGGTCTGCTCCTGCGTTGGCGTGACACCCCGGAGACCCGCACCCGCCTGGTGGTCCTGTGGGCCATCGGCGGCGCGGCGGCCTGCATGCTCTGCGGCGGCGTCGCCGGTCCCCTGGCGGTGTGGTGCCTGGCGCCCATCGCCGCCGCGACCACCCTGGGCACGGGCCGGCTGGTGGCCGAGGCCGCGGCGGTGTCGCTGATGGGCGCGGCGCTGGCGGCCATGGCCCAGGCCGTGGGACTGGTTCCCGCGCCGCCTCCCACGCCGTTCGGCGCCTGGCTGGGCCTGATCGCTCTGGCGACCACCAGCGTCGGCGTCGCCACCGGCCTGCTGCTGTCCCATCGCCGGGCCGCGCGACGTCAGGCGGCTGACGAGGCCGCCTACGGGGTGCTCGAGCGGCTGCTCACCGAGCAGCCGCATCTTCTGGTGTCCCTCGACGTCCAGGGCAAGGTCGGATCGGCCTTCGGCTACGCCCCCGAGGGCCTGTCCGAGGGCCTGCTGCTGGGCGAAGGCCTGCTGGCCGCGGCGGAGCCGGCGGGCCGTCCGGCCATCGAGGCGGCCCTGCAGGGCGCCCTGATGCGCGGCGCGGCCGAAGTCGTCTTCGCCCCGATCGGGGCTCTGCACTGCGCCTGCGCCGTGTCCCTGCGGCGGGCGGCGGACGGCGGTCTGGTGGCCGTGGTCCGCGACGCCACCCTCCAGCATGCCCGCGAGGCGGCGCTGGAGGCCGCCCGGCAGGAAGCCGAACAGCTCAATTCCGGCAAGTCCCGCTTCCTGGCCAATATGAGCCATGAGCTTCGCACGCCCCTCAACGCCATCATGGGCTTTTCCGACATGATGCGGGCGCGGCTGTTCGGGCCGCTGACCGGCAAATACGCCGAATATGTCGAGCTGATCCACGAGTCCGGCGGCCACCTGCTGGACCTGATCAACGACGTCCTCGACATGTCCAAGATCGAGGCCGAGCGTTACCTCCTCGCCACCGAACGGTTCGACGCCCGCGAGCCGGTGTCTGCCGCCCTGAGGCTGCTGCGGGTGCAGGCGGACGACGCCGGCATCTCCCTGCGCGGCGTGCTGCCGGCCCGGGCCCTGGAGGTCGACGCCGATCCGCGCGCGATCAAGCAGATCGTGCTGAACCTGGTGTCCAACGCCCTGAAATTCACCCCCAAGGCCGGGCAGGTGACCGTGGCCCTCAACGGCTACGACGACCGGATCGAACTGGTGGTCGCCGACACCGGCGTCGGCATCGCCGAGGAGGATCTGGCAAGGCTCGGGCGGCCCTATGAGCAGGCCGGCGACGCCGACCAGCGACGCCGGGGCTCGGGGCTTGGCCTGTCGCTGGTGCGGGCCTTCGCCGAACTGCACGGGGGCGACATGACCATCGAGAGCGAACTGGGCGAGGGCACGTCGGTGACCGTGCGGCTGCCGGTCCTGGCGGGCGTCGAGGCGCGCCCCCCCGCCAAGGCCATCGCCTTCGCGCCGGCGCAATAGTCCGGCGCCGCCCCTACCGCGGCGTCACGTTCAGGAACGCCTGGCCGGCGGCGAAGTCGCCGACCTCCAGATAGGCCGTGCGCACCTCGTCGCGGCCCGCCCCGGCGAAGACGAACTCCACCGCGATCGCCTCGCGCGGGTCCAGCGCCGCGAGCTGGGCGCTGGCCGAGGCCGGAAAGCGGAACGACACCCCGGTCTTGGCGCCCGACGGCAGGAGCAGCGTATCCGCGAGGTTGCGGCCGTCGGCCTGGACCACCCGCGTGGCGCTGCGCGGCGGCAGCCGGCGCGACAGGGGGACCTTGTCCAGGGCGCCGGCGAAGACGCCGCCGAGGCTGGGGCGCGGCGCCCGGACCGGGTCGCGCATCACCAGCCGCGCGGCATAGGGCCAGCGGCCGTCGGCGAAGGCGGCGGTGGCGGTGAGGGCCAGGGGCGCCGGGCCCCGGGCGGCGAGGCCGAACATCATGGGGTCGCGTCCCGCGGCGGAGCCCTGAGACAGCCGCCAGGTGGCCTCCACGGCGCTGGCCGCGCGGTCCGCCTGCCAGGCGGCCTTCTGGCCCAGATAGGTCATCCGCTGCAGGCGGCTGTAGCCCTCGAAGGCCTGGCGCACCCGGCCGGCCGCCAGGGCGAGGTCCCGGGAGCGGCAGGCCACGGACTCCGCCCGCCCCTGCGCCCGCCGGCGGACCTGGGCGACCACCGCCTCCTCGGCCCCGGAGCGCAAGGCCGCCCCGCGCGCCTGGGCGGCGGAAGCGTCGAGGGCGGCGCCCAGCTGGGCGTCGAACAGCCGGCAACGCCCATTGGCCGCCACCATCAGCGAGCGCTCATAATAGAGGTCGAGCGCCGAGGCGGCGGCGGCGGGACCGGCGACGGCGGTCAGGGCGGCCACGGCCGCCACGGCGGCGCCCAGCCTTCCCAAGCGCTGCGCCTGCGCGCTCGTCATCGCCGCCCGATCCCCTATGCTCCACGCAGCCGTAACCCGGCCCGCCTTTCCCTGGAGTTAGCATGAGCGCACGCCTGTCGACGGACGTCTGGGTAGGGGCGCTGATCCGACGGGCGGAGCTGGGCGGCGCCTTCGCCATGGTGGCGCGCAAGGGAGACGCCCGCGCCGGAGCGGTGCTGGTCAAGGCGGTCAACCGCCGGGCCGGCTCGGCGCGCCTCTACGGCGAGGCTGTGCGCGGCGACGGCGAGCGGGTCTGGATGGAGCCGACGGCCAGCCAGCTGGAGGGCGATCTTGACGCCCATATCCGCCGCGCCGCCGCCGCCGACCCCGATCTTTGGGTGGTCGAGATCGAGGACAACGAGGGCCGCCACTTCCTGACCGAGCCGGTCCAGCCGCGTTAACCGGGTTCCTAAACGGGGCCGAAAGCTCGGCGCCCCATGTTGCGCGCCTGTTCCCGGCAGCCGTGGCGGCAATGCTTTTCCTGCTTAACGATGTGGTCCTGACCGTCGCGCCCCAGGCGCTGACCCCCCCGCTGACGGCGCACCGTTTCGGGGTGCTGACGTTCGATTCCGTGCGCGAACTGGGGCAGGAGCTGTTCTCGGACGACCCCGAGCTGCAACACAACCACCCCACGCGGGCGCAGCGCCTGGCGATGCTGCTGCTGTCCAAGGCCGTGCGCATCAATGCGGCGCTGTTCGTCGCGCCCCACGCCGACTGCCCGCCCGAACAGGTGGCGGTGCGGTTCGCCGAGGTGGATTTCCCGCTGCTCGCCGCCCTCGCGGACCGGCAGCTGGCCGGGCGCCTGACGCCGCTCTTCGCCGACAAACAGGTCTGGCGCCGCCAGGCGGCGTAAAGCCTCAGGCCGCGGGGATGGCGGATCGCCCACGGCCGGCGCCCCCCTGCAGGCCGAAGTCCATCACCGGGCCGCGGCGGCCTTGGCGCCACAGTCTGACGGGAAAATACTGCGCACGCCCAAGCTTGGCTCCGGACCGATTGACAGCGATGTCACAACAGCTCTTGCTCGGGGGAATTCAAACACGAGGCCGCACAAGCGGCGGGGGTTACCGATGCGTCACACGATTCTGAAGGCCGCCCTGGGCGGCGCGTCCCTCATCGCCCTGGCGGCCCCGGCCGCGCCGGCCCTGGCCCAGAGCGACGCCTCGACGGTGCAGGAGGTGGTGGTCACCGCCCGGCAGCGCTCGGAAAGCCTGAAGGACGTCCCGGCCCCCGTTTCGGTGCTGACCTCCAGCCAGCTTGAGGCGGCCGGGGTGTCGAGGGCCGACGGCATCGTCGCCCTGACCCCGGGGGTCAGCCTGGTCAGCTCCACCGCCGAGCAGGGCGACATCCAGGTCAACATCCGCGGCGTCAACGGCGCCCGCGACGCCCAGTCGAGCTTCGCCTTTGTGCTCGACGGCATCCAGATCGCCGATCCGGCGGCCTTCAACCGCGAATACACGGACCTGGAGCAGATCGAGGTCGTGAAGGGGCCGCAGGGCGCGGTCTATGGCCGCAACGCGGCGGCGGGGGCGATCATCGTCACCACCAAGCGTCCCACCGAAGAACTCAGCGGCATGGCCGAGCTGACCGGCGGCAACTACGGCCTCGTGACCGCCAAGGGCCGCATCTCCGGCCGCATCGCCGACGGCCTGACCGGCAGCCTGTCGGGAGACTATCGCAAGTTCGACGGCGAGTTCGAGAACACCGGCTTCCCGTCCTCCGACGCCCTGGACCGCTTCGAGGGCGGCAATGTCAACGGCCGCCTGTTCTGGCAGATCGACGACAAGGCCACGCTGGACGTGAAGGCGCGCGTCGGCAAGCTGCGGGCCGGCTCGATCAACTTCAACCCCGTGTTCGTGCTGCCCGGCCTGGCCGGGGCCACGGCGACCCCCGCCTTCAGCGAGGACGTCAACAACCACCCGTTCAGCTTCACCAACAACGTCGAGCACGACAACCGCCAGGAGTCGGTCGAGCTGTCGGCCAAATATGATCGCGACCTGGGTTGGGCCAAGCTGACCACCTGGGCCCTGTATTCGAAGATCGACAACGACCTGATCGCCGACGGCACCTCGGCGTCGTTCGGATTCTTCAACGCCCAGGCCGGCTGCGTCGCCTCCACCGCCACCCAGTTCGCCCAGGGGGTCAAGTTCCCGACACCCCAGGGTCTCGGCCCCAACCCGGCCTCGTCCCTCTACGGCGCCTACACCTCGACCACCTGCGACGGCTACCAGTACCAGAAGCGCAACCAGCGGGACTACAGCTTCGAGGCCCGCCTCAGCTCGCCGTCCGACCAGGCCCTTCGCTGGCTGGGCGGCGTCTACTACCTGAACATCCGCCGCGAGGTCGGGGTCTCCACCGGCATCGACTCCGGCCCGGCCCGCGGCGTCTCCAGCCCGCCGCACAGCCTCTATGTGCCGGCCGGATCGCCCTACTCCACCGAACAGCTGCTGTCGGACCGCTTCGAGAGCAAGATCTTCGGCGTCTTCGGCCAGGCCCAGTATGACATCACCCCCAGCCTCGAGGGCTCGGTGGCCCTGCGCTATGACTCCGAGGACCGCAGCGTCAGCAACCTGGTGCCCACCGGGGCCCGGACCCTGTTCATCGACTACAACGGCCCGCCCTACACGGGCGGCGCGCCCCTGAACCCGGCCCTCGACCCCTTCCTGAATCCGGGCGGGCTGAAGGGCCGCTCGAAAACCTATGAGGAACTGCAGCCCAAGTTCAGCCTGCGCTGGAAGGCCACGGCGGACTGGACCGTCTATGGCGACTGGGGCGTCGGCTTCAAGTCGGGCGGCTTCAACAACCAGGGCAGCGCGACGACCATCAACACCTTCATCAATCCAGTGCGGACCGCCGCCGGATTCCAGCCGGTGCGCATCCAGGACGACTACCGCAAGGAGGTGTCCCGCCAGTTCGAGATCGGCGCCAAGGGCCGCCTGCTGGACGGCAAGCTGTTCGTCGACGTGTCGGCCTTCGACAACTCGGTGAAGGACATGCAGTTCTTCGAGTTCTTCGTGGGTCCCTTCGGCCTGCTGCGGGTGGTGTCCAACATCGACGAGGTCAAGCTGCGCGGCGCCGAGATCGGCCTGCAATACCGGGTGACACCTGACTTCCGCCTCGAGGGCTCCTACGCCTTCGTGGACTCCAAGATCGACAAGAACCGCACCCGGCCTGAGACTGTCGGCAACAAGTCGCCCTACACCCCCGACTACACCTGGAACCTGGCGGCCCAGTATGACCGCGAGGTGGCGCAGGACACGACCCTGCACGCCCGGGTCGATGTGCGCGGCGTGGGCCCCACCTGGTTCCACGCGGTGCAGGGGCAGACCAACCCGACCGTGTTCGAACTGTCGTTCGGGGGCCTGGGACGGGCCAATTACACGCCCTCGCAGCGGGACGCCTACACCACCACCGACCTGCGGGTCGGGGTGGAGCACAAGGGCTGGACGGTGACGGCCTTCGGCCAGAACATCTTCGACGAGCGCTACCTCGCCGAGGTGATCCCGGCGCCCGAGTTCGGCGGGATCTTCATCTCCCCGGGCGCGGGCTCGCGCTACGGGGTCAGCCTGGGCTACCGCTTCTAGGCCGGCGATCGCTCAGCCTGAATCACCGTCGTATTCCCGGCGTACGCCGGGGAGACGAGGTGTGTGGGTGAAGATAGCCGCCGAGCGCTCTAGGAGGCCTTTGGGGCCAGCGGCGGGCTCGACAGCAGGCAGCGCATCACCATCTCGAGCACCCGGGCGATCGCGGCGCGGTCGCCCGCCGGGTTGCTGACCGCGCGCAGCATCATGCCTTCGAAGAGCATGACCAGCACCTCGCCCCGGGCGGCGCGCTCGGCCGGGCTGAGCCCCTCGGGCAGCACCCGGTCGAGCATGCTGAGGCCCAGGGCCCGCTCCTGGGCGTCAGCCTCGCGGACGATGGCGGCGACGCGCGGGTTGCGCGCGGCCTCGGCCAGCACCTCCAGGGCCAGGGCGGTGCGCTGGCAATCGTATTTGGCGTCGATGCCCACCGCGCAATGGGCGATCATGGTCTCGGCCAGGGGGCCGTCGGCGCTCTCGAACTGGGCGAACTTCTCGTGCATCTCGGCCAGATCCTGGGCGACGATGGCGGCGATGATCGCTTCCTTGTTCTCGAAATAGCGGTAGATCTGGCCGACGCTCAGCCCGGCTGAGGCGGCGATCTCGGCCATGCTCGCCCCGTGGAACCCCGCCCGACGCACGCAGTCGCAGGCGGCGTCGAGGATCTGCCTGCGACGCAGTTCCGCCTTGGGAAGCGATGGGCAGGCGGTGTCGGTCAATTCCGCTGCCTCGATTGTGCGCCGCAACAAATTGGCTCGTCTCCTGGTTGACTCAACCTTGGCCGGGGGCTATCTCCCGCCAAGGAATGAACGTTCATTCTCATTTTTGGCCGCCTGTCGTCAAGGCGGACTGCTTCACGATCCCGGCGCCCAGGTCACCCTATGCAACGCTTACCGCTCCCCGCCGCCGCTGTCGCTGCGACCATCATGCTCCTGGTCGGCTGCGGACCCAAGGGCGGGCCGCCGATGTCCGGCCCCGGGGAGGTCGGTGTGGTGGTGGTTCGGACCGAGCCCGTCGTCCTGACGCAGGAACTGTCGGGGCGGACCTCCGCCTATCTGGTCTCCGAGGTGCGGCCCCAGATCGGCGGCCTGATCAAGGCCCGCCTGTTCCAGGAGGGCGCCTATGTCCGCGCCGGACAGCCGCTCTACCAGATCGATCCGGCCAGCTACCAGGCCAGCTACAGCGTCGCCCGCGCCGGCCTCGCCCAGGCCGAAGCCGCCGCCACCGCGGCCAGGCTGAAGGCGGGCCGCTACAAGGACCTGGTGGCCATCAACGCGGTCAGCAAGCAGGACAACGACGACGCCCAGTCCGCGGCCCAACAGGCCGCCGCCAACGTCCAGGCCCAGCGCGCGGCCGTCGACCAGGCCCGCATCAACCTCGGCTACACCCGCGTCACGGCGCCGATCTCGGGCCGCATCGGCAAGTCTTCGGTGACCCCCGGAGCCCTGGTCACCGCCAGCCAGCCCGTCGCCCTGGCGACCGTCCAGAACCTCGACCGCATCTATGTCGACGTCACCCAGTCGATGTCCGAACTGCTGAAGCTGCGCCGGGAGATGGCGTCGGGCGACCTCAGCAAGGCGGCGTCGACGCAGGTGACCCTGGTTCTCGACGACGGCTCCGTCTATCCGACGCCAGGCCAGCTGGCCTTTTCCGATGTGACCGTCGACGCCGGCACCGGCTCGGTGGGCCTGCGCGCCGTGTTCCCCAATCCGGACGGGACCCTGCTGCCCGGCATGTATGTGCGCGCCCGCCTGGCCACCGCGGTGGCCGCCAACGGCATCCTCATTCCCCAGGCCTCCGTCGCCCGCGACGCGGCCGGCAAGGCGACGGTGATGACCGTGGGCGCCGATTCCAAGGTCGCGCCGCGGCCCGTGGTCATCGGCCAGTCCGTCGGCGGAAACTGGTTGGTCACGGCGGGCCTCAAGCCCGGCGACCGGGTCATCGTGGAGGGCCTGCAGAAGGCCCAGCCCGGGGCGCCGGTCAAGGCCGTTCCCGTGGCCCTGAAGCGCTAGGCCCGGTCATGTTGTCCCGCTTCTTCATCGACCGGCCGATCTTCGCCTGGGTCATCGCCATCGTCATCATGCTGGTGGGGGCGATCGCGATCCGCTCCCTGCCCGTGGCCCAGTTCCCCGACATCGCCCTGCCGCAGGTGGCCATCCAGGCCGCCTACCCCGGCGCCTCGGCCAAGACCATCGAGGACAGCGTCACCCAGGTCATCGAGCAGAAGATGAAGGGCCTCGACGGCCTGGAATACATCAATGCGTCCAGCGACGGCAGCGGCACGGCCACCATCACCCTGACCTTCGCGGCCGGGACGGACATCGATATCGCCCAGGTCCAGGTGCAGAACAAGCTGTCCACGGTCACCGGCCTGTTGCCTCAGGAGGTCCAGCAACAGGGCCTCAGCGTCGTCAAGTCCGCGCGCAACTTCCTGATGGTGGTGGCGCTCTACGCCAAGGACGACACGGTCACCGACGCCGACCTCGGCGACTACGCCGCCAGCAACCTGACCGACCAACTCAGCCTCGTCGAGGGTGTCGGCGACACCCAGATGTTCGGCTCGCAATACGCCATGCGCATCTGGCTGGATCCGGCCAAGCTGGCGTCCTATGCGCTGACGCCGGGAGACATCATCACCGCCGTGCGCGCCCAGAACGCCCAGGTGTCGGCGGGCCAGCTCGGCGGCCTCCCCGCCGCCAGCGACGCGGCCATCAACGCCACCATCAGCGCCCAGTCGCGCCTGCAGACCGCCGAGCAGTTCAAGGCGATCGTGCTCAAGAACACGACGGGCGGCGCGACCGTGCGCCTCGGCGACGTGGCCCGGGTGGAGCGCGGCTCCGAGAACTACAGCATCAAGGGCAAATACAACGGAAGGCCCGCCATCGGCCTGGCCATCAAGCTGACCCCCGGCGGCAATGCGCTCGACACCGCCAAGGCCGTCAAGGCCCGGGTCGAGCAGCTATCCAAGGGATTCCCCCCCGGTGTCGGCTACGTCTATCCGTTCGACTCCGCCCCCTTCGTAAAGCAGTCCATCGAGGAGGTGGTGAAGACCCTGGTCGAGGCCGTCGTCCTGGTGTTCGCCGTGATGTTCCTGTTCCTGCAGAACTGGCGCGCCACCCTGATCCCCACCATCGCCGTGCCCGTGGTCCTGCTCGGCACCTTCGGGATGCTGTCGATCCTGGGCTATTCGATCAACACCCTGACCATGTTCGGCATGGCCCTGGCCATCGGCCTGCTGGTCGACGACGCCATCGTCGTGGTCGAGAACGTCGAGCGGGTGATGAGCGAGGAAGGTCTCTCGCCCAAGGAAGCCACCCGCAAGTCGATGGACGAGATCACCGGGGCCCTGATCGGCATCGCCCTGGTGCTGGCGGCCGTGTTCGTGCCCATGGCCTTCTTCGGCGGCTCGCAAGGGGTCATCTACCGCCAGTTCTCCGTCACCCTGGTCTCGGCCATGAGCCTGTCGGTGCTGGTGGCTCTGGTGCTGACCCCCGCCCTGTGCGCCACCCTGCTCAAGCCCGCGCCCAAGGGCCACCAGGTCGCCCAGACGGGCTTCTTCGGCTGGTTCAACCGGACCTTCCAGCGGGCGAGCAACGCGCACCAGAAGGGCCTCGGCAAGATGCTCGGGCGCTCCAAGCGCTGGATGCTGATCTACGGGGTCATCATCCTGGTGATGGGGTTCCTGTTCGTCCGCCTGCCCAGCGCCTTCCTGCCCGAGGAAGACCAGGGGATGATGTATGCCCTGGTGCAACTGCCCCCCGGCGCGACCTCGACCCGCACGGCGGCGGTGCTGAAACAGACGGCGGACTACTTCCTCGAGACGGAGAAGGCCTCGGTCGATGCGGTGTTCACCGTCTCCGGCTTCGGCTTCGCCGGCACCGGACAGAACTCCGGCATGGCCTTCATCCGTCTGCGTCCCTTCGACGAGCGCAAGTCCAGTGACCTGAAGGCGCCCGCCATCGCCGGACGCGCCTTCGGCGCCTTCTCGCAGATCCGCGACGCCCTGGTCTTCCCGATCGTGCCCCCCGCGGTGCAGGAACTGGGCAATTCGTCCGGCTTCGACTTCCAGCTGCAGGACACCGGCGGCGTCGGCCACGACGCCCTGATGGCGGCCCGCAACCAGCTGCTCGGCATGGCGGCGCAGGAGAAGAGCCTGACCGGCGTGCGGCCCAACGGCCAGGACGACACCCCGCAACTGTTCGTGGACATCGACCAGGCCAAGGCCGGGGCCTTGGGCCTGACCACGGCGGACATCAACAGCACCCTCAGCGCGGCCATCGGCGGCGCCTACATCAACGACTTCATCGATCGCGGTCGCATCAAGAAGGTGTTCGTGCAGGCCGAAGCCAGCGCCCGCATGCGGCCGGAGGACCTCAACAGCCTCTATGTCCGCAACAACCAGGGGCAGATGACGCCCTTCTCGGCTTTCGCCACCACCCGCTGGTCCCTCGGCTCGCCCAACCTCGAGCGCTACAACGGCCTGTCGTCGGTCAACATCCAGGGCAACGCCTCGCCCGGGACCAGCTCCGGCGAGGCGATGAAGACCATGGAGCGCCTCGCCGCCCAGCTGCCCCCCGGCGTCGGCTACGAATGGACTGGCCTGTCGCTGCAGGAACGGGAGTCCGGCGCCCAGGCGCCCGCCCTCTACGCCCTGTCCATCGTCGTGGTCTTCCTGCTGCTGGCGGCCCTCTACGAGAGCTGGACGATCCCCCTGGCGGTGATCATGGTCATCCCCCTCGGGGTCATAGGAGCGGTGCTGGCTACCAGCGCCCGCGGCTTGACCAACGACATCTACTTCCAGGTGGGCCTGCTCACGACCATGGGGCTGGCGGCCAAGAACGCCATCCTGATCGTCGAGTTCGCCAAGGACCGGGTAAAGGCGGGCCAGCCCCTGGTCCAGGCCACCACCGAGGCGGTGCGGATCCGGTTGCGACCGATCATCATGACCTCCCTGGCCTTCGTGTTCGGCGTGCTGCCCCTGGCCATCTCCAATGGGGCCGGCATGGGCGCGCAGCACGCCATCGGCACCGGCGTCATCGGCGGCATGCTTTCGGCCACCCTCCTGGCCGTCTTCTTCGTGCCGCTGTTCTTCGTGGTGGTGCAGTCCGCCGTGGCGCGTCTGCGCAGACGCCCCGCGGCGGGCGCGCCCCTCCCCTCCGAAGGTCATTGAGATGCAGCACCGTCTCCTCGCTTCGCTCCTGATGGCCGCCACCGCCCTGGGCGGTTGCACCCTGACGCCCCCCTATGAGCGGCCCCTGGCGCCGGTGGCCCAGGCCTGGCCCGCCGGGACCGCGTCGGCGACCGCGGAGTCCGGGCCCCTCGCGTCGAGTCTCGCCTGGCGCGAGGTCTTCGTAGATCCCAGGCTGCAGGGGCTCATCGACCTGGCCCTGGTCCAGAACCGCGACCTGCGCGTCGCCGTGGGCAACATCCAGCGCGCGCGCGCGCAATACCGGGTGCAGCGGGCCGAGCTGATCCCTGGCGTCGCCCTCTCGGCCTCCCAGGCCCGCAGCCGCACGCCCCAGGACGTGGCCGGCTTTTCCGCGCCCGGGAGCGCCGGCGGCGCCCTCGACCTGGACAGCTACAGCGTCAATCTCGGCGTCTCGGCCTATGAGCTGGACCTGTTCGGCCGCGTCCGCAGCCTGAGCAACGCCGGCCTGGAGACCTTCTTCGCGGCGGAAGAAAACCGCCGGGCGGCGCAGATCAGCCTCATCTCCGAGGTCGCCGGCGCCTACCTGGCCCTGGCGGCGGACCAGGACCTGCTGGGCGTGACCCAGGACACCCTGAAGGCCCGCCAGGCGGCCTATGACATCAATCGCAAGCGCTTCGATGCGGGCGCCGTCTCGCAACTGGACCTCGACCAGACCCAGACCCTGGTCGAGCAGGCCCGCAGCGACGCCGCCGCGGCCGCCGCCCAGGTGACCCAGGATCTCAACGCCCTGCGCCTGGTGGTCGGCGCCGAGCCGCCGGCGAGCCTGCTGCCCCGGGGCGATGTGGCCGGGGTCGCCATTCTCGCCGACCTGCGGCCGGGACTGCCGTCCGACGTGCTGACCCAGCGGCCGGACGTCATGGCCGCCGAACACGCCCTGAAGGCGCAGAACGCCAACATCGGCGCGGCCCGCGCCGCCTTCTTCCCCCGCATCAGCCTGACCGGCTCTCTCGGCGCATCCAGCACCAGCCTCGACGGCCTGTTCTCAGCCGGCACGGGCGCCTGGAGCTTCGCCCCGCAGATCACCCTGCCGATCTTCGGCATGGCCGCCAACGCCGCCAACCTGAGCGGCGCCCGCGCCGGGCGCGACATCGCGGTCGCCCAGTACGAGAAGGCCATCCAGGTCGCCTTCCGCGAGGTCGCCGACGCCCTGGCCGTCCGCGCCACCCTGCGCAAACGCGGCGACGCCCAGGAGCGCCTCGCCGCCGCGGCGCTCAACGCCCAGCGGCTGACCCAGGCCCGCTACGACAGCGGCATCGACAGCTACCTGGCCCTGCTCGACGCCCAACGCACCGCCTATGCCGCCCAGCAGAGCCTGATCGCCACCCGGCGTTTGGCGGCGGCCAATCGCGTCGAGCTGTACCGCGCCCTCGGCGGCGGCGCCTGACGGCTTGCGTGGGCGCGGGCCGCTCGTGGTAGATTGACCCATCAGCACAGCGAGGAGCGACCCATGGCCGACATCCGCAAGGTGACAGACGACTTCTCGGTGGCGCCGCAGATCACCCCGGCGGACGCCGCCGCGGCCGCCCAGGCGGGCTTCACCCTGATGATCAACAACCGCCCCGACGGGGAGGAACCCGACCAGGCGACGTCGGCCCAGATGGAGGCGGCGGCGCGGGCGGCGGGGCTGGACTACGCCTACATTCCCGTCGTGGGCCGACCGACGTCGGAACAGGTGGAAGCGGTCAAGGCCGCCGTGGATCAGGCCGATGGGCCGGTGCTGGCCTTCTGCCGCTCGGGCACGCGCTCGATCGTCACCTGGTCCATCGGCCAGGCCATGAGCGGGGCCCGGTCGCGCGGAGACCTGGTCGACCTCGGCCGTGAGGCCGGCTACGACCTTGGCCCGGTGCTGGGCTAGGGCTGGAGCAGGGCCCGGGCCGCGCCCATGGGCAGGGGCTGCTCATGGCAGTCGGACAGGGACACCAGCATCTGCGCCATTAGGATACACAGCAGCGCCAACGCCGGCCGACGGCGCCAATTTGAAACAACAACCCGGGCTGCGGCGGTCATGGTGACGATCTCCAGGCTTGGACAGCCGGCCCCTCGCAAGAGCGGCGCCCGAAAGCGATCCGCATGATCCCCTATGTGCGCGACTTCGACTTCGCCTACGGCCGCTGCGACCAGGTCTCGCCCCTGATCCGGCGGGTGATCGCGCGCAATCCCGGGCCCTTCACCTTCACCGGCACCGGCACCTACATCGTCGGCCATGGCGACGTGGCCGTCATCGATCCGGGCCCCGACCTTCCCGAGCATCTCGAGGCCCTGACCGCGGCCCTGGGAAGCGAGCGCGTGACCGCGATCCTGGTGACGCACGACCACCTCGACCACTGTCCTCTGACCGGGGCGCTCGCCGCCCTCACCGGGGCCGAGGTGATCGGCTGCCGCGTCGCGGGCGCGGCCGACGAGGACGATGTGCGGGTGGAGGAAGGCCGCGACTATCGCTACGCCCCGGGCCGCACCCCGGACGACGGCGAGCGGATCGCCGGCCCCGGCTGGACCCTGCGCGCCGTGGACACCCCCGGCCACACCTCCAACCACCTGTGTTTCCTGCTCGAGGAGGAGAACGCCCTGTTCTCGGGCGACCACATCATGGGCTGGTCGACCACCGTGGTCAGCCCGCCGGACGGCGACATGGGCCAGTACTACGCCAGCGTGCAGAAGGTCCGCGCCCTAACCCCTGCCACCCTGTGGCCCACCCACGGGCCCCCGGTCACCGAGCCCGGGCCGTTCCTGGACGCCTATCTCGATCACCGGCGCCGGCGCGAGGCGCAGATCCTCAAGCAGCTGGCCCTGGGACGGCGCCGTATCGGGCAGATGGTGCCGCCGATGTACGCGGCCGTCGATCCGCGCCTGCACCCCGCCGCGGCCCGGTCGGTCCTGGCCCACCTGATCCATCTGGTGCGCACCGGAGTGGTGGCCACCGACGGCGAGCCCAGCCTGGACAGCGACTTCCGCCTGGCCTGAGACGAGCCTCTACGGGTAGAGCCGCTCGGACGCCCAGCCGCCGTCCGGCTGGCGCTGGAAAGCGATGCGCTCATGCAGGCGGAAGGGCCGGTCGCGCCAGAATTCGATGCTGGCGGGGATCACCCGATAGCCCGACCAGAACGGCGGCCGCGGCACGGGCGAGACGCCGAACTTCAGGCCATATTCGGCGACCCGCTTCTCCAGGGCATGGCGGCTCTCCAGGGGCCGCGACTGCTCGGACGCCCAGGCGCCGATCTGGCTGACGCGGGCGCGGGTGGCGAAATAGGCGTCCGCCTCCGCCTCCGTGGCGCCCTCGACCACGCCGCGCACCCGCACCTGCCGGCGCAGGGACTTCCAGTGGAACAGCAGGCAGGCCTTGGGGTGGGCCGCCAGCTGGCCGCCCTTGGCGCTGTGGGTGTTGGTGTAGAAAACGAAGCCGCGCTCATCGACCCCCTTGAGCAGCACCATGCGCGCGTCGGGCAGGCCGTCGTCGTCGACGGTGGCCACGGTGACGGCGTTGGGATCGTTGGGCTCGGTCTTGTGGGCCTCGGCCAGCCAGTCGGCGAACTGGGCGATGGGATCGACCTCCGTCGCCAGGGGCTCGTGCGCGGGGGCGTCGGCGTAGTCGTCTTCGGACGGTGAGGGCGGGATCAGGTCGGACGGGCTCATGGCTGCGCTTATAGACGCCGCGCCCGCCCGGCGCAGCGTTTAACGCGCCGTTGACCCGCCGCGTGGATACTGGCCCCCATGAGCGGGGGCGACATCCGGACCGTGCGCGACGCGCGCAGAGTGCTGCAGGCGCCGCAGGACGCTGGGCCCGACGCCCTGCGCCAGGCCTTCCGCGCCGCGGTGCGGGTCGCCCACCCCGACCATGGCGGCGACGCCCAGCGCCTGCGCCAGGTGGTCGACGCCTACCGCATTCTCACCGATGACAGCGCCGCGCGCCTGCGACTGGCCCCCGCGACGGTATCGCCGCCCCCGCGCCGAACGGCCGCGCCCCCCATGGTCCTGGAGATCACCGCCGCCCAGGCGCAGGTCGGCGGCGAGGCCAGCGTCGCCCTGCCCGATGGCCGCCGGGGCGTCGCCCGCATCCCCCCTGGGCTGCGCGCCAACGACGTGGTGCGGCTGAAAACCGAGGCGGGGCCGGTGCTGTTCCAAGTCCGGTTCGCCCGCGGCGAGATGGACGTGCGCGGCGACAACCTGTGGATCAAGGTGCGCGTCGCCCCGTCCCTCCTCAGCCAGGGGGGCCGCCTGGAGGTTCAGACCGCCGCCGGCAAGCGCGTGGTCACCCTGACCCCCGAGGCCGGCTACCGCCGCCTGATGCGCGTGCCGGGCGCCGGCCTTCCCGCCCGCGGCCCGCACGCCCAGGGGCACCTGTTCCTGCGCCTCGAGGAAGACCCCGCCGCGGTCGCGGAATCCCCCGCCCGCAGCCTGCTGCGCCGCTTCACCGCGGCCTGGGCGGCTTAGAGGCGGTTTTGCGCCCCCGAGAGCGCACCGGCCAATTTGTCCCCCTCGCCGCTTTCCGCTAATCCCACCGCATGTCGCACAACACCTTCGGCCATCTGTTCCGCGTGACCACCTGGGGCGAGAGCCACGGGCCGGCCCTCGGCTGCGTGATCGACGGCTGCCCCCCGGGGCTGCCGTTGACGCCCGGCGACATCCAGCAGTGGCTGGATCAGCGGCGGCCGGGGACCAGCAAGTTCGTCACCCAGCGGCAGGAGCCGGACGCGGTGCGGATCCTGTCCGGCGTGTTCGAGGACGACTTGACCGGCGGCCCGGTGACCACCGGCACGCCCATCTCCCTGATGATCGAGAACGTCGACCAGCGCTCGCGGGACTATTCGGAGATCGCCCGCGCCTTCCGGCCGGGCCATGCGGACTATGCCTATTTCGCCAAATACGGGGTGCGGGACTATCGCGGCGGCGGGCGATCCTCGGCCCGGGAGACGGCGGCGCGCGTTGCCGCCGGCGCCGTGGCGCGCAAGGTGCTGGGCGAGGCGATCGTCATCCGCGCCGCCCTGACGCAGATCGGTCCGCACGCCGTCGACCCCGGCCGCTGGGACTGGTCGACCACCGGCGACAACCCCTTCTGGTGTCCTGACCCGCAGATGGTTCCGATTTGGGAAGAGTATCTGGAGACGGTGCGCAAGGCCGGCTCGTCCACGGGCGCCATCATCGCGCTCGAGGTGACCGGCGTGCCGGCCGGCTGGGGGGCGCCGCTCTACGGCAAGCTCGACGCCGAACTGGCCGCCGCCCTGATGTCGATCAACGCGGCCAAGGGGGTCGAGATCGGCGCCGGATTCGCGTCCGCCGCGCTTTCCGGGGAAGAGAACGCCGACGAGATGCGCGCCGGTAACGATGGCCCGACCTTCCTGTCCAACTCGGCGGGCGGGGTCCTTGGCGGCATATCCACCGGCCAGCCGCTGACCGCCCGCGTGGCCTTCAAGCCCACCTCCTCGATCCTGACGCCGCGCCGCACCGTCAACGAGGCCGGCGAGGAGATCGAGCTGCGCACCAAGGGCCGCCACGATCCCTGCGTCGCGGTGCGGGCCGTCCCCGTGGTGGAGGCCATGGCCGCCTGCGTCCTGGCCGACGCCCGGCTGCGCCACCGGGCCCAGACGGGCCGCTAGACCCGGTCGGCCGGCCGGGCCTAGCGCACCAGTCGGTTGACCACAGCGGCATATCGGTTGCGCGCGGCATTGATGCCGGCGGCGTCGCCGAACACCGCCGTGGCGCCCGCCTTCGACAAGGCGGCCTCGCTGCGCAGGGCGCTGACCCGCCATCCCTGTTGCGGTCGGTATTCGAGATCCAGGTCCACGGCCTGGGCGGCGACGTCCGGCAAGGCCAGGACGGCGGCGCCCGCCGCGGTCGGCCGGACCACGACGGTCGCCGTCATCCGGCACGTGACCCAGGTGCGGGGGCCGCTGCAGGACCATTCCGGCGCGGCCTGCGGGCTGGAGGCCAGCCAGGCCGGGGCCGGGGCCTTGACGAAGGCCTGGCCGGCGGGGGTCAGGCCGAAATAGGCCATATACTGATTGACCCCTGCGATCCTCAGATTGCCGTGGTTGTAGAGCCACCAGTCGACGGGGATGCTCCCCTCCGGGACAGGCAGGCGCAGCTCCTCGGGATAGATCATGCCGTCGCGGCCGGCGCTGGCCAGCAGCTTCTGCATCCCCGGTCCCGCCGAATTGAGCGCGCCGTCCACCGCCGAGAAGGCCAGGGCCTTCTCGGCGGCGCCGGGCTGCGGCCCCGGATCGCTGCCGCACCCCCAGCCGGACGCCAAGGCCGCAAGGGCCAGCCCTCGGGCGACCCCGTTCACTACTTTCCCCACGAAATTCCCCCATCATCTGCAACACGCTCTGTTGCAGAATGTCCCGCCCTACCTATCTATGGTCCAACCTTGCCCTTCACGCGACACTGGAGTGAACCATGATCGACGTCAGACCCGTCTCCAGCCTCGGTCAATTCGACTTCGGCTGGCTCGACACCAAGCACCACTTCTCGTTCGGCGATTACCGCGATCCCCAACGCATGGGCTGGGGCGCCCTGCGCGTCTGGAACGATGACGAGATCGCGGCCGGCCAAGGCTTCCCGCCCCATCCCCACGCCGACATGGAGATCATTACCTATGTCCGCGAAGGGGCCATCAGCCACAAGGACAGCCTCGGCAACGCCGGGAGGACCGAGGCCGGCGACGTGCAGGTGATGTCCGCCGGGACAGGCATCCGCCACGCCGAATACAATGAGGAGCCCACGGCCACCAAGATCTTCCAGATCTGGATCATCCCGAACCGGCGCGGCGAGCCGCCCGCCTGGGGCGCCAAGCCCTTTCCCAAGGGCGAGCGGTCGGGGCAGTTCGTGGCCCTGGCCAGCGGCTTCCCCGAGGACGCCGACGCCCTGCCCATCCGCACCGACGCGCGGGTGCTGGGGGCGACCTTGAGGGCCGGCGAGAGCGCCACCTATGCCCTGGGGCAGACCCGGCACGCCTATCTGGTGCCGGCCAAGGGCGAGGTCGAGGTGAACGGGGTGCGCCTCCAGCCCGGCGACGGGGCCGCCGTCACCGAGGAAACCGCCTTGACGGTGCGCGCCCTCAGCGACGCCGAGGTGGTGATGGTCGACGCCGCCTAGAGGTTGCAAAAGGACAGGGTTCGCGTCTAGCTGCGCGGGCCCTGTCCGGAGCCCCTCGATGCGCCGCGCCGCCCTTGTCCTCGTCGCCATCGCCGCCAGCCTCGTCCTGCAGGGCTGCGTCGGCACAGCCGTTGGCGCCGCGACCGGCGCCGCGGCCAACGTCGCGGTCGGGACCGCCGGCGCGGTGGTGGGCGCGGGCGTGAGGACCACCGGCAAGGCCGCGGGCGCCGCCGGACGGGCCGTGTTCATCGCCCCCCTGGACGCCGGAGCCGGCCTCTAGATCGGCCCCCCCCATGCCTTCATCGTCCGGCTTGACCGGACGACCCACAGGAACACCCGTTCCGTCGCGCGAAACCCCGCGCGGCGCCGTTTTCGAGCTGGGTCGTCCGGTCAAGCCGGACGATGACGGGGCCTTGTCGCACTAGAGGGTCAGGGCGCAGCTTTCGCCCACGCTGGGCCGCGACATCACCACCCGGCACAGGCCCGGGAAGACCGGCTGCAAACGCTCGGCGAAATAAAGGCACAGCCGCTCCAGAGTCGGGCTCTCCAGCCCGGCCTGGTCGTTCAGCACGCTGTGGTCCAGGGTGGCGGCGACCCCCTTCAGCACATCCTCGAGCTGGCCGAGGTCGGCGACCCAGCCCACCGGGGGCTCGGCCTGGCCGCGCACCGTCGCTTCCACGCGGAAGGAGTGGCCATGCATGCGGCGATAGGCGCTGTCGGCGGGGCCCAGCGGCAGAAAATGGGCCGCGTCGAAGCTGGCGGCCTGGGTGATCTCGAAGACGGGTGGGCTCATATCTCGCTTACGGCAGGCCGAGGATCTTGTGGGTCTGCAGGCTTAAACGCCAACGCGGGTGGGCGAGACAATAGGCGATCGTCGCCTGGGTGTTCGCGGCCGCGTTGAGACCATCCATCGGCTGAAGGTAGAAGCGCTCGAAATCCAGCCCCTCGAAGCGCGCCGGATCGACCCCGACCTGGGGGTAGACCAGCTTCAGCTCCTGGCCCGAGAGCTGGCGCAGCTCGGCCTGGGCCTTGGGGCTGACGCAGATCCAGTCGATCCCGGCGGGCGCCGCGAGGGTGCCGTTGGTCTCCACGGCGATGGCGAAACCGCGCGCCTTGAGGGCCGCGATGGCGGGGGCGTCCAGCTGCAGCAGGGGCTCGCCGCCGGTGCAGACCACCAGCCGATGCTCGGCTCCGCCGCCCCAGGCGGCCTCGACCGCGTCGGCGAGCGCCTGCGCATCGGCGAACCGGCCGCCGCCCTCCCCGTCAATGCCGACGAAGTCCGTGTCGCAAAAGCTGCAGACGGCGCTCGCGCGATCCGCCTCGCGTCCCGACCACAGGTTGCAGCCTGCAAAACGGCAGAAAACCGCGCGGCGGCCGGCCTGTCCGCCCTCGCCCTGCAGGGTCGCGAAGATCTCCTTGACGCTGTAGCTCATGGCGCCAGCGCCGGCCGGCCTGCGGCCGTCCATTCGCGCCAGCCGCGGGCGCGCAGGTCGCAGGCGGGGCAGGTCCCACAGCCATAGCCCCAGGGGTGTCGCGCCCCCCGGTCGCCCAGGTAGCAGGTGTGGCTGCGCTCCACGACCAGGTCGGTCAGGGCCTCGCCGCCCAGGCCCTGACCCAGGGCCCAGGTCTGCGCCTTGGTCAGATGCATCAGCGGCGTCTGGATAGAGAACTGGCGGGCCATGCCCAGGTTCAGGGCGGCCTCGAGGGCGTCCAGCGTGTCGCGCCGGCAGTCGGGGTAGCCCGAAAAGTCGGTCTCGCACATGCCGCCGACCAGGGCCTGCAGCCCGCGGCGATCGGCCAGGGCGGCGGCGTAGGTCAGGAACACCAGGTTCCGCCCCGGCACGAAGGTCGACGGAAGGCCGCGCGCGTCGGTCTCGATGGCGCGCTGGGTGGTCATGGCGGTCTCGCCGATGGCCCCGAAGGCCCGCAGGTCGAGGACATGATCGTCGCCGAGCCGGGCGCCCCAGGCGGGGAAGGCGTCGCGCAGTCCGGCCATGACATGCTGGCGGGCGTCCAGCTCGATGGCGTGGCGCTGGCCATAGTCGAAGCCGACGGTCTCCACCCGCTCATAGCGATCGAGGGCCCAGGCCAGGCAGACGCTCGAATCCTGGCCGCCGGAGAACAGCACCAACGCGCTATGCGCGGCGGCGGGGGCGGCGGTCGGGGGGGCGCTTGGCGAGGAGGCGGCGGTCATGAGAGGATCGGTCGGCCGCCCTGGGGGCGCAGCTTGGGAAGGTCAGCTTTGAGCGGGTTCGTGATCCTCTACACCACCTGGCCGGATGCGGAAACGGCCCAGGCCGCGGGGGCCGAGGCCGTCGCCGAGCGGCTGGCGGCCTGCGCCAACATCTCGGCGCCCATGCGGTCGATCTACCGGTGGGAGGGAGCGATCGAGCAGGCCACCGAGGTGGCCATGACCCTGAAGACCACGGCCCTGTCCGCTCCGGCGCTTCGCGACCTGCTCTTCTCTCGGCATCCCTACGACCTGCCCTGCATCGTGGCCGTCGACATCGACGCCAACGCCTCGTCGGCGGCCTATCTCGACTGGGTGGCCGGCCAGGGCGCCTGAACGGCGGGCGGGGTCATGGCCGCGCTTAACGGATTGCAAGGCTGTTTCTGGCAAGGTTGCCTCGTTCAACCATCGCGTGTCATGCATAGTATCGCCGACTTCATCAATCCTGCCGCCGCCCTGAACCAAGCCACCACCGTGGGCGAGGCGCAGGATCTGCTTGCCCAGGCGCGAGACCGTCATGTTCTGGCGATCGCCGAGGATGGCAGGCCGGCAGGTCTCGTCACCCGCGAGGCCGCCCTGGCCGCCGATCCGCAGCAGCGCCTCGGCGAGATCATGGACGGCGCGCCCCTGACCCTTGAGGCCGGTCTGGACGTGCTCGATGCCTGCCGCCGGGTGGCCATGGATGTCGGCCGCGCCCATGACGGCTTCCTGATCTGCGAGGATGGCCTGTGTGTCGGCGCGGGCTCCCTTCGCGCCCTGCTGGAAGGCCTCTACAACACCCATCGGGCCGACCCCATCGGCCTCGCCGTCGCCGCCACGGCGCACGAGGAACTGTCCGAGACGCCCTACCGCCGCCGGATCATCGAGATGATCGGCCAGGAATTGCGCACCCCGCTCGACAGCGTGCTGGCCATGACCGAATGCCTCGAACGCCAGCCCCTGGCCGCCGACGCCCAGTCCCAGGTGCGCGCGATCCGCGAATCCGGCGAAGCCCTGCTGCGGATCACCACCGCGGCGATCGACCTTACCCGGGCCGAGGAGGGGCTGCTGGAGACCACCCCCGCGCCGATGATTCTGCGCGCCCTGATCGACGACGTGCAGTCCGCCTGGGCGCCCCGCGCCGCGCGCGAAGGGGTCAACCTGCTGATCTCTTTCGACGGGGACCCTGAGCTGGCGGCCATGGGCGACCGCGTCCGGCTGCATCAGGTGTTCGACCACCTGATCGAGTCCGCCCTGCAGGACACCCGCGAGGGGTCGGTGGAGATCGGCCTCAAGGTGCGCGCCGAGGGCGACGGAGTGCGGGTGGAAGGCCGGGTGCGCGACACCGGTCCCGGCCTGCCGCCGGAGAAGCTGGCGCGGGTGTTCGAGCCATCGGCCCTGGGCGGCTGCGGCGGATTGGGGCTCTCCCTGGCGCGCCACATCATCCTGACCATGCACGGCTGCATCCGCGCCGAGAGCAACGCCGGGATCGGCGTCAGCGTGATCTTCGACCTCTTCTGCCAGGCGGCGCCCCGGGCCGTCGAAGCCAGCCTCTGCGCCGATCCGGTGGGGGCCACCGGCGCCCACATCCTGGTGGTGGACGACAACGCCACCAACCGCATGGTCGCCGAGGCCCTGTGCGAGATGTTCGACTGCACCTCCGAATGCGCCGTGGACGGCGTCGAGGCGGTGGAGATCGCCCAGTCCGGCCGCTTCGATCTGATCCTGATGGACATCAAGATGCCCCGCATGGACGGAATCGCCGCGACCCGCGCGATCCGCGCCCTGCCGGGACGGGCCGGCTCGGCGCCGATCATCGCCCTGACGGCCAACGCCGATCCCGAGGACGCCCGGGCGTATCTCGCCAGCGGCATGTGCGATGTCGTGGAAAAGCCGATCAAACCGGAGCGACTGCTGGCGGCCA
Source organism: Caulobacteraceae bacterium (assembly GCA_965279095.1). GTDB lineage: Bacteria > Pseudomonadota > Alphaproteobacteria > Caulobacterales > Caulobacteraceae > CBDIHH01. The sequence goes on from CBDIHH010000007.1 coordinate 139,004, forward strand.
TCAACGCCGCCCTCGCGTCAAGCACCCAGACCCCGGCGGAGCCTCTGGCCGCCCCCGCGATCCGGACCGTCGCGGCCTGAAGGGGCGGGCCCTAGGCCAGGCGCAAGGAAGTCAGCAGCACGAAGGCCATGGCAAAGCCCACAATCAAGGCGATGTCGAGCGGCTGAAACAGCGGACCCCTGGGAACACGCATGGTCTAACCCCTTGTGCCGTCTCGCTACGGATACCGGCAGTTAAGCAAGGCGCGCGCCCAACTGTCGCCGCAATCGCGCGAAAGGTCGCAACCTTCCCCCGCAGGTTGACGGTCGCCCCCTGAGCCTCGCCCGGATGGGGCGAAAAGCGCGCCGGAAGGATCGCCCATCGCAAGATTCTTCCCCTGGCCTGGCTGCATCCTGGTCGCCGCGTGCATCGCCCTGATGACAGGCCCGGCGTCGGCGGCGCCCCGCGCCGACCCCGCCGACCCTGTGGCCGTCGCGGCTGTGGCCAGCCTTACGCCGGCGGAAGCCGCCGACGACCTGCGCACGGTGCGCGCCCTGCGGCGCTACCTCTACCGCCGCCTGCCCCTGGCCTCGAACGGCGACTACTGGATCACCGACCCACCGGTGCGCGAGGCGGCCAGCCTGCAATCGGCCATGAAGCTGTTCGAGACCGCGGACCGGGGCGTCTGGTGTCAGGCGGCGGCGGTGCTGCTGGCGCGGCTCTACGAGGCGGCGGGCTATCGCGCCTGGGTGACCTCCTACGGCGACCCCGGAACCCTTACCCACACGGTCACCCTGGTGGAGGTCGACGGCGTCCTCTACCTGGAGGACGCCTATTTCAACCTCGACTACGTCCGGGCCGACGGGACCGCCCAGCCCTACTTCGAGGCTCTCGAGGGGCTCTCGCACCGCCGGCCGCCCCGGGTCCGCCAGGATCTTGATTTCCGGCTGGGCATCTTTCCCGACCCCAGGGTGGCCCGCGAGTGGACCCCGCCGGGCCTGCATGGCGACATCGTCTGCGTGAACGGGGCGGCCCCCTATCTGTGCAACGTAGCCCTGACCGCGGAGCGCTTCGCCGAGGTCTTCTACATCCGCGACCGTGTCAAAGCCTTCCTGCGCAGCCAGGGCGAGCCGGCCGTCTTCGACTATCTGATGCTGCATCCCCTGTGGACCAGCGCGTCGCGCGCGCCCCTGACCACGGATTCTTCGGCCGCGATCCAGGCGCGGGCGCAGGCCATCGCGCGGCCGATCCGCGCCTTACCGGAACTCCGGCGGGGACCGGCGGGCGGCGATTGACGCAACGCATGGCCGGCTTCAGCGTTAAGCTTGGGCGAAAAGGAACACCCGATGCTTAAGATTGCCCTCGTATGCCTGGCCATTGCCATCGTCTGCGGGATTCTCGGCTTCGTCGTGAACGTGGCGGGGGCCATCGCCAAGATACTGTTCTTCTTGTTCCTGGTCGGCTTCGTGGTGACCCTGATCCCGTCCCTGCTGAACCGATCCAAGGGCCGTGACCTGACCAAGATGTAAGTCCGCAGGTCGGACCTTGTTGCAGAAAGTAGGGATAACCGCGCCAGTGGCGGAACACCCGCCCGCGCCAACCGGTTGACAGGCATGAGCGACATTCAGACCCGACTGGAGACCCTGGCCCGACGCGTCCAGAGGATCATCACCACCGCCACGGGCCACGACGCGCCCATCACCGAGCGCGAGGCCTATGCCCAGGTCGTGGAGGAGATGGAGCTGGCCGGTTTCGGCGCGCCCACCCTCGGCGGGGACTTCACCGTGCAGGACGTCGCCGAACTGCGACGGCAGGCCTCCAACTAGGCTGATTGCGCCAGATAGAGCATCACGTCGTCGCCGGCGGCGAGGATTTCAGCGATCGAGACCCGCCGCAGGTTGCCCACCGTGTCGATGGCCCGCAGCGGGAAGCGCCGCTGCACATCCTCCAGGAAATCCACGACTCCCGCGCCCCGGCCGCCGTTGACCTCCATGACGATCTGGATGCCGGGCGAGCGGTCTATCGTGGCCTGCATCCCCGACCACAACTCCGCCTCCTGCCCCTCGACGTCGATCTTGGCCAGGTCCAGCCGCGGCAGGTCCAGGTCGTCCACCCGCATCATCGGCGCCACGACCCGCTCGAAAGGGCGGCCGAAGCTGTAGTCGACGCCTTCCGGCTGGACGATGGCGTTCTTGGGCTCGCCCTGGGGAATGATCAGCACCACCTCCTGCCCCGAGGTCGCCCCCAGGGCGGCGCCCACCACGTCCACGCGGCCCTCCAGGCCGTTGAGCGCCAGGTTGCGTCGTAGAAGGTCGCGGGTGCGGGGGATGGGCTCGGCGGCCACCACCCGGCCGCCGGGGCCCACGGCATCGGCCATCAGGAGGGTGAAATAGCCGACGTTGGCGCCGGCATCGAGGCAGGTCATGCCCGGTCGCAACTGGCGTCGCAGGAAGCGCGCGATCCACAGCTCCCACGCCCCGTCGCGGATCAGGAAGGGGGCCAGGCCCACATCCTCCGCGCTCACCAGCATGGGGTAGCGGCCCAGGGCCCGGCAGGCGATCTCCCCGCCGGGCTGCGGCCGGCGATAGGCGCCGGCGCGGCAGCGCAGCTGCCACAGCGCCTGGACGGCGCGCGCGGGCAGGTAGCGGGGATCGGCCAGGGCGGATCGCAACAGGCGGCGCAGCATGGGCAGTTCCGGATCGCCGCCCCAAGCGGCGCCGTTCGCGCTAGTAGCGCCCGGGACGGCGGGCAACCACCAAAATCGCGCCGTCGCCCGGCGACTGGACAGGGACGGCCGCTTGCAGGCTATCCTGGCGCGCGGCGCTTTGGCCGCGGGAGCGCCCGGACCGATGGATCTGAAGCAGCTGCATCGCTTCGTCGTGGTCTCCGAACTGCGCCAGCTGGGCCGGGCGGCCAAGCAGCTGAACCTGTCGCAGCCCACCCTCAGCCGCACCATCCAGCTGCTGGAGGGCGAGATCGGCGTGCCCCTGTTCGAGCGCGGCCCCCGCGGCCTAGTGCTCACCCCCGTCGGTCAGGTGCTAGTGATCCACGCCAAGGTGCTGCTGAACGAGCAGGGCCGGGCCCTGGCGGCGATCAAGAACATCGCCCACTGGCGCACGGTGATCGGCGTCTCCACCTCGTTCATCGAACGGATCACTCCTGACGCTGTCTCCAGGACCCTGCGGCGCCACCCGCAGATACGCATTTGCGTGGTCGACGATGTGCCGGCGGTGCTGCTGCGTCGGCTCGCCGATGGAGAGCTGGACTTGGCGTTCACGTCCAGCGCCCCCGGCTCGCTGGACGACACCCTGGCCTTCGAGCCGATGATCGAGGAGTCGGTGTTCCTCGTCGCTCGGCGGGAGCATCCGCTGCACAGTCGCACCGACCTGACCCTGTCCGACCTGATCAACGAGCGGTGGGCCGTATTCGATTCGCCGGATTTCGCGCCGAGCTGGGCCAACATCTTCCGCGGGATGGACAGCCCCCCTCCCAAGCCGGCCCTGTCCGCCGCCTCCGGCGTCCTGCTGGCCAACTGCCTGCTGAAGGAGGACCTGGTGGCGATGATGGAGCAGTCGGGAATCGCCGCCCATCTGGCCTCAGGCGCCCTGAAACCCCTGAACATCCCGCCGCGGATGGACAGCTTCAGCGGGGTCTACTACCGGCAGACTGGCATCCTCTCCGACGCCGCCAAGGCCTTCTACTGGGGACTGCGCGAGGCCTGCGCCGAGGACGCCGCCGCGGTTAGGTCCGGGCCCCGCGCCGCGGATCGCGTTTTCCGCCTTTAGCCCGCCGCCGGTTTTCAGCCGCGCCGATCGGGACTATCAATCGCGCTTCGACCAGTGCGGCATGAGGCGGACGATGCGTGTTTGGATGACGATGACCCTGGCGGCGGCCGCGATGACGGTGGCGGCCTGCGGCGAGCCCGCCAAGAAGGAACCGCCCCCGCCGGCCGACGCCAATCTCGCCTTCAAGGGCAGCTACGCCCAGTCGTGCCGCAACGTGGTCACGCTCGAGAACGGCTACCTGTCGGCCGAATGCGCCGGCGCCGACGGCTACGTGCCCACCAAGATCCAGGCCAGCCTGTGTCAGGGCGACATCGGCAACAACAATGGCGTGCTGGTCTGCAATGGCGCCGTGGCGGTCGATCCCGCCGCCCCCAACACCCCGGCGCCCGCCGCCGCCCCGGCCCCCGCCGCCGAAGCCAAGCCCGCCCCGGCGCCCTAGCCGACCGGGCCTCGGCGGAACGTCGCCCAGGCCGGCGCGTGGTCGCTGGCGCCGTCGCCCCCGCGCACCTCGCGATCGACTCCCGCCCCGGTCAGGCCCGCCGCCAGGGCGGGGCTGAGCAGCAGATGGTCCAGCCGCATCCCCGCGTCGCGGGCCCAGCGGTCGCGCTTGTAATCCCAGAAGGTGTACAGGGGCTGGGCCGGGTGCGCCGCGCGCAGAGCGTCCGTCCAACCGAGGTCGACGAGGCGCGCGAAGGCGGCGCGGCTCTGCGGCTGGACCAGGGCGTTGCCCACCCAGGACCGGCTTGGGTAGATGTCGAGATCGGTTGGGACGACATTGTAGTCGCCGGCCAGGACGCAGGGCACATCCGCCGCGATCAGGCCGCGAGCGTGGACGATCAGCCGCTCGAACCAGGCCAGCTTGTAGTCGAACTTCGGGCCCGGCTGGGGATTGCCGTTGGGCAGGTACAGGCAGCCCACCAGGACACCGTCCACCGCGGCCTCGATATAGCGCGCCTGGTCATCCGCCAGGTCTCCCGGCAGGCTGAGGCGGGTGACCACCGGCGTCGCCCCGCGCGCCAGGATGGCGACGCCATTCCAGCGCTGCTGCCCGCGCCAGACGGCGCCGTAGCCCGCCGCCTCGACGGCGGCGAGGGGAAAGGCCCCCTGCTCGGCCTTCAGCTCCTGCAGGCAGACCACGTCCGGCTTGGCCCGCGCCAGCCAGTCGATAAGGGTGGCCAGCCGCCGATTGACGTTGTTGATGTTGAAGGTGGCGACCTTCATCCGGCCGCCGGGGCCGGTCAGATCTTGGCGTTGCTGTTGAAGTCGGCGCCGCCGCGGCCACGGCCCCCGAGCTTCAGGCCCTCGGCCGCCGCGTCGAGCATGCGGCGGTCGTTGCCGTGCTTCTCGATGAGTTCGCGGGCGTCGTCCCGCGAGAGGCCATGCTTCTGGGCGAAATAGTCGAGCTCATAGCCCTCGCCCGCCGCCACCGTCGCGCGATCCAGGCCGCCCACCTTCGTCTTATCGTCCGCCATGGATTGGTCCTCCTGCCCTCAGAACGACGGGCGGGGCGTCGGGTTCAGCCGCCCCCAGGAATTTTGACGAGGGCCGTTGACTCGCCCCGCCCCGCAAACCAGAACAAATAACGAACACGTAGATGAGGGAGCCAGGGCGATGCCGGATGAAGGCCAGGACGCGCTGACGAGCATGGCGGCGCAGCTGGACCGGCTGCGGGGCCGTTGGCACCCCGGCAGACCCGCCTACTATGCCCTGTCGCGCGCCTATGAGGCGGTGCGGTCGGCCGCCCTCGAGGTCGGCGAGGAGGACCGCCCCTTTGAACGCGGCTCTGAGCGGGGCCTGGAGGGCTGACGACGAACCGCGTTTTCCGTTTGGCAAGCTTGGCCATGTAGAACCGCGGCTGAACGCCAGCCGGGGAGGCGACGCTGCCGGACGCCTTGAGACTAGAGATCGTCACCGACCGCGGCCGGCTGGGTGAGCTGGAGTCGGCGTGGGACGCCCTGGCCGAGCGGCGCGGCGCCCCGCCCATGGCGCGCCACGCCTGGTTCTGCGCCGCCGCAGACTGCTACGCCCGGGGCGAGCTGGCGGTCGTCCTGTGCTGGGACGGCGACGTCCTCTGCGGCATAGCCCCCTTCGCCCAGTCCCATCCCGGCCCGATCCGCAGCCTGGTCTGGCTGGGCTGGAAGACGCACGAGCCCGAGATGCTGCTCTACGACAGCCCGGCCGCCCTGGAGGCGATCTGGCAGGGGGTTCTGGGCCTGGGACGCCCCGTCTGCGCGCGCCGTCTCACCGGCCCCGAGGAGGAACGCGATATCCTGCGCCGGGCCAGTCCTCGCGCCGGCGCCTTCTTCGCCCGCAGCGCCGGCAACCGCACCGCGGCGGCGACCCTCGGCGGCGACTGGGCGACGACGGTGGGAACCAAGAAGTCCGAGCTGCGCCGCAGGAAAGCCCTGGAGAAGGAAGGCGCCGTCGCCTTCCATGTCCTGGCCCCCAGCCCCGACACGCTGGAGCCCGCCATGGCCGAGCTGATCCGCATCGAGGGCCTGGGGTGGAAGACCCGCGAGCGCAGCGCCATCGGCTTCAAGCCCGACGTCGAGGCCTTCCTGCGCGACTACGGCCGCCGCAGCGCCGCCGCCGGGACCCTGCGGCTGTTCTTCCTGTCGCTGGACGGGGTCAATATCGCCGTGCAGCTGCTCATCGAGCAGGCCGGACGCCTCTGGCAGCTGAAGATCGGCTATGACGAGCAATGGGCGCGCTTCTCCCCAGGGCGGGTGCTGATGTTCGACATCCTGCGCTGGGCTGACGCCCAGGGGCTCGAGGCGGTGGAATATCTGGGCCAGGGCGGCGCCTGGCAGAGCAACTGGCCCGTCGCCTTCACCGACCATCACACGGTGCGCTTCTACCCCCCGACCCTGACCGGCGGCGCCGTCTTCGCCGCGGACACGGCCGAATACCTCTGGCGCAAGACCCAGCCCCCGCCCGGCGGCCCGCCCAAACGCGCGCCGTCACCGACCACCGCCGCGTCCGCGGGCTGAGGGCGCCTCAGGCGGGGCGTGCCTCGTTGATCGTGATCGTGCAGCGGAAGCCGCCGGGGGCGTAGTCCACGACGACGTCGTCCAGGCCCCGCTGCGGCCTGAGCAACCGGGAGCCCAGCCCCCTGCGGGTCGGCGGGATGACCGGCGGCCCGAGCGTCTCGAGCCACAGCAGCGAGAGCTGGCCCGCCTCGAGCGTCCAGCTGAGCGAGACCCGGCCTTCGGGGGTCGAGAGGGCGCCGTGCTTCGTCGCGTTGGTCGCCAGTTCGTGCAGCGCCAGGGTCAGCGGCACCGCCGACGCGGCCTGAAGGACGCAGGGCGGGCCGGCGATGCGGACGGCGTCGTTGGGGAGGAAGGCCTTCAGCCCCCGCATCGCCAGGTCGGGCAGGTCACAGGACACCCACTCGGTCGCCGACAACACGTCGTTCGCGTCTTTCAGCGCCTGCAACCTCTGGCCGAACGCCTCATTAAACGCCGCTATGGTCGCGCTGTTGCGCGCGGTCTGACTGGCCAGCGCCTGGACGATCGCCAGGGTGTTGCCCACCCGATGCTGCAGTTCGCCGTTGAGCGCCCGCTCGCGCGCCGCCAGCGCCTCGACCCGTCGCGAAGACCCGCGCAGCATGGCCGCCGTCAGGATGATGATCACGCCCCCGATCACGAACAGGAGGATGGAGACGAAGTCGCTGTTGCTGACGGACCAGGCGAAGAAGGGCGCCAGATAGGCATAGTCGCAGACGACGGCCGCCGTGATCAGCACGGCGGCGCCCCAGCGCCAGCCCAGCAGGAGGGCCGCCAGGGCGACCACCGGAAAATAGGTCAGGAAGGGCGGCACCCCCGTCACCCAGCGATGGATGAGAAGGTTGAAGCCGGTGGCCGAGACCAGCGCCGCCACCGACCAGATCAGGCCATCGAGGACCGAGGGGTCCGTCCCCAGGATCACTCGGACGCGACGTTGATACGGGCTCACTCAGGACTCCAGCCGAACGGGGGGAGCGCTGCCGTCTCTCAGTCGCCCCGGGGCCGATCGGACAGCGGGCGATGGACGCACGCTAACAGGGATGCCCGACCCGCGTCAGGGAATTGTCGCGGACATGTCTCCCGGCGGCGGGTCGTCCGCGACCAGAGGTTCGGCGCCTGGCCTCAGAAGACGTAGATGTCCGCAGCGGTCAGGGCGGCGTGGTTGGAGAGGGTCGCCACCAGGATCGCCGCGTGGGCGGCGGCCGAGCCGTCCTCGTCGTACCAGAGGTTGCCGGTCGACTGGTCGTAGAGGATGCGCTGGGTGGTGTTGGCGGCCGCGGAGCCCAGGCCGAACTCGCCTGGATCGATATTGAAGCCGCCTTGGAACGTCAGTCCGGTGAAGGCGGAGGTGTACAGGGCGACGTAGTCGTGGTCGGCCAGCGAGAAGTCGACGATGGTGTCCTTGTTCTTGGACGTCTCCAGCTCGTTGAAATAGAAGCCGTCCCGGCCGCCGCCGCCCGTCAGCTTGTCGGCGCCCATGCCGCCATGCAGGCCGTCCGAGCCGCTCCCGCCGACCAGGACGTCCTTGCCGCCCTGCCCCCAAAGCTCGTGGAAGACGGAGAAGTCATCCACATTGCCCTTGCTCTTCAGGGTGTTGGCCAGCTCGTTGCCGACGAGCGTCTGGGCGCCGGCAGAGAGGGCGGCGCCGTTCTCGATATTGGCGCCGAGGGTGAAGACGCTCGCCGTCACGTTGACGGTGTCCTTGCCCCCGACGGCGCTGGGGTCGGTCTCGATCACCTGGTCGCCGACATTGTCGACATAGTAGGTGTCGTTGCCGGCGCCGCCCTCCATGATGTCGGCCCCGCCCTTGCCATCGAGCTTGTCGTTGCCGTCCAGGCCCCAGAGGTGGTTGGCGCCGCTGTTGCCGGTGAGCGTGTTCTTGAGCCCGTTGCCGGTTCCGTCGATGTCGCCGGTTCCCATCAGGGTCAGGGTCTCGACCTCGTCGGACAGCACATAGCTGGCGGCCGTGGACTTGACGCTGTCCGTGCCGCCGCCGAACGCCTCGACGATCACGTCGCCGTTGTCGTCGACCGTGTAGACATCATTGCCGCCGCCCCCGTTCATGGTGTCGGCGCCCGTCCCGCCGTCGAGGGCGTCGGCGAGGCTGTCGCCATTGAGGATGTCCGCGCCCGCGCCGCCGAACAGCTTGTTCTTGCCGGCGCCGCCGTCGAGGACGTCATTGCCCGCGCCGCCGGTGAGCTGGTCGTCCCCGGCGTCGCCGATCAGGTGATGGTCCATGTCGTTGAGGGCGACGATGACATCCTTGCCCGACGTTCCGGTCATCACGCGCACGGCGGCGACCTCGCGGATTTCCAGGATGTCGCCCGCCGTCTTCTGGTTGGTCATCGCGAAGCTGCCGAGGCCGAAGGCCGCGATGGCGCCATTCAGTTCGTCAGCGGCGCTGACCAGGACATAGCCCGAGGTGAGGGTGATCAGCGAGCCGTCGAGCAGGGCGCGCGCCGTATCGTGATCGGTACCGAAGTCGACGTCCCAGGTGACCGCGAGCATACCGTTGCTGAGCCGGGCGATGGCGGCGTTGTTATCGCTGTAGTTTTGACCGGCCGGGCCGCCGAATATGCCTGGCGTCAGGACGAAGCGGGAGTTGGTGACGGCCCCAGTGAGGTCGAGGGCCGTCACCTTGATGTCGGGCAACAAGCCCGCCTCGTTGTCCTCGTAGGCCAGGGCGTAGCCGCCGGCGATGGCGGTGATCGCGGCGTGGCGATTGATCGAGCCGCTCGCGTCCACCAGCACCGGCGCCGTCACCACGCCGCCAGCGCTGGTGTAGACGGCGGTCCAGATCTGGGAGGCGCCCCCGACCGTCCGGGTCCAGGCGACGGCGACGTTGCCATTGTCCAGGGTGGCGATACTGGCGTCGGTGTCGTTGGCGAGACTGCCGTCGACCACCGTCGTCGTGTGGGCGCCGCCGGACGCATTGTAGAAATCCAGATAGATGTCGGTGTCGGTGGCCGAGAACACCTTCTGGCTCGAGATGACAAATCCGCCCGTAGTCAATGCCGCGACATCGGCGTTGCTGCTGTTGTTGCGGGTGATGTCTGTGGTGATGACCGTCGCGAGCTGAGGCGAGGTGATCCGGAAGACAATCGAGTCCGAGTCCTGGCCGGCCGTGACAAGGTTGCCGTTATTGAGCGCGGCCAGCGCCTGATTGCCGAAGAAGACGAAATCATAGTTTTCAGTCGCGTTCGCGTAAACCGAGAAAAATCCCGTCCCGCCAGGGGCGTCCTGCGAAAAGACGTGAGCGCCTCCGGTGAGAATGGCGAGGTCGGAATTAAACGCGAGGGCCGTTGGATCGCTATCCGTATAGGACAGGGTCGTCTTGAATTCGTAGCTTGTCGTGAAAGGCATGGTCAGCACCCCTGCTGCGCGACTCGGCGCGCGGTCTTCGTCCAATCGCTCGCGGTCGCAGCCATGCCGCCCGGCGGCGACAGACGTCGCCTCTGGCATTCATGGAAGACGCCAACCGGTACTGGCCGCAACCTAGGACGGGATGCGGCTGTTAGCAATCATTAACACTGACGTTGCAGGTCGAGATCCGGCGCGCCCCATTGCAGTGTATCGCTGCCGTACGGCGCACATCTGCTTGTTTCACACATCAACTCAAGGATCATTAGCGTCGAGCTGCGCGTTTAGATTGTGCGAATGACACTTCTACTTGAGGGCAGCCATGCTGAAGACGATCAACTTGGGTGCGGCGGCTCTTTTAATCCGGTTGCGGCGCCCCGGCGACTGTCTCATGGTCAGCCCATGACGTTGCTGGAAACCCTCCGGATGACAGCGCCCATCGTTCAGGCGCCCATGGCGGGCGTCTCGACACCCACCATGGCGGCCGCTGTCTCCAACGCAGGGGGCCTGGGGTCGGTGGGCGTGGGCGCGACCGACGCGGCCGGCGCGCGGACGATGATCGAGGCCGTGAAGGCGCGGACCGATCGCGCCTTCAACGTGAACCTCTTCGTCCACGCATCGCCTGTGCGGGATGCCGTCCGCGAGGCGGCCTGGCTGGACGCGATGGCCCCGCTGTTCCGAAGCTTCCAGGCAAGCCCGCCGGTGCGCCTGAATGCCATCTACAAGAGCTTCGCCGTCGATCCAGACATGCTCGACATGCTGGGCGAGCTTGCGCCTCCGGTCGTCAGCTTCCATTTCGGCCTTCCCGGTCCGGCCCAAATCGCCGCCTTGAAGGGCCGCGGATGCCTCCTGTTCGCCACGGCGACCAGCCTGGAGGAAGCCGAGGCGGTCCGCCGCGCCGGCGTCGACGCCGTAGTGGCCCAGGGTTACGAGGCCGGCGGCCACCGCGGCGTCTTCGACCCGGGCGCTCCCGACGAGCAGCTGGGCGCCATGGCCCTGACACGGCTCCTGGCGGTTCGATCGGGCCTGCCGGTCATCGCCGCGGGCGCGATCATGGATGGGCGCGGCATCCGCGCGGCCCTGGACCTGGGCGCTGTCGCCGCGCAGCTGGGCACCGCCTTCATCGCCTGTCCCGAGAGCAGCGCGGATCAGGCTTACCGGGAGGCGCTCGCGGGGCCGGCCGCTGAACATACCGTGATGACCAGCGCCATTTCAGGCCGACCGGCGCGGTGCCTGCAAAACCGCTTCACCCAATGGGGCGCGTCCCAGGACCTGCCGCCCCCCGACTATCCGATCGCCTATGACGCCGGCAAGGCGCTGAACGCGGCCGCCAAGGCCGCCGGCCAAGGCGGCTTCGGCGCCCAGTGGGCTGGGCAAGGCGCGCCCCTGAGCCGACCGATGGCTGCGGCGGACCTGGTCGCGCTGCTGCATCGCGAATGTCTGGAGGCCGGGCCTCTAGATACGCCCGAAGCGCGGCTCAAGGACGGATCGCGGCCTTCCTGATCCTCACCGGGCGCGGTCCCCTCCGTCGTTCGCTTGGCGGAGCATGATTTCGTCAGCCGTCGCGGGTCAAGGCCGGCGCTTCGCGCCGCCGCACAGCGGTGCGCCTGCGGCGCAGCCTTGACGCGCGCCGGCTGACGAAAAACCCTTCCATCAAGCGCTCGACGGCGCTGTCTGAGGGACATCGAGCGTCACCATAGGGGGTCGAGTGCTCTGTCTCGCGCTGCCCCTATCGCCCGCGGGCGATGGTAGCTGGGGGCGGGATCGAACCGCCGACCTGTGGGTTATGAATCCACCGCTCTAACCATCTGAGCTACCCAGCCGCGCGCGCCCAGGCTTGCGACCCGAGGCGAGAGGGCGGGGTTATAGAGGCGGCGGGGCCGCTCTTCAAGCCGTTGGGATTGACGCCGCAAACCGCTAGGGTTTGGTCGATGAGCGTCCTGCACCTGCTGGGCTCGGCCGGGGACGGCGGGGCGGAGACATACTTCCTGAGCCTGGCCCAAGCCCTGGACCGCGGCGGGGTTCGCCAGGCCTTCGCCGTGCGCGCTCATCCGGGCCGTGTCGCGGCGCTGCAGGCCCTGGGGGCGCCGGTGGCGGTGCTGCCCTTCGGCGGCCCCTTGGACCTGTCGACCCGCCGCCGGGCGGGGGCCCTGGCGCGATCCACGGGCGCCCGCGCCGCCGTCGCCTGGATGAACCGGGCGGCGCGCCTGTGCCCGCGCGGGCCGTGGGCGCGGATCGGCCGGCTGGGGGGCTATTACAACCTGAAATACTATCGCGGCATGGACATGCTGGTGGCCAACACCGCCGACATCGCCCGCTGGATCGAGGGCCAGGGATGGCCGGCGGACAAGGTGCGTTACATCCCCAACTTCGCCGCCGCCGGCGTCGACGTCGCCCCCGCCGACCGCGCGGCCCTGGATACCCCCGCAGGGGCCCCCCTGCTGCTGTGCCTCGGGCGCCTGCACCCGGCCAAGGCGCAGGACGTGGCTGTGGCCGCCCTGGCGATGCTCCCCGGCGCCTATCTGTGGATCGCCGGCTCCGGCCCCCTGGAGGCGGACCTCAGGCAGCAGGCCCGGGCCCTTGGCGTCGCCGACCGGGTGAGGTTCCTGGGCTGGCGTGACGACGCCGCCGCCCTTTATCGCGCCGCGGACCTCTGTCTGTTTCCCTCGCGCTACGAGCCCCTGGGCAATGTGGTGATCCAGGCCTGGGCCCAGGGCGCGCCGATCATCGCCGCGTCCAGCCAGGGCCCGGCCGCTCTCATCCAGGACGGGATCGACGGCCTGCTGGTCCCGGTGGACGACGCCGGCGCCCTGGCCGAGGCCGCCCGCGCCCTGCTGGACGACCCTGCCCGCCGCGCCCGCCTGGCCGCGGCGGGGCGCGTCCGGGTGGCGGCGGAGTTCGGCGAGGCGCAGGTGGTGGCCCAGTGGCGCGCCTTGCTGGCGCAGTACGGAGCGGCCTGATGTGCGGCATCGCTGGGGTGATCGGGGTGCGCCCTGGCGAGCGGCTCGGGCGGATGATCGAGACCCTGGCCCATCGGGGCCCCGACGGGATCCGGCTGGAAGAGAGCGCAAGCGGGGGCCTCGCTCATGCGCGCCTGTCGATCATCGACCTGGAGGGCGGCTGGCAGCCCCTGCACGCCGCCGGTGGCACGGTGATCGGCAATGGCGAGATCTATAACTACCTCGAACTGGCCGAGCAGTTCGATCTGAAGGATCGCCTGACCACCGGGTCGGACTTCGAGCCCCTTCTGTGGCTCTACCGACAGGAGGGCGAGCGCGCCTTCGAGCGCCTGCGCGGCATGTACGCCTTCTGCCTGGTCGGCCACGACGGGCGAACCTGGCTGGCGCGCGACCCCTTCGGCATCAAGCCCCTCTACTGGCGGCGCGACGAGGACGGGTCGGTGGACTTCGCCTCGGAGCCCCGGGCCCTGCTGCGCACCCAGGCGGCCCGCCCGGCCCTGCACGCCGACCGGGCGCAGGAACTGCTGGCCCTCAACTACACCCTCGGCGAGGGGACCATTTTCCAGGGGATCCGTCGCCTCGCCCCCGGCCAGGTCGCGGAGATCACCGGCGGACGCTACGTCGCGCGCGGCCGCCGCCCGGCCCTGGTCCCTCCAGATGCCACGGCCCCGCGCCGGGAGGCGGACGCCATCGCCGCCCTGGACCGGGTGCTGGAGGACAGCGTGCGGGTGCACCAGCGCTCGGATGCGCCCTACGGCCTGTTCCTGTCGGGGGGCATCGATTCGGCCGCCATCGCGGTGATGATGGCGCGGCTGAACAGTCGCCCGGTGACCGCCTTCACCTGCGGCTTCGAGGGCGTCGCCGCCCCCGATGAGCGGGGGCCGGCGGAGGCCGTCGCCCGGGCCCTGGACCTGGACTGGCGCGAGACCACCTTTGGCGAGGCCGATTTCTGGCGGATCCTGCCCCTGGTGGCGGCGGCCCTGGACGAGCCCACCGCCGACTACGCCACCCTGCCCACCTATCGGCTGGCCGAGGCCGCCAAGGGGACCCTCACCGTCGTGCTCACCGGCGAGGGCGGCGACGAGCTGTTCGCCGGCTACGGGCGCTACCGCCGCGCCCTGCGGCCCGCCTGGCTGGGCGGCCGGGCGGCCGAGCCCCAGGTGGAGGCGCCCTTCCTGGCCGACGGCGGTCGCGGCGCCCTGGAGCGCTGGCGCGAGGCGACGCGGCCGCCGCCGGGCCTGAGCGCCTTGCAGCAGGCCCAGCACCGCGACATCGCCGCCTGGCTGCCGGCCGACCTGCTGCTCAAGCTCGACCGCTGCCTGATGGCCCACGGGCTGGAGGGGCGCACGCCCTTCCTCGACCCCGAGGTCGCCGCCTTCGCCTTCCACCTGCCCGACCGGCTGAAGGTGCGCGGGCGCATGGGCAAATGGCTGCTGCGCCAATGGCTGGCCGGCGCCTGTCCGGCGGCCCAGCCCTTTGCCCGCAAGCAGGGCTTCACCGTGCCGGTGGCGGCCTGGATCGCCCCCCGCGCCGCCGACCTCGGGCCCCGCATCGCCGCGGCGCCGGGCCTGCGCGGCCTGTGCGATCCCGAGGCTGTGCGCGCCGTCTTCGCCGACCCTCGTGGGGGCGCGCAGCGGTGGCGGCTGTTGTTCTTCGCCCTGTGGTCGGCGATTCACCTGGAGGGCGCGGAACCGGCCGACGCCCTCGCCCGCTTGTTGGGCGAACCCTGACAACCCTGTGAGACCCTGATGCGCCGTATCGCCCTGATCGCCCTCGCCGCCAGCATGGCCGCCTGCACCGACGCCAGCAGCCAGGGGGCGTCTCCCACGGGGGGCGGCGCGGCAGCGCCGGTGAGTACGGGCGCGGCCAACGGCAAGGACCAGCAGCCGGCCTTCCCAGGCCAGACCCGTGCCCCCGAGGCCGCGTCCAAGACGGCCATCAAGACCCAGGTCCTGGCGTCGGGCTTCGACCATCCCTGGTCCCTGGCCTTCCTGCCCGACGGGCGGATGCTGGTGACCGAGAAGTCGGGGCGGCTGAACCTGGTCACGGCCGACGGCGCCAGCCGCACGGCGGTCTCGGGCCTGCCGGCCATGGACGCGCGCGGCCAGGGCGGCCTGCTCGACGTGGCCCTGTCGCCGGACTACGCGACCACCGGCCTGATCTACTGGTGCTATGCCGAGAAGGGCGAGGGCGGCAACGGCACGGCCGCGGCGCGCGGCCGGCTGGCGCTGGACGGCGCGCCCCGCGTCGATAATCCCCAGGTGGTGTTCCGCCAGACGCCGAAGCTCGACTCCACGATGCACTTCGGCTGCCGCTTCGCCTTCCCCAAGGCGGGCCAGGGGGGCGACGGGACCTTCTTCCTGACCACCGGCGAGCGCTCGATCATCCCCGGCCGGATGCAGGCCCAGCGCCTGGACGGAACCCTGGGCAAGGTGATTCGCCTGAACCTCGACGGCTCGGTCCCCAAGGACAACCCCTTCGTCGGCCGCGCCGGCGTGCGGCCGGAGATCTGGTCCTATGGCCACCGCAACCTGCAGTCGGCCGCGATCAACCCCGCCACCGGGGCCCTGTGGACCGTCGAGCACGGCGCCCGGGGCGGCGACGAGCTGAACCATCCGCAGGCCGGCAAGGACTATGGCTGGCCGACCATCACCTACGGCATCGAATACGCCGGCGGGCCCATCGGCGAGGGCCTGACCCAGAAGGCCGGCATGGAGCAACCGGTCTATTACTGGGACCCGGTGATCGGCCCGTCGGGCCTGGCCTTCTATACCGGCGACCTGTTCCCCCAATGGAAGGGCAACGCCTTCGTCGGCGGGCTGAAGACCAAGGACCTCGTGCGCCTGGTGATGCAGGGCGACCGGGTGACGGGCGAGGAGCGGCTGCTCGGGGACCTGGGCAAGCGCATCCGCGACGTGCGCCAGGGCCCCGACGGCGCCCTCTATTTGCTCACCGACGAGGCCGACGGCCAGCTGATCCGGGTGTCGCCGAAGTAGCGGCGGCTATTCCTTCGTCGCCTCTTCCTCATGGCCGGCGATGGAGCCGTCCTTGAACAGGTATTCGGTGAGCTGCTCGTTCACCTCGGCGTCGTTGCGGCGCATCCACTCCAGCACCATGGCGGCGTGCTCGAGCTCCTCGCGGGCGTTGTGCAGGAGGATCTTTTTCAGCTCGGGGTCCTGGGTGTCGTCGGCGCGCTGGCGGTACCAGTCCACCGCCTCGAACTCCTCCATCAGCGAGGTGATGGCGTAGTGCATCTCCAAGGTTTTGCGGCTGAGTTTCTCAACCGGAACGTGTAGGACTTCGCTGGACATGGGTGGCTCCTGGAGGGCGATCGAAGGGGAGGTTGAACCTGCACAGTTAGGCCTTCCTCGGGCGCTACGCCAGCCGGTCGGCGACGGTGTCGCCGAGGGTGAGGGAGGCGGTGAGGCCGGGGCTCTCGATGCCGAACAGGGCGACCAGGCCGGGCAGGCCGTGGGCCTCGGGGCCGTCGAGGCGGAAGTCCGGCTGCGGCTCGCCGGGCCCGTGCAGCTTGGGCCGGATGCCGGCGTAGTCCGGCGTCAGGGCGCCGTCGGGCAGGCCGGGCCAGAAGCGGCGGACATAGCCGTAGAAGCCCTCGGCGGAAGCCGAGTCCACCGAATAGTCCTCATGGTCCACGTAGGTGAGGTCGGGGCCGAAATGGGCGCGCCCGGCCAGGTCCCGCTTGTAGTGGATGCCCAGGGCGCCCGGGATGGGCGGCGGATAGACCAGCCGGCGAAAAGGCGCCGGGCCGGCCAGGGAGAAATAGACGCCCTTGCCGTAGTGGAGGGCGGGGATGGCCGCTGACGGATAGCCCTCCACCGTCGCGGCGGCCGCCTGGGCGCCCAGGCCTGCGGCGATCACTAGCCGGCCGACGGTCAGCCCGGCGGGGTCGTCGCCCCCGGCGCGGAGGCGAAAGCCGCCCTGCGCCAGGGGCGCGGCGCCGACCAGGGGCGCGCCCAGGGCCACGGCGCCGCCGAGGGCCTCGAGCTCGCCGTGCAGGGCCAGCATATAGGCGTGGCTGTCGAACACGCCGGTGTTGGGCGACCACAGGGCCATCAGCGCCCGCGCCTGCGCCTCCATCTCCGTCGCCTCGGCGCCAGTGAGCAGGCGCACGTCCTCGCAGCCGTTGGCCTGGGCCTGGCGCAGAATGGCCTCCACCCGGGGGATCTCGTCCGGCGCCGTGGCCACGATCAGCTTGCCGCACCGTTCGTGGGGGACGTCGTGGGCCTCCAGGAATTGGTAGAGGCGCCGCGACCCCTCCACGCACAGGCGGGCCCGCAGGGCGCCGGTGGGATAGTAGAGGCCGGCGTGGATCACCTCGGAATTGCGCGACGAGATCCCCTGGCCGATGGCCCGGGCCGCCTCCAGCACCACCACCGACTGGCCCCGCCGCGCGAGGGCGACGGCGCAGGCCAGGCCGACGGCCCCCGCGCCCACCACGGCGGCATCGAAGTCGTGGGTCATCGGCGGCTTCCCTGGATTGACGCCGGCGCGGGGATCGGGGACCAAGGGTGCCACCGCCGCATCCGGAGCCCCCTATGATCGAGCTCGTCATCGACGCCAAGCGCAAGGACCTCGGGGGCTTCGAGGTCGGGCGCATCCTGCCGTTCCACAAGCGGCGGATGGTCGGGCCGTTCGTGTTCCTGGACCACATGGGGCCGGCGTCGTTCCGGCCCGGGGCGGGGATTGACGTGCGGCCGCACCCGCACATCGGCCTGTCGACGGTCACCTATCTGTTCGAGGGCGAGATCCTGCACCAGGACAGCCTGGGCTACCGCCTCAACATCCGCCCCGGCGAGGTCAACTGGATGACCGCCGGGCGCGGCATCGTCCATTCCGAGCGCACCGATCGGGAGACGCGCCTGGCCGGCGGCGGCCTGCACGGCATGCAGGCCTGGGTGGCCCTGCCGACGGAGTCCGAGGAGGTCGAGCCGGCCTTCTTCAACCATCCAGAGAGCGACCTGCCCACTTTTGAGGACGCCGGCCTGTGGGGCCGCCTGATCGCGGGGTCCGCCTTTGGCCAGACGGCGGCGGTGAAGACCCACTCGCCGATGTTCTACGTCCACTGGGAGATGCAGGCGGGCGCGGTGGCCGCCCTGGAGGCCGACTATGCGGAGCGCGCCGCCTTCGTGGCGCGGGGCAGCATCGAGGTTGACGGCCGCACCCTCACCGAGGGCCAGATGGCGGTGTTCGCCCCCGGCCAGACCGTGCCGATCAAGGCCCTCACCGCCGCCACGGTGATGCTGCTGGGCGGCGAGCCGGTGGGCGAGCGGATCGTCTGGTGGAACCTGGTCTCGCACAGCCAGGACCGTATCGACCAGGCCAAGGCCGACTGGAAGGCCGGGCGCATGCCCCTGCCCCCCACCGACAACGGCGAGTTCATCCCCCTGCCCGAGGACCCGCCCCCGCCGGCCGAGCCCGGGTCCTAGCGATCGAAGGAACGCCGATGATCCGTATACGCACGATCTGCATGGCCGCTGTCCTGGCCGCGTTCGCCCTGCCCGTCGCCGCCGCCCGGGCGCAGGAAAAGCCGCCGATCCTCAGCGATGAGGCGCTGCGGGCCAAATACGCCCTGCCGGGATCCCGCTTCATCGAGATCGACGGCGAGCCGATCCACTATGTGGACGAGGGCAAGGGCCCGGCGATCGTCCTGGTCCACGGCAGCTTCGCCAGCCTGCGCCAATGGAACGGCTGGGCGGCCAAGCTGTCGGACCAGTACCGCGTCATCCGCTTCGACCGTCCGCCCGCGGGCCTGTCCGGCCCCCACCCTACGGGAGACTACGGCGTCGAGCGCGAGGTCGCCCTGATCGACGCCCTGACCCGCACGCTGGGGGTGGACCGTTTCATCCTGGCGGTGACCTCCAGCGGCGGCTTCTCCGGCGCCGCCTTCGCCGCCGAGCATCCCGAGCGGTTGAACGGCCTGGTCCTGAACAACATCGGCCTCGACGGCACGCCGCCCGACCGGTCCAGCCATACCGACGCGTTCAAGGCGGCCATCGCCGACGACGCCCGCCACGGCGGCTATCACGTCCCGGAACTGTGGCGTCAGGTGCTGCTGCACAACTTCGCCGACAAGGCCAAGGTGACCGACAGCCTGGTCCAGGAATGGACCGAGCTGAACAACCGCGCCCCGCGCATGCCGCGCAACGGCGACAAGCCCGACTATTCGCGCACGGTGCGCGACCTCGCCAAGATCACCACCCCGACCCTGGTGATCTGGTCCGCCCAGGACAACGACACGCCCCTGGCCACTGTCGGCGAGAAGGTGCTGCCGCTGATGACGGCGGCGGCCGACAAGACGTTCGTGGTCATCCCCGACTGCGGCCACATGATGCCCGACGAATGCAGCGCCGAGGGCCTGGCCATCGCCCGGCCCTTCTTCGACCGGCTATCGGCCGGCGGAAGGTAGCCCACCGCCCCGCACTCCCCGCGGAAGCGGGGATCCAGACTTGGCCCCAGGCGGGACCAGAGCGGCGTAAGCCTGGGTCCCCGCTTCCGCGGGGCATGCGGGGCCTTATCGGGCGGCTTCGTGCGGCTTGACCCCCGCCCGCAGCCGCAGGTCCCACAGCAGGCCCACCACCAGACCGTCGAAGAAGCGGTGGGCGGGCACCCCGGCGGCGTTGAGCAGCTGCGACTGCCAGTGGACGCAGGAGCGGGCGATGCTGAAATGCTCGACGCTGGCGAAATAGACCTCGCGGCGCCCGGTGTCGCGGACCTCGACCACCACCGGCTGGCCCGCTTCGGTGGTGAACGACCGGTCGAGCCTCTGGCCCAGGCGCTCGAACCCCTCGGCCGACAGGGTCACGGCCGTCACCGATCCGGCCTCGAAGGCGTCGGGGGGCGCCCGGTCCAAGGTCTCCAGGCGGATGACGGAGGGGTTGCCGGGGCGGAACAGGGCGCGGGCGCCGTCCAGCAGGCGCGACGAGGCGCCCACAGAGCCGCGATAGTAGCTGGCGTCGCCCCAGCCGATCAGCACCCAGGGACTGGCCGGCAGCTGGTCCATGGCGGCGGCGGAGATCGCCCCCGGCCGCATCAGCGCCGATCGCGGGGCGGCCAGGTCCACGTGGAAGCCGTTGTCGATGATGTAGACGGGCACGACCGGCGCCCCGGCGGCGGCCGGATACAGGCGGCGGTCCCCCGGCAGCACGCAGGCCGCCAGGGCGATCGCGACGGCGCCCAGCACGATCCAGATCATCATCCGCCGCATCCGTCCTCCGCAACCGTTACGGACGAGCTCCCCTGCCAGACCTCCACCACCCAAAAATGGATCGTCATTCCGGGGCGCGCTTTTGCGCGAACCCGGAAGCCAGCAGCGAAGACCTTACCGTGCGGCGCGTTTAGCGTGGAGCTGCTGGGTCCTGGATGAGTCCGCTTCGCGGCTCTCCAGGATGACGGCTAACCCTACGCCTCCCGCAACTGCACGCGGGCGGCGTTCCAGTATTGGAAGCCGGTCACCACGGTGACGAAGGCCGCGATCCACAACAGGACGTGGGCGGTGGTGGAGGCGGCGCCGAAGATGGCCGGGTCGCTGGGCAGGTCCCAGGCGGGCCAGGAGGCCACCAGCAGCTCGGCCCCGAAGGCGATCAGCTGCAGGGTGGTCTTCCACTTGGCCAGGGTGGTCACCGGCAGGCGCAGGCCGCGCCCGGCCCCGCCCTCGCGCAGGGCGCTGACGGCGAATTCGCGAAACAGGATCAGGGCCGAGGGCAGGGCCATGGCCGGGGACGGGCCCAGGGCCGCGATGCCGAGGATGGTGCCGCAGATGAGGATTTTGTCGCCGATGGGGTCGAGGATGGCCCCCCAGACACTGACGGCGTTGAGCTTGCGCGCCAGCCAGCCGTCGAGGAAGTCGGTGGTCCCGGCCACCACGAAGGCGACGAAGGCGATCTTCTCCAGCTGGAACTGCTGCTCGCCGGTGAGCATGTCGCTGGCGTACGGGATGCCGCCCGCCGCCCCCGCCAAACACAGGAACATCACCAGCCCCAGGAGCAGGCGCAGGCTGGTGAGGATGTTGGGCAGGGCTTTCATCGGCGGTCTCCGGCGTTCCACGGCAACGCTAGGCGCGTTTGCCGGTTCCGTCACGCCGCGCGCCCTGGCAAGCTGGCCGGATGAACCGCGACACCCATGTCCTGATCGCCGGCGCCGGCATCGGCGGCCTCTGCCTCGCCCTGGCCCTGCTGCGCCAGGGCTTCCGCGTCACCGTGATCGAGCAGGCGCGGGCCCTGGCCCCCGTGGGCGCCGGCCTGACCCTCAGCGAGGGGGCCGTGCGCTGCTTCGACCTTTGGGGCGTGGCGGACGCGATCGAGCCGCTGTTGGCCTCCAATATCGCCACCCCAACCCTGCACTACAGGACGGGCGAGCGCCTGGGCCCGGTGGTGACCGCCGCCGCTGTCGCCGCCCACCGGGGCGGATTCCTCCACCGGGCCGAGTTGCACGATGCGCTGGCCGCGGCGGTGCGCGCCCTGGACCCGCAGGCCATCCAGCTGGGCCGCGGGGTCGCCGCCTTCCACCAGGACGCGGCCGGCGTCACCGTGCGCCTGTCGGACGGCGCATCCGTGCGCGGCGACCTGCTGGTGGGCGCCGACGGGGTGCGCTCGGTCGTGCGCGCCGGCCTCTTCGGCGACGATGCGCCCCTGTTCACCGGCCGCGTCGCCTACCGCTTCCTGCTGCCCATCGAGGAGGCCCGGCCCTATCTGGGCGGTCGACCCTCGGCGGTCTATGTGGGGCCGAGCCGGCTGATCAACCGCTACCTAGTGTGCGGCGGCCAGGTGCTGAACGTGGTCGGCCTGGCGCGCAGCGAGACCTGGCTGGCGGAGGGCTGGAGCAACCCGGCGACGCCGGACGAGATGCTGGCCGAGTTCGCCGGCTGGCATCCCGACATCGAGGGCCTGATCGCCCGGGCGCCGCCCGATAAGCTGATCCGCTGGGGCATTTTCGAGCGGCCCCCGCGCGCGGTGTGGAGCCGCGGGCGGGTGACCCTTCTGGGCGACGCCGCCCACCCGATGCAACCCTTCCTGGGCCTCGGCGCCGGCATGGCCATCGAGGACGCCGCCATCCTGGGCCGCGCCCTGGGCGAGCTGGACGATGTGGACAGCGCCTTCGCCGCCTACCAGCGGGTGCGCGCCCCCCGCGCCGCCGCCGTGGCCGAGGCATCCCGCCGCCAGGGCGAGGTGTTCGACGCCTTCGACCCCGAGGATTACCCGCCCCGGGGCGCCCCGGAGGGGTTCGTGCTGGGGCGGTTTGATCCGGCGGAGGTGGGTTTGCGGGAGTGAGACGGCCGGCGTCGCGACGCCCCCTCCACCAGGCTGCGCCTGGTCCCCCTCCCCCGCGGCGCTTCGCTTGCAGGGGAGGAGAAGACGCCGCTCTCCTCCCCTGCGCCGAAGGCGCGGGGGAGGGGGACCACGAAGTGGTGGAGGGGGCGGCGCCGCCGCGTTCGGCCCGGATCTCTGGATCCCCTTAGACCCGCATCCCCGGCGTACGCAGGGGCCCAGATCATAGGGCCCGAGGTTTGCGCTCTAGGATCTGGCTCCCGGCGTACGCCGGGAGTACGAGACAGAGCGGGAGCGGCGGCCCTCCCTTGCCAAAACCCCCATGATCGTGCATATTGCACGCCATGGCCGCCACCACCTTCACGCCCGACCTCGCCGTGGAGGTGCTGGTCCGCCTGGCTCGGGGCCGCACCCTGCACAGCGTCTGCCGCGACCCGGACATGCCCCTGGTCAAGACGGTCCACGCCTGGGCCCGCAAGGACGCGGTGTTCGCCGACCAGCTGGAGGCGGCCCGCGCCCTCGGCCCCCGGGGCCGCTCCGCCGGCGGATGGCGGCCCGGCCAATACACCGACGCCCTGGCGCGGGGCATCTGCGCGGCCCTGGAGGACGGCTTCACCCTGACGGAGATCTGCGCCTCGGACGCCGTGCCGGTGACCCTGTTCGCGGTGCTGGGCTGGACGCGCAGGCGGCCCGATTTTCGCGCCGCCTACGCCCACGCCACCCGCCCGCGACCCAGCCCCCGGGGCCTGGTCATCGGCGGGGGCCGCAGGGGCGGCTACACCCCCGAGCGCGCCCAGGCGGTGCTCGACCGCCTCCTGGAGGGCCGCGCCCTGGCCGACGTCTGCCGCGACCCCGACATGCCGTCGATCGCCACCCTGCGCCAGTGGCGCCGCCGGCATATCGACTTCCACCTCGCCTGGCAGAGGACCCGCCGCCTGCAGATGGACCTGATGATGGACACGGTGCTCGAGGCCGCCGAGCATGGCCGCGGGGCGCCCAAGGCCCACGCGGTGCTCCGGGGGCTGTCCGGCCAGGGAGTGGAGCCGTCCTGGGTGGGACTGGCGGGGGCGCAGGGGCTGGCGGCCGGGCGGCGGGCAGGGTGGGCGGGGGGCTGGGAGGGGGCGTCGGGCTGGGCGGGGCCGGACGAGGGCGAGGCGGCGGCGGGGATGGGGCACAACTCGCGCGGACGCACGCTTTAGCCTTGACGCCCCTGCCGCCCGGCGCGCTGCCTAAGGTTCAGCCGAGATCCTGTGGAAGCCGCCCTTCGACTATGGCGTCAACCGGGCCGGCTTCGTCATCCACGCCGCCCTGCACCGCGCCCGCCACGACGCCGCCTGCGTGATCCACACCCACACCGCCGACGGCATGGCGGTATCGGCGATGGAGTGCGGCCTGCTGCCCCTGACCCAGATGGCCATGCGCTTCGGCTCGGTCGCCTATCACGACTTCGAGGGGGTGGTGCTGAGGCTGGACGAGCAGGCGCGGCTGGTGGCCAACATGGGCGACAACGACCTGATGATCCTGCGCAACCACGGCCTGCTGGCCGTGGGCGCCAGCATCCCCCAGGCCTTCGACACCATCCGCCGCGCCGAATTCGCCTGCCAGGCCCAGGTGAAGGCCATGTCCGCGGGGACCCCGCTGGTCATTCCCGAGCCGGAGACGGTGCAGGCCACGGCGGAGCAGTACAAGCCGGGGGTGCGGCGGCCGTTCGGGGTGATGGAGTGGCCGGCGCTGTTGCGGAAGCTGGACCGGGAGGATGCGGGGTATAGGAGTTGAGGCGGGGGCGCCGGACCGTCTGCGGTCAAGCCGCGCGGGGGCGGTAAGGGGTAACGGTGCAGCTCGCTGGATCCTCGCGACGTGCTAAATGGATCGAGCGCCGGAGGGTAATGTTGAAGATCACAGAGCTTCGCATCATAAACTACAAGGGCTTCCGGGACTCTGGGTTCATCGCCCTCAGCTCTGCCTGGAATGTCATCGTGGGGCAAAACAACGCTGGAAAGACCGCCTTCATCGAAGGGTTCCGCCTCGCGCGAAACGAGCACCGGCTCCATAGGAACATCTCGTTCCCCCGCGATCACCCGTTTCCTACGGAGTCTCGCTTCGTCGCCCGAATGTCCATCGGTCGCAACTGGCTGAAAAATGCGTGGCTGCGGCGGGGAGGCCACTTTGATCTGCCGCTGGCCGCAAGCGACCAACATGGCAATAGGGTTGACATCGACCCTACTGGCTTTTGGGAGGGCGACGACCTCGCGCCCGAAATTGAATTCAGCGCTAACCAAACAGCCAAGTCGGCATGGCCATCACACCGCCTTTTCGAGGCTCACGGCGGGCATCAGTTTGCCCAGATCATGCCAACAGCAGATCGGAAAGTTGGGGGAATCGGATCCACACCCAATGGAAATTCAGATACACTGCCACTATTAATTGAAGGTAACTATCACTCA
The DNA here is from genome assembly GCA_965279095.1 of Caulobacteraceae bacterium. Lineage (GTDB taxonomy): Bacteria > Pseudomonadota > Alphaproteobacteria > Caulobacterales > Caulobacteraceae > CBDIHH01. The sequence goes on from CBDIHH010000007.1 coordinate 163,821, forward strand.
TATATCTACGTGTTTGAGGCTAAAAGATTCGCAGTTGGCGAATGTGGCCATGAGGACACGAGTATACTTAGACCCGACGCCACAAATCTTCCCGCAGTTCTTCTCAAATTGGCGGCAAATCCCGACTTATTTAAGGAATTTCAGCAGAATGTCGCCACCATATTTCCGAGCATTAAGGGCGTAACCGTTACAACGAAGAGCAGCAATTTTGAGGTTCGTTTGTGGCCGGTCGACCCAGAAACGCGCCGTGACGACATTACGGTGCCCTTGAACGAGAGCGGCACCGGGGTTGGCCAAGCCCTTTCGATCCTCTATGTGGCCATGACGAACGAACCCGGCGTCATAGTGATCGACGAGCCCAACAGCTTCCTCCACCCTGGTGCGGCCAAGAAGTTGATCCAAATACTCAAGCGATATCCGCAGCATCAATACATCATATCCACACACTCGCCTGAGGTAATCGGCGCCGCCCAGCCCGCTTCTTTGCATCTAATTCGTTTCAATGGCAAAGAAAGCGAAGTGGAAACACTTGGAGAGGCCGAGATCGAGACCAAGCGCATGATGTTGGAGGAGGTTGGCGCGTCGCTCGCTGACATCTTCAGCGCAGAACGTGTGATTTGGGTGGAGGGGCCTACGGAGCGGGAATGCTTCGATTTGATCGTAGACCAAGAGTTGGGCGGCCCCGTTGCCGGCCTGTCATTCGTATCTCTTCGCAATACTGGCGACTTAGATGGCAAACAAGCAGACGCTGCGCTGGACATCTACGATGCACTTACGAGAGGCGGATCGATCCTACCCGTGTCTTTGTGGTTCTCGTTTGACAACGAAGGAAAGTCGGAAAGACAAATCGAAGATCTCAAGCGGCGCTGCGGAGGGCGGGCCAAAATTTTGCCTCGCCGAATGACCGAGAACTACCTATTGCACCCTGCGGCCATAGCAAGTGTGCTTAATGCCATGGGGGAAGACGGGGTCTCCGCCGAAATTGTGGCGCAGTCGTTAGACAAGCACACACCTAACCATATGCCCAAGGGTCGCGCGGCACCTTACGCCAGCGCAGATTATCTAAAAGAGGTTGACGGCGCGAACCTTCTCAAAGAGGTATTTCATGAGGTCACCGAAGCGCAACAGGAATACCGGAAGGTTCGAGACGGATTTGAATTGCTGAGATATATCCTGACTGAAGATCGATCGTCGGTTGAAGAGCTAGTAAACTACGTCTTAAGCCTCGTTCAATAACCTTTTAGTATACGGCAATATTCATTGCGAGCGAATTATGGCGAAACCTCACCCATTCACCTGTCGTGGAACACGGCAACAGTGCACTTGACTGCCGCCTCGCGCCTCAGCCGCTCGACGAAGGCGTCCCCGCGATTGGATTCCATTCAGTGCGCTGTAACGCAATCCCCGCTGTGGGCGGATCCCTCCGTGGTTCGCTTGGCGGAGCATGATTTCGGAATATGCGGGACAAGATACCTAGTTCCCCTCTTTGGCTGGACCAGGTCTTCGCGCGGCGAGCACTATCGCCGTTGGTGCTCCACGCCATGGATCGCCACCTCCAAATAGAAGCGGGGGCAATTATGTATTGTATCCCTTATTGCAATCTGACGGAGTCGCTCCGGTGCGCGGGGCTTTCCCAGCGTGCGAGCCCCGTCAGTTTCAGAGGAGGTAGTCGGCTGATAGCCGCTTGAAGTCAGCGCTGGTTGCACAACCAGGGTTAGCCTCGATGTTGTCGATGAGGTAGGTCATGCATTCGATAAGCCGTTGATTGATGACGTTCGTTCGAGCGGCTTCAAGGGCATACTTGGCCTGAGTTCGGCAGGTCGTGCGCCCTAACTGGCCCGCGACCTCGTAGTGGGTAAACGCAGCCATGATGTGCGGCGCAAACTTGTCACCACCGAGCTTTAGAATTGAATCGTAGTAGCCCTTGCCGCCCGGTGACACGCCGTCGTTGTAAGATACGCCTCTACCGATCCGACATAGAAGGACTATCTTGAAGAGCCGCGCAGCAAGATTGTCGAATATTGAGGCTTGGTCCGGAACATAGGACCACAAGCTCGCAGCAACCGGGGCCTCATGGTGGAAATTGTCCCAGCCGTTATGCTTATCCAGCAACTCAGTAATCAAATTGTCTACGATAACGAGGCGTTCGGAAGCAGAACGATACGCGTTTCCGCCCACGAGGCCGAAGAACTGCTCCCCTAATGCATATTTTTCTTTGTATAGATTGGTGTTGTAGCCCTCCAACACAATGCCGAGGCGGTAACGCGGCTCATCGGCGCATGTCTTCCAGAGGGCAGGCGCCAAGGTTGCAATGTTCTTACGCACGCCCGGATCGGTATCTGACGCAACGTAGATGCCGAATACGGTGCGGAGCAGGCTCCCGCAAAGACGGCTCGGAAGCTCCTTGAAGCGGCGCTCGATGGTCTGCCTAGTGGTCTGGTCGAGCGGCTCGGTGTGCCCTTTTAAGTTCGATATGAACGCCTGAATTTGAAGCGCCGCCTCGGTGGGTCGGTCGTTCAACACGTCCTGCACGCAGGTTTGCAACCACCCCAGCAGCTCGAAGGCGTTTATAGTGTAGTTCGTCGGGTGCGAAATGCCAATATCATTCCGCATATCTAGAATGTGCTTGAGTTTCTTATATGTAGCATCGGAAATAAGCTCAAGTTTTCGACATGTATCCAATAAGACCGCATCTTTAATTGCGGCCAAATCTTCTTGCGTCTTGTAGAATTCGCGCGTCTTGCTCCCGCCCACAGCGGCGTCAAAAAATATATCAAGGCCGTAGAGGGCCGCTTTTTTGCGAAGGTCGACAACGACCTCGTTCCAGATCGCGTTCAGCGCGTAGTCGAATAAGCCGGAGCCGGCGCCGATCACGAACTTGGAAAGGTACCGCGCGTCGCGCTTCACCTCGGGAGGCAGGGATTGCAGATAACCAGGAAGGTTGCTGGCGATGATCGATCGCTCCGAGGGCTCGGCCATGATGTTGTCGTGGGGAAGGCCCATATCACGCAGGAATTCGATGAGGCGCTGAGCTTGGGGATCAACGAGGCTATGCCCCCCTGTGTTCGTGACATTGTTGCTCATCGGCTCGTCAAGTCCTCTCTCGCCCAAGATGCAGCTTGGCTCGCCGCTGGCGCACAAAGCTGAACCTAGGTTAAGTGTCTATCTCTGGGCAAGTTGAGAGTGCATCAGAGGTCCGCTCTCCGACCTCACCTTGATGTCCGCTCATGGCGCGGACTCGCCCTCATGAAGTCGCGGTTACCGGCGCCCCCTCACCCCCGGTCGAAGTAGTCGTAGATGCGCGAGTTACAGCGACGCCTTACCTAATCCCCACGTCAGCGTCAGCCCGCCCTCGCCTCCTGCGAAGGCGGCCCCGGATCATGGCGCCCCACAGCGGCGATTCAGGATCTGGATCCCGAAATACGGCGACAGCGCACCTTACCGCCGCCTCGCGCCTCAGCCGCTCGACGAAGGCGTCCCCGCGATTGGATTCCATTCAGGGCACCGACACGCAATCCTGGCGCTGTGGGCGGATCCCTCCGTCGGTCGCTTGGCGGAGCGTGATTTCGTGGGCCCAAGCCTGTCAAGGATGCGCCGCAGGCGCACCGCTGTGCGGCGGCGCGACGCGCCGTCCTTGACAGGCTTGGGCCCACGAAAAACCATTCCATCAAGCGTTCGACGGCGGGGTGTGGAGGGTTGGAGGACTGGGCTTCGTGCACTGTCAGCGTCATGCAGCCTCACCCCACCACGGGCGGCGCCGCCCCCTCCACCACCTTCGGTGGTCCCCCTCCCCCGCGCCGAGGCGCGGGGGAGGAGTGAGGGGCAGGCGGCGGCGGCCTCACCCCCGGTGGAAGTAGTCGTAGATGCGCTGGGCCATGGGCTCGGAGACGCCCTCGATTTTCACCAGGTCGGCCACGGCGGCGCGGGAGACGCCGCGGGCGGAGCCGAAGGCGTGGAGCAGCGCCTTCTTGCGGCCGGGGCCGATGCCGTCGATGTCGTCCAGGGGCGAGCGCTTCATCTCCATGGTGCGGCGGGTGCGGTGGGCGCCGATGCCGAAGCGGTGGGCCTCGTCGCGCAGGCGCTGGAGGTAGTAGAGAACCGGGCTCTTGGGATCGAGCATGAAGGGGTCCTTGCCCGGCATGAAGAACCGCTCCAGCCCCGCGTCGCGGTCCGGGCCCTTGGCCACCCCGGCCACGGCGATGTCGTCGACGCCCAGCTCGGCCATCACTTCCAGCGCCGAGGCCAGCTGGCCGGCGCCGCCGTCCACCAGCACCAGGTCGGGGCGCGGGGGGCTCTCGCCGGCCTCCTCGTCCTTGACCATCTTGGCGAAGCGGCGCTTCAGCACCTCGCGCATCATGCCGTAGTCGTCGCCGGGGGTCAGCTCGGTCCCCTTGATGTTGAACTTGCGGTACTGGTTCTTGAGGAAGCCGTCCGGGCCCGCGACGATCATGGCGCCGACGGCGTTGGTGCCCTGGATGTGGCTGTTGTCATAGACCTCGATGCGCTCGGGCACGCCGTCCAGGCCGAAGGTCTCGCAGACCGCGGTGAGCAGCTTGGACTGGGCCGAGCTCTCGGCCATCTTGCGGCCGAAGGCTTCCTTGGCGTTGGTCTGGGCATGGCGGACCAGCTCGCACTTCTCGCCGCGCTGGGGGTGGGCGATCTCGACCTTGTGGCCGGATTTCAGGGCGAAGGCCTCGGCCAGCAGGGCGCGGTTGGGCACATCGTGCGACAGCAGGATCAGGCGGGGGATGGGCTTGTCCTCGTAGAACTGGCCGAGGAAGCTGTCGAGGATGTCGCCGTCCTCATCCGCCTTGTCCACCCGGGGGAAGTAGGCGCGGTTGCCCCAGTTCTGGCCGGCGCGGAAGAAGAACACCTGCACGCAGGCCTGGCCGCCGTCGGCGTGCAGGGCGAAGACGTCGGCCTCGACCACGGTCTGGGGGTTGATGCCCTGCTCCATGGAGATCATCGACAGGGCGCGGATGCGGTCGCGGAGGCGAGCGGCGCGCTCGAACTCCATTTCCTCGGCGGCGGCGCCCATCTCGTCGGACAGGCGCTTCATCACCGCGCGGCTCTTGCCGGCCATGAAGTCGTGGGTTTGCTCCACCAGCTCCAGATAGGCGGCGGGTTCGATGAGGTCGACGCAGGGGGCCGAGCAACGCTTGATCTGGTGCAGCATGCAGGGGCGGGTGCGGGCGTCGAACACGCTGTCGGAGCAGGAGCGCAGCAGGAAGGCCTTCTGCAGGATGTTGACCGTGCGGTTGACCGCCCAGGTGGAGGCGAAGGGGCCGAAGTAGTCGCCGGGGGTGGCGTGCGCGCCCCGGTGCTTACGTATCTGCGGGGCGGGGTGGTCGCGGCGGATGAGGATCTCGGCGAAGGACTTGTCGTCGCGCAGGACCACGTTGAAGCGGGGCTTCAGCCGCTTGATGAGGTTGCTCTCGAGCAGCAGCGCCTCGGTCTCGGTGCGGGTGGTGGTGAACTCCATCGACCGGGTCAGGTGGACCATGTGGGCGATGCGCTGGGTGTGGAAGCGGCCCTGGGCGTAGTTGGTCACCCGCTTCTTCAGGGACTTGGCCTTGCCGACGTAGAGGCACTCGCCGTCCTCGCCGGCCATGCGGTAGACGCCCGGCGCGTCGGGCAGGCGCTTCACCTCGTCGGCGATCAGGGCCATGCCCTGCAGCCGGTTCGCCTCGGGGGGCGGCCCCATGTTGATGACGTCGTCGGCCATGGGGGGGATATAGGGCAGATTCTGCGGCGGCGCAGGGGGGGGACTGGGGGTTCGCCCCCTCCACCCCTTCGGGGTCCCCCTCCCCCATCCTCTTCGGGATGGGGGAGGATAAGCTAGCCCCGGGCCTTCACCAGGACCGGTTTGGGGCTGTAGCGGGCGGGGTAGAGGCGCTTGAGGTCGTCGATCTTGGGCATGTCGTAGGCGGCGATGTAGGGCTGGTCGGGGTTCAGGGTCAGGTAGTCCTGGTGGTAGGCCTCGGCGGCGTAGAAGCCGGGGTTGGGGCCGACGGTGGTGACGATGGGCTTGGAGAACGCCTTGGCCGCCCCGAGCTGGGCGATATAGGCCTGGGCGACGCGGGTCTGGTCGGCCGAGGTGGTGAAGATGGCGTTGCGGTACTGGGTCCCGTGGTCGGGGTATTGCATGTTCAGCTGGGTGGGGTCGGTAGCCACCGAGAAGAAGATTCGCAGGATCTCGCCGAGGGAGACGACCTTGGGGTCGAAGGTGACCTGCACCGCCTCGGCGTGGCCGGTGGCGCCGGTGGAGACCAGCTCGTAGTTGGCGGTGGCGCGCTTGCCGCCGGCGTAGCCGGACACCGCCTTCTCGACCCCGCGCACGTGCTGGAACACCCCCTGGACGCCCCAGAAGCAACCGCCGGCGAGGACGATGGTCTGTTTGCCGGCGGTGGCGGGCAGGTCGACGGCGGCGGCGGGCAGGACGCGGGCGGCGGCGACGTTGGCCGCCTGGGCGGGGCCGTCCAGCGACTTGTAGATCACGGGCGCGGCGACGGCGAGGACGACCACGGCGGCGGAGGCGCGCAGCATCTGGGCGAGCTTGGGGTTCATCGGGTTACGCTCACGCGGCTTTGAAGGTGAGGGCCAGGCCGTCCATGCAGTAGCGCAGGCCGGTGGGCGGGGGGCCGTCGTCGAACACATGGCCCAGGTGGCCGCCGCAGCGGCGGCAGTGGACCTCGGTGCGGGTCATGCCCAGGGCGCCGTCCTTGCGGGTGCCCACGGCCTTGGGCAGGGGCTGCCAGAAGCTGGGCCAGCCGGTGCCGGAGTCGAACTTGGTGGCCGAGCTGAACAGGGGCAGGGCGCAGCCGGCGCAGCTGTAGGTCCCCTTCTTGTAGAAGTGGTTCAGGGGGCTGGAGAAGGGCGGCTCGGTGCCCTCCTGGCGCAGGATGTTGAACTGGGCGGGGGTCAGGCGCTTGCGCCATTCCGCCTCGGTGAGGGTGACCTCGAACTTTTCGGCCGGGGCCGGCTTGGCGCAGCCGCTGGTGGCGGCGGCGAACCAGGTCAGAACGCCGGTTCCGGCGCCCCCGGCCAGAAGCCCTCTACGATCCAGCATCGATGATCTCCTCAAGACAGTCGGCAGGCGCCAACCTAGCCCTAGTTCGCCGGGACGGGCGAACGGTTACATGGGCGGCGCGGCCGCCGTGCGCCAGCAGGATTATCTACGCCCGAGGGGGGCGGCTGGATCGCCGTCTCAGCGGGTCAGCCAGCTGCGCGGCCACTTCCATCCCAGGGCGCGGACCTGGCCCTCCGCCAGGCTGTTGGCCTTGAGCCGGTCGGCCGACAGCGGCCCCACCGCCTGCACTGGCTCCTGGCCGCCCACCGGCGAGGACGCCACCTCGCCCAGGGCCACGGCGAGGTCCACCGCCGCCCATTCGGCCCGGGCGCGGTCGGCCTGGGCCACGGCGTAGTAGTGCCGCACCGGCGCGGCGCCGCCCACGGCGACCATCACCCCGATCATCCAGCCGGTGGGGCCGAGGGGGGCGGGGGGTTCTCGGAAACGACGCATGGCCGACCTATCCCCGCCCCGGCCGGCGGCGGCAAGCCCTTGTTCACCACGCTTGTTCAGCACGTCTTGAGACCGGGCCGGTATGGGTGGGCGGGTCAGACCGGAGCCTTGCCTTGCGTCCCATCGATCTCACCGCCGCGGCCCGCGGCTTCCTGGTTCTCGGCAGCCTGGCCGTCGCCGCCTTCATGCTGGCGCCCATGTTCCAGGGCGCCGAGAGCCGGCTGGGCCTGTCCGACAAGGAAGCCCACGCCCTGGCCTTCTATTTATTCACGGCGGTGGCCTATCTGGCCGGCCCGCGGGTCCGCCGCACCGACCTGGCCCTGGTGGCGGTGGCCCTGGGCGCCTGCGCCGAGATCGCCCAGTGGGTCACCGGCCGCGACGCCAGCGTCGCCGACCTGGCGGCCGATTGCGCGGGCGTGTTCCTCGCCTGGGCGCCGACCCAGGTGGAGCGGCTGCGGCATCTGGCCCGGCGCTATCCCTTCCGGACCTTCGCCGACATCCGCGGGGCGGACCGCCGCCGTCGCGCGGCGCCGTCCCTGGCCCTGACCGGCCCGCGGCCCGCGCCGCCGAGCGCGTCCAAGGTCTAGGCGTCTACGGCCAAGCTTTGCCTTGATCTGGGGCCTTTGTCTCAGGAACCGTTACAGTCAAGCCTGATGGCCAGCAAAAGCTGGTCAATACAGAGCGGCCAACATTCGCAGACCAGCGATACCGGGTATTTGACACAGATTGTGACATTTTTGATAACAGCATTGCAGCGGGAGGCCACTACTTAGCGAGCATCGAACAATAAACGCCGCAACTGGCGTAACTGGGATATGCTCGTCATGAATTTCCGCTTCGCCCTCCTGGCCGCCAGCGCGCTTGGCGCCCTGACCGCGTCCGCCGCCCATGCCCAGACGACCGCAGCCCCCGAGGCCGGCGTCGAGGAGGTGGTGGTCACCGGGACCCGCACCGCCGGCCGCTCGCGCCTCGAGACCGTCGCCCCGGTCGACGTCATCACCACCCAGGCCCTGGCCCGCCAGGGCAGCGGCGGGGAGCTGGCCCAGGCCCTGGCCAACCTGACCCCCTCCATCAGCTTCGCCCGCCCGGCCATCACCGACGGCAGCGACCACGTCCGCCCCGCCACCCTGCGCGGCCTCGCCCCCGACCAGACCCTGGTGCTGATCAACGGCATGCGCGGCCATGTGGGCGCCCTGGTGAACGTCAACGGCTCCATCGGCCGCGGCTCCACAGCCTTCGACCTCAACACCATCCCCTCGGTGGCCCTGGACCGGGTCGAGGTCCTGCGCGACGGCGCCTCCGCCCAGTACGGCGCCGACGCCATCGCCGGGGTGATCAACCTGCGCCTGCGCGAGGCCAACCACGGCGGCGGCGTCAGCATCACCGCCGGCCAGTACGACACCGAGTTCAAGCTGCCCCGCGGGACCCACAACGAAACAGACGGCGCCGCGGTCACCGTGGCCGGCTGGCAGGGCTACAGCCTGGGTCAGGACGGCTTCCTCACCGTGTCGGCGGAATATTACAAGCGCCGCCCCACCAACCGGTCGGACTTCATCAACGCGGCCGCCCTGCCCCTGCTGCCGGCCAATACCGTGCTGGGCCGCTTCGGCGATCCGGACCTGAAGAGCGGCGCCCTGTATGCCAACGCCGGCTACAAGCTCACCGACACATGGTCCCTGTGGGGCTATGCCGGCGGCCAGCACCGCGACTCCGAATCCGCCGCCACGCCGCGGCCCTACAACGACGCCCGCAACATCGCAGCCATCTATCCCCTGGGCTTCACTCCGCGCATCCAGGCCAACATCGACGACTACAATGTCGGCGGCGGCATCAAAGGCGAGGTGGCCGGCTTCGCCACCAACCTCGGCGTCACCTACGGCAAGAACTCGCTGGACTACACCATCGCCAACACCCTGAACGTGACCCTGGGCGCCAATTCCCCGCGGCAGTTCGAGGCCGGCGGCCTGGAATACGACCAGACCCTGGTCAACCTGAACATGAGCCGCCCCTATGACGTGGGCTTGGCCGGCCCGCTGAACGTGGCCTTCGGCGCCGAATACCGCCGGGAAAGCTTCAGCGTCCATTCCGGCGAACTGGGCTCCTACCAGGCCGGACCCTTCCCGGGCGCCCCCGGCTCGCAGGGCTTCCCGGGCTTCCGCCCGTCCAACGCCGTCAGCGTCGACCGCCACAACGAGAGCCTCTATCTCGACCTGGAGAGCGAGGTCCTCGCCGGCCTGACCCTGGACGGCGCCGTCCGCTACGAGAACTACTCGGACTTCGGCGACCAGGTGACCGGCAAGCTGGCCGGCCGCTATGACTTCACCCCCGCCTTCGGGGTGCGGGCCGCGGCGTCCACCGGGGTCAAGGCCCCGGCCCTGCAGCAGCAGTTCTTCAGCTACACCTCGACCAACAACATCGTCACCGCCAACGGGTCGATCCTGCAGGAGGCCGGCACCTTCCCGGTGACCGCGCCGATCGCCATCTCGCTCGGCGCCAAGCCGCTGGAGGCCGAGAAGTCGACCAACTATTCGGTGGGCTTTGTCTTCCACCAGGGGCCGTTCGAGCTGACCGTCGACGGCTACCAGATCAAGATCCGCGACCGCATCGTCTATTCCGAGAACCTGCCGGGCCCCACCACTCCGGCAGCGACCTCGGCGATCCTCACCGCCCGCCTGGCGCCCTTCGGCGTCAGCGCCGCGCGGTTCTTCCTGAACGGGGTGGAGACCACCACCGAGGGGGTCGACATCGTCGCCCGCTATCGCCTGGACGCCGCCGCCTTCGGCCGTTTCGACTTCTTGGCGGCCGCCAACTTCAACAGCACCAAGGTCACCAAGACCCCCAGCCTGCCGCAGATCTCGGCCGTCCCGTCGCAGCCCTTCCTGTTCGACCGCGGCAATGTGCTGTCGCTGGAACAGGGGACGCCGGAGCAGAAGCTGGTGTTCTCCACCGACTGGACCAACGGCGGCTGGGCGGTCAGCGCCAAGGCCACCCACTACGACAGCGTCCTGATCCCCAACAACAACCCGACCCTCGACTACGAGTCGGGCCAAGCGTGGATCGCGGACCTGGAGGGTCGCTACAAGTTCGGCAACGGCCTCGGCGTGGCCCTGGGGGCGAACAACCTGTTCGACCGCTATCCGCAGGCGACGCCGGCCTCGTTCAACAGCCCCAACGGCGCCATCGCCTATCCCAACTACTCCCCGTTCGGCTTCAACGGCCGCTACCTCTACGGCCGGGTCAGCTACGACTGGTAAGGCCGGGCCTCAGCGCGGACGGAAAGGGCGCGCCGCCGAAAGGGGGCGCGCCTTTTTCTTTGGGGGGGAGAAGACACGTTTCAGGGACGAAACTCCGGGCCCGCCAGGCCGAGCCCCGCCTTCCTCGCTTCCCCGGCGTACGCCGGGGCCCAGATCATGAGGATCGGACGTCTAAGCCATAGGATCTGGGTCCCGGCGTACGCCGGGAATCCGAAGGGGGGGGGAACGCGGGGGCCAATCCGACGTTCGACCGGACCTTTGCTCAAGGTTATTGCGGAGCCGGACCGCATAATGAACGGTTATGGAATGCCGCGCAGCCTCGTGAACCTGGACATTGAACTGTTGCGGGCCTTCATCGCGGTTGTCGAAACCGGCAGCTTTACGAAGGCCGCAGCGCTCATGGGCCGGTCCCAACCGGCCATCAGCCTGCAGATCCGGCGCCTGGAAGATCAGCTGGGCGCGCCGTTGATCGATCGCGCCGGCAAGGTCGCCAGCCTGACGCTGGAGGGCGCCGGCCTGCTGCCGCAGGCCCGGCGAATGCTCAGGGTGAACGACGAGATCGTGGCGAGCCTGGGCGAGGGCGACCTGGAAGGCGAGGTCCGGTTCGGCGCCCCGGAGGACATCGCCACGCTGCACCTGCCCGCCATTCTGGGCGCCTTCGCCCGCAGCCACCCCCGCATCACGCTCTCGGTAACCGCCGACTACACCGCAAACCTGCTCGATCAACTTTCCCGGGGCCTGCTCGATCTCGCGCTGATCAAACGCGAGCCCCTGGGTCCCGAGCTTGGGGCGCGAGTTTGGCGCGAGCCCTTGGTGTGGGTCGCCCTGGACGCCGCGATCCTCGATACGCCACCCCTGCCGCTGATCCTGGCGCCGGCGCCGGATATCTATCGCAAGCGGGCCTTGGCCGCCTTGCAGGACGCGGACATTCCCTTCCGCGCCGCCTTCACCTCGCCCAGCCTGGCAGGCCAGATGGCGGCCCTGCGCGCTGGACTCGGCGTGGGCGTGTTGCCCCTCGCCATGGCGCCCCGCGACCTCACCGTCATCGATGACCCCTTGCCGAAGCTCGCCGACAGCGAGATCGCCCTGGTGGCCGCCCGCGGCGCGGCCGATGGCCCGGCCAAGCTCCTGGCCCAGGAAGTCTTGCGCACCCTCGAGCGGGGCTCGCAGCCACCATAAGGCGCGAGCGAGGCAACGATAGATTTTCATAAGCGATGCTTATGGACGCCATAGGCGCTTCTCATTGGCGCCGCCGCGGCGGGTTCGGCATTGTGTCCGTGCGGCCCGGGCCCCTCTGACGATCATCGTGATCGTGATGTCGGATCGCATCGGGTGCGCTCGATGACGGGGTCCGGCTTCCCTCCCCCCACGTCGACACCGGCGCCTTGGCGTCGAGCGCGCCCTCCTCGAGAAGGAGCGGCTCAGTCATGACCACCCTAATCGCGCCCTGACGTCGCCTGCGCCCGCCACGCAAACGCCAGCCAACCCACCCTCAAAATCCGGACCGCCAAGGCGGGACCGAAGGAGTCACCCATGCCCTACGCCACCCGTAAGCACCGAACCCGCCCCGCCATCTCGGCGACCGATGTCTGGACCCCAGGTGACGAGATCGAGATGAACGCCCTTGTCGCCGCCTGCGCCCTCGTGGCCCAGGCCGACGGCTGGGTCACGCCGGATGAGCGCCAGCGCATGGTCGAACGCCTGCGCAAGTCGTCCGCTGTCGCCGTTTTTGGCGTTGAAGAGCTTCTGCTGGGCTTCGAGACCCTCAACGCGCGCTTCGATCGTGACCTCGACGATGGCGTCGCTATGGCCGAGAGGGCCATTCGCCGCCTCGCGGGCCGCTCGGGCCCCTCGCGGCTGCTGGTGGAGACCGCCTGCGCGGTCGCCGAGGCTGACGGAGGCTTCGACGCTGAGGAGCGCGAGGTTGTCCTGCGACTGTGCGACCTTCTGGATCTCGCGCCCGCCCCGTTCGAGATCGTGGCGGACCCAGGTCGTCGGCCATGAGGATCTTCCCGACCGCGGTGGCGCCATCGCCCTCGGTCTGGTCCGCGCAGCTGACCCAAACGATCGTCCAGGTCGCCAGCCATCGCAGCAGCACGCCGGATCGACCCGTCGAGCCTGTCCGCGCGGTTCAGCAGCGGATGAGCGCGCCGCGCGTGGGTCCGCACATCCTCGACATTCGCGTCTGACCAGCCGACGCGCACCGGAGCCCCCATGGACTTTCTGACCCAGGACTTTCTGTCAAAACCGATCTGGATGTGGGCGAGCTTCCTCGGCCTCGTCGTGGTGCTTCTGGGGCTCGATCTGGGGGTCCTGCACCGAAAGCATCGCGAAATCGGCGTGCGCGAAAGCCTGCTGATGTCGTTGGGCTATCTCACCCTGGGCGTCGGCTTCGGGGGGTGGGTCTGGTTCACCCTCGGCGCGCAGTCCGGGATCGAGTATCTGACCGGATTCGTGGTCGAGAAGAGCCTGGCGATGGACAACGTCTTCGTCATCGCCATGATTTTCGGATACTTCGCCATTCCCCAGAAGTATCAGCACCGGGTGCTGTTCTGGGGCATCCTCGGCGTCATTGTTCTGCGCGCCATCATGATCGCCGGCGGCGCCGCGCTCGTGGCGGAATTCTCCTGGCTCCTCTATGTCTTCGCGGCCTTCCTGATCTTCACGGGGGTCAAGATGCTCGCCATGGCCGACAAGACCCACAGCCTGGCCGACAACCCCCTTCTGCGCGTCTTGAGACGCCGGCTGCGGGTCACCGACGACCTGCACGCAGAACGCTTCTTCGTGCGGTTGCCGGATCAAAAGACCGGTCGATTGGCGACCTATGTGACCCCCGTGTTCATGGCGCTGCTGCTAATCGAGATCGCAGACGTCATCTTCGCGGTGGACTCGGTGCCGGCGATCTTCGCGATCACCACCGATCCCTACATCATCTATACGTCCAACATCTTCGCGATCCTGGGCCTGCGGGCGCTCTACTTCGCGCTGGCCGCCATCATCCACCGCTTCGCCTATCTGAAGCAGGCGCTGGCCGTGCTGCTGATCTTCATCGGCTCGAAGATCTTCGTCGCCGATGTGATGGGGTGGGAGAAGTTCCCGGCCGCGGCGTCCCTCGGCGTCACCTTCGCCATCCTCGCCGGCGGCATCGCCTGGTCGCTCTGGCGGACGCGCGGGGGGGCCGATGGGCCGACTCAACCCGTGGCGGGGTCGTAAGGGGGGCCATCGCCAAATCGCGACGCACAAAAAAGGGTCGTCATCCTGGGGCGCGCTCTTGCGCGAGCCCAGGACCCAGCAGCGAGGACCTTGCCGTGCGGCGCGGACAGCGTGGCGCTGCTGGGTCCTGGATGAGTCCGCTTCGCGGCTCTCCAGGATGACGGCGGAGAGGGGGGCGCGCGCTCAAAAATAGTTCGTCATTCCGGGGCGCGCGCTTGCGCGAACCCGGAACCCAGCAGCGAAGACCTTGCCGTGCGGCGCGTTGAGGGTGGGGCTGCTGGGTCCTGGATGAGTCCGCTTCGCGGCTCTCCAGGATGACGGCGGAGAGGGGGGCGATTCAAAAAAGGGTCGTCATCCTGGGGCGCGCTCTTGCGCGAGCCCGGGATCCAGCAGCGAAGACCTTGCCGTGCGGCGCGGACAGCGTGGCGCTGCTGGGTCCTGGATGAGTCCGCGGAGCCTGTCCTCGGGTCGGCCTTCGGCCGAGCCCGGGGGCGGCTTTCCAGGATGACGGCTGAGGGGGGCGGGTTACGCCCCCGGCGCCTTCACATAGAGCTCGGCGCCGCCCTCGCGGAACTTCTCGGCCATCTGGGCCATGCCGGCGTCGGCGACGTCGTTCTGCTGGGCGGCGCTGTCGCGGATTTCCTGGCTGATCTTCATCGAGCAGAACTTCGGGCCGCACATGGAGCAGAAGTGGGCCACCTTGTGGGCGTCCTTGGGCAGGGTCTCGTCGTGGTATTCGCGGGCGGTCTCGGGATCCAGGCCGAGGTTGAACTGGTCCTCCCAGCGGAACTCGAACCTCGCGCGCGACAGGGCGTCGTCCCAGGCGCGGGCGGTGGGGTGGCCCTTGGCCAGGTCGGCGGCGTGGGCGGCGATCTTGTAGGCGATCACCCCCTCTTTCACGTCCTCGCGGTCGGGCAGGCCGAGGTGCTCCTTGGGGGTGACGTAGCAGAGCATGGCCGTGCCGAACCAGCCGATCATGGCGGCGCCGATGGCCGAGGTGATGTGGTCGTAGCCGGGGGCGATGTCGGTGGTCAGCGGGCCCAGGGTGTAGAAGGGGGCCTCGTCGCAGTCGACCAGCTGCTTGTCCATGTTCTCCTTGATCTTGTGCATGGGCACATGGCCGGGGCCCTCGATCATGGTCTGGATGTCGTGCTTCCAGGCGATCTGGGTCAGCTCGCCCAGGGTCTCCAGCTCGGCGAACTGGGCGGCGTCATTGGCGTCGGCGATGCACCCCGGGCGCAGGCCGTCGCCCAGGGAGAAGGAGACGTCATAGGCGGCCATGATCTCGCAGATCTCCTCGAACCGCTCGTAGAGGAAGTTCTCCTTGTGGTGGTAGAGGCACCACTTGGCCATGATCGAGCCGCCGCGCGAGACGATGCCGGTGGTGCGCTTGGCCGTAAGCGGCACATAGGGAAGCCGCACCCCGGCGTGGATGGTGAAATAGTCCACCCCCTGTTCGGCCTGCTCGATCAGGGTGTCGCGGAAGATCTCCCAGGTCAGGGCCTCGGCGACGCCGTCGACCTTCTCCAGGGCCTGGTAGATGGGCACCGTGCCCACCGGGGTGGGGCTGTTGCGGATGATCCACTCGCGGATGTTGTGGATGTTGCGGCCGGTGGACAGGTCCATGATGGTGTCGGCGCCCCAGCGGATCGCCCAGACCATCTTGTCGACCTCGTCGGCCACCTGCGACAGCACCGCCGAATTGCCGATGTTGGCGTTGATCTTCACCAGGAAGTTGCGGCCGATGATCATCGGCTCCAGCTCGCCATGGTTGATGTTGGCCGGGATGATGGCGCGGCCACGGGCGATCTCGGAGCGCACGAACTCGGGCGTGACATATTCGGGGATGGCGGCGCCGAAGCTGTTCCCGTCCATGATCGCCCCGTCGCCCTGCTGGCGGCGCAGGTTCTCGCGGATGGCGACGAACTCCATCTCCGGCGTGATGATCCCCTGGCGGGCGTAGTGCATCTGGGAGACGTTCTTGCCGGCCTTGGCGCGGAGCGGCGGATTCAGGTTGGGGAATTCGGGGGCCAGGTAGACGCCCTTGGCGCCGCCGTTGTCCTCGGGCTTCACCGGGCGGGGCGCCGTGAACTCCACATCGCCGCGGGCCAGGGCCCAGGCCTGCCGGGGGCGATCCAGCCCCTTGTAGATGTCGATGGTCGCCGCCGGATCCGTGTAGGGGCCGGAGGGGTCATAGATGGTCACCGGCGGCTCGTTGGCGGACGGGTGCAGGGCCACCTCGCGGAACGGCACCCGCAGCTCGGGGTGCAGCACCCCCGGCGCATAGACCTTGGTGGAGCCCGGACGCTCCCCGGTGATGACCTTGGCGATGGGCGACTGGATGTTCATCGGGGCTCTCCGCAAGCAATGGAGACCCGGCGCGGCTGGCGATGAGGCGTGATCGGACCTCGGGCGCCCCGAGGCCGTTCCCATCCCTTCGCCGGCATGACCCGGATCAGGTTCGGCGGGTCGCTGCTCCAACTGCGCAGCCTCTCAGCCCCTGTGGCGGGACACCCCGGAGAACGCGCAGACCCTAGAAGCGAGGGCCGCGCGATGCAAGCCGAACCCCCCTTGCCAGAGCCTTTGTCGGGCGCCTGACTCTGGAACCGGAGTCGTTCTCAGGAGTCCTTAGAGGGTCCGCAATATGAACGAGCATGAACCGATGAACGCCATCACCACCTTTCTGCGCGCCGAGGCCGAGCCTTCCGCGCGGGACCCGCTGAGCCTTCATCGACGATTGGCGTGGTGGAACCACCGCCGCCTTTCGCCCGCCTTCCCCAGCGCCGACTGGCAGGACACCCTGGAGGATGACCACCGCATGCTGCGGCTGGAGGGCGGCTGGATCGAGGGCTTCCGCGAGGAGGTTCGCGATCGCGCCGCCGCCGTCCCCACCGATCCGGAAGGCTTCGTCGCCTGGTTCGAGGATCTGAAGCTGACCGGCCCCGGCCAGAACGACCCCCTGTTCGCTTGGCTGGCCGAGGAGGCCACGATGGAGGAGCTGCGCTGGTTCCTGCGCCAGGAAGCCGCCGGCGAGGCGGGCTTCGACGACATGGTGGCCATGGCCCAGGTGAAGCTGCCGGCCCAGGCCAAGATGGAACTGGCTCGCAACTACTGGGACGAGATGGGCCGCGGGAACATGGGCGGCATGCACGGGCCGATGCTGGCGAAAACGGTCGAAGGCCTGCAGTTGAATCCGTCGATCGACGACACCCTGTGGCAGTCCCTGGCCCTGGCCAATACCCTGACCGCCTTCGCCACCACGCGGCGCTACGCCTATCACATCATCGGCGCCCTGGGCGTGGTCGAGCTGACCGCCCCGGGCCGGGTGGCGCAGGTGGCGGCGGGCCTGAAGCGGCTGGGGGTGGAGCCGGCCATGCGCAAGTATTTCGACCTGCACGCGGTGCTGGACATCAAGCATTCGGAGGACTGGAACGAGCAGGCGCTGAAGCCCCTGGTGCGGGATAACCCCGATTGCGCGCGGTATCTGGCGGAGGGGGCGCTGATGCGGCTGGTGTGCGGGGACCGGTGCTTCGAGGCGTATCGCAGCGCGCTTTGGGGCGAGCGGCGGTTGGCGGCGGCTGGTTTGTCGAAAACTTAGCCCTCGGGAACAATGGGCCCCTTCCAAAAGTCCTGAAGATCCAAATCGCCGCACTCATGGAAGAACAACACGAAGCCCTCCTCGACCTTCTGCTCCAGGTATATAATAACGACGTCTAGGGCGCAGGATAGCGCTTGAAAGACATCATAGCCTTCCAATAAAAAGGCTCTTTCGAAGAAGTCGCAGGATATTTCGGCGCTCACGCCGATTCCATCGGAACGGCCGGGCTGCGGCAAATGAAAATCTATGCGCAGACTTACCGGGGAATCGTCGCCAATGCGCTTAATATTGCATACTCTAGTTAGAGCTACCTCATTTTGCTTCATTTACCACCCAGGCGGATAAGGAGGAGTCGTAATTCCCCCAGGCCCTTTTGCCCGTAGACATTCCCCATACCTCGCATTGGCAACCCGGCGACAAGTTTCCCCTTCTCGAGGTCCCTTGGTAGCCGTCACCAGCTTACACTTATCGTGCTCCTTCCGCATTAATTCATCGCATTGCTCTTCCCAACCAGGGTTTTTTTGCGCCCGCGCCCAGTCGCGAATGTGCCGAGGTATATTTCTCAAATCGTCATTATACCAAGCATCGGGATCGCCGATCACTGGAGGGCTTTTTTGCGGCAATGGCCGTTGACCTGGAAAGACAATCGGAGGGAGTGGCAACGGATAAGGTATTGGAATTTGGCTTTGGGTCCGACGAATCGGTCGCGGCAGATCGATTGTCCCTAGAATTCCAACTTTCATATTGCTCTGCTCTATTGGGGTTTAGTGCATTATGCACCTTTTGGTGAACAAGTCAAGAACATCTGTAGGTTGAGCCGGTGACGCACTGTTAGAGTCTCCCGCTACCTCTGGTGCACGGGACGCCTGATCGCGCGGCGGTCAGCTTAGGGCCGGGACACGACACCGACCAATGTTCCCAGACTGGTGCATCGGTCGCGCCACCCAAGAGACGGGATGCATCGGGGCTGTCCGAGCCACAAGGCCTCAGCCTCGGGGCGGGGCGGGGTCAAGCCCCCATCAACAGAGACACACCCCGCCATCGTTCGCTTGGCGGAGCATAGGTTCGGGGAAGGCGTCCGCGTCAAGGCCGCGCCTGCGGCGCGCCGCGCAGCGGTGGCCCTGCGGGCCAGTCTTGACCCGGCCGCCGCCCGAACCAGACTGACCGCAAGCGATCGACGGCTTGGACTGAACGCGGGTCGCAATGTTTGCTCTCGACCCCTAGCGGACCCCTACGGCAGTAAGCCGTCCCTACCTTCAACGGCCAACCGGACCTCTGGTGTTAGCGTTAGCCACAACGTGCTCTCCGACCGCTCCCCGAAAGCTACAGCCAAGGTCTGCCGTCCAACGTGTTCGTGGAGGAGCACGTCCCCGAGGGCGCGGACCTGCCCTGCTGCAATTTCATGGCCTCCCACACTAAGCGACACGTCGATGAAACCTTCTGCTGGCTCGAAGACGGCGCGTACGACGACGCCCGTGCGCTCGGTCTCAAAAGTCAAATTGTTGACGAACCAGGGCACGTCCGCATCGAGCAACTTTGGCTCGCATCCGAAGAAAGCGATCAAGTCGTTGAGGTCTGGGAAGACGGACTGCTCCTGCATGGGACTAGACTAACACGTCAGTTGCTAAGGTCTGCAACCCACCCATAGCGGACACCACTCTACAAAATTGCCCCCCGCACTGGATTGATCACCTCCACCACGCCTTCGAAATCACGCTCGTTGTCGGTGACGAGAACGCAGTCGTTCACCAGGGCTGTCGCAGCGATGATCATGTCCCAGGGATCGCGTGAGCGACCGGCAGCCTGGGCCTCGGCGATAATCTCGGCCCAACGCAGGGCGACGGGATCGTCGTACGGAAATATCCGCCCCGCGAACGAGAGCGGCGGGCCGACCGGTCCCTGAAACCAGGCGGACAGACCCTCCCGCCGACGGCCTGGCGGCAGGCGGACGATCCCAAACCAGATTTCGCCCAAGCTGTGCGCGGAAATGAACAACGCATCGTCGTATTGACGCGACATCCAGTCACTCAAAGAGGCGGACGGACGCGGTTTCGCCGCGTCGCTGACGATGTTGGTGTCGAGGAGGTAGCGGGTCAAATATCGACTTTGCGCATCGGCGATCTGATGCGCTCGAAGGTGACCCCCTCCATAAAGGGCGCCGCTGCGCGCAGAGCAGCCAGGGTTCGGCCCTTGGTTCTGGTCTCCGGAGGCGGGTTCAATGCGGTCTCGATCTTTTCGCGCAAGGCGTCATCCCCGGCGGTCAACGCCTTGGCCACCTGGCGGAGCAGAGCCTTGTCAGACAGCGGCGCCTTGACTTCGAAGCGGGCCAGGCCCGCCTGGCCGAGGCGCTCGCGGTGACGTTTGACGGCTTGGCCGGCAGGGCTTTTACGAGGGGCGTTCATCGGCGGCTCCGTTACCGGTAATATATCCAGTAATGTCCTGCGGTCAAAGGCTGCCGTTCCTACGGCGTTGGCGATCCCCTCCGTCGATCGCTTGGCGGAGCATGATTTCGTCAGGCGTCGCGGGTCCGCCGACCCGGCGCTCCGCGCCGCGGCGCAGCGGTGCGGCTACGGCGCAGCCTTGACGCGCGCCGGCTGACGAAAAACCATTCCATCAAGCGGCCGACGGTGGGGTGTGGAGGGTTCTGGGTGATCGAGGGCGCTCTCCCCCGCCCGCCCGCCCATCACCGATCAAGCTTGGCGATTCCGGACTCGACTCCCGGGCTTGATGAGAACAAACTGGCAACTCACCGCGTTCGAACCCCCATGCTGGCTGTCGCCCACACCCCCCTGCCCGCGCCTGCGCCCCATCTGGAGGAGGCGGGCGCCGTCGCGCCGGCCGATACGGCGGCGGCGCTGGCGTTTGCCCTGTGGCGGGCGGGGGGGGCGGGCGATCCGCGGCCGGTGGCGGTGGTGGCGATGCGTCACTGGCTGCGCGAGCGCGGGCGGCTGTTCGGGCATGGGGCGGCGGGCCTGGGCCTGGCCCGGGACCGGCTAGTGCTGATCGTCGTCGACCGCGAGCCGCAGGGGCTGTGGGCGATGGAGGAGGCGCTGAAGTCGGGGGCGGTGTGCGGCGCCGTGGGGGCGGTGGCGGCGCCGCCCTTCGTGGCCACCCGCCGGCTGGACTTCGCCGCCCGGGCCGGCGGGGCGGCGGCGGTGCTGCTGCGCAGCGGGGCGGCGGGGGACCTCAGCGCCGCGCGGCTGCGCTGGCGGATCGGGGCGGCGCCCTCGGCGGCCCACCCCTTCGACGGGCGGGCGCCGGGGGCGGCGCGGATGGCGGCGGAGCTGGTGCGCCATCGGGGCGGGCCCTTGGGATCATGGATACTGGAGCAGGATGATGAGACGGGTCGTTTCGGTCTGGCTGCCGGACTGGCCGATCACGGTCTGGTCCCGGGCCAATCCACCGCCGCCGCGTGAGGAGCCCTCCTCTCCTCGCCCGCTCGGCGCGACGATAGCCGGAAAGGGCGGCGCTGCCCCCTCCACCCCCGCTCTGCGAGCGGCGGTCCCCCTCCCCCGCTTTTCAAGCGGGGGAGGAGAGATTGAGCCGCCCTTCGCCCTGGTGGGGCGGGGGGCGCGGGGGCTGGTGCTGACGGCGGTCAATGAGGCGGCGCGGTCCCTGGGCCTGCGCCCGGGGCAGGCCCACGCCGACGCCCGCGCCATCGTCCCGGACCTGGCCAGCGCGCCGGACCAGCCGCAGGCGGCCGCCGACGCCCTGCGGCGCCTGGCCCTGTGGGCGGAGCGCTATTCGCCCCTGGCAGCCCTGGAAACCACGCCCCTGGCCGAGGGGCTGATGCTGGACATGACCGGGGGGGCGCACCTGTTCGGCGGCGAGGCGGCGTTGCTCGCCGACATCGAGGGGCGGCTGGGGCGGGCCGGCGTCCCCGCCCGGGCGGCCATGGCCGACACCCCCGGCGCCGCCTGGGCCCTGGCCCGCTTCGGCGCCGACCGCATCGCCCCGCCCGGCCGCGGCCGCGAGGCCCTGGCGGCTTTGCCCGTGGAGGCCCTGCGCCTGGACGAGGCGGCGGTGGGGCTGCTGGCGCGGTTCGGCCTGAAGCGGATCGGCGACCTCTATCCCCTGCCCCGCGCCGGCCTGGCGCGGCGCTTCCGCGGCGAGGCGGGGCTGGCGGTGGTCCGCCGCCTGGACCAGGCCCTGGGCGCCGAGGCCGAGCCCCTGGAGGGGGTGCGGCCGGCGCCCCTGTACCGGGTCTGGCAGAGTTTCCTGGAACCGCTGATCGACCAGGCCGGGGTCGAGCATGTGCTGCCCGGCCTGGTGGACGGCCTGGTCCGCCAGCTGGAGCAGGGCGGCGCGGGGGCCCGCTCGGTGGCCCTCACCGCCTTTCGCAGCGACGGGCGGACCACGGGCATCGCCGCCAGCCTCAGCGCCGCGGCCCGCAGCCCGGCGCATATCCTGCGGCTGCTGAAGGAGACGGGGCTGGACCGGCTGGACCTGGGCTTCGGCGCCGACGCCCTGATGCTGTGCGCCCACCGCACCGAGGCGGTGGCCGAGCGCCAGGGGGATCTGCATCCGGCGGCGGCGACGGCCCAGACCCAGGCCCTCGCCGGGCTGATCGACCGGCTGTCGGCCCGCCTCGGCGACGGGGCCGTGCGCCGGCCCCTGGCGGTCCAGAGCCACCTGCCCGAGCGCAGCGAACGCTGGGTGCGCGCCGGGCCGTCGGCGGCGGGGGCGGCGGCAGGGGCCGAGGGGCGCCCGCGCCCGCTGATGCTGCTGGATCCCCCCGAGCGCATCGAGGCCCTCGCCGACCTGCCCGACAGCGCCCCCATCCGCTTCACCTGGCGGCGCGTGGCCCACCGGGTGCTGCGCGCCCAGGGGCCCGAGCGCCTCAGCCCCGAATGGTGGCGCACGGCGGACGGCAAGGCCCCGCGCACCCGCGACTACTACGCCGTGGAGGACGACGCCGGCCGCCGCTTCTGGCTGTTCCGCGAGGGCCTGTACGACCGGGTGGAGGCCGAGCCCCTGGACGAGCGCCCGCCAAGCTGGTGGCTGCACGGGCTGTTCGCGTGAGGCCTTCCCCTCATGCTCCCCTGCGAAGCGGGGGAGCTGTCGCGGAGCGACTGAGGGGGCGAACCGTCGCGCCGCCGTTTGCCCCCTCCGTCACCCGGCTCTTCGGCCGGGCGACACCTCCCCCGCTTCGCGGTGGAGGATCGGAGAGGGCTTTATGACCGCCTACGCCGAGCTCGACGCCCTGACCAACTTCAGCTTCCTGGAGGGGGCCTCGCATCCGGGGGAGATGGTGTTCGCCGCCAAGGTGGCCGGGCACGCGGCCCTGGGGGTGGCCGACCGCAACAGCCTGGCTGGGGTGGTGCGGGCGCATGTGGAGGCCAAGAAGCAGGGCCTGAAGATCCTGATCGGCTGCCGGCTGCAGTTCACCGACGGCGCCGAGCTGATCGTCTATCCCCGCGACCGCGCCGCCTACGGCCGCCTGTGCCGCCTGCTGTCCATCGGCAAGTCGGGGATCGAGGCCACCGCCTCTCCTCCCCCGCCCGAGGCGGGGGAGGGGGACCAGCCGCAGGCTGGCGGAGGGGGCGGCGGAGACTTGTCCGGAGAGGGCGGCGCCGCCCCCTCCACCACGCTTCGCGCGGTCCCCCTCCCCCGTCCTGCGGACGGGGGAGGAGAAAAGGAGGCGCGGATCGCCAAGGGGGACTGCATCCTCACCTTCGCGCAGGCGGCCGCCCTGGGCGAGGGGATGATCGCCCTGGCGCCGGCGCCCCGGGACATCGGCGGCGGTTTCGAGGCCCGCCTGGCGGCCTGGGCGCACGCCTGGCCGGGCGACCTCTATCTGGCCGCCGCGCCCCTGGGTCTGGGGGACGACCGGGCGCGGCTGAACCGGCTGGCGCAGATCGCCCGGCGGACGGGGGCGCCGATGGTGGCGACCAACGCCGCCCTCTACGCCGACCCCGGCCGGCGGCCCCTGCAGGACGTGCTGACCTGCATCCGCACGGGGACGACCATCGACCAGGCGGGCCTGCGGCTGCAGGCCAACGCCGAGCGGCATCTGAAGACCCCGGCGGAGATGGCGCGGCTGTTCAAGGGGCATGAGGCGGCCCTGGCCCGCACGGCGCAGATCGCCGACGCCTGCCCGTTCAGCCTGGACGAGCTGCGCTACGAATACCCCAACGAGCCAGTGCCGCCGGGCCTGACCGCCACCCAGCACCTTCGCGCCCTGACCCGCGAGGGGCTGAAGCGGCGCTTCCCCGGGGGCGCCCCGCGCTCGGTGATCAAGACCGCCTGCAAGGAACTGCGGCTGATCGCCAAGATCCGCTACGAGCCCTACTTCCTGACGGTGCACGACATCGTCATGTGGGCCCGGCGGCAGGAGCCCGAGATCCTCTGCCAGGGGCGCGGCTCTGCGGCCAATTCGGTGGTCTGTTTCTGCCTGGGCATCACCTCGGTGGACCCCACCAGCCAGGACATGCTGTTCGAGCGCTTCATCTCGGAGGAACGCTCCGAGCCCCCTGACATCGACGTCGACTTCGAGCACGAGCGGCGCGAGCAGGTGATGCAGTATGTCTACCGCCGCTACGGCCGCCACCGCGCCGCCATCGTCGCCACCGTCATCCACTACCGTCCGCGCTCGGCGATCCGCGATGTCGGCAAGGCCCTGGGCCTGACCGAGGACGTCACCGGGGCCCTGGCCAACACCGTGTGGGGCTCGTGGGGGACCGGGATCAAGGACGACCACGTGGGCCAGATGGGCCTGGGCAAGGAGTCCTCTCGCCTGAAGCTGGCCCTGGAGATGACCCGCGAGCTGATCCAGTTCCCCCGCCACCTGTCGCAGCACGTGGGCGGCTTCGTCCTCACCGAAGGCCCCCTGGTGGAGACGGTGCCCATCGGCAATGCGGCGATGGACGACCGCACCTTCATCGAATGGGACAAGGACGACATCGACGAGCTGAAGATCATGAAGGTCGATGTGCTGGCGCTGGGCATGCTGAGCGCCATCCGCAAGGCCTTCGACATGATCGAGGCGCAGGAGGGGCGGCGGCCGAGCCTGGCGATCAAGCCCACCGATCCGCGCGTCTACCAGATGCTCTGCCAGGCCGACTCCCTGGGGGTGTTCCAGGTGGAGAGCCGGGCGCAGATGGCGATGCTGCCGCGCCTGCAGCCGCGGGAGTTCTACGATCTGGTGGTGCAGGTGGCGATCGTGCGGCCCGGCCCGATCCAGGGGGGCATGGTCCACCCCTATCTGAAGGCCCGCAAGGAGCGGCGCGAGGCGGAGGCGCGCGGCGAGACCTACCGGGTCGACTTCCCGAGCCCCGCCCCGCCGCACCGGGCCGACGAGATGCAGGGGGTGCTGGGCAAGACCCTCGGCGTGCCCCTGTTCCAGGAGCAGGCCATGCGCGTCGCCATGGTGGCGGCGGAGTTCTCGGGGGACGAGGCCAACGGCCTGCGTCGGGCCATGGCCACCTTCCGCCACATGGGCACCATCCACCAGTACGAGACCATGCTGGTGGAGCGGATGGTCAGGCGCGGCTACGAGCGCGACTTCGCCGAGGGCTGCTTCAACCAGATCAAGGGGTTCGGCGAATACGGCTTTCCCGAGAGCCACGCCGCGTCCTTCGGCCTGCTGGTCTATGTCTCGGCCTGGATCAAATGCTTCTATCCGGAGGTGTTCGCCGCGGCCCTGCTCAACAGCCAGCCGATGGGGTTCTACGCCCCGGCCCAGATCGTGCGCGACGCCCAGGAGCACGAGGTCGAGGTGCGGCCGCCCGACGTCAACGCCAGCGACTGGGACTGCACCCTGGAGGCGCCGGACCCCGGCCGCCCCCGCCCGCCGCCGCCGCGGCCCTTCGCCGGCCGCAGCGGCCGCCGGCGGCCAGCCCTGCGCCTGGGCCTGCGCCAGATCGACGGCTTCCAGAAGGCCTGGGCCGAGGCCCTGACGGCCCAGCGGGCGGCGGGGCCCTTCGTCAGCCTGGACGACCTGCGCACCCGCGCCGGCCTGCCCGCCGCGGCGCTGGACAAGCTGGCCGCCGCCGACGCGCTGGGGTCGCTGAAGCTGAACCGGCGCGAGGGCCTGTGGAGCGCCCGCGGCCTGCCCCGCGCCGCCCCCACCGACCTGTTCACCGCGGCGGGGCTGGACGAGGCGGACGGCCCGCCCCCGGTGGCCCTGCCCCGCGCCAGCCCCTCGCAGGAGGTGGTGCACGACTACGAGACCATCCGCCTGTCGCTGAAGGGCCATCCCCTGACCTTCCTGCGCGAGCACCTCTCAGGCCTGGGCGCGGTCACCGCCAAGGCTTACGGCGACCTGCCGGACGGGCGGCGGACCACGGTGGCGGGGGTGGTGCTGGTGCGCCAGAGGCCGGGCAAGGGCGACGTCACCTTCATCACCCTGGAGGACGAGACGGGGGTGGTGAACGTGGTGGTGTGGCCGGCGCTCTTTGAGCCTCACCGGCCGGTGATCATGGGGGCGCGGTTGATGATGGTGCGGGGCAAGGTGCAGCGGGCCGAGGGGGTGATCCACTTCATCGCCGAGAGCCTGCACGACCGCACCGCCGACCTGGCCCTGCTGTCGGACGCCGGGCTGCTGAAGCCCCAGCCCGCCCCCGGCGACGCGGCCAAGAGTTCGCGGCCGGACCGGGAGCCCGGACACCGCAAGGCCGGGACCGGGCGCCATCCCCGCGACGTGCGGGTTCTGCCCAAGTCGCGCGACTTCCATTGATCCCGGGCCGCCGGCGCCCATCTCAAGGGGATGCGCACCACCCTCCTCGCCCTCGCCGTCAGCCTCATGGCCTCGGCCGCCGCCGCCCAGACCGCGGACCTGGACCGCCTGCGGCTGCAGGACCTGCAGCAGCGCAACATGCGCGAGCAGGAACAGTCCCTGATCCAGCGCCGCAACGAGGCCGACCTGCGCGGCGCCCTGGCTGACGAGCACCGCCGCCAGACCCAGGACAACCTGCGCGCCCTGGAGCTGAGGGCGGCGCCGCCGGCCTTTTCCTTGCCGGCGCCCCTGAGCCCCACCCCCTACGACGCCCCGTCGCAGCGACGCCTGCCGGCCCCCGCCGCCGAGACCGGCGACGCGCGCCTGCGCCCGGCTCCCGCCAGCCCCTAGACGGCAACGCTTCGGCGGTCCAGACGTTCGGCCAGGGAACAGCGGGAGCGGGACCATGCGGCTGAACGACCTGAGGCGCAGCAGCAACGTCGAGGATCGGCGTGGCGGCGGCATGGGCGGGATCGCCCTGGGCGGCGGCGGCATCGGCGTCGTAGCCCTGGCGGTGATCTACATGCTGCTGGGCGGCAACCCCCAGGACATCCTCGCATCCCAGGAGCCGGCCCCCGCCGCCGCGCCCGGCCAGCAGGGCCCGCGCGCCGACGACAAGCTGGTGGACTTCTCCGCCGCGGTGCTCGGCTCCACCGAGGACGTCTGGAGCGACATCTTCAAGGAACGGGGCGCCGCCTACACCCCCGCCACCTTCGTCCCCTATGACCAGGCCACCCGCACGGGCTGCGGCACGGGACAGGCCGCCATGGGGCCGTTCTATTGCCCGGCCGACCAGCGGGTCTATGTGGACATGACCTTCTACAAGGAGCTGCAGGACCGCTTCGGGGCCCCCGGCGACTTCGCCCAGGCCTATGTCCTGGCGCACGAGGTGGGCCACCATGTGCAGAACCTGATGGGCACATCCGAACAGGTCCAGCGGGCGCGCGGCGGCGCCGACGGCAACGCCATGTCGGTGCGGCTGGAGCTGCAGGCCGACTGCTACGCCGGGGTGTGGGCCAATCGCGCCAACGCCAAGCAGCAGATCCTGGAGCCCGGCGACATCGACGAGGGGCTGGCGGCGGCCAATGCGGTGGGCGACGACACCCTGCAGAAGAAGACCCAGGGCCGGGTCGTGCCCGACGCCTTCACCCACGGCACCTCGGCCCAGCGGGTGCGCTGGTTCCGCACCGGCTTCGAGAGCGGCAAGCCGGAGTCCTGCGACACCTTCGCGGCGGGTCGGCTGTAGGTAAAAAAATTCGTCATCCTGGGGCGCGCTCTTGCGCGAACCCGGGATCCAGCAGCGAAAACCTCACCGTGCGGCGCGCTGAGCGTGGAGCTGCTGGGTCCTGGATGAGTCCGCTTCGCGGCTCTCCAGGATGACGGTGGAGGGGGGAGCGCGCTCAAGAATAGGTCGTCATCCTGGGGCGCGCTCTTGCGCGAGCCCGGGATCCAGCAGCGAAAACCTCACCGTGCGGCGCGTTGAGCGTGGAGCTGCTGGGTCCTGGATGAGTCCGCTTCGCGGCTCTCCAGGATGACGGTAGAGGGGGAAGCGCGCGCTCAAAAATAGATCGTCATTCCGGGGCGCGCTCTTGCGCGAGCCCGGGATCCAGCAGCGAAAACCTCACCGTGCGGCGCGTTGAGCGTGGAGCTGCTGGGTCCTGGATGAGTCCGCTTCGCGGCTCTCCAGGATGACGGCTATGGGGGGCGCGCGCTCAAGAATAGGTCGTCATCCTGGGGCGCGCTCTTGCGCGAACCCGGGATCCAGCAGCGAAGACCTCACCGTGCGGCGCGTTGAGGGTGGAGCTGCTGGGTCCTGGATGAGTCCGCTTCGCGGCTCTCCAGGATGACGGTGGAGGGGCTCAGCGCAGGGCCTGGGACGCGGCTTCCATGCGGTGTTGCAGTTCGCGCATGAACTCGCCTCGCTTCAGTCCGGCCGGGATCGGGTCGAGGATCTCGAAAACCACTGTCCCCCGCCGCCGGGGCAGGCCGGCGGACGTCAGATACTCGCCGGAGTTGGTGGCCACGGGGGTGCAGGCGAGGCCCAGGTCCCGGTAGAGGGCCGCCACCCCGGGCTTGTAGTCCGGCGGCGCGTCGGGGCCCCGGCGCGTGCCCTCGGGGAAGATGATCAGCTGCCGGCCCTCGGCCAGCCGGTCCCGGGCCGCCGCCACCAGGTCGCGCAGGGCCTGGGCATGGCCGTCGCGGTCCACGGCGATCATCCTGGCCCGGGCGCAATGCTGGCCGAACACGGGGATGGCCATCAGCTCCTTCTTCAGCACAAAACAGGCGTCGGGCAGGAAGGCGAAGGGGGGCACGATGTCGAACATCGACTGGTGCTTGGCCGCGATCAGGCTGGCGCCGGGCGCCAGGCGCTCGCGCCCGCGGATCTCCACCCTGACCCCGCCGATCACCCGCAGCCCCCAGGTCAGCAGGCGGGACCACATGGAGATGCCGAAGGTCAGGGCCGCCCGGGGCAGGACCCAGGAGGGGATGAAGAGGATGGCGAGCACCACCGTCCAGCCATAGTACCAGACCGCGTAGAGGACCCGGCGCACGGCCATCAGCGGGCGGCGGCGGGCTGGGCCGCCTGGGCCGCCGGCGGGTCGCGATCCTTGGGCCCGAGGCTGAGCACGCCCTCGCGGGTAAGGATCACCAGGTATTTGGAATACTCCACGATCATCCGCCGGGCGCCGTCCCCCTTGCGCCACCAGGTCTTGGCGTCCAGCTCGTCGGTGGCCACGGGATAGGGGGTGAGCGGCGTTCCCGGCATGGCCGAGCGCAGTTCCAGCAGGCTGCGCGGCATGTGGTAGTCGGCGGTGACGACGATCAGGCTGCGGTAGCCGTGGCGGCGCGCCCAGCCGGCGGTCTCCTCGGCGTTGCCGATGGTGTTGGCCGCCTGGAAGCCCAGGTCCACGCAGCAGTCATAGACCCGGTCCGCCGCGCGGGCGACGCGGCGGATGTCGTTGCGCGTGGCGTCGCGGTCCACCCCGGAGACCAGCATGCGGCGGGCCTTGCCGTTCTCCAGCAGGGACATGGCCGCCTCGATGCGGCGGCTGGACTTGCCGGTCAGCACCACGATGCCGTCGGCGACGGCGGGCTCATGCGGGGGCGTCGACTGCTCGATCCGCGAGCTGAAGGCCAGCAGCCCCACGGCCCAGATCATCAGGGCCACCAGGAAGAGGGCGATACTCTTCATGCCATCTCCTTCAGCAGCCGCATCGCGGCCGCCCGCGCGGCCAGGGCGGCCACGATCGCGGCGATCAGCGGACAGGGCGCCAGGGCGGCCAGGTCCAGCCAGGCGACAGGCAGCACAGGGGTGAGACCGGCGCCGCCGCCCGCCAATCGCGCCGCCGCCCCGATCATCGCCGCCGCGACCGCCGCGAACAAGCCCGCCACCGCCGCCATGCGCGCGAATCGCACCTGGAACAGGCCGGCGATGTAGCGGTCCTCCGCCCCGGCCGTGTGCAGGACCTCGATGGCGTCGCGCCGCGCCGCCAGTCCGGCCCGGGTGGCGAAGGCGATCACCGCCCCCGCGGCGGCCGTCATCAGCACGAACACCGCCAGGGCGGCGCCGCGGGCCCAAAGGCCGGCGCGGACGATGTCGCGCACCCACAGGCTGTGATCGTCCACCGTCGCGTCGATCCCCGCCGCGGTAAGGGCCCGCTCCAGGTCCGCCGCGCTGGCGGGGGACGCCTTGGTCAGCTCCACCGTGACCAGGCGCGGAATGGGCAGGTCCTCGGGAAGGTCGCCCGCGCCCAGCCACGGCCGCAACAGCGCCTCGGCCTTGGCCTTCTCGAGGGCGGCGGCCTCGTCCACCCCCGGGATTCCCGCCAGGGCCTCGGCGGCGCGGGCCGCGGCGGTCTCGGCGGTCTCGTCGCCCTTGGGCCGCACCAGCACCGTGGCCGACCCCTGCAGGTCCGTGCGCCAGCCCCGCGCCGCCCGGTCGGCGGACAGCACCGCCAGGGCGGTGAGGCAGGCGAAGAAGCACAGCACCGCCACCACGAACACCAGGCCGGCGTCGCTGGCCTGGCCGGGGGGCAGCAAGGGCCCGGCGCGGCGGCGTGCGGGGGCCTGGTCGCTCATGCGCCGGCGGCCGGCAGCAGATGCAGGCGGCCGTCCTCCAGGTGGAGCACCGGCTTGTTCGCCTGTTCCACCAGATTGCGGTCGTGGGTGGCGATGACCACCGTGGCGCCGACCCGGTTGAGCTCCATGAACAGGCGCAGGATGCGCTGGGCCATCTCGTCGTCGACATTGCCGGTGGGCTCGTCGGCCAGCAGCAGGTCCGGCCGGCCAACCACGGCCCGGGCGATGGCCAGGCGCTGCTTCTCGCCCCCCGACAGGGTCGCCGGCATGGCGTTCATGCGCGGCCCCAGCCCCACCCAGGTGAGCAGCTCGGTGACGTCGTCACCATAGGTCTTTGGCTTGCGGCGCGCCAGCCGCAGGGGCAGGGCGGCGTTGTCATAGGCGGTGAGGTGGTCCAACAGTCGGAACTCCTGGAACACGACTCCGATGCGGCGGCGCAGGAACGGCAGGTCGCGCCGGGCGGTGGTGGCGAGGTCGCGGCCGAACAGGGTGATCAGGCCCCGCGACGGGCGATGCGCCAGGTAGATGAGCTTGAGCAGGCTGCTCTTGCCGGCCCCCGAGGCGCCGGTGACGAAATGAAAGGACCCCGGCTGCAGGGCGAACGACAGGTCCCGCAGCACCTCCGGCGCCCGCCCGTAGCGCATGCTCACGCTGTCGAAGCGCAGGATCGGATCCGGCGCGCGAAAGGCGGCCATCTCGTCTTGGGCGTCGTCGAAATTATCGGGGTTTCTGGACATGGGGGCGGAAATCGGCGACCTCCATGAGAGGTCAAGGAGCCTCCGATTCGCGGCCATGATACTGACCTGCCCTGAGTGCGCCAGCCGCTATTTCATCGACGACCAGCTCATCGGTCCGTCGGGTCGCACCGTGCGTTGCCAGTCGTGCGGGGCCTCCTGGCGGGCCCGCCCGCAGGACGATCCCATCGAGTTGACCGCCTCGCCCGAGGAGGGCGCCGTCGGCCAGCCGCCCCGCGCGGAAGAGCCCGCGGCAGCGGCCCCCGCCGCCCTCAGCGACCTTCCCGCCGAGCGCCTGCCCGGCGCCTTCCGCGCCAAGGCAGAGGAACGGCGGCGCGTGCGCGAGGCCGCCACCGCCGGCGCCCTGTGGGCGGGGGTCGCCGCCGTGGTGGTCCTGGTCGCCGTCACCGCCTTCGTGTTCCGGGTGGACATCGTGCGCGCCCTGCCGCGGACCGCCACCGCCTTCGCGGCCGTGGGCCTGGCGGTGAACACCACGGGCATCAATATCGAGAAGGTCGAGGCCCAGCCGGGGCTGCAGGACGGCCGCGCCGCCGTGGTGGTCACCGGCGCCCTGCGCAACATCGAGAAGCGCGCGGTGGTCGCCCCGGCCCTGCGCATCAACCTGCTGAATGCCGCCGGCAAGACCGTGCAGGGCAAGATCGCCGCGCCGGGGGACGCGAAGATCCCCGCCGGAGAGACCCGCCATTTCACCATCACCCTGCTGGACCCCCCGTCGAGCGCCAGCCAGGTCGAGGTGGTGTTCGAGGATGTGCGGCCGGCGCCGACGGCGAAGCGACCCGCTCACGGCGCCAGGGCGCCCCTGCCGCCCCTGCGCGCCGCGCCGCCCCCGCCGCCCCCGCCGCTCGCGGGGGAGATCGAGGAGGCCAAGCCGATCGAGGGCGACGCGCCCTTCGCCCTGCCGCGGACCGCGGCGGAGCCGGCCACGCCCGCGCATCATGACTGAGCCGCCGCCCGCGGCCCTGCTGCCGCAGGCGGCGGTGGCTCAGGCGGTCGGCCGGGTGGCCGCCGAAGTGGCCCCCGCCCTCGACGACGACGCGGTCGCCGTCTGCCTGCTCACCGGCGGCCTGTGGTTCGCCGCCGATCTCACCCGCGCCCTCACGGCTCACGGCCGCCATCCCGCCTTCGACGCCCTGTGGCTGACCTCCTACGGCGACGCGCGCGCCTCCAGCGGGCGCTGCGCGGTGCGCGCCGGCCTGCAGCGCCCGGTGGCCGGGCGGCAGGTGCTGCTGATCGACGACGTGTTCGACTCCGGCCTGTCCCTGAGCGAGGCGCGGCGGCACGTGACCGAGGCCGGGGCGCGCCAGGTGCTGGCGGCGGTGTTCGCCCGCAAGCCCTGGCCGCGCCCCCGCCCCGATCCGCCGGACTTCGTCGCCTGGGAGGCCCCCGACCGCTTCCTGGTGGGCTACGGCATGGACGACGGCGGGCGATGGCGGGGGCTGCCCGGGGTGGCCGCGCTGGACTGAGGTGCTCCCCTCCCGTTTCCCTACCGCCGTCATCGTCCGGCTTGACCGGACGATCCAGTGTCACGACCTGACCGCGCGATCTGAACGTCGAGGTCCGCGCGGCTGGGTCGTCCGGTCAAGCCGGACGATGACGGCTCGTGGTTTGGGAAGAGCGGGCCATCAATCCCACTCGATGACCCGGCTCATAGCCAGGGCGCCCGGGGCTCGCGCGCCAGCATCTCCTCATAGGTCGGACGCGGGCGCACCACGGCGAAGCGGTCGCCCTTGACCAGCACCTCGGGGACCAGGGGGCGACTGTTGTATTCACTCGACATGGTCGCCCCGTAGGCGCCCGCCGACAGGAAGGCCACTAGCTCCCCAGCGGCGATGGGCGGCAGCTCGCGGTCGCGGGTGAAGGTGTCGCCGGTCTCGCAGACGGGTCCGACCACGTCGAAGGCCGACAGGTTGGCGCCGGGACGCGGAGCCAGGACCGGGCGGATGTCGTGGTAGGCGTCGTACATGGCCGGGCGCATCAGGTCGTTCATGGCCGCGTCGACCACCAGGAAACGACGGCCCTCCGGCCGCTCGTTGACGTGAATGACCCGCGAGACCAGCACCCCGGCGTTGGCGGCGATCACCCTGCCCGGCTCGAAGGCCAGTTGCACGTCCAGCCCCTCGGTGACGCGGCGGACCATGGCGCCGAAGGCGGCGGGCTCCGGCGGCGTCGGGCCGTCGAAATAGGGCGCGCCGAGCCCGCCGCCGAGATCCAGGCGGCTGACCGTCATGCCCTGGGCGCGCAGGCGCTCCACCAAGCCGCGCATCTTGACGAACGCCGCCTCCATGGGCGCCAGGTCGGTGATCTGGCTGCCGATATGGCAGGCGACGCCCACGGGGGTGAGCGAGGGGGCGGCGGTGGCCTTGGCATACAGCCGCTCGGCCTCCGAGAAGGAGACGCCGAACTTGTTCTCCGCCTTGCCGGTGGCGATCTTCTCGTGGCCGCCGGCGGAGACATCCGGGTTCACGCGGATGGCGATGGCGGGGCGCGCGCCCAGGGCCGCGGCGACCGCGGCCAGCAGGTCCAGCTCGGGCTCGGACTCGACGTTGATCTCGGCGACGCCGGTCTGGACCGCGAAGGCCAGTTCGGCCCGGGTCTTGCCCACCCCGGAAAAGACGATCCGACCGGGGGGGATCCCGGCGGCCAGGGCGCGGCGGATCTCGCCCTCCGAGACGGTGTCGGCCCCCGCCCCCATCCGCGCCAGGGTGCTCAGCACCGACAGGTTGGAATTGGCCTTGACCGCGAAGGCCACCAGCACGTCGCGGTCGCCGAAGGCGTCGCGGAACTGGCTGTAGTGCCGCTCGAGGGTGGCGCTGGAATAGACGTAGACCGGGGTGCCGACCTCGTCCGCGATCCGGCTGAGGGCGACGTCCTCGCAGAACAGCTCGCCCGCCCCGGCCGCGTTCGGCCGGACTTCGAAGTGGTTCATCGAGACCGGTTTGGATTGGCGTAGGGGTTGGGCAGGGCGCCGGGCGGGCCCGAGCCGAAGGGATCGGGGGACGTGCCGGTGATCGGCGCGGTGCGCTGCGGCAGGGGCGTGGAGGCGGCGTCGTCGGTGGGCGGGGCGACCACGTCGGTGTCGTCGCCGGCGTTGTTGGCGCCCGAGGCGTTGGGCCGGGCGTTGCCGTCCTTGTCCAGCTCCTCGCCGGCCTCGCGGGCGGTCTTGTTGGCCTCGTACTGGGCGCGGGCCTTGGCTCCGAACAGGGGGGCGGGCCGTTCCAGTTCGCCCTGGCGGCCACAGGCGGACAGGCCGGCGGCGCCGGCGAGCAGGCCGACAAGCAGAAGGCGAGAGATCATGGCAGCCGTTCCTTCCAACGCTGGATCTGCGCGCGGACCTGGGCGGGCGCGGTTCCGCCGTAGCTGGTGCGGCTGGCCGCGGAGGCGGCCGGGGTGAGCACCTGGAATACATCGGCGGTGATGCCGGGGTCGAGGGACTGCAGTTCGGCCAGCGGCAGGTCGGGCAGGTCGACGCCCAGCTGCTCGGCGCGCTTCACCGCCGCCCCGGTGATGTGGTGGGCCTGGCGGAAGGGCAGGTCCAGGGTGCGAACCAGCCAGTCGGCCAGGTCCGTCGCCGTGGAGAAGCCGGCGCCGGCCGCCTGCGCCATGCGCCCGGCGTTGGGCTGCAGATCCGCGACCATGCCGGTCATGGCCGCCAGGGACAGGCTGAGGGCGTCGAAGGCGGCGAACACGCCCTCCTTGTCCTCCTGCATGTCCTTGGAATAGGCGAGCGGCAGTCCCTTCATCACCACCATCAACCCGGTGAGCGCCCCAAGGATGCGCCCGACCTTGGCGCGCACCAGTTCGGCGGCGTCGGGGTTGCGCTTCTGCGGCATGATCGAGGAGCCGGTGGTGAAGGCGTCGGTGAGGGTGATGAAGCCGAACTGGGGGGTCATCCATAGGACGATCTCTTCGGCGATCCGAGAGAGGTGGGTGGCGCAGATGGCCGCGGCGGCCAGGGCCTCCAGGGCGAAGTCCCGGGCCGAGACACTGTCGAGGGAATTGGCCATGGGCTCGTCGAAGCCCAGGGCCTCGGCGGTCATGTGGCGGTCGATGGGAAACGGCGAGCCGGCCAGGGCGGCGGCGCCCAGGGGGCTCTCGTTCATGCGGATGCGGGCGTCGGCGAAACGGCCGAAATCGCGGCCGAACATCTCCACATAGGCCAGCAGATGGTGGCCGAAGGTCACCGGCTGGGCGGGCTGCAGGTGGGTGAAGCCCGGCATCAGGGTGTCGGCGTAGGCCTCCGCCTTGGCCAGCAGGGCGCGCTGCAGGCCCTCCAGCTGCTCCATGGTCTCGTCGCAGGCGCCGCGCACCCACAGGCGGAAGTCGACGGCGACCTGGTCGTTGCGCGAGCGGGCGGTGTGCAGCCGGCCGGCGGGCGCGCCGATCAGCTCGCTCAGCCGGGCCTCCACATTCATGTGGATGTCTTCGTATTCGGCGCGGAACGGGAAGGCCCCGGCGGCCATCTCGCCCTCGATGGCCAGCAGGCCCCGCTGGATCTCGGCCTCGTCGTCCCTTGAAATGACCCCCGTGGCGGCCAACATCGCCGCATGGGCGCGCGAGCCGGCGAGGTCCTGGGCCGCCAGCCTGCGGTCGAAGCCGATGGACACATTGATGGCCTGCATCAGGTCCGCGGGCTTGGCCGAGAACCGGCCGCCCCACATGGTCTGGCCCGCCGGGGCGCCCTCATCCGGCGATGGGGCGGGCGCGTCGCTCTCAGGAGTGGTATCGGCGGTCATATGAAACAGGTCTCGAACGAGGACGGGCCGGACGGGCCCCAGGCTAGGCGACCCCGGACGGGGGCGGCGGCGGACAGGATGCTGAAGGCCGCGATCGTCGCACTCTCGATCGTCGGCGTGCTGGCGGCTGTATATGTCATCGTCCACGCCGGGTTCAAACCCGCCGCGTCGCCGGACATGAAATCCCTGGCGCGGGGCGAGATGGTCAAGCTGCAGGCGACGGCCGATCCGCAGCCGGCGCCGACCTCGACCTTCACCGGCCCCGACGGCCGGACGATGCGCCTGAGCGACTTCCAAGGGCAGGTGGTGGTGCTGAATTTCTGGGCCACCTGGTGCGCGCCCTGCGTGACCGAGATGCCGTCCCTGGCCAAGCTGCAGGCCGCCTACGCCAACCGGCCGGTCAAGGTGGTGGCCATCAGCGTCGATCGCGCCGCCGACGAGGCCGACGCGCGGACCTTCCTGGCCAAGCACGGCCCCTTGACCTTCTACGCCGACCCCAAGTTCGCCATGCCCTTCGCGCTGAACCCGCGGGTGGCCGGCCTGCCGACCACGGTGATCTACGACCGCGACGGCAAGGAGCGGGCGCGGCTGGCCGGGGGGGCCGACTGGTCGGGCCCCGAGGCGCGGGCGGTCATCGACCGGGTGCTGGCGGGGACGTGACCGGGGCGGGACCCAGGCGGTAGCCGACCCCAGGCACGGATTCCAGGGCCACCGCGCCCCCCTCCAGCTTCTGGCGAAGTTGGCCGATATAGACCCGCAGATACTGGATGTCGGCGCGCTCCGAGCCCCAGACCGCGCGCAGGAGCTCGGCATGGGGGGTGGCGCGGCCGAGGTTCAGGGCCAGTTCGGCGAGCAGGTCGTATTCCTTGGGCGACAGCCGGACGGCCTGGCCCCCGACGCGCACAGCGCGCAGGCCCAGGTCGATCTCCACGGCGCCCACGCTGACCACCGGCGCCGAGCCTCGCACCTGCACCCCGTGACGCAGGGCGGCGCGGATGCGGGCCAGCAGCTCCTCGACCCCGAACGGCTTGACCACATAGTCGTCGGCCCCGCGATCCAGCGCCTCGACCTTCATCGCCTCGGCGTCCCGCGCCGACAGGACCACGATCGGCGTGGAGCCCCGCTCGCGGATGTGGCCGATCAGGTCCAGGCCGTCCTGGTCTGGCAGGCCGAGGTCGAGCAGCACCAGGTCGGGCCGATAGTGGGCCAGCCAGCGCTGGCCCTCGGCGCCGTCCCGGGCTGTCACCGGCCGCAGCCCGGCGGCCTTGAGGGTGGCGGCCAGCACGGTGCGCAGGGCCGGATCGTCCTCCACGACCAGGATGGTGGCGGGGTCGGCGGTCATCGGGCCCGCGCTCATGGGGCCGACGCCAGGGCGGGGGCCAGGGGCAGGCGCAGGCGCACCAGGGCGCCGCCCCCGTCGTCGCGTCGCGTCGCCTCGATGGCCCCGCCCTGGGCCGTCAGGAAGCCCCGGGCGATGGCCAGGCCGAGGCCCGTGCCGGGCGGGCGGCCGTCACCCTGCACGCCGCGGGTGAAGCGGCCGAACAGGGGCTCGGCCGGTTCGGGGAAGCCGGGGCCACGGTCCAGCACCTCGATCAGCAGGCCGTCGCCCTGGACGGCGGCGCGGATCTCCACCGGCGCGCCGGGCGGGCTGTAGCGCGCGGCGTTCTCGATCACGTTCGCCAAGGCGGTCTCGGCCAGGCCGAAATCGATCAGCACCGCGGGCAGGGTCCCCGCCACGGACACCGTCACGGGCCGCCCCTCCAGCGCCCCCGTGGCCCGCTGCACGGCGGCGGCGACCAGGTCGGCGGCCGCGGCCGGCGCCAGGCGCACCGCCATGGCGTCGGCGTCGATGCGGTTCATGTCGAGCAGATTGCCCACCAGGCCCGCCAGCCTGGCCGTCTCGGCCTCGGCCAGGGCGAGCAGTTCCGCGCGGGTGTCCGCGCCGTGGGCGTCGCCGAAGCGCTGCAGGCTCTGCAGGGTGAACAGGATCGTCGACAGGGGGGTGCGCAGGTCGTGCGAGACGGCGGCCAGCAGATCCGCCTTCACCCGCTCGCTCTCCAGACCCACCCGGGCCTCCAACGCCTCGGCCGCGAACCGGTCGCGCTCCAGGGCCACGGCCAGGTAGCCGGCGACCATGTCCACCAGCCGCTCGGGGCGGGCCGGGCGGCCCTCCTCCCCGGCCAGGCGCAGGCCGATCACCGCCTGCAGCCGCGACGGCGTGACCACGGGCCAGAAGTCATAGCGCGCCTGCTCCACCGGATAGGCGTCCGAGCGGGTCGCCAGCCGGGACGCCAGGGCCCACTGCGCGGCCTCCCGGTCCGCGGCGAGGAGGTCGGCGCCGGCGGTCGCCCCCATCGGCTCAAGGGCGCCGTCCACCGACACCAGGACCACGGCCGGGGCGTCGAACAGATCGGCCAGGGCCTTGGTCGCCGCCTGGGCGATGGCGGGGGCGCCCACCGCGCCGACCAGGGACCGGGCCAGGTCCTGGAGGGCGTCGGCCTGGGCCGCGTGGCGGCGGGACTCCAGGGCGCGGCCGCGGCTCCGGGCCGCCACCGCGCTGACGATGGTCGCGACCACGATCAGCAGGCCGATCGCCCAGCCGTTGGACGGATCGGCCACCCGCAGGGTGTAGCGCGGATCGATCAGGAAGAAGTTGAAGCCCAGGGCGCCGGTCACCGCGGCGGTGAGGGCCGGCCCCCAGCCATAGGCGGCGGCGCAGATCACCACCGGCAGGACGAACACCAGCGAGAGGTTGGGCGCGGCCACCCAGCGCTCGGCGGCCAGGGCCAGGGCCGTGGCGACGGCGGCGAGGCCCAGGGCGATCCCATAGCGGACCGCCAGGTGGGGGGTGGTGTCGTCGGTCGGCTGCAACGATCCGGTCATCGGGCGCTCCTGGCCGCGCAGACAAGGCCCCGCGCGGGGCGCGATGCAAGCCCCCCCCGGCGGCGACGCCGCTCAACCTCATGGGATCTTTATGCGCCCAGGCGCGACAAGACAGATCGCATCCACCGGAGCCCCGCCCCCGCCATGACCCTCGCCGCCGCCGCGCCCACGACCCGAGGACGGTTCCTCGGCCTCGCCGTCGGCTCCGCGGGGGTGGTCTATGGCGACATCGGCACCAGCCCCCTCTACGCCTTCAAGGAATCGATCGGCCATCTGCGAGGACCGGCGGGGCAGCTGGCCGCGGCGGATGTCATCGGCGTGGTGTCGCTGATGTTCTGGACGCTGATGATCATCGTCACGATCAAATACGTCCTCATCACCCTGCGCTTCGACAACAAGGGCGAGGGCGGCACCCTGTCACTGATGGCCCTGGTGCAGCGGGCCGGAGGACGCGGCGCCGGGCTGATCACGCTGGTGGGCATGCTCGGCGCCGGCCTGTTCTTCGGCGACGCCATGCTGACCCCGGCGATCTCGGTGCTGTCGGCGGTGGAGGGGCTGGAGGTCATCGACGGCCTGAACGGGCGCCTCGACGGAATCATCGTCCCGGCGGCGCTGGCGATCCTGGTCGGCCTGTTCATGGTCCAGCGACGGGGGACCGGCGGGATCGGCCGGTGGTTCGGGCCGATCTGCCTCGTCTGGTTCGCCGTCCTGGCGATCCTGGGCCTCATGCACATCGGCCAGCAGCCGGCCATCCTGGCGGCGTTCAACCCGCTGGCCGGCGCCGCCCTGCTGGCCGCACACCCCAAGCTCGCGGCCGTGATCCTGGGCTCGGTGTTCCTGACGGTGACGGGCGCCGAAGCGCTCTACGCCGACATGGGCCACTTCGGCCGCAAGCCGATCCAGGTCGCCTGGCTGGCCCTCGTCTTCCCCTGCCTGACCCTGAACTACCTCGGCCAGGGGGCCCTGGTGCTCGGCGATCCGGCGGCCGCCGCCAGCCCCTTCTTCCTGATGGCCCCGACATGGTTCCAGGCGCCCCTGGTGATCCTGGCCACGGTGGCCACGGTGATCGCCAGCCAGGCGGTGATCTCCGGCGCCTTCTCCATGGCCCAGCAGGCGATCCAGCTGGGCCTGCTGCCGCGCATGAGCCTGGTGGCGACGTCGGAGGACCACGCCGGGCAGATCTACGCGCCGCAGATCAACTGGATCCTGCTGGCCGGGGTAGCCGCCCTGGTCCTGGGCTTCCGCTCGTCCAGCAGCCTCGCCTCGGCCTATGGGATCTCGGTGGTGGGGGCGATGATCACCTCGTCGGTGCTGGCGGCGGTGGCCATCCACCGCCTGTATCGGCGGCCGATCTGGATGGCCGTGGCCCTGTTCTCGCCGTTCCTGGCGGTGGAGGCGGTGTTCCTGGGCGCCAACCTCACCAAGGTCGCCCATGGCGGCTACATCCCCCTGCTGATCGCCGGCGGCCTGATCTTCGTCATGCTGACCTGGGTGCGGGGCGCCGCGGCCCTGAAGGCGTCCGAGCAGCGGGACCTGTCGCTGAACGACCTGCTCGCGATGCTCGCCCACCGGCCGCCCATGCGGGCCAAGGGCACGGCGGTGTTCCTCACCGCCGAACCGGACGCGGCGCCGGTGGCCCTGCTGCACAACCTCAAGCACAACCAGGTCCTGCACGAGCAGGTGGTCTTGTTGACGGTCAGCTTCGTGTCTAGGCCCCGGGTCGCCGACAGCGAGCGGGTCAGCCTCGTCGACCTGGCGCCAGGGGTGCGCCGCCTGACCCTGACCTACGGCTTCATGGAGCGGCCGAACGTCTCGCGCGGCCTGGCCCTGGCCCGGGCCGCCGGCCTGAAGTTCGACATCATGAAGACGTCCTTCTTCCTCAGCCGGCGCACCCTCGTCCCCGGCCATGCCCGGGGCCTGGCCCGCCTGCAGGACGGCCTGTTCCAGTTCCTGATGCGAAACTCGGTGCGGGCGGCCGACTTCTTCCAGATCCCGCCGTCGCGCGTGGTGGAACTGGGCGCCCAGGTGGCGCTGCACAGTTAGATCAGGTTGTCTTTAGTGGGGTTGAGCGAGTTGGTTTAAAACAAACCGCTCCAAATAAGGCCGTCATCCTGGGGCTCGATCTTGCGAGACCCCAGGACCCAGCAGCGAAGACCTCACCGTGCGGCGCGTTGAGCGTGGAGCTGCTGGGTCCTGGATGAGTCCGCGGAGCCTGCCCTCGGGTCGGCCTCCGGCCGAACCCGGGGGCGGCTCTCCAGGATGACGGCCGAGGTTTGGGCTGCGTTCGGAAAGGGCCGTCGATCGCGTGGTGGAAGTGTGGTTCGGGCGGCGGCTGGGCCCCGGCCGCGCCTGCGGCGCGCCGCGGAGCGGGGGCCTTGCGGGCCCGCCTTGACGCGGTCGCCTGGTCCGAACCGATGCTCCGCCATGCGAACGATGGCGGGGTGTGCGTTGGGGGGGCGTGCTTCCCCCCGTGTGGTCGTCATCCTCGGGCGCCCTCCTGCGCGAACAGCACGCCCTGCCAGAACTGACTTGATGACGGCAGTTGAGAGGGCGTTGCTCATAGCATCCAGGCCACGACGAGCGGGGTGGGTTTATCGATCCTGTCGGAAGAAAACACGCTCTAGCCGGCGAAACCGAGCTCGGCCCTCAGGGCCTCGGCGCTCAGGCCGCCGGCGCGAAGCTCCGCCAGGGTCTCGGCGCGGTCGCGCTTGGCGAAGCGGCGGCCCGATGCATCCAGCAGCAGCGGGTGGTGGCGGTAGACCGGGGTGGGCAGGCCGAGCAGGGCCTGCAGGAGGCGCTGGGTGTGGGTCGCCTCGAACAGGTCACGTCCGCGGATCACGTGGGTCACCCCCTGCAGGGCGTCATCGACCACCACCGCCAGATGGTAGGCCACCCCCAGGTCCTTGCGACCCAGCACCACGTCGCCGCCGAGCCTCGGGTCGGCCGCGATGGGGCCCGTCTCGCCGTTGGGCCCCTGTCCCTCCTCCATGAAGCCGAGGTGGCCGAAGCCGCCTAGCGCCGCCTCGGCGGCGGCGAGGGACAGTCGCCAGGCGAAGGGCGCGCCGGCCGCCAGCCGCGCGGCCTCGTCGCCGGCCTCCAGCGGGCCGCCGCGAAAGGCGTCCTGCGGGCCGTGGGGTGCGTGGCCGATGCCTTCCATCACCTGGGCCCGGGTCTTGAAGCAGCGATAGAGCAGCCCCGCCGCGCCCAGCCGGTCCAGGGCGACGGCGTAGTCGGCGCGATGCTCGGACTGG
Source organism: Caulobacteraceae bacterium (assembly GCA_965279095.1). Taxonomy (GTDB): domain Bacteria; phylum Pseudomonadota; class Alphaproteobacteria; order Caulobacterales; family Caulobacteraceae; genus CBDIHH01. The sequence goes on from CBDIHH010000007.1 coordinate 205,826, forward strand.
CGGCGCACGGGTTGCTCCCAGTCCAGGCCCAGCCAGCGCAGGTCCTCGAGGATGCCGGCCTCGAAGGCAGGCCGGCACCGGCCGGTGTCGATGTCCTCGACGCGCAGCAGGAACCGGCCCCCTGCGTCCCGGGCGGCGGTATGGGCGGTCAGGGCGCTGAAGGCGTGGCCCCGATGCAGGGCCCCGGTCGGCGAGGGGGCGAAGCGGGTGACGAAGGCCCCGGCCGCGCCGGACTCGGGGGGGCTCATGCGTTGATTCCGGCAGATAGAGGCCTCATGGGTGGGCAGCATAGGCGGCGCGCCCTGCCCTGTCTCGGGCCTGCGCGGCCGTCATGGAGGCGTCGCGAAAAATCGCCTATGGTCGGGCGGGATCGGGACTGGCAGTCTCGATTCTCCGGCGGCTCTGCATAGAGGAGTATCGTCTTCAGGTTCCACGCGTCCGTCCCACCGTCGTCAGCGACCGCCAGGGAGGCTGACGATGCAGGTGCTTGATCGCCCGCCGTCCGGCTGGCCCGCCCTCGTCCTGAACGCCGACTTCAGGCCGCTGTCCTACTACCCCCTGTCCCTATGGCCGTGGCAGGAGGTGATCAAGGCGGTCTTCCTCGATCGGGTGGACGTGGTCTCCACCTACGATCAGATGGTGCACTCGCCGTCCTTCGAGATGCGCCTGCCGTCGGTGGTGTCGCTGAAGCACTATGTGCAGCAGGATCGGCCGCCGGCCTTCACGCGGTTCAACCTGTTCCTGCGCGACGCCTTCGCCTGCCAGTATTGCGGCGCGGGCGACGACCTCACCTTCGACCATGTGATCCCGCGCTCGCGCGGCGGCCGCACCACCTGGGAAAACATCGTCACGGCCTGCGCCCCCTGCAACCTGCACAAGGGCGGGCGCACCCCCCGCGAGGCGTCGATGACGCCGAGGCGCGCCCCGGCGCGGCCGAGCATGCACCAGCTGCAGGACAACGGCCGCCGATTCCCGCCCAACCACCTGCACGCCAGCTGGCTGGACTACCTCTACTGGGACATCGAGCTCGAGGCCTAGGTCAGTGGGTGACCACGCCGGGGAGAGGGCCCGGCGCCGGCTCATCGGCGTCCTCGCGCCGGTCGAAGCTGCGCGGCTCAGGCCGAGCCGCCAGCCGCGCGGGCTGGACGGGGGGCAGTTCCTGAACCTTGGCGGCGAAGAGCCTGGCCAGTTCACGCAAGGTGCGGTGGGACATCACCAGCCGCGCGCACTCGACGGTCTGGATCCGACCATCCTGGATCGCTCCCGCCGGGGAATGGATCGAGACCAGAGCCGCATCCGGAGATATGGCGACGTCAGCGCCGCTGACGAAGGTTATGGGAACGTTCATGAGTGAGTCCTGCGCGTCAAAAAGCCCCAACCCCGTAAGCATCCAATGCGGCGGCTTAACATTTGGTTGCGCGAAAACTCCAGCTTGACCATGACGACTGCTTAGATCAGCCACGCAACAGCAACGCTTTGGCGGCGCGCCGCCGTTCGATTGAACGCTTATTTGATCTAGGCTTCAGCCTATTGCCAAACGCAGATCGGGCCGATCGCGGCCAGATTAAGGCCCCCACGTGTCCCGCACGTCTTAGAAACGACTCGATTCCTCACCCAAATACTCACGTCACAGATCCTAGCGCCTGCTGGTCGCAGGTAAATCTACCTAGGGAACACGAACATATACACTGGCGTTTATTGAGCGAGGAGCTTGATATGACAGTCATATTCCACAGCGAAGCTTACACAGGTCGGACTGACAACGGCCTTCGACAGGCGCATAAACGAACGAAGGCTTTGAATTGGCGACTGCTGATCATGATCGCGGCGAACACGGCGGTTTGGGGCGGCCTTATCGCCCTTGTCACCTGACGCTGGCAGGGTGGCCTCTTTCTCGCTCTGTGCCGCTACGTGAGCGATTTCGAGTGCCAATTCGGCACGGCAAAGGGGGCCTAGGTGACTGTGGCTGATTGTCAGACCGGCGAACAGGCGCGCCGTTGGGAGGGCTGCCGCGCCCTGGACCTGTTGGTGGCGATTCCCGCCCTGGTGTTCTTCCTGCCCCTGCTGGCGGTGATGGCGATCGCCATCAAGCTCCAGGATGGCGGCCCCGTCTTCTACCGACAGCAGCGGCTCGGCCTTGGCGGCGGCCGCTTCTACTGCATCAAGTTCCGGTCCATGGCCGTGGACTCTCAGGCCCGCCTGGCTGCCCTGCTGGAACAGTCGCCTCAGGCGCGCGCCGAATGGGCGGCGACCCACAAGCTGAAGGATGATCCGCGCGTGACCCGCGTCGGCGCCTTCCTGCGCAAGTCGAGCCTCGACGAGCTGCCGCAACTGCTGAACGTGATCCGCGGGGAGATGAGTCTGGTCGGTCCGCGGCCGATCGTGGAGGCGGAGGTGGCCTACTATGGCGACTCCTGGCCCCTCTACTGCGCCGTCCTGCCGGGGATCACCGGCCTGTGGCAAATCAGCGGGCGCAACGACACGACGTATGAAGAGCGGGTCGGGCTGGACGCCCAGTACGCGCGCTCCAAGAGCGTGGCGCTGAATCTCAAGATCCTGGTCAAGACCATTCCCGCGGTCCTGCTTCAGCGGGGCGCCTACTAGGCGCTGGGTCAGCGCGCGAGGCGCTCAAGGTAGCCAAGAAAACTCAGAAGATCGAGCCAGAGGAAGCCGGCGACCGCCAGGCAAAGGGCTCGTTCCCACCGAATACCAGAGAGCACTGCTCCCATCCGATTCCTCCGTTGACGGCTCTGTGGCCGCGCTGACAGACGATAACGCCTACAATGGGCGAGGAGATAGGGCAAAAGGCCGCATTGTTCAGGCGGCGTTCATTAAGGGCGCGTGGCCTTGGAAAGCAGGGGGCTGATCGGCTATGGTGATCCGGATGCCAAAGCCACCTGCGCTGCCCACCATCATCGATGGGGACTACCGCCTTGTCCGGTCGCGCGCGGCCAAGACAACGAGAGCCCCGGCTGGACGGGTTTCCTCGGAACCCTGGCGCCCGCCACCGCGATCAGCGCCTTCATGGCGGTGGCCTTCCTGACCGCCCTGCTCGCCTTCGCCCTTTTCGGCCGCTGACGTCATGGGATAGGCGCCTGGCCGCGGCGTGGCGCCCCGCGCCCGCCCGCGACAACAGACCACTGCCGTAACCCGGTTACTTTTGCGCTAGCTGTATAATTCTCCTTTCGCTCCAGGCACGCAGGTCCCGGCGGCGACACCCACGACTCCCGGGGGGCCCTTGGCCGACGACCAAAACATCGCGCCCGCGCGCGCGCCGTCACCCGGCTGACCCTGGCGTATTTCCTACAGTGGGTGACGACCATCAACCGAGCGTTCAAGGGCGATCTGCTGATGGGGATCGTGTTCATCGCGATCATTCACGCCAACGTTTCCTGGTTGAACGAGGACCGGCAACTGGCGACCACCTTCGGGGGCGCCGACAAGACCCCCGCCCGACACCCTGCGCCGACCGGTCAGCGCCCGGGCCCTGGCCACCGCCCTGGGTCTGCCCCCGGGAAACCGTCCGCCGCCAGGTGGAGAAGCTCGTCGCCGCCGGCTGGTGCGTGAAGGACGGCCGCCAGCGTCTGATGGCGCCCAGTTCGGTGCTGTCAGGCCCCCTGATGACCAAGCTGAGCGTGCGCGCCTACGGCAGCTTCGCCGACCTGATCGCGACCATGCGCCGGATGGATCTTCTTCCCGGCGACTAGCCGATGCCGCCGATCGGGGAACGGATGAGGCTCCGGCCCGCTTGAGAGGGATCAATCGCGCCGCCGAGGTCTGCCCGTCCATGTTCAAGCTCGCTCCCCTGCCCTACGCCTACGACGCCCTGCAGCCGGTCATCGGCGCCCAGACCCTGCATCTGCACCACGACAAGCATCACGCCGCCTATGTCGAGAAGGCCAATGCGCTGGCCGCCAGCGCGGGCCTGGAGGGGCGGACCCTGGAAGAGGTGGTGCGCGAGGCGGCCAAGGCGGGCCCGCCCGGCCTGTTCAACAACGCCGCCCAGGCGTGGAACCACGAGTTCTTCTGGCGGTCGATGAGCCCGCAGCGGACGTCGCCGGGCGCCGATCTGGCCACCGCCATCGCCGCCACCTTCGGCGACCATTCCGCCTTGCGCGACGCCTTCGTCAAGGAGAGGGCGCCGAGCACTTCGCCTCAGGCTGGGTGTGGCTGGCGGCGCAGGACGGCGCTCTGAAGGTGATCTCGACCCACGACCGCCGACGACACCCTGACGCGGCCCGGGATCACGCCCCTGCTGGTGTGCGACCTGTGGGGAGCACGCCTACTACCTTGACCACCAGAACAACCGGAAGGGCTTCCTGGAGGCGTGGTTCGACGCCCTGCCCGACTGGGCGTTCGCGGACAGCCCAGTGGGCGGCGGCCAAGGCGGGCGGCGAGGGCGGCCTTCGCCTATCCCGCCTAGGGTCGACGTCCCGCCGCCGCGGTCAGATCTTCTCTGCGATGCGGATGGCCACGCGGCAGCCGGCGCTGACCACCGCCGACAGCAGGCCGTATCCCGGCGCCTGCCGGGCCCCGGACTCCACAGCCTCGACCAGATGGCCAAGCTCGTCGTCGCGGTAGCCGGCGAGGGTCCGCGCCAGGTCCGGGTCGCGGGCCTGCAGCTCCGCGGCCTGGTCGGCGTAGTGCCCCTCGATGACGCTCTCCACCGCCTCGGTGCAGGCGTGGGCGGCGCTCTCGCCGAGCAGGGCGGTGCCGGCGCCCAGGGCGAAGGCCGCGGTGCGCCAAAGGGGCATGAGAAGGCTCGGCCGCACCCGGCGCTCGGCCAGTAGACGATCGAAGGCGGCCAGGTGTTCGCCCTCCTCGGCCTGCATCCGCCCGAAGCGCGCGGCCAGGTCCGGGCGCCCCTGGGCGAAGACCGCCCGCTGGCCCCGGTAGATGTGCACCGCCGCCAGCTCTCCCGCGTGATCGACCCGCAGGATCTCGGCCAGCCGCGCCGCGACGCCCCCGGCGCCGGGGCGGGGCGGCACAGGGCCGGAGGGCGCGGGCGGGGCGGACGGAGGCCTAGGCATGGGAGGTCCTTCTCGCGAGGGCGGCGAGGCTCAGGGCGCTGAGTCCGAGGGAGGCCAGGCTGTTCCAGCCGGCCATGGACAGGCCGAGCCACACCCACGCCGCCTGGTCGCAGCTGGGCGGACGGATGCTCTTGCCGGCCAGAAGGTCGGCCATGGCGCCCGCGTCGACGCCCCCGGCGCCGCCGGTGCAGGTCGTCGGCCCTGGCCACCACTTCCATTCCACGCCGGCATGATAGGCCGCGAGTCCCGCGCCGAACAGGAAGATCAGCGCCAGCAGGGCGCAGGCGAGCCGCCGCACTGCGGCGCGGCGTCCGAGCCGCGCGCCGACCACCCCGGCCAGCCCCACGGCCAGGGCCACCCAGTAGACCTCCCTCTGGCGATAGCAGAGGGCGCAGGGCGCCAGGCCGCCGAAGGTCTGGAAGGCATGGGCGACGGCCAGCATCGCCGCCGAGGCCAGGGCGGCCGCCAGGGGCCAACGATCCAGGACAAGGGAAAAGGGGGGCGAGGCTCTAGACATGACCTTAGCGGAGGTAGTGAAGGCCGACGATGATCGCTACCAGGACCACGGCGACGACGCTGGTGACCAGGGTCAGGCGCTTCTCCACGAAGGCCTGGATGGGGGGCCCGTAGAACTTCAGCAAGGTGGCCAGCAGGAAGAAGCGCGCCCCGCGGGTCACCACTGAGGCGATCACGAACATGGGAAAGCTGAAGGCGGCGAGGCCCGAGGCGATGGTCACCAGCTTGTAGGGGATGGGGGTCAGCCCCTTGATCAGGATCAGCCAGACCCCCCACTGCGCATACCAGGCGCGAAAGGCCTCCAGCCCCTCGGCGTGGCCCATGATGGCCAGCAGCTTCAGTCCCACGGGGGTGAGGAAATAGCCGATGGCGTAGCCGAGGATGCCCCCGGCCACGGAGGCCGCCGTGCAGATGGCGGCGTAGAGATAGGCCTTCTGCGGCCGCGCCAGGATCATCGGCGCGAGCATCACGTCGGGGGGCACGGGGAAGAAGGAGCTCTCGGCGAAGGACACCACCGCCAGCCAGGGGGCCGCATGACGGCTGCTGGCCAATCCCATGATCCAGTCGTAGGTGCGGCGCAGCATCGGATTCTCGCTCGGTCAGGCTGGGCGGTTGCTAGCAGGGTTTGCCGCCGCCGTCTCGCCGGCCGCATTGACCCTCGCCCCCCGGTCCGATACCTGGGCGAGGCGCGGGCGTGGCGGAATTGGCAGACGCGCCGGACTCAAAATCCGGTTCCGAAAGGAGTGTCGGTTCGACCCCGACCGCCCGCACCAGCCTGCCGCCGTCGGTGCGGTTCCCGGCCGACGCCGGCCAGGCTCATCGGCCTGCCCCGCGGAGCCAAGAGTCCCCCAGCCAGCTCGGGCATTGCCGTAGCCGCCGCTCAAAACCGAGGCGCTGACGTGGGATCGTGACAGATTTGTTCACGGTCTTTGCAGTAAGCTTCCCGTGTCGGGATGTCTTTTGATGCAACGCTCGGACAGGGGGGAGCGTAGCCGTACCAATTTGTGCCATTAAGCTGCCTTTTTTGGCTTGTTTAGGCAAATACACTTAGCTAGCCTCGGCGCGTTGTGGGGGCTTACAGTATGAAATGTAAATTTGCGGCCTGCGTCGCGTGTTTGTTCTTGGCCGCTTGCGGGGGTGGAGGCGGTGGCGGCGGCGGGGGTGTCACGCCGGTCGCCGCGGCCCCGGCGCCGGCGCCGGCCGCGCCGGCGACCAACGCCACCCTGACCAGCCTCCAGGCGAACCAGAGCTTCCCCAACGCCAGCAGTGCGGTGACCGCCACGGTCAACAGCAACACCAATGGCGTCAGCGGCGTGGGCCAGACCGCGTCGGCGGTCGAGGCGATCAGCATCGCCTATGACGCCGCGACCCAGGGCTACACGCTCAGCGGCGGCGGCCAGAGCGCCACCTTCCTGCCCGCCGACAAGGATGCGGCGAACAGCAACGCCGTCGTGACGTCCTTCAGCAAGACCTCGGGGACGACCGAGAATACTCTGGTCTTGGCCAACGGCGCCAACCCCGGGGTCGCCCTGACCTATTCCGATTTCGCCGTCTGGCAGCGGGTCACGAGCAACGGCTCGCTGCGGACCGCGGTCAACATCCCGCTGGTCTTCGGGATTCCCACGGCCCCCGGCGACATGCCGCGCACGGGCACGGCCAGCTACCAGTCCATCGTCAGCGGCCTGTGGTTCACCCCGACGGACATCCGCACCCTGTCGGGGACCGGCAGCCTGAGCGCCGACTTCGCCGCCGGCTCGACCAATGTGAACATGTCCCTCAGCGGCGTCAGCGCCATCAGCGGCGCCAGCTTCTTCATCGGCAGCGTCAGCGGGACGGGCCGGATCGACGCCGCCAACGCCGCCTTCTCCGGACGCCTGGCCTCGGCGTCCGCCTACAGCGGCGCCTATGCCGGACGCTTCTTCGGCCCGGGCGCCGCCGAGGCCGGCGCGGCGTTCAACCTCTCCAACGGCGCAGGCAGCGTCGTCGGCGGCGTGATCATCGGCCACCGATAGCGCCTGGACCATGCCTGTCGCGGGGCCCTGGGGCCCGCTTCTTGCGGCGGTCGCCCTGGCGACGGCCCTGGCCTGCGGCCACGCCCAGGCCCAGGCGGCCCGGACCGGCGTGAGCGCGGCTGAGCTGTTCGTCCTGGCCGGCCAGGCCAGCGAGGGCCGCCGGTTCGCCGAGGCCGAACGCATCTATGAGGCGCTGGAGCACGATCCGAGCCTGGAGATCCGAACCGAGGCGCGTTTCCGTCGGGGCCTGATGCTGGCCGCCAACGGCCGTCCCGGCGCGGCGGTCGCCAGCCTGCGCCGCCTCCTGGCGGAGAAGCCGGACGCGGCGCGGGTGCGGCTGGAGTTGGCCCGCATCCTGGCGTCGATGGACGACGAGGACGGCGCGCGCCGGGAAATCCGCCGCGCCCAGGCGTCGGGCCTACCCCCCGATGTCGCCCTGGTCGTCGATCAGTTCGCCGCCGCCTTGCGGTCGGACCGGCGGTATGGCGGCTCGGTGTCGGTGGCCGTCGCGCCGGACAGCAACATCAACCGGGCCACCCGCGCCCGCACCCTGGATACGGTATTCGCGCCCCTCACCCTCGACCGCGAGGCCCAGGGGCGGTCCGGCCTGGGCGGGCGCGCCTCCGGCCAGGCCTATGCCCGCTGGCGACTGAGCCCGACCGTCGCGGTGCTGGCGCAGGTCGGAGCCGACGCCAGTCTGTATCGCGCGCGCCAGTTCGACGACGTCGCCTTGACCGCCTCGGTCGGTCCGCAGATCAAGGTCGGCGCCGATCGCTGGCGCCCCGCCCTGGGGGTGACGCGGCGCTACTATGGGGGCGACCTCTACAGCCGCACGGGGTTCGTGTCGGCCAACTGGCTGCACCCTCTGGATCGCCGCAGCCAGCTGACTCTTGATGTCACCGTCAGCCGCAACCGCTACGGCCCCAATCCCCTGCTGGATGGCGGGGCGGCCTACGCCCGGGCGACCATCGAGCGGTCCCTCGGGGCCCGGGCCGGGGGCAGCCTCAGCCTGCAGGTCAACCGGCAGACGGCGCGGGACCGCGGCTATGCCACGGGCGGGGGCGGCGCGAGCCTGTTCGGCTGGCGGGATGTGGCGCGCTCGACGGTGTTCGGCTCGCTCGCCGCCAGCGCGCTGGGCGCGGACGCCACCCTGTTTCCGTTCACGCAACGCCGCCGCGACCGGCTCTACCGGGCCGAGGGCGGGGTGATCCTGCGGCGCTACGCCATCCGCAGCTTCAGCCCGGTGGTCCGGCTGGTCCAGGAACGCAACCGGTCGACGGTGGGCCTCTACGATTTTCGCCGGACCAGCATCGAGCTGGGCTTCGACCGGGCCTTCTGATCCGGTCGGCTCACGCCGCCGCGCCCGCCAGGACATCGGCGGTATGGCGGGCGATCATCGCCTCCTCGTCGGTGGGGATGATCCAGGCCTTCAGGCGGCTGGAGGCGGCGCTGATCAGGCCGCGGCCGCGGGCGTTGGCCTCAGGGTCCAGCGCCAGGCCGGCCCAGGCCAGGCCCTCGGCGACCGCGGCGCGGACCTGGGGCGCGTTCTCGCCGATCCCCGCGGTGAAGACGATGCCGTCCAGCCCGCCCATGGACGCCATCAGGGCGCCGGTCTCGCGGACGATACGGAAGGCGAACAGGGCCACGGCCTCCCGGGCCGCCGGCGCCGCGCTCGCCAACAGGTCGCGCATGTCGCCGGACAGCCCTGAGACGCCGAGCAGGCCGGACCGATGATAGAGCAGGTCCTGCACCGCCTCGGCGGACATCCCCGCCTGCTGCTGCAGATAGAGCACGACCCCCGGATCCAGGGCGCCGCTCCGCGTGGCCATCATCAGACCGTCGAGCGCCGTGAACCCCATGGTGGTGTCGATGCTGCGGCCGTCCCTGACCGCGCACAGGCTGGCGCCGGCCCCCAGGTGGGCCATGACCACCCGGCCCTCGGCCAGGGCGGGATCGATGGTCCGCAGTCGCCCCGAGACATATTCGTAGGACAGGCCGTGGAAGCCGTACCGGCGCACCCCCTGGTCATGCCACGACCGGGGCAGGGCGAAGCGGGTGACGACCTCGGCCTGACCGTGATGGAAGGCGGTGTCGAAACAGGCCACCTGGGGAAGGCCGGGGCGCGCGGCCCGGGCCGAGATCACGGCCGCGATGTTGTGCGGCTGATGCAGGGGCGCCAGGGCGCCGTAGCCGTCCAGCCGGGCCAGGACGGCGTCATCGATCAGCACCGGTCCGCTGAAGGCGGGGCCTCCGTGCACGATCCTGTGGCCGACGCCGCTCAGCCGATCGCCGCCGAGGTGGTCGTCGACGAAGCTGAACAGGGTGGCGAAGAAGGCCTCGTGGGGGAGGGTCGGGTCGTCCCAGCGCTGTTCGGCCAGCAGGGCGCCGTCGGGCGCCCGGGCGACCAGGTGCGGCGCGCCGCCCAGCCCCTCGATCTGGCCCCGGCACAGGGGCGCCAGGTCGGGCCCGTCGATCCGCGCGAGGGAGAACTTGAGGCTCGAGGAGCCCGCGTTGAGGGTCAGGACCGCATCGGTCACACCAATGCTCCCGCGGCGCCGGTCGATGCCAGGGCGGCGCGGGCCATCAGCACCGCCACCGCGCACGAGGCGATGCGGGCGGTCTCGGAATCCGCCCGGCTGGTCAGGATGATCGGGACCCGGGCGCCCACGACGACGCCGGCCGCGTCCGCCCCGGCCAGGAAGGTCAGCTGCTTGGCCAGGATGTTGCCGGCGACGAGGTCGGGGGCCACCAGGATGTCGGCCCGCCCCGCCACCGGCGAGACGATGCCCTTGTCCTGCGCCGCCTCGACGCTGATGGCGTTGTCGAACGCCAGCGGGCCGTCCAGCAGGGCCCCGGTGATCTGGCCGCGGTCGGCCATCTTGCACAGGGCGGCGGCGTCCAGGGTCGACTGCAGCTTGGAGGTCACCGTCTCCACCGCCGACAGGATCGCCACGCGGGGGCAGTCCACGCCCATGACATGCGCCAGGTCGATGGCGTTCTGGACGATGTCGCGCTTCTCCTCCAGGGAGGGGGCGATGTTGATCGCCCCGTCGGTGATGAACAGGGGGCGCGGGTAGCGGGGCACGTCCATGATGTAGACATGGCTGATGCGACGGGCCGTGCGCAGGCCGGCTCCGGCGTCCGTCACCGCCTGCATCAGCTCGTCGGTGTGCAGCGACCCCTTCATCAGCAGCTGGGCCTCGCCGGCGCGCACCAGGGCGACACCCCGGGCGGCGGCCGCGTGGCTGTGGGGCGTCGGCTCCAGGCGGAAGCCGGCGATGTCGGCGCCGCAGGCCTGGGCGGCCGCCCGAATCTTGGCCTCGGGCCCCACCAGGATCGGCGTGATCAGCCCCTGGGCGGCGGCTTCACAGGCCGATTGCAGGGCGACGGCGTCGCAAGGATGGATCACGGCGGTGACCACCGGCGCCTGTCCCCGGCAGCGCGCCAGGAGCTGGGCCTGCCAGCCGTGGGTGTGGAACTCAGCGTCGGTGGTGCTCATCGGGACCCTCCAGGCCTCGCGGCCCGCTACGAGGCCGGATCATGCGCGACTAAGCACGGGTTTCGTGACAGTCCCTCCCCCGCGCGCGGGACGAGGCTCAGGCCGTCAGGTGCTGGCCGCCATCCACCGGAATGACGGTTCCGGTCAGTCGCCGCGCGCCGTCGCTGACCAGGAAGGCCGCCAGGGCGCCGACATCATCGACATCGACCAGGTGATGATCGGGCGTGGCCGCCGCGGCGGCGCCGAGGAGGTCGTCGAAGCCCTCGATACCGCTGGCGGCGCGGGTGCGGATCGGCCCCGGAGAGATGGCGTTGACCGTTATGCCCCTGGGCCCGAGCTCAGCGGCGGCGTAGCGAACCGCGCTCTCCAGCGCCGCCTTCACCGGCCCCATCAGGTTGTAGTGGGGCACCACCCGCTCCGACCCTCGGAATGTGACCGCCAGCAGGCTGCCGCCCTCGGTCATCAGGGGCTCGGCCAGACGGGCCATGCGCAGGAAGGAATGGCAGGACACATCCATGGCCAGGGCGAAACCCTCCGGGCTGCTGTCGACCACCCGGCCGTGCAGATCCTCAGCCGGGGCGAAGGCGATCGCATGCAGGAGAAAGTCCAGCCGCCCCCAGTCGGCTGTGATCCGGGCGAAGACCGCCTCGAGCGCGCCGGGGATCCGGACGTCGCAGGGCAGGAGGAGCGAGCAGCCGAGGGGCTCGGTCACCGCGCGGACGTGTGCGGCAGCCTTGTCGTTGAGATAGGTGGCGGCGACCTCGGCCCCGGCGGCGACGAAGGCGCGCGCGCAGCCGGAGGCGATGCTGGCGGCGTTGGCGATGCCGACGACCAGGCCCCGCTTGCCCGTGAGGCTGGTCGAGCGCGCGCCGGCGGCGGCCGCCGGCCCGGGCGGATCCGCGCTCATGCGTCGAGGAAGGCGGTGATGGCGGCGATCTTGGCGGCGTGGCCGCCGGGGGTCCGGGCGGAGGGCAGCAGCGCCTTGACGCCGTCCTTCACCAGGGCCGCGGCCTCGTCGAGGCCGGACTTGAGCGGATCGTCGTCCGTCACCGACACCAGGGTGCGCTGGGTCATCAGCGGCAGGCGCGCGCGGACATCGTGACGGAAGGAGGCGCGGTAGCCCTTGTGATAGGTGGTCAGGCCCTTGAGCACCTCGACCACCAGCCGGTTGATGGCGGTGGCCGGGGGCATGGGCAGGTTGCGGGCATGCTCGGGGTCGCGCTTGAAATAGGGGAAGTAGAGCGTCTGGTCGCGGATGAAATGCCAGGCCCACTGCAGGTGGCGGCCGAAGTCGTCGACCTCCATCTGCGGCGCATAGGTCGCCAGGTTCTCGCGCTGCTCGTCGGGGGTGAACATGCTCAGCCCGTCGAACACCACCCGCCGCACGCGGTCGGGATGGAGGATGGCGGTCTCGCAGGCGATGTGCGCCCCGGTGTGGCTGCCGTAGAGGTCCACCTGGTCCAGGCCCAGGGCGTCGAGCACCCGCGCGACGCTGTCGGCGTAATAGTCCATGTCCGGGGCGTCCGGCGTCGGGGGGGCGGAGTCGCCGTTGCCGAGGGTGTCGGGGGCGATCACCCGCCGCGTCGCGCCCAGGTCCGGCAGCAGGGACTCCAGGGTGATCGCCGAGGCGGGCGAGGCGTGGACCATGTAGAGCGGCAGGGCGGCGCCCCCCGCCCCGCAATGGCGATAGTGCACCAGCCCCTCGGCGATGCGCACGAAGGCGCGGTCGATATCCATGGCTTTCCCCTCGTTGCTGTCGCCGGAGGGTGACCCGCGCGCCCGCAAAGGCAAGCGGTTTGCGCCCTGGCTACGCCAGTTCCATCACGTGGTGGGCCTCGAGGCTGGACTTGAGGTCCTCGAAGGTCACCATCTTCAGCCGCGGGTCGGTCTTGCGGGCCTCGCCGGCCGACGGGTCGGTCAGCACGTTGAGGATGATCGAGCGGTCCGCCGCCATGCCCCGGGCCAGGGCCGCGGGCAGGTCCTCGGCGGCTTCCACCTTCTCGCCCAGGCAGCCGAAGGCATGGCCGATGAGATGGTAGTCGCACTGGCCGAGCACGCAGTTGACCGTGGTGCCCAGGTTCAGCTTCAGGGCGTTGCGCTCGGTGCCCCAGTTGCCGTCGTTGGAGATGACGCACATCACCTTCAGCCCGGCCAGCTGCAGGGAGTTGAACTCGGACGGATAGAAGCCGAAGGCGCCGTCGCCGGTGACCAGCACCACCGGCCGGGCGGGGGTTCCGGTATCCTCGGCGATCTCGCGCGCGGCGGCGGCGGCGCCCAGGGCCAGGGGCGTGCCGATGCCCATGGAGCCCAGGGGGTAGTGGTCCATGAAGCAGCGGTCCGAGCGCATGCGCACGGTGCCGGACATCCAGTTGTAGACGTCGGCGCCGTCGGAAATGAAGATCGTCTCCGGCGGCAGGATCTTCATCAGCTCCTTGCCGATCCGGGTGGGGTGGATCGGGCCGGCGCCCTCGGCCAGGGCGTCGAGGGCGTCCAGGCGCGCGGCGATGGCGGCCTTGGCCCAGGCCACGTCCGAGGCCGGGCGGCCGGCGGATGTAAGCGCCGCGTGCAGGCGCTCGGCGGTGCGTCGGGCGTCGGCGTGGATCGGCAGGTCGATGGTGCGGTTGCGGCCGGGCTCGGCGGCGTCGATGTCGACCTGGATGAACTTGGCGTCGGCCTTGAAGCGGGGGGCCATGCCGAAGCCGATGCGCTGCATCAGCCGAATCCCGACCACCAGCACCACATCGGCCTCCTTGGCGCCGACCTGGGCCAGGGCCCAGGGGAAGCCGTGCTCGAGGTCCTCGGGCACCAGGCCGCGGCCCAGGGCGTGGCCGAACACCGGGATGCCGAAGTCTCTCGACAGGGCCCGCAGGGCCGGACCGGCGCCGGACAGGGCCGCGCCCGATCCGGCCAGGATCAGCGGCCGCTTGGCCGCCATCAGCAGACGGACCGCCTCGTCGATGGCCTCGGGGGCGGGCTCGGGCGGCAGGGCGAGGGTCTTGGCCGAGGCGAAGGTGCGCGGCTTGGTCAGGCGTTTTCCCTCGAAGTGGGTCGGGATGCCCAGGACGGCGACCCCCGGCCGGCCGGAGGCGGCGGCGTGCATCGCCGCGTTCATATATTCCTCCAGCCGCTCGGGGTCCGGCACGGACTTGGCCCATTTGCAGAAGGGCTTGACCATGTCGAGGCCGTCATTGGTCTCCTCGCCCATGGACTCCGCCTGGCCCTCGCCCACCGAGGCGAGAAGGACCACGGGGGAGCAGGCCAGCTGGGCGGTGCGGATGCCGCCCAGGACGTTGGGCAGGCCCTGGTGGCCGGCGATCATCGCCACCCCGACCTTGCCGGTGACCCGGGCATAACCGTCGGCCGAGCCCACCGTGGCGGTCTCCGTCCGGCTGGAGATGATGTGGAAGTCCGCCGCCTCCAGATCCCTCAGGAGGGGGGCGTGGGCCGCGCCGGCCAGGGCGAAAACGGTGCGGATGCCATGCTCGCGCAGGACCGCGACGAGGGCCTCGCCGCCGGTGGGTTGCTGGGCTTGGTCAGTCATGGGAGGCCTCATGAAGGGCGGGCGGCGGCGATGCGATGCGCAAGACCTAGACCCGTCGCAGGGCCGGGGCGCGCGTGCTTGCGCACCTGATCGGCATGCGGTCACATCGCCCCTGAGCCTTCCCAGCCCGGCGCGGCCGGGGTTCTATCGTCGGATGACAAAGCCAGCGCATCTGCTCACCACCCACGTCGGCAGCCTGCCGAGGCCCCAGGCGGTCGTCGACCAGGTCTGGGCCCAGGACGGCGGCGAGGCGATCGACGAGGCCGAATTCGACCGGGTCATCACCGAGGGCGTCGAGGAGGTCGTGCGCCTGCAGCTCGCCAACGGCATCGACATCGTCAACGACGGCGACATGGGCAAGATCGGCTACGCCACCTATATCCGCCACCGGCTGACCGGCTTCGAGATGCGCGAGGCGGGGCGCGACGCGCCGGCCGACATGAACGACTTCCCAAACTTCCGCGACCGCCCCAAGGGCGAGGGCTTCGGCCGCTTCGGCCCCCTGCGGCCCCTGTGCGTCGGGCCGGTGAGCTACGAGAACCGCCAGCCCCTGGACGACGACCTGCGCCGCCTCACCGGCGCCCTGAAGGCGGCCGGCCTGACCACCGGCTTCATGACCGCCCCCTCCCCCGGGGTGATCACCCAGTTCCACCCCGACCGCTTCTACAACAACACCGAGGCCTATCTGTTCGCCGCCGCCGAGGCGATGAAGACCGAATACGAGGCCATCGTCGACGCCGGCCTGTATCTGCAGCTGGACGCCCCCGACCTGGCCATGGGCCGCCACAGCCTCTACCGCAACGCCACCGACGAGGAGTTCGTCGACCTCGTCGACCTGCACGTGGCCGCCCTCAACCACGCGGTGCGCGACATCCCGGCGGACCGGATGCGCATGCACCTGTGCTGGGGCAACTACGAGGGGCCCCACACCCGCGACATCGGGCTGGAGAAGATCATCGCCGGCATCCTGCGCGCCAAGCCGTCGATCCTGCTGTTCGAGGGCGCCAACCCGCGCCACGCCCATGAATGGGCGGTCTGGCGCGACATCGACATCCCCGAGGACAAGATCCTCGTACCGGGGGTGATCGCCTCCAGTTCCAACTATGTGGAGCATCCCAAGCTCATCGCCGAACGGCTGGGGCGGTTCGTGGACATGGTCGGGGCGGACCGGGTGATGGCCGGGTCGGACTGCGGCTTCGGCAGCTGGGCCGGCCTGGGCGCCGTGGACCCGGATATCTGCTGGGCCAAGTTCCGCAGCATGGCCGAGGGTTCGGCGATGGCGATGTCATGAGACGGCTTGCGTATCTCTCCTGCCCCGCGCAGCGGGGAAGGGGGACCGCCCGGCAACGCCGGGGGGTGGAAGGGGCTGCGCCACGGCCAATCGGACAGGGCGCCGCCGCCCCCTCCACCACCGCTGCGCGGCGGTCCCCCTCCCCCGCCTTCGGCGGGGGCGGAGAAGGCGCGACCCTGCTCTCCTGCCCCGCGCAGCGGGGAAGGGGGACCGCCCGGCAACGCCGGGGGGTGGAAGGGGCCGCGCCACGGCCAATCGGAAAGGGCGCCGCCGCCCCCTCCACCACCGCTTCGCGGCGGTCCCCCTCCCCCGCCTTCGGCGGGGGCGGAGAAGGCGCGACCCTGCTCTCCTGCCCCGCGCAGCGGGGAAGGGGGACCGCCCGGCAGCGCCGGGGGGCGGAAGGGGCCGCGCCACGGTCAATCGGACAGGGCGCCGCCGCCCCCTCCACCGCCGCTTCGCGGCGGTCCCCCTCCCCCGCCTTCGGCGGGGGCGGAGAAGGCTCATCATGACCCGGCTGATGCACACCATGCTGCATGTCTCGGACATGGACCGGACCCTCGCGTTCTACTGCGATGTGCTGGGTATGACCGTGCAGTTGGCCCGGGAGAATCCGGAGACGGGACACCGCAACGCCTTCCTCGGCTACGGCCCCTATGACACCACCACCCAGGTGGAGTTCGTCGCCTACGGGGTGGGAAAGGCCTATGACAAGGGCGACGCCTATGGTCACATCGCCCTGGGGGTCGAGGACATCGCCGCCTTCTGCGAGACGGTGCGCGCCGCCGGCGGAGAGGTGTCGCGCGAGCCCAAGCTGCTAGGATCGGGATCGCGCATCGCCTTCATCAAGGACCCGGACGGCTACGAGATCGAGGTGATCCAGCAGGCGCGCTGAGGCGGCTCAGCGCATGGTGCCGCCGCCGTCGAGGTTCAGCACCTGGCCGTTGATCCAGGCGCCCTCGTCCGAGATCAACAGGGCCGCCATCGCCGCCACATCGCCGGCCTCGCCCGCATGGGTGCTCGGCGTCCGCGCCAGGCTGGCGGCGCGCCGCGCCTCGACCGCCTCGCGGCCGTGGTCCAGGGCGTTGCGCTCGGTCATCACGAACCCGGGCGCCAGGGCGTTGGCGCGCACCCCCTGCTTGCCCCAGGTGAAGGCGACGTGCCGCATCAGGGCGTTGACGCCGCCCTTCGCCGCCGCATAGCCGGCCAGCATCGGCGCGGGCGAGAAGGCCGCCTGGGAGCTCATGAAGACCAGCGCCCCGCCGCCGCGCTCCAGCAGCAGGGGCAGGATGGCGCGGGTGCTAAGCAGCTGGCTGCGCAGGTGGCCGGCGATGACTGCGTCGAAGACGGCCAGATCGATGGTCAGGGCGTCGTGGTCGCGAGGCACGAGACTCATATCGGCGGCGCAGAAGACGGCGCCGTCGAGGCCGCCGAACGCATCCGTGGTCGCCCGCGCCAGCGCCGCCAGGGACGCCTCGTCGCGCCCGTCCAGCCCGCGTCCCAGGGCCCGGCCGCCCATGGCGCTGATCTCATCGGCCACCCGAAGGCCCGCCGCCTCGTCCAGATCGCCGATCACCACGGCGGCGCCTTCCGCCGCGCACCTCAGGGCCACCGCGGCGCCCAGCCCGCCGCCCCCCCCCGTGACCAGCACCACCTTGCCCGCCAACCGGTCCATATCTGTCTCCGCTGCCGCGATCCTACCGCCGGGGCTCTGGGGAATAGAATTCGACGATGGCGCCTTCCGGAGACCGGACGCAGAAGGACGTGACCCGGCCGTAGGGCTCCACCACCAGGCTGGTCGGCGGCGCATACAGCACCCCGCCGCGGCCGACGATCTGCGCGGCATAGGCGGCCGTATCCTCCACCGGGATGCGCAGGGCCAGGAGACCGACGTTGGGCGCCACGCAGTGATCCGAGAAATCGCGGCCACGCATGCTGCGGTTCTCGATCAGCTCCACCGCGCCGCGATCGCCGCCGGGGGGCGTGAACATGCCGATGAAGCGGCGGGCGTCCCTGGCCATGGGCAGGGGCAGACCCAGCACGTCGGCGCCCGGCTCGACCACATCCTCGATGGGAAACTCCATCGACAGCGTCCAGCCGAGGGTCTCCAGGTAGAAGCGCGCGCTGGCGGCGTAGTCGGCCACCATCTGGGTGGAGTTGAAGATCGGCGAGAAGGCGCCGGAGGGCGCCAGCCCCGACACGGGGGGCTGGTAGCGCTGGATGATGGCCACCATCAGCCCGTCGGGGCCGACCGCCACCACCTGGCGCACCGAGAACACGGCCTCGCTATAGTCAACCGGCTCGCCGAAGGCGGTCCAGCCGTGGCGCTGAAGGCCGCGATAGACCTGGTCGACATCGGCGGAGAAGACGTCGATGTCGAAGATGCCGCCGGTGTCCCAGGTGCGCTGGCTGGACCGCATCACCCGCTGTTCGACGCCGTGGAACTTGACCAGGCGAAGGGAGCCGCGGTGGTCGGCGGCGCCGGGCGGGGCGAGCAGGACCTGTTCGATACGGGTGCAGGACGCGGGCGCGCGCCAGGCGGCGAACTGCTCGTGCGGGGCGTCGGTGAGGGGGATGCGCTCATAGCCCCCGACCTCGATCATCGGCCGCGTGATGCGGTCCAGGTCGAAGACGCTGAGGACGACTTCCTGCAGGCCGCTCATGGCGAAACTCCTAGGATTCCAGCAGGGGGCCGCGGCGCATGGCGGCAAAGACTAAGGCATGTGGGCGGCAGACAGAATCGCATAGCCAAAAAAGGTCGTCATTCCGGGGCGCGCTTTTGCGCGAACCCGGAACCCAGCAGCGAGGACCTTGCCGTGCGGCGCGTTGAGGGCGGAGCTGCTGGGTCCTGGATGAGTCCGCGGAGCCTGTCCTCGGGTCGGCCTTCGGCCGAACCCGGGGGCGGCTCTCCAGGATGACGGCTGAGGTTTGGGCTGCGTTCGGAAAGGGCCGTCGATCGCGTGGTGGAAGTGTGGTTCGGGCGGCGGCCGGGTCAAGGCCGCGCCTGCGGCGCGCCGCGGAGCGGGGGCCCTGCGGGCCCGCCTTGACGCGGTCGCCTGGACCGAACCGATGCTCCGCCATGCGAACGATGGCGGGGTGTGCGGTGGGGGGCGTGCGTCCCCTTGCGGTCGTCATCCTGGGGCGCGCTCCTGCGCGAACAGCACGCTCTGCCAAGACTGACTTGATGACGGCAAGGGGGGGCGTTCAAAGCGCCGGCGCGAGGCCCGCATAGGCCGGCGCGGCGGCGGGGACCACCGTGCCCAGGACGCTCTCGGCCTCGCCGCTGTTGCGGCTCTTCAGATAGGGGCGCGCGGCCTCGGGGGCCGCGGCGATGTCGGCCGCGTCCCACTCCTCCACCGGGCCGGCGCACCGCGCCCAGGCGGGGCGGTAGGCGTATTCCAGCATCCCCCGGCCGACGGCGCCGGTGTGCGGGTGGGTCCCGTGGAAGGCGCGGACATTGAAGACGATGGCGTCCCCGGCCTTGAGGGTGACGGTGACCATGTCGGGATGGTCGTCATAGCGCATGTAGGGGTTGGCCACCGCGTGCAGCGACAGGTGCGAGCCGGGCACGATGGTGAAGGGGGCGCGGTCGACGGTGAGGTCGTCGAGGTAGATCAGCACCCGCAAGGTCGCCGGCGAGCTCTCGTTCCAGCCCTTCTGCGGCGAGCCGTAGGGCTGGTAGTCGGAGTGCAGGGTCAGGCCCGGCACCCCGGGGCCGCTGGTGACATAGTGGCCGAGCATGAAGACCAGATCGTCGCCCAGGGCCTTCTTGAGGAAGCCGGTCATGCGCGGCTGGCCGATCAGTTCGGCGAAGGTGCGGCTGTGCCACTGGGGCGGGGCGGCGGCGAACTTCTGCTCGTCGCTGTAGGGGGCGACGTTCATCTTCAGGTCGGCCAGCTCGGCGCGGACCTGGGCGATGGTGGGGGCGTCCAGCAGGCCCGGCAGGACGGTGAAGCCCTGCACGTTCAGGCTGGCGAGGCTGTCGCGTTCGCTCAGTTGCGTCCAGTCGGTGTCGACCGGCCGCACGATCCCGCGCTTGGTGCGCTCCAGCGCCTGGGTCATGACATCCTCCTGCCTGCTCGCGCCCACTATGCGCGCCGGGGGCGAGGGGTTGAAGGCGCCATGGGCGGCTGGTCGCAGGACGAACAAGCCCCAGCCACCCACAGCGGAGCCGGTGCACGGGCCTATCCTGCGTGGCCATGACCAGTCCGCGCCAGGGCCACCTGAAACTCGCCGCCAGCCTGTCGCCCACAGGGGCGCATATCGCCAGCTGGCGTCACCCCGACAATCCGGCCGACGGCGCCGTCAACATCCAGCGCTATGTCGAGGCCGCCCAGGCCGCCGAGGCGGCGAAGCTCGACCTGGTGTTCCTGGCCGACAACCTCGCCTGGAAGGATGCGCGGGTCGAGGACCTGAGCCGCACGGCCAGCTCCACCCTGTTCCTGGAGCCGCTGATGTCCTTGGCGGCGGTGGCCATGGCCACCCGGCGCATCGGCCTGGTGGCCACCTGCTCGACCACCTACACCGAGCCCTACAACCTGGCCCGCCAGTTCGCGACCCTGGACCATATCAGCGGCGGTCGCGCCGGCTGGAACCTGGTGACCTCGGCCCAGCCGCTGGAGGCTCTGAACTACAGCATGGACGCCCAGGTCGACCACGCCGACCGCTACGCCCGGGCCGAGGAATACGCCGACGTGGTCACCGGCCTGTGGGACAGCTGGGCGCCGGACGCCCTGGTGCGCGACAAGGCGGCCGCCCGGTATTTCGATCCCGCCGGGGTGCAGCGGCTGGACTTCAAGGGCGAGTATTTCCAGGTCCGCGGGCCGCTGAACGTGATGCGCTCGCCGCAGGGCCGGCCAGTGATCTTCCAGGCCGGCTCGTCGGGCCCGGGGATGGCCCTGGCGGCGCGACATGCGGACTGCGTCTTCACCCTGCAGGCGACGCTGGAGGGCTGCCAGGCCTTCTACACATCCATCAAGGCGCGCATCGCCGACTTCGGCCGCGACCCGGACCAGGTGAAGGTGCTGCCCGGCCTGTTCCCGGTGGTGGGCGCCACCGAACAGGAGGCCCGCGACAAGCTGGAGCAGCTGCAGTTGCTGATCCACCCGGAGCTGGGCCTGTCGATCCTCTCGGCGGCGATCGGCGGCGGGCTGGACCTGACCGCCTATGATCTCGATGGCCCCGTTCCCGAACTGCCCCCCAGCAAGGGCAACACCAGCTTCCAGACCACCCTGGTGGAGACCGCCCGGCGCGAGGGGCTGACCCTGCGCAAGCTCTACATGCGCTACGCCTCGGGCTACGGGCACCGCCAGGTGGTCGGCTCGCCGACGCAGATCGCCGATGTGATGGAGGAGGCGTGGCAAGGCTACGGCGCCGACGGCTTCGTCATCTCCCCGCCCTACCTGCCCGGCGGCCTGGACGATTTCCTGCGCCTCGTGGTCCCCGAACTGCAGCGGCGCGGGCTGTTCCGCACTCAATACGAGGGCGTCACCCTGCGCGAGACCCTCGGCCTGTCGCCCACCGCCTTACGGACGGTGAGACCATAGGGCGTGCATCCCCTCGGGGCCGGCGCTAGGCTCGGCGTCGCGCATCGAGGGAGCTGACGATGAAGCCTCAGGCCGATCATGAGATCGAAGCCTTCATCCATGCCTATGTCGCCAAGCAGCGGGCCATGGACGCCGCCGCCATCGCCGCCGATTGGGACGACGACGAGACGGTGATCTATATCGCCGAGGAGTTCGACGAGCCGATCATCGGCGTCTCCGCCATCGCCCGCTATTGGGCCGAGAACACGGCGATCATGGGTCGCCTGGGCGTGCGGGTCGGCCAGATCCGCCAGCGGCCCCTGGGCCCTGGCCTGGTCTCGGTGCTGGTCCCCATCCACTGGGACGCCGTCATGAAGACCGGCGGCCTGCCCGTGGGCGGCGACATCAAGGCCGTGGCGGTGCTGCGATGGACCGGGGAGCGGTGGCTGTTCGTGCAATGGACCGAGAGCGCCCTGGGCGCCCTGCCCTTCCTGCGCCGCATCTACCAGCGCAACGCCAGCCCCGACTTCGTCGCCGGAGTGTCGGCAGCCGCATCCGCATAGCGGATGTCCGCTCTGCGGACGCCCTTTTCGGGGGGCTCGACGTCATGAAAGCTTCGTGTCGAGATGTCGCCCTTGGGCGCCAGGCGAACAGGAGCGGTGGGCCATGGACATCGTCGCAAGCACCTCGGCCTGGCAGGGACGACGGCCCGAGGGCGCCGCCACCGAACCCATCCACGGCCTCGAGAAGGGCCTCGACGTCCTCGCCTTCGTCAATACGCGCAACGAGGTCTCCGTGGCCGAGGTGGTGCGCGCCTGCGAGCTGCCCCGCACCACCGCCCTGCGGGTGCTGGAGACCCTCAGGCTCAGCGGCTATCTGGAGCGGGTCGGCGAGAAGAAGAAGTATCGCCTGACCATCAAGGTGCGCACCCTGGCCGGCGGCTTCGACGACGAGTCCTGGATCTCCGACATCGCCCGCCCCCACATCCAGGCCCTGGGCCGCACGGTGGTGTGGCCGGTGCTGCTGGCCACGCCGCGGGGCTCGGTGATGGTGGTGCGCGAGAACACCGATTTCGAAAGCCCCCTGGCCCTGGTGCGCTGGACCACCGGCACCCTGATCCCCCTGGAAGAGAGCGCCACCGGCCTGTGCTACCTGGCCCACTGCACCCCCGACACCCGGCGCTTCCTGCTGGATCTGATCGCCCTGCATCCCTATTCCAGCGACTGGGGGGGCCGCGAGAGCGTCGAGCAGCGCCTGCAGGAGGTCGACCGCAACGGCTACGCCCTGTTTGCCCGCAAGCATCACCGGGAAGTGGGCCTCTCCGTGCCGGTGTTCGACCAGGGCCGCTACCTGGCCAGCCTGACCCTGCGCTATATCTACGGCTCGCTCACCGTGGCGCAGATGCTCGACAAGAACCTGGCCCTGATGCAGGAAACCGCCGCCCTGATCGGCTCGGAATTCTCCGCCCGGGTGCGCAGCATCGACCCCTGGGCGGCCCGCCGCTCGAACCCGGCGCTGGCGGGCGTGGGCTAGAGCGGGTTTGCTTTCGTCGGAACTAATCACACTCGATTCCGCTCCCCCCTGGCGCCCTTCGACGCCGCCTTCGGCGTCGCTCAGGACAGGCAGCCGGGGCCCAGATCATAGGGCTCGACGTCGGCGCCTTATGATCTGGATCCAGGCTTTCGCCGGGAAGATCGGGGTGGGTTGCGATTGTGTTTGACGCTGCCACCCCCTAGCCCCTGAACCGGAAGGACCACGATGACCGACCCCTCCCCGCCGCGCGTGAGCGCGATCCAGTGCGTGACCCTGGGGGTCAGCGACCTGGAGGCGAACCTGGCCATCTATCGCGACGCGATGGGCATGGTCGAGGAGGCCCGCTATCCGATCAGCCCGTCCCTGGGAGACGCCTGGGGCCTGGGCGCGGGTGCGTCCGGCCAGATTGTCGAGCTGTCCTGCGCCGGCTATCCCGTGGGGCGGGTGCGCCTGGCCCATTTCCACGGGGTGGCCTCGGTGAAGGTTCGCTCGCACACCGAGGACAGCGGCGCCGACATCGGCCCCAAGGCCATCGACTTCTACGTCCGTGACCCGATCACCCACGCGGTGTCGATCTTCGAGGGCCTGGGGATGAAGTCGCGCACGCCCCCCGTCCGCCACCAGGTGGGCGAGGTGATCAGCGAGGAGCTGGTCTTCATGGGGCCGGACGACATCTCCATCCTGCTGATGGTCGGCCATGTCCACCCGGCCACCGACCTGCGGGGCAGCTGGACCGAGGGCGACTTCAGCGAGGTGGCCACCATCTCGATCGCCAGCGGCGACCTGGACGCCAGCCGCCGCTTCTATGTCGACACCCTGGGCCTGCAGGAGGGGATGAACCAGGAGACGGGCGAGGATCACCGCGAGGGCGTCGCCAGCCTCACCGGCACGCCGCAGGGGGGGCGGATCAACTTCCTGATGTTCTCGCAACCCGGCGAGCCGAGCGGCAAGATCCTGGTGCTGCACTTCTTCGACAGCCCCGCCAAGCGGCTGACCGGGCGGATGCGGCCGGGCAACCTTGGCTTCTCGCTGATGACCCACACGGTCGCCGACCTCGACGCCCTGCACGAGCGGCTGATGGACGGCGGCTATGAGGTGTTCGCCCCGCCGACCACGGTGGAGCTCAACGGCGCGACGCGCCGGGTGCTGCTGGCGCGCGGGCCCAACGAGGAGATGCTGGAGTTCGTGGAGGGGTAGGCCCCTCCCCTCTCCCCGCAAGCGGGGAGAGGGGCCGCGCCTTCGCAGCGCTACTTCTTGGGCGGCGCCGGCGTCTGGGTCTGGGCGTAGTTCTCGAGGCTGGACAGGCTCTTGGCGTTCCAGTCCGTGGGCGCGCGCATCATGACCGGATAGTTCTTGGCGGTGAAGTCGAGCACGTTGCGCTTGGTGCGGTTCACATCGTCGTAGTTGGAGAAGTAGCAGTTGTACATGATGTGGCCCGGCTCCTGGCCCATCAGCATCCACGGCAGCCACGGGGTCACCCGCGTCCACACCCCGTGCGATTCCACCGAGGTCAGCTTCTCGTTCTGGGCGTCGGCCAGGGACACGAAGGTCTGGAACACCTCGGTGACCTGGTTCATCTTGCCGGCGCTCTCACGGGGCCATTTGTCGGGCTGAAGGGTGGCCGGATAGTAGAGGTCGGCGCGGGCGTCGCTGGCGATGATGTCGCCCGGCAGGATGCGCCAGTCGACCTTCAGGGGCTTGCGCGCCGAGGTGTCCTTGATCAGGCCGCCATAGGACGGCGGGCGCGGCTCGAATTCCTCGAACAGCTCGTTCCAGGGATCGTTGACCACGGGGACGACCTTCACCCGTTCGCCGGTGAAGGGGTTGTCGTATTCAGTGAGGACCTCGCCGGTCTTCAGGTCGGTGTAATAGACCACCTCGCGGTGGAAGAAGCGGAAGCTGCCGTCGGGCTGCTTGTTCAGCCGGCCCACCGAGAAGATCTCGAAGCCCATCAGCTGCTTGACCGCCTCGCCGGGGCGCACGGAGGAGACGACGCCGGAGCCGTCGCCGAACTTCTCCTTGGACTCGTCGAGGTTGCCCATGAGCCGGGCCTTGAGGATCAGGTTGCCCTTGCCCGTGGTCAGGTCGAGGTAGGGACCCTTGAGGCTGGGGGTGGCGGCGTGGGCGAGCATCGGCGCCGCGGTGGCGGCGGCTCCGGCGGCGCCCGCCGCGAACAGAAGCGATCTGCGATCCATGGTGGTCCTTGCTGGCTGGCGGTGGGGAGCCAGGAGCCAGCGGCGCGGCCCCGATACCTCCCAAGGCCGGCAAGTCTGACGCAAGCTCGGCGGTCGCATAGGGCCAATCCCCGGGCGCGTCCGAGGAGTGGACACCGGCGATATCCGAGCGGAGGCTGCCGCCAGGGAACAAGCTTGGGCTGGGGCGAATTGAAGGGGAGCGCCGGACCTCCCGTCGGGATGGCTGGTCGCGATGGAGAACGCTCATGACCACAACGCCTTCCGAACACCGGCTGATCGCCGCCGCCCGCGTCACCGGCACGCCCGTCTACAACACCGGCGGGGAGCGCATCGGCCATATCGATGACATCGCCATCGACAAGCACACCGGCCAGGTGGCCTACGCCATCCTCAGCTTCGGCGGCTTCCTCGGCATCGGCGACCGCCAGCACCCCCTGCCCTGGGCGGTGCTCGACTATGATCCGGCGCACAGCGGCTATGTGGTGCCGATGTCCAAGGAGGAGCTGGAAAAGGCGCCGTCGTTCAACCCGTCGGAACTCAGCGGCTGGGACGACAGCGGCTATCGGGACTCGGTGTTCGCCTACTACGCGCCGTTCGGCGTGACCCCCTACTGGATGTAGGGCGCGACCGCGCAAACAAAGAGGGCCTTCCGGATCGCTCCGGAAGGCCCTGCTCGCAAGTCCCGCTCCCCCCGCTCGCCGAAGCGAGCGGGTTGAGCCTGAAGCCTAGAAGTTGATGTTGATGGTGGCGCGGCGGTTGAGGGGCTCCTTGACCCCGTCGCCGGTGGCGACGGCCGGTTCGGCCTCGCCCTTCCAGTCGACCGCCAGGGCGGTCTGGGCCAGGCCAGACCCGACCAGGGCATCGGCGGTCGCCTTGGCGCGACGCTCGGAGAGCTTCACGTTGTAGGCGGCAGACCCCGAGGTGTCGGCGTGGCCGACGACCACGACCCGCGTCGCATTGCCGGTCTTCGCATAGTCGGCCGCCTGGGCGATGACCTGCTGGGCTTCCGGCGTCAGGACGTACTGGTCGAAGGGGAAATAGACCACGAACTCGCGCGCCTCATAGGCCACCGGAGGCGGGGGCGGAGGGGGCGGCGGGGGCGGCGGCGGCGGAGGGGGCGGCGGCGCCGGGGGCGGCGGCGGCGCGGGCGGCGCGGCTTCGTAGTTGTATTTCAGGCGAAGCTGGATGACGCGCGGATCGTTGGGATAGGCGGTGACCGACTCGGACACCGCGCTGGCGATCTGCAGGGACTCCAGAGCAAAGGCCTTGTCGGCGAGGTTCTTGCCCTCGAGCGAGATGGTCCAGCGCGCGTCCGGGCTGTCCCACGCCACGAACCCGTTATAGAGGTCGTAGGCGGGCGTTTGCACCAGCGGGCCGGTGTTGGACACGTTGTTGAAATACTTCGACGAGTGCTGCCAGTCGGCGCCGACGCGCAGTTGGCCGGGGATGTTGAGCGGAACATCCCACGTGAAGCCAGCCGTGCTCTTCACCGGCACCACGCCTTTGATCTTGGCGTTGCGGCAGTTGATGATGGTGGTGTTGAACAGGCTGCAGTTGAAGTCCGAGGTGTATTCACCGCGGGTCCAGGCGACGTTGCCATAGATCTGCAGGGCCGAGGTCACCTGGAAGGTGGGCTCCAGTTCCACCCCTTCGACCCGGGCGCCGGCGGCGTTGGAGGTGAAGGTGTTGGTGGTGCCGGGGAAGAAGACCGGCAGTTGCAGGCCGTCATAGTCGGCGCGGAACACCGCCGCGTTGACGCGGATGCGACGGTCGAGGCCGGTGAACTTGACGCCCGCCTCGTAGCTCTTCACCTCTTCGGCGTCATAGGGCACCGGCTTGGCGGCGATCCCCGGGGTGCCGACGTTGGTGGTCGGGTTGACGTTGTTGAAGCCGCCGCTCTTGAAGCCCTTGGTGTAGGACACATAGAACAGGGTGTCGGGGGTCGCCTGCCAGTTCAGGCCGATCTTGGGCGTGGTGCCCTTGAACGACTTGGAGCCGCTTTGCGGGCCAACCAGCGCGCCGTTGAAGACCGCGTTGTAGTAGTTCTGGGTCAGGCTGGCGTCTTCGGTGGTGTAGCGAAGCCCGGCCACCACCGCGAGGCCGGCGGCGATATCCAGGGTCCCCTGGGCGAACACCGCCTGGGCCTTGGTGGTGCGGCTGCGGAAGTTGCGACCGCCCACCGCCGTATAGATGGCGGTGTCTTCCTGCTTGCCCTTCTCGTCGAAGTAGTAGGCGCCCAGGATCGCCTTGAAGCGGTCGCTGGTATAGTTCAGGTCCACTTCCTGGCTGAAGAAATGGTCGTCGAAGACATAGCTGCCGCCCACCGGAGCCAGGGTCGGGCCCGACAGGGTGAAGGATTCATACTGGGTGGCGTTCAGCTTGCGGTAGCCGGTGATCGCGGTCAGCGAGAAGTTGGAGTTCAACTCCAGGCTGGCGTTGATCGAACCGCCGATGGAATCGGCCTTGGCGCCGATGGGGCCATAGAGTTCGCTGGTGAACAGGTCGCGTCCGGGCCGGATGGTCGGGGCGAAGGGGCTGGGAGGCACCAGGCCGAGGGCCTTGATCGGGGCGCCGATGCCGGGATCGGAGTGGTCCTGCTGCTGGTCGAGGGCCGCTTCCACGGTGAACTTGTCGGTGGGGGTCCACAGCACCTTGGCGCGGACGCCGCTGGACTTCTTGTTGTTGACCTTGCGGCCATAAGCCGGGGCGGTGGTCCAGCCGTCGTGATTGCGGGTCACCGCGCTCAGCGAGAAGGCCAGCTTGTCCTGGATCAGCGGGATGTTGATCAGGCCGCGGGCGTCGCGGGTGTTGAAGCTGCCGACCGTGACGTCACCGCCGAAGCGGAAGGTGTTGGTCGAGGGCCGCTTGGTGATGATCTTGATGGCGCCGCCGGACGTGTTGCGGCCGTAGAGCGTGCCCTGGGGGCCCCGCAGCACTTCGACCCGGTCGATGTCGAAGAAGTCGAAGAAGGCGCCGTTGATGCGCGGCTGGTAGACGTTGTCGATATAGACGCCGACGGCGGCGTCGAACTGGATGCCGCTCTGCTCCTGACCGGCGCCGCGCAGGACGATCCGCGCCGAGTTGTTGGTGCCGGTGGCGGGAGTGATGACGACGCCGGGGATCTGGGCCGCGATCTGCAGAACGTTGGTGATCGAGCGCTCTTCCAGCAGGGTCGGGGTGAAGGCGGAGACCGCGATCGGGGTGGTCTGCACATTGGCGCTGAAGCGCTCGGCGGTGACCACCACCTCCTCGAGTTGCGACCCGTCGGCAGCCTGGGCGTAGGCGGCGATGGGCATGGAAAGCGCCGCCAGCGTGGCCAAGGCGCTTGTAGTTCTCAATAGCAGACGTGTGGACATAGACGGTTCCCCCGGGTGCTTTCCCCGCGCCCAAGGCTATGACCCAAGGGGGGACTGTCAACGACCGCCCGGGGCGCCCGGCGATTTAGATATGAAATGATGCAAATGCATCACATGGAATGGATATCGAGCACGACCCGTATTGGGGCAAAATCTCGAATTCTTACAAATCTGTAAGATTAGCCGGCGCGGCCGGCGGGCCGTTGTTGATTTAATCCGCCCGGCGGCTCGGACATATTGTCTCACCTCCGCGACGCCGAGCCGAGGCGTGCGCCGGCGGCGGCGGGCGGCTATGATGGAGGGGCGCGCCCGCTCCAGGCCGCGCCTGGCCAGGGATTATCGCCATGGGCGACCTGATCTTGACCCGTCGGGCAGCCCTTGCCGGCGCGGCCCTGTTGACCCCGGGAATCGCCGCGGGCGCCGGACGCGCGCCCGGCCGCGCCCTTATCGCCGATCCGTTCACCCTGGGCGTGGCGTCCGGGTCCCCGTCCCCGGACGGCTTCGTGCTGTGGACGCGGCTGGCGCCGGATCCCCTGGCGCCCGACGGCAGCGGCGGGCTGGCCGGCGCCGCACCGGTGGACTGGGAGATCGCCGAGGACGAGGGCATGCGGCGGATCGTCCGGCGAGGACGGACCCTGGCGGACGCGCGCTGGGCCCACTCTGTCCACCTGGAGATGTCCGGCCTGCAGCCGGACCGCCCCTACTGGTATCGCTTCGCCGCCCTCGGCCACCGCAGCCCGGTCGGCCGCGCCCGCACCACCCCGGCCCCCGGCGCCCCCCTGTCGCGCCTTCGCTTCGCCGTGGCGTCCTGCGCCCACTGGGAGCTCGGCTGGTTCAGCGCCTATCGGCACATGGCCGCCGAGGACCCCGACCTGGTGATGTTCCTGGGCGACTACATCTATGAATACAGCCTCACCGGCGACCGCGCCGCCCAGGCGGTCCGCCGTCACGATCAGCCGGCGGAGCTGGTCACCCTGGCGCAGTATCGCAACCGCTACGCCCTTCACCGGACGGACCCGGACCTGCGCGCCCTGCACGCCGCCGCCCCCTGCCTGGTCACCTGGGACGACCACGAGGTGCAGAACGACTATGCCAACGGCTGGTCGCAGGACGTGGACATACCGCCGAGCGTTTTCCTGCAGCGCCGCGCCGCCGCCTATCGGGCCTTCTACGAGCACATGCCCCTGCGCGCCTCGGCCCGGCCGCGCGGACCGGACATGCGGATCTATGGCCGCACCGGCTTTGGCGACCTCGCCGACATCTCGGTGCTCGACGGGCGCCAGTACCGCACCATCCAGCCGTGCCCCAACCCCCGCTCCCGACGGGGGCATGTGGCGAGCTGTCCGGACCTGGCCGATCCGAGCCGGACCATGCTGGGCCTCGATCAGGAGCGGTGGCTCTACGACGGCTTCCGCAAGCCGCGCGCCCGCTGGACCCTCGTCGCCCAGGACCTGCTGGTGGCGCCCGTGGCGCAGACGGACGCCGCCGGCGCGCCCGGTCATTTCACGGACGGCTGGGACGGCTACCAGGCCAACCGGGGACGGATGCTGTCGGCCCTGGCCGAGACTCGCGCGCCCAATCCGGTATTCCTGGGGGGCGACATGCATTGTTTCTGGGCCACCGACCTCAAGGCCGATTTCGACAAGCCCGCTGCGCCCGCCATCGCCAGCGAATTCATCGCCGCGGCGATCAGCCAGACCCCGACCCCGGCCGCCCGGTTCGGCGACGTCGCCGCAAACAACCCCCATATCCGCTACGCCGAATTCACGACCAACGGTTACCTGTCCATCGACCTCACGCCGCAACGGCTGGCGGCCCGGATGCAGGCCGTATCGGACCGCCGCGATCCCCACGCGACCGTGTCGACCCTGAAGCGGTTCGTGGTCGAGGACGGCCGGCCCGGCGTGCAGCCCGATTGAGGCCGGGTTTGCTTTTGTTGGAGCCAAACCCATAAAATTTCGATCACCCCGGCGAAGGCCGGGGCCCAGATCATATGGCTCGACGTGAGCGCCTTAGGATCTGGGTCCCGGCATTCGCCGGGAAGATCGGGGTAGGTTGGGCGCTTCTATCCGAAGCGGAGACACGCTTTAGGCCGGGGCCGCGGTCGATGCGGATTGGACCGCAAGACCCGGAGTGCGCCCGCCCCCGCCCGGTGGCATGAGCAGGCGTCGTTCGCAGGAGGATCGTCAATGAGAGGCCAATCCGCCGCCCCCGCCGCCGAGGCCGACCCCCGATGGGGCCGTGTGCTCGCCCGCGACCGCACGGCGGACGGGCGGTTCTTCTATTCGGTGGCGACCACCGGGGTCTATTGCCGCCCTTCCTGCCCGTCGCGCCTCGCCAATCCGAGGAACGTCCGCTTCCACGCCACGGCGAAGGATTGCGAGGCGGCCGGCTTCCGGCCCTGCCGCCGCTGCCGTCCGGACGAGGCCCCGCCGGAGGTTCGCGCCGCCGCGATGATGGCCTCGGCCTGCCGGCGGATCGACGAGGCGGAGTCCTTGCCGAGCCTGGCCGACATGGCCGCCGCCGCCGGCCTCAGCCCGCACCACTTCCATCGCCTGTTCAAGGCGGCCACGGGGCTGACCCCCCGCCAGTACGCCGCCGGCCGCCGGGCGGAGCGGGTGCGCGACGCCCTGGCCCGCGGCGCCCCGGTGACCGAGGCCGTCTATGACGCCGGCTTCAACGCCAGCAGCCGGTTCTACGAGACCGCCGACGCCGTTCTGGGCATGAGCCCCACGCTCTACCGCCGGGGCGGGGCGGGGGAGCGGATCCGGTTCGCCGTCGGCCCCTGTTCCCTGGGCGCGGCGCTCGTCGCCGCCACCGACAAGGGGGTCTGCGCGATCCTGTTGGGGGACGATCCGGACGCCCTGTCGCGCGATCTCCAGAAGCGTTTTCCCGCGGCCGAGCTGGTCGCCGGCGAGGCGGGGTTCGAGGAGACGGTGGCGCGGGTCATCGCCCTGGTGGAGGCGCCGGGGATCGGCCTCGACCTGCCGCTGGACATCCGCGGCACCGCCTTCCAGCAGCGGGTCTGGCAGGCCCTGCAGGCCATCCCTAGCGGCGCCACCGCCAGCTATGCCGCCATCGCCCAGGCCATCGGCGCGCCCGCGGCGGCGCGGGCGGTGGCGGGGGCCTGCGCCGCCAACGCCCTGGCGGTCGCCATCCCCTGCCACCGCGTCGTGCGCGGGGACGGCGGCCTGTCCGGCTATCGCTGGGGCGTGGCCCGCAAACGGGCGCTGCTCGATCGCGAAACGACCCAAACAGGCCGTCATCCTGGGGCGGCCGAAGGCTGACCCCAGGACCCAGCAGCGAAGACCTTACCGTGCGGCGCGTTTAGGGTGGAGCTGCTGGGTCCTGGATGAGTCCGCTTCGCGGCTCTCCAGGATGACGGCTGAGGTTAGGGCGACGTTCGGAAAGGGCCGTCGATCGCGTGGTGGAAGTGTGGTTCGGGCGGCGGCCGGGTCAAGGCCGCGCCTTTGGCGCGCCGCGCAGCGGGGGCCCTACGGGCCCGCCTTGACGCGGTCGCCTGGTCCGAACCGATGCTCCGCCAAGCGAATGATGGCGGGGTGTGCGGTGGGGGGGCGGACGTCCCCCCTTGTGGTCGTCATCCTGGGGCGCGCTCTTGCGCGACCTCAGGACCCAGCAGCGAAGACCTTGCCGTGCGGCGCGTTGAGGTCTTCGCTGCTGGGTCCTGGATGAGTCCGCTTCGCGGCTCTCCAGGATGACGGCAGGGGGTGGAAACCTCTAGGCTGCGCGCCGACGCCCATAGGACCCTGACCATGCCGCTGCTTCCGGGCGACCCCGCGCCGACCTTCAAGGCCGCCACCCGCGCCAACCCCACCTACAGCTTCCACGTGGCGGCGGGGCGCTACCTGCTGCTGGCCTTCGTGCCCGCCGATGACGCCGCCGAGCGGGCCGTGATCGAGGCGGCGCTGATTCGCCATCGGGCGCTGTTCGACGACGCCAAGATGTCGTTCTTCGGGGCGTTGCGGGACGGCGCCGCCTTCGCCGCCGCCGTGGAAGTGATGCCAGGCATCCGCTGGTTCGACGACGCCGACCTGGGGATCTCGCGCCTCTACGGCATGGTCGGCGAGGGTGGCGCGACGACCAGCGCCTGGGTGATGATCGATCCCTCGATGCGCATCCTGGGGGTGGCGCCGATCTCGGCCACCGAGCCGTTCTTCGACTGGGCCGCGAGCCTGCCCCCCGTGGACCATCATGCGGGCTGCGCCATCGCCGCCCCGGTGCTCATCCTGCCGCGGGTGTTCGAGCCCGACTTCTGCCGGGTGCTGATCGGCCTGCACCGGGAGGGCGGGGCCCAGCCCTCCGGCTTCATGCGGGAGATCGACGGTCGCACGGTCCTGGTCAGCGACCGGGAGTTCAAGCGGCGGGAGGACTACATCATCGAGGACGAGCAGATCCGCGCCCAGGCCAACCTGCGCATCCTCCGGCGCATGGTCCCCGAGATCGCCAAGGCCTTCCGCTTCACCGCCACCCGCATCGAGCGCTATCTGGTGGCCTGCTACGACGGCGCCGACCAGGGCGCCTTTCGTCCGCACCGCGACAACACCACCAAGGGCACGGCGCACCGCCAGTTCGCCGTGACCATCAATCTGAACGCGGACGACTACGATGGAGGGGATCTGCGGTTCCCTGAGTATGGGTCGCGCACCTACCGGGCGCCCACCGGCGGGGCGGTAGTGTTCTCCTGCGGCCTGCTGCACGAGGCGACGCCGGTGACGCGGGGCCGCCGCTACGCCTTCCTGCCGTTCCTGTACGACGAGGCCGCCGCCCAGTTGCGCGAGCGCAATCTGGAGTTCGTCGACGAGGGGCTGAGGGACTACCGGGCCGGGGTCGCCCAGCCCGGCGGCTGACGCGTCAGGCGTCGGCGCGGATCAGGTCGGCGGCGCGCTCGGCCAGGGCGAACACCGCCGCCTGGGTCATGGCCTGGGGAATCGACGGAAAGCTCGAGGCGTCGACCACCCGCAGGGCCGAGACGCCGCGCACCCGGCAGCGGCCGTCCAGCACGCTGAAGGCGTCGTCCGCCGGGCCCATCCGGCAGGTCGACACCGGGTGGAAGAAGGGCGAGGCGACCTTGCGCATGAAGGCGCCCAGTTCGCCCCGGTCGCGCATTTCAGGGCCGGGGAAGACCTCGCGCCGGGTCCAGGCCTGGAGGGCCGGGGCGGCGACGAGGGCGCGGCCCATCTCCACCGCGTCCACCATCGCCTCGACGTCGCGCGGGTCCGACAGATAGGCCGGATCGATCAGGGCCGGGGCTGCGGGATCGGCGCTGGCCAGGGTCACCGAGCCGCGGCTCTTGGGGTCCAGCACGCAGGGCACGAAGGCGAAGCAGTTGGGCGGCGGCTCGGCCAGGTCGGGCGAGACGAACGGCACGCCAAGGGCCATCACCTGGATGTCGGCCCAGCCCGGCGAATGGCGGCTCTGGCCGACGACGACATCCTCGCAATGGTTGTAGTTGGACATCGGCAGGGGCTGGCTGGCCTCGAACAGCAGGCCCGGTCCGAGCGGGTGGTCCTGCAGATGGCGGCCGACGCCGGGCAGGTCGACCACGGGCTCGACGCCCACCGGCTTCAGATCGTCTGCGGCGCCGACGCCCGAGAGCATCAGCAGCCGCGGCGAATCGATCGCCCCGGCGCTGAGGATGGTCTCGATCCCCGCCGCGACAGTGCGGACCTGTCCGTCCACGCTGACGACAACCCCATGGCAACGGCCGCCCCGGATTTCCAGACGCAGGGCCAGGGCGCCGGTGACGACGCCGAGATTGGGCCGCGCACGCACCGGATCGAGATAGGCGGTGGCGGCGCTGTCGCGGCGGCCGTCCCGGATGCACACCTGCGCCCAGCACAGCCCGTCGGCGCGGGCGCCGTTGAAGTCGGGGTTCTCGGCGTGGCCGGCCTCGACCGCCGCGCGGGCCACCGCCAGGGCGAAGGCGTTGCGGTCCGGGGCGCCGGCGACTTCCAGGACGTGCAGAGGTCCCTCCCCGCCCCGCCAGGCGTCGCCCCCCGAGGACGCCGTCTCCAGCGTTCTGAAATAGGGCAGCAGGGACTCGTAGCCCCAGCCCGGATCGCCGGTCTGGTCCGCCCACCGGTCATAGGCCTCACGCGGCCCCCGCTGGAAACCCATGGCGTTGATGAGGGTCGAGCCGCCGAGGCCCTTGCCCCGCGGCTGCGCCACCACCCGGCCCCCCAGCCCCGCCTGCGGCGTCGACTGGTAGCCCCAGTCGTAGGGACCGCCCTGCAGGCTCGGCCAGGCCTGGGGGGAATCCACCGCCGGGTCGCGCACCTCGGCGCCGGCCTCGATGAGCAGCACCCGCGCGTCGGGGGTCTCGCTGAGCCGCGCGGCCAGGACGCAGCCGGCGGTCCCGCCGCCGACGATCACATAGTCCCAGAGCCGGTCGAGGAGGGGGCTAATAGGGATGCTCCACCTTGGGGTCGTTGCGCCGGGTCATCATCTCCTTGAGCGTGACCAGGCCGTCGTGGTCGGTGTCGGCGGCGTCGAACTCGGCATAGCCGGCCTTGCGATACTGGGCGCGGTCGCAGCGCTCGACATCGGCGCCGCAGTTGTGGCGCATGCCGATGGCCAGGCGGTTCGGCGACCAGCTGCCGGTGGCCGCCACCTGCCGCACCTTGACCTCGGACATGTCGATAAAGCCGTCCTTGTTCAGGTCCATGATGTCGAACTCCAGGTCCCGGAAGGCCCGGCCCGCCTCGCGCGACATGGGCAGGGTGGGACGCGGAAGGCCGGCCGCCGGGTCGCCCGCGGGCTTGGTGTCCAGGAAGGGGGCGGCGACAGCGCTCGTGGCGGCCAGGGCGGCGGCCAGGCCGATCGCGGCGACGGTCGAGGCGGTGTTCAGAGCCATGGCGTTCCTGTCCCATCCGGGTGGGCCACTGTAGCGCTGCCTGGGGCGCGCTTGCCGCCTTTCAATCGCGCCGTGTCCGAACACCGGTGACGCAGCGGTATCAGCGCGTGCGCCCCTTGGCGCCGTAGTCTACAAAACGGCGGCGGGCGCGGACCCCCGGGGAGGCCCTGATCTTGGCGATGCAATACCAGCTGGTGGGCAAGACCGGCCTGCGCGTGTCGCGGATCTGCCTGGGCACCATGACCTTCGGCAAGACCACGCCGGACGGCAGCAACCAGGCCGACAGCGCCGCCGTGTTCGACGCCTTCGCCGAGGCGGGCGGCACCTTCATCGACACCGCCGACATGTATGCCGGAGGCGAAAGCGAACGGATCCTGGCCGACCTGATCGCGGCCGACCGCGATCACTTCGTGCTGGCCACCAAATATTCCCAGATCGTCGATCCCGCCCACAAGTCGATCACCGCCACCGGCAACAGCCGCAAGGCCATGGTGCGCGCCGTCGAGGCCAGCCTCAAGCGGATGAAGACCGACTACATCGACCTGTTCTACCTGCACGTCTGGGACGGCACGACCCCCACCGAGGAGGTGATGCGGGCCATGGACGACCTGGTCCGATCGGGCAAGATCCTCTACGTCGGCCTGTCGAACATCCCCGCCTGGATCGTGGCGCGGGCCCAGACCCTGGCGGAGCTGCGCGCCTTCGCTCCCGTGGCCGCCCTGCAGATCCAGTACAGCCTCGCCGCCCGCACCCCCGAGCGCGACCTGATCCCCATGTGCGACAGCCTCGGCATCGCGGTGACCGCCTGGGGGCCCCTCGCCTCGGGCGTACTGTCGGGCAAATACAAGGCCGGGGATGAGCGGACCAGCCGCAACCACCCGATCCGCCCCGAGGTGATGAAGATCGCCGAAGCGGTGGGCGCGGTGGGGAGCCGCCTGGGCGCGACCCCGGCCCAGGTGGCCCTGGCCTGGGTGCTGCAGTCGGGCGCCATCCCGGTGATCGGCGCCCGCACCCTGGCCCAGCTCAACGACAACCTTGGCGCCCTGGACGTCGCCCTCGACGCCCAGGCCATGGCCGACCTCGACGAGGCCACGGCGATCGCCGGCGGCTATCCGCACGAGCTGCTCGCCTCACCCTTCATGCAGCAGCTGTTCGCCGGCCAGCGCGACCAGCTGATCCCCCCCGGCCGCATCGTCTCCTGACG
Organism: Caulobacteraceae bacterium; assembly: GCA_965279095.1. Lineage (GTDB taxonomy): Bacteria > Pseudomonadota > Alphaproteobacteria > Caulobacterales > Caulobacteraceae > CBDIHH01. The sequence goes on from CBDIHH010000007.1 coordinate 242,399, forward strand.
CCCACTTCTTCAGTCCAAGGATTATCCCATGAGAGCCGTCCAGATCAGCCAGAACGGCGGACCCGAGATCATGACCCTGTCGACCCTGCCCGACCCCCAGCCGGGGCCGGGACAGGCGCGGGTCAAGGTGGCCTATGCGGTGCTGAACCCCATGGACGTGGCGGTGCGCTCGGGGGCCATGAAATGGGGCGCGCCCGCCTTCCCCTTCGTGCTCGGCTATGAGTATTCCGGCCGTATCGACGCCGTCGGCGAGGGGGTCGACGCGGCCATGGTCGGCCGCCGGGTGTCCGGCGGCGGCCAGTGGGGCGGGTTCGCCGACTACGCCATCGCCCAGGCCGACCGCCTGAACGCCATCCCCGACGACATTTCCCTGGACCTCGGCGCCGTTTATCGCGGCACCGCCGTGACCGCCTGGCACGCCATCCACACCATGGGCGGGGTGAAGGCGGGGGATGTGGTGCTGCTGCAGTCGGCCGCGGGGCCGGTGGCCATCCTCTGCGCCCAGGTCGCCCGGGACGCCGGGGCCACGGTGATCGGCCTGGCCGGGGGGCCGGAGAAGGTGGCCTTCGCCAAGTCCTTCGGCATGGACCATGTCATCGACTACCGCGCCGAGGCCGACTGGCCGGCGCAGGTCAAGGCGCTGACGGGGGGCCGCGGCGCCGACCTGATCATCGACGGGGTGCAGGGGCCGGACGCCCTGAAGAACCTCGACGCCTGCGCGCCCATGGGCCAGATCATCTTCCTTGGCCAGAGCGCCGGGGCAGGGCCGGGCGTGCCCATCGGCCGGCTGATCGCCGGCTCGATCCGCGTGGGCGGCCTGGTGGTCTATCACGCCATGGCCAAGACCCGCGGCGCCGAGATCGACACCATCAACCCCAAGATCGCGTCGGGCGCCTGGCGCTATCCCCTGAACGCCCCCGTGCCGCTGGAGCAGATCGCCGAGACCTTCGCCGATTTCGAGGCCCGCAAGCTGATGGGCCGCACCATCTTCGAGGTCGGCGGCGAGGTCTAGAACCCGCCACGGCCCCCGCCCTCTCCAGGAATCCCGCATGACCCTGACCCTCGCCCTCCTGACCCTGCTGCACGTGCTGGTGTTCGTCTACTGGCTCGGCGGCGACCTCGGCGCCTTCTACTCGTCCTACCTGCTCACCGACGAGAAGCGGGCGGTGGAGGGGCGGTTCGCGGCGGTCAACATCCTCAACAACTGCGACATGGCCCCGCGCACCTCCATCGTGCTGGCCTTCCCCACGGGCCTGACCCTGGCGGCGGCCAAGGGCTGGCTGGCGTTGCCGGGATGGGTCCTTCCCCTGGTCTGGGTGGTCGCCCTGACCTGGGTGGCGATCGTCTGGTATCTGCACCTGAAGCACGGGGCCTCCACGGGCCTGCGCAAGCTCGACCTGGTGATGCGCTGGCTGACCGTGGCGGGCCTGGTGGGCGCCGGGGCGGCGGGCCTGGCGGGGGTCTATACCGCGCCCCTGTTCATCTCGCTGAAGCTGATCCTGCTCGGCGGCGCCTTCTTCCTCGGGCTGATGGTCCGCGCCGTGCTGCCGCCCCTCGGCCCCGCCCTGGCGCAGATGCGCAATGGCGGCCCAACCCCCGAGAGCGACCGCACCCTGCGGGTGATGCTGAACCAGCAGAGCAAGCCGATGGTGGTCGGCATCTGGCTGATCCTGCTCGCCTGCGCCTTCCTCGGCATCGCCACGCCGGCGTAGGTCAACAACTCCCTCAAGAACTCGCTCACCCCGGCGAATGCCGGGGCCCAGATCACAAAGCGCCGCCGCCGTACGATCTGGGTCCCGGCATTCGCCGGGATGAGCGGAAATTCGTTACCGATCCCAACTCGTCCCACGGAGAAAGAACCCCATGTCCGCCTACGTCTTCACCCTCTGCGAAGTCACCAACCCGCACGACAACTTCAAGCTCTACGCCAAGCAGGCCGCCGACCTGGTGGCCAAGCACGGCGGCCGCTACATCGTCCGCGGCAAGCCCCTGGACGGCGCCCAGGGCGCCTTCGAGGGCAAGCTGCTGGTGGGGCTTGAGTTCCCCTCCGAGGAATCCCTGGTCGCCTACAAGGCCGACTATGCCGAGATACTGCCCCTGCGCGAAGGCAGCGGGACCTACCAGACGGCGGCGTTCCCGGGGACCTAGGCGCCCCCTAGGCGGGATCCAGGCCAAGCAGGCTTTCACGGACCATCGCGGTGCGCGCGATGACCGCGTCGAGCAAGGCCCGCAGTTCAGGCGCCTGCCGGAGGCGTTCGTGATAGATCAGCCAGATGGGCGTCGAGGGCTCCGGCTGGACGAAGCAAAGGCGCAGGTCGGCCTGGCTGTCCCCCAGCACGCAGGGGATGCTGACCACGCCCACGCCGGCCCGCGCGGCGATGCACAGCTCGTTCAACGTCTCGCGCCGGGCGATCCGCGCGCCCGGCGCGAGGTCGCTGATCTTCGACCCGCTGGGGTCGTCGACCATGAGGACGTCGCGGCCCGCCAGATCGGCCGTCTTTTGAGGCGCGCCGTGGTCGCGGGCGTAGTCCTGGCTGCAGTAGATGCCCCAGGACGCCTCGCCCACCCGCCGCGCGATGAGGTCGGAGTCCGCCGGCAGCGGCGCGGCGCGCAGGGCCACATCCGCCTCTCCCCGGGCCAGATCAAGCTGTCTTGGCGTGACAAGCAGGTCGATCTGCACGTCGGAAATCCTGTTCCGGAAGGCCGCGATCGCCGGCGCCATGATGGCGTTGGCCAAGGGTTCGTTGGTCGTGACACGAATGCGCGACAGGCCCCGACCCAGGCCTGATCCGAGCGCCTGAAAAGCCGCGACCTCCGCCTCGATCCGCTCGGCGGTCTGGAACAGTTCAGCGGCGTCGGGCCGGATCCGGACGCCCTCCGGCCGCCGGTCGAACAGCCGGGCGCCGAGCGCGCGTTCCATCTCGGTGATGCGCCGGGCGACCGTGGTCTGATTGACTCCGATCGCGCGGGCGGCCGCTGAGGTGCTGCCCGTTCGCGCGACGGCCAGGAAAAAGCGAATGTCGTTCCAGTCGAGCATCAACCGGCACTCTGCATTCCTGCAGCCCCCCTCCGCAAGAACGCTGATTTATCGCCAGAAGGCGCGCGCCTAGACCTGGGGTCCCAACCGCTGGGGACAGCCCTGGCGAAAACCACAGTCTAGCCGTGAAAGGACCTTCCAATGATCCACCATCTGTCTGTCGCTGCAAAAAATCCGAAGACTGTGGCGGCCTTCTTCGCCGAACTCACCGGCGGCGTGGTCGTCGACTTCCCGCCGAACCCGGGCGGTTACATGACGTTCGCGCCCGATGACCATGGGACCGCCATCGAAGTCTATCCGTCCGGCAGCGTGATGCTCCCGAACGGCGCCGACGGCGCGATCTTCGCCCGCCAGCCGTCGGCGCCGGGCGACCGCTCCCCCACCCACGTCGCCATCAGCGTCGCGCTCGACGCCGCCGCGGTGGCGGCGATGGCCCGGGCGCGGGGATGGGCCTGCCAAACCTGTGATCGCGGCGGGGACTTCCATGTGATCGAGGTGTGGGTCGAGAACGCCTGGCTGGTCGAGGTTCTGCCGTCCGCCTTCGCCGACGAATACCTGGACTTTGCCAAGCGCGTGGTGAAGGCGGCCCAGCCGGCGCGCGCCCTGGACGCGCATCAGCCTCAGCTGGCGACTCTGGAACGGGTTTGAGCGCCACGCCGACCGGGCGACGTGACCGTGCTCCTCCCCCGGAGCCTCGCCAAGGCGAGGCGACTGAGGGAGGGGGACCGCGCCCCCGGGCTCGGCCGAAGGCCGACCCGAGGACAGGCTCCGCGCGGTGGAGGGGGCTGCGCGGCGGGTTGGGGAGTCCAGCGCCAGATCGCGACCTCTCCGGAAAACTCGGCGCCGCCCCCTCCACCAGCCTTCGGCTGGTCCCCCTCCCCCACAAGGGGGGAGGAGTACGGGTTTACAGAGCGCACCTAGCCTGCCCTCCGAACCCTCCCCACCGCGCCGTCGAACGCTTGATGGAATGGTGTTTCGTCAGTCGTCGCGCGTCAAGGATGCGCCGAAGGCGCACCGCTGCGCGGCGGCGCGAAGCGCCGTCCTTGACTCGCGGCGGCTGCCGAAATCATGCTCCACCAAGCGATCGACGGAGGGGTTTGCCCGCCGACACGCCAATTCGAATCCGCAAAGTCAGCGCCCTGCTGTGGGTCTAGCCAATTAGTCGAGCACGTATCTCCCGCCCACGTATTCGCGCCCCTGCATTCTTGAGAGTGTGCTTCCAAGGACCGCTATGGGTGGTGAGCGGAAATTACCTCAGTCGAGATCGACGACGACACGATAGGGTCCACCATCGAGTTCTTGGAAGACTAGCGCGTTGGAGGGGGGACCTTCCAGGTCCTGCCCGAACGCCTTTGCCATCGCGGACCGCGCGTCCAAGTCATGCCATAGCACCTCCTCCTCGCCGTAGCCGATAAACGCCAACGGCGTTCCGCCCGACCCTGGCCAGGTGAACGGGTTGAAGACGGCAAATCCCGGCGTGCGCTTGAGCAGTTCGTCGTGATACTCGGCCGAGACCTCAGATAGGTCGATGTCGAAGAACGCCCAGAACGGGTCGTTCAAGTAAACATCGAACTCCCCACTGGCGATGCACTCGGCACATGGCTGACATTTCCGTTCGGCGTAGAGTGGCCCGCTATATCGCCAACCGGTCACGCGTCTGCAGACCTCGCACTGCCCCGTCCCCCGAATAAACGAGCGAGGCGCGCTGAGGGCGGTCGGATGAAAACGGAAGGTGGTCGGGGTCATTCCACCAGACTAACTGCGTCTTGGGTCCCTGCAAGCGCACCCTCCCAACGTCCGCTAAGGGTCGAAGGCTACCATCTTTCCCGCGCCCTGAAGCGGACCCTCGCGCCATGGCCCAGAGCGGCCTCCGGTTAGGACCGCTAGGGGTGATGGGGTGGACGCCCCCTGACGGCATCGACGTGCCAGAGTGAGGTGTTGAGGCATCACTCGAAGGAGGCGTCCGTGGGAGAGGTTAGCACCGTCGGTCTGGATATCGCCAAGAGCATCTTTCAAGCGCACGGCGCTGATGGAGCGGGCGGGGTTGTGTTTCGGAAGAAGCTTGGGAGAGGCCGGCTGCTGGCCTTTTTCGCAAGCTTGCCGCCGTGTCTGGTGGCGATGGAGGCCTGCGCGGGCGCCCATCATTGGGGCCGCGAGCTGGCGGCTCTGGGGCATACGGTGCGGCTGATCCCGCCGGCCTATGTGAAGCCGTTTGTGAAGCGACAGAAGAACGACGAAGCCGACGCCGAGGCGATCTGCGAGGCGGCCCAGCGGCCGACGATGCGGTTCGTGCCGGTGAAGAGCCAGGCGCAGCAGGCCTCGGGCGTGGTGTTCCGGGCGCGCGATCTGCTGGTGCGGCAACGGACCCAGATCACCAACGCCCTGCGAGGCCATCTGGCGGAGTATGGCCACGTGGCGGCCAAGGGTGTTTGCTACGTCGAGCGGCTGATCGATCGGATCGACGACCTGCCTCACCAAGCCCAGCCGGCGCTGCACGGTCTGGTGCTGGCCATGCGGGCGTTGGACGAGCAGATCGTCGCGCTCGACCGCGAGATCGCGCTGCGGGCCAAGGAGGACGAGGCCGCGCGCCGTCTGATGACCATCCCGGGCATCGGCCCGGTCACCGCCGCCGCCATGGCGGCCCTGGCTCCCGACCCTCACGCCTTCCGTTGCGGCCGAGACTTCGCCGCCTGGCTGGGTCTCACGCCGCTGCAGAAGTCGACGGGCGGCAAGCAGAAGCTTGGTCAGATCACCAAGATGGGCGAGCGAACCTTGCGCCGGTTGCTGGTGATCGGGGCCAGCGCCGTGATCAAGCAGGCGTTGCTCAAGGGCGCGCCGCCCGGATCGTGGCTGGCGCAGATGCTGGCCAGGAAGCCCCGGATGTTGGTGGCCGTGGCCTTGGCCAACAAGACCGCGCGAATTGTCTGGGCGCTGCTGGCGAGAGGCGGGATTTACAGAGCTCCGGCGCTGACGGCTTGAGAGCCGTCAGTTTCAGAGGTGTCGAGGCGTAGGACGGACGACGGAGGGTATGGCGCACAGTCGGCGAGACGGGATCGGGAAAACCAGGGCTTCCCACCGTGCCTCATGAGCACGCTACGGGTGATTTGGATCTGATCCGCGAACTCCCATACGGGCCAGCACCGCCACGGCGGCGCACAACAGGCCGGACAGATGGCAGCATCCGACTACGTGTCAGACCTTCGAAATTCCACTTGCGCTGATGGGGGCGTCCACAGATGGGGAGCAGGCATCAGCCGATGAGCGCCCAACCGGTCGTGGCGTCTCCTATCACAACGTTCACCACTCCATCAAAAGTGGCGTGTCTTGCAGTTAACTGAATAGGGAGACCGTCAAATTCGTGTCCGGGAGAGTCGATTTCCCCATTCCACCCGAGACTAGGCTCACCCGTGACTCGTGCGTGGAACGGCGTCGGGGTGTCGCGGGTGCTCGAAGAGCCCGCGCTCGCCCAGCCGTAGCCGTAGATTGGGGCTACTTCTACTAGTCTGTCTGCCATTTCTCACCGTCGCTGCCATGGCGGGGGACTGCAAGGGGTCGAAAGCGGTCTTACCCCTACCGCTCCACCAGCTCGATCAACTCCCCCGCCGCCCCGCGGATCACGCCCACGCGGCTGCCGGCGAACGGCGGCAGTGCGGCCACGCGCGGCGGCGCGATCATGCGGTCGAGATGCGCGTCGAAGTCGAAGCATTCGAAGCTGACCAGGGCCACGCCCGGGGTCAGGCCGGCGGCGCCGAGGGGGCGGGCGGTGGCTTCGGGCGGGGCCTGGTCGGTCTCGATCTTGGTCCCGTCGCCGACGGTGACCACGGCCAGGGGGTGTTTCTGGTCGCGCGGCAGGCCGAAGGCGTCGTTCATCTGCGGTTGGCCGACCTGGAAGATCGGGCTGGCCTTGTTTCCGAACACGCCGGAATAGAAGTCCAGGATGGCCGGCAGGTCGGGGCCCGCCATGGTCATGATGAAGCAGCGGTCGACGAAGGACTGGGCCACCGCCAGGTCGGGGCGCGGCGGGTGCACGCGGGTGAAATAGAGGTATTCGTCGGCCGGGCCGCTGGCCTGCATGGCCCACAGATAGTCGTAGGTGTCCACGCCTGAGGGCACGCCGGTGATGGTGAAGGCGCCGGAGTCCTTCAGGCGTTCGTGCAGGGCGTCGGGGTCCTTGACGATCATCTCGATCGCGTTCCAGCCGTGCGTCCGGTAGGGGCGATAGCCCTGCGGCACCGCCTGCTCGACCACGCGGATGTAGTAGGGCAGGCCGCTCTCCGGCTGCAGGATCAGCAGCGGACGGCCCGCCGCCGCCGGCGCGCCCCAGCCCTGGGCCGTGTCGGCCGAGACGGTTCCCTTCTCGACCACGCGGTAGCCGAGGAGGCTGGTGTACGCGTCCTCGATGGCCTGCAAGTCCGGCGCGGTCAGGGTGGTGCCCCGAATGGGGCCGAGGGAGCCCTGATGATCTTGCGGCTTGGTCATGGGGCGGGTCTTTCGAGGGAGGGATGAATATCTCTAACCCGCATTCCCCGCGGAAGCGGGGATCCAGGCTTGGCCATGGAACGCGGCGCTGGCGGACAGTCTGGGTCCCCGCTTCCGCGGGGAATGCGGGGAGTAGATCTAGATCTCGTTGCCGACGCGGTTGCCCTCGCTGGTGGCGTTGAGGATGTAGCGGGGGGCGTAGGCGTCGCCGATGGTGCGCACGTCGATGCCCGCCGCCTTCAGGGGCTCATAGAGGGCGTCGTTGGGCGCGCGCGAGGTGGCGAAGGTGAACAGGGAGACGTCCTCGATGTGGGCCTCCGCGCCCGTGAACACATTGGCGTAGGAGACCACGCCCTCCTCGAAGGCCGAGGTGGCCAGGGGCTCGGACAGCAGCACCATCCCCACCCCCTTCTTCGACAGGCGGCGGTAGATGCCCTGGCGATTGACCAGGGCCTCGGCGCTGGCCAGGCGCTCGCGCGGGGTGATGATGGTCACCCCCTCGAAGCGGGGCAGCAGGAACTCGGCGGTGGCGTAGGTGAAGGCGGTGTGGTCGTGGTCGTAGATCACCGCCTGGCCGGGCTGCTTCTGACCCACATCCACCAGCATCTGCACCGCCTCGCGGATGTCGGGGAACAGGCCCTCGCCGCGGTATTCCTCGGGCAGGAAGGTCGGCCAGGTGGGGGTAGCGCCGGTGGCCAGGACCACCACGTCGGGCTCCAGCGCCAGGATCGTCTCGAGGTCGGCGGCTCGGCCCATCTGGAGCCTGGCGCCGTGCCGGCCGGCCGACAGGATCTGGTAGTCGTAGATGCTGGACAGGTTCTCGCCGCCGGGCAGCAGGGAATGCAGCTTGGTCTTGCCGCCGGGCTCGTCGCTGGCGCCCAGGACGATGACGTCGTGGCCGCGGGCGGCGGAGACCCAGGCGGCCTCCATGCCGGCCACACCCGAACCCACCACCACGACTCGCTTACGCACCGCCGCCTTGGCGGGCTTCCAGTCGGCCTCGTCGGGCTGGCCGACGCGGGGGTTGTTGTCGCACTGGATCTGGCCGTGCGCGACGATCACCCCCCAGCAGGTGTTGCACGAGACGCAGTAGCGGATCTCGGCCTCGCGGCCGCTCTCGGCCTTGATGGCCCAGGCCGGGTCGGTGACCAGGGGCCGGGCCAGCATGACCAGGTCGGCGTCGCCGTCGCGGACGATGCGCTCGCCCTCGTTGGGGTCGGTGATCAGGCCCAGGGCGCCCAGCGGCAGGCCGGGGGCGGACTGGCCCAGCTGCTTGATCTTGGCCACGAAGGGGGTGCGCTGGCCGTGCAGGTCGGGCAGGTGCCAGTCCAGGGTGTCGGCGTGCGAGCCCCAGCAGTAGGTCAGGTAGGAGGCGGCGCCGGTGGCGTGGACAAGTTCGGTGATCCGGGCCGACTGCTCCAGGTCGATGCCCCCGGGCACCCCGTCCTCGGCCGGCAGCTTGACGCCGATCAGGAAGTCCGGGCCCACCGCCTCGCGCAGGCCGGTGATCAGCTCGGTCAGCAGCCGCGCGCGGCCCTCGAGGTCGCCGCCGTAGCGGTCGGTGCGGCGGTTGGACCAGGCCGACAGGAACTGATGGAACAGGTGGCCGTGGCCGGACGAGATCTCGACCCCCGACCAGCCGGCGTCGCGCAGGATCACGGCGGATTCGACGAACTCGGTGATCACCCCCCGGACCTCCTCGGTCGACAGGGGATGGGGCACCGTCCAGCTGAGGTCGTCGGGCAGGGCCGAGGCGCCGATGGGGGCCTGACTGCGGCCCTCCTCGTGGCGGCCGCGGCCGGGGTCCTGAATCTGGCCGATCAGCCGGCAGTCCTCGCCCTCCACCGACGCCGCCCACTTGCGCAGCCAGGCGGCGTTGGCGGGGTCGCGGACGTGAATCTTGGCGCCGTTCTCCTGGCGCCTCAGCATCGCCAGGGGCTCGGTCACCGTCATCGCCGCGCCGCCGCGCCCGCGGTTGACGTGGTAGGCGATGAACTTGTCGGTCACCATCCCGCCGGCGTTGTATTTGGTCGAGGTGGAGGCGTGCACCACCCGGTTCTTGAGCCGCGTCGCGCCCAGGGTGATCGGCGAGAACAGGTGCGGATAGGCCGTCGGGGCGGGCTCACTCATGGGCGTGCGTCTCACTGCAGGGGAGAGCCGCCTTCATCACGGTTTGCGAGCCCGCCGTCCAGACCCGAGCGGGGATTACGGCCGCTGATCGGCGCAAAAGGCGGCCGGACAATCGTTCGACCCATCGGCTTCGCGTTCCCGGCGTACGCCGGGAGCCAGATCCTAAGGCGCACACGGGAGCGCCCTATGATCTGGGCCCCGGCGTACGCCGGGGATACGGGCGAGGGTCTGCCGTCAGAGCGGCTTGCGGCCGCCGAAGATGAACCAGCCGCCGCGGCCGTGGGGGGGGGCCTCGACCTCGCCGCGCAGGAAGGCGGGATACTGGCTCATGTCGAAGCTGGTCACGTCCGGCACGGTGATCTCGAAACAGGCGTCGCGCTCGAAGCCGGCCTCGACGCACAACTCGGTGGGGTCCTGCGACCTGAACTGGGCGTAGAAGGGCTCGTTGTTGTAGCGGGTGTCCCAGTCGAAAGCGCTGTTCATGAACGGGTCGCACGCCTTGTGCGGCGGCAGTTCCATGAAGGCCAGGATGCCGCCGGGGGCCAGCAGGCGGTAGGCCTCCTTGAGGATGTTCCGGGTCGCCTTCACCGGCACCTCGTGCAGGAAGAAGCTCGAGGTGATGATGTCGAAATAGCCGTCCGGGAAGTTGGTGTGCTCGGCGTTCTGCTGGCTGAAATGGACGCGGATCCCGGCGGCCTCGGTCTTGGCGTGGCCATAGCGCAGGCCCGGGGCGGCCAGGTCGATGCCGTAGGCCTCAGAGCCCGGGAAGGCCTTGGGATAGGCCACCAGGTTGGAGCCCGACTGGGTGGCCTCGTCGAGGACGCGGCGGGCGGTGAAGCCCGGATAGGTCTGCTTGATCCAGTAGGCGATGGACTCGCCGATGCCGGCGAAGTTGCGGGTCTTGACCACCCGATTCTTGCCCGAGCTGGTCGACATGCCGTCGCCGAGCAGCACGCCCTGGGCGACGTCGTTTTCAGTGTATTCGGAATGGAACGAGCCCGGAGCCAGGTGGGTGTCCACCGCCACCGAATAGCTGGGGTGCTCCAGGGTCGGATCCAGGGTCAGGGTGCCCCCGGCGGGGTTCACCTCGGCGGCCAGCCTGGCCACCTCGATCAGCTGCGGCAGCACCCGCTCGACCACCGGCTGCTTGGCCAGGGGGCCCATCTCCTGGGCGTTGTAGCGGATGGCGCTGTAGAACTTGAAGAAGTGGTTGTCGCCGAGCGCCTTGAGGGTCTCCATGCTGTTTTCCAGCGGGCGGCCGTTGTCGCGCTCGAACGCCGGGGCGATCTTGTCGAACTGGTCGCGCACCGCGAACCGCAGGTTCAGCATGGCGTGCATGTGCACCGCGGCGATGGCGCGGGTGCGGGCGTATTCGTCGGCCGTCGGCTTGAGCAGGCTGTCGATGTCCGGAACGGTCGGGGTATTGTCTTGGACGAGCGCGGCTTGAGCCATCGGATGAGAACCTCTGAGATGAGCCATCCAATATAGGCCGGTCGGCCCCCCGCTTCAATCGACCTGATGACCCGCCGCCGGCCCTTCCGACGGCTCGACACCGTCGCCCGCGGACGCTATCGCCTTGCGGGACGCCGCCGTCGCCGCGTCTCCCCAGGAGGTCCCATGAGCTATCTAGTGGTGCTGTTCAATCTGAAGGACGGCGTCGACGCCGCCGCCTACGAGGCCTGGGCCAAGGCCAACGACATGCCCGCCGTGCGCGGCCTGAAATCCATCGGCAGCTTCGACGTGTTCAAGCTGAACGAGCTGTTCCGCAGCGGCGGCAAGGCGCCCTACCAGTATGTCGAGCTGATCCACGTGGCCGACATGGACCTGTTCGGCACGGAAGCTTCCGCCGACAAGATGAAGGCGATCGCCGGCCAGTTCCGCGAGTTCGCCGACAACCCCATCTTCATCACCGCCGACAAGCTGGACGGCTAGCATGGCCAGCTTCCCCGACCTCGCCGGCAAGGTCGCCATCGTCACCGGCGCGGGCCGGCAGGGCGGGCTCGGCGCCGGCATCGCCGCCCGCCTGGCCGCCGAGGGCGTCCGCGTGCTGATCCACGACCTGGGCCAGACCAAGGGCGCCACCGCCCCCGAGCACGGGGTCGGCAAGGTCGAGGAGCTGGAGGCCATCGCCGCCCAGATTCGCGCCGCGGGGGGCGAGTGCGTCACCTACACCGGCGACATGATGATCGAGGACGACGTCCGCGGCATGGTCGAGGCGGCGGTGGCCCAGTGGGGCCGGCTGGACATCATGATCAACAACGCCGGGGTCGGCTATCTGGTCGCCCCGGTGACCGAGATGACCCAGGAGAACTGGGACGCGGTGCTCGGCGTGAACCTTCGCGGCTGCTTCTTCGGCATCAAGCACGCCGCCGCGCAGATGCTGAAGCAGGGCGGGCCGGGCCGGATCGTCTCGATCGCCTCCCAGGCGGCCAAGAGCGGGGTGGGGCTGATGTCGGCCTACACCGCCTCCAAGCACGGTCTGGTCGGCCTCACCCGCTCGGCCGCCATCGAGCTGGGGCCCAAGGGCATCACCGTCAACGCGGTGTGCCCCAACCACGTGGCCACGCCGCTGGGCAACTGGCAGCGCGAGAACATCTCCAAGATGCGCGGCGTGTCGATGGACGAATACTGGGAGCGGTTCAAAGCCAAGAACCCCATCGGCGTCCCCGGCAAGGTCGAGGACAGCGCCAATGCGGTGGCCTTCCTGTGCTCGGACGCGGCGGCCTACATCACCGGCGAGGCGATGAACGTCTCCGGCGGCGAGGAAATGCACTAGCGGGGCGCAGCGCTAGCGGTTCGCCCCCTCCGGCCCTCCGGGCCACCTCCCCCATCCTCTGCGGGATGGGGGAGGATAAGCGCACCCTTATCCTCCCCCGCCCTTCGCGGGGGAGGGGGACCGCGGAGCGGTGGAGGGGGCGCGGGACGGGGCGCAACGCTCGCCGTTCGCCCCCTCCGGCCCTCCGGAACAGGCCCCCTTCACCGCCGGGCGGGCGCCCGGTCGATTAGGGGAAGACTTCCCGTCGCCGCGGCGGGACACTATCAAGGCCGCCTCGCAGTTAGGAATCCGCCCTTGGCCCGCACCCTCTACGACAAGCTGTGGGACAGCCACGTCGTCGCCGAAGAGCCCGATGGCTCGACCCTGATCTATGTCGACCGGCACCTGCTGCACGAGGTCTCGACCCCGCAGTCCTTCGTCGCCCTGGACGACAGCGGCAAGACCGTTCGGCGCCCCGAGACCAGCCTGGCCGTGGCCGACCACGCGGTGCCGACCACCGGCCGCGGCGGAGTCATCGCCAATCCCCTCGCCCGCGCCCAGATCGAGCGCCTGGAGGAGAACGTCGCCCGGTTCGGCGTGCCCTACATCCCCCTGCTCGACCCCCGCCAGGGCATCGTCCACGTGATCGGGCCGGAGCTGGGCTTCACCCTGCCGGGGGTGACCCTGGCCTGCAGCGACAGCCACACCTCGACCCACGGCGCCTTCGGCTGCCTGGCCTTCGGGGTCGGGGCCAGCGAGGCCGGCATCATCCTGGCCACCCAGTGCCTGCGCCAGCAGCGCTCCAAGACCCTGCGGGTGGTGATGGAGGGGCGGCTGCATCCGGCCATCAACGCCAAGGATATGGCCCTGGCCCTGATCGCCGCCATTGGGGCGGACGGCGCCTCGGGCTACGCCATCGAATACGCCGGCCCCGCCGTGGAGGCCCTGTCGATGGAGGGCCGCATGACCCTGTGCAACATGTCCATCGAGGCGGGGGCGCGGGTCGGCATGGTGGCCCCGGACGAGACCACCTTCGCCTATGTGAAGGGCCGGCCCATGGCCCCCCAGGGCGCCCTGTGGGACCAGGCCCTGGCCTACTGGCGGACGCTGAAGTCGGACGAGGACGCCGTCTTCGACCGCACCGTCACCCTGGACGCCGGCGCCATCGCCCCGCACGTCACCTGGGGCACCAGCCCGCAGGACGCCTCGCCCATCACCGACCGGGTCCCCGATCCCACGACCTACGCCGACCCCCAGCAGGCGGCCCGGGTGGCCAAGGCCCTGGGCTACATGGGCCTGGTCGCCGGCACGCCCCTGGACGAGGTGCGGGTGGACAAGGTTTTCATCGGGTCTTGCACCAACGGCCGCATCGAGGACCTGCGCGCCGCCGCCGCCGTGGCCTCGGGCCGCCATGTCGCCCCAGGGGTCGTGGCCCTGGTGGTGCCGGGGTCCACCTCGGTGAAGCTTCAGGCCGAGGCCGAGGGACTGGACAAGGTGTTCCTCGACGCCGGCTTCGAGTGGCGGCAGTCGGGCTGCTCCATGTGCGTGGCCATCAACGGCGACGGGGTCGCCGACGGCGAGCGCTGCGCGGCCACCTCCAACCGCAACTTCGAGGGCCGCCAGGGCAAGGGCGCCCGCACCCACCTGATGAGCCCGGCCATGGCCGCCGCGGCCGCCACCGCCGGCCATCTGGTCGACGTCCGCACCCTGGTGATCTGACATGGAAAAATTCACCACCCTGCGCGGCGTCGCCGCGCCGATGCTCGAGGACGACGTCGACACCGACGCCATCTATCCGGCGCGCTACCTGCTGGTGATGGATCGCAAGGGGCTGGGCCAGTATCTGTTCCGCGACCGCCGCTTCACCGAGGACGGGCAGGAACTGCCGGGCTTCCTGCTCAACCAGCCGCCCTTCGACAAGGCCGTGATCCTGCTGGCCGGGGCCAATTTCGGCTGCGGCTCCAGCCGCGAGCAGGCGCCGTGGACCCTGTCGGGCTTCGGCATCCGCTGCGTCATCGCCTCCAGCTTCGGCGAGATCTTCTACGCCAACTGTTTCAAGAACGGCATGCTGCCGATCGTCCTGCCCACCGAGGTGATCGCCGTCATCGCCGAGGCCGCCAGGACCGGCGAGCCCATCGAGATCGACCTGACCCAGCAGGAAATCCGCCTGCCCGGGGCTGCCCCGATCGCCTTCGACATCGCCCCGGCCCGGCGCGAGGCCCTGCTCACCGGCTGGGACGACATCGACCTGATCCTCAACAACAACGCCGGCGCCATCGACGCCTTCGAGACGCGCCATCGCGGCGCCCAACCCTGGCTGTTCGCGCAGCAGTCCTGACCCCTGCCGACCACCCGACGCCCCAAGGAGTAGCCCCATGTCCAAGCCCATCCTTCGCCAGAAGCTCGATCGCGGGGAGTTCTTCGTCGCCCCCGGCATCCAGGACATGATCACCGCGGTGATCGCCAAGAGCGTCGGCTTCGACCTGGTCTACGCCACGGGCTACTGGATGACCGCCTCGGCCCTGGGCCTGCCGGACGCCGGCATCGCCACCTATACGGAGATGGTCGACCGGGTGGCGACCCTGGCGCGGACCCTGCCGGACGCCGCCATCATCGCCGACGCCGACACCGGCTACGGCGGCCTGCTCAATGTCCACCACACCGTGCGCGGCTTCGAGTCGGCCGGCGCCACGGCCATCCAGATCGAGGACCAGGAGTTCCCCAAGAAGTGCGGCCACACTCCGTTCAAGCGGGTCGTGCCGATGGATGTGATGGTCGAGAAGATCAAGGTGGCCGTGGAGGCCCGCACCGACCCCAACACGGTGATCATCGCGCGCAGCGACGCCAAGCAGGCCGAGGGCTTCGACGCCATGCTGCGCCGCTGCGAAGCCTATGCGGCGGCCGGCGCCGACATGGTCTTCCCCGAGGCGCTCCATACCGACGAGGAGATGCGCAAGGCCTGCAGCGTCATCGCGGCCCCCTGCCTGGCCAACATGGCCGACGGCGGCAAGACCCCGATCCACAGCGCCACCGAGCTGCAGCAGATCGGCTACGCCGGGGCCATCTTCCCGGCCATGTGCTCCCTCGCCGCCGCAGCGGCCGTGCACAAGGCGCTCAGCAGCCTGAAGACGACGGGCACCAGCGTCAGCCCCGACGTGCCCCTGTTCAACTTCGAGGAGTTCTGCAAGCTGATCGGCTTCGAAGAGGTCTGGGCGTTCGAACGCAAATGGGCCAGCGCGGACAGCGGAGAGGCCGCGTGACCCAGGTCGCCCTGATCGGCGTCGGCAATGTCGGCCGCTCCTGGGCGGTGGTGTTCGCCCGCGCCGGCTGCCGGGTGGCCCTGTGGGACGCCGTCGACGCCGCCGTGCCGACGGCGATGCCGTTGATCGCGGCGGCGCTGGCGGACATGGGGCCGGCGCCCGGCGTCGCCGACCCGATGGCCCTGATCCGCCCCGCCGCCAGCCTGGCCGACGCCCTGGACGGCGTCGACTATGTGCAGGAGAGCGCGGTGGAGCAGCTGGAGGCCAAGAAGGCCCTGTTCGCCCAGATGGACGCGCTCGCGCCGCCTGGGGCGATCATCGCCAGTTCGACCTCGGCCATTCCCGGCTCGGCCTTCTGCGAGGGACTGACGGGGGCGGCGCGGTGCCTGGTGGCCCACCCCGTCAATCCGCCGCACGTGATCCCCCTGGTGGAGCTGTGCGCCACGCCCTGGACCTCGGCGGCGACCATCGAGCGGGCCCGCGCCCTGATGACCCAGGTCGGCCAGTCGCCGGTGGTGCTCAACCGCGAGGTCGACGGGTTCCTGCTGAACCGGCTGCAGTGGGCGCTGATGGGCGAGGCCATGCACCTGGTCGGCGAGGGCTATTGCTCGCCCGAGGATATCGATCGGGTGCTGACCGACGGCCTGGCCCTGCGCTGGGCCTTCATCGGCCCGTTCCAGGTGGCCCACCTGAATTCCACGGCGGGGGTGCAGGGCTATTATTCCGGCCTCAGCCAGGCGATCTCGCGGGTGCAGTCCAGCCTGCAGACCGACTACCCGCCCCGCCAGGACGTGGTCGACCGCATCCACGCCGGCCTGGCCGAGACGATCCCCGTGCCCGCCATCCCCGATCGCCAGAAATGGCGCGACCGCCGCATCCAGGCCCTGCGCCGGCACCTGGCCGGCGAGAAGACGGGCTGAGCCATGACCGACTTGACCCTCGATCCCGACAGTGTCGCCGATCCGGTGGGCCGCAAGACCGCCAGCTCCCGCGCCTACCAGACCATCCGCGAGATGATCTTCGCTGGCCGGTTCGAGCCCGGCGAGCGCCTGAAGGAGGATGACCTCACCAGCCTGTGTGGTGTCTCGAGGACCCCCGTGCGCGAGGCCCTGCGGCGGCTGGCCACCGAAGGCCTGGTGATCGACAACCCCCACCACGGGGTGCAGGTGGCGGTGGTCCAGGTCGCCGACCTGGAGGAGATCTACACCCTGCGGGCCATGGTCGAGAGCCACGCCGCCATGCGCGCGGCGACCCGCATCAGCCCCGACCAGATCGAGCGGCTGAAGACCCTGGCGGCGATCATGGAGGACGCCATCGAGGAGGGCGAGGAGGCCGACCAGCTTCGCTTCATCCCCGCCAACGCAGAGTTTCACCGCTGTATCTGGGAGGCGGCCCTCAGCCCGCGCCTGGCGCACATGGCCGCCCTGGTGGTGGAGCTGCCCCTGACGGTGCGGACCTTCTCCAGCTATTCCGCCGACGACCGGCGGCGGTCCGCCGTGCACCACCGCGACATCATCGCCGCCTTCGAGGCGCGCAGCCCCGAGTGGGCCTCATCGGTGATGTCCAGCCACATCCACGCCGCCTTCCAGGCCCTGGCGCGGGAGAACAAGGGGGCGGACGCCAAGCTGCAAGCCGGTCTCCTGGCTCCTTGATCCCAGGCCCTGGCGCGCTGTCCGGTTGAACCCAGCCAATTGAACGGGCCGCCCGAACCATCCCCGTCATCCTAGGCCTTGTGCCTAGGACCCAGACGCGCCGACGGTTCAGAACCGTGCGATGCACGAACATTGAAATCGCAGCGTTTCTGGGTCCTAGGCACAAGGCCTAGGTCCTAGGCACAAGGCCTAGGATGACGGGCGGATGGGATGGCGCCCTACGCCGCGCGGGCGGGGAACAGGCCGGCCTTGGACAGCATGCCGGGGGTGCGGTTGGCCCCGAGGCGCTCGGCGATCCATTTGGCGGTGTCGATCAGGCGGTCGAGGTCATAGCCGGTGGCCACCCCCATGCGCTCGAACATGTAGGCGACGTCCTCGGTGGGGATGTTGCCGGTGGCCGCGGGGGCGAAGGGGCAGCCGCCGATGCCGCCGATGGAGGCGTCCAGGCGGGTGACGCCGGCCCGCCAGGCGGCGTAGGCGTTGGCCAGGCCGGTGTTGCGGGTGTTGTGCAGGTGGATGCGCAGGGGCGTGCCGCCGATCTTGGGGCGCAGGGCCGAGACCAGGGCCTCCACCGCCACCGGGTCGCCGACGCCGATGGTGTCGGCGATAGCGATCTCCTGGGCGCCGAAGGCCACGGCCTGCTCGGCCAGGGCGACGACGACGGCGTGTTCGACCTCGCCCTCGAAGGGGCAGCCGAACGAGGCGCCGATGGTGACGCCCCATGACAGGCCCGCCGCGGTGGCCGCGGGGGCGGCGTCGCCGATGGCCTTCATGGTCTCGGCCGACGAGACCCCCTGGTTGCGGCGGTTGAAGGTCTCCGACGCCACCACCACGAAGTTGACGTCGTCGACGTCGGCCTTCACGGCGCGCTCGAAGCCGCGATAGTTGAGCACCAGGCCGCTGATCTGCACGCCGCGTTCGCGCAGGTCGGTCTCGCCGCGCAGGGCGGCCATGACCTGGTCGGCGTCGGCCATCTGCGGCACCGCCTTGGGATTGACGAAGCTGACCGCCTCGATGCGCCGGGCGCCGGCGTCGGCGGCGCGTTTGATGAGCTCGACCTTGTCGGCGGTGCTCATGTGCACCGGCTCGTTCTGCAGTCCGTCGCGGGGCGAGACTTCGATCAGCTCAACGGATGCGGACATCGTATACAATCTTTCGATCTTGCGCGGCCAGGACGGTCATATGGGAGGCGTTGATACCATATTGAATACAATGGGCCAAAATGTCACCGTGTCGGCTCGACCAGGGCACGGGAGTGAATGATGGCGTCGAAAAACACGGGACCGCTCAAGGGGCTGCGCGTCGTCGAGATGGGCCAGCTCATCGCCGGCCCGTTCTGCGGCCAGCTGCTGGGCGACATGGGCGCCGAGGTCATCAAGGTGGAGCCCCCCGGCAAGGGTGATCCCATGCGCGACTGGGGTCGCGGCGACGAGACCCTGTGGTGGGAAGTCGTGGCCCGCAACAAGAAGTCCGTCAGCGCCAACCTGCGCGTCGCCGAGGGCCAGGAACTGGTCCGCAAGCTGATCGCCACCGCCGACATCGTGCTCGAGAACTTCCGCCCCGGCACCCTGGAGGGCTGGAACCTCGGGCCCGACAAGCTTCTGGAGATGAAGCCCGACCTGATCATCATCCGCGTGTCCGGCTACGGCCAGACCGGCCCCTATTCCGACCGCGCCGGGTTCGGCGGCATCGGCGAGGCCATGGGCGGCTGGCGCTTTATCGTCGGAGATCCCGACCGGGCGCCCTCGCGGATGGGCATTTCGGTGGGCGACGCCATGGCGGCGACCTACGGCTGCCTGGGCGCCCTGGCGGCGCTCCGCCATCGCGACCAGACCGGCCAGGGGCAGGTGGTGGACTCCTCGCTCTACGAGGGGGTCCTGCAGCTGATGGAAAGCATGATCCCCGACTACAGCGTCACCGGCTACATCCGTGAGCGCTCGGGCTCGGTCCTGCCGGGCATCGCGCCGTCCAACGTCTACCGCTGCCTGGACGGCGAGTATCTGATCGGGGCCAACCAGGACACGGTCTTCGCCCGCCTGTGCGAGGCCATGGGCCAGCCGGAACTGGCCAAGGATCCCCGCTACGTCAACCACGTCGCCCGCGGCCAGAACCAGAAGCAACTGGACGCGTTGATCGAGGACTGGACCAAGACCCTGACCATCGATGCCCTGGAGGCGCTGATGATCAAATACGGCGTTCCCGCCGGCAAGATCTACCGGGCTCCGGAGATGCTGGAGGACCCGCACTTCAAGGCGCGTGAATCCATCATCGACGTACCGCATCCGAAGTGGAAGAATCTGAAGATGCAGAATGTCTTCCCCAAGCTGTCGGTGACTCCGGGCTCGGTCAGGTCGATCGCGCCCCAGACCATCGGCGAGCAGAACGATGAGATCTACGGAGGCCTGCTGGGCATCGACACCGACGCGATGGCCGATCTGAAGAGCCGCGGAGTGATCTAGATGGAAAAGGGTGTCCCCATACGGGCGGTCACCCGCTCCATCGCGGTCCTGCAGGCCATCAACCGCCACGGCGCCCTGACGCTGATGGACATCGCCACCGAGATCAAGGTGCCCTACCCCACGGCCTGCCGGATCGTGCAGACCTTGCAGGTGGAGGGGCTGATCGAGCGCGAGCCGGGGCGCAAGCGCTACCGGCCGACCGCCCTGGTCCACACCCTGTCGCACGGCTTCCAGACCGACGACCACCTGGTCACCGCGGCCCGGCCGCACCTGGTGGAGCTGACCCGCCAGATCTCGTGGCCGGTGTCCCTGTGCACCCGGGTGGGCCAGAAGATGATGGTGCGCGATTCCACCCATTCCCTGACCTCCCTGACCTTCTCCAACTACTATCCAGGCTACACCCTGCCCCTGCTCGAATGCGCCAGTGGGCGGGTCTACATGGCCTATTGCTCGCAGATCGAGCGGGAGACGGTGCTGGAAGGGCTGCGCATGGAGGGCGGGCCCTTCGGGGCGGATGTCCTGCCGCAGTTCGAGTCCGGCGAGATGATCGAGCTGATCCGCGAGCACGGCTACGCCACCAAGGGCCGCAACCTCTATACGGAGAACCCCGGCAAGACCTCGTCCATCGCCGCCCCGGTGTTCGACGGGGACCGGCTGGTGGGCACCCTGTCGGTGATCTTCTTCTCGGCGTCGCTGAAGATGCCCAAGGCGGTGGAGCAGTTCGTGCCGTCGCTGACGCAATCGGCCCGCGCCATATCGGCCGCCCTGGCCGTGCATGAGGCCCCGCCGGACGCCAAGGGCGTGGTGATGCGCCTCAGCCCGAACCGCGGCGCGGCGGCCTGAGGCGCTACAGCCCCAGGGCCCCCGGGTTCATCAGGCCCTTCGGATCGACGGCGGCCTTCAGCGCCCTGATCACCGCCAGGGTCTCGGGCGCCAGCGCCGCGCCATAGGGATAGACACGGCCGATCTGGAAGTGACCGGCGCCGAACCGGCTGTAGAGATCGATGATGCCCAGGCGGATCTCCTCGACGAGATCGGCCGCGGCCGGGTCCTCGGCATAGGTCGGCAGGGTCGCCAGATAGTCGGCCGGCACCGCCGCCCTGTGGTAGGCGGTGGGCGGGCCCGGCCAGTAGTGGGCGACCTCGTAGAGGAAGCCCGACGCGCCGACATTCGAGAACATGCCGCCGTGCCAAACGCCGAGCCGCTCCATGGGCTCGCGGCGCTCGGCGTAGAAGGCCATCAGGGCGTCGTGGAACGCCGCCACCTTCGAATGGGCCAGCACGCCGTGCAGCGGCGCCCATCGCTCTCCCTTCGGCCCGAGGGTGTTGAACAGGGGCGCGAAGGGCATGCCGCGCACGACGGTGGGAATGGTGTTGGGGATCTCGGAGCCGGCGGCCATCAGCTGCCGCAGCCGGCCAAGCTTGGCCCTGGTCTCCACGTCGCTGACCCCCTCGACAATGAAGTGGACCATGAACTGGTTGTTCTTCAACGCCCGGGTCCCTGCCAACCCCATCTTGACCAGCTGCAGGACGCCGGCGACGACATTGGGAGACGACGCCATCACCGCCTTGGCCATGCCGAACATCGCCCCGGCATTGCCCTGCTTGGCGATCTGACCCTGCGACAGGGCCGCGTCGATGGCGAAGTGCTCGTCCTCCAGCTGTTCCAGGGCCGCCTGGCGCATGGCGTCGGCCATGTCGGCGAGGGTGGCGAACCCGAAGGAGGCGGTGAGATGGGCGGGCTTGGCGCGCAGCAGCGGCAGGGTGATCCGCGCCTTGACGCCGAGGGCGCCGCAGTCCCCGGTGAACAGGCCGGCCAGATCGGGCCCATAGAAGCGCAGGTGCGGGGTCGAGCCCCGGGCCTGCGTCCCGGTGGCGATCAGCTCCCCCGAGGCGAGGACAACCTCCAGCCCCTGCAGGGACTGGGCGCTGATGCCGTGCGCGCCGGAGCCGTGGCTGAGGGCGTTCTGGGACATGGATCCGCCGATGGTGGCGGCGAAGCCCGAGAAGGGGCCGAAGAAGGGCGTGCGCAGGCCGAGCGGATCGAGGGCGGCCTTGAGCTGGGCCCAGGTGACGCCAGCCTCGACGGTGACGTAGGCGTCGACCTGGTTGATCTCGACGATGCGGTTGAGCAGCCCCGTGTCGATGATCACGGAGCGGGGGGTGTTGGGCAGGTAGCCGTCGGTATAGGAGGCGCCGCCGCCGCGGGGGAACATGGCCAGGCCGGCGGCGGACGCCGCGCGCACCACCGCCTGAAGCGCCGCGACGCTATCCGGGCGCGCCACCGCCAGGGGCGTCTCCAGCCGCCGGTAGACGTCGGTGATGTAGGGCGCCATCGCCTCGCCGGTCAGCACGGCGCCGCCGCCCACGGCCGCCGTCAGGGCGGCGATCACGCCCGCGGGGGCGTCCGCCTCAACCGTTGCGCTCATGACCCAGTCCTCGTGACGAAAAACGGATATGGGCGTGGCCGCCGCCCCGCTGGCAAGGGCGCCAGGGGCGCGCCATCCAACTGTCGGACACCGCCGCTAGCCCAGGTCGGGCGCCTCGCGGCCGCGGGTCAGTTGCGAAACGGTCACCGCCAGGATCAGGGCGCCGCCGTTGAAGACATTGGTCACCCACAGGGGCACGCCCAGCATGGTCAGGCCGGTGATGCCGGTGGCCAGGAAATAGACCGCGACCACGGCCCCCAGGGGGTTGAAGCGGCCGGGCACGATGGTGGTGGCGCCGAGATAGGCGGCGGCGAAGGCGGGCAGCAGGAAGCTCTGGCCCGAGGTCGGATCGGCGGAGCCGAGGGCGCCGGCGTACATCAGGCCGGCCGCCGCGGCGATGCCGCCCGAGGCGATCAGCGATCCGGCCCGCACCCGGCCGACCCCGACGCCGTTCAGCCGGGCCACCTCGCGGCCGCGGCCCACGAACAGCAGGCGGCGGCCCACGGGGGTCAGCTCGAACACGTACCAGAGGGCCAGGGCGGCGATCAGCACATAGTAGAAGGCGAAGGGCACCCCCAGCAGCCGGCCGCCCACCACCACCTCCACCAGCCAGGGGGACACCCCGCCGATGGTCGAGGAATTGGTCATCCACTGCACCAGGCCGGTGAGCAGGGAGGTGGTGCCCAGGGTCACCACCAGGGACGGGATGCGGAAGACCACGATGAAGAAGGCGTTGACCGCCCCCACCAGCAGGCCAGCGGCCAGGGCGATGGCCATCACGGCGCCGATGGGCAGGCCATGCAGAACATTGAGCACGCCGACGATGCAGGCGGACAGGGTCAGGGTGGCGCCCACCGACAGGTCGAAATCGCCGGCGGTGATGGGGATGATGATGGCCAGGGCCAGCAGGGCGCCGGGGGCATAGGACGCGAACATCACCGAGAAGTTGCCCCAGCTGAGGAAGGTCTGGGGCATGGCCACGCCGAAGCCGGCGATCAGGGCCAGCCAGACGCCGATCAGGGCGAAGCGCTCGGCCGGCCGCCGCCAGTCCAGGCGCCGCCGTTCGGGAAGGGTCTGCGTGGTCAAGGGCGGTCCTCGTCGATCTGGGGCGCCAGCGCAGCCGCCTCGCCCCGGGCGCTGGCGTAGCAGGCCTCGGCGATCCCGTCCTTGGTCAGCTGGCCGCCGTCGAGGGTGGCGGTGATGCGCCCGCGCGAGAAGACCAGAACCCGGTCGCAGATCTCGGCCAGTTGCTCATAGTCGGAGGAGGCGCAGATCACCGCCACGCCCTGGGCGGCGGCGGCCCGGATGGCGGCGAAGATCTGCTCGCGGGCGCCGACATCGACGCCCTGGGTCGGCTCGTCGAGCAGCAGCAGGCTGGGGTCGCGGCTCATCCAGCGGGCGATCAACACCTTCTGGGCGTTGCCCCCCGACAGGGACGAGAGGGTCGCGTGGGGATCGTTGGGGCGCACGTCGAAGGTCTGGCCCAGCTCCCGCGCCTCGCGGATCATGGCCCCGCGATTCAGCGCCTTGCGGCCGAAGAACCGGTCGAGGCTGGGCAGGAACAGGTTGTCGACCATGGGCAGGGATTCCACCGCGCTGGCGCCGGGGCGGTCGGCGGGCAGCAGGCCCATGCCCCGGGCGATGCTGACCGCGGGGGAGGCGCCCTCCAGCGCGATGTCGCGGGTCTCGCCCAGGTCCATCCGGCCCGCGGCCGCCGGTCGGGCGCCGAAGACCAGGTAGGGGATTTCCTCGTAGCCCGAGCCGAGCAGGCCGGTGAGGCCGACCACCTCGCCGCGGCCGACCTGAAGGGACACATCGCGCACCGCGCGGCCGCTGACGCCGGCCAACCGGAGATACGGGGCATGGGTGGTCGCCGTCTGGCTGCGGGCGACGACCCCGGCGCGGGCCACCCGGCGACCGACGATGGCCTCGATCACCTCGGCGTCCGTGGTCTGCGCGGTGACCAGGTCGGCGGCGACCACCCCGTCGCGCAGCACGGTGATGTGGTCGGTGATCTCCATGACCTCGTCCACGTCATGGGAGATGAAGATCACGCCCGAGCCCTGCGCCGCCCCCTGGCGGACCAGGGCGAACAGCTTGGCCACGCCTTCGCGGGGCAGAAAGGGCGTGGGTTCGTCGAGCACCAGCACCCCAGCGTGGCCGTGGTCCTCGCGGGCGGCGCGCAAGGCCTCGAAGGCCCGCACGATGGCCAGCAGGGCGCGCTCCACCGGCGACAGTTCGTCCACCCGATGACGCAGGTCCAGGGCCACCCCGAAGCGGTCCAGGGCCCCCTGCCCCTCCGCCCGCTTGCGCCCCCAGTTCACCGCCCCGAACCGGCCCTCGACCAGATCGCCGATGACCAGGTTCTCGAGAACCGTCAGCGACGGGATCAGGCCGAGGTTCTGGTGGACGAAACTGAGCCCGTGCCGGCGAAAGGCGCCGGCTGCGAGCGGCAGGGGCACGGCCTGGCCGTTGAGCAGCAGCTCGGCGCCCGGGTCGGGCGGATGGAAGCCGGCCAGGACCTTGACCAGGGTCGACTTGCCCGACCCGTTCTTGCCCAGCAGGCCGCGCACCTCCCCCGGCCCCACCGACAGGGCGACCCGGTCCAGCACCCGCGTCCCGCCGAAGGTCTTGGACAGGTTGCGCAGGCTGAGGATGGGCGCGGGCCCGGTCAGGGCAGCATCCACAGTTTGCGGAAGCCGGTGATGTAGGCGTCGCCATAGCCCTTGGCGTAGTCGGCCGGCTCGCCGGCCTCGGCGACGTTGGACTTGTCGAAGATGTAGAAGGGCACGTTGAGCGCCTTGGGCGACGGCAGGCCGCACAGGTCGCGGACATGGCCGTCCACGGTGGCGTAGGCGATCCAGTCAACACTCTCGCCGATATCCATCTCGACATTGCCGCGCCGCACCTCGTCCAGGACGAAGGGGGTGCCGTTGAAGGTGGCGATCTTCACCTTGCCCTGCTTGCCGGTGAGCTTGATGGCCGGCAGCACGAACTGGGTCATGCTGTCATAGATGGGGATGATGAAGTTGATCTCGCCGTCGGCCAGCAGGGCCGTCTGCACCGAGGGCTGGATCTTGGTGGCCCATTCGGTGACGCCGACATTGACCTCCTTGGAGACCTTGCACTGCGGGCAGTTGGCGGCCAGCTCGTCCTTAAAGCCCTTGACCAGGGGGCCGGTGGGCGGGACCTCGTCCGAGACGATGAGGATGATGTTGGCCTTGCCGCCGCTGCTCACCGTCGCCCAGTCCGCCAGGATCTTGCCGGCGGTGGCGAAGCTGACGGTGAGGTTGCTGGACAGCAGCGGGTTCTGCGCCTGCGAAGGATCATAGAAGTGCGAGGTCATGACCTTGACCCCCGCCGCCTGGGCCGCCTTGATCTGGGGCTCGATGGTGTTGGGATCGATGCCGGACGGCAGGTCCACCGCGTCGGCCTTGGTGCGGATCGCGCTCTCGACCCCCTGAACCCACTGGCTGGGCTGGCCCTGGTTCTGCCATTCGGTCCATTTGACGCCGAGGGGCTCGGCGGCGATGGCCGAGCGGTCGATGATCCCCTTCACGAAGGGATTGGCGCTGGTGTTGGGAATGGCGACCACCGACTTGCCCTTGGCGCAGGCGCGGGCGTCGAAGGCCTCGCCCGGCGGGACGAAGGCCGGCTTGGCCTTGTACTGGTCGATGACCGCCTGGGCCCGGGCGAGGCCGGCGGAGTCTCCGGCGGGGCCGGCGGCGGCCGTCTTCTCGGCCTTCTCGCCGCAGGCCCCGACCGACAGGGCCAGGGCCAGGGCGGCGAGGCCAGCGGCCGTCTTGCCGAAGAGGTGCGCGCGCATGGAAGGCTCCTGCTGGATCAGTTCATTGGCATGAAGGCCACGTCGGGCGCCGTCCGATTCTGCTGCGCCGGATCCGCCTCTATCAGATTGATCAACACCCCGTCGGGATCACGCAAGCATGTTTCGAGCTGTTCGAGGTGGCCGAGGCGGAAAAGGACCGGCGGCGGCGACCAGGTGGCCCCCAGCGCGCGCAACGCGGTCAGGGCCGCCTTCATATCGGCGACATAGAAGACCAGGGCGACCTCGCCGATTCGGGGGGCGCCGCTGGGCGAGGCGGGCAGCGGCTCGGGCTGGGGCGCGCTCAGCTCGAACAGGCCGACCATGCCGAAGTTGGGCGATCCCGGTTGCTTGAGGATGCGCGCGCGCAGCCGGCTGCCGGGGTCCACCGCCAGCACCGCCGGCGAGGAGGGGTCGTCGATACGCCCCTCGAAATAGACCTCGGTCAGGCCCAGGGCATTGTAGAAGCGCGTCGAGCGCTCGACATCGGCGACGAACAGCGCGCCGCGCACCAGCGATGAAGCCTGCATGTCAAACCCTTAGAGCCGGACGCCCCTTCGGAACGGACGGCGATGAGGAACCAGGGGCGGGCCTGGCCGCGCCCGGTCAGCCCTCGGCGACCTCTTCGATCACCGAGCGGAAGCGCTCGCTGGTGTCGGCCTGGGCGGCCTCGGCGGCGTCTTTGCGCAGCAGGTAGAACAGCCGCCCGAGGAAGTCCTGACGGCGCGCCTCGCGCTCCTCCAGGGCCGCCTGGTCGAGCTCCAGGGTCTCGATGTCGGCGGCCAGGTCGACGCCGCGCTTGGCCGAGGCCCGCTCGATCAGGTCCAGCCGGTCGCGCACGACACTGAGCTCATTGGCCAGGACCATGATCATCGACATCGCCTGGTCCATGCCCGGCGCTTCGTAGAACTGCGGGCGCTTGCCCTTGGCGTCCCGGATGACGTGGGGCCGCTCGGCGGTGGTCTGGGCGGTCATGGCGGGCTCCTCAGGCGGGCTTCTTGGCGATCAGGACTTCCCAGCCGCCGCCGGGCGCGTATTCGCCGGCGGTGAACTCACGGTCGGCCACCGCCGTGGCGGCGTCGTCGCTGTAACCGGCGGCGGCGCCCGCGGCGAATTCCATCACCGCCATCGGCGCCGTGTCGAACCTGATGTCCTCGGCCGCGAAGCCAGCCTTCCTGGCCAGCTCCACCTGGTCGGTGTCGCGCATGGCGCCCCAGAAGGGCTCGTTGTTGTACCAGGTCTCGTTGTCGAGGATGAACTGGGTGAAGGGGTCCATCAGGTCGAAGGGCGGCAGGTCGGCGTGGATCATGTAGCCGCCGGGGGCGAGCAGGCGGTGGCACTCCTTGAAGATGCGCGGCATCGCCTTGCCGGAGGTCTCGTGCAGCAGGATGTGGCTGACGATCAGGTCGAAATGGCCGTCCGGGAAGCTGGTGTGCTCGGCGTTCATCTGGGCGAAGTTGACTTCCTGCCCGAGGCCCGCGGCGCGGGCGTGGGCGTAGCGGACGCAGGGCGCGGCCACGTCGATGCCCCACACCTCGGCGTCGGGGAACATCTCCTTGAACGGCAGGGTCGAGTGACCCACCGTGCAGCCCATGTCGAGAATCCGCTTGGGCTTGAAGTCCCCCAGCCGGCGCTTGATGTAGTTGCAGACCGAGCGGCCCATGTCGTCGTTGAACGGGCCCATATAGCCCATGGCGTAGAGGTAGACGCCGCGGTCGTAGAGGGCGCCGGCGGCGATGTCCTGGCTGGTCACCTCAGACGCATAGCCCCCCGGCATGCAGTGGATGTCCAGGGCGGTGACATAGCGCGGGGTCTCGAAGCCCTCGGGAATGTCGAGCTTGGCGGTCGCCTGGGCGGACAGGGCGCGGGCCTGGTCGAGCAGATCCGGCAGCTGGCGCTCGACGGTGACATTGACCGACTCCCACAGCAGTTCCTGGGCGATCCGGTTGGTGGAGGCGTAGTGTTGGAAATACAGGTCCTTGACCATGCCCTTGCGGATGTCCTGGCGATCCTTGGGCGGGCGGCCGTGCTCGGCCTCGAAGGCCTTGGACACCCGCGCCGAGAAGACCGGCCCCAGGCCCGCCAGGAGCGGCCCCTGGACGAAGCCCTTCAAGCTCTTGGTGAACTCCTGACGCGACGCCTCGTCGGCATTGGCCGCCGGCAGCACCGGGTGGACAAGCTGTTGAAAGGTATTGAGCATCTGCGCGGACATGGCGGTCGGCCCCTCGGAGCGTAGGACGAATTTCCGGCGCGAACACAAACATGGGCGCCCTGGCCCCACCAGGGGCCTGGGCCGAAGGTATCCGCTACGCGGAGGGGGACGCAAACCGGATCTTTCGGCCCCGATGTCCGCCTTACGGACGCAGCGGACGAATTTCGGCGAAAAGTGTCCTTTGTGTGTCCCCGTCCCGTCAACTCTGTGTCCCAATTCAACCTGATCTGAACCGATACTCGGGGATGTCGCGCGAATGCGCATGGAGGCCGAAGAGCCTTTCGGCCGACAGGCGCCAATCAATGTTCAGCGGGGGGTTAGTCATGAAGACATTCAAGAACGCCATGCGGAGCTCGACGGCGATATTGTCGGCCACCGCCCTGATCGCCGTCGCTGCGCCGGCGGTCGCCTCCGCCCAGGAGGCCGCGCGCCCGGCGGCGGGCGCCGGCGTCGTGCTGACGGACGTCATCGTCACCGCGCGCAAGCGCTCTGAGAACATCCAGACCGTCCCGATCGCGATCACCGCCTACTCCTCCAAGGATCTGGAGGAGCGCAACATCACCAACCTGAACGATCTCGGCTCCAACACGCCGGGGCTGGCGATCACCTCGATTTCAGGCGGCACGTTCCTCGCCATCTTCCTGCGCGGCATCGCGCCGGCGAACACCGCCAACGACCTCAACACCGAGCCGCAGACCGGCACCTTCATCGACGGCATCTACCAGACCAGCCGCAACACCCTCGACATCATCTCGATCCTCGATGTCGGCCAGATCGACATCGCCAAGGGCCCGCAGTCGGCCATCTACGGCCGCTCCACCTTCGCCGGCGCGGTGGGCATCAGCACCCAGGATCCGTCGCGCACCTTCGGGGGCAGCGTCTCCGGCACCGTCGGGACCGACAAGGACTACCGCTTCCGCGGCAGCGTGACCGGGCCGATCGTCGAGGACAAGCTCTACGGCCGGATCGCCGCCGGCTACCTGACCTATGACGGCTACGGCAAGAATTCCGGCGCACCGGACGACAACCTCGGCGGCTACAACAAGATGGGCGTCAGCGGCTCGTTGGAGTTCACGCCCAACGAGCGGTTCACCGCGAGGCTGAAGGGTTTCGCCACCCGGTCCGAGACCGAAGCATCCCCCAGCTACAACCTCCCGATATCGGCCAACAATTGCGGCGTCAGCCTGGCCAATATCTCAACCACCGATACGACCACCCAGACCGCCGTGCGTCAGACCGGCGCGCCGACCCTGTTCTGCGGCGCCCTGGCGGCGCGCGAGGTGAGCGCGATTTCCAATATATCGGACACCATCGCCCGGGCGGCGCAGATCTCCCTCGACCTCGAATACAAGTTCGACCACTTCTCTATCATCAGCGTCAGTGGCGTCACCCGCGCCACCAATCGCACCTTCAACGACACCGACGGCTCTCTCGGCAACCGGATGGGGGTCTGCAGCGGGGCGGCCTGCGTCGGCGTGCCGGTGACGGTGAACGGCGCCGTCATGTCCCTGATCCCGTACACCCGGACCATCGTCGAAAACGTCGTCTCCACCTCGACGGAGCGGGTCGAGACCTACAGCCAGGAACTCCGCATCCAGTCGAACGACGACGCGCGCTTCCAGTGGATGTTCGGCGGCTTCTATTTCGACTCGAAAATTCCCCTGGCCGGCCTGGGCGCGGCCGTCGACACCAATGGCCTCGCCGCGACCGACAACACGATCCAGATTCTGGCCGGCGTCCCGGCCGGCTTCGGACCGCTCAACGGCCTTCAGGCGAACCGGCGGTTGGCCGACCCCGGCGCCGAGGACGCGGGGCTCTACACAAGCTATTCAGATTCCAGCACGCGCGCGGAATCCCTGTTCGGCTCGCTGGGCTACAAGCTGACCGACACCCTGCGGGTGGCGGTGGAGGCGCGCTACAACGTCGACCGCAAACGCGCCCAGGTGTTCGGCACCGTCGGCGGCGTGCCGGCCCCGATCAACGACTCGACCAACCTCGGCGCTTTATTCCCGGTGGTGAACGCGACCCTGCCGGTCTATCGGGCCACCTTCCGCAGCTTCACGCCCCGCTTCACCGTCGACTGGCAGGCGACGCCGGACGTCTTCCTCTATGCCTCGGCGGCCAAGGGGGTCCACTCGGGCGGCTTCAACACCGGCAGCGTGCCCAGCGCCACGGGCATCCTCCCCGACGAAGTCGCCTATGATGAGGAGTCCAACTGGACCTATGAGGTCGGGTTCAAGAGTCGCCTGTTCGAGCGCCGACTGCTTCTGAACGCCTCGGCCTTCTACACCGACTGGACCAACGCCCAGGTGACCTCCTACACCGCCAACGCCAACGTCCCGCCGACCACCGCCCTGGCGGCGATCATCCGCAATGCCGGCGACCTGAAGGTGAAGGGCTTCGAGACCCAGGCCGACTGGACCTTCAACGACTACGTCACCGTCGGCGGCAGCTTCAGCTATTCCGATCCCGAACTGCAGGCCGGAACCTACGACACCTCGCAGTCGAGCACCGGCGCCGGCGCCGTACCGGCCGGCGGCGGCGGTCGCTGCGGCACGGTGAGCAACAGCGCCTGCACGATCGTCCCGGTGGTGCAGGCCAACGGCGCCACGCGCCTGATCCCCACCGTCGAAGGCAAGCGTCCGGTGCGCTCGGTGAAGACCTCCTGGAACCTGCACGCCACCGCGGGCATGCCGCTCCGGGGCGACTGGAAGCTGGCCGCCCGCGTCGACGTCAACTACCAGGGCGATTTCTACACCAACCTGATCAACACCACGAAGGTGGCGGGGCGGACCCTGACGAACGTCCGTGTCGGCGTGGACAACGACCAGCTGAGCGTGGTGCTGTTCGCCACCAACCTGTTCGACAAGACCTTCGTGTCCAACTCCATCAACCAGCCGTTCCGCGACGGGCAGCCGGGCACCTACAACATACCGGAAGTCTATCTCGGCGAGGGCCGCCGCGTGGGTCTGACGGTCTCGTCGAAGTTCTGACGGGACGGTGACGGGGGCGCGCCGCGAGGCGTCCTCCTGCTAAAAGCGGCTTGCGCATTGCTGCCAGGGGCGCTGGAGGTAGCCCATGCAAGATCCGCCAGAGCCGCGGCGGACCGCGACGATCCAGTCCGTGGTCCGCGCCCTGACCATCCTCGAGGCGTTCGGCCCCGTGGGCGGCCTGACCCTGAGGGAGGCGGCGGAGGCCAGCGGGGTGCCTCGGGGCACCACCTACCGCATGCTGGAGACCCTGGTCGCTGCCGGCTATCTCAGCCGCTCGTCGGACAACAACCGCTACTGGATGCGGTCGCGCGCCCTGCTGCTGTCCGCCGGTTTCCGGGAGGCGGACTGGGTGACCGAGGTCGCCGAGCCGACCCTGGCGGCCCTCGCCGAGCAGATCCAGTGGCCGGTGCGGCTGATCACCCTGGACGGCATGACCATGCGGGTGCGCGCGGCCACCGACCTGCAGAGCCCCTTCGCCGAGCCGCGGGTGTTCACCGGCAACCGCTACAACCTGCTGCGGGGAACCTACGGCTGGGTAGTGCTGGCCTACTCGTCGCGGCGCCGGCGCCAGGCCCTGCTGGACAGCCTCAACGTAACCCTGGACGAAATCATCCATGGACGGACGCTGGGCTCGCGCCTGGCCCAGATCAAGGACGAGGGCTTCGCCTACATAGGCGCTCCGGAGTTCCCCTATGCGGCCGCCTCGGCGCCGGTGATGGCGGGCCGCGACTGCATCGGCGCCCTCAACATGGGATTCTACCGCCGCGCCCTGGCCCTCGCAGACCTGCGGGAGACCTACCTGCCGCTGCTGCAGGAGGCCGCCCGGTCCATCGGCGCCGCCTATCGGGCGGCCCGCCCCTCGCCCTCGCCCGTCCAGGAGCTTCCATGACCGTCTACCTGATCTACGCCGGCCCGGACGCCCGCTCCTACTGCGCCGAGCTGACCCTGGCCAACAGCGCCCAGGCGCTCGGCGGGGCCGCCGTGGCCAACGCCGGTTTCCACACCATGATCACCGGGGTCGCCGGATGGTCGCAGGACTTTCACGTCGCCAAGGATCACGGCGGCATCCAGATCGTGCTGGGCGGCGGGCTGAAGGTGGGGGTCAGCGGCGGCGAGCGCCGCGAGGTCCACGCGGTGGCCGGCGACGCCGTGGTCTTCGTCGACACCCATGGCGATGGCCATACCGCCGCCGATGGGGGCTCTCCCCTTCAGGCCCTGAACATCCGTTTCGACGGCGACATCGCCAAGATCAAGGCGGCCTTCACAGGCTGGCCCGACGACGTCGCCTTCACCGCCCCCTGAAACCCGGAGCCCCCCATGTCCGTCGCAACTGCCAACATCGCCCTCGTCACCGGCGCCTCCAGCGGCATCGGCGCCGCCTATGCCGACCGCCTGGCCCGGCGCGGCCACGACATCATCCTCGTGTCCCGCGACGAAGCGCGGCTGGAGGCCATGGCGGCCGAGCTGAGCGCGAGCAGCGGCCGCCAGGTCGAGGCGCTGGCCGCCGACCTCACCGACGCGGCGGACCTGGCCCGGGTCGAGCGGCGGCTGCGCGAGGATCCGGCCATCGTCATGCTGGTCAACAACGCCGGCATGGCCAGGGCCGGAACGTTCGTCGCCACGGCGCCGGAGGATCTCGGCGCGGTTCTCGACCTGAACGTCCTGGCCCTGACGCGCCTGACCATCGCCGCCCTGGCCGCCTTCGTCCCGCGCGGATCGGGCGCCATCGTCAATGTCGGCTCGGTGGTGTCGTTCTCGCCGGAGATGACCCCGCCCGTCTATGGCGCGACCAAGGCCTACGTCCAGTATCTGACCGAGGCCCTGAACCTGGATATCGCCGGCAGCGGCGTGCGGTTGCAGCTGATGATGCCGGGCCTGACCCGGACCGAGTTCTTCGAGCGCGCCGGCGTCACCATGGACCACCTCGATCCCGAAAAGCTCATGACGCCGGGCGACCTGGTGGACGCGGCCCTGGCCGGGCTGGACCGGGGCGAGCAGGTGACCATCCCCTCGCTGCACGACGAGGCCGACTTCGAAGCGCTGATGCGGGCGCGGGCCAAGCTGATGCCGCAACTGCTGAACCGGCGCCCGGCGGCGCGGTACGGGGCGTAGGCCCCCGTCACCGCCCCAAAAGGTTCGTCATCCTGGAGAGCCGCGAAGCGGACTCATCCAGGACCCAGCAGCTCCACGCTGTCCGCGCCGCACGGTAAGGTCTTCGCTGCTGGATCCCGGGTTCGCGCAAGAGCGCGCCCCAGGATGACGAACATTTTTGGTTGTAACGCAGGCGCTACCCCTGGTCCCACTCCAGCAGCTCGTAGTTGCTCTGGTTGAAGGTCCAGGCCAGGCGCAGGAACAGGTGGTCGTCGCCGTGGGTCCACAGGTCGGCCACCGGCCAGAAGGTGCGCCAGCGCAGGCCGAAGCGGTGGGCCCTGAAGGTCCCGGCGGCGACGGTGACCTCTTCCTC
This sequence comes from Caulobacteraceae bacterium, assembly GCA_965279095.1. Taxonomy (GTDB): domain Bacteria; phylum Pseudomonadota; class Alphaproteobacteria; order Caulobacterales; family Caulobacteraceae; genus CBDIHH01. The sequence goes on from CBDIHH010000007.1 coordinate 276,091, forward strand.
GCCCACGTAGGACACGTCGATGCTGCTGGGGGTGGCGATCAGTCCCTTCTCGCCGTCGGGGGAGGCGGAGTTGGAGACGGCGTCGAGGGTGCGGAACTGGCCGGGGGCGTCGGTCCCGCGCCAGACCGCCGCCAGGCCGTCGCCGGCCAGGGGGTGCAGGCCGAGGTATGGCAGCCGGCCCTGGGTGGGCAGCCGCTGGGACACCCGGCCGACGCCGGCGACCTGGGCTTCGCAGACGATGGCGTCGTCCTCCACCAGGAACCAGCTGGAGCCGGTGACCCGGCCGTGCTGCGTCAGGCGGACGAAGCCGTCGGTGGGCCGCATGGCCGCGTCCATGGCCAGGGTGACGTCGCGGGTGAGCGGCACGCGGTCCATCTCGCAGAAGGCCCGCAGGGTGTTGAACGCGCCCTCGCGGGTGCGCCAGAACCACTCGCGGCCGGTCTCGACGCCATCGGCGTCATAGTAGCCGATCTTGCCGTTCAGCTTGTGGACGCCGGCCATCTCAGACCACCGCGCAGACGGTTTTCCATTCCAGATAGTTGTCCATCGCCACCCGGCCGGAATCGCGGCCCCAGCCGGACTGTTTCATGCCGCCGATGGGCAGGCTGGGGTCGAACATCAGGTGGCAGTTGATCCACACCGTGCCCGCGCGGATGCGGCGGGACAGGCGGTGGGCCTGGCTGAGGTCGTTGGTCCAGATGCTGGCGGCGAGGCCGTAGTCGGTGTCGTTGGCCATGGCGACCAGCTCTTCGGTGTCGTCGAAGGGCTGCACCACCAGCACCGGGCCGAACACCTCTTCCCTGACGATGGCCATGTCCCCGGTGACGCCGGAGATCACCGTGGGCTGCATGAAGGCGTGGTCGTCGCCGGCCTGGCGATCGCCGCCGGTGAGGACGTTGGCCCCCGCCTCGCGCGCGCCGGCCAGGTGGCCGGACACCCGGTCGGCGTGCTTGCGCGAGACCAGCGGCCCCATCTGGGTGTCGGAGTCGAGCCCGTGGCCGAGCTTGATGCCCTTGGCCTGGGCGACGACCCCCTCGACGACGGCGTCATAGACCGAGCGGTGGGCGAACAGCCGGGTGCCGGCGACGCACACCTGGCCGCCGTTGAAGAACACCGCATTGGCGGCGCCGGCGATGGCGCCCTCCAGGTCGGCGTCCGGCAGGATGATGGTCGGCGACTTGCCGCCCAGCTCAAGGGTCACCTTCTTGAGGTTGCCCTGGGCGCCCTGCAGCACCGCGCGGCCGGTGGCCGTAGAGCCGGTGAAGGCGATCTTGTCGACGTCCATGTGGGCCACCAGGGCGGCGCCGGCCTCGGTCCCGTAACCGGTGACGATGTTCAGCACGCCCTCGGGCAGGCCCGCCTCGAGCATCAGCTCGCCCATGCGCAGGGCGGTGAGCGAGGTGTCCTCGGCCGGCTTCAGCACCACGGTGCAGCCGGCCGCCAGGGCCGGCGCCAGCTTCATCGCGGTGAGCACAATCGGCGAGTTCCAGGGCACGATGGCGCCGACCACGCCGATGGGCTCGCGCAGGGTCCAGGCGGACACCTGCTTGCCGGGGGGCTGGTAGTTGATCGAGGTGTCGATGGTGGCGCCCTCGATGGCCATGGCCTGGCCGGCGAAGAAGCGGAACTGGCCGATGGCGCCGGGGATCTCGGCCCAGCGGCCGACATAGAGCGGCTTGCCCTGGTCCATGGTCTCCAGCTCGGCCAGCTCGTCGATGTTGGCCTCGAAGAGGTCGGCGATGCGCCACAGGATCTGCGCCCGGTCCATGGGGGTCATGGTCGCCCACGGGCCGGTGGTGAAGGCGCGGCGGGCGGCCTTGACGGCGCGGTCGACATCCTCGGCGCCGCCCCGGGGGATCTGCGCCAGGACGCCGCCGGTGGCGGGGTCGTGGGTGGGGAAGGTCTCGCCGGACGCGGCCGCGACCCAGTCGCCGCCGATCAGCATGCGCTTGGCCTGGCCGGCCCCCGCGAAGGCCCGGGCGCCCGGCGTTTTGGGTTCGAACGATTTTGTGCTGATATTCATCTTGATCGCTCCGAGGCAGACCGGCAGAGGAGTGGTTGGAGGCACGCTAGAGGAGGGTTCCGCCGTTTGGACCCTCGCCTTTGGTTTCCTGTCCGCCAGGCGGATGCCCGCCTCAGGCCGCTCGATTTCGGCGCTGATCGCGTCTCGCCGATTTCGGACGTATCGTATACAACGCCGCCCAGCATGCGAGATTGACAATCCGTAGCCCTGCCAATCAAGAATGCTTTTGCATACAATCTGTTTAGGGCGATCGACGAACGACGCCCGGAGGACCCTGGATCATGGCTTATAGGTTGGGCGTGGATGTCGGGGGAACGTTCACCGATCTTCTGCTTCTTCACGAAGAGACCGGACGCTTCTGGCGCCACAAGACACCGTCGACCCCGCATGACAGCTCCGAAGGCGTCATGAACGGCGTCAACGCGATCTGCGCGGACGCGGACGTCAAGGCGTCGGAAATCGAAGTCTTCCTGCACGGCACGACCGTGGCCACCAACGCCGTGCTTGAAGGCAAGGGCGCGCGGGTCGGCCTGATCACCAGCGAGGGCTACAAGCAGGTGATGCAGATCGCCCGCTCCCTGGTCCCCGGCGGCCTGGCCGGGTTCATCATCTGGCCCAAGCCCGAGCCCCTCGCCAAGCTCGAGGACACCTTCGAGGTGAAGGGCCGCATGGACGCCACCGGCACGGAAGTGCGCCCCCTCGACGAGGCCGATGTGCGCAAGCAGCTGCAGCTGCTGAAGGCGCAGGGCGTCGAGGCCATCACCATCTCGCTGATGAACGCCTATCTGAACGGCGCCCATGAGAAGCGGGTGGCCGAGCTGGTCGCCGAGGTGATCCCCGGCGTGCCGGTGTCCACCTCGCACGAGGTCCTGCCCGAGATGCAGGAATACGAGCGCACCCTGACCACCGTGGCCAACGCCGCGGTCCGCCCGATCGTCGGCCGCTATGTGCGCAATCTGCGCGAGAAGCTGCGCGGGATGGACATGCAGGGCCGCATCGCCCTGCTGCGGTCCGACGGCGGCCTGATGTCGTCGGAGAAGTCCGAGGACACCCCCGTCTCGCTGCTGATGTCCGGCCCCGCCGGCGGCGTCACCGGCGCCCTGTGGGTGGCCAAGAACTCCGGCCTGAAGAACATCCTCACCCTCGACGTCGGCGGCACCTCCACCGACGTGGCCCTGATCGAGAACGGCGAACCGCGCCGGGTCCGCACCACCGAGGTCGGCGACCTGTCGGTCCGCGCGTCCTCCCTGGACGTGAAGACCGTCGGCGCCGGCGGCGGCTCCATCGCCAAGGTCCCCGAACTGACCCGCGCCCTGCGCGTGGGCCCCGAATCGGCGGGCGCGGCGCCGGGCCCCGCGGCCTACGGCCGTGGCGGCGTCCTGCCCACCGTGACCGACGCCAATGTGGTGCTGGGCTACCTGCCCGAGAACCTCCTGGGCGGGGCGTTCAAGCTCGATCGCGAGGCGGCCCGCACCGCGGTGCAGACCATCGCCGACGCCCTGGGCATCGATCTCTATGAAGCCGCCCGCGGCATCATCGACATCGTCAACGAGAACATGTTCGGCGCCCTGCGCATGATCTCGGTCCAGCAGGGCTACGACCCGCGCGACTTCGCCCTGATGGGCTTCGGCGGCGCGGGCCCCCTGCACGTCAACGCCGTCGCCAAGCTGATGAGCTCGTGGCCCGCCGTGTCGCCGGTCTCGCCGGGGGTGCTGTGCGCCCTGGGCGACGCCACGACCCGGATGCGCACCGAAACGGCCCGGTCCTATTCGACCCGCCGCTCGGCCGCCTCGGAAGCCGAAGTGATCCGGCTGTTCAACGAGATGACCGAACAGACCCGCAGCGAGCTGCGCGCCGACGGGATCTCGGATTCGGACATCACCATGAGCTACGAGATCGATGTCCGTTATCACGGCCAGGCCTTCGAAGTGCCCATGACGGTCAACCTGGACGGCTTCTCGGACAAGGGCCTCAGCCGCCTGGCCGACGCCTTCGACGAGGAGCACCGCCGCCTGTTCACCTTCAACATGGATGCGGAGCATGAGTTCGTGAACCTGCGCGCCGTGGCCATGGGCCAGGTGCAGGAGGTGCCCGCGCTGCAGATCGAAAAGGGCGACGGCGACCCCAAAGCCGCCAAGATCCGCGATCATGAAGTGTGGGTCGATGGCGGCTTCAAGCCCGCCGTCATCTACGATCGTTCCAAGCTGCGCGCCGGCGACAGGATCAAGGGTCCCGCCATCGTCACCGAGATGGACTCAACCACACTGGTGCTGCCCGACCACGAAGCCGTGGTCGATCCGTTCGGCACCATCCTGATCAATCCCGTTTAAGAGAGGGCGCCCCATGGTTGCTCGCATCAAAGAGACGAACGAAACGCCGTTCGCCGACGTCACCGTCGACCCGGTGACCCTCGACATCATCGAAAACGCGCTCCGCAACGCGCGGGTCGAGATGGACGCCACCCTCTTCCGCACGGCCCTCTCGCCGGGCATCCGCGAACAGGGGGACGCCTTCCCCCTGATCGCCGATCGCACCGGCCAGATGGTGGTGGGCCAGTTCGGCTCGTTCATCGGCGGCTTTTTGAAGAACTACGACGGCGAGATCGAGGAGGGGGACATCATCCTCCTCAATGACCCCTATTCCGTCGAAGGCGCCATCAGCCACAACAACGACGTGCTGGCGATCGCCCCGATCTACAACAACGGCCGGCTGATCGCCTGGTCGGCCATGTTCGGTCACATGACCGACGTGGGCGGCAAGGTCCCCGGCAGCCTGCCCACGGACGCCGGCTCGATCTTCGAGGAAGGCCTGCGCATCCCGCCGGTGAAACTCTACCGCAAGGGTGAGTTGCAGCCCGACATCATCAAGCTGTGCGCGCACCAGTCGCGGATGCCCGAGTGGTTCCGCGCCGACCTGCACGCCATCGTCGCCTCCACCCGGGTCGCCGGCCGCCGCCTGATCGAGCTGTCGAACCGCTTCGGCGACGACGTCCTCGCCGCGGCGATGACCGAGCTTCTGGCGCGCAACCACCGCGCCATGGCCCACCTGATCTCGACCTCGATCGGCGACGCCCCGGTGTCGTTCGAGGACTACGTCTGCGACGACGGTCGCGGCGCGGGCCCCTTCAAGATCAAGTGCACCATGTGGCGCGAAGGCGGCAAGGTGATCCTAGACTTCGAAGGCACCGATCCGCAGTCGGAATCGTCGATCAACTTCTATCTCAACGAGAACATGTTCAAGATGTTCTTCGGCATCTACATGATCATGGTCTTCGACCCGCAGATCATGTTCAACGACGGGTTCTATGACCTTGTCGAGGTGCGCATCCCGCAGGGCAGCCTGCTGAAGCCGAACTACCCGGCGGCCCTCTCCTGCCGCACCCACGCCCTGGGCCGGATCTTCGACGTGCTGGGCGCCCTGCTCGGCCAGAAGACCCCGGAATTCCTCTGCGCGGCCGGCTTCTCCTCGTCGCCCCACCTGATGTTCTCGGGCACGCACCCGAACGGCGAGTGGTTCCAGCTGTTCCAGATCGGGTTCGGCGGCATTCCCGGCCGGCCCTTCGGCGACGGCGCGGACGGTCACTCCATGTGGCCGAACTTCACCAACGTCCCCAACGAGTTCCTGGAACGCTACTTCCCGATGCAGATCGAGGAGTATTCGACGATCCCGGACAGCGGCGGCGCCGGCAAGTTCCGCGGCGGCAACGGAATCAAGATGAGCACCCGCTTCCTTGAGACCGGCACCATCGCCATCCACGACGACCGCTGGTTCGTGCCCCCGTGGGGCGTCAACGGCGGCCAGCCGGGCATGCGCTCGTGGAAGCTGCTGGAGCGGGCCAACGGCGAGAAGACCTACCTGCCCTCCAAGTGCGACGGGATCGAGGTCCACAAGGACGACATCCTGCACTTCGTCACCTGGGGCGGCGGCGGCTGGGGCGACCCGCTGGAACGCGATCCGGCGCTGGTCAGCCTGGAGATCGTCCGCGGCCTGGTCACGTCCAAGGGCGCCCTCGACTACGGGGTCGTCGCTGGTGAGGACGGGGTCGTCGACGAAGCGGCCACCACCGCCCTGCGCGCCAAGATGGCCGCCGAGCGTCCGCCGATCGAGATCTTCAACCGTGGCCCGTCCATCGAGGATCTGCGCGCGTCCTGCCTGGCCGACACCGGCCTGCCGGCGCCCGTGCAGCCCAAGTGGCGCAAGCAGCAGATGAAGCTCGCCGCCGAGTAGGCGAAGGGTCTGCCGAACAACGAGACGGCCCGGCGAGCGATCGCCGGGCCGTTTTCGTTTGAGCGGACCTAGATAAAGCGCGTCATCAAGTCAGTTCTGGCAGAGCGTGCTGTTCGCGCAGGAGCGGGCCCCAGGATGACGACCTCAAGGGGGACGCACGCCCCACCAACGCACACCCCGCCGTCGATCCGAACGCAGCCCTAACCTCAGCCGTCATCCTGCAACGCTACGCTGCCCGCGCCGCACGGCAAGGTCTTCGCTGCTGGGTCCTGGGGTCGCGCAAGAGCGCGCCCCAGGATGACGACCTTTTGTGGCGCGTCGCTAAAGGACTACGCCAGGTCGTAGCGGTCGGCGTTCATCACCCGGGTCCAGGCCGCCACGAAGTCGTGGGCGAACTTCGCCTGGGCGTCGGAGGCGGCGTAGACCTCGGCCAGGGCCCGCAGCTCGGCGTGCGAGCCGAAGATCAGGTCGACGCGGGTGGCCGTCCACTTCAGGGCTCCGGTCTTGCGGTCGCGGCCCTCGAAGCTGTTCTCGCCCCCGGCCGCCTGCCAGGTCGTGCTCATGTCCAGCAGGTTGACGAAGAAGTCGGTCGTCAACAGGCCCGGCCGGTGAGTGAACACGCCCTTCTGCGACCCGCCGGCATTGGCCCCGAGGACACGCAGGCCGCCGACCAGAACGGTCAGCTCCGGTCCGCTCAGCCGCAGCAGCTGGGCGCGGTCGACCAGGGCTTCCTCGGGCGCCATGAACTGCTCGCCGCCGCGATAGTTGCGGAAGCCGTCGGCGGTGGGCTCGAGCGGCTCGAAGGACTCCGCGTCGGTCTGGTCCTGCGAGGCGTCCATGCGGCCAGGGGTGAAGGGAACCTCCACCGGCGCGCCGGCGTCGCGGGCCGCCTTCTCGATCGCCGCGCCGCCGCCGAGCACGATCAGGTCGGCCAGGGAGACCTTCTTGCCGCCGGACGCGGACCCGTTGAAGTCCGCCTGGATGGCCTCCAGCGCCGCCAGCACCTGGGCCAGGTCGGCGGGGTCGTTGACCGCCCAGTCCTTCTGAGGCGCCAGGCGGACGCGGGCGCCGTTGGCGCCGCCGCGCTTGTCCGAGCCCCGGAAGGTCGAAGCCGAGGCCCAGGCGGCGCGAACCAGCTGCGACACCGACAGGCCCGACGCCAGGATGCGCGCCTTCAGGTCGGCGATGTCGGCCGCGTCCGCCAGCGGGTGGTCGACGGCCGGGATCGGGTCCTGCCAGATCAGCGGCTCGGCCGGCACGAGCGGGCCGAGGTAGCGCTGGATCGGTCCCATGTCGCGGTGGGTCAGCTTGAACCAGGCGCGGGCGAAGGCGTCGGCGAACTGATCCGGGTTCTGGAGGAACCGGCGCGAGATCTCGCCGTAGATCGGATCGAACCGCAGGGCCAGGTCCGAGGTCAGCATGGTCGGGACCCGCTTCTTCGACGGATCGTGCGCATCGGGGATCGACGGCTCGGCGCCGATGGCCTGCCACTGGTGGGCGCCGCCGGGGCTCTTGGTCAGCGCCCATTCGAAGCCGAACAGGTTCTCGAAGAAGTGGTTCGACCACCGCGTCGGCGTCTGGCTCCAGGTCACCTCGAGGCCCGAGGTGATACTGTCGGCGCCCAGGCCCGAGGCGTGCTTGCTGCGCCAGCCCAGCCCCTGGTCCTCGATCACCGACCCTTCGGGCTCGGGCCCGACGAAGGAGGGATCCCCTGCCCCGTGAGTCTTGCCGAAGGTGTGCCCGCCGGCGATCAGGGCGACCGTCTCCTCGTCGTTCATGGCCATGCGGGCGAAGGTGTCGCGGATGTCACGCGCGGAGCCCAGCGGGTCAGGCGCACCGCCCGGCCCCTCGGGGTTGACGTAGATCAGGCCCATCTGCACCGCGCCCAGGGACTTGTGCAGCTGCCGCTCGCCGCTGTAGCGCTCGTCTCCCAGCCAGCTGCCTTCGGGACCCCAGTAGAGCTCTTCGGGCTCCCAGGTGTCCGCCCGGCCCCCCGCGAAGCCGAAGGTCTTGAAGCCCATGGACTCCAGGGCGACGTTGCCCGCCAGGACGTAGAGGTCCGCCCAGGAAATCGCGGCGCCGTATTTCCGCTTGATCGGCCACAGCAGGCGGCGGGCCTTGTCGAGGTTGGCGTTGTCGGGCCAGCTGTTCAGCGGGGCGAACCGTTGCTGCCCGCCCCCGGCGCCGCCGCGGCCGTCACTGGTGCGATAGGTGCCGGCGCTGTGCCAGGCGAGGCGGATGAACAGGCCGCCATAGTGGCCGAAGTCGGCGGGCCACCAGTCCTGGGAATCGGTCATCAGGACGTGCAGGTCGGCGACCACCGCCGCCAGGTCGAGGCTCTTGAAGGCCTCGGCGTAGTCGAAGTCCGCGCCCATCGGGTTGGATCGCGGCGCATGCTGGTTGAGGCCGCCCAGCCTCAGATTGTCCGGCCACCAGTCGCGGTTGGCCCGGCCGGCCTTGCCATGGGCCACCGGGCATTGGCCCGCGGTCGCTTCGGTCGTGTCGGTCATTCTCGGTTTCCTGTCGAACCCTGTCCGTCTCGCCCGAGGGCGGTCCGGACCCTTCGGTGACAGGAATAGGGCCGGGAGCCCTTACATAAGTAAAATTGATTCTAAATATGAATAGTATCGGCCCTGTCTATAGGGTCGGTTCAGGCCAGTTCCGCCAGCAAGGCGGTCACGTCGGGGGCGGCGGGCAGGGCGGCGACAAGGTCGACCACGCGCTGGGCGCGATCCGCGCCGATCCGCTCACCCGCGTCCCTGAGGAACAGGGCGGAGAGCCCCTCGAAGGACTGGGGATTGGCGGCGCTGCCGGTGAACCCGTCGATGCGGGCGCGTCTCACCTCGCCCCCGACCAGACGCACCTCCACCGCGGCGCCGGCGATGTCGGTGAACGACGGGTCAGCGACGAAGCGGGTCCTGGCCCTGAGGGCGGCGACGTCGGGGTCGCGGGTCAGGTCGGCGAAGCTGGCGTCCCAGCTGTAGCACCCGCGCAGCAGGGCGGCGGCGACCCGGGCCGGGGGATCGGAGTTAAAGGCCAGGGCGTTGGGCGGGACCGCGTGGCGGGCGGCCTTGCGCATCACCCCCACGGCGGCCCGTTCGGCGGCCAGGACCGTCACCGCCTCGATGGCGCCCGGGGCGATCGGTCCCTGCGCCAGGATGCGGGCCACGGCCTCGAGGGGCGCCTGGGAATAGGTGTCGCCCGAATAGGGCTGCACGATCACCTGCGGCGTCCGCCACACCGAGCCCAGGGTGGCGAGCTGGTCGAGCAGGGTCTGCAGGGGCTTGCCGGTATAGGCGTGATAGGCGCCGAAGGGGCCGTCCAGGGCGCGCTCGGGCGCCTCGATCCCGCAGGCGGCCGCCTGGATCGCGGCCAGGCCGCTCGCCGCGCCCCGGGCGGTGAGGTAGGTGGCGCTCGAGGTGCCGCCCATCTCCCACATGCCGGCGCCGCTCATGGCGGCGATGCCCAGGGCGTGGGCGGTCTCGTCCCCCGGCAGGGGGTCGACCACGCAGCCGGCGGCGGCGGCGCCCAGGGGGGCCAGCACGGACAAGGGGGCGAATCCGCGCTGCTGCAACATCTCGGGGGCCCCGGCCAGGGCCACGGCGATCTGCACCTCGATCCCCGCGACGATCGCGGCCAGCAGCCTTCGGCCGGACACCGGGCGGTCCGCGGCCCGGGCCAGGGCGGCGATGCAGGCGGGTCCGCCGGGATGCAGGCCGCTGCCCAGCTCCACATCGTCCATCAGCAGCAGGGTCCAGAGGAACTGGTTGCAGACCGCCGCATGGTCCGGGTCCACCGGCGTTCCCGACCACAGCACCGGCGCGCCGCCGGCCTCCCGGGCCACGGGGGGCCGGGCGGACGCCAGCCGCCGGGCCAGGGGCTCGTCGCGGGCGGCGAGGGCGGCGTTCAGGCCATTGAGCAGGATCAGCTGAGCGGCGGCGATGGCCACGTCCGGCGCGCCGGCCTCGGCGGCCTGAAGGAAGGCGGCGATCCGCCGGGCCGCGGGGACGGCCGAAGGGGTCGGGTCTGACATCGGCCTACCCCACCGCCTCGGCCAGCCGTCCGCGCCAACCTGAGAGCTGGAGGGTGGCGGGATCGAGAAGGTCGTCTCGCCCCAGCCGCGACAGAAGGCGCGCGGCCAGGGCCCCGTTGGAGGTCACGATGGGAATGCCGATGTCCGCGGCGGCCAGGGCCGGCAGGGTGGGCAGGCCGGTGCCGGACAGCAGCACCGCGTCGAGCCCGGCGACATCCAGGCGGGCCAGTCCAGCGGTCGCATCGGCGCTGACCAGGCCGTAGATGCTGCGGGTGTCGGCCGAGCCGGTCTCGACCCGCTCCACGGCCGGAACCTGGAGCCCCCAGGACCGCCAGTAGGCCACCCCGGCCTCGACCAGGTCCTTCGGATAGGGGGCGACGATGCCGATGCGGCGGGCGCCCAGCCGATCCATGGCCCAGGCGATGGCCTCGCCGGCGGTGTCGATGGCGTAGCCGGCCTTGGCGGCGGCGGCTGCTGCCAGGCGGCTCTCGCGATCGCGGCCGAGGACGTAGCTGGAGCCGGTGCAGGCGACGCCGAACACGTCGGGCTTGAACACGTCATAGGCGGCCAGGGAGTCGTCGAGGCGCTCGATATAGTCGGCCAGTCGCTCCATGGCGGTCGGCGCCGTGCTGCGCAGGCGGGTGATGGTCAGGCTCATGGTCCGCGGCAACAGGATGGCGAATTCCTGCTCCACCGTGGGATTGGCCTGAGGGGTGGCGACGCCGACCCGGCCGGCGCGGCCGTAGTCCAGGCCGGGGTGGCGGTCGACGGCGCTCACGCCAGGGTCTCCGACCGGCGCAGCCCCTCGATCATCGACGAGCGCAGCAGGTGGGCGCGCGACAGTTCGGGATCGTCGGCGGTGCGCTTGAGGGCCGCGAACAGAACCTGCCTCTTGGCGAGGTCGCGCTCCTGCATGCGGGCGCGGTTGCGATCGGCCTGGCCGAGGATCTCCTCGGCGGCGATGGGGCGGCGTTGGCGGGTGTAGCGGTCGAGCAGGTCGAGCGAGCCGCCGTCCCAGATCTCGCGGATGGTCTGGGTCAGGTTGAAGGCGTCGTGGATGCCGCCGTTCATCCCCATGCCCCCAGAGGGGCTGTTGATGTGCGCCGCATCGCCCGCCAAGACCACCCGCCCCTTCCTGAAGTCGTCGACGATCCGCATGTGCACCCGATAGGGCCGGATTTCCAGCACCTCGTGGCCGCCTTCGCGCGGCGCGATGCGCTGCATCTTGCCCTCGATGCTCTGCGGCGTCAGCCCCTCCTCGATGCTCTCATGGGCGTCGGGATAGAGGCTGCACCGCCACAGGTCGGGCAGGTGCAGGAGGCTGAAGGTGCCCTGCCGGGTCCAGACATAGTTGACGTGGGCCAGGCCCGGCAGATGATCCTCGAAGGGGAATTTCGTCGTCGCCAGGATGGTGGTCTCGGGATAGGTGCGCCCCTGGAAGCTCATGTCGAGCTCGCCGCGCACCACGCTGCGGGCGCCGTCGGCGCCGATGAGCAGGCGACCCGTGACGGTGATGGCCTTGTCCCCCTGGACCGCGCGGACCGTGACCCCATCGTCGTCCTGCTCGACCCGCTCCACCCGGGTCCCGAACAGGAGGGTGACATCGGGCGCCCGCGCGAGCCGCTCCATCAGGAGGCGCGACAGGCGCACCTGTTTGCACTGCAGGCGATAGGGGTGGTTGGTCGCGTCCTTCAGCAGGGACAGGTCGAACTCGAGCCGCTCGTGGGTCTCGTGCACGCGGATTTGCCAGGTGGGGCAGATGCGGCCCTGGGCGACCAGGGGCGCGGCCAGGCCGTACTGGTCGAGCATGTCCAGGGTCGGCGGATGGAAGGTCGAGGCGCGCAGCTCGTCGGCGATGTCGTCGTCCGCCTCGAGCACCACGCACGGCACGCCCAGCTCGCTGAGCCGATAGGCCGCGGTGAGGCCCACAGGCCCCGCCCCGACGATGACCACCTGATTTTCCGCCGTCGCCATGGGCCGACCCGATGTGTTGCCTAAGGTGGCGATCGCGCTTCAGGCGATTGCCCAATTGTCCTAGGCCCAATACATTACCTGGGTCCAGCCGTGCGGCGCAAATTGGGCCGCCGCGGACGGTCAGGTCTTGGGAGCCGCCGCCATGAACGTCCGCGATCTGCAGCATCCCCTGCTCCCCTTGCTCAGCGAGGAAGACCGCAGCCGTCAGAAGGCGGTGGTCGCCCTGCGCCGGCTGCTCAACGCCAAGGTCCGCTCGGGCAATGTCGCCCGGTTCGAGACCGAGGGCGCGCCCGCCTTCGCCGCGGCGCACGGGCGCCAGCCGCAGTCCGCCGCCGAGGTCCAGGAAGCCCTGTTCGACTCCCCCGGCTACCGCCTGTGGAGCGCCATGAACCGCTCGGCCCAGGAGATGATCTGGGCGTCGGCGGGGGAGCCGGTCTACCGCGACCTGCCGCGGATCGAGGGCGAGGCGGAGCGGCTGGCGGCCGCGCCCGGCCGGAAGGGCCGGCTGCGGCTGGATCCCCGCTTCGATCCCCCGCAAGGGGTGGTCGGCATCGACATCCATCTGCAGCCCGGCGGCTATGGCCTGGACCGCGGTGAGCATGACGTGGCCGCCGGCGCCCTCTACGAGACCGGCGGCAATGTCTTCGCCTTCGGCCAGGGGGTCGGCCGGACCGACAGCAAGGCAGGGGCGATCATCCGCCACCTGGAGACCACCTATCCAGACTTTCAGCCCCTGCGCATCCTCGACCTCGGCTGTTCGGCGGGCGCCGCCACGGCCGCCTACGCCGCCCACTATCCGCAGGCCGAGGTGCATGGGATCGACCTGGGCGGCGGCATGCTGCGCTACGCCCACGCCCGCGCCGAGGCCCTCGGCGTGGCCGTCACCTTCCACCAGATGAACGCCGCGGACCTGGCCTTCGCCGACGGCAGCTTCGACCTGGTGGTCTCGCACAACCTGCTGCACGAGATCGGCCGCGAGGAGCGCCGGGCGATGTTCCGCGAGGCCCTGCGGGTGGTGCGCCCCGGCGGCATCGTGGTGCACCAGGACGTGCCGACGCGGTTCGAGCCGACCCTGGTGCAGCAGGTCGAGCGGGCCTGGGACGCCACCTTCAACGGCGAGGCCTTCTGGAGCGTCTATTCCGGCGACGATCTCGCCGCCGACTCCGTGGCCGCGGGCGCCCCGGCGGGATCGTTCGACGAGCTGAGGCTGCCCAAGCTGGCGGGCGCCGGCGACTGGTATGTGCTGCTGCAGAGGAAGGCCGCCGCGTGAGCGCCCTGTCCGCCCAGGCCCTGCTCGACCTGGTCCAGTCGGCGCGCGGAGAGCGCCCCTACAGCCTGGACAACCACGAGACCGAGCAGGTGCTCAACATCGCCCTGGCCCTAGTGGTGGAGCTGGCGGTGTCCAACGACCGGATCGACCGGCTGGAGCGCGCCCTGGCCGAGGTGCGGGGCGTGAGCCTGGAGGCGCTGCGTTCCGCGCCCCTGGACGCGGCCGCCCAGGCCGAGCGGGAGGACGCCACCACCGCCCTGATGACGCGCGCCCTGCGGGTGGTGATCGACCCGCGGACCGCGTCGGACGGACGCCGCGCCGCCATCGCGGCGGCGGGACCCCAAGACGGCTAGGGTGTGACACGGCCGCAACAATTGCGCCCGATGTGACGCCAGACCCTCAAAAGGCATCGCCCATTTTGTTATAAGACCAGTACAAGTGGCCTCCCGATCCCCTGCGGCCCCGCCGCCGTCCCTAGGAGCCGCCGTGAAATCCCTTCTGCATGCGAGCACCGCGATCCTCGCCGCCCTGGTGAGCTCCACCGCCGCCTACGCCCAGTCCACCTCGGGCGGGTCCACCGCCGGGGCCCTGGACGAGGTGGTGGTCACCGCCCAGCGCCGGTCGGAGTCCCTGCAGGACACGCCGATCGCCGTCACCGCCTTCACCGCCGACACCCTGGTGAAGAAGCAGATCGTCGATACCTACGACATCGTCCGCAACGTGCCCAACCTGGCCGGCAACCTGAACGTCGGGGTGGGCACCTCGACCAGCTACTACATGCGCGGCCTGGGCAACGGCGAGTCCATCGCCACCTTCGACGTGCCCGTGGGAACCTATGTCGACGACGTCTATATCGCCCGCCAGAACGCCAACAACTTCGCCCTGTTCGACGTCGAGCGCATCGAGGTCTTGCGCGGCCCGCAGGGCACCCTGTTCGGTCGCAACACCACCGGCGGCGCCATCAACATCATCGTCCGAAAGCCCGGCAAGGCGTTCGGCGGCTTCGTGGAGGCCGGCTACGGCCGCTTCGACAAATGGACCATGCGCGCCACCGTGGACGCGCCGTTCAGCGACAAGGTGCTGACCAAGCTGTCGCTGTTCCGGGTCAAGGACGACGGCTATTCCACCCAGGTGTCCACCGGCGCCAAGTTCAATAGCCAGGACAGCTGGGGCATGCGCGGCGCGGTGCGGCTGCTGCCGTCCGAATCGGTCACCGTGGACCTGAGCGCCGAATATATCGACGACCAGAACACCAACTTCCTCAATGTGGTCGGGCCCGGCGGGGACCGCATCGTCAACAACCGCATCCGCCAGAACGCCCTGGTCGGCCTAGTCACCGGCGCGAAGGGCGGCTTCCCCATCGACAACCAGGCCCAGACCACCTCCCTGGCGTCCAACATCGCCTGGGACCTGGGGTCCGCGACCCTCAGCTCGATCACCGGCTACCGGGTCACCAACCAGGAATACATCGTCGATTCCGGCGGCGAGCTGCCGCGGGTGTCGTCCGCCTTCGGCTTCAACCCGCTGATCAACGACGGCGAGCACAAGCAGTGGTCGCAGGAGTTCAAGCTGGACGGCACGGCCATGGACGGCCGGCTGACCTATGTCGGCGGCCTCTTCTACCTGAAGGAGGAGAACGTCACCGACTTCGCCAACGGGGCCACCAACCTGACCACCGGCGTGTTCGCGATCACCGCCGACCGCACCTTGAAGAACGACCTGACCACCTACGCCGCCTATTCCCAGGCCGACTTCAAGATCGTGCCCAAGCTGACCGCGACCGTGGGCGTGCGCTACACCTACGAAGAGAAGACCTTCGACATCAACACCAACCCGGGCGGCCGCGGCGCCGTCCTGTCGACCGCGGCGATGCGGGCGGCGGGCCTGCCGACGACCCTGGAAGAGAAGCAGTGGACCCCGCGCTTCGCCCTGGCCTACGACTACAACGACAACATCATGGTGTTCGCCTCGGCGACGCGGGGCTTCAAATCCGGCGGCTGGCCGGCGCGGGCCCTGGCCAGCAACCTGTTCATCCCCTTCCTGCCGGAGACCATCTGGTCCTATGAGACGGGCATGCGCGCCGAGCTGTTCGACCGCAGCCTGCGCTTCAACCTGACCGCCTTCTACGCCCTGACCAACGACATCCAGATCCCCGCCCAGATCGCCGGGCCCACCGGCCCGGTGTCCACCACCACCAACCCGGCCGACCTGCGCAACTACGGCCTGGAGCTGGAAGCCACCTGGCTGCCCACCGACAACCTGACCCTCGACCTGGCCATGGGCCTGCAAAAGGCCAAATACGTCGACATCGCCCCCAACGTCCTGGCCCAGCAGCAGCGCTGCAAGGCCGGGATCGTCGTCGCCAACCTGCCGGGCTGCAACGCCAACTTCATCGACCGCCTGGGCGATGTGGCCACGCCCCTGCGCGCCCCGGACGCGACCATCGCCGCCAGCGCCACCTACGACCTGAACACGTCCATCGGGGTGTTTTCGCCGACCGTCAGCGTCAACTACACGTCCGAATACGCCATCGGCACCAACGGCAGCCCCAACCAGATCGACGGCTCCTACATCAAGTCCGAGACCCTGCTGAACGCCGGGATCACCTTCCGCCCCACCGCCTGGCCCAACCTGGCGATCACGGCGGAATGCAAGAACTGCACGGACGAGAACTACGCCGCCTCGTTCATCCCGCCGTTCCAGTATCTGGATCGCCCTGGGACCTGGATGGTGCGGGCCCGCTACAACTTCTAGGGCGGGTTGGGCCGATTGGTGTCACCGTCCCCCATCCGATCTCCCGGCGAAAGCCGGGATCCAGATCCTAGAGCACGGCCGCACAGCTTTAGGATCTGGGCCCCGGCGTTCGCCGGGGACACGGGGTCTTTCGACTAGATCGCCCCAATGCGCTCGGTCCAGGGACAGCCCGGACCGCAGATATGACGATGGCCGGAGCGAGCGGATCGCCCCGGCCATCGGTTTTTCTCCATGCCCTCTGGCCGGCTTTTGGTCCAAACTAGCGTCACAGGGCCGTTGCCCGCCATGAGGCCTGCCACCCGTGAGCTCCGTCTTCGAAGGCTCCTCCATCGACCGGGACCTCGCCGTCCCCCTCTACCACCAGATCTTCCTGCAACTGCGCGACGAGATCACCAGCGGTCAGCGGCCCTACGGCGCCCTGGCCCCCACCGAACAGGACCTGGCCGAGACCCTGGGGGTGTCGCGGATCACCGCGCGCCGGGCCCTGGACGAGCTGGCCCAGCACAAGCTGGTGGAGCGCCGGCGGCGGATCGGCACGCGGGTGATCTTCCAGTCCCCCACCAAGCCCATCGAAGCCAATATGGACCAGGCCCTGGAGTCGCTGGCCACCTTCGGCCGCAACACCCAGATCCGGGTCATGGACGTGGTCGAGGAGCCCGCCCGCTCGCCGGTGGCCGAGAGTCTGGCGCTCGAGCCGGGCACGCCGGTGGTGCGCGCCGTCCGCATTCGCTGGCTGGACGACGAGCCCCTGGGCCAGACGGTCAGCTACACCCCGGCGCGCCTGGACCTTCAGATCACCCCCGAGCGCCTCGCGGGCGCCTCAATGCTGCAGATGCTCGAGGACAAGGGGGTCCGCATCGGCAAGGTGGCTAGGACCATCTCGGCGGCCCTGGCCGACCCGGTGATGGCCCAGACCCTGCAGGTGGACGCGCGCTCCCCGATCCTGCGGATCACCAGCAAGCTCTATGACACCGACGGCCAGCCGGTGCTGCTGATCCTGGCCCACTACCGCGCCGATCGCTACCAGATCAGCCTGGAGCTGAACCCCGGCGCCCGTCGCGACGAAGGGTGACCGCGGCGCGACCGAAAGCCCGCGTTAACCACGGCCGTGCTTGCTTGTCCGCGACGGGGGATGTCGCAGATGGCGCACGCGCGAAGAGTGAGGCCCGCACAGACGGAGGCCCTGGCGCCCCTGCCCGTGGCGCGTCCCCACCTGCCGCCGGCGGACGCCCTGCTCCCCTACCTGCGCCGGATCGACGAGGCGCGCTGGTATTCCAACTTCGGGGCGATGCTGACCGCCTTCGAGGCCGGCCTGGCCGCCCGCTTCGCGCAGCCCGCCCACATCGTCACCGTCGCCAACGCCACCCAGGGCCTGGCCCTGACCCTGAAGGCCATGGGGCTGCCTGCGGGGAGCCTGTGCGCCATGCCCGCCTGGACCTTCGTCGCCACCGCCCATGCGGCGATGGAGGCGGGCCTGACGCCCTATTTCGTCGATGTCGACCCCGCCGACTGGATGCTTCAGCCCCACGCCGTGGTCGAGGCCATCGCCCGGGCGCCCGGTCCGGTGTCGGTGGTCATCCCCGTGGCGGCCTTCGGCGCCATGCCCGACCTGTCCGCCTGGGAGGCGTTTCGCGCCGACACCGGCGTGGCGGTGCTCATCGACGCCGCCGCGGCCTTCGATGCGGCGGACGACGCGCGGCTGCCCCTGGTGGTCAGCCTGCACGCCACCAAGGTGCTGGGCATCGGCGAGGGCGGCTTCCTGGCTACCCAGGACCGGACGCTGGCCGAGCGGGTTCGGCAACTGACCACCTATGGCTTCAAGGGCTCGCGCCTGTCCGAGATCGCCGCCACCAACGCCAAGCTCAGCGAATACGCCGGCGCCGTCGGCCTCGCCGCCCTGGACGCCTGGCCTCACGACCGGCTGCGCTATCTGCGCACCTCGCAGCGGATGCGCCTGGCCATGACCCGCCTGCCGCAGGTGGTGTTCCAGCCGGGCTGGGGGCTGAGCTGGGTGACCAGCGTCTGCTGCGTCCGCCTGCCCGCGGACTCCGCCGACGCCGTCGAGTTGGCCCTGGACCACGGCGGGGTGCAGACGCGCCGCTGGTGGGGGCTGGGATGCCAGGACAGCCCGGCCTTCGCCGCCTGTCCCCGGGGCGACCTCACCCACACCCGGGACCTGGGGCGCTCGGTCCTCGGCCTGCCCTTCGCCATCGACCTGACCGACGAGGACATCGACCGCGTCGCGGGCGCCCTGGGCCTGGGCCTGGCCGGCCTTTAACCCGATCCCGCCGAGGCGGGGCATTGAGACAGTTCGTATGCACAGTCTGGCAGGCAAGACGGTCCTGATCACGGGCGCCTCAGGGGCGGTCGGCCAGGCCTGCCTGCGTCTGTTCCTGGACCAGGGCGCGCGGGTGATGATGACCGACCGCGTCGCGCCGCCCGGGGCCGTGGACCCGGAGATGAGCCATTTCCAGATCGCCGACGTCACCGATCCCGAGGCCATGGACGGCGTCGTGAAGGCGGCGGCGGACCGCTTCGGCCAGGTGGACGCCGCCGTCCTGGCCGCCGGGGTCGAGGGGGTCGCGGCCCGGGTGGAGGACATCGCCGAGGCCGACCTCGATCGGGTGCTGGCGGTCAATGTGAAGGGCGCCCTATTCGCCCTGCAGGCCTGTTTGCGGCACATGAAGCCGCGGGGGCGCGGCAGCATCGTCGCCCTCTCGTCGATCTCCGGCGTGGTCGGCAGCGCCTCCCTGGCCGCCTACACCCTCAGCAAGCACGCGGTGGTAGGCTTGGTGCGCGCGGCGGCCCTGGAGTCCGCCCGGTCGGGGGTGCGGATCAACGCCGTCTGCCCGGGCCCCATCGAGTCGCCGATGATGCAGCGGCTGGACGCCGCCATGGCCGCCCTGGACCCGCAGCGGCCCGCCAATCCGGCGGGCGCCGGCCAGGGCCTGCCCCACGGCCGCTATGTGACGGCCCAGGAGGTGGCGGGGATGATCGCCTTCCTCTGCGGCGACCAGTCGGCCTCCTGCCACGGCGGGACCTATATGGTCGACGGCGGCTTCACGGCCAAATAGGACGCCGCCGTGATCGCCTCCCCCGCCCTGCGCGACCGCCCTGCCCCCGCCCCCGTCGGCGGCTTCTTCGCCGTGCATGAGCCCCCTCTGGCCGCGCGCGGGCCAAGCGTGCTGGCGGCGTGGACGCAGGGCCGGCCCTGGGCGGCCTTCGTCAACGCCCGCTCGGCCTTCGCCGCCCTGGCGGCATGCTTCCCCGAGGCGGCGGTCTGGCTGCCCGCCTATGTCTGCGCCGATCTCGTCCAGCCCGGCCACGCCGGCCGGCTCCGCTTCTACGGCTGCTCCGACCGGTTCGAGCCGGACCTGACCGCCCTGGACGAGGCGGCGGCCGGCGACCTGGTGCTGCTGATGGCGCCGTTCGGAATGCCGGTGGACCCCGAGGCGCGGGACTTCGCCGCCCGGCGCCCCGACCTGCGCTTTGTCGAGGACCGCGCTCAGGCGCTGGCGCCCGAGACCGGGGTGGCGGGCGCCTGGCGCCTCTACAGCCCGCGCAAGCTGCTGGGGGTGGCCGATGGCGGCCTGCTGATCGCGCCGGACGCCGACGCCCCCCTCCCCCGCCCCACGACCGACGCCGACGGCGACGCCCTATGGACGGCGCCCCTCTTGCGCCAGGCCGATCCCGAAGGCCGCGACAACGCCCGCTGGCACGGGGCCAACCAGGCCAAGGAGGCCGCCATGGCGGTCTCGGCCCAGGCGATGACCCCGCGCAGCCTGGCCATCCTGGAGCGCACGTCCCTGCAGGCCCTGGCGGGGCCGCGCCTTGGCAACTGGCGGGCCCTCGACCAGCGGCTGGCCGCCTGGTCCGCCCTGCCGTCGGACGGCGCCTCGACGCCCCTGGGCTATGTGCTGCGGCTGGATCCGCCCACGCGCGACCGACTGCTCCGCGCCCTGCATGGGGAGCGCATCTTCGCCGCCGTGCACTGGCCGGCGATCGCGGCCCCCGCCGCCGACTTCCCCCGCGAGGCCGCGTGGACGCGGCAACTGCTCACCCTGCCCTGCGACCACCGCTACGGCCCCGCGGACATGGACCGCATCGCCGGCCTCGTCGAAGGGGTGCTCGCATGATCCATCCCTACGCCCGCGCCGACTACGCCGGCAGCCTGACCCATATCGGCGAAGCCTTCGCCGTGGACGAATGGGGCGGGCAGGTGCTGGCCCGGCCCACCCCCGACGGCCGCCACAGGGACGCCATGGGGACCTATCCCCTGACGGTGATCGCGGCGGAGGCCGACGTCGCGGGGGGTCTGGAGCGGATGCGGGCGGCGGGTCTGGTGTCGGTGGTCCTGGTGCTCGACGACCGGCTGCGGCCGTCCCTTGATAGGCTCGCCTCGGCCTTCGACTTCGTGCGGCCGTTCAAGTCGCACCATCTGCATGACCCCGGCGTGGGCCCGGTGGCCTACGCCAAGCACCATCGCTACGAGGTGCGCCGCGCCCACGCCCGGGCGGCGGCGGCCGAGATCGACCTGGCCGATCACCTGCCGGCCTGGGCAAGCCTGTATGCCCAGCTCGCCGCCCGCCACGCCGTGGGCAGCCTGCACGCCTTTGCGGACGGCCACCACGCGGCCCTGGCGCGGCTGCCCGGCGTGCGGACCTTCGGCGCCTTCGTGGAGGACCGGCTGGTCGCCGCCCACCTGTTCGTCCTCCATGACGGCTACGCCGTCAGCCACCTGGCCGCCTCGTCGGCCGAGGGCTACGAGACCGGCGCCGCCTATGCCGTCAACGACCTGGCTGTGGCCGTGCTCGGGGGCGCCGGCATGACGATCAACTTCGGCGGCGGGGCGGGCTTCGTCGACGATCCCGCCGACGGGCTGGTCCGCTTCAAGAAGGGTTTCGCCAACACCACCGCCGCCTCCTACCTGTGCGGCAAGGTGCTGGACCCCACACGCTACCGGGCGATGAGCGCCGGTTATGAGGCGGGCGGTTTCTTCCCGGCCTATCGCGGCGTTCGCCAGAAGGAACTCGTCCCATGAGCATCAAGGGCAAGGTGGTCACCCTGCGCGCGGTGGAGGAGGCGGACCTTTCCACCCTGCACCGGTGGGGCAACGACCCCGACCTGTGGGCCATGCTCGGCGGCTGGCGCTTCCCGAGCTCGATGCGACAGACTCAGGCCTGGTTCGAGGGCCTGGCCGGCGATCCCCTGAACCAGCGCTTCGCCATCGACCTGCCCGGGACCGGGCTGGTGGGCACGGCCAACCTGGTGGACATCGACTGGAAGAACAACCACGCCTTCCACGGCATGATGCTGGGCGACACCGCCATGCGCGGCCGGGGCATCGGCGTCGACGTGATCATGGCGACCATGCGCTACGCCTTCGACGAGCTGCACCTGGCGCGGCTGGACGGCTCGATGATCGCCTACAACGAGGCCTCGCTGGCGGTCTATTGCGGCAAGTGCGGCTGGCAGGTCGAGGGCCGCCAGCGCGACTGGTACTATCGCGGCGGCCGCTACTGGGACCGCGTCATCGTGGGGGTGACGCGGGACGACTACCGCGCCCTCATCGACGCCAACGGATACTGGACCGCATGAGCGCCTGGACCCAACTCGGCCTCGTCTTCACCCCCGACGGCCAGCGCGACTGGTCGCGCAGCCACGCCCAGGCGCCGGCCGCCATCGTCATGGGCGACCGCATCCGCGTCTATTACGGCACGCGCAACGCCGAGAACCGCAGCCGCACCGGCTTCTTCGAGGTGGACCTCGCGGACCCCACGAAGCTGCTCTACGACCATGACCAGCCGGTGATCGACTTCGGCAAGCCGGGGACCCACGACGAGGACGGAGTGATCGCCAGCCAGATCGTGCGGGTGGGCGATGTGCTGCGCATGTATTACGGCGGGGTCAGCCGCGGCGGCCATGTGCCCTACCGGATGTCGGTGGGCCTGGCGGTGAGCACCGACGGGGGCCTCACCTTCGAGCGGGCCTACGAGGGGCCGGTGATCGACCGCACCCCGCACGAGCCCTACATGACCATGGCCCCAAACATCATGCGGCGGCGCAAGGGCTGGATCTGCTGGTACGGCTCGGGCACCGGCTGGGTGCAGGTCGAGGGCAAGTTCGAGCCGACCTACCAGATCAAGCTGGCCTATTCCGACGACGGCCTGACCTGGCGCCAGACCAACCGCGTCTGCATCCCCAAGCTGGATGAGCTGGAGGCCAACACCCGCCCGGCGGTGCTGAAGACGCACGGGGGCTATGAGATGTGGTTCTGCTACCGCTCCAGCAAAAACTACCGCGACGGCGACGGCTCCTACCGCATCGGCCACGCGACCTCGGTGGACGGGATCGACTGGACCCGCCAGGCCGACCCGGCGGGATTGGCGCCGACCGGCCAGGGCTGGAACGCGGTGACCATGGCCTACCCCAGCGTGGTGGAGGCCGACGGCCGCCGGATCCTGTTCCACAACGGCGACGGCTTCGGCAAGACCGGCGTCGGCGTCGCCGTCCAGGAGCCCGCATGACCATCCTCGTCTTCCCCTCGGCCCTGGAGGCGGCGGGCCGTTTCGCCCGCGAGGCCAGGCAATGGGGCCGCCGCGTGGTCGGCGCCTCGTCCCTGGACGCCGATCCCAACGCGCCCCTGTTCGACGCCTGGGCGCGCCTGCCCTACATCGGCGAGGACGGCTTCTTCGCCGCCCTGGCGGACCTCGCCCGGCGCGAGGGCGTCACCGCCCTCTACACCCCCCACGCCCCGACCTTCCATCTCTTGGAGCCTGTGCTCGCGGCCAAGGTTCCTGGGCTGGAGCTGATGGGGCCGGGGCCCTTCAAACGGCAGATGGACCGGGTGACCGGCGCCCTGGACGAGGCCCGCGCGGCGATGGCGACGGTCGAGCGCTACGCTGGCGGCCCCTCGCCCCTGCCCGTCGCCCTGCTGGCCGCCGTCCTGGCCCAGGTGGAGACCATCCACGGGGAATGTTCGCGCGAGAAGGTGCTGGCCCTGTGCGGCGTGGTCCCGACGGCGCCGCAGGGCGATATCGTCGAGATCGGCGCCCTGTTCGGCAAGAGCAGCTATGTGCTGAACCGCATCGGGGCCGCGCGGGGGATCGGCGCCACCCTCTGCGTCGACCCCTGGGACCTCGGCCTCTCGGTCCAGACCGACGCTCCGGTGCATATCCAGGAAGCCTCCGGCGGCTGGGACTGGGAGGTCGTCCACCAGGGCTTCCTGGTGGCCATGCTCGGCTGCGCGGCGCCGCCGTTCAACTATCTGCGCATGACCTCGGCGGACGCGCGCGCCCGCTATGCCGAGGGGAGCGTGACCTCACCGGAGTTCGGCAGCACCGCCCTGGCCGGATCCATCGCCGTCCTGCACCTGGACGGCAACCACGACGAGGCGGCGGTGGCCGAGGACTACGCCCTGTGGGGCCCCCTGGTCGCCCCCTGCGGCTGGATCATCTTCGACGACTACCACTGGCCCCACGGCGACGGCCCGCGCCTGGTGGCGGACCGGGCGATCGCGGCCCTGGGCGCGCGGGTGGCAAGGCGGTTCGTGGGCGGCGGGGCGATGTTCGTGCAGGTGGGTTAGTGCTTGTACTCCTCCCCCCTTGTGGGGGAGGGGGACCAGCCGAAGGCTGGTGGAGGGGGCAGCGCCGCCGTCTCATGAGACGTTGCGTAGCAATGATCGCCTTGCAGCCGTAGCGATGCCCCCTCCACCGCCCTGCGGGCGGTCCCCCTCCCCCAGTCCCCTCGCTTTCGCGAGGGTCCGGGGGAGGAGTACGGTGCACGTCGACGGGAGGCCAGCGCCAACAATCCCCCTTACAAGCTCACCATTGAGTGGTTTAGGCTCGCCGCATGGGCCTATTGACCTTCAGCCTCAACGTCACCTTGGACGGCTGCGTCGACCACCAGGAGGGGGTCGTCGACGAGGAGACGCATGCCTTCTTCACCCGCCTTCTGGACGAGAGCGGGGCGATGATGTGGGGGCGGGTCACCTATGAGATGATGGAGGGCTACTGGCCGGCCGTCGCCCGCGGTGAGGTGGCGGCGACGCCGGCGGTCCGCGACTGGGCCGTCACGCTGGAGGCCAAGCCGAAATATGTGGTGTCGTCGACGCGGACGGATTTTGCGTGGACCAACAGCCACCACATCGCCGGCGACCTGCGCGCAGGCGTGCAGAGGCTGAAGGACGCGACCCCTGCCGGCGTGCTCCTGGGCAGCGGCAAGCTGGCTGTGGCGCTGGACCGGCTGGGTCTCATCGACGAGTACAGGTTCCTCGTGCATCCCCGGATCGCCAGCCACGGGCCGAGGCTGTTCGAGGACGGGCTGGCGGCGACGCGTCGGCTGGAGCTGATCTCGGCCAGCCCGATGCGGTGCGGCGCGGTGGCCCTGCACTACCGGCGCGCGGGCTGAGGCGGGGCGGGCAAACGCCTTACCCGCATTCCCCGCGGAAGCGGGGACCCAGGTTTATGCGGCTCCGGTCACACCTGAGGCTAAGCCTGGATCCCCGCTTCCGCGGGGAGTGCGGGTTCAAGTTTACTCAACCCGCCTTGGTCGCCGTGCAGATGTAGTAGAACTCATAGACCTGACTGACCCGCACGTCCGTCAGGGACGGGGGAAACTGATCCACCGGGCAGTGGTGGATGACGTTGTGGCTGGAGAGCACCTTGGCGAAATAGGCGCGCTCGATGGGGGTGGCGGCGTCGTACATCTGCTCGTCGAGGAACAGCAGGGTGGCGCCCGGCTTGGCGACGCGGGCCATCTCGGCGATGGCCTTCGGGGGGTCGGTGAGGCCGTTGACGGCGCCGTAGCTGAGCACCACGTCGAAGCTGTCGTCCTGGAACGGCAGGGCCATGGCGTCGCCGACCACCAGGTCCACGGCGACGCCGGCGCGGCTCATCATCTCGCTGCCTTGGCGCAGCATGGTTTCGGACAGGTCGACGGCGGTGTAGTCGGCGTCCAGGTCCATCCAGCCGTGCTTGTAGAGGGAGTTGCAGGAGCCGGTGGAGACGTCGAGCACCTGCAGCCGGCGCCCGGCGGCGCGCAGGGGCGCCAGGACGCGGGCGTGGACCTGGGGGAAGGTCTCGGCGGGGACGTATTTGTGCCTCTGCAGCGACAGCCAGGCCGGCAGGGCCAGCAGCAGCAGGTCGAACAGGTAGCGCTGGCGGCGCAGGGCCCAGATCAGGGCGGCCAGAACCGCCGCGAGGACCAGGGCGGCGGGCAGGCCGTCGGGGATCGTCAGGAGACGGACGATGGCGGCCACGAGGCCGATCAGCATGACCCAGGTCGCGGCCCAGGTCAGCCAGTGCGGCCAGGCGATCGCCCAGGGGCGCACCGGCATGACGATGAACGGCATGGTGAACTGGTAGAAGCGACCGAAGACGCCGTCATAGAAGGTGTCGCGGAGCTTGCGGTCATGGGCGCCGACGGCCGCCTCGACGAACAGCTTGGGCATGCCGGCGACGCAGGCATAGGCCTGGCCGCAGGTCTCGCAGCGCCAGCGAGTCGAGGTCGTGGCGAAGTGGGCGCCGCCACACTTCGGGCATTTGTATTTGCCGCTCATGAGGCGGGATCGAAATAGGCGTACGTGGCGACCCAGCGGCCGTCGTCACGCGACCAGTCGAACTTGTCCTGCAGGTCGGTCTGGGTGACCCAGTGGTGGTGGTCGTAGCGCCAGACGCAGATGTCGCCGATCTCCTGGCGCATCTCGAGGTCGACGACCTCGCCGTCGATCTCGAAACAGGTGCCGCCGTTGCGGAAATCACGTCCCCTCTGCGAGAGGGAGACGATGAAGCCGAGCTTCTGAGGGGCGAGGTTGTGCCAGTGCCGGCCGAAGAAGCCGCCGCCGGCCGGATACTGGATCAGCTGCGGGTGCACATAGGGGCCGGCAGGGGGAACCAAGAGGTCGGTCTCATAGCCGGTCAGGCCGTTGTAGAGCCGCCGCAGGGGCTCGAACAGGGCCCGCAGGGCTGCCTCGGCGGCCGGCGGCAGGCCCGGCAAGTCGTGGAAGTTGTAGTCATGGAAGACGTGCGGCGCCTGCTGCAGCCGCGATACCATGGCCCGGCGGCGGTGGTAGTTGGCGCGAAAATCGTCGGTGTCCGCCGCCGGCGTCTGGCGGCCCCAGTCGGCGACGGCGGCGGTGGCGGCCGACAGCAGGGCGGGCGGGAAGGCGCCCTTGAGCATGACCAGCTGGGCCTGGTCCATCACCCGGCGGGTGATCTCCTCCAACGCCATGTCGGTGTCGATGACCCCGCCCTTCAGGCGGGCGCCGACCTCGACGATGCGGCTCTCGGCGCTCATGCGGAGGCCTCCAGCCAGCGGGCGACCATCTGGCGGTAGGCGTCCTCCAGATTGCGGGTGAAGCCGACCTCGTCGGCATAGGGCGAGGCGTCGAAGCCGGCGCGGGTCCTGGCGCGCAGGGCGTCCAGGGCCTGTACGTCCGCCGTCAGGGCCAGGGCGCGGGCGACATAGTCGTCCCAGCTGGTCGCCACCAGCTCGTCCAGGCCGCAGGGCAGCACCACCGGCAGGCCGATGCGGGCGTAGAAGTCGTCGCCCTTGAGGGTCAGCACCGGCACGCCGCTGGCCAGGGCGTCGCAGCTGGTGGTGCCGCCGGGACAGGGCGAGGGGTCCAGCGCCAGGTCGATGTCGGCGAACTCGCGCCAGTAGTCGGCCCCGGTGGTGTGGCCGCGGAACTCCAGCTGTTCGGGCGCCGCGCCGTAGGCGGCGAAGCGGGCGCGGGTCACCCGCTGCAGCACCGGGTCGGTGTAATAGCTGTATTTCAGCACCAGCCGGTCATGAGGCCGCGCGCGCAGGATCGCCGCCCAGGCCTGGACCGTCGGCTCGCTGAGCTTGGCCGGGTTGTTGAACGAGCCGAAGGTGATGTGAGCGGCTTTGAGCGCCGGGGTGGGGACGGGGTCGGAGCGGTCCGGCGAGGCGCGGCACGGGGTCACCACCGGCCCGATGCGCCAGATCTGCTCGGTGAAATAGCGCTCGTCGCCGGGGTATTCCATGCTGTCGGCGTGCAGGACGTAGTCCATGCAATCGAGCCCCGTGGTCTGGACGAAGTTTATCCAGGCGATCTGCACCGGCGCCGGGCGATGGGCGAACACCGGCAGGCGGCTGCCGGCGGTATGGCCCCAGACGTCCACCAGGATGTCGATCTTGTCGGCGCGGATGCGCGCCGCCACCTCGGCGTCGGGGACGCCGCCGATGGCGCGCACCTTGGCGCCCTTGGGCAGGGGCCCCTCCGAGGCCGGATCGGCGCAGTAGAGGAAAACCTCCACGGCGGCCGGGTCGTGGGCGTCCAGCACCGGCAGCAGGAACTGCGCCACCTGGTTGCGGGTGAAGCTGGGGCCGATGTAGCCGATCCGCAGCGGGCGCTTGAGACTGCGCTTGTTGGCGAAAGCGGGCGCCTTGGGGGTCACGGGCGCCGCATAGAGGCTGGCCCACCGCCGGGCCTCATCGGACACGCGGCGCATGCGGTCCGGCGCGTGGAAAAGGGGATAGAGCAGGAACTGGTGGACGTCGGGGGTGGCGAACACCTCGGCCGCCGCGGTGAACACCTGGATGGCCTCGTCCATGCGGCCCTGGTGCTGCATGGACAGGCCGTAGCTGAGCAGGGTCGGACCATCGAGATTGTCGAAATCCAGGGACCGGCCGAGGCAGACGGTGGCCGCCGCCATCAGCTTGGCGGCGTAGAACTGGTGGCCGATCTGGCCGCAGTAGGCCTTGTCGGCCCGGAAGCGGGCCATGTCGACGTCGGCGGCCCGCATCACCTCGTGGGCGTGCAGGTTGCGCGCCTCGTCCAGCACCTGGGCGGCCATGGCCGGCTCGCTGGCCGCCACCAGGGCCGCATAGAGCCAGTAGCGGCTCTCGTGGTCGCGCGGATCGGCCTCCGAGGCGGCATGGAAGATCTCCACCGCCCGCAGCGTCTCGCCCTGGGCGAGCGCGGCGCGCCCCAGGTCGATGGGACCGGCCGCCGGGGCGAGGCGGGCGAGGGCGGCGAGGGCGGCGGTCATGGACGGGCTCCGGGCGGACGCGCACAGAACGGCAAGCGAATCGCGATCGAAGCTGGGCCAATCGGATAAAGGACGCGTTAACCACCCGCGCGGGGGCTGACGCTCAGGGAGCGCCCATGGGCAGGGCCGCCAAGCTGGCGGCCAGGTCGTCCTTGCGGAAGGGCTTGGTCAGGCGCGGCAGGTGCGGCGCGATGCCCTCGCTCTCGGCATAGCCGGAGATGATCAGGATCGGCGTGCCCGGATGGCGGGCCTGCACCTCGCGGGCGAGGTCGGCGCCGGTCATGCCCGGCATCAGATGGTCGGTGACCACCAGGTCGAACGCCTGCCGGTCCAGCAGCCCCAGGGCCTCGGCCGCCGTGGGCGCCTCGGCGACCCTGTAGCCGAGCTCGGCCAGCATGTCGGCGGTGGTGGCCCGCACCAGGGACTCGTCGTCCACCAGCAGGGCCGCGCCGACGAACCGGCCCTCCGGTCGGACCACCGGATCGGCCAGGTCGGGACGGGCGGGCTCCAGGCTGGCCGGCAGCCACAGGTCGATGTTCGTCCCCAGCCCCGGCCGGCTGGCGATCGCCATGGCGCCGCCGAGCTGTGACACCAGGCCGTGCACCATCGACAGGCCCAGGCCGGTGCCCTTGCCGATACCCTTGGTGGAGAAGAAGGGTTCGATGGCCCGCGCCGCCGTGGGCTCGTCCATGCCCACCCCGGTATCGGCCACGGACAGGCGCACATAGGCGCCCGGGGCCAGGCCCGAGCGGTGATCGTGACCTACGGCCTCGTCCGTGGCGGAGATCCGCAGGGTCCCGCCGTCAGGCATGGCGTCACGGGCGTTCACGCTGAGATTGAGAATGGCCATCTCGAGCTGGTGGGGGTCGGTCAGGGCGGCGGGAAGCTGATCGGCGATGTCGACCACCACCTTGATCTGGGGCCCCGAGGTGCTGGCCACCAGGTCGGCCATCCCGTGCACCAGGGCGGTGACGTCCACCGCGCTGGTCTGCAGGGGTTGGCGGCGGGCGAAGGCGAGCAGGCGCTGGACCAGGGTGCGGGCGCGCTCCGCCGATTGCAGGGCGCCGTCGATGAGGCGCTGTTCGCGCTCCCCTCCCAGGCCCCGGCGGTGCAGCAGGTCCAGGGCGCCCAGGATGGGGGTCAGCAGGTTGTTGAAATCATGCGCCACCCCGCCGGTCAGCTGGCCCATGGCGTCCAGCTTCTGGGACTGCCGCAGCGCCTCCTGGGCGACGATGAGCTGGTCGGTGCGCTCGGAGACCCGCTGCTCCAGGGTCTCGTTGATCTGGCGCAGGGCCGCCTCGCTCGCCGTCAGGGCCGCCTGGGCCTCATGCACCTCGGTCACGTCGTAGCCGTCCACGAAGATGCCGTAGACCGACCCGTCCGGGTCGAGGATGGGCTGGTAGATCAGCTGCAGGATGCGCTGCTCCAGCGGCGCGCCCTGCTCGCGTTGCAACAGGGCGGGCAGGTTGGTCCCGACGAAGGCCTCGCCGGTCCCGAACACCTGGTCGAGCAGCTCGAAATAGCCCTGGCCGGCGATCTCGGGCACGGCCTCGCGCACGCTGAGCCCGACCAGCTGGCGGTGGCCGACCAGCTGCAGATAGGCGTCGTTGGCCAGCTCGAAGACATGGTCGGGCCCCCGCAGCACCGCCATGAAGCTGGGCGCCTGCTGGAACATGCCGCGCATCTGGTCGCGCTCGCGGGTGCGCAGCTGGACCTCCGACGCCAGGGCGTCAGCCGCCGCCTGGCGCAGGCGCACCGCCTCGGCCAGGGCCTCGGCCCGCTGCTGGGCCGCCTCATAGGCCTGGGCGCTGGCCAGGCCCGAGGCGATCTGGCCGCCCAGCAGTTGCAGGAAGGAGCGGTAGTCGCCGTCGAAGGGGCGGTAGGGGTTGAGGCCGACGACCATGGCCCCGAACGGCCGGTCCTCGCCCTGGCCCAGCAGGGGCACGATGGCCGCCGCCGTGGGCGGGGCGTCCCAGGCGCCGCTGGGCGGATCGCTTCGCGGATCGAGCGCCACCGGCTCCGCCGCCTCCCCCGACCAGATTCCGCTGAGGTCCCAGGGGCAGAAGGCGGCCTCTCCGAACGGATGGCCGTCGGGCACGCCGGTGGCGCAGGCCAGGGCCGGCTGCCCGTCCGCATCGAACAGATAGGTCAGGCTGAAGGGCATGTCGCGCTGGTTGAGGGCCAGCTGGCTGCACACCGCCTGGATCACCGCCGCCCGCCCGGTGATCCCGGACAGGCCCTCGGCCAGCTCGCGCAGGGAGGTCAGGCGGCGCTCGCTGATGACCCGAAAGGTCTCCTCGGCCACGGCGCACAGGATGCCCTCCACCTGGCCGGTGTCGCCCATCAGCGGGCTGTAGGAGAAGGTGTGGTAGGTCTCCTCGGGATAGCCGCTGCGCTCGAGCAACAGCAGCAGCGCCCGGTCCCAGGTGGCCTCGCCGCGCTCATAGACCGCCCGCAGGCGCGGCTCGATGTCGGGCCAGATCTCCGCCCACAGGACCTTGGTGGGGGTGGCCAGGGAGGCCGGATGCTTGATCCCCAGGGTCGGGCGATAGGCGTCGTTGTAGAGAAAAGCGATGTCCGGGCCCCAGCCCAGCCACATGTCGAAGCGCGAGGTCAGCAGGATGCGGACGGCGACCTTCAGGGCGTTGGGCCAGGCCTCGGGCGGGCCCAGCGACGTCTGCTCCCACGGGTGGGCGCGCATCAGCCGCGCCATCTCGCCGTCGCCCACGAAGATCTCATGCCGATCGGTGGACGCGGTCGGCGGCGTGGCGGTCAAGGTCCGGCTCCGGGCAGAGAAATCGACGAGCCGCCGGCGCGGCCGCCCTCCTTAAATAAGCAACCTTGGCTTAGGTTGCCATC
Organism: Caulobacteraceae bacterium; assembly: GCA_965279095.1. Classification (GTDB taxonomy): domain Bacteria; phylum Pseudomonadota; class Alphaproteobacteria; order Caulobacterales; family Caulobacteraceae; genus CBDIHH01. The sequence goes on from CBDIHH010000007.1 coordinate 307,245, forward strand.
AGGCGCCGATGTGACCGCCCGGCGGCCCGATCGGGAACCAGGCGCCCAGGGACGAGACCCCCAGCTGCGGCCCCTGCGGCGTGGCCCGCTCGGTGGCCATCTCCGCCAGTTCGTAGAAGACCGGGCGGGCGATCAGGGCTTCCAGCCCACGGCGGACATGGACATAGGGGCGCGGCGTGCCGTCGGCGGCGGTCTCCACGCGCAGGGGATCGTTCGGGCCGACGGTGACCGTGTCGCCGACATTGGTGGTGAAGGTCAGGGCGTCGACGCCCCCCTCCCCCGGCGCGCGATCCACCCGAACGGCGACGAACGGGGCGTCCTCGACGGTGATCCTCAGCTTCTCGCCGGGGGTGACCAGGTGGATGCCGTCGGGGTCTTTGCGCAGGACGGTGGAGAACAGCCGCACCAGGGCCTCGCGCCCGATGGGCCGGCCCTCGTGGATCCAGTCGCCATTGGCCTTGATGACGATGTCGATGTCGCCGCAGTGGGCGGGATGCCAAAGATGCACCGGCGGCAGGCCCCGTCCGGGGGCCTGCTTTGCGGCGGCGATCACGGCGTCGAGGCCGGTGGCGGGGGTGTCGGGCATGGGGGGAGACTACGCCCTTTCCCCTCAAAAATCCCCGTATTCGCCGCCGGGTCCCCTGGACCAAGGCAACGCCGCCCCCCTTACAACCCGTCATCGTCCGGCTTGACCGGACGACCCAGGCCCGCCGACCTCAACGCGCGGATTGGGGTCACGTCGTGATGATGGGTCGTCCGGTCAAGCCGGACGATGACGGAAGGTTTGAGGACTCTGCTAGGCTGCCGCCATCCACCGTCCTCATCCTGAGGTGCGAGTGGAACGAGCCTCGAAGGACGTGCAACCCTCGGCGCTGAACGGGCCCTGCGTCCTTCGAGGCCCCCGCTGCGCGGTGGGCGCCTCAGGATGAGGACAGGAGGAGGCTCAAGCCGCCGCCACGTCCCGCCGCTCGGGCGCATCCAGGTCGTAGCGGGGGAAGCCGCGCATGCGGGCGTCGGCATAGGCGTTGCCGGTGGGGCCCAGCGCCGGCTTGCGCAGGGGCAGGCTGTCGAGCACCTGGATGATCTGCTCCTCGAACTCGTCCCACAGGATGCTGACCTCCAGGGCCCGGCGGCGCTCGTCGCCGAGCAGCAGGCGCATGTCCTCGCGCTCCACCCGCTCGGGGGAGAAGCGGATCAGGGTGGTGCCGTCGTCGCGCCAGTCGCGGACGTCGCCGAAGGCGACCAGGGCGCCCACCACGGCGCCGGACGGGGGAATGACGGGATTGGCGCGGGCCCACAGGCTGAGGGCGGGCAGGGACGCGAGGGCGGTCTGACGGGCGGTCATGAGGCGGCTCCTGGAACTGTCGGGGACCGGCTTGCCACCGGCCACGAATAACTTCTGACTGGCCGCTGCGACAGAAACGGACGTAACGAAATGCGCCACGACAAATCCCGCGCCCTGCTCGACCTCGGCCGCGCCCTGGCCGGCTCGGCCGAGGGCTTGACCCTGGACGAGATGGCCGCCGTCGCCGGGGTCGACCGGCGCACCGCCGAGCGTATGCGGGACCGGCTATGGGACCTGTTCCCGGCCATGGAGGCGGTGGCCGATCCGCCGACCAAGCGCTTCCGCATTCCCTCGGGCCTCGACGGCTTCATGCAGGCGCCTAGCGCCGACGAGCTGGCCGCCCTGGGCGCCGCCGCCGACGCCCTCGCCGCCCAGGGCTCGCCCCTGCGCGCCGCCGCCCTGCGGTCGCTGGAGGCCAAGGTTCTGGCCGCCCTGCGCGCCCCCGCCCGGCGCAAGATCGCCCCGGACCTGGAGGCCCTGCTGCAGGCCGAGGCCATCGCCGTGCAGGCCGGCCCGCGGCCGTTCGAGAGCGAGGTGGTGCTGGGCGCGATCCGGGAGGGCATCAAGGCCGGCCTGGCCATCAGCTTCGCCTATATGGGCGGCTCGTCGCCCGGGCGGCGGCGCGAGGTGGTCCCCTACGGCCTGCTGTTCGGGCGCAGCAATTACCTCGTGGCCGCCGAGACGGCGGCGGGGGCGACGGCGCGCAACTGGCGGCTGGACCGCATCGCTGACATCGCCGTGACCGATGGCCCCGCAGCGCGGCCCGAGGGCTTCTCCCTGCAGGGCTACGCCGACCAGAGCTTCGGCATCTACCAGGACGACACCGAGGACGTGGTCCTCGACTTCACCCCCGCCGCCGCCGAGGGCGCGTTGCGCTGGCGCTTCCACGTGGGGCAGAAGGCGGAGCAGCGGGCGGACGGGTCGGTGCGCGTGCGGTTCCGCTCAAGCGGCATGCGCGAGCTGGCCTGGCACCTGTTCACCTGGGGCGAGACGGTGACGATCGTGGAGCCGCCGCGGTTGCGGGCGTTGCTGGCGGAACAGTTGCAGGCGGCGGGGCGGGGGTTGGGGGGCTGAGCGCTGAGCTATACTCCTCCCCCCTTGTGGGGGAGGGGGACCGCGCTCGCGCGGTGGAGGGGGCTGCGCCGCGCGTGGTCAGTCCAGCGCGACAAAGGGGAGACCTGTCCGGCAAAGGGCGGCGCTGCCCCCTCCACCAGCCTGCGGCTGGTCCCCCTCCCCCACAAGGGGGGAGGAGTACGGCGGGTCGGAGCGGGCTCTCACCCCTCCACACCTTGCCGTCGAGTGCTTGATGGAAGGGTGTTTCGACAGGCGGCGCGCGTCAAGGCTGCGCCGCAGGCGCACCGCTGCGCGGAGGCGCGGAGCGCCGGCCTTGACCCGCGTCGGCTGACGAAATCATGCTCCGCCAAGCGATCGACGGAGGGGTTTGCGCACAAGGTGACAAACCCGGCGGCCGCCTGCCTCGTCTTGGGCCAGTTGGGCTGGGCTTGGATCACCCTCCCCTATCCGATCTTCCCGGCGAAAGCCGGGATCCAGATCCTAGAGCCCTACCGCACAGCCATAGGATCTGGGCCCCGGCTTTCGCCGGGGATGCGGGTCTTGGTGAGCCGATCAAACCAATCCCGACACGCCCTAACCCGCCGCGCCGATCTCCTGGATCAGCCCCTGCAGCTGGTCGAACTGTTCGCCCCAGCCGCTGGTGCTGCCCGAGGCGATGGCCTCGTCGAGGGCCTCCTTGGACGGGTAGAGCTCGTGGACGACGATCACCGTGGTCCCGTCGCGGTCCTCGAAGGTCACCGTGGTGACGGCGCCGTCCTCGCCGCCCTCCTCGTTGGTCCAGACGAGGCGCGAGGGCGGCGTCACCTCGAGGTAGCGGCCGAAGAAGGCCATGGGCTGGTCCGAGAGCGGGTGGCCCATCACCAGGCGGTAGGCGCCGCCGGTGCGCACCTCGGCCTCGTAGGCGATCAGGGTGAGCCCGCAGGACCGGGGGATCCACCAGCGCTGGAACAGGTTCGGCCGGGACCAGGCCTCGAACACCAGCCGCGCCGGGCCCTGGACGGTGCGCGTCACCACGAGCGCCCGATCGGATATCCGCTCCGCCGTGGTGGCGGCCGGTTCAGTCTGACTGCCCTGGTCCATCGTCCCTCTCCCTCTGCTGCAGTTCCTCGACGATCTGGTCCAGCCCGTCGAAGCGGGCGGCCCACAGCCGGCGATAGGCTTCGATCCAGGCCGCCTCCTCCGCCAGCCGGCCGGCGCCGAGCCGGCAGGTGCGGACCCTGCCGACCTTGCGGGTGGTGACCAGCCCCGCCTGCTCCAGGACGCCGACGTGCTTCTTCATGCCGGTGAGGGTCATGTGGAAGCGGTCGGCCAGCTGGGTGATCGACGCATCCCCGCGGCCAAGCTGCTCCAGTACTCCGCGGCGGGTGCCGTCCGACAGGGCGGCGAAGGCGGTGTCGAGGGCGGAGGCGTTATGCTGAACCATTTGGTTCAGTGTAGCGCGAGGATGGGTGGAGGCAAGGGGGAAGGAGTACGGCGGGTGGCCAGGCGGCCTCTCACCCCTCCACACCACGCCGTCGAGCGCTTGATGGAAGGGTCTGCGCACGCCGCGACCGAACTGCGCCCTGCGTCCTTCGACAGTCCGCCGCTACGCGTCGGCCGCTCAGGATGACGAACGGGCGAGATTACAAACGGTCGTCATCCTGAGCCGGCCGCGCAAGCTGCCGTGTCGAAGGACGCACGCGGCCCCTACTGCAGCCGCCAATCCTCCGGCGCCCAGTGGCTGTCGGTCACCGTCCCAAGCGTCGCGGCGGTCATCGCCGGGCTCGGCACGTAGAGCATCTTCGGCACCGGGTCGCCGTTCAGGCCGCGCACCACATTGTCGAGGGCCAGCCGGCCCATCAGCACGGGGTTCTCGTCGACGTTCACGTCGATGGCGCCGGACTTCAGATAGGGCAGCGTCTCCTTGGAGAAGGAGGTGGTGGTGATGACCAGCTTGTCCAGACGGCCGGCGTTCTTCGCCGCGTCCGCCGCGCCCAGGGCCAGGCTGTCGGCGACGGTGAAGATGCCGTCAAGGTCGGGGGTGGAGGCCAGCAGGTCCTCGGTGATGCGCTGGAACTCCGAGCGGTCGGGGATGCCGAATTTCTCGGCGACGATGACGATGCCGGGGTATTTGGCCGCCATTACCTCCTTGAAGCCCTTGACCCGGTTGATCGACCATTCCCCCGCCGACGGGCCGTTGAGCATGGCCACGCGGCCGCGGCCCTTCAGCGCCTCACCCATGAATTCGGCCTGCTGGCGGCCGATGCCGACATCGTCGTTGGCGACGGTGGAGACGATCTTGGGCGAGGCGGTGGAGGTGACGTGGGCGAAGACGGGGATGCCCTTGGCCGCCGCGCGCTCCACCGCCGGAACTGTCCCCGAGGAGCTGGTGGCGGCAACCAGCAAGGCGTCGACGCCCTGGGCGGCGAGGTCCTCGATCTGGCTGTTCTGCTTGTCGATGTTGTCGTAGCCGTCGGCCGACAGCCAGACCACGTCGACCCCCAGCTTTTTCGCCTGGTCCATGATGCCGTAGGCCTCGTTGGCCCAGAAGGGCGCGGCGAGGAACGGATAGGCGACGCCGATCTTGTAGCGGCGCTTTGGCGTAGGGCTGTTCAGCGGGGCGTCGGCCAGGGCCCGCTCGACGGCGGGGCCCTGCCGGATGGCGCCGCGCGCTTCGCCCGCCGCCGGGGCGTTGGCCCGCCAGACGAGGGCTCCGGCGAGAGCGGCGACGACAACGGCGAGGATGATCGCCGTGCGCCGGCCCCCGCCGCCCGCGCCGTCGCCCCCCGCCGACAGCCGCAGCCGGTCGATGACCACGGCGGCGATGATGGCCACGCCCACCGCCACCAGCTGGATGAAGGACGAGACGCCGAGCAGGTTCAGGGCGTTGGACAGCAGGGCCAGGAACACCGCCCCGGCCACGGCGCCGATCACCCGGCCGCGCCCGCCGAACAGGCTGACCCCGCCGATCACCGCCGCCGCCACGGCCAGGAGCGCCGTGTCCGACCCCGAGGTCGGGTGGCCGCTGGAGATGCGCGACGACAGCAGGATCGCGCCCACCGAGGTCAGCACCCCCGAGGCGGCGTAGGCGAACAGCACCCCGGCGCGCACCGGCACCCCCGACAGGTAGGCGGCGCGGTCGTTGCTGCCGATGGCGTAGAGGTAGCGGCCGAGCAGGGTGCGTCCAAGGACCAGCGCCAGGGCGACGGCCACGGCGGCGACGATCCACACGGGCGCCGGGACGCCCAGCAGGCTGGAATAGGCGAGGGCCGAGAAGTCCGCCGGCACCGCCGAGATCGGCTGTCCCTTGGCGGCCACCAGGGCCAGGCCCTGCAGCACCGATCCGATCCCCAGGGTCGCCACGAAGGGCGAGACCCCCAGGCCCGAGACGATGGCGCCGTTGGCAAGGCCCGCGATCAGGCCGACGCTGAGGGCCACGGCCATGGCGGCGTCCGTGCCGATGGCTTGGGACAGAAGCGCGAAAGCGACGCTGGTGGCCACCACGACCCCGCCCTGCGACAGGTCCAGGCCCCGGGTCAGGATCGGGACCATCTGCGCCAGGGTGAAGATGACCAGGGGCGCGCTCTGGCGCGCCACGTTGCCCAGGTTCTCGAAAGACAGGAAGCGCGGCTGCACGGCGCCGACGATCAGCACGATGGCGGCGGCCAGGACCGGGATGGCGAAGGCGAAGAGCCGGTGGCTTTTCAAGTCGAGGGCTCCAGGGGGCGATGGGCAGCGGCGATGACGGCCTCGATCAGGGCCGGGGTCGCCTCGGCGGCGGCCAGGATTGTGGCGCGGCCGTTGTCGCCGAGCACGACGATCTCGTCGGAGGCGGCGGCGAGGTCGACCAGCTCCTGCGAATAGATGCCGATGGCCATGCCTCTGGCGGCGAGGCGGCGAAGCTGCTCGCCCAGCGCCGCCCGGGTGGGGGCGTCGACGCCGGAGAAGGGCTCGTCGAGGAGTAGGATCTTGGGGTTGGCGGCGGCCAGACGCGCCAGCACCGCCTTCTGGCGATTGCCGCCGCTGAGCTGCTCGACCGGGTGGTCCAGGGACGGGGCGACCACATGATAGGCCTCGCGCAGGGCCTGCGCCCCGGACGCCTCGTCCGCCGCCCGCATCGCCCCGCCGCGCGACGCGTGTCCGCGCCAGGTGGCGGCGTTGAGGTTGAAGCTGAGGGGCAGGCCGGGGAAGTCCCACTCCGACATCTCGCGGCTCATATAGGCCACCCCGGGCGCGCCCTTGCCGGGCTGGCCTGCGGCGCCGAGCGGCGGCAGGCCGGAGACCGCGCGGACCATCTCGCCTGCCCCCGAGGCCGCGCCGCCGACCAGGCCGACAATGCGGCCAGCGATCAGGTCGACGCTGTCGGCGCCGTCGCGGGGACGCAGGGTGAGGGCCGCCTGCCCGCCCTGCGGCGCGACCCGCCCCCGGGCCGCGGCCTCGCCGACGGCGACGCCCATGGCCTCCAGCAGGTCGCCGCGCGACACCCCCGCCGCCGGGCCGTCGCGGACGATGCCGCCGCCCTTCAGCACCAGGATGCGGTCGGCGCGCGTGGCGGCGGCCTCGAGATCGTGGGTCACCACCGCCACCGCCGCGCCGGCGGCCGCCGCGGCGCGCAGGGCGCCGAACACCCGGTCGCGCTCCTCCGGGCCAAGGCCGGCGGTGGGCTCGTCGGCCAGCACCACGGCGGGCCGGCCCTGGAGGGCGCGGGCCGATTCGAGCAGCTGGCGGTCGTGGGCGTCGAGCTGGTCGATGCGGGCCGCGCCACGCACGCCGGGGGCGATCGCTTCCCAGCCGCCCTCGGTGAAATGCTCGGCCACGGTCCAGGCGGGAATCAGCGACCCCTCCTGGTGGATGAACCGCACCCCCGCCGCCAGGGCCTCGCGGACGCTGCGCACCCGCTGCAGGGCGGCGCCGGCGCGCACCGCGCCGGCGGTGGGGGCGATGACGCCGCCCATGATCTTCAGGAGGGTCGACTTGCCGGCGCCGTTGCCGCCGAGGATGGCGGTGATGGTCCCGGCCTGGAGCGCGCAGGCGATATTGTCCAGCACCAGCGTCGGCCCGAACGCCTTGCGCACATTGCTCAGTTCGACGACCGCGGTCATGGCTTGCCCCCGGGCCGGTCTATGCCACGGGATTTCCAATGTCCAAAATCCATGGCGGAGAAGAGGTAGCGCGGCTTGGCCAGTTTCGGCCCTGCGGATGGCGGCAGCCGTCAGGCCTTCCCTAAAGTTCTGGCTTTGTTCTTGACTCTTCCGCCCTGAAGAGAGATAATGCTTTTTGCATTTCGGCGGGAACGAGCTGATGGGAGAAGACACTAACAGCGTAGACCGGTACGGGCTGCTTGGCAGGATTGACAGGGCCCGCCTCGGGCTTCTGGACGACCTCGACCATAGCCCCTTGGCCAAAGATCTGGGCGCCGCAGCTGCCCAGAAGGTTGGTCAATCAATAGGCTTGGTCACTGGCGCCGCCAAATCCGCCAAGGGTGTCGTGGATGGAGGGATTTTCCTGGGCCGGCTGATTAACCCCCTCGACACGTTTTTCAGCGCCCCCGGCCAGTCGGCTAGGGCCCAGCTAGGAGAGGCGGGAGCCACAGTCTTTCGAAGAGCGCAGGAAGCCGCCGCACATCCAGAGCAAGTGTCTCGCGCCATCAGGAGAAAAGCACACGAGGCGCGAATCGCCCTCGACCCGAGCGCAACGCCGGTGTCGCAGTCCTTTAGCGATGAGTTGGGTCGGAATTTCAGGATCGGCCTGAACCAAGGCGAACTGATGTTCGACCTGGCGTCGCTAGTCTACGGTGGAGTCGCCTTAAAAGGGTTGAAAGGGGCGGCGGCGGTTTCTGAAGCAGATGCCATCGCCAAGTTTGTCAGCCAGGGCAGCAGCCTTAAGGCCGCTAGATATCTGGCCGAACCCTATGAAGGGATGGGCGCTCATTATTTCCCGCGGACTATACCCAAGAAGTTGGGAGATGTGAAAATACCAGAATTCGTTCGCCGCTTTCACCTCCCACAACCTCTAAGCGATAGCATGTTCAACGTACTCAAGCCAAAAAATATCAATAGAGGCGACATGTATGAACTTCACTACAAAGTCGATGACCGCTTCAGCGGCACCGGGCTGCCCGCTCGCTTCGGCAAGGAACGTTGGTCTGGCAAAAAAGCTGGCATCAAACGTTACCCTCTAGCGGCTAGGCTTTGGTTCGGCGCGCCCGCACCGTTGAAAGCCAGCGCGAGTGGGATTGAACTGGGGGGCGTTGGTTTCCGTCATCGGGAGGAGGAAGAATGACTGGCTTCAGGTCACTCGCCATATTGAGCACGGATTTTCCCGACGATCAGATTTGGTCCGAGGACGGAGAAACCGTGATCCGGATGGGCGGCCAGGCCATCGCCATGGTGGTCGCAGGCATGCTCAGGGGCATTGGCGGCGACGTGGACGAGCCCTACGAGGAGCCGGACCATGGCTGGCGGATCGAAGCCTTGATGGGCGGCAGATCATTGCTATTCCAGATCACCGACCTTCGAGAGGAAGTGTATTTGCACTGCGAAGATACATCCTGGCTGAACAAGGTGCTCAACCGACACAATCCGGCTTTTGTTGAGGTCGTAAACCGCTTGAACGACATCCTTTCGGCGGACGGTCGATTTCACGACGTGCTGTGGTTTCCGCTCGATAATCCAGTCTCGGGCAATCCCGGTTCCCGAAATCCAGATGGATCAGACTAGCTTTGACTTCGGGCCGACCCAGCAACTGGCCGCCTGCCGCCCTTAAGGTTATCTGTCCCTACAGCAACGGCGACAACCACTTGCGGCCGGTCGCCTCACTCCAGCCCTTGCGGGCGGCGTAGTCCTTCAACTGGTCCTCGCCGATCTTGCCAACGCCGAAATAGTGGGCCTCCGGGTGCGAGAAATACAGGCCCGACACCGAGGCCGGCGGCGACATGGCGAAGCTCTCGGTCAGGGTGATGCCGGTGGCGGCGGTGGCGTCCAGGAGGCGGAACACCGTCTCCTTCTCGGTGTGGTCGGGCTGGGCCGGATAGCCGGGCGCGGGGCGGATGCCGCGGTAGGTCTCGGCGATCATCTCGTCGATGCCGGCGGCCTCCTCGGGGGCATAGCCCCACAGCTCGCGGCGCACGCGGGCGTGCAAGGATTCGGCGAAGGCCTCGGCCAGGCGGTCGGCCAGGGCCGCGGCCAGGATCGCCGAATAGTCGTCGCCCTTGTCCTTGAAGCGCTGGGCGATGGCGCCCTCGCCATGGCCGGCGGTGACGGCGAAGGCGCCGATATAGTCCGGCGGGCCGCCGAGGGGCGCGACGAAGTCGGCCAGGGCGGCGTTGCCCTTGCCGGCGGCCTTGACCATCTGCTGGCGCAGGGTGTGGAGGCGGGCCAGCTCCTGATGGCGGCTATCGTCCGTATAAAGAACAACATCGTCGCCGTCGGCGGCAGCCGGCCAGAAGCCGACCACCCCACTGGCGGTGAACCACTTCTCGTCGATGATCTGCTTGAGCATCACCCGAGCGTCGGCGTAGAGGGCCGTGGCCGCCTCGCCGACCACGTCGTCCTCGAGGATCTGCGGGAAATGCCCGACCAGTTCCCAGGCCGAGAAGAAGGGCGACCAGTCGATATAGGTCGCCAGTTCGCCGAGGTCATAGGCGTCGAACGTCCGCGTCCCCAGGAAGCTGGGCCTGGGCGGGGCGTAGCCCGACCAGTCGATCCGATAGGGATTGGCCCGGGCCGTGGCGATGGGGGTGCGGGTCTTCTGCTCCTGGCCGCGGGCGAACTGCTCGCGCACCTTGATGTAGTCGGCGCGGGTGGCGGCCATGTTGGCGTCGCGCTCGGTAGGCGACAGCAGGCCTGAGACCACGCCCACGGCGCGCGAGGCGTCGAGCACATAGGTGGTCGAGCCGCCGGCGTAGTTGGGCTCGATCTTCACCGCGGTATGGGTCTTGGAGGTGGTCGCCCCGCCGATCAGCAGCGGCATGGTCAGCCCCCGCCGCTGCATCTCGCCGGCGACATAGGCCATCTCGTCCAGGGACGGGGTGATCAGGCCGGACAGGCCGATCATGTCGACGTTGTGCGCCTTGGCCTCGTCGAGGATGCGGTCGGCCGGGACCATGACCCCGAGGTCGATGACCTCGTAATTGTTGCACTGCAGCACGACGCCGACGATGTTCTTGCCGATGTCGTGCACATCGCCCTTCACCGTGGCCATCAGGATCTTGCCCTTGGCCTCGCGCGGCTTGCCTTCCTTCTCGGCCTCCATGAACGGCTCAAGATAGGCGACGGCCTGCTTCATCACCCGGGCGGACTTGACCACCTGCGGCAGGAACATCTTGCCCGAGCCGAACAGGTCGCCGACCACGTTCATGCCGTCCATCAGGGGGCCCTCGATGACGTGCAGCGGCCGCTCGGCGCCCTGGCGCGCCTCCTCCGTGTCGGCCTCGATGAATTCGGTGACGCCATTGACCAGGGCGTGCTGGATGCGCAGGCCCACGGGCGCCTCGCGCCACTTCAGGTCGACGACCCGCTCGGCCCCCTTGTCGCCCTTGTATTTGGGCGCGAGGTCCACCAGCCGCTCGGTGGGGCTCTGGTCGTTGCCGCGGGCGGGCCGGTTGAGGATGACGTCCTCGACGGCCTCGCGCAGTTCGGCGTCTATGTCGTCGTACACCGGCAGGTCGCCGGCGTTGACGATGCCCATGTCCATCCCCGCGGCGATGGCGTGGTACAGGAACACCGAGTGGATCGCCCGGCGGACCGGCTCGTTGCCGCGGAAGCTGAAGGAGACGTTGGACACCCCGCCCGACACCCGCGCCAGGGGCAGGGTCTGCTTGATGACCTTGGTCGCCTCAATGAAGTCGACGGCGTAGTTGTTGTGCTCGTCGATCCCGGTGGCCACAGCGAAGATGTTGGGGTCGAAGATGATGTCTTCCGGCGGAAAGCCGATCTGCTCGGTGAGCAGACGATAGGCGCGGGTGCAGATCTCGACCTTGCGGGCGGCGGTGTCGGCCTGGCCCTGCTCGTCGAAGGCCATGACCACCACGGCGGCGCCATAGCGGCGGCATTTGGTGGCCTGGGCCAGGAAGGCGGCCTCGCCCTCCTTCATGGAGATGGAGTTGACGACGCAGCGGCCCTGCACGCATTTCAGCCCGGCCTCGATCACCTCCCATTTGGAGCTGTCGATCATGATCGGCACCCGGGCGATGTCCGGCTCGGCGGCGATCAGGTTGAGGAAGGTGACCATCGCCTGCTTCGAATCGAGCAGGCCCTCGTCCATGTTGATGTCGATGATCTGGGCGCCGGCCTCCACCTGCTGGCGCGCGACATCCAGGGCGGCGGGGAAGTCGCCGTCGACCACCAGCTTGCGGAATTTGGCCGAGCCGGTGACGTTGGTCCGCTCGCCGACGTTGATGAACACAGGTCTCATCTTTTTGATATTCCGATCATCCCCGCGAAAGCGGGGACCCAGGTTCTTTTTCAATCCCCCGCGCTTCCGAAGGCACCTGGGTCCCCGCTTTCGCGGGGATGACCGGGTAGAAGCGCTTGCGATCAGTTCAACTCGAACGGCTCCAGCCCGGCCAACCTTAGCGCCGGCGGGCGCTCGGGGATGGCGCGCGGCTTCAGCCCCGTCACCGCCTCGGCCACGTGGCGAATGTGGTCGGGGGTGGTGCCACAGCAGCCGCCGACGATGTTGACGATGCCTTGCTCGGCCCAGTCGTGCAGGTGGTGGCCGGTCTCGTGCGGCTCCTCGTCATACTGGCCCATGGCGTTGGGCAGGCCGGCGTTGGGGAAGGCGGCCACCAGGGTGTCGGCCACCCGCGACAGCTCGGCCACATAGGGACGCATCAGGTCCGCCCCCAGAGCGCAGTTGAAGCCCACCGCGAACGGCTTGGCGTGGCGGATGGAGTTCCAGAAGGCCTCCGCCGTCTGCCCCGAGAGTGTGCGGCCGGAGCGGTCGGTGATGGTGCCGGAGATCCACATGGGCAGGGGCTCCAGCCCCTCGTCCTGCAGATCCAGGATCGCCTTGATGCAGGCCTTCACGTTGAGGGTGTCGGTGATGGTCTCCATCAGGAACAGGTCCACCCCGGCCTCGTGCAGGGCCATGACCTGCTCGCGATAGGCGTCGTAGACCTGGTCGAAGGTGACCAGCCGGGCGCCGGGGTCGTTGACGTCGGACGACATCGACAGCATCCGGTTGAGGGGGCCGATGGAGCCGGCGACGAAACGCGGCTTGTGCGGCTCCTTTGCCGTCCAGCGGTCGGCGGCCTCGCGGGCGATCCTGGCCCCGGCGAGGTTGATGTCGCGCACCGCGTCCTGCAGTTCGTAGTCGGCCTGGGCGATGGCGGTGGCCGAGAATGTGTTGGTCTCGGAGATGTCTGCGCCGGCGGCGTAATACTGGTCGTGCAGGTCGGCGATGATGTCGGGCCGGGTCAGGCACAACAGGTCGTTGTTGCCCTTCAGCTGGCCGGGGTGGTCGCGGAACCGCTCGCCGCGATAGTCGGCTTCGTCCAACTGGCGCTTCTGGATCATCACCCCCCAGGAGCCGTCCAGCACCAGCACCCGTTCCTTGGCCGCGGTCTTCAGCGCGGCGATGCGTTCCTGGCGGTCCATCAGTTCACCTTCTGCGCGGCGCGGTGGCTGCGGTCCTCGATGCCGAGGGTGCGGCACACCGCATAGACGAGGTCCGCGCGGTTCAGGGTGTAGATATGCAGGTCGTCGAAGCCCTGCGCCTGCAGCTCGCCGCACATCTGCGAGCACAGGACGCCCGCCATCAGGGCGCGGGTCTGGGGCTCGCCGTCCAGGCCCTCGAACATGTCGATCAGGCGGCGCGGCGCGCTGACATTGCAGCGCTCGGCCATGCGCATGGCGCCCTTGAAGTTGGCCACCGGCATCACGCCGGGCACGATGGGAATGGTGATCCCTGCCGCGCGCACCTGGTCGACGAAGCGGTAGAAGACGGCGGTGTCGAAGAAGAACTGGGTGATCGCCCGGGTGGCCCCGGCGTCGATCTTGGCCTTCAGCACATCGATGTCCTGAGCCAGGGAGGCGCTTTCCGGATGCTTCTCGGGGAAGGCGGCGACGGACACCTCGAAGGGAGCGATGCGGCGAATAGCCTGGGTCAGTTCGGTGGCGTTCTGGTAGCCGCCGGCGATGGTCGCCGGATCGGCGTCCTTGGGCAGGTCTCCGCGCAGGGACACCATGTGGCGCACGCCAAGGTTCCAGTAGTCCTGGATGATGGCGTCCACCTGCTCGCGCGTGCCGCCATAGCAGGTCAGGTGGGCGGCGGGCTTCAGGTCAGTCTCGCCCAGCATCCGCGCCAGGGTGCCGCGCGTCTCGTCCCGGGTGGTCCCCAGGGCGCCGTAGGTCACCGAGACGAACCGGGGCGACAGGGGCTCCAGCCGCGCGACGGTCGCCCACAGCTCCTCCTCCGCCGCCGGGCTCTTGGGCGGAAAGAACTCGAACGAGACGCTGGGCGGCGCGGCTGAGGTCAAGGACGCCTCCTGAGGCGGTGCGGGCAAGGACATAAAGATATCTTTATGTCTTGATGTGGAGGATCGCAAGGGGGACCGGCATCCATCGGACCGGCGGCGGGGGCGCGCTTTGGCCACCCCCAACAGTCCTTGACTCGACTCCCCGCCGCCGCCAGTTTGCCCCCACCTCCTCGCGGGAGAGACCGGGCTAGGCCCGGCGCCGAAGGCGCAACCACCCCGGAAACGCTCAGGTAACAGGGACCGCGAACGAGGCTCTGACGCTGGAAAGCAGTCGCCCGAACCGGGAGACTCGCCGAAGGAGCAAGGACCGCGGCCGACCTTACCGGCCGGGGTCTGAATCTCTCAGGTCCATAGACAGCGGGGGTGCGCAATCGTTCGGCCTAGCCGCGCCTTGCGTTCCGCTGACGCCAGAGGACCCCATGGCCGCCGACGACCTGTCACCGCCCTTGCTGACCACCGCCCTGACGGAGGCCCACCGCGCGTTGGGCGCGAGGCTGGTCCCGTTCGCCGGCTATGAGATGCCGGTGCAGTATGAGGGCGTGCTGGCCGAGCATCGCTGGACCCGGGCGCACGCCGGCCTGTTCGACGTCTCCCACATGGGCGCGGGCCTTCTGGCGCTCGCCGCGCCGAGCGGCGACGGCGAGGCCGATCACGCCGCGGTGAGCGCCCTCATCGAGACCCTGGTCCCCGGCGACATCGCGGGACTTCAGCCGGGCCAGATCCGCTATTCCATGCTGCTCAACGGCGACGGGGGCGTGCTCGACGACCTCATGATCGGCCGCCCCGCCCGCGACGCCGAGCAGGGCCAGCTGTTCATCGTCGCCAACGCCGGGACCAAGGACGCCGACTTCGCCCTAATCGCCCGGGCGTCCGCCGGCCGCGCCGCGGTGCGCCGCCTGGATGACTGGTCGCTGCTGGCCCTGCAGGGGCCGCAGGCGGCGGAAGTGTTGGAGGATGTCCTGCCCGGGGTCGGGGCCGCCGGCTTCATGACCTGGACCCGCCATGCCTGGTGCGGGCGGGAGCTGCTGGTCTCGCGATCGGGTTATACGGGCGAGGACGGCTTTGAGGTCTGCCTGCCGGGCGCCCTGGCGCCGGTGCTGTGGGATCGGCTGCTGGGCGATCCGCGGGTGCGGCCCGTCGGCCTGGGCGCGCGGGACTCCCTGCGCCTGGAGGCCGGCCTGCCCCTCTATGGCCACGACCTGGACGCCAGCGTCAGCCCGGTGGAGGCCGGCCTGGCCTTCGTGGTGGCCCGTCGTCGCCGCGCGGCTGGGGATTTTCCCGGCGCCGCGCGAATCCTGGGCGAACTCGCCAAGGGGCCGCAGCGGGTGCGCGTCGCCCTCAAGATCACCGGCGCCCCGGCGCGGGAGGGCGCGCCGATCGCCGACCCGGGCGGGACCGTGATCGGCGTCGTCACCAGCGGCGGCCCCTCCCCGACTCTTGGCGGGGCCATCGCCATGGGCTTCGTCCCGCCTGCCTTCGCCGCCGTGGGCGCGCCCCTGTCGGTCCTCGTCCGCGGCCGGCCGCAGCCCGCCGAGGTCGTCGCCCTGCCCTTCGTTCCCCACCGCTATGTCCGCAAGCCCTGAGCAAGAGATCCAAGCCATGCGTTTCACCAAGGACCACGAATGGGTCGCCGTCGACGGCGACGTCGCCACGGTGGGGATCACCGCCTATGCCGCCGGCCAGATGGGCGATGTGGTGTTCGTCGAACTGCCCGACGTCGGCAAGGCGGTGAAGCCGGGCGACGCCTTCGCCGTGGTCGAGAGCGTCAAGGCGGCGTCCGACGTCTACAGCCCGATCGCGGGCGAGGTGACGGCGGTGAACGGCGAGGTGGCCGACAGCCCCGAGCTGATCAACACCGGGCCGGAGACCCTCGGCTGGCTGGCCCGGCTGAAACTGTCGGATCCGGCGGCGGTGGAAACCCTGATGGATCGCGACGCCTACGAAGCCTACCTCGAGGGTCTCTAGCCATGCGCTACCTGCCGCTCTCCGCAGACGACCGCAGCGCCATGCTGGGCGTGATCGGCGCAGCCGACATCGACGCCCTGTTCGCCGACGTCCCCGCCGCGGCCCGGCTGTCGGCCCCCGTCGACCTGCCGGGCTTCGCCGGCGAGATCGAGGTCGAGCGGACCCTGTCCGGCCTGGCCGCGCGCAACACCCCCGCCGGCTCGGTCCCGTTCTTCTGCGGCGCCGGCGCCTATCGCCACCATGTGCCCGCCTCGGTGGACCACCTGATCCAGCGGTCGGAGTTCCTGACCTCCTACACCCCCTATCAGCCCGAGATCGCCCAGGGCACGCTGCAGATGCTGTTCGAGTTCCAGAGCCAAGTCGCGGCCCTGACCGGCATGGAGGTCGCCAACGCCTCGCTCTACGACGGCTCTACCGCCGCCGCCGAAGGCGTGCTGATGGCGGCGCGGATCACCCGGCGGACCAAGGCCATCCTGTCGCCCGGCTTGCATCCCCACTACGCCCAGACCATCCAGACGCTGGCCGGCGCCACCGGCATGGCCGTTGTCCGCGACGCCCTGGCGCCCGGCGCATCCCTGGACCTGACGGGGCTGGACCAGGACACCGCCTGCGTGGTCGTCCAGACGCCGGACGTCTTCGGCGAGGCCCTGGACCTGACCGCCACCGCCGAGGCGGTGCACGCCGCCGGCGCCCTGCTCATCGTGGTGGTCACCGAGGTGGTGTCCCTGGGCCTGCTGCGTTCGCCGGGCGCCATGGGCGCGGACATCGTGGTGGCCGAGGGCCAGTCCATCGGCAACGGCCTGAACTACGGCGGGCCGTATCTGGGCCTGTTCGCCACCCGCCAGGCCTTCCTGCGCCAGATGCCGGGTCGCCTTTGCGGACAGACGGTGGACGCCGAGGGCCGGCGCGGCTTCGTCCTGACCCTGTCCACCCGCGAGCAGCACATCCGCCGCGACAAGGCGACGTCCAACATCTGCACCAATTCGGGTCTGTGCGCCCTGGCCTTCTCCATCCACATGAGCCTGCTGGGTGGCGAGGGCCTGCGGCGGCTCGCGGCGGTCAATCACGCCAAGGCGATGGCCCTGAAGAGCGCCCTGGAGCGCGTCCCCGGCGTCACCGTCCTGACCGACCGCTTCTTCAATGAGCTGGCGATCCGCCTGCCCGTCCCCGCCGGCCCCCTCGTGGAATCGCTGGCGGGCAAGGGGGTGCTGGCGGGGGTGCCGGTCTCGCGCCTGGACCCGGCCGCCGGCCTCGACGACGTGCTGCTTCTGGCGGCCACCGAAACGACCCAGGACAGCGACATCTTCGCCCTGGCCCAGGCTCTGGTTGAAGAACTGGCTCTGACCGAGGAACTGTCATGACCGCCCTGTCCATTGGCCGCCCGACCCGCCCCGAATCCTCTGAGCCGGTCACGACCCTGGGCCGTGGCCTGCTGCAGGACGAGGGTCTGATCTTCGAGCGCGGCGACTGGAGCCGCACCGGCGTCGACCTGCCGGACGCCGACCTCTCGGGGTCCCCCCTCGGCGACCTGATGGCCGGCGGGCGCGTCGCCCTGCCCGGCCTGTCCGAGCCCGAGGCCCTGCGCCACTATGTGCGCCTGTCGCAGAAGAACCACGCCATCGACCTGGCCATGTATCCGCTCGGGTCGTGCACCATGAAGCACAACCCGCGCCTGAACGAGAAGATGGCCCGGCTGCCCGGCTTCGCCGACATCCACCCCCTGCAGCCGCAATCGACGGTGACCGGGGCCGCCATGTTGATGGACCAGCTGGCCCACTGGCTGAAGACCCTGACCGGCATGCCGGCGGTGGCGCTGAGCCCCAAGGCCGGGGCGCAAGGCGAGCTGTGTGGCATCCTCGCCATCCGCGCCGCCCATGAGGCCCGCGGCGACGCCCGCCGCCGGGTGCTGACCCCCACCTCCGCCCACGGCACCAATCCGGCCACCGCGGCCTTCGCCGGCTATGAGGTCACCGAGATCGGCCAGACGCCGCAGGGCCATGTGGACATCGCCGACCTCGCCGCGAAGCTGGGCCCGGACGTGGCGGCGGTGATGGTCACCAACCCCAACACCTGCGGCCTGTTCGAGCCGGACATGATCGAGATCGCGCGCCTGACGCACGAAGCGGGCGCCTACCTCTACTGCGACGGCGCCAACTTCAACGCCATCGTCGGCAAGGTGCGCCCGGGGGACCTGGGCGTCGACGCCATGCACATCAACCTGCACAAGACCTTCTCCACCCCCCACGGCGGCGGCGGACCCGGCGCCGGACCGGTGGTGCTGTCGGCGGCCCTGGCGCCCTTCGCCCCCCTGCCCTGGGTGGTGAACGACGGCACGGCGTTGCTGGAACGGGCCGAGGGCGAGGCGGCCCAGGCCACCGGCCGGCTCTCGGCCTTCCATGGTCAGATGGGGATGTTCGTGCGCGCCCTGGCCTACATGCTCAGCCATGGGTCGGACGGCCTGAGGCAGGTGGCCGAGGACGCGGTGCTGAACGCCAACTACGTCAAGGCCAGCCTGGCCGACATCCTGTCGGCGCCGTACCAGGGCCCCTGCATGCACGAGGCCCTGTTCGACGACCGGTGGCTTGAGGGGACGGGGGTCACCACCCTGGACATCGCCAAGGCCCTGATCGACGAGGGCTTCCACCCGATGACCATGTATTTCCCCCTGGTCGTCCACGGCGCCATGCTGATCGAGCCCACCGAGACGGAATCCCGCGCCGAGATCGACCGCTTCACGGCGGCGTTGCGGAGCCTGGCGGCGGCGGTGAAGGCCGGAGAGGTCGCGCGCTTCAAGGCGGCGCCGATCAGCGCCCCCCTGCGCCGCCTGGACGAGACGGCCGCCGCCCGCAAGCCGGTCCTGCGCTGGGCGGGCTGACGGAACCTCCACGCCCCTGCGGCGATTGCGGCTGTGTCGTGAGGGGAACCGCCGATGCTGGTGTCGGAAATCATGTCGAGGGCCGTGGAGTTCGTCAGCCCGGACGCCAACATCCGTGACCTGGCGGTCCTGATGGGCGAGCTGGATGTGGGGGGCATGCCCGTGGGCGGACCCGACGACCTGCAGGGGATGATCACCGACCGCGACATCCTCTTCCGCATTGTCGCCGAGGGGCGCGACAGCGTCGGCGCGCGGGTGCGCGAGGCGATGTCCGCCACCGTGTTCACCTGCCGGGAGACCGACACCCTGGCCACGGCCATGGACCTGATGGGCGGCCTGCAGGTGCGGCGCCTGCCGGTGGTGGACGCCGAGGGGCGGGTCACCGGCATTGTCACCCTCACCGACATCGCCCGCCACGTGCTGGCCGATAACGCCGCCATCGACGCAGCCTTCGAAGAGCCGACGGGCGAGGCCTAGGGCGTGGGAGGCGGGCCGGTCAGACCGGCACGTCGAAGCGTCGGTTCAGCCGGATCACCACGTCGGACGGCACGGCGAGCCGGTGCGCCAGATAGTTGAGGTAGGCGCGGTTGGCCGCCTTGCCCTGCTTGGCGACGGCCAGGGACACCGCATAGAAGCGAACGGCGATTTGCGGGGTCGTCACCTCGCGGGCCAGCCCTTCCAGGGACGGGGGCGCCTCCAACTCATACAGGAGGGCGTCACGGGCCTCGGGGTCCAGCGCTGTGGTCTCGAGGGCGGTGCGGATGCGGACCCTTTCACGCGCATCCAACCGACCGTCGGCATGGGCGGCGGCCCCCATGGCCTGGATCAGCAGCCGGGCCGTGTCCGGGTCCAGGTCCTGCAGGTCCGCCGGATCGCCCACCAGCGCCTGCGACCGCTCGCGCAGGCGCAATTCCAGCACCTTGCGCGCGAGAACGGCGCGCTGCGCCGCCCGCCGCTCCCCCGCCGCCGGGGCGGCCGAAGCCGCTTCGGCCCCGGCGATGACGCCGAGGGCGTCGGCGGACAGCCGGTCGCGCGGCTGGCCAGCCAGCCGCCGCCACCAGCGGGTCTTCGTCCGCGCCTCGGTCAATGCCATGCAGCAGCCTCCTTGGCGTGATCGCCCGGCCACCTCGGAACGCGCCATCGGCGGCCGCGTTCGCCGTAGACGTCGCCGAACCGCGGCGCGGGGGCGATTCAGGCATGACCGCGGACCAGGGGCTGGCCTTCGGGTTGATCGGGGCGGTCGTGGCCATGCTGGTGTGGGACCGGCTGCGTTACGACGTGGTCGCGATCCTGGCGTTGCTGGCGGCGGTGTTCCTCGGCCTTGTGCCCGCGGAGAAGGCCTTCGCCGGGTTTGCCGACGAGATTGTCATCATTATCGGCTCGGCCCTCGTGGTCAGCGCGGGCGTGGCCCGATCCGGCGTCGTCGACGCCCTGGTCCGCCCGATGGCCTCGCGACTGCAGACCCCCGGCCGGCAGATCGCCTTCCTGGGCGGCACGGTGGCGGTGATGTCGGCCCTGATGAAGAACATCGGGGCGCTGGCCATCTTCATGCCCGTGGCGGCCCAGCTCGCCCGCCGCCACCGGTCGAGCTCCCACTTCGTACTGATGCCCATGGCCTTCGCGTCCCTGCTCGGCGGCACCATGACCCTGATCGGCACCTCGCCCAACATCATCGTCTCACGGGTCCGCGAGGAGACGGTGGGCGACCCCTTCGCCATGTTCGACTACCTTCCCGTGGGCGCCGGGCTGACCGCAGCGGGAATGGTCTTCCTGGTGTTCGGCTGGCGGCTCCTGCCCCGTGAGCGCGCCGGGGCGCGGCCGCCGGAGGAGACCTTCGCGGTGGACGACTACGGCAGCGAGATGCGCCTGCCGCCCGCGTCGCCCTTCGTCGGCAGGACCGTGGCGCAGCTGGAGGCCCTGGCGGAGGGCGAGGTGCGGGTGACAGGCCTGGTGCGCGAGCGCTTCCGCAAACTGACGCCCGACGCGGACGCCCTGCTGGAGGCGGACGACATCGTCGTCCTGCGCGGCGACGCCCCGGCCCTGCAGAAGCTGATCCGCAGCGCCGCCCTGGAGCCCCTGGGCGCCCCCGGCCAGACCGAGCCGGCGGGCCTGACGGTGGCCGAGGCCGTGGTGCTGGCGGGCTCGCCCCTGGTCGGCCAGACCGCCCGGCGCATCGGCCTTCGCAGCCGCCTCGACCTCAGCCTCATCGCCGTCAGCCGCCGCGACGGCGAGACCGCCCGCCAGCGCCTGCATCACCAGCCGATCCAGCAGGGGGACCTGCTGCTGCTGCAGACGCCTGTCGCTCGCTACCCCGACGCCCTGCGCGAGGCCGGCCTGCTGCCGCTGGCCGAGCGGAACCTGCAGATCGGTCGGCGCCGTCCCGGTTGGGTCCCCGTGGCGATCGTGGCCGTGACCATGGTCGTCCTGGCGCTTCAATGGATGCCGGTGGCCATCACCTTCCTGTGCGCCGCCACGGCCATGGTCGTGTCCGGCGTGCTCAAGCCGCAGGAGGCGCAGCAGGCCATCGAATGGCCGATCCTGATCCTGGTGGGCGCCCTGATCCCCGTCAGCGGGACCCTGCAGTCCACCGGCGCGACGGACGTCGCCGCGACCTGGCTGGCCGGAGCCGCGCACGGCCTGCCGCCCTATGCCTGCATCACCCTGGTGATCGCCGCCGCCATGGCGGTGACGCCGTTCCTGAACAACGCCGCCACGGTGCTGGTGATGGCGCCGATCGGCGCGGGGGTCGCCGACCAGCTGCACCTCAATCCGGACGCCTTTTTGATGGCGGTGGCGGTGGGGGCGGCCAGTGACTTCCTCACCCCCATCGGCCACCAGTGCAACACCCTGGTGATGGCGCCCGGGGGCTACCGCTTTGCCGACTATCCGCGCCTGGGGGCGCCCCTGTCCCTACTGATCCTGGTCCTGGGGACGTTTCTGATCGTCCGCGTCTGGCCCCTGTGAGGCGCCCTGCCCCGGCGGCGGCTCAGCGAGGTCGCGCTGGATCGCGGCGTTGAGATCCTCGACAGCGTCGTTCTGGGCCGGCGCGGTGGTGACCGGAGCCCGCGCATGCCGGTCGTCGAGCTTGAGCGCGCTCAGGGCCTCCTCCTTCTCCAGGCTGAACAGGCTGCGCAGGCGCAGGTCCATCTGCGGCACGGGCATCTCGATCCCGTGCTTGCACAGGGCCTCCTCGATGGCCCAATTGTAGGCAGCCTGCACGGCGGCGGGGCGCTTGACCGCCGACAGCTCCGGCCACACCAGCAGCTCGAAATTCAGCGACGACTCGCCGAAGCCCACCAACCACACCTGCGACTTGCGGTCGGCCGTGTCGGGGGTGGTGAAGGGCACGCTGCGGGCCGCCTCCAGCACCGCCTCGCGCACCAGGCTCTTGTTCGAGCCGTAGGCCACCTGGAAGGGGATGTGGATCCGCCGGGTCGCCCCCTTGTGGGTCCAGGTGGTGACCCGCTCCTCGATCAGCTTGGAGTTGGGCAGCAGGATGTCGACATTGTCGTTGTTGCGGATCCTCGTGGCGCGGGGGCCGACCTCCTTGACCTCGCCGCGGCCGCCGCCGTCCAGCTCGATATAGTCACCGACCTGCACCGAGCCCTCGAAGATCAGCACCAGGCCCGAGACGAACTCCTTGACCACCCCCTGCAACCCCAGGCCGACGCCGACGCCCAGCGCCCCGGCGAACACCGCCAGGGACGTCAGGTTGATGCCCAGCATGTTCACCCCGGCCACCAGGCCGGCGATCACGAGCCCGTAGGTGGCCAGCTTCTCGACGATGTAGAGCGAGGCGCCGTTGCGCGCGCGCGCGCGGGCGCGCCTGAGCCCGTGGCCGACCACCCGGGCGAGGATCACCCCGACGGCGGCGACGACGAGGGCGGCCACCAGGCTGCCGATGGTCACCGGGGTGCGCCCGACCATGAACAGGGTGAAGCGGGTGACGCCGTCCAGTTCGCCCATGGCCCACTCCTGATCCTTCAGCGACAAAACCGTCGCGCGCGCCGGGTTCCCCGCAGCCCTGCCCTGCCTTGACCATCGACGCAACGCCCGCTTTCGCGCTAGGCCAGGGGCGACAGCCAGGAGGGCCTGATGACCGACCATGTGCGCAAGACCGTCGAAGCGGGGGTGATGACCCTGACCCTGGCGCGGCCGGACAAGAAGAACGCCCTCACCGACGCCATGTATGGCGCCCTCGCCGACGCCCTGGCCGAGGCGGGGTCCGACGACGCAGTGCGGGTGGTGCTGTTCGCGGCGGAGGGCGACGCCTTCACCGCCGGCAACGACATCAACGACTTCATGGCCATCGCCGCCGGCGCCGTGCCGGTGACCGAGCGCAACGTGTTCCGTTTCCTGCATGCCCTGGCGGCGGCGGACAAGCCGCTGGTGGCGGCCGTCTCGGGCCTGGCGGTGGGCATCGGCCTGACAATGCTGCTGCATTGCGACCTGGTGTTCGTCGCCGATGACGCCCGGCTCTCGGCGCCCTTCGTCAACCTCGGCCTGTCGCCGGAGGCCGCGTCCAGCCTGCTGCTGCCCGGCCTGATCGGCCATCGCCGCGCCTTCGCCATGTTCGCCCTCGGCGAGCCGATCCTGGGCGCCCAGGCGGCCGCCCTCGGCATCGCCAATGCCGCGGTCCCCAGGGACGAGGTGCTGCTCAAGGCCCGCGCGGCGGCCGCCGCCCTGGCGTCGCGGGCGCCCGGCGCCCTGAAGGCCACCAAGCGGCTGATGCGCGAGGCCGAGGGCCTGCGCTCAACCCTGACGGCGGAGGGCGAGGTGTTCGCCGAACGGCTCCGAAGCGCAGAGGCCAAGGAGGCCTTCTCCGCCTTCCTCGAGCGCCGTCCGGCGGTGTTCTGAACCCTTGACGCTGGGGCGCCGCGGCGCGACGGTTCGCCCGTCGCAGACGAGGATGGAACGCTCATGGCGGAAGGCTCCGGCGAGGCTGGCCTGAAGGGCCGGGTCAGCGAGGCCGAATGGAAGGCGCGGGTCGATCTCGCCGCCCTCTATCGGTTGGTCGCCCTGCACGGGTGGGACGACATGATCTTCACCCATATCTCCGCGCGCGTGCCGGGGCCCGAGCACCATTTCCTGATCAATCCGTTCGGGACCTTCTTCGCCGAGATGACCGCCTCGGCCCTGGTCAAGGTCGACCTGCAGGGCCAGGTGGTGGACGGTCGCGGCGGCATGATCAACCCGGCGGGCTTCACCATCCACGGCGCCATCCACGAGGCCCGCGAGGACGCCCACTACGTCATCCACCTGCACACCGACCATGGGGTGGCCGTGTCGGCGCATCGCAGGGGCCTGCTGCCGGTGTCGCAGCACGCCCTGGTGGCCATCCCGCAGCTCTCGTACCACGACTACGAGGGCATCGCCCTGAACATGGACGAGCGCGAGCGGCTGGTCGCGGACCTGGGCGACAAGACTTTGATGATGCTGCGCAACCACGGCACGCTCGCTGTCGGCCAGACGGCTGCGGACGCCTGGCTCGGCATCTTCTTTTTGGAGCGCGCCTGCGTGCAGCAGGTGCTGGCCCTGTCCGCCGGCGCCGACATCTGCATGGCCTCCGAAGAGTCCCAGGCGGTGGTCGCCCAGCAGACCGCCGGCGCGAACCGCGCCGCGCCCCTGGCCTGGCCGGGTCTGCTGCGGTCCCTCGACCGCGCCCTCCCCGGCTACGACGCCTAGAGCCCCCTATCCTCCCCCGCCCTTCGCGGGGGAGGGGGACCGCGAATCGGTGCAGGAGGCGCGGGACAGAGCGCAACGCTAGCCTCCCGCCCCCTCCGGCGCTCCGCGCCACCTCCCCCATCCTCTGCGGATGGGGGAGGAGAAGAGGCCCCTTATCCTCCCCCGCTCTTTGCGGGGGAGGGGGACCGCGAAGCGGTGGAGGGGGAGTAGGGCAAGAGCGCGGCGCTAGCGGTTCGCCGCCTCCGGCGCTACGCGCCACCTCCCCCATCCTCTGCGGGATGGGGGAGGAGAAGAGGCCCCCTTATCCTCCCCCGCCCTTTCGCGGGGGAGGGGGACCGCGAAGCGGTGGAGGGGGCGCGAGACAGGGCGCGACGCTAGCGGTTCGCCCCCTCCGGCGCTCCGCGCCACCTCCCCCATCCTCTGCGGGATGGGGGAGGATAGGGCCGCCTTAGCGCGCGAAGCTGTAGGGGCCGCCGACCTCGAGGGCCTTGCGGTAGGCCGGGCGCGCCTGCATGCGGCCGATCCAGCCGGCCAGGTTCGGGCGGTCCCCCAGGGCGCCGTTGGCGCCGGCGACCTCGGCCACGAAGCTCATCTGGATGTCCGCGCCGGTCAGGCTGTCCCCGACGAAATAGTCGCGGTCCTCCAGGGCGCCGTCGATATAGGCGAGGTGGTTGGCGATCTCGCTGCCGATCCGGGGCTTGAGCGGCGCGGCGGCGTCGCCCAGGCGGCCGGTGTAGAGGGCCAGCATGAACGGCAGCATGGCGGATCCCTCGGCGAAATGCAGCCATTGCACGTAGCGGTCGTAGTCGGCGGTGGCCGGATCGGGCTGCAGTCGCCCGCCCCCGTGGCGGCGGATCAGATAGTCGATGATCGCCCCGGACTCGATCACCGTCATGTCCCCGTCGGTGACCACCGGCGACTTGCCCAGGGGGTGGACGGCCTTCAGTTCCGGCGGCGCCAGCCGGGTCTGGGCGTCGCGCTGGTAGCGCTTCACCTCATAGGGAAGCTGAAGCTCCTCCAGCAGCCACAGGATGCGCTGTGAGCGCGAGTCGTTGAGGTGGTGGACGACGATCATCGGGGGCTTCCTTGGGATCAGGCGGGGGCGAGCGAGCGGTTCTGCGGCGCCCGGGCAGTCAGGTCGGCGTAGGCCTCGCGGTATTCACGTTCCAGCCGGTCCACCAGATCACCCGCGCCCACCACCGCCTTGACGGCGCCGATCCCCTGGCCGGAGCCCCAGATGTCGCGCCAGGCCTTGGCGTCGGTCGAGCCGAAGTTCATGGCCGAGGCGTCGCTCTGGGGCAGGTTAGCCGGGTCGAGCCCCGCGGCGATGATGGAGGCCTTGAGGTAGTTGCCGTGCACCCCGGTGAACAGGTTGGAATAGACGATGTCGTCGGCGAAGCCGTCGACGACGGCCTGTTTGTAGGCCTCCGGCGCGTTGGCCTCGGTGGTGGCGATGAAGGCCGAGCCGATATAGGCGAGGTCCGCGCCGGCGGCCTGGGCGGCCAGGACCGAACGGCCGCTGGCGATGGCGCCCGACAGGGCGATCGGCCCGTCGAACCAGGCGCGCGCCTCCTGCACCAGGGCGAAGGGCGACTGCACCCCGGCGTGGCCGCCGGCCCCCGCCGCCACCAGGATCAGGCCGTCGGCGCCCTTCTCGATGGCCTTGTGCGCGAAACGGTCGTTGATGACGTCATGCAGGACCACGCCGCCGTAGGAATGCACGGCCTGGTTCACCTCCGGCCGGGCGCCCAAGGAGGTGATGACGATGGGCGCCTTCCACTTCACGCACATGGCCAGGTCGTGCTCGAGGCGCGCATTGGTGCCGTGGACGATCTGGTTGACCGCGAAGGGGGCGGCGGGCCGATCGGGGTTGTCGCGGTCCCAGGCGGCCAGCTCCTCGGTGATCCGGTGCAGCCATTCGTCGAGCAGGGATTCGGGCCGGGCGTTGAGCGCCGGGAAGGAGCCAACCACCCCCGCCTTGCACTGGGCGATGACCAGGTCCGGGTTGGAGATGATGAACAGGGGCGCGCCGATGACCGGCAGCCGCAGGGTCTGGAGGATAGGGGGCAGGGCCATGGCTACTTCCCGCCGGCGTCGAGCGCCGCTTCCAGCTCCGGCACGATCGTCTTGTAGTCGCCGACCAGGCCGTAGTCGGCCACCTGGAAGATGGGGGCGTCGGGGTCCTTGTTGATGGCGACGATGACCTTTGAGTCCTTCATCCCCGCCAGGTGCTGGATGGCCCCGGAGATGCCGATGGCGATGTAGAGGCTGGGCGCCACCACCTTGCCGGTCTGGCCCACCTGGAAGTCGTTGGGGGCGTAGCCGGCGTCCACCGCGGCGCGGGAGGCGCCGATGGCCGCGCCCAGCCGGTCGGCCAGGGGCTCCAGCACCGCCTTGAACTCCTCCGCCGAGCCGAGCGCCCGGCCGCCCGAGACGATGATCTTGGCCGCGCCCGGCTCCGGCCGCGCGGACTTCACCGTCTCTTCCGACACGAACCGGCTCTTGCCCGCGTCGGAGCCCGCCTCGATGGTCTTGACGCCGGCCGAGCCGCCTTCGGCGGCGGCGGCGAAGGCGGTGGGGCGCACGGTGATCACCAGCTTGGGATCGGAGGACTTCACCGTCTCCAGGGCGTTGCCGGCGTAGATCGGCCGGGTGAAGGTGTGGCCGTCGATCACCGCGACGATGTCGCTGATCGGCGCGATGTCGAGCCTGGCGGCGATGCGCGGGGCCACGTTCTTGCCCGCCGAGGTGGCGGGGGTGAGCAGGGCGTCATAGTCGGCCATCAGGGGCAGGACGGCGGCCTCGACGGCTTCGGCGACCATGGCCCCAAGCGCCGGGCTCTGGGCCAAGAGCACCTGGCGCACCCCGGTGATCTTGGCGGCCGCATCGGCGGCGGCCTGGGCGGCCTCGCCCAGCACCAGGATGTCCACCTCGGGCGAGATCGCAAGCGCCGCGGTGACGGTCTTGTGGGTGGTGTCGCGGACCGACGTGTTGTCGTGGTCGGCGATGACGAGCACGGCCATCAGAGCACTCCTGCTTCGTTCTTCAGACGCATCACCAGATCACCCGCGCTGTCGACCTTGATCCCCGCCGCTCGGCGCGCGGGCTCAGCCACCTTGAGCACGCTGAGGCGCGGGGCGATGTCGACGCCGTAGCTGGCCGCCTCGCGGGTGTCCAAGGGCTTCTTCCTAGCCTTCATGATGTTGGGCAGGGACGCATAGCGCGGCTCGATCAGGCGCAGGTCCACGGTGATGATCGCCGGCAGGGCGACCTCGATGGTCTGCAGCCCCCCGTCCACCTCGCGGGTCACCACCGCCTTGTCCGCGGAGACCTCCACCTGCGAGGCGAAGGTCGCCTGCGGCCAGTCCAGCAGGGCCGCCAGCATCTGGCCCACCGCATTATTGTCGCCGTCGATGGCCTGCTTGCCCAGGATCACCAGGCCCGGCTGCTCCTCCTCGACGATCGCCTTCAGCAGCTTGGCCACCGCCAGGGGCTCCAGATCCTGGTCCGTCTGCACCAGCAGCGCCCGGTCCGCCCCCATGGCCAGGGCCGTCCTCAGGGTGTCCTGCGCCTGCGCCACGCCGATCGACACCGCTACGACCTCACCGGCCGTCCCCGCCTCCTTCAGACGCACCGCCGCCTCCGTGGCGATCTCGTCAAACGGGTTCATCGACATCTTCACGTTCGACAGGTCCACCCCCGTCCCGTCCGCCTTCACGCGAACCTTCACATTGTAGTCAAGCACACGCTTGACGGGGACGAGGATCTTCATGGGGTTTTCCTTGTCAGAACGCCGCTTCGGCCATGTCCATCATCGCACCCTTGCCGGCCTTGATGGACAGGAACAGGGCGGACGACTGCGGCAGGATGCGCTCATAGAAGAACTGGGCCGAGACCAGCTTGGCCTTGTAGAAGTCCGCCTCCGGATCGCCCGCCGCGAGCTTGGCCGCCGCGAGCTTGGCGGCCTGCGCCCACTGATGGCCGAGGGCGACGAGACCGAACAGGCGCAGATATTCGGTGGCCGCCGCGCCGGCTTCCTCCGGATCCTTCATCGCCGTCTGGGCCAGGGTGGCGGTGGTCAGCTGCAGGGCGCCGAAGGCCTTCTCCAGCGCCTCCACCAGCTTGCCGATGGCCGGGTCGCCCTTGTTGTCGGCGATGAACTCGGACACCGGGTGGAAGAAGCGGCGCAGGGAGCGGCCCATGTTGGCGGGCATCTTGCGCCCGACCAGGTCCAGGGCCTGGATGCCGTTGGTGCCCTCGTAGATCATGGTGATCCGCTGGTCGCGGACATACTGCTCCATCCCGTGGTCGCGGATGTAGCCGTGGCCGCCGTAGACCTGCATGCCGAGGTTGACGGTCTCGAAGGCGAGGTCCGTGAACAGGGCTTTGACGATCGGCGTCATCAGGGCGACGAAATCTTCCGCCTCCTGACGCTCGCCGTCGGTGGCCGCATAGTGCCGCAGGTCTAGCGCCTGTGCGACCCAGGCGGCCATGGCGCGGCAGCCCTCGTTGTTGACCCTCATGGTCATCAACATCCGGCGCACGTCGGGATGGACGATGATCGGGTCGGCCGGCAGCTGCGGATATTTGGCGCCGGACAGGGCGCGGCCCTGAACCCGGTCGCGGGCATAGGCCACCGCGCTCTGGTACGAGGCCTCGGCCACGCCCAGGCCCTGGATGCCGACGCCGACGCGCTCGGTGTTCATCATGGTGAACATCGCCGCCATGCCCTTGTGGGGCTCGCCCACCAGCCACCCCTGGGCGTCGTCGAGGCTGAGCTGGCAGGTGGCCGAGGCTTTGATGCCCATCTTGTGCTCGAGCGCCGTGCAGACCACGCCATTGCGCGCTCCCGGCGCGCCGGCGTCGTCGGGCGTGAACTTGGGCACCACGAACAGGCTGATGCCCTTCACCCCCGCGGGGGCGTCGGGGAGCCGGGCCAGCACCAGGTGGATGATGTTGTCGGTGAGGTCGTGGTCGCCCGAGGAGATGAAGATCTTGGCGCCGGTGACCCGGTAGCTGCCGTCGCCTTGCGGGACCGCCTTGGTGCGCAGCAGGCCCAGGTCGGTGCCGCAATGGGCCTCGGTCAGGCACATGGTGCCGGCCCATTCGCCGGACACCATCTTGGGCAGGAAGCGCTGCTTCAGCGCGTCGGAGGCATGGGCCTTCAGCGCCTCGGTGGCGCCCGCGGTGAGGCCCGGATAGAGGCTGAACGACAGGTTGGCCGCGCAGATCATCTCCTCCACGGCGCTGCCGACGCATTTGGGCAGACCCTGGCCGCCCCATTCCGGTTCGGCGGACAGGGCGCTCCAGCCCCCCTCGCGGAAGACGTTGTAGGCTTCCTTGAATCCCGCGGGCGTGCGCACGACGCCGTTCTCGAGCACGCAGCCCTGCTCATCGCCCGAGGCGTTGATCGGCAGCAGCACCTCGCGGGTGAGCTTGGCCGCCTCCTCCAGCACGCTGTCGACCAGGGCGTCGTCGAAATCGGCGAAGGCCGGCAGGGCGGTGAGCCGCTCCAGTCCATGCAGCTCATGCAGGACGAAGCGCATGTCGCGCAGGGGCGCGGTGTAGGTCTGCATGGTGAGGCTCCTAGTTGCGCAGGGGCTTGCCGGTGGTCAGCATCGCTTCGATGCGGGCCAGGGTGCCGGGCGTCTTGACGAGGCGCATGAAGGCCTCGCGCTCGAGGGTCAGCAGCTGCTGCTCGCTGAGGGTGTCCATGATGTCGGCGGACCCGCCCGACAGCACCGTGGCCAGTTCTCCGGCCACGACGAGATCGTGGTCGGTGGCCACGCCCTGCTTGTGCATCCCGGCCGCGGCCATGTCCAAGGCGACCTTGCCGGTGGGCCCGGGCAGGACGAACTCGGGGGGTTTGGGCGCCGCATAGCCGTCGACCATCGACAGGGCCTTGGCCTTGGCGTCGGCCAGCAGCCGATCGCGGTTCATGGTGATACCGTCGCCGGGGCGCAGGAAGCCGAGCTCACGGGCCTGGGCCGCGGATTTCGACACCGTCGCCGTGGACACCGTCTCGAACACCTTGGCCATGGCCGGGATCGGTCCCTGGGGCATGCCCTTGGCGGCTTTCCAGCGCTGGATCATCTCGCCGTTGCCGCCCCAGCCGGGGACCAGGCCGACGCCGGCCTCGACCAGGCCCATGTAGGTCTCGGCATGGGCCTGAATGGCGCCCGCGTGCAGGCACACCTCGCAGCCGCCGCCGAGGGCCAGGCCCGCCGGCGCGGCCACCACTGGGAAGGGGGCGTATTTCAGCGCCTTCATGGTCACCTGGCCGAAGCCGACCAGCTTCTCGATCTCGCCCCAGGCGGCGATGTTGGCGGCGAAGATGGCGAGACCCAGATTGGCGCCGGCGGAGAAGTTCGTGGCGTCGGTGTAGATCACCAGGGCCTTGTGCTTGTCCTTCACCAGGGCGATCGCCTGGTTGAACAGCAGCAGGATCTTGTCGTCGAGGGCGCCCATCTTGGAGGTGATCTCGAAGCAGAGCACGCCGTCGCCCACGTCCCAGACGCTGGCGGAGCCGTTCTTGAGCAGCGGCTGGTCGCGAAGCTTGATGTCCTCCAGCAGAACCACGCCGTCCGGTCGGACCAGGTCATGGTAGGCGCCGTCGAGCCCCAGGAACTGACGCTTGCCGTCGTCAATGCGATAGAAGGGGCGGTCGCCGGCCAGGGTGAGCAGGGGCGGAACAGCCTCGCCCTTGGCCGCCAAATGCTCGGCCAGCCAGGCGGCGCCGACCTTGTCGATCAGTTCGAACGGACCCCACTTCCATGAGAATCCGAGGCGCATGGCCTCATCCACCGCGGTGACGTCGTCGGCGATCTCGGGGACCAGGCTCGCGGCATAGGACAGGACGGGAATCAGCGCCGCGGCGGCGTAGCGCCCGAGCTTGTCCGGTGACGACATCAGCGCCCTGAGGTCCTTCGACAGTTCGTCGGGAATCTGAACCTTGGCTTCCTTGCGATACTCGCCGGTGGCCAGGTCGATGGCCTCCTTGGTCTTTCCCTTCTCGCGGTTGAGCCGGTAGAAGCCGCCCTTGCCTTTGCGGCCGGTGTAGCCGTCGGCGATCATCTTGCTGATCAGCGGGAAGTCGCGGTTTGAAGCGTGAAAGGCGTCACTTTCAGGCAAGAGCGCCTTCATGCTGGCGTTGATGTGCGGCATCAGGTCGAGGCCGACCAGGTCGACCAGGCCGAACACGCCGGTGGACGGCGCGCCCATCGGCCGGCCCATCACGGCGTCGGCCTCCTCGATGCGCAGGCCCATGTCCACGGCCTCGCCGATGGCCTTCTGCATCCAGTAGACGCCGATGCGGTTGCCGATGAAGCCGGGGGTGTCGTTGGCCCGCACCACCGTCTTGCCCAGGCTGCGATCGGCGAAGGCGGACACCTTGGCGAAGATGTCGGGATCGGACTTCGGCCCCGGCGCCACTTCCAGCAGGCGCATGTAGCGGGGCGGATTGAAGAAGTGGGTGATCAGGAAGTCACGGGCGAAGCTGTCGGGCATGCCCTCGACCAGCTTGGCCAGGGGAATGGTGGAGGTGTTGGACGAGATCGCCGTGCCGGGGCGCCGCACGGCCTCCAGGCGATGGTAGAGCGACTGCTTGATGTCCAGCCGCTCGATGATGGCCTCGCAGATCCAGTCGCATTCGGCGACCCGATGCAGGTCGTCGTCGATATTGCCGACCTCGATGAGCCGGGCGGCGGCGGTCGACATGAAGGGCGCGGGCTCGGTCTTGAGCATCTTGGCCACGGCGCCGGCGGCGATGGCGTTACGGTCGGGACCGGACGCTTCCTTCGCATTGGGGGGCACGATGTCCAGCAGCAGCACCGACACCCCGGCATTGGCCACCTGGGCGGCGATGCCGGCGCCCATGACGCCCGCGCCGATGACGCAGACCTTGGCGATCGCATCCATCAGACGGCCTCCAGGAGGGTGGCGATGCCCTGCCCGCCGCCGATGCATTGGGCGGCCAGGGCGTAGCGCCCGCCCTCGCGCTTCAGCAAGGACGCCGCCTTGCCGACGATGCGGGCGCCGGTGGCGCCGAGGGGATGGCCGAGGGCGATGGCGCCGCCGTCGATGTTGAGGGTCTCGTCGCGGACTCCCAGGTCGCGGGCGCAGGCCAGGGCCTGGCTGGCGAAGGCCTCGTTGAGCTCGACCACGTCGATATCCGCCATCTTGATCCCGGCTCGCGCCATCGCCTTCTGGCTGGCGTGGATGGGGCCCAGCCCCATCAGTTCCGGCTCGCAGCCAGCGACGCCGATGCTCTTGATGCGCGCCAGGATCGGCAGGCCGTGGGCCCGGGCATAGTCCTCGCTGCACACCAGCACGGCGGAGGCGCCGTCGGTCAGCGGCGAAGAGGTTCCTGCGGTGACGGTGCCCTCGGCGTCGAAGGCGGGCTTCAGGCCGGCCAGGGCCTCGGCCGTGGTGTCGGCGCGGATGCAGCCGTCCTGGTCCACGACCTTGTCCTTGGCGGTGATCGGGACGATCTCGTCCTTGAACTTCCCGTCCGCCTGGGCCTGGGCGGCCCGCTGTTGGCTGCGCACGGCGAAGGCCTCCTGCTCGGCGCGGGGGATTTGGTATTTGCGGGCCACGTTCTCGGCGGTCTCGCCCATGCTCATGTAGGCGCCCGGCGAAGACTTGCCGAGGACCGGATTGGGCATGGGGTTGTAGCCCATCATCGGCACCCGGCTCATGCTCTCCACCCCAGCGCAGATGAAGGCCTCGCCGGCGTCCATCTGGATCGCCCCCGCAGCCATGTGGATCGACTGCATCGACGATCCGCAGAAGCGGTTGACCGTGGTCCCGGCTACCGAGATCGGCAGCCCCGCCAGGAGCCCGATCATCCGCGCCACATTGAAGCCCTGCTCGGCCTCGGGGAAAGCGCAGCCGACGATCAGATCCTCGATATCCTGCGGGGCGACTCCTGTGCGGGCGACCAGCTGACGGACCACCTCGGCGGCCAGGTCGTCGGGCCGCACCCGCGCCAGATCGCCCTTCTTGGCGAAGTGGAACGGGGAGCGGGCGTAACCGGCGATCACCACGTTTTTCATAGGTCGGGCTCCAGGGCGGACGGATCAGGTTGACGTATACGTCAGGTAAGATACCCTTAAGGCAGGCGTTCGGCAAGCGCCTCAAGATGGGAAGCACGATGACGGCGAAACAGGGCCAGGACGAGGGGCGCGAGCTGCTGACCGTCACCCAGCTCGCCGAGCAGCTGGGGGTCACCGCGCGGGCGATCCGCTTCTATGAGGCCAAGGGGCTGATCAAGCCGTCTCGGCTGGGCGCCACCCGCGTCTACACCCGGCGCGAGCAGGCGCGGATGATCCTGATCCTGCGCGGCAAGCGGCTGGGATTCTCCCTGCGCGAGATCGCCGAATTTCTCGACCTCTACGACGTCGACACCACCCGGCGCACCCAGATGCGCGCCCTGGTCGAACGGGTGCGGCGCCGGGCCGCCGACCTTGAGGAGCAGCGGGCCGCGATCACCCAGACCCTGAGCGAACTGGCCGAGTTGGAGCAGCAGGCCCTGGCCCTGCTCCAGGCGCCGCCCCGCAAGTCGGCCAAACAGGAGGAGCAGGCATGAGCGCCACGAACCACGAGCCGATCGGCGAGATCGTGCTTTTGCCGCAGATGCTGGCCGACAGCGTGGCGCAGTACGCCAGCCGGCCGGCGATGGAGTTCTTGGGGCGGCGGTGGAGCTATCGGCATCTGGGCCGCCTCGTCGATGAGGCGGCGGCCGGGCTGCAGAAGATCGGCGTGGGACCCGGGGTCAGGTTCGGCCTGTGCCTGCCCAACACGCCCTACAGCATCATCCTCTACTATGCGGTGCTCAAGGTCGGCGCCGTGGTGGTGAACTACAACCCCCTCTACACCGCGCGCGAACTGGAGCATCAGA
Organism: Caulobacteraceae bacterium; assembly: GCA_965279095.1. Lineage (GTDB taxonomy): Bacteria > Pseudomonadota > Alphaproteobacteria > Caulobacterales > Caulobacteraceae > CBDIHH01. Next base: position 341,545 of record CBDIHH010000007.1, read on the forward strand.
TCCGCGACTCCGGCACCACGGTGATGGCCGTGCCCGATCTGCCGGACATCCAGAACAAGGTCTCGGCCCTGCTTGGGGCCACCGACCTGGCCAGGCTGATCGTCTGCCCCCTGGCCGAGGCCATGCCGGGGCTCAAGCGCCTGGGCTATCGCCTGACCCGGTCAAAGGACATCGCGCCCCTGCCGCACGACGGCCGTCACCTGAGTTTCCGCGAGCTGACCCGCATGGGCCGCAGGCCGGAGCCGGTGACGATCCAGGCCGAGGATCTCGCCGTGCTGCAATACACCGGCGGCACCACCGGCGTGCCCAAGGGGGTGATGCTGAGCCACGGCAACCTGGCGGCCAATACCGTGCAGACTCTGTCGGTGATGAAGAGCCAGCATCCGGGCCATGAGCGGCTGGTGGCCGTGCTGCCGCTCTTCCATGTCTTCGCCATGACGGCGGTCATGAACTGCGGCATCAAGGGCGGATCGGAAATCCTGCTGCTGCCGCGCTTCGAGATCCGCAGCCTGCTGAAGCTCATTTCGCAAAGCAGGGCCACGGTCCTGCATGCGGTGCCGACCATCTACGGCGCCATCAACGCTCGCGCGGAGACCTCAGGCGTCAACCTCCGCTCGATCCAGTTCTGCATCTCGGGCGGCGCGCCCCTGCCCGCGGAGGTCGCCGAGCGTTTCCGCCACATCACCGGGGCGATCCTGGCCGAGGGCTACGGCCTCAGCGAGACCAGTCCGGTGATCTGCTGCAACCCGTCCGACGGCAGCGGCAAGGCGGGCTCTGTGGGGCCCCCGGTCCCCGGGACCACCATCGAGATCCGCGATCCCGAAAATCCGACACGGCAGCTGCCGGCCGGCGAGCGCGGCGAGGTCTGTGTCCGCGGGCCGCAAGTGATGGCAGGCTATTGGAACAAACCCGATGATACCGTCCAGGTATTCGTGGATGGGGCCTTGCGCACTGGAGACGTCGGCTACTTGGACGACCAGGGTTATCTGTTCCTGGTGGATCGTATCAAGGATTTGATCATTTCCAGCGGTTACAAGGTTTATCCACGCGTCATCGAAGAGGCGCTCTACACCCACCCGGACGTGCGCGAGGCGATTGTCCTTGCCGCGCCCGACGACTACCGCGGCCAGGCGCCGGTGGCCTATGTCTCGCTGCAACCTGGCGCGACGGTCACCCCGCCCCAGTTGAGAGAGTTCCTGTCTGGTCTGGTTTCCAAGATCGAACTGCCGAGGGAGATCATCGTTCGTTCAGACCTGCCGAAAACTGCGATCGGCAAGCCATCGAAGAAGGATCTCGTGGCCGAACTCGCCGGGACGACCGTGGCCTCGGCGCCACCATCCTGATCAAAGAAACAAGCAGGCTTGACGGTTTTTTTGAAGTCACAGACTGTGTGCGTCAATGTCGCCGCCACGAGCGACCTAGCGGGATCCGTCTCGCATCACACCATTAGGGCTGGAGAATTAAATGCTCAGGTCAACGCTGCTCTACTCAACCGCCAGCCTCGTCGCCCTCGCCGGCGCCGCCCTCGCCTCAGGCGCCCATGCCCAGACCCCCGCTCCGGCGGCGGATGCCCGCGTCGATGAGGTCATCGTCACCGCGCAGAAGCGTGAGCAGAACCTGCAGGACGTGCCCATCGTGGTCACCGTGGTCGGGGCGCAGCAGCTGCGCGACGCCGGCGTGCGCGACATCAAGGACCTGCAGGTCCTGGCCCCCGGCCTGACCGTCACCTCCACCACCAGCGAAGCCTCGACCACCGCCCGCATCCGCGGCGTCGGCACCGTCGGCGACAACCCGGGCCTGGAATCGTCGGTGGGCATCCTCATCGACGGCGTCGTGCGCGCCCGCAACGGCGTCGGCTTCGGCGATCTGGGCGAGGTCGAGCGGATCGAAGTGCTGAAGGGTCCGCAAGGCACCCTGTTCGGCAAGAGCACGTCGGCCGGGGTCATCAACGTCCTCACCGCCGCCCCCAGCTTCAACTTCGGGGCCGACCTCGAACTGACCGCCGGCAACTACAACGCCTATGGCGCCGCCGCGTCCGTCACCGGCCCCGTCGCGGGCGACACCGCCGCCGGCCGCCTCTATGTCGCCCGCCGCAAGCGCGACGGCTTCCTGGATGTCGTCACGGGCGTGGGCCCGCGTTCGGAGAAGGACGACAATGACCAGGACTATTACACCATCCGCGGCCAGATGCTGTTCGTTCCCGACGACAAGACCCGCGTGCGGATCATTGGCGACTATGCCAACCGTGAAGAGAATTGCTGCAGTGCGGTGCAACTGGCGGTCGGCTCCTCCCCCGTCTCCCGCGCGGTTCTGATCAACGCCACCCGGCCCGGCGCCCTCAACCTGACCCCCGATCCCTTCGCCCGCGTCGCCTACGCCAACCGCAGCACCAGCAGCGACGTGCGCGACTATGGCGTTTCCATGCAGATCGACACCGAGATGGGCGGCGCCGACCTGACCTCGGTCACCGCCTACCGCGACTGGCGGATTCAGCGGGGCCAGGACGCCGAGTTCACCGCGGCCGACGTCTATTATCGTCCCTCGGGCGAGTACAACGACCAGTTCCGCACCTTCAGCCAGGAGCTGCGCCTGTCGGGCAAGTCGGGCCGCCTCAACTGGCTCGTCGGCGGCTACCTGTCGGACGAGAAATACGTCGGCCAGTCACCGCTGATCTTCGGCGCCGACTACTATGCCTATTTCGCCGGCCGCGTGCTCGGCGGCGCCCCGGGCCTGGTCGGACTGCTGCCCAGCAACACCTTCATGCCGGGTACGGGCCAGCGCGACAGCTATGCCCAGAAGGACCGAACGATCGCGCTGTTCACCAACGACACCTTCGACCTGACCGACAACTGGGATGTCACCGTCGGCCTGCGCTACACGGTGGATGAGAAGGACCTGACGTCGGTGTTCACCACCAACGGCTCGTCCTGCACCCGCGGCCGCGCGGCCTTCCCGACCCTGGCCGGCGCCGTCGGGGCGGCCCAGGCCGCCACCATCGTCGGGGGCCTTTGCCTGCCCTGGGAGAACGACGGCTTCGACGCCCTGTCGGGTCGCCAATCCAACACCGAGCGGGAATGGTCGGGCACCGCCAAGACCAGCTACCGCTGGACCCCGGACATCATGACCTATGTGTCCTATGCGCGGGGCTACAAGGCGGGCGGCTTCAACTTCGACCGGCCCAATACGGCCTTCTCCGTCGGGGCCACGGGCTTCAACATCGCCTATCGCAACAGCACCGCCTTCGCCGCCGAGACGGTCGACGCCTTCGAGATCGGCGCCAAGACCCAGTTCTTCGACCGCGCCGTGACCCTGAACGTGGCCGCCTTCCACCAGCGTTACGAGAACTTCCAGCTCAACACCTTCCTGGGCACGCGTTTCATCGTCGAATCGATCCCGGAAGTGACGTCCGACGGCGTGGATATCGACTTCGTCTGGCGCCCGCCGGTGACCGGCCTGGTGATCCAGGGCGGCGTCGCCTATGCCGACACCCGCTACGGCAACTTCGTCGCCTCCGACCTGGTCGACCCGAGCGCCTTCGCGGGCCTGTTCCGCCTGCCGGGCTCCACCCTGTCCTTCGCGCCGGAGTGGTCGGGCACCCTGGCGGCCACCTATGAGACGCCCCTCGGCGCCGGCCTCATCGGCCGGGCCAACGTCTCGGCCAAATACATGGGCGACTACAACACCGGCTCCGACCTCGCCCCGCAGAAGGCGCAGTCGTCCTACACCCTGGTCAACGCCCGCGTGGGCGTCGGGGCGGAAGGCGGCCGCTGGATGCTGGAGGCCTGGGCCCAGAACCTCACCGACGAGGAATATCTGCAGGTGGCGTTCAACTCGCCGCTGCAGGGGCTGGAGACCGATCCGGCCGCGATCCGCACCTACTCGGGCTTCCTCGCCCCGCCGCGCACCTACGGCCTGACCCTGCGCCTCAGCTACTGAGGCCCGGCGCCGCGCAGACAAAGAAGCCGCCCGGGTCGCCCCGGGCGGCTTTTTCGTGGTCGAACGACCAGTTGGCTAGAGGTCCTTGAAGCCCTTGCCCTCGGCGACCAGCCGTTCCAGCAGAGCCGCGGGCTTGAACTCGGACCGTCCCTCGGCCTCATAGGCTTTCAGACTCGCGAGAATCTGGCCCAGGCCAAGGCTGTCGGCCCAGAGCATCGGCCCCCCGCGATAACGCGGCCAGCCATAGCCGTTCATCCACACCACATCGATGTCGGACGCCCGGATGGCGATGCCCTCCTCCAGGATCTTGGCGCCCTCGTTGACCATCGGATACAGGCAGCGCTCGAGGATCTCCTGGTCGGAGATGACCCGGGGCGGCGCGCCGGAGCGGGCGGCGAAGTCGCGGATGATCTGCTCGACCACCGGCGACGGCCGGGCGTTGCGGTTCTCGTCATAGTCGTAGAAGCCCGCCCCGGTCTTCTGGCCGCGACGGTCCATCTCGCACAGGATGTCGCGCAGGCTCTCGCCGCGGGAGTCCGCCTTGATCCAGCCCAGGTCGAGGCCGGCGAGGTCCGACATGGCGAACGGCCCCATGGGCAGGCCGAAGTCGTAGAGCACCCGGTCCACATCCCAGGGCATGGCCCCCTCCAGGATCAGGGCGTTGGCCTGGGCCTGGCGCTGGGCCAGCATGCGGTTGCCGACAAAGCCGTCGCAGACCCCGACGAGGACGCCGATCTTGCCGATCTTGCGGGCCAGCCGCATGGCGGTGGCGATCACGGGCAGGGACGTGCGGGCGCCGCGCACCACCTCCAGCAGCTTCATGACATTGGCCGGCGAGAAGAAGTGCATCCCCAGCACGCGGCTGGGGTCGCGGACCACGCCGGCGATCTCGTCGATGTCCAGGAACGAGGTGTTGGACGCCAGGATCGCGTCGGGGCGGGCGATGGCGTCGAGGCGCTCGAACACCGCCTTCTTCACCGCCATGGTCTCGAACACCGCCTCGATGATCAGGTCGCAATCGGCCAAAGCCTCCATCTCCAGCCCGCCCGAGAGCAGGCCCATGCGGGTCTCCACGTCGGCGGCGGTGATGCGGCCGCCCTTGGCGGTGCGCTCGTAGTTCTTGCGGACCACCCCCAGGCCGCGATCGAGGGCGGCCTGGCTGGTCTCGACCATCGCCACCGGGATCCCGGCGTTGGCGAAGTTCATGGCGATGCCGCCGCCCATGGTGCCGGCGCCGATGATCCCGACCTTGCCGATGGGCAGAACCGGCGTGGAGTCGGGCACGTCGGGGATCTTCCACACCTGGCGCTCGGCGAAGAAGGCGTAACGCTGGGCCTGGGACTGGGCCCCGGCCATCAGCGTCATGAAGGCCTGGCCCTCGGCGGCAAGCCCTTCCTCGAAGGGCAGGTAGACCGCGTTCTCCACGGCCTGGATGCAGGCCTCGGGGGCGTCCAGGCCGCGGAACTTGCGGGCGTTGGCCTTGCGGAAGTCGGAGAAGATCTCCGGATGGCCGCGGGCCGGCGCGATCTTGTCGTCTCGGTCCCGCACCTTGCGCAGGACGGCGCCCTGCGCGACCACCTGGCGGGCGAAGGCGACCGCGGCGCTACGAAGGTCGTCCTCGTCAACCAGGGCGTCCAGAAGCCCGGCCTCGGCGGCCTGGGCGCCGGTGATCGGAGCGCCGGAGGTGATCATCTCCAGGGCCTTCTGCGGCCCCACCAGGCGGGGCAGCCGCTGCGTGCCGCCGGCGCCCGGCAGAAGCCCCAGATGCACCTCCGGCAGCGCCAGGCGGGCGGAGGGGGTCCCTACCCGGTAGTGGCAGCACAGGGGCAACTCGAGCCCGCCGCCGAAGGCCGTCCCCCGGATGGCGGCGACCACCGGCTTGGGCGCCGCCTCGATGATCGCCTCCAGGGCGACCAGGTCGGGCTGGACCATGGGACCGTCGAACTCGGTGATGTCCGCGCCGCCGCTGAACAGCTTGCCGCCGCCGATGATCACCATGGCTTTGACGGCGGGATCCGCGCCGGCGCGAGCGACGGCGTCCGCCAGCCCGGTGCGAACCGCCGCACCCAGGGCGTTCACGGGCGGGGAATCGAAGGTCAACACGGCGATGTCGCCGTCCACGGCATAGTCGACGGGGTGGGTCATGAGGCGCGCTTCTCTTTGCTGTCTTGGGTTTGTGTGGTCAGCGGGGCCAGCCGGACAGAAGTCCGTCGAGGCCGGCGATCACCGCCAGCGGCTGGTCGACCATGACGTGGTGCCCGGCGTCGGGGATCTCGAACCAGGGGGCGGCGGCGGGGACCATGGCGCCCATGAAGGCGCGGCGTTCCGGCGTCATCAGCTGCGAGCGGTCGCCGTAGACCAGGGCCACGGGGCACGGCGGCCGCTGCACCATCCGCTCCGCGCCGGCGTAGCTCATCTTGCCGCGCAGGTTCGGATCGAACCGCCAGGACCAGCCGCCCGGAACCTGGGCCAGGGAAGCGCGGGCGATATGGTCGGCGATATAGAGGTTGTCGCAGGCCTGCGGCGGGGTGAATCGGAAACGCGCCAGGGCGTCGGCTTCCGTGGCATAGACCTTGTGGCCGGTGGTCCCCAGGCGCCCGGGGGGGCGGTCCTTGCGGTCGCCCGACAAGGGTCCGTCCACCGCGACGATGGCCTTGAGCCGGTCGCCCTGGTCCTGGGCGACCAGCAGAGTGACCAGGGCGCCGTAGGAGTGCCCCACCACCACAGGTTTCTCCGACGAGTCGAACAGCCCTCCGGCCTGGGCCACGGCGGCGGCCTCTCGCGCGTGCTGGGTCATGGAATAGGCGTCGCGCCAGCCGGATCCGCCCATGCCCGACCAGGAGGCGGCCACCACCCGGCGGCCCTTGGCCAAGGCGGGGGCGATGAAGCTCCACCAGTCGGCATGGGCGGCGAAGCCGTGCAGCAGCAGCACCCCCGGGTCGCCCCGGCGCCCCCAGGCCAGGGTCTCGATGGGCGCCCCCTCCACCTCGACCATCGCCCGGTCTGGGGCCTGGGCGAGGGCGGCGTCGAACCACGCCGGCGCCGCGGGCCGCGCCCCGCCGAGATGACCGATGGGGGATGCGGAGGGATCGGCGGTGGCGGCGGAGTCCGCCATCAGAAGATTTCGAACAGGCCGGCGGCGCCCATGCCGCCGCCGACGCACATGGTGACCACGCCCCAGCGGGCCTTGCGCCGGCGGCCTTCCAGCAGGATGTGGCCGGCCATGCGCGCGCCGGACATGCCATAGGGATGGCCGATGGAGATGGCGCCGCCGTCGACATTGAAGCGCGCATTGTCGATGCCCAGGGTGTCGCGGCAGTAGAGGACCTGGCTGGCGAAGGCCTCGTTCAGCTCCCACAGGTCGATGTCGTCGATGCTCAACCCGTGCTGCTTCAGCAGCTTGGGCACGGCCAGCACCGGGCCGATGCCCATCTCGTCCGGATCGCAGGCGGCGACGGCCATGCCGCGGTAGGCGCCCAGGGGCTCCAGCCCCAGGCGCTCGGCCTCCTTGGCCTCCACCAGCACCGCCGCCGAGGCGCCGTCGGACAGCTGCGACGCGTTGCCGGCGGTGATGAAGCGGCCCTCGGTGATCTGCTGGCCGTTCTTGAACACCGGCTTCAGCGCCTGCAGGTCCGCCAGGGTGGTCTGCGGCCGGTTACCCTCGTCCTTGGCCAGGGTCACGGCCCGGTCGCTGACGACGCCGGTCTCCTTGTCGGTGACCTTCATCACCGCGTCATAGGGCACGATCTCGGCGTCCAGGCGGCCGGCGGCCTGGGCGGCGGCGGTGCGCTGCTGCGATTGCAGGGCGTATTCGTCCTGCGCCTCGCGGCTGACGCCGTAGCGTTCGGACACCAGCTCGGCCGTCTCGATCATGCTGATATAGATCTGCGGCAGATCGCGGATCAGCGCCGGGTCGGCGGCGCGGAAGGTGTTGAAGTGGGCGTTCTGCACCAGCGAGATCTGCTCGACCCCCCCGCCGATGGCGATCTGCTGGCCGTCTAGGACGATCTGCTTGGCCGCGGTGGCGATGGCCATCAGGCCCGACGCGCATTGCCGGTCGATGGTCATGCCGGACACCGACAGGGGCAGACCGGCCCGCAACAGCGCCTGGCGCGCCACATTGGTCCCGGTGGTCCCCTGCTGCATGGCCACCCCGAGGATGACGTCGTCGATCCGGGCAGGATCGACCCCGGAGCGCTGGAGCGCCGCCTTGATGGCGTGGGCGGCCAGCGCCTGGCCCTGGGTGTCGTTGAACGCCCCGCGATAGGCGCGGCCGATGGGGGTGCGGGCGGTGGAGACGATGACGGCTTCGCGCATGGCGGCTGCTTTCGGCTAGGTCGAGGCCAGGGCCTCGTAGCGGGCGAGGTGGTGGTCGGCGGATCCGAACAGGGTCTCGATCATGCTGGTCCGCTTGAAATAGTGGCTGACGGCGAGCTCCTCGGTCATGCCCATGCCGCCATGGATCTGGATGGCGCTTTGGCCGATGAAGCGCGCCGCCTTGGCGACCTGCACCTTGGCGGCGGAGGCCGCGCGGGCCCGCTCGACCGGAGGGGCCTCCAGTTTCAGGGTCGCCATATAGGTCATGGACACCGCCTGCTCCAGGGCCATGAACATATCGACCATGCGGTGCTGAAGCACCTGGTTGGCGGCGATGGGCGCGCCGAACTGGCGTCGCTCGCGGGCGTAGTCCAGGGTGTCGGCGTGCAGGCGTCGCATGGCCCCGACGGCCTGGGCGCAAAGGGCGCAGATGGCCTCGTCCATGGCCGGTTCGAGCAGGTCGAGCCCCGCCCCCTCGTCGCCGATCAGGGCCTCGGCGCCCAGCAGCACGTCGAACTCGATGTCGGCGGCGCGGGAGTCGTCCACCGTGGGGTAGTCGCGCAGGACCACGCCGGCGGCGTCGCACGGCACGAGGAACAGGGACACGCCGCGCCCCTCCCGCCGCTCGCCGCCGGTGCGGGCGGTGACGATCAGATGGGTGGCGAAGGGCGCCGCCATCACCGCGTCCTTGACCCCGCGCAGGCGCCAGCCATCCCCTTCCGCCGCGGCGGTGACGCCGACATCGGCGAGGTCATAGCGGCTGCCAGGCTCCAGATAGGCCAGGGCGAAGCGGATCTCCCCGGCGATGACTCCCGCGATCAGGTCCTTGGCCCGGGGCGACTCCCACCGGCGCAGGAGCCCGCCGCCGATCACCACGGTTTCGAGATAGGGCTCGACCACCAGAGCCTTACCCAGCTCCTCCATGACCACCATGGTGTCGATGGCCCCGCCCCCCAGGCCGCCGTCCTCTTCGGCGAAGGGGGCGCCGAGCACGCCGAGGTCCTCGGCCAGCCCGCGCCAGACGTCCGGCCGCCAGCCATCGGCGGAGCGCACCGCCGCCTGCCGCTGCGCGAAATCGTAGTGGTCAGCCAGATAGCGGGCGACGCTCTCGCGAAGCATCGTCTGCTCTGGGGTGAAGTTGAAGTCCATGGTCGCCGCCGGGTTGCAGGAATGGGGAGCGTGGCCGGTGGGCGGCTAGAGACCCAGCACCATCTTGGCGATGATATTGCGCTGAATCTCGTTGGAGCCGCCGTAGATGGAGGTCTTGCGGACGTTGAAATAGGTGTCGGCCACGCCCCGCGCCCAGGGCGCCGCCAGATCCGGAGCGTTGGACCCCTCCGCCCCGCTGACCCGGGGCGCCGCGTGGCCGCCCACCGCCTCCAGCGCCAGCTCGGTGAGCCGCTGCTGGATCTCCGTGCCCTTGATCTTCAGCAGGGAGGATTCCGGCCCCGGGCCCTTGCCCGCGCTCTCGGCCGCCAGCACCCGCAGCTCGGTGTATTCCAGGGCGGTCAGGTCGATCTCCAGCTCGGTCATCCTGCGCACGAAGAAGGGGTCCTGCGCCAGGGTGCGGCCCCGCTCGCCCACCTGCCCCGCCAGGCCGCGCAGTCGCTCCAGGGCGTATTTGGAATTGGCGACCCCGGCGATGCCGGAGCGTTCGTGGGCGAGCAGGAACTTGGCGCAGGTCCAGCCCTTGTTCTCCTCATGGATGCGCTGGTCCACGGGCACGCGGACATCCTCCAGCCACACCTCGTTGACCTCGTGGGCGCCGTCCAGGGTGATGATCGGCCGCACGGTGACGCCGGGCGATGTCATGTCGATCAACAGGAAGCTGATGCCCTCCTGCTTCTTGGCGGTCGGGTCGGTGCGCACCAGGAAGAAGCCCCAGTCGGCGTGCTGGGCCAGGGTGGTCCAGGTCTTCTGGCCGTTGACGACATAGTGGTCGCCGTCGCGCACGGCCCGGGTCTGCAGGGCGGCGAGGTCGGACCCGGCCCCCGGTTCCGAATAGCCCTGGCACCACCAGATGTCCCCCGACAGGGTCGGCGGCAGGAAGCGCGCCTTCTGCGCCGGCGTGCCGAAGGTCTGGATCACCGGCGCGACCATGTTGATGCCGAAGGGCAGGATGCGCACCGTATCGGCGCGGCCGAGCTCTTCGCCGAAAATGTAGCGCTGAATGGCGTTCCAGCCGGGGCCGCCATACTCCGCGGGCCAGGCGGGGGCTACCCAGCCCTTGGCGGCCAGCACCCGGTGCCAGGACAGGTAGTCCGCCTTGGACGGCTCCTCTCCCCGCGCCTGCTTGGCCCGCAGGGCCGGCGGATAGGCCTCGGCGATGAAGGCGCGCACCTCCTGTCGGAAGGCGGTCTCCTCGGGGCTGAACTGCAGGTCCATGGGCGCATCTCCCGCGGGGCCCGACCGGCGACGGCCGACCCCTTATCCGAAATGACGTCGAAGCTTGTTGCGCATCAGAGCGTCTGGTCAATACCGAATGTTCGAAAATGGGTCTAGGCGTCGAGCAGCATCTGCTTGATGGCGGGCTTCATCACCTTGCCGTTGGCGTTGCGCGGCAGGGGCTGGGTGGTGAAGACGACCTTCCGCGGCACCTTGAAGCCCGCCAGTCTCTGCGCGACGAAGGCCTGCAGCTCGGCCTCGGTGGCCGCAGCGCCGGGCTTCAACAGCACCACCGCCCCGGGCTCCTCGCCGAGGGTGGGATGGGGGATGGCCTGCAGGGCGGCGTCGGCCACGGCCTCGTGCTCGAACAGGGTGTTCTCCACCTCGATGCAGTAGATGTTCTCGCCGCCGCGGATGATCATGTCCTTGGCGCGGTCGACCACATAGAGAAAGCCGTCCTCGTCCAGGCGGCCCAGGTCCCCGGTGCGCAGCCAGCCGTCGACGATGGTTTCGGCGGTGGCCTGGGGATTGTTCCAGTAGCCCCTCACCACATTGGGGCCCTTGGCCCAGATCTCGCCGACCTCGCCCACGGGCAGGTCCTGACCCGCCTCGTCTCGGATGCGCAGCTCGCCCACCGGGAAGGACCGCCCCGAACTGCTCGGCCGCAGCTCATAGTCCTCGGCCATGTTCAGGGTGAAGGTGGCGCAGGTCTCGCTCATTCCCCAGCCGAAGCCGGCGGCCGCGCCGGGGAAGGACTCGCCGAGCTTGCGCACCAGTTCCGGCGCCGCGGGCGCCCCGCCATAGGAGACCACCTCCAGGGACGAGAGGTCGCGCTGCGGCAGATCGGGGCTCTGCACCATCTGCCAGGCCAGGGTCGGCACGCCGCCCGCGTGGGTCAGCCCCTCGCGCTCGATCAGGGCCAGGGCGTCCTCGGCGTTCCAGCGCCGCATCAGCGCCACCTTGTAGCCCATGAACATCGACACCTGCAGCAGGGCGCAGAAGCCGGTGACGTGAAACAGGGGGATGCCGCACAGATAGCCCTTCTGCGGCGCGCCGGCCTCCGGCGTCGGCAGGGGCTGGCCGCGGCGCACATAGGCGCGGGCCACGGCATAGACCGCGGCCATGGCGTTGCAGGTGATGCCGCGATGGGTCGCCAGCGCCCCCTTGGGCTTCCCGCTGGTGCCGGAGGTGTAGAAGATGACCGCGTCATCGTCGCGATCGAGCGGCGTGTCTGGCGGGGCGCCCTCGGGCAGACCGGCCCAGGCCGCGGGCGGCCCGACGACGTCCTCCAGTCGCACCGCGCCCTCGGGCGCCGCATGGCGGGCGGTGTAGAGCCGCTCCAGCGACGGGGGCGCCGCGCCCCCGGCCACGAAGCGGTCGTAGCGCTCGGCGTCGAAGATCGCCGCCTTGGCGCCGCTGTCGGCCAGGCCGTAGGCCAGCTCCCCCGCCGTCCACCAGGCGTTGAGGGGGGCGACGACGGCCCCGGCCAGGATCGCGCCGAAAAAGGCCACCGGCCATTCGGGCAGGTTGCGCATGATGATCGCCACCCGGTCGCCAGGCTGGACGCCGTCGGCGCGCAACCGGCCCGCGAAGGCCACGGCGGCGCGGTAGAAGGCCTCGTAGTCGACCCGCTCGGCCTCGTGCACCAGGAAGGTCGCCGCGCCATGGCCGCGGGCGTGCAGCAACAGGTCGCGCAAGGTCGGCGGCGCGTTCTTCCACACCTTGAGGGGCTGTCCGCGGATCAGCGCCTCCTCCACCTCGAAGGGCGACCCCGGCGCGGTCAGCAGGGCGTCGGCCTGGTCGAGGGTGACAGCGGGGAAGGCGGGGGCGGCGGTCATGAGGGTCTCGGGGAAGGGCCGATGATCAGACGGCGGACGGAACGGGGCGGGCCACCGCCTGGCGCAGGCTGCGGGCAGCCAGCAGATAGTGGACGGCGGCCCAGAACAGGACGGTCATACAGGCCAGGATCGCGTAGCGCGTGCCGCCGACGAGGCTGGCGTGGCAGGCCTCGGCCAGGGCCGGCGCGGCGCCGGGGTTGGCATGGCCGCCGGGGCACAGGGCGGCGAACTCGCCCAGCCCCGACCCGGAAAACAGGCGCCGGGCGAACAGGTCGCTGGCCAGGCCCACGGCGGAGGGCCCCAGGCCCAGGCCGATCAGGTTCAGGATCAGGAACAACAGGGCGGTGGTGGAGGCGCGCATGCGCGGCTCCACCATGCTGTGCACCACCCCGAAGGTGGGGCCCAGATACAGGTAGTGGAACAGGCCGGGGATCAGCAGGATCGCCACCGCCACGCTCGCCCGGGTCTGCAGATAGCCGATCATATACAGCGGCGCGGCGATCAGCAGGCCGATGGCGGGAACCCAGGCATACCAGCGGGGATCGCGCCGGGCGGCCCAGTCGGCGATGGGGCCGCCCAGCAGGGTGCCCGCCCCCACCGACACCCCGCCGATCAGGCCCCAGGTCAGCCCCGCCTGGGCGTAGTCGAAGCCGAAGGCGCGCACCAGATAGGGCGCCGCGAACTGGCCCACCCCGTAGCCGACGAAGGACACCAGCCCCGAGCCGACCGCCAGATGCAGGAAGGCCGGCCGCCGGAACAGGGTCTTGAGCACGGCGCTGAACGGCGGGGGCGCGTCGGCCACAGCGCGGCCGGGCTCCGACTGGCCGCGGGCGGGCTCGCGCAAGGTCAATCGAACCACAAGGGCCAGGAGCACCCCGGGCAGCCCGACCATCAGGAAGGCGATCCGCCAGTCGAGGGTCTGGGCGATCCAGCCCCCCGCCACCGCCCCGAACAGGGTGCCGATGGGAATGCCCAGGGAATAGACCGACAGGGCGGTGGCCCGGCGGTCGGGGCCGAAATAGTCCGAGATCAGGGAATGCGAGGCCGGCGAGCAGCCCGCCTCGCCGATGCCGACCCCGATGCGACAGGCCACCAGCTGCCAGTAGGCCTGGCAGAGGCCGCAGGCGGCGGTCATCAGCGACCACAGGGCCACGCAGACGGCGATGATCCCGACCCGGCTGCGTCGCTCGGCGATGCGGGCGATGGGGATTCCCAGTCCGGTATAGAGCAGGGCGAAGGACAGGCCGCCCAGTACGCCCAGCTGCCAGTCGGCCAACTTGAGGTCGGTCTTGATCGCTTCGCCCAGAACGGAGACGATAGTGCGGTCGATGAAGTTGCAGCTATAGACCACCACCAGCAGCGCCAGGGCCCATTGGCGGCGCCCGCGCAGACGGACGGCGGAGGGATCGCCGGCCAGGGTGGAGTCGCTCGGCATGGGGCCTCCCAGGCGCCTCTCCGGGGCCTGGAGCCGACGATTGGTCCTTTTTTACAAGCGGTCAATACTGCTTGTTAGTTGTCTGCCTGCATAAGGATTGACGGGGCTAAACGCCTCTGGACAACTGCTGTCATGACCACCCTCGCCGCTCCGCGAAAAGCCCGCGTCGCGCCGACTCCGTCCCAGGCGGAGCCGCCGACCCGCCGTCGCACCCAGGCCGAGCGCAGCGCCGCCACCCGCGCCAAGCTGATGGACGCAGCGGTGCGATGCCTGCACCGTTGCGGCTATTCGGCGACCACCACGACCCTGGTGGCCGAACAGGCGGGCGTCAGTCGCGGGGGCATGCTCCACCAGTTCCCCACAAAGGTGGACCTGATGCTGGCGGTGGTCGAGCATGTGTTCGCCCATCAGCACGCCGTCTCCTCCCGCCTGCTCAGCAAGACGCGGCCGGGGCCGGAGCGCTTCATGGCCCTGACCGACATCACCTGGCAGGTGCAGAGCCAGGTGCCGTCCATGGCCATGCTCGAGATCCTGGTGGCGGCGCGCAGCGACCGCGCCCTGCAGAAGCGCCTGGCGCCGGTGGCCGAGCGGATCGACCGCGAGACTTTCGAACTGATCTGGGAGGTGGCCACCGAGGCCGGCATCGAGAACCGCACCGCCGTGGAGAACATGGTCCACCTGCATATGGCGGCCATGCGCGGCCTGTCGATCGAACTGATGTACGGACGGGCCCTCAGCGACACGGCGCCGGCCATGGACCTGCTGAAACACTACAAGGCCTATTTGATGGAGCAGTTGGCGCCCACCGCTCCCGCAGCGTTGCTGATGTCGAACTAGAATGCCTGGTATGGCATGGCAGGCCCCACAGCCACCACTGTGCTGATAGACTTTTCCCTGGCCAAGCGCCTCGGAATGTTTTTTGAATATCCGGTCTGCCCCGGAGGCCACGCATGGACTTCTCTCTTTCCGCCAGTCAGCGTCAGTGGCGGGATCGCGTGCGGGCCTTCATGGACGCCGAGGTGCGCCCGGCGGAGGCCGCCTATGAGGCGCAGATGGCGGCCTTCGGCCAGGATCGCTGGCGCATTCCCGCGGTGCTCGAGGACCTGAAGGTCAAGGCGCGCGCCGCCGGCCTGTGGAACCTGTTCCTGCCGCCCTCCGACCATGACGACGCCGAGTATCACGGGGCGGGACTGAGCAACCTCGACTATGCGCTGTGCGCCGAGGAGATGGGCCGCGTCGCCTGGGCGTCGGAGGTGTTCAACTGTTCGGCGCCGGACACCGGCAATATGGAGGTCTTCCTGCGCTACGGGACCGCCGACCAGAAGGTCCGTTGGCTGCGGCCCCTGCTCGACGGCGATATCCGGTCCGCCTTCCTGATGACCGAGCCGGCGGTCGCCTCGTCGGACGCCACCAACATCGAGACCTCCATCGTCCGGGACGGCGACGACTACGTGATCAACGGCCGCAAATGGTTCTCCTCGGGGGTCGGCGACCCCCGCTGCGCCATCTTCATCGTCATGGGCAAGACCGATCCGACCGCGGCCACCCACCTGCAGCAGTCCCAGGTCCTGGTGTCGCGGGACGCGCCCGGGGTCGAGATCGTCCGTATGCTGCCGGTTTTCGGCTATGACGACGCGCCGCACGGCCATGCCGAGGTGGTCCTGCGCGACGTGCGGGTCCCGGCGACGGCCATGCTGCTGGGCGAGGGCCGCGGGTTCGAGATCGCCCAGGGGCGGCTCGGTCCCGGGCGGATCCACCACTGCATGCGCGCCCTGGGCACGGCGGAGGCGGCGCTGGAGGCCATGGCCCGGCGGCTGCTGACCCGCACCGCCTTCGGCAAGCGCATCGCCGACCATTCGGTGTGGGAGGAGCGCATCGCCCACGCCCGCCTCGACATCGAGATGACGCGGCTGCTGTGCCTGAAGGCGGCCGACATGATGGACAAGGTGGGCAACAAGGCCGCGCGGCTGGAGATCGCCATGATCAAGGTGGCGGCCCCGCGCATGGTGCTGAAGATCCTCGACGACGCCATCCAGGCCCATGGCGGCGGCGGCGTGACCGAGGACTTCGGCCTGGCCCGCGCCTATGCCAACGCCCGGACCCTGCGCCTCGTCGACGGGCCGGACGAGGTTCACGCCCGCGCCATCGCCCGCTGGGAGTTCGCCCGCTACGACAACCGCCAGCGGCAGCCATGAGCGCCGGAGAGGCCGACGCCCTGTTCAGCGGCACGCGGCCGGTGGAGGCCCGCGACGCCATCGACGAGGCGGCCCTGGCGGCCTGGATGGCCGACCATGTTCCGGGCTACGCCGGCCCCCTCGCCGTGCGCCAGTTCAGGGGCGGCCAGTCCAACCCCACCTATCGCCTCGACACCCCCGGCGGCGCCTATGTGCTGCGCCGCAAGCCGTTCGGCGCCCTGCTGCCCTCGGCCCATGCGGTGGATCGCGAGTTCAGGGTGATCTCGGCCCTCGGCGCCACGGGCTTTCCCGTCCCACGAGCCTATGGCCTGTGCATGGACGAGGGCGTCATCGGCGCGGCCTTCTATGTCATGTCCCTGGTCGAGGGCCGGGTGTTCTGGGAGGCGGAACTGCCCGGCCTGGCGCCGGCCGAGCGGACGGGGGTCTACAACGCCGCCATCGACGCCATGGCCCGCCTGCACGGGGTGGACCCGGCCGCAGCGGGCCTCGCGGACTTCGGCCGGCCGGGAAACTATTTCGCCCGCCAGGTGGAGCGGTGGACGCGGCAATACCGGGCGGCGCAGACCGAGACCGTCGCCGACATGGAGCGCTTGATCGACTGGCTGCCCCGCACCGCGCCGGACCAGACCCGCACCGCCATCGTCCATGGCGACTACCGCCTGGACAACCTGATCATCCACCCGACGCGCCTGGAGGTGTCGGCCGTGCTGGACTGGGAGCTGTCGACCCTGGGCGATCCCCTGGCCGACTTCAGCTACTTCCTGATGAACTGGTCGCTGCCGCGCGACGGTCGTAACGGCCTGGCCGGGCTGGACCTGCCGGCCCTGGGCATCCCCACCCAGGATGAGGCGGTGGCGCGCTACTGCCGCGCCACCGGCCGCGACGGCTTGCCTGATCTGGACTGGTATTTCGCCTACAACCTGTTCCGCCTGGCCGGCATCCTCCAGGGGGTCGCGCGCCGGGCCCTGGACGGCAATGCGTCGAGCCCGCAAGCCGCCGAAATGGGCGCGCGGGTGGCCCCCCTGGCCGAGGCCGCCTGGGGCTTCGCCGTCCAGGCCGGCGCCTGACATGAAGGATCAGCCCGTGTCCCTGTTCGACCTGACCGGCAAGGTGGCCGTCATCACCGGCTCCACCCGGGGCATCGGCCTGGCCATCGCCCGGCGCATGGCCGAGCACGGGGCCCGGGTGGTGATCTCGTCGCGCAGCGCCGAGGCCTGCGACGACGCCGCCGCCGGGATCAACGCCGACCATCCGGGGGCCGCCCTCGCGGTCCCGGCCAATATCTCGAAGAAGGCTGATCTGCAGGCCCTGGTGGCGGCCGCCGACGCCGCCTTCGGCCAGGTGGACATCTTGGTCTGCAACGCCGCCTCCAATCCCCACTACGGCCCCCTGCTCGACATCGCCGACGAGCAGTTCCGCAAGGTGCTGGAGAACAACGTCCTGTCCAACCACTGGCTGGCCCAGCTGGTGGCGCCCCAGATGATCGCCCGGCGGGACGGGGCGATCATCATCGTCTCCTCCATCGGCGGGCTGCGCGGCTCGTCCGTGATCGGCGCCTACGACATCTCCAAGGCCGCCGACTTCCAGCTGGCGCGCAATCTCGCGGTCGAGCTGGGCCCCCACAACATCCGGGTCAACTGCATCGCCCCCGGGCTGATCAAGACCGACTTCTCCAGGGCCCTGTGGGACAACCCGGCGGCCGACACGCTCTGGAACCCGCCCCTGCGCCGCATCGGCGAGCCGGACGAGATCGCCGGGGCGGCGGTGTTCCTGGCCTCGAAGGCCGGCAGTTTCGTCACCGGACACACCCTGGTGGTGGACGGCGGCGAGACCATCGCCGGATGAGGTCCCGCCCGCCCCGGCGCCGGGCGAGGCGCGCGTGACCCTCGTCGCCACCCCCCGCTATGCGCAGAAGACGCGCATCATCATCGCCGCCGCCTCGCAGATCCTCAACGCCCGCGGGGTGCGGGGCATGACCCTGGCCGACGTCGCCGCGGCGGTGGGCTTCAACACCACCAGCGTCACCTATTACTTCCGCCGCAAGGAGGACCTTGCGGCGGCCTGCATGCTCGACGCGGTGGAGCGCTACGACGCCATCATCGCCGCGGCGGCGCGGGAGGCGACGCCGGCCGACCGGGTGCGGCGGCTGCTGCAGCTGCACCTGCGGCGAACCTTCGCCATCGATTCCGGGGCTGAGCCGGCCATCGCCGGCTTCGAGGAGTTGCGCGCCCTGGGCGAGGCCCCTCAGGCCCGCGTGCTGGCCGCCTTCAACCCCATGTTCCGACGCCTGCGCGATTTGCTGGCGGTCCCCGGCGAGGCCGTGGCGCGGCGCGCCCTCAACGCGCGGGCCAACCTGCTGCTGGAACAGCTGCTGTGGAGCGTGTGGTGGACCCGGGGCTATGATCCCGAGGACGCCGACCGGCTGTGCGAGCGGATGTTCGACATCCTGCGCCACGGCCTCGCCCCGCCGGGCGCCCTATGGAACCCGCCGGCCTTGCCGGGCTTCTGCGGGCGAGACGCGGCCGGCGCCGAGGCCTCGACGGAGACCTTTCTGCGGGCCGCCACCCGACTGATCAACCAGCAGGGCTACCGCGGCGCCTCGGTGGACAAGATCTCGGCCAGCCTCAACGTCACCAAGGGCTCGTTCTACCACCACCATGAGGCCAAGGACGACCTTGTGGCCGCCTGCTTCACTCGGACCTACGAGGTCATGCGCGCCGCCCAGGGCGAGGCTCTGGCGACCGCCCCGTCCCACTACGACGCCCTGGCCGCCTCGGCCGCCGCCCTGGTCGCCTATCAGCTGTCGGAGGCCGGACCGCTCCTGCGCAGTTCGGCCCTGGCGGCGGCGCCGCAAGCCATCCGCCAGCAGGTCCTGGCCGCCTCCGGCCGGGTCACCGCCCGGTTCGCCGCCATGATCGCCGACGGCATCGCCGAGGGGTCGATCCGCCCGGTGGATCCGCAGATCGCGGCGCAGATGATCCACGCCGCCATCAACGCCGTCGCCGACCTGCCGCAGCTGGCGCCGGGGGTGGACGCCGAGGACGCCGTCGCCCTCTTCGCCCGCACCCTGCTGACCGGCCGGACGATCGGCTAAGGCTATTTCTTCTCGGCGATGGAGATGCGGGTCACCTCCGGAGCGCCGGACTCGCCCGGGGCGGCGAAGGACGAGATCTCGACCCCCGGCTTGACCAGGGCCCTGTCGGCCGGGATCGAGGCGATCACCGGCATGCCGGGGGGCACGATGATCTTGCGCGTGCCGCCCGGGAAGGTGACCGTCAGCTCCCGGCCAGAGGCGCCCTTGCTGACCGTCGAGACGGTGGCGTTGGTCATCATCTTGCCGGGGGCGTCCATCGGCCGGTTGCCCTCGCCCAGCTTGCTGCCCGGCTCGAACACCCGCATCTCCAGGGCCTCACCGGCGCCGCCCGGCTGGTCCATGTTGGCGCTGGCGATGAAGCTGCCCGGCTGGATGGCGCCGATGTCGACCACCCGGGTGGTCACCACCCGCCACATGGGCGACAGGGCGTAGGTGGCGGCCTGGCCGTCCTTGCCGGTGACGGTGATCTTGTCGGTGGTGATGGCGCTGACCACGCCGGCGACGCGGGTGAAGGCCGGGGCGGCGGGCGGCGCCGTCTGGGCGACCGCGGCCATGGGCGCGGCGAGGAGGGCGGCGGCGAAGAGGATTCGGATCACGGGGTCAGCTCCTGTTGCGAGGCCCAGCTATGGCAGGACCGCACCGAACGCTACCAGACATTAATCTCGCCCGTTCATGGCGTCGAAGTCCCTTGGTCGGCAGGATCGCTCGCCAGGCGGCGCCTGACGATGAGCCCCGGCCGCCCTGGTGCTATGCTGCCGAACTGCAGGCCGACGTTCGCGCGATCGGCGGCCGGACATCCACCATCCCCACGGGGCGCGATGATGACACCGAAGACCTCGAGCGACAGACAGGGTCCGGCCGGCGCCGCCCTCGTGCTGGCCGGCATGGCTCTGTTGCTGGCCGCCTGCGCCCAGACCCCCAAGCCCGCGCCGATCGTCGCCGCCGCTCCGCCGCCGCCGACGACGACGCAGGCCGGGGCCGCCGCCGCCCCCGGCCTGGCGCCGCGCCAGCGGCTCAGCCGGGCGGTGGACCTGCTCGGGGCCGGCCAGCCGGCCCAGGCGCGCGCCGAACTGGCGCAGCTGCTCGCCGAGAGGCCCCGCTCGGCGGCCGGTCGCAAGCTGCTCGACCAGATCGACCGCGAGCCGCGCGCCGTGCTTGGCGAGCGCAACTATCCTTACAAGGTGCGTCCGGGCGAGACGATGTCGGCGCTGGCCGATCGGTTTCTCGGCGATCCGATCCTGTTCTACGCCCTGGCGCGCTACAACGGCATCGACGCCCCGGCCCAGATGGCGGCGGGCCAGACCCTGCTCATCCCGGGCGTACCGAAGAAACAGGCCCCGGCCCGGCAGCCCGCCCGGGCTGGCGACGCAGCCCCGACGGCGGCGCGCAACACCGCGCGCGCCGATCAGCTGCGGGCGATGGCGCTGGAGGACATGAACCAGGGGGCGATCGGCCGCGCCGTCGCGCGTCTTCGCCTGGCGACGACCTCGGATCCCGACAATGCGGCCATAAAGCGCGACCTGGACCGGGCTCTGCTGATTCAGGCGGCGGTCAGCGGCCAGTAGGCGCGCGGGCCGTCAGGCCTCGGGGACCTTGAACCTCGGCTCGCCCTCGGCCAGCGGGGTGCGGGCGACATTCATGATCATGGCCAGCATGGCGTAGTAGCCGCACAGGCCCGTCAGATCGATCAGCGCCTCCTCGCCGAGCAGGGCCAGGGTGCGGGCGTAGAGGGCGTCGCTGACCCCCTGGGTGCGGTGCAGTTCCAGGCTGTAGTCGTGCACGGCGGCCTCGGTCTCGGTGAGGTCGTCCGGGCGGCGATCCTCTGCCAAGGCGGCGATGGCGGCCACGCTGAGGCCGTCCTTGCGGGCGATGGGCGCGTGAATGCTCCACTCGACGGCCTGGTCCCACACCCGGGCGGTCACCAGTATGGCCAGCTCGCGCAAGACGTCCGGCAGCACGCTCTCATAGCGGATGAAGGCGCCCACCTGCTGCGCCCGGTCCATGAACGCCGGGCTGCGCAGCATGGGAATAAAGGGACCTTCGATCTTGCCGCGCGGCCCTCTGACCAGGGCGTCATGGGCCTTGCGCTGGGCGGGGCTGAGCGCCGCGGGATCGAGGGGCGGCATGCGGTCGGGGCCGCGGGTGCTGGGTTGATTGGTCATGGATACGCCTGCTGGAATGGAGGCGTCTTCAAGCCCGACTGGGCCCCTCCTGGCAAGAGGCCGGGCCGCGCGCCGGTCAGGTTCCCTGCCAGCGCCTCACGCGGCCGACGTCGACATGGACGAAGTTGGACACCGGGTAAAAGCCCACGCCGCCCCGGCCCAGGTCGCACGCCGCCTGGTGCAGGCGCTTCAGGTCGACCCCGGGCACGCGGATGTCGATGGCCTTGCCGTCCATGTGCAGGCTGTGCTTGGCGACCTCGCCGCTGCGGGCGCTGAGCTTGGCGTTGCTGGCCGGCGAGCGATAGCCCGAGATGACCTGGAAGGGGGCGGCGGCGCCGAGCTTGGCGCCGAGGGCCGATAGGGTGTCGAGGAGGCGGATGTCGATGGGGTGGCTGTCGCCGGTGCGGAAGTCGCGCAGCACCTTGCTGACCACCGATAGGGCGTCGCTGACATAGCCCCCGGCCTCGTAATAGGTGGCCTTGACGGCCTCGCCGGTATGCAGGTTGAGAAAGGAGAGGCTGCGCTGGGCGAGATTGGCGGGCTCCGCGAAGGCGCGCCCGGCCAGGCTGGAGCCCGCGGCGGCCATGCCAAGGCCCAGCAGATGGCGTCGTCCGATGATCATGTAGCGCGTCCCCCCGACGGCCGGCCTACAACGCCGGCGGCTCAAGACGTGAGTGATGGGGCGGTCCATCACGGCCGCGGCGGCACCCTAGGCGATCAGGCGCGCGGCGCCCCGTGGCAACCGGACGCGGTTCCATCACGTCCGCGCGAGATTCGCGTGAAGTGGCTAATTCTACCCGGATGTATTGACGCGCGCTTTTCACCCGGGTAAATCGGCGCTCCACCTTTTGGATAGACGCCATGACCACCGCCCCGACCACACGCTGCACCGCCTTCGTCGGCTCCCGCCGATTGGCGTCCGGCGACCTGAGTGAGGTCGCCCTCGCCATCAAGCAGGCCCTGGAGGTGGGATCGGACGCCCCGGTGCTGGTGTTCGACGACGCCACCAGCCATCCGGTGGAGCTGGATCTGCGGGGACGCTCCGAAGAGGTGCTGCGCCGCCTGGCCGACCGGGCCCCGGCCGATCCCCAGAAGCGCGGCCCCGGCCGGCCCCGGCTGGGGGTGGTGGCGCGCGAGGTGACCCTCTTGCCTCGGCACTGGGAATGGCTGGGCAGCCAGCCCGGCGGGGCGTCGGTCGCCCTTCGCAAGCTCGTCGACGAGGCGCGTCGCACCCATGAGGCCCGCGACCAGGTTCGCCGCGCCCAGGAGGCTGCCTATCGCTTCATGTCGGCCATGGCCGGGGACGCCCCTGGGTTCGAGGACGCCGCGCGGGCCCTGTTCGCCGGCGATGAGGGCCGCTTCGCCCAGCATAGCCAGGCCTGGCCCGAGGATGTGCGTGACCACGCCCGGGCGCTCGCCGCCCCGGCCTTCGCCCGCCCGCCCGTGACCGGCCTGTGAGCGCCCAGCCGGCCTATCTGGAGGCCCCGCCCGAACCCCCCGCGCCCCGGACGCCCAGAGGGCCCCGGATGTCCGACGACACCCCGCTTTGGCGCACCTTCCTGGTGTTCGTCGGGCCGATGATGCTGGCCAATGTGCTGCAGGCTTTGTCGGGCACCCTGAACAGCGTCTATCTAGGCCAGATGATCGGCGTGCAGGCCCTGGCAGCGGCGACCGGCTTCTTCCCGCTGATGTTCTTCTTCGTCGCCTTCATCATTGGCCTTGGGTCAGGCGCCTCGGTGCTGATCGGCCAGGCCTGGGGCGCCGGAGACGTGGGCAAGGTCAAGGCCGTCGCCGGCACCGCCCTGTCGGCGGGGCTGGCCGGGGGCGCCGTGGTCGCCGTGTTCGGGGGTCTGTTCGCCGGACAGCTGATGGCCGCCCTCGGCACGCCGGCCGACGTCCTGGGGGAAGCCACCACCTATGCCCGGGTGATGCTGATCGCGATGCCGCTGCTGTTCGTCTTCATCCTGGCGACCTCGATGCTGCGCGGGGTCGGCGACACCGTGACGCCCCTGTGGACCCTGCTGATCTCCACCACGGTCGGCCTCCTCGTGACCCCGGCCCTGATCGCCGGATGGCTCGGCCTGCCACGGCTGGGGGCGGCGAGCGCCGCCTACGCCTCGGCGGTGGCCTTGACGGCGGCGACGGCCTGGCTGGGTTGGCGTCTGCGCCGCCTGGGCAGCCCCCTGGCCCCCGACCGCGCCTTCGTCCGGGCCATGCGCCCCGACCCCGCCCTGCTGGGCACGGTCCTGCGCATCGGCGTCCCTACAGGCGTGCAGATGATCGTGATGGCCCTCACCGAGATGGTCCTGCTGGGGATGGTCAACCGGTTCGGATCCGACGCCCTGGCCGCCTATGGCGCCGTCAACCAGGTGCTCGCCTATGTGCAGTTCCCGGCCATGTCGATCGCCCTGGCCGCGTCGATCCTCGGGGCCCAGGCCATCGGCGCCGGCCGCCCCGAGCGGCTGTGGCCGATCACCCAGACGGGCCTGGCCCTCAGCGTGGTGATCACCGGGGGCGGGGTGGGGCTGGTCTATCTGCTGGCGCGGCCGGTGGTGGGCCTGTTCGTCAAGAGCCCGGAGGTCATCGAGATGACGCTGGGCCTGCTGCACATCGTCCTGTGGAGCACGGTGCTGTTCGGCATGCAGGCCGTCTTCTCCGCGGTGATGCGCGCCAGCGGGACGGTGCTGGTTCCCACCGCCCTGACCATCTTCGCCATCGTCGGCGTCGAGGCGCCGGCGGCCTGGTTCCTCAGCCACCGGATCGGCCTCAGCGGCGTGTGGATCGCCTATCCCCTCGCCTTCGCCGCCATGCTGGCGCTCCAGGGCGGCTACTACGGTCTGGTATGGCGGCGACGCCCGGTCACTCAGCTGGTCTGAGGCGCGTACACGGCAAATGGGCCGCTGCGACGGCTCGCAGCGGCTATGGACGGTCAGGGACCTGGACGCTCAGGCCTGGGTGTCGACCAGGGCGCCTGAGGCGTAGCCGTCGGTCTGGCTGAGCCGCACGACTTCCTCGCGGGGAATCTGCACGATCAGCTTGCCGGTGGCGGAGTCGAGAACCTTGTAAACAAAGACCCCGGTGTTGCCGATTTCCTCGATCATCAGCCGGGTGGGGGCGGACTTTTCGGGGGCCGGTTGGGCGGGGGGAGAAGACTCGTTACGGGGCGTGGGCGCGGCGGGCGGATCTGCCCGCACCACGGGGTGCACGACGGGAACGGCCATATCTGTCTACGCCGGAGTTCTTCCGGCGCCTCCTGATGGAAGCCATGGCGGCGGGGAGGCCTCGAAAAGCCCCCCCGCCGCCGCCGGATCCTTTAGCGGAACAGGCTGAGCAGGCTGGACGAGGAGGAGTTGGCGATCGACAGGGCCTGGATGCCAAGCTGTTGCTTGGTCTGCAGGGCCTGAAGGCGCGCGCTCTCCTTGGCCAGGTCGGCGTCGACGAGGTTGCCGATACCCGCTTCGAGCGAATCCTGGAGCTTGCCGATGAAGCCGAGGTGCGCGTCGAGCGACTTGGAGCCGGTGCCGAGCTTGGTCAGGGCGGTGGAGACGTTGGTGATGGCCGTATTGACGGTCGCGATCATCGCCGAGGCCGTGGAGGCCGAGGTGAAGGTCGCGGCGGCCGACACGGTCACATTGGCGCCGCCGAGAGCCAGAGACTGGGCCGCGACGGTCAGCTTGGAAGAGCCGTCGTCGTTAGCCAGGGCGGCGATGGTGGTGCCGCCCGTCTTGATCATGTTGATGCCGTTGAAGGAGGCATTCGACACGACCTTGCCGATCTGGTCGCGCAGGGCCTTGAAGTCTTCCGCCAGCGAGGTGCGGCTGGTGGTGTCGAGCGAGGTGTCGGAAGCGGCCAGGGCCTTCTGCTTCATTTGCGTCAGCAGATCGGAGACCTGTTCGCCGGCCGACATGGCCACGTCGATGGTCGACTGGGCGCGGCTGAGGGATTCCTTCACCGCGTCGAGGGCGCCGACCTTGCTGCGCATGTTCTGGGCGATGGCCCAGGTGGCGCCGTTGTCCTTGGCCGAGTTGACCTTCTTGCCGGTGTTGATCCGGTTTTGAACCTCGGACAGTTCGGAGTTGGACTTGTTGAGGTTCTGCAGCGCGATAAGGGCGCCGTTGTTGGTGTTAACGCTGTTCACCGCCATGACGATGAGTTCCTTTTCTCAGGCTTACCGGCGTCTTTTTGACACCGTTGGGAATTTTTCCCGATGCGCACCCCTGTCGAAAAGGCAGCCGGGATTCGGCGACCTGCTCCGGGATACGCCGAAGGTTTCGCAGGTCTGAGTTAAATGCAGATGAATCGGAAAACTTTTCGCAGAGAGGTTTAGTTTATGATGAGTTAGCGATAGCGAATACCAAGTCATTATCTAAGTAAAACCCCATACCAGACCGCCCGATTATTGCGGCAAGCTGTCGCGGCGCGTAGCGCACTCCGCGCCCCGCAAATGCCACATCCCCCGCCTAGGGTGAGCTCACGGCGGCGCCTGGAGCCCGCTTTGGTTCAGTAGGCCGCCCGCCCTTAAGGCTTCTGCGCGCGGCGCTCAGCAGGAAAGCCATGTCTTGATTCAAACCCTCCCTGCCGCGGCTGGTGGCCGCGCGCCTGCCGCGCCCCACGATCCTGCGGCCTGGTCCTGGTTCATGGCCCTCGCCATGCTGGTGACCGCCGTCGCCTCCCTGGCGGCCCACCCGAGCTGGGCGGCGGTCGGCGAGCGGGCAAGGGCCGGCCTCCAGTCCGCCTCCCCCCGGTCGCTCTCCGCACGGCTCGCCGCCGCCGCGCTCGCGCCTACCGCCCGGACCCCGGCCCTGCCGCCGGGCGCCGATGTCGACGGCGACGGCCAAAGCGACTTCGTCAATCCCACGGGCCACGGCGAGCGCGCCCCCGACGGCTATGGCTCGGGCGCTTTCGGCGTGTCGCGGGACGGTGGCGAGCGACGGCATGAGGGAGTGGACTACAGGTCCCGCGTCGGCCAGGACGTGGTCGCCCCCATGTCCGGCTATGTGTCGCGGGTCGGCTACGCCTATTCCGACGACCAGACCCTGCGCACCGTCGAGATCGTCAACCCGGCCCTCAACTATGTGGCCCGCGTCCTCTACGTCAGGCCCGGCGTGGCGGTGGGCGAGGCGGTGGCCATGGGCGACGTGATCGGCCAGGCGCAGAGCCTGCAGGCGCGCTATCCCGGCGGCATGACCAACCACGTCCACCTGCAGATCGCCCGCAAGGGCGGGGCCTGGATGGACTGCGAACGGCTGATCCCCACAGCCCGGGGCTGACCGGATCCTCTACCGGCGCGGCCGCCGACGGGCGTCCAGGCTCCAAGGGCCGGGGCCGGCGAAGACGAGATAGAGGAACACGAAGCAGAACAGGATGGCCGCGTCGCCGCCGTTCACCGCCGGAAAAAAGCCGCCCGGCTTGCCGGCCCCGCCGGCCAGGTGGAACATGAAATAGGCGACGGCCATCTCGCCCGACAGGACGAAGGCGGTGACCCGGGTGAACAGGCCCAGGACGATCAGGGCGCCGCCCACCAGTTCTAGCACCCCGCCGACCCCCAGGATCGACAGCAGCGGGACCACGCCATGGTCGCTGGGCGGAAAGCCCAGCAGCTTCTGCATCCCGTGCTGCAGGAACAGCAGGCCGGTCATGATCCGCAGGATGCTTCGCACCTGGGGGGCGAACAGGGACAGTCGGTCGCGCATCACTCACTCCGGGCCGGCGGGCGTCGGCTGCGCCCCATGAGGCGCTATCTGACCGCCGCGTCGCTGTTTGACAACGGCTGCCCTGCAAGAGACGAAACGGACGCCGCAGAGATCGAGGTTACCCCCATGAGCCGCACCATCGCCCAGGACCTCACCGTCCATCGCGGCGCCCACCCCATCCGCGTGCGCATCGATGGCCGCGCCGCCGGCCCCACGGTGCTGCTGGCCAACGGCCTCGGGCTGAGCCTGGAGATGTGGGCCGCCCAGATCCCCGCCCTCGCCCGCCGCTTCCGGGTGGTTCGCTTCGACAACCGCGGCCACGGGGGCTCGGGCCTGCCCGACGGCCCCCTGACCATGGAGGCGGTGGCGGCCGACGCCCTGGCGGTGCTGGACGCCGTCGGCGCCGCGCGCGCCAGCATCGTCGGCCTGTCCATGGGCGGCATGCTGGCCCTCTGGCTCGCCGCCCACCATCCGGACCGGATCGACAAGGTGGTGGCGGCCAACCTCGGGGGGGCCTCCACGGCCGAGAGTTGGAACGCCCGCATCGCCGCGGTGAAGGCCGGCGGGATCGCCGCCGTCAGCCAGGGCATGGCCGAGCGCTGGTTCACGCCCGGTTTCCTGGCCGCCAGCCCCGAGCGCGTGCGGCCGATCCTGGACCAGCTCGCCGCCACCTCTCCCGAAGGCTATGCGGCCGGCTGCGCCGCGGTGCGCGACGCCGACGTCTACGCCCTGCTGTCGTCCGTGAGCGCCCCGACCCTGGTGATCACCGGGCGGCACGACCGGGTGACCGCGCCGGCCCTGGGGGCCAAGATCGCCGCAGGGATTTCAGGGGCCCGGGTCGTGGACCTGGACGCCGGCCACCTGTCCAACGTGGAGCAGGCCGATGACTTCACCCGCGCGGCGACAGATTTCCTGGTGCGCGGGGGCCTGTCGTCGGAAGCCGATCGCTACGACCTGGGCATGAACGTCCGGCGTCAGGTGCTGGGTGACGCCTGGGTCGACCGCACGCTCGACCGGCGCACCCCGTTCAACGAGGAGTTCCAGGCCTATATCACCCGCTATGCCTGGGGCGAGGTGTGGGCCCGCCCGGGGCTGGAGCCGTACACCCGATCCTTCATCACCTTGTCGATCTGCATCGCCCTTGGCCGCTGGGACGAGTTTCGCCTGCACACCCAGGCCGCGTTCAACAACGGCCTGGGGAAGGACGAGATCAAGGAGCTGCTCATCCAGGCCGCCGTCTACGCCGGGGTCCCCGCGGCCAACACAGCCTTCCACCATGCCGAGGCGGTCTTCGCGGAGATGGGGATCTAGCCGCCACGGTATGGTGCATTTTCGCCACATAGAGGACCATTCATGTTGCGGCGCACGGTGGCGGGTTGAAGTATGCCGCACCGCAACATAGATACGCCCTGCCCTTCCTGGGCGTTTCCTCCCTAAGAACTTTGGGGGCCGCGCTTTCGGGCGCGGCCCCTTTTTTCTCTGTGTGTCCTTGGGGTCGAAGCCGGATGAACACAACCATAGGAGATTGTGACATGATCCGCTTCACGAACTGGGCCGACCGCACGGGTACCGCGGTTCAGGCTCTACTTCTGAGCGGCTTGCTGGCGGCTTTCGTCGGCTTTCTCGCGCACGTCGGCTAACGCCGTACCGGCCCGGCGCCGTACCGATCAAGGTACGGCGCAACCGGGCCGTGTGTCAGGCCGCGGCCTGGCTGACCCGCGCCGGAACCAGGCGCTCGCTGCCAAGGGCCGCGTTCGCCCCTGAATAGCCAGCCTCGCCATACTCGGCGTCCTCATTGACCTGCCAGACGTCATAGCGCCGCTCGCCGGCCAGGATGTTCTCGACCGTGAGCATGGCCGTCATCATGGCGTGGTCCTGGTTGTTGTATTTGTGCATCCCATTGCGGCCCACCATGTGCAGGGTCGGGTAGCTCCGCTCCAGGTCGAGGCGCACCATCGCGACATTGTGCTGATAGGCCTCGTCATAGACGGGATAGGCCTTGGCCTGACGCACCACACAGGCGTCGACCACATCAGCCGAGCGGATCAGCCCGATATGGTCGATCTCGCGCTTGGCCAGGGCGATCAGGTCGTCGTCTGACGCCGCCCACAGGCCGTCGCCCTCGAAACAGAAATACTCCAGGCCCAGACAGGTGAACCCCGCCTCGGGGATCAGCTCCGGCGACCAGGAGCGGAAGTTCTGCACCCGGCCGACCTTGACCGCGGGGTCGTGGATATAGACCCAGTTGTCGGGGAAGTCGTCGGCCCCCGCCGGGGCGCGGGCGATCAGGGCCACGGTGAGGAAGTCGCGGTAGCGCAGGGCCCTGGCATGCAGGGTGCTGATCGGCGCCGGTCGCAGGGCGGCCGCCAGGTCGTGGATCGCCGCCGAGGACACCAGATGCCGGGCGGTGACGGTGCGTCGCTCGCCGGCCGCGGAGACGGTGGTGACCGTCCACAGGCGGGCGGCGTCGTCCCAGCGCATCGTCTCGAGGGTCTGATCCATGTCGACCCTGCCGCCGCCGGCGAGAATCTTGTCCCGCGCCGCTTCCCACATCATGCCCGGGCCCTTGCGCGGGTAGCGGAAGGATTCGATCAGGGTCTTGATGCCGCCGCCGTCGCCGCCCTTGCGCCGCAGGCCCAGGGACCGGGTCAGGGCGTCGATGACCGCCGAGGCCAGGTCCAGCCCCTTGATCCGCTGCGCCGCCCAATCCGCGGAGATGTCGTCGCAGGACATGCCCCAGACCTTCTCGGTGTAGGTCTTGAAGAAGATCGAGAACAGGGTCTCGCCGAAGTTGTTGCGCACCCACTGGTGGAAGGTGGCGGGGTTCTTGTGCGGCCGGGCCTTGGCGAAGGCGTAGGAGGCCATGCAGCGGGCGCTGGTCAGCAGCCCCAGGTTCGACAGGGCCTCGAAGGCCTTCAGCGGATAGGCGTAGAACTTGCCGCCGTAGAAGATGCGCGACAGGCGCGGCCGCTCGACGAAATCGTCCGGCAGGATCTCGTCCCACAGGTCGACCACCTCCTTGGACTTGGAGAAGAAGCGGTGGCCGCCGATGTCGAACAGATAGCCCTTGTAGTTCACCGTCCGGCTGATGCCGCCCACATAGACCGGGTCCCGCTCGAGCACGGTCACCTGCCGCCCCGCCTTGGTCAGCAGATAGCCGGCGGTCAGGCCGGCGGGGCCGGCCCCGATGATCAGGATGTCGGTGTCAGGCTGCATGGCCGTGGCCCTGGGTCTGGCGGAAGGTGAACAGGCGCTGGCCCGTGAACGAGAAGGCGCTGGCGACGACCGCGCCGATGAACAGGGCGACCAGGGCGGGCAGGCGCGGAGCGATCGCCGACAGCATCAGGAAGGTCGCGTAGCTGATCCCCTGGGCCCCCAGGACCACGGCGGCGTAGCGGCCAAGCTCTCCCCCCTGCCCCCGCCCGGTGGCGGCGAAGGTGACGCTGCGGTTCAGACGCCAGGTGACCGCCGTGGCGGCCGCCAGGGACAGGGCCCGGCCCGCGGCCCGCGACAGGCCGGCGTCGTGCAGAAGGCTGAACAGGACGGCGTCGAGGGTCAGACCGACAACACCCACCGCGAGAAAGCGGCACAGGGGCGCCTGCCAAAGGCGCGCGGGAGTCAAGGCGGCTGGATCGACTCGGCCTAGTCTGGCGAAGAGGGCGCGCGGCGAAGGGCTCATGTCGAGCGCACCGTGACCGACAAGGTTTGAGACAAGGTGAATCAGGACCTGCCGCCGCCGAGCGTCGTGAGCCGCCCCTCGATGACCTGGACAATGATCGGCGCCGCCGCCCTGGTGGCGCTGCTGATCCTCTACCGGCCCTATGCCGGCGTCAGCCATGATGCCCGCGTCTATATCGGCGAGGCGATGGCGGCGCTGGACCCGGGAGGCGTCGGCCGCGACCTGATGTTCGCCCAGGATCGGCAGACGGCCTTCTCGATCTTCCCGGCCCTGGTGAGAGCCCTGGTCGCCCTGGCTGGGCCAGCGCCGGCGGCCCTGGCGCTGACGGTGGCGGGGCTCGGCCTGTGGCTGGCGGCGGCGGTGGCCCTGGCCGCGCGCCTGGCGCGGGGACGACTGTTGTGGGCGATGCTGGCCTGTATCCTGGTGCTGGCGCCGGTCTACGGCGGCCTGGGCGTGTTCGGCTACGCCGAGCCCTTCGCCACCCCTCGCCCCCTGGCCGAGGCCGCGGTCATGGCGGCCCTCGCCGCCCTGATGGCGCGCCGACGGCTGCCGGCCTTGGCGCTCCTTGGCCTGGCGGCGGCCATCCATCCGATCATGGCCCTGCCCGGGGCGGCCGCGGCCTTCGTGGTGCTGGTCTGGGAGGATCGGCGCTGGCTTTGGGCCGGGGCGGCCGCGATCCTCGGCGTCGGCGCGGCGGCGGCCCTGGGCCTGCCCCTGGCCGACCGGCTGTTCCAGCGCATCGACCCGGTCTGGCTGCAGCTGCTGCGGGACCGCAACAGCTATCTGTTCGTCGCGCGCTGGACCGCGGCCGACTTCAGCCGCATCGCGGTGCAGTTGGCCACCCTCGCCCTGGCGGCGTCCTATGTCCCGCCGCGGGCCCGGATGCTGTTGGCCGGCATCGCCGCCGCCGGCCTCGGGGGGCTGCTGGCCAGCTGGCTGTTCGTGGACCTCCTGCCCAGCCTGCTGATGGCGCAGATGCAGACCTGGCGGGGCCTGTGGCTGCTGTCCATGGCGGCCAACGCCGCCCTGGCCCTGGCCGCGACGGGCCTCTGGCGCCAGGGCGGCGGCGCAAGGCTGGCCCTGGCCGCCCTGGCCCTGGCCTGGCTGGTGATCGACGCGCCGCTCCCGGCCGTGGGCATGGCCGCCGGCGCCCTGGTCCTGCAGGCCCTGGCGCGCCGCGGCCGCCTCGGGCTCCTCAGCAGGTTGGCGCAGGGCGCGGCCCTGACCGGCGTGGCCATGGTGACCCTCGTCTGGGCCCTGCGCCTGGGCCTGGCCCTCGGCGACTACCTGTCCATCGGTCTGGCGGCGGGCGCGCCGGTGGGGTGGCCGCACGCCCTGGAAACCGACCTGCCCCGGCTGCCCCTGGCGGCCGCCGCCATCGCCCTCGCGCTCGGGGCGGCCGATGGCCTCGCCCCGCGCCGGGCTTGGGCGCCGGCAGCCGTCGCGGCCCTGGCCCTGCTAAGCGTGGCGACTGCCGCCGCACGGGACGGCCGAACCGCCTACAGGCGCATGCTCGACGCCCGCGAGGGCCGGCCGGTCATGAAGGCTTTGCTGGCCGACGCGCCAGGGCCGATCCTGTGGGTGGGCGGCGATACCGAGACCTGGATGCTGGCGGACCGCGCCAACTGGTCGAGCGACATCCAGGGCGCCGGCATGGTGTTCTCGCGGCCCCTCGCCATCGCCTGGGACGCGCGCATCCGCGCCCTGATCGACCTGGGTCTGGCCCGGCCGCAGTCGCGACGCCCCTTCGCCGCGCGCACCCAGGGAGCGCCGGTGCGCCCCACGCGCCTCGCCCTGATCGCCCTGTGCGCGCGCGGCGATGGCCCGGCGGCGGTCGTCGTCGCCGGTCGACCGCCCGAGGGGATCATGGGGCGCCCGTGGCGGCCGGCCTGGCCGAGATTCTACGGCTATGACGTGCCCGGGGGCTACGCCTGGCGACGGGTGGCCGTCTATTCGGTGATCCCGTGCGCGGCCACCCTCAGCCCGCTGCGGCCCTGACCGGGGCGCCCTTGGCCGCCGCGCCCGCGATCAGGCCGGCGCAATCGGCGTCCTTGGCCAAGCCAGGATCGACGAAGGGTAGGATCGCCGCCAGGGGGGTGAGCACGGCGCCCAGGGCCACGGCCAAGCCCGCCTGGGCCACCGCCTTCTGCGGCCGGATGCCGGGCTTGGGCGCCGCCAGGGGTCCCGTCAGGGTGATCGGCGCCCACACCCGCAGCAGGCGCGGCTTCTTCGTCTCGCCCTCGATCACCAGGTTCATCTGTTCGGTGCCGAGGTTGATGGTCCCCGTCCCCCGGGCCACGACCACGCCGGTGTCGATGACGATGTTGTCGGCCCGGGCCAAGCCCCCGGTGACCTTGAAGTTGGCCACGGCGCAGCGCAGGTCGGTCTCGCGGGTGTCGTGGTTGAGCAGCAGATAGAGGCCCTTGCCGGCATTGATGCCGAGCAGTTCGGCGAAGGCCTGGCGGATCTTGCCGTTCGGCGCGACCACGGTGATCGACCCATCGGCGTTGGCCGCCGCCTTGTGCACCGAATCCCCCACCCCATGCAGCTTCACGCGCCCCTGGACGGCGGCCTCCACCGGAGCAGCCCCGCCCTTGGTGCGGATGAACTGTTCGACGCCCACGCCCGTGAGGCGGGCGTCGAAATCGGTGACAGGGACGGACTTGCGGCCGTCGATGCGCGCCGTGCCCATCACCTCGCCCTTGACCAGGCCGAACTTGAACGGCTTGAGGTCGAGCACCCCGTGGTCGAGCTTGAGATCGAGAGACGCCCGGCGGACGGGAAGGATCGGCGAGCGCACCGTGGCGGCGCGGTAGTGAAGGACGGCGTCCATCGAGCGCAGGCGGTCGATCTGCAGGGTCGCGTCCGGCAGCAGCCGCTGAGAGCTGACCCGTTCCCGGGCCATGACCTGCTGGCGCGGCGAGGCGGTCTCGCCCTTGGCGGTGGACGGCGCGCCGCCCAGCACGGCCACCAGATCATCCAGGTCGAGCATGCGCGAGGTCAGATCGGCGGTCAGGAACGGGCGGCCGCTGGTGGTGTCGACCTTGATGGCGCCGTTCAGGTCGCTGTCCCCGACCGTTCCGCCGATGTCGGCCATGCGAACGACCTGGCCATCGCGGCTGAGCCGGGTGGAGAGGCGGTAGGGCGGCGTATTGGGCAGGGTCAGGTTGGTCAGAAGATAGAGGTCGGCGAGGTCAGGGCCGCTGATCTTCAGGT
This sequence comes from Caulobacteraceae bacterium, assembly GCA_965279095.1. GTDB lineage: Bacteria > Pseudomonadota > Alphaproteobacteria > Caulobacterales > Caulobacteraceae > CBDIHH01. Next base: position 375,495 of record CBDIHH010000007.1, read on the forward strand.
CGGCGGTCAGCAACCCAAAGTCGAACGGCTTGGTGATCGCGCCGGAGGCCTGCAGTCGCGTCGCCCCCGCCCGGACATCGGCGCTGAACGGATACGGCCGGTCCGGGTCGATGTTGATCATCGGTCCGCCCACCACCTTGAGCAGGAAGGGGTTGCCGTTGATGCTGCCCTTGCCGTCCATGTGGAAGCCATCGGCATAGGGGCCGGATAGCTTCTCCCGCGCTTCGATCGCGCCGTTGACATAAAGCTTGGTCTTGTCGTCGGCGTAGCGCAGCACCCCGTCGTTGATGACGAACTGCTGGATCGGCGGCAGCTTGGTCGCCTTGGTCGAGGGCTTGTCGCTGAATCGCCAATTGGCCTGCCCGCTGGCGCTGCGCCGAAGGTCGAGGCGGGGCTGGTCGAGATAGACCAGGGGCATGATCACCCGGCCCCGGAAGAGCGGCCGCAGCCGCACCGAGACCGTCACGCTGTTGATGGCGATCATGTCCCCCGACTTCGTCCAGCCCGGCTGACTGACCCGCAGGCCGCCGACGGTGGCGGACGGGGTCCAGGTCAGAAGCTTCACCTTCAGGTGACCGTCGATGCTGACGGTGCGGTGGATCCGCGCCGAGGCGAAGCGCGCGATGGGGCCGCGCATCCGGTCCCAGTCGAACCAGGCGAGGAAGGCGACAATGGCGATGACCACCGCCGCCAGGACGCCGCCGGTCCAGGCTAGCGCCTTGTGGGAGGGCCGGCGAAGGCGGGTCTGCCGCAGGCGATCCACCCGACCCCTGGCCCACCGGCCGGCCTCGCGCGCCCGGCTGGCGATGCGAGGCTGGGCGGCGCGGGCCCGCCGGACGGCGGCGTCAAAACGGCTTCGGAAGGGCGACGGGGGATTGGAACTGGGCACTGGTCTCTCCGCGCGGCCGGGGCCGGGCGGTCCATTGAATTGACGCCCCGGGACTCGAACGACACAGCCGCGGGACCGTTCCCGCCCGACGGCGACCTTGGATGGGTTGGAGGCGGCCGGCGCCGCTTGGGGGTCTGCGACCCCAGCGCCCGCGGGCCCGCCATTCATAACCGGTTTGTTAAGGGTCTCATGTCAACGTTAAGCTTACTCGACCCGCGTCGGGAGAGGCACTTGAGCAAGACCATTCTGGCGATCGAGGCGTGCGGCGACGTCCGCCACATGCTGCAGCGGGCCCTCACCGAAGCCGGCTATCAGGTCGTCTGCGCCAGCGACTGCGACCAGGGCCTGGAGCTACTGCTGGCCGGGACAGAGCCGGTGGATCTGATCATCACCGATATCGACCGCCCCCGCCTGGAGGGCGTCGACTTCATCGCCGCGGTCCGCAAGGACGGTCGCCACGGTCAGACCCCGATCCTGATTCTCGCCGACGACCATGACGCCCTGCGCAAGGACCAGGCCCGCCGGGCCGGGGCGAGCGGCTGGATGGTCAAGCCCCTGAGCCCCGTCCGGCTCGTCGACGCCGTTCGCCGCGTCGCCGCCTGACCGGGATCCCACCCGATGCCCGTCGCCCCGCCTCACCCGACGCCGCCGCCCCCAGGCCCTGACCTGGCCGGGGCAGGCGTCGGCCGATGAGCGTCGGCGCTCCCAAGGGCCGTATCAACCTGGGCGACGCCCACGTCATGCTCGTGGAATCCAATCCCCAGGGCATGGAGATCCTGAGCCAGGTCCTGGCCGGCCTCGGCATCCGTGGCGCGTCGCGCTGCGCCAGCGTTCAGGACGCCTGGAAGATGCTGAAGATGGCCGACTTCGACCTGATTGTCTGCGGCTCCAATTTCGCTGATGGCGACGGCTATGATTTCATCTCGGAGTTGCGGCGGTCTTCGGTCGAGCCCAACCGGTTCTGCTCCGTGATCGTCCTCAGCGGCCACACCCCCGCCGCGGCGGTGCACAAGGCGCGGGACTGCGGCGCCAACTTCATCGTCGCCAAGCCGATCAGCGCCCGAACCCTGCTGGACCGGATCGTGTGGATCGCGCGCGAGCCGCGGTCGTTCATCGACGCCAGCGTCTATGCGGGACCCGACCGCCGGTTCCAGAACCTGGGCCCGCCGGCGGAGATGGCCGGGCGGCGCAAGGAGGACGGGCTGCTGCTTGGCGACGAGGCGGCGCCGTGATCGTCATCCGCCGCAATCCCGTCAATCGCCTGGGCGAACTGATCCGCAAGCCCGGCGGCATCTTGGTGGCCGACGCGCTCCACGCCGCCCAACAGAACCTGAAATCCGTGGAGGCGGAGTGCCTTCTGGCCATGGACGAGAAGCTCGCCGAGATCGCCGCCCTGGTGTCCCAGTGCCGGAGTGACCCCACGGACGAGGACCTGCACACCCTGTATGGACTGGGCAACGATGTGCTGGAGGTCGCCGGGGTGTTCGAGCTGAACCCCTTGAGCGAGGCGGCCTTCAGCCTTTGCGACCTGATCGACCGGTTCAAGACCCACCAGCGGTTCAGCTACCCCGCCCTGGTCGTCCACCTGCAGGCGCTTCAGGCGCTGCGCGCCATGTCCGGCCCGCCCGACCCGTCCACCGCCGTCATGATCGACGGCCTGCGCCGCGTGGTCGGCACCATCGGTCCCCAGACCTGACAGCCAGGGCGGCGCCGCGATCGGGCGCCTAGCCTGTGTTGCGCAGGCCGGCGGCGATGCCGTTGATGGTCAGGTGGATGCCCTCGCGCACCTGGGGATCGGCGTCACCGGCGCGATGCCGGCGGATCAGCTCGATCTGCAGGTGGTTCAGCGGATCGATATAGGGCAGCCGCGAACGGATCACCGCGGCGAGGGCCGGCTCCCGTTCCAGCAGGGCCGACTGGCCGGTGATGGCGAGAAGGGCGTCGCGGGTGCGCTCCCACTCTCCGCGTATGCGCCCGTAGATCTCGGCCGACAGGGCCTTGTCCTCGACCAGGTCGGCATAGCGGGCGGCGATGTCCATGTCGCCCTTGGCCAGCACCATCTCCATGTTGGCCAGGACGGTGGCGAAGAAGGGCCAGTCCTCGGCCATCTCGCCGAGCCGGGCCACGGGCGAGCCGGCCGCCTCCACCGCCGAGCCGAAGCCGAACCACCCGGGCAGCATCACCCGCGCCTGGGACCAGGAGAACACCCACGGGATGGCGCGCAGGTCCTCGATGGCCTTGGCCGGCGACCGGGCGGCCGGACGGCTGCCGATCTTCAGGTCGGCGATCTCGGTCAGGGGCGTGGACTGGCGGAAATAGTCGACGAACCCCGGCGTCTCGTAGACGAGCCCGCGGTAGGCGCCCATGGCCGCCTTGGACAGGTCGTCCATCAGCGCCTTGCGTCCCGCGTCCGGCGGCTCGGTGGACGGGGCCGGCCTCAGGGAGGCCTGGGCCACCGCGCTGACCAGGGTCTCCAGGCTCTGCCGGGCGATGAAGGGGTCGGCGTATTTGTTGGCGGCCACCTCTCCCTGGTCGGTGATGCGGATGCGGCCGTTCACCGTGCCGCTCGGCTGGGCCAGGATGGCGTCGAAGCTGGAGCCGCCGCCGCGGCCCACGGCCCCGCCCCGGCCGTGGAACAGCTGCAGCCGCACCCCCGCTGCGCGATAGGTGTCGGCCAGGGCCAGGGACGCCTCATGCAGCTCCCAGGTGGACGTCAGATAGCTGCCGTCCTTGTTGCTGTCGGAATAGCCGATCATCACCTCCTGCAGGCCGCGCCCGGCCACCACCGCCTGGCCGATGGGGTGCGACAGGAAGGCGGCCATGGTCGTGGGAGCGGCGCGCAGGTCGCCGATGGTCTCGAAGAGGGGCGCCGCCAGGACCTCGCTCGCCGGCGTCGCCCCTGGGCGGAACACGCCGGCCTCCTTGAGCAGCAGATAGACCTCGAGCAGGTCGGAGACCGAGCCGCAGTTGGAAATCACATAGGCGTTGATCGCCGCCGGCCCATAGACGCGGCGGGCCTCGGCGGCGGCCTGGACAATGGCGTATTCGCGGCGGGTGACCTCGTCATAGGTCCCGAAGGGGGAATAGAGCAGCCGCCCATGGCTGAGTTCGCGGGTCAGAAGATCCACCCGCGCCGCCTCGTCCAGGGCCCCGTAATCGGCGCAGACGCCTGCCTCCCGCAGCAGGTCGGCGACCACCGGTTCGTGCACCCGGGCGTTCTGGCGCAGGTCCAGGCTGGCCAGGTGAAAGCCGAAGCAGTCCACCGCGCGGATTAGGTCCGGCAGGGGGCCCTCGGCGAAGGCGTCGCCGTGCTCGGTGATCAGGCAGGCCTGCACGACCCGCAGGTCGCGGACGAGGTCGTCGGCGCGAGGATAGGGGTCGGCCTTGATTTCCGAAGGGCGCGGCGGGACCTCGCCGGTCAGGGCCGGGTAGGCGGCGGCCAGGCGCGCGTAGATCCAGATCAGGGCGCGACGGTAGGGCTCGTCTCGGCGGTGGGGCGAGGCGTCGCCCGACAGGGCGCTCAAGGCCGCCATCTCTGGAGTCAGCTCGTCAGAGGCCGCCGCCAGGGACATCTCGGCGCCCAGGGCGTGGATCGCCTCCAGATAGAACTGAAGGGCCGCGCGGCTCTGGCGGGCGAAGGCGCCGCGCAGGGTGTCGGCGTCGACGAAGGGATTGCCGTCGCGGTCCCCGCCCACCCAGGAGCCGATCCGCAGGAAGCTCGGCAGGGGCGCGCCCAGGGCCCGCTCCCAGTCGGCGTAGAGGCGCGGCAACACCGCCAGCAGGCTGCGCTCGAAGAAGGCGACGGCGTTGTCGATCTCGTCGGCGACTCCCAGGTCGGCCCGCCGCAACAGGCGGGTCCGCCAGAAGATCGACATCTCGCGCACGAGGTCGCGCTGCAGGCGCTCGGCCTCGTCCGGTTCGACATCCTGGCTGAGCCGGTCGACCAGGTCGGCCATGGCGCCGACCCGGTCGATGACGCTCTTGCGCCGGATCTCGGTGGGGTGGGCGGTGATCACTGGCGCGATCAGGGCGCTGTCGAGCAGGGCCTCGATGGCCGCCCGGCCGATGCCGTCGGCCTGCAGCGCGACCACGGCGGCGGCGAAGGTGTCGGGCCGGCTCTGGGCGCCGCCGGCGCGGGCGCGCTCGCGCTGGACCTGGTCCTCGGCGATGTTGGCCATCTGCAGGAAGCAGGCGAAACTGTGCACGAACTGGACGGCGTCGGGCAGGCTGAGCTGGCTCAGGCGCGCCTGCAAGGCCTCCGCCTGGTCAGCATCTTCCGCGTCGGGACCCCAGTGGAAGGCCACGGACGCCTGGCGGATCTCCTCGATCTGGTCGAACAGCGCCTGGCCGTCCTGGGTCTTGATGACCTTGCCAAGGATGCGTCCCAGGAAGCGGACATGCTCGCGCAGGTGGTCTGTATCGGTCTCGGTCATCCCCCAGCCTTAGCCCCGCCGGGGGGACGGGCCAAGGGTGCGGATGGCTCAGGCCGCGCGGACGCCCCGGCCGGCCTGAAGGCCCAGGCTGGCCTTCCACATGATCTGTTCCCCCACCGGCCGCGACGCCTTGGCGGGTCCCGCGGCGCGGCCGTGCAGCACCTCGTCGGCCAGGGCGAAGACCGCGTCGCCGGTCTCCAGCCGCAGGGCGGCGGCGTCGCCGTCCATCACCATGGCTTCGAGGAAGGCCCGGAAATCCTCGCGCAGGGCGTCCACGGCGGCCCCCTGGCCGGGGGCGACGGCGTAGTAGTCCCAGGTGATCTTGAGGCGGTCGTCCTCGCGGCGCAGAATCGGCCGCGGCTTGGTGGTGACCGGCCCTTTTGTGAAGCTGACGGGCGTCTCGAGCAGGCGCTCGAACAAGTCGCCCCCCTGGCGGCGGGCGCAGGCCGCAACCGCGCCGGCATCCACGAACAGGGCGTCCCCGCCGCGTCCGCGGCGCTCGACGTAATAGAGGGTCACCCCCGCGCCGGCGGCGTCGGTGTGCAGGGGATGGGCGAGATTGTCCCGGCCGAACAGGTCCATCCGCTCGGCCTCGAACCGCAGCTCGGTCCAGGTCAGGGCGTCGCCGCGGCGGCGCGACGGCGGCCGGAGCGACTCGACCAAATCCCCCCAGGCCTGCAGGGGATCACCCCGCACCGGCGCCCCGACGATGCGCAGCACTGAGGCGGGACCGAGTTCCTGGCGCACGATCCGCTGCAGGTCGGCGTCGCCGCAGCCGTTGGCGTGAATGACCCGTAGCCAGCCGGTGGACCCGTTCATGGGACGCCTCCTGTGGTCGCATCAAAGAGCGACCGCCGCCAGTCTGGCCCCAAGACGCTTAAACCGCGATTAACCGTGGCGGGGGCTTTGTAGACCTGAGGCACGACGGGGATCAGGTCATCATGGAACGGGCAACCAGCGCCGCGACGCCGATGGACGCGATTGTCCGCGACTTCATCGACACGGGCGCCCACGTGTTCGAGCATCGGGTGGACCCGGCCCAGGCCGGCGCCCTTCTGGCGAGCCTCAAGGCCGACCGCGACTTCGGAGCCAACCTGTTCCTCACCGAGGCCGAGTTCGACGCCGACCCGCAATACCGGGGGGTCAACCCCAAGCCCGGACGCAACCTGCTGGACCGGTTCGCCGACCGGCTGGCGTTCGTCGAGGCGGCGCCGCACATCGTCGGCGGACTGACCGCCCTGCTTGGCCCGGACTACCAGGTGATGGACCGCAAGGCCGTGTGCGGCGTGCCGGCCAGCGCCATCCCGGCCTGGCTGAAGGCGCGCATCGCCGGCAATCCCGTGAACAACCTGGGCGCCTATGTGAAGCCCCAGTACCGCGACGTGACCTATTTCTACGGCATCGACTTCCACCAGGACCTGATCGACTTCAAGGGCCGCGAGGCGAACTTCGTCACCCTCTATGTCTACCTCAGCCGCGTCACCACCGCGGACGCGCCCCTGTTCGTGCTCGAGGGCAGCCACGCCCTGGGCGCCGCCGTCTTTCCCCACGATCTGAGCCGTAGGGGATCCGACGGGTGGATCTATCGCAATGCGGGGGTGGGAGACGAGCCCGTGCGCCAGCGGGTGCTGACCGGCCAGGCCGGCTTCGCCGCCGTCTGGCACGCCTGCACCCTGCACGGCACCCAGCCCGACGCCGCCGACCATGAGCGGATATCGCTGCGCTATCTGTTCACCAAGGCGCCGGGCGCAAAGGCGGGGATCGACCGCGTCAACGCGACCCTGCGCGGTCCCCTGGCCCTGGCCGACACCCGCGTGGACCTGGACGCCGACGGCGCCGCCCAGATCCGTCGCAACACCGTCAACGCCGCGGCGTGACCGGTCGTCCGGTCCGCGGTCAGGCGGCGAAGTCCAGGGAATAGCCGGCCGAGCGGACGGTGCGGATGGGGTCGGTCTCCACCGGCTGGTTGAGCGCCTTGCGCAGGCGGCCGATGTGCACGTCCACGGTGCGCGCCTCGACATAGACCTCCGAGCCCCACACCGCGTCCAGCAGCTGCTCGCGGCTGAACACCCGGCCGGGGTGCTGCATCAGATAGTCGAGCAGGCGGAATTCGGTGGGGCCGAGATGCACCTCGCGGTCGGCGCGCCGCACCCGGTGGGCGACCCGATCGATCACGATGTCGCCGATGCGGATGCGGTCTTCCGCCAGGCCAGGCCGGATCCGGCGCAGCACGGCGCGGATGCGGGCGGCCAGCTCGACCATCGAGAAAGGCTTGACGATGTAGTCGTCCGCCCCGGTATCGAGGCCGCGGATACGGTCGCTCTCCTCGCCGCGGGCGGTGAGCATCAGGATCGGCACATTGCGGCTCTCCGACCGGGACCGCAGCCGGCGGCAGACCTCGATGCCCGAGACCTTGGGCAGCATCCAATCGAGCACGATCAGGTCGGGCAGCCGCTCCTCGGCCATCACCAGGGCCAGTTCGCCATCCTGGGCGAGCCCGACCTCGTAGCCCTCTTTCTGCAGATTGTACTGAAGCAGGGTCGCCAGGGCGTCCTCGTCCTCGACGGCCAGGATATAGGGCTTCACGCTGGGGCTCCCGTCACGCCTGCAAGGCGTTGGACTTGGGCCGCTCGGTGGTCATCTCCTGGCCGGTGATCTCGAAATGGACGATCTCGGCGATGTTGGTGGCGTGATCGCCGATCCGCTCGAGATTCTTGGCGATGAACAGCAGGTGGGCGCAGGGGCTGATCGTGCGCGGGTCGCCCATCATGTAGGTGAGCAGCTCGCGGAACAGGCTGTTGTAGTGCTCGTCCACCTCGGCGTCGCGCGACCAGACGCTGACGGCGCGCTCCAGCTCCGCCCCCGTATAGGCGTCGAGCACCTCCTTCAGCCGGCCGGCGACCACCACGCCCATGCGCTCAATGGAGCGGGTCAGGGGGGTCAGGGGCTCGGCCTGGGTCAGGATCAGGCACCGCTTGGCGATGTTCTTGGCGAGATCGCCGCACCGTTCCAGCTGCATCGATATCTTCATGGCCGCCACGGTGTGGCGCAGGTCCTGGGCCACGGGCTGGCGCAGGGCGATGAGGCGGATGGCCTTGCGCTCGATCTCCGCCTGCAGGACATCGAGCTTCTCGTCCCGCTCGATCACCGCCTGAGCGAGCCCGGCGTCCCGGCGGGCGACCGCCTCGATGGAGTCCGACACCTGCGCCTCGGCCAGGCCGCCCAGGCGGGCGACCTCGGCGGTGAGGGTGTTCAGCTCTTCGCCGAACGCTTTGACTGTGTGTTCCATGGGATGCGTCCGATCAGCCGAAGCGGCCGGTGATGTAGTCCTGGGTGCGGGTGTCGTGAGGATGGGTGAACATCTCCTCGGTCGAGCCGCTCTCCACCAGATAGCCCATGTGGAAGAAGGCCGTGCGTTGCGACACCCGGGCGGCCTGGGCCATGGAATGGGTGACGATGACGATGCAGAACTGCTGGCGCAGCTCGTCCATCAGCTCCTCGATCTTGGCGGTGGCGATCGGGTCGAGGGCCGAGCAGGGCTCGTCCATCAGGATCACCTCGGGGTTCACCGCGATGGCGCGGGCGATGACCAGGCGCTGCTGCTGGCCGCCGGACAGGCCGGTGCCGGGCGAATGCAGCCGATCAGCCACCTCGGCCCAAAGGCCCGCCCGCTTGAGCGAGGATTCGACCATCTGATCGACCTCGTCCTTGGTGGTGGCCAGGCCATGGATGCGCGGGCCATAGGCGACGTTCTCGTAGATGGTCTTGGGAAACGGGTTGGGCTTCTGGAACACCATGCCGACGCGGGCGCGCAGCACCACCGGATCGAGGCTCTTGACGTTGACATCCTCGCCGTCGATCTCGATCGCGCCCTGCACCCGGGCGCCCGGGATGGTGTCGTTCATGCGGTTGAAGCAGCGCAGGAAGGTCGACTTGCCGCAGCCCGACGGGCCGATGAAGGCGGTGACGCCCTTGGCGGGCACATCGAGCGACACGTCGAACAGGGCCTGTTTGGCGCCGTAGAAGACGTTCACGTGCTTGGCGCGGATCTTGATGTCGGTGGAGACGGTCGCCTGGGCGGCCGTTCCTGGCGTCATCTGCACGACCGGCTCGACCGAATTGGCCGGCACGGCGCCGTCTGCGCCATCGTCACGGTGAGCGGGCATGGAGGTCCTCAGGATACGAGACATCTGGAAAGCCATGGGTCTACCACCGCCGCTCGAAGCGGCGGCGAAGGATGATCGCCGCCAGGTTCATGATGATCATGAAGGCCAGCAGGACGATGATCGCCGCCGCCGTCCGCTCATGGAAGGCCCGCTCCGAAGCGTTCTCCCAGATGAAGATCTGCACCGGCAGGACCGTGGCCGCCGAGCCGATGCCGCTGGGCACGCCGGGAACGAAGGACACCATGCCGATCATCAGCAGCGGCGCGGTCTCGCCGAGGGCGTGGGCCATGGCCAGGATGGTGCCGGTCATGATGCCGGGCATGGCCAGGGGCAGGACGTGGTGGAACACCGTCTGGGTGCGTGAGGCCCCCATGCCCAGGGCCGCCTCGCGGATCGAGGGGGGGACGGCCTTGAGGGAGGACCGGGTGGCGATGATCACCGTGGGCAGCGCCATCAGCGCCAGCACCAGTCCGCCGACGATGGGGGCCGAGCGCGGCAGTCCCATCCAGTTGATGAACAGGGCCAGGCCGAGGAGGCCGTAGACGATGGACGGCACCGCCGCGAGGTTGTTGATATTGACCTCGATGAAGTCGGTGAACCGGTTCTTCGGCGCGAACTCCTCCAGGTAGACCGCCGCCAGCACTCCGGTGGGCACGGCCAGGGCGGCGGTGATCAGCAGGGTCAGGGCCGAGCCGACGATGGCGCCCAGGAGACCGGCCAGTTCCGGCTCGGTGGAGTCCGACCGAGTCAGAAGGCCCGTGTTGAGGCCCCCGGACACCAGGCCCGCCGCCTTCATCCGGTCCAGCCAGGCGAGCTGCTTGTCGGTGAGCTTGCGTTCCGCCTCAGGGACCGACCGCTTCACCTGGCCCTTGAAATAGAGGTCCGCCTCGTCGCTCACATGGCCGGCCACGGTCACCGTCGTGCCGATCAGCCGGGGATTGGCCTTCAACTGGTCCTGCAGCTTGTAGCCCAGGTCTCCCGACAGCAGCTGCTTCATGGCGATGGCGTTGTCGCCGAGGTCGTCGTCGGGCGCCCCGATGGTCTTCATGACCGCCCCGGCGATGAGCATGTCATAATTGGCGCCGCCGAGATCGGCGGCGTCCACCTTGGCGGGGTCGACATAGACGGGCGTGCTGATCGAATTGGCCCAGAAGGCGCTGTAGCCCTGAGCGCCGATGCTGGTGAGCAGGATGGCCAGGAACCCCAGGGCCAGGACGATCGCGACCAGCCCATAGGCCTTGAAGCGACGCTCGGCGGCGTGGCGCGCGGCGAGGTTGGCCTGGACCACCGCGCCGATGTCGCGCCGCGGAGCCGCCGCGGGGGGGAGGACGGCGTCAGTCATATTGTTCCCGGTATTTCTGGACGACGCGCAGGGCGATGACGTTGAGCAGCAGGGTGACCACGAACAGGGTCAGGCCGAGACCGAAGGCGGCCAGGGTCTTGGCGCTGTCGAACTCCTGGTCCCCGGTGAGCAGGGTGACGATCTGCACCGTGACCGTGGTGACCGTGTCGAGGGGGTTCAGGGTCAGTTTGGCCTGCAGCCCGGCGGCCATGGTGACGATCATGGTCTCGCCGATGGCGCGGGAGACGGCCAGCAGCAGGGCCCCGGCGATGCCCGGCAGGGCGGCCGGCAGGACCACCTTGCGCACCGTCTCGGACTTGGTCGCGCCCAGGGCGTAGCTGCCGTCGCGCAGGCTCTGGGGCACGGCGTTGATGATGTCGTCCGACAGGGACGAGACGAAGGGGATGAGCATGATGCCCATGACCACACCGGCGACCAGGGCCATCTGGTTCTGCACCTGCATCAGATACTGGCCGACCCCGTCCAGGGGGCCGCCCACCATCGTCGCGCCCAGGGCGTTGAAGGCGCCGCGGAACAGGGGCCCCACGGTCAGGGCGGCGAAGAAGCCGTAGACCACCGTCGGCACCCCGGCGAGGATCTCCAGCAGGGGCTTGACCACCGCCCGCTGCCCGCGCCCGGCGTATTCGGCCAGGTAGATGGCCGAGAACAGCCCGACCGGGGCCGCCACCATCATGGCCAGGGCCATCACCAGGAAGGTGCCGGCGAACAGGGGCACGGCGCCGAAACCGCCGGTGGAGCCATACTGGTCCGACCGCATGGCGATCTGCGGGCTCCACTGGGTGCCCAGCAGGAAGTCCACGGGCGAGACCATGCCGAAGAAGCGGAAGCTCTCGAACGCTAGGGAGGCGACGATGCCGATGGTGGTGAGGATGGCCACGGCCGAACAGCCGAACAGCAGCACCGCCGTCCAGCCCTCGACCCGGTTGCGGGCGCGGAAATCGCGCGACAGACGCGGGAAGGCGAGCAGGAAGCCGCCCAGGGCCAGGACCAGCATGCCCGCGTAGGCGGCGGCGCTGAAGGTGCGATCGAGGTTGCGGGCCTCGGTGACCTTGGCGTCGAGGGCGGCCTTCAGCGGACCCTGATAGGCGGTCTCGCTAACCCCCTGGCCCTGGGCCAGGGCGGAGGCGTCCTGGAAGAAGACCCGCAGCTGATCGGTGTCGAGGGCCGCCGCGGCGGCGGGGACGTGCTGCTGCAGCAGCATCGCCTCGACCCGATGCCCGAACACCACATAGCCCAGCAGCAGTAGGGCCGCGGGGACGCCGGCCCAAAGGGCGACGTAATAGCCATGGTAGGGCGGCCGCGAATGCAACTGCGACGGACGGCCCCCGGCCACGGCCAGGGCCTTGCGGCGACCGAACTGGAAGGCCAGGCCAGACAGAAGAGCAAGGAGAAGGAAGGCGGCCCAGACGAGCATTGAGGTTCCGGCGGCAAGGACGGGTCGGTCTTGGAGAACCCGGCCGATCAAGTCGGGCGGACACTGCCGACGGCGTTCTCATCCCGTATGATGATTATGCGACGGTTTTATTACAACGACGCCGCGGGTGTGGCGGCCTCGCCCGGGGCCTCCGGCGAGGCCGGGAAATAGGCGGTGAAACAAGCGCCCGAGCCGGGACGGGTCTCCACCGTCAGCCCGCCGGCGTGGCGGTTCATGATGTGCTTGACGATGGCCAGGCCCAGGCCGGTGCCCAGCCGCTCGCCGCTCTTCTGCCCCTCGACCCGGTAGAACCGCTCGGTGAGGCGCGGCAGGTGTTCGCGCGGGATACCTGGGCCGCTGTCGGCCACGGTGAGCACCGCATAGGAGCCATCCGTACGGTCAGGCGTGAGCAGGGCCAGCCGGGACATGGCGGGATCGGCCATGGCCAGGGCCTTGACGCAGGTGGTCACCTCCAGGGTGATCGTGACCGCGCCCTGGGGCCCAGCGTATTTCAGACCGTTGTCGATGAGGTTCTGGGCGACCTGGACGATCTGGTCGCGGTCGCCGACCACCCAGGCGGGCGCGGACGGCAGATGGGGCTTCAGGGCCACCCCCGCCGTGGCCGCCTGGGGGGCCAGGGCGTCCAGCACATCTTTCACCGCCATGCAGACATCGACCTGGTCGCGGGGGCGGATGTGCTCGTTCAGCTCGATCCGGCTCAGGGACATCAGGTCGGCGACCAGACGCGCCATGCGGTCGGCCTGGGCCGCCATGATCTCGAGGAAGCGGTCGCGGGCGACCACGTCGTCCTTGGCGTGCCCACGCAGGGTCTCGATGAAGCCGGTCAGGGACGCCAGCGGGGTGCGCAGCTCATGGCTGGCGTTGGCCAGGAAATCGGACCGCATCCGCTCGGTGCGGCGCGACGCCGTCTCGTCGGTGAGCAGCACCAGGGCCAGCCGGGCGCCGTCGGGCGCCGGCGGCAGGGGTCGCGACAGGACCCGCCAATGGCGCTCGCCGGCGCCGCCGGTCTCGAACACCGACTCCGACGCCACCCCGCCGAACAGGGCCTCGTCGGCCACCTCGATCACCTCGGGCTGGCGCATGACCGTCGCCAGGGGCGCCCCCTCCGCGGAAATCCGCAGGAAAGCACGGGCGGCGGCGTTGGCGTAGACCACCCGCGCGCCGGCCACCTCTTCGGTGTCGAGGGCGGAGATCACCACCAGGGGGTCGGGCAGGCCTTCCAGCGCGCCCGCCAGGGCGGCGCGGCGGAGGGTATCGTCCGCCACCGGGTCGACGATATCCTGCGGCGCAGCCGCCTCTCGACGGACCAGGAACAGTAGGACTGCCGTTATCCCGCTGACTCCGACCAGGGCGGCGATCCCAGGCCACAGGTCGGCAGAGCCGAGACCGATCATCGCCAGAATGGCCGCGGCGCCGGCCGATCCCGCCAGGGCGCACGCCCACCCGTCTGGCCAATGGCGCACCGGGGCGTCTGAGGCGGGGGTCGAGGGCTGCGACATCTGCGTCGCCATCATAGCGGGTCACGGCTCATCAACGAACTCCTGCGATGACTCCGTGACAATCCGATGACGGACGACGACGAGGCCGGATGCAGAGGATGAGAAAACCTCAACGCCTGTCTAGCGAAAATCTATTGCTCAGATAGGCATTATCGGTTTTATAGAAATTCGGCTGCGGCCGACGACATTCGTTTGGGGGATCTATGAGAAACGACATCGCTAAATCGGGCCGCTGGCTGGCCGGCGGCCTTCTCGCCGTACTCATGACGGGAACGTCCAGCGTCGCCCTGGCTCAGACCGCCCCCGACCGGGACGCGCGGATCCAGGCGCTGGAGGCCCAGGTTCAGGCCCTGGCCGCGCAGATCGCCGATCTGAAGAGCGCCACGTCCGAACTGAAGGACGCCACGGCGGCCACCGGCAGCCAGATCATCGATCTGAAGACGTCCACGGCGGCCACGGTCAAGGACCTGCGCACCGTGCAGGCGGCCACCACCGTGTCGCTGGCCAATGGTCGGCCGACCTTCGCCAGCGGCGACGGCCAGTTCACCGCCTCGCTGCGGGGCATCTTCCAGCTGGACGCCGCCCTCTATGACCAGGACGGCGCCGGTCCCCTCGCCACCGACCCCCGTCGCGGTTCGTTCAATGACGCGGTCGAGAACGACCACGCCCGCGACCTCAACGACGGGACCAACTTCCGCCGCGCCCGCCTTGGCATCGAGGGCAAGGCCTTTGGCGCCTTCGACTACAACTTCCTCTACGACTTCGGCGGCTCGGGCATCGAGGAGGCGGGCAAGATCAGCTCGGCCTGGATACAGTACACCTTCACCGGCGGCCGCACCCCGGTTCGCCTGCGGGTCGGCGCCTACGGCCCGGTCAGCAGCCTCGAGGACGGCGCCTCCAACAGCTCCAGCCTGTTCCCCGAGCGCGCCTCGGTGGCGGAACTGGTGCGGGGCATCGCCGGCGGCGACGGACGCACCGCCATCGGCCTGTCCGCCAACGGCGATCGCTGGAGCCTGGGCGGGACGTTCACGGGCAATGTGGTGGCCACCCAGACCTTCGACGAGCAGCTCGGCTTCATCGGCCGCGCCACCTATGTGCCGGCCAAGGGCTATGACTGGACCACCCACATCGGCGTCAACGCCAACCTGGTCCTGAAGCCCGCCGCCGGCGGCCCCGACGTGCCCGGCGGCGCCGCCCGCAACATCCGCCTGCGCGACCGGCCGGAACTGCGGGTCGACCTGACCCGCCTGGTGGACACCAACAACATCGACGCCGACGGCCTGCGCGCCATCGGCCTTGAGGCCGCCGCCCAGAAGAAGAACCTTTTCGTCCAGGGCGAGTATTTCAAGATCGACGTGGAGCGCCGCGCCAGCGCCCTGCCCGACCCGGACTTCTCGGGCTGGTATGTGCAGGGCGGCTGGATCGTCACCGGCGGCGCCCGCCGCTATTCAACATCGAACGCCGGCTTCGACGGCCCGCGGGTGACCAAGCCCTTCGACATGAAGAAGGGCCAGTGGGGCGAGATCGAACTGGCGGCCCGCTATTCGTACCTGGACCTCAACTACAAGGAAGGCTCCGGCGCCCTCCTGCCCGTCGGCGCGATCCGCGGCGGCGAACAGACCATCTGGTCGCTGGGCGTTAACTGGTACCTGAATAATGTGGTCACGCTGGAAGCCGCCTACCGCAACGTGTCGGTGGACCGGTTGTCGCCGGGCGGCACGGCCTTCATCGCCGGCTCGACGCCCGCGGCCGGCGTCCAGGTGGGGCAGGACCTCAACATCTGGTCGCTGCGCACTCAGTACAGCTTCTGACCTTCGCCTGAAAAGGACTCACACTCGTGACTGACAAGACTTTCTCCGCCCCCTCGCGCCGCCTGGTGCTGGGCGCCGCCGCCGGGGGCATCGCCGCTCCCGCCGTGATCTCCAGCCAGGCCTGGGCCCAGGCCAAGGCCAAGCCCGCGCAACTGCTGAACGTCTCCTACGATCCCACCCGGGAGCTGTACGAGGACGTCAACAAGGCCTACATCAGCTACTGGAAGGGCAAGACCGGCCAGGACCTGACCATCCGCCAGAGCCATGGCGGGTCCGGCGCCCAGTCGCGCTCGGTCATCGACGGCCTCCAGGCCGACGTGGTCACCCTGGCCCTCGCCTATGACATCGACGTCATCTCCGACAAGGCCAAGCTGCTGCCGCAGAACTGGCAGACCCGGCTTCCCGAGAACTCCACCCCCTACACCTCGACCATTGTCTTCCTGGTCAAGAAGGGGAACCCGTGGAAGATCCGCGACTGGGGCGATCTGGTGAAGCCTGGGGTGGACATCATCACCCCCAACCCCAAGACCTCGGGCGGCGCGCGCTGGAACTACCTGGCGGCGTGGGCCTGGGCCCTCAAGCAGCCGGGCGGCTCCCCGGCCACGGCCAAGGCTTATCTGACCCGCCTGTTCAAGCAGGTGCCGGTGCTCGACACCGGCGCCCGCGGGGCCACCAACACCTTCGTCCAGCGCGGCATCGGCGACGTCCTGCTGGCCTGGGAGAACGAGGCCTATCTGTCGATCAAGGAACTGGGCCCCGACAAGTTCGACATCGTCACCCCGTCGATGTCGATCCTGGCCGAGCCCCCCGTCGCCCTGGTGGACAAGGTCGTGGACAAGAAGAAGACCCGGGACGCCGCCACCGGCTACCTGAACTTCCTCTACAGCCCGCTGGCCCAGGACATCGTCGGCAAGAACTACTACCGCCCGCGCAACGCCCAGGCGGCGGCGAAATACGGAAATCAGTTCAAGAAGATCCCCCTGGTGACCATCGAGGACTTCGGCGGCTGGCGCAAAGCCCAGGCGGCGCACTTCTCCGACGGCGGGTCCTTCGACCAGATCTACAAGCCCGGCTGAGCCGGAACCATCCCTCCCCTCCGTCGTTCCCCAGCCGCCAAAAGTCATGGTAGAGCCGGGGCGACGGAGGGCATTGATGAGTGAATTCGCACGCCAGCGCGATAACCGCGCCCTGTGGATGGTGGTGGCCGCCGTGGTCGTGGTCGCACTCATCGTCGTGGCGCTGGTGCTGACCCGAGGGGCCGCCCCGGAGGCCCCGGCGACCGACCAGGCATCCGCCGCCGCCAGCGCCCTGGCGCCCGCCCCCCTGCCGGCGACTCCCGTCGCTCCCGCCGCCCCGTCCCAGGCCCGCTAGGTGGCCTCCGTCGAGGTCGCGGCCAACATCGTCGGCTCCATCGCCGGCGCCTGCTCCATGGTCAGTTTCGTCCCCCAGATCGTCAAGATCCTGAAAGAGAAGGACGCCTCATCGGTGGCCCTGAAGATGTATCTGGTCACGGTGACCGGGTTCGTCCTCTGGACAACCTACGGCCTGCTTCTCGGCAGTTGGCCGGTGGCGGTGTCCAACGGCATCTGCCTGGTGCTCACCAGCATCATCCTGGTCCTGCGGATCCGCTACGGCGGCGACGCGCGGAAGCCCACCCCTTGAATCCCGCCCGCGGCGACGACGCGCCGCCGCCGGGCGAACGCGAGGGCGCCCCGGAACTGAGCCGCTCGATCGGCCTGGCCCAGCTCACCCTCTACGGCCTCGGCAGCATGCTGGGCGCCGGCATCTACGGCCTGATCGGGGTCGCGGCCGGGGTTATGGGGAGCGCGGTCTGGCTGGCGTTCGGGGTCAGCATGGTCGCCGCCCTGCTGACCGGCGCCGCCTATGCCTCCATCGCCTCGCGCTACCCACGGGCCGCGGGGGCCGCCTACGCCACCCAGCGCGCCTATCGCTCGCCGCTGCTCAGCTATGTGGTGGGGGTCACCATCGTCTGTTCAGGGCTGACCTCGATCGCGACCCAGTCGCGGGTGGTCGCCGCCAACCTGAGGACCCTTCTCGAGCTGGACTGGGCGCCCGTCAGCCTGTTGGCCATCGGCTTTCTGTTGCTCATCGCCGGGGTCGTGTTTCGCGGCATTCGCGAGTCCCTCTGGCTCAACGCCCTGTGCACGGCGGTGGAGGCCCTCGGCCTGATCTTCGTCGTGGTGGTGGGCGCTCGCTTCTGGGGCGGGGTCGACCTGCTGGAGTTGCCGCCGGCCAGCGCCGGCGCCACCGGCGGCGCCCTGGCCGCCCTGATGCTGCACGGGGCGGTGCTGACCTTCTTCTCGTTCATCGGCTTCGAGGACATGCTCAATGTCTCCGAGGAGGTGAAGACCCCCGAGCGCACCGTGCCCGCGGCGCTGCTGCTGGCCATGGTGGCGGCCACCGTCGTCTACATGGCCATCGCCATCACCGCCGTGTCCGTCGTTCCGTGGCGGGAGTTGTCGCAGGCGCCCGGCCCCCTGACCCTGGTGGTGGAGCGCGCGGCGCCGTGGTTCCCCAGCTGGGGCTTCACCGGCATCACCATCTTCGCCGTCGCCAACACCGCCCTCATCAACTACGTCATGGGCTCGCGACTGCTCTACGGCATGGCGCGGCAGGGGCTGATGCCGGCGGCCCTGGGACGGGTGCATGCGACCCGCCGCACCCCCCATATCGCCATCGCGGTCCTGTTCGCGGTGACCGTGCTGCTATCCCTGATCGGCGACATCGCCGCCCTGGCCTCCGCCACGGTGCTCTTGCTGCTGTTCGTCTTCACCATTGTCAATGTCGCCCTCATCGTCCTGCAGCGGCGCGACGGGCGCATGGCCGGCCGGTTCGAGATTCCGACCGTCGTGCCCGCCCTGGGCGCCCTGATCTGCGCGGCCCTGATCGTGGCTCGGGTCGCGCAGGGGGGCTGGCTGGCGCCGGCCATCGCCGGGGGCGTCATCGTCGCCATCCTGGGTCTGTACCGGTTGACGGGCAAGGACCGCGCCGAGCGGGTCGCGCGCTTCATGGCCCAGGACGTCTAGAGCCGAAGGGTTGGCGCCTGTCGGGCCCTCAGGCTGGCGACGGCCGAGGGGGCGGCTCGTCCTCCAGCGGCGGGCCGAACTCGCCTTCCCACTTGGCGACCACCGTCGCGGCGACGGAATTGCCCAGCACATTGGTGGCGCTGCGGCCCATGTCGAGCAGGTGGTCCACCGCCAGGATCAGCAGCAGCCCCGCCTCGGGCAGGTCGAAATAGGCCAGGGTGGCGGCGATGACCACCAGGGACGCGCGCGGCACCCCTGCCATGCCCTTGCTGGTGACCATCAGCAGCAGCAGCATGATGATCTGCTGCGCCAGGGTCAGAGGCACGCCGTAAGCCTGGGCGATGAACAGGGTGGCGAAGGTGCAGTACATCATCGACCCGTCCAGGTTGAACGAGTAGCCCAGCGGCAGGACGAAGCTGACGATGCGGCGCGAGACGCCGAACTTCTGCAGCCCCTCCAGGATCCGCGGATAGGCGGCCTCCGAGGAGGCGGTGGAGAAGGCCAGCACCGCCGGCTCGCGGATGGCGACGACGAGCCCCTTCACCCGTCCGCGGATCACCGCATAGGCGACCAGCAGCAGCACGCCCCACAGGATGGCCAGCGACAGGTAGAAGCCCCCGACGAACTTGGCGTAGCTGAGCAGCACCCCCAGTCCCTGGGTCGACACCGTGGAGGCGAGGGCCGCGAAGATGGCGACGGGGGCGAACAGCATCACATAGCTGGTCACCTTCAGCATCACCTGGGCGACCTGTTCGGCCAGGGCCAGGACGGCGGGGGCGCGGTCGTCCACGGCGGCTATGGCGGTGCCGACGAAGATCGAGAACACCACGATCTGCAGGATCTCGTTGTTGGCCATGGCCTCGACGATCGACCGCGGGAAG
Organism: Caulobacteraceae bacterium; assembly: GCA_965279095.1. Lineage (GTDB taxonomy): Bacteria > Pseudomonadota > Alphaproteobacteria > Caulobacterales > Caulobacteraceae > CBDIHH01. The sequence goes on from CBDIHH010000007.1 coordinate 395,019, forward strand.
ACGTGGGTGATGAAGTCCTTCAGCGTCAGGGTGGCGGCGGTGACGTCGCTCTTGGCCCCCACGTCAGGGATCGCCAGCGACAGGCCCACCCCCGGCTGGATCAGGTGGACCATGATCAGGCCGATCAGCAGGGAAACCAGGGAGGCGCAGACGAACCAGCCGATGGTCTTCAGCCCCACCCGGCCGATGGCGGCGCTATCCTCCATGTGGGCGATGCCGACCACGAGGGTGGAGAACACCAGGGGCGCGATGATCATCTTGATCAGCCGCAGGAACACATCCGTGAGGATGGAGAAATAGCCCGCCAGCTGCTTGACGGTCTCGGCGTCGGCGGTCTGGTTGATGATGAAGCCGGCGAGGACTCCGCCGATCATGGCCGCAATGACGAACAGGGTGAAGCGGCGGGGCATGGGGTCTCCTGGACCGGCCCGGCCTAGCGCCGCGGCCGGCGCACGGTCAACGTCCCGGCCCCCAGCGTCAAGGCGCGATCAGGTCTTGTCGAACAGTCGACGCCACCAGGGGCGCGCCCGAGCCTCCGGGGGCGGGGCAGGATCGCCCGCAGCGGCGATCTCGAGGCGGATCCGCTCGGGCAGCGCCGAGGCGCCGTCTCCCCCAGGCGTGGCGACCAGGCGAATGTGGTCGACGTCCGAAGCCAGCGGCAGGACCAGCGCCTGGCGATGGCGCGCGCCGAGCGGCGTATCGGTCACCGACCAGGCGGTGGGATGGCGGCAGTCCTGATCCTGCAGGGCGACCGACGCCCGTACGCCGTCCGCCGGCCAGTCCAGGCTCAGCCGGGCCCACCCCCCTCCCCCGCCCAGGGCCACGGGCAGGAAGTGACAGTAGAAATGGTCGTCCGCCGCGGGATCGACGAACGACAGCCCGCCATCGCGGGCGGCATACCGGTCGGCGCCGGCGTCGACATGGGTGAAGACGTCCAGGAACCCCTTGGCGCCCTCGCAGTCGAGCACCGTGCTCCAGTCCCCTGCCGGCGGTGGTCCGGCGGGGCCCCGCGCCGGCGCGGTCTGGGTGGGGACCGGCGGCGGCGCCGGCGCGTCCATGCCGCTCATCCCCAGATCGAACTGGCCCAGCACCGCGTCCCAGGGCCCGTCAGGACCTTCCCAGACCCGCTCGGCGGGCTTGTCGCAGCCGGGCGGCAGCCAGCCTTTGAAGGTCGGCGCGGCGACCCCCGACAGGACCTGGTTCACCGCCCCCTCCACGTCGACGAACAGCAGCTTGAACCGATGCTCGGGGGACCGCGCCCCGAGCAGGCCCGCGAGCCTCTGGGCGTCGGCGTGGGTGACGATGGCCCGGTGGACATAGAGATAGGGGCCCGGGCTGAGCAGCAGGTCGCGGAATCTCTGGGCGAGGAAGACGTGCTTGTCGCGGAAGGCGCCGTAGCCGCGGTCTATATCCGCCTCGGTCAGCGGCCCCTCGCCGCTGGCGCGGAAGTCGTGCGGAAAGGCCGTGCCCAGCCGCCGGTGCGCCACCGTGCCAGCCTCTTCATCGATGTGCAGGTCGGATCGCTCGAACACGCCCTCGAAGTCGCGCTCAAGATAGGCGAACACGGCGGTCAGGGGGGTGATCGCCCAGTCGAAGATATGGCGGCGGAAGGGCGAGGCCTGACCCTGCCAGCGGAACAGGGCGTTGCGGAAATCGGTCTCCGAGGCCGCGGGGTGGGCGCGGGCGAAGAGGTGTCGGGACACCTGGTATTTGACGTCGCAGGCAAAGCCGAGACTGATCGGCTGGAGACTCTCGGACATGTGCAAGGGCGCCTGGGCCGCGATCAGGTGCGCGGCGCTTGGTGGGGAACGTGCGCGACGCGCCGCGGCGGGTTGGCCTGGCGCATCCTCTATTCCGGCGCCGAGAGAGGCGCCGGGGCCGCGTCGGCCTTCTCGATCTCCTGCATCAGCCGCGCCCAGAGGTCCTGGGACACCCGCTGGCGCTCAGCGGCCACCTCGGGATCGTCGTCCTGGGCGGGCGTCAGCTCGCCCCAGTCGCAGAACAAACACATCGCGTCGCACTCCTGCGCGGCACCTTACAGCCGATCGCCCCGCGGGGCCAAGCCGGGGTCTGACGCCGCCGCCCGGGCCAGGAAGGCGTCGAACCGGGCCAGGCTCTCGAGGGTCAGCGCCTCGTCATGGCGCATGGGAAAGACGCAGGTGGGTTCGTCGAAGCTGTGGGTGGCGTCCGGCTCCCAGGTCTCGATCCGGCAGCCCGCCGCCTGCGGCGCGCCATTGAGGCGGCGGGCGTCGCGCAGGCAGGTGACATGGTCATGCTTCGGCGAGATCACCGACAGGTCCGTCGCGCGCACCCACGGCCGGACCCGGCTCAGGGCGCCGACGCCGCCGTAGGGATAGGCCAGGAAGGCGCCGCGCAGGTTGCGCAGGGGCGCCGGATCGGGATCGGCGAGCCCGGCCTCTCCCGGCGCGGTCAACGGCATCGTCATCAGGTCCATGATCGACCAGGATCCATGGCTCCAGCCGGCCAGGACCAGGGGCCGCTCCGGCTCGCCCTCGCCCAGCAGGCCCCAGGCGGCGGCGAGCACGTCGCCGGCGCGCTCGCGGCCCTGAAGCGCCAGGCCGGTGCAGACGAAGGCGAGGCCATAGGCGCGGCGCCAGCCCCGCGCCGCGTAGGAGTCGATCACCACCGCCTCGACGCCGCGATCCTTCGCTACGCCGGCATAGCGCGCCAGGTGGTCGCGAACGCCCCCGCAGCCATGGAACAGGATCGCCAGCGGCCGGCCGGGCGCCCCCTGGCCAAAGCGGGTCGCATGGGGGCGCAACATCGCCCACCGCTCCGACAGGGTGTCCAGTCGCGCCACTATTTCATCAGCCCGGCAGCGGTCAGGGCCCGTGTGATCACCGCCTGCACATCCAGGCCGCGCCCTCGGGGGACGACGGTCTCTTGCACATGGGTGACCGGTTCGGCGGGACCAGGGGCCTCGGCATGAGGCGCGGCGGCGGCCACGGCGGCCGCTTCGGCGACCGGGGCCAGGCCCCAGAACCGCGCCAGCTCCAGGCTCGACGACACCCCCGCCTCGAGCAGGAAGGGGGCGGCCGCGCCATAGCCGTCGGGGCCGCCGGTGTTCAGGGGCGTGCCGTGACCGAGCCCGGCCAGGGTATGGAGCTCCACCAGGACGCGGCCGTCGGGCGCAAGCCAGCGCTCCTGTCGATGACCGCCCTTCGTGGTTTTCTCCGAGGGCGCCGCGTCCAGGCCGTGCACATTCGCCCACTGCCGCGCGACGGCCTCGGCGTTGACCGGCTTGACCGTGGCGTCGGCGTCACCCTGCCAGATCGACACCCGGGGCCAGGGGCCGGCGTGCCCCGAGGCGGCGCGCACCAGATCGCCCCAGGCGGCGGCGGTGCGCTGCCGCCCCTGAAACATGGCGCCGAAGGCTTCCTGCACATTGTCGGCGGCGCCGTAGGGCAGGCCGGCGATGATCCCGCCACCGGCGAAGACGTCCGGATAGGCCGCGAGCATGGCCGAGGCCATGGCCCCGCCCGCCGACAGGCCGGTGACGAAGATGCGGCGCCGGTCCAGTCCGTGGGCCTTGACCGCCGCCTCGGTCATCTCGGCGATCGAGGCCGCCTCTCCGGCGCCCCGCCGCACGTCCTCGGGCTGGAACCAGTTGAAGCAGCGATTGGGGTTGTTGGCCGGCTGCTGCTCGGGAACCACCAGGGCGAAGCCATAGCGGTCGGCCAGGGCCAGCCACCCGGCGCCCACGGCGTTGGCCTCCGCCTCCTGCGTGCAGCCATGCAGCACCACCACCAGGGGCGCGCCGGCCGGCAGCCCCGCGGGGACATGGGACAGCATGCGAAGGGCGCCCGGGTTGGCGCCGAAGGCGCGGGTCTCCACGAGGCGCGTCGCCGGCGCGGCGCGGGCCGCGGGGCGGCGCTGCCGGAAAAAGGCCTTGTCGTCGGGAAGCTTAACCATGGGTCACCACCTGGGCTGCACGTCGCGCGAGGCGTGACACGACTGAACCATAGCTAATGCTGCACTGCAGCAATTATCAGGTCGGCGGGGCGAGTTCTTTCGACGCCGCTCAGCCCTCGTCGCGCATATAGGGCTCGACCTCGCCGATCAGCTTCATGGTCAGGGGGGCGCCGGTCCGATCGACCTTGGAGCCGATCGCCACCCTCACCCACCCTTCGCTGACGCAGTATTCCTCGACATTGGTCTTCTCCTCGCCCTTGAAGCGGATGCCGACGCCCCGCGACAGCAGGTCCGCGTCGTAGTGCGGGCTCTTGGGGTTGTTGGACAGGCGGTCGGGGAGGACTTGGGTCATGGATCGGCTCGGCGGGCGAAGGATGGGCTCTGATAGCCGCGCGGGGCTCATAAGGAAATCCCCGCCGCTGGCGGCGGCCGGAACCGTCGCGCCGCCGCCGTGTTTTTGTTAACGATTAGCCTCGCGCGGTTCGCCGCTATCCGCGCCCATGACCCGCGTTCCCGACCCGCGCCCGCCGCGGATCCCTCGTCAGAAGGACGACGCCATGACCTCGCGCTCCCACCGTCCGCGCCTTGCCTGCCTCGCGCTCGCCGCCGCCGGCCTGTCTGCCCTCGCCGCGCCCGCCCTGGCCCAGGACGAATACTATTCGTCCCAGGGCGGCTATGCCCCGCCTGCCGACTATGGCGCGCCGCCGCGCCCCGACGACAGGTCTCCGGACTCCTACGGGCCGCAGTATGGGTCGCAGCCGCAGTACGCACCGTCGGGCGGCTATGCGCCTCAGTACGCGCCCCAGTATGCCCCTCCGTATGCGCCGACCTACGTCCCCCGGTCCGGCTACAGCCAGGCGGGCTACGCCCCGGACGGCTCCTACGGCATGGACGACCTGACCATCCGCGCCGCCCCGCGATACCGCGGCCGGTCCTCCACGACGGGGGCGCCGATCGAACTGGTCACCACGCAGCGCGCCGTCAGCTACCGGGATCTCGACCTCACCACCCCCTGGGGCGTGGACGAGCTGAACAACCGCGTCCGGCGCGCCGCCCGCTCCGCCTGCCGCGAGCTGGACACCTTCCACCCCATCACCGCCGCGGACAGCCCGCCCTGCTATTCGGACGCCGTGGCCAACGCCATGTACCAGGTGCGCGACGCCGTCGCCTACGCCCAGCCCCGCTGGTAAGCCTTGGCCGGAGGTCGCAGACCGCGCTAACCTCCGCGGATCGCCGTGGAGATCGCGTATGAAGTCTGTTGTCCCTGCCCTCGTCCTGACCCTGGTCGCTTTCGGCGCCGCCGAGGCTGCGCCGGCGGCCAAGCCTGCCGCGGCCAAGGCCGCCGCGGTCAAGCCGGCGGCCATCGACGTCCCGGCCGGCGACTATCGGCTGGACAAGGCCCACTCGACCCTGATGTTCGGGGTCACCCACATGGGCTTCTCGACCTACCGCGTCCGCTTCACCCGCTTCGACGCTCAGCTGACCTTCGACCCGGCCAATCCGGCGGCGGCCAGGCTGACGGCCTCTGTGGATCCCACCTCCCTGGACCTGCCCGCGCCGCCGGCGGGATTTCTCGACACCCTGACCGGGCCGACCTGGCTCGACGCCAAGGCCTTCCCCGAAATCACCTTCCGCTCCACCAAGGTGACGCCCACGGGGGCGCGCACAGCGAAGATCACCGGCGACCTGTCGCTGCACGGAGTGACCAAGCCAGTCACCCTCGAGGCCACCTTCAACGGCGGCTATCCCGGCCAGGCCATGGACCCCCACGCCCGTATCGGCTTCTCGGCCCACGGCGCCTTCAAGCGCTCGGACTTCGGCGTGGCCTTCGGCGTGCCGGCGCCGGGCTCGACCATGGGCGTCAGCGACCAGGTCGAAGTCACCCTCGAGACCGAGTTCAGCGGCCCGGCGCTGGTTGCAGCCAAGTAGCTAGCTCCCCGACTGGCCCATCGACCAAAGGACGCCGAAGGGATCGGTCACCTGGCCGTAGCGGTCGCCCCAGAACTGCATCTCCAGGGGCATGGCCACGGTGGCCCCGGCCTTGACGGCGCGCTCCCACCAGGCGTCGACGTCGTCGACCTGCAGGTGCAGGCAGTAGCCCTGCGGGGTCTGCACGGGATGGCCATATTCGGGGAAGCAGTCGTTGATGATCATGCTGCCGCCATTGATCCGTAGGTGGCAGTGCATCAGCCGCTTGCCGTCGTCGGCGTGCAGGCGGATCATTTCCTCCGCTCCGAAGGCCGCCTTGTAGAAGTCGGCGGCGGCGGTGGCGTCCCCCAGGGCCAGGGCGGCCACCACCCCGCGGTCCATGCGGGGAAGGTCGGGTCTTGCGGCGTCGGTCATGTCCAGCTCCTGGCTGCGAGGCGCCCGCCCGATGCGGGCCGCTCATGGCAAGGACGCGCTGGCCGCCCCGGGGCCGACAAACGCCGAAAATCTACCCCTTGGCCAGACCGCCCGTCAGGGCCGTGCTGGCGTCGATCAGCCGGTCCAGATGCTGTCGGATATGCGCCGCCTCGGCGGGGGTGCCGGCCAGGCCGATGGCCCGGTTGAAGGCCTCGCGGGCCTCGCCCTGGCGATCCAGTTGAAGCAGAAAGGCGCCGCGGGCGCCGTGGAAGTGGAAATAGTTGGCCAGCCGGCCGGCCAGGGGCTCGATCATCTCCAGGGCGGCCGCCGGTCCGCGCAGCTGGGCGACCGCGACGGACCGGTTGAGGGTGATCACCGGCGACGGCTGCATGGCCTGCAGCGCGCCATACAGCTGGTCGATCTGCGCCCAGTCGGTATCCTCGGCGCGGGGGGCGCGGGCGTGCAGGCCGGCGATGGCGGCCTGGATCTGGTAGGGGCCGGCGCGCTGGTGCCGCATGGCCTTGTCGATCAGGGCCAGGCCCTCGGCGATCAGCTTTCCGTTCCAGCGGCCCCGGTCCTGGTCGGCCAGCAGGATGGCCTCGCCGTCGGCGTCGAACCGGGCCTGCGCCCGGGCGTGCTGCAGCAGCAGCAACGCCGTCAGCCCCATGATCTCCGGCTCGGTCTGGAACAGGCGCAGCAGCAGGCGGGCCAGGCGGATGGCCTCGTCGCAGAGTTGGGCGCGAGCGCCCTCCGCCGCCGCCCCGGCCGAATAGCCCTCGTTGAAGATCAGATAGATGATCGCCGCCACCGCCGCGAGCCGCTCGGACCGCTCCACCGGCCCCGGCGTCTCGAAGGGAACCCCGGCGGCGGCGACCCGGGCCTTGGCGCGGGTGATCCGCTGCTCCATGGCGCTGTCGCCCACCAGGAAGGCTCGGGCGATCTGCGGCACGGACAGGCCGCTGACGATGCGCAGGGCCAGGGCGATCTGTCCCGTCGCGGGCAGGTCGGGGTGGCAGCAGACGAACAGAAGGCGCAGCACATCGTCCCGGTAGTCGGCGCTGTCCAGCCGATCGGCGAGGTCGGCCTCGGCGTCATCGAGGTTGGAGATCAGGGCCTCGGGCGGCAGCGGGCTTTGGCGGCTGCGCTTGCGCACCCCGTCCAGGGCGGCGTTGCGGCCCACCAGGATCAGCCAGGCGGCGGGATCGCGCGGCGGCCCCTTCAAAGGCCAGGATTTCAGCGCCCTTAGACAGGCGTCCTGAAAGGCCTCCTCCGCCGTGTCCAGGTCGCGGAAATAGCGCAGCAGGGCGCCGATCGCCTGGGGCCGGGCGGCGGTGATGGCCGCATCGATCCAGGCCAGGTCGGTCACGGGCGCACCGCCTCCGCGCCGCTCGCCTGGCCCAGGGCCGTCGCGCCGTTGAAGAAGCCCACCGGGCGGATTTCATAGGAGCCGCCGCCGGGATTGGCCTTGGCCAGGTCGCGGGCCACGTTGAGGGCGGCCTCGAGGGTGTCGCAGTCGATCAGGTAGAAGCCGAGCAGCTGCTCCTTGGTCTCCGCGAAGGGACCGTCGATGACCAGCGGCTCCTCATGGCCCTTGCGCAGGGTGGTGGCGGCGGTGGTCGGCAGCAGCCGCGCCACCGGCCCCAGCCGTCCCTGCCGGGCCAGCTCCTGCTGCACCACCGCCAGGCGCGCCATGCAGGCGTCGTCCTCGGCCTGGGTCCAGGCGCCGACCACGGCCTCGTCGTTGTAGCAAAGGATGGCGTAGAGCATGGGGCGGTCACCTCGTCTGAACGACGGGCGGGGCCGGTCCCGCCCGACAGAGCCGGCGAAAAAACGCGTTGTGCGCCCTGGGCCCTTGGCTCAACACTTAGCCATTGGGGCGGAGACAGTCGATGGATGCGGTCACGAGACGAAGCGCGATCTGGGCCGGCGGGGCGGCGGCGGCGGGGGCGGCGATGCCCCGGTCAGCCGAGGCGGGGGGGACCCTGGACCTCGCCGACCCGGCCCAGCGCGCCCGCGCCCGGGCCAAGGTGATCGGCTCGGCGGGCGCCGAGACCACCTACAGCCTGCAGCGCCTGCACATCTACGGCTATATGAACGACGGCAACCTGATGCCGTTCTTCACCATGAACAACCTGACGGTGCTCACCTGGGCGCCCCTGGCCAACGGCAACTACGGCGCCAAGGGCGCGGAGGCGGGGGTCTATTGCCGCTTCGACACCCATGAGCCCCTGGATGCCTGGGAGAACCCCATCACCGGCGAGACGATCCCCGTATGGGAGTTCATCGCCGGCCCCATGGAGGTGGAGATCACCCCCGACGGGGCCAAGACCGGCAAGGAATCACGCCTCAAGCCCCAATCGATGCTGATGGAGGTGATCGGCGATCTGGTCTTCATCCCCAGCCGGTTCGGCTCGGGCGCCCCCAATCCGTTCACCCCCGAGGCCTGGCCCAAGGGCTCGTCAGGCAAGACCTACTACTGGGACACCAACGCCGTCTATTCGGCCAAGGTGGCGGACGTGCTGGACCCCAAGGTCACCTGCGCCCCCGCGTTTTGCCAGTTCCAGAACCAGGTCAGCTTCCACCCCTGGCTGCGCATGGGCGGGCACGCCGGCCGCACCTCGGGGCACGGCTACGGGACCAAGGTGACCCGCATCGCCGACCTGCCGCCGGCCGCCGTCGAGGGCTTCCGCAAGAAGACCCCCGAGATCTTCGACCTGGCCAGCTGGAAGGGGCCGAGGCGCGACTTCCCCGAATATATGCAGAGCCACAAGCCGGGCTGAGCCGGGCGGCGGACCGCGTCTCAGAAGCCGCGCGCCTGCCCCTCGCGGCGCGGGTCGGCGCCCCCGGTCAGGCGGCCGCCCGTCACCAGCACCCCGTGCAGGCCCGAGCCCTCGCCCTGGCCCTCGCGCAGGACGAAGCCGCGCGCCGCCAGGCCCTCGACCACGGCGGGGGTCAGCTTGCCGACCTCCCCGCCCACCTGGGAGCCGCGGGCGATCACATTGGGCAGGGCCACCGCCGCCTGCATGGGCAGCTTCCAGTCGATCACCCCGACCAGGGCCTTGAGGTTGTAGGCGAGGATGGCGTTGCCCCCCGGCGAGCCCACCGCGGCCACCAGCCGGCCCTCGCGGTCCAGCACGATGGCCGGCGACATGGACGAGCGCGGGCGCTTGCCGGGGGCCACGGCGTTGGCGGCCGGGGCCCCGTCGGCATCCTTCGGCGCGAAGGAGAAGTCGGTCAGCTGGTTGTTCAGGACAAAGCCGTGGACCATGCGGCCAGACCCGAACACGCTCTCCACCGTGGTGGTCATGGACACCACGTCGCCGGCGGCGTCGACGATGACGAAGTGCGAGGTGCCGCCGGGCTCGACCGTGGCGTCGGGGGCGCGCGGCCCCGCCCCGGGGGGCCGGCCGGGGGCGGGGGGCGCACCGGCCCGGTCGCCGATCAGGGCGGCGCGGCTGGCCACATAGGCCGGGTCCAGCAGCCCCTCCACCGGCACGGCGACGAAGTCCGGATCGCCCACATAGCGGTCGCGGTCGGCGTACATCAGCCGGCTGGCCTGGATGAACAGTGACCAGGCCTGGGGATCGGCGGGGCCGCGCTTGTCGATGTCGGTGTGCTCGAGGATCAGCAGGGCCTGCAGCAGGGCCACGCCGCTGGACGGCGGCGGCGGCACGCAGACCACATAGATCCGATAGGGCCGGCACAGGGCTGCGCCGCTCTTGGGGCGATAGGCGGCGATGTCGGCGGCGGTGAGGGATCCGGGCAGGGGCGGGCCCTGGACGCGGGCGGCGATGGCGGCGGGAATCTCGCCGCGATAGAAGGCGCCCTCCCCTTCCGACGCCAGGCGGCGCAGCGTCGCGGCATAGGCGGGGTTGGCCAGGCGGTCCCCGGCGCCGACCTTGCCGCCGTCGGCCTTGGTGAAATAGGCGGCCACATCGGCCCCGCGGGCGCCGGCCATGGGCAGGCCGATCATCGAGGCCAGCCGCGGCGAGACCACGAACCCCTTGTCGGCCAGTTGCTCGGCGTCGGTGAACAGGGACGCCCAGGGGCGCTTGCCGTGGTCGCGGTGGGCCAGGGCCAGCATGGCCACCGCCCCGGGGACGCCCGTGGAGCGGCCGCTGGACACCGCCGCCATGAAGCCCAGCGGCTTGCCGTCCGCGCCCAGGAACATGTCCGGCGTGGCCCCGGCCGGGGCGGTCTCGCGGCCATTGTAGGCGCTCACCGTGCGCGAGGCGGCGTCGTAATAGGTCATGAAGGCGCCGCCGCCGAGGCTGGAGCTCTGCGGCTCCACCAGCCCCAGCACCGCCTGCACCGCCACCGCCGCGTCCACCGCCGAGCCGCCGGCGCGCAGCACCGACAGTCCGGCTTCCACCGCCAGGGGATTGGCGGCCGCGACCATGACCTGGCCGGCCGCCGGCGCCGAAGCGGGGACGGACGCGGCCGCGACGGCGGCGGGCGCCGGCCCCGGCCCCGGCCCCTGCACGGCGCAGGCGGCCAGGGCGAGGGCGGGGAGCAGGGCGAGCAGGCGGAAGGCGCTGGGCATGGCCGCGACATGTGTCGCGTCGGCGCGGCCGGGTCCAGGGCAAATATTGCACCGCCCCCCGCTTGCACCCCGCCACCGATGCCGCTAGGTTCCGCCGCCTTGCCGCAAGGCATGCGCCCGTAGCTCAGCTGGATAGAGCATCAGACTACGAATCTGAGGGTCGGACGTTCGAATCGTTCCGGGCGCGCCAAGGCTTCCCACGACGAAGCCCTGAGACGATGGCGGGCCGCGCCCGTCGCCGGCCAGCCGCCGCCTCTTTCGCCCCGCAGCCATGGACCATCCATGGGCCAGCCCCTGGCAGGCGCGTCCCTGCTGCCCTAGGCGTCATTGTCGGCGACGATCTCGCCGAGGGTCGCCTCGAAGTCCATGAAGATGCCGATCAGCTCATCCACCGAGATGCGCATGAGGGCGCGCTCGGGGAAGCGGTAGCGCCAGAAGGTGACGATGTGCTGGACCCCGCCCAGCCGTTCGCCCAGTTCGTAGAACAGCGACGGGGCCGTCTGCAGAAAGTCGCGGAAGGTGTCCGGCCGGCCGTTGCGCGTCAGATCCGCATAGGCGTCGTCATAGACCTTGAGGGTCTTCCACACCGTGGCGCACGACTGCTTGATGGCCCGGTCGAGGGCGGCGCGGGTCTTGGTGATATAGACGCGATCGTCGGAATTACTGGTTCCGACCGGCCGGACGCGGGCGATCTGCTCGGCGACGGGCTTGATCCGCGGCACCAGGTCGTTGAGCACCCACTTGTAGTAGATGAACCCCTTCCAGCAGAAGATGCCCTCCTCGAACTCGGCCTTGTTCATCCCCAGCCCGATCCGGAACGGCTCCATGTCCTCGTCGGCGGTGTTGGCCAGGATCTTGGCGGCCAGCTTGGACGTCCGCTCGTCGGTGCGCACGTCGAGATCGTCGAACGACAGGCCGATCAGCGGCTGAAGCTCGTTCCTCAGGAAGGCGAACATGCGGTTCATGTCAGCCTCGGTGATATCGAAATAGTGCCGTGAGGGCTTGAAGCCCTTGCGGGCCAGCACCTCGCGCATCAGGAACGGATCGAGGGACGGCAGGCCGTTGATGGCCTCGAGGATCTGCAGGTCGCGGGTATCGTTGGCGCTGCGGGCCGACAGGTCCAGGCCCACCTCATCAAGCAGATCGGCGTAGCCGCGCTGATCGACGAAGAAATAGCGCCCGCCGAACTTGAGGTCGCTGTCGTTGATGGGAAGGATGACCTTGGTCGCCGTCTGCCGGCCGTCGCTGAACAGGTCCAGTTCCTGCGGGCGCAGCCGGTGCTTGACGATGATGCTTCGGTTCAGCACCGGGTTGAAGAACAGCGGCAGATTACGCCAGTCGCTGTCGACCCCGTGCCGCTTCCAGACGGTGTTCAGGTTGAGAGTCCGCGCCGTGGAGGCGGTCGCCTGGAGATTGACAAGGCTACGGACGGAGCGGTCGGCCATGGGACGGGGTTTCTCGGAGCCGGGGATCAGTGGGCGGGGCGGGCGAGGCGGGCGGCCTGGCGCCGGCAGGGCGCGGGCTCATAGACAGGCGTGCTCATCTGGATCCCATGGGCGAATCGACGTCTCGTCAGACCTGTCAGGTCCAACATCAGGCCGGCATCCTGGCTGACAATGATTGCGACGAGGTTTAACTGTGATTCGTCGCCACCGGCGCCGCCGACCCGCCATCTGCTCCTGAGTGTGCCTCCCGGGCGGTGATCGATGTTCTGGGATGGGCGCCGCCGCCCCGACCTCTGCCTGAGCGGTCCTCTTGGTCACCGTCCGCCGCCGTGGGGCTGTTCGGGGCCGGTGTCGAGCGAGCGGCCGTCGCGCGGCCATGGGTATTTTCCGAGGATTACGTCAGGCGGGCCACGCCGCCTAAGGTCGACCGCTGGCGCGCTTCTGACAAGCGAGCGCCCGATGGGGGATGACCCCGGCAAGGAAGATCATGGCAAAAACCCTGGTTGTCGGACTGACCGTCCTGGCGCTGCTCGGCGTTGTCGCCGCGCCCGCCAGCGCGCAGCCGCAACGGCGCCCCGCCCAGGACGCCCGGAACAATCATCCGGGATGGGGGCAGGACAACCGCCCTGCCAACCATCATTGGAAGCGCGGACAGCGCATGGGCTACAACGACTGGCGCCGCGCGCCGCGGGTCGACTATCGCGCCCATCGCCTGCGTCAGCCCCCCAGGGGTTACGAATGGCGCGAGCAGAACGGCCAATACATCCTCGGCGCCATCGCCACCGGACTGATCGCTTCGATCATCCTGCAGGGCGGCCGCTGATCCGGCGGCGCGTCGCCTCTCCCGCGGCGGGCCAAGGACGGCTGCGGGACGCAGCCGGACGAAGGCAAAGACGGCGAAGTGCAATCCTGGCCATCGTGGCGGTTGCGGGCGCGACATCGGGGACCTCGGCCATGGCGACGGAAGAGCCCGCCTTCGACCTCGTCGAACGCGATGGGCGTTTCGAGATTCGCGACTATCCGCCGCTGGTCGCCGCGGAGGTCAGCGTGGCCGGTACTCAAGCCCAGGCCGCGCGGGCGGGCTTCCGGTTGCTGGCCAGCTATATCTTCGGTGGCAACCTGCAGCGGCGATCCATCGCGATGACGGCGCCGGTTCTACAATCGCCCCCGCGCAGGCCAAGGATCACCCTGACGGCGCCCGAGAGCCAGACCCTACCGGACCGCGACTGGCGCGTGCGCTTCATCATGCCCGGCGCCTACACGCTCGCCAGTCTGCCCGTGCCCAATGACCCCTGGATCACCCTTCAGCTTGTGCCTGCCGCGCGCATAGCCGTCTTGCGCTTCTCGGGCAAAGCCGGCGCCGACGACTACACCCGCCAGGCCGAGGCCTTGAACGCGCTGGTGGCGACCCGCCATCTGACCCCCGTGGGGCCACCGTCTCTGGCGCAATATAATCCGCCCTGGATTCCCGGGTTCATGCGCCGCAATGAGATCCTGCTCCCGGTCGCCTCCGCGGACCGCCCCTGACAGACCAGGCCCCGCCCCCTCTCGGCTACGCCGGGCCGCGCCCGCTCAGCCGAACTTTTGGATGTGCGGTCGCCCAACCCGGGGCAGGTCATCCAGCTGCTGCATGATGACGGAGATGCCCAATTCCTGGAACTCACCGCCGTGCGCCCTGACGACTGGAGCACGGACCCCAAGCCCCTGGGCAAACCTGATCACGCCACCCCGGCCGGCGCCGGCGGCCTGGCCATCGCCGCGTCCAGGGCGGGATAGTCCGTGTAGCCATGTGCGCCGCCGCCGTAGAGAGTTTCCGGCGCCATCAACCCGTTCAAGGGTGCGTTTTGGGCGAACCGGCGAACCAGGTCGGGATTGGCGATGAACAGCCGGCCAAAGGAGACCAGATCCGCCAGACCGCTGGAAATGGCGTGCACGGCCATCCGCCGATCGTAGCCATTGTTGGCCATCCAGGCGCCGTCGAAGCGATTGCGCAGGGCCGCATAGTCAAAGGGCGCGAAGTCTCGGGCGCCGCCGGTGGCGCCCTCGACCACATGGACATAGGCCAGGCCGAAGTGGTTGAGGCCCTCGACCACATGGTTGAACAGCGGCTGCGGATCGCTGTCATGGGCGTCGTTGGCGGGGGAGACCGGCGAGAGCCGCACGCCGACCCGGTCCGCGCCGATCTCGGTCGCCACCGCCTGCGTCACCTCCAGCAGCAATCGCGCCCGGTTTTCGATGGTCCCCCCGTAGCGGTCCGTCCGATGGTTGGAACCATCCCGCAGAAAGGAGTCGAGCAGGTAGCCGTGGGCGCCGTGCACTTCCACGCCGTCAAATCCGGCCCCAAGCGCCCGGCCGGCGGCATAGCGGAAATCGCCGACGATGCCGGGGATTTCGGCCAGGTCCAGCGCCCGCGGCGTCGACACATCCACAAAGCCCGTCCCCGCGATGAAGGTCTTGGTGTTGGCCCGGATCGCCGAGGGCCCCACCGGCGCCTGGCCGTCCTTCTGGAAGCTGGTGTGGGACACCCGGCCGGTGTGCCAGAGCTGCACGATGATCGTGCCCCCCTCGGCGTGGACGGCGTCCGTAACCTCTCGCCACCCGGCGACCTGGGCGTCGCTGTAGCACCCCGGCGTGTCGGAATAGCCCTGAGCCTGGGGGGAGACCTGCGTGGCCTCGGCGATGATCAGCCCGGCCGACGCCCGCTGGCTGTAGTAGTCGGCGGCGAAGCGGCTGGGGACCAGGCCAGGGCCGGCGCGATTACGGGTCAGCGGGGCCATCACCATGCGGTTGTCGAGGTCAAAGGCGCCGACGGTGACCCGCTCGAAAAGCGCCGTGGAAGAGCGGGAAGCGTGAGGCTGGTTCATGAAGGTCGCTCCGAGAGTGAGGGGGTCGGCGTAGCGACGGACGGGAGGCCGCGGCAGCTTCGGATTCCACTCAGGCCGGCGCCGGGCTCCTGCGACCGGTGAGACGCTTTCAGGCGATCAACACGCGCCCCCCAGGCCTGCGCGCGGCGTCAAGAACGATCTCGTCATCGCCTGACGATCACGTCCCCTGCTGTCCTGACGCTCAGGCCAGCAGGATCGGGCGATCTTGAATGACCGACCTGTTCAGAGACAGGCGCGCGCCGCTTCCATCTGGCAGGGCGGGCGCCAGCGCCTGCCGGATGGCGCGTTCCAGGTCCGCATCCTGAAACGGCTTTTGCAGCGCCAGCGCGCCGGGGCCGAGATTCTCGGCGCTGATGGCGTCGCCGCTGATGAAGATGTGCGGCACGGGCCCATTGAGCAGAATTCGGCGCACGGCCCCCAGGCCGCTGCCGGCGTCCAGATGCCCATCGACGATGAGCAGGTCGGGACGGTCGCGGGCGGCCATCGACACCGCCTCCTCTTCGCAATCGGCGATACCGCAGACCTCGTGTCCCATGTCCGCCAGGGTCTCGGCGAGCAGCGGGGCGATCATGGCGTCATCCTCGACGAGCAGGATGCGCAGCGGGTTGCCCGCCGCGGGCTCGCCCTCATGGAGCCAGGCCTGCGCCGCTTTAAGCTGTTCTGATCGCGCCTCAGCGAGGTTGACCAACGCGGCCCCGCCCGCAGGGAGAATTCGCTCCCCTGCCAAGTAGGCAAGTTTCATGGAATACCTCCTGTTCAACCGGGAACCTAGGAGGTTTTCGGTGGGCCAGTTAAGACTCGGAAAATACTCACTCGAGGTAATTGGAGGATTGCCGGAGCAGTAAATCTGTGATCGTGCAATACTTGTGAGCATTTTTGCTGAAATCACCTGATGCGATCATTTAGAGCAATTCTAACGGGCGCACGTCTGTTAGACCTTGAGCGCGTGTCCGATCGGGCGTCGCATCCGTAAGAGTAAACTTTCATGCCGAGTCGAACCGCCAAGCCGACCCCCGTCGACCGGCAGAGAAAGACAAGGGCGTCGGCCGACCGCAAGGCCGGCGCGGCGCGCCCCAAGCCCTTCATGGTCGTGGGAGTCGGCGCCTCCGCAGGGGGCCTGGACGCCTTTCGGGCGCTTTTGCAGGCGCTGCCGGCGGATGCCGGGATGGCCTTCGTCCTCGTCCAGCACCTCGACCCCAGCCACGACAGCCTGCTGGTCGACCTGTTGGCTGGCTGCACGCCGATGCCATTGCATCAGGCGGCCCAGGGCATGCCGCTGCAGCCTGACCACGTCTATGTCATTCCGCCTGGGGACTTCCTGGCTGTACAGGCGGGCCACTTCAAGGTCACGGCCCCGCAGGGCGCGCGCGGCGCGCGGCTGCCGTTCGATTTCCTGCTGCGATCCCTGGCCGCCGAACGCAAGGATCGTGCGGCCTGTATCGTGCTCTCGGGAACAGGCGGGGACGGCTCGGCGGGCCTGCAGGCGATCAAGGCGGCGGGCGGCCTGGTGATCGTCCAAAGTAGCGAGGCCGCCTATGACGGCATGCCCTCCAGCGCCATCGCCACAGACCAGGTCGATCTCGTTCTGCCCATCGTCGCGATGGCGACGGCCCTGATCCGACGCCGGGACGGAGCAGCGCAGGAGCCTCAGCCCAGCGCCCAGAACGCGGTCGCCGACCCTTTCGCCGGGATCATCGATCTGGTTCGTCGCCAGACCCCCCACGATTTCACTGCCTACAAGCCCGGCACCCTGACCCGCCGCATCGAGCGCCGTATGGCGATGGCGTCGCTCAGGCCGACCGAGACCAAGGCCTATCTCGAAAGACTGCGCCGCCACCCGGCAGAGATCGAGGAGCTCGCGAAGGATCTGCTGATCCACGTCACCAGCTTCTTTCGCGATCCAAAGGTCTTCGACCTCCTCGCCAGGACGACAATACCGGCCCTCGTGGCTGACCATCCCGATACGCCGCTGAGGATCTGGATCGCCGGCTGCAGCACAGGCGAAGAAGCGTATTCGATCGGCATCGTTTGTCTGGAGACCCTGAAGGCCGCCGGCCTGACGACCAAGCCGCAGATATTCGCCTCGGACATTGACGCGGGCGCGGTCGCCATCGCTCGTGAGGGATTTTACCCCCTGGCCATCGCCGCTGAGATATCGCCGGAGCGCCTGTCCAGCTATTTCGTGCAGGAACCCACAGGCTACAGGGTGTCGGCGGAGCTGCGGGCGGCCGTCGTTTTCACGGTGCACGACCTTTTGGGAGACCCGCCGTTTTCGCGGCTGGACATGGTGTCGTGCCGCAACCTGCTGATCTATCTGGGCATAGACGCCCAGGCCAAGGCGGTGTCGCTGTTCCACTTCGCCCTTCGGCCCGATGGCGTCCTCGTGCTCGGAAAGGCCGAAACCGCGGGCTACGCCAGGGGCCAATTTGAACCGATCGCCAAGACCGAACGGCTCTATCGGCGGATCGGCGTCGGCCGGCCCGGCGATGTGGGCAGTCTGTTCCCGAGCCCGGATCGTACCGTCACGCCCCCCCGTATAACCGCCTCGGCCGCGCCCTCGCGGCAGGCCGCGCTCGCCGAGCTTTGCCGCGATCAGTTGCTGGCGAACTTCATGCCCGCTGCGGCCCTGGTGACGGGCAAGCACGAATGTCTCTATCTGACCGGCGCGGTCGATTCCTATCTGAGCGTTCCCGTGGGTCACCCCACCCAGGACCTGCTGGCCATTGTCCCGGCCAGTGTTCGCGTGAAACTGCGCACGGCCATCCGCAAGGCCGGACTGGAGAACGCCCGGGTCAGCCTGGACGGCGGCCATATCGAACGCGACGGGCGGACCCTTCGCTTCAAGCTCGAGGTGCAACCGGTCCGGAACGGGGACGATGTGCTGTTCCTGATCTGCTTCATCGAGAAGGCCGGTCACGCGCAGACGGCGACCCGCCCCCCCGGGGCGCAAGACGGCGCCCGGGAAGGTGAGCTGGAACGGGAGTTGGAGGCCACAAGGACCGAGCTTCGCGGCGCCATCCTGGACCTGGAGCTGTCGGGGGAAGAGCAAAAGGCGATCAACGAGGACGCCTTGTCGGTCAATGAGGAGTTCCAATCGACCAACGAGGAATTGCTGACCTCGAAGGAAGAGCTGCAATCGCTAAACGAGGAGCTGACCGCCCTCAACAGCCAGCTGCAGGAAACCCTGGAACGCCAGCGCACGACCGCCGACGACTTGCAGAACGTCCTCTACAGCACCGACCTGGCCACCCTGTTCCTGGACCGCGACCTGCGGATCCGCTTCTTCACGCCCGCCACCAAGCTGCTGTTCAACGTCCTTCCGGGCGATGTCGGCCGGCCGTTGGCGGACTTGAGTTCCCACGCCGCGGACGACCGGCTTCTGGCCGACGCCCGGGTGGTCCTGAGCGGCCTGACGCCCATCGAGCAGGAAATTGAAGCCGAGGACGGCCTGTGGTTCGTGCGCCGCATCCTGCCTTACCGCGCGCACGACGGTCGCGTTGAGGGCGTGGTGGTGACCTTCACGGACATCACCGAGCGCAAACGGGTCGCCGGCGCCCTGGAAGAGGCCAGGCAAGTGGCCGACACCGCCAACCTCGCCAAATCCCGCTTCCTGGCCGTCGCCAGCCACGACCTTCGGCAACCGCTCCAGGCGCTGTCCTTGCTTCAGGGGCTGCTGGCCAAACTGGTGGAAACCGATCGCGCCAAGGCCTTGGTGTCCCGCCTCGACGAAACCCTGGCCGCCATGGCGGGCATGTTGAACACGCTCCTGGACATCAATCAGATCGAGGCGGGCACGCTTAAGGTCGAGAAGATCGTCTTCCCGGTCAACGACATCCTCGAGCGCTTGAAGGCCGAGTTCTCATACCAGGCCAAGGCGCAAGGCCTGGAGCTGATCAAGGTCCGCTCGACCCTGTGGGTCGATAGCGATCCGCGGCTGCTCGAACAGATGATCCGCAACATGTTGGGCAACGCCCTGAAATACACCAAGCGGGGCAGGGTGCTGTTCGGCTGCCGCCGCAGCCGCGACACGGTCCGCATCGAAATCTGGGACACCGGGATGGGAATTCCCGAGAGCCAGCTGGGGGCGATTTTCGATGAGTACCATCAGATCGACAATGTCGCCCCCGAGCGAAGCCGCGGCCTCGGCCTGGGCCTGTCCATCGTCAAGCGGCTGGGCGACCTCCTGGGCCACACGGTCGGCGTAAGGTCACGGCCGGGGCGAGGCTCCGTGTTCTCGATCGACGTCGGCCGACCGCGAAACGGAGCGTTGCGCCTTGGCGACGGCCGCGTCCCCCTCGCCGTTTCGCGCCATCCGACCCATCGGCTGGGCTCGATCCTGGTGGTGGACGACGATCCAGACATCCGCGACCTGTTGCAACAGCTTCTCGAGGCCGAGGGCCATACCGTGGTGGCCGCGGTCGATGGCCTGGAAGCCATGGAGTTGCTGACCCACCGCGTTGTCCAGCCCGACATCGTCCTGTCAGACTTCAACCTGCCGGGCGGCATGAACGGCCTTGAACTGGCCACCCAGGCGCGCGGCGCCCTGCATCGACAGGTGGCCGTCGCGATCCTGACCGGAGACATATCCTCGGGCACCCTGCGCGACATCGCGCACCAGAGCTGTGTCCACCTCAGCAAGCCGGTGAAGCTCCATGAGCTGACGAGATTGGTTCAGACCTTCCTGGCCAGCGCCGAAGGGCTGGCGGACCGGCCCAAGGCCGTCGATCGCGATGCGGACTCCCCCATCGTCTATGTCGTCGATGACGACAACAAGGTGCGGGCCGCCATTTGCAGCGTCCTTGAGGACGAGCAGTTCGTGGTCGAGGCCTTCCACACGGCCGAAGCCTTCCTGCACGCCTTCCGGCCCGGTCGCGAGGCCTGCCTCCTGGTCGACGCCTATCTGCCCGGCATGGGGGGATTGGATCTACTTCATCAGATGACGGCGGCCGGCCATCACCTGCCGACGATGATGATCACGGGCCACAGCGACGTCTCCATCGCGGTCCAGGCGATGAAGGCCGGGGCCTCGGAATTCATCGAAAAGCCGATCGCACGCCTGGACCTCATCGCGGCCGTCTCGCGCGCGCTGGAGCTGGCGCATGATGCGACCAGTTCATCGGCCTGGCGAACCAGCGCCAGCGCCAAGATCGCCACCCTGACCGCGCGGCAGCATGAGATTCTCGCCCTGGTCCTGGCCGGCCATCCCAGCAAGAACATTGCGGCGGACCTGGGCATTAGCCAGCGCACCGTGGAAAACCATCGCGCCTCGATCATGAAGAAGACCGGGGCCAAGTCGCTCCCGGCCCTGGCCCGGCTAGCGCTCGCCGCCGCATGACGGGGGCGAGCAACGCCGTCACGCCAACGGACGCGGGCCGGCGCCGGTGGCGCTCACCGCTCTCGCCGAAAGGGGTTCTCTATGCGGCGCTGGCCGCCAACCTGCTGGTCGCCCTGACCAAGGCCGGCGCAGCCGCCTTCACCGGCAGCTCAGCCATGACCAGCGAAGCGGTCCACTCCTTTGTCGACACCTTGAATGAAGTCCTGCTGCTCTATGGCATCCGCCGGTCGGACCGGCGCGCGGACGCCGAGCACCCGCTTGGCTATGGCCGCGAGCTGTATTTCTGGAGTTTTATCGTCGCGATCCTGGTGTTCGCCCTCGGCGCCGTCGTGGCGATCTACGAGGGCGTCGACCACATCTTTCATCCGCAGCCGATCCAGAACCAGGCCGTCAACTATCTGGTGCTGGCCATCGCCTTCGGGATCGATGGGGCCTCGTGGCTGTTTTCCCTTCGCCAGTTCAAGGCGGCCAAGGGGCGGTTGGGCTACTATGAAGCCTTCCGGCGCAGCAAGGATCCAACCTCCTTCATCGTGCTCTTCGAGGACAGCGCCGCACTGCTGGGCATTGTCGTCGCGGCGCTGGGGACCTTCGCGGCCACCGCGTTTCACGCGCCGGTCCTGGATGGGGCCGCGTCGATCATCATCGGACTGATCTTGGCCACCACGGCCCTGTTGGTGGCGCGGGAAAGCAAAAGCCTGCTGATCGGTGAGCGGGCGGACGCATCGCTGTCCAACGCCATCCTGGTGATCGCGGGCAAGGAGCCCGGGGTGACGGGCGCCAACGGCCTGATTACCGTGCAACTGGCGCCCGATCAGATCCTCGTGGCCCTTAGCCTGAAGTTCGCGGATGACATGCGGACGGGCCAGATCGAGGCCCAGGTCATCGCCGTCGAACAGAAGGTTCGGGCGGCCTTCCCGCAGGTGGTGGCCCTGTTTATCAAGCCTCAGACCGACGCGACCTTCCGGGCCTCGCGCCGCGCGCGCTTTGGCCACGCCGCCGAAACCGACGATCGCGGATGAAGCCCCTTCAACGCCGTCATTACCACCGCAACCCGAGGATCGCCTGAATGCCCCAGCGCGCGCAGGAACTGGCCGCCGAAATCGTACGGCTGCAGACTGAACTGGACCGGGAAATCCACAAGCGCCGCAAGGCGCTGGGTTGGCGCATCAAGGAGAACCTCGTTGAATTCGAAGACGAGGTGATCGAGGAGCATCGACGGCTGCGAACCGGTCTGGCCGGCTACCTGGCGCGGTCATCGATCGGCAAGGTCCTCACCGCCCCGGTCATCTACTCGATCGTGATCCCGCTCCTGATCATCGACGTCTGGGCCAGCGCCTACCAGGCCATCTGCTTTCGCGCCTACCGCATCCCAAGGGTGCAGCGGTCGCTCTACATGGTCTTTGATCGCCAGCGCCTGGCCTATCTCAACCCGATCCAGAGTCTCAACTGCGCCTTCTGCAGCTACGCCAACGGCGTCATCGCCTATGTCCGTGAGATCGGCGGCCGGACCGAACAATATTGGTGTCCGATCAAGCATGCTTTCCGGGTGTCGAGCCCCCATCAACGCTATTACCAGTTTCTCGAATACGGCGACGCCGAGGGCTATCAGACGCGTGTCGAGCAGTTCCGCGAGCGCCTGCGATCCGAAGCCACGCTGGAGCCGGCGGACAGCTAGCCAAGGGTCTTCGCGCCGCCGCAGCGCCGGGACGAGGCGGTGAGTCGGGGGCAGGACTTTGTTAGCCCGGCGGAGATACCCTGGCTTCGGCGGGGCTGCGGTGGGAAATCTGGATGCGTATTGTCCTGGCGGCGGCCTTGGGCCTGGGCTTTGCGCCCCAATCCGCAGATGCGGCGACTGCGGCTGGCCGGTTCTCCGTCAGTGTTGTCGTCGAGGCGTCGTGCTCCATAGCCGTCAGCGCCCTTGTCGCTGACCTGCGCAGTTCGGGTGCGCCCAAGGCTCCGATCTGTTCGCCCACCCCCGCCCTGACGCGGGTCGCCGCGCCGACGCCCACCGTCAGGATCGCGCCCGACTCCGTGACCGGCCGGCCCACCATGACCGTCGAATTCTGAGTCGCGAGGCCCAGGCCGCGGGCCGCGGCTGCGGCGCTCAATAGGTCACGGTCGCGACGATCGTATCGCTATAGGTCCCGGGCCCCGGCGTGGCCTGCGCCGGCAGCTGGCCGTAAACCGTCAGAACCTGGGCTCCGCCGTTGCCGGTTCCGGCCAAGGTGCTGACGCCAGCGGTGTTGCCCCAATTGAGGGTGCGCGCGCCGTCCCGGAACAGGCTGTAGGCCAGGGTCGCCCCGCCGGGACCCGTCATCTTGCGGCTTGTCACCGACGCGCCAGCCCCCGCGCCGGCGTTCAGACCAATGGTGTAGGCGGTGGTGTTGGTGCAGCGGGCCGTGACCGTCGAGGTGAGGTTGGTCACCGCGCCCGAGACGGCGCCGAAGTTCAGACTGGTGGCCGAAAGGGTGCAACTCGCGGGAATGGACGTCTGGATCAAGAGCGAGGCCGAGCCGACGCTTCCGCTCTGCGGGACGGCCCTGATCGCGACGGTGTCGCTATAGGACCCGGGCGTCAGGGTCTGCGACGCCGGTATCGCGCCATAGAAGGCATAGGTCTGGGCCGCGCCGTTTCCCGTGGCCCGGATGGTGTTGGAGCCCGTCGTGACGCCCCAGTTCAAGGTGTGGGCGGCGTTGCGGGTGAGCAGGTAGGACAGGGTGGCCCCGCTGGGCCCGGCCATTTTCCGGCTGGTCACGGTTCCGCCGGAGGTCGAGCCGGCCCCGGCGGTGATATCATACCCGACCCCGCTGGTGCAGGTGACCAGGCCGCTATTGGCGCTGGACAGGAGGGCGCCCGAATAGGCGCCGAACGCCAGGCCGCCGTTGGTGCTTGGGCTGCCGCAGCTCTGGCCCAGCGCCGGCCCGGTCCAGATCAGCAGGATCGCTGCGGCGGGGCCGGCGATGCGTTTCATGGCCTGGTCTCCTGACACAACACGGGGCCGATCACCGGCAGCGTTCCCGGCGCCGCCCGGTAGCCGAACTGGGCCCGGCAACGCCTCCCGTCCGGCCTCTGGACCGTGATGAGATTCTGCGGCTGCAGGTTTTCCACATAGGCTTCGCCGTCATAGCCGACCGGCGCGGCCGCGCCCCCCAGGAGGGCGGACACGACCGTGCTTCCCAGGGGCAAGGCCGCGCCGGTCTCGTCCACCAGGCGCAGGAGCGCGCCGTGGCTGATCCGGATGGGGAAGCGGACAAGCACCCCGGCGCGATCCTGCGGGCGCACGGCGCGAGCGCCGGTATCCATCGAGACGTCCAGGGGAATATCGAGCGGCGACAGGGCGATGTGATTGACGCCGAACGACCGCAGATCCGGCACCAGCAGCACGCCGGCCGCATTGGTGTGTCCCACGTCCCTGTTCTCGTTCAGCACATGGATGCCGCCAAGGCCCTGGGTGTCCACCACGGCGAAGCTGTCATAGATGGTGTTGGACGCGAAAAGGCGATGGTCGACGAACGACAGCGCGCCCTCGATATCGGTCCGCAGGGCGGTCTGCCGACCCAGATGGTCGACCCCGGCCGTCATCAGGGCCCATGGCGCCCGATAGGCGAGCTCGCCAAATTGGTGAGAGGTGTCGCCGGTGGAGACGAAGGCGCGATAGCCAAGCTCCCCCACCGTCGACGCCGAGCGCGTCGCCTGCGCCTGGGTCCCGCTGCCCGCCGAGTCCCGAGAGACGCTGGCGTTGACCGAGGTGCGCGGCCCGAACGGCAGGGTCAGGCCGACCAACACCCCGCCGTCGCCCTTCGCGTTCAGGTCATTGTAGCCATTGAGGTAGACCGACAGCCGGCCGATCTGGACCGCATAGCTGGCCGAGATGACGTGGGTGTGCTGCGCCGGCTGGTAAAGGACGGCGCCAGTCCCGCTCAGGGACAAGCCCTGTTCACGCGACGTCCCTGGTGAATCGTACACGGCGATCGGCGCGGGCGCGCCGTCCCGGTCGAGGCCGGCATAGAAGAGGCTGGCCGAGCCGAAGCGTCCCAGCGACAGCCCCAGGCTGGCGCCCAGGCGCAGCCTGGCCGGGGGGTCGCCATTGCGCGCGGCGACGTCGCGGAAATGGCGACTGGCGATCGTCGCGGCCAGCCCAAGGCTGAGTCGATCCGCGAAGTGTTGCGCGCCGAAGGTGACCTGGGTTCCAGCGCCCGCCGCGCTGGTGCTGGCGGCGGCCGCGCCGTTGAAGACGATGACGTCGGCGGCGTTCATCACCATGCCGGCGCCCGCCATGAACAGGCCGGCGTCCCCTTCGGCGGCGGCTTCCATGGTCAGTCTTGACGATAGGCCCCGACGATAGCTGGCGGCGAATGCGAGGGGCCCGTAGTCGCTGCTCTGCGCGCCGAAATTGCGCCGCACCGCGCCCAGCTGGACCGAGCCGGTCTGCAGGCCCGGCGCCAGCAGGGTGGCGGCGGCGTAGAACGGGAGGGTCGCGATCACCTGCCGTCCCAGCGCGTTGGTCAGGGCCACGGTGATGGCGCCCGCGCCCGTGGGCACGGGAAGCTGCGGCGCCTCGAACGGGCCGGCGCCAACCTGCCGCGACAGCAGCTTTCTGCCGTTGACCAGCACGTCAAGGGTGGACGGCACGGCCGCCGATCCGAACACCGTGGGCGTGGGAAAGGTCACGAGGTCGGGCCGCATGCTGAAATCAGAGGTGATCTGCACGCCGCCAAATCGAACCGCCCGGGTCCAGTCCAGGCCGCCCGTGATGAAATCGCCGACCCGATAATGCAGCCCGGTGCGGGGCTGGGCGTAGGTGTAGGTGGACTCGAGCCGAACGGTGGCGTCCGCCCCGGGCGTGCCGCCGCCCCGGAACAGGAGTCCGGAACTGACCACGCCCCAGGGCGAAAACGTCCGCCCGTCCAGCAGTCCACTGCTGGTGACATGACCGGCGACCACGGTGGTCGCGACCTCGAAGTTGAGCGTCGCGCCCAGTCCGCTGTCGATTTCTCCGGGTTCGGACGATTCGGCAATCCGCAGCACGGTCGGCTGCAGCGAAGCGGTCGTCGCCGTCAGGCGCAGGGTCTGGGTCGCGTAATCGAGGCGCCAGCCGACGCCCGTCAGCTGGGACAACGAGATCATATCGTCAGGCCCCGCCGGCGCGGCCCCCGGCGCCCTGAGGCCCAGCTCGATCAGGTCGGACCGTCGCGACAGCAAGTCTGCGTCCCGCACAATGAACTCGGCGATCTTGCCGGTCGGATTGCCATTGAGCTCGACCTCAAGCAGAAGGCCCTGATCGGCGGCCTCGGCGCGGGTCGCCGCCAGGACCAGGGCGATGAGGATCGCGCCGCTGATCCGAAGAAGCGCCGCGTGTGGCAAGTCACGACCCCGCCAGGTCGCCGGCTGCGTCCGAGGTCAGGACCCCGGAACCAGGACCTGCTGATCGATCGGACCGGCTTCGGCGGTCGCGATCAGGTTCACCATCTCGCCCTTGGCCGACAGACCTGTCGGATCAAGGACCCGCCAGCGACGGGTGGCGCCCACGAGAATGTAGGGCGAGGCGTTGGATTCGATCCGGATCACCCGCCCGTCGCTGGTCTTCACCACGAGGTCGCGCAGAGCCTCATGTCGGTCGCCGTCATTGGAGGCGACCAGATAGGTTCCGGCCGCCCCACGCTCGACCCGATACTGCACATGGGCGACGGCAGACTGAGCAGGCTCGGCGAAGACCGGAATGGACATGCGCAGGGCGACCTGCACCTCCCCCGGCTTGGCCGCCGACGGGATTTGATCGAGCAGGATCCGATAGGTCTGCTCCTTGCCCTCCACGGGGCGCCGCAACACCAGGCGCACGACCTGAGCGGTCGCCGGGGCGATGGTGGCGATCGGCGGGCTCGATTGCACGGCGTCCGTGGCCGTCAGCACGTCCTGGTCTCCGGCGGCCGACTGGCTCCAGGCGAAGGTCCGGATCTGGATGGTGGTCGGGGTGGCTCCCTGGTTGATCACGGTCAGGGCCACGGCCATCTGGCCGGGAGAGAGTTGGACGGTCACCGGAAGCACCGTCAAGGCCTGAGCGCGCGCTTCAACGCCGCCCGACAGGGCGAACAGGGTGGCGGCCAGGGCTGTCAATCGAATGGGAGATGTCGTCATCGTTTCTGACCCTGGACTAGTAGGTGATGGTGGCGGTGATGGTGTCGGTGTAGGCCCCGGGCGCCACGAACTGCCCGGCCAGGACCTGACCGTAGACGGTCGATACCTGGGCGGCGCCGTTGCCGACGCCGGCGACGGTGTCGGTGGTCGGGGTATTGCCCCAGTTGACCGCATGGGCGGCGTCCGACGTGAGGCTGTAGCCGATCAAGGCCGCCGCCGGCCCGGTCATCTTGCGGGTTGTCACCGTCGCCGCCGTGCCCAGTCCGGCGCTGAGGCCGATGCTGTAGGGGGTGGTGTTGGTGCAGGTCACCGAGACCGTGGTCGTTCCGGCGAGCGCCACGCCGATATAGGTTCCGAAGGCCAGGGGCAGCGCGGTCACCGAACAGGTGGCCTGGACCGTCGCGGACACCGCGAAGGTTCCGGTGGCGGTGGCCGCCGAGGCGTCGAGCGGGGCCATGCCGACCGCCAGCAGGCCCGCGGCGGCCATGGCCAGCGGGAGCCGGCCAAACTTCAAGTCCTGGCGCGCCATGTTTGGTCTCTACACTGTTGGGAAGGTCAAGGTAGGCCGACGCCAAAGGTCCGCAGGGGGCCTGTATTTGAGGTGTCAGCAGACGGGGTGGACTCGAACCCTAGGGGCAGGTCTTCGGCGACGTCAGGATCGGAATATACCTAGCCGAATGCGTGGGTAGATTCCGAAGCTTCCATCTGGACGCCGCAAAACGGCCTATCGACCACGGGTGGCGCTTAGCCCCTCAACGTTCGGGAGGGCGCTGCGAACCCATGGTCACCTTCGAATTGAATGGCCGGTCCGTGACGGTAAAGGCGGCCCCCGACAGCCCCCTGCTGTGGGCGATCCGGGATGAGCTGGGCTTGAAGGGGACCAAGTTCGGATGCGGGATCGGCTTCTGCGGCGCCTGCACGGTCCACATCGGCGGGCAGGCCATGCGCTCGTGCATCGTGACCGTCGACTCCGTGGCCGGCGCATCGGTCGTCACCATCGAGGGCCTCGACCCGAACGGCAGACACCCCCTGCAGATCGCCTGGATCGATCAGCAGGTTCCCCAATGCGGCTACTGCCAATCCGGCCAGATCATGCAGGCCGCCAGCCTGCTCAAGGACAGCCCCGATCCCACCGCGGAGATGGTCACGTCCGCCATGAGCGGCAACCTGTGCCGCTGCATGGCCTATGTCCGCATCCGGGCGGCGATCCTGCAGGCGGCCAAGCATCCTGTATCGAGGGCTGCCGGTGAGTAGGCTTCATTCCGATCGCCCCGGCGTCGAGGCCTCGCGGCGGGGTTTCCTGATAGCCGCCTCCAGCGTCGGCGTCTTGCTGGGCTTCGCCCCAACCGCATCCGCCATCGCCGCCGGCGCCAAGGCGGCCGGGCGGTTCGAACCGACCATCTGGTACGGCATTGATCGCCAGGGCCAGGTGACCGTGAGCATCATCCGGGCGGAAATGGGCCAGCACGTGGGCACCGCCCTGGCGCGAATTCTCGCCGACGAGCTCGAAGTCGACTGGGACCACGTCGCGCTCGACTATGTCGACTCCGATCCGAAATGGGGCCTCATGGTCACCGGCGGCAGCTGGTCGGTGTGGCAGAGCTTCCCGGTCATGAGCCAGGCCGGCGCGGCCGGTCGGATGGCGCTGATCGAGGAAGGCGCCAAGCTTCTTGGCGTCAGCCCGGCAGCCTGTAGCGCCAGGTCCGGCGCCGTGTCGGCTGGAAGCCGCACCATCGGCTACGGCGAGATCGTCGCCCGCGGCGACCTCCGCCGCGCCTTCTCGCCCGCAGAGCTTAAGGCCATGCCCATCAAGCCGGCCTCGCAGCGCCGCCTGATCGGCCATGACGTGGCGGCCATGGACATCCCGTCCAAGACCAACGGCAGCGCCGTCTATGGCATCGACGCCGAGGTCGCCGGCATGGTCTATGCGCGGCCCAAGCTGCCGCCCACCCGCAACGACTCCAAGGTCGTTTCCATCGACGACACGGCGGCCAGGTCGATGCCCGGATACCTGCGCAGCCTGGCGCTGGAGGACCCTTCCGACACCGTGCCCGGTTGGGTGATGGTGTTTGCCGACAGCTTCGTGGCTGCCTCCCGCGCCGCCGATCTGGTCAAGGTCAACTGGAGCGTGGGGCCCTCGGCCAAGGTGTCCGAGGCCGACATTCAGGCCCGCGCCACCCAGCTGATCGCCGATCCGAAGGGCGGCGCCCTGGTGGTCGATGATCCCGGCCTGGACGCGGCCTTCCGCGCCGCCAGGTCGACCCTGGAGCAGACCTACACCACGAGCAGCGCCCTGCATTTCCAGATGGAGCCGATCAACGCCCTCGCCTTCGAGAAGGACGGGATGTTCGAGATCCACACCGGCAACCAGTGGCAATCGTTGATCCTGCCTACGCTCGCCAAGGCCCTGGGACGGCCCGAGACGACGATCATCATGCGGACCTATCTGCTGGGTGGCGGCTTCGGCCGCCGCCTCAATGGCGACTACGCGATCCCCGCGGCGCTGGCGGCCAAGGCCATCGGCAGGCCGGTCAAGATGGTCTGCACCCGGGCCGACGACGTGCGCTTCGATTCCTTCCGCTCACCCTCGGTCCAGACCTTGCGCCTGGCCTTCGGCGAGGGCGGCCGGGTGACGGCGATGGACCACCATGCCGCCGCCGGCTGGCCGACGGAGGTCATGTTCCCGGCCTTCATGCCCAAGGCGACGAACGGCGCCCCCTATGACCCCTTCGCGATTTCCGGCGCCGATCATTGGTACACGGTCGGGGCGCAGCGGGTGCGCGCCCTGTCCAACGACCTGGCCAACCGGTCCTTCCGACCGGGATGGCTGAGATCGGTCGGGCCGGGCTGGACCAACTGGGCGGTCGAAAGCTTCATGGACGAGGCGGCGCATGCCGCCGGCGTCGATCCGTTGGCCTTTCGTCTTGCGATGCTCGACGGCGCCGGGCGAAACGCCGGGTCCGCGCCCAATGCGGTGGGCGGCGCCCGCCGCCAGGCCGCCGTGCTGAGCGCCGTCGCCAAACAAGCCGGTTGGGGATCGCCTCTGCCGGCCGGCTCGGGGCTGGGGATCGCCACGACCTTTGGCCAGGAGCGCGACATGCCGACCTGGATCGCCTGCGCGGCCAGGGTTCATGTCGACCGGGTGAGCGGCGAAGTGATGGTGGAAAAGCTCACCCTGGTCGCCGACGCCGGCTCCATCATCCACCCTGACGGCGCCCGGGCGCAGATGGAGGGGGCCGCCCTGTGGGGCCTGAGCCTGGCGCTTTTCGAGGGGACCGAGTTCACCGACGGCCAGGTCAAGGACACCAATCTGGACAGCTACACGCCCTTGCGGATGGGCGACGTTCCCGAGCTGGACATCGCGTTCCTTGCCAGCAGCGAGGTCCCCACCGGTCTGGGCGAACCTGCCACGACGGTCGTCGGCCCGGCCATTGGCAATGCGATCTTCGCGGCGACGGGCGCGCGGGTTCGCCATCTTCCCATCCGGCCCGCCGATGTCCTTGCCGCGCTTAAGGTCGCCACCTCGCCATGACACGCCCCGACACACCAGCCCCGCACAGTCCCGGCTTTGGCCGCGACATCGAGATGGAAGCCGATCGCCGAACCGGTCGTCCGGCAAGCGCGGAGATGGACAGCACCGAGGAGAAGGCTGACGCGGCGCCGATCCTGGGGCCGGCGCCGGACCCGGACGTCTATCCCGCGGACTAGGCTCCCGGCGCCGCGACTGGCCCGTCGGCGCGCAGGATCTTCTCCATGGGGCGGCCCTTGGCCAGTTCGTCGACCAGCTTGTCGAGGTAGCGGATCTCCCGCATCAGCGGGTCGGCGACCTCTTCCACGCGCACGCCGCAGACGACGCCCTTGACCAGCGCCCGGGCGGGGTTGAGGGCCGGGGCCTGGGCGAAGAACGTCTCGAAGTCGATCTCGGCCTCCAGGACGGCGACCAGCTGCGCCTGGGTGAGCCCCGTCAGCCAAAGGATGATCGCGTCGACCTCCGCCCGGGTGCGGCCCTTGCGCTCCGCCTTGGCGACATAGAGCGGATAGAGTCTGGAGAAGGGGGTCGTGAAGATCCGGTGCTGGGGCATGGCGGCCTGGCGTGGAAGGCAGGGCGCCCGTTATAGCCCTTGATGTCGCCCGCCGACAGCGGGCGCGTCAGTGCGCGGTCCAGCCGCTCCTCGCCGTCAGGGTGGCGAGGGCGGCGATATTGGACGCCCCGGTCTTACGCAGGATGTTGCCGCGGAAGACGTCCACGGTGCGCGGGCTGATGCCCAGGACCAGGGCGGTGACCTTGCTGCTGGCCCCCTTGACCAGGTGGGAGAGCACCTCGCGTTCGCGGCGGGACAGGGAGTCCAGGCGCGCCAGGGCCTCCGGGTCGTCGAAAATCGCGGCGGGGATCTGGCGCGCGGCGAAGGCGGCGTCGATGGCCTCCACCAAGGCCGCCGGCGCGATCGGCTTCTCCAGGACGTTGCAGGCCCCGGCGCGCATGGCGGCGACAGCGAGGGGCACGTCGGCATGGCCGCTGATCACCACCACCGGCCAGTGGCCTCGGCCGTCGGCGGCCAGGCGCTCGACCACCGCCAGGCCGGAGATCTCCGGCATGCGCACATCGGTGACGACGCAGCCGAAGGGGACATGGCCCAGGGCGGCGAAGAAGTCGGCGGGGGCGGGGAAGGCCGAGACCTCGAACCCGGCGACCTCGAGCATCGCCTCCAGCGAGTCGAGCATGGCCGTGTCGTCGTCGATGACCAGAACCCGTCCCTTAGACATGGGTCTGCGCGTCGACGAGGGTGAAGGCGAAGGCCGCGCCCCCCAGGGAACTGGGCACCAGGGCGATCTCGCCGCCGTGGGCCTCGACGATGGTGCGGCAGATGGACAGGCCCAGGCCCATGCCGCCGACCTTTGTGGTGGCCAGGGGCACGAAGAGCCGGTCGTTCATGTCGGGCGTGATGCCGGGCCCGTTGTCCTCGATGGTCACCCGGCAGCCGCAGTCGGTGGGCGCGCCGGAGATGCGGATGCGCCGTTTGTGGCCGGTGCCGGGGGCGTCCAGGGCGTTGCGGACGAGGTTCAGCACCAGTTGCTGCAACTGGACCCGGTCGCAGCGGGCCATCTGGTCGGGCGCCAGATTGACCACGATTTCGGCATCACGCTCGCGGGCGTTGAGCAGCAGGATCGGCATGATCTCGGCGACCACCTCGGCCACGCGCTCGGGCGCCTGGAAGCCGGTGTCCTTGGACATCACCGCCCGCAGCCGCCGAATGACGGCGCCGGCCCGCTCCGCCTGCTGCTCGGCCGAGTTGATGTAGCGGATGATCTTGCCCACGTCGGGCGGGCTCCGCGCGGCCAGGGACTTGGCGGCGTCCAGGAAGTTGATCACGGCCGACAGGGGCTGGTTGATCTCATGGGCCGCCATCGAGGCGACCTCGCCCAGGGAGTTGAGCCGCCAATTATTGGTGATCTGGTGCCGGAGGTCCTGCACCACCGCCTGGGCGGCGACGATTTCGGTGACATCGCTGATGAACAGGGTGAGGAAGTCCTCGCCGCGGACCGAGAACGGCGCCGCCTGCACATCGACGAAGGTCTCGGCGCCCGACGCGGCCTGGGCGCGAAGATACACCCCGTCGCCCGCGCTGCGGCTGCGGGCGTTGAAGGCCGCAATATCGTCCGCCGAGGTCGGGGGCGGCGCGACCAGATCGGCGATGAAGTCGGATATCCTCAACGGCGGCTCGCAGGTGAGGGCGCGTCCGAAGAAGGCGTCGGCGGTGGCGTTGGAGGTTCGGATGCATCCTGCCGCGTCGATCGCCACGACCGCCATGGGGGCGTTGACCAGGATGCTCCTGGCGAACGATGCTTCCACCCTGTCCTCCTTGTCCCGACGCGATTGCGTCAGTCAGCGTCTTGTTGGGCGTTGAAATAGGAAGCCATCCTGCTCGCCTGTTTCAACGCCTGGGCGAGTTAACGGATAACAAATAGCAATTACCGCAGCTTTAATCTCGATCAAAAACAGGGGTGACAGATCACCACAGGTCCTCGGCTCAGGAATTGCCCTGTCGGTCTCCGCGTTCGACCTCGGAGGCAAGCTCCACTGCAGCGAGCAAATGCCTGGGGGCGAAGGGCTTGACCAGGAAATCGAAGGCCCCGGCGTTGAGGATCTCCGCCGCCTCGGACTGGTCGGCGTGCCCGCTGATGACAATGGTCGGCCAGGGCCGGGTCGCCGTCTCGGCCAGCCGGCGAACCAGCATCAGGCCATCGATGGTCGGCATCCGCAGATCAGTCACCACGCAGCACGGCTCGATCGTGTCGATGACCGCCAGGAAAGCCTCGGCCGAGGGGAAGGCATGCACGGCGTAGCCGGCCGTCTCAAAGACCGCCTCAAGCGACTGCAGCACGCCCTCATCATCATCGATCAGGACGACTGTACGCACCAAGGGATACTCCTGTGACCTTGCGATACGGTCGCAAGAGAGCGTCGGACCTACCACCTTGGGCGGCGGTGGGAGAATACGTGATTCTACCTAGTTTGGTCCCTTTCCCCTGCAGGTTGTGGGCTCGTCAGGGGACGGCCCCGCCAGGGGCGCCGAAGCGTCTGGCGCACTGGTCGATTCCGGCGATGAGCGCCTTGAGATCCTGGGGCGGGACGGCCCCGCGCCGCACCAGGCGCAGAAGGTTGACCGCCGGCGTCAGCAGGCCATCACGCCAGCGGTCGGTCGCGATCAGCGCCCCCGTCAGACGCCCGACCGCGTAGAGGGTGTCGACCAGCCCGGGAATATCGATCGGCGCGCAGCAACCGAGCATGTCGTTCACCAGACCATGGAGCCTGCGCAATTCCTCGTCCGTCGGGCGGCGGGCGGGGTCGGCCGTCATGTCGGCGACCTGCTGGATCGCCTTGTCGATCGCCTCGAGGCAGGCCTCGGACAGGGTGTCGACATTGGCCTCCGCCTGGCGGACGGCCTGGTCGATCCGGATCCCGCCAGCCTTCTTGTACTCCCGCTGCAGCGCGGTGGTGACCTTGCGGATGGCGACGCTCATAACGACAGCCTTTGTGGTTTCACAAGCCCGTCCAATTCTTCCTGGCTGAGGTTCTCGCTGGTGGGCTGGCCCATGACGCTGCTCCCGTCGCCCTTGCGACGCCCGGCCGGGAATTCCGCCGGCAGGCCCTCGAACTTGAAGCGGCGATCGGGGCCCGTGTAGTTGTCGGACTCGATGAACAGGCGCTCGGAGCCCGCCACCCACAGAATGCGATCCATCAGCACCGCGGGAGACAGCGGCTTTGTAATGATGAAGTTCGACCCGCAGTCCCGCGCATTCAGCACCTCGGCCTCGAGGGCATGGCCGGTTACGACCAGAACAGGGGCATGCCGATTGGGATCCAGGTCGGACAGGCGCAGCCAGCGCACGAAGTCGTGGCCGCTCTCGTCGCCGAGCTGAGCGTCGCACACGATCAGGTCAATGGTCTTCCTGGTCAGGATATCCTTGGCCTCCTCCACGCTCGGGGCGCGGTGGGTGCGCTCGACGCCGAAACCCACCAGGGTCTGGCACAGGATGTCGAGCCCGTGGGTGTTGGCGTCCACGCATAGCGCCTTGATCGTCTTGAGGTTGATGCGAGCCGAAGGCTGCGCGGCGGCGGCGGTCACCATATCTCGCACTCGCCGGCCGGCGCCGTGACCTCGGTCCGGCCGCCGCCGCGGAAGCGATGCGTCAGCCCGCTTAGCGTGGAGGCCTCGGCCGCCGCTCGCACCAGCCCGATATCAAGGATCCCGCCGTTGGCGGCGGCGGCGGTGGACAGGCGACCGCAGAGGACCGCCATCTGCTCGATATGTTGCACGAGGGCGTCCAGTTGCTGCACCTCGACCAGGGTCTCGTTCGAGCGGGGATGGCTGGCCAGCAGCTCCCCGGCCAGGTGCTGCAGCCCCTCGCCGGCGAGGGCCCAGCAGGCAAGCTCGTCCGACAGGCCGAGGAACAGGTTTTCGAGGGTTGCGTCCGTATTCATCCGACCCTCAATCAAAAAGCTCGACGGCGCCGCTGTCGCGCGCCGGCGCCCGCACCACCACCCGCTCGCGCGCGATCACCGCGGCGTCCTGCACGAGATGCTGGGCGGCGGCGCCGGTGGACGGCGTGAAATGAATCCGCCGCGCCAGGGCGCCCCCCATGCTTTCGCTGATGATGGGAATGCCGTCCTCCAGCAGGAAGCGCCGGACGAACTCGGCGTTCTTGCCGCCGATGTCGTTGAAGCTGGCTGTCATGCGCGCGCCGCCGAACACCTTGGCCTCCAGCCGGTCCCGCCGCGCCCCCATGGACAGCAGGCCGTTGATCAGCAGCTCCATCGCCTGGGCCCCGTAGCGCCGGTCCCCGGCGCCGCCCCCCGGGGCCTCTGGCAGCAGGAAATGGTTCATGCCCCCGACCCCGATCAGCGGATCGCGGATGCAGGCGGCGACGCAGGAGCCGAGGATGGTCGAGAAGACCACGCTCGGGTCGCCGGAGACCTGATGCGAGCCCTGGCCCACATGGACCCGTCGCTCCTGAGTGGGCCGCAGGTCCCGGTTCATCAGGTCAGCGCCCCGTAGACCGCTTCGATCTTCTGCCGAAGAGTCGTCACGTTGAACGGCTTGACCAGGTAGTTGTTGACACCGAACTGCTGGGCGCGCTGGACCAGGTCGCTGTCGGCCCGGCCGGTGAGCATGATGAAGCCGGTGTTCTTGAACGCCGGCGTCGCGCGCACCGCCCGCAGGAAGTTCAGCCCGTCGAGCTTGGGCATGTTGTAGTCGGAAATCACCAGGTTGCTGCGGTGGGAGAGCAGCATGCGCAGCCCGTCCTCGCCGTCGACGGCGTCTTCGACCTCGGTGATTCCGATCTCCTTGAGACCGATGCGGACGAGGGACCGCATGGTGGATTGATCGTCCACGACCAACACGCGCAGGGATGAGGCAGCAGGCATCTAGCGAACTCCGGAGGCGGTGGAAGCGGCCAGGAGCGCGGCGGCGGCGATGCGGGGCAGGCCCAGCTGGCGCTCGACCGCGCCCAGTTCGAACGCCGCGCGCGGCATGCCGAAGACCACCGACGTATCCTGGTCCTGGCCGAGGGTGGCCGCCCCGGCCTGGCGCATGGCGAGCAGGCCGGCGGCCCCGTCCCGGCCCATGCCGGTGAGGATCACCCCGACCGAGCGGGGCCCGACGCCGACGGCGATCGACTCGAACAGGGCGTCCACGGACGGCTTGTGGCCACTGACCGGGCCGTCGTCGCCCAATGCGCAGCGGGGCGTGCGACCCCCGACCACGCGCAGGTGCCGGTCCCCCGGCGCCAGATAGACCTGGCCCACCTTCAACTCCGCGCCATGCTCGGCGATGCAGACGCTGGGGGCGCTCAGCCGGTCAAGGCGGGCGGCCAGGCTGG
This sequence comes from Caulobacteraceae bacterium, assembly GCA_965279095.1. GTDB lineage: Bacteria > Pseudomonadota > Alphaproteobacteria > Caulobacterales > Caulobacteraceae > CBDIHH01. The sequence continues at coordinate 431,022 of CBDIHH010000007.1, forward strand.
TGGTGAAGGTCAGCGGCATGTGCTGGGTGATCACCGTCGGCGGACAGTTGGACGGAAAGGCCGTGATGATGTTGATCAGCGCCTCGACCCCCCCGGTGGAGGCGCCGATGGCGACCACCGCCCCGGAGGGACGGTAGTCGGAGGCTACCGGCTGGGCCGGGCTGGCGGCAGCCGCCGGCTGCAGACGGGCGCGGGCCGCCGCCTTGACCCTCGCCGCCAGGTCGCGGAACCCCTCCCCGGCGCCGGCGACGGGCTTGCCGATGCAGTCGACGGCGCCCAGTTCCAAAGCGGCGATGGAGATGTCCGCGCCGCGCTGGGTGAGGGTCGAGACCATCACCACCGGTAAAGGCCGAAGGCGCATCAGGCGCTCGAGGAACTCCAGCCCGTTCATGTTGGGCATCTCGATGTCCAGGGTCATGACATCGGGACTGAGATCCTTGATGGCGCTGCGCGCCTCGATGGGATCGGCCGCCTGGCCGACCACGCGCAGGTCGGGGTCGGCGCGCAGGGCGTCGATGATGAGGGCGCGCATGGTCGCGGAGTCGTCGACGACCAGAACCTTGATGGCGGCGCTCATGCTGGGCTCTTCAGGCGATAGATGGTGAGACCGGCCGTGGTCAGCTGACCGATCAGCGAGCGCTCGGAATGGCCGATGTAGAGGCGGCCATCCGCGGTCAGGCGCTCGGCGAAGCGGGTGAACAGGCGGGTCTGGGTCGGCTCGTCAAAATAGATCGCGACGTTGCGGCAGAAGATGGCGTCGAACTTGCCCGGCATCGGCCAGGTGTCCATCAGGTTGAGGGCGCCGAAGCTGATGATCTCGCTGAGGGCGGGCGTGACCTTCCAGGCGCCGCCGGGCCCTTTGCTCATGAATTTGGCGCGCAGGCCCGGAGCAATGGGCTCGACGTCGCCGGCGTTATAGACGCCCTGCCGGGCGTGCTCGACCACCAGAGGGTCGATGTCGGTGGCCAGGATGCGGATATCGTGGCGGGCGGCGTCGGGGAACGCCTCCAGCAGGGTCATGGCCATGGAATAGGGCTCATGGCCGGCCGAGCATCCCGCCGACCACAGGCGCACGCGGCCGCCCGAACGGGCCCGGGCGATCAGGGGCGGCAGCAGGTCAGTCGCCATGTGCTGGAAGTGATGCGGCTCACGGAAGAAGCGGGTGACATTGGTGGTCAGGGCGCTGAGCATCGCCGCGTGCTCAGGGTGGCCGGGGTCGGAGCGGAGCAGGTCGCAGTAGGCGCGGAAGCTCTCCAGCCCCAGCTTGCGCACCCGCTTGGCGATGCGGGAATAGACCAGCGTCGCCTTGGCGTCAGCCAGGTGGATGCCCGACGCCGCATAGAGCAGATCGGCGATGGCGCGGAAGTCGGCCGTGGTGAACGGGAACTCCCCGTCGTTGGAATTCGGGTCACTGACGGCCCTTTGGGCCAGGGCGGTCATGCCGCCTCCTGCACGATCTCGTCGGGCAGCAGGCCGTCGAGGGAAATCAGGCTGATCATCTCGCCGTCGATGGCGATGATGCCTTTGACGAAGGCGCGCACCGTCTCGCAGGAGATGTCGGGCGTCGGCTGGATCAGCGCCTCGCCCACGGTGAGGATGTCCGACACCGCCTCCACCAGCAGGCCCACGGTCTTGCAGCCGATCTTGGCGACAATGATCACGTGGCGCGGCGAGGGGGCGGTGACGGGCAGGCCGAGGCGTGCGCCGAGATCGATGATCGGCAACACCGTGCCGCGCAGGTTGATGACCCCCCGGACATAGGACGGGGACTGAGGCAGGGGCGTCGCCGGGGCCCAGCCACGGATCTCGAGCACCGAACGGATATCGACGCAGTATTCCTGTTCGCCCATGCGGAAGGCGACGAGCTCACGGTCGGCGGCGGAGGAGGCTAGGGCGGTCATGGTTCAGCTCGCTATGGCAAGTTGGATTGGAGACGACGGCGCGGCGCGCTTGCGCAGGTCCATCATCGCGTCGACATCGAGGATCAGGGCGACGCGGCCGTCGCCGAGGATGGTCGCGGCGGCGATGCCATCGACCTGCTGATAGTTCAGCTCCAGGCTCTTGATCACCACCTGGCGCTGGCCCTGGATTGCGTCGACCCGCAGGGCGGCCAGACCGCCCACGCCGCTCTCCACCAGCAGGGTGACTCCGGGCCCGGCGCCGTCGGCGCTGGCCCAGCCCATGGCCTGGGCGACGTCGATGAGCGGCACATAGGCGCCGCGGACCTGCAGTACGAAGCCTTCGGGCCCGAGGGCCTGGATGTCGCCGGGCTTGGGCTGAAGCGACTCGACGATGGCGGTGATGGGCACCACCAGGGTCTGCTCGCCCACCGTCACCACCATTCCGTCGAGCACCGCCAGGGTCAGCGGCAGGCTGAGGGTGAAGGTCGAGCCCTGACCCGGACGCGACACGATGGTGATGCGGCCGCCCAGGGCCTGGATCGAGCGCTTGACAACGTCCATGCCGACCCCGCGTCCGGACACGTCGGAAATGGTTTCGGCCGTCGAGAAGCCCGGGGCGAAGATGAGGTTGTCGATCTCCTCGTCGCTCAGCCCGGCGTCGGTCTCGATGAGGCCCCGCTGGACGGCGATATTGCGCACGCGGTCGCGATTGATGCCGCGTCCGTCGTCGGAGATCTCGATGACGATGCGGCCGGACCGGTGCATGGCCGCCAGCTTGATCACCCCTTCCTCGGGCTTGCCGGCGGCGCGCCGCTCCTCGGGGGTTTCCAGGCCGTGGTCGATGGCGTTGCGCAGCATGTGCGTCAGCGGCTCGGCCAGGCGTTCGATCACCGTCTTGTCGACCTCGGTGCCCTCGCCCTCGGTGACCAGGCGCACGCGCTTGCCGGTCATGGCCGCGACCTCTCGCGCCAGGCGGGGCATGCGCTGGAACACCGACTTCACCGGCTGGGCGCGGATGGCCATGACGCTGTCCTGGATCTCCCGGGTCAGCTGCTCGAGGTCATCCAGGCCCAGGGCGATGTTGGACGATCGGGCCACGCCCGATTCCATGACCCGCTGGGCGAGCATGGCCTGGTTGATGACCAGTTCGCCCACCAGATCGATGAGCCGGTCGACCCGGTCCAGATCGACGCGAATGGTCGGCGGCGCGGCCGTGTCGCCCGGCCGCGGGTCGTTGGCGGGCGCAGGCTCCGCGGCGGCCTGGACGCTGGGCGCGACCGTGGCGATCGGCGCGTCGGCCAGTGAGGCCACGGCCGCGACGGGCGACCAGGCGTCGGCCGCGTCGAGGACGGCCGGCGACGCCGGTTCGGCGGCGACCGCCTCGACGCTGAACAGGCAGTCGCCGTCGACGAACTCGAAAACCTCGACGATGCGATCGCGCGTGACATCCAGCGCGGTCAGGGTGACGGTCCAGGAGAGATAGGCGCCCAGGGGATCCAGGGCGTCCAGCAGCGGCACGGCCGCGCTATCGCAACTGACCTGCAGGGCGCCAAGACGGGCCAGTTCGCGCAGCAGCGGCGCGGCCTCGTTGGCGTTGCGGTACATCACGTCCTTGGGCGTGAAGCAGACCTGCCAGACGGGCGCCGGCTCCGGCTCCGGCTCGGGATCCAGGCAGATCATCATCGGACTGAAGCCGAAATCGGGCTCCGCGTCGGCCGGGGGCGGGGGCGGGGCGGCGGGAGCTTGGGCGCCCGCGGACAGCCCTTCCAGCTCGGCGACGATGGACTCTTCGCTGCCCACCGGGGCGCCGCCCGCCTTGGCGGCGTTGACGTGGTCGGCCAGATGATCGGCGGCCCGCAGAAGCACCTTGATCACGTCCGGCTCGGGCGCCAGGGCGCCGCTGCGGATCACGTCCATGGTGGTCTCGAAGACGTGGGCGAACCGGACCAGGGGCTCCAGGCCAAAGGCGCCGGCGCCGCCCTTCACCGAATGCACCGCGCGGAACACGGCGTTCACGGTCTCTGAGTCGCCGCCCCCCGTCTCCAGGGTCAGCAGCCCCGCCTCCAGGTCGCCGAGCAGCTCGTCGCATTCCTGGAAGAAGGTGACCTTGATGGCTTCCATCGGGTCCATGGTCTGGTCCCCTTAGGTCGCGACGCGGCGGATGGCGTCGATCAGCTTGACCGGATCGAACGGCTTGACGATCCAGCCCGTGGCCCCGGAGTCGCGGGCGCGCTGCTTCTTGGCCCCGTCGCTCTCGGTGGTCAGCACCAGGATCGGCGTGGACCGGTGGCGCTCGCTGCGCCGGACGCCCTCGATGAAGCCGAAGCCGTCGAGATTGGGCATGTTGATGTCGGTGATGATCACATCGGGATCGTTGCGGCCGAGGACATCGAGGCCGTCCAGGCCATCGACGGCCTGAACCACCTCGAACTCATCTCCCGCCAGGGCCAGGCGAAGCATGTCGCGCATGGTTCGGGAATCGTCGACCGTCAGGATGACCATGCTCACGCTGCAATCTCCTCTTGGGTGGCCAGGGCCGGCGCGCAGCCGAGTTGGTCGAAGGCGCCGCGGACCGCTTCGCTGGGATCCAGCAGCCGCAGCCGAAAGCCGTCCTCCCGCCAGGTGGCGAAGGCCGACAGGATCAGTTGAAGCGCCTGGGCGCCGAAGCGGTCGACCTGGGACGCGTCGAGATCGAGGTCGCCGCCGCGGTGCTTAAGGACGTCCGCGTGGGTCTGCGGCAGGGTGGAGGCGTCCATCCGGCCCGGCAGGGCGATGACGGGTGCGTGCGCGTTCATCAGAACTGCTCCCACTGGGGCTCTGAGCTCTGGGCGAGGGCGGCGCCGCCGCCGGCGGCGCGCCTGGCGGGAGCCGGGGCGGACTGGCGGGCGAAGTCGGCGATGCGCGACTGGGCCTGGCGCACGGGGTTGGGCCTGGTCCGGCTGGACCGGGCGGCGCCGCGGCCGTCGTCGGAGACGTGGAACTTGCCCACCAGCACGGCCAGCTCCTCGGCCTCCTGCGACAGGTTGTGGCTGGCCGCGGTGGACTGCTCGACCATGGCGGCGTTCTGCTGGGTGGTCTGGTCCATCTGGTTGACGGCCGTATTGACCTGGCTGAGGGCGGTGGCCTGCTCCTGGGCGGAGGCGGTGATCTCGGCCATCAGGCCGTTGATCTCCGACACCCGCTCGACGATGGCGGTGAGGGCCTGGCCGGTCTCGCCGACAAGGCCGACGCCGTCCTTCACATGGCCGCTGCTGGCGGCGATCAGCGACTTGATCTCCTTGGCCGCCTCGGCCGAGCGCTGGGCCAGGGCCCGCACTTCGGAGGCGACCACCGCGAAGCCGCGGCCGGCGTCCCCGGCCCGCGCCGCCTCGACCCCGGCGTTCAGGGCCAACAGATTGGTCTGGAAGGCGATCTCGTCGATCACCCCGATGATCTGGCTGATCTGGTCGGAGGAGCGCTCGATCTCGCCCATGGCGGCCACGGCGCGGCCGACCACGACGCCGCTGTTCTCGGCGGCGGTCTTGGCCCCGGTGACCACGGCGCCGGCGCGCTCGGCGCCCTCGGCGGTGCGCTTGACCGTGGCGGTGATCTCATCCAGCGCCGCGGCGGTCTCCTCCAGGGTGGCGGCCTGCTGCTCGGTGCGGCGCGACAGGTCGTCGGCGGCCTGGCTGATCTCGCCGGCTCCCGACTGCATCGCCGAGGCGTTGGCCCCGATGACGCCCATGGCCTCTTCCAGCTTGCCCATGGCGCTGTTGAAGTCGGTCTGCAGCCGGGCATAGTCCCCCGGGAAGGCCGTGGTGATCCGGTGCGCCAGGTCGCCGGCGGCCAGGGCGCTCAGGCCCGCCGCCGTCTCGTTGACGATGTCGGCCTGCTCGCGCGCCGCGGCGGCGTCCCTGGCGGCGCGCTCTTCACGCTCCACTTCCACAGCGGTCACGTCCGTGCCGAATTTGACGATCTTGTAGGGCTTGCCGTCAGGACCGAAGATCGGGCTGTAGCTGGCGTTGAGGATGATCTTGGCGCCCCCGCGACCATAGCGGGTGAACTTGTCGACGATGGTCTCGCCGGCGTTGAGCCGCCGCCAGAATTCGACGTATTGCGGCGAGGCGGCGTAGTCGCGATCGACGAACATCTGGTGATGGCGACCCTGCACGTCGGACAGGGAATAGCCCATGGCCTTGAGGAAATTCTGGTTCGCCGCCAGCACATTGCCGGTGAGGTCGAACTCGATGATGGCCATGACCCCGTAGGCCCCGACGAGCATCGCCTTGCCGTCCTCGACCGCGGCCGCGGAGGCCTGAAGGGCGATGGCCTGATCCTTGAAGACCTGCACGGACCGGCTCATGCCGCCGAGCTCGTCGCGCCGATCCACGCCATCGACCTCCACGCTCAACCGTCCGGCGGCGAGGTCTTCCATCACGCCGGTCAGGGTGACCAGGGGACCGGCGATGGCGCGTGTGCTGAACCAGCCCAACAGGCCCGCGGACAGGGCGGCCAGAGCCGCTCCAATCATCAAGGCGATGGTCGCGCCCTTCACCGCATTCTCGAGCTTTTCGCTCGTCAGGGCCCTGGCGGCCACTGCGGTGTCGACCAACGAGTCAACGGCGTCTTCGACGGGCGTCATGGCCGCGTCGGCTGGACCGTTCTTGCCCACGAGGGCGGCGGCAGCCGAAATGTCTCCGCCGGCGGCGACGCGCCTGCCCGCCGTCTCGATCATTCGATACCAGGCGGCGGCGCCGGTCTCGGCGGACTCGATCTTGGCGAGGGCTATGGCGTCGCCTACGTAGCCTTCACGGGCCCCCGCCATTTCTTTCAAATAGGTGTCATGGTGGCTGGCGAGCCGTTCGAGATAGTAGGGATCGCGACTGATCACGAAGCCGCGAAAGCTGTTCTCCTGGCGCGCCATATAGAGCTTGGCGTTACGAAGATGGCCTAGGGACGCCGTCTGCGCGGCAAGCTTTGTACGACTGGCGTCGATGGCGCGAAGCTCGCCCACGCCCACACCGCCGACGAGCGCGGTAATCAAGGCCATGAAGCCGAAGGCGGCCGCCAGCTTATGTCCGATTTTCGTATGGGAGAACTGCATGGTGCGATCCTTGTTTGCGCGCTTTGATGCTTACGCGCTGCAGGAGAGAGAGGCGGCAGGGCCGCTTTGGTAGCGTCTGTGGAGGGACGCCGGGCCAGAATTGCCGCAGGTGGGTTGACCGATCAGGGAGGGGGATACTTTTAGGTCGTGTCCGTTGACTTGCGCGCCGCGAGCATCAGAAGCATTGGTATAAGCCGTGCTCGAACAGGCGCGCCCCACGGGACCATCGACGTTGGGATGCTCGACTTGATTGGAAGCCTTGAACATAGGCATATCCAACCGCCGATCGGGCCGCGATGGACAGTTCGCGGCGCTTTGCTTCATAATTAACATCCCTAATTCTGGAATTCAGCATATCGGCGCCGCCCAGGTCGCGGTGATGGCCTATGGTTAGGTCACAATGGTCAATAAGCCGTATATCATGCGGTCAATACTCATACGTTATAGTACGTATGGCTGGAACAGCGCTGACGACGCCGCCCCATTTCTATGTATTTATACTTAGATATTTCGCCCCGGGCCGCGAAGCGCGCCGCGCCCCGCCGGAACCCCCCGCCCTTTGGCCACGTTGGTGGGCGGCAAGCTGGGTGAGGGACAAAGATGAGCTTCGTCGAACAAGAGCAGAAGACCAACCGCACCATGTGGATCGTGCTGGGCGCGATCGTGGTGGCCGGGATCATAGGCATCGTCATCCTGTTGAACGGTCGCAACCGGGCGGCCGAGGCCCAGGCGGCGGCGGATGCGGCGGCTCAGACGGCCACTATCGCGGCGGCCGGCCAGGGCGCTTCGGCGCAGGCGGCCGACGCCCAGACCGCGGCGGCGATGATGGCGGCCCAGCAATCGGCGCAACAGGCCTCGACCGCGGCGCAGATCAACGCCGCCACCCAATCGAGCCAGGAAGCGGCGCAGGCCGCCGCGATGGCGGCGCAGCGGGCGCAGCTAGCGGCCCAGGCGGCCAGCGCCCGGGCCGACGCCGCCGAAGCCTCGCCGGTGACCATCGAGGCGCCGCCGGTCGACGAGGCCCGCTGAGGTCAGGCGCGCGCGGGGCTCAGAACTGCTCCCACTGGGGCTCTGAGCTTTGGGCGAGGGCGGCGCCGCCGCCGGCGGCGCGCCTGGCGGGGGCCGGGGCGGACTGGCGGGCGAAGTCGGCGATGCGCGACTGGGCCTGACGCACGGGATTGGGCTTGGTCCGGCTGGACCGGGCGGCGCCGCGGCCGTCGTCGGAGACGTGGAACTTGCCCACCAGCACGGCCAGCTCCTCGGCCTCCTGTGACAGGTTGTGGCTGGCCGCGGTGGACTGCTCGACCATGGCGGCGTTCTGCTGGGTGGTCTGGTCCATCTGGTTGACGGCCGTATTGACCTGGCTGAGGGCGGTGGCCTGCTCCTGAGCGGAGGCGGTGATCTCGGCCATCAGGCCGTTGATCTCCGACACCCGCTCGACGATGGCGGTGAGGGCCTGGCCGGTCTCGCCGACGAGGCCGACGCCGTCCTTCACATGGCCGCTGCTGGCGGCGATCAGCGACTTGATCTCCTTGGCCGCCTCGGCCGAGCGCTGGGCCAGGGCCCGCACTTCGGAGGCGACCACCGCGAAGCCGCGGCCGGCGTCCCCGGCCCGCGCCGCCTCGACCCCGGCGTTCAGGGCCAACAGATTGGTCTGGAAGGCGATCTCGTCGATCACCCCGATGATCTGGCTGATCTGGTCGGAGGAGCGCTCGATCTCGCCCATGGCGGCCACGGCGCGGCCGACGACGACGCCGCTGTTCTCGGCGGCGGTCTTGGCCCCGGTGACCACGGCGCCGGCGCGCTCGGCGCCCTCGGCGGTGCGCTTGACCGTGGCGGTGATCTCATCCAGCGCCGCGGCGGTCTCCTCCAGGGTGGCGGCCTGCTGCTCGGTGCGGCGCGACAGGTCGTCGGCGGCCTGGCTGATCTCGCCGGCTCCCGACTGCATCGCCGAGGCGTTGGCCCCGATGACGCCCATGGCCTCTTCCAGCTTGCCCATGGCGCTGTTGAAGTCGGTCTGCAGCCGGGCATAGTCCCCCGGGAAGGCCGTGGTGATCCGGTGCGCCAGGTCGCCGGCGGCCAGGGCGCTCAGGCCCGCCGCCGTCTCGTTGACGACGATGGACTGTTCCGCGGCGACCGCTTCCTGCAGCGCCTGCACCCGGGCGCGCTCCGTTTCCGTGGCGGTGATGTCGGCGGCGAACTTGACGATCTTGTAGGGCTTGCCGTCCAGACCGAGGATCGGGCTGTAACTGGCCTCGATGATGATCTTGGCGTCGTCGCGGCCCAGCCGTGTGAACTTGTCGGTAATGGCCTCCCCCGCGTTCAGCCGGCGCCAGAAATCGCCGTATTCAGGCGATGCGGCATAGTCACGATCCACGAACATGCTGTGGTGGCGGCCGACCACATCGCTGAGGGCGTAGCCGGTGGCCTGAAGGAATTTGTCGTTGGCGTCGATAATGGCGCCGGACAGGTCGAACTCCACCACCGCCTGGCTCAGCTTGGCGGCGGCGATGATCGCGGCGGCGTCGGCGGCGCCCTTGGACGCCTCCTGCATCCGCGCAATGATCAGGTCCTGCAGGGCGAGGATCGCCCGGCTGATCGAGCCGAGCTCGTCCTGGCGCTCGGCGCCGCTGAGGGTCACGTCCGCCTTGCCTTCCGACATCGACTTGACCGTCTGGGTCAAGGCCAGGAGGGGCCGCACCACCTGGGTCAGACCGGCCAGGATCAGGCCGGCGCTCGTGGCCAGACCGAGGACCAGGGCGCCGATCATCAGCCCCTTGGCCCAGGTGGCCTGGCCGTTGGCGGCCCCCGTGGCGTAGGCGGACGCCGCCTGTAGATCGTCGCCCGCCAGACTCAGCTGACCCTCGAGCTGGGTGAAGGCCGCGTTGAAGGCCGGCAACCGGGCGGCGGCGGCCTTGGGATCGGTGCGGGCCAGGGCGACGATTTTCTCGCCCTCTCCCGTATAGTTATCCAGGACGGTCCCGAGACCTTCGATGGCCTTGCGACTGGCCGGGTCGGTGGTCAACCTGTCGGAGGAGGCGAGGGCGCGTCGCAGCTCGGCGACATGGCCGGAAATCTCGGATTTCGCCCCGGACGCCGTGGATCCGAACACCACTGCGGAGAGCACATCGCCGCGAATGGCGTCATGCATCATGTCGGCCTGGGTTTCTTCGCGCACGGCCTGGGACGAGGCCTCCAGGCGATGCAGCGCCAAGTCCAAAGTCGTCGCGGTCCAGAGCCCTCCGGCGGCGGTAGCGCCGCTCAGCACCAGTATGGCGACCCCTGCCGCGATGATCTTGCTCTTGATGGATTGAATCATAGCTCGTCCCTGCTTTGGCAAGGCCATGATCGGTTCAGCCCATTAAGACACAATTGATACCGATATAGGCAATAATGCTTATTACTGGTATTAATTATGTAACTAAGTGAAATTTCCTATGACTCGTTCTTTACGGCATTTTTTGCGCTTATTTAATAGCGACGGCTGAAGAGTTCCGCCTCCCGACACTTGCGGATCTAAGTCCTGATGTTTGCCATGCTCCTGTCGACGGTCGCGACCGGCCTTGCCGGCCCGGCCCCCGCGGCGCCCCTGGAGCGGCCGCCCGCCGCGATCACCCACGCCATCGCCTACACCGCCGACCTTGGCGGCGTGGCCGCCTGGGGCGGCGCCCGCAAGGCGCGCTACCTCGATAATCTCAGCCTCTCCGCGGACGCGGACCTGGACCGGCTATGGGGTTGGCGCGGCCTGCGCGTCCATGGCTCGGTGCTGGCCAATCACGGCGGTCGGCCCAACGACGACGCCGGAACCCTGCAAGGGGTCGACAACATCGAGGTCGGCAAGGCCGGCGTGCGCCTGTTCGAACTGTGGGTGGAAAAGGATCTCGGCGCCGGCGGCGGCTCGGTGCTGGCCGGCCTCTATGACGTCAACAGCGAATTCTACCGCAGCGCGGCCTCGGGTCTGTTGCTGGGGCCGCAATTCGGCATCGGCTCGGAGCTCGCCGCGACGGGGCCGAACGGGCCGTCGATCTTCCCATCCACCGCCCCGGCCATTCGCGTGCGCCTCGGACGGCCGGACGGGCTGCATATGCAGGCCGCGGCCATCGACGCCGCCGCGTCCAGCCTGGGCGACGCGGGCGGCATCGACACCCGGTTCGACCAGGGCGCCCTGATGGTCGCCGAAGCGGGCTGGACCGGCCCGGTCCGGATCGCCGGGGGCGCCTGGCGCTACAGCCGCCGTCAGCCTGACATCCGCCGCCTGGCCCCGGACGGCCAGCCGGCCGGCAGCCGCTCGCAGGGGGCCTACCTGCTGGCGGAAGGGCGTATCTTCGGCGACGACCAGGGGCGGCAGGGGACGGCCTTTGTCCGCCTTGGCGTGTCCGACGGACGCACGACGGCCTTTCGCGGCGGCTGGCAGGCCGGGGTCAACATCGACCGCGTCGTCCCCTCGCGCCCCGACAGCGCCCTCGCCATCGGCGTCCATCACGCGGCCCTGTCCGAGGCCGCCCAGGCCAACATCCGCGACCTGGGCGTCGCCAGCGCCCACGCCGAGCAGGGCCTCGAGATCACCTACGCCGACCGCCTCGGCCCCATCGGCCTGCAGCCCGACCTGCAGGTGATCGCCGGCGCGGGCGGCCTGAGGGGCGCCGACACCGTGGTCGTGACGACCCTGCGGTTCTCGCTCGCCCTGCCCTGACCCTTAGCCCAGGCCAGCCTCGAAGGCCCGCAGGCCGGCGACGGTCTCGCGGGGCCGGTCCAAGGGCGCCCAGTGGCCGGCGTTGTCGATCACCTGCAGCGTCACTGGCGCATGGACGAAGGCGGCGCGCAGGCGCTCGGCCTCCTGCATCTGCAGATAGCCGGTCCCCGACCACTGGATCAGCACCGGCTGCGGATAGGCGGCCAGGGCGTCCGCGGTGGAGGCGCCCTCCGGGTTGAAGCGATCCGACGCCAGCACCGTGCTGGTGCCGTACAGGCCCAGCACGTCGCGCGGCCCCGCCCGGCGATTGAGGTCGTAGACCTGCCGCACATAGGCGTCGGTGAGGCGGGCGCGGTCCTTCACCAGGGCCTCCAGGAACGGCCGGGTGGCGGCCAGGGTCAGGCCGTGGGTCTTCATGGCGCCGCCGCTGGCCACCGCCGACGCCGGCGGGGCGCTGAGGTAGGTCGGGGGGAAGAAGGGGGCGTTGACCAGGGCGACGCCGCGGACCCGCTCGGGCCGATGCCGGGCGAACCAGAAGGCCACGGGCCCGCCGTTGGCGTGGCCGGCAATCAGGGCGGGGGCGGCCCCCTCGCGCTCCATCAGGGCGTCAAGCACCGCCACGCTGGTCTCCAGCCCCGGCTTGCGGTCGCCCGCGTCCGACAGGCCATAGCCGGGCATGTCGAAACGCACCACCCGGTGATCCCGCGCCAAGTCCCGCGCCCAGCCGTCCCACAGGCTGAGGCTGTTGAGATGGCCGTGGACGAGGACCACCAGCGGCCCGCGCCCCTCCGCCAGCACATGCGTGGACGTCCCCGCCAGCGGCAGGAATTGCGAGCCCGGCCGGGCGTAGCGCCGGCGCAGGTCGGCGAGGCTCAGTTGCGGCACGTCGGCCGCCGCCGCGCTCATGGCCGCGCCCGGGCGCAGGGCCAGGACGCCGGCCCCGACCAGGCACGCGCGGCGGGTGGCGGCGAGGTCGTCATTCATCGGGACTCCGGCCGGGTTCGGGGGCAAAGTTCAAGAAGGCACTGGACAAGCAAAGGTCCATTTGGCGATACTGTGGTCCGCAAAGCGGTCCGTCAAGCGATCGCGCCGCCGAGGGAGACAGACCATGGAATTCGGCCTGTTCTGCAACCAGCAGCGCGCGCGGCAGGATGTCGCCGCCTCCTGGCGCGAGGACATCGACGAGATCGTCCTGGGCGACCGCCTCGGCTTTTCCGAGGCCTGGATCAGCGAGCATACCGGCTCGCCCTGGTTGCCCGACGCCCTGCCCTCGCCCGACCATATGATCTGCGCCCTGGCCCATCTGACAAGCCAGATCCGCCTGGGCCCCGCCATCCGCCGGCTGGCCCTCTACCACCCCGTCCAGGTGGCCGTGGAGACGGCGGTCTGCGACCAGCTCACCGGCGGCCGCTACATGTTCGGCTTCGGCCGCGGAGGACCGGTCTCGGGCTGGGGCCAGCGGGGCACCCAGTGGGAACAGACCCACGACATGATGGTCGAGGGCATCGACCTGATCGTCCGCGCCTTCGAGGAGACCGAGCCGTTCGACTTCGACGGCCGCTTCTACCAGGGCAAGGGCATCAATGTGTACCCCAAGCCGATCCAGGCCCCCTGCCCGCCGATCTCGGTGGCCACCGGCAACCCAATCCTGCTGAAGATGGCGGCCCAGCGCGGCTTCCGCATCATGACCTCGCAATTCGCCCGGCCCGCCGAGATCGACCGCATCGCCACGGCCTTCGGCGCCTCCTTCGAGGACGGCCTGGGCCAGCACCACCGCCGCGATGTCACCGCCGTGCGCGGGGTCTATGTCGCCGACAGCGACGGCCAGGCCGTCGACGAGGTGCGGGAGGACTGGAAGCGGCATATCGCCTTCAACCAGGCCCACTTCCCGATGAACTACAAGGACTGGGTGGCGCCCGGGGCCGACCCCCGGACGGCGGCCTTCGACGATCTTCTCGAAAAGGGCCTGATGTTCATCGGCTCCCCCGAGACGGTGGCGCGCAACATCCGCGCGTTCCACGCCGAGGCGGGCGGCTTCGGGACCTTCCTGATGGTCACGGGGCGCGACTGGGGGACCCTCGACCAGCGCGCCCGGTCCATGCGGCTGATGGCCGATGCGGTGATCCCGACCCTGTCCGATCTGGACCTGCCCGTCGCGCGCCCCCAACCCAGCCAAGGTCTGGCCCGTGTCGCCGCCGCTCGCTGACAAGACCGCCTTCGTCACCGGCGCCGGCCGCGGCATCGGCCGCGCCTGCGCCCGCCTGCTGGCCGAGGCCGGGGCGCGGGTGGCCGTGGTGGACCACGACGACGCGGCGGCGGCCGAGACGGCGCAGGCCATCGGCGGCGGCGCCTTCGTGGTGCAGGCCGACCTCGCCCGCTACGACGCGCTGGAGCCGGCGGTCCGGGCGGCCCTGGCGCAGCTGGGCGCCATCGACATCCTGGTCAACGCCTATTCGATCGCCGGGGCCAGCGGGACCCTTCTCGACCACGACGAGGAAGAGTGGGACCGTATCCACGCCGTCAACCTGCGGGCGCCGCGGGTGCTGATGCGCCTGATCGGCTCTCACATGGCCGACCGCGGCCTGGGGGGCCGCATCGTCAGCATCAGCTCCAGTTCCGGGTCGCGGGCCGCCGGGGTCAAGCTGGCCTATGGCTGCTCCAAGGCCGCCCTGAACGCCCTGACCCGCATCGCGGCGGCGCAGCTGGGGGAGCACGACATCAATGTCAACGCGGTGGCCCCCGGCGTGACCGCCACCCCCTTGCAGCGCGGCCTGCGCGACGACAAGGCCATGGCCGAGGCGGTGGCCGCCGGCACGCTGGAGAACTTCTTCCACCGGGTGTCCGAGCCCGAGGACGTCGCCGCCGCGGTGCTGTTCCTGTGCCTGCCCGCCAGCCGCCAGATCACCGGCCAGGTCATCCATACCAGCGCCGGCGTGGTCACCTGATGCCGGCCGCCGTCCTGTTCGCCGACAGCATCACCAAGGTCGGGGCCGAGGCTCGCGGCGCGGTGGTGGTCAACGGTTCGCACGGGGGGCTGATCGCCGCGGCCATGGCCGTCGAGGTCGGGGTGCGGGCGGCGGTGTTCAACGACGCAGGGATCGGCCGCGACGAGGCGGGCGTCGCTGGTCTCGGCCTGCTGCAGTCCCTGGGCGTGCCCGCCGCCGCGGTCAGCCACCTCAGCGCCCGCATCGGCGACGGCCGCGACATGATGGACCGGGGGGTGATCAGCCGCTGCAACGCCCTGGCCGAGGCCCTCGGGGTGCGCCCCGGCCAGGCCTGCGCCGCCGCCGCCGATTACCTGGCCCGGGCCGAGGCAGTGTTCATCGACGCCCCGCCCCATGCCGAGCGCCGGGTCCTGGCGCAGGCCGGGCCGCCGGAGGTCTGGCTGCTGGATTCCGCCTCCCTGGTCTCCGAGGCCGACGCCGGCTGCATCGTCGTCACCGGCTCGCACGGGGCCCTGCTGGGCGGGCGGCCGGACACCGCGGTCAAGGCGCCCGTGCGTGCGGCCCTGTTCAACGACGCCGGCGTCGGCGTCGACCAGGCCGGAGTCACCCGGCTGGGCGCCCTGCAAGCGCGCGGCATCGCCGCGGCGGCGGTGAGCGCCGACAGCGCCCGCATCGGCGACGCCCGGTCCACCTATGACGATGGCGTCATCTCGACCTGCAATCCCCTCGCCCACGCCTTGGGCGTGCGCATCGGGGCCAGCGCCCGCGACGCGGTGAGCGCCCTGTCCCGTCCCGCCCCTGTCCGGAGAACCGCATGAAGCTGTCGGGAGGCCGCGCCCTGGCCGAGATGGTCCAGCGCCACGGGGTCGACATGGCCTTCGGCATGGGCGGCTTCCAGCTGCTGCCCTATTACGAGGGCATGCGCGCCCTGGGGGCCCGCCACATCCTCATCAATGACGAGCGCACCGGCGCCTTCGCGGCCGACGCCGCCGCGCGGGTGTCGGGCAAGGCGGCGGTGGTGGACGCCACCCTCGGCCCCGGGGCCACCAACCTCGTCACTGGCCTGGCGGAATCCATGAACGCCGGGGTGCCCCTGGTGGCCATCACCGGCGACGCCCACCGCGGCTATGCCCGCCGCAACATGACCCAGGAGACCCGTCAGGTCGAAATCCTGACCCCCGTGGTCAAGGAGATGATCCGCGTCGAGCAGATCGAGCGCATCCCCGAGCTGATGCGCCGCGCCTTTCTCACCGCCACCTCGGGCCGACCGGGGCCGGTGGTGGTGGACGTGCCCGAGGACATCAGCCACGCCGAGGCCGATTTCTCGCAAGACGACCTGGCCGTGGGACCGGACGGCGCCCTGTCGCCAAGCCGCCGCTGCCGGCCGGACCGCCGCGACATCGAGCGCGCCGCCGCCCTGCTCAGCCGCGCGGCGCGGCCGATGATCCTGGCCGGCGGCGGAGTGCTGCTGTCCGGCGCCTCTGAGGCCCTGCAGGCCCTGGCCGAGGCCTGGAGCATCCCCGTCGCCCACACCCTCAGCGGCAAGGGGGCGATCGCCTGCGCCCACCCCCTGTCGGCCGGCCTGTTCGGCCGTTACGACCGCATCGCCAACGCCCTGATGGACGAGGCCGACTGCATTCTGGTGGTTGGCTGCAAGCTCGGCGAGATCGCCACCAAGCGCTACACCCTGCCCCCCGCGGGCAAGACGATGATCCACCTGGACATCACCCCCGAGGAGATCGGCCGCTGGCGGTCCGCCGACGTCGCCCTGTGGGGAGACGCCCGCTGCGGCCTGGAGGACCTGGCCGAGGCCCTGGGCCGCGCCGGGGGCGACGGGGCCTTCGGCCGCGGCGTGGCCGCGCGCATGGCCGCCTGGCTGGCGGACGCCCAGCCGCGCTACCGCAGCACCGAACAGCCCATCAACATCGGTCGTATCATGGGCGGGCTGAACACGATGATGCCGGCCGACGGCATCCTGGTGGCCGACGGCGGCTTCGCCAGCCACTGGTCGGGGCTGCTCTACGACACCAAACAGGCGGGGCGCGGCTTCGTCGCCGGGCGCGGCATGGCCTCCATCGGCTACGGCCTGCCCGGAGCCCTGGGGGCCAAGCTGGCGGCGCCGGGGCGTCCGGTGGTGGGCCTCACTGGCGACGGCGGCTTCAACATGGTGGCGGGCGACCTGGAGACGGCGCGGCGCTGCGGCGCGGGCTTCGTGCTGATCGTGCTCAACAACGCCGCCTCGGGCTATGTGAAGGCGCTGCAGCACGCCGTCTACGGCCAGGGCGCCTACCAGTCGAGCGACCTGCTGGAGATCAACTACGCCGACGTGGCCCGGGCCTACGGCTGCCACGGCGTCCGCGTCGAGGATCCCGAGACCCTGGACGCCGCCCTTCAGGCCGCGCTGCGGCCCAGCGACACGCCCACCGTCCTCGACATCGTCGTCACCCGCGACCCGGCGCAGATGCTGCCCGCCGCCGACAACCGCACCCTCACCGTCAAGCCGGGCGACCGGCCCGTCTAGACCGCACCAGGAGACACCCTCATGTCTGAACTCAGGATCGTCAGCACCTTCGCCCCCTTCGGCGCCCTGGTCGAAGGGATCGACTTCCGCGCCCCGTCGCCGCAGATGACGGTCGCCGTCAAGCGCGCCCTGGCCCAGCACCACGTGCTGGTCAGCCGGGGCCACGCCACGCCCGGCGACGACGACATCGCCAACTTCTTCGAGGACTTCGGCGAGCTGTCCTCGCGCACCCCCGAGGTGAAGGCCCACTTCGCCCGGCTGGCCGCCCTGGTGCCCGAATATCTCGAGAACGGCGCCGCCGAGGTGGGGACCCGCTTCACCCTGTCCAACGTCGAGGAAGACGGCAAGAAGGTCGGCGGCCTCGGCAACCGGGAGCTGGAGTGGCACAACGACCAGGCCGACCTGCCGCGCCTTAAGACCATCAGCTGCCTGGAGGCCCTGGAGTTCGAGGAGGGCGCCGGCAACACCTTCTTCTGCGACACCTATGCGGCGCTGGAGACCCTGCCGATCACCCTGCGCAAGCAGCTCGACAACGTCTTCGCCCTGCACGACTCCAGCCGCTACAAGTCGGCGGAGGGCAAGTCGCACACCATGGCCCCCTCCTCGATCCACCCGGTGGTCCTGGCCCACCCGGACACGGGGCGGCGCTGCCTCTACGTCAATCCGAACTTCACCTCGGCGGTGGTCGGCCTGGCGGCCGACGAGTCCGAGGCCCTGCTGGCGCGTCTCTACGCCCACGCCCACCAGGAACCGTTCGTCTACGAGCACCACTGGAAGACCGGCGACATCGTCATCTGGGACAACGTCGGCCTGCAGCACATGCGCCCGCCCATCGTGCCCAGCAAGCGGCGCACCCTGCGCGTGTTCCAGGGGGTGTCCGAGGCCTGGAGCCTGCCGCGCGAGCTGCTGGCCGCCGAGCTGCCGCAAGCCGCCGAATAGGGGCGCCGCCCACAGGAGATTCGCCCGTGCCCGTCGAGATCATCGGCATGCTGCCGCACCGGCGATACACCGAGGTGTTCGCCGATCCCGTCGCCAGCTTCGACATGGACTTCATGCTGGCCTCCGCCCGGGCGCACGAGGCGGCGGGGTTCGACCGGGTGCTGATCGCCAACACCTCGGTCTATCCAGACAATATCTCGATCGCCACCTGGGTCGCCGCCCACACCGAGCGGCTGAAGCTGATGATCGCCCACCGGCCGGGGTTCATCGCCCCGACCATGGCGGCGCGGATGATGGCCACCATAGACAGGCTGAGCGGCGGGCGCTGCGGGGCGCACATCATCACCGGCACCCAGGATGTCGAGCTGCAGGCGGACGGCGACTTCCTCACCAAGGAGGTCCGCTATGAGCGCTCGGCCGAATATGTCGCGCTGATGAAGCGGATGTGGGCCGAGCCGGCGCCCTTCGACCACGAAGGCGCCTTCTACCAGGCCCGCGGCGCCTTCGCCGCGGTCAAGCCCGTGCAGCCCGCCATCCCGGTCTTCTGGGGGGGCAGTTCGGACAAGGCGGTGGAGATGGGCGCGCGGGTCGCCGACGTCTATGCCCTGCAGAGCCAGTCGGTGGCGAAGACCGGGCAGATGGCCGCCCGCGTCCGCGCCGAGGCCGCCCGGCACGGACGCGCCCTGGAGGTGCTGGTGTCCACCCGGGTGATCATCGGCCCCACCGAGGCCGAGGCCTGGGCCTATGCCGAGGGCCTGCTGCGCCACCTGGTCGAGGAGCTGCACGGCCAGGGGCGCCTGGAGATCCGGGGCGGCGAAAGCGTCGAGGCCGCCATGGCCCGCGCCATGGACGCGGCCATGACCGACAGCCGCGAAGGCTGCGCCTGGAACGCCCTGGGCCGGATCAAGGTGGGGCGGCCCCTGGCCAACTGCCTGGTGGGATCCGCCGACCAGATCCTGCAGGTCCTCTGCGACTATTACGACGCCGGCGTCAGCCGCTTCATCCTGGGCGGCTACGACCCCCTCGGCTACCAGGCCCAGTTCGGCCGGGACCTGATCCCGCAGCTGCGCGCGGCGGTGGCCGCGCGGGACGAGGGCAGGCCCCCGGCCCTGAAGTCGGCCTGAGGGCCTTGGCCGCGCCCGCCGCCCTCGCCCCCCTGGCCGGCCGCCGTCTGTGGCTGGCGCGCTTCGGCTTCTTCCTGGGCGCCATGGGCGCGGCGGCGGGGCTGCAGATCGTCGCCGTCCTGCTGCTGCGCTACCTCACCGACAGCCTGGCCGTCTCGGCGGTGCTGGCGGGCGGGGTGCTGGCCCTGACCAAGGCCTATGACGCGGTCATCGACCCCCTCATCGGCTGGGCCAGCGACAAGACCCGCACCCCCTGGGGCCGCCGGCGGCCCTACCTGATGGCCGGAACCGTCCTCCTGCCCCTGTCGGTGGCGCTGATGTTCAACCTGCCGCCGATGGCGAGCGGCGCCACCGTGGCCATCATCGGCCTGCTGCTGTTGCTGCACGGGACCGGCTATTCGGCCTTCGTGGTGCCCTATGTCGCCAGCGTGGCGGAACTCACCGACGACTATCACGAGCGGTCGGTGCTGATGTCCTTCCGGGTCTACGGCGGATCGGTGGGGCTGATGATCGCCGCCACCGCCGCCCCGTGGCTGCTGGCCTACTGGGGCTCGGACCGGGCGGCCCACGGCCACATGGGGCTGGTTCTGTCCGTCGTGCTGCTGGTCGCCCTGGCCCTGGCGGTGGTGTTCATGCCCGAGCCCGCCCACGACGGCGCCCGCCAGCCGCGGGTTCCGCTGAAGCGGCGCCTTGCCCTGGCCTGGGCCAACACGCCGTTCCGACTGGTGGTGCTCTCGCACATCGCCTTCCAGATCGGGGTGGGCGGCGTCACCGTCTCCACCGCCTACTTCTCCCGCCACGTCCTGCACCTGTCGGACGTCTGGCTGGGGTCCTTCTACCTGGCCAAGGTGGCCGGCAACCTGGTGGCCGTGCCGATCTTCCTGCGGCTGGCCCGGCGCCTGGACAAGAAATGGACCTATATCGCCGCCCTCATCGCCTACGGCCTGCTGAACCTCAGCTGGGTGTTCGCCGGGCCGGGAGAACCGATCGTGCTGATGTTCGCCCGCCTGTTCGCCATCGGCATCGCCATGGGCGGCGCCCTGCTGCTCAGCTATTCGATCCTCACCGACGTGATCCGCTATGACACCCTGCGCACCGGCATGCGCCAGGAGGGGGTGTTCTCAGGCGTCACCAGCTTCATCGACAAGGCCTTCCAGGCCGCCGGGGTGGCCTTCGTTGGCTATCTGCTGTCGTCCATGGGCTATCTGTCGTCCCTGCACGGGGCCCAGGTGCAGCAGCCGGCCAGCGCAGTGACCGCCATCTACATCGCCTTCTCCGCCATCCCGGGGACCGCCGCCCTGGTCTGCGTGCTGGCGATGCTCGGCTACCGGCTGAAGGAGTCGGACCTGACCGCGGCGCCTAACCCGTGATCTCCGCGAGGATCTGGTCGCGGGTGCGCAGCAAGCCCACCCGGGGGAAGATGTGTTCGGCGGCGAAATCGTGCAGGTCGGCGCGGATGCCGCTGATGCAGTCCATGGCGAACACCACGCCGTAGTTATGCTCATGGGCGGCGCGGGCGGAGGACTCGATGCCGAAGTTGGTGGTGACGCCCGCCAGCACCAGGGTGTCGATCCCCCGGCGGCGCAATTGCAGGTCCAGCTCCGTGCCGTGGAAGGCGCCCCACTGACGGCGGGTGATCACCAGGTCGGCCCCGGCTTCCAGGGCCGGCGGCAGGTCGGCCCAGCCCGGGGCCATGCCCTGGGCGGAGACCGGCATCGGCTGCTCCACGGGACGGCGGACGCTGTCGGCGAAGTCGGCCGCCCACGCCACCCGCGAGACGATCACAAAGGCGCCCGCGGCGCGCATGGCCCCGGCCAGGGCTATACTCCGTTCAAGGACGATCTGGCCGGAGAGCGGCGCGAACGACCGTCCCAGGAGCCCGTCCTGCAGGTCCAGAACCAGCAAGGCTGTCCGGTCAGCGCGCATGGGCCGCGCCTCAGCCGGCCATCTTCAGCGAGGGGGTGCTCATCCGCCTCAAGGTGCGCGGGCTGAGCTGGCCGTTGCCATGCTCGAGCTTGCGCGACAGGGCCTCGGCCTCGGCCTGCAGCAAGGCCAGGATCTCGGCGGCGCGCGGCGCCTCGAGACGGGACGAGACCGCCTGAATGCTCAGCGCCGCCACGGCCACCCCGCCCAGGCCCATCACCGGAACCGCCAGGGCGCTCAGCCCCGGGACCACCCGTCCGTCCGTCCGGGCAAAGCCCTTGGCCCGGATATCCTGCAGATCCTCGAGCAGGCCCTGGGGCTTGATCGCCGGCAGCCGGTCGGCCACGCCCGCATTGGCCCGGACCACGGCGTCGATTTCGTCAGAGGACAGAAAGGCGAGGATGGCGAGGGAGCCGGCTCCCGCCCCGAGCGGCCGGCGGTCGCCAATTTCCAGGGTCAGCGTCTTGATCGGATAGGCGCCGATGGCGCGGGCGATGCAGACAAAATAGTCCCCGTGCCGGACCGACAGATAGACGGTGTCGTCGGTGGCCGCGACCAGCCGGTCGATGCTGTCCATGGCCATGTCGGCGAGGCCGAAGCGGTTGGCGGCGGTCTCGCCCAGTGCCACGGTCTCAAAGCCGAGGTAATAGGCGCGGCTGTCGTCGTCCTGGTCCAGCAGCCCGGTCTTGACCAGGGCCGACAGCAGCCGCAGGGCGGTGGACTTCTGCAGACCGGTGGCGGCCACCACGTCGGCCAGACGCACCCCGCGCCCGCCCTTGGCGCCGACGACCTTGAGGATGTCCGCCGCCCTCTGGACGCTCTGGACCGCTTCGCTCATCGAGCCACCTTCAAAGCAAGGCTATGGGATTGACCGGCGAGCCGGTGCCGCCTTCCAGCACCAGGGGCGCGATGGTCAGCATGAAGTCATACCGCGCTTCCGCCGCACAGGCATCGGCCAGCGCGCCCAGGGCGCAATTATCCACCAGCGGCACGCCGAACTCGTGCAGGGCGGCATGCGGGACCAGCGGCCAGCCGAGCTCATAGGGCTGGGCGTCCATCAGGTCCCAGACCAGGACGGCGACGTCATGCTGGCGGATGAAGCGCAGGGCCGAGACGCTGAGACCCGGATGGCCGTCGGTGTTGGGGTTCCAGTCGGGCCGCTCGCGCTCCAGGGCGTCGCGGCCGCAGTGGATGACCAGGGCGTCGCCGGGCCTCACCTCGACGCCCTGCGCCTGCGCCACCTGGCGCAGCTCGTCGGCATGGACCGGCTCGTTGAAGGGCACGTGCGGCAGGCCCCGGTGACGGGCCACGTCCAGGAGAACCCCGCGGGTGACGATGCCGTCTTTCCAGTGGTGCACCGCGCCCCAGCGGGCGGCCTGGGGCGACAGGCTCTGCATGGGGTCGCGCCCGCCCCACATGCCCCGCTCGCCCCAGCCGTGGCACAGGGCGTCGATGTGGGTCACCTGATAGCCGTGGATGTGCAGGCCGATGAAGTCCCCGGCCCCGCCGCCCTCCTCCGCCGATCGCGTGAACCAGCGCACGAAATGTTGCACGGGCTGGGGATTGTGCGGCCCGGGCGCGGTGTTCAGCGGGCGCGCCAGGGAGAGGCTGCGGCCGGTGCGCACCGCCGCCGCCGCCTCCAGCCGCTTCTGCGGGGTGATCAGGTTGACGGCGCCCTGCTGGTCGTCATCGCCCCAGCGGCCCCAGTTGCTGTTGGCGCGCAGCCAGGCGCGGGTGTCGTCCTTCAGCGTCTGTTCGATGCTCACGCGGTCACGCCTCCGTCGATGCTGCGCCAGAAGGCCGCCAGGGCCGCATTGACCTCGGCGGGGCGCTCCAGATTGGGCAGGTGGCCGCAGTCCTCGGCGATCAGCACCGCGCACCGGGGCTCTGGCGAGGCCATGGCCCGCAACCGGTCGGGGTCGACGTTGGCGTCGAGGGCGCCGGCGATGATCAGCAGGGGAACCGGGAGGGCCGCGGCCCTGTCCAGCACCGGCGGATAGTCGGCGAGCAGGTCGTAGAGGGCGCCCACAGTCTCGTCCGAGGGGGCCAGGGCCATGGCCTCCACCCGGCGGGCAAGGCCAGGATCGGCGCCGGGCGCCATCATCCTTCCGGCGAAGCCCCGGGCCATGGCCGCCCGGCCTTCGGCGGCGAGGCGATCCTTCATCGCCTGGACCTCGTCCGGCCGCCGCCGCACCGCCCGCCCGGCGCTGATCAGGCACAGGCTGCGCACGGCGGCGGGGCGCAGACGCGCGATCTCCACCGCCACCCCCGCGCCCAGGCTGAGGCCGACGAGGTCCCAGGGCGCCGGCAGGGTATCCAGGGCGTCCGCCGCCGATCGCGCCAGGCCCTCCAGGGTCATGGGACCGGGCTGGGGGGCGGACTCGCCAAAACCGGGCAGGTCCAGGGCGACGCCCCGCCGTCCCGCAAAGGCGCCCAACTGCGGGGCGAACATCGACCGGTCGAGCAGGCCGCCGTGCAGGTAGACGGTGGTGGCGCCCGCGCCCGCGAAGCTGGCCCGCAGAGCGCCGATGGTCGTCTGTGTCTGCATTTCCCTTTGCGTCATGGTTCCGATCGTTGAGACTGGGTGGGGTCAGTCTACTCCCTTGCAGCCGCCCGAACAGTCCGAATGTCGGACCCGCATGCCGCAGAATGGCACAATTTTCCTTGTCGTCTGGCGGTCAGCCGCGTCATCCTAGAGGCCCCGAAACCCGCTCCGATCCATTCTGCGGCCATGACCATGAACCTCCTCGCCTTCCTGCAGCAAACAGGCGGGCACCTGGGCGGCTGGCGGCATCCGGACGCCTGGCCCGCGGCCCTCACAGACCCGGCCTATTTCCGCCATCTGGCGCAGACCGCCGAACGGGGCAAGTTCGACGCCATCTTCTTCGCCGACGCCCAGGGCTTCCGCCGGGTCGAGGGCGAGGAAGCCTTCGGCCGCACCGAGGCCGCCAAGCTGGATCCCCTCACCCTGCTGTCGGCCCTGGCCATGGTCACCGACAAGGTGGGGCTGATCGCCACCGCCTCCACCAGCTACAACGAGCCCTATTCCCTGGCCCGCCGCTTCGCCTCCGTCGACCATCTGAGCGGCGGCCGGGCGGGCTGGAACATCGTCACCTCCCACACCGAGAACGAGGCCCACAACTTCGGCCGCGACAGCCACTATGGGCACGAGGAGCGCTACGCCCGCGCCGACGAGTTCGTGGATGTGGTCTGCGGCCTGTGGGACACCTGGGAGGACGGCGCGGTGATCGCCGACAAGGCGTCGGGACAGTATGTCGACACCCGCAAGCTGCACGCCCTGAACCACCGCGGCGACCATTTCTCGGTGGCCGGACCGCTGACCACGCCGCGCGGCCCGCAGGGCCATCCGGTCCTGGTGCAGGCCGGGGCCTCGGACACCGGCCGCCGGTTCGCGGCCAAATACGCCGAGGTGATCTTCACCTCCCACCCCTCGATCGAGACCGCCGCCCGCTTCTATGGCGAGATGAAGGCCCTGGCCGCCGAGCACGGCCGCGTCCCCGGCCAGCTCAAGATCCTCCCCGCGATCACGCCGATCATCGGCGAGACCCCAGAGGCCGCGCGCGCCCTGCAGCGTCAGCTCGACGACGCCATCGACCCGGTCCTGGCGGTCAGCTTCCTGCAGGTGATGCTCGGCAACTGCGACCTGTCGGGCTATCCGCTGGACGGCCCCTTGCCGCCGATCCCGCCGACAAAGGGGTCGCAGTCGGGGCGCGAGCGGGTGATCGAACTGGCCGCGCGCGAGAAGCTGACCATCGCCGAGGTGGCCAAGCGGATCGCCGCCGGCCGCACCAGCCGCACCAGCGTGGGCACGCCTGAGCAGGTCGCCGACGAGCTGGAGGCCTGGTTCACCGGCGGCGCGGCCGACGGCTTCGTCATCTCGCCGGCCTACTTCCCGGGCGGGCTGGAGACCTTCGTCGACCAGGTGGTGCCGCTGCTGCAGGCGCGCGGCCTGTTCCGGCGCGACTACGAGGGCTCGACCCTGCGCGAGCACCTGGGCCTTGACCGTCCGCCGAACCGGTTCGTGGTCGACCCGTCCCTGGGCGGCGTCCCGGAGGTCTGGTGATGGGCTGGGACCGGTTCGACGGCAAGGTCGCGGTGGTCACCGGCGGCGGCTCGGGCATCGGCCTGGCCACCGCCCTGGCCTTCGCCGAACGCGGGGCGGCCGTGGTCGTCGCCGACCGCAACGGCGAGACGGCGCAGGCCGCGGCGGCCCGCGTCCAGGCGGCCGGCGCACAGGCCCTGGCCGTCACCGTGGACATGGGCGCGGGCGAGGAAGTCGCCCGATTGATGGCGGCGACCGTGGAGGCCTTCGGCCGCCTCGACATCCTGTTCAACAACGCCGGCGTGTCGGGCATTCAGGGCAAACGGCTGGCGGATGTCGACGAGGACAGCTTCGACGAGATCCTTCGCGTCAATGTCCGCGGGGTCTGGCTGGGGATGAAGCACGCCATCCCGGCCATGCTCGAGCGCGGCGGCGGCTGCATCGTCAACAACGCCTCGATGCTGGGCCTGGTCGCCCAGCCGTTCAAGGGCGCCTATGCCGCCTCCAAGCACGCGGTGATCGGCCTGACCAAGAGCGCGGCGATCGACTATGGCCAGGCGGGGGTGCGGGTGAACGCGGTCTGCCCCGGCGGCGTGGAGACCGACAACACCCTGCGTTACCGGGCCACCTTCTCGCCCGAGGACTGGGATCGCCGCAACCAGGCCGCCTATCCGGCCACCGGCCGCTGGGCCCGGGCCGAGGAGATCGCCGGGGTGGTGCTGTTCCTGTGCTCGGACGCCGCGTCCAATGTGCACGGGACCGCCATCTCCGCGGATGGCGGCTACGTGGCGCAGTAGGCGTCAGAACAGGGCGAGGGCGCGGAACTCGATGCTCTCGCGCGGGCGCGCGTCGGCCGGCATGGCCGGGTCGTCGAACGCCGTGTGGGGGGTGAACCGCGCCGTCACCGCCGGATCGGAATCGAAGCATTTGAACACCAGCGCCTCGTCCCGCTCCATGCGGGGGACGTAGAACCAGCGGTGGGCCGGGTTGCGGGCCACGCTGAAGGTCTCGCTGAGCTTGTCGGGGTAGATCAGATCGGCCGCCACCAGGTCGCCGGCGCCGAGGGTGCTGGCGTCGAGCACTGCCAGGGGCGTGTGCTCGAGGGGTCCGAACATCGGCCGCCAGACGTTGTACTGGGCGAACCGCCGTCCGGCGCGGGCGGCGGCCTCGTCGGCATCCAGATGGTCGTGCAGCAGCTGGGCGCCGGACAGGGCGGAGTAGTCGTTGTGCACATGGCGCACCGGCTCGCGCATATCCTTGATCCCCTGCGCGGCCCGCGGCAGCGACCGGGTGGTGTGGCCATAGACCACGATCTTGTCCGCCCCGGTGAGATCGGCGACCAGGGCGGCCACCTCGTCGCGGTATAGGTCGCGCAGCTGGGCCGCGTCGTAGAAGTCGGTGACCGCCGTCGGGTGGCGCCGCAGGACGAAGCCCTGATCGTCCAAGGTGAGGCTGCCCGCGATCGGCCGGACGTCCCGAATGGTCACCTCGACCGCCTCGATGACCTCCCGGCGCGGCGGCACCCCCGGCGGGACAG
Organism: Caulobacteraceae bacterium; assembly: GCA_965279095.1. Lineage (GTDB taxonomy): Bacteria > Pseudomonadota > Alphaproteobacteria > Caulobacterales > Caulobacteraceae > CBDIHH01. The sequence continues at coordinate 457,751 of CBDIHH010000007.1, forward strand.
TGGACACATGGGCGTAGGGCTTCTCATCCGTGGGCACGAGATAGTTCACCGCCGCGCGCACCGACGGCAGGGCGTCCACCACGGCGGGGTCGAGCCCGGCCATCAGGTCTTGGCCGGCTCGAAGTCGGCCTGCTTCAGATTGTAGCCGATCATGGCCAGGATGCAGGCCAGGGCGGCGCAGGCGGGGATGGCCGAGAAGCCGATATAGATGGCGGTGATGGCGGAAGCGGGCTGCTCCGTCTGCACGCTCTTGGTCGAGGACAGATAGCCCATGGACGACAGCAGGTAACCGACCAGGGCGACGCCGGCCGCCTGGAAGGTCTTGTCGACGAAGCTGACCACCCCGGAGAAGGCGCCTTCCTGGCGAAGCCCGGTCCGCAGGGTGTCGTAACGGATCACGTCGGTGAGGATCGAATAGCTGAGCAGGACGCAGCCGCCCATGGCCAGGCCGATGGCGAACATCCGGCCGAACATCAGCACGGTCGGCTCGGTGGGGCCGGCGAACAGCCAGGACAGGTTCAGGACGCCGTAGATGCCGAGGGCGGCGAGGTAGGCGTGCTTCTTGTCGATGCGCTTGGCCACCCACAGCCACATGGGCACGGAGACCAGGTTGCCGACGGTCTTGGCCAGGTAGAAGGATCCCAGCCACACGTCCGAGACCTTGAGCACCTGGCGCGAGAAATAGGCGGTGCAGACCATCACCGCGCCGACGCCGATCTGGAAGCCGACATGGGCCAGGATCACCCGGCGGAAGGGCTTGTTGTCCCAGGCCACCGTGAAGCGCCGGCGAAAGCCCATCCGCGGCTGGACGAGGCCGTCGTGCGCCGGCTCGGGGATCATCAGCACCGCGATCACCAGGGTGACCAGCACGATGGCGGCCAGGATCCAGGCCATCTGGCCGTGGCCCTCCCGCCCGGCCCCCCACAGGGCCAGCAGCCACGGGGCGCCTGTGGACGCCAGCATCAGGCCGATGGTGCCGCCGTAAACCCGGAACGACATCAGCATCGACCGTTCGTGGTAGTCGTCGGTGATCTCCGAGGCGATGGCGATATAGGGCACGGTGAAGGCCGAATAGCCGACGCCGTTGATCATCAGGAAGAGGCTGATGGCGGCGATGGTCAGGCCGGCCGACATGTCGGGGGTGTTGAACAGCATCGCCACCGACAGGGGCAGCAGGGCCGCCCCCGCGATCAGATAGGGCCGTCGCCGCCCCATGGGGGTGCGCGTCTTGTCGCTGGCCCAACCCACCAAGGGGTCGATCACCGCATCGAACAGCTTGGTCAGGGCCAGCATGCTGCCCGCCACCACCGCCGAGATGGCGAGGCTGTCGGTGAGGTAGCGCAGCATCAGAACGGTGACGACCTGGAAGCCCACGGCGGGGCCTACGGCGCCCAGCAGGAAGCCGATCCGCGTCATCCACAGGCGGTTGGCCGGCAGGGCGGCGATGGGCCTGGGAATGACGGCGGCGCCTTCGGTCATGCAACAATCCTACGCGGTCGTTGGACCGGCCCCAAGGGCCGGCAGGCGAACTAGTTGCGGAACACCACGCGGATTCCGTAGGTCGCCCGGTCGGGCGGCGACAGGGCGATGGTGTTGGCCCCCGTATAGGTGTCGGTGCTGCGGGTAAGGTTCATCGGCGCGTCGTCGTCCAAAACGTTCAGGCCGAACAGCTCGATCCTGTACTGCTCGCGGTCCACCCCCGCCCGCAGGTTGATGCGGTTGGACGGGGCGGTCCAGGTCAGGTTGGCTTCGCTGTCGAACTGCTTGCCGCTGTAGAGGTAATCGATGCGGGCGAAGCCGTTCATCCCGGGCCGCACCTCGCGCTCATAGGCCACCGACAGCGATCCGGACGTCACCGGGTAGCGGGGCAGGCGGTTGCCGACGGGGTTGGAGGTGCCCAGTAGCTGCAGGCTGATCAGGTCGATGGTCTTGTCGATCTTGGTGCCGGCGAAGTCGAAGGTCCCCTCCAGGGTCAGTTCCGGCGTGGCGCGGAAGCTGGCCTCCAGCTCGACCCCATAGACCTTCACCTCACTGCCGCCGATGACGACGGTGGCCTGCTGGACCGTGGGGTTGAAGTAGGTGAAGCGCTGGCTGACCTGACGGCCCGTCCACTCGCCGCTGTAGAAGGCCGACAGGATGCGCAGGCGGCGGTCGAGGAAGTTCCCCTTCACGCCGACCTCGTACATGGCCACCTTTTCCTCGTCCACCGCCACCGGCACGGTCAGCTGAGCCTGCACCTGCGCCTGGGCGGCGGCGGGCAGGGCGAAGAGCGAGCTGTTGAAGGTGCCCGGGCGGCTGCCCTCGGCGTAGGAGGCGTAGATGTTGAGGTTGGGGTTGGGGTTGTAGCTGAGGATCACCCGCGGGGTGAAGGAGGTGAAGGTGGCCTTGAACGCCAGGTTCGAGGCGGGGGTGCGCTGCTGGATTTCGTCGGACTGCCGCCGGCCTTCGACGCTGAGCGAGATCGCGTCGGTGAACTTGAAGCTGGCCGCGCCAAACACGCCGACGGTGTTGTTGCCGTCCACCCCGCGCGGCACTGTCAGGGCGAAGCCGGCGTTGCCGAAGGCGTTGGTCACCCGCCACTCGCGGGCGCGGTAGCCGTTGATCCCCACCAGCCAGGTCAGGCGCTGGGTCTGCGGCGACGACACCCGCACCTCGCCCGAGGTGTCCTGGAAGTAGGACTGGCCGAGCGCGGTGCGCGAGAAATAGGGCACCACCCCGGCGATGACGCCGAAATTGGGGTTGGGGGTGCCGCGGCCGTCACGGATCGCCGTGTCGGTCAGGAAGGTCATCCGGCTGCTGAAGAAGCTGAAGTTGGCGTCGAGGGTGTAGCCGGCGGGCAGGCCCTGGGTGGCCGAGGAGTGGAACTCATAGGCCCGGCGGTGCAGGCCGATGTTGTTGAACAGGTCGTCGGTGTTCACCGTGGCCGAGCGGTTCAGGATATCGAAGACGTTGGCCGGGACCTGGGTCTGCTGTGTGATCCGGTTGGCCGGCACCGAGCCCACGGCGCCGCAGATGTAGTTGTTGGCGGCGCCGGCGGTGGGCGTGCGACAGTTGTAGTCGACCGCATAGAGCTGGCCCACGGCGGGAGCCCCATCCTCGTCGGTCCAGGTGGTGCCCTGGGCGCGGATCTTGGTCGAGGATGTCGGGGTGAAATACAGCGAGCCGGTGATCGACTTGGTCTCTTCAGACCCGAGATTGCCGGTATAGCCGAAGTTCTTGTATTGGCCGTCGGTCTTGTAGTAGCGCCCGCTCAGGCGCCCGGCGAGCATGTCGGGGATGATCGGCCCCTCGACCCCCGCCTTCAGCTCGGTGGTGTTGAACCGGCCGTAGGTGAACTCCAGGTTCTGCTTGAACTCGAAGCCGGGGGGACGGGTGATGAAGTTCACCGCGCCGGAGAAGGTGGAGCGGCCGTAGTAGGCGCTCTGCGGCCCGGCCACGACCTCCAGCCGTTCCACGTCCGTCAGGCCGGCGGTGGCGCCGTTGCCGATGGGCACGCCGTCCACAAACACCGAGGTGCCGGTGCGGCTGGGCAGGTCGGAGCCGGGGTTCATCCCCCGCATCACGAACACCTGGTAGCCCCGGTCGTTGCGGTTGGTGGACTGCTTGCCGGCCTTGAAGGCCGGGGTGAAGTCCTGCAGCGAATTGTAGTCGGTGATGCCGCGGTCCTCGATGGCTTCGGCGGTCAGGGCGGTCACGGCGACGGGCACCGAGATCACCGTCTCGGTCTGCTTGCGCGCGGTGACGACCACCTCCTCGATGGCCGAGCTGTTGGACTGGGCGGCCGCCTGGCCGGCCGAGCCGGCGAGCTGGAGGCCGGCCAGCGCCGCTCCCGCCAACAATCTGATCGCCAATCTGTCTCGTTTGATCACGGCATTCCCCTCCGCTGTGTGACCGACCATCGGTCAGGCCGGTCCATTTGGCGATACTGTGGTCCGCCTGCTGGTCCGTCAAGCCGTTTGGACCCTGGACCTCCTGACGCTAACAAAGGGTCTGGAACGACCGGTGGGATGACACGGGACTGGTCGTCTAACGATCAGGGGCCGCCGCATCCGTTCGGTCTGATCATGCACCGATCAAACATGACTCAGTCCCTCGGGCCGCCCCGGCGCGGGAGAGATTGGGGGCGACCCTTGATGCGGAGGTCCTGACCATGCCCACCCCCAACGAGATGATCATCGATCGCGCGGCGACCATGTCCGCCCCTGACGGCGTGCGCCTCGTCTCCACGGTCTATCGCGACCCCGCCGCCGGGCCGCGGCCGGTGCTGCTGGCGCGGACCCCCTACGGCAAGGACGACGCCCCGCAGATCCATGTGATCGACCCGGCCGCCGCGGTGCGCGCGGGCTTCGTGGTCATCACCCAGGACGTCCGCGGGCGCTACGCGTCCGGGGGCGACTGGCGCCCCTATGAGCGGGACGCCGCCGACGGGGCCGCGGCGGTCGAATGGGCGGCGGCCCTGCCCTACTGCAACGGGGCCGTGGGGATGTACGGCGCCTCCTACCAGGGCGCGGCGCTGCTGGCGGCGGCGTCCCTGCGGCCCCCGTCCCTGCGGGCCATCGCGCCCATGCTGTGCTGGCGCGATCCCACCGAGGGGCAGAGCTTCCGGGGCGGGGCGCTGGAACTCGGCAAGCTGCTGCGCTGGACGATGATGAACATGGCCAACCGCATCGAGCGCCGCATCGGCGACCGGGACGCCGCCCGGGCCCTGATCGCCGAGGCGGCGGCCGACCTGACGGCCCTCGACGCCCGCCTCTACAGTCCCCTGCCCCTGGGCGAGCAGCCGCTGCTGCGCAAATACGCCCCGGACTGCGAGGTGTTCGACTATCTCGACGCCGCCGACCGCGGCGACTTCGACGCGCCGCCGATGATCCCCGAGGGCCGGCGCCACGACATTCCGGCCCTGTGGGTCGCCGGATGGTTCGACGCCTTCCTTGGCGGCATGATCCGCGAGTTCCATAGGGATCGCGCCGCCGGCCTAGCGAGCGAGCTGCTGATCACCCCCTGGTCCCACGCCAATCACACCGGACAGGTGGGCGCGCTGGACTTCGGCCACGACGCGACCCGGCCGGGCGTCGGCGGCGAGGCCCTCGGCGAGGTGCTGCTCAGCTGGTTCTCCGACACCCTGGTCGGGGAACGCCGCCCCGCCCACCGGGCGCGGGTCTTCGCCATGGGAACCAACGCCTGGCGCGACGGGGACGTCTTTCCCGAGCCGCAGACCCCCGCCGCCGCCTTCTACCTGTCCGCCGACGGCGGCCTGACGCCGCAGGCGGGCGCGGCGGGGACCTGCGCCTTCGCCTATGATCCGGAGGATCCCGCGCCGACCATCGGCGGCGCCACCCTGATGGGCGGCCATTTCCAGGCCGGCCCGCGCGACCAGGCCCCTCTGTCGGCGCGCCCGGACGTGCTGCTGTTCCAGGGTCCGGTGCTGGATGAGCCGGTGACCATCGCCGACTGGGTGACCGCCGAGCTATGGGTCGAGAGCAGCGCGCCGTGCACCGACTTCGTGGTGCGCCTGCTCGACATCGCGCCGGACGGCCGCCAGATCGGCGTCACCGACGGCATCCGCCGGGTGCCCCTGCCCCAGGGCCAGGGGCCGCAGAAGGTGGAGGTCGACCTGTGGGCGACCCACTATGCCTTTGCCCCCGACCACCGCATCGGCATCCAGGTGACCTCCAGCTCCTTCCCCCGCTGGGACCGCAACCTCAACACCGGCGAGCCCCTGATGACGGCGGCGACCCCCGTGGTCGCGCGGCAGACGGTGCATGTGGGCGGCCAGGCGGCCTCGCGGCTCCGGACCGGCGGGGCGGCCTAGAGGATCACCGCCGCCGCGGGGCTCAGCTCCTCGTACTCCACCAGTTCGAACTCGCGGCCGCGCTCCGGCACCACGGTGAGCACCGGCAGCCAGTCGCCGGGCACGGTGTACATGTCCAGGGTGCGGCCGGTGTGGGTGTTCCACTGGTAGTTCAGGCACTCGAAGGTCCCGGCCCGCACCGTCTTGGTGACGGGTCCGACGTAGGTCATGTCATAGGTCTTGGCGGTCAGGGTCGGGCCGCCGGCGCCGTTGGGGATCAGGGAGCTGGAGAAGCAGTTGGTCAGGGGCTGCACCTCGCCGGGGCGCTCGGCCGGGGTGTGGGCGCACTTGAGGATGTCCATGGCGATCGGGTGGCTGCCGAACAGCTTGGTGCGGCCGGGGGTGCGGACCCTCTGGGTGACGCGCCCTTCAAGGGCGGTGACGCTCTCGCCCTCGGCATAGTCGTCGGTGAAGTTGAACCAGCCCGATCCGACGAAGACGTTCTCGTTGATCACCCGCACGAAGCAGTCCACCGCCTCGAAGGCCGCATTGACCGTGTAGGTCACGTCGCGGATGAGGCTGAAGGTGTCCATCTCGCACAGGCACCGGAGGGTGCGCGAGCCGTCCGCATGGACGGTGACGACGATGGTCTCGCGGCCGATCACCGCCCCGTCCTGCCTGTAGGACAGCACGCCCCGATACACCCGACCCATGGCCGCCATTCCCTTGCTGTGAGGGGCGAAGGCTAGTGGCGAGCTGCGGGGCGAGCGGGCCGCATCTGAGTCCTGATCGGTACGCGAACACTCTCTTAAGCCTGTTGGCTCAGGGAATTTTCATCCGGCGGGCGGATGCTCATGGGCCAAGGCAGGAGCTTCCCGTGACCGACATCGCCCGCATCGAGACCTATTTCCCGCGCGTGGGCAGCGGCGCGCCCGCCGAACCGTCCAGCCCCTATGCCGGCCTGCCGATCCGCGACCGGCTGATGGTCGACCTGTTCCACGTGGGCGGCATCGGCTTGGCGGTCTGGTTCCTGCTCATCCGCTGAGGCCCGGGCCTAGTCCCTCGCGGGCAGGCGCAGCTCGAACACCGCCCCCTCGCCGCTGGTGCCGATCAAGGCCAGGTCGCCGCCGTGGCCCACCGCCAGTTCACGGGCGATGGCCAGGCCGAGGCCCGCCCCGTCCGGCCGGCCGGACCCCGCGAACGGCTGGAACAGCCGGTGCACCGCCCGCTCGGGCAGGCCGGGACCATTGTCGGCCACGCGGATCAGCCACTGCCCCTCGACCCGCTCGGCCGTCACCTTGACGACCCCGGGGGCGCGGCCGAGGGCGCCCTCGATGGCTTCGCGCCCGTTGCGCAACAGGTTCAGCAGGATGCGGTGCAGCTGTTCGGGATCGGCGGTGACGGTCTCGGCGGCGGGGATATCCGCCTCCAGGCGCACGGCGTCCGCCGACAGGCCGGCGTCCTCCGCGGCCGCCTCCACCGCCGCCCGCAGGGGCGTCGGCGCCAGTTGCGGGGCGAGTTCCTGGCTCTTGCCGTAGTTCAGCACATTGGAGGCCAGGGCCACGGCGCGGTCCAGGGCCCGCTCCAGGCGCGGCATGGCCCGGGCCACCCCGGGGTCGCCGCTGAGGGCCAGGCGCTCGGACGCCACCTGGGCGCTGGTGAGCATGTTGCGCAGGTCATGGTTGATCTTGGCCACCGCCTCGCCGAGGGCCGCGAGGCGCGCGCGGGACGCCAGGGCGGCGCGCAGGTCCGCCTGCATGCGGTCGAGCTCCGCCTCCGCCCGGCCGATCTCGTCGCGGCGCCCTGACAGCTCGACCCGCGCCGAGGGATCGGCGGGATCGGCGCGGAACCGCTCCATGGCCTCGGTGATCTTGCGGATCGGCTGCACCAGGAACGAGTTGAGGGTCAGGTAGACCAGGCCCCCGGCCACCGCCGAGACGAAGGCGGTGACGCCCAGGATGCCCAGCAGATTGGCCATCAGCTCCTGGCGCAGGGGCGCGTTGGGCACGACGATCTCGACGAAATCGCCATCGCGGAAGCTGGGACGGGCGACCACCCGCACCATGCGGTCGTCGCGCCCGAACACGCTGCGGAACGGCTCGGCCAGCCAGGCGGCGGGGTTGCGTCGGCGCAGGTCCACCAGGTCGGGGGTGCGGGCCATGCGCGGGCCTTGGAGAAGGAGTCTGCGGATGCCGTCGCTCTGCACCGCCACCGAGACCACCCCGGCCCCGGTCAGCAGCTGGCCGGCCATGCTGTCGGTGACCATCTGGTCCGGCGCCGCCTCCACCGCCAGGGAGGCCAGTTCGGCGGCGCGCACCCTGTCGAGCAGGCGGCCCTCCTGGAAGGAGGCCAGCGACGGGCCCAGGATCAGGAGTTCCGCCAGCACCACGAACAGCACGGTCAGCAGCAGCAGCCGGCCGGACAGCCCCACCGGCCACATCCGGGGGCCGCCCCGCCCGCCGGGGGCCGCCCCCGGTTCAGGCGCAGCTGGGACCGCCTCGGCTTCGCTCATGCGACTCCGTTACTTCAGGGCGCGGCTTTGAGCAATGACAGCGGTCAGCGAGCCTGCCGCCTGCGCGCCTGGCGCCAGGCTGCTGGCGCGGCGGCGAGCACAGCCAGGGCGATCAGGGGCGCCAGCAGCCGGGGCTGCAGCAGGTCATCCAGCGTCGGGCGCACCCCGGCCGCGAACATGCGCCCCAGCCCGGAGCCCAGACTGGCGTAGATCAGCGAACTGGGGATGACGCCGAGGGCGGTGGCGGCGGCGAAGGCGCCCAGGGGAAGGCGGGTCAGGGCGGCGCCGATATTGACCAGCCAGAAGGGCATCCCCGGGACCAGGCGCAGGGTCAGGACCAGGGCGAAGGGGTTGGACCGGGCGCCGGCCTGCATGCGGGCGATGCGGGCTCCCGCCCAGCGCCCCAGCCCGTCGCCGGCGGCCGTGCGGCACACCGCGAACGTCAGCAGGCTGCCGAGGGTGAGGCCCGCGGCCGTGAGCAGCCCCCCCGGGACGACCCCGAACAGGAAGCCGCCGACCATGGCCAGTAGCAGCACCACCGGCAGGCACAGGGCGACGCCGCCGGTCATCGCCGCCAGGAAGACCAGGGCGCTGGCGAGGGGCTGCGCCGCCGCCTCGGTCTGCAGGAGGGCGCGCCGCGCGGCCAGTTCGTCGAGGTTCAGGTGCTGCAGCAGGCCGCTGGCCCAGGCGGCGATGGCCAGGGCCGCCAGCAGCAGCACCGGCCCGAAGCGCAGGAGCAGGGCGCGGGCCGCCGGCCGACGCGCTACCTCCAGACTCATGGAACGCCGACCGCCTGGGCCACCCGTGTGTAGCCGTCGGCGCGCAGGCGCCGGGACAGGTCGCGCTTGATCCGGGTCACCAGGCCCGGTCCGCCGAACACCAGGGCCGAATAGAGCTGGATGGCGCTGGCCCCGGCGCGGATCTTCTCATAGGCGTCGCCGCCGCTGGCCACGCCGCCGGCCCCGATCAGGGCCAGCCGGCCGGCGGCCGCGGCGTGGAAGCGCCGCAGCATCTGGGTCGACAGGGCCTTCAGGGGCGCCCCCGAGAGGCCGCCGGCCTGCTGCGACTGCGGCGACAACAGGCTGGCCGGGCGGGTCAGGGTGGTGTTGCCGACGATCAGCCCGTCCAGCCCGTGGCGGACGGCCGCCTCGGTGATCTGCTCGACGTCGGCGTCGGTCAGGTCGGGGGCGACCTTGAGAAAGATCGGCCGCTCCGCCGCCGCGCGCAGGCCGGACCGCGCCTCGGCCACCCGCCCCAGCAAGTCGTCCAGCGCCCGGCCGTCCTGCAGGGCGCGCAGGCCGGGGGTGTTGGGCGACGAGATGTTGACGGTGAAATAGTCGGCGTCCGCCCACAGGCGGCGCAGCACGGTGACATAGTCGGCGATGCGGTCCTCGGCGTCCTTGTTGGCGCCGATGTTGACCCCGACCACGCCCAGCCGTCGCCGGGCCTTCAGCCGCGCGGCGAAAGCGTCGAGCCCGCGGTTGTTGAAGCCCATGCGATTGATCACCCCGCCGTCCTCGGTGAGGCGGAACAGGCGCGGACGCGGGTTGCCGGGCTGCGGCAGGGGGGTGACGGCGCCGCATTCGACAAAGCCGAAGCCGGCCCGCAGCATGGCGTCCGGCGCCTCGGCGTTCTTGTCGAAGCCGGCGGCCAGGCCGATGCAGTTGGGCAGCCGCAGGCCGGCGATCTCGATGGCCAGGATGGGATCGTCCTTGGGGCCGCGCGGGCCAAGCCCGGCCTTGAGCGCCTGGATGGCGACGCCATGGGCGTCCTCGGGGTCCAGCACATGCAGGACCCGGGCGGCGATATCGTGCGCCAGGCTCATGGCCGCAGGACCCCCAGGTCCGGCGCCCCGTCCGCGCCCAGGGTCGGGACGGTCGCCTCGGCGACCTGGTCCGGGCGCAGGGGGGCGTAGAGATGGGGGAACAGGGCGCCGCCCCGCGACGGCTCCCATTTGAGCGCCTCGCCGAGGGCCTCGGCCTCGATGCGCAGCAGCACCAGCCCGGTCTGACCCGCGAAATGCCGCCGGGCCGTCTCTTGGGCCTGGTCGGCGGCGGACAGATGGATATAGCCGTCGGCGAGATCGACCGCCGAGCCGGCGAAGGATCCGGCCGCCTGGGCGCCCGCCCACTCCTGCGCCGACAGCAGCTTGTAGACCTGGGTCACGGCCGCTCTCCCTTGGGCAGGCGCAGGGCCCGCAGGGTCGGCGCGCCGTCCTCGGCGATGTCGAACACCGCCGCCGCGGCGGTGGGAAAGCTGTGCTCCAGCCGGGCCATCATCGCGCCCCTGGCCCCGCCCTGCTCGGCCAGGATCACGGCCAGCTCATGAATGCCCGGGTTGTGGCCGACCACCAGCAGGGTGCGCGCGGCGGGGGCTGCGGTCCGGATCGCCGCCATCAGCTCTCGCGGGCCGGCCAGGTACAGGCCGCGCGAGGTGTGGGCGACGGCGTCGGGGAAGGCGGGGCGGGCGGCCTCGAAGGTCTGCGCCGCGCGCGCGGCCGAGGAAACCAGGGCCTGGTCCGGCGCATCCCCGCCGGCGGCGAGCTGCCGCCCCATATCCGCCGACTCGGCGCGGCCCTGGCCGTTGAGGGCGCGGTCGAAATCCTCGCCGCTGGGCGCGCCGCGCTCCGCCTCGCCGTGCCGCAAAAGGATCAAGCGCTCCATCGCGCCTGCATAGCGCTCGCCGCGCCCCGAGCAAAGCGCTGTGGCGCGACGCGTTGACAGCCGCCGGGCGAAGGGTTCCAAGACAGCCATGGGTGACGACGCGGCCGCAGCGCTGAAGACGGACGAGGGGACCGAGGGGGTCGAGCACTTCGGACCGGACCGTCCCCTGCGCCTGGACTCCGGCGCCCGCCTCACCGATTTCGACGTCGCCTACCGCACCTACGGACGGCTGAACGCGGAACGGTCCAACGCCGTCCTGGTCTGCCACGCCCTCACCGGCGACCAGCACGCGGCGTCCACCCATCCGATCACCGGCAAGCCGGGGTGGTGGACCCAGATGATCGGCCCTGGCCGACCCATCGACCCCGCCCGCCATTTCGTCATCTGCTCCAACGTGCTCGGCGGCTGCATGGGCACCACCGGGCCCTCCTCCATCAACGCCGCCACCGGCGAGCCCTGGGGGCTGACCTTCCCGGTGATCACCATCGGCGACATGGTGCGGGTGCAGGCGATGCTGCTGGACGCGATGGGCATCGACACCCTGTTCGCGGTGGTCGGCGGGTCCATGGGCGGCATGCAGGTGCTGCAGTGGGCGGCGGACTATCCCCAGCGCCTGTTCGCGGCCGTGTGCATCGCCGCGCCCGCCCGCCACTCGGCCCAGAACATCGCCTTCCACGAGGTCGGCCGCCAGGCGATCATGGCCGACCCCGAATGGCGCCAGGGGGCCTACGGCGCCGGCCATCGGCCCGAGAAGGGGCTGGCCGTGGCGCGCATGGCCGCGCACATCACCTATCTGTCCGAGGCCGCCCTGCAGCGGAAGTTCGGCCGCGAACTGCAGCGCGACGGCCTGTCGTGGGGCTTCGACGCCGACTTCCAGGTGGAGAGCTACCTGCGCCACCAGGGCCGCACCTTCGTCGATCGCTTCGACGCCAACTCCTACCTCTACATCACCCGGGCGATGGACTATTTCGACCTGGCCGGGGCCCATGGCGGGGTGCTGGCCGAGGCCTTCCGCCGCGCCCGCGACACCCGCTTCTGCGTGCTGTCGATCAGCTCGGACTGGCTCTATCCCACCGCGGAGGGCCGCGCCGTGGTGCGGGCCCTGAACGCGGCCGGAGCGCGCTCCAGCTTCGTCGAGATCGAGTCCGACAAGGGCCACGACGCCTTCCTGCTCGATGAGCCGGTGATGCGCGCGGCCGTGTCCGGCTTCATGGAAGCGGCCGGCCACGCCCGGGGCCTGGCATGAGCGCCATCGCCATCGAGACCGCCGCGGAGGCCGCCGCCGAGGCGGCCCGCCCCCCAGCCCGGCAACGGCAGGACTTCCTCGAGATCCTGCGCCTGGTGCGCCCGGGCTCGCGGGTGCTCGACGTCGGCTGCGGCGAGGGCGTGCTGCTGGAGATGATGACCCGCGAGAAGGCCATCGACGGTCGCGGCCTGGAGATCAGCCCCGACAACGTCGCCGCCTGCATGGCCCGGGGTCTGGCGGTGGTGCAGGGCGACGCCGACCGCGACCTGGACCATTTCCCCACCCGCGCCTTCGACTATGCGGTCCTGTCCTACACCCTGCAGCAGGCCCGCGATCCGCGCCACGTGCTCAACGAGATGCTGCGAATCGCCGACCAGGCCATCGTCTCGGTGCCCAATATGGGCCACTGGCGCGTGCGCCTGGCCCTACTGACCCGCGGCCGCATGCCGGTCACCGCCACCCTGCCCGACCCCTGGTGGGCCACCGGCAACATCCACCTGTGTTCCCTGCGCGACTTCACCGACCTGTGCGACGAGCTCGACCTGCGCATCGACGCCGCCGCCGCCCTGTCCGGCGACAAGCCCGCCCGCCCCATCGACGCGCGCACCGCCCGCGCCAACCTGATGTCGGAAGCCGCCCTGCTGCTGCTCAGCCGTAGGGAGAGGCCCGCGGCGGCGGCGGAGCCCAAGGCCGACCTGTTCGGATAGGGAAAACCGCCCCGCCTGCACGCTGCTCGCGCTCCCGGCGTACGCCGGGGAAGCGGGTCGTAAATGGCTACCGCGCCGCCCTACCCCGTGATCGCCGCCGCGTCGCGCTCGCCCGTGCGGATGCGCAGGGCGGCTTCCAGGTCGATGACGAAGATCTTGCCGTCGCCGATCTTGCCGGTGTTGGCGGTGCGCTGGATGGCGTCGATGACCGCCTCGACCACATCGGTGGGGACGGCGATCTCCAGCTTCACCTTGGGCAGCAGTTTCACCTCGTATTCGGCGCCGCGATAGACCTCGGTCTTGCCCTTCTGCCGGCCGTAGCCGCGCACCTCGGTGACGGTCAGGCCGGACGCCCCCGCCTCTGTCACGGCGTCCAGGACGGCGTCGAGCCGGCTGGGCTTGATTACCGCGGTGATCATCTTCATGGCGCTCTCCAGCCTGGCCGGCCAAGGTTAGCCGGGGATGGGCCCGTCGTCCAACCCGGGCGGGGCGCGGCTCGCCGCCGCACGGCCGGCGGGGGCAGGCAGGGCCGCGCCGGGGACCAGCGCCCGCGCCGGGGCGCCCAGGCCACGGGGCTTCACGGCGAAGGTCTGCTTGACCACCTCCAGCAGGATCAGGCCGGCGAGGGGCGACCACAGCCGGGCCCCGACCTGTTCCAGCAGCCCCGCATGGGGCGCCAGCCATGGGACCGGCGGGCAGTAGAGGGCCCGCGACCAGGCGGTGGGCTCAAGTTCGGCCTCGCGCACCATCAGCTCCAGCTGGTGGCGGGTGAAGGGCCGGCCGTGGCCGAAGGGGGTGGCCTCGCTATTGGCCCAGGGGCCGTTGCGCGCGGCGGCGATCACGATCAGGCGGCCGTTGGGCGACAGCACCCGGTAGGCCTCGCGCAGGAAGCCCAGGGGGCTGTCCGCCTCCTCCAGGCCGTGGACGATCAGGATGCGATCGAACAGGGCGTTGGGGAAGGGCAGCGCCCCCTCGTCCACCAGGCAGGCGCGGTTGGCGGCGTCGGCGGGCCAGGCCTCGACCCCCTGCGAGGCCGGCATGGCCGCGACGATCCGGCGCACATAGGGATGGCCGCCGCTGACGAAGGGGGTGGCGTAGCCGAGGGCCAGGACATCCAGCCCGTGCAGATCGCCCCAGGCCTCGGTGACCTTGCGGCCGATCATCTCGCGCGCCGCCTCGCCCAGGGGGCTGGCGTAGAACCGCCGAAGCTCGACCACATCGCGCCGCATGACCGCCCGCAGCTCCCCTCGCCGTCCCCCACTTCCGACAGGGACCTTGAGAGATGATATAGGCGATCGAGCGGCGCCGTGCTGTCGCCGCGGAAAAAAGCCCTGCGAAGGATTTGAGACCATGGCCCTCGACGTGCGCCAGATCCCCTGCCTGACCGACAACTACGGCTACCTGGCGCGCGACCGCGCCACCGGCCAGATCGCCTGCATCGACACCCCCGAGGCGGGGCCGATTCTGGAGGCCCTGGCGGCCATGGGCGGGACCCTGACCTACATCCTCAACACCCACTGGCACCCCGACCACGCCGGCGGCAACGCCGCGATCAAGGCGGCTACCGGCGCCATGATCGTCGGCCCGCGCGAGGTGGAGCGGATCTCGCCGGTGGACCGGGTGATCGAGGGGGGCGAGACGGTGGCCCTGGGCGAGACCTGGTTCCAGGTGCTCGACACGGGCGGTCACACCCTCGGCCACATCTCCTACTACGACGAGGCGGACGGCGTGGCCTTCGTCGGCGACACCCTGTTCGCCCTGGGGTGCGGCAAGGTGTTCGAAGGCACCGCCGAGCAGATGTGGGGCAGCCTGGGGCGCCTCGCCGCCCTGCCCGACGACACCCGCGTCTATTGCGCCCACGAATACACCGCCTCCAACGCCCGCTTCGCCCTGTCGGTGGACGACGATCCGGCCTTGCTCGAGCGGGCGCGCCAGGTGTTCGCGGCCCGCGAGCGCGGCGAGCCCACCGTGCCCACCACCATCGGCCTGGAGAAGGCCACCAACCCGTTCCTGCGCGCCCCGCGGCTGGCCGCCGGCAGGGCGGCGGGCGGGGGCGCGGACCACGCGGCCTTCGCGGCCGTGCGCGCCGCCAAGGACGCCTTCAAGGGATAGGGGGAAGGCCTAGCGGCCCAGTTCAGCGGCGGTCAGGATCCGCCCCGACGAGGGGCGGCCGGCGACCCCCAGGGTCGGGGTCAAGGTCACCTGCAGCACGCCGGCGCGCACCTGGGCCGAGGGCCGACGGCCCGGCAGCAGGCGCACCTTGCGCACCCGGCTGACCACCGACCGGCGCTGGGGGTCGCGGCTCATGCGGCTGATCCCCTCGGCGGCGACGATGGCGGCGTCGGCGTAGATCGGCTCCTCGCCGGGGGTGACGCCGCTGGCCTCGAAGGGGATCAGGCGTTGGGCGGCGCGCGAGGCGCGGGCGCTGGCCTGGGCGAGGCGCTGCAGCAGACCCGCGGCGCTGAGCGGGGCGAGCAGCTTGAGGATCTCGGCCTCGCCGGCCAGGGCGGCCGGGGCGCCGCTGGGACGGGCGGCGGTGAACAGGGTCAAGCCGCCGAGCTTGGTGGCCCGCAGCACCGGGTCGCCGACATCATTGCGGTAGATGACGTCCCCGCGAGGGGCGGCGGACGGATAGAGCACCCAGACCTCGGCGCTCTGCTCGAACTTCAACAGGGGCATGTGGCGCGAGCGATCGAGAACGAATTCGGCGCCGTCGCCCGACACATAGCGGGCCACCGGCGGGGGCGGGGACCGCCGCTCGTCCTGCATTTCCAGGACGTCGCGCAGGGAGGCTGGACCGGCCAGGGCGGGCGGCCCAACGCTCACCAGCGCCGCCGCGATCAACAGGACCGCCGTATTCAACCTCATTCCCGTCCTGATGCACTTTGATCGCGGCGCTTTTTGGACAGGGCGCCGGTGGCCAAGGCCCTAGGACCGACCGGCGACAGGACGGATCGGGGCGGACGGGGTCAGAGCGCCTCGACGCAAAGGGCCACGCCCATGCCGCCGCCGATGCAGAGGGTGGCCAGGCCCTTGGCCTTGCCCGCCCGGCGCAGCTCGTGGATCAGGGTGGTCAGCACCCGGGCCCCCGAGGCGCCGATGGGATGGCCGATGGCGATGGCCCCGCCGTTGACATTGACCTTGTCGGGGTCGAGGCCGAGCTCGCGGGTGACGCACAGGGATTGGGCGGCGAAGGCCTCGTTGGCCTCGATCAGGTCGAGGTCGGCCACCGACCAGCCAGCCTTCTCAAGGGCCTTGCGCGAGGCGGGGATGGGCCCGGTGCCCATGATCGCCGGATCGACCCCGGCATGGGCCCAGGAGGCGATGCGGGCCAGGGGCTTCAGCCCCCGGCGCTGGGCTTCCGCCGCGGTCATCAGCACCACCGCGGCCGCGCCGTCGTTGATGCCCGACGCATTGGCGGCGGTCACCGAACCCGCCTTGTCGAAGGCGGGCTTCAGCCCCTGCACGCTCTCATAGGTCGCCCCGGCGCGGATGTATTCGTCCTTGTCGACGACGACGTCGCCCTTGCGCCCCGTGATGGTCACCGGCGCGATCTCGGCGTCGAACCGGCCCGCCTTCTGGGCCGCCTCGGCCTTGTTCTGCGAGGCTACGGCGAAGCGGTCCTGCTCCTCGCGGGTGATCTGCCAGCGGCTGGCGATGTTCTCGGCGGTATTGCCCATGTGATAGCCGTTGAAGGCGTCCCACAGGCCGTCCTTGATCATGGTGTCGACCAGCTGAAGGTCGCCCATCTTCGTGCCGCTGCGCATCTGGGCGGCGTGGGGCGACTGGCTCATGCTTTCCTGGCCGCCGGCGACCACGATGGCGGCGTCGCCGGATTCGATCTGCTGCATCCCCAGGGCCACCGCGCGCAGGCCCGAGCCGCACAGCTGGTTGACGCTCCAGGCGGGGCTCTCCACCGGGATGCCGGCCTTGACCGCGGCCTGGCGGGCGGGGCCCATGCCGGCGCCCGCCTGCAGCACCTGGCCCAGGATGACCTCGTTGACGTCGCCCGGCTGCAGCCCGGCGCGCTCCACCGCCGCCTGGATGGCGATTCGGCCAAGCTCGTGCGACGGCAGGCTGGACAGGGCGCCCAGGAAGGAACCGACGGGGGTGCGGGCGGCCGAGACGATGACGATGTCGCTCATGAGGATGTGACTCCAGCTCAAAACGGGGCGTCTGCGCCAAGGCGATAACTGCCCCTGGCGCGGATCGCAGTCATCCGCGATAATGCGGCGGTGCACAAGAGAGCGGATTTCGCTCAGACATATCTGGGGAGCCGATGCCACAAGCCCAAGGCGCCGAGACCAAGACCGCCGACCCGCGGGTGGTGATCAAAAAATACGCCAATCGCCGTCTCTACAACACGGCGTCCAGCTCCTACGTGACGCTCGAGCACCTGAGCGAGATGGTCAAGAAGGGCGCCGACTTCGTCGTCTATGACGCCAAGACGAACGACGACATCACCCGGTCGGTGCTGACGCAGATCATCTTCGACGAGGAGAATCGCGACGGGGCGGCGAACCTGCTGCCGATCCAGTTCCTGCGACAATTGATCCGGTTCTACGGGGATTCCATGCAGGCCCTGGTGCCCAGCTACCTGGAACTGTCCCTGGACAGTTTCACCAAGCAGCAGGAGCGGATGCGCGCCCAACTGACCGACACCATGGGCGGCGCCCAGAGCATGCGGTCCTTCGAGGACCATGTACGCCAGAACATGCAGCTGTTCGATCGCGCCATGAAGATGTTCTCGCCCTTCGCCTTCGGCGCCCGGCCGGAAGACACGCCGGGCGCAGCCCAGGCGGCGCCGGCCCCGGCCGCCGCCGCCGCCCCGGCGGCAGGCGACGCGGAGACCCTGCAAGCCCTGCAGGAACAGCTCGCCGCGATGCAGCAACAGATCGCCAAGCTCGCCGCCAAGACCTAGCCGTTAACCACGTGCGGCAAAGGATGGTTAGCGGTCCGTGTGCCATGACCGGTCCGGGCCAGGGGCCGCCGGAGCCGCCAGCATGACCGAACCGATCGACCGCCTAAGTCCGGTCGCAGACGACCGTCGCCGCTCGGCCCGGCGCCGCAGCGACCCGCTCCCCAAGGCCGCGGCCGCCGAGGGGCGCGGCGGCGACGCCGCCAATCTCCCCGTGCCGACCCAGCCTCCGCCGACGACGCCCAAACCGGGGCCTCCGGGCGCGGACGCGGCCTTCGCCGCCCAGGTGATCGGGCAGGGCGGCCAGAAGCGCGGCCTGCGCGGCGGCGCGCCGGTGCTGCAGCAGGCCCGCTCGACCTATCTGGAAACGGAATGGTCGGGCCCCAAGGACCGGCGGCCGCCCAGCGGCGCGGTCACCCGCACCAAGGTCTGACGCGCCGCGGGACCGTCTAGCGTATGTTCGCTTCAGACAGACTCGCTCGACCCCAGCCCGATCTTCCCGGCGAAAACCGGGATCCAGATCCTAAAGCGCCGGCGTCGAGCCATATGATCTGGGCCCCGGCTTTCGCCGGGGAGATCGGACATTTGCTGGATTGGGTTCCGACTAAACGCAACCCGATCTAGTCGCCGCCGACGAAGTCCACGTCGCGGCGGGCCGAGACGATGGTGACGATGAACCCGGCCAGGACATCCAGCAGCACCATCAGGGTGATCAGGAAGAAGGTCGAGGTGGCGAAGGCCTGGAACAGCAGGAACTCGACCAGGCAGACGATGAACAGGATCATCGACAGGGAGTGGTTGATGATGGCCACCCGCCGGCTGGTGGTCGACTTGAGCAGTTCGATGAACAGCACCACCAGCCCCGCCGCCAGCAGCAGGTCGCCGAGGGACACCGGCCAGGCCCCGCCAGAGGTCATGCGGATGACGAACAGCTGCTGGGCCATCTGCCCGGAGGCGTCCGCCGCATGGAAGCCGCCCGAAAGCGTCGCCGCGGCGACCAGGTTGTAGATCAGCACCACCAGCGCCAGCAGCGGAAACGCAGCGAACATCGGTCAGCCCCCCTGCCCCACGCCGTCGGGGCCCCGCTGCGCGAAGGGTTAGTCGTTTTGCGCCGGGGCGCAAATCTTTCCCCCTGCGCCCTAGTCGCCCTCGACCTCGCGCAGGGGCCCCGGGTCCCGCGCCCGGGCGCGCAGCCACATCACCCCGAACAGGTCGCCCATCGACACCCAAAGGCGGCGAAGGTTGGTGTATTTCGACCGGCCCGAGGTGCGCGGCCGGTGGTTCACGTCCTGGTAGGCGATCGAATAGCCCTCGCGCAGGATCAGCGCCGGGATGTAGCGGTGGATGTGGTCGAAATAGGGTAGGCGCAGGAACAGGTCGCGGCGGAAGGCTTTCAGCCCGCAGCCGGCGTCGTCCGACTGGTCATTGAGCATCTTGCTGCGGACCGCGTTGCCGATGCGCGAGGCGGCCTTCTTGGAAAAGCTGTCCTGGCGCCGGGCGCGGCGACCGCCGACCATGCCCAGCCCCTCGCCCCCGGCCTTCAGGCGCGCCACCAGGCCGGGGCCGTCGGCGGGATCGTTCTGCAGATCGCCGTCGATGGTGACGATGATCTCCCCCCGCGCCGCCAGGATGCCGGTGCGGGTGGCCCGGCTCTGGCCGGCGTTGCGCTGATGCGCGATGACGCGAAGGGTGGGCAGCTCGGCCTTCAGGCCGGTCAGCACCGCCAGGGTGGCGTCACGGCTGGCGTCGTCCACGAAGATCATCTCATAGGGCTGGCCGTCGAAGGCGGCGGCGATCTCCCGCGCCAGGGCGGCGACGTTGCCCTCCTCGTCGAAGACGGGGGCGATGACCGAGACTTCCGGCTGCATGGCGGTCCTTGTCTAGCCCGCGCGACGGCGGGGGCGATGGTTGCTGGAGCCTCTTAACCGGTTTCGGCGGTCGTTTGCAGCCAAGGGCGTGTTATCAGGTCGCCATGATTCACCAGGCCTTGGATCGCTGGGGGGCAGGCTGGCGCGGCCCGGCGCTCGCCGCCCTCGTCGCCCTGATCGCCGGCCTGCCGGGGGTGTTCGCCCTGCCGGCCCTGGATCGCGACGAGTCCCGCTTCGCCCAGGCCAGCGCCCAGATGCTGGAGACCGGCGACTTCGTCTCGATCAACTTCCAGGACCAGCCCCGCGACAAGAAGCCCGTCGGCATCTACTGGCTGCAGGCCCTCAGCGTCTCGGCCCTGTCGGCGCCCGAGGCGCGGCAGATCTGGGCCTACCGGATCCCCTCCCTGCTCGGGGCCATGCTGGCGGCGGCGGCCTGCGCCTGGGGGGCGGCGGCCTTTTTCGGCCCGGGGCGCGGCCTGCTGGCGGGGGCGATCCTCGGCGCCGCCTTCATCCTGTCCACCGAAGCCACCATCGCCAAGACCGATGCGGCCCTGTGCGGCTGCATCACCCTGATGATGGCCGCCTTCGGGCGCATGTATGGGGCCTCCCTCGGCCAGGTCGAGGCCGGCCGCATCACCCGCTTGCTGTTCTGGCTGGCCCTGGCCGGCTCCCTGCTGATCAAGGGCCCCGTCGGGCCCCTGGTGGCGATCCTCGCCGGCGGCGCCCTGTGGGCCATGGACCGCAAGGCGCCGTGGCTGCGGTCCATGGGTTGGGGCTGGGGGATCGTCATCGTCGCGGCGACCGTCGGCCCCTGGGCGACGGCGATCACCGTGGCCACCGACGGCGCCTTCTGGTCCTCGGCCATCGGCGGCGACCTGGCCCCCAAGATCGCCGGCGGCCAGGAGAGCCATGGGGCCCCGCCAGGCTATCATCTGCTGCTCAGCCCCCTGCTGCTGTTTCCGGCCACCCTGCTGCTGCCGGCCGCCCTGGCCTATGGCTGGCGGGCGCGAGCGCAGCCGGCGGCGCGCTTCGCCCTGGCCTGGCTGATCCCCACCTGGCTGATGTTCGAACTACTGCCCACCAAGCTCGTGCACTACACCCTGCCCGCCTATGGGGCCCTGGCCTGGCTGGCGGTGGGCGCCCTGACCGAGCCGATCGGAGAGCGGCTGCGCTGGGCGGGGGCGGGGCTGATGGTCCTGGCCGCCGCCGCCTTCGCCGCCATCGCCCTGGTGGCGCTGAACCAGTACGGCGATCCCTCGGATAAGGTCGCCGGATATCTGACGGCGGCGCTTTTCATCGGCGCCGCCCTGTGCGGCGGCCTGGCCCTGGTGCGCGGACCCAGCCCCCGCAGCCTGCTGGCCACCCTGGCCCTGGGGATCGCCGCCCACGGCGCCCTGGTGGGCCTGCTGGCGCCGCGGCTGGAGCCCCTGTGGCTGTCGCAGCGGATCGGCCGCGCGCTGCAGGCCGAGGGGCTGGACCCCCGCAACGGCGTCATCCTCGGTCCCGTCGCGGTGGCCGGCTATGGCGAGCCGAGCCTGGTGTTCGGCCTGGGCACCGGCACCGAGCTCACCGACCCCGTCCATGCCGCCCGGGCCCTGGCCGACGGCCGGCCGGTGGTGGTGGAGGGTCGGGTGGAGCCGGCGTTCCGCGCCGCCTTGCGGGCCCTGGGCGCCCAGGGACGGGCGGCGGGCCTGGTCGAGGGCCTCAACTATTCCGACGGGGACGACGAGCGCCTGGTGGTCTACGGCCCGGCCGGCGGACCGCGGCGGGTCCCCGCGCCCTGAACCGGCGCACGGCGGTCAGGCCGCCAGGGGCGTCTCGGCCGGCGCGGGCGCGGCGCGGCGCGGGCGCTTGGCGAGACCCGACATGCCCCCCGACGACATCAGGCCAACGTCGGCGAGGATCATGGGAATGGTCCATTTGCGCGCCGCGGCCACATAGCGGGGGCGCCAGGTGGGATCGTACTTGTCCTTGTAGCGACGCACGCCCTGGAAGTTGTAGATTCCCTCGCCGCGCTCGAACATCAGGCGGCCGACCCGGGTCATGAACGGGGCCAGGGGCCGGTTCTCCAGCCCCGCCAGCGGCGCCACCCCGAAGTCGAAGGCCTTGTAGCCCTGGGCCTGGGCCCAGCCGAGCAACTCGACGAACAGATAGTCCATGATGTTCTTGGGCCCGTCGGCGGCGTAGCGCATTAGGTCCATCGACAGGGCGCTGCGGTCGGCCACCGTCCACAGGGTGGCGAAGGCGACGATGCGGCCTTCATGGCGGACCACGGCGCAGGGGAACTCGTTCACATAGGGAGGATCGAACCGACCCAGCGAGAACCCCTTCTCGCCGCCGGCGTGATGGGCGAGCCAGTCGTCGGAGATCGCCTTGAGGGCGTCCATCACCTCGCCCACGCGGCCCTCGCCGATCACCTCGAAACTGCAGCCGCCCTCGCCGGCCTTGCGCCAGTTGCGTCGCAGCACTTCGCGACGGCGGCCCTGCAGGGAGAAGCCCGCGAGAGGCAGGGTGGCCGATTCCCCGGTCTTCTGGATGGCGAAGCCCAGTTCGACCATCTCCGGCAGCAGATCCGGCCCGATGTTGTACATCGCCGGGCGGCAGGCGTGGGCGTCGGCCAGCTCACGGAAGCGCCACAGCAGCTCGAGTCGCTCGCAACAGCGCCCCACCGGCGCGCCCATCGCCACCCAGGACCGACCGCGCACCCCGAACATCAGGAAGCTCTGGCCGGACTTGGAGAACAGGAAGCGCTTGTCGCCCAGCAGGCAGAGGTTGGCCTCCGGGGCGCCCCCTTCGGCCGAGGCCAGGATGGCGCGGACCCGGGCGAAGTCCGGATCGGTGTCGCCGATTATCCCCGGGGTGGCGGTGGTGGCCAGCAGCCGCCAGAGCCCGACCGCCAGGAGCAGCACGCCCGCCCCGGCCCAGCCGCGCAGGGCCCGGCTGGCGTCGGCGTCGACCATCACCCGCCACCACAGCTCGTCGCGATAGCCGACGTTGTCGAAGGACCACAGGCCGAGGATGCCCATCCCCAGCAGGGCGGCGAAGGCCGAACCCAGCCAGCCCGGGGTGATGTCGATGCGGGTGAGCTGGGCGTTGCGGGTGAAGGCGGCGCGCACCGGCAGCAGCAGGCCGCAGACGGCGATCAGGGCGGCGCTTTCCTCCCAGTTCAGTCCCTTGAGCAGGGCCAGGACCGCCGCCACCCCCAGCAGGATCGAGGCCGTCGCCCAGGCCGCGCCGAGCTTCTTGCGCAGGCCGAAGGCCACAAGCACCAGCACCAGGCCGAGGATGGAGGAGGCGAAGTGGCTGAACTCGATCAGCGGCAGGGGCGCGTGCTGGGCCAGCCACCGCAGGCGCTCGGGCACCGAGGGCGTCGCGGCGGAGGCCAGCAGCATGATCCCGGAAGCCAGGGTCAGGGCCGCCGTGCCCATCGGCGCGATCGCCAAGGCCGCCGGCTTCACCTCGCGCCAACCGCTCATGCGACCTCTTGGAACGACGCCCGACGAGGCAGGCACATCGGCGAACTATAGCGTGCGCCGCCCGCCCGATACAGGCCCGAACACTAAGGTAGGGTTGCGGCGGATTGAACAGGCGCGCCGCAGCCCGGCGATTGATCTCTCGGCTCAGCTTGTTAGGGTCCGGGCGTGCTCGACCGCGTCGCGGCGCCGTCCCTGGAGACCCCTATGCGCAAATCCAAGTTCCTCGCCGCCGCCGCCGCGATCGCGACCCTGTCGATGTCGGCGCCGGCGCAGGCCCAGTACGGGATGGACCGCAAGCAGCCGCGCAACGCCGCCACCCCCGAACTGCCCCGCTGCCAGACGCCCCTGGGCACGGTGTCGATCAAGGAGGCGGAAAGCCGCTGGTGGACGCAGCTGGGGCTGTCCAATCCCGAGACCCTGCTGAAGCTGATGGCGACCCGGTCCAACTGCCTGCGGGTGGTGGACCGCAACGGCGGCCTGGCCATGCGCGGCGTCGAGCGCGACCTGGCGGAATCGGGCGAGTTGCAGCGGGGGTCCAACCTCGGCCGCGGCCAGATCAAGGTGGCCGACTACATCCTCGTTCCCGACATCGTCAACAGCGACTCCAATACCGGCGGCGCCAACATCGGCGCGGCCCTGGGCAGCTTCGTGCCGGGCGGCGCCGGGGCCCTGCTGGGCGGCCTGCGCACCCAGCGCGCCCAGGCCCAGGCCCTGCTGACCCTGGTGGACGCCCGCACCACCGAGCAGCTGTATGTGGCCGAGGGCGTCGCCCAGAAGACCAACATCGGCTTCGCCGGCGGCGGAGGCGCCTTCGGCACCACGGGCATCGGCGCCCTGGCGGGCGGCGGCTATTCGGACACCGACATCGGCAAGGTGATCACCGCCGCCTATTTCAACGCCTTCATCGACCTGATCGGCTACATGTCCGGCGCCCAGCCCGGGGCCGCCGCGGCGGCGGCGCCGATCCAGGCCTATACGGCCACCGGGCCGGTGGTGATGCGGGCCCAGCCCTCGACCAACGCCCCCGCGGTGCGCAGCTTCAGCGGCGCCGCCATGATCTATCCCACCGGCCAGCGCAACGGCGTCTGGTGGGAGGTCGATGACGAGACCGGCAACCGCGGCTGGGTCCCCTCCACCATGCTGACCGCCCGCGGCTCCCAGCGCTGAGACGGCCGCCGGCGGGGAACCGGCCCCTGCGTCGGGTGTTCGACCCTGGGCGCCGCTTGGAGGCGCCAGACGAATGCAGGAGAGCGCCCGTGGCCGACCCCGTGAATCATGAAGAGGCCGAAAAGCGCCTGTGGAAGGAGATCGAGCGCCAGCACGTGGGCATGCTCGGCGTCGTCGGCGGCAAGCCGCACCACTTCCAGCCGATGACCCCCTTCGTCGAGGCGGACACCCGCACCATCTGGTTCTTCTGCCGCGACGACAACGACCTGATCGCCCAGTCGGCCGAGGGCAAGACCATGCTGGTGGTCCAGGGCGACCGCTTCCAGGCCTGTATCGGCGGCGTCCTGACGCCCGCCCACGACCGCGCCCGCATTGACAAGTTCTGGAACCCGATCGTCGCGGCCTGGTATCCCGAGGGCAAGGACGACCCCCACCTGACCCTCCTGCGCCTGGATTGCGACGACGCGGAAGTCTGGATGTCGCAGGCCAACCCCGTCCGGTTCGCCTTCGAGATCGCCAAGGCCAACCTCACCGGCTCCATGCCCGACGTGGGCGAGAAGTCCTCCCTGAACCTGAAATAGGGTCGCCGCCCGGGGCGGGACGGCGGCGCTGGGCAAAGCGGCGCCGTCCCGCTATCTACGCCGCATGACCGCCCCAGCCCCCCGTCCCGGCGTGCGCATCGTCCCGGTTAAGGCGCCGCTGGTCGGGGCCGTCACCCTGCCCGGCTCCAAGTCCATCACCAACCGCGCCCTGCTGATGGCCGGCCTCGCCCGGGGCCGCAGCACCCTCACCGGCGCCCTCAAGAGCGACGACACCGCGCGGATGGCCGAGGGTCTCGCCGCCATGGGCGTGGCCGTCGCTGAGCCCGACCCCACCACCTTCGTGGTCGAGGGCTCGGGCCGACTGAAGGCGCCCGCGCAGCCGCTGTTCATGGGCAATGCCGGGACCGCCATGCGCTTCCTCACGGCCGCGGCGGCCCTGGCGGACGGGCCGGTGACCCTGGATGGCGACGCCTATATGCGCGCCAGACCCATCGGCGGCCTTGTCGAGGCCCTCAGGAGCCTCGGCGTTCAGGCCACGGCCACCGGCGGCCGCCCGCCGGTGCAGGTGGAAGGGACCGGGGGCTTTGAGGGCGACCGGGTGGTCATCGATGCGTCCCTGACCAGCCAATATGTTTCCGCCCTGCTGATGCTCGCCGCCTGCGGCGCGGGACCGGTGGAGGTGGTGCTCAAGGACGCCGACATCGGCGCCCGGGGCTATATCGACCTCACCGTGGCCGCCATGCGCGGCTTCGGCGCCCAGGTCGACGAGGGCCAGAGCGCCTGGACCGTCCATCCCACCGGCTATCGCGCCGCGCGGTTCCCCATCGAACCGGACGCCTCGGCGGCGACCTATCTGTGGGCGGCCGAGGTCCTCACCGGCGGGCGCATCGACCTGGGACTGGCCGCCGCCGCCTTCACCCAGCCCGACGCCGCCGCCCATCGGCTGATCGCCGCCTATCCGCGCATGCCGGCGGTCATCGACGGCGCGCAGATGCAGGACGCCGTGCCGACCCTTGCGGTGCTGGCCGCCTTCAACGACGGCCCGGTGCGTTTCACGGGCATCGCCAACCTGCGGGTCAAGGAGTGCGACCGCATCAGCGCCCTGGCGCAGGGGCTATCGGCCATTCGACCCGGACTGGGGATCGAAGACGGGGACGACCTGGTGGTGGCGGGCGATCCGTCCCTGGCGGGCCAGACCCTGGCGGCGCGCGTCGACACCCACGGCGACCACCGCATCGCCATGGCCTTTGCTCTGGCCGGGCTCAAGGCGGACGGGATCGTCATCGAGGACCCCGCCTGCACCGCCAAGACCTATCCGGGCTATTGGGACGCCCTGGCCTCCCTAGGGGTCGGCCTCACCTTCGAGGCCTGAGACCGAAGCCCCGCTTCAGATGCGGCCGGTCCAGGCGGCCTTCGCCGGAGCGAAGGCGGCCGGCACCATGCCCTTCAGGTCGGCGCCGCGCAGGAACCGAAGTCCCGCCTCCGACCCGTGGCGCCACATCACCTGGGACTCGTGCGCCTGACCCGAGCGCCAGAAGACGACAATGATCACCTGGGGCAGCACCACGCTGTGGGCGAAGCGCAGGCGAGCGCCGCTCGCGGAGCGGTCGCATACGATGCAAGGCAGGGCGCCCGGATAGACCCGGGCGTCGAGCTCGACCGGTATGCGCGGCTCGCGGCGTCGGTCGTCAAAGCGATCGGGAGGTGCCATGGCCATGCCGCGTCTATGCCACGGCCTAGCTTAACGTCCCGCCAACCTGGCGAAATTTAATGGTGGCTGAGGTGCGAGCCGCGCACCACCACCACGGTGGGGCGCTGGGCCGCCATCAGGTGACCGAGGATCAGCCCGGCCACCGCCGACAGGGCCATGGCCACATAGGGGCGCTCGCGGGCGAAGTCCCCGGCCTTCTCGACCCCCGCTGCGGCGCCGTCCTTGGCGCGCAGGAAGGCGTCCTGGGCGCGGCCCACCACCTCCTTGGCCTTGTCCAGCCGATCTTCCGCGTCATCGAGCAGGGCGTTGAGGCTGCGGTCCGCCCCGGTCGCGCCAAAGGATGTCGAGCCGCCCGCCGTGTCGCCGATCATGAGGAATCTCCGTTTGCATCCAGAACCGTTGGACCCCGTCCCGGTTCCCGCGCCTGGACTTGGCCGCCATCTCGTTCTTGGATGGGCGTCGTCCAACCAGGGTGATTTTCCCATGACCGACGCCGCCGCCCCTGCCGCCTGGCCCCCCTTCGCCTATGCCGAGGCGGCGGCCACCTGCGAGACCCTGCAGCTGTGGTCGCAGATCGTTGGCAAGATCCGCCTGGCCGGCACGCCCTGGCTGAACCACAGCTGGCACGTGACCCTGCAGGTCACCGCCCGCGGCCTGGGCACAGGCCTGATCCCCCACGACGCGGGCGGCTTCGACCTGGAGTTCGACCTCATCGACCAGGTGCTTCGCCTGCGCGGCGCCGACGGGCGGGACCAGGAGATCGCCCTCGCCTCCATGAGCGTCGCCGATTTCCACGGCCGCGTGGTCGAGGCGTTGCGGCGCCTGGATCTGCCCACCGCCTTCAACGGCGCGCCCAACGAGATGCCCCAGGCCGTGCCCTTCGCCCGCGATCACGCGCCGCGCAGCTACGACCCCGACCAGGCGCGTCGGCTGTGGCGGGTGCTGCTGCAGGCCAACCGGGTGTTCAGCCGCTTCCGCACCGGCTTCCTCGGCAAGGCCAGCCCGGCGCACTTCTTCTGGGGCAGCTTCGACCTGGCGGTGACCCGCTTCTCCGGCCGCCCCGCCCCGCGCCACCCAGGCGGCGCCCCGCACCTGCCCGACGCCGTCGCCCGCGAGGCCTATTCGCACGAGGTCTCCAGCGCCGGCTTCTGGCCGGGCGGGGGCGCCGTCGACTACCCCGCCTTCTATGCCTACGCCTATCCAGAGCCCGGCGGCTTCCGCACCGCCGGGGTGCGGCCGGTCGAAGCCTTCTTCCACGAGGCCCTGGGCGAATTCATCCTGCCCTATGATGCGGTGCGCGCCGCCGCCGATCCCGACGCCGCCCTGCTCGACTTCCTGCAATCGACCTATGCCGCGGCGGCGGACCATGGCGGCTGGGATCGGCAGGCGCTGGAATGCGATCTCGGCGTCCCCGGGAGGCCGCGCCCGGCCTGAGGAACCAGACGGCCGTGGGCGACTTTCGTCTGAGCAGCAGCCAGGGCGGACCTCATGAGCATCTTCGGCAATATCCTGAACAAGATCTTCCACCGTAAATCCGAGCCCGCGGCGCCGGCCCCCGCGCCGAAGCCGGCCGCCCCCCAAGCCGCGCCGGCCGCCGCCCAGCCCGCTCCCGCCGCCGCACCGGCGGCCCCGGCGCAGCCGGTGGACGTCGAGGCGGTGCTCACCGAATTGGCGTCGCACGCGCCGGGCGGCGGCGGCAACTGGCGGACCTCCATCGTCGACCTGCTGAAACTGCTGGACCTCGATTCCAGCCTGACCGCCCGCAAGGAGCTCGGCCAGGAGCTGGGCGTGCACGCCGGCGCCGACGGCAGCGCCGAGCAGAACATCGCCCTGCAAAAGGCGGTCATGCGCAAGCTGGCGGAGAACGGCGGCAAGGTTCCCGACAGCCTGAAGGACTAAGGCGGCCTATCGGCGGTCGGCCTCCGGGCCGATCCGCCAGTCGGGGCCCATCACCAGGAAGGTGAAGGACGTCGACCAGCCGATCAGGATCAGCCCCGCCAGGGGCTCCAGGCTGGCCAGCAGGCGCAGGGGCCCCACGGGGTAGAGGTCACCCACCCCCTGGGTGGTGAAGGTCTCGATGGCGAAATAGAAATACTGGGCGGCGGTCATGGCCTGCGGTCCGACGAACTGCCCCACCTGCAGGAGCCGCTCGCCGGCCCAGTAGCCTCCGGCGAAGACTCCCGCCTCGATCACATGGGCGGCGATCAGGCCGAAGATGATCACCAGCACTTTCAGCCGGCCGGAGGCGCCATGGCTGGCCTGCCACAGGGACAGGAACCTCAGGGCCTGGAAGTGGATCAGAACCGCCAGGCCGATGAGCACCAGGGTCAAGATAAGGGCCGACAGATCCGCCATGCGCAGGCTCCTCAAGCCGGGTCCGCCTATCCAGGGCTGATGGCGACAACACGGCCGCCCCGGCCTAGCATCGCTCCCACCGGAGGGCGATGCGATGATGACGGGATTTGAGAGCAGGGTCTGTCTCGTCACGGGCGCCGGCTCGGGCGTCGGCCGCGCGGTGGCGGAGCGTCTGGTGGCCGCCGGAGCCGAGGTGGTCGGCGCCGACCTCCATCCCGATGCGGGCCAGATCGCCCTCGATGTCGCCGACGCCGAGGCCGTCGGCCGGGCCGTCGCCGCGATCGCGGACCGCCGCGGCCGCATCGACGTCCTGGTCAACTGCGCCGGCGTGGGCGCGCGCGGCGGCGGGGTGCTGGAGATGGGGCTGGACGACTGGCGCCGGGCCATGGCCGTCAACCTCGACGGCAGCCTGCTCACCAGCCGCGCCGTCCTGCCGGGCATGGTGGCGCGCGGATCGGGCGCCATCGTCAATGTCGGCTCGACCTTCGGCCTCCTCGCCCGACCGCAGACCCTGGCCTATGCGGTCAGCAAGGCGGCGGTGATCCAGCTGACCCAGTGCATGGCGCTCGATGTCGCGCGCAGCGGCGTGCGCATCAACTGCGTCTGCCCCGGCCTGATCGACACCCCCCTGATCGCCTATCTGACCAGCCCCGAGGCCGACGCCCTGCTGCAGGCCAACCTCGACGCCCACCCCATGGCGCGGCTGGGGCGCGCGGGCGAGGTCGCCGACGCCATCCTCTACCTGGCTTCCGACGCCGCCAGCTTCATCACCGGCGCGGTGCTGCCCGTCGACGGCGGATACAGCGCAGGCAAATGGCCGGCGAGCGCGCCCTACCAGGGCTGAGGCCCTAGTCGGGCGCCGCCAGGAAGGCCCGAACCGCCGCGGTCGAGGCCTCAGGCTGCTCGACCATGGTCAGGGTGCCGCCGGCCTTGGGGATCAGCACCAGCTGCGCGTGCGGGCACAGGGCCCGGAACTGGGCGATGGCGGCGTCCACCCCCGGGGTCCCCGCCCCGTTGCGGCCGGACGATCCCACCAGCAGCATCACCGGCATGGTCAGCCGAGACACCAGGGGCGTCAGGTCGATGTCCTCGTAGACGGCGCCCACCCGCAGGGCGATCTCGGCGGGCATGTTGCGGTGGGCCATCTCGATCTCGGCCATGATCATCGGCAGCAGCGTGCCGTCCTCGAAGGCCTCCTGCGAGGTCGCCACCCAGTAGGCGGCCCAGATCTGCCGCTCCACCCCCAGGTTCTGGACGATGTCGCGGTACATGGCCGCGATCTTGCTGCCGCCGATGCCGCCCTGCATCGCCGGATACAGGATCATCCGGCCCACCCGCTCGGGGTAGCGGCTGGCGAAGCGGATGGCGAACAGCGAGCCTGTGGAGCCGCCCCAGAAATCCGCCTTGTCGACGCCGAGATGATCCAGCACCCGGGTCAGGTCGTCGACCCAGTGGTCGAAGGTGATCCCCCGGATCCAGGTGCGCTCCGACTGGCCGGCGCCGCGCCAGTTCCAGTTGATGACGGTGAAGTCCCGCGCCAGATCGGCCGTCACCTGGTCGAACTGGTTGTGCATCATGATGGTCCCGCCGCTGAGCACCAAGGGCGGGCCGGATCCCTGGACGTCGTACCAGATGTCCCAGCCGTCGCTATCCACATAGGGCATTGCGCGATCCTTCCCGCCCCGGTCAGGGGCTCCAGCGACGCCACTGCGTCAGGTCGCCGTCGCTGACGGCCATGCCGATCTGATGGGTGATGGCCAGCTCGTCGATGCCCACCGTGCCCGGCGGGCTGCGATTGGCGCCGACGTAGTAGAGCCGCCAGCCGCCGCCGGGGGCGGCGACCACCCAGGGCGTGCCCACCCCCTCCGCGTCCCAGCGCCCCGAATCGTAGGGGGCGTGGGCGAAGACGGCGCCGCCGGGCTCGGGTCCGCGCACCTTGGTCCAGACCAGGCCGTCCGGCGAGGTCGCCAGGCCGATGGAGGCCTGGCGGACATTGTGGAAGCCCTCATAGAGCATGACGTAGCCGCCCTCGTGGCGCAGCACCTGCCGCGTGCCCGGGCCCATCTCGTCGAAGTCCCCCGGGCCGCCCTTCTCCAGCACCGGGCCGCGCCGGGTCCAGGCGACGCCGTCGGGCGAGGTCGCCAGGCCGATCTTCATCCCGGCGTTGAAGTCGCCCCCGTGAAAGTAGAGCTTCCACGAGCCGTCCGGCTCGCGCACCGCCTGCGGCCAGCCGACGCCCACCAGGTCGGCCGCCCGGTCCGCCTCGGCCTCCAGGATGGCGCCGCCGCCAGGACCCGGGACCCGCCGCCAGGTCACTCCGTCCGCCGAGGTCGCCCGTCCCGCCCCCAGGGGGAGGCCGAACAGCGCCCCCGGCCCGTCGCCGGGCTGCGGCAGGCCGCCGCCGAAATAGAGCATCTCGAAGCCGTTGTCGGTCTCCCAGACATCGGACACCCCCACGTGGGCGGCGTCGAAGGCGGCGGGATCGTCGGACGGATCGAGCACCGCCCCCAGGGTCTGTGGCCCCCGCACCCGCTCCCACCGCACCCCGTCGCGAGACACGGCCAGGCCGATCCGCCCCGACGGCAGGTTCAGCCGATGGTCGAAGGCGTGATCCCGGCCGTAGCACCACATGCGCCACAACCCGTCGCGGCCGCGCAGGACCCGCGGGCACGACACCTTGGCGTCGTCCCAGCGCCCCGCCGGCCCCGGCCTGTGCACGAGGCCCAGGTCGCGCGCGTCCTCGTCCAAAGGCATCGTCCCTCTCGCCAGCGGCCGAGCCGCCCAGAGGCGATCCTGCGGGACCGCGCCGCCGCCCGCAATCGCGCGGCGCCGGGCGCTACACGAATGTGCAGCCCCCTCGCCCGAGTGGACAAAAAGAGATCGTCATCCTGGGGCGCGCTCTTGCGCGAACAAGGGATCCAGCAGCGAAGACCTTGCCGTGCGGCGCGTCGAGGGTGGCGCTGCTGGGTCCTGGGGTTCGGGCTTCGGCCGCCCCCAGGATGACGACAACAAGGGGACGCACGCCCCCCCGACCGCACACCCCGCCATCGTTCGCATGGCGGAGCATCGGTTCGGACCAGGCGACCGCGTCAAGGTGGGCCCACAGGGCCCCCGCTGCGCGGCGCGCCAAAGGCGCGGCCTTGACCCGGCCGCCTCCCGAACCACACTTCCACCACGCGATCGACGGCCTTTCCGAACGCCGCCCTAACCTCAGCCGTCATCCTGGAGAGCCGCGAAGCGGACTCATCCAGGACCCAGCAGCGAAGACCTGACCGCGCGGCACGGCAAGGTCTTCGCTGCTGGATCCCGGGTTCGCGCAAGAGCACGCCCCAGGATGACGACCTTTTTTTGAACCGCCGCGGTTTGGTGGCGCCGAGGCGATCGGGATCGAAGCACCCCCTACAGGTCGATGGCCCCCGCCTCGGCGTCGGTATAGGCGGCGCCGGCCGCCGCGCCGGGGGGCAGGGCGAGGTCCAGGGCCTCCAGGTCCTCGGCGGTCAGCGCCAGGGTCGCGGCGCCCAAATTCTCTTCCAGATAGCGCCGGCGCTTGGTGCCCGGGATGGGCACGATGTCGTCGCCCTGGGCCAGCAGCCAGGCCAGGGCCACCTGGGCCAGGGTCGCGCCGCGGCGATCGGCGACCACCCGCACCCCCTCCAAAAGGTCCATGTTGTGATCGTAGTGCTCGGCCTGGAAGCGCGGGGCGGTGCGGCGATAGTCGCCGGGGGCATAGTCCCCTGCCCGGGTCGCCTCGCCAGTGAGGAAGCCTCGGCCGAGGGGGCTGTAGGCCACCAGGGCCACGCCCAGCGCCCGGGCGGCGGGCAGGATCTCCGCCTCCAGCCGCCGCTCCCACAGGGAGTATTCGCTCTGCAAGGCGGCGATGGGGTGGATGGCGCAGGCCTCGCGCAGGGTGTCGGCGTTGATGTTCGACAGACCCAGGAAGCGCACCTTCCCCTCCTGGACCAGCTGCGCCATCGTCCCGACCACGTCGGCCATGGGCACGGCGGTGTCGCGCATGTGTTGATACAGAAGGTCGATGTGGTCGCTGCGCAGCCGCTGGAGCGAGCCCTCCACCGCCGCCCGGATCGAGGCGGGCCGGCTGTCGCGGCCGGCGATCTTGCCCTCCGGCGAGATGGCGAAGCCGAACTTGGTGGCGATGAACACCTGGTCGCGCATGCCGGCGAAGGCCTCGCCCAGCAGGCTCTCGTTGCGATAGGGCCCATAGACCTCGGCGGTGTCGAACAGGGTCACGCCCAGGTCCACGGCCCGGTGCAGGGTGGCGATGGACTCCGCATCGTCGCGCTGGCCGTACATCCAGCTCATGCCGACGCAGCCGAGCCCCAGGGCCGATACGGCCGGCCCGTCGCGGCCGAGGGTGCGTTGGGGCATCGATGCGTTCATGGCGGGGTCCTCGGGGCTGTCGTCAGCCGGTCTTGGCGAAGCGCTCGGCGCGCACGGCGGCGAACAGGGGCGCGGGGTCCTTGGCGGCGTCGAGCCAGGTCGACCAGTCGTCGGCCTCGAGGATCACCGGCGCCCGGCTGTGATAGTCGGTCAGCCAACCGGACGACGGCCCGGTCAGGATGGTGAAGCTGGCGAACTCCCCGGCGTCGGGGGTGCTGCAGCGGTCCCACAGGCCCGCCAGCCAGATCGGCTGACCGTCAGCGCGGGCGAACCGGTGGCGGGTCTTGGCCCCCTTGTCGCCGGTCCACTCATACCAGGCCGAGGCCGGCACGATGCAGCGGCGCTTGGCGAAGGCCTCCCGGAAGGTGCTGGCCGAATGGCAGGTCTCCACCCGGGCGTTGAAGGTGGTCAGCTTGAAGCCGTCGTCCCGGCCCTTCTCGGTGTCCTTCAGGGGCTTGCCGCTGCGCCAGAAGGGCACCAGGCCCCAGCGCATCTTCTCCAGCACCCAGGCCCCCTCTTCCAGGCGCGCGGTCAGCTGGGGCGTGGTCGGCCGCACGTCGTCGTCGGGCTGCAGGTTCTGGGGCGGCGTGACCACCGGGGCGAAGCGCGACAGCTGGGCATGGATCTGGGCCCAGGTCAGGTTAGAGGTGTCGAAGCGTCCGCACATGCAAGGGCCCCCAAGGCAGTCACCTGCCTGCTCCCACAGATCGCGGCGCGGCGGCCCGTCGTCAAGCCGCCTGATGGGGCGCCGGGCGCCGCCTCCAATCTAAGGCGTATGAGACCTTCGGATACCGTGTATAGACCGAGGCATTGCCCGTCAGTGTCCTGGCCGCCGGCAGCAGAGAGAAGCGCTCACCCCGCAAGCTCCCGCCAGCGACGAGGGGACCGGACATGGCGCGCTACTATTTTCATTTCGAGCATGCCTGCGAGGTCCGCGACGAGGCGGGCGTCGAACTTCCCGACATTGCCACGGCGCGATGCCACGCCGTCCAGATGATCGCCGAGACCTTATGCCACGGCCCCCAGGCCTTCTGGGACGCCGACCAGTACCGCGTCACCGTCGCCCTGGGCGGGCTGACGCTGTTCAGCGTCGAGATGGTGGCGGCCATGGCGCCAATGCTGCGCAAGACCAGCCTCCCAGCGCAAGCCAAACAAGCGACCGCGTGACGCTCACCCCCCAGGCCTATCGCCTCAAGGCCCTGGCCGCCGACGCCTCGGCCCTGAGAGAGACGACCGCGACGGGGCGCGAAGCCTATCGCCACATGGCCCAGACCTGGCGCGCCCTCGAAGCCTCCGCCCTCCAGGCGCTGGATCTCGGCGCCGAGACCTGACGGATCCCTGGGCGCCGCGCGCCTGTCCTGATCCGCCGGCCGGAGCGCAAGCTCTGCCCTGGCGATTTACCTTCACCCCATGCATATCCCCCGGCTGAAGGCGATGCCTGTCGCCCGAGGAGGGACAACCCCATGCCCAACGCCATCGCCAAGGCCGCGCTGGTCACCGCCCTGACGGCAAGCCTTTGCTGGACCTCCCCCGCCTGGGCGGCGACCGCGGAGGCGGATGGCCGGCCGGCCGTGGCCAAGGCCCCGGCGGCGTCTGAGCGCCCGCGCGACCCCTTCTACTGGGTGGGCGAGATGAACAAGGCGTCGGCGGTCATGGTCGTGGAGACCAGAATCGTCCCCGCCGGCCTGGCGAAGCCCATCGCCGACGCGGTCGCCGCCGTGATCGCCCAGGGCGACGCGGACCCCACCCTTCGTACCGGCGACTATCTGCGGGTGGAAGAGCTTCTGGTGCGCGCGGGCGGGCCCGACGTGACCCGGATGCATTCCGGCAGAAGCCGGCAGGACATGGGCTCCACCAGCCGCCGTCTGTTCCAGCGCGACCAGCTGCTCGCCACCATGGACAGTCTCAGCACCCTGCGCGCCGCCTTGCTGGATCTCGCGGCCAAGCATCCCGACGCCATCGTGCCCGCCTACACCCAGGGGGTGCAGGCCCAGCCGATTTCCTTTGGTCACTACATCCTGGCCTACACGGAGGCTCTGGAGCGGGCGCAGGACCGCCTTCAGCAGGTCTATGCGCGGGTCAATCTCTCCCCCCTGGGCGCCGCGGCCTTGGGAACCTCAAGTTTCCCGGTGGACCGGGCGCGATTGGCGCAGCTCCTGGGGTTTGACGGCCCCGTGATCAATTCCCTGGATGCGGGCCAGATCTCGATCATCGACAACGGCGCCGAGCAGGCGGGCGTGGCCGCCTCGATCGCCCTGACCATCGGCAACTTCGCCACCGACCTCGAGGACCAGTACCGGATGACGACGCCGTGGCTGATCCTGACCGAGGGAAATCTGACGGGCACGAGCAGCATCATGCCCCAGAAGCGCAATCCCAACGCCCTGCTCAATGTGCGGGTGACGGCCAGCAAGGTTCTCGGAGACGCCACCGCCTACTACTTCAAGGCCCACAACGCGGGCCACGGCTACCCCGACTACAAGGGGGACGAGCCCGAGGGCGCCATGGCGTCGGCCGCGGCGATGATGGCGCAGATGACCGCCGTGACACGGCAGCTGAACCTGAACGAGGCCCGGGCGCTGCAGGAGGTCAACGCCGACTACGCCACCAGCACCGAACTCGCGGACGTGTTGCAGAGGGACGGCGACGTGCCCTTCCGCATCGGCCACCACTTCGCCTCCGAACTGGTCACCTTCGGACGCGCCCGCGCCCTGACACCGTCCCAGATTCCCTATGCGGACGCCAAGCGCATCTACGTCAAATCGGCCCTGAGCTTCGGCATCAAGGACGCCAGGCTGCCCTTGACCGAGGCGCAGTTCCGCCGGTCGCTGACCGCCGAGAACATGGTCGCCTCAAGCCGCGGCCTTGGGGGCCCGCAGCCCGCGGAGGTCGCCCGGATGCTGGCCGCTCAGCGCGACCGGCTCCAGCAGGACCGCCAATGGATTTCGGACCGCAAGAGCGCCCTGGTCCAGGCCTCGCAGGCCCTGGATGCCGCGTTTCAGGGGCTTCGACAGCCGTGATGGCCGGAAGGCCGAGCGCCTGACCACTAATCGGTGCGGGAGGCTGGAGCGGCCGGCGAGAATCGAACTCGCGACATTCAGCTTGGGAAGCTGACGTTCTACCTCTGAACTACGGCCGCAGCGCCGCGGACCATAGCGGATGCCGCGCGGGCTGCAAGCCTAGGACCACGGTCGGAAGTGCTTGGACAGCTTCAGCCCCTGGCCCTGGTAGTGGGAGCCGTCCTGGCCGTAGAGGCGGGCGGGGCGCTCGGTGAGGGGCTCATAGACCAGGCGGGCGACGGTCTGGCCGTCTTCCAGCAGGAAGGGGGTTTCGTGGCTGCGCACCTCCAGCACGCCCCGGGCGCCGGTGCTGCCGGTCTCCGCCGCGCCGAAGCCGGGGTCGAAGAAGCCGGCGTAGTGGACGCGGAACTCGCCGACGGCGGGGTCGATGGGGGTCATCTCGGCGGCCTGCAGGGCGGGGATCTCCACCGCCTCCTTGGAAGCCAGGATGTAGAACTCGCCGGGATCCAGCAGTAGCTCGCCCCGGCGCGGCTCCAGCGGCTCCCAGAAGTCGCGGGGGTCGTGGCCGTCCTCGCGGTCGAGGTCGATGACCCCGGCGTGGCGGCGGGCGCGGTAGCCGGCCAGGGCGCCGGTGAGGTCCACGCCCACGTCGCGGCTGGACAGGCGCGGCGGGGCGCCGCGCTTCAGGCGCAGCTGGTTGAGGCGGGTGCCGGCGCGGGCCAGCACCGAGAAGGTCTGCGGCGCGATCTCGATATACAGGGGCCCGGCATAGGCCTCGGCCACGTCGTCGAAGGCGCCCGAGCGGTCGGTGAGCAGGCGCACGAAGACATCCACCCGGCCGGTGGAGCTCTTGGGATTGGCCCGCGCGGAGACCCCCGCCGGCAGGGCCAGCCGCTCCTGGCATTCGGCGATATAGACGCAGCCGCGCTCGAACACCGCGCCGCCGGCCAGGTCCAGCTCATGCATGGCCACGTCGGGCAGGCGGTCGGCCACCCGCCGGCCCCCGCCGGGCAGGAAGGAGGCGCGCACGCGCCAGGCGCGGGCGCCCAGGCGAAGGTCAAGGCTGGCGGGCTGGACCTGGTCGCGGTCGAAGGGGGTGGCCGAGGCGATGGCGCCGGTGGCGATCAGGGCCTCGATGGACTGGCACGGCAGGATGCCGGGGGCGGGGGTGTCGGTCATGGGGCGGACAGTCGCCGCGAGGGCTGAGTCTGTCCAGGGCGGCTGATGCAGCCAATAGGCGATGCGGCTTGACCTGATACCCCCCGGCGCCTTTGATGCCGGCCGCCCGAGGAGACCGTTATGGCCGACGAAGACCCCCACGACTGGGAAGACACCACCAAGCTGGTGCGCGGGGGCATGGCCCGCTCGCCGCTCGGCGAGACGGCCGAGGCCCTCTACCTGACCCAGGGCTATGTCTATGACAGCGCCGAGCAGGCGGCGGCGCGGTTCTCCGGCGACCAGCCGGGGTTCGTCTATTCCCGCTACGCCAATCCCACCAACCGCATGTTCGAGGAGCGTCTGGCTCTTCTTGAGGGGGCGGAGACCTGCCGCTCGACGGCGTCGGGCATGGCGGCGGTGCACCTGGCGATGATGGGGCTGCTGAAAGCCGGCGACCATGTGGTGGCCGGGCGGGCCCTGTTCGGCTCGTGCCGCTACCTCTGCGCCGAATACCTGCCGCGGTTCGGGGTGGAGACGACCTTCGTCGACGGCCGCGACCTGGACGCCTGGCAGGCGGCCGTGCGGCCCAACACCAAGGTGTTCTTCTTCGAGAGCCCGGCCAATCCGCTGCTGGAGCTGGTGGACGTGCGGGCGGTGTCGGACATCGCCCACGCGGCGGGCGCCAAGGTCGTCATCGACAACGTCTTCGCCACGCCGATCTTCCAGAAGCCCCTGCAGCTGGGCGCCGACATCGTCGTCTATTCCGCCACCAAGCACATCGACGGCCAGGGGCGGGTGCTGGGCGGCGCCGTGCTCGGCTCCCATGAGCTGATCGAGGAAAGCTACCGCGACCTGATCCGCCACACCGGCCCGACGATGTCGGCGTTCAACGCCTGGGTGATGGTCAAGGGACTGGAGACCCTGGAGCTGCGCGTGCGCCAGCAGGCGGCCAACGCCCTGGCCCTGGCGGACCTGGCGGCCGACCACCCCGCGGTGGTCCGCTGCATCTATCCCACCGCCCGGCACCACCCGCAGGGCGAGCTGGCCGAGCGGCAGATGAGCGGCGGCGGCACGGTGATCGCCATCGACGTGGGCACTGGCGAGGCGGCCTTCCGCCTGCTCAACGCCCTGCAGATCATCGACATGTCCAACAACCTCGGCGACGCCAAGTCGTTGATCACCCACCCGTGGACCACCACCCACCGCTCCACCCCCGAGGCAGAGCGGCTGGCCGTGGGCCTCACCGAGGGCTGCGTGCGGCTGTCGGTGGGTCTGGAGGGCATCGGCGACCTGAAGCGCGACCTGGGCCGGGCGCTCGACCAGGCCCTGGCCAACCGATGAGGGCCAGGCCTTGAAACGCATCCCGCGCCGCAGCCGCTATCAGGACCAGCCGGTCTATGAGGCGACCACGCGCGACATCCTGGTGCGGGTGATGGCCACCTACATGGTCGAGGAGTCCGACCCGCTGGAGGGCCAGTATGTGTGGGCCTATATGGTCGAGATTGAGAACCACGGCCCCGAGACCGTCCAGCTCGCCACCCGCCACTGGGTGATCACCGACGCCCTGAACCGGGTGCAGGAGGTCAACGGCCCCGGCGTGGTCGGCGAGCAGCCCACCCTCAAGCCCGGCGAGGCCTTCCGCTACACCTCCGGCTGCCCGCTGAGCACCTCCTCGGGGGCCATGCGCGGCCGCTACCAGATGACCACCGAGCACGGCGAGGCCTTCGACGTGGCCATCCCGGAGTTCTCTCTGGATATCCCCGGGACCCGGCGAACGGTGAACTGAGAACCCTGCTCCTCCCCCATCCCGCAGAGGATGGGGGAGGTGGCGCGTAGCGCCGGAGGGGCCGAGACACAAGCGCCGCGCCCTGTCCCGCGCCCCCTCCACCGCGGAGCCTGTCCTCGGGTCGGCCTCCGGCCGAACCCGGGGGCGGTCCCCCTCCCCCGCCAAGAGCGGGGGAGGATAGGAGGCGCCCTATCCTCCCCCAGCCCGAAGAGGATGGGGGAGGTGGCCCGGAGGGCGCGAACCGCCAGCGCCGCGCCCTGTCCCGCGCCCCCTCCACCGCTTCGCGGTCCCCCTCCCCCGCGAAGAGGCGGGGGAGGATAAGAGGCGTGCTTATCCTCCCCTGCACCGCAGAGTGCGGGGGAGGTGGCCCGGAGGGCCGGAGGGGGCGAACCGCTAGCGCCGCGCTCTTGCCCTACGCCCCCTCCACCGCTTCGCGGTCCCCCTCCCCCGCGAAGGGCGGGGGAGGATCAGACGCGCCCTATCCTCCCCCATCCCGCAGAGGATGGGGGAGGTGGCCCGGAGGGCCGGAGGGGGCGAGACACAAGCGCCGCGCCTAGAGAGCGGAGAGGATCAGGGCGCGGGTTCGTCCACCTCGGCGGGGTCGACGTCATAGACCCGCGAGCAGTATTCGCAGGTGACCCGGATGACCCCGTCGTCCTCGACCATGTCGGTGCGCTCTTCGGGGGGGAAGGATTTCAGCACGCCCAGGATGCGGTCGGGGGAGCAGCGGCAGAAGGCGCGCAGGGGGTGGGCCTCGAACACCCGCACGCCGTCCTCGTGGAACAGCCGCCACAGGAGGGTCTCGGGGGGCAGGGTCGGGTCGATGAGCTCGTCCTCGCCCAGGGTCTCGAACAGCGCCTGGGCCCGCTCCCAGACGTCCTGGGTGGGGCCGCGGTTCTCGTCCTCGGCGATGTTCTGCACCAGCATGCCGCCGGCGCGCCAGACGAAGCCCTCGTCGGTGGCCAGCTGGCCCACGGCCAGGCGCACCCGGGTGGGGGTCTGTTCGGACTGGGCGAAATACTGCTCGGCGCACAGGGCCAGGGTCTCGCCCTCGATCTGGGTGACCCCCTGGTAGCGGTCGCGGTCGGGGCCCTGGTCGACGGTCATGATGAACAGGCCGTCCCCCAGCAGGGTGCGGGCGCCCGGACGGGCGAAGCCGGCGGACACCTCGGCCAGGCGCTCGGCGTCATAGCGGCAATAGCCGCGCAGGGCGCCGGAGGTGTCGTAGTCGGCCACCACATAGGCCACCGGCCCGTCGCCCTGGGCCTGGATGATCAGTCGGCCCTCGAACTTCAGGCTGGCGCCCACCAGGGCCGCCAGGGCCACCGCCTCGCCCAGCAGGTTGGCGATGGGGTCGGGATAGTCGTGCCGGGTCAACACGTCGTTGACGGCGGGACCAAGCCGGGCGATGCGCCCGCGCACGGGCCACCCCTCGATCTGGAAGGCGGCGACGAGGTCGTCGAGGACCGGGGCGGGGGCGGGGATGGGTTCTGTCTGGCTCACGCCGGCCTAGATAGGCGGCCGGGCGGCAGATTGCGAGCCGCCCGGGGAAACCAGCTTCAGAGCCGGGCGATGCGGGCCTGGATGCGGCGCAGAAGGCTGGGCGGCCGCGGGGGGACGGGACGAGCCGGTTCGGCCGTCTCGGCCTGCGGCTCGCGATAGCCGCGCACGAACCGGCGGATCTGGTCGTATCGCTGCGGGGTGGGGGGCAGGAACAGGATGTAGGAGACGAAGTCGCGGTTCAGCGCCCGGTCGATGGCGCCCGAGGGAAGCTCCTCGATCTTGCCGTCCACATAGATGCGGAAGATGCGGCGGTCGCCGGCGATGTCCTGCACCATCTGCGCGGGGTCGCCATAGTTCGACCAGATGGCGAAGTTGACCTCGACCACCAGGGCGCAGTCGGGCGAGCGGGCCAGCAGGTTCTTCATCCCGCGCAGGACCAGGGGCTCGAACCCCTCCACGTCGATCTTGATTAGGTCGGCCTTGCCCTCGACCACGTCGTCGATGACGATCACCGGCACCTCGACCTGCAGGCGCCCTTGGACGGCGTATTCGGCGCCCAGGCCCACCATCCCGCCGCCCGGATAGCGGGGCTCGAAGGTCAGGCTGCTGGAGCCGGCCGTCTCGCCGGCCGCGGCGTTGAAACACTTGGCGCGGCTGTCGAAGCCGTTGATGTGGCAGTTGTCGCTGAGGACGTCGAAGAACGAGGGGTTGGGCTCGAAGCTGAACACCCGGCCCTGCTCGCCGACCATGCCGCCGATCTTGACGGTGTAGTAGCCCATGTTGGCGCCGACATCGAGGAAGGTGTCCCCCGGACGCACCAGGGCCGACAGGATGTCGTCGACGAAATTCTCCCAGACCCCCGCGTGGATGATCCAGGTGGCGATGTCACGCGCCTCGGTGTTGACGATGAACAGCTGGCCCGTGGACAGCTGGGTCATGCCGCGGCGGCCGCCGAGATAGTAGTAAGGTCGCATGGTCCGCCCCAACAGCCCGAAGCGGCCGCGGGGAGGGTTTAGCGTCCCCTTCCCCACAAGACCAGACAGGACACGCTTCACGAACGATCCGTGCTCAGACACCAGGCCAGGACGGCCTTCTGGGCGTGCAGCCGGTTCTCCGCCTCGTCCCAGACCACCGACCGGGGGCCGTCGATCACCGCGGCGGTGACCTCCTTGCCGCGATAGGCCGGCAGGTCGTGCAGGAACACCGCGTCGGGCGCCGCCAGCGCCATCAGCGCCTCATCGACCTGGTAGGGGGTGAAGGCCGTCATGCGGGCGTCGTAGTCGGTGTCGCCCATGGACACCCAGGTGTCGGTCATCACCGCGTCGGCGCCGCGCACTGCCTCGCGCGGGTCGGCGGTGATCTCCACCACAGCCCCAGCGGCGCGGGCGCGGGCGAGGTCCTCGTCCTTGGGGCGGTAGGCGTCCGGGCAGGCGATATGCAGGGTGAAGCCGAGGGGCCCCGCGGCGTGCAGGAAGCTGGCGCAGACATTGTTGCCGTCGCCGATCCAGGCCAGGGTCCGCCCCGACACCGGCCCGCGATGCTCCTCGAAGGTCTGCAGGTCGGCCATGATCTGGCAGGGGTGGCTGACGTCGGTCAGGCCATTGATCACCGGCACGGTGGCCACGGCGGCGAAGCGCTCGACGGTCTCGTGGCTGTTGGCGCGGATCATCACCGCGTCGACCATCCGCGACAACACCCGGGCGGTGTCCTCGATGGGCTCGCCGCGGCCCAGCTGCATGTCGTTGGCGGTGGCCAGGATCGAGGCGCCGCCGAGCTGCCGGATGGCGGCGTCGAAGGAGAAGCGGGTGCGGGTGGAGTTCTTCTCGAACACCATGGCCAGGGTGCGCCCGGTGGCCGGGGCGTCCGCGTCGGGCCGCCCCTGGCCCCAGCCCTTGCGGGCCGCCTTGCGCCGCTTGGCGTCCTCGAGCATGCCGCGCAGGGTGGCCGCGTCGAGGCGCCACAGGTCGATGAAGTGCCGGGGGGCGAGGGTCATGACGCCGCCGCCCGGGCCGCCTCGCACGCCTGCTCCAGCTTCTCGATCGCCTCGCTGGCCTCCTCCATGGAGAGGATCAGCGGGGGCAGCAGCCGGATGCAGTTGTCGCCGCCGCCGGCGATCAGCAGGCGCGCGTCGCGGGCATGGGCCATGAAGTCGCGGTTGTTGGGGATCAGCTTGATGCCGATCAGCAGGCCCTTGCCGCGAATGTCGGCGATGATGTCGGGGTAGCGGTCCTTGAGGCCCGCCAGCTGCTGGCCGAAATAGCCCGTGAGCTGGTTGACGTGCTCCATCAGGGCCGGCTTGGCGATCTCGTCGAAGGCGGCAATGCCCACGGCCATGGCCAGGGGGTTGCCGCCGTAGGTCGAGCCGTGGCTGCCCGGGACCATGCCCGAGGCGGCGTCGTGGGTGGCCAGGCAGGCGCCCACCGGGAAGCCGCCGCCCAGGGCCTTGGCCACGGTCATCACGTCGGGGGCGACGCCGGACCATTCATAGGCGAACAGCTTGCCGGTCCGGCCCATGCCGCACTGGATCTCGTCATAGATCAGCAGGGCGCCATGCTCGTCGCACAGGGCGCGGATCGCCTGGAGCTGGTGGTCGGAGAAGACCCGCGCGCCGCCCTCGCCCTGCACCGGCTCTAGCATCACCGCCGCGGTGGTCGGCCCCATGGCCGCCTTGAGGGCCTCCAGGTCGCCGAACGGCAGGTGGATGTAGCCCGGCAGGCGCGGGCCGAAGCCGTCCAGGTAGGACGCATTGCCGCCGGCGTTGATCGCGGCGTAGGTGCGCCCGTGGAAGGCGCCCTCGAAGGTGATGACGTCGATGCGCTCGGGGGCGCCCTTGGCGGCGTGGTATTTGCGCGCCAGCTTAAGGGCCAGCTCCACCGCCTCGGTTCCCGAATTGGTGAAGAAGGCCACGTCGGCGAAGGTCGCCTCGCACAGCCGGCCGGCCAGGGCTTCCTGTTCGGGGATCCGGTAGGTGTTGGAGACGTGCCACAGCTTGTCGGCCTGGTCCCGAAGGGCCTGGACGAGCACGGGATGGCAGTGACCCAGGCCGTTGACGGCGATGCCGGCGATGCAGTCGAGATACTCGGTCCCGTCCGTCGCCCACAGGCGCACGCCCTCGCCGCGCTCGAAGCCGAGCGTCGGGCGGTTGTAGACGCCCATGATGTGGCTGTCGGACGGGTCGTGGGCAGTCGCAGGCGCGGACAAGGTCGCCTCCCAAAAAGCGAGACGTCCCCGGGCTGGGAGCCCGGGGACTGGAAGGCGCGAAGTTTTCGTCCCGGTTTACCCTGGTGTCAATCGCCGCCCGGGTCAGGTCTTCAGCTTGTAGCCGACCCGGAACAGCGCCCACGCCCAGACCGACAGCGCCACGGCGAGGCCGGCGGTCATGGCGACCCCGATGGCGATCGATCCGTCGGCCTGGCCGATGAAGCCGTAGCGGAAGCCATCGATCAGATAGAACATCGGGTTGAAGTGGGAGATCGACCGGAACGGCTCTGGCAGGCGGTCGGTGAGGTAGAAGGTCCCCGACAGGAAGGTCAGGGGCATGATGATGAAGTTGGTGGCCGCGGCCATATGGTCGAACTTCTCGGCCCACAGCCCCGCCAGCACCCCGACCAGGGCCATCAGCACCGAGGCGCCGACGCCGAAATAGAGGATGGCCCAGATGTGGGACAGGTGCATGGGCGCGAAGGGCCAGATGCAGATGGCGGTGCCCAGGCCGACCAGGATGCCGCGGGTGGCGGCGCCGGCCGCGAACCCCGCCGCCAGCTCCCAGGGCGACATGGGCGGGGTGAGGAAGTCGGCCGCCAGACCCATCATCTTGGCCTGCATGAGGGACGAGGACGAGTTGGCGAAGGCGTTGTTGAGCACGGCCATCATGATCAGGCCGGGGGCGATGAACTGCGGGAAGGGCGTGCCGTGGACCGGGGG
This sequence comes from Caulobacteraceae bacterium, assembly GCA_965279095.1. Taxonomy (GTDB): domain Bacteria; phylum Pseudomonadota; class Alphaproteobacteria; order Caulobacterales; family Caulobacteraceae; genus CBDIHH01. Next base: position 502,496 of record CBDIHH010000007.1, read on the forward strand.
CGAGGCGCCCTGCGTGGCCACCGAGAACACCATCATATAGAGCAGGCTGGTGACCACCGGCGCGAAGACGGTCTGCACGCCGATCTTCCAGAAGCGCTTCACCTCGCGGCCATAGAGGGTCTTCAGCCCCCCCCAGTTGGCGCCGCGGTAGTTGCGGGGCTGGGGCGGCGACGGGTGGGCGGTGGTCAGGTCTCTCATGGGCGCCCCATGTGCGCCCCGACCGCCCGCCGTGCAAGCGCCTGCGACACCCGGCCGCTGCCAATCAACATGTTGATCCTGTGGATAGGATGGCGCCCACCCATTGTGTCCGTTAACGTCTCGTTTACACTATCTAGTAGGCGAGAGGTTAGGTCTCGTCAGTCGGACGCAACATCTAGCGTTGGGGAACGCGGCGTCCTAGCGGGTTTGGAGACGGCAATGGGTTGGACCGACGATCGCGTCGAGACGCTGAAGAAATTATGGCTGGACGGCCTGTCCGCCAGTCAGATCGCCAAGCAGCTGGGCGGGGTCACGCGCAACGCGGTGATCGGCAAGGTCCACCGGCTGGGTCTGTCGGGCCGCGCCGCGCCGTCGCAGCCGCAGCGCCCGGTGTTCCGCGCGCCGCGTCCGGCCCGCCCCGCCGTCGCCGCCCCGCCGCGCCGCATCGAACCTGTCCAGGCGGCCCTGCCGACGCCCGCGCCCCTGCGTCCGGAAGAGCCCGGCACCGCCACCGTCCTGACCCTCGGCGCGCACATGTGCAAATGGCCGATCGGCGACCCCTCCAGCGATGAATTCACCTTCTGCGGCCGGCGTATGGACGCCGACGGCCCCTACTGCATCGAGCATGCTCGGGTGGCCTATCAGCCGCAGCAGAAGAAGGCCCGCACCGGCGCCACCGACCTCGCCCGGTCCCTGCGCCGCTACATCTGATCCCGATCCCGTCGACCGACCTCGGCGGCTCCTGAGCCCGGCCGGCCCCGCGCCGGTCGGGCTTCCTTTTGCGCCCACGGCGAGGGCGGCGGGGCTTAAACCTCGATTAGCATCGATGCGCTAGAGTGGGCCCATGTCCGAGGGGTCCCCAATCCATCGCCGCCTGAACCGCCTGCGCGCCTGCGGCCGCCGGTTCCGTCAGGATCGCGACGGCGCCACGGCGGTGGAATTCGCCCTGGTCGCCCTGCCCTTCCTGGCGCTGCTGTTCGGCATCATCGAACTGGCGATGATCTTCCTGGTCTCCACCAGCCTCGACAACGCCACCGCCACGGCCGCGCGCACCATCCGCACCGGCCAGCTGCAGGGCGCCGGCGGGGCCACGTCGACGTCCTTCCGCAACAGCATCTGCACCAACCTGGGCTGGCTCTCGAGCACCTGCGGCGCCAACCTCAATGTCGATGTGCGGACCTACAACAATTTCAACGACATCGTCCTGACCGACCCGGTGGTCAACCAGACGATCAACGTCGGCTCCCTGACCTTCCAGCCGGGGGGACCGGAGGACATCGTCGTGGTGCGGGCCTATTATCAATGGGCCCTGTTCACGCCCCTGCTGTCGATGGCGGTGCAGAAGCTGAGCGGGGGCAAGGCGCTGCTGACCTCGACCCTGACCTTCCGCAACGAGCCGTACAGCTGATCATGACCAGCCCGTTCGCCCGTTTCTGCACGGCCCTGCGCGAAGACCGGCGGGGCGCCTCCGCGGTGGAGTTCGCCCTGCTCGCGCCGGTGCTGATCGGCCTGTATTTCGGCCTCGCGGAATATTGCCAGGCGATGATGGCCGATCGGAAGGTCACCCATGCGGCGGCCTCGATCGGCGACCTCGTGGCCCAGAGCGACAAGGTCAGCAACGCCGACATGATCGACATCTTCACCATCGGCCGGACCCTGGTGGCGCCCTTCCCCGACGCCGGGCTGAAGATGCGGGTCACCAGCGTGACCGTGGACGCCAACAGCATCCCCAAGGTCGACTGGAGCGACGGCAGCGGCCTGACCGCCCTGGCCAAGGGCGCCACCGTGGCCCTGCCCAAGAACTCGGCTGACGCCACCAAGCCGTTCGTCGCCAAGGGCGAGACAGTGATCATGTCCGAGGCCCAATTCACCTACGACTCGCCGGTGGACTACCTGATCAAGAACGGCGTCGCCTTCAACGAGGTCTACTACCTGCGCCCGCGCAAGTCGGACACGGTCTCGCGGATCAACTGACGCCCGCCACCGCGGCGGCCAGATGCTCCACCGCCCGGCTCGGCGCATAGGTCCAAACCCCCACCCGGTCCACCGCCCGCACGCCGACCAGGCTGCTGGTGACGAAGACGGCGTCGGCGGCCTCCAGAACCTCCGCGCCGGCGCAGACCTCCGCGGGATCCATTCCCGCCGCGGCGGCGGCGGCCAGCACCTGGCCGCGCATGATTCCGTCCAGCACCCCGCAGCTCAGCGCCGGGGTGAACAACCGTCCCTGGGCGGCCCAGAACAGGTTGGCGACCGCGGCGCAGGCCAGGTGGCCGCGGGTGTTGAGAAGGAGGGCGTCATCGGCGCCGGCGGCGCGCGCCTGACGGCGGGCGATGAGGTTGTCGAGATAGGCCAGGGTCTTGAGCCGCGCGGCGGGAGAGGTGTCGTTGCGGCGCACCGCCGCCACGGTCAGGGACAGGGGCCCCGCCGCCGCCGCTGCCGGGGCGGCGCTGGCGATCAGGCGCGGCACGGGATCGTCGGGACGGTCCAGCCCGCGGCCGCCCGATCCCGCCGTCAGGGTCAGGCGCACCGCCGCCCGGCTTGAGGAAAGACCCGCGTCGCCCAGGGCCTGCAGGGCCAGGGCGCGCAGGGCGCCCTCGGCGGGAGCCGGCAGGCCCAGGGTGCGGGCGCCGGCCTGGAGGCGTCGCGCGTGAGCGTCGAACAGCACCAGGGCGCCGTCCCTGGCCAGCACGGTCTCGAACAGCCCGTCGCCGAGCAACAGGCCGCGGTCGTCGATGGGGACCCCGGTCATGGCGCCGCCTCGGTCAGGGCCCTACGCACGGCGTCGATCTTGGCCTCGGTCTCCCGCCGCTCCTCGACCGGATCGCTGTCCCAGACGATGCCGGCGCCCGCCCGCGCCTCCACGTCCCAGCCGTCCCGCGCCTGCGTGAAGGCGGCGGTGCGGATGAGCACGCTGGACTCCATGGCCCCGTCCGCCCCCGCCCAGAAGATCGAGCCGAAGAAAGGACCGCGGGCCGGCTCCAGTCCGGCGATGACCTTCATCGCCTGGACTTTGGGGGCGCCGGTGATCGAGCCCGGCGGCAGGGTGGCGCGCAAGAGGTCGGCGGGGCCCAGCCCCGGCCGCAACTGGCCGGTTACCGTCGAGACCAGATGGTGGACGTTGGGCAGGCTCTGCAACCGGTATAGTTCGGGGGTGAGAACGCCGCCGGGCTCGCAGACCCGGGCGAGGTCGTTGCGCATCAGGTCGACGATCATCAGGTTCTCGGCCCGGTCCTTGTCGCTGGCGAGCAGGGCGGCGGCCAGGACGTCGTCGGCGGCCCGGTCGGCGCCGCGCGGGCGGGTGCCCTTGATCGGCTCGGCCCGGATCCGGCCGGCGGCGTCGGCGCGCAGGAAACGCTCGGGAGAGTTGGAGACCACGGCGGCGGCGGCGGTCCGGAAATAGGCGGCGAACGCCGCGGGGCTGGAGCGCGCCAGGCGGGCGAACAGGTCGAAGGGCGCGGCGCCGGGGGCCAGGCGCGCGCGCCAGCGGCGGGCGATATTCGCCTGGAAGATCTCGCCCTGGCCGATGCGGGCGATCACCGCGGCGACCGCCGCCTCGTAGGCCGGCCCGTCGTCGGCGTGAAGCCCTGGGGTCAGAGAGGCGCGCGGGCGCGCCGCGGCGGGGGCGTCGAGCCACCCGGCGGCGCCCTCGGCCGCCGCCCGGGCCTGGCCTGGCGTCGCCCCCCGCCCCACCGCCACCGTGCGGCGGGCCTGATGGTCGAAGGCCAGCAGCGCGTCGTAGCGTCCGCAGGCCAGGTCCGGCCACCCCGGGGCGCGGGGCAGGATGACCCCCTCGGCCCGCGCGCCCAGCTCGTAGGCGCACAGGCCGGCGACGCCCCCCTGGAAAGGGGGGCCGTCCGGATGCATCGAGGCGGGCGGGCCGATCAGGTCGGCCAGGGCCTCGAAGGGTTCGGGGTGGTCGGGCTGGGCCTCGAGCACGGCGCGGGGGCGGATCGCCAGGTATGACCAACGGGCGGCCTCGCCGCCGGTCAGCAGCACCAGGGCGAAGGGCTCCCCCGCGAACGGCGCGGCGGCCTCCACCGGGTCGCGCCAGGGGCGCTCGATGAGGGCGACGGCGTCCATGGCGGCCTCATAGACCCCAGGGCGCCCCGCGGCTACATCTGTTCGATGCGTCCCGCCACGGCGTCGAGTTCGGCGGCGATGGCCCGGGCCTTGTCCTCGTCCACGGCGCTGCGGGAGAGCTTCAGCCGCAGGGCGACCTTCAGGTTCTCCATGGCGCGCATCACCTGGGGCGGCGGGCCGCCCTGGTTCGCGGCGTGGATCTCGGTCATCCGGTTGAGGATGGCGTCGACCGTGGTCCTGTTGGCCTCCAGGAAGGCCCGGCCCTCGTCGGTGGCGGCGAACAATTTCTTGCCGTCCGCCTGGTCGGCGGCCACGTGGCCGAGTTCCTCCAGCAGGGTCAGGGTCGGATAGACCACCCCGGGGCTGGGGCTATAGAGGCCCGCGACCCGCTCCTCGATCGCCTTGATGATCTCGTAGCCATGGCGCGGCTTCTCGGCCGTCAGCTGGAGGATGACCAGGCGCAGGTCGCCCTGGTCGAAGAATCGTCCCCGGCGGCCCCGTCCGCGCCCTTCGGCGTGGTCGTGGTCGTGGTCACGGCCGAAGCCGCGGCGGAAATCGCCGCCCCCGCCCGGGCCGCCGAACATGCGGGCGGCGAAGTGGTGTCTGTGGTGTCCCTTGTGCATCGATGGGTCCTTTTTGCTATCGATGCATCTTAGATATATCTAAAATGTATCGAAGACAACAGGAATCTGACGTCCTCGGGGCCGGGGCCTATTGAGAAATGCGTAGCTTGTTGATGCTGGCGGCGATGGCCTGGAAGGTGGGGGTCAGGTCCGACCCGTTGGCGGGCGCGTAGAAATAGCTCGGCTTGCTGGCGCAATAGGCCATCAGGTCCGGATCGGCGTCAGCGCCGAGGGCCACCGTGTAGATGATGATCCCGGCCGCCTTGGCGTGGTCGCAGGCCAGCCGCGTGCGGGCGTCCAGGGCGGCGATCAGGGTGCTGGTGGCGCTGCTCGTGGAGCCGATGCGCCCCAGGCGGCTGTAGCCGTACGAGAAGTAGAGCGATTTGTTGTAGTTGGCGGCGCCGGGGTAGTTGTTCAGCCCGTCGCTCATCAGGATGGCGACCTTGTTGAGGTTGGGGGTGGCGTAGGCCGCCCCCTCGGTGAAGGGCGCGGTCGGTGACAGCAGGCGCCAGGCCCACATCATCCCTTCCAGGATGTTGGTGTTGCCGCTGGCCTGCATGGCGTTGGTGGCGGCGTCGAGGGTCGAGCGGGTGGAGGTCAGGGGCGTGACGGCGGTGGTGGCGCACATGTAGTTGGGGCCTTTGCCCCCGCTCAGGTCCGGCGTCACATTGTCGTATTTGCAGCTTCGCGCCTGTTTGACGGAGTCCGCCACGTTGCGGCTGACGCTGCCGCAGGCCCCGCCCTCGTCGTTGAGGTAGTCGTTGACGAAGCTGCCCGTGTTGTAGGCGCCGTTGTCCTCGTCGGGCTCGTCGGGGGCGAACCAGGGCTCGAACAGGGTGTCGGGGGTCCCGGTGCTCGAGGCGGTGTCCTTGACGTCATAATCCACCGTCGAGCCGAGCACCTTGATCGGCCGGCTCTCCACGCAGCCGGCCCAGGCGACGCCCTTCATGCCGCCCTTGGCGGCGTCGAACAGGTTGAGCCGCCGGGTGCTGTTGAGGTCGAAATTCTCCTCGGCCGTGGCGCCCAGGCCCGTGCTGTCGAGCCAGGCCGCCGACCTGTTGGCGGCCCCCACGTTCACGGAGGAGGCGAAGGGCGCGAGGCCGATCTTCACATGGCCGGCGTTGGCGGTGGTGATCATGGCGTCGAACAGGGCATTGGCGGCGGCCTTCAGCTCGACGATCTTGGTGCTGCCCGAGCCGGCGGCCGAGGACATCGAACCGGAATTGTCCAGCGCCAGGGCGATCTCGTAATCGAACCCCCGCCCCTTCACCACCGAGTGAGCGCCCACGGGCAGAACGGCGCGGCCGAGAATCCCCGCGAAGGTGGTCGGCACGCTGACCCTGGCGTCAACGGTGACGGTCAGGGTGGCGCGGTCGATGCTGGCGGTGGTGATCGAGAACGCCGGGCCCTTATCGTAGCTGGCGTCGACATAGTTGCGCGCGGCCGCGTTGAGGCCGGCGTCCGAGATGGAGCCGGCGTTGCGGGCGATGGCCAGGGCGGCGGAGTCGGTGGCGTCCTGGAGGGCCAGCTTGATGCGGGCGGCATTGCTGAAGTCCAGCGCCATGCCGGCGGCCAGGGCCAGGGGAAGGATGCACAGGGCGGCGATCATGGCGACGTTGCCGCGATCATCCTTGAATACTGCTAATGGTAAACGTAACCGCACTGCGCCTGCCTTGAAAGACCAAGCCTTGTCTTGGCTGTCCTAGGGCAGACGCAGTGAAGGTTTAGATAAGCATACCGCGACTATTTGTCCCGGCCCTATTCCGCCGGGATGCTTTCACCGCGCTTGCTGCGGACCCGGTCGAACTCGGCCCAGACGCCGTCGGTCCCGTGCCATTGACCGCGGGTGGCGGCCTTGGAGTATTCCGTGGACCGGGCCTCGAAGAAGTTGGCGTGCTCGACCCCCGACAGCAGCACCTGCAGCCAGGGCAGCGGGTTCTCCTTGACCCCGTAGACGATGGGCAGGTCCAGCTGCTTCAGCCGCCAGTCGGCGATGTAGCGGATGTAGAGCTTGATGTCCTCGGGGGTCATGCCGTGGACCGGGCCCATCTCGAAGGCCAGGTCGATGAACTTGTCCTCCATCCCGACCACCGTCTTGCAGCAGTCGACGATGTCGTCGGCGACGGCCTTGGTGACGCAGCCCGTCTCCGCCTTGAAGGCGTGATAGAGCTGGACCATGCCCTCGCAGTGCAGGCTCTCGTCGCGCACCGACCACGAGACGATCTGGCCCATGCCCTTCATCTTGTTGAAGCGCGGGAAGTTCATCAGCATGGCGAAGGAGGCGAACAGCTGCAGCCCCTCGGTGAAGCCGCCGAACATGGCCACCGTGCGGGCGATGTCGGCGTCGGTCTCGACCCCGAAGGAATGCATGTAGTCGTGCTTGTCGCGCATCGCCTGGTATTCGAGGAAGGCGCCGAACTCGCTCTCGGGCATGCCGATGGTCTCGAGCAGCAGGGCGTAGGCGGCGATGTGGATGGTCTCCATGTTGGAGAACGCCGACAGCATCATCTTCACTTCGGTGGGTTTGAAGACGCGGGCGTAGCGCTCCATGTAGTTGTCGTTCACCTCGATGTCGGACTGGGTGAAGAAGCGGAATATCTGCGTCAGCAGGTTGCGCTCGTTGTCGTCGAGCTTGGCCGCCCAGTCCTTGCAGTCCTCGCCGAGGGGAATCTCCTCGGGCATCCAGTGGACCTGCTGCTGCTTCTTCCAGAAGTCGTAGGCCCACGGATAGCGGAACGGCTTGTAGGCGTGGGACGGGACGAGAAGGCCGGGTCTCTGGATTTGCGGAGGCATGACGGGCAATCGCGCTGGAGGAGTCTGAGGAGTCGGATCGTGCCGGACGGAGGGGGCTCCGTCCAGCCTGATTATCCTACATGTTGTGGATCGCCGACGCGATAGGGCAAGATGTAGCGGCCGGCCTTGAGGCGCGCGGCGCGCCCTACCGGTGCGGGCGCAGCGACAGGGTGAACGCCGCCATGGAATCGCCGACGTCGTTGTCGGCCCCGTGCGGCGAGTTCTGCACCTTGATCTCGCGGTGGACGTAGCCGAAGGCGGCCTGCATGCCGCCCTTGCGCCAGCCCACCCCCAGCTGGCCGTCGCCGACCAGCTTGCTGGTGGGGTCGGTGGACCAGCCGGCCCGGCGCCAGTCGCCGTCCCCGGCCCGGGTCATGTTGAGGCCCACGGCCTTGCCGCTGACGGCGGCGAACAGATACCAGCGCCCCTGCTGGCCAAAGGCCTTGCCGTCGCGCACGCCCAGGTCGCCGAGCCGGTCGGATCGGTCGCGGCCCAGTTGGACGGTGGCCCCGGCCTCGGCCATGCGGCTATCGGCCGACAGACCGAAGGCGGCATGGGGCGAGATGCCCAGATCGTAGGCTCCGGCGTTGAGCCGCAACGCCTGCGGCCAGTCGCGTGAGAATGAGACGGCGTAGGCCCCCGCCGGTCCGGGCGCCGCGCCGGCGGCCGGGGCGGACAGGCCGGGGCCCGGCGATGTCAGGGGCAGGCTGGACGATGTCCGATCGTTGAACGCCGCGTCGAAAAGGGCATCCCGGTCCAGGGGCGCGGCCAGGGGCTGGGCCTCGGCCACGCCGGAACAACACGCCATAAGCGCGACAACGACGAACGCCCGCAGCATAGATCGCTCCTCCCCAGGGCGTGCACCACGTTAGACCGCAAACGCGGACCATGGGAAGGCGGTTTCGCCGCGGGCGTCAGAACGGCCCTACTGGCAGGCGAGGCATTCCTCATAGTCGGTGCGGCCCTCAGCCTGCATGACCACCGCGGCGCCCTCGCCCCCGGCGAAGGCCGCCCGCTGCACCGACTTGGAGCGCAGGTAGTAGAGGCTTTTGACCCCCCGCTCCCAGGCCGAATAGTGCAGCATGTGCAGGTCCCATTTGTCGATGTCGCCGGCCAGGAACACGTTCAGCGACTGCGACTGGCAGATCTCCGGGGTGCGGTCGGCGGCCAGCTCGATCAGCCAGCGCTGGTCCAGCTCGAAGGCGGTCTTGAACACGTCCTTCTCATCGCGGCTGAGGAAGTCCAGGTGCTGGACCGAGCCCTCGTTCTCGAGGATCGAGCGCCAGACCTCCTCGGTGTTCTTCGCCTTGGAGTCGAGCACGGTCTCCAGGTACGGGTTCTTGACCGCGAAGGAGCCCGACAGGGTCTTGTGGGTGTAGATGTTGGCGGGGATCGGCTCGATGCCGGCCGAGGTCCCGCCGCAGATGATCGAGATGGACGCCGTCGGCGCGATCGCCAGCTTGTGGCTGAACCGCTCCATCACGCCGCGCTCCTCGGCGTCGGGGCAGGCGCCCTTCTCCTCGGCCAGGGTGCGCGAGGCCTCGTCGGCCTTGCGGCGCAGGTGCTTGAACAGCCGCATGTTCCACGACTTGGCCAGGGCGCTCTCGAAGGGCACGCCCTGGGCCTGCAGGAAGGAGTGGAAGCCCATCAGGCCCAGGCCGACCGAGCGCTCGCGCATGGCCGAATAGACCGCCTGGGTCATCTGCGCCGGCGCCTGGTCGATGAAGCTCTGCAGCACATTGTCGAGGAAGCGCATGACGTCCTCGACGAAGGTCGGATGGTCGCGCCACTCCAGGAACTTCTCGGCGTTCACCGACGACAGGCAGCAGACGGCGGTGCGCTCCACGCCCAGGTGATCCTTGCCCGTGTGCAGCATGATCTCCGAGCACAGGTTGGACTGGCGCACCTTCATGCCCAGGTCCTTCTGGTGGCGCGGCATGGCGCGGTTCACCGTGTCGGAGAAGATCAGATAGGGCTCGCCGGTCTGCAGGCGGATCTCGAGGATCTTCTGCCACAGGGTGCGCGCGTCGACGGCGCGAACGATCTCGTTGTTCTTGGGCGAGCGCAGGCCGAACATGGCGCCGTCGCGGACCGCCTCCATGAACTCGTCGGTGATCGAGATGCCGTGGTGCAGGTTGAGGGACTTGCGGTTGAAGTCGCCCGACGGCTTGCGGATCTCGAGGAACTCCTCGATCTCCGGGTGGTGGATGTCGAGGTAGACGGCCGCCGAGCCGCGGCGGAGCGAGCCCTGGCTGATGGCGAGGGTCAGGGAGTCCATCACCCGGATGAAGGGGATGATGCCCGAGGTCTGGCCCTGGCCCTTGACCTTCTCGCCGATGGAGCGGACCCCGCCCCAGTAGGTGCCGATGCCGCCGCCGTGCGAGGCTAGGGCGACGTTCTCGTTCCACACCCCGACGATGCCGTCGAGGCTGTCGGCCACGGCGTTCAGGAAGCAGGAAATGGGCAGGCCGCGGTCGGCGCCGCCGTTGGAGAGCACCGGGGTGGCGGGCATGAACCAGAGCTTGGACATGTAGTCATAGACGCGCTGGGCGTGCTCGACATCGTCGCCGAAGGCGGTCGCCACCCGGGCGAACATGTCCTGGTAGGACTCGCCCGGCAGCAGATAGCGGTCCTCCAGCGTGGTCTTGCCGAAGTCGGTCAGGAGGTCGTCGCGCGTGCGGTCGATCTGCACCTTGGCCACCAATTGCAGGGCCGGCTTCTCAGGCGTCCGGGCATGCGCCCGGGCCTGGTCCGTGACCGCCTGTTGCTTCGTCGCTTCACTGCCCATCATGCCCGTAATCCATCTCAATCCATATGGCCGAAGTCAGCCCTATGAAAGCGCCGCCCCTGAGGACAGACCCAACATGTAGTGGTCGGCCTGTCCAATCGCCACAATATGGGGGCTAATCCGGCCTAGCCGTCAATGCGAAGAACAGGGCGGGCGCGGAGTTTTTCGTTAACAACCTGTTGACGACCCCGGCCCGCGGAGGCGCGCGTTAACCCTGGCGGCCGCCGCCTAGAGGGCGAGCCCTCCCATAGGGTTAACGGCCGCGATTCGCGCGCCTCATCGGCGGCCGGCCCCGTCAATATGTCGCGGGCCGGCCCCCGTTGACGGCCGATTAACCAGGATACGGCCAAGCATGGGGCCGCCTTCCGCGCGAGTGAAGCCCATGCCGACCGCCGCCGCCCTCCTGCCCCCCGAACTCCTGCCCGCCTACCGCGACTTCCGCGCCCCCCGGGCGGACCTGAACGGCAAGACCGTGATGATCACCGGCGGCACCGGCTCGTTCGGCAAGGCCTTCGTCGCCATGGTGGTGAAGGAGTTCAAACCGAAGAAGCTGATCGTCTTCTCGCGCGACGAACTGAAGCAGTACGAGATGGCCCAGGCCTTCTCCCCTGAAACCTATCCCTTCATGCGCTACTTCATCGGCGACGTGCGCGACGCCGAGCGGCTGAACACCGCCATGCGCGGGGTGGATGTGGTCATCCACGCCGCGGCGCTGAAGCATGTGACCATCGCCGAATACAACCCCTTCGAGTGCATCAAGACCAACGTCATGGGCGCCGAGAACGTGGTCAACGCGGCCATCGCCCAGAAGGTCGGCCGGGTGGTCGCCCTGTCGACGGACAAGGCCGCCAACCCGATCAACCTCTACGGCGCCTCCAAGCTGGCGTCCGACAAGATCTTTACCGCCGCCGAGGCCATGGCCGGCGATTCGGGCACGCGTTTCAGCGTGGTCCGCTACGGCAATGTCATCGGCTCGCGCGGGTCCGTCGCCCCCTTCTTCCGCCAGCTGATCGATGACGGCGCCGCCGAGCTGCCCATCACCGACGCCCGCATGACCCGGTTCTGGATCACCCTGGAGCAGGGGGTGAACTTCGTCCTCTCCAGCCTCGCGCTGATGAAGGGGTCGGAGATCTTCGTCCCCAAGATTCCCTCCCTGACCACCGTCGCCCTGGCCCAGGCCATGGCCCCGCACCTGCCGCACCGGATCATCGGCATCCGGCCGGGCGAGAAGCTGCACGAGGTGATGGTGCCCGAGGACGACGCCCGCTCCACCGTGGAGCTGGAGGACCGCTTCGTGATCCTGCCGCCCCAGTACGAGAGCCGCCGGGCCGACTATCTGAAGGCCGGCGCCACCGCCACCCCCGACGGCTTCTCCTACGCCTCGGACCGCAACCCCGAGGGCCTCGACGCCCGCGGCCTGCAGGAACTGCTCGGCCGGGCGTTCAGCTAGCGGGCTGCGCCTCTTCTCTCCTGCCCCGCGCAACGGGGCAGGCCTACCCTTTCAGGACAAGGCGGCGCTGCCCCCTCCACCACCGCTCTGCAAGCGGCGGTCCCCCTCCCCCGCCCTGTGGTCGGGGGCGGAGAGGCGCTCTCTCCTGCCCCGCGCGAAGCGTGGGGAAGGGGGACCGCCCGCGAAGCGGGGGGTGGAAGGGGCAGAGCTACGATTGGCAGGACAAGGCGGCGCTGCCCCCTCCACCACCGCTCTGCGAGCGGCGGTCCCCCTCCCCCGCCCTGTGGTCGGGGGCGGAGAGGCGCTCTCTCCTGCCCCGCGCGAAGCGTGGGGATCGGGGGGTGGAAGGGGCAGAGCTACGATTGGCAGGACAGGGCGGCGCTGCCCCCTCCACCACCGCTCTGCGAGCGGCGGTCCCCCTCCCCCGCCCTGCGGTCGGGGGCGGAGGGCGATCTCCTGCCCCGCGCGAAGCGTGGGGAAGGGGGACCGCCCGCGAAGCGGGGGGTGGAAGGGGCAGAGCTACGATTGGCGGGACAGGGCGGCGCTGCCCCCTCCACCACCGCTCTGCAAGCGGCGGTCCCCCTCCCCCGCCCTGTGGTCGGGCGCGGAGAGCCGCTAAGCCGCCGCCTGACCCAGGCTGACGGTGAACGCGGCCTCGGTCTTGGCCCGGATCTCGTCCTCGGTGACGCCGGGCGCAAGCTCGATCAGGCTGGCGCCGCCGCCCTTGCGATCGATACTGAACACGGCCAGGTCGGTGATCAGCATGTCCACCACCCCGGTGCCGGTGAGGGGCAGGGTGCAGCGCTTGACGAACTTGAAGCCGCCGGACTTGTCGTTGTGGTCCATCACCACGACGATCTTCTTGACCCCGGCAACCAGGTCCATGGCCCCGCCCATGCCTTTGACCACCTTGCCGGGGATGGTCCAGTTGGCCAGGTCCCCGTTCTCGGCCACCTGCATGGCGCCCAGCACGGCCATGTCGATATGGCCGCCGCGGATCATGGCGAAGCTGTCGGCGCTGGAGAAGAAGCTGGAGGTCGGCAGGGCGGTGACCGTCTGCTTGCCGGCGTTGATGAGGTCGGGATCCTCCTCGCCCTCATAGGGGAAGGGGCCGATGCCGAGCATGCCGTTCTCGCTCTGCAGGGTCACATGCATGCCGTCGGGCACGGCGTTGGCCACCAGGGTGGGAATGCCGATGCCGAGGTTCACATAGAAGCCGTCGCGCAGCTCCTGCGCCGCGCGGGCGGCCATCTCCTGCCGGGTCCAGGCCATCAGACGGTCTCCTCGCTCGCGGTCTCTCGGGGACGGACGGTGCGGAATTCGATCCGCTTTTCATAGTTGGCGCCGAGGATCACCCGGTCGACGAAGATGCCGGGGGTGTGGATGGTGTCGGGGTCCAGCTGGCCCGGCTCGACGATCTCCTCGACCTCGACGACGGTGACCTTGCCGGCCGTGGCCATCACCGGATTGAAGTTCCGCGCGGTCTTGCGGTAGACGACATTGCCCTCGGTGTCGGCCTTCCAGCCCTTGACGATCGACAGGTCGGCCCGCAGCCAGCGCTCCATCACATAGGTCTCGCCATCGAAGTCCTGCAGGGGCTTGCCCTCGGCGACCACCGTGCCCACCCCGGTCTTGGTGAAGAAGGCGGGGATGCCGGCGCCCCCGGCGCGGATCCGCTCGGCCAGGGTGCCCTGCGGATTGAGCTCAAGCTCAAGCTCGCCCGACAGGTAGAGCTTCTCGAACAGCTTGTTCTCGCCCACGTAGGACGACACCATCTTCCGGATCTGGCCGGCGTCGAGCAGCATCCACAGGCCGAAGCCGTCGGCGCCGCAGTTGTTGGAGATGACCGTCAGGTCACGGACCCCGTTGTCACGGATGGCCGGGATCAGCATCTCGGGGTTGCCGGACAGGCCGAAGCCCCCGGACATGATGGTCATGCCGTCGAAGAGCAGGCCTTCAAGAGCGGACTTGGCGTCGGAGTAAACCTTGCTCGACATGGGATCCTTCACGGGGGGCTTGGTGCGTCTTCCTGCGCCAGATCGAAGCGATTTTCAACGGCGGGGCCCGCCTCGGGCCATTGGCGGCGTGCATCGGCGCGCGGGGCTGCTTAGATGGACGCCATGAACGGCCAATCCCTTCTCATCCAGGCGCTGGTCTATCTGGCCGCCGCCGTGGTCTCGGTGCCCATCGCCAAGCGCCTGGGGCTCGGCTCGGTGCTGGGCTATCTCATCGCCGGGGTGATCATCGGCCCCTTCGCCCTGGCGCTGGTGGGCGAGCAGGCGGACGTTATGCGCTTCGCCGAGTTCGGCGTGGTGATCCTGCTGTTCCTCATCGGCCTGGAGGTGCGGCCCGCCCTGCTGTGGTCGATGCGCGCCACCATCTTCGGCCTCGGCGGCGCCCAGGTGGGGGTCACGGCGGTGGCCATGGGCGCGGGCGCCGTGTTGTTCGGCCTGGACTGGCGCGCCGCGGTCGCCATCGGTTTCATCCTGGCCATGTCGTCCACCGCCATCGTCCTGCAGACCCTCGACGAAAAGGGCCTGCGCCAGGGGCCCGTGGGGCGCGCCGCCTTCGGCGTGCTGCTGTTCCAGGACCTGGCGGTGATCCCCCTGTTCGCCGTGCTGCCGCTGCTGGCGCCGGGGGCGCCGGCGGGGGCGGAGGCCGGGGGCCACGGGGCGAGCCTGCTGGCGGGCCAGCCCGGCTGGCTGCAGGCCATCGCCGTGCTGGCGGCCGTGGGCGCCGTGGTCGGCGGCGGCCGCTATCTGGTGCGGCCGGTGTTCCGCTTCATCGCCGCCGCCCGCCTGCGGGAGATCTTCACCGGCGCGGCCCTGCTGCTGGTGATCGCCGTGGCGGTGCTGATGGAGATGGTCGGCCTGTCGCCGGCGCTGGGCGCCTTCCTGGCCGGCGTGGTCCTGGCCGAGAGCGAGTTCCGCCGCGAACTGGAAACCGACATCGAGCCCTTCCGCGGCCTACTGCTGGGCCTGTTCTTCATCACCGTCGGCGCCAGCCTGAACTTCGACGTTGTGCTCAAGCACCCCGCCGCCCTTCTGGGCGCGGTCGCCGCCGTGCTGCTGGCCAAGGGGGTCGTGATGTACGGCCTGGGTCGGGCGTTTCGCATGACCCGCGGCGACGCCGCCGCCACCGCCACCTCCCTCTCCCAGGTCGGCGAGTTCGCCTTCGTCCTGCTCAGCTTCACCGGGGCCGCCGGGGTCCTGACTGGCGCGACCACCGAATTCCTCACCGCCGTGGTCGCCCTGTCGATGGCCACCACCCCCCTGGCCATGGCCGTCTACCAGAGGGTGGCGTCCGTGCGCGGCCCGCCGCCGCCGCCGACCCCCGAACAGTATCCCTTCGAGACGGGAACGCCCGACGCCATCATCGCCGGCTTCGGCCGCTTCGGGCAGGTGGTCGGCCGCCTGCTCAGCGCCAACCGGTTCAAGACGGTGGTGCTGGACGTCTCCATCGAGCACATCGACCTGCTGCGCCGGTTCGGCCGGCGGGTGCACTACGGCGACGCCTCGCGCCTGGACCTGCTGCGCTCGGCCGGGGCGGCGGAGGCCAAGCTGCTGGTGGTGGCCATCGACGACCGCGACAAGGCCACCGAGATCGTCGAGATCGCCCGCGAGGCCTTCCCCAACCTCAAGATCCTCGCCCGCGCCTGGGACCGCCGTCACGCCTATGAGCTGATGAGCGCCGGCGCCGACCATGTGGAGCGCGAGACCTTCGAATCCGCCCTCGCCATGGGCCTGCAGGGCCTGAAGGCCCTGGGGGTTCGCGCCTCGCGGGCGACCAAGGCGGCGGCGGTGTTCCGCCAGCACGACCTGCAGGCCCTCAAGGCCCTGGCCCCGGCCACCGGGGACGAGGAGAAATACGTCATGGCCATCCGTGACAGCCAGCAGACCATGGACCGGCTGCTGGCCTCGGACATGGCCGCCCTGCGCGCGGAGGACGGCGAGCCGGACGATGAGCCCTGGGCCGACGAGGATCTGTCGAGCTACGACTATTCGATCGCGCCCCCGAGCGCCGCCCCGCGCGACCCCGAGGCGGTCCTGCGCGACGCGATCCCCGAGGGTTCGGCCTGATGCCTGGACGGCCGGCCGCCTTCCTCGACCGGGACGGGGTGCTCAACGTCGACCGCGGCTATGTGCACCGGATCGAGGACCTGGCGTGGATTCCCGGCGCCCAGGCGGCGGTGCGGCGGCTGAACGCGGCCGGCCATCTGGTCGTCGTGGTCACCAACCAGTCCGGCATCGGCCGCGGCTACTACGACGAGGCGGCGCTGGAGGCGGTGCACGCCCATCTGGCCACCGAATTCGAGGCCGCCGGGGCCCGCGTCGACGCCTTCTACGCCTGCCCCTTCCACCCCGAGGCCGTCGAGGACCGCTACCGCCATCCCGACCACCCCGACCGTAAGCCCAACCCGGGCCTGATCCTGCGCGCCATCGCCGACCTCGGCGTCGACCCCGGCGCCTCCTTCCTGATCGGCGACAAGCCCTCCGACCTGGAGGCGGCCCGCCGGGCGGGGGTGAGGGGCTATGCCTTCGACGGGGGTGATCTCGATGCCGTGGTGCGGGACATCCTGGCCGAGCCGTGAACCGCATTCCCCGCGGACGCGGGGATCCAGACCCTTTCCGAAGCGCCCACGCCTGTGGCAAAGCCTGGGTCCCCGCGTCCGCGGGGAATGCGGGATTGAGGAAGCCGTCTTTCAGATGATCGAACCGGTTTCCCTGAGTCTCTACGACGCGGACTTCGACGCCTTTTCCCAGGCCTTCGGCGCCTCGTTCCAGCGCTACGGCTTCGCCGTCCTGGCCGACCATGACCTGGACCCCGGCGTCGTCGACGGGGCGGTCGAGGCCGCCAAGGCCTTCTTCGCCCTGCCCACCGAGGCCAAGCTGGCGTACCGCCTGCCGGGGCTGGGCGGGGCCCGGGGCTATACCCCCTTCGGGGTCGAGACGGCCAAGGACGCCGACCAGTTCGACCTGAAGGAGTTCTGGCACGTGGGCCGCGACCTGCCGCCGGGCCACCCCTACGCCCGCGTCATGCCGGCCAATGTCTGGCCCAGGGAGGTCCCTGACTTCCAGCCCCGGGTGGGCGGCCTGTTCGCCGGCCTGGACGACCTGGGGATGAGGCTGCTGCGGGCTATCGCCCGCTACCTGGATCTGGACGACCGCTTCTTCGATGCTCCGGTGGCCCTCGGCAACAGCGTCCTGCGCCTGCTGCACTATCCGCCCGTGCCGCCAGACGCCGCAGGGGTCAGGGCCGGGGCCCATGAGGACATCAACGCCATCACCCTTCTGCTCGGGGCCGAGGAAGCGGGGCTGCAGGTGCGGGACCGCGACGGCCGCTGGCTGCCGATCAACCCGCCGCCGGGGTCGGTGGTGTGCAACATCGGCGACATGCTGCAGCGGCTGACCAACGGCGTGCTGCCGTCGACCACCCACCGGGTGGTCAATCCACCGCCGGAGCGTCGCCACCGGCCGCGCTATTCGACGCCCTATTTCCTGCATTTCGCGCCGGACTATCGGATCCAGACCCTGCCCGGCTGCATCTCGGCGCAGCGCCCCGACGCCTACCCTGAGCCGATCACCGCCGATGACTACCTGCAGCAGCGGCTGCGCGAGATCCGGCTGATCTGAGCAGCCGCCCTACCGCACCAGGTGCAGGTTCTGGATCGAGCCGGCGATGGCCTTGAACACCTGGGTCAGCTGCGAGACGTACTGCACGTCGTAGAACTTGCCGGGGCTGCTGGCGCAGCCCTTGAGCACGGCGTTCTCGCCGTCGTTCACCTCGACGCGGACCGTATAAAGGGTGACGCCCTTGGCCTTCATGTTCTGGCACAGCAGGGTCAGGCGGTTGTCGATGGCGGTGCGCCGCTGGGTGGCCGTGCCCGACGTGATCCCCAGCCGGTTCTGCCAGATGTAGCCAATGCCCGAATAGATCGAGTCGTCGCTGCTGCTGGTGTCGGTATTGGCGTTCTGGCCGTCGGTCATCAGGATGACCACCTTCTCGACCCCGTCGGTGGCGTAGGCCACACCGTCGTTGAACGGCGCGCCAGGCGCCAGCAGGTGCCACCCCCAGACCAGGCCCATGGGGATGTTGGTGTCGCCGACGGCGGTCATCTGGTCGATGCGGGTGCGCAAGGCTGCGTAGTCGGTGGACAGCCGCATGATCGGCGCCAGGGCGCAGCCGGAGTTGGGCCCATAGGCATAGCCCACGGCCGTGTTCCCGGTCTTGGGGGCCTTGGTGTATTTGGCCGGATTGCCCTGGCGCTGCTGCCATCCCGTCGTGCCGGCGGCGTCGGTCAGGTAGCTGTTGTAGAAGCCGGCGTTGGTGGTGTCCGGCTCGTCCGGAGCGAAGAAGGGCACGAACAGGGTCGCCGGCGTCCCCGACGACGGCGGCGTATCCTGGACGTCGTAGGGCGCCGGCCGGCTCTCGACGCAGCCGCCCCAGGACACGTTCATGGCCTTCAGCAGGGCGAAGCGGTTGGAGGGGGTGGTGAAGATCTCGTTGCGGATCGGCGAGGCGGCCGTGGTCGGATTGCCGGACCCGTCCAGGTGGCCGTCGATCCAGCTGGCGGTGGCCTTGTCGGCGCCGACATTGACGGTCATCGAGAAGGGGGCGACGGCGATCTTGACCGAGCCGGGCTCCGCGGCCCGCTGCGCGGCCAACTCCATCTCGTCGATGAAGGCCTTGGCGGCGCTCTTGAGGGTGCTGAGCTTGGTCCCGGCCATGGAGCCGGTGTTGTCCAGCACCAGGGCGATCTCCATCTTGTGCGTCGCCCGCACGGCCTCGGTCTGGGCCCGCACCGTGAGATCCCGGTTCATCACCAGGTCGGCGGCGATGGTCTGGACCTTGGCGGCGGCGGTGGCGGTGACCCTCCCGTCGGCGATGTGGAAGACGGCGTCGGTCAGTTCCACCGAGCCCTGCGCCTTGAGGTTGGCGTTCAGCACATTGTAGCCCACCGCCTGGGCCTCGGCGTCGGTGGCGGCGGTGGAGCGGCCGACGGCGAGGGCGGCGGAGTCCAGGGCGTCCTGCAGGGCGATGCGGGTCTCGGACGCCTTGCTGAAGTCCAGCGCCCCGAACATCATCAGCGACAGGGGCAGCAGCAGCAGGGCGAACGGCGTGGCGACGCCGCCCCGGCGACACCGCCCCAGGTCCGCCACGCGCCGCGCCAGCCCTGGCCAAGGGCTTTTCGCTGATGTGATCCGGGCATGACTCAATTTTCGCAGCCCATAGGAGCGCGACCTGGGTGTGGGATACACCCCCCGCGACCCCTAGTTCTGGCGGCTTGCGGTAAACGACTCTCACAATGAGAGGGGTTAACAGCTGTAAGCTATAAATTTTTCCCGCGTTGCTCGGCCTTAACCGGCCTTTAAGCGGCCAATACAGGGCGGTTGGGGATTTACCAGCCGCATTGCTCCGCGCCGTTCTGCCGGATCAGCCAGGCGTTAAGGGGCGCGAAGTAGTCGGTCACGGCGCTGGCGTCGATGTCCCGCTCGCCGGTGAAGGCCTCCAGGGCGTCGGGCCAGGGCCGGGACGCCCCCAGGCGCAGCATGGCCTCGAACCGGGCCCCGACCGCCTTGTCGCCGTAGATGCTGCAGCGGTTCAGGGGCCCCTGCCAGCCGATCTGCCGGCAGGCGGCGCGATAGAACTGGAACTGGTAGATCGTGGCCAGGAAGTAGCGGGTGTAGGGCACGGTGGCGGCCACGTGATATTTGGCGCCCGGGTCGAAGGCGTCCGCCGGCCGGGGCCCGGGCGGCGCGATCCCCTGGTAGCGCCGGGCCAGCGCCCACCAGTCGTCGTTATAGGCCTTCGGCGGCGTCTGGCCGGAGAACACCTGCCAGCGCCAGCGATCGACCATCAGGCCGAACGGCAGGAAGGCGATCTTGTCCAGCGCCCGCTGCATCAGGAAGGGGATGTCCGCGTCGTCGCCGGGGACCTGGTCGAGCAGGCCGATGGTCTTCAGGTAGCTGGGGGTCAGGGCGTACAGGCCGGCGAAGTCGCCGATCGCCTCATGGAAGCCGTCATTGGCCCCGTCGCGGAAGATGTAGGGCTGATCCGAATAGGCGCGCTGGTAGTAGTTGTGGCCCAGCTCATGGTGGACGGTGAAGAAGTCCTCGCCATTGATCTTGATGCACATCTTCACCCGCAAATCCTGCTTGTCGTCCACATCCCAGGCCGAGGCGTGGCAGACCACCTCGCGGTCGCGCGGCCGGACGAACTGAGACCGCGTCCAGAAGCTGTCGGGCAGGGGGGCGAAGCCCAGCGACGAATAGAAACCCTCGCCGGCGCGCACCATCTTCTGGGCGTCGTAACCCTGGGCGACCAGCAGGGTGTCGAGATCATAAGCGGGTGCGGCGCCCTTCGGCTGGACGACATCGTAGATGTGGCTCCAGTCCTGCGACCACATGTTGCCGAGCAGGTCGGCGCGGATCGGGCCCGTCCGCGGCTGCACCGCGTCGCCGTAGCGGTCGTTCAGCCGCGCGCGCACATAGCAGTGCAGGTTCCGGTAGAACGGCTCCAGCTGCAGCCACAGGGCGTCGGTCTTGGCGGCGAACGCCTTCGGCGTCATGTCGTAGCCCGACCGCCACAGGGCGCCGGTGTCGGCGTAGTTCAGCCCCCGCGCGCCCTCGTTCATCAGGGCGGTCAGCTTCACGTAGTCCTCCCGCATGGGCGGCGAGACCGTGCGCCAGCCCTCCCATACGGCCTTCAGCGCCGCGGGATCCCGCGACTTGGCGAGGACGTCCTCGGCGTCGTTCAGGGTCAGGGTCTTACCGCCATAGGCGAACTTGCCCGTGGAATAGGCGCTGCCGAGCCGGGTCGAGAGCGTGGCGATCTCGCCGGCGGCCCCGGGCCGCTGCGGGGCCGGCTGGGTGATCGCACGCTTGAGGATGTCGAGCTTGCGGCGGGTCGCCGGATCCGCCTTGGCCCCGTCATAGCGCGCCGCCTCCACCGCCAGCCGGGTGCGCAGCTCGGTCAGCTCGCCGTCCGCCTTGGACGCCAGCCAGTCGGTGTCGTCGGTGATGTAGGTGGCCTGAACCCAGGCGGCCTTGGAGGCATAGAGGGCGGCGGCGGCCAGTTCGCCCTCGGCGCGGGCGGTGAAGGCGCGGGCGTCCGGCGCGGGCGCTGCTACGGCCGCCGACACGTTCAAAGCCAGGGCGGCAAGGGCGGCGGCGAGGGATCGGACGGGCATGGCGGGTCTCCGGCTGAGGCCATCGGACCGCCCCCCGCCGCCGGGGTCAACACCTAGCGCAGGCAGCCGGCGAGGCCCTCGGTGCGCACCGTGCCCATGGCCCCGCCGATCCTGCGCGAGCGCTTGCGCACATAGGGGCCGGGGGCGGCGGCCTTCCACTTCAGGGGGCTGGGCAGGATGGCGGTGAGGCGCGAGGCCTGCTGGCGCGTCAGGTCGGCGGCGTCGACGCGGAAATAGCGGTGGGCGGCGGCTTCGGCGCCGTAAACCCCCGGCCCCCATTCGGCGACATTGAGATAGACCTCCATGATCCGCCGCTTGCCCCACAGCCCCTCGATCAGGACGGTGAAATAGGCCTCCAGCCCCTTGCGGACATAGGATCGGTCCGGCCACAGGAAAACGTTCTTCGCCACCTGCTGGCTGATGGTCGAGCCGCCCCGCAAGGAGCGACCGCGCTTGTTGGCCTCCATCGCCCTGCGCATGGCCTCCATGTCGAAGCCTCGGTGGGCGCAGAAGCGGGCGTCCTCCGCGGCGATCGCCGCCTGGGGCAGGGCCGCGGAGATGTCGTCCAGCGAGCGCCAGCGATAGTCGATGCCGCGCCCCTCGGCCGCCCGGATCAGCATCAGCGGCGTCACCGGAGGCGGAATGAAGCGCAGGGCCGCGACCATGATCACCGGTCCCGCCACGGCGATCATCAGCAGCCACAGCAGCAGACGGGGCCAGTGGGGTCGACGGGGCGCGTGTCCCTCTCCTCCCCCGTCCGCAGGGCGGGGGAGGGGGACCGCGCTTGTCGCGGTGGAGGGGGCAGCGCCGTCTTCGGGGGTTACCCGCTCATCATCGCCAACCGGAGCGCCGCCCCCTCCACCACCGGCCTCCGGCCGGCGGTCCCCCTCCCCCGCGCCTTCGGCGCTGGGGAGGAGAGGGTCGTCCGGCGCGCTCATGCCACCAGGGCGACCCTCTCCTCCCCCGTCCGAAGGGCGGGGGAGGGGGACCGCGCTTGTCGCGGTGGAGGGGGCCGCGCCGCCCTCGGGGGTTATCTGCTCATCATCGCCAACCGGAGCGCCGCCCCCTCCACCACCGGCCTCCGGCCGGCGGTCCCCCTCCCCCGCGCCTTCGGCGCTGGGGAGGAGTGGGTCGTCCGGCGCGCTCATGCCACCAGGGCGAGGATGTCGGCGACCCCGGCGCCCCCGTCCTCGTCCCCCCAGGCGATGCGATCGCCGGTTGGCGACATGGCCAGGGCGGTGATCGGCGGGCCGACCTCGGTCTTGACCCGCGCCACCTTGCTGGAGCGGACGTCGGCGACCCACACGCGCCCGTCCTGGGTCCCGCCCGACAGCACGGCGCCGTCCAGGGCCGCGGCCACGCGGGTCACCAGGGTGGTCTCGTCATAGGCGATCTCGGCCGCCTGCTTGTTCATGGGCCCGGTGTTGCCGCCGAAGGGCCAGATCACCGCCCCCTGGGCCCCCGACGAGGCCAGCAGCATCCCGTTCGCGAAGAATCCCATCGACTTGACCTTGGCCGGGTAGCCGCCCATCCGCATGTCCTTGCCGTCGGCGATGCGCCAGCCGTGCAGCTGGTTCTCCTGCATCGACGAGATCAGGAACTTGCCGTCGGGCGACCAGGCCAGGCCGATGTGGCTGCCGGCGTATTTGAGCATCACCGGCTTCTGGTCGGCGATCCGCGCATACCACAGGGCCGCCCCGCCATAGGTAGCCACCGCCAGCCGCCGGCCCTTGGGGTCGAAGGCGACATCGGCGACCGAGCGCTCGTGGGCGAAGACGCGGGCGAAGGCGGCGTCGGCGGTGTCGCGCAGGTGCAGGTCCTTGCCGGCGCCAAACGCGATCAGGCCCGAGGCGGGGCTGGCGGCGACGCTGTCGATCCACCGGCCCTTGACCGTGGCCAGCTCGGCGACCCCCGACGCGCGGGTCCACACCAGGCGGCCGTCGTCGCCGCCGGTGACGATGCCCTCCCCCGAGGGGTGGACCGCGGCGCACAGGATGCCGGCGCCCGGATGCGACTCAAGGCTCTGGCCGTCCTCCAGCCGCACGGCGCCGTCGCCGAGGGCGAAATACAGGCGGCCCGAGGCGTCGAACAGGGCGGCGGTGACATAGGCGTCGAAGGAGAGGGTCATAGGGAGGCAATTCGCGGCAAAGAGCGAGGATGGCAAGAAGAAAGCCCTCCCCCTCGATGGGGGAGGGTTGGGTGGGGGTGCGCGCGTAGGGACTCAGACTGGCCAAAAGAGGCGGCGTCGCCGCTTGCGCCATCCCCTGGAGCCCCGCGCGCGCACCCTCATCCCTGCCCTTCTCCCATCGAGGGAGAAGGATTCATCATCGAGGCCATTAGCCGAGCGTGGGCCTCGTCCCTTGGCCCGGCCTCCCGCCCGCCGGTCCGCCCTAAGCCGCGCAGGCCTCGAAGCCGGCCTTGAGCGCCGCCTCGTCGAGGTTGCGGCCGATGAAGACCATGCGGCTGTGGCGGGCGTCGGTGGGCAGCCATTCGCGCTGCAGGTCGCCCTCCAGGATCATGTGCACCGCCTGGAACACCAGGCGCTTGTCCTCGCCCGCCACGTCGATGATGCCCTTGGCGCGCAGGATGTCGGGGCCTTGGGCGGCCAGCAGGTCGTTCAGCCACTGGGTGATCTTGCGGCCGTCGATGGGCTTGTCCATGCGCAGGGACACGCCCTTGATGTCTTCGAGGTCGTGGACGTGGCCATTCACGTGGTCGTGGTGATGATGGTCATGGCCGTGATGGTCGTGGCCGTGGTCGGCCTCGCAGTGCTCGTCGTGGACGTGGCCTTCCTCGCCGTGGGCGGGATTCAGGAACTCCGGCTCCAGCTTGACGATACGGTCGAGGTCGAAGCCGCCGCGGCCGAGGATGGCGTCGAGCGGCACGTTCGAGCGCTGGGCGCGGTGGATGGGGGCCAGGGGGTTCAGCCGGCGCAGGCGGTTCTCGATCATCCGCAGCTCGGCGTCTGACACCAGGTCGGTCTTGTTGAGGACGATCTGGTCGGCGAAGGCGATCTGCTCGACGGCCTCGCGGCTGTCGCCCAGGCGCAGGAGGATGTGCTTGGCGTCCACCACGGTGGTGACGCTGTCCAGCCGGGCCTTGGCCTTGACGTCGTCGTCGACGAAGAAGGTCTGGGCCACGGGGCCGGGGTCGGCCAGGCCGGTGGTCTCGATGATGATGGCGTCGAAGCGGCCCTTGCGCTTCATCAGCCCCTGCAGGATGCGGATCAGATCGCCGCGCACCGTGCAGCAGACGCAGCCGTTGTTCATCTCGAACACCTCCTCGTCGCTGCCGACGACGAGGTCATTGTCGATGCCGATCTCGCCGAACTCATTGACGATGACGGCGTATTTCTTGCCGTGATCCTCGGTGAGGATGCGGTTCAAGAGGGTGGTCTTGCCGGCGCCGAGGTAGCCGGTCAGCACGGTCACGGGGGTCAGGTCGCTCATACGTTGGCTGTAGTCCTAAAAGGCTCAGGCCTCCAGATGGGCGCGCCCCGGGAGGTTTTGAAGGAGGCCGCCGACGCGGCCGAACACGGCGGAGGCCACGAACAGGGCGGTCGCCGCCAGGGTCATCACCGCCCCCGGCTCGACCCCCGCCCGGGCCGCGATCAGCAGGCCGCATCCGGAGGCCAGGGCCGAGATCACCACGGCGACCCCGGCCTGGCCGCCATAGCCCCGCGCCCAGAACCGCGCCGCCCCGGCGGGGATCATCATCAGGGCCACGGTCATCAGCGCCCCGAAGGCGCGGAAGCCCGCCACCAGGTTCAGCGCCACGAGCATCATCAGCAGCATGTGCAGCAAGCCGCCGCTCACCCCCATGGCGCGGGTGAACACCGGGTCGGCGCTCTCGGCCAGGAAGCCGCGGATGAACAGGGCCAGCGACACCAGGGTCACCGTCGCCGCCGCCGCCGACAGGATCACCGCCGTGGGCGCCAGGGCGCCGGGCGCCCCGAACAGCAGCTCGTGCAGCGCCTCCACATCGTGCTCGCGGCCGAGCAGCAGCACCCCCAGCGCCAGGGCGGAGAGGTAGAGCACGGCGAAGGCGCCGTCCTCGGGCAGGCGGCCGCTGCGGGCCAGCAGGCTGGCCAGGGCCGCCACCAGCAGGCCGGCGATCAGGGCGCCCGCGGTGAGGGCCAGGGGATCGGGGCCGGCCAGCAGATAGGCGATGGCGGCGCCCGGCAGGATGCCGTGCGACAGGGCGTCGCCCATCAGGCTCATGCGCCGGGCCACCAGCAGCACCCCCAGGGGGGCGCCGCCAAGCGCCAGGCACAGGGCGCCGGCCACGGCGCTGCGCAGGGCGGCGTCGGCGAGGGCGGGGTCGATCATCAGGCGGCCTCCCCGGACACGGGAACGTGGGCGTGGCAGACGCCGGCGTGGTCGTTCCACGCCTCCGACAGCCGCCGGGCCTCCAGCAGCCGGGCCGGATCGAGCGCCTGCTCGGTCGGGCCCCAGGCCACCTTCTCGCGGGCCAGCAGCAGGGTGTTGGGACAGGTGCGGCGGGCCATTTCCAGGTCGTGCAGGACCATGACCACGGTGCGGCCCTCCCCCGGCCAGCGGCGCACCAGTTCGATGAGGTCGGCGGTGGTGCGTGCGTCAATGGCCGAGAAGGGCTCGTCCAGCAGGATCAGCCGGGCGTCCTGCACCAGCACCCGGGCGAACAGGGCCCGCTGCAGCTGGCCGCCGGAGATGGAGCCGATGGCGCGGCCCTCGAACCGCTCCATACCCACCGCCGCCAGAGCGGCCTCGAGCCTGGCCCGGTCGGCCTTGTCCGCCCCGCCGAACAGGCCGCGGCGGCCCATCAGGCCGAGGGCGACCAGGTCGCCGACGGTCATCGGGAATTGCCGGTCGATGCCGTGGTCCTGGGGCAGATAGGCGATGTCGCGTTGGCGCAGGCCGTCCAGGTCGATGCGGCCCGACAGCGGCGGCAGCACCCCGGCGAGGCCCTTGAGCAGGGTGCTCTTGCCCGAGCCGTTGGGGCCGACCACGGCGGTCATGCCGGCGGCGAAGTCGCCCTTCAGGTGGTGGACAGCCGGATGGCGCTCGTAGCCCAGGGTGACGTCGTGCAGGCGGACGGCGGTCACAGCAGCGCCCAGGCGACGGCGGCCCAGATCAGGGCGCAGGCCAGCAGCGCCAGCCCGAGGCGGGCGGCGGCGGACATCTGCAACAGGCTGGGCGGGCGGGCGGGCATGGGCCGTCTCTAGCGCGTTATAGTATAACAGGCGAGAGGCGTTGTTGGTCTCTCCCCCACCTCTCGAACCTCAGTGGAAGGAACAGCGATCAGGACTCTTGTCGCTTGCGGCGAACCGGCTCAGCCTCGTTGACTTCGCGCCCTCTATCCGTATAAGTCCGGCCTCTCGCCCGCGGGTCCTCTCGCGGGCGCATCCTTTTTTGCGTGGCCGTCCCTCATCGGGGCTCAGGCGACGGGTATCGAGGCGGATCCGATGTACGCGGTGATCAAGACCGGCGGGAAGCAATACCGGGTGAAGGCGGGCGACCTGCTGGTCGTCGGCAAGCTCGACGGCGACGTCGGCGCGGAGGTCTCCTTCGGCGAAGTGCTGATGATGGGCGACGGGTCGGACTTCACCATCGGCGCCCCGGCCATCGACGGCGCGAGCGTCACCGCGACCCTGATCGAGACCCGCAAGGGCGAGAAGATCAAGGTCTTCAAGAAGATCCGCCGCCAGGGCTACCGCCGCACCCAGGGCCATCGCCAGCACGAGACCGTGCTGCGGGTCACCGCCGTCGCCCTCGGCGACAAGGAAAGCAAGTGGGACGGCGAGGTCGACCTGACCCCCAAGTCGGTGCTGAACGCCCGCGCCCGCAACCTCGCCTCGGCCCTGCCGGCGACGACGGTGGCGGCGCAAGCGCCCGCCGCCGAGGCTGCGGCCCCGAAGGCGGCCGCTCCCAAGAAGGCCGCCGCGCCGAAGAAGGCCGCCGCCAAGACGCCCGCCGCAGACAAGCCCGCCGCCGACGACGCGTCGGAAGCGTAAGACAGTAGGAGAGCAAGATGGCTCACAAGAAATCAGGCGGCTCCTCGCGCAACGGTCGCGACTCGGCCGGCAAGCGCCTCGGCGTCAAGAAATACGGCGGCGAGCAGGTGCTGGCCGGCAACATCCTCGTGCGTCAGCGCGGCACCAAGTTCTGGCCGGGCGACAACGTCGGCCTCGGCCGTGACCACACCCTGTTCGCCAAGGCCACCGGCGCGGTTAAGTTTGTCACCAAGCGCGGCGACAAGACCTACGTAGCCATCGTCCCGGCCGACGCCAAGATGGCGGCCGAATAGACACGCGATCCCGATAAGGCCGGATCGCGCGACATCGCAGCGATCCGGACAGCAAGCTTCAGCGGGGAGTCCGGAACGCCGGACTCCCCGCTTTTGTTTTGCCTGCGACCCGGGAGGGCCGCAGCGAGGGATTGGAGAAGACCGGCCATGTCCGTCATCGACCGCGCCCCCGAGATCGAGACCCGTCGCCTGGTCCTGCGGGCGCCGACCGCCGCCGACGCTCCCCGCCTGGCCAAGCTCGGCAACGACTTCGGCGTCTGCAGCATGACCACGCGCATGCCCTTCCCCTACGGCCTCGCCGACGCGCGCGACTTCATCGGCTTCGCCGAGGAGCAGGACCGCCGCCGCGACAACACCTTCGTCATCGAGCACGAGGACGAGGGCGTGATCGGCGCCCTGGGCTTCCACCGGCCGCCGGAGGGGCTGGTGGAGCTGGGCTACTGGATCGGCCGACCCTATTGGGGCCGCGGCCTGGCCACCGAGGCCACCGAGGCGGCCCTGGCCTGGGCGCGCACGGGGTGGCGGCGCAAGGTGATCATGGCCGGCCACTTCGCCGACAACCCGGCCTCGGCCCAGGTGCTCATCAAGGCCGGCTTCCTCTACACCGGCCTGGTGCAGAAGCGGCACTCCCGCGCCCGGGGGTCCGCCGCCCCGACCCGGATGATGGTCTGGCTGGCCTGATCCTCCCCCGCCCCTTCGCGGGGGAGGTGGGCCCCCGCTGCAAAGCGGGGGGTCGGAGGGGGCGAGCGGCGGCGCGACGGTTCGCCCCCTCAGTCCCTTCGGGACAGCTCCCCCGCTGCGCAGGGGAGCATGGCGCGTACACGCGCGGCTTGGCCGCCCGCCCCTGAGGCCCTAAACAAAACCTTCGCAAAGCCACGACCGACCATGAAGTTTCTCGACCAGTGCAAGATCTACATCCGCTCCGGAGACGGGGGCGGGGGATCCGTGTCGTTCCGGCGCGAGAAATACATCGAATACGGCGGCCCTGACGGGGGCGACGGCGGCCGCGGCGGCGATGTCTGGATGGTCGCGGTGGACGGGCTGAACACCCTGATCGACTATCGCTACCAGCAGCACTTCAAGGCCTCCACCGGCACCCACGGCATGGGCCGCGACCGCACCGGCGCCAATGCCGAGGACATCATCCTCAAGGTCCCCGTGGGCACCCAGGTCTATGAGGAGGACCGCGAGACCATGATCGCCGACCTGGCGCACCTGGGCGACCGGGTGATGCTGGCCAAGGGCGGCAATGGCGGCTGGGGCAACGCCCGCTTCAAGGGGCCGATCAACCAGGCGCCCTACCACGCCAACCCCGGCCTGCCCGGGGAGGAGCGCTGGATCTGGCTGCGGCTGAAGCTGATCGCCGACGTCGGCCTGGTCGGCCTGCCCAACGCCGGCAAGAGCACGCTTCTTGCCGCAAGCTCCGCCGCCAGGCCGAAGATCGCCGACTATCCCTTCACCACCCTGACCCCCGGCCTGGGCGTGGTCGACCTGTCGGCCCAGGAGCGGTTCGTTATGGCCGACATCCCCGGGCTGATCGAGGGCGCGTCCGAGGGCGCGGGCCTGGGCACCAAGTTCCTCGGCCATGTGGAGCGCACCGCCGTGCTCATCCATATGATCGACGGCACGCAGGAGAACCCCGGCGCCGCCTGGCGCACGGTGCGGGCCGAGCTGGCCGCCTACGGCGAGGGGCTGGAGGACAAGGTCGAGCTGGTGGCCCTGAACAAGGTCGACGCCCTGGACGCCGAGACCCGCAAGGCGCGGGTGCGCAACCTGAAGAAGGCCATCGGCAAGGCGCCCTATCTGGTGTCGGCGGTGTCCGGCGAGGGCGTCACCGCCCTGCTGCGCGACGCCTGGCGCCAGGTGGAGGAGAACCGCGGCGCCGAGCGGGCGGCCCAGGCCCCGGTCGTCGAGGAAGGCTGGCGGCCGTGACCGCGCGCGCGACCGCATGACATCCCTGGCCACCGCAAGACGGGTCGTCCTCAAGGTGGGGTCGGCGCTGCTGGTCAACGACAGCGGCGACGTCGACCGCGCCTGGCTGGCCGCCTTCGCCGCAGACGCGGCGCGGATGAAGGCGCGCGGCCAGCAGCTGCTGGTGGTCTCGTCCGGCTCCATCGCGCTGGGCCGCCGCCGCCTGGGCATGGGCGCCAAGACCCTCAGCGTGCCGGAGAAGCAGGCCGCCGCCGCCGCCGGCCAGAGCCTGCTGATGCACGCCTGGGAAGAGGCCTTCGACCCGCACGGGGCCGTGGCCGCCCAGATCCTCTTGACCCGCGACGACACCGAGGTGCGTCACCGCTGGCTCAACGGCCGCGCCACCATCGACACCCTGCTGTCCCTGGGGGCCGTGCCGGTGGTCAACGAGAACGACACGGTGGTCACCGAGGAGATCCGCTACGGCGACAATGACCGGCTGGCCGCGCGGGTGGCGCAGATGATCGGCGCCGACCTGCTGGTGCTGCTGTCGGACGTGGACGGCCTCTACACCGCCGACCCCCGCCGCGACCCCGCCGCCCGGCGGCTGGAGGTGATCACCGACCTGACCGACGAGATCGAGGCCATGGCCGGGGGCGCCAACGCCGCCGCCGGGGTCGGCACCGGCGGCATGGCCACCAAGCTGATGGCGGCCCGCATCGCCCAGGGGGCCGGCTGCGCCACCCTCATCACCCTGGGCCGGCGCCCGTCGCCCTTGCAGGCGGTGGAGGCCGGCGCCAACGCCACCCTGATCGAGCCCTCGACCACCCCCGCCGCCGCCTACAAGCAGTGGATCGCCGGATCGCTGGCCCCTCAGGGCGCCCTGGTGGTGGACGCCGGGGCGGCTCAGGCCGTGCGGCTCGGCAAGAGCCTGCTGCCCGCCGGCCTGCGCTCGGTGCAGGGCCGCTTCGACAAGGGCGACGCCGTGCTCGTGCTGGGCCCCGACGGCCGCGAGGTCGCCCGCGGCCTGATCCGCTATGACGCCGCCGAGGCGACGCGCATCGCCGGCCTGCGCTCCGGCGCCATCGAGGCCGCCCTGGGCTACAGCGCCGGCCCGACCCTGATCCATGCCGACGACCTGGCCCTGTCGCCGGGTGAGCGCCGGGTCGCCAAGGACGCCGCCCGTTGACCGCCCGCCTCCCCTTGACCCTTATGACCCACCCATGACCGCTCCCCTTCTCCAACTTACCCCCGGCATGCTGATCCCCTTCGGCGGGGATCGCGTCGCCACCGTCGAGGCCGGCCTGGCCGAGGCCTTCGCGCCGGGCGACCGGCTGCTGGTGGTGCAGGCGGACGGCGCCCTGCTGCATGTGCCCAAGGCGGCGCACGACATCGCCGATGTCGCCGTCTCGCGGGCGCACGAGGCCTTCGCCGCCATGGCCGCGGTGTCGGACCAGGCGATCACCGACTTCTTCGAACTGTTCGCCCTGCGTCTTGAAAGCGAGGCCGTGTGGACCGCGATCGCGGGCGCCAACGCCGACGACGTCGCCCGGGCCCGGGCCCGGGGACGCTCGACCACCCGCCTGCAGGTCGACCCCCGCATGCGCCAGGCGATGATCGACGGCCTGCGCCAGTGGCGCGACGCCCCCGTCACCCGCGGCGCCGTGCGCGAGCGGGTCGAGCACGAGGGCTGGACCATCGAGCAGGTGACCGCGCCCCTGGGCGTCGTCGGCTTCATCTTCGAGGGCCGGCCCAACGTCTTCGCCGACGCCACCGGGGTGCTGCGCACCGGCAACACGGCGGTGTTCCGCATCGGCGGCGACGCCCTGCAGACCGCCAAGGCCATCGTCGAGGGCGCCCTCGACCCCGCCCTGGAAGCCGCCGGCCTGCCGCCGGGCGCCGCCTCCCTGGTGGACAGCGCCGACCGCGCCGCTGGCCTGGCCCTGTTCTGCGACCAGCGCCTGTCCCTGGCGGTGGCGCGGGGCTCGGGCCAGGCGGTGGCGCAGCTGGGCGCCGTCGCCCGTCAGGCCGGGATCCCCGTCAGCCTGCACGGCACGGGGGGCGCCTGGATGGTCGCCGACGACACCGCAGACCCGGGGCGCTTCGCCCGCGTCGTCGAGGCGTCCCTGGACCGCAAGGTGTGCAACACCCTGAACGTCTGTTGCATCGTCCGCAGCCGCGCCCGCGAGCTCGCGCCCATCTTCCTGGAGGCCCTGCACGCCGCCGCGGAGCGTCGCGGCCAGGAGGCGCGGCTGCACGTGCGCATCGACGACCTGGGCTTCATCCCCGCCGACTGGCGCGACCGCAACGTGTCGGTGATGCGGGCGGAGGGCGCGGTCGAGGAGTTCCAGACCACCACCGTCTCCAACCACGAACTGGCGGTCGAATGGGAGTGGGAGGAAACGCCCGAAGTCACCCTGACGATCGTCGACGACATGGACGAGGCGGTCTCCCTGTTCAACCGCTACAGCCCCCAGTTCACCGCCAGCCTGATCGCGCAGGACGAGGCCGCCCACCGACGCTTCTTCGAGGCGGTCAACGCCCCCTTCGTCGGCGACGGCTTCACCCGCTGGGTCGACGGCCAATACGCCCTGAACCGGCCGGAGCTGGGCCTGTCCAACTGGGAGAACGGCCGCCTGTTCGCCCGCGGCGCCATCCTGTCCGGGGACGGCGTGTTCACGGTGCGCTCGCGGGTCCGCCAGTCCGACCCCGCCCTGCGGCGCTAGGATGACTATCAACCAACATCCCGCATTCCCCGCGGAAGCGGGGACCCAGGCTTTGCCAAGGGCGCGGACTCTCCGAAAAAACCTGGATCCCCGCTTCCGCGGGGAGTGCGGGAGGACCTAGTGGCCATCGCCGGAGAGGCGCGGCGGATCCCCGTCGCCGGCCGCCCCCGGGCCCTGCGCCTGGGTTTCCACCTGGAGCCCGGCATGCGGGTCGGCCTGTTCGGCGGCTCCTTCAACCCCGCCCATGACGGCCACGCCCATGTGGCCGAGACGGCGCGCCGGCGCCTGGGGCTCGACAAGGTGATCTGGC
The DNA here is from genome assembly GCA_965279095.1 of Caulobacteraceae bacterium. GTDB lineage: Bacteria > Pseudomonadota > Alphaproteobacteria > Caulobacterales > Caulobacteraceae > CBDIHH01. The sequence continues at coordinate 534,850 of CBDIHH010000007.1, forward strand.
TGGTGTCGCCCCAGAACCCGCTGAAATCCGCCCGCGAGACCGCCAGCCTCTCGGACCGCCTCGCCGGCGCCCGCGGCCAGGCGCACGGCCCGTCGATGATCGTCTGCGACGCCGAGACCCGCATCGGATCGCAATACACGCTCGACACCCTGCGGGTGCTGAAAGCCCGCTTCCCCCGGGTGCGGTTCGTCTGGATCATGGGCGCCGACAACCTGGTGGGCTTCCACCGATGGCGCGGCTGGGCCCAGATCATGCGCTCGGTCCCGGTGGCGGTGGTGGCCCGGCCCGGGCTCAGCCTGAAGGGCCGACTGGGGCCCGTGGCGCGCCGCTTCGCCCACGCCCGCCTGCCGCAGGGGCACGCGTCTCGCCTGGCGCTGACGGCCCCGCCGGCCTGGGTCTATCTGACCGCGCCGCTCAATTTCGCCTCCTCCACCGCCCTGCGCGCGAGGGTCCGGACGGGTCTCGACAATCGCTAGGATGATTCCGCTCGGAAATTTGCTATGGTCCCCTTCGACTTCAGGCGGCCAAGGGAGCTTCCACGCTGAACAGTGACATCGCGCGTAGCGCGCTCGTCCCCGAAATCTCGGCCTCGGCCGACGCCGAGGACGGCCAGCGAGAGCCGACCGGCCCGCTGGAACAGTTGATCCTGAGCCGCCTCGACGAGGACAAGGCCGAGGACATCGTCTTCATCGACCTCAAGGACAAGAGCTCCGTCGCCGACTCCATGATCGTGGCGTCCGGCCGGTCGCACCGCCATGTCGGCGCCCTGGCCGACCACCTGCTGCGCGCCCTCAAGGAAGGCGGCCACGGCCGCTGCGCCGTCGAGGGCCTGCCGCACTGCGACTGGGTGCTGATCGACGCCGGCGACGTGATCATCCACCTGTTCCGGCCCGAGGTGCGGTCCTTCTACAACATCGAAAAGATCTGGTCGGTGGACTCCGCCCACCGCACCCCCTCCGCCCACTAGGCCTGTGAAGGTCGCGCTGCTGGCCGTCGGCCGCCTGGGCAAGGCCCCCGAGGCCGCCCTGGCGCGCGACTATGCCGAGCGGGCCACCGCGTCCGGGCGCTCCCTGGGCCTGGGGCCCATCGAGGTGATCGAGGTCGAGGCGCGCAAGAGCGGCAAGGCGGCCGAGGCCGAGGTCTTGCTGCCGCACCTGGACGGCGCCCATGTGATCGCCTGCGACGAGCACGGCAAGGCCCTCCCCTCCCGCGCCCTGGCCGACCGCGTCGCCCGGCTGCGCGACGACGGCTGCCGCCGCCTGGTGTTCGTCATCGGCGGCGCCGACGGCCTGGCGCCCGGCGTGCTGGCGGCGGCGCACGAGACCCTGGCCTTTGGGGTCCAGACCTGGCCCCACGCCCTGGTCCGCGCCATGCTCGCCGAACAGGTCTACCGCGCGGTGACCATCCTGGCGGGCAGCCCCTACCACCGGGATTGAAAATAACCCGATCATCCCCGCGAACGCGGGGACCCAGGTTTTCAGCCGTACAGCAATTGCTCTTCCCAATCGGGATTGACCCGCTCGATCAGCTCGACCGTCAAGTATCTGGCCACCACGCACCGGTCGGAAAGCATGGGCAAAACCTGGGTCCCCGCTTTCGGCTCCTTTTAACCGCTCATCCCCGCGAAAGCGGGGACCCAGGTTTTCAGCCGTCCAAAATCTGCTCATCCCACCCGGGATTGACCCGCTCGATGAGCTCCACCTTCCAGGCTCGGTTCCATTTCTTCATGGCGCGCTCGCGCGAGAAGGCGGATTCCCGCGTTTCGTGGACCTCGTGCCAGACCAGGGTCGTGACGCCATATTTCGTGGTGAACCCCGGCCGTAGCTTGGCCTTGTGCTCGGACACACGGCGGCGCAGGTCGTCGGTCATGCCGATGTAGAGCGTGCCGCGCTTCTGGCTGGCCAGGATGTAGACGTAGAAGGCCATAGGAAAAACCTGGGTCCCCGCTTTCGCGGGGATGATCGGACAGAGGTTGTAAGGGCCAACCTTAGCCTTTTGGCCTAGAACCCCCTATATGTCCGGCCCATGAGCCGGCCGTTCCTGAAGATGAACGGCCTCGGCAACGACTTCGTCGTGGTCGAGGCGCGCACCGCCCCCTTCGCGCCCACGGCCGCGGAGACGCAGGCCCTTGCCCGGCGCGAGGGCGGGGTCGGCTTCGACCAGCTGATCTCGGTGGAGCCCTCGGCCCGCGCCGACGCCTTCATGCGCATCTGGAACGCCGACGGCGGCGAGGTGGACGCCTGCGGCAACGCCAGTCGCTGTGTCGGCTGGCTGCTTATGGAGGCGTCCGGCCGCGACGAGGCGACCATCGAGACCAACGCCGGCCTCCTGCACACCCGCCGCGCCGGCGACAAGGTGATCACCGTCGACATGGGCGAGCCTGGCCTCGACTGGCGCCAGATCCCCCTGGAGGAGGCGATGGACACCCGGGGGATCGAGCTGCAGGTCGGCCCCATCGACGCGCCCATCCTGCACACCCCCGGCGCGGTCAGCATGGGCAATCCGCATGTGGTCTTCTTCGTGCCCGACGCGGCGGCGGCCCCCGTGAGCCAGGTCGGGCCGATGATCGAGCACCACCGGCTGTTCCCCGAGGGCGTCAACGTCGGCTTCGCCCAGATCAAGGCCCGCGACCGCATCCGGCTGCGGGTCTGGGAGCGCGGCGCCGGCCTGACCCAGGCCTGCGGCACCGGCGCCTGCGCGTCCCTGGTCGCCGCCCATCGGCGCGGCCTGACGGACCGCAAGGCGACCGTGGAGCTGGACGGCGGCGAGCTGGTGATCGACTGGCGCGAGGCCGACAACCACGTGCTGATGACGGGTCCCGTGGCCGTCGAGTTCACCGGGACCCTGCCGTGAGCGACGTGGACGTCGTCACCTTCGGCTGCCGTCTGAACGCCCATGAGAGCGACCTGATCCGGGCGCGGGCGGCGCAGGACGGGCTCACCGACGCCGTCGTCTTCAACACCTGCGCCGTCACCGGCGAGGCCGTGCGCCAGGCGCGGCAGGCGATCCGCAAGGCGCGCCGGGCCCGGCCGGACGCCCGGCTGATCGTCACCGGCTGCGCCGCCCAGATCGACCCTCAGGCCTTCGCCGGCATGGCCGAGGTCGATCTCGTGCTGGGCAACGCCGACAAGAGCGCGCCCGGCGCCTATGCGGCCCTGGCCCCCGGCGGGCGGGTGCGGGTCAATGACATCATGTCGGTGCGCGAGACGGCCGGCCACCTGGCCGGGGACCTCGACTTCACCGGCGGCGACCGGGCGCGGGCCTATGTCGAGGTGCAGAACGGCTGCGACCACCGCTGCACCTTCTGCATCATCCCCTTCGGGCGCGGCAATTCGCGATCGGCCCCGGCCGGGGAGATCGTCGCCCGCATCGCCGCCCTGGCCGACCAGGGCTATGGCGAGGTGGTGCTGACGGGGGTGGACGTCACCTCCTGGGGCGCCGACCTGCCGGGGACGCCGACCCTGGGGCAGCTGGTGGCGCGGATCCTGCGCCTGGTCCCGCACCTCAGCCGCCTGCGCCTGTCGTCCATCGACGCCGCCGAGATCGACGCCGACCTGCTGCGCTGTTTCGCCCAGGAGGAGCGCCTGGCGCCCTACCTGCACCTCTCGCTGCAGGCCGGGGACGACCTGGTGCTGAAGCGCATGAAGCGGCGGCATTCGCGCGCCCAGAGCCTGGCGCTGATCGCGGCGGTGCGCGCCGTTCGCCCCGACACCGCCTTCGGCGCCGACCTCATCGCCGGCTTCCCCACCGAGACCGAGGTGATGTTCGACAACACCCTGTCGCTGGTGGACGAGGCCGGCCTGGCCTTCCTCCACGTCTTCCCGTTCAGCCCCCGGCCGGGCACCCCGGCCGCGCGCATGCCGCAGGTCGGCAAGGCCCTGGCCAAGGAGCGCGCCGCCCGCCTTCGCGCCCGCGGCGACGCCGCTCTCATTCGGCATCTGGATCGCCAGGTCGGGCGCACCGTCGCCGCCCTGGTGGAGAAGCCGGGCGTCGCGCGCGCCCCGGATTTCACCGAGATCGTCTATGGCGGCGACGGCGCGCCGGGGTCGATCGTCCCCCTGCGGATTGGCGGTCACGACGGGCGACGCGCCATCGCCGGCTGACGCTCTCTCCTGCCCGGCGGGTAGCGTGGAGAAGGGGGACCGCCCTGCAGCGCCGGGTGGATGAAGGGCGGCGTCGCCCCATCCGGAAACCCCCGCGCAGCCCCCTCCACCACCGGCCTATGGCCGGCGGTCCCCCTCCCCCGCGAAGAGCGGGGGCGGAGAAGACGCGCTTCTCCTGCCCCGCGCGTAGCGTGGGGAAGGGGGACCGCCCGGCAGCGCCGGGTGGTGGAAGGGGCGGCGCCGCCCTGTCCGGGAGTCCTGCGGGCAGCGCCTCGGTGACAGAGCGGTCGCGCCCGGCTAGAACCCCCACATGTCAGACCCCCAAGGCGAACAGAAGCGCGGCTGGTTCCGCCGGCTGACCGAGGGCCTCGCGCGCTCGTCCGCGGCCATGACCGATCAGGTCGTCGGCGCCTTCACCCGCGAGAAGCTGACCCAGGAATCCCTCGACAAGCTCGAGGACCGGCTGATCGAGGCCGACCTCGGCCCCCAGGCCGCCGCCCGCATCGCCGAGGCCTTCGGCAAGGCCCGCTTCGGCCGCGAGGCCACCGACGACGAGGTCAAGGAGACCCTGGCCGAGGCCATCGCCGCCGAACTGCTGGGCCATGAGGGCCGCTTCGATCCCCTCGGGGGGCCCAGGCCCTATGTGGTGCTGTTCGTGGGCGTCAACGGCGCCGGCAAGACCACCACCCTGGGCAAGGTCGCCGCAGACCTCACCGCCCGCGGGGCCAAGGTGCTGGTCGCCGCCGGCGACACCTTCCGCGCCGCCGCCATCGAGCAGCTGCAGGTGTGGGGCGAGCGGGCCGGGACGCCCGTGGTCTCGCGGCCCCTGGGTTCTGATTCCGCCAGCCTGGCCTTCGAGGCCCTGCAGCGGGCCCGGTCCGAGAACTTCGACGTGCTGCTGATCGACACCGCCGGCCGGCTGCAGAACAAGACCGCCCTAATGGACGAGTTGGGCAAGATGGTGCGGGTGCTGAAGAAGGTCGATCCGGACGCCCCGCACGAGACCCTCCTGGTGCTGGACGCCACCGTCGGCCGCAACGCCCTGTCCCAGGTGGAGGCCTTCGAGCGCATCGCCGGGGTCACCGGGGTGGTGATGACCAAGCTCGACGGCACCGCCCGCGGCGGCGTGCTGATCCCCGTGGCGGCGGCCTCCTCGGCGCCCATCAAGCTGATCGGCGTTGGCGAGGGCATCTCGGACCTGCAACCGTTCGACGCGCGGGCCTTCGCCCGGTCGCTGGTGGGGATCAAGTCATGAGCCAGGCCAGCACCCCGCCCAAATGGGTCCGCCCGGTGGTCGACTACGGCGGCCTGGTGCTGTTCCTGGCCGCCTATCTGCTGACCAAGGACATGATCAAGGCCACCGGCGCCCTGGTGGCAGGCTCGGCCATCTCGCTCGCCATCGGCCTGGTGTTCGAGAAGCGGATCGCCCCCCTGCCGCTGATGGCCGGCGGCTTCGCCCTCGTGTTCGGCGGCCTGACCCTCTACTTCCACGACGTGCGCTTCGTGAAGATGAAGCCGACCTTCATCAACGTGGCGCTGGGCTTGGCCATGCTGGTGGGCCTGTGGCTGCGCAAGAACCCGCTGAAGGCCCTGCTCGGCTCCGCCGTCCACCTGCCCGAGCCCGTCTGGCGGACCTTGACCCTGCGTTACGGCCTGTTTTTCCTCGCCCAGGCGGCGCTCAACGAGGCCGTCTGGCGCACCCAGCCGGAGACCACCTGGGTGCTGTTCCGTTTTCCCGGCCTGCAGATCCTCGCCATCGCCTTTTCGCTCAGCCAGTTGCCGCTGATGATGAAGGGCATGAAGGCGATGGAAGACGCGCCGGCGCCCGCCCCCAAGGAGCCTGTCGATGACTGAGCTGCAGAACCGTCGCATCGTCCTGGCCAGCCGCCCCGTGGGGTCGCCTCGGCCGGAGAACTTCCGGCTGGAAGAGGTCCCCGCCCCCGTCCCCGGCGAGGGGGAGATGCTGCTGCGGACCCTCTACCTGTCGCTCGATCCCTATATGCGGGGCCGGATGAGCGATGCGCCGTCCTACGTCCCGCCGGTGGAGATCGACGCGGTGATGGGCGGCGGAACGGTGTCGCGGGTGGTCACCTCGAACCATCCGGGCTTCCAGGCGGGCGATCTCGTGGCCTCGGCCGCCGGCTGGCAGGACTACGCCCTGTCCAAGGGCGGCGGGATCACCAGGCTCGACCCCAACCTCGCCCAGCCCAGCTGGGCGCTGGGAATCCTCGGCATGCCCGGCTTCACCGCCTGGTACGGCCTGACCCGCATCGGCGAGCCCAAGGCCGGCGAGACGGTGGTGGTGGCCGCCGCCACCGGCGCCGTCGGATCGGTGGTGGGCCAGATCGCCAAGCTGCAAGGCTGCCACGTGGTGGGGATCGCCGGCGGTCTGGACAAATGCGCCTATGCGGTCGACACCCTCGGCTTCGACGCCTGCATCGACCATCACGCCCAGGACTTCAAGGCCCAGCTCAAGGCCGCCTGCCCGGACGGCGTCGACGTGTATTTCGAGAACGTGGGCGGCAAGGTCCTGTTCGCGGTGCTGCCCCTGCTCAACAGCCACGCCCGCATCCCCCTGTGCGGCCTGATCTCCCAGTACAGCGCCACGGGGGCCGAGGGGCCGGACCGGTCTGGCCTCCTGCTCAGCCAGATGCTGGTCAAGAAGGCGAAGCTGCAGGGCTTCATCATCGCCGACCACTACGACCAGTATCCGGCCTTCCTGGCGCAGATGGGGCCCTGGGCCGCCGGCGGCCAGGTGACGGTCCGAGAGGACATCGTCGACGGCCTGGAGAATGCTCCGGCGGCCTTCATGGGACTGCTGGAGGGGCGCAACTTCGGCAAGCTGGTGGTGCGGGTCGCGGCCTAACCGCCACCGTCCACGGAGCGTCTGTCGCTAAATTGTCTCCGAGCTTTGCTATGCAGGCCGCAATGGCGCGAGGATAGGCGATGGCGAAGACCGGCAATCCGACGGAGTCGGCGCTCGAGCGCTCTCCCAGCCACCTCCTGCACCGGGCCCTGCAGCTGGCCCTGGACATCTACGCCGAGGAAACCGGCCCCGGCGCCGTGACCCAGCGGCAGTTCGCCGTGCTCACCGCCGTCGCCGCCCGGCAGGGCTGCACCCAGAGCGAGCTGGTGCGCGCCACCGGCATCGACCGCTCGACCCTGGCGGAGCTGGTGGCCCGGCTGATCGGCAAGGACCTGCTGGCCCGCGAGCGATCCAACGTCGACGCCCGGGCCAATACCGTCACCCTGACCGAGGCCGGCCGCGCGGCGGTGGATGACGCGACCCCCAAGGTCGCCGCCGCCGATCAGCGCATCCTGGCCCTGATGCCGGCGGGCAAGCGGTCCGCCTTCCTCAAGACCCTGCGGGCCATGTCCAAGGGTCCGGGGACGGACAAGGCGGCCAAGGGCGACAAGGCGGACAAGGTCGACAAGCTGGCCAAGGCCGAGCGCAAGAAGGCCAAGGCCGACAAGAAGGCCCGCAAAAAGGCCGCCGACGCGCCTGAGCCGTCGCCGGTGTAGCAGCGCCCTTATCCTCCCCCGCCCTTCGCGGGGGAGGGGGACCGCGAAGCGGTGGAGGGGGCGAGGGACAGAGCGCTGCGCTTGTGGTTCGCCCCCTCCGGCGCTCCGCGCCACCTCCCCCATCCTCTGCGGGATGGAGGAGGATCAAGACTGGGTCGCGTTCCTACCGCGGCGCGGCTTTCATACCTTGATGTCGAGGAGCGAACCCGGGCGCAGGTAGCGCGTGGGCGCCTCCGCCGTCGGCGCGACCACGCGCTCGGCGCGCAGGGGCGTGGCGGCGGGCGTGGCGACAGTGGTGGTTCGCGGCGCGGGGGCAGGCGCGGCAGGAGCCTGGGCCTTCCCCAGGGCCGCCTGGAAGAAGGCGCGCTGAGCGGCGCTCGCGGACGCCGGCTCGGTGGGCCGGGTCGAGGCGGGCGGCGGGAAGGCGGGTCTGGCGGGGGGGCGGATCTCGGCCACGGGCTCAACTCGACAGGGTTAACGACCGAAATATGGTTAACAGAATAGAAGGAATGACGAACGAAAGGTAAACTATTCGTTAACGTCCCTTTAAAAGCCGTCGGGCGACGCCGTCGGCGTCGGCGGGGGTCAGCGGCCCGGTATGTTTGGCGAAGATCACGCCGTCGGCGCCGACGAGGAAGCTCTCCGGCACCCCGGTGACCCCCAGCTCGACCCCCGCGTCGCCCGAACGGTCCACCAGTACGGCGGCGAAGGGGTCTCCGAGGCGCTCCAGGAAGGCGCGGGTGCGGGCGGGGTCGTCCTTGTACGCCACGCCGACCACGCGCACCCCCTGGGCCTTCAGCCGCATCAGTTCGGGCTGCTCGATGGCGCAGGGCGCGCACCAGGAGGCGAAGACATTGACCAGGGTCGGCCCCTGCACCGAGGCGCGCAGGGCCTCGTCGGGGGCGCCGTCCAGGCGGGGCAGGGACAGGGCCGGGACAGGCTGGCCGACCAGGGCGTCGGGACTGACCTTGGGGTCGTGATGCAGGGCGTAGCCGGCGAACAGGACGCCCAGGGCCAGGAGCACCGCCAGGGGGATCAGCGGCAGCCAGCGCCTCATCGCTCGGCCTCGGCCTCCAGGGTGCGCACCCGGCGGCGCCAGCGGCGGGCGCGCAGCAGGGTGTCGGCGACCATCCAGACCAGCAGGGCGGCGGTGATGGCGTAGGCGGGCCACACGAAGGCGGCGTAGCGCCCGGCGTCCAGATCGAGCATCAGCCGGCGCTCCGCAGCTGCAGCACCGCCGCGCGGCGCCGCCAGACCTCGCCGCGGATGCGCACCAGCCACAGGGCGCCGAAGCCCAGGGTGTAGGCCAGGCCCATCAGCAGCAGGGGGGTGAGGTAGACGGACGGCATGCTCGGCCCGCCCGCGCGCAGCACCGAGGCGCCCTGGTGCAGGGTGTTCCACCAGTCGACCGAGAACTTGACGATGGGCAGGTTCACCGCCCCCACCAGGGCCAGGATGGCGCAGGCCCGCGAGGCGCGCGCCTCGTCCTCGATGGCGTGCTGCAGGGCGATGTAGCCCAGGTAGAACAGGAACAGCACCAGCACCGAGGTCAGGCGGGCGTCCCACACCCACCAGGTTCCCCACATGGGCTTGCCCCACAGGGAGCCCGTGACCAGGGCCAGGAAGGTGAAGGCGGCGCCCAGGGGCGCGGCGGCCCGGGCGGCGGCGTCGGCCAGGGAATGGCGGAACACCAGGCCGAACAGGCTGGCCCCCGCCAGGCAGGCGTAGACGAACATCGCCATCCAGGCGGCCGGCACATGGATGAACATGATGCGGATGGTGTCGCCCTGCTGGTAGTCCTCGGGCGCGGCGAAGGAGAGCCACAGGCCGGCGATCCCCAGGGCGACCGCCGCGACCCCGAGAACGGGCGCCAGCCACCGCGACAAGGCCATGAACCGCTGCGGATTGGCGAGCGCCGTGATCATGGATCGCAGATAGACGGCGGCGATGGCGCAGGCAAGGCGGGCGTTTTGTCCGATCCCGATCATCCCCGCGAAAGCGGGGACCCAGGTTTTTCATGCCGTCAACAATCGCGCCACGGGGTCCGGTCCAGATTGAAGCGGCCGATGGCGTCCGTGCGCATAGCCAAAAGAACCTGGGTCCCCGCTTTCGCGGGGATGATCGGGTATGTTAAGACAGCGCATTCCTGCACGCGGCCGCCATGGCCAGGGGCCCCAGGGCCACGGCGGCCAGGCTATAGGCGGCCAGGAAGGCCAGGGCCGGCTGCCAGTTCAGCCCCGCGCCATAGGCCTCGATGGCGCCGGCGCCGAAGATCACCGGGGGGGCGAACAGGGGCAGGACGATCACCGCGATGAGCAGGCCCCCGCGCCGGGCGCCCAGGCTGAGGGCCGCGCCGATGCCGCCGACGAAGGCGAAGCCCAGGCCGCCGACGAGGGCGGCGGCGAGGGTGACGCCGGCCAGGGCGGGGCTGGCCCCGAGACCCGTGGCGATGACCGGGGCCAGGAACGCCAGGGGCGCGCCGGCGGCGATCCACTGGGCCAGGCATTTCACCGCGCAGACCGCCTCCAGGGGCGGCGCCCCGAGCGCCAGCAGATCGAGCGCGCCATCCTCGTAGTCGCGCTCGAACAGGCGCTCCAGGCTGAGCAGGCTGGCCAGGGCCAGGGTCAGGAAGGCCGAGCCCGGCGCCACCGCCGCCAGCCGCTCCGGGGACGGCCCCGCCGCCAGGGGCAGCAGGGTGGCGATGCCGGCGTAGAAGGCCAGGGCCAGCAGGGGGCCGCCGCCGCCGCCCCAGGCCAGGGACAGCTCCCGCCGCAGGAGCACGCCCAGGGCGCTCACGCCGAAATCTCCACGGCCAGGGCGGGGATGGGCAGAGGATCGTGCACCGCCGCCAGGATCATGCCGCCGCCGGCCAGGTGCGCGGTCATCAGCTCGCCCATCCGCGATCGCCAGGCGGCGTCCAGGGGCGACAGGGGCTCGTCGAGCAGCCACAGGGGCCGGGGCGCCGCCAGCAGCCGGGCCAGGGCCAGGCGGCGGCGCTGCCCCGCCGACAGCTTGCGCACCTCCAGGTCCAGCAGCCGCCGCAGGTCCAGGGTGCGGACCGCCGCCTCGACGGCGCCGGGGGCGGCCCCGGACCAGGCCGCCTGGAAGGCCAGTTCCTCGCGGGCGGAGCGGCCGCTCTTCAGCCCGTCTTGGTGGCCCAGCAGGTGCACGGCCCGCCGCCGCGCCTCGTCCGCCTCGGCGCCGCCGAACGCGATCGTCCCCGCGGCCGGGCGGATGAAGCCGGCGATGGCGCGCAACAGGGTCGTCTTGCCGGCGCCGTTGGATCCGGTAAGGGCGGCGGCCTGTCCGGCCGCCAGACGCAGGCCCAGGCCGGCGAACAGCACCCGGTCGCCGCGCGCCAGGGACAGGCCCTCGATGCGCACCGAATCGATCATGGCTTGACCGTGACACGCGCCGCATGGACGCGGCGCCGGCTGACGGCTATGAAACCCGCGGCTGCGCGGGGCATGCGCGGCGCGGGGGCGGACGCTGTGTGTCCGCTCCAGGCGCGCGATCCCGCAACCGATTGACGGGCGGCCTTTGGCAGACAGAGGATCATCATTCCATGCCGTCTATCGACAGCCACCACAGCCGCAAAGAACTTAAGGTCGGGGACAAGACCTACATCTACTACAGCCTGAGGGCCGCGGAGGCCCAGGGCCTCAAGGGAATCTCCAATCTTCCCGTGTCCATGAAGGTGCTGCTGGAGAACCTGCTGCGCCACGAGGACAACAGTTCGGTGGGCGAGGACGACCTCAAGGCCGTGGCCGCCTGGGTCGAGAACCGCGGCAAGGTCGAGCACGAAATCTCGTTCCGCCCCGCCCGGGTGCTGATGCAGGACTTCACCGGCGTGCCCGCGGTGGTCGACCTGGCCGCCATGCGCGACGCCATGGTGGCCCTGGGCGCCGACCCCGAGAAGATCAACCCCCTCAGCCCCGTCGACCTGGTCATCGACCACTCGGTGATGGTGGACAACTTCGGCACGCCGGGGGCCTTCGAGGCCAACGTCAACAAGGAATACGAGCGGAACCTGGAGCGCTACCGCTTCCTGCGCTGGGGCTCGTCGGCCTTCAACAACTTCCGCGTGGTGCCCCCCGGCACCGGAATTTGTCACCAGGTGAACCTGGAGTACCTCGCCCAGACGGTCTGGCTCGGCGAGGAAGGCTGCGACCCCTGTGTCTATCCGGACACCGTCGTCGGCACCGACAGCCACACCACCATGATCAACGGCCTGGCCGTGCTCGGCTGGGGCGTGGGCGGCATCGAGGCGGAGGCGGCCATGCTCGGCCAGCCGATCCCCATGCTGATCCCCGAGGTGATCGGCTTCAAGCTGACTGGCAAGCTGCCGGAGGGCGCCACCGCCACCGACCTGGTGCTGACCGTCACCCAGATGCTCCGCAAGAAGGGCGTGGTCGGCAAGTTCGTGGAATACTACGGCTCGGCCCTGGCCCACCTGACCCTGGAAGACCAGGCGACCATCGCCAACATGGCCCCCGAATACGGCGCCACCTGCGGCTTCTTCCCCGTGGCCCGCAACACCATCGACTACCTGACCGCCACCGGCCGCGATCCCGAGCGGGTCGCCCTGGTGGAGGCCTACGCCAAGGAACAGGGGATGTGGTACGAGGACGGCGTCGCCGACCCCGTCTTCTCCGACACCATCGAGCTGGACCTGTCCACCGTGGTGCCGTCCCTGGCCGGCCCCAAGCGGCCGCAGGACCGGGTGATGCTCACCGAGGCGGCGCCGATGTTCGCCCAGAGCCTGGCCGGCGAGTTCAACAAGCCCGAGGAGCAGCCGCGCACCACCGTCGAAGGCTCCGACCACGGCCTGGCCCACGGCGACGTGGTCATCGCCGCCATCACCTCCTGCACCAACACCTCCAACCCCAGCGTCCTGATCGCCGCCGGCCTGGTGGCCAAGAAGGCCCATGAGAAGGGCCTGAAATCCAAGCCCTGGGTGAAGACCTCGCTCGCCCCCGGATCGCAGGTGGTCACCGACTATCTCGACAAGGCCGGCCTCAGCCAGCACCTGGACGCCATGGGCTTCAACCTGGTGGGCTACGGCTGCACCACCTGCATCGGCAACTCGGGCCCCCTCCCCGATGCGATTTCCAAAGCGGTTCAGGACGGCGACCTCGTGGCCGTCAGCGTCCTGTCGGGCAACCGCAACTTCGAGGGCCGGGTCAATCCCGACGTGCGCGCCAACTACCTTGCCTCGCCGCCCCTGGTGGTGGCCTACGCCATCGCCGGCTCGATGAAGATCGACATCACCAAGGACAGCCTGGGCGAAGGCTCGGACGGCAAGCCCGTCTACCTGGCCGACATCTGGCCGACGACGGAAGAGATCGCGGACATCCAGCGCACCGTGGTCACCAAGGAGATGTTCGCCGAGCGCTACGGCGACGTCTTCGCCGGGGACAAGCACTGGAAGGGCATCGAGATCTCGGGCGGGCAGACCTACGCCTGGGACATGGGCTCCACCTATGTGCAGAACCCGCCCTATTTCGAGGGCATGAGCATGACGCCCTCGCCCGTCACCGACATCGTCGAGGCGCGAGTGCTGGCCGTGTTCGGCGATTCCATCACCACCGACCACATCTCGCCGGCCGGCTCGATCAAGAAGACCTCCCCCGCCGGGGAATATCTCGTCGAGCACCAGGTCTCGCCGCTGGACTTCAACTCCTATGGCGCCCGCCGCGGCAACCACGAGGTGATGATGCGCGGCACCTTCGCCAACATCCGCATCCGCAACAAGATCGTGCCGGAAATCGAAGGGGGAATGACCAAGCACTTCCCCTCGCGCGACGTCATGTCGATCTATGACGCGGCCATGCGCTACCAGTCCGAAGGCCGCCCGCTGGTGGTCTTCACCGGCAAGGAATACGGCACCGGTTCCTCGCGCGACTGGGCGGCCAAGGGCACCAAGCTGCTGGGCGTCCGGGCGGTGATCGCCGAGAGCTACGAGCGCATCCACCGCTCCAACCTGGTGGGGATGGGCGTCCTGCCCCTGCAGTTCAAGGAAGAGGGCTGGCAGAAGCTGGCCCTGACCGGCGAGGAGATCGTCACCATCCGCGGCCTGGACAACCTGGCCCCGCGCACCGGCCTGACCATCGAGCTCTACCGCCCGTCGGACGGCCGCATCGCCCGCTTCCCGGTGATCTGCCGGATCGATACGCCGACGGAGCTGGAGTATTTCAAGAACGGCGGGATCCTGCCCTACGTCCTGCGCAATCTCGCGCGGGCGGCGGTCTAGGCGCTCACGCATTGGTGAGGCGCGTCCTGGGGCTGACTCCGCTTAAGTGCGGCGCCATGTCCAAGGTCGCGCCTCTTCTTGCCCTTGTCGCCACCCTCGCGGTGGGCTGGACCGCCGAGGCCGCGCCGCCCCGCCGCCCCGCCGCCCCGGTGGTGGTCGAGTTGTATACAAGCCAGGGCTGCTCGGCCTGCGGCAAGGCCAACGGCCTGGTGGGCGAACTGGCCAAGGACAAAGGGGTCCTGCCCCTGACCTTCGCCGTCGACTACTGGGACTACCTCGGCTGGACCGACACCTTCGCCAAGCCCGAGTTCACCGCCCGACAACGCGCCTATATGCGCAAGCTGTCGCAGCGCGACGTCTATACCCCCCAGGCCATCGTCGACGGCAGAAGCCAGGCGCCGGGCACGCGCACGGACAAGGTCCAGGCCCTGGTGCGGCAGGCCGCCAAGGACCGCCCGAAGCCCCCCCGCCTGAGCTTCTTCGCGGGCAATTTCGTACGGGTCGAATCGGGGACGGCGCCCAAGGGCGGCGCCGAGATCTGGCTGGTCCGCTATGAGGCGCGCCCCGAACCGGTGGAGGTCACCGACGGCGAGAGCCGCGGCGAGACCGTCGCCTACGTCAATGCGGTGCGCGAGCTGACCCGACTGGGATCCTGGACCGGCCGCCGGCGCACCCTGCCCCTGCCGCCCACCGAGGGCGCCGGCGCCAAGACCGTGATCCTCCTGCAGGCCGCCCGGGGCGGACGCATCCTCGGGGTCCTGCAGCGCTAGGCCGCCCATCTCGATGGGCCACGAAACCGCGCTCCGGACAGCAAAAACCCGCGCGGTGGGGGGGAACCGCGCGGGCCTTAGGCTTTAGTCGTATTGAAATCGACCAGCCGGAAATCGCGATCCCGGAGGGGCTGGGGGGGCTGTTCAGGATCCAGGACCTGCAACTCCCGACTGGCCGACAATCGATTTATCGGGGCCCAACGGGGCGGGCGCGCGACCGAATTAAGGCCATTTCACGGTGCTCCATGTCCGGCCGGACATGTCTTCGCCGAGCGTGTCCGGCGCGCTACACCCTGGCGCCGCGGCGAATCCGTGCCTAGGTTGAGCCTGTGAGCCTCGACGCCTCTTCGCAGCCCGGTCCCGCGGTCGCGGTGGTCTTCTTCGATCGCCGGGAACTGGATGCCCTGCTGCGCCTGTACGGGCGGATGGTGGCCGCCGGCGAATGGCGCGACTACGCCATCGACGGCCTCAAGGAGAGCGCTGTCTTCTCGGTGTTCCAGCACGCCGCCCAGGCGCCCCTCTACAGAATCGAGAAGCGGCCTGCCCTGGCCCGGCGCCAGGGCGCCTGGGCGGTGATCGGCCGGGGCGGCCAGATCATCAAGCGCGGGCACGAACTCGGCCAGGTGCTGAAGGTGTTCGACAAGGGCCGTTTCGCGGTGGTGGATTGAAGCAGATGCCTCTAGTCGGAACCAACAAATTCATCAATTCCCGATCACCCCGGCGAACGCCGGGGCCCAGATCATAGGGCTCTACGTCAGCGCTTTAGGATCTGGATCCCGGCCTTCGCCGGGACGATCGGGGTGGGCTGAGGGGTTCTGCCTGACGCAGACCCGGTCTAGAGCGACGCCTGCGGGCCGGCGGCCGCCTCCAGCGCCGACACCACTTCGCCCTCGGTGAGCAGCTGGGGCAGCACCACCGGCGCGCCGCCGCCGCGGCCGTAGAGCAGATACAGGGGCACGCCCGCGCGCCCATGATCGGCCAGCACCCGGGCGATGACGGCGTCGCGATTGGTCCAGTCCGCCTTCAGATAGGCGGCCCCGGTTCGGCGCAGGGCGTCGGCCACGGGCGGGGTGGACAGGGCGAGGCGCTCGTTGACCTGGCAGGTGACGCACCAGGCCGCGGTGAAGTTGACCAGCACCGGCCGCCCTTGCGCCCTCAGCGCCTCCAGGCGCTGCGGGCTGAAGGCCTCGGATCCCGCGGCGACCCGCGGCGGCTCCGGCAGGGGCGACCGCACGGCGACCACCAGGAGGGCGGCGGCGGCCAGGACCGCCCCGGCGCCGGCCATCGCCGGCAGTGTCCCGGTCCGGTCCCGGCGCTGGCCGCGCCCGACGATCCAGGCGGCGGCGGCCACGGCCAGCACGGCGGCGCCCAGCAACAGCAGCGCCTGGGGCCCGGCCTGGCGATGGAAGACCCAGGCCAGCCAGGCGGCGGCGGCGACCATGGGCGCGGCGAGCAGCCGGCGCAGGACCACCATCCAGGGCCCGGGGCGCGGCAGGCGACGCAGCAGGCCCGGGGCGAAGGCCAGCAGGGTGAAGGGCGCGGCGAAACCCAGGCCAAGGGCCACGAACACCAGCAGGGCCACCGCCGGCGGCTGGGTCAAGGCGAAGCCGAGGGCGCCGGCCATGAACGGCGCGGTGCAGGGCGCGGCCACGACCACCGCCAACGCGCCGGTGAGGGCCGACCCGACCAGTCCCCCCCGCGACGCGAGGGCGCCCCCGGCCCCCTGCAGGCCCCCGCCGACCTCGAACAGGCCCAGCAGGTTCAGCGCCACCAGCACCATCACCAGGCACAGGGCGCCGACCACCAGGGGCGACTGCAGCTGGAATCCCCACCCCGCCGCCGCCCCCGCGGCCTGGGCGGCGATCAGGGCGCCGGCCAGCAGGGCGAAGGCGGCCAGCACGCCGACCAGGAAGGCCAGGCCGTGAGCCCGGGCGGCCCGAGGGCGGTGGGCGTGCCGCACCAGGGCGGCGGCCTTCATCGACAGGACGGGAAAGACGCAAGGCATCAGGTTGAGGATGAGCCCGCCGATGAAGGCGAATCCCAGGGCCGCGGCCAGGCTGGGCGCCGCGTCGCCGGCCGGATCGGAGGCCGCCCCGCCGCCGCCGACCCCGGCCAAGGGCCCCAGGCCCCGGGCGGCGGCTGGAAGGGCCCCCGGGCGGGCGGTGATCTCGAAGGCCCGGTCCCCCAGCGCCAGCACCCCGCTGACGGCGGCGGGGGGCTTGCCGCGAGTGAAGTCGTAGCCCGGGGTCAGGGTCAGGGTCAGGCCGGCGGGGCCCCGCTCGATCCGCTGCGGCGCGGCATGGGCGATGACCGTGGCGGCGTAGGGATAGAAGTAGGCGCCCTTCAGGTCCGCGCCCTTCAGGGCCGCCCCGGTGATGGCGATCCTCAGCACCGAGCCCTGCCGCGCCATGACGGCCTTCAGCCCGGCGGGCTTGGGCGCCTGGGCCAGGGCGCGGTCCACCGCCCGCCCCCAGCGCAGGTCCGGACCGGGGGCGCCCGCGGCGACCTTGACCGCCAGGCTCAGGACCGCATCCTCGGGAACACACAGGTCCTCACAGACCAGATAGCTGACCGCCGCCTTGAGCAGGACCGTCTGGCCTGGCCTGGCGCTGGCGGGCACGGTGATCGGCACGGGCAGGATCACCTCGCCCGTGTAGCCGTAGTCCATCAGGGTCTTCAGCGGCAGCCGCTGCGGCGTGGCCCACACCAGGTCGCCGGCGCGCCAGCCGGCCGGCAGGGTCCAGGCGATGCGCGTCGGCTCGCCGGCGTCCCCGGAATTGCGCCAATAGGTGTGCCAGCCGCGATCGATCTTCTGGCGCAGGGCGACGTAGACCGTGCCGCCGGGCGGCGCCGTGGCGCTCTGGGCGATCAGTTGCGCCTGCACATGCCCCGAATCGACCACGGCCTGGGCCCGGGCGGCGGGAGGCGCGAGCCAGAGGCTCAGGGCGCCGATGAGCGCCAGGGTCAGGGTCTTGAGCAAGCAATTGCCTCGTCGGCTGTCGACCGCCATATGGGACGAGACGGCGCCGCTTTGAAGACAAATCATTCGCCCCGCCAAAAGCGCTATCCAGGCCGGCGAAGCAGGCCATGATCGCCTGTCTGATTCACGAGAGGTCGTCCGTGCCCGCGCACTTCGAGGATATCGTCATCGGCCAGGTCGTCTCCCTGGGGGTCGTGGGGCTGGACCCTGGCGTGGTCGACCGCTTCATCGAGACCTTCAGCCCCGGCTGGGACGTGGCCAACGGCGTCCCCGACGCCATGATCTACGCCGTCTGGTGCCGGCTCGACCTGGAGTCCGCGGTGGAATGGCCGCAGACCAAGCGTCTCGCCGTCGACGCCCTGCGCTGGGCGCGCAACCCGCCCCCGGGCGAGCTTTTGCGCGGACGCATGACCATCCTCGGCAAGGACCAGGTGGGGGAGAGCAAGGGGCTGGTGATGGCCCAGCACGACCTGCTGGACGAGGCCGGGCGGCTGGTCTTCTCCTGCCTCACGCGCAGCGTCTTCGCCTGCCGCGGCGACTGATCCTCTCCCGCGCTCTGCGGCGCAGGAGAGGACAGGCGGCTATCTAGTTATTGGCGGCCTGCGGCTGGCGGGCGTTGGCGCGGTTCATCGCCTTGACGATCAGCCGTTCCCAGCCGAGCAGCGAGTTGAGGTGGGCGTAGATCTGCTGCAGGGCGCCGTTGTCGCGCAGCTCCACCAGCTTGTCGGTGGGGATCTTGTTCAGCTTCTCTTCCGACACGGCGAAATAGTCGGCGATCTTCTGGGTCTCGCCGCTCTCGGCGCCGTTGGAATCGCGCGGGGTGAAGGTGGCTTCCTTGACCTCGAACAGGTCCAGGCTCTTCAGCAGCTCCACGAAGGACTCGGTGCGGCGGCGCTCGGTCTCGAAGTTGTTGCAGAATTCGATGGCGTTCTTGGTCAGGTCGGTGGGCTCGCCGTTCTCGAAGAAGGGCGCGTCCGGCTTGTCGGAAATCATCGGGGCGGCGCGGTCGATGCACACGATCATGCGCTCGGCGGCCTTGTCCTCGGCCAGGACGAAGGGATAGCGGCGGACATAGGCCGGGACGTAGGCGTCGAAGTCCCACAGGCCGTTGTCATTGGTGAACAGGTTCTCGCCGGCGTTGAGGCCGAGCACCGCCACAGGCTGGCGGGCGTCGCCCACGAAGATCACCGGGAAGGACAGGGCGGCCAGGGCGAATTCGGTGACCGTCAGGGGGGCGACATGGGCGCCCGCCGCGAAGGCGAACGGGCTGTCGCTCTGGATCACCCCGAGGGCGCCGTGCTGCTCCTTGGAGAGGGGCTCGGGCTTGGTATAGAGCAGCACCTCGCCGCTCAGTTCCGGGGTGCCGGGCAGGATGGTTTCTTCCATCGGACAGATCTCTTGCTAGACAGAGCCCGTGGGCCCGCAGGGTTGCCCGGGCTTCTATCGGATCGGCCCGCCTACCGCAATCGGGACGCCGGGACGCAGGCCACGGGCTCAAAAGGCGTAGGCCGCCCCCAGGCGCACCGATCGGCCGGGCTGCGCGGCGATGTCCTTGAGGAAGGAGACGTGCTCGCGGGCCTCCACATCGCCCAGATTGCGGCCCTCGACGAAGACGCGGACATCCTTCAAGGCCGACGGCCTGGCCTCGGCGCGCAGGTTGACCAGGGTGTAGCTGTCGGTGGGCAATTCCAGGCGCGACAGGCGGTTCTGGCGCGCCACATGGCGGACCTCGCCGGTGACGGTGGCGCCAGGGCTCGTCCACACCAGCCGGCCGGTCAGGGACCAGGGGGGGATCCGCGCCGGCGCGCCTTGATCGGTGTCGCCGCGCACGACATCGCCGTCCAGTTCGGCGGCAAGCTGGCGATCCCCGTCCCGCCACAGGTCCAGCGCCGCCTCGAACTCGGCGCCGTGGAATTCGGCGCCTGTCTGGGTGAAGCGGAACTCCGGCAGATCATCGCGCATCGCCCCAGTGGCGACCTCGTCGATGTAGCCCTCGTAGCGCGCGGCATAGACGTGGCCCTCCAGCCGCCAGGGTGCGCCCCGATAGCGGGCGGTGAATTCCACCGACGTGACCTTTTCGGCGCCCAGCGAGGCGTCGCCGACCTCATAGCCGCCCGTGCCGGGGTGCGGACCGTCGGCGAACAGTTCGAACTCCGTCGGGGCCCGCTGGTTGTGCGACAGGCTGACGGCCAGGAACACCGCCTCCGACGGCCGCAGCGACAGGCCGGCTGAGGCGGAAACATTGGTGAAGGCGCGGTGGCCCACAGGGCTGTCCAGGTCGCGATGGTCCAGCCGCAGGCCGGCGTCGAGCCCGAATCGGCCGCCCTGCCACCGTTGCAGGGTGAACATCCCCGCCTCGGTGATGGTGACCGGCGGCACGAAGGCCTCCTCGCCGATGGCCTCGAAGGTGCGGCGCAGGGCCTGGACGCCGACCGCCCCCTGATGGCCGCCCCGCGCCGCCTGGATCAGTTCCAGCCGCGCCTCCCAGCCGTCGGACCCGAAGCGGGTTCCCGGCGCCCGCGTCGCCGCGTCGAGCTCCACATGCCGGTAGTCGGCCCAGCCGGCCGACAGGCGGGCGCGGGAGACCCAGGGGCCGAGGCCGACGATCGGCGTCTCGCCGCGCAGGTCCACCCGGGTCTGGCGCAGGTCAATGGCGGTGGGCCCCTCGGCATTGGGGTCCGGGGGACCGGCGGGCAGGGTCTGGGCGTAGGGGAGGCCGTAGGTCGTCTGCGTGCGCTTGGCGGAGACGCCAATGAAGGCGTCGTCCCTCACATAGGAGAGGCCTGCGCCGTAGGTGTCGAGGCTGAGGGCGGTGTTGCGCTGCCTGCGCGCGGGGTCGGCGGCCTCGCCGAGAGCGGCGGCCAGGCGGTCCGACACCGGCGCGACCGGGGTGATGTAATCCTCGCTGCGCCGGCTGGCGCCGTCGACGGTCAGCACCAGGGGACCCGCCGCGCCGGTCAGGCCGCCGGAGAGGGCGCGCGACCGGTCGACGCTGGACAGGGCGCCCGAGATGCGACCCTCCAGACCGCCTTGCGGCCGCCTCGACGCTATCCGGTCGTCGAGGATATTGACCACGCCGCCGACGCCGGAGCCCCCGTAGGCCAGGGCGGACGGGCCGCGCAGAACCTCGATGCGGGTGGCGGCGCCGGGGTCGGAGGCGACGGCGTGATCCGGCGACAGGGCGCTGGCGTCGATCAGGCCGACGCCGTTCTCCAGCACCAGCACCCGGGGGCCCGAAAGGCCGCGGATGACTGGCCGGCTGGCGCCGGGACCGTAGGCGCTCGACCGCAGGCCGGGGATGGTCGCCAGCACATCGCCGAGCCCCGCCGCCGGGGCCCGGTCGAGGTCGGCGCGGGTCAGCACCTCCACATGGGTGGTCACCGAATCCAGGGAGACCGCAAAGGGGGCGGCGGAGACCACGACCTCGTCGAGCCTGGCCGGCGCGGCCCCGGCGTGGCCGGCGGCGACCAGGCCGCCGGCCATGGCGAGCGGCAGGGCTTTGATCACGGGGAAGCTCCTGGTGTTATACAATAACACCGGACTATCCCTGTTACATTATAACATCAAGCGCGACGTGACGGCCCTGGCCCGCGTCTGTCTGGCGTAAGTCTAGAGCGCGCCGTAGAGGTCCGTGCGGCGGTCGCGGAAGAAGCCCCAGGCGGCGCGGTGGGTGCGCAGGAAATCCAGGTCGAAGGCGGCGGTGATCACCCCCTCCTCCTCCCGATCCAGGCTGGCGACCAGGTCACCGCGATGGTCGGCGATGAAGCTGGAGCCGTAGAAGCTCTGGCCGCCGCCGGCCTCGGCGGGGCCAGGCTCGAAGCCGATGCGGTTGGAGGCCAGAACGGGAATGACATTGGCCACCGCATGGCCCTGCATCACCCGGCGCCAGGGATCGCGGGTGTCCAGCGAGGCGTCGTGCGGCTCTGAGCCGATGGCGGTGGGATAGAGCAGCACCTCGGCCCCCAGCAGGCTCATGGCGCGGGCGGCCTCCGGATACCACTGGTCCCAGCAGATGCCGGCGCCGATCTTGCCGAAGCGGGTGTCCCAGACGCGGAAGCCGGTGTCCCCGGGCCGGAAATAATACTTCTCCTGATAGCCCGGCCCGTCGGGGATGTGGCTCTTGCGATAGATCCCCAGGGCCGCGCCGTCGGCGTCGATCATCACCAGGCTGTTGTAGTAGTGGGGGCCCTCGCGCTCGAAGATCGACACCGGGATGACGACCCCCAGCTCCGCCGCCAGGGGCGCCATGGCCAGGACGCAGGGGTGCTCGCGCCAGGGATAGGCCTCGGCGAACCAGCGCTCGTCCTGGGTCACGCAGAAATAGGGGCCCTGGAACAGCTCCGACGGCAGGATCACCTGGGCGCCCCGGGCCGCGGCCTCGCGCACCAGGGCCTCGGTCCTGGCGATATTGGCCGCCATGTCCTCGCCGTACGAGGTCTGCAGGGCGGCCAGGGTCACGGTGCGGGGCATCGGTGCGCGCCTTCCTACTGGACCGGGGGAGCCGGCTCTTGCTGGGTGATGCAGTGGAACGAGCCGCCGCCGGTGAGGATGGCGCGGGACGGCAGGCCGATCACCTGGCGCTCGGGGAACAGGCTACGCAGGGCCTCCAGGGCGAAGGCGCCCGCCTGCTCCTCGTAGATGGGCGCGATCACCGCCTTGTTGGCGATGAGGAAGTTCATGTGCGAGGCCGGGGCGATGCCGCCGTGGCCGTCGTCCATCCGCCCCGGCGAGGCTATGCGCATCACCTGCAGGGCCGCGCCGCGGGTGTCGGTCATCCCGGCCAGGGCGCGGGCGGTGGCGTCATAGACGGAGGCGTTGGGGTCGTTGGCGCCGAAGGCCACCGGGCAGGCCACCACGCCGGGGGCCACGAACCGGGCCAGGTTGTCGACATGGCCGTCGGTGTGATCGTTGAGCAGGCCGTCATCGAGCCAGAGCACCTTGCGCACCCCCAGGGCGCGCGCCAGGGCCGCCTCGGCCTGGGCCTCGGTCCAGCCGGGGTTGCGGTTGGGGTTCAGCAGGCATTGGCGGGTGGTGAGGACGCAGCCGAAGCCGTCGTGGTCGATGGAGCCCCCCTCCAGCACGAAATCGTGGGCGGTCAGGGGCTTTCCGGCGGCGGCGGCGATCTGCCCGGCCACCCTGTCGTCATCCTCGAAGACATATTTGCCGCCCCAGCCGTTGAAGCGGAACGCCATGGCGCGGCCGGCGTGATCGTCCTGCATGAAGATCGGCCCGGTGTCGCGCAGCCAGATGTCCCCGAACTGGCCGCGGACGATCTCGACCCCGGCCACCCCCTTCAGGCTGCGCTGCGCCGCCGCCTCGGCCTTATCGCCGCAGACCAGCAGGCGCACGCGCTCGGCGCCGGGGCCGGCCAGGGCGCGGGCCAGGGCCTCCACCTCGGCCTGGGCGGCCTCGAGATTATCTTCCCACAGGTCGGGATGGCTGGGGTAACCCAGCCACATGGCGCTATGGGGCGCCCATTCGGCGGCGACGGTCAGACTCATGGGGCCTCTTAAAGACTGAGCGGGCGAAGATGGGAAGCGCCGCGGCGGGTTCAAGCGTGTATGAGCCGGGCCAGTTGCGATTGCGCCAGCCTCGATGATCCAGACCGCAGTTCCGCTCACCGAAGGCAGGCGCGCCTTCACCGTCGCCCTGGCCCTGATGCTGGCGATCACCGCCGCGCGCCTTGTCGTGCTGTTCGCGACCCCGGTGGAACTGTATCCCGACGAAGCCCAGTACTGGGTGTGGTCGCGCGACCTGGCCTGGGGCTATGTGTCCAAGCCGCCCATGGTCGCCTGGCTGATTGCCGGCGCCACCGCCGTCGGCGGCGCGTCCGAGCCCTGGGTGCGCATCGCCTCGGTGCTGCTGCACGGGGCGGCGCCCCTGTTCCTGTTCGACGTCGCCCGCCGGCTGTATGGACCGCGCGAGGCCCTGCTCACCGTCGCCCTCTACAGCCTGATGCCCGGGGTGCAGCTGTCGGCCGGTATCGCCAGCACCGACGCCCCCCTGCTGTTCTGTCTCGCCGGGGCCCTGTGGGCCTATGTCCGCCTGCTGGAGGCGCCGGTGCGGGGCCGGAGGGCGGCGGCGTGGGGCGCGGGGGTCGGGCTGTTCCTGGGTCTGGCCTTCCTGAGCAAATACGCGGCCGCCTATGCCCTTGTCGGCCTGATCGCCCACGCCCTGGCGTGCGAGGACGCCCGTCGGGCGTGGCGGCCGCGAGCCATCGCCGCCGCGGGCCTGGCCCTGGCCGCCCTCGCGGCGCCCAACCTCGGCTGGAACGCGCAACACCAGTTCGCCACCTTCGCCCACACCGCCCGCAACGCCGACTGGAGCGGGACCAGCGTCTTCCATCCAGGCGAGGTGATCGGATTCCTGGCCTCCCAGATCGGCGTGTTCGGGCCGGTCCCGTTCGTGGCGGTCGCCCTGGGGGCGGCGATGGCCGTCCGGCGGCGAGGCGCGCCGGCGGCGGACATCCTGCTGCTGTGCCTGGCCGCCCCGCCCATCCTGGCGGTGACCATCCAGGCGTTGCTGTCGCGGGCCAACGCCAACTGGGCCTTCACCACCTATGTGCCCGCCTCGGTCCTGGCCGCGGGCCTGCTGGTGCGGTGGGGGGCGCGGCGGTGGGCGGTGGTCGGACTGACGCTGCAGGGCGTCCTGGCCGCCCTGTTCCTCGCCTGCGTCCTGCAGCCGGCGGTCGCGGACGCCCTGGGGCTGGCCAACAGCCTGAAGCGGGCCCGCGGCTGGCGCGAGACGGCCGAGGCGGTGCTGGACCGGGCCGCCGCCGATCCCGCCCTCACCGCCGTCGCGGTGGACAACCGGTTTCTCTACAACGAGCTGCGCTACTACGGGCGCGACCGGCTGGAGCGGCCCGGCGCCCCACCCCTGCGCATGTGGGTCCGCGAGGCGCGCCCCCTCAACCAGGCGGAGCTTGCGGCCCCCCTCACCGCGCCGGCGGGGGGACGGGTGCTGGCCATCGGCCGGACGCCGGAGTTCCAGCCGGAATTCATGGCGGACTTCACCCAGGTCCAAGCGCAGCCGCCCATCCGCGTGCGGCTGGACGCGCGCCGCACGCGCGATCTGGCGGTGTTCGTGGGCGTCGGCCTGCGCCGCCTGCCGCGCGATCCGATCACCGGCCTGCCCCCCCAGCCGGGCGGACGGCCATAGAAAAAGGAGCCCGGCTCGCGCCGGGCTCCTCGTCCTTGTCATCGCCGTTGGGCGATCGGGATCAGAAGTTGATCCCGATGGTGGCGCGACGGTTCAGGGGCTCCTTCACCCCGTCGCCGGTGGCGACAGCCGGTTCGGCCTCACCCTTCCAGTCGACCGCCAGGTTGGTCTGGGCGACGCCCATTCCCACCAGGCCGTCGGCGACCGCCTTGGCGCGGCGCTCGGACAGACGGACATTGTAGGCGGCCGAGCCGGAGGTGTCGGCGTGGCCGACGACCACGACCCGAGTGGCGTTGCCGCCCTTGGCGTAGTCAGCCGCCTGCTGGACCACCTGCTGCGCTTCCGGCGTCAGGACGAACTGGTCAAACGGGAAGTAGACCACGAACTCACGCGCCTCGTAGGCCACCGGCGCCGGGGGCGGCGGGGGCGGGGGCGGCGGGGGCGGAGGGGGCGGCGGCGGGGGCGGGGGGGGAGGGGGCGGCGGCGAGGCGAAGGAATAGCGCAGGCCGACCGTCACCGAATTGTCCTCGTAGTCCGACTTCACCGAGCCCAGGGGCGCGGCGCCCGTGCGCAGGCTGTAGTCGAGGTCGTCGGACTTGAAGTAGCGGTAGGTGAAGTCGACGTTGAGCCGGTCGGTCGCCCGCCAGGCCACGCCGGCGATCGCCTGATAGGCGAAGCCGCTGTCGTCGTCGTCGACGTTCAGCACCGGGTTGGGCGCCAGCGGGATCGTGCCGCGGGCGTTGAGGTTGGCGAAGGCGCCGCCGGCGCCGAGGCCTACGTAGGGGTTCAGGCGGGCGTCGGGCAGGAAGTCGTAGATGACATTGCCCATCACCGACCAGACCTGCAGGTCGCCGTCCACGGCCGCCAGGCGCGAGCCGCCGACGTTGATCGACGAGATGTCGCCGCCGCGATAGCCGCCCTCGAGTTCGAAGCGCCAGTGGGGCGTGGCTTGGTATCCCATCCGCGCGAAGCCGGCGAAGTCGTCGTCCTGCTCGGCGCTGAAGGTCCCGGTCAGGCCAGGAAGGGTTCCCGTCGCTTCCAGGTCTTGGGGCGCGTGCCAGCCCAGGTCCAGGGCGCCATACCAGCCCGTATCTTGGGCGCTGGCGCCCGTGGCGGCAAAGGCGGCGGCCATGGCCGCGCCCGCCAGAAGTTTCATTTTCATAGGTCTAGAGCCTCTCTGCCCTCTGCCCGGTCAACGCACCGGACGGTGCAGCAATGCGCGACGACGGCGTTCGGGTGTGGCTGATAGGCAACAGGCGGGCGTGATGTGTCGCCGGGCCGCAGGGTTATCGCACGTTTAGCGATAGTGAACGGGGATGAGATGACGGCGAATTCCCCGTCAAATCAATGCGCTTGAGGGCACCTGCCGCCGCCGCGCCGACCCGGCGATCTCCCCGGGAACCGCTGCCGCGCGCCAAAAAAAATCGCGGCGGCCCGCGTCGGTCGCCCGCGCGATCCGCCGCTCAGTCGAGGGTCGTGCGATACCGCGCCATGGCCAGGCTGGCGACGATCGCCACGAACACGGCCAGGGCCGCCAGGCTGGCGGCCGACTCCCCGAGGCCCTGGCCCTTGAGCAGGGACCCGCGCACCACCCGCAGGAAATGGGTCACCGGCAGGGCCGTGCCGATGGCCTGGGCCCACAGGGGCATCCCCTTGAATGGAAAAGCGAAACCCGAGAGCAGAATAGACGGCAGCATGTAGAAGAACGACATCTGCATGGCCTGAAGCTGGCTCCGGGCCACCGTCGAGATGAGGAAGCCGAGGGACAGGCTGCCGAGAATGAACAGGAAAACGCCCAGGGCGAGGGCCCCCCAGCCGCCGATCATGGGCACCCCGAAAAGCCCCCTCGCCAGGGTCAGGACCACGGCGGTCTGGATCAGGCCGATGCCCACATAGGGCGCCAGCTTGCCGACCATCACCTCCAGGGGCCGCACCGGCGTGGCCAGCAGGCTCTCCATCGTGCCCCGCTCGCGCTCCCGGGTCACCCCCAGGGAGGTCATCATCACCAGGGTCAGGGTGAGGATGATGCCGAGCAGGCCAGGCACGATGTTATAGGCGGTGATCGTCTCTGGATTGTATTTGCGGTGCACGACCACCTCGAACGGCGCCGACACGGGGGTGTTGCCGTTCTGTACTCCCAGGGCGCCGTCCAGGTCATGGGTCAGGGCCGAGCGGGGCAGCTCCGCCAGGGCGGCCAGGGCGCTCCCGGTGGCCGCCGGGTCGGACGCGTCGGCCTCCACCAGGATCTGCGCCCCGTCGCGGCGCACCACCCGGCGGGTGAAATCCTGAGGGATGGTGATGGCGAACTGCACCCGCCCCAGGGCCATTTCGCGGTCCATCTCGGCCGGGCTGCGGGCGACGAAGACCACGTCGAAATAGCTCGACGCCTTCAGCGCCGACAGCACCGACCGCGAGAAGCCCCCCTGGTCCTGGACGAAGACGGCGGCGGGCAGGTGCTTGGGGTCGTTATTGATCGCATAGCCGAACAGCAGCAGCTGGATGATGGGGATCAGCAGCAGCATGGCGTAGGTCAGCCGGTCGCGGCTGAGCTGGGTGAACTCCTTGGCCAGGATGGCTAGCACCCGCAGGGGCGAGAACCCCGTCACGCGAAATTGTCCTGGGCGGCGCCCATCAGCTGGATGAACACGTCCTCGAGGGTCGGCGACACCTCGGCCCAGGTGAACGGCGGGCGCCGCCAGGGAGCCACCGCCGCCTCCAGCGCCGCCCGGTCGACCCCGGACACATGCACGGCGCGGCCGAAGGGCGCGGCCATCTGCACCCCCGGGGCGGCGGCCAGGGCGCCGGCGAGCCGGTCCGCCCCCTCCCCCTCGCCCCGCAGGGTGACAAGGCCGGAGTCGGCGATCACCGCGTCCGCCGTGCCCCGGGCGATCAGCCGGCCGTAGACGATATAGGCGATGTCATGGCAGCGCTCGGCCTCGTCCATGTAGTGGGTCGACACCAGCACGGTGATGCCCTCGGCCGAGAGGGCGTGGATCTCGTCCCAGAAGTCGCGCCGGGCCTTGGGATCGACCCCGGCGGTGGGCTCGTCCAGCAGCAGCAGCCGCGGCGCGTGCAGGACGCAGGCGGCCAGGGCCAGGCGCTGCTTCCAGCCGCCGGACAGGGCGCCGGCCATCTGCCGCCGCCGGCTGGCGAGGCCCAGCCGGTCCAGCGCCCGCGTCACCCGCGCCCCGCGATCATCCAGGCCGTAGACCCGGGCCACGAACAGCAAATTCTCCTCGAGGCTGAGGTCCTCGTAGAGGCTGAACCTCTGGGTCATGTAGCCGGTCTGGCGCTTGATCAGCGAAGCCTGCCGCAGGATGTCGAGACCCAGGCAGGTTCCCTCGCCCGAATCCGGCCGCAGCAGGCCGCAGAGCATGCGCAGGGTGGTGGTCTTGCCTGAGCCGTTGGGGCCAAGGAAGCCGGTGATACGGCCGGGCCGCACCTGGATGGAGACGTCGCGCACCACCCGCTTGTCGCCGAAGCTCTTGTTCAGCCCGCGCACGTCGATCGCCAACGCCTCCGCGGCGGCATCGGCGACGGTCACCGGCCGGCCCCGGCCCGCAGGGGCTGCACATCCACCGGCTGGCCGGGCGCGAGGCCCGCCGGGGCCGTGGGCTGCGCCTCCACCAGGAACACCAGCCGGTCGCGGGTCTTGCGGCTGTAGATCACCGGCGGCGTGAACTCCGGGCGGGGGCTGACATAGCTGATGCGCGCCGTGAGCCCCTGGGCGCAGCCGTCGCAGGAGAATTCGATGGTCC
This sequence comes from Caulobacteraceae bacterium, assembly GCA_965279095.1. GTDB lineage: Bacteria > Pseudomonadota > Alphaproteobacteria > Caulobacterales > Caulobacteraceae > CBDIHH01. The sequence goes on from CBDIHH010000007.1 coordinate 563,394, forward strand.
GGCCGGGGCGATACAGCGGCAGCTGCCCCTCGGCCACATAGAAGCGCACCTTGACCCGGTCGTCCGGCAGCAGGCTGACCACCGGCTGGTTGGCCGCGGCCCATTCGCCGGGCTGGAAGAAGACCTGCTCCACCCGCCCGGCCCCCGGCGCGCGCGGGGCCAGGTCCCCCTGCCGGCTGGCCGCCTCGGCCAGGGCGCCCTCGGCCGAGGCCACCGAATAGTCGGCCGCGCGCACCTGGTCGGCCCGGGCGCCCAGCTGGCCGACCGCGCGCTGGCGCTCCAGGGCGGTGACATTGGCGGCGGCGGTGTCGAAGGCGGCCTGGGCCTGGTCCAGCCGGGCGCGGGCGTAGAAGCCGCGGGCGTAGAGGGCGCGCACCCGCCCCAGGTCGGCCGCCGCCTGGGCCTGCTGGGCCTGGGCCGCGGCGCGCTGGGCGTCCAGCACCGACAGCTCGGCCGGCCGCTGGCCCTTGCGCAGATCCTCCGCCTGGGCCCGGGCCTGGGCCACCCCGGCGGCGGCGCGGGCGGTGACGGCGGCGGCGGGGGCGGCGTTCAGGGCGAACAGCGGGGCCCCGGCGGCCACCCGCTGCCCCTGGACCACCCACACCCGCGCCACGGAGGCGGACACCGGCGCCGACAGATACAGGGGATCGGCCTCGACATAGCCCGACAGCACGGGCGCATCCTCGGCCCTCGGCCGCCACGCCGCCCAGGCGCCAGCGGCGACAACGCAGGCGAGCACGCCCGCGGCGATGAGGCGCCTACGCCGGTCCATGGCTGACCTCCGATGCGTCCGGGGCCATGCCTCGGGCCATGGTGCGGGCATGCTGGGCCAGCAGGGCCTCCACCGCGACGGGCTCGGCGCCCACGGGGACGAACACCTCGGCCCACAGGGCCGACACCGCCACCGGGCTGACCAGCTGGATGGCGAACAGGCGCGGATCGCCGGCCCGCACCTCCCCCCGCGCCTGGGCCCGCTCGATCACCGACACCATGGCGCCCAGCACCCGCGAGACCACCGCCTCGTGCCACACCCGCGCCAGGTCGGGAAAGTTGCGTGACTCGCCGATGACCATCTTGGCCACCGCCCCCACCTGGCCCTTGCCGATCACCGCGGCGATGCGGGCGAACAGGGCCTCCACCAGGATCGGGAACGGGCCGTCGAAGGCCAGCAGCCCCTGGCGGGCCCCCTCCATCTCCGGCGCCACCGCCTCACGCACCACCGCGCGGAACAGGTCGGTCTTGGTCTCGAAATACAGGTAGAGGGCGCCCTTGCTGACCCCCGCGCGGGCGGCGATGTCGTCCAGCCGGGCGGCGGCGAAGCCCTTCTCGGCGAACACCGCCAGCGCCGCCGCGACGATCTCCCCCGGCCGCGCCGTCTTGCGCCTGCGCCACTTCGGCTCGACCGTCATGGACACGCCCCGTATATAACTGACCGGTCAGTTATATAGCGGGCGCCCCCGTCGCGCAACGCCCGGACACGGCCCCTTGCGGAAACAACGCCCCGTCGCTAGGTTCCGCGCCCTACTCGATACCTGGCGCAAGCCCTTAGGAGAGGTGGCAGAGTGGTCGAATGTACCGCACTCGAAATGCGGCGTGCCTTTGCGGGCACCGTGGGTTCGAATCCCACCCTCTCCGCCATAAGCCCCACCGATAACGCTCCATCTGGCGCCCAGACCTAGGGCCCCGTGAGCGCAGGCCGCCCCCGTCCTACGCCCGCGCCGCGGGTCGGACGAGGACCGCGCCTGCCCCGATCAGGCACGTCAGGGCGAAGACGGAGAAGTAGGCCGGGCGGCCCCAGTGCAGGCCCATCAGCACCCCGCCCAGCAGGGGGCCGGCGATGGCGCCGATGCGGCCGACGCTGATCATGAAGCCGACCCCCGTGGCCCGCATCTCCGGGGGATAGAAGCGCGCCGTGACGATCACCATCCCCGTATAGCTGGCCTGGGAGACCAGCATCGCCAGGCCCGCCGCGCTGAGCAGTAGAAGGGCGTCCGAGCCCACGGTGGCGAACATGATCAGGCAGGCCGCGGTGAGGGCGAAGGCCAGGCTGGTCAGCCGGCGGCTGTCGAACCGCACGGACAGGAAGCCGATGGCGAGGGCGCCGAGGGCGGAGCCGGCGCCGGTCACCATGCCGCTGGAGATCGCAGTCCGCTCGGACAGCCCCGCCGCCACCAGCACCTGCGGGGTCCAGCTGGTCAGGAAATAGCTGGTGAAATAGTAGGCGAACGACACCACCCACAAAAGCAGGGTCGGCGCCAGATACTGACGGCTGACGAAGTGGCGCAAGGCGCCCGCTCGCCGCCCCTCCCCCCCGCCCCGGGCCGGCAGGGCGGCCAGCGCGGGCTCGCCCAGGCGGCGCAGCAGGCGATTGGCCCGCGCCAGGGCGCCGCGGGGCTGGCGGCTGAGCAGGAAGCTGAGGGACTCCGGCAGCAGGACGATGCTCAGCAGCGCCATGGCCGCGGTGATCAGCCCCGACACCACGAAGATGCCGCGCCAGCCCAGGGGACCCATGACCGCCGTCGCCGTGGCCGCCCCCACCACCGCCCCGAGGGCATAGCCCACGTGGCCGATGGACAGGAATACGTTGCCCACCCGGCCAGGGGCGTATTCGATCATCATCACATTGAGGGTGGGCACCAGGGCGCCGACCCCGACGCCGGCCGCGAAGCGCAGGACGATGAGGGCGGGGGCCGTGTCGACGGTGGCGATCAGGAGCATGGAGGCCGCGACCTCCGCCAGGGCGACGATCATCACGATGCGGCGTCCGAACCGGTCCGCCAGGGCGGCCACGAGGGACGCGCCGACCGCCAGGCCCAGGGTCCCGGCGCTGAGAACCAGGCCCATGGTCGCGGGACTGAGGCCCCACTCGCGCATGAGCATGGGGGCCGCGTAGGCGATGGAGGCGATGTCCATGCCGTCGCAGATGTAGATCAGGAGGCAGAAGCCAATGGTGACCAGGCGCCAGGCTTTCATTGTCATCCGCCTCGCGCGCTATGGCCTGGCCGCGCCGGCGGGGCGCCTGCGGCCCCATCGTATCGACCGGGCATGGGCCATGCGCGCATGGGACGGCGAGCAGGTCCAGGGAACCCCGGTGGGCTCGCGCCGAACTTCAGCGGCTGAAAAGCGAGGCGACATTTCCTGTTCAGCCGTGCGCGGTCGCCCCACCGGGTCTACCGCAATCGGACGATGGCGCGAGGGATGGCAGGGTGAGTTTGACCGAGACACGCGCCGAGCCGCCGGCGAGCCGCAATCCGATCCACAACGCCAACCGGCTGAAGCTCGGCATCTTCATGATCAATGGCGACGGCGGCGCCCACACCACCATCGCCGAACGCTTTCACTTCAGCTGGGACAACTCCCTCGCCGTGGCCATGGCCGGGGACGCGGCGGGGTTCGAGGCCATCGTCCCCTACGCGCGCTACCATGCCCTGGTCAGCCCGGACCACAGGACCGGGCATGTGTTCGACAACCTCACCTGGACCGCGGCGGTGGCCGCCAGGACCTCGTACAGCTGCATCATGACCACCCTGCAGGTCATGAACTTCCATCCCATCGTCGCCGCCAAGAGCGTCGCGACCATCGACGCCATCTCCAACGGGCGATTTGGCCTGAACATCGTCTGTGGATGGTTCGACACCGAGAACCAGATGTTCGGCTACACGGACAATCCGGATCGCACCGAACGCTACGCCTATGCGGACGAGTGGATCTCGGTGATGAAGCGCCTGTGGGGTCCGGAGGACGCCTTCGACCACGAGGGCCGCTACTTCCATCTGAAGAGCGCCATGTCGCAGCCCAAGCCGATCCAGCAGCCCTGGCCGCCGCTGATGAACGCCGGGGGCTCCGCGGAGGGCCAGGATTTCGTGGCCCGGCAGTGCGATCTCGCCTTCGTCCAGGGCGATAGCTTCGACGACCTGCGAGACCGGGTCGACGCCTATCGCGCCCTCGCCCGGGCGCAGGGCCGCCAGATCCAGGTCTGGACCTATTGCGCCATCGTCCAGGGGGACACCGACGCGGACGCCGAGCGCTTCATCGACTACTGCGCGCAGAACGCCGACGAGGCGTTCATGAGCGACTGGATCCGCAACCGCAAGATCGCCCCCGAGGTGGAGCAACAGATGCGCCGCAAATATGCGGCGGCGGGGCCCGCCCAGCTGATCTCGGGCGACGCGGCAGGCATCGCCGACCAGCTGCAGACCATCTCCGACTGCGGGGCGGACGGCGTGCTGATGACCTGGGTGGACGCCAAGGACGGCGTCGACCGCTTCGCCCGCGAGGTCATCCCGCTGCTCGAGGAAAAAGGCCTGCGCCAGCCCTTCCGCAAGGGCCTGGAGGCCTAGAGCTGCCGTCATCAAGTCAGTTTTGGCATGGGAGCGTTTTGTTCGCGCAAAAGCGCGCCCCCGGGACGACGACCTTTTTTGTTCAGCAGGGCCGGACTTCTGCGGACGGTACGCCCCCTACGCCCCGCCGCACACCCGGCCATCGCTCGCACGGCGGAGCATCGGTTCGGGCCAGGCGATCGCGTCTAGGCGGGCCGGAACCACACTTCCACCACGCGATCGACGGCGCTTTCCCAACAGCCATCATCCTGGAGAGCCGCCCCCGGGTTCGGCCGGAGGCCGACCCGAGGACAGCTCCGCGAACTCATCCAGGACCCAGCAGCGAAGACCTCAACGCGCCGCAGGGCAAGGTCTTCGCTGCTGGGTCCTCGCGTCGATGCTGCGCATCGCGCAAGGATGACGGACTTATTTGCAGCGGGTTGCTCTAGACACAATCGCCCAACCCAGCCCCGATCCTTGAGCAGCACCTCCCCAACAGCCGTCATCCTGGAGAGCCGCGAAGCGGACTCATCCAGGACCCAGCAGCGAAGACCTCAACGCTCCGCACGGCAAGGTCTTCGCTGCTGGGTCCTCGCGTCGATGCTGCGCATCGCGCAAGGATGACGGACTTATTTGCAGCGGGTTGCTCTAGACACAATCGCCCAACCCAGCCCCGATCCTTGAGCAGCACCTCCCCATTAGCCGTCATCCTGGAGAGCCGCCCCCGGGTTCGGCCGGAGGCCGACCCGAGGACAGGCTCCGCGGACTCATCCAGGACCCAGCAGCGAAGACCTCAACGCGCCGCACGATCCGAAGGCGCTGACGTGGAGCGCTATCATCTGGGCCCCGGCCTTTGCCGGGGTGATCGGGAATTGGATGGTTGGTTCCGCCTAAAGCAACCACCCTCTAGTCAGACCGGGGGCGCGGCGTTGGCGTCTCGCAGCAGGTCCGCCTGCAGCTTGACCAGCCGAACGGCCTCCCCGTGCAGCACCGACCGGTGGTCCTGGCCGCGAATGGCGCGGACGAACTCACTGAACTGGGTGCGATAATAGTGGTCCCCGCCCATGCGGTGGAATCCGCTGCGGTCGTTGAATTCCGGTTCCACCACCAGGGTGTCGCCCACCCACAGATACTCCCCGTCCTGGATCCGCACCGTCCCCTTGTCGAAGGCCAGGACCCGATCGTTGCTGAAATGATGCTGGTTGTAGGAGACGTGCACCGACGCCATCACCCCGCCGGCGTAGCGCAGCAGGATCATGGCCTCGTCCTCGGCCAGCCAGCCGTCCTGGTAGCGACCGGTCTCGATGTGGGTGCGCACGGGATCGGCGTCCCCCACCACCATCTGCACGAAGTCCAGGGCGTGGGGGGCGAACTGGGTCATGATCAGCCCCTCCTGGGGGGTGCGGGTGGCCCACCAGGGCGTCTGCGGGCCCTCCCAGCGCACGCACATGGTAACGGCGACGGTCTGCAGCCGGCCGAAGTCGGCCAGATGGTCCTGAAGGTAGCGAACGGCGGCGACATGCCGGAAGGTGTGGGCGGCCGCCAGAACCAGCCCGGTCTGCTCGGCCAGGGCGGCCATCCGCACCGCGTCCGCCTCAGTCTCGGCGAAGGGCTTCTCCACCAGCACGTGCCGCCCCGCCCCCATGGCGGCGAGCGCCTGCGGCGCATGTTCGGCGTTGGGCGAACACAGGATCACCGCCTCCACCGTGCTCAGCGCCAGGGCCTCGTCCAGGGCGCCGAAGGCGTGGGGGATGCCGAAGCGGGCGGCCATCTCCGCCGCCCGGGCGTGGTCGATGTCGACGAGGGCGACCACGGTCCCCAGGTCAGGCTGGGCCTGGACCGCGCGGATATGGGAGTCGCTGATGCGACCGCAGCCGACGATGGCCACCCCGATCGGGGCCAGGCGGACGGGATCTGGCGCGGCAATATCCAACTGACTCGTCACGGTGCTGGCGTCTCCACAGGGAACAGGGACTCGAACGACCGAGCCTGGGACTGTGGGGCACGCTCAGGCAGATGATCCCAAAACGCCAGGCAAGAGCCGCCGGCGCCGCCTATCGTTCAGGGGGCTGAAGTTCCGCGGCTCATCCCGGGCGCCGGAGGAGATGGAACAGCGAGCTCACGCATACCCACCGCGCCCCCGGGATGCTAGCTGACGGCGGCCATCGTCATCGGCGAGGGCGAAGCGGATGATCGTGGCAACGGGAGAGGCCGAGATGAGCGCGCCGGAGGACGAGGTGATCGCCCGCCTGGACGGGGGGGTGGGGCGGCTGACCCTGAACCGGCCCCGGGCCCTGCACGCCCTGAACCGCGGCATGTGCCTGGCCATGACCCGGGCCCTGCTGGCCTGGCGCGAGGATCCCGCTGTGCGGCTGGTGCTGCTGGACCATGCCGGCGAGCGCGGCTTCTGCGCCGGGGGCGACATCCGCATGATCGCCCAGAGCGGCTACCTGGGGGACGGCGAGGCCGCCGCCTTCTTCCGCGCCGAATACCAGCTGAACCATCTGATGATGGTCTATCCCAAGCCGATCGTGGCGGTGATGGACGGGATCGTCATGGGCGGCGGGGTCGGCGTCTCCCTGCCCTGCCCCCTGCGCATCGCCACCGAGCGCACCGTCCTGGCCATGCCCGAGACCGGCATCGGCCTGTTCCCCGACGTCGGCGGCGGCTGGCACCTGCCGCGCCTGCCCCGTCGCAGCGGCTACTGGCTGGGGCTGACAGGCGCGCGGGTGCGGGCGGCCGACTGCCGCCTGCTGGGCCTGGCGACCCATGTCGTGCCCTCCGACCGGCTGGAGGACCTGAAGGCCCGGATCTGCGCCGAGCCCGGTTCGGCGGCGGCCCTGCTGGACGCCGCGCATGAGGATCCCGGACCCGCGCCCCTGGCGACGCACCTGGATGAGCTGGAGGCCGCCTTCTCGCGGCCTACCGTGCAGGGGGTGATCGACGCCCTGGAGGCCGGGTCGGACTGGGGACGCGCCCAGGCCGCCGACCTGGCGGGCAAGTCACCCCAGTCGATGCTGGTGACTTGGCGTCAGCTGGAGGAAGGCGCCGCCATGGCCAGCTTCGCCGAGGTCATGCGCATGGAGTTCCGCCTCGGCAGCCGGGTGGTCGGCCTGCACGACTTCCTGCAGGGGGTGCGGGCGGTGATCGTGGTCAAGGACAACGCCCCCCACTGGTATCCGGCGACCCTGGCGGACGTGCCGAACGCGGCGCTGGACCGCATCTTCGCCCCCTTGCCCGAGGCGGAGGAGTGGCGGCCCCTGCCGCACGCCGAAGAGGGGCCCAAGGCCGCCGCGTCAGTGTAGCGCGGCCTTGGGCGTCCATTAATCCATGAAACTCAAGGAAAAGCCGGTGAATACGGCGGCCTGTTAGGCAACGCTCAAGGCTTATCGCGCAGGGTGCCGGCTCGGAGAGCCCCTATGCATCAGTACGACGAAGAGGCGCGGCTGGACGCGCTGCACCGCCTCAATCTGCTGGACACCGCCCCCAGCGAGAGCTTCGACCGCATCACCCGCATGGCGGCCCAGCTGTTCGACCTGCCCATCTCGGCGGTCTCCCTCACCGATCGCGACCGCCAGTGGTTCAAGTCCCGCGTCGGCGTCGACCACGGGTCGATCCCCCGCGAGAAGGCGCCCTGCGCCCAGGTCGCCGAATCCGCCGCGACGCTGCTGATCCCCGACCTTCTGGCCGACGACTGCTATCGCACGAGCCTGCTGGCGGACCAGGGCATCCGCTTCTACGCCGGGGCGTCCCTGACCACCCGAGACGGCCACAGCCTGGGGGCGCTGTGCGTCCTGGGCACGGTCCCGCGGCAGGCGACGGCCCAGGAGATGAGCGCCCTCGACGACCTCGCCAAGATGGTGATGTCGCAGATCGAACTGCAGCACGCCTTCGGCCGGCTCGATTCGGTCAGCGGCCTGCCCAACCGCACCCAGTTCCTCGACGACCTGGCCGACCTGGGGCGCGACAAGCCAGGGCAGCGGCGACTGGCCGTCCTGGTGGACCTGGCCCGTCACGAACAGCTGACCAATGGCCTGCGGGTGATGGGCGCCGCCTACCTGGACCGCATCGTGCAGGGCGCCGCGCGCACCATCGCGGGCGCCCTGGGGCGCGGCCGGACCGCCTATCACGTGGCCGCCACCCAGTTCGCCTTCCTGGCGCCGCCCGAGGCGGAGGAGGCGGAATATCTGGCCACCGTCACCGGCATCCTCGCCGGCTTTCGCGACCGCTCGGAGGACAGCTTCGCCCTGGCGACGAGCATCGGGGTGGCGCCGTTCGTCGCCGGCGAAACGCCCCCCGCCGCCGTGCTGCGGACCGCCCACAGCGCCGCCCAGGACGCGCGGGCGACGGCCGCGCACGTCAGCCTCTATTCGCTGGCCAAGGACAGCGGTCACCAGCGGCGCTTCCGCTTCCTCAACGATTTCAGCGAGGCGCTGAGGCAGGACGGACAGCTCACCCTGGTCTTCCAGCCCCGCGTCGACCTGACCAGCGGCCGCTGCGTGGGGGCCGAGGCCCTGCTGCGCTGGCGCCATCCGGATCTGGGGCAGATCTCGCCGGCGGAATTCATTCCCGTGGTGGAGCAGACGGCGCTGGCCGGACCCATGACGGCCTGGGTGCTCGACACCGCCCTCGCCCAGCTCGCCCGGTGGCGCGAGGGGGGCGTCGCCCTGCGGCTGTCGATCAATGTGTCGGCCGCCAACCTCGAGGACCCGGACTTCGCCCAGACGGTGCAGCTCGCCATCCTCAAACATCGCCTGAGGCCGGACTGGGTGGAGATCGAGGTCACCGAAAGCGCCATCATGAGCGACATCGCCAACGCCATGGACCAACTCACCACCCTGGTGGACGTCGGCGTGCACGTGGCCATCGACGACTTCGGCACGGGCTACAGCAGCCTGGCCTATCTGCAGAAGCTGCCCGGCCGGATCCTCAAGATCGACCAGTCCTTCGTACGCGACATCGCCCTGGGCGAGCGGGAACAGACCCTGGTCCGCTCGATGATCTCCCTGGCGCACGACCTGGGCTACCGGGTGGTGGGAGAGGGGATCGAGACTCCGGACGTCCGCGACTGGCTGGTGCAGATGGGCTGCGACGAGGCCCAGGGCTACCTCTACGGCCGGCCCATGACGCCCGAGACGTTCGGGTCCTGGCTGGCCGCGTTCGACCTGGAGTCGAAGGGCCTTACCGCCGCGGCCTAGGGCCGCCTTCGGGGACGACGCGTTTAGCCCTGGCGCGGAAAGCCGCTAGGGTGGTCTCCCATGGTTAGACATCGCATCGGCTGGCCGGGGGTCCCGCTGGCCTTCGGGTCGGCCGCCCTGTTCGGGGCGAGCACGCCGTTGGCCAAGCTGCTGCTGGGGGGCGGGGTCAGCCCCTGGCTGCTGGCCGGCCTGTTGTACGCGGGGTCGGGCCTGGGCCTGGGCCTGGTCCATGTCGGCCGCCGTGCGCTGGGCATGGCCTCGGCCGAGGCGCCCCTGCGCCGGGGCGACCTTCCCTGGCTGGCCCTGGTCGTGCTCAGCGGCGGCGTCATCGGGCCGGTCCTGCTGATGATCGGCCTGACCACAACGACGGCGTCCGCCTCGGCCCTGCTGCTGAACATCGAGGGCCTGGCGACCATGGCCATCGCCTGGCTGGCGTTCAGGGAGAACGTGGACCGCAGGCTGCTGATCGGCGCCGCGGCCATTCTCGGCGGGGCCCTGATCCTGTCCTGGCAGGCCGGGCCGACGGGGCTCGGCTGGGGCGCCCTGGCCATCGCGGGCGCCTGTCTGGCGTGGGGGGTGGACAACAACCTGACCCGCAAGCTGAGCAACGCGGACCCGGTGCAGATCGCCATGATCAAGGGCCTTGTCGCCGGGGCGGCGAACCTCGCCCTGGCCCTCGCCGCCGGCGCCCGCCTGCCGTCCGCCGGACCCCTCGCGGGCGCCGCCTGCGTCGGGTTCCTGGGATACGGCGTGAGCCTCGTCCTGTTTGTCCTGGCCCTGCGACACCTCGGCGTCGCCCGCGCCGGCGCCTACTTCTCCACGGCCCCGTTCATCGGCGCGGGGCTGGCCATCGCCCTGTTCGGGGATCCGATCACCTGGCGGCTGCTGGCGGCGGCCGCCCTGATGGGGGTCGGCGTGGTCCTGCACCTGCTGGAAGGGCACGACCACCGGCACAGCCACGAGGCGCTGGAGCACGAGCACCGCCACACCCACGACGCCCACCATGGCCATCGGCACGGCCCCGGCGACCCGCCGGGCGAGCCGCATTCCCACGTCCATCGCCACACGCCGTTGACGCACAGCCATGCCCACTATCCCGATCTGCACCACCGCCACGGGCGCGACCCCGCCCACTGACGGCAGCCAGGCCGCGGTCAGAGGATGAAGTCGCCCGCTGTCAGGGGCGCCGACGCATGCACGAAGAGCGTGAAGTCGGCCACCCCGTCGCCGTTGGCGTCGGCCTGCAGCAGATAGCCGTCCGGCCGGGCCTTGCTCACCAGCTCGCCTGGCGTCTTGGTGAACCAGGTCACCAGGGTGAAGGCGTCATCGCCGCCGGTCCGGCTGTTGGCGTCGATGGCCGACAGGTCGATCCGGTCCCCCTCCGCATGGCTGAAGTCGAGGATCTGGTCCTGGGTCCCCGAAGCGGCGCCGGAGTCCGACAGCGCTTGGAAGACGAAGGTGTCGGCGCCCCGGCCGCCCTTCAGCAGGTCGCTGCCGCCGCCGCCGATGAGGATGTCGGCGCCGTCACCGCCGATCAGCACGTCGCCGCCCGACGTCCCGATCAGACGGTCGGCCCCGGCCGTGCCCGTCGAGACCGCGCGAACGCCCTGCTGGTCCATCGCCAGGATGGCGTCGTTCATCATCGCATCGGTGGCGTTCGGATCCACCTGGAAGGCGTGGATGAAGTCGACCTTCAGGTCCGCCCCGGTGAAGCCCGCCGGCACGGGACCGGCCCATCGGCCGCCCAGGGCCAGGTTGACCTGCATGTACATGGGCAGGTCCAGGCCTGGGGGCGTGGGCGTCGAGAAGGTCAGGACGCCGTCGGTGTAGAAATCGATCTCCTTGGCGCTCCACAGCATCCCGTAGGTGTGGAACTTGGACGTGTCGTCGACAGTGGAATAGTGGTCGATCTTCTTCATGACGCCGTTCACGTCATAGTGGACGGTGGTGTAGGCCGCCTGGCCGCCCACGTTCTCCATGATGTCCAGCTCGTCGGGCTTGCCCGGCCCAGAGCGCACCATCCAGAAGGCGGGCCAGACGCCCTTGCCCTGGGGCAGGGCCGCGCGCATTTCGAAATAGCCGTATTTCTGGGTGAAGGTGTCGGCCGTGGTCAGCAGGCCGGACGTGTAGCCATAGTTGAACAGCTGGGACTTGAGCCCGGCCGGCGTCGGCGCGGCGTGGATATCGAGCACGCCCCGGCTCACCGAAAAGGGATTGATCCCCAGCGGGACCAGGCCCGAGCCGCCGTAGAGCGGGTCGACATAGATCTCCTGCTCGTTGGGCAGGATGGTGTGGGCGGAGAGGGACTTGGGCCCGTTGGCGATGCCGAACGGGAAGTGGGGGGTCCATACCCCCCGCCCCGTGACGGGATCGTAGAGGCTCAGGGTGTTGAAGTCCTCGGTGAAGGTCGGCGTCAGCAGAGGCGTCGCCGCCGCGACCTTGGCCAAGGTCGCCGTCGGGGCCGCGAGCGGCAGGCTCCCGTCGGCGAAGTCAGCCCCGCTCGGCGCGCCTGGATCGTCGCCTGGGGCTACGAATGCGTGGTCGCGCCAGTCGAAGCGGTCGTCCTGCCCGGCCGCAGGCGCCGCCCACAGGGGGGACCAGTCATGCGCGCCGGGCTCATCCCGCAAGGCGCGCCAGGAGTCGCCGTCTAACTGATTTGAAAACCTGAAGTCGTGGGAGGACAAATCGTGGTCTAGACTCAATTCATCCGGATCGTTCACGCGCATGGCCGATCTTTCTGGATAGTCTTGATTTACGAATGCTTGGATAGGCGAGCCTCGCGAAGGTCGCGGCTAATTGTGTCGGAAATTTGGGGCGGGACTGTGCGATTTGTCACAGGCAGGCGCCGGTGGGTTCCGCCTCGGAACTCCGGACGCACCTGGGCGCAGGGCAAGCGCTGATCCAACGGGATCGCTAACCCCGTCGCACCGCAGGACTCATGTCGGCGATCGCCCCAACGCGTGAGGCAGCGGTCCCTCTAGAGGAACAGCTTTCGCACCGTCAGACGCACCGAGCGCCCCACCGGGTCGAGCAGGTCCGGCTGGTAGCTGATCGGCACGGTCCCGGCGGCGGTGGTGACCTCCTGGCGGCTGTCGAACAGGTTGTCGATGGACAGGGTCGCGCGCGCGCCCCGCAGCCAGGGCCGGCCCCGGGCGAAGCGCTGCGAGCCGAGGTCGGCGAACAGGCGCAGGTTCACCGTCGTCAGCCCCGAGAAGGCCAGGTCCTGGCCGCCCGCTTGGCCGCCGACCCGGGTGGCGCTCTGCCAGCGGGCGTTCATGGCCACGCCGCGGCCGCCCTTGGCGTAGTTGGCCTGCAGGTCGACCTGGTGGCGGGACGTGCCGCCCCCCTGGCCGATGGCGGCGCCGTCCAGCAGGTCGAGGGTCGGCAGGCCGCTGCGGATCAGGATCTCATCGCGGAAGACCACAGTGTGATAGACGCCCACCTGGAACACGCCGGCGCCCAGGCCGCCGCCTCGGCCGCCGCGCCCGCCCCCGAACCCGCCGCCCATGCCGCCGCCGCGACCGCCCATGCCGCCGCCGAAACCTCCGGCGCCGGGGGGCGGGCCATCAGGGGGCGGCCCCTCCGGGTGAGCCCCGGCCGCGGGGGTCGCAGGGGCCGCCGCCCCGGCCGCAGGCGGGGCGCCCGGCGCGCCCGCGCCAGGCCGGCCCTGTCCGAAGCCCTGGGATTGCCGCAGCCGCTGCATGAGCGCGACGTTGGGCGTCCCGTCGGCGTTGGCCATGGCGCCCAGCTCGGGCGGCCCCTTGGTGGCCAGGGTCTTGGAGAAGGTGAAGCCGTAGCGCAGCTCCTCGCGATCCTGGCGGGCGAAATTCACCGGGCGGGCGTCGATCTGCACCAGGGCGCCGGAGGCGTCGCGCACGAAGCGGTCCGGGAAGGCGCTCTCCACCTGGGTGCTGGCCGAGGGGAAGGCGGTGGCGAGGTCGCGCGACCGGGTCGCGGTGTAGTTCGCCTGGAAGGTGAGATTGCGCGCATCGAAGGGCTTGAAGGTGACGCCCAGTTTCAGCACCCGCCGCTCGCCGGCGTTCAGGTCGGGATTGCCGCCGTCCAGGCGGATGACGTCGGCGGTGACGCCGCGGCGCAGGTCGAACACCCGCACGCCCGGCGTGGCCTGCACCGGATCGCCGAGCTGGTTGACGCTGGGCGCCTCGTCGGACTGGCTGACCGAGGCCAGCACGCGCAGCGGCTTGATCGGCGTCCAGTTCAGCCCGTAGCCGATGGTGGTCAGGGCGCCGAAGTCGGACAGGTTCTGGGCCGCCACATTGACGTTGGCCGAGATGGCGCCGATGCCCGCGGGGATTCCCTCGCCGCGCCGGGTGATCGGCAGATCGAGGCTGGCGCGGACCTCGCCGATGTCGCGCGCGAGCTCGGTGGAGCGGGACACGCCGGCGCGTAGCGAATCGCTGTCGAACCTCTGGGCCTGGACCTTGCCGGCCAGGGTGGCGCTGGCCTGGCCCGCGGGCAGGCTGAACAGGGCGCGGTTGACCACCGCGTCCGAGGTGGCGGTGGTGGTCACCGACTTGGACCGGTCGGTGTAGGCCAGGACACTGCTGGCGCGCTCGGTGGTGCTGCGGCTCTCGGACCGCTCGACCCCGCCCGTATAGGACCACTGCCAGCCGGCGTAGGCGCCATTGACCACCGCCCCCAGGCTGCCGTCCCGGGTTTCGCTGTGACGGTCCAGGGCTTCGGCGGAGAAGGGAGAGAGACCCAGCTCGCTGTCGCTCTGGGCGGTCTCGACGGCGCCGTTGATCGTCCCGGAGACGCCGCCGCCCAGGGGCTGGGTCAGCACGCCGTTGACCGACAGGCTGCGGGTCTCGGGATTGAGGGTGCGAAAGGCGCCGTCGGTGAAGCCGGCGATGGTGCGCTCGCTCTGCAGGATCGGCTGGTCCTTGGCCGCCTTGACCCCCAGCTGCAGGCGACGCTCGCGGCGGATGTGCAGCAGGTTGGCGTCAAGGGTGGCGCCCTCCCCACCCCCCGCCTGGGTCGGCGCCGAGGCGCCGGCCTCCGCCGTCACCGCCCGGAAGCGCTGGCGCAGGACGAAGTTCAGCACCCGCTGGTCGGCGGGATAGCCGTATTTGAGGGAGACCTCCTCGGGCAGGATGTCGATGCGGGCGATGGCCTCGGTGGGCAGGTCGCGGATCTCGCGGAAGCCGGAGGTGCGCGCGCCGTTGATCAGGATCACCGGATGGCCGCCCCGGGCGCTGGTCCCCAGCTGCGGCGCCAGGGCGTCGATCAGGTCCGTCACACTGGTCACCCCATAGGCGCGGATATCCGCCGGGTTCAGCGTCAGCTCCGGCTTGATGTCGCCGAGGACGGCGCCGCGCAGCCGGGTCACGCCCTTGACGACGATCTCTTCCACGGCGTCGTCGCCGAGGGCGTCGTCGACGGCGGGCGCCGCGGCCCCGGGGGGCGCCGGGGCCTGGGCGTGGGCGGGCAGGGCGCCGAGGGCGGCCAGGGAGACGCCGGCCAGGAGGGCCAGGAGGCGGGGGGTCAGGCGGTCGGAAGGCGGGACGTGACGCAAGCGGGCAACCTCTTGGAACTATCGCTGTGACCGGTCTGTAGCGGTCGCCTGTGGCGGACCTATGGTCGCCCCGTCCTGAACGGCCGATGACCCGGTTTCCGTCGCCCCGGCCAACGTTTTTTCTTGGCGGCGGCCGGCCAGGGCCCGCGATCAGCCGTCCAGGGCCGCCGCGAAAGCCTCCAGGGCCCCCTCGGCCTGGCCGGCGTCGAGGGCCGCGACCGCCCGTTCGAACCGACCGGGCCCCAGGGCGCCATCCATCAGGGCGCGCGCCTTGTCGCGCCGCTGCGCGCGGTCGGTGGGGTTGGTGCTGTCGCCGAGGGGATGGATGACCGTCCGGGTCTGGGTCTCGCCGCCCGCCCACCGCACGGTGACGCGGGCCGGCCGTCCCTCGGGATAGCGGGCGTCGAGGGCGGTGTCATGAACCACCGTGACCCTGGCCATCAGGGCGGCGGCCGCAGGGTTGTCGACGCCGGCGTCGAGCGCCTCGGTAGTGAGGCCGCCGGGCAGCAGGCTGGCGGCGACGGCGGCCTTGACGCTGAAGCGGGCGGCCAGATCGTTGACCGGGGTCCCGGCGTCATAGTCCAGGGCGTGGGCGTACAGGGCCACCTCCACGGCCTCGGCCTGACCCGCGCCCGGCGGCCGCCCAGCGGCGAGGGCCGCGATAGCGTCGGCCGCGCCGTGCAGGTGGGCGCAGACCGGGTGCACCTTGAGATAGGCGTTCATGACCTCATGGTGCGACCAGCCACCGTCCTCGCCGATGCCGTAGAGAAGCTGGGCCGGGTCGAAGGCCGCGCCGATCCTGGGCCCGAAGTAGCGCTCGAGCGACCCCTCCAGCGACTGCAGGCCCGCCTGGGCGGCGCGGGCGGCGCTGAGGGCGGTGACGCAGCCAAGGCCGATATAGAGGTGGTGCACGGTGGCGCCTGCCGCCGGCGTCTCGCGATAGCCCATGGACGCGACCGCCGCTGCCCCCTCGATGGCCTCGGCGATGACGCATGCGTCACCCCCCGACAGCAGGTGGGCCGCCGCCGCCGCCGCCCCGACGCAGGCCCAGGATCCGGCGTCGTGGAGCAGGGGGTCGAAGCCGTTCAGGGCCATGCCGACCCGGGTCCCGACCTCATAGCCGGCGACCAGGGCGCCCATAACGGCCTCGAGGCTCGCCCCTTCGCTTTGGGCAAGGGCCAGCAGAACCGGGACCAGGTGGCTGGCGGGATGGCCCCGCGCCATGCGGTGGCCGTCCTGAAGCTGCAGCACCGTGGTGGCCCCGCCATTGACCAGGGCGGCCTGCAGCTCTCCCGCGCGGCCTCCGCCGATCACCGTGCAGGGTCCGCTCCCAGGGCCCTGGCCATCGCGGAACGGCCGGTAGCTGGGGTGCGCCCCGCCAGCGGCGATGACGGCGACGGTGTCGAGCATCAGGTCCTCGGCCTGGGCCCGTACGGCCTCGGGCAGCTCGCGGCAGCGGGTGTCCGCGGCGGCGGCGGCCAGGGCGCGGGCGAAGGGGGAGGCTGACACGGTGATCATCCGCCCAGGCTACGCCATCCCCGCGCCCCGCGCCCAGGGCGGTGGGCGGGGCTGGCCGCACGGCGGGCGCCGCTTGCGCACCGGGCCTTGCCCACCCATCTTAGCCCCTGTCGCCGGCGCCGCAACTTGGGCCGGGGACACTGTGGAAGTCGCTTGCAGCGAGGGCTTCGTGAGATGACCAGGAGTTTGCTTTTCGACAGCCCGTTCCTGCTGGGTTTCGACCATATGCGGGAGCTGGTGGACCGCGCCTCGCGCGCGGCCAGCGAAGGCTATCCCCCCTACAATGTGGAGGAGACCGGTGACGGTCGCCTCAGGATCAGCCTGGCGGTGGCGGGGTTCTCCCCTGACCAGCTTCAGGTGACGGTCGAGGACAACCAGCTGGTCGTCGCCGGCCGCAGGGACGGCGAAGCCCCCCGGGAGACCGGCGAGCGCGCCTATCTGCACCGGGGCATCGCCGCCCGCGGCTTCATCCGCAACTTCGTGCTGGCGGAAGGCATGGAGATCGAGGGCGCCGCCCTGGAGCACGGCCTGCTCCACATCGATGTGACCCGACGCCAGCCGGAAAAGCTGGTGAAGCGTATCCCCATCAAGGCGGCCGGCTGAACCCGCGGCGCCCTGGGGAGTTTGAGTAACTGGAGGTGGTCTGATGACACCGATACTGACGAGTGAAGCCTTCGCGGCGCTGGGCGCGCCCGACCTGGTCTATGTCCGCCCGATCAAGGCCAAGGACGTCATTGGCGCCGCCCCTGTGGAAGCCGTCAAGGGCTTCACCCTGGACCCCGACCAGACGCTCTACGCCGTGCACAGCGCCGACGGCGCCCGTCTCGCCGTCCTCACGGACCGCGCCTCAGCCATGGCCGCCGCCCTGGCGCACGAACTCGCGCCGGTGTCGGTCCACTAGCCAGCGCGCCTCACCGCACCGTGATCCGTCCTCAGGCCCCTACCTGAGGACGGTGAAGCCGTATTTTTCGAAGATCTCCCGGCCCCTCGCGCCGTTCAGATAGGCAAGGAACCGGCGCGCCTCGGGGTTCCCGGACGCCTTGAGCACCGCGGCTGGATAGATGATCTTCGGGTGCGAGGCCGGCGGGAACAGGCCGACGATCCGGACCTTCGGATCGGCCTTGGCGTCGGTGTCATAGACGATCCCCAAGGGCGCCTCGCCGCGCGAAACATAGAGCAGGGCGGTGCGCACGTTCTCGGCCGACGCCAGCCGGTCCTTCACCGACTCCCATACCCCGAGCGACGTCAGGGCGGCGCGCCCGTATTTGCCGGCCGGAACCTCCGGCGCGGCCATGGCCAGTCGCCCATCGCCCAGCGCCCTGGCCAGGGGCATGTTGCGCCCGACGACCAGCTTCACCGGCGAGGCGGCGGGGGCGATCAGGGCCAGGCGGTTGGTGAGCAGCGCCCGGCGGCTGGCGGGGATGATCAGCCCGCGCGCGGCGACATAGTCCATCCAATCCTGGTCGGCCGACACGAACACGTCCGCCGGCGCCCCCTGTTCGATCTGACGGGCCAGGGCGGAGGACGCGGCGTAGGAGATCTGCACCGGTGGTCCGCCCGACTTGGTGAAACTCGCCGCGGCCTCGTCCAGGGCGTTCTTCAGCGAGGCGGCGGCCAGAACCGTGATCGGCGCAGCGGCGGCCCCGGCCGCGGTGGCGAAGCTCAGGGCCAAGGCCAGGACGAGACGTCGAACCACCCGCATGGCGGCGTGAACTCCGATAATGGGAAAGCCTACATAACCGTAGCGCCATCAGGGCGCCACGGGCGTCATACCGGGGGTCTAGCTGCGGCCCTCCCACCGTCCCTCTCCCCATGCCAAGGTTTGGTCGCGACCCGGGAAACACTGGGCGGTACGAGGGCGGGACGATGGCCGAAGCATTCGAGCTCGACGCCGAGGCGATCTTCGATGCCGCCGCGCGGGACTATGGTCTGGAGGCCTTTGTCGACCCCGGCGTCCGCGAGCGCTTCATCGCCCTGGTCGCCCTGTTCAATCGCCACGGCCAGGTCCCCCGCACCCGCATGGCGCCCGCGGTCGCGGACTTCAAGCACGCGGTCGTCAGCCGCCTGATGATCGCCCGGGACTGGGCCGAGCATCCGGAGATTCTCGAGCAGGAGATCGTCCGGCCGATCTTCGTCACCGGCACGGCACGCGCCGGCACCACCTTGACCCAGTCGCTGCTGGCGCTGGACGAGGGCCACCGGATGCCCCGCTACATGGACGCCCTGTATCCCTCTCCGCCGCGCGGCCTCGTTCCCGCCGCCGACGAGACGGCGCGCCGCGCCGGGGACGCCTATGTCGCCGCCATGCTGGCGCGCGAGCCGGGCCTGCTGATCTCCCATCCGTACCACGACAAGGGCGGCCTGGCCGAGGCCGAGGACGAGTTCCTCTATGCGCTCGACTTCCACACCCTGTATCCGCTCCACTTCCTCAACGTGCCCACCCTGCCGCCCTCGCCGCGCCCCAAGGACCGCCTCGCGGCCCTGAGATTCCACGCCGACATGCTGCGGCACCTGCAGTGGCGAAGCCCCACGCGGCGGTGGGTAGGCAAGGGCCTGTTCCACCAGTATGTGCTCGCCGACCTGTTCGCGGTCTTTCCCGACGCCATCGTGGTGTGGACCCACCGGGCGCCGGAGGACTGCATGGCGTCCCTGGTGGCCGTCACCGAGTTCGTCTACCGCCCGGTGAACGGCCCCCTCTACGCCATCACGCCCCAGCAGGTGGTCGGCGCCACCAAGGCGTCGTTCGATGGGGTCCTCGCCGATCCGATGGTCGACGACCCCCGCGTCTCCCACGTCCGTTTCGCCGACACCCTGGCCGACCCCGTCGGCGTCATCGCCGGCGTCTACGCCCAGCACGGACTTGAGTTCACCGCCGCCTACGAGGCCGCCCTGCGCGCGCGCCTTGTCGACCCGGCCCACCGCGCCGACCGCCACGGTCGCTTCACCCATGCCAACGCCGACTTCGGCCTGGACACCGAGACCCTCAAGGGCCAGTTCGCCGCCTACAGCGAACGGTTTGGCCTATGAGCACGCCTGACCATATGACCCCCGCCGTCGCCCAGGCCTGGCGCGGCTACCTGGAGGCCCTGGACTGGGCCCGCCAGTTCATCTTCTCGCGCGATCTGGTCGAACGCCCCGAGGTGCGCGAGGCCGCCAATCACTTCCTGATGCAGGCGCAGGCGGCGGCCTACGGCTGGGTCATGGCGCCGAGGGTGGACTACCCGCGGTTCCACCTCGGCCTGTTCGAACCAATGGTGTGGACCTTCGCCTTCCCGTCGCCGGATTTCCGCACCCGCTGGGCCTTCATCGACGGCGCCCAGACCTACCGCATCTGGGGTCGGCGCGGCGACGCGCGGTTCCTTGACCTGCAACTGATGCCCTCGATCGGATCGATGGAGAAGGACGCCTTCCGCCGCTTGCCCACCGCGGCCTATCCCCTGGACGACATGCGGATCGAGCCGGACGGCAGCTTCGAGATCATCGCCAGCCCCCACCCGCAGACGGGAAACTGGATCCGCCTGGATCCGGCGCAGGACCTTATGACCCTGTTCGTGCGCGAGGCCTTCTACGACTGGGCCCAGGAGCGGCCGTCGCTGTTGCGCATCGAGCGTGTGACCACCACCCCGCCACGACCGATGCGCTGGGACGATGCGGAGATGATCGTCCACATCGATCAGGCGGCCCGCTTCGTGCGCTACATCGTCGAGGACTGGGGCATCGCCGGATTCGAGCGGACCCGCGCCAATCAGGGCGGCGCGGTCAACACCTTCCAGCCACAGAACGCCCCCGCCAATTCCGGCAGCAACCCCGCCGCCAGCAACATCAACATGATCTACGAGCTCGGCGCGGACGAGGCGCTGATCATCGAGACCGAGGTCCCCGCCAGCCGCTACTGGGGCTTCAGCATCGCCGACCGGTTCTTCCAGCTCGCCGACCCCGTCTATCATCAGTCCAGCCTGAACGGTCATCAGGCCGCCATCGACCGCGACGGTCGCTTCCGCGCGGTCCTGACCCAGGCCGATCCCGGCGTTCCCAACTGGCTGGACCCCGTGGGGGCCGCGCCCCTGGGCGTCGTGCAGTTCCGCCAGTTCTTCCAGCCCCGGGCCCTGGGCCCGCCCCGCGTGATGAAGGTGGCGGCGGCCGATGTGCGCAGGCATCTGCCCCCCGACACCCCGCGGGTCACCGCCGACGAGCGCACCGCCCAGCTGAAGGCCCGCTCCTGGGCCGCCCTCGGCCTCTACGGTTACTGATCCGTCGGGAAAGCCGTGGATTGTGCCCGCCGCGCGGACGCGATTGCGGTTTTCGCCATGATCTTGCCGCGGGCCGCGCTAGATTGCCGCTGTCCAGAAAGGTTCCCGTCCGTGAACAGACGCCTGTCCGCTTCCCTTGCGCTCGCCGCCCTGGCCCTCGCGGCCTGCGAGACCACCTCCATGGCCCCGCCCCCCTACCAGGGTCCGCCCGGCGCCGTCTTCATCGCCACCCCCTACGCGCCCGGCGACTTCGCCTGGTCGACGCAGAAGGGCGCCAACGGCATTCGCGGCTCGTCGCCCAAGGGCCACAGCTGCGCCAATCTGTCGGTAGGCCTGACCCCGGACGCCCCCTATTCGCGCGAGCGGATCGTCAAGCTGTACGGCTCGGCCGTCCGCGCCGACCGGCCGGTGTCGGAGATCCGCAACAAGCCCGTCGCCAACGACAATCCGGATCTTGCCCGGTTCGTGCGCCGCGCGCGCTGCGACGCCCTGGGGCGGTTCGCCTTCGACGCCCTGCCCGACGGGGCCTATTTCCTGATCGTCCAGGTCGCCGGCCCCGCCGAGCCCCTGGCGCTGATGCGCCATGTGGTGCTGCGCGGCGGCGACATCGAGCCGGTGCCGCTGACCATCACCGCGGCCCGGTAAGGCTCGTCAGGCGTCGTCGTCCGCCCAGCGCAGCCCGCCCTTGAGGGCCAGGGCGACGGCCGCCAGCAGGCCGATGGTCAGCGGGATGGCGGGGGCCAGGAACAGGGCCCGCGTGCCCACCTCCTGGGCGATCAGATAGCCCCCGGCGGCCGGGCCGAGCAGGGAGCCGATGCGGCCGACGCCGAACACCATCCCCGCGCCCATGCCGCGATAGGCGGTGGGATAGGCCAGGCCGGCCGAGGCATTCATGCAGAACTGGGTGCCGATGATGCAGAAGCCGGCCGAGGCCACCGCGGCCGCAACCCCGGCGGTGGTCAGGTCCGGCGTGCCGACCATGGCCACCACCGGGATCGCCAGGGCGAACAGGCCGGCCACCAGCACGATGCCCAGGCGGCCGATCAGCAGGCTGGTGGCCACCCCGCCCACCGCCCCGCCCAGCTGGAAGCTGGCGTTGACCCAGGCCGCCGCCGCCGGGGACAGGCCCGCCTGCTCGAACACCACCGGCATCCAGCTGGTCATGAAATAGTTGGTCATCAGGATCGAGGCGAACATCAGCCACAGGAGCGGGGTGACAATGGCGTAGCGGCCCTCGAACAGGCGGCTGATCGGCGCCCGCTGGGGCGCTTCGGACGCCCGCGCCACGAAGCGCGCGCCCGGGGGGATGTCCGCCTCGGGCATCAGCCGGCGGATGGCCCGGGCGATTCGCGCGGGCGAGCGGCCGCGCAGGGCCATGAAGCGGATGGATTCGGGCATGGCCAGCGCCATCACGGCGGCGGCGACCAGGGGCGCGACGCCGCCGATCTGGAACAGCACCGGCCAGCCGTGCGTCGGCACCAGCCAGGCGGCGATGGCCCCCGGCAGGGCCCCGCCCACCGCCACGCCCATGAACATGATGATGATCATCGGCGCCCGCAGCCGGCTGGGCGCGAGCTCCGCGGTCAGGGCGGCGACATTGGGCAGCAGGCCGGCGATGCCGACCCCGGTGAGGAAGCGGTAGACCATCAGCGTCTGCACCGAATCGGCGGTGCTGCAGGCCAGGGAGAAGATCCCCGCGAACAGCAGGCTGAGGATGATCGCGGTCTTGCGGCCGATATAGTCCGCCGCCGAGCCCAGCAGGGGGGCCCCCACCAGAAGGCCCACCACCCCGGCGGTGAACATCGGCGCCAGGGCCGAGCGGGCGATCCCCCAGTCGCGGACCAGGGACGGCCCGGCGAAGGCCGCCGCCTGCAGGTCATAGCCGTCCGCGAGCAGGGCCAGCATGGCCGGCGCCCAGACCACAAGCAGGAAGGGCGCGAGACGCTGGCGCGCGGCCAGCGCCTCGACCTCGACGATCGGTCCTTCAGTCACTCAGTCCCCCTTCAGGCCTCTGCGAGCCGTTCCAGCGCGTCCACGCGGGCCAGAAGCCCTTCCATCGCCCGGTCACGGACGCCCTCTTGGCGAAGATGCTCTACCAGATCGCGCAGATAGTCGATGTTGCGGCCCGACAGGCCGCTGGACCCGGCGATCAGCTGGGCCTGGCGTTCCAGGTCCAGGGCCCCCGCCCATTGCGGGTGGCGGGTGTCCGACAGGAAGACCAGGCACGCCACCCGGGGACCGTCGACCAGGCGAACCTGGGCGGTGGCCTCGACATAGGTCTCGGTCGCCTGTTCGCGTTCGCGCAGATAGGCGTAGGTCTGGGGCCAAGAATCCTCGGCCACCCGGTAGGCGGCCCCCCGCACCGCGCCACCGGCGGCCAGGCCCAGCACCAGCCCCGGCCGCCCTGGGACGCCCCGGTGGTGCACTGAATAGATGCAGAACGCTCGCCGGCGCCCGTGCAGCACCGCGGGCCGGCGCTCCACATAGTCGAAGCCCGGCCGCCACATCAGCGAGCCGTAGCCGAAAACCCAGCGGCCATCCCGGCCGTTGTCGTGCATAACCAGCCCCTGTCCCTCCACGCCCCGGCTCCTGCCCATGACCATGCCCGACGACGCCATGCCGAGCAAACGCGGCCCCCGCCGCTGGGGCCTGTTCGCGCCCTACATAGCCCTGCTGCTGGCCGCCGTCGGCTGGAGCCTGTTCTGGCTGGTGGTCAGGAGTCAGGTGGAGGCGGGGCTGAAGCGCGAGGCGGCGGACCTGCGCGCCTCGGGCTACGAGGCCTCGTGGAAGACCCTGTCCGTCGGCGGCTACCCCTTCCGCATTGAAGTGGAGATGACCGGCCCGACCTTCCTGGAGCCCTACGGCTGGGGCGTCTCGGCCCCGCGACTGACCGCCATCGCCAACGCCTACCAGCTCACCCGCTGGACCTTCGTGGCGCCCGAGGGCCTGGTCCTGTCGCGGCCCGGGGCCGGCAGGGTGGACGTGGCCGGCCAGGCCCTTCGCGCCAGCGTCTCGGACCTCGCCAGGGCGCCCCGCATCGCCTTCGAGGGCGAGGGGGTCACCTTCACGCCCCAGTCCGGCAGCGCGCCCTTCGCCTTCACCGCGGCCGAGCGGATCGACCTGCACCTGCGCGCCGTGGACGGCGACCGGGCGCAGCTGCAGGCCGGGCTGCGCGGCGCCCAGGCCCGCCGCGCCGGGGTGTTCGCCCAGATCGCGCCCCTCGCCCCCCTGACCCTCAACCTCACCGCCGACCTGTCGCACCGCGACGCCTTCCGCGGCCGCGACTGGGCCCAGTCGGTGCGCGCCTGGACCGACCAGGGGGGCGCCGCCACCGTCACCCAGCTGCTCGCCTCGGTGGGCGAGGTGAGCCTCAGCGCCAAGGGCGGGCCGCTCACCGTGGGCCCGGATGGCCGCCTGCGCGGCGCCCTGGACATGAGCCTGCGCCAGGGGGCCGCGGCCATCGCCGCCCTGGGCGCGGCCCAGGCGCTCGATCCCTCCGCCGCCCAGTCCGCCGCCGCCGTGGCGCAGACCCGCGCCCGCGAGGGCGGGGCGGACCTGCAGCTGACCTTCGAGGCGGGGGCCACCACCCTGGGTCCCGTGCGCCTGGGGCCCGCGCCCCGGGTCTATTGACCGGCGAACTTAAGGGCGTCTCCCGGTTGCGCGCGGCGACGCTTTGTCTATGGTCCGGCGCTTCCTTTTCGGGGGACGGATGGACACCAAGCCGCCATCGCTGCAGGCCGTGCGAGAGCGCATCGACGCGCTCGACGCCGAACTCCTGCGCCTGATCGACGAGCGCGCCGCCCTGTCGCATGTGGTAGCCGCCGCCAAGGCCGCCGCCGGCGAGTCCGGCCGCTTCGCCCTGCGCCCCGATCGCGAGGCCCAGGTCATGCGCCGCCTGCTGGACCTGCCCCGGGACGCCGCCGGCGCGCCCCTGGTGGTCCGCGTCTGGCGCGAGCTGATGTCCGACAGCCTGGCGCGGCAGGGGCCCTATGCCCTGAGCTGCTGGGGTGGGCGCGACCCGGCCCGCACGGTGGAGCTGGCCCGGCTGCGCTTCGGCGCCGCCCCGCCCCTGACCCTGGCCGCCAAGCCCGAGGACGTGATCGCCGCCGCCAAGGCGCAAGGGGGCGTTGGGGTTCTGGCCCTGTCGCCCGACAGCGCCTGGTGGGGCCGGCTGCTGGCCGAGCCGCGGCTGAAGGTGTTCGCCGCCCTGCCCTGCCTGCAGGCCTGGGGGCCGATGTCGGCCCTCGCCGTCGCCGAGGTCGATGTGGAGCCTTCGGGCGGGGACCAGACCTTCTGGGTCACCGACGCCACCGGCCCCACCGCCGAGATCGAGGACCGCCTCGCCCGCACCGATGTCGCCGCGCGGCTGCTGGTCCAGGCCGGCGGCCTGCGGCTCTACAGCCTGTCCGGCTATTTCCAGGTTCAGGACGAACGGCTGGCCCGCGCCCCCGGCGACCTCAAGGGCGTGATCGGGGCCGCCCCCATGCCGTTCGACGTCTAGGAGCGGCCGATGACCCAGGAGCGCCCCGCCACCGGCCGGCCCGAACCCAAGCCCGGCATCGACGAGATCGCCATCTACGTCGGCGGCAAGGCCCGGGCGCAGGGCTTCGACAACCCGATCAAGTTGTCGTCCAACGAGAATGTGCTGGGCTGCAGCCCCCTGGCCGCGGCCGCCTACGCCGCCGCCGGCGAGCGGCTGAACCTCTATCCGGACGGCCACGCCGGACCCCTGCGCGAGGCCGTCGTCGCGGCCTTCGACCTGGAGCCGGAGCGCCTGGTGTTCGGCTGCGGCTCGGGCGAGATCTTCCCCCTGCTCAACCAGCTGATGCTCGAGCCGGGCGACAACATCGTCCAGCACCAGTACGGCTTCGCCACCTACGCCATCAGCGCCCGCGCCTGCCAGGCCGAGGTCCGCTTCGCCCCCGAGCCGAACCTGACGGTCGATGTGGACGAGATGCTGGGGCAGGTCGACGCGCGCACCCGCATCGTCTTCATCGCCAATCCGTCCAACCCCACCGGCTCCTGGCTCGGCGCCCATGAGGTGCGGCGGCTGCACGCCGGCCTGCCGCCTCAGGTGCTGCTGGTGCTGGACGCCGCCTACGCCGAGTTCGCCACCGACCCCGGCTTCGAGGACGGGCTGGACCTGGCCCGCAGGGCCGACAACGTGATCGTCAGCCACACCTTCTCCAAGCTGCACGGCCTGGCCGGGGCGCGGGTGGGGTGGGCCTATGCGCCGCTGAACATCGCCCAGGCCTATGAGCGCATCCGGCCGCCCTTCAACGTGTCCTTGCCCGGCCAGATGGCGGCGGCGGCGGCGCTGGGCGACCTCGATTTCCAGCAACGCTCCGTCGACCTGGTCGAGCGCTGGCGGCCGTGGCTGGCCCAACAACTGGGCGGCCTGGGGCTGGAGGCCCTGCCCTCCCAGGCCAACTTCATCCTGGTGCGGTTCCCGGGCCGCCCCGGTCGCACCGCCGCCGAGGCCGAGGCCTTCCTCGCCTCGCGCGGCGTGCTGGTCCGCTACACCGCCAGCTACGGTCTGCCCGACTGCCTGCGCATCACCATCGGCCTGGAAGACCAGAACCGCGCCGTGATCGACGCCCTGGCGGATTTCATGGCCGGGTAGGTGGGTGGCCTACCCCCCCACCCCGTCATCCTGGAGAGCCGCCCCCGGGTTCGGCCGAAGGCCGACCCGAGGACAGGCTCCGCGGACTCATCCAGGACCCAGCAGCGAAGACCTGAACGCGCCGCACGGTGAGGTCTTCGCTGCTGGGTCCTGGGTTCTCGCTGCGCGAGCCCCAGGATGACGATCTCTTGTATGTCGTAGCGGATGAGGCCGGCGCGCTAAGGCTGCCTATCCAACTGGTCCAGCAGGCCGCCGGCTTCGGCCACGAAGGCCCGCACCACCTCGGCCGCATAGGGGTTCTGGGTCTGGATCGCCTGGAACAGGGCGAAGCTGTCGCCGCCCACCAGGCCGCAGAGGTCCAGCAGATGCTGGTAGGAATGGGTCTTCAGCGTCTCGTCGGGGATGTCGAGGTTCACCAGCGCGCGGCCGATCAGGTGGGTGAGGGCCTGGACATAGGCCATCTCGCGATCATGCGCCTCCGGGGTGGTGACGGTGGGGGCCAGGCCGATCCCCTCGGCCCAGCGGACGATGTCGCCTTGGCGGTCGCCGCGCACGGGGCAGACCACCAGCCGCTGCCCGGCCAGGCCCTGGCGCGCGCTCTGCGGCCCGAACAGGGGGTGGGTGGCGACGATGTCCACATGGGCCGGCAGGGCCTCCAGCATCCATCGCACCGGCAGGGACTTGACCGAGCCGACATCGACCACCAGGGCGCCCGCCGTCAGGTGCGGCGCGATCTGGGCGAACACGGCCTGCATGGCGGCGATCGGCACGGCGACCACCACCGTCCCGCAGGCCGCCGCCTGCTCGAGGGATCCGGGGCGCAGGCCTGCCGCCTCGATCTCGGCGGCCAGCCCCGCGCTGTCGTGGACGACCAGATCGTGGGTCGGGGCCAGCAGGCCGGCGGCGAGCCGCCCGAACTGGCCGAAGCCGATCAGGCCCAGGGTCGCATCATGGGGGGCGGTGGTCATGGCGCCGTCCCTAGCCCGGCGCGGCGGCCTTCGCAAATCGCGCTCTAGGCTCGGGCGGTCGAACGCCCTAAGGGTCGCGGCGATGACGCACGCTCCCGACCATGGCCACGACCACGTCCACGCCCATCACGCCCCGCCCCCGGGCGATTGGCGCTATGGCGTCGGCATCGCCCTGAACCTGGGGTTCGTCGGCGTCGAGGCCTTTGTCGGCGTCATCAGCCATTCCACCGCCCTTCTCGCCGACGCCGGACACAACCTGTCGGACGTGCTGGGCCTGGTCCTGGCCGGCGGCGCGGCCTGGCTGGCGCGCCGCCCGCCCACGGCCCGGCGCACCTATGGCTACGGCAAGGCGACGGTGCTGGCGGCGGTGCTCAACGGCCTGCTGTTGATCTTCATCTCCGGCGGCCTGGCGGTGGAGGCGATCCAGCGCCTGGGCGATCCGCAGCCGGTGCGGGCGGGGCTGGTGATGGCCACCGCCGCCGTCGGGGTGCTGATCAACGGCGGCACCGCCCTGCTGTTCATGGGCCACGCCCACGACGTCAACGCCCGCGGCGCCTTCCTGCACATGGCCGCCGACGCCGCCGTCTCGGCCGGGGTCATCGTCGCCGCCCTGGTCATCAGCCTGACCGGCGCCAACTGGATCGATCCGGCCGTCACCCTGGTGGTGGTGGTGATCATCATCCTCGGAGCCTGGGGCGTCCTGCGCGAAGCCACCGACCTGGCCATGGACGCCGCGCCCCGGGGCGTCGACCTGGACGCGGTGGCCGGCTTCATCCAGGCCCAGCCGGGGGTCGCGGCCATCCACGACCTGCACGTCTGGGGCCTGTCCACCACCCGCCACGCCCTGACCGTGCATGTGGTGCGCCCCGAGGGCGGCGACGACGACGCCTTCCTCCATGACCTTTGCCACGATCTCGACCATCGCTTCGGCATCGCCAAGGTAACCGTGCAGATCGAGCGCGCCTCGGACGAGGGCTGCGTCGCGACCTGAGCCTATTTGCCCCGCCGCGCCCGGAAGAACCCCTTCAGCAAGGCCGCGCTCTCGTCCGCCAGCACCCCGCCCTGAACCTGCGGCCGCCAATGGCAGGTGGGCTGGTCGAACACCCGAGCGCCGTGGACCACGCCGCCGCCCTTGGGATCGTCCGCGCCGAACACCACCGTCCCGATCCTGGCGTGGCTGATGGCCCCGGCGCACATGGCGCAGGGCTCCAGCGTCACCACCAGGGTCAGGCCTGTCAGCCGATAGTTGCCCAGGGCCGCCGCCGCCGCCCGGATGGCCAGGATCTCGGCATGGGCGGTGGGATCGTGCGCGGCGATGGGGCTGTTTCCCGCCCGGGCGATCACCGCGCCGGTGGCCGGATCGACGATCACCGCCCCGATCGGGGCCTCGCCGCGTCCGGCGGCGGCTTGCGCCTCGTCCAGGGCGATGCGCATTGTGGAAACATGGTCGACCATTCCAAGACACCAAGCCCGGACCGCCTCCGGGGTCAAGGCGGCGACTCCGCCGCCGACAGCGACGGGGGCGAGCGCGTCGCCAAGGTGCTGGCCCGCGCCGGCGTCGCCTCGCGCCGCGAGGTCGAGCGGCTGATCGAGGCCCGACGGGTGGCGATGAACGGCCAGGTGCTGGAAACGCCGGCGGTCAAGGTCGGCCCCGGCGACATCCTCACCCTGGACGGCCAGGTGGTGGGCGAGGCCGAGCCGGCGCGAGTGTGGCGCTACCACAAGCCCGTGGGCCTGGTGACCTCGCACAACGATCCCATGAACCGCCCCACCGTGTTCGCCGCCCTGCCCGACTACCTGCCCCGGGTGATCTCCATCGGCCGGCTGGACCTGAATTCCGAGGGCCTGCTGCTGCTCACCAACGACGGCGGCCTGGCCCGGGCCCTGGAGATGCCGTCCAACGGCTGGGTGCGCCGCTACCGGGCCCGAGCCCGCGGCCGGGTGACCCAGGCCCAGCTCGACACCCTCAAGGACGGCCTGGTCTGGGAGGGCGTCACCTACGGCCCCATCGAGGCGCGCCTCGACAAGGCCAAGGACGGGCCCCAGGGCGCCAACCTGTGGATCTCGGTGGCGATCACCGAGGGCAAGAATCGCGAGGTTCGGCGGGTGCTGGAGAGCCTCGGCCTCACCGTCAACCGCCTGATCCGCCTGTCCTATGGCCCCTTCGTGCTGGGCGACCTGGGCTCGGGCGGGGTGGAAGAGGTGGGCCCCCGGGTGATCCGCGAACAGCTCGCCGACTTCATCGCCCCGGCCAACCTGCCCACCGGCGACAAGATCGCCCCGGTGCCCAAATCCTCCGTGGTCCCCCGCCGCCCCGCGGGCCAGGGCAAGAGCCGCGCCGCCGGCGACGAACCCAGGCCCAAGCCCGTCTACAAGGCCGGCTGGGCCAAGCCCAAGCCCAAGCCGCGCCCCGTGGCCAAACCCGGCGGCCCCAAGGTGCGAACCTCGGGGAAGAAGGGGAAGGCGTAGGCGCTAAGCCCTCCCATCGATGGCTTAAGGCCTTCACGGATCTACGACCGCCGCCAAGCCCACTGCCGGGCCCCTCGCCCCGCTTGCGGGGAGAGGTTGGGTGAGGGGGCGTTCCGACACGGAATCGCCGGCCGCCCTGCCGCGACTTCGCCGCGGCGTTCCTCGCTGACGCTCGGAACCCCCTCACCTAGCCTCTCCCCGAAGAGCGGGGAGAGGAACTACCCTGCAGACACGCCCTACCGCGCCCCCAGATCCCGCAGCACCAGGTTCGCCAGCACCGCATTGTCCCACGGCGCGTCCCTGGGCGGGAAATCGCCCATGCGAAGGATCACCAGCCGCCGCGACGGGACCACATACATCACCTGGTTGGCGTTGCCGTCGAACAGGAACAGGTCTGGCGCCAGATAGGGCTCGGACTGTTTCTGCCGCGCGGTCTCGGCCTTGCCGTAGCCGGGGGCCTTGGGGTCACGGCCCGGGACGAAGACGCCCAGGCCATAGGTCGGATTGGCCCGGCTGGGGGCCTGCATCTGCCCGACGAACCCCGGGGGCAGCAGACGGCGCCCGTCCCATACCCCGTCCTGCGACAGCAGCACGCCGATCCGCAGCCAGGCCTCGGCCGGCAGCAGCACGCAGCAGCCGGCGTGGCCGAGCCCGCCCTCGCGGCCGAGCCAGATCTGCCCCCCCGGCGCCCCGATCGGCTGCAGCAGGCGCGAGGCGATGAAGGTGGCGAACCGCTGGCCCGTGGCCCGCTCCACCACGATGGTGGCGAGGTCCGCCGAGGCGCCGGCGTAGGTGTATTGCGCCCCCGGCGCCGCGATCAGCGGATAGTGGGCGATGACGAAGGCGTCGTGGTGCGGATCCAGGAAGGCCCGGCTCGAGGGGCTGTCGGGGTCGCCGATCGGGCTCTGCGGCATGAAGCCGGCGGTCATGTCGAGCAGTTGGCGGATGGTGATCGGCTCTTTGGGCGTGCCGCGCCACTCGGGGATGAAGTCGACCGCCCGCTGGTCGAGCGACCGGATCGCCCCGCTCTGGATCGCCAGCCCCACCGCGATGGCCCCCAGCGGCTTGCCCATCGACCGCCCCTTCTGCAGGGTCGTTGCATCGGCGCCATGGGCATAGGCAGCGGCCTGCACCGCCCCGTCCTTCCACACCAGCACCGCCTTGGAATTGGTGGCCTCGGCCAGGGCGGCGATCGTGGCGCTAGCCTCGGCCGACAACTGCGGCTTAGCGGCGACGGGCACGGGCTTGGCGTTCCGCGCCCCGGCGATCGGCTCAAGGATGTCGTAGGCCTCCCCGGTGCGAAACAGCGGATCGGCCAGACGCTTCAGATACAGGGCCTCCTCGGCCGGGGTGTTGGTCGCGACGTCGGCGGCGGCGGCGGTACCGGCGAGACCGACCAGCAGCAGGATAAGCGTCGCCAGGCGTCGCAGCGTTCGCGTCATCATCCCGCCGCCTTCGCCCCCCGCAACCCCGCCGCCATGTGCCGGGTCCGCCGCCAGACCGTCACCACACAGCCCAGCGCGATCACCGCCAGGGCGATCATGAAGGTCTCGCCGCGCCAGCCCCACAGGGCCTCCAGGGCCGAGATCAGGCAGGCGACGGTGAGGGCGAACATGCGGTGGGGCTTGGCCATCGGCCCGCAGAAGTCGGCGAGCAGGCCGAGGCCGCGGCCGAGCTCGCGGACGTAGGCGGTCAGCACCGCCAGCACCGCGCACAGCCAGCCCAGGGCAGAACCCACCTCATAGCCCGCCCCGAAGGCGGCGTAGCCGGCGCCGGCCAGGAAGAAGATGTCTGCGATGCGGTCGGGCAGCTCGTTCCAGATCGGGCCGAAGACCGACTTGCGGTCGTGCTCCACCGCGATCATGCCGTCGAGCATATTGGCCAGCAGGCGCAGCTGGATGCACACCGCGGCCAGCACCAGGGTCACCGCCCTCCCCGCCGGCTCGGCCAGGCCCGACAGGCACAGCAGCGCCCCGCCCAGCAGGGCCACCACCACGCTGGAGGCCGAGATCAGGTCGGGGCTGACATAGCGGCCGGCCAGCCGCCGGGCGAGGCCCTCGGCCCAGGCGGTCCCCCGCGTCTTCAGGGGGCGGCGGTTGGCGGTGTCGGTCATCGGGATCTCTTGGGCCGGGGCGTGACAGGAGGGCGCGGGAGGCAGAAACGACAACGCTTCAATCACACATGCGGGTTAACCCTAGGTCATGCCGCCGCCCCTGCGCGACCTGTTCCTGACGACGCCCCCCGCCCTGCTGTGGGGCGTGGCGGCCGTCGTCGGCCTGCTCCTGCTGGGCGCCGCCGCGGCCATCGCCCTGCCGCGGCTGAAGCCCGGCGGCGACCACGCCAACCTGCGCCAGCGGGTGGCCTCCTGGTGGGTGATGGCGGCGCTGCTGATCGCGGCCCTGCTGCTGGGCGCCCCAGCCACCATCGCCCTGTTCGCGGTGGTCTCCTTCATCGCCCTGCGCGAATTCCTGTCCCTGTCGCCGCTGAGCCGCGCCGACCGGCTGATCGTGCTGACAGCCTATATGACCATCCCCCTGTGCTACGGCCTCGTGGCCTTCGACGAATACGGCAAATACCTGGTCGCCATCCCGGTCTACGCCTTTCTGATCCTGCCGTTCCTGATGGCCGTCGCCGGCCAGACCGAGCGCTACCTGTCCCGCGCCGCCATCGTCCACTGGGCGGTGGTGACCTGCGTCTTCAATCTCGGCTTCATCCCCTTCCTGATGAAGGTCCCGGCGTGGGAGACGCCCCAGGCGGGGCCCGCCGGCCTGGTGTTCCTGCTGCTGCTGGCCACCGAGGCCAACGATGTGGCGCAATACTGCTGGGGCAAGGCCATCGGGCGCCGCAAGATCATGCCCAGGGTCAGCCCCAACAAGACCTGGGAGGGATTCCTCGGCGGCTGGGCGACCACCGCTGCGATCATCCTGGTGCTCGGCCCCGTCTTCACCCCACTGCACGGGATCGGCCTGTGGGTGGTGGCCCTGCTCCTGCCCCCCGCCGGGTTCGCCGGGGACGTGACCATGTCGGCGATCAAGCGCGACCTGAAGGTCAAGGACACCTCGGCCCTGATCCCCGGCCACGGCGGGGTGCTCGACCGCATCGACAGCCTGACCTTCACCGCCCCCCTGTATTTTCACCTGCTGGCGTTTTTTGCGTTGGATCGGTTCTAGATGTCGATACCTGCTCCACAGCGCCAACGAGCCCCTCGCCCCGCTTGCGGGGAGAGGTTGGGTGAGGGGGCGTTCGGCGGGCGACACGGCGAAATGCATTCGCGACGGCGCCGCCATCCTGCGATGCCGCGCCTGGCGGAAACGCCCCTCACCCGGCGCTACGCGCCGACCTCTCCCCGCAAGCGGGGCGAGGTGACCGTCGAGGCCGTCCATGGCTGATCTCCTCACAGCGCGAGCGAGGGAACTGCGGGCCCGCCAGACGAAGGTGGAGGCCAAACTCTGGCGTCACCTGCGCAACCGCCAACTCGGTGGATGGAAGTGGCGGCGGCAAGTCCCCGTCGGACCGTTCATCGTCGACTTCTACTGCGCGGAGGCCGCGATGGTGGTGGAGCTCGACGGCGGCCAGCATACGGAAGCGGTCGCTTATGAAGCGCGGCGAACAGAGTATCTCGAGGCGCAAGGGCTGAAGATGCTGAGGTTTCCCAATGACGATGTCTGGTCGCACCACGACGGGGTGTGCGAGGTGATCCTGGCGGCGTGCGGCGGAACGGCCCCTCACCCGGCGCTACGCGCCGACCTCTCCCCGCAAGCGGGGCAAGGTGAGCTATGAATGCCCTGCGCACCCTCCTCCTCACCCTCGTCGCCAAGCCCCTGGCGCGCTTCCTCACCGGCGCCGATGTGGTCGGGCGCGAGCATCTGCCGACGCGGGGGCCGGCCATCGTTGCGGCCAATCACAACAGCCATGTGGACACCCTGCTGCTGCTGACCATCTTCCCCGCGGCGGTGCTGCCCAAGGTGCGGCCGGCGGCGGCGGCGGACTATTTCCTCAAGGACCCGGTGATCGGCTGGTTCTCGAGGAACCTGATCGGCATCGTCCCAGTGGCGCGCGACAAGGTGCGGGACGGCGAGGACATCCTGGCCCCCGCCCGGGAGGCGCTGGAGGCCGGCTGCATCGTCATCGTCTTTCCCGAAGGCACCCGCGGCGACGCCTCCGACGACATGGGCCGGCTGAAGAACGGCGTGGCCCGCCTGGCCGAGGCCTGCCCCCAGGTGCCGGTGATCCCCGTGTGGATCCAGGGCGCCGGCCGGGTGCTGCCCAAGGGCAAGGCGATTCCCGTGCCGATGAACTGCACCGTCCTGGCCGGCCCCCCGGTGCGCTGGGAGGGCCGGCGCACGCCGTTCATGGACGCCCTGCGCGACGGCCTGCTGGCCCTGAAGGCCGCCGCCCCCCCGCAGCGGTGGAGCTGAGGCCATGCGCATCGTCTCCGGCCGTTTCCGCGGCAAGGCCCTCACCGCCCCCCCGGGCGCCGGCACCCGGCCCACCGGCGACCGCGCCCGGCAGGCGGTGTTCAACATCCTCGAGCACGCCCCCTGGTCGCCGGGCCTGCACGACGCGCGGGTGATCGACCTGTTCGCCGGCTCGGGCGCCCTGGGCCTGGAGGCCCTGTCCCGCGGCGCCGCCCAGTGCCTCTTCGTCGAGACCGACGAGGCGGCCCGCGGCGCCATCCGCCAGAACGTCGACGCCATGGGCCTGTTCGGCGTCACCCGCGTGCACCGGCGCGACGCCGGCGACCTGGGGCAGAAACCCGCCGGGGATGGCGACCCCTTCGACCTGGCCTTCGTCGATCCGCCCTATGCCAAGGGCCTGGGCGAGAAGGCCCTGGCGGGGCTCGCCGCCGGCGGCTGGCTGAAGCCCGGGGCGATCTGCGTGTTCGAGCGCGGCGCCGGCGAGGCCGAGGCCGCGATCCCTGGCTATGAGCGGCTGGACGCCCGCACCTATGGGGCGGCGCAG
The DNA here is from genome assembly GCA_965279095.1 of Caulobacteraceae bacterium. GTDB lineage: Bacteria > Pseudomonadota > Alphaproteobacteria > Caulobacterales > Caulobacteraceae > CBDIHH01. Next base: position 598,237 of record CBDIHH010000007.1, read on the forward strand.
GTGCTGTTCCTGCGCTACGCTCCCACCCCGGCGGCATAAGGAACAGGGCCATGGGCAGGATATTGGCGGCGCTCTTGGCCGGCCTGGCGACCCTGATGGCGCTTCCGGCCCAGGCCGCCGCGCCAGCCGCCGATGTCGTCACCGAGGGCGGCCGGGTGGCCCTTCCCCCGGCGGGGCCGCAGGGCGTCACCGTGTTCAAGGGCCTGCCCTATGCGGCGCCGCCCCTCGGGCCGGGCCGCTGGCGACCGCCCGCGCCCGCCGCCCCCTGGCGCGGCCTGCGCGACGCCACCCGCTTCTCCGCCGACTGTCTCCAGCCCGCGTCCCAGCGCACCGGCCTGCCGGTCTCGGAGGACTGCCTCTACCTGAACATCTGGACCGGCGGGCCCGGCGGCGCCCCGCGCCCGGTGTTCGTGTGGATCCACGGCGGCGGCTCACGGGTCGGGTCGGGCGCCCAGCCCCAGTTCGACGGGACCGCCCTGGCGCGCCAGGGGGTCGTGGTGGTCACCATCAACTACCGGCTGGGCCCTATGGGCTTCCTGTCGACCCCGGGGTTGAGCGCCGAGAGCGGCTATGGCGCGTCCGGCAACTACGGATTCATGGACCAGATCGCCGCCCTGCGCTGGGTCCGGACCAACATCGCGGCCTTCGGCGGCGACCCCGCCCGGGTGACCGTCGGCGGCGAGTCCTCGGGCTCGGTGTCCACCAGCGTGCTGATGGCCTCGCCCCTGGCGAAGGGGCTGTTCCGGGGGGCGATCGGCGAGAGCGGCTCGGCCCTGCGGGTGGTGCAGCCGGGCAGCATGGGGACAACCGACCTGGCGTCCGAGGAGGCCAAGGGCGCGGCCCTCATGGCCCGGCTGGGCGCCGCCGACCTGGCGCAGCTGCGTGCAGCCCCGGCGCCGGCGATCCTCGCGGCGGCGGAGGCCCTGGGGGTCTATTTCAATCGCCCGGTGGTGGACGGCCATCTGCTGCCGGCCACGCCCTGGCGGGTCTTCGAACAGGGCCGCCAGAACGACGTGCCCCTGCTGGTGGGGTGGAACGCCGAGGAGGGCTGGGTGCGCGGCGCCGCCGCCCCGGGCCCCCTGAAGGACCGCCTCGCCGAGCTGTACGGGCCCGAGGCGGCGGCGGTGGCGGCCCACTACCCCGCCGACCCGGCCCAGGACTCGGCCGCCGCCATCGATGCGGCGGGGGACAACAACATCGCCTATCCCACCTGGAAGTGGGGCCTGGCCCAGGCGACCTTCGGCCGACGGCCGGTCTACATCTACGAGTTCGAGCACGCCCCGCCGATCCCGGCGGATCCCGCGGCCCTGGCGGCGGGCCGCAAGGTGCTCGGCGCCTACCACGGCGCCGAGATGGTCTATGTCTTCGACACCCTGGCGTCCGAGCCCACCTGGGCGGTGTCGGAGGAGGATCGACGCATCGCCCGCCAAATGTCGACCTACTGGGCCAACTTCATCAAGACCGGCGATCCCAGCGGCCCGGGACTGCCCCCCTGGCCGCCCTACGACATCAAGGGCGAACCGCAGCGGATGCGCATCGGCCCCGAGACCGGGGCGGCGCCGGACCGCGACTATGCGAAATTCCTCGCCATCAAGGCCGCCCACGACCGCATCGATCCCCCGGACCCGTGCCGGCCCGCCTTGCGCCCAGGCCGGTGACCGCCGCGTCCGGACCCGGAAGCGCCGTCGCCCTACTGACCGCGACCCGCGGCCTGCGCGCCTTCGCTGACGGGGCCATAGCCGTGCTGCTGCCGGCCTATCTGCTGGGCCTCGGCTTCGGCCCGGCGCAGGTGGGCCTGCTGGCCACGGCGACCCTGCTGGGGTCCGCCGCCCTGACCCTGGCGGCCGGGCTGATCGCCCACCGGGTGGAGGCGCGCCGCCTGCTGATGGCCGCCTGCGGGCTGATGCTGGCCACCGGCGTCGCCTTCTCGCGCCTGCACGACTTCTGGCCGCTGATGCTGGTCGGCTTCCTCGGCACGATCAATCCGTCGGGGGGCGACGTCACCCCCTTCCTGCCCCTGGAGCAGGCCGAGCTGGCCCACGCCTCGGCGCCCCAGCAGCGGACCGCCAACTTCGCCCGCTACGCCCTGACCGGCGCCCTGATGGCGGCCTTGGGCGCCCTCGCCCTTAGTGGGTTGGAGCCGGCGCGGGCGGCGATCGGTCTGAGTTCGGCGGCCGCGGCCCAGGGGGTGTTCCTGGCCTATGGCGCGGTCGGCGTGATCGCCCTGCTCCTCTACCGACGGCTGCCGGCCGTCGATCCCGCCGTCCGTGTCGCGCCCACGCCGCTGGGGCCATCGCGCCGGGTGGTGTTCAGCCTGGCCGCCCTGTTCAGCCTGGATTCCTTCGGCGGCGGCTTCCTGCTGCAGTCGATGATCGCCCTGTGGCTGTTCCACCGCTTCGACCTCTCGCTGGCGGCGGCGGGCCAATTCTTCTTCCTGTCGGGGCTGCTGGGGGCCGCGTCCCTGCTGGCCGCGCCGCCGCTGGCGCGGCGCTTCGGCCTGATCAACACCATGGTGTTCACCCACGTCCCGGCCAACCTGTGCGCCATCGGGGCCGCCTTCGCCCCGACCCTGCCGATCGCGCTCGGCCTGCTGCTGGTCCGCGCCGCCCTGCAGCAGATGGATGTGCCCGCCCGCACCTCCTACGTCATGGCGGTGGTGACGCCCGCCGAGCGCGCCGCGGCGGCCAGCGTCACCAACGTGCCGCGCAGCCTGGCCTCGGCCCTGAGCCCCGGCCTCGCCGGGCTGCTCCTGGCCGCGACCCCCTTCGCCTGGCCCCTGGTGATCGGCGGGAGCCTGAAGATCGCCTACGACCTGCTGCTGCTGGCGCGGTTCCGCAAGGTGACGCCGCCGGAGGAGGGATGACCCTGGCGCCGACGCTACCGTAGTCTTGCGAGGCCAGGGAGATTGGGAAGTGCCCGCGCCGCTCCCTACCGCCGCCCGAACAGCCGTTCGATATCGGCCAGCTTGAGTTCCACATAGGTCGGGCGGCCGTGGTTGCACTGGCCGGAATGGGGGGTGGCCTCCATCTGGCGCAGGAGGGCGTTCATCTCGGCGGCGGAGAGGCGGCGGCCGGCGCGGACCGAGCCGTGGCAGGCCATGGTCCCGCAGACCTCGCCGAGCCGCTCCTTGAGCGCCAGGGCGGCGCCGTTCTCGGCCAGGTCGTCGGCGATGTCGCGCACCAGGCCCTGGACGTCGACCTCGCCCAGCATGGCGGGGGTCTCGCGCACCAGCACCGCGCCGGGCCCGAAGGCCTCGACGATCAGGCCGAGCTCGGCAAGCTCCTCGGCCCGGCCGGCGACGCGATCGGCCTCGGCGGGGTCTAGGGACACCACCTCGGGCAGCAGCAGGGCCTGACGGGCGACCTGGCCCGCCGCCATCTCTTGCTTCATCTGCTCATAGACCAGGCGCTCGTGGGCGGCGTGCTGATCGACCACGACGATACCGTCGCGGGTTTGGGCGACGATATAGGTCTCGTGGATCTGGGCGCGGGCGGCGCCGAGGGGCTGGTCCACCGGATCGAACACCACCGGGCGGCCGTCGGCGGCGGGGCCGGGCGCATCCCACTCGACCTTGGCGGAGACCTCGGCCAGGCCCGGCAGGATCGCCGCCGCCGCCCCGCCGGCGCGCGGGCTCCAGCCGCCGGATTGCCAGGCGGAGAAGCCGGGGGCGTTGCCCGACTGGAAGCCCCCCAGGGCCGCGTGGGAGACGGTGGTCGAGGCGCGATGGCCGGCGCCGGCGAGGGCGTGGCGCAGGGCGCCGATGATCAGGCCGCGCACAGAGGCGGGGTCGCGGAAGCGCACCTCCGCCTTGGCCGGATGGACATTGACGTCCAGCTCCTTGGGATCCAGCTCGAGGTATAGGGCGGCCAGGGGGTGGCGGTCGCGGGCGAGAAAGTCGGCATAGGCCGCGCGCAGGGCGCCGGTGAGCAGCCGGTCGCGCACCGGGCGGCCGTTGATGAACAGATACTGGTGGGCGGCGTTGCCCCGCGAGAAGGTCGGCAGGCCGGCGTAGCCCGATAGCCGCACCCCCTCGCGCTCGGAGTCGATCAAGAGGGCGTTGTCGTGGAAATCCCGCCCGAGGATGGCGCACAACCGGGCCAGCCGGCCCTCATCCCCCGGGTGCTCGGCGGCCAGGCGAAGGGTCTTCTTGCCATCCAGGTCGAGGGCGAACGCCACGGCCTCATTGGCCATGGCCTGGCGCTTGATCTCCTCGGCGATGGCCAGGCTCTCCGACCGCTCCGACTTCATGAACTTCAGCCGCGCCGGGGTGGCGAAGAACAGGTCGCGCACCTCCACCCGGGCCCCGTGCGGGCCGGGGAAGGCGGCGGGTTCCGTGGCCCCCATCGCGCCGCCGTCCACACGCAGGGCGAAGGCGTCGTCCGCGCCGCGGGCGCGCGAGGCGATGTGCAGCCGCGCCACCGAGCCGATCGACGGCAGGGCCTCGCCGCGGAAACCCAGGGTGGAGATGTGCAGCAGGTCCCAGTCGCCGGCGGCGTCGGGCTGCAGCTTGGAGGTCGCGTGGCGCTCCACCGCCAGGGGCAGCTCGTGCCGCGCCAGCCCGGCGCCGTCGTCGGCCACCAGGATGCGCGACAGGCCGCCGTTGTCGGCCTGCACCTCAATGCGCGCGGCGCCGGCGTCCAGGGCGTTCTCCACCAGTTCCTTGACCGCGCTGGCCGGCCGCTCGACCACCTCGCCGGCGGCGATGCGGTTGACGGTCTGCGGCGGGAGGCGGCGGATGGGCATGGGGCGAGGGGGGCCTTGAGTCGGAGGGCCAAGGATAGCAGAGGCGGGCGCGCCCTGGGCAGGAGGATGACGGCCCGCTATCGTCGGCGCATGCGCCGCTTCTCCGCCCTGCTGTTGTTGGTCGCCGCCCTGGGGGGCTGCGCCCTGGATGACGATCCGGCCGTGACCGCCGCCATGCGGGAAGACCGCCGGTGCCGCGGCCTCGGGGCTGTGCCGCAGACCCAGCTGTATCTGGACTGCCGCCGGGCGCTGTTCATCGATCGCGACGCCGCGTTCCAGGCGAAGCTGAGGGCCGAGCAGGAGGCCCGGGCGGCGAAGGCGGCCAAGCGGGCGGAAAAAGCGGCGGCGAAGGCGGCGGCCAAACCCTGACCGCAGCGGCAGGGGGAAGCCCTCTAAAACCACCAAAATGCCGTCATCCTGGAGAGCCGCGAAGCGGACTCATCCAGGACCCAGCAGCCCTACGCTCAAAGCGCCGAACGGTAAGGTCTTCGCTGCTGGGTCCTGGGTTCGCGCAAGAGCGCGCCCCAGGATGACGTCCCTTTTTGAGAGGTCGCGGCCATATGGTCCGCTGACCTCTTCCCAGCTAATGGAGCGGGAAGCGGTCTGGCCCTACAGCCCCGGCAGCTTGATGCGGCTGCTGTTGGCTTCGCGCTGGATGACCACCGGCTGGGAGCCGGTCAGGGACTTCAGCCGGGCTTCCTCGACGGCGGGGTCGATGGGGGCGGCGGTGTCGGCGCCGGCGGCCTTGGCGGTGGTGGCGCCCTTCGGCGTCGCCTGGCCGCGGCGCCAGAACATCACCTTGTCGGCGAAGCCGCGGTCCTTGTGGGCCACGTCGCCGAACTCGTCGTCGACCACATAGCGGATCAGGGGGTCGGCGTTGTCGGCGCCGGCGCGGGACGCCAGGGCCTTCTCGGCGCTGGAGCGGGCCTCGCCGGAGCGGGCGCCGAGCAGGGCCTCGCGGGCGGCGCTTTCCGGCTGCAGCTCCTGGGGACGGGGCTCGCCGGGGGCCGGCGGACGCAGGGCGAAGTCGGGGGGCACCACCAGGGGCGCCTTGGAGACCACCCGGAACTCGTCCGGGGTGACCTTGGACATGCCGAGCGCCTTGGAGGCGCTGGAACATCCGGCGAGGCCGAGGGCCCCGACCAGGAGCGTGGCGGCTGCTACACGATGAAAGCCCATGGACGCTTGCTCTCCGAAAGACCGCCCCCGGCCTTTTCTTGCTGGCGCACTGGATACCGCATTACCGGGGGGCGCGGCAATGTCCGTCCGCGACGCAGTCAGGCGCGCTTGGGGGTGAGCAGGCTTTCGGCGATCAGCAGGACCACCCCGACGGTGATGGCGCTGTCGGCGACGTTGAACACCCAGGGGAAATGCAGGCCCTTGAAGTCGAGGAAGTCGACCACCGCCCCGAAGCGGACCCGGTCGATGAAATTGCCGACGGCGCCGCCGATGACCAGGCCCAAGGCCAGGGCCAGCAGCGGCCGGTCGGCCCGGCGCGCCCACAGGGCCAGGCACACGGCGACCACCAGCTGGAAGCCCGCCAGGCCCCACCGCATCAGGTCGGCGTCGGCCCGCAACAGGCCGAAGCTGACCCCGGGGTTCCAGACCATGGTCAGGTGGAAGAAGGGCAGCACCTCCACCGAGCCCAGTTGCGGCAGATTCAGGCCGTTCAGGATCCAGGCCTTGGACAGCTGGTCCAGGGAGACGATCCCCAGGGCCAGCACGAAGGCGAGCAGGCCCAGGCGGGTGACAAGGGGGTGCGGCTGGGCTTGCGCTTGGATGTCTGACAAGGGTCCGCGTCCTAGTTGATCCGCTCATCCCCGCGAAAGCGGGGACCCAGGTTCTTTTATCCCCGGGGGCGAAGAAAACAGAAAAACCTGGGTCCCCGCTTTCGCGGGGATGACCGGGTATTGAATCACACGTGGCGCTTGTCCCACCACGCCACCGCGTCGGCGTCGCGCAGGGACAGGTCGGGGTAGCGCGGATCGGAGCCCACCTCCGGCAGGGTCCGGCGCGAGCGGGCGCATTTGGCGCCCCGCGCCGGCTCGATCACCACGAAGACATCGGCGAAGTCGGGATGGGCGAAAGCGCCCGCCGGCGCCGGCGCCACCAGGATCTCCGCCTCGCTGGTGATGAAGACGTCCGCCGCCTCGACCCCCTCGAAGGCCTGCGCGTGAGCCGCCGAGACATAAACCAGGGGCCGGGCGTCGAGGCTGGAGCCGATGCGCTTGGCGGCGCGCTCAACCTCGAGCGCCGCGGTGACGGCGGAGCGGACGTGCAGGATGGTCGCCCACCGGGCCGCCTCGGCGTCGTCGCGCCAGGCGGCGGGGGTGTCGGGGATCACCCGCAGACAGTTGGAGCCGGCGTCCGGGAAGCGGGTCGTCCAGGCCTCTTCCATGGTGTAGGCGGCCAGGGGACCGAGCCAGGCGGTCAGCCGCTCGAACACCAGGTCCATCACCGTGCGCGCGGCGCGGCGGCGGAGGCTGTCCGGCCGATCGCAATAGAGGGCGTCCTTGCGGATGTCGAAATACAGAGCCGACAGGTCGCCCGAGCAGAACTCGGCCAGGGGACGGAACACGTCCTGGAAGCGGTAGCTCTCGTAGGCGGCGCGCACCTCGGCGTCGAGCCGCCACAGGCGATGCAGGATGAAGCGTTCCAGCGGCGGCATCTGCTCCAGCGGCAGCCGCTCGTCCTCGGTGAAGCCGCCCAGGGCGCCCAGCAGGTAGCGCACCGTGTTGCGCAGCTTGCGATAGCCGTCGGCGGTGGTCTGCAGGATGGTCTTGCCGATGCGCTGGTCCTCGGCGTAGTCGACCATGGCCACCCACAGCCGCAGGATCTCCGCCCCGCTCGCTTGGGTGATGGTCTGCGGGTCGGTGGTGTTGCCCTTGGACTTGGACATCTTCTCCCCCTGCTCGTCGAGGGTGAAGCCGTGGGTCAGCACCGCCTCGTAGGGCGCCCGGCCGCGGGCCCCGCAGCTCTCCAGCAGGGATGACTGGAACCAGCCGCGGTGCTGGTCTGAGCCCTCCAGATACAGGTCCGCCGGCCAGTGGGTGTTGTCGCGCCCCTGCAGGACGAAGGCGTGGGTCGAGCCGGAGTCGAACCAGACGTCGAGGATGTCGGTGACCTTCTCGAACTGGGCCGGATCGTGGTCCCCGAGGAACGCGGAATCGGGGCGGGTGAACCAGGCGTCGGCGCCCTCCTGGCGGACCGCCTCCAGGATCCGCGCATTGACGGCCTCGTCGCGCAGGGGCTCGCCCGTCCGCCGGTCGACGAACATGGCCAGGGGAGTGCCCCAGGCGCGCTGGCGCGAGATCAGCCAGTCGGGGCGGGTCTCGACCATGGCGCGGATGCGGTTGCGGCCCTGGGCCGGATAGAAGGCGGTGTCGTCGATGGCCTTCAGGGCGGTCGCGCGCAGGCCGTCATCGGCCACCGGGATGAACCACTGCGGGGTGTTGCGGAAGATCACCGGCGCCTTGGAGCGCCAGGAGTGGGGATAGGAATGGTCCAGCCGGCCACGGGCCAGCAGGGTCCCCGCGGCGATCATGGCGTCCATCACCGCGCCGTTGGCGGGGCCGAAGCGGCCGGACTTCTTGCCCTCGGTCTCCAGCACCTTCAGCCCGCCGAACAGGGGGACGTTCTCGTAGTAGGCGCCGTCAGCGTCCACCGTCTCGGGGATGTCGCGATAGCCGTGCGCCAGCCACAGGACGTAGTCGTCCTGGCCGTGGCCGGGGGCGGTGTGGACGAACCCCGTGCCGGCGTCGTCGGTGACGTGGTCGCCGCCCAGCATCGGCACATCGAAGCCGTAGCCAGGGTCGGCGGACGCCAGGGGGTGGCGCAGCACCAGGCCCGTCGGATCGACAGTCTCGACCCGGGTCCACCGGGCGATCTTGGCGGCGGCGGCCACATCGGCGGCCAGCTTGTCGGCGACGATCAGCCGGTCGCCGGCCCTGGCCCAGGGCTCGAAGGCCAGGCCCTCTTCCATGGCCTCGACCTCATAGAGGCCGTAGGCGATGTCGGGGTTGAAGGCGACGGCGCGGTTGCCGGGGATGGTCCAGGGCGTGGTGGTCCAGATCACCACGGAGGCCCCCTCCAGGGCCGGGCGGCCGGTGACCGCGAACTTGGCCCAGATCGTCGGCGACGTGTGGTCGTGGTACTCCACCTCGGCGTCGGCCAGGGCGGTGCGCTCGACGGGGCTCCACATCACCGGCTTGGAGCCGCGGTAGAGTTGCCCGGACATCAGGAACTTGTGGAATTCGGCGACGATGGCGGCCTCGGTGCCATAGTCCATGGTCACATAGCGGTGCGCCCAGTCGCCGAGCACGCCCAGGCGCTTGAACTCCTCCATCTGCAGGTCGATCCACTTGCCGGCGAAGGCGCGGCAGCGCATCCGGAACTCGGCCACGGGGATCTCGTCCTTGCGCTTGCCCTGGGCGCGGACCTCCTCCTCGATCTTCCACTCGATGGGCAGGCCGTGGCAGTCCCAGCCCGGCACATAGTCGACGTCGTAGCCCAGCAGAAACCGCGAGCGGACGACGAAGTCCTTGAGGATCTTGTTGAGGGCGTGGCCGATGTGGATGGCGCCGTTGGCGTAGGGCGGGCCGTCATGCAGCACATAGAGGGGGGCGCCGGCATCCTGCCGCGCCTTGCGCATGGCGTTGTAGAGATCGTCCTTCGCCCACTGGGCGAGGATCTCCGGCTCCTTCTGGGGCAGCCCGCCGCGCATGGGGAAGGGCGTGTCGGGCAGGAACACGGTGGGGCGGTAGTCACGGGTCGGGGCGGCGGCGTCAGACATGGAAGGCTTGCAATCCTGCGCGGGACGGGAGGTGGGCGAACGACAACCCGGCGCGCGCCGGACCCCGCCTGGCGCGGGACCCCGACGTCACGCCGGGCGGTTAATTCGCAACACTGGGGGGACCGCGGCCATGGGCGCGGTGTGTAGCCCGTTCCGGCGGCCGCGCAAAGCGCTCAGGCGAGCGCCGCGCCGGCGCCTGTCGTCAGTCCGCGTCCTCGACCGGCGCGTCCCCGACATATTTCTTGATCGACTCGATGGCGTCCTTGGCCCCGCTCTTGGAGGCGTAGCCCTCGGTCGAGAAGATGACCTCGCTGTTGAATTTGAAGCGGACCCTGAACTCGCCCGCCTTGTCCTTGTACACCTCGAACTTGTGCGCCACCGAAGGCCTCCTCGATTGTGAAGCTTCACGGTCCTCCCCCGGCGCGCCGCTGTCAATCAGGCGGCGCTCACAGGGTGGGCATGAGCAGGGTCCGCGCCCGGGCGGCGTCGGCCATGACCTTCTGGACCAGCACGTCGAGCCCTTCGAAGGTCTCCTCCGGGCGCAGGAACTCCACGAGCTGGGTCTCGATCACCTGGCCGTAGAGGTCCTCGTCGAAGTCGAACAGCCAGGCCTCCAGCCGGGGTTCGACGACCGCGACGGTGGGGTTGCGGCCGATGTTGGTCACCCCGGGCACCAGGCGGCCGTCGGGCAGGCGGGTGCGGGTGGCGTAGACCCCCAGGCGGGGCTGGACATAGTGGTCCAGGGCCACATTGGCGGTGGGAAAGCCGAGCTTGCGCCCCAGCTTCTGGCCTTCCACCACCACCCCCTCGATGGCGAAGGGCCGGCCAAGCATCTCGGCGGCGAGGCGCACGTCGCCCGCCTGGATCGCCGCGCGGATGGCCGTGGACGAGATCTTGCCGATGGCCGGGTCGGTGACCGGCGGGGCGATGGAGACGGAGAAACCCAGACGGTCGCCGTAGCGGCGCATGGTCGGGCCGTCGCCGGAGCGGTCCTTGCCGAAGGTGACGTCGAAGCCCACCGCCAGGTGGCGGGCGCCCAGGGCCTCGCCCAGCACGGCGCGGGCGAAGGTCTCGTCCGACATGGCGTGCATCTCGGCGTCGAAGGGCAGTTCATAGAGGCGGTCGACGCCCAGGGCCTCCAGGGCGCGCGCCTGCTGGCCGGCGGTCATCAGCCGGAAGGGCGGCCGGTCGGGGGTGAGCATGCGCGAGGGGTGCGGTTCGAAGGTGATGGCCGCGAGCGGCAGGCCCGCCGCCCCCGCCGCCGCCGCGGCGTCGGCGATCACGCGCTGGTGCCCGCGGTGCACCCCGTCGAAGTTGCCGAAGGCGATGGCGGCGCCCTTCAGGGTCGGATCCAGCCCCTTCCAGCCGTGGACGATGGTCAGCGGCATCAGGCGCCGGCCGGGCCTTCACGGCGCGGGACCACCACCACCGCCTCGCCCTGGACGACGGGCTTGCCGCCCACCAGGCAGACGGTCTTGAGGGTCACCTGGGCGCGGGCCAGGTCGATGGCGGTGATGGTCACCCGGGCGGTGACCTCGTCGCCGATGTGGACCGGGCGCTTGAAGGCCATGGTCTGCGACAGGTAGACGCCCCCCGGCCCCGGCAGGTGCGTGCCCAGCACGGCCGAGATGTACGAACCCGACAGCATGCCGTGCGCCACCCGGGTGCCGAACTGGGTGGTCCGGGCGAAGGCCTCGTCCAGGTGCAGGGGATTGGTGTCGCCGGAGATGGCGGCGAAGGCGTTGACCGCCTCGTTGCTGGCGACGCGGACCAGCTCGGCGCTTTGGCCGACGCTGAGGTCCTCCAGGAAATATCCGGCCAAGCCGTCCTCCAACCCACCCAGTGATGGCAGCCCTTTTACAGGGCGGCAGCATTTTTGCGACAGCTACCAGACGAGGTCGCGCATCGCCCATCGCGCCGAGGCGCCCTGGGAGGCCAGAAAGGCCTCCGTCAGCCCGGAGTCCAGGGCGCCGCCGCGGATCAGGTCGCCGGCGTGGATGCCGGCCGCGATGAACAGGCAGTCGAGCCCCTGGCCCTGGGCGCCGAGGACATCGGTGTGAACCCCGTCGCCGATGCACAGCACCCGGCGGGGGTCCGGCGGAGCGTCCAGCGCCGCGCGGGCGGCGTCCATGGACAAGGTGTAGATCGGCGCGTGCGGCTTGCCGGCCATGACCACCCGGCCGCCGAGGGCCTCGTAGAGGTCGGCCAGGGCGCCGCCGCAGTAGATCAGCTGGTCGCCCCGCTGCACGACCTTGTCGGGATTGGCGCAGATCATGGTCAGGCCGCGCGCCGCGGCGATCCCAAGCGTGGCGCGGTAGTCCTCCGGCGTCTCGCAGGTGTCGTCGACCGGTCCGGTGCAGGCGATGAACGCCGCGTCTGCGGGGCCGGCGGTCTGGAGCCCCAGCCCTTCATAGAGGGGCGCGTCCCGCTCCGGGCCGATGAGCCAGGCCGGGCCGGGCGCGCGCTCGGCCAGCAGGGTCCGGGTGGCGTCCCCGGAGGTGACGAACTGGCTCCACGCCTCGCGCGGCACGCAGAGCTCGTCCAGCTGCTCGACGACGGCGGCGGCCGGCCGGGGAGAGTTGGAGATGAGGATCACCGGCCCGACCTCGGCGCGGAACCGGGCCAGGGCTTCGCAGGCGCCAGCGAAGCTGCGCCGGCCGTCATGGATGACGCCCCAGACGTCGCAAAGGAGCACATCGTAGAGGGGGGCGATCTGGCGCAGACCATCGGGCAGGGCGGGGGCGGACATGGGCGGTGGCTAAACAGCCGACGCTTTCGGGTCAACTGGCCAGCCCCTATCGCGCGCGCGCCGCCCAGGCGCCTTTCCACAAATCCATCATCCTAGGCCTTGTGCCTAGGACCCAGAAACACTTCGATTTCAGGATCTTGCACGGCACGGCGCCATGGCCTGAGCCGTGGGCGCGTCTGGGTCCCAGGCACAAGGCCTGGGATGACGGGCCTCGATGATGAAGACCGAAAGCGTAGAGGCGAGGGGAGCGGCCCCTACCAGCCCACCGCCTTGCGGCGCAGCACCCGGCTGGTGAACTCGGCGGGCTCCTCGGCCTCGGCCAGGACCGCCTCGCGGATGGCGCGAGGCTCGCCGAACAGGTTGCCCTGTCCAAAGCCGATGTTGAGCTCGAGGATGTCGACCACCTGGCGTTCGGCCTCCACCTTTTCGGCGATGACCTCGACGCCGTAGCGACGGGTGTGGGCGGCGTAGTCGGCGGGGTGGACGTCCTTGAGGTTGCGCATGGCCATCTGGCCGTCCATGTCGACCAGCTCGCCCAGCAGGGTCTGGGCGCCGATCTTGATGAACTTGACGTCGGCCCGGGCCAGGTCGGTGAAGTCGAGGTCCAGGGCGGTCACCTTGTCGAGGGAGAAGCGGAAACCCATGTCCGCCAGCTTGGCCATGTTGCGCGCCTCCACCGAGCCGCGCTGCTCGAAGGCCGCCTGGCCGAGCTCGAAGATCAGCGCCCCGGCCATGTCCTTGTTGCCGGCCAGATAGTCCAGGAACGGCGGGAAGAAGGTCTCGTCCTTGAGCGACGCCAGGGAGATGTTGCAGAAGATCCCCACCTTGCGGTCCTGCTTGGCCAGGCGGCGCACGATCTGCACGCAGCGGAACAGCAGCAGGTTATCGATGGCGGTGACCAGCCCCTCGGGCTCGGCCACGGCGAGGTATTCAGCGGGCATCATCACCCGGCCGGTGTTGTCGCGCAGGCGCGAGAAGCTCTCGTAATAGACGGTGCGGCGCTGGGGCAGGCTGACCACGGGCTGGAGGTACAGGTCGACGCGGTTCTCGGAGAGCGCCTCGCGGACGGTCTTCAACAGGGCGGTGGACTGGTCCTGGCGGGGGTGGACCTCCGCCGGCGGCGGGGCGCCGAGACGCTCCTCGAGATTGTCGCTCATCCGCTGGACCAGGTCCTCCAGCATGCGCACCTCAGAGGTCAGTTCCTCGGACCGGCGTACGGTCTCGTCCTGCAGGGTCTCGGTGAGCACCACCAGGCGATCCTGGATCTGTTCCAACTGGCCGGCGAGCAGCAGGTGCGCCTCGCGGACGACGCCGATCTCCGCCTTGCGGGCCTCGCTGTCGATGGCGCGCTCCACCAGGCCATGGATGGCCAGGGCCAGGCCGAGGCCGCCCAGCGCCGCCGCCACGCCCGCGCCCCAGCCCGCGCCGGCCCGCCACAGCAGGAGGGCGACCGTCAAGGCCAGGCAGAGGTAGGCGCCCGTCAACAGCGCCACAGTGATCTTGCGCATGGGCCCGCCCGTTCACGAATCGTTGCGGAGTATTAACCGCGCGGCGATTCGCGTCGAATGGAATGGCTGTGGCGGATCCGCGCCGCGATTCTAGCGTGGCGTTTCGGTCTCCGTGGCGAGACGCCATTCCTCCAGCACGTCGGGATCGCTCTCGGCGGGGCCCTGCGCCAATGCCGCCAGGGCCGCCGCCCCCAGCAGCCGCCCCGCCGCCCAGACCGCCGCCCCCCGCACCAGGGGCGAGGCGTCCGCCAGCCGCGCGGTCGCCGCGGGGGCGAGGGCCGCATCGCCGCTGTTGCCGATGGCGTAGAGGACGTTGCGGAGGAAGCGGTCGCGGCCGATGCGCTTGACCGGGCTCTTGGCGAACAGGGCGCGGAAGGCGGCGTCGTCGAGGCCGGCCAGGGCCGCCAGGGAGGGCGCGGCCAGGGCTTCGCGGGCATGGAAGGCGCTCTCGCGCGCGGTCGCCGCGAACTTGTTCCACGGGCATACGGCCAGGCAGTCGTCGCAGCCGTAGATGCGGTTGCCCAGGGCAGGTCGCAGCGCGTGCGCAATGGGTCCGGCGTGCTCGATGGTCAGGTAGGAGATGCAGCGGCGGGCGTCGAGCTGGAAGGGCGCCGGGAAGGCCTGGGTCGGGCAGATGTCGAGGCAGGCCTGGCAGGCGCCGCAGTGCTCGCCGGACGGCGCGTCCGGTTCCAGGTCCAGGGTGGTCAGCACCGACCCCAGGAACAGCCAGGACCCGAGGGATCGCGACACCAGGTTGGTGTGCTTGCCCTGCCAGCCGAGGCCGGCCAGGGCGGCCAGGGGCTTCTCCATCAGGGGGGCGGTGTCGACGAACACCTTCAGCTCGCAGCCCGTCTGCGCCGCCAGCCACCGGCCCAGGGTCTTCAGCCGCTTCTTGATCAGCTCATGGTAGTCGTCGCCCCGGGCATAGACCGAGACGGCGCCGCGACTGGGCTGCTCAAGCACCGCGAGGGGATCGCTGTCTGGCCCGTAGTTCATCCCCAGGACGATGGCGCTGCGGGCGTCCGGCCACATCGCCCGCGGGTGAGCGCGCCGCTCGGCCGTGGTTTCCATCCAGTCCATGGTCCCGTGGCGCCCCTCGGCCACGAAGGCCTGCAGGCGGGCGCCCGCGGGCCAGGGCGCCTCGAGGCCGGCGAAGCCGCAGACCTCGAAGCCCAGCCCGGCGGCGTGTTCGCGGATGCGGGTCTTCAGCGCCTCAGAAGTCGAGGTCGTCATAGTGGGCCGCCGGCGCCAGGCCCGGCCAGCGGTCGGCGAGCAGGGGGCGGAAGCAGGGCCGCGACTTGATCCGCATATACCAGGTCTTCACGCCTGAAAAATCCGCCCAGGGCACGTCGCCGAAGTAGTCGATCACCGAGATATGGGCGGCGGCGGCGAAATCCGCGAGGCTCAGCCCGGCGCCGGCCAGCCAGTTGCGCTCCTGCAGCAGGGTGTCGACGTAGCGCAGGTGGGTGCGCAGGGCCTCGCGGCCCCGGCGCATGTTGGCCAGGTCCGGGGCGCCCATGCCCAGCAGCCGCTTCTCCATTTTTTCGTGCAGCAAGAGGCCGTTGACCTCGAAATCGAACTTGCGGTCGAACCACTGCAGCAGTCGCCGCGTCTCGGCCCGCTCGGCGGGATCCTCGGACAGCAGCGGGGTCTCCGGGTAGCGCTCCTCCAGGTGATCCAGGATGGCGCGGGTCTCGCACAGCACCAGCCGGCGGCCGTTGACGACCTCGACCAGAACCGGGGTCACCCCCGACGGATTGAGGGCGCGCAGGCTGTCGGGCCGCTCCCAATAGCGCTCGGGCGCCTCGGCGAACGCCAGGCGCTTCTCCGCCAGGGCCAGTCGGGCCTGACGCGAAGCGGGATCGAGCGGGAAGTGATGCAGAACGCGTTCGACGGCCATAGGAGGATGGAAGGCCCGGGGACAACAAGGGTTCCACTGAGCAGAAAGCGGTTAAGGCCGCGTTTACTGCGATGGTTCCGTCTTGGTCTCAGCGACGACCGCGTCTTCCCCGAAAGCGCCCCCATGGGGCTCGGCTCGACCCTCGGGATCGGCGTGGATGATGATGTCGGCGGCGGGATAGGCGTCGAGCACCCGGCGCTCGGCGGCGACGATGATCGAATGGGCCACCTCCAGGGTCATGTCCGGCGGCAGGTCCGCGTGCATCTGGATGTGAACGAAGGGCCCGGACTCGCGGGTGCGCAGCTGATGCACCCCGAGAATCCGCGGGTCCGCGGCCACCCGCGCCCGGATGTCCCGGCGCGCCTCCGCCGGCATCTCGCGGTCCAGCAGCTGGTTGGCCGCCTCGCGCAGCACGCTGATGGCGCCCCAGACCAGCCAGGCGGCGACCACGAGCCCGGCGGCGGCGTCGAGCCAGGGCAGGCCGAGGTAGGCGGCCCCGCCGATCCCGACCAGGGACGCGCCGTTGGACAGCAGGTCCGACGCGTAGTGCGCCCGGTCCCCGGCCACGGCGATGGACCGGGTTTGCTTCAGCACCAGGCCCTGGGCGTAGATCAGGCCCCCGGTGGCGGCGATCGACGCCAGCATCACGGCGATGGCCCAGCCCCCGGCGGCGATCGGGGTGGGCGAGCCCAGGCGGGTGATGGCCTCATGACCGACCAGCGCGGCCGAGGCGAACACCAGGCCCGACTGGAACAGGCTGGAGAAGGCTTCCGCCTTGCCGTGGCCGAAGCGGTGTTCCGCGTCCGGCGGCGAGGCGGCGTAGCGCACGGCGTAGAAGGTCGCCAGGGAGGCGATCAGGTCGAGGCCCGAATCCGCCATCGAGGCCAGCATCGCCACGGAGCCCGACGCCAGCCAGGCGGCGCCCTTGATCGCCAGCAGCACGCTCGCCGTGGCCACCGACAGCAGGGTGACCCGGCGGGTGAAGACCTGGGACTGGTGGAGTGCGGCGGCGGCGGCGTTCATCGCGCCACCTATAGCCGCGGCGCCCCCGCCGGCCGAAGCGCGAACGACTCTCAGCCTGGACGGCGTCTGTCAGGGACCGTCGACGCTGAACACCACCACGGCGCGCACGCCCGCGTGGGCCGGGTCGAAGGCCAGGGTCGAGCCGAGGCTGGCGGCCATGGCGGCGATGACCTTCTGACCCAGACCGGTGCCCTGGGGGGCGGTGTCCGGCATGCCGGGACCGTCGTCCTCGACGGTGAGGCGCGCCGACCCGTCGCTCAGGCTCAGGTCCACGCGCACCTCGCCCGCGATGCCCTGGCCGTAGGCGTATTTGCAGGCGTTGGTGACCAGTTCCGAGACGATCACCCCCAGGGAAACCGCCTTGTCAGGGCTGATCCGAACCGCCTGGGCGGTGAGCGTCATCTGCCGCGGGCTGTCGGCGGTCGACCAGGTCTGTTCCAGCTCCTTGAGCAGCGCCGCCAGATATTCGGCGATGTCGACGGTCTCGACGTCGTCCGAGGTGTAGAGCTTGCGGTGCACCTGGGTGATGGCCTTGATGCGCGCCTGGGTGTCGATCAGAGCCCCCCGGGCGGCGGGATCGGCGACGGCGGCCGCCTGCAGCTGCACCAGGGCCGAGACCAGCTGGAGGCTGTTGGCCACCCGGTGGTTGACCTCGCGCAGCATCGCCTCCTGGCGCTGCACCACCAGCTCGAGCCGGCCATGAGCGGTCTTGAGCGCCTCCTCGGCCTCAAGTTTCTCGCGGCGCAGGCGCACCTTCTCCAGGGCCTGGACGAAGACGCCGTCGAGCAGGTCGAAGAACTCCTCGCCCAGGCTCTTGACCACATAGTCGTCGGCGCCGGCCTTCAGGGCGCCCACCGCAATGCGGCTCTCGTCCGAGCCGGTGACATAGATCAGGGGCGGAGGATCCGGCAGGGCGCACAGGCGCTCCAGGGTGCCCAGGCCGTCGAGGCCGGGCATGTAGTGGTCGATGGCGATGAGGTCGAACGGCTGCGCCGTGGCCAGGGCCACGCCGGCGGCGCCATCGGCGGCGAGGCTGACCTCATAGCCGCGCCGGCCCATCGCCCGGCGCACCAGCTCGCGCAGGCCCTCATCGTCGTCGATATAGAGGACCTGGGGGCCCCTCGACGTCACGCATCGCCCTCGGGATCGGGAACCTGCATGACCGACAGGAACAGTCCCAGCTGCCGGATCGCCTGGGCGAAGGACTCATAGTCCACCGGCTTGGTGATGTAGACATTGCAGCCCAGATCGTAGCAGCGCTGGATCTCGACCTTGTCGTCGGTGGTGGTCAGCACCACCACCGGCAGGCGCTTCAGCTTGGGATGCGACTTGAGCTTGGCCAGGATGTCGGTACCGCTCATGTCCGGCAGGTTGAGGTCGAGCAGCACCAGGGCCGGGCCATTGGCGGCCGGGCCGTGGGCGGACGTGAACAGGAAGTCCAACCCCGATCCGCCGTCGAGGAAGTGGTGGATCTTGTTGGAGATTCCGGCCCGGCGGATATTCTTCTCGATCAGCCGGGCATGGCCTTCGTCGTCCTCGATCATGACGATATTGACGGCCTGATGGTCGGTCACGGATTGGGTCCCTGGTCGGTATTGATCCTGGCGGGCAGAGAGAGGCGGAATGTGGCGCCCTGGTCAAGGGCGGACTCGCAGGTGATGAACCCGCCCAGCCGATAGGCCAGAGCCCTCACATGGGCCAGGCCGATGCCCTCGCCCGGCTGGTCCTGAACCCCCGAGCGGCGGAACAGCTCGAAGATGCGCTCATGGTCCTTGGGGTCAATGCCGCGGCCATTGTCCTGCACGGCGTAGACCACGCGCCCTGCGCTCTCGCGACCGCTCACCGTGATCCGCCCCACCCGACCCGGGGCAAGATATTTGACCGCGTTCTCGACGAGGTTGCTGAGCACCTGCTCCACGGCGACCCGGTCGCTGACGACGGACGGCAGGGGCGCCTCGACGCTCACCTCCGCGCCGAGGCCGTCGATGCGGTGGCGCAGGCTGCCGACGATGCCCTCCGCCAGGGCGGTCATGTCCAGGGGTTCAGGGGCCAGCACCCGGCGGCCCTCGCGGGACAGGCGCAGGATGGCGTTGATCAGCCGATCCATCTTCTGGGTCGAGGAGCGGATGAAGCCGATGGCCTCGGGCAGGTCCTCGTCCACCGCCGCCTCGGCCTCGGCGGTGAGGATCTGCGGCGCCTCCTGCCGGGCCCGTTCCACCAGGGCGGCGAGCGGGCGGGAGGCGGCCTGCAATTCGCTGGTGAAGCCCATCACATTGACCAGGGGCGAGCGAAGATCGTGGCTGACGATATAGGCGAACCGCTGGATCTCGTCATTGGCGCGCGCCAGGTCGGAGGTGCGCTCGGCGACGGCGTCCTCGAGGCCTTCGTTGAGCTCACGCAGGGCGTTGCGCGACGTCGTCAGGTCGTGGGTGTAGCGCAGGATCACCCAGATGGACGACACCCCCACCAGCAGCAGCACCACGCCGGCGATGGAGAAGGTGGCGAAGACCAGGCGGGCGCTGGCGTCGCGTTCGGCTTCGCGCAGGGAGAGCAGCCGTCGCTCCTCGGCCGTCATCTCGTTGGCGGTCCGGCGGATGGCGAAGACGATCTCCGGGCTGCTGTTGAGGCCGAACATCCGCGCCGCCTCGATGCGCTGTCCCCGGCCAATCTGCTCAAGGGCCTCGGCGAAGAGGTTGCTCTGCAGGGTGGTCAGCCGGCGCAGCCGCTCGACCCGCCGCTGCTGGGACGGATTGTCCCGGGTCAGCGCCTGCATGCGATCGAGGTGACGCCGCAGATCCGCTGACGACTGGTTATAGACATCGAGAAACCGCTTCTGCCCGGTCAGCAGAAGGCCCCGGCGGCCGGTCTCGGCGCGCTCGCTGACCACCCGGAACTCGGCGATTTCCTGCGACACCTCGTAGGTATGGTCGACCCAGGCGCCGTAGTTCTGATTCTGCACGACCGCCCCGACCACCACCGTGGCGATGGTCGCCAGGGCCAGGAAGCCCAGGGCGACCCCGGCCAGCACAAGGCGTCCGAAGGTCCGCGCGGTCAGCTCACCCTTCGAGCCTGGTATCGTCGGTGGCCGCACGGCTGGTCCCCCAAAGGCCCCAAGGCCAAGCTTGCCGGACAATAAGCCGGATAAGGGCGGAGAGTTCCCTGGCTTTAGGCCGTCGATACCGCGCTGCGCGCTCACCCCCTAGGCCGCAGGCGCGGCGGATGGCGTCCTGGACCGAGCCGCCAGCATCCGTTTCACATCCCCCACCACCAAGGCGGCGGCGGGCGAAAGGCTGTGGCCGGGCCGGGTGACCAGGACCAGTTCAAGCATCGGCAGGGCGTCACCCCGCCAGACCAGCTCCACCAGCCCGCTGGTGGCGTCGTCCCTGATCAGCAACCGGGATGCGAACAGAACCACATCCGTGCGCAGCGCCACCTCTGCCAGGGAGCGATAGTCGTCGCAGGAGAGGCTGGGGGCATAGGCCTGCCAGGGCGGCGCGTCGGATCCGACCGATGGAGCCTCATCCTGACCCGCTCCTCCGGCGCTGGGATAGAGCGCAAGGTCCTCAGCCCCGACGGATTCCATCCGAGTCAGGGGGTGCCCCTTGCGCACCAGGAGCGAGAAGGGAATTTCAGCCAAGGCCTGGGTGGAGAGTTCCGCCTTGCCCAAGGCGGCCTTGGAGCAGATGAAAAATTCGATCCCGTCCCGGTCCAGTTCCCGCGCCATGCGGGCCGCGGACAGGACCAGCACATTGATCTCCAGGCCGGGACGTTCGACGGCCGCGAAGGCCAGGACATCGCTCATGACCAGGGCCGCCGGCAAGGGCCCCAGGCCAAAGCGGATCTGGCCAAAGGCGCCGGTGGCGAGTTGACGCACGGTGCGCTCAAGGGCCTGGGCGCTGCCCAGCAGCTGCTCGCCTTCGCGGGCCAGCACGCGCCCGGCCGGGGTGACCGACACCCCGGCCCTGCCCCGGTCAAACAGGCGTAACCCGAGGTCGGCCTCGAGCGCCTGAACGCTGCGGGTCAGGGCCGACTGGGTCAGGTTCAGAGCCTGGGCCGCGCGCGCGTAGTTCCCGGTCTGGGCGAGGGTGACGACGTGGCGGAGCTTGCGCAGGTCCATGCCGGAGCATTCACCAAAATCATTGAAAATGACAGTCCAATGCATTGGACGCACCAACCGGGGGCGCCCACTGTCACCCGCGGCGTGACGGAGACGACGGATGGGACTGTCTATCGGGCTGGCGACGGTGCTGATGCTGACGCTCGAACTGCTGGCCGGTCGGCACAAGGGCGTCTATCGGGGGCGGGATCGTTTGGTGATCGTCCTGTGCGCCGCCGTCAGCGCCGCCACCCGTCCGATGGCCGCCTTGCTGGTCGCCGCGGTCCTCGGCCTGGTTTTGCCTCAGCAGCGCAACGCCCTGTCGTCCACGCCGCTCTGGCTGGCCTTCCCGGCGGTCCTCCTGGTCACGGAGTTCACCTTCTACTGGGTCCATCGCTGGGCGCACGAATCCCAGAACACCCGCTGGGAATGGTTGTGGAAGCTGCATCGGACCCATCATTCCGGCGGCTTCATGAACGTGTTGCTGACCCTGAGGGTGAACCCGTTCTGGACCTTCGTCGTGCCCTATGGGTGGGTTCTCGGCGGCGCGACCTGGCTTGGCATGGAAAAGGCGGCGGCGCTGACCCTGACGACGATCTACGGCTGGAACCTGATCACCCACAGCGCCTTCCGCGCGGACGACTGGCTACGCGCCCGGCCCATCGGCCGCCAATGGCTGCACGCCTTCGAGCATGTGCTGGTCACACCGGGCATCCACCACACCCATCATGGCTGGGGTCGCGACGGAAAGCCCTACCGCAACTTCGCCACGACCCTGTCCATGTTCGACGCCCTGTTCGGGACGCTGCACCTGCCCGAGGGCAAGCCCAGCCACTACGGCCTACCCGGCCCGAACGCTGCCTGGACAGAAGAAGTGTTCTACCCGCTCGTGCAGGTCCGCAGCCAATCTGCGCAGCCCCCTAAGCCGCCACGCCGGTCTGCGTCAGCGGATGCTCCAGCCGCCTGAGCATCTCCTTGGGACAGACCTGCCAGAAGGCGCCCCGGACCCGGTCCCAGTCGCGCAGCAGTCCCTCGGCGAAGCGCGAACCGGTCTCGGCGGCGTGCTCGGCGACGAGGTTGCGAAGCACGCCTTCCCAATGGGGCGAGGCCAGCCTCTGGATCACCACGCTCTCGGGGTTCACCGCGCCCTCGAAGCTGCTGTTCTGGTCGAGGACGAAGGCCATGCCCCCGGTCATGCCGGCGGCGAAGTTGTCGCCCACGTCGCCGAGGATCACAGCCACCCCGCCGGTCATGTATTCGCAGCCGTTGGCCCCGACGCCCTCAACCACGGTCACGGCCCCGGAGTTGCGCACGGCGAACCGCTCGCCCGCCCGCCCGGCGGCGAACAGCCGGCCCGCGGTGGCGCCGTACAGGATGGTGTTGCCGATCAGGGCGTTGGTCTCCGGGCTGGCCAGGGTGGGGGACGGCCGGATGGCGATGGTCGCCCCCGACAGCCCCTTGCCGACATAGTCGTTGGCCTCGCCCACCAGCTCCAGGCGCAGCCCCTGCACCGCGAAGGCGCCCAGGCTCTGGCCCGCCGACCCCTTGAGCTGGACGGTCAGGTGCCCGGGGGCCAGGCCGGTCATGCCGAACTTGCGCACGATATGGCTGGAGATCCGCGCGCCGATGGCCCGGGCGGTGTTCCTCACCGTGTAGCTCAGCTGCATCTTCTCGCCGCGCTCCAGCATCGGCGCCGCGTCGCGGACGATCTGGGCGTCCAGGGCGTCGGGCACGGCGTTGCGGCCGACGACCGTGGAATAGGGCTTGCCCAGTCCCGGGTCGGCGCGGACCAGCAGCGGGTTGAGGTCCAGGTCGTCGAGGTGCTCGGCGCCGCGCGACACCTGCACCAGAAGGTCGGTGCGACCGACGATGTCGAGCAGGCTGCGGAAGCCCAGGGACGCCAGGATCTCGCGCACCTCCTCGGCGATGAAGCTGAACAGGTTGATGACCTTGTCCGGCGTGCCCGTGAACTTGGCGCGCAGGGCCTCGTCCTGGGTGCAGACCCCCACCGGGCAGGTGTTGGAATGGCACTGGCGCACCATGATGCAGCCCATGGCGATCAGGCTGGCGGTGCCGATCCCGTATTCCTCGGCGCCCAGCATCGCCGCGATGACCACGTCGCGGCCGGTGCGCAGGCCGCCGTCGGCGCGCAGCTTCACCCGCTCGCGCAGGCCATTGAGCGTCAGCACCTGGTGGGCCTCCGACAGGCCCATCTCCATGGGGCAGCCGGCGTATTTGATCGAGGTCTGCGGCGACGCCCCCGTGCCGCCCACATGGCCGGAGATGAGGATGGTGTCGGCCTTGGCCTTGGCCACCCCGGCGGCGATGGCGCCGATGCCGGTCATGGACACCAGCTTCACCGTCACCCGGGCGTCGGGGTTGATCTGCTTGAGGTCGTAGATCAGCTGGGCCAGGTCCTCGATCGAATAGATGTCGTGGTGCGGCGGCGGCGAGATCAGCATCACCCCCGGCGTCGCGTGGCGCAGCCGGGCGATATATTCGGTGACCTTGAAGCCGGGCAGCTGGCCGCCCTCCCCCGGCTTGGCGCCCTGGGCGACCTTGATCTCCAGCTCGCGGCACTGGTTGAGATATTCGGCCGTCACCCCGAACCGCCCCGAGGCCACCTGCTTGATGGCCGAGTTGGGGTTGTCGCCGTTGGGCAGGGGCTTGTAGCGGGCGGTGTCCTCGCCGCCCTCGCCCGACACCGACTGGGCGCCGATCCGGTTCATGGCGATGTTCAGGGCCCCATGCGCCTCGGGCGACAGGGCGCCCAGGGACATGCCGGGGGTGACGAAGCGTTTGCGGATCTCGTTGATGCTCTCGACCTCGTCGACGTTCACCGACGGCTGCTCGGAGCGGTAGTCCAGCAGGTCGCGCAGCTGCACCGGCGGCAGGCCCTTCATGCCGTCCGAATAGCGCTTGAAGACGTCGAAGGCGCCGGTGTCGCAGGCATGCTGCAGGGTGTGCACCAGCCGGGCCTCGAAGGCGTGCGCCTCGCCCGAGCGGCGGGCCTTGTAGAAGCCCCCTACCGGCAGGGTGACCACCGCGGCGTTCCAGGCGCGGGCATGGACCGCCACCGCCTGCCGCTCCAGCCCGGCCAGGCCGATGCCGGAGATGCGCGACGTCAGGCCGGGGAAGAACTCGGCCGCCAGGGCGCGCGATATGCCCACGGCCTCGAAGTTGTAGCCGCCGCGGTAGGACGAGATCACCGAGATGCCCATCTTGGACAGGATCTTCAGCAGCCCGCCCTCGACCGCCGTCTTGTAGTTGGCGCACACCTGCTCGAGGGTCAGGTCGCCGCACAGCCCCCGGTCCAGCCGGTCCTGGAAGCTCTCCTGGGCCAGGTAGGCGTTGACCGCCGTGGCCCCCACCCCCACCAGCACCGCGAAATAGTGGGTGTCCAGGCACTCGGCCGAGCGGACGATGATCGACACATAGGACCGCAGCCCCCGGCCGATCAGGTGGGTATGCACCCCGCCGGTGGCCAGGATCATCGGCAGGGCGACGCGGTCGGGGCCCGTGGCCTCGTCGCTCAGCACGATCTGGGCGCAGCCGCGCAGGGCGGCGTCCTCGGCCTCGGCGCGGATCCGCTCCAGGGCCGCGCGCAGGGCGTCCCCCGGCCTCGCCTCGGGCGCCGGCAGGGGCATGGTGCAGTCGATCACCGCGATCGCCTTGGCCCCGACGAACTCGGTCATGCGGCGGTACATGCCGGTGGTGAGCACCGGACTGTTCAGCACATAGACGTCCGCCTGGGTCTCGTCCTGCGCCAGGATGTTGCCCAGGTTCTTGAACCGGGTCTTCAGGCTCATCACCCGCGTCTCGCGCAGGGGATCGATGGGCGGGTTGGTGACCTGGCTGAAGTTCTGGCGGAAGTAGTGCGACAGGGGCCGGTACTGTTCGGACAGCACCGCCAGGGGCGCGTCGTCGCCCATGGAGCCGGTGGCCTCCTTGGCCTCCTCGACCATGGGCGCCAGCAGGATCTCGAGATCCTCCAGGGTTACCCCCGCCGCCATCTGCCTGCGGACCAGCTCCTCGCGCGTATAGAGCCGCTCCTCGGGGCCCGCGCCGATCACCGTGCCCAGGTCGACCGTGGCGCCCAGCCACTGGGCGTAGGGGTGGCGCTCGGCCAGCAGGTCGATGATCCCGGTCTCGCCATAGAGCCGGCCCTCCTGCAGGTCGACGGCGATCATCCGGCCCGGCGAGATGTGCGACTTGGCGATGATGCGGTTCTCCGCCACCCCGGTCATCCCGGCCTCGGAGCCCATGATCAGCAGGCCGTCGCGGGTCTCGGCGACGCGCAGGGGGCGCAGGCCGTTGCGGTCCTTGCCGGCCACCACCCAGCGGCCATCGGTGGCGCAGATCGCGGCGGGGCCGTCCCACGGCTCCATCACCGAGTTGCAATAGGCGTAGAGGGCCTGGTGGGCGGGGTTCATCACCTCGTCCAGGTGCGACCAGGCCTCGGGGATCAGCAGGGCCTTGGCCATGGGGGCGTCGCGGCCGGCCCGCACCAGCACCTCGAAGGTGTTGTCCAGGGCCGCAGAGTCCGAGCCGTGCGGCTGGATCACCGGCTTGATGTCGTCGCCGAAGTCGCCGAAGGCCTCCGCCGCCATGCGGATCTCATGGCTCTTCATCCAGTTGGAGTTGCCCTTCAGGGTGTTGATCTCGCCGTTGTGGGCGAGCATCCGGAAGGGCTGGGCCAGGCGCCATTCGGGGAAGGTGTTGGTCGAATAGCGCTGGTGGAAGATGGCCACCGCGGCGGTGAACCGCTCGTCGCGCAGGTCGGGGTAGAACTCGTCGATATGCTCGGCCAGGAACATCCCCTTGTAGATCAGGGTCCGCGCCGACAGGGAGCAGATGTAGAAGCCGTTGAGGTTGGCCAGGGCGACGGCCTTCTCGATCCGCTTGCGGCACAGGAACAGGGCCCGTTCCAGGGACTCCCCGTCCATGCCCTCGGGCGCCGCCAGCATGATCTGCTCGATCTCGGGGCGGGTGGCGTTGGCCTTCTCGCCGATCACCCGGGTGTCCGCCGGAACCTGGCGCCAGCCGTAGATGTAGAAGCCGAAGCGCAGCACCTCGCTCTCGACGATGGTGCGGGCGCGCTCCTGGGCGCCCAGGTCAGTGCGCGGCAGGAAGATCTGGCCCACGGCGATCGGTCCGGGCCGCAGGGGGTGGCCTGTGCGGCGCACCTGGTCGGCGAAGAAGTCGTGCGGAACCCCCACCAGGATGCCCGCCCCGTCGCCGGTCTTGCCGTCGGCGTCCACCGCGCCGCGGTGCCACACGGCCTTCAGGGCGCGGATGGCCAGCTCGACCACCTCGCGGCGCGGCTGGCCGTCGATGGCGCAGACCAGGCCCACGCCGCAGGCGTCACGCTCGGACGCCGGATCGTAGGCGTGGCCGTCCGTCAGGAGCGTCCTGTTGGCTAGGTAGCGCTGGATGTCATCGCTCATGGTGGACCTCCTTGGTCCGCCCTCGTCCTTCGAGGCCGCTCCGCGGCGCCTCAGGATGAGGACTACTGAAAACTCACAAGAGGCTCACCCACGGTCCTCATCCTGAGGTGCGAGCGCAGCGAGCCTCGAAGGACGCACTACTCTGCGGCCACCAGCGCGGGCGCCTTGGCCTGGATATACGCGTCGATGGCCACGGCGGCGTCCTGGCCGTCGCGCACCGCCCAGACCACCAGCGAGGCGCCCCGGACGATGTCGCCGGCGGCGAACACGCCGTCGAGGCTGGTCGCCTGGGTCCGATGGTCCGCCCGGATCGTGCCCCAGCGCGAGACCTTCAGGTCCGGCGCCGCCAGCAGGGTCGGCAGGTCCTCGGGGTCGAAGCCGAGGGCCTGGATCACCAGGTCGGCGGGCAGGTCGAAGTCGGCGCCGGGAACCTCCTCAGGCGCCTGGCGGCCGGTGGCGTCGGCGGGGCCCAGGCGCATCCGCGCGGCCCGCACCCCGGTCACGCCCGCGGCGTCGCCGAGGACGGCGCGGGGCGCGGCCAGCCATTCGAAGACCACCCCCTCTTCCTCGGCGTTGGCCACCTCCCGCAGGGAGCCGGGCATGTTGGCCCGGTCGCGGCGATAGAGGCAGCTCACCGAGGTCGCCCCCTGGCGCACGGCGGTGCGCACGCAGTCCATGGCGGTGTCGCCCCCGCCGATCACCACCACCCGCTTACCCCGCGCGTCGAGCTCGCCCGAGGCGAAGCGGTCGACCGTGTCGCCCAGGCCCACGCGGTTGGACGCGGTCAGATAGTCCAGCGCCGCCGCCACCCCCCGGGAGCCCACCCCCGGGGCGCCGAGCTCGCGCGCCTTGTAGACCCCGGTGGCGATCAGGACAGCGTCATGCCGGGCGCGCAGATCGTCCAGCGAGCCGTCGCGGCCGAGCTCATAGCCCAGGCGGAAGTCCACGCCGCTGTCGCGAAGACGCTGGACGCGGCGCTCCACCACATCCTTCTCCAGCTTGAAGCTGGGGATGCCGTAGACCAGCAGTCCGCCGGCGCGGTCGTAGCGGTCGTAGACCACCACCTGATAGCCGCGCTGGCGCAGCCAGTCGGCCGCGGCGAGGCCCGCCGGCCCGGCGCCGACGATCGCCACGCTCTGGGAACGCTCGCGGGGCGGGGCGATCGGGGCGATCCAGCCCTCGGCCCAGGCCAGGTCGTTGATGTAGCGCTCCACCGAGCCGATGGTGACGGTGCCATGGCCGGACTGCTCGATGACGCACGAGCCCTCGCACAGCCGGTCCTGCGGGCAGATCCGTCCGCAGATCTCCGGCAGGGCGCTGGTGGCCGCCGACAGTTCATGAGCCTCGCGCAGGCGCCCCTCGGCGGTCATGCGCAGCCAGTCGGGGATGTTGTTGTGCAGCGGGCAATGGGTCTGGCAGAAGGGGATTCCGCACTGCGAGCAGCGCGACGCCTGTTCCGCCGCCTTGGCGCGGGAATAGTCGGCGTAGATCTCGTGGAAATCGCCCGTACGCTCGTCCGCCGCGCGCTTCTGCGGCGTGCGCCGGGGAACAGAGACAAACTTCAACATGCGCTCGGCCAAGGCGGGAACCTCCAAGGGCGCGACGGGACATCAATGGTTTACACCGCCTCCGCCCCAACGGCAAGATGATAGTCTACTTAGTAGACTACATATGCGCGTCGATCTCCGCCTTTGTCTAAATGACTCAAGGCCTCGTTATATATAGTCCACAACATAGACCACCGCCTGTTAGCCAGGCTCAACGCGGGAATACGAAATGAGCGATTGGCTGGCGGCCATCATCCTCGGCCTTGTCGAGGGCCTGACCGAATTCATCCCGGTGTCCTCCACCGGGCATCTTCTCCTGGCCAAGCAGGCGCTCGGCCTCGACGCCTCCTGGGACACCTTCGTGGTGGTCATCCAGCTGGGCGCGATCCTGGCGGTGGTGGCCCTGTATTTCAGCCGTCTGTTCGGCGTGCTGCTCGGCCTCGGCAGCGACCCGGCGGCGCGGCGATTCGCCCTGTCGGTGCTGGTCGCCTTCCTGCCCGCCATGGTGATCGGCGCCGCCCTGCACGATCTGATCAAGCAGGCGTTCGAAAACCCGGCCCTGATCTGCTGGTCTCTGATCGTCGGGGGGGTGGTGCTGCTGGCGCTGGACCGCTGGCACCCGGCGCCGCGGCAGCACGACGCCATGCGCTTTCCCCTGCTCACCTCCCTGGGCATCGGCCTGTTCCAGTGCCTGGCGATGATCCCGGGGGTCTCCCGCTCGGGCGCGACCATTGTCGGCGGCCTGCTTCTGGGCGCCGACAAGAAGTCCGCGGCGGAATTCTCGTTCTTCCTGGCCATCCCGACCATGGCGGGCGCTTTCGCCTATGACCTCTACAAGGCCCGCGACACCCTCAGCACCGATCAGGCCGGCCTGATCGCCATCGGCTTCGTGGTCGCCTTCCTGTCAGGCCTGGTGGTGATCAAGACCATGCTCGGCTTCGTCGCCCGCCATGGCTTCGCCCCCTTCGCCTGGTGGCGGATCGTGGTCGGCGCGGCGGGGCTGTGGCTGCTGCGGTAGGCGGATGCGCCAGATCGAGGGTCAGGGCACGCCCGGCTGCACGACCGGCGGCGCTTCCGAGAACTGGCCGCCGTCGCGGTAGCGGTAGAGGTAGGTGGGGACGATGGCTTCCAGGGCGGTGGGGGCGACGCCCAGGTCGGCCAGGCCGGGCTGGGCCGGGTCGGCCAGGTTATCGATCTTCAGCAACTCCACCTGGTCGGAGGTGAGCAGGGGCGGGAACGGGGTGTAGCGGCCCTGAAGGTCGCCCACCTTTCCGATCAGGGTCGCCAGCGGCAGGGGCAGGGTGACCAGGGCCCGCTTGCGGCGCACCTCGCGCAGGGTGATCTCGACCAGGTCGCGGTAGCTGTAGACGGACGGTCCGCCCAGCTCATAGGTGCGGCCCTCGGCGGCGGGATCGGTCAGGGCGGCGGCGACCGCGGCGGCGACATCGCCCACATACACAGGCTGGAAGCGCGCCAGTCCGCCGCCGGGCAGGGGCAGCACCGGCGACAGGGAGGCCAGCATGGCGAAGGTGTTGAACACCCGGTCGCCGGGCCCGAAGATCACCGACGGGCGCAGGATGGTCGCCGTGGGAACCGCCTTGCGCGCCTCGGCCTCGCCCATGGCGCGGGTGCGGATGTATTTGGACGGCGACTCTGCGTCGGCGCCGATACCGGACATATGCACATAGCGGGTCACGCCGCGGGCCGCGGCGGCCTCGGCCACGTGGCGCGAGCCCATGGCGTGGACGGCCTGGTAGCCCTGGCGGCCGGTCTCGTAGAACACCGCCACCAGATTCACGCAGGCTTCGGCGCCCTCCAGGGCGCGGGCCACCGAGGCCGGGTTGCGGACATTGGCCTGGACGATCTCGATCTGGCCGACATCGCCGGCCATGCGCATCGTATGGGCGAGATTGGGGCGGCGCACCGCCACCCGGATGCGCAGGCCGCGCTTGGCCAAGGCCCGCACCACCTGGGCCCCGACGAAGCCGGAGCCTCCGAACACGGTGACCAGTCCCTGCATGTAGCCCTATCGCCCGCGTCCGGGCGCCTCCTGAAGATGCAGGGGGGATAGCCGAGGCGGCCGCGCCGCGCAATCGAGCCACGGGTCATCCTCGCCGACATTTCCCGAGATTGCACAAAGGGCGCATTGACCCCCCCGGGCGGGCGCCCTATCAGTCGCCGCCGGCCGATCCGACGAGGATTGGGCCCAGGTGGCGGAATTGGTAGACGCGCTGGCTTCAGGTGCCAGTGGCTTAACGGCCGTGGAGGTTCGAGTCCTCTCCTGGGCACCACGTCTCTCTCTTACCAAGAGAGGCACGAGCGGAGATCTGTGACCCCCGTGGCCAACTATCTGCACGACGGCGATCTTCCCGACGGCGTCGACTTCGGCGCATCAGTGGCCATAGACTCCGAGACCATGGGCCTCAGGCTGGGCCGCGACCCGCTTTGCGTGGTGCAGCTGTCGGCCGGGGACGGCAACGCCCACCTCGTTCAGTTCAGGGACCGCGACTACGCGGCCCCCAACCTCAAGCGCCTGCTGACCGATCCCGGCGTATTGAAGATCTTCCATTTCGGACGCTTCGACATCGCCATGCTGCAGCTGCACCTCGGGGTGGTGACCGCCCCCGTCTACTGCACCAAGATCGCGTCCAAGCTGGCGCGCACCTACACCGACCGCCACGGGCTCAAGGATCTCACCCGCGAGCTGCTCTCCATCGACATTTCCAAGGCCCAGCAGTCGTCGGACTGGGGCCAGGCCGTCCTGAGCGACGACCAGCAGGCCTATGCCGCCTCGGACGTCCTCAACCTGCATGCCCTCAAGGCGCGGTTGGACACGATGCTGGCGCGCGAGGGCCGCGCCGAGCTGGCCCAGGCCTGTTTCGATTTCCTGCCCTGGCGCGCCCGGCTGGACGTGGCCGGCTGGGAGGACACGGATGTCTTCGCCCACAGCTGACGGCGAGGGCTATGGCGCCGCCGGCGGCGGCGATGTCGCCCGTCGCCGGGTCAGCTACGACCGATGGCGCCGCCGGTCGCGGCAGATCCATATCTATCGTCGGGCCCTGCCGATCCTGATCGTGGCGATCCTGGCCGCCCTCGGCGGCTGGGTGCTCTACAACACGGTGGCGTGGCGCTTCGCCAGCGGCCCCGGCGCCTCCGGCGTGTCTATCCGGATGGTCAATCCGAAGTTCTACGGGCGCAGCAGCGACAACGGCCCCTATCTGATCTCGGCCGCCAGCGCGGCCCGTGACGATCGCGACTTCCAGCGGGTGGCCCTGGACAAGCCGGTGTTCATCGTCAACCTCGACACCCCGGTGCAGACCCGTCTGGAGGCCAAGAGCGGCGTCTATCGCGAGGACACTCGCATCCTTCGCCTCGAAAAGGACCTCGTTCTCGAAGACAAGCGCGGCTACACGCTGCGCGCCCAGCGCGCCGTGGTCGACACAAGGAGCGGCACAATCCAGGGAGAATCGCCTATCGAGGGAACGGGCCCCCTTGGCCGGATCGCCGCTTCGTCCTATGCCGTGACCAGTGGGGGCCAACGGATCTTCTTCCGGGGCAACGTCCGCACGCGCATCGATCGCCCGTCCGGCCGCTGATCCCATGCCTGGAGCCCCAAGGAAGGTAGCCGCCCGGATGAAACGCATCGCAGTCCTCCTGGCGCTCGCCGCGACCCTGCCGCTGGCTCCCGCGGCCGCCCAGGCCCAGATCGCCGCCGGCGGCGGGCCCATCGACGTGACCGCCAACGAGCTGGAAATGATCGACGCCCAGAAGCTGGCCATCTGGCGCGGCAAGGTCGAGGCCCTGCAGGGGCCCAACCGCATGCTCGCCGACCAGCTCAACGTCTATTTCTCGGGCAAGGCCGGGGCCGCCCCGGCCGGGGCGGCGGATTCGCCCGGACGCAACTGGGGCGAGGTCCAGCGCCTGGTCGCCGCCGGCAATGTCTTCTTCATCTCGCCGCAGCAGACCGCCCGCGGCGAGAACGCCGTCTATGAGGTGCTGCCCGACACCGTCACCATGACCGGCAACGTCATCATCGTCGCCGGCGAGAATGTGGTGAAGGGCGACAAGGTGGTGATCGAGGTGAAAACCGGTCACGCCACCGTCGTCTCCAACGCCCAGGGCCGCAACAACCCCCAGCGGGTGCGCGGCGTCTTCTATTCCGGCTCCTCCACGGCCCCGGCCAAGCCGGCGACGCCGGCGCCGGCCCCCTGAGCGGATGAAGCACGTTTCGCTCAAATCGGACGGCGTCGTCGCCGAGGGCCTGTTCGTCGACACCATCGGCAAGTCGTTCCGCGACCGCCCGGTGGTCAAGAGCGTCTCCCTGCGCCTAGGTCGCGGCGAGGTGGCCGGCCTGCTTGGGCCCAACGGCGCGGGCAAGACCACCTGCTTCTACATGATCACCGGCCTGATCGCCGCCGACTACGGCACCATCTACCTGGACGGCGAGGACATCACCGGCCAGCCGATGTACCAGCGCGCCCGCATGGGCGTCGGTTACCTGCCCCAGGAAGCCTCGATCTTCCGCGGCATGACCGTCGAGCAGAACGTCATGGCGGTGGTGGAGATGCGCGAGCGTGACCGGCGCCGGGCCAAGGAGATGGTCAACGAGCTGCTCGAGGAGCTGCGCATCGACCACCTGCGCAACGCCCCCGCCGTGGCCCTGTCCGGGGGCGAGCGCCGCCGGGTCGAGATCGCCCGCGCCCTGGCGTCGGAACCCTCCTTCATGCTGCTGGACGAGCCCTTCGCCGGGATCGACCCCCTGGCCATCTCGGACATCCGCGAGGTCATCGGCTATCTCAAGGGGCGGGGGATCGGCATCCTGATCACCGACCACAACGTCCGCGAGACCCTCGACATCATCGACCGCGCCTCGATCATCCACGCCGGCGAGGTGCTGTTCGAGGGCTCCCCCGACCAGATCCTCGCCGACCCCGAGGTCCGCCGCGTCTACCTGGGCGACCGCTTCAGCTGACCAATGGGCGGCGGTGCTCTTCGCCGTCATCCTTGGGGCGCGCGCAGCGCGAACCCGAGGACCCAGCATCCCCGACCTCAACGACCGCTGCGGCGTCAGCGTCTTCGCTGCTGGGTCCTCGCGCCGATGCTGCGCATCGCGCAAGGATGACGGGGGGTTAGGTCAGTTTCAGCGGGACGCGGCGCCGGCGGCCAATACCCTCCGCCGTCATCCTTGGGGCGCGCGCAGCGCGAACCCGAGGACCCAGCATCCCCGCCCTCACGTCGACCGCTGCGGCGTCGGAGCGTCGGTTCGCTGCTGGGTCCTCGGGTTCGCGCCTCAAGGATGACGACCGAGGGGATACGCCGCAGCCAGCCGGGGTAGTTGGCCCGAAAATTGCCCGCGTTAAGGATTCCTCGAACCTTGACCGCCATTCTGCCCTGACTTCTTGGGGCGGAACCACCTATGGCGCTCGGCACACGTCTGGAAATGAGGCAGGGCCAGAGCCTTGTCATCACGCCCCAGCTTCAGCAGGCCATCAAGCTTCTGCAGCTCTCGAGCGTGGAGCTGGAGGCCTATGTCGAGGGCGAACTGGAGCGTAATCCGCTCCTGACCCGCGACGAGCGCGACAGCGAGCCGGACGGCGACGAGCGCGGGGGCGAGGAGCGCGGCGACGCCCCCGAGGCCTTCGAGGACGGCGGCGCCGACCTGGACGTGCGCCAGGCGGACCTGCACGGGGACGCCTCCCCCGGAGAGCGCGACAGCGGCGACAGCACGACCGCCGACGCCCCCGGCCAGGCCGGCGGGGCCATC
Source organism: Caulobacteraceae bacterium (assembly GCA_965279095.1). Lineage (GTDB taxonomy): Bacteria > Pseudomonadota > Alphaproteobacteria > Caulobacterales > Caulobacteraceae > CBDIHH01. The sequence goes on from CBDIHH010000007.1 coordinate 631,806, forward strand.
GACTGGTCCAAGGCCGGCAAGGGCGGCGGCTTCGAAGGCGAGGACGGACTCGACGGTTCGCTCACCCGCGCCAAGACCCTCAGCGAACATCTCGAGGACCAGGCGGCGGTGGCCGGGCTGAAGGGGGTGGAGCGCGCCGTCGCCAGCGTGCTCATCGACGGGGTCGACGACGGCGGCTACCTGCGCGCCGACCTGGGCGAGGTGGCCGAACGCCTGGGCTGCGCCCTGGACCTGGTGGACCGCGTGCTGACCTGCCTGCAGGGCTTCGAGCCCACCGGCGTGTTCGCCCGCGACGTGCGCGAGTGCCTGATGCTGCAGCTGAAGGACGCCAACCGCTACGATCCCGCCATCGCCGCCCTGCTCGACAACCTCGACCTGCTGGCCCGCCGCGACATGCCCGCCCTGCGCAAGGCCTGCGCGGTGGACGACGAGGACCTGCGCGAGATGATCGCCGAGTTGCGGTCGCTGACCCCCCGGCCGGGCGCGGCCTTCGGCGGCGAGCCGTCAGCCCCGGTGATTCCCGACGTCTTCGTCCGCGAGGGGCCCGGCGGCCTGTGGCATGTGGAGCTCAACACAGACAGCCTGCCGCGCCTGCTGGTGGACCAGCGCTACCACGCCCACGTGTCGGGAGCCTCCCGCACCGAACAGGAAAAGACCTTCGTCTCCGACTGCCTGGCCACCGCCACCTGGCTGATCCGCAGCCTCGACCAGCGGGCAAAGACCATCCTCAAGGTGTCGTCAGAGATTGTCCGCCAGCAGGACGGCTTCCTGGCCTTCGGCGTCGAGCACCTGCGCCCGCTGAACCTGAAGACCGTGGCCGACGCCATCGGCATGCACGAGAGCACCGTCAGCCGGGTGACCTCGAACAAATACCTGTCCACCCCCCGCGGGGTGTTCGAGATGAAGTTCTTCTTCACCTCCTCGATCGCCTCCTCCGCGGGCGGCGAGGCCCATTCCGCCGAGAGCGTGCGCCACAAGATCCGTCAACTGATCGACACCGAGCGCGACAGCGCGGGGGTGCTCTCGGATGACCGCATCGTCGAGATTCTCAAGGAGGCGGGGGTCGACATCGCCCGCCGCACCGTCGCCAAATATCGCGAGGCCATGCGCATCCCCTCCTCCGTGGAGCGTCGCCGGGTGCTCAAGGAGGCCTGCTGAAACGAGGGCCGCAGCCCGGCGTTGCCCCCGGGCGCCCTCGGGCGTTAGGAAGAGATGCAAAGGGGCGACATGGGCCAACTGATCGTTCGACCGCCGCGTAAAGCCGACGATTCGTTGTCGGGGATTCTTGAAGACCTGCTCGACGGCGGGGGCGAGCGCATCGCCATCGGCGACATGGTGGACGCCTTCGGTCCCCGCGCCTTCGGGGCGCTGCTGTTCGTGTTCTCGATCCCCAATCTGCTGCCCCTGCCGCCGGGGTCCTCGACCATTCTCAGCATCCCCCTGCTGATCATCGCCCCCCAGCTGGTCATCGGCGTCCCCAACCTTTGGCTGCCCAAGGCGATCGACGAGCGCAGCCTGCGCCGGGCCGACCTCAAGGCCGCCTTCGACAAGATCCTGCCGCGGCTGCGCCGGGTGGAGCGACTGCTGCAGCCGCGGCTGGGCTTCATGTTCGGGGTGCTCGGCGACCGGCTGATCGGCCTCGTGTGCACGGCCCTGGTGCTGGTCCTGATCCTGCCCATCCCCTTTGGCAACCTGCTGCCGGCGGCGTCCATCGCCGCCCTGTCCCTGGGCATGGCCCAGCGCGACGGCGCCCTGGTGGCGCTCGGCTATGGGATCGCGGCGGCCAGCGTGGTGGTCCTGGTCCTGAGCGCCCAGGCGGTGGCGGCGGCCTTCCACCAGCTGCTGCGGCTGCTCGGCGTCTAGGGGCTTTTCCGTTCCTTAAAAAGGCGCGGCCAAGCCTCACATTAACTTGAAGCGCCCCCGCCTCAGGGGGCGCGTCGGACGGGGGTCAGCCAGGGTTGACACCCCCCAAGGAGAGGGTCTGCATTCAAACCATGCAAGTTCAAGTCACCGGCAAGCACCTCGATGTTGGCGAAGCGCTACGCTCGCGCATCACGGATGAACTCCTTGGAGCCATAGGCAAGTATTTCGACCGCGGGGGCGACGCCGAGGTGGTCGTCAGCAAGGAGGGTCACGCCTTCCGCATCGACTGCTCGGTGCATCTGGCGTCCGGCCAGCGGCTGGAGAGCCACGGGTCGGGGGGCGACGCCCACGCGGCCTTCACCAACGCCCTGACCAAGGTCGAGACCCGCATCCGCCGCTACAAGCGACGGCTGAAGAACCACCACCATCCCAGCGGCAAGGACGCCGAGATGGCCACCGAGATGGTGCTGCGTTCGCCGCCGAACGATGAGACCGAGGACGACGGCTGGGACGACCTGGCCCACGCCGGCGCCGAAGGCCATCACGAGCCCCCCGCCGGGGTGGTGATCGCCGAGACAGAGCGCTCCCTGAAGACCATGACCGTTTCGATGGCGGTGCTGGAGCTGGACCTGACTGAATCTCAAACAATCGTGTTCAGGAACGCCGCGCACGGCGGGGTGTCGGTGGTATATCGGCGCCCGGACGGGAATATCGGCTGGATAGATCCGGAACGGATGAAGTCGCTCAACGGCGCGGGGAGCGCCCGATAGATTCGGGCGTTAACCGCGGGGGCCGAGGGGCGACGCGCGTAGGAGCGGCAGAGCGGTGGATATCGGTGATCTGCTGGACGAGGGTGCGGTCAGCGCCCGCGTGGGCGCGACCTCGAAGCGCCAGGTCCTATCCGTGATCGCCGAGGTGGCCGCGCGCAACTTCGGCGTGGAGGCCGCCGATGTGCTCACCGGCCTGCTCGCCCGCGAGCGGATCGGCTCGACCGGCGTCGGCTATGGCGTGGCCGTGCCCCACGCCCGGCTGCGCGGCCTGGACCGTATGCGCGGCGTGTTCGTCCGCCTGGAGGCGCCGGTGGAGTTCGGCGCGGTCGACGACCAGCCGGTGGATCTGGTGTTCGCCCTGCTCGCCCCCAGCCAGGCTCGCTCCGAACACCTGCGCGCCCTGGCCCGGGTGTCGCGTATCCTCCGGCAGGCGGATCTGCGTGAGAAGCTGCGCCAGTCTCGCTCGGCCGACGCCGTCTACGCCCTGCTCGCCCGCGAGGCCCGCCCGTCGGCGGCCTGAGGGTCGGCCCGGCGGCGGCGGTTCACATCGCCGGCCCGATGGGCTATCCAGCCTGCCACATTCGGGCCCGGCGCGGTCGGGCGAGCGGCGAAGCGGAAAATCCATGAAGGCGTTTATCACCGGCGGCTGCGGTCAGATCGGCTCGCACGTGGCCGAGCTGTTGCTTGCCCGCGGCGACGAGGTGATGTCGATCGACAACTTCGCCACCGGCCGCCCCGAGCACCTGCCGCCGCAGGAGCGGCTGACCCTGGTGGAAGGCTCCATCGCCGACCAGGCCCTGGTCCAGGAGCTGATCGGTTCGTTCAAGCCCGACGTGCTGATCCACACCGCCGCCTCCTACAAGGATCCCGAGGACTGGTCGGAGGACGCCCGCACCAACGCCCTGGGGGGCGCCAACCTGATCCGCGCCGCCAAGGACCATGGCGTCGGCCGGTTCATCTACTTCCAGACGGCCCTCTGCTACGGGGTCAAGCCGATGGAGAGCCCGGTCACCCTGAGCCATCCGAAGTTCCCGGCCAACTCCAGCTACGCCATCTCCAAGACCGCCGCCGAGGACTATCTGGAGATCTCGGGGCTGGACTATGTGGTGTTCCGCCTGGCCAACGTGGTGGGGCCCCGCAACGTGTCGGGCCCGCTGCCGATCTTCTTCCAGCGCCTCAAGGACGGGAAGAAGTGCTTCGTCACCAAGGCGCGGCGCGATTTCGTCTACGTCGGCGACCTGGCGAGAAACGTGGTCAAGGCGGCAGACGGGGTCGGGTCGCAGGCCTACCACTTCGCCTCCGGCCAGGACGTGGCCATCCAGGAACTCTATGACGCCGTGGTCAAGGCCATGAAGATCAACGACTATCCCGAGCCTGAAGTGCGCGAGCTGGGGCCGGACGACGCGGCCTCGATCCTGCTGGATCCGTCGCGCACCTTCGCCGATTTCGGCAAGATCGACTTCATGCCGATGGAAGACTTCGTGAAGCTGGCCATCGACTACTACGCCGAGCACGGCACCTTGGGCGAATACACCCACCTGAAGGAAGTCCATAAGGACAAGGCGGCCCACTGATGCGCCTGCTGATCACCGGCGGGGCGGGGACCCTGGGCGCCGCCATCATCGACCGCATGCTCGAGCGCGGCGACGTGGACATCCTGGCCCTGGACAACTTCGCCACCGGCGCCCGCGGCAACCTGCCGGACGCGGCGCCGGGCTTCGCGTTCCGCGAAGGCTCCATCGAGGACAAGGCCTTCGTCGACCAGGCCTTCGCCGACTTCCGCCCGACGCACGTGATTCACGCGGCGGCCGCCTACAAGGACCCCGACGACTGGGCGTCGGACGCCCGCACCAACGTCGAGGGCTCCATCCACGTGGCCAAGGCGGCTGTGGCCGCCGGCGTGAAGCGGCTGGTCAATTTCCAGACAGCCCTGTGCTACGGCCGCCCCGACGCCGTGCCGATCCCGGCGGACGCCCCGACCCGCCCCTTCACCAGCTACGGCGTCTCCAAGACCGCCGGCGAACAGATCATGCTGATGAGCGGCCTGAACGTGGCGTCCCTGCGCCTGTCGAACATCACTGGCCCGCGCCTGGCCATCGGTCCGATCCCGACCTTCTACCAGCGCATCAAGGCCGGTAAGGCCTGCTTCTGCTCGGACACCGTCCGCGACTTCATGGACCAGGAGGACTTCCTGGACTTCCTCGACCTGGCCCTGGACGAGACCGCGCCCCAGGGAGTCTTCAACGTCTCCACCGGCGAGGGCCGGACCATCAAGGACATCTTCGACGTCGTCGCCGACCACCTGGGCGCGACGCCGGAGCCGCCGCCGATCCTCCCCCCGGGGGACGACGACGTCCAGGCCGTGGTGCTCGACCCGTCGGCCACCGAGGCGGCGTTCGGCTGGAAGGCCAGGCGCGGCTTCGACGAGACCCTGCGGCGGATGCTGGCCTGGTATGACGACCATGGCGTGCAGGCGGTCTTCGCCCACCTGAAAGCGCCGCCCCAAGCCAAGGACGCCTGATGGCCGAGTTCAATTTCGACGGGCAGACAATTCTGGTGGTCGGCGGCGCCGGCTTCGTCGGCTCCAACCTTGTCCGCCTGATCCTGCAAAGCGATCCGCGCCGGGTCATCATCGTCGACAACCTGCTGTCCGCGGACATGGCCAATGTGCCCCTGGACGACCGGGTCACCTTCATCCCGCGCTCGATCACCGAGGATCACGTCCTGGCCGCCCTGCCGGACGACCTCACTTTCGCCTTCCACCTGGCCTGCTTCCACGGCAACCAGTCGTCGATCGCCGATCCCCTGCGCGACCACGACAACAACACCCTCACCAGCCTGAAGCTGTTCGACCGGCTGAAGGACATCAAGGGCCTGAAGAAGGTGGTCTATGCGGCCGCCGGCTGCGCGGTGGCCGAGAAAACCTTCGGCGAGGCGGCGGCCACCAAGGAAGACGCGCCGATCTCCCTGTATCACGACAGCCCCTATTCGATCTCCAAGCTGATCGGCGAGTTCTACGGCAACTTCTACTTCCGCCAGCACGGCCTGCCGTTCGTGAAGGCGCGCTTCCAGAACGTCTACGGCCCCTGGGAAATCCTCGGCGCCGGCGAGTATCGCGGCACGCCCCATACGGTCTGGCGCAACGTCACCCCGACCTTCATCTTCCGCGCCCTGCACGGCGAGGCCCTGCCCCTGGACAACGGGGGCGACGCCAGCCGCGACTTCATCTTCGTGGAGGACATGGCCCGCGGCCTGGCCGCCTGCGCCCTCAGCGGCGAGGCCGGGGAGGTCTACAACCTGGCCTCCGGCGCCGAGACGACGATCCTGGACCTGGCCGCCAAGATCAACGCCCTGACCGACAACCCCACCCCCTATGACCTGAAGCCGAAACGCGACTGGGACACCTCTGGCAAGCGCTTCGGCGACCCCTCCAAGGCCCGCGACCGGCTCGGCTTCGAGACCAAGGTAGGCATCGACGAGGGTCTCGCCCGCACCGTCGACTGGACCCGCGCGAACCTCGAGCTGATCAAGCGGTCCATGGCCAAGCACAGGAAGTTCGTGCCCGAGGTGGGGCGCTTTCTGGCCTAGGGTTGAGGGAGACGCCGAGGGGCTGATCGGCGTCGATGGACGGCCCAGGGCTGGATTGGCTTGACCGTAAGGGATTGCGCCGCCGGCCTACGGCCGGATACTCCGTGCGTGAAGCCCGAAAGAGGAACGCCCGTGAGCCAGGACATCATCCCCGTCGATCCGGCCTGGGCCGGGAGCGCCCACATGGACGCCGCCGGCTATGCCGCGGCGGTGGCGGCGGAGGCGCAGGACGCCGACGCCTACTGGCGGGGCGTCGCCGAGCGGCTGACCTGGATCAAGCCGCCCACGCGCATCAAGGAGGTCTCGTTCCACGAGGCGGACTTCCGCATCAACTGGTACGCCGATGGCGTCCTCAATGTGTCCGCCAACTGCCTGGACCGGCACCTGCCGCACCGCGCCGACGACGTGGCCATCATCTTCGAGGGCGACGAGCCCGACCAGCAGCGGCGGATCACCTACGGCGAAGCCCACGCCGAGGTCTGCCGCATGGCCAATGTTCTGAAGGCGCACGGGGCAAAGAAGGGCGATCGCATCACCCTCTACATGCCGATGATCCCCGAGGCCGCCTTCGCCATGCTGGCCTGCGCGCGTATCGGCGCGATCCATTCGGTGGTGTTCGGCGGCTTCTCGCCCGAGAGCCTCGCCAGCCGCATCCAGGACTGCGACTCGACCCTGGTGATCACCGCCGACGAGGGGGTGCGCGGGGGCCGGATCATCCCGCTGAAGGCCAATGTCGACGAGGCCCTGGCCCACTGCCCGGCGGTGCGCACGGTGATCGTGGTCGCCCGCACCGGCGCCCCTGTGCCGATGCAGGCCGGGCGCGATCACGCCTACGCGGACGAGCGGCTTAAGGTGTCCGCCGACTGCGCGCCCGAGCCCATGGGCGCCGAGGATCCGCTGTTCATCCTCTACACCTCGGGCTCGACGGGTAAGCCCAAGGGGGTGCTGCACACCACCGGCGGCTATCTGACCTGGGCCGCGCACACCCATGAGCTGGTGTTCGACTACCGCCCCGGCGAGGTCTATTTCTGCACCGCCGACGTCGGCTGGGTCACCGGCCACTCCTATGTGGTCTACGGCCCCCTGGCCAATGGCGCGACCACGGTGATCTTCGAGGGCACCCCGAACTATCCGGACTCGTCCCGGTTCTGGCGGATCATCGACAAGCACCAGGTCAACATCTTCTACACCGCCCCCACCGCCCTGCGCGCCCTGATGCGCGAGGGGGACGGGCCGGTGAAGGCCGCCTCGCGCGCCTCCCTGCGGGTGCTGGGCTCGGTGGGCGAGCCGATCAATCCCGAGGCCTGGCTGTGGTACTACCGGGTGGTCGGCGACAGCCGCTGCCCCATTGTCGATACCTGGTGGCAGACCGAGACCGGCGGCATCCTGATCTCCCCGCTGCCGGGGGCCACCGCCCTGAAGCCGGGATCGGCCACCCGGCCCCTGCCGGGGGTCAAGCCGCTGCTGGTGGACGCCGAGGGCCGGCCCCTGGAGGGGGCGGCGGAGGGCAACCTGTGCCTGGCCGACAGCTGGCCCGGCCAGATGCGCACGGTCTACGGCGACCACGCGCGCTTCTTCCAGACCTATTTCTCGACCTATCCGGGGCTCTATTTCACCGGCGACGGCTGTCGCCGCGACGCCGACGGCTACTACTGGATCACCGGCCGGGTGGACGATGTGCTCAACGTCTCGGGCCACCGTCTGGGCACGGCGGAGATCGAATCGGCCCTGGTCGCCCATGCTGATGTCGCCGAAGCCGCCGTGGTCGGCATGCCGCACGACATCAAGGGCCAGGGCATCTACGCCTATGTGACCCTGAACCTCGGCGTCGCGGCGGACGAGCCCCTGCGCAAGGCCCTGGTGCAATGGGTGCGCAAGGAGATCGGGCCCCTGGCGACGCCGGACGTGATCCAGTTCGCCCCCGGCCTGCCCAAGACCCGGTCCGGCAAGATCATGCGCCGCATCCTGCGCAAGATCGCCGAGAACGAGGTGGGCGCCCTGGGCGACACCTCCACCCTGGCCGACCCGTCGGTGGTGGACGACCTGGTGGCCAACCGCGCTCAGCGCTGACGGCGGCGGCTATTTGATCTCGGATCCCGCCGGGCAGGTGTCGCCGATACGCTGGGCCTCGCTGGTGGCGTTGCCCGACAGGGGCAGGCCGGCCATGCGGGTGTTGAGGTGGGCCGTCATCTCGTAGCTGGTGGGGGTGTAGGTGCCGCTGACGGTGACGCCGATCTTGCGGCCCTTCTTGTCCACGCACTGGCCGGCCATCGCCACCTTGCCCCCCTCGAAGCGGCGGGACGGATAGGTGCAGGTGTAGTGACGGTTGCTGGGGCCGGACATGAACTTCTCCACATCCTTGGGCGTGACGCACTTGCGCTCGACCTTGTTGGAGAGGGTCACCACCGAGGTCACCTTGTTGCGGCTCTCCCAATAGCCGGGGAGGATCGGATAGTCCGACGCGGCCGCCGGCAGGGCGGCCAGGAGCGACAGGGCGGCCAGGCTGGCGGGCGCCAGGGCAGATCGGGCAGGTCGCAAGCTTTGACTCCAAGGGCGGCGGCTCAGGGCCAGGCTAGGCTCCATACCAATCGCCAGCGCCGGAAAATAGGCAAGCCTGCGTGAATTGAGGCTGAACGCCTTGGACGAGGCGGCCGGTTTGCGCATTTGTGCAGACATGCGCGCCTTTGCGACCCTGCTCGACCGCCTGTCCCTCACCGCGTCCCGCAACGCCAAGCTGACTCTGGTGGGCGACTACCTGCACGTGCGGCCCGATCCGGAGCGGGGATGGGCCCTGGCTGTGCTCACCGGCGCGCTCAGCTTCAACGCCGCCAAGCCGGCCATGATCCGCAAGGCGGTGGAGGCCCGCGTCGACCCGGTGCTGTTCGGCTGGTCCTACGACTATGTAGGCGATCTGGCCGAGACCGCCGCCCTGATCTGGCCCCGGCGGCCGGGGGCCAATCGCGAGCCGGAACTGGACGAGGTGGTCGACGCCCTGCGCACCGCCACCCGGTCGGAGGTGCCCGTGCTGCTGGAAGGCTGGATGGACGCCCTGGACGCCGACGGGCGCTGGGCCCTGCTGAAGGTGATGACGGGGGGGCTGAGGGTCGGCCTGTCGGCCCGCCTAGCCAAGCAGGCGGCGGCGGACCTGGGCGGCGTCGCCGTCGGCGAGGTGGAGGAGATCTGGCACGGCCAGGCGCCCCCATACGGCGACCTGTTCGCCTGGCTGGAGGGGCGCAGCGAGCGGCCCACCCCCGAGGCCCATGCCCGCTTCCGCCCGACCATGCTCGCCCAGGCGATCGACGAGGCGGTGGACTTCGCCAAACTCGACCCGGACGACTACGCCGCCGAGTGGAAATGGGACGGCATCCGCGTGCAGGCGGCCCACGAGGGCGGGGTGCGGCGGCTCTATACCCGCACCGGCGACGACATCTCGGCGACCTTCCCGGACGTGGCCGCGGCCCTGACCTTCGAGGGGGTCATCGACGGCGAGCTGCTGGTCATTCGCGACGGCCAGGTGGCGCCCTTTGGCGACCTGCAGCAGCGCCTGAACCGCAAGAGCGTGGACGCCAAGCTGATGGCCAAATTCCCGGCGGCGATCCGCGCCTACGACCTGTTGTCGGACGACGGCGAGGATACCCGCGGCCTGGCCTTCCGCGACCGGCGCGCGCGCCTGGAAGCCTTCGTCGCCGCCGCCGCATCGCCGCGCATCGATCTGTCGCCGATCCAGCCCTTCGACAGCTGGACCCAGCTGGCCGCCCTGCGCGCCGAGCCCCCCCCGGGCGATCCGGCCATCGCCGAAGGGCTGATGCTGAAGCGCTGGGATTCCATCTACGAGCCCGGCCGGCCCAAGGGCCCCTGGTTCAAGTGGAAGCGCGACCCCTATCTGATCGACGCGGTGCTGATGTACGCCCAGCGCGGCCACGGCAAACGCTCGAGCTTCTATTCGGACTATACCTTCGGGGTGTGGAACGAGGGACAGCTGACGCCGGTGGGCAAGGCCTATTTCGGCTTCACCGACCAGGAGCTGGTGCTGCTCGACAAGTTCGTGCGCGACAACACCATCGAGCGGTTCGGGCCGGTGCGCTCGGTAAAGGCGAACAGCGACTTCGGCCTGGTGCTGGAGGTGGCCTTCGAGGGGCTGCAGCGCTCCACCCGCCATCGCTCGGGGGTGGCGATGCGCTTCCCGCGTATCAGCCGCATCCGCTGGGACAAGCCATCGCGCGAGGCCGATCAGCTGATCACTTTAGAGACGATGTTGGAGCGAATGGAGGCGGGGGGGCGTTAAGGACCCTGCGGCCACATTCTCGGCCGCGCGACCTGCGTGCGTGCCTGTGCCTTTTTTTGAGCGACTGTTTCAAGGGGACCCTGACCTTCTGAAGGGTCTCGGCCTGACCCTCGGCGACTTCTCCCTGAACTTCGTCGCCGCCCTGCTGATCCTGGCGCTGACCTTCTGGGCGTCGGGATGGGCGTCGACCCTGGTCGAGCGCGGCATCGCGCGCCTGCATCGCAAGGGCGGGGGCGACGCGACGCTGCAGAACTTCGCCGCCTCGGTGGCCCGCTATGTGGTCATCATCGTCGGCCTGATCGCGGTCCTGCAGCAGGTGGGGGTGCGCACCACCTCGATCATCGCCGTGCTCGGCGCCGCTTCCCTGGCGGTGGGTCTGGCCCTGCAGGGGGCTTTGGGCAACGTCGCAGCCGGGGTGATGCTGCTGCTGTTCCGCCCCTACCGGGTCGGGGACGACATCGAGATCGGCGGTCAGAGGGGGCGGGTCAAGTCGCTGGACCTGTTCGTCACCGAACTGGCTACCGATAACAACGTCCGCATCATGGCCCCCAACGGCAAGGTGTTCGGGGACTTCATCCTCAACCACACCCACTACCGGACCCGCCGGGCGGAAATTCGCTTCCGCATCGCCTTCACTGACGACCTCGGTCGCGCCCTGGCGGTGCTGAAGGCGGCGGCGGAGGCCGAGCCCCGCGTGCTCAAGGATCCCCCGCCCAAGGCCGAGGCCGCGGTGATCGGCGACAGCTTCGTCGAGGTGGTGGTCAAGGCCTGGACCCAGCAGCAGGACTTCAGCCCCGCCAAGTCGGCCCTGATCGTCGACGGTCTGGCCGCCCTGCGCGCCGAGGGTTTCGCCATGGCCTATCCGCATCAGGTGGCCATCGAGCAGCCGGCCCTGGCGGCGGCGGAATAGACTCTCAGCGGGTCGACGCGGCCAGGTCGATCAGCTCCCGGAAGGCCACCACTACATGGTACAGGGTGCTCGCCGGAACGTCCTTGGCGATCCCCTGCCCGTCCGCGTCGAACTGGTCCATCCACAGGCCGGGACGCTCGGTGGCCAGGTAGGTGTCGAGGAAGGCCTCGGTGACCGATGCCGCCGCCGCCGCCGCCCCGGGCCGGCCGGCCCGGGCCATGGCCACATGGGCCTTGATCAGCTCGGTCTGGTTCCAGGCCCGCCGGCTGCGGCGCACCGGCCGCCCGTGACGATCCATTTCGTCGATGGCGAACCGCTGGTCGTCGAGCCCGTGGGCCATGGCGAACTCGTAGAGGGCGCCGGCCTCCTCGCCGCAGCCGTCCAGGCCCAGCCGGCCGGCCTCGGACAACAGCCAGACCCACTCGAAATGGTGGCCGGGCCAGACCTCCTCGCCGGGGGGGCCGGGATCGCGGCGCAGGTCCTCGGTGAAGAATTCCCCGTAGGTCGAGGTCGACGGATCGAAGAAGCGCGTCTTGAACAGAGCGATCATCTGCGCCGCGCCCTCGAGGTAGCGGGGGTCCCCGGCGACCTCGGCCCAGGCGAGATAGGCCTCCAGCAGGTGCATGTGCGGATTGGAGCGGCGCGGCAGAGCGGGGGGCAGGCTCTCGACCACCCCGCCCGCCGGATGAGCCATGGCGCCGCGGAGGAGGTCGACCAGGGCGTCGGCGACAGCCTTGGTCCCCGGGTCTCGGTCGAGGCGATAGCGCCACGCCAGGGCGAACAGGCCAAAGGCCTGGTCGTAGGCGTCCCGCTGCAGATCCAGGGGCCGGCCATCAGGGCCCAGGGTGTGGATGAACCCCGCAGCGCCGTCCACCGCCCAGCAGCGCTCGATCATCCGCTCACAGCCCCGTTCGGCCACGGCCCGCGCGTCTGCCAGCCAGCCGCGCTCGGCGGCTTGGCAGAAGACGTAGGTCTGCCGGGCCTGCACCCGCATCCGACGCGCGGACGCCGGGTCCGGCCGGCCCTGGAAGTCGAGCGTCTCGTGGAAGGCGCCGGCCTCGTCCACCCCCGCGCTGGCCCACAGGGGCAGGGCCGCGCCGGTCATCCAGGCCTGGGCGCGGTCGGCGGCGGCGGACAGGGCGCTCATGCCGACGCCTTGGCGGCTGCGGCCGCCTTGACCTGTTCCACCAGCCCCTTGACGTCCTGAGCCCGTGAGCGGGGCAGCACGATCACCGCGTCGTCGGTCTCCACCACGATCAGGTCATCGACCCCGATCACGCCGATCGGCCGCCCCTGCGACCAGACCAGGCAACCGCGCGCGTCGATCAGATGGGCCTCGCCGCGGGTGACGTTGTCTTCGCCGTCCCGGGGGCTGAGACGCCACAGTTCGCTCCAGGAGCCGATGTCGGCCCAGGGCACCCCGATGGGGGCCACCGCAGCCCGCGCCGTCCGCTCCATCACCGCATAGTCCACCGAGATCGACGGGACCTGGGCGAAGTCGACGTCCTGGAGATCAAGCACTGCGCCCCGCCGCCGGGCGGTGGCGAAGGCCTTGCGCGCGGCGGCGGACACGTCCGGCGCATGGCGGTCCATCTCGGCCATGAACATCGCCGGGGCGAACAGGAAAATGCCCGCGTTCCAAAGGTATTGGCCATCGTCGACATAGGCCTGGGCGGTGGCCAGGTCGGGCTTCTCCGCGAACCGCGCCACCCGGCTCACCCCGTCGCCCAGGGGCTCGCCCATCTGGATATAGCCGTAGCCGGTCTCGGGCCCGGTGGGCTCGACCCCGAACAGGACGATGTTGTCGCGCGCCGTCGGGGCGCTGCGGGCCACCGTGCGGGTGAAGCCCTCGGCGTCGGCGATCAGGGCGTCGGCGGACATCAGCAGCACCAGGGCGTCCGGATCGATCTCGGCGGCGAACAAGGCGGCGATGGCGGCCGCGGCGGCCGAGTTGCGGCCGAAGGGCTCCAGCACCACCCCCGAGGGGGTCACGCCCACCTCCGCCAGCTGGCGGGCGATCAGCTGGTCGTGGCGGCGGTTGCCGATGATCAGCGGGGGCAGCACCTCCAGCCCAGGCGCGCCTGCGGCCAGCCGTCGCACCGTGTCCTGGATCATGGTGGCCGGGGAGCCCAGCGCGTGGAACTGTTTGGGCGTCTCATCGGTGGACAGGGGCCAAAGCCGGGTCCCTGACCCGCCGGACAGCACCGCAGGCATCAGTCTAGTGGTCACTCGGTGTCTCCAGCCGCGCCCGGCCTATCGATGACCTCGCCTATAACCCGGCGCGGCTCCGATGCGAACCCGCGCCGCCCCAGGCCAGGGGTTGCGGTCACCGGACCCGCGCGATAGACGGGGTCGCCTCATGATCAGGGCTCGCACCGATTCCTCCTTGGTCGTCCAGCCCGTTTCCTTCCGGACCCAGCTCGCTTGACACGCCCCTACAGACATTATGCAGCCGCGCGGGTCTCGTACGCCCGAGAGGTGGCCGCCTCGTTCGGGGACTTCGCTGAGTCCTTCCGACGGTCTCGCCTGTGGCTGACCCTAGCCCTCAATGACATCGCCGGCCGCTATCGGGGCTCGGTGCTTGGCCCGTTCTGGATCACCCTGACTACGGCGGCCTTTGTCATCGGCATCGGCGTCGTCTACGCCGAGCTGATGCATGTGGACGTCAAGGTCTATGTGCCGTGGATGGCCACGGGGATCGTGCTTTGGAACATGATCCTGGCGATGATCGTCGAGGGCGCCAACGCCTATATCGAGGGCGGGGCGATCATCCAGCAGACCAACATCCCTCTGCCGGTGTTCCTATGGCGTGTCATCACCCGGGATCTGATCAACTTCGCCCACCAGATCGTGGTGATCTTCGCGGTGGCCCTGTATTTCCACTATTTCCTGAGCATAAACTGGGCTTTGGCGCTGTTGGGGCTGGTGCTCCTGGTCGTCAATGCCGCCTGGATGGGCTTCGTCGCCGCCATCGTTTCGGCCCGCTATCGCGACGTCCAGCAGGTCATCGGCACCGTCATGCAGCTGATGTTCTTCCTCACGCCCGTGATCTGGATTCCCGCCGACATGAGCAAGGCGGCCTCGCTGTCCACCCTGCTGCAGCAGGTCAATCCCCTGGCCCATATGATCGCTGTCGTACGCGATCCGCTGCTGGGCCATCCTATGAAGCTGGATAGCGTGATCTACCTGCTCGTCATGGGTCTCGCCGGGTGGATCTTCACCTTCGGATTGTTCGCGGCGGTGCGACGCCGGATCGTGCATTATCTCTGACGCCATGGCCAACATCGACATCCGCGGTCTGACCGTCCAGTTCCCCGTCTTCGGGGCCGACCAGCGCTCGCTCAAGCGCCACATCACCGCGGCCGTGGGCGGCGCGCTCGGCCGCCGGGGGCCGGCGAGCCCGCCCATGGTCACGGCGCTGAAGAACGTCACCGTTCAGCTCAAGGCCGGCGATCGCCTCGGTCTGGTGGGCCACAACGGCGCCGGCAAGACCACCCTGCTTCGCACCATCGCCGGGGCCTACGCCCCCGACGAGGGCGTCGTCCTGGTCGAAGGCAAGGTGGCCTCCCTGCTGGACCTGATGACCGGCATGGACCCCTTCGCCACCGGCCTGGAGAACATCAAGCTTCGCGGCCTGGTGATGGGTCTCTCCAACCGCCAGGTGAAGGAACGCACCGAGGAGATCGCCGAGTTCACCGAGCTGGGCCCCTTCCTGGGCATGCCGGTGAAGACCTATTCGGCGGGCATGGTCGCGCGCCTCGCCTTCGGCATCACCACCGCCGTGGACGCCGACATCCTGCTGATGGACGAATGGCTGGGCGTGGGCGACGCCTCGTTCCGGCACAAGGCCCAGGCCCGCCTGCTCAAGGTGGTTGAGGGCGCGACGATCTTCGTGTTCGCCTCGCACGACCTCGGCATGCTGCGCTCCATGTGCAATAAGTTCATGGGCCTGTCGGGCGGCCGCAGCACCGGCCTGATGACCCTCGACGAACTCGACGAATTCATGGCCCCCGCTGTCGCCTAGCCAAGCCGGCCCCCGGCGCGCGTCTCGCGCGGCCGACCACTCACACCGCTCCACAAGGGGGGACTGATGGATATCTGCGTTGTTGGACTCGGCAAGCTCGGTTCGCCTCTCGCGGCCGTGCTCGCCAGCAAGGGCCACAACGTCATCGGCGTGGACCTGAACGCCTATTTCGTCGACAGCATCAACGCCGGCAAGGCCCCGGTGGTGGAGCCGCAGCTGCAGGAGCTGATCGACGCCTCGCGCGACCGGTTGCGGGCCACCCATGACTATGCGGACGCCATCCCGCACACCGACATCAGCTTCATCATCGTGCCCACGCCGTCCGACGAGAGCGGCGTGTTCACCAACCGCTTCGTGCTCGACGCGGTGCGCGCCATCGGCGAGGCCCTGAAGACCACCGACCGCTACCATGTGGTCAACATCACCTCGACGGTGATGCCCGGCTCGACCCAGGGCGAAATCCGTGAAGCCCTCGAGGCGGCGTCGGGCCGCACGGTCGGCGACAATCTCGGCCTGACCTACAATCCGGAGTTCATCGCCCTGGGGTCGGTGGTGCGCAACATGCTCTATCCGGACATGATCCTGCTGGGCGAGAGCGACCCGCGCGCCGGCGACGTGCTGGAGGCCGTCTACAAGAGCTCCACCAACAACGACCCGCCGATCCAGCGCATGAACCTGGTCAACGCCGAGATCACCAAGATCTCGGTCAACACCTATGTCACCACCAAGATCTCCTTCGCCAACATGCTGGCGGAGATCTGCGAGGGCCTGCCGGGCGCCGACGTGGCGGTGGTCACCCAGGCGCTGGGCAAGGACACCCGCATCGGCGGCAAATACCTGCAGGGCGCCCTCGGCTTTGGCGGCCCCTGTTTTCCCCGCGACAACATCGCGTTCGGCAAACTGGCCGAGCGGGTGGGGGCGAGGGCCGATATCGCCCTGGCCGGCGAGGCGATCAACAAACACCAGATCGACCGCATCACCAAGATCGTCCGCCGCAACCTGGACGCCTCGCGCGAGGTGGCGGTGCTGGGCATGGCCTACAAGCCCGACACCCCGGTGGTCGAGGAAAGCCAGGGGGTTATGATCGCCGGCGACCTGGCCTCGGCCGGGATCAGCGTCGCGGTCTACGACCCGCTGGCCATGGAAGGCGCCCGCTGGGCCCTCAAGGACAAGGTCCGCTACGGCCAGAACCTGGCCGACGCGGTGCGCAACGCCTCGACCATCGTCATCGCCACCCCTTCGCGGGAGTATGCCGAGGCGGCGGACCTGCTGTGCAAGGCCGGGGTGACCATCATCGACTGCTGGCGCGTGCTGCCGGACGGCGGCGACGCCACCATCGTTCACGTGGGCCGCGGCTAGGACCATGGAGTCTCCCCGCGTCCTGATCGATGGCTACAACCTCTCGATGAAATACGGGACGGGCATCAAGACCTATACCGGATTGCTGGAGGCCGCCCTGACGTCCCTGGGCGCCAGGACCAGCGTCCTCTACGGCCACCCCATCCCCAAGGGCGCCGATCCCCTGCTGCGCGAGGTCGCCTTCCACGAAGAGCAGAACCTGCGCGACCGCTCGGTCCTGGCCAAATACCTGCGCCAGTTCGACACCCTGCGCCGGGCCTGGGCCAACGACCCGCCGTCGGTGGACACCATCCCCGAGACCGAGGTGGTGGTGATGCCGCAGGCCCAGCGGTTCGCCACCGGCGCCATCAACGGCAGCCGCCTCTATCAGGTCGCCTGGCAGCGCAGCTGGTCGTTCGGCAAATATCTCGACATCACCCTGCCGGAGGAGGTCGACGCCCTCCACCTGACCTTCCCGCTGCCGATCCGCATCAAGGGCCCCGGCAAGCCAAAGAAGATCGTCACCATCCACGACCTGATCCCCCTGCGGCTGCCCTACACCACCCTCGACGACAAGAACGAGCTGCTGCGCCGCCACCGCATCGCCGTGGCCGAGGCCGACCTGGTGTTCACCGTCTCCGAGCACTCCAAGTCCGACCTGGTGAAGCTGCTGGACGTGCCCGAGGAGAAGATCGTCGTCACCGAACAGCCGTCGCGCTTCAAGCCCCTGCGCGGGCCGGAGATGCGCGACCAGGCCAAGGTGCTGCGCCGGCTGGAGCTGAACCCCCAGCAATATGTCCTGTTCGTCGGGGCCATCGAGCCCAAGAAGAACCTCGGCCGGCTGCTGCGCGCCTATGTCGAGGCCGATACCGACGTGCCCCTGGTGGTGGCCGGCCCCAAGGCCTGGATGTGGGAGGAGGAGATCGGCTGGCTGCTGAAGTCCTCCGACCCGCGCATCACCCGCAAGGTCCGGTTCCTCGACCACGTCTCGGTGGAGGACCTGCGCTACCTCTATTCCGCCGCCATGGCCCTGGTGTTCCCGTCGCTCTACGAGGGCTACGGCCTGCCCCTGGTGGAGGCCATGGCCTTCGGCCTGCCCTGCCTGACGTCCAAGGTCTCGTCGATGCCGGAGGTCTGCGGCGACGCGGCCCTCTATGTGGATCCGTTCGATGTGCGCGAGATGCGCGAGAAGATCGAGCGCCTTGTGGGCGACAAGGCCCTGAGGGAATATCTGTCCGACCGCGCCCTGGCGCGCGCCCAGCAACTCACCCCGGCCCACTTCGCCGAACAGGTCGCCGACGGCTATCGCCGCATCGGCCTGCTCGGCTAGGGACCGGCGGCGTCAAGGAAGGCTCCTCCCATGTCGCAGATCACCGTCGACTACCATCCGCAGATCGTGCCCGGCGCGACCGTGCAGGACGTCCAGGACTACTGGAACCGGCGCCCCTGCAACATCCGCCACTCCACCAAGCCCGTCGGCACCAAGGAATATTTCGACGACGTCGAGGAGCGGAAGTATTTCGTCGAGCCGCACATCCCGGGCTTCGCCGACTTCCCCCGCTGGGCCGGCAAGAAGGTGCTGGAGATCGGCTGCGGCATCGGCACGGATTCCACCAACTTCGCCCGCGCCGGGGCCGACTATCACGGCACCGACCTGTCGGACGAGAGCATGAAGGTCGCCAAGCAGCGGTTCGAGGTGTTCGGGCTGACGGGCCAGTTCGTGGCCGGGGACGCCGAGCACCTCAGCGAATTCATCACCGAGCGCGACTTCGACCTGATCTATTCCTTCGGCGTCATCCACCACACTCCGCATCCGGACCGGGTGATCGCCCAGGCCCGCAAGCTGATCAAGGACGACGGCGAGTTCCGCGTGATGCTCTACGGAAAGAACTCGTGGAAGGACATCATGATCGAGGCGGGGCTTGACCAGCCCGAGGCCCAGAACGGCTGCCCGGTGGCCTTCCGCTACACCCACGACGAGGTCCGCGAGCTGTTCGCCGCCGGCGGGTTCGAGGTGACGCGGATCGACCAGACCCACATCTTCCCCTATGTGATCGAGAAATACGTGCAATACGAATACGAGGTGCAGCCCTGGTTCAAGGCCATGCCCCGCGAGATGTTCGAGGCGCTCGAGCGCAGCATGGGCTGGCATCTGTGCATCTACGCCAAGCCGGTCTAGGCCCCCCCCAGAAGCATCGAGACTGACATGAAAACGGCATTGGTTCTGGGCGCGGGCGGCTTCATCGGCGGCCATCTGGTCAAGCGGCTGAAACGCGAGGGCTTCTGGGTCCGCGGCGTCGACCTGAAGTTCAACGAATACGCCGAGACCGAGGCCGACGACTTCGTCATCGGCGACCTGCGCGACCAGCCGACGGTGCGCGGCGTGATCGACCGCCGCTTCGACGAGGTCTATCAGCTGGCCGCCGACATGGGCGGCGCCGGCTACATCTTCACCGGCGAGCACGACGCCGACATCATGCACAACTCCGCCACCATCAACCTGAACGTGGCGGACGCAGCGCACAAGCGGACCATCAAGCGGGTGTTCTACTCCTCGTCCGCCTGCATGTACCCGGCCTACAACCAGGAAGATCCCGACAATCCCAACTGCGCCGAGGACTCCGCCTATCCGGCCGCCCCCGACAGCGAATACGGCTGGGAGAAGCTGTTCTCCGAGCGCCTGTTCCTCGCCTACAACCGCAACCACGGCATGCAGAATCGGGTGGCGCGCTACCACAACATCTTCGGCCCCGAAGGCACCTGGGACGGCGGCAAGGAAAAGGCCCCCGCCGCCATGTGCCGCAAGGTCGCCCAGGCCAAGAGCGGTGACACCATCGACATGTGGGGCGACGGCCTTCAGACCCGCAGCTTCCTCTATGTGGACGAATGCCTGGAGGGCTCGACCCGCCTGCTGCGCTCGGACTGGGAGGGCCCGGTCAACATCGGCTCCGACGAGATGGTCACCATCAACCAGCTGCTGGAGACGGTTGCCGACATCGCCGGCAAGACCATCCACATCAACCACATCCCCGGCCCGGTGGGCGTGCGCGGCCGCAACTCCGACAACCGCCTGATCGCCGAGAAGCTCGGCTGGGCCCCCTCGGCCAGCCTTCGCCAGGGGCTGGAGAAGACCTACGGTTGGATCGAGCGCCAGGTGATGCGCAACGCGGCCTAGGGCCCGCCCGGCGCTTGCGCACCGGGGCCGGAGCCCGGCAGATGTGCGCCCTACACTGCAGGAGCCCCCATGCGCGTCGGCGTTCCCCGTGAGATCAAGCCCGGCGAATACCGGGTCGGCCTGACGCCCACCGCCGTTCGCGAATATGTGGCGCATGGCCACCAGGTGCTGGTGGAGACCGGCGCAGGCCTGGGGGCCGGCTACGGGGACCTGCTCTACAAGCGGGCCGGGGCGCAGATCGCCCCTGACGGGGCCGCCGTGTTCGAGGCCTGCGACCTGATCGTCAAGGTCAAGGAGCCGCAGACGGCCGAGTGGGAGCGGCTGAAGCCGCGCCACATCCTGTTCACCTATCTGCACCTGGCCGCCGACCCCGCCCAGGCGAAGGGCCTGGCCGCCTCACGCGCCGCCGCCATCGCCTATGAGACGGTCACCGACGCCCAGGGTCGTCTGCCGCTGCTGGCGCCGATGTCGGAGATCGCCGGCCGCATCGCCGTCTTCTCGGCCGCCGAGACCCTGCTCAAGCACAACGGCGGCATGGGCCTGCTCCTGTGCGGCGTGCCTGGCGTGCCGCCGGCGCGGGTCTGCGTGCTCGGCGGCGGGGTTGTCGGCGCCAACGCCGCGCGCATGGCGGCGGGGCTCAGCGCCGAGGTGGTGGTCATTGAGCGGTCGGTGCCGCGCATGCGCGAACTGGACGACCTGTTCCTCGGCCGGGTGCGCACCCGCTATTCGACCCTTGACGCCATCGAGGAGGAGATCCTGCTGGCCGATGTCGTCATCGGCGCCGCCCTCGCGCCCGGGGCCAGGGCGCCCAAGCTGGTGCGCCGCTCGCACCTGTCGCGGATGAAGCCGGGCTCGGTGCTGGTGGATGTGGCCATCGACCAGGGGGGCTGTTTCGAAACCTCGCACCCCACCACCCACGACAAGCCCGCCTATGTGGTCGAGGGGGTGGTGCACTACTGCGTGGCCAACATGCCGGGCGCGGCGCCGCGCACCGCGTCGGAGGCCCTGGTCCATGCCACCCTGCCCTTCGGCCTGGCCCTGGCCGACAAGGGGCTCGACGCCCTGTCCGACGACCCGCACCTGGCGCGGGGCCTGAACGTGCTCGACGGGGACATCACCCACCCTGCGGTGGCGCAGGCTCTCAAGCGGACGTTCGTCGACCCGTTCAAGGCGTGGGCGGGGCGGTAGAAGTCACCCATATCCGGTCATCCCCGCGAAAGCGGGGACCCAGGTTCTTTGCCTCGCGAACGAGGCCAATCAGGCGAGAGCGCTGACCGCGTGACCTTGCGGCCCACGGTTATGAGATGCGGCCACACTCATTAAAACCTGGGTCCCCGCTTTCGCGGGGATGATCGGGGTTGGGGGTGGTTTAGGCCGCGGCCCAGGCGCGCGGATCCAGGGCGGTCTCGTCGTCCAGGGCCATGTCGTCCCAGTCGAGGTCGGGCGGGGGGCTGGCGGCGGCGGCGATGATGGCCTGGAGCTCGGCGGCCGAGGTGACGCCGACGATCACCATGGCGGCCTCCTGGCGAGACAGGGCGAAGCCGAGGGCGGCCTGCAGCGGGTCGCTGCGGCCCTCGGCGATGATGCGGCGCACCCGCGACAGGCGGCTGGAGGCGCCCTTCAGCGCCGCCGGCACCCGGTCCGGCGGCAGGAACAGCAGGCCCTGCAGGAAGATCGACCGCAGGTGCACCTCGACCCCCATGCCCTTGAGCTCGGCCAGGGCGCCGGAGACGATCAGGCGCTGGTCGAGCAGGCTGGCGGGCACCTGAACCACATCGGGCTTGAAGCGCCGCGCCAGGCCGACGGGGTCGTCGGAGGCGAAGGCGGACACGCCGATGCGGCGAAACAGGCCCTCGTCCTTGAGCTTGCGCAGCCGGTCCCACATGGCCATGCCGTGCGGACCGAACAGGTCGCCGGCCGACTGAACGAGGATGGTGTCGGCCGCCTGCAGGCCCAGGCGGGTGAGCGAGGCGCGGGCTTCGGCCTCGACGAAGTCGGGACCCTTGTCGGAGCGCACCGTCTTGGCGATGACGCGGAAGGGGTTGGGGCGCGGCATGGCGCGGCCGAGGGCCGCCTCGGCGCCGGCGAAGGACAGGGCGGCGTCGAGCATGGGGATGCCGGCGCGGGCGGCGATCGACAGGCTGTCGGCCGCCTCCTTCTCGGGGGAGCGGCCCCGCTGGGAGGGGCCGGCGTTGTCCAGCCCGAACTGGGCCGCGCCGAGGCCGAGCTTCGCGGTGGCGTGGGAGGCGGTCGGCAAGGTCGGGACGCCTTGGTTGGCGGCGGAGAGCCGCGTTAAGGGGGGCGAGGCGCCGCCGCGTCTCGTTTGAACGGTCAGCCTGCCGCAAATTGCTTAATGAAGCGGTATCGACGTTTCACCGCGCGCGGCGGGGCGCAGATTGTCCTTCCCGCCGACGGCGGCGGCGGCCTAGATCGGCGGATGGACGCCTTTCCCGCCTTCTATTCCCTGCACGGCCGCCGCGTGGTCATCGCCGGATCGGGCGAGGGCGCCGAGGCCAAGGCGCGCCTGTTCATCGGCTCGCCAGCCCAGGTCGATCGCATCGACGGCGAGGCGGCCTGCGACCCGGCCGCCTACGCCGGCGCCGTGCTGGCCTTCGTCGCCAGCGCGGACGAGGCCTTCGCCAGCCGGGCGGCGGCGGCGGCCCGCGCCGCCCATGTGCCGGTCAATGTCGCCGACCGCCCCGCCCTGTGCGACTTCACCACCCCGGCCGTGATCGACCGCGGCGAGGTGGTCGCCGCCATCGGCACCGGCGGGTCGGCCCCCCTCCTGGCCAGCCTGCTGCGCAGCGATATCGAGGCGCGGGTGCCGCAGGGGGCCGGCCGGGTCGCGGTGCTGATGCGCCGCCTGCAGGACGAGGTCCGCGCCGCCTTCCCCGACCTGGCCCAGCGGCGGGGCTTCCTGCGCGGCGTGCTGTCCGGCCCGGCGGCGGCGGCGGCCCTGGCCGACGACATGGCGGGCGCCGAGACGCTGATGCGCCAGGCCATCGCGCAAGGCGTGACGCGGGTGGGCCGGGTGACCTTCATTCCGGGCGCCGGACCGGCGGACAGCCTCACCCTGAAGGCCGCGCGGGTGCTCGCCGAGGCGGACGTCCTGGCTGTCGACGAAGGCTGCGATCCGCAGGTGGCGGCCCTGGCGCGGCGCGACGCCCGGCGCCTGGACGGCGCCAGCGCCTCGCCGACAGCCCTGGCGGACCTGGCCCGGCAGGGCCTGCACGTGGTGCGCATCATCCGTGGCGAACCCGAGGCGGAGATGGCCGCCCTGGCCGCGCTGGCGGTGGAGGCGACGGCGGTCGGCTGAGGCTCAGCCCTCGTGGAGGTCGCGCCCCCGCGTCTCGGGGAGGAACAGCAGGCCGACGACCAGGGCGATGGCCGAGGCGATCACCGGGTACCAGAGGCCGAAATACATGTCGCCCTTGGCCGCCACCATGGCGAAGGCCACGAACGGCAGGAAGCCCCCCACCCAGCCGGTGCCGATGTTATAGGGGAAGGCCATCGCCGTGTAGCGGATCCGCGTGGGGAACAGCTCCACCAGGCAGGCGGCCATCGGCCCGTAGAGGGCGGTGGCGGCGACCACCAGGACCATCATCACCCCGAACACGCCGGCGAAATTGACCGACTGCGGGTCCGCCTTGGCCGGATAGCCGGCGGCCGCCAGCGCGCCCTTCAGACGCGCCTCGGTGGCGGCCTTGAGGGCCTTGACCTCGGCGGCGGGCAGGCCGGCGCCGGAGACGGACGGGACCGTCGCCTCGCCGATCCGGACCGTGGCCTGCGTCCCCGCCGGGGCCGCCTGATTGGCGTAGGAGATGCCGGCGTTGGCCAGGACGCTCTTGGCGATGTCGCAGGAGGTGACGAAGGCCGCCTTGCCCACCGGATCGAACTGCAGGCTGCAGTCGGCCGGGTCGGCGACAACCACCACGGGCGTGGCGGCGGTGGCGTGGGCCAGCGCCGGGTTGGCCAGGACGCTGGCCTGGTGGAAGACGGGGATGATGGCGACCATAGCCAGGGCGATGCCGGCCAGCATCACCGGCTTGCGGCCCACCCGGTCCGACAGCCAGGCGAAAAAGACGTAGAAGGGCGCCGACGCCAGGGTCAGGCAGATCATCAGCCAGTTCACCATCACCGGATCGACCTTCAGGATCCGCTCGATGAAGAACTGGGCGTAGAAGAAGGCCGTGTACCAGACCGCGCCCTGGGCCAGCAGGATCGAGAACAGGGCGATCAGCACGATCTTGAGGTTGGGCCAGCGGACGAAGGCCTCGGTGAAGGGGGCCTTGGAGTGGGTCCCCTCGGCGCGCATCTTCTCGAAGGCGGGGCTCTCCTGCAGCCGCAGGCGCATCCACAGGGACACCGCCAGCAGGCCCGCCGACAGCAGGAAGGGGATCCGCCAGCCCCAGGCGGCGAAGGCCTCCTCGCCGACGGCGCGGCGGGTCACCAGGATCACCAGCAGGGCGCCGATCAGCCCCAGGGAGGCGGACACCTGGATCCAGCCGGTGAACTCGCCCCGTCGCGGGGTCGGGGAATGCTCGGCCACATAGACCGCCGCGCCCCCGTATTCGCCGCCCAGGGCGATGCCCTGGATGATGCGCAGGGCGATCAGCAGGGCCGGGGCGATCAGCCCCGCCTGCGCATAGGTGGGCAGCAGGCCGATGGCGATGGTGGCGCCGCCCATCATGGTGACGGTGATCAGGAAGGCGGCCTTGCGGCCGATGCGGTCGCCCAGCCGGCCGAAGATCAGCGCGCCCAGGGGGCGGAAGGCGAAACCCGCCCCGAAGGCGCCCAGGGCGAAGATGAAGCCGGCGGTCTCGTTGACGCCCGAGAAGAAGTTCTTCGAGATCAGGCTGGCCAGGGTGCCGAAAATGAAGAAGTCGTACCATTCGAAGGTGGTGCCGGCCGAGGACGCCGCCACCACGGTGCGGATGTTGGCGCGCTCGTCGTCCTGCGCCGCCGCTGCTTCGACCATTGCCCGTCTCCCCCGTTGTGGTGTCTGTAGCATCGCCCGGGCCGGGGGCGGAAGCCGGCGAAGAGGCGCATCGGATGAAACGCACCTGGACCCTGCTGGCGATCAGCCTGCTGGCCGGCCTCGCCGTCTTCGCCTGCGGGGCCCTGCTGTTGCAGCGGCTGGGCGGGGTGAGCGTGCACGGCTATATCGCCCTGGGACTGGGGGTGATGGTGACGGCCGCCATTGGCGGCGGGCTGATGGCCCTGGCCTTCCATTCCTCGCGCCAGGGCTTCGACGACGACGACCGCGAGCCCTGACGGCCCGGTCAGCGCCGATCGCGAGGGTCAAGGCCGACCTGGACCAGGGTCACCCGGGCGCTGTTGATCGCCTGCTTCCCCGCCTCCTCGAAATTGACGGTGACCAGCAGGCCGGCCACGCTCTGCACCTGCCCCAGGCCCCAGTCGGGCTGGTCGGGGTGGCGCACCATCATGCCGGGTTCTAGGAACTGGGCGCTCATGCCGCTGCTTGCCACGGGCTCGGCGGTTCCACAAACCCCCAAATCAGGTCAGCTTCGCCGCATGTCAGACGCCGCCGCCCCCTCGCCCCAGCGCGAACCGACCCTGTCGCCCTCCGCCGCCGGCCCGGAGCTGGCCGCCCTGGTGGCGGCCAAGATCTGCCATGACCTGATCAGCCCGGTGAGCGCCATCGTCTCCGGCCTCGACCTGATGGAGGACGACCAGGCCCAGGACATGCGCGAGGACGCCATGAACCTGATCGCCGCCAGCGCGCGCAAGCTGGCGGCCGCCCTGACCTTCGCCCGGGTGGCCTTCGGGGCCTCGGCCTCCGCCGACACCTTCGACGCCCGCGAGCTGGAGTCCCTCACCCGGGGCGTGTTCGAGCACATGCGCGCCGAGCTCGACTGGGCCGTGACGGCCCCGGCGCTCAACAAGCCCGCCGCCCGGGCCCTGCTCAACCTGGCGCAGCTGGGCGGCCAGGCCCTGCCCACCGGCGGGGTGGCCCGCGTCACCGCCGGCCCCGAGGGCGACGCCTTCGTCATCGACGTGGACTGCCGCGGGCCTCGGGCGCGCCTGCGCGCGGAGACCGCCGAGGGCCTGCGCGGCGAGCCCCTATCGGAGGGCCTGGCGGGCCAATGGGTGCAGGCCTTCTATCTGCACGCCCTGGTGGCGGCCGCTGGGGGCAGCGTCGAGGCCCAGGCCGGCGAGGGACAGGTCACGGCGCGGGTGCGACTGCCCCTGCCCTGAAGCCCCGTCCGCGGCGGTCAATTCAAACCGCTCCTTAACGAACGGCGGCGCAAACTGGCCCCTTGGACAGGGAGCCGTTCGCCTTGAAGACCTGCCTGGTCGTCGATGACAGCCGCGTGATCCGCAAGGTCGCGCGCCGCATCCTTGAGGACATCGGCTTCGGCGTGGTCGAGGCGTCCGATGGGGTGGAGGCGCTCGCCTGGTGTCGCTCGTCCATGCCCGACGGCATCCTGCTGGACTGGAACATGCCGCTGATGAACGGCATCGACTTCCTGCGCCAGCTGCGCAAGGAGCCGGGCGGCGACGCGCCGGTGGTGGTCTTCTGCACGGTGGAATCCGACCCGGCCCGTATCGCCGAGGCCCTCGACAGCGGCGCGGCGGAATACATCATGAAGCCCTTCGACGGCGACATCATCGAATCCAAGTTCGCCGAGGCGGGCCTTATATGAGCCCCGAGGAAAACCTCGTCCTTACCGAACTGGTGCGCCGCCGCTCCGGCGTGGTGATCGACCCGGACAAGGCCTATCTGGTGGATAGCCGCCTGGCGCCGGTGGCGCGGCGCGAGGGCTTCGCCAGCATCCATGAGCTGATCCTGGCCATCGCCGCCCATCGCGAGGAGCGGCTGATCTGGGCCGCGGTGGAGGCCATGGCCAATACCGAGACCATGTTCTTCCGCGACCGCACCCCCTTCGAGCAGTTCCGCACCGACATCCTGCCGACCCTGGCCGGGCGCGACACCCCCATCCGCCTGCTCAGCCTGGGCTGCTCCACCGGGCAGGAACCCTATTCCCTGGCCATGCTGATCGAGGAGGAGCGCGACCGCTTCCCCGGGCTGAAGGCAGAGATTCTGGCCTGCGACCTGTCGGACCGTTGCCTGGATAAGGCCCAGGCGGGCCTTTACACCCAGTTCGAGGTCCAGCGCGGCCTGCCGTCCCGCCTGCTGATCAAGTATTTCGAGCGCAACGAGGAGACCTGGGGCCTGTCGCCGCGGATGCGTCAGCAGGTGCGCTGGCGCCGGGTCAATCTGATGAACGACCTGCGCGGCCTTGGGCAGTTCGACGTCATCTTCTGCCGCAATGTACTGTCGGCCTTCGAGGAGGCCACCCGCAAGCGGGTGCTCGAGCAGATCGCCCTGGCCCTGCCCGAGGACGGCTGCCTGATCCTGGGACTGAATGAGACCGCCCTGGGGGTGACCGACGCCTTCCGCCCCATCACCGGCCGCCGGGGCCTGTACCGCCGCAACCCGGCCTTCCGCGCCGCCGCGTAGCGCCACCCCTCGAGGCCAAGAAAAAGCCCCGCCGCATCTCTGCGACAGGGCTTTTGAAAGGTCCCCCGCGATCCCGCGGGATGGCCTTATTTCTTGGCGTCGGAGGCCGTGCTCGAGACGGCGTTACCCGCAGCCGAGACATCCTTGCCGGCGCCTTCGACGGTGTTGCACGCGGCAACCGTCAGACCTGCGGCCACAACCATCAGCACGATCAGCTTACGCATAGTGAGTTCTCCCTCTTGGTGAGCCTCAAACGCCTACGCTGCAGCTTGGTTCCCCCTGGGAGCAGCCGTTTCAGAATGGGGTTCCGTTGAGGCTTCAGGAGTGGGGAACACCAGCCGCGCGGTCACCCCGCCGGCCTCGTTGGCGAACACCTCGCAGCGGCCGCGAAGCTGCCGGGCGAAGGCGGTCATCAGGGTCCGCCCGACCCCGGCGGTGACCAGGGCGGGCTGGTCCTTGGCCCCCTCGTCGGAGATTTCCAGCACCGCCTCATCGCCGTCCAGGGCGAAGCGGACCTTGAGCAAGCCGCCGGCCGGGCCGAAGGCGTGCTTCTGGGCGTTGCTGATGGCCTCGACGGCGAACAGGGCCAAAGGCGCCAGCTTGTCGGGATCGACGATCAACTCGTCCGCCTCGAACAGGGTGCGCACCCCCGGCTGGTGCGCCTCGCTGGCGAGCAGCTGGGCGGTGAGTTCCTCGAGGAAGGGCCGCAGGTCGACCTTTTTCAGGTCCGGGCCCTGGTAGAGGGCGCGATAGATCAGGGCGATGGCGCTGATGCGCTGGCGGGTGTCGGACATGGCCGCCCGGGCGGCGGGATCGGTGAGGGCGCGCTGCTGCATGTTGAGCAGCGAAGTGATCACCTGCAGGTTGTTCTTCACCCGGTGATGGATCTCGCGCATCAGCGCGTCCTTCTGGGCGAGGTTCTCATGCAGCGTCTGGTCGCGCATGGTGATCGCCTCGGCCATCACATTGAGGGTGTGGCCCAGGGCGCGGATCTCGGGGGGCGCATGGTCCACCCGGAGGGGACGCACCGTGAAACGGCCGCGGGCGTAGATGGCGGCGATCCGCTGGAGGTAGTGCAGCCAGACCACGACCACCCGCTCGGCCACCACCCACACCGCCAGCAGGGCGATCGCGAAGGCCGCCAGCGGCAGCAGCACGGTGGACAGGGGGTTCAGCCGCGCCCAGGAGAACAGGCCGGGACTGGGCGCAGACAGCACCACCCGCACATCCTGGCCCACCAGGGGCGCGGTGGCGAAGACACGCATCGCGCCGCCGGAGTCGCGGCCCTTGTAGAAGATGGCGCCCCGACCGGTGTGGGGCGGCGGGGCGATGAACACCCCCGGCGCGCTGCGGATGAGAAAATGGCCGTCGCGGCTGATCAGGGCGACCTCGGTGCCGTCGGGCAGGTCGCGGGCGGACAGGTCGGGCTTCAGGCTCGAGATGCGGATCACGGCCGCCAGGGCGCCGTCGAAGCGGCCGTCACGATCCGAGCGCAGGGCGGCGACGATGGCGGGCTCATCCGAATAGACGCCGGCGGCGGTGCTGGTCACCACCAGGCGGCGACCGCGCTGCAGGCGCTGCATCATCAACGCCCGCCCGGGATCGGGGCGCACCGTCCCCGCCGCGCAGGCGACCCGGCCGGCGGCGTCGAAGCGCACCAGATTGGCGTATTCGGGAGCGCGGCCGACCAGGTCGCGCAGCCGGGGCGCGCACTGGAAGCCAACGGCCTCAGGCCTCAGGGTCTCGAGCAGGACAGCGGCGTTGTGCACCCGAGACCGGGCCAGCAGGGCGCTGCGGTCCGCCGCCGCCATCAGGCTGGTCTGGCGGTCGGCGGCGTCGTTACGGAAACCCATGAACGACTGGGCGGCGCCCAGGGCCAGCACTGGAACCAGGGCGATGGCCAGGGCGGCGCCAAGCCTGAAGCGGATGGTCAGGTCGCGCCAGGCCATCCGCCTCAACGGGATCACCGCAGGGTGCTCAGACGCTCCGCATCCGCCAGAATCGAGCGCATGGCGTCTCCCGCGGAGGCGCCGTCGCGATCATAGTGGCCGCCTTCAAGGATTCCCTGAAGGGCCCGTCGGGCGCGACTGACGCGGCTTTTCACGGTGCCCACGGCGCAGCCGCAGATCTCGGCGGCCTCCTCATAGGCGAAACCACCGGCGCCCACGAGGATCAGGGCCTCGCGCTGCTCGGGCGGCAGCATGCCCAGGCCCAGGCGAAGCTCGTCCAACGCCACCGGCGAGGACGGATCATCGACGGCCACCAGCGTGCGCTCGGCGGCCTCCTGATCCAGTTGTGTCTGGCGCCAGGAGCGGCGCTTCTCGGAATAGAACTGGTTACGCAGGATCATGAAGGTCCAGGCCTTCATGTTCGTGCCCATCTGATAGCTGGCGCGGGCGTCCCAAGCCTTCATCATGGCGTCCTGCGCCAGGTCGTCGGCTGCGGTCGGGTCGCCGGCCAGGGTCCGGGCGAAGGCGCGGAGGTGCGGGATCAGTCCCACCAGTTCACGCTTGAAGGCCGCTTCCCTCGCGGGATCGGCTTCGACGGGCTTGGAGGTGGCGTCCATCAATCCTGCCCCGCCTCGCGGCGGTCAGCCCGTTTGAGGATGTCGAGGAACTCGTCAGGGACAGGTTCGTTTACGACCTGATCGAACATCTGACGCAGTTTCACGCCGATCGCCTGCTGGCGCAGACGCGCCTCGTCGAGCGACGGATCGCCTTTTCGCCGTTGATCCATGGACCTTTGTTCAATCATTGCCTTGGCCGCGCACGAATGCGCTGTCGCCCCCTGTTATGTCCGACTCCCAGACAACGCCAGTCGGATGGGAAAGTTCCCTGCGGCAAAGCTCGTTTTTGGATAAAAATGATGCGGCCCGATCGGAACCCGGGCTTAAGTGGTTCGTTCCAGTCCTGTCGGGGCGACATCTGCATCCCCTTGGGAGCGCAGTGGCGCGCGTTCGTGTTGAGCGCGGCCTAAGCCTGCAACAGGTCATTCACTCTGTGGGGAGGCGTATGAGTCTTCTAGCCCGGCTGGCGCCGCATCTGCCTTATATCCGCCGCTACGCGCGGGCCCTCACCGGCGATCAGGTGAGCGGCGACAACTATGTGCGGGTCTCCCTGGAGGCCCTGGCCGCCGGTGAGCGGACCCTCGACCCGGCCTTGACGCCCCGCGTCGCCCTTTATCACGTCTTCCACGCCATCTGGTGCACCACCGGGGCGATGCTGGAGGGCCGCGAGGATGACCTTGACGACACCGACGCCTCCCAGCGGCTGATGCGGATCGCACCGCGGTCGCGGCAGGCCTTCCTGCTCACGGCGCTGGAAGGCTTTACCCCCAGCGAAGCCGCGCAGATCCTCGGCGCCGATTTCGAGGAGGTCGAACGGTTGATCTCTGAGGCGCAGGCCGAGATCGACGCCGAGCTGGCCACCGAAGTCCTGATCATCGAAGACGAGCCGGTGATCGCCGCCGATATCGAGGCCCTGGTCAAGGAACTGGGTCACCAGGTGCTGGACATCGCCGCCACCCGCCGCGAGGCGACGGACGCGGTCAATCGGCGCACCCCCGGCCTCGTGCTGGCGGACATCCAGCTGGCTGACGGGTCCTCGGGCATCGACGCGGTGAAGGACATTCTCGCCGAGCACAATGTTCCGGTGATCTTCATCACCGCCTTCCCCGAGCGGCTGCTCACGGGGGAACGGCCCGAGCCCACCTTCCTCATCACCAAGCCGTTCCAACCGGAGACGGTGAAGGCGGCCATCGGCCAGGCCCTGTTCTTCCATCCCTCGCGACCGAAAATTCCGGCCACCTAGGCGGTCAAATAACAAGACGTGCGACGGCCGGTGGGAACACCCGCCGGCCGTTTCGCGTTCTGGGCGCAAGAGCCTGAAGGAGGCCTCGCATGCTGGGATGGACTGTCGTGTTCGTGGTGCTGGCGGTGATCGCCGGCTATCTGGGGTTCGTGGCCCTGGCAGGCGTTGCGGCGTCGATCGCCAAGCTTCTGTTCTTGCTCTTCCTCGTCCTTTTGGTGGTCAGTTTCGTTATCAGGGCCCTGCGCGGCCAGTCCGTGGTCTGACCGCGCCGTCGGCCGGGCCTTTATCGGGTCTGGGTGGCCGCATCGCTGGGCAGGGTCTCGCCCGCCACGCCCGGCGCCTTGGTGACGTCCCCCTGCTTTGCGGACGGCTCGGGCGCGTTGAAGCTGGCGGCGGCCGATGTGCGACTGGTCCCGTTGGGATCCGCCTTGGCCAGGTCGGGGGCGCGCGCGGCCCAGGCTCCGAACAGAGCCAGGATGACCAAGACCAGGGACATCACCAGGATCCACAGCACATGCTTGCCGCGGCGGCCTTGGCGGGCCTCGGTGGCTTCGAGGCGGGGGCCGTCGCCGGGCGTGGTTTGACTGTCGGTCATGGGAACTCCAGGGGGTCAGTGCGGGAAATGGGAGAATGGTCCCGACGTCTCGGACGCAGCGCCGTGGCGACCGTGGCCAACCGCCTGGAGGGCGCCGGCCGACAGGACCACGGCGGCCGCGATCAGGACGCCGATATTGACCCGGCGCGGCCGTCGACGGGCGGCGTCCGCCCGCTGCGTTGCGGGGTTGGCGGTCAGATACAACATGGCGCGTCTCCGAACCGCGAAGGCCGTCCTTCGGCAGCCTAACGCCGGGCGCCCGCCGCCCGTTCCAGTCACGCTTGACCGCGCCTATTGTGCGCGGGACCGTGCGGGGCCACATCAGGGGTCTCGAAGGAAACCAGCTATGCGCGCCGTCCCCCTGATTCTCGCCGCCGCCGTTCTGAGCGTCGCCTTGGCCACCGCCGCCGTCGCGCAGAACGCGCCGACCGTCGGCGCGACGGTGAAGGACGCCAAGGGACAGGTGTTGGGCGTCATCGAGAAGGTGATCGTCGCCGACGGGCGCCCGCGGCAGGTGCAGATCCGCGATGGCCGCGCGCTGCGCACCCTGCCCGTGGACGGCCTCACCAGCACGGGCGGCGTCTTCGTGACGGTGTTGACGAAGGCCGAGTTTCAGGCCCTGCCGGTGGCCGAATAGGCCCTGGGCGCGCGCCGAAAAATATCTGCCGCCGCACCGGAACATAGTGTCATTTGCTGGGTTCTAGAAGGGCGGAGGCGGTAACGCCCCCCCCGACTTGAGGCTGGCATTGCCCGGCCCGCCGCCTCCGCACCCCCCCCAAATCTTCAAGCTGACCGCGCGAGCGATCGCCGGGTTCAAGGCTTGGGGAAGCGCACGTAGATATCCGCGCGGCGGTGCAGGGGCTCGATCTGCCCTTGCGACGTCAGGGCGCCAGCCTCGCCGAGGCCCTGCACGCCGAAGCCGGGGGCGGGGAAGCCGGTCTTGCCGAGGGCTTGCGCCACCGCCTCGGCCCGCTGACGCGACAGCGCGAGGTTGGCCACCGGCGGCCCGCGGAAGTCCGCGAGCCCCACCACCTCGACCACGGCGTTCGGACAGCCTTTCGCCTGACGCGCGGCGTTGGCGATCACCCGCCGCGCGGCCCGCGGAACCACCGCGGACTGTTCCTCGAAATAGACCTGGAAGTTAAAATCCGTGCAGCGAGCGTCGGAGACCAGGGGACCCCGGCGGGGGGTGGCGCAGCCCTGGGCCATCAGGCCGGCCGCCGACAGGGCGCAGGCGACGATGACGGCTCGCTGAAGAGGCCGGCGCTGGTTGGTGCTCGACATGATGGTCCCCATGGACTGGCGCGCAATAAAAGAGCGGCCGGCCAGAGGCCGACCGCTCTTCCAGATAGCCCGGATCGCCATCAGGCGCGATCCGTTCGGTGAATAAAGTCGGAAGCCCAGCGCCTAGTATTTGGGCTCGCCGTTCTCCCAATAGTACCGGCCGCTGCCTTGATCGTAATAGTAGTAGCGACCGACGCGTTGATCGTAGAACTGGCGCCGATTGGTGTTGGTCGCGCCGCAGCCGCCGTCTTGCTGGCAGCCGCGAATGGCGCCCGCGGTGCCGCCGATCGCCGCGCCGATGGCCGCCCCGGCGGCAGCGTCGCCGCCGCCGATGTTGTTGCCGATCACCGCGCCGGCGAGGGCGCCCAGCGCCGCGCCGCCCACCGCGCTCCGCTCGGTGTTACCCGTGGTGGTGCAGGCGGTGGCCAGAAGGCCAGCCCCAGCGATCGCAATCCATTTCATGGTCATGTCGGCACTCCTCATAGAACCCCGAGGTCAAACGCCGCCGCAATGGGAGGGTTCCGGGACCGGAACTCATCAAAACATGCGCCGTTGATGCAGGCGAGCTAAGCTGCCCGCGGGTTAAGGATTTTCCAATGCAATTTTTCGGTCACCGCACCGCCGCGCCCGAACCCGTCGAGGTGGTTCGCGCTGCCCCGCCCGCCGAACTGGAGGCCGCCTACGACCGCGGTCGGCGCGACGAGCGCGAGCACCGGCGGGCCCGCCGTCATCCGATCCTCGGGCTGGCCGTCGCCGCCGTCGCCATCGCCGGGGCCGGCATCATCGGCCTCGCCGCGGCGGAGGGCTCCTTCGCCGCGGGCGGGCAGGTCCTCGATGCGCAGCTGGCGGTCGCCTCGGGCCAGGCCCGGGTGGCCAGCCGCGACGCGGCCACCGCCACGACCGAGGCGGCGCGGGACGCCGGCGCCAACCTGCGCCAGCGGATCGGCTGATGGCGGCAGAGGGGGAGTTGGCCGACCCGCAGGCCTTTCCGAACAGCGGTCCGCACCTGGGCCGGATCGAGGCGTTGGTGAATCCCGCCTCGGGCAGCGTCGCGCCCGGCGCCGAGGATGAGTTGCAGAGCCTGCTGCACGAGTCTGGTCGCGACTGTCAGGTGGTGGCCGCCGAACCGGGCAAGGTCGACGAGGCGCTCAAGGCGGCGGTGGCCCGCAAGCCTGACCTTTTGATCGTCCTGGCGGGGGACGGCACCGCGCGAGCGGCCGCTTCGCTGTGCGGGCCGGACGGACCCATGGTCGCGCCCCTCGCGGGCGGGACGATGAACATGCTGCCCTACGCCATCTACGGCAAGCGCCCCTGGCAGGAGGCCCTGGTCGAGATCCTGCAGAAGGGGGTGGAGAAACCGATCGGCGGGGGCATGGTGGGCGAGCACGCCTTCTATGTGGCCGCGATCCTCGGCGCCCCGGCCCTGTGGGCGCACGCCCGCGAGGCGGTGCGTGAGGGCCAGCTGCGGCGGGCCTTCGAGAATGCCCGCTACGCCTATCGACGCGCCTTCTCCAACCGCCTGAACTACAGTCTCGACGGCCAGGCGAAGTCGTCCTGCGAGGCGCTGAACCTGATGTGCCCCCTGGTCTCTCGCGCCCTTCGGGCCGAGGAACAGGCCCTGGAGGCCGACGCCCTGGACCCCCACGGCGCCGCCGAAGCCTTCCGGCTGGGGTTCAAGACCCTGCTCAGCGAATACTATGGCGACTGGCGCGACGACCCGGCGGTGACCGCCCGGCGGTGCCAGACCGGCGCCGTGTGGGCGTCAGGCCATATCCCCGCCATCCTCGACGGCGAATCCGTGCGCCTGCCGCGCCATGCGACGTTCCGCTTCGTCCCGGGGGCGTTCCGCGCCCTGGCGCCTCCGGCCCAGGAGATTCCCGAAGAGACGGTGCGGTCCGAAAGGGATGAGGCCGCCGCCTGATGGCGCGGATCATCCAGCTGTCCGACATCCACTTCGGGGGCGAGCATCCGGCCGCCCTGGCCGGGGTCGCCGACTTCATCCGCGCCGAGCCCTTCGACCTGCTCCTGGTGAGCGGCGACATCACCTCCTACGGCAGCTTGCCTGAGTTCGACGCCGCCGAGGCGTGGTTCGAGGGGCTGCCGGGCCCGAAGCTGTTCACCCCCGGCAATCACGACACGCCCTGGGCGGGCGTTGTGGACCGGATCGTCGCGCCGTTCAGACGCTATGAGGCGCGTTTCGGCGAACCGGAGGCGGCGGCCTATGCGCAAGGCGACCTGTCCATCCAGGCCTTCAACACCGCCCGCGGCATCCAGCCCCGGATGAACTGGTCCAAGGGGCAGGCTGCGGCGCGTCAGGTGCGGCGCGCCATCCGCGGGCTGGCCGCGGCCAGCGACCGGGTCGACGCCGATGCGGTGAAGATCATCGTCTGCCATCACCCCCTGGTCGAGGTGGTGGGCGGCCCGATGACGGCCAAGGTCTGGGGCGGCCGCCGGGCGGCGCGGGCCTTCGCCGAGGCCGGGGTGGACATGGTCCTGACCGGCCACCTCCACACCCCCTTCGCCGTCACCCTGCCCTATGCCGACCAGCGCACCTACGCCATCGGCTGCGGCACCCTGTCCCTGCGCGAGCGGGGGTTCCCGCCGTCGTTCAATGTGATCGAGACCGAGCCCGGCTGCATTCGCGCCACGGCCCTGTGCTGGCGCGGGTCGAAGTTCGAGACGGAGAGGACCTGGTCCCTGGACCGGCGCAAGCCGGGCTAGCGTACACGAAAAACGGGGGCGGTCGCCCGCCCCCGTTCGTCTCTGACTCTGTCTTGGCCGGTCTCTACGGCGCGCGCCCGCGGACCGAGTGCATGATCAGCGAGATCACGAACAGGATCACGAACAGTATGGCCAGAATCTTGGCGATACCCATGGAGGTCCCGGCGATGCCGCCGAAACCAAGGACGCCAGCGATCAACGCCACGACCAGGAAAATGATAGCCCACCTAAGCATAACGCGCCTCCATGTCGGCTCTCCACTTGGGAAGAGACCGCGCTTGCTGCCCTGATACGCGAGGCCGATGCCTCACTCGGTTAGCAAACGCTTCATGAAGGTCAGCGTTCCTAGAACATTTGTCCGATTATCAGCGCTTGACCGGCTTCTTGCTGTCAAAGAACGACTTGACCACCAGGGCCGTGATGGCGGGATTGCGCATGGCGATCACCGACCCCGCCACCAGGGCGCCGGCGGCGATCACCGGGCGCTCGCGGGCCAGCTGAATCAGCCGCGCCATGGGGTCGCCCGCCCCCTCTGAGGGCTTGGGCTTGCGGGGACGGGCCTTGAGCCAGGCGGCCAGACCCACCACCGCGAACAGCGCCGCGAAGATTCCCGCCACCATCCCGGACGCGGCGGCCGGTCCGAATTCGGGCTTGAGCAGCGAATAGACGCCGAACGACGCCGCCACCACGGCCACGGCGACGGCGGCCGCGAGCGCCGCGGCCGCCGCGATGGCGAGAATAATCCGCTGGATCAATGGCGCCGACCGCTGGACAGGAGCACGCCGACGAGCACGCCGATGCCGAGGGCGGCGAGGGTGGCGCTCATGGGCTTTTCCTGGACCCGGTCCGTTACATAGCGCTGGGCCACGTCCAGGCGATCGCCGGCGGTGTCGACATAGCCGCGGCTCTGCTGGCGCAGGGTCTCGATGCCTTCGTGGATGGCCTTTTCGGCCCGACGGGCCAGGTCCTGGATGGATCGCTCGGCGGCGGCGCGCGACTCGTCGAGGGCGCCCAGCGCCTCGTCGCGGATGTTGTTCGCGGAAGTATCGGGCATCGGGATCCTCCAAGGATCGTGGGGGTGCAAGACAGACGGCAAACGCCAGGTGGCCAAGGCAGTTCCCCGCCCACGCCAGCTTAGCTGTAATATGGGAACCGAGGACAGTCCTGTGAAGGGCTTGCCATCCATCCAGGGCTTTGCACGGCGCGGCGTCATCGCCTATGGACTGCTCCCCATGATCAGCCCCCTGCTCGACAACAACCGCGCCTGGTCGGCGGCCAAGATCGCCGCCGATCCCCGGTTCTTCGCCCGGCTCGAGAACCAGCAGAGCCCCAAGTTCCTGTGGATCGGCTGCGCCGACAGCCGGGTGCCGGCCAATGACATCGTCGGCCTCGATCCCGGCGAGCTGTTCGTCCATCGCAATGTCGCCAACCTCGCCCCCCCGCAGGACGCCAACTACCTCAGCGTGCTGCAATTCGCGGTCGAGATGCTGAAGGTGGAGCACATCATGGTGGTGGGCCACTACGGCTGCGGCGGCGTCGCGGCGGCGGTCGACGGCGAGCGCCACGGGCTGGTGGACCACTGGCTGCATCCGATCCGCGAGGTCTATGCCGACCATCGCCAGGAGATCGAGGCCATCGGCGACCGCCGCGGCCAGCTCAACCGGCTTTGCGAGCTGAATGTGAAGCGGCAGGTGCGCAACGTCGCCTCCGACATCTTCGTGCGCGACGCCTGGGCCCGCGGCCAGTCCCTGTCGGTGCACGGCTGGGTCTATTCCTTGGCCACCGGCCTGGTCACCGACCAGTGCTGTTCCGTCAGCGACGTCGAGGAATACGAGCGGCTCTACCGGCGCTGACAGGGGCGGCGCCTAGCCGCCGGCCTTCACCCGCACCCGGGCCACCGCAGCCCGCCCCTGGGCGTCCACCACCGACAGCCGGAAGAAGCCCGGCGTCGCCGGCCGCCACACCACCCGGCCGCTGACGGCCTCACTGGCCAGGGGCTCGCCATCGACATACCACGTCAGCCCCTCGCCCCGCGCCGCCAGGGCCAGGCCGCGGCTGGCCGGGCCCACGGCGGCCACCTGCACCACCGCCCCGTCGGGGGGAAAGATCAGCCGCGGGCCCTGGCCCGGACGCTCCAGGGTCTGCAGGGCGGAAGGGGCCGACCGGGGCGCGATCGGCCTTGGGGCGGAGGGGCCCGGGTCGATGGCGTCCGCGGCGTCGAACAGCAGGGGCAGGGCGGCGTCTCGGCCGGTCAGGCCGCCGCGCGCGCCGCCATCGGCCCGGCCGGTCCAGACCACCACCACATAGCCGCCGACCACCCCGGCCGCCACCGCGTCGCGGAAGCCGTAGGAGGTGCCCGTCTTGAAGGCCATGGCGGGGCCGCGCTGGGTGAGGGCCGAGGGCGCCCGGCCGCGGGGGGCGGGGGTCTCGCGCAGGATGGCCAGGATCTGGTCGGCGGTGTCGGCGCGCACCAGGCGGACCCCGCCTTGCGCCGGGCGGGCCGCCGCCTCCGCCTGGGTCCAGGCCAGGGGTTTGGCGACGCCGCCGTCGGCGAGGGCGGCGTAGAGGACCGCCAGATCGCGCAGGGTGATGCCCTCCCCGCCCAGGGCCAGGGCCAGGCCGGCGTCGCGCAGGCCTGACTTGGGCCGCACCAGCCTCACCCCCGTCGCCTCGATCCGCGCCTCGAAGGCGGCCGCGCCGATCTTCTCCAGGGTGGCAACGGCGGGGACGTTGAGGGAATGGGTCAGGGCCTCGCGCGCGGTGACCTTGCCGTGGAAGACGCGGTCGAAATTCTCCGGCTGGTAGTCGGCGAAACGGCGCTGGCTGTCGTCGATCTCGGTGTCCGGCGCCGCCAGCCCGTCGTCGAAGGCGAAGCCGTAGATGAAGGGCTTGAGGGTCGAGCCGGGGGACCGCAGGGCGCGGGTCATGTCGATCCAGCCGCCCCGCCGGCCGAGGCCCGCCGATCCCACCGCCGCCCGCACCGCGCGCGACTTCGCCTCGATCACCAGGATGGCGGCGGTGTCCTCGGCGCCCTGGCCGCGAACGGCCTCAGCCGCCAGGGCCTCCATGCGCGCCTGCAGCCGTGCGTCCAGGGTGGTCAGCACCGAGGCCTGGCCCGGGGGCGCGTCGCGGGCGGCCTGGCCGGCCACATGCCAGGCCAGGGCGGGAAAGGGGGCGCGGCCGGGCAGGGGTTCGGCCTCGGCCTCGCCGCGCGCGCCCGCGTCCAGCCGCCCGGCGCGGTCGAACTTGACAAGCACCGCGCTGCGCCCGGCGCGGGCGGCGGCCGGGCGCCGGTCGGGACGGCGGGCCTCCGGCGACTGCGGCAGGGCGATCAGCAGGGCCTGTTCCCCGAGGGTCAGGGTCTCCGGCTCATGGCCAAAATAGGCCAGGGACGCGGCCCGCACCCCCTCGAGATTGCCGCCATAGGGGGCGAGGGTCAGATACAGCGCGAGGATCTCGCGCTTGGACAGGCGCGCCTCCAGCTGCACGGCCCGCGCCATCTCGATCAGCTTGGACGGCAGGGTGCGAGGGCGCGGCTCCAGCAGCCGCGCGGTCTGCATGGTCAGGGTCGAGGCGCCCGAGCCGACGCGGCCGGTGAGGGCCGCGGAAGCGGCGGCGCGGGCGACCGCCAGGGGGTCGACGCCGGGATGGATCCAGAAGCGGGCGTCCTCCACCGCCACCAGCCGGTCCACGAAGCCGGGGTCCGTGCGCGCCAGGTCCGCGCGGATCCGCCAGCGGCCGTTCTCCACAGGCAGGGCCCGCAGCCAGGCCCCGCGCCGGTCCAGGGCCACCGGCGAGGACCGCCGCGCCCGGCCCATGTCCGGGGGCAGGAGGGCGTCCAGGGCGACGACGGCGGTCTCGAGGGCGACGAGGGCGGTCAAGGCGATGACCAGGCGGGGGATGGCCGCCTGCATGCCGGCGCGACCGCGTAACGGCTTCAGCGTCCTACGCCAATCCACGCCAGTCACTCACACAGTCGTCCCTTATGCTCCACCGCTCTGGCGGGGGAGCTGTCCCGGAGGGACTGAGGGGGCGAAGGGCAGGAGCGTTGCGTTGGCGGCTCGCCCCCTCCACCCCTTCGGGGTCCCCCTCCCCCGCTTCGCGGGGGAGGATACTAAAGCCCCCCCCCGATGGTGGCGCGGCCGCCCGCCGTGCGGGCGAACACCGTCGGACGGTACATGTCGCGCGCCTCGACGCCGGGCGCGAAGAACTCCCCGGGGGTCACGGCGCGGGCGATATAGGCGAAGGCGAACCGGGTCTTGCCGCCGAGGTCCATGGCCGCGACATAGCGGTCGTCGCGGGCCTCCTGGACATCCGCGCCCGACAGCTCGCCGAGGAATTTGAACGGACCGTTGGCGGCGTCCTCGGCCCCCAGCACCGTCTCGATCTCGAAGCCCGCGGGCAGGGGGTCGTCGACCACCAGGGGCACGGTGCGCGCCTGGCCGTTGACCCCGCTGATCAGGACGATCACCCGGTCCCCCTGGGCGAGCCGACCCAGGTCGGCGGGGGCGCCCTGCAGGGTGAACAGACGCTTGGTCACCGACACCCCCTCGGCCTGGGCGGCCGGCGCCGAGACCGGCGTGCCGCGCACGGTCACCGTCCGCCACAGGGCGCCCGCGCCGCGGTTGACGAAGCGGGCGTCCGCCAGCCTGCCAACGCTCCACCGGGGGGCGCCGCCGGCGGCGGTCAGGGCCATGGCCCCGGTCGCCTCCACGGTGATGGGCCCGGACGCCGCCAGCATGAAGTGCGCCGCCTGCAGCAGGCGGGCCTGTTCCTGGGTGTTGAGGCTGTCGGGATCGCTGACCGCGCCCGACAGCCGCCCCTGCAGGTCGCGGGCGATGCGGGTCTCCCCGGCCTCGTAGGCCAGGGCGATGACCGCGGACAGGTCGCGCAGGGGGCTCTGGTACCAGTCCTGGGCGTCGCGGTAGCCCAGGGCGCGCACCGCCTGGACGAAGGCGGAGTGGGCGCGGGCCCGGTCCCCCATCATCGCCAGGCCGGCGCCGACCTGGGCCCGCGCCAGGGGCGAGCCTTCGGTCTTGAACTGGACGTCATGATACCAGCGCAGCCGGGCGAGATCCCCCTTGCGGCCCTTGGCCAGGACATAGAGGGCGTAGGCCGAGGCCCGCGAGCGCATGCGCAACGTGGCGGTCTTGGACTCGTCGGGCGAGGACGCCCACCAGCCGGGATATTCCAGCCGGTAGGAAACCGACGACCAGCCATCGGGCTTGGACACCTGGCGCATGGCCGACAGGGCGCGGTCGATGGCCGACTGGGGCACGGGGGCGCCGCGGGCCTGGGCCTCGATCAGGAAGTCGGTGGCGAAGGCGCCCAGCCAGGGGTCCGCCTCGCCGTCGCCCACCCGCCACAGGCCGAAGGCGCCGTCGAGGGTCTGCCGGTCGAGCAGCCGGCCGATGGCCTGGCTCAGGCCGGCGTTGACCTGGGCCCTGGGGCCGGTGGCCAGCTCTCCCGCATAGAGCAGCGGATAGGCGCCGGACACCAGCTGCTCGGTGCAGCCGTAGGGATAGCGGATCAGCGAGACCGCGATCGGCCCCGGGTCGAAGCCGCGGAAGGGCGAATAGGACACCTGCAGGGTGACGCTGCCGGCCGCCAGCCCCGCCATCATCGCCGACGGGGGGGTGAACGCCTGCCCCGGCCCCTGAGACTCCACATAGGTGCGGGTGATCGGCCCCCAGCCCAGGCGCGTCTGGATCGGATAGTCGCGGGCGTCCGCGAAGCCGGGGCCGGTGACCCGGTAGCCGACCCGGCTGATCCCCGTGGACGAGGGGGCGGTGAGGGGAATCAGCTGGGTGGTGCGCTGGCCGACCACCAGGGCGAACAGCTTCTTCAGGGTGGCCACGACGCCGCCGGCGCCGGACACCTCGGCCATATAGCCGCCGGGCTTGCCCTCGAGATTGTGCAATTCCAGGGTGGCCATGGCCCGGTCGCCGGGCGACAGGAACCGCGGCAGGTTCAGCTCGGCCACCACCGGCTCTCGCACCACCACATCCTCGACGCCGGAGCCGACGGCCTCGTCGGTCCAGGCCACGGCCATCAGGCGCAGCTGGCCGTTGAAGTCCGCGGCCGGCAGCCGGATCATCGCCTTGCCGTCCAGCCCGGTCTCGACCACCCCCGACCACAGGGCGACGGTGCGGATGGGGGTCACGGTCAGCCCCTCGCCGCCGATCTCGTCGCCGCCGAAGTTGACGTTGGCGGGCGCCCCCAGGTTGGGGTCGAGCAGACGGCCATAGTCGTCGCGGTAGTCCACGGTCAGGGCCCGCTTGCCGAAATACCATTTGGCCGGGTCGGGGCTGTCGAACTTGGTGAGCTGCAGGATGCCCTCGTCCACCGCCGCGACGGTCACCCGGGCGCGCTGGCCCAGCCGCAGGCCGCGCACCTGCACGGGCACCTCCAGCGCCGCCTTGGCGCGAAGCTTTGAGGGGGCGCCCAGGTCCACCGTCAGCTTGCGGCCCTTGGGGTCCAGCGGCACATAGGCCAGGCCGAGGGCCCGCTTGGGCTTGGGCGAATCCTTCGGATCGCGCGGCTGGATGACGGTGACCAGCACATAGGCCCCGCCGCCCCAGGCGGCGGAGGTCTTGAGCTTGAGGGTCGCGCCCCCCGCGGGCACCGAGAAGGTCTTGAAGTCGATCAGCCGGTCGGTGGCCACGGCGACCTGGGCCTCGCCGGCATAGGGCGCCTTGATGGCGATCTCGACCGTGTCGCCCTGGGCGTGGGACCCGGCCCCGGCGCTGACGCGGACGAAGTCGGGGGCCTCGGCCTCCTTGGCGGGGGCCCCCCAGCCGGCGGAGAACCGGGCCACGGTCTTGGAGCCGGTGGCCGACTCCAGCACCAGCCGGTAGTCGCCCCAGCCGAGGCGGCGGGCCAGCTTGGCGGGACCGCCGGCGGCGATGTCGACGGCGCCGGAGGCGACGACCACGTCGCGGCTGGTGCGCCGCCATTGCCATTTGCCGTCCTGCTGGAACCAGTCGTAGTCCCAGTTCTCCGACACCAGGGACCATCGCACCCCGGCATCGGCGATGCGGCGCCCGGCGCCGTCCACCGCCACCAGGTCGAAGGCCATGGTCGGGTCGCGGCCGCCGCCCTTCGCCTCCTCGACCTTGACCCCCAGATAGACCGGGCGCGGGCGCACCTTGAGGGTGACGCCCTCGCGCACCGGCCGGCCGCCCGGCTCGAACACCGAGGCGGTGACGGCCGCCTCCAGCGGCGCCTGGGCGTCGGCGCCCTGGGCGGGATCGACCGCCAGTTCGGCGCGCCCTTCCGCGTCGGTGACGGTGGCGCCCAGCTCGATCAGCTTCTCCTCGAAGCCGGCCTGGGCGTCGCCCCAGCGATAGTCCTTGAAGGCCGGGAAGGGGTCGTTGTCCGCCCGCAGGCGGGCCTCGCCCTGCACCTGCAGCCCGGCGCCGGCGGCGCCGTAGAGGAAGCGCGCCATGACATCGAGACGCCGGGTCTGGCCGGGGCCGACGGGCACCGTCTCCTGGCCGCCGACCGTGACCGCCAGTCGCTGGGGCGCGAAGTCCTCGACCTGGAAGGACAGCGCGCCAACGGCCTCCTCGATCCCCTCCATCTTCACCGTCGCCTTCCAGCGGCCCCGGGGGGCGGTCTTGGGCAGGACGAGGTCATAGGCGGGGGCGCCGGCGGAGGCCTTGGTGAAGGCCACCTTGCGGAACTCCACCCCCGAGGGTCGGGTGATCACGATCAGGCCGTTGCGCTCCTTGACCGCCTTGGCCTGCTGGTCGC
Organism: Caulobacteraceae bacterium; assembly: GCA_965279095.1. Lineage (GTDB taxonomy): Bacteria > Pseudomonadota > Alphaproteobacteria > Caulobacterales > Caulobacteraceae > CBDIHH01. Next base: position 675,409 of record CBDIHH010000007.1, read on the forward strand.
GGATCATCGCCACCAGGTGCACGGTCTCGCCCGGGCGGTAGATGTCGCGGTCGGCATAGACATAGGCGTCCAGGGGCGTCTTGACCGAGCGGCCGGCGATGGCGCCCTCGCCCGCGCCCGGGGCCATCCGGCCGCCGACGCCCTGGTTGGACAGGTCCACCGGGGGCCGGTCCATGTCGAGCACGGCCAGATCCCCCTGAGCCCCGTAGGCCATAAGCATCTTGGGCTGGGCGGCGCCCTTGCCCTCGAGCAGGGCCTTGGCGAAGCGCACCCGGCCGCCGGAATCCGCCTGCGCCCAGGCCAGGTCCTCGCCGTTACGGGCGACGAGGGCCACGCGCACCCCGGCCTGGGGCTTGGCCGTCTTCAGCGAGCGCACGGTGACGTCGGCGCCGTCCGAGCCATTGTAGGCGGTCAGGGCCAGGTCGGTGAACATGACCCATCGGCTGGCGCGGGCCACCCCGGTGGCGTCGCCCTCCTCGTCATCGCCGGCCTTGACGTCGCGGCCGCCCGAGGCGTCGCGGGCCTTGATGACATAGCCGCCCGGCTTCATGTCCTTGAGCACCGCGCCCAGGGGGAAGACGGTGGTGGCGCGCTGGCCCGGATCGCCGCGCACGGCCAGCCGGCCCTTCCACACGATCCGCCCCTCTTCGTCGGGACGGCTCTCGTAGTCGGACTCGTAGTCGCCCTCGCCCACCGGATCGGTGGCGACGATCTGGCGGCGCACCAGGTTGCGGTCCGGCACCCGCCAGACCTCGATCGCCACCATCGTCACATTGATGGTCTCGATGCCGACCCCGTCGGCCTCCTCGCGCGGCAGGATCACCCCGTCGCCGGCGAAGCCGACATAGGCGGGCTTGTCGCCGAAGGTGAAGTCGACATCGGCGTTGGCGGCCAGCTGCTCGCCGGTCTTGGCCGGCAGGCCCTTGAGCAGGGTGACCCGGCGGTCGTCGAAGCCCAGCCCGGCGACGCACAGCTCGCTGCCGCGCACCCGCACGGCCGGGGCCGCGTCGGTCGCGGGCGAGACCAGCACATAGTCGCCGTAAGGCTTGGCGGGATCCAGCGGCCGGGTCAGCTCGATGCAGGCCATCGGCTGGGCGCCGGAGGTGTCGATGCGATTGCGCCAGACGGCGAAGCCCTCGGGCCGCGCGGGCCCGGCCCGGCGGGCGCCCGCCCCGCGCGGCTTGCCGAAGAAGGGCCAGTCGATGCCGCGATCACCGGTCGCCTCGGCGCCGCCGCCGGCGCGGGACGCGGACACATGGTCGACCGTCTTGGCCGTGAGGAAGCCGCCCCCGAAGGCCGCCAGCAGGACAGCCGCCCCGGCGGCGATCATGGCGTTGCGGTTCATCGGCTCGTCCCCTGGGCGGCCGAAAACCGCCGGCGCCGATCCAAGCTTAAGGACGGGTGGCGGTCAATGCGGCGTCCCCCTGGCCGGATCAAATCTTGCCCCCGCCCTTGCGCGCCGAACGAAGCCGGAACAAAATGCCCGGCGTGGACACCCTGACCATCCTTACCCTGGCGCGCCCCGAGACCACTGGGGTGGTCACCCGCGGGGCGGCGCGGCTGCTGGTGGCCCTGGGCTACGCGCCCCTCGCCGAGGTCGGCCTGCCCAATGGGCGGCGGGCGGACCTCATGGCCCTGGGGCCCAAGGGCGACATCGCCATCGTCGAGGTCAAGTCCTGCCACGAGGACTTCCGGGTCGACCGCAAGTGGGGGGAGTACGGACCCTATTGCGACGCCTTCTATTTCGCCGTGGCGCCGGAATTTCCCCGCGAGGTGCTGCCCGACGAGCCCGGCCTGATCGTCGCCGACGGCTTCGGCGGGGCCGTCCTGCGCCCGCCCCCGCCCACGCCCCTGGCTCCGGCGCGGCGCAAGGCGCTGACCCTCGCCTTCGGCCGGTTGGCGGCCCTCAGGGCGGCGATCTGACCTAGCGCGGGGCGCGCTTGGCCAGGATGCGCTGCAGGGTGCGGCGGTGCATGTTCAGGCGGCGGGCGGTCTCGGAGACATTGTGGCCGCACAGCTCATAGACCCGCTGGATATGCTCCCAACGAACCCGGTCGGCGGACATGGGATTGTCCGGCGGCGAGGGGCTGTCCTCGCGGGCGAGCAGGGCGCGCACCACGTCGTCGGCGTCCGCCGGCTTGGGCAGGTAGTCGATGGCCCCGGCCTTCACCGCGGCCACGGCGGATGCGATATTGCCGTAGCCCGTGAGCATGATGACCCGGGCGTCGGGGCGGGCCCCCTGGATGGTTTCCACCACCGACAGCCCGCTGCCGTCCTCCAGTCGCATGTCGAGCACGGCGTAGGCGGGGGGCGAGGCCCTGACGGCGTCCACCGCCTCGGCCAGGGTGGCCACCAGGACGACGGGGGAGAAGCCGCGGGATTCCAGCGCCCGGCCGAGGCGGGTGCGGAGCGGGGCATCGTCGTCGAGGATCAATAGACTCCGGTCGGGGAGGTCGGCGACGAGTGCGGATAGGTCGGTCATCCTGGCGCCTCTCTAGGGATTGCCCTTCCAACTCAAAAGGCTGCGACATTCTGTCCCTATAGCGGCCGTGCGCAACAGGATTCGGTCAAGAGTCCGCCGCCTCGATGGCCGAGCGCAGCCAGCGGACGGAGACAATGGCGCCCCCGGCCCGGGCGTTGCGGAAGTCCACGTCCGCGCCGGTCCGCTCCAGCAGGGTCTTGGCGATGAAGAACCCCAGCCCCATGCCGTGGTGGCCGGTGCGCGACCCTTCCGCCCCGGGACGGCTGGTGATGTAGGGCTCGCCCAGCTTGGCGAAGATCTCCGGGGCGAAGCCGGCCCCGTCGTCGATCACCTCGATGGCGATGTGCGTGTCGTCGAACCGTCCCACCACCCGCACCTCGGTGTCGGCGAAGTCGACGGCGTTCTCGACGAAGGACGCCAGGGCGTGGACCACCTCGGCCATGCGGATGACGTGGGGCGGGTCGCGGTCCTGGCTGCCGGCGATCGACCATTCCACCCGCACCCCCATGGACTCATAGGGGGCGATGACCTCGGCCAGCAGCTGTGGCAGGGCCATCTGCTCATAGACGGCGTCGCCCGTCTCCGGCGCCTCCGACAGGCTGCGCAGGATCTCGCGGCACCGCTGGCTCTGCTCGACCAGCAGTTGCGCATCTTCCCGCAAAGGCCCCGCCGGGGCCTCGCGCACCATCTCCTTGGCCACCAGGGTGATGGTGGACAGCGGGGTGCCCAGCTCGTGGGCGGCGGCGGCGGCCAGGCCGCCCAGGGCCGACAGCCGCTGCTCGCGCGCCAGCACCGTCTCGGCCATGTGTAGGGCCAGCTCCATGCGCGCCGTCTCGGCCGCGGCATAGCCGGCGTAGGCGGCGGTGCACAGCACCCCCGCGGAATTGGCCACCGCCAATCCCAGCCGATAGAGCAGGGGCAGGTCGAGGGTCTCGCCGTCGCGCCAGGGCAGGGCCTGGTAGACGAAGGCCAGGGCCATGCTGGCGGCGATCGCCAGGCCGGCGAGGCCCCCGGCGTAGACCACCGGCAGGCTGGCCGCCGCCAGGGTCACCGGCGCGATCAGCAGCAGGGAGAAGGGATTGAGCAGGCCGCCGGTGAAATAGAGCATCCCCGTCAGCTCGGCGATGTCGAAGGCGATCTGCAGCGCCGCCTCGCGATGGCTGGCCAGACGCTGAGGCGGAGCCCCCACCATCAGCACGACATTGAAGATGGCGCTGAGGGCGATCAGCGCCAGACAGGGGAGCAGGGCGGTGCGGAACTGGAGGACGAAGACCACCACCAGCAGCGCCCCCAGCTGACCGCCGATGGCCAGCCAGCGCAGCAGGATGAGGGTCCGCATGCGGAGGCGTTCGCGAGCCGGCCTTCCGGCCATGCCCAGCAGGGTCGACGCCGTCCCTTGTGCCGTCGTGTGACCGGCTTTATCCAAGTCCAGCCCTTTGACCATGCCCGGCTTTGCGAGGGTGCGAAGGCCGCGCCCTGACACTCAGACGCTTCGGGCGCGCAAGGGTAACAAGCCGCGCCGCCAAGGACCATGCCTGATGAACCGCACGCGACTGATCCTGATCCTGGCCTGCGTCCTCGCCGCCGCCGGGCTCGGCTTCCTGGTTCTGCGCGGCGGGGCCGCCGGAACCGGAACGAGCCGGACAGCCACTGCCGTCTCCATCGGCGGGCCCTTCAGCCTGGTGGATCAGGACGGCCGCAAGGTGGATCAGCATCTGCTCGACGGGCGATGGTCGGCGGTGTTCTTCGGCTTCACCTACTGCCCGGACGTCTGCCCCACCACCCTGCAGACCCTGGCCCTGGCGCAGGACCGGCTGGGGCCGCGCGCCAAGGATCTGCAGGTGGTGTTCATCAGCGTCGACCCCGGCCGGGACACGCCCGCCCAGCTGAAGACCTACCTGTCGAGCCCGATGTTCCCCAAGGGTTCGGTGGGCCTCACCGGGACGCCCGACCAGGTGGCCGCCGCCACCCGCGCCTATCGCGCCTATGCGCAGAAGGACGGCGAGGGGGCCGACTATGTCATCAACCACACCTCGGCGGTCTATCTCATGGACCCCAAGGGCCGGTTCGATCGGGTGCTCGCCTACAGCCTGACCCCCGACGAGATCGCCCGCCAGATCACCACCGCCATGCGCGAGGGTCCCAAACCCGGCTGATGAAGAGGCCGGCGTCCATTTGGACCCATCTTTGCTTTTGGTGCATTCCTATGTCTTATGCTGCACCTGCGAAGCCAAAACGGCTTGGGGATTTCGATGCTCTATTCCGTCCATGAAGCCGCCATGATGACCGCCACGCCGATCCGGCTGGGCGCCGAGGCGACGCGCTCCTTCTGGGGCTCCGCCCTCAATCCCATGTCGGAGACCGGGCTGGGCCGCACCCTCTACGCCTCGGCCGATCTCGTCGCCCAGATGACCCGCCGCTTCGGCAAGCCGGACTGGCGCATCCACGCGGTGGAGATCAACGGCGTCTCCGTACCCGTTGAGATCCAGACCGTGTGGTCGTCGCCCTGGTGCCGGCTGCTGCGCTTCGTTCGCGACCCGGCCGCCCTGGCCGCCGCCGGCCAAGGCGAGGACGCCCCGGCCGCCCTGATCGTCGCGCCCCTGTCAGGCCATTACGCGACCCTGCTGCGCGGCACGGTGTCGACCTTCCTGCAGGACCACGACGTCTATGTGACGGACTGGTCCAACGCCCGCGACGTGCCGGTCCTGTACGGCCGCTTCGGCTTCCACGACTACGTCGACCACGTCGCCGCCATGATGCGCGCCATCGGCCGACGCGCCCATGTGATCGCCGTCTGCCAGCCGGGCCCGCCAGTGCTGGCCGCCGCGGCGCGGATGGCCGAGGACAACGATCCCCTGCGCCCCGCCAGCATGACCTTCATGGGCTCGCCCATCGACGCCCGCCTGTCGCCCACGGTCACCAACAAGCTGGCCGAGGAGCGGCCCTTCGCCTGGTTCCAGTCGAACATGGTCTACACCGTGCCGGCCCCCTACCAGGGCATGTTCCGCCGGGTCTATCCGGGCTTCGTCCAGCTCTACAGCTTCCTGTCGATGAACGAGGCCGAGCACACCGACGCCCACTGGCGCTATTTCCAGAACCTGGTGGACGGCGACGGCGACGGCGCCGACCGCCACCGCGCCTTTTACGACGAATACCTCTCGGTCCTGGACCTGTCGGAGGAATTCTACCTGCAGACCATCGACATCGTCTTCCAGCGCTACCTGCTGCCCAAGGGCGAGCTGGAACATGACGGCCGCCTGATCCGCCCCGAACTGATCAAGGACATCGGCCTGATGACCATCGAGGGCGGCAATGACGACATCTCGGGCGTCGGCCAGACCCAGGCGGCCCACGCCCTGTGCACAGGCCTGCCCGAGGCGCGCCGCACCCTCTATGTCCACCCGACCGTGGGCCACTACGGGGTGTTCAACGGCCGCCGCTTCCGCGACGACATTTATCCGCGGGTGCGCGACTTCATCGCCGCCCAGTCGGCCTGACGCGGGGGCCGAATCGGCCTCAGCCTGACGGGATGTCCTTCACCGCCTTCCTGAAACGCCCCGCCGCGCCGGCCAAGCTGGCCGACGGCGCGCGGCTGGAGGTCGGCGGACATCCGGTGCGGCTGAAGGTCAACCCGCGCGCGCGCCGCGTCAGCCTGCGCATCGACACCACCCGCCGCGAGGTCATCGCCACGGCGCCCTCGGCCCGACGCCTGGTCGAGGCCGCCGCCTTCGCCGGCGAGCGCCTGCCGTGGATCGCCGCCCAGCTGGCCGTGCTGCCCGAGGGCCAGAGCCTGCGTCCCGGGTCGGTGATCGAGGTGCTCGGCCGGCCCTGCGTCCTGGTCGGCGTCGCCCGGCGCGGCGAGGCGGGCCTGTTCGACGGTGAGGCCGGCTATCTCCTCTGCGCCCTGGGCGACGGCGAGATCTTCGCCACCCGCGCCCTGCGCCTCCTGCGCGCCCACGCCCTGGCCACCCTCACCGAGCGCACCCGCCACCATGCCGAAGCCCTGGGCCGCCCCATGCCGCTGGTCGCCCTCACTGACGCCCGCACCCGCTGGGGCTCGTGCAAGCCGGCGGGGCCGGGCCGGGAGGCGGTGGTGCGCTACTCCTGGCGGCTCGTGCTGTCACCCTGGAGCGTGGCCGACTATGTCGCCGCCCACGAATGCGCCCACCTGCTGGAAGCCAACCACGGCCCGCGCTTCTGGGCCCTGGTGCGCCAGCGCGTCGGCTCCGAACGCGCGCCCCGGGCGTGGCTGCGGGCCCACGGCGCCCGGCTGCAGGCCCTCGGCCGGGGCTGACCCCGGGTCTTCAGTAAAGCAGGTCGTCGATCGAGCGCGGGGGCTTCTGCGCGGGAGCGCCCGGGGCCGGTCCGGGGAGCGGCTGCAGGTCCGGCGCCGCTTCCAGGTCGGGGGCAGGCTCGGGCGGGTTGAGCAGGTCGCCGATGGGATCGTCGGTCGGGCCGGCGGTGACCGGCGGCGCCGCGCCGCCGGGGATGGCGCCCACCTGCAGGCGCGGCAGGGCGGCGGCCATGAAGTCGCGCCAGATGCCGGCGGGAACGCCGCCGCCGGTGACGCCCCGCATCGGCTTGTTGTCGTCCTTGCCCACCCAGACTGCGGTGACGAAGCCGGAGGTGTAGCCGACGAACCAGGCGTCGCGGTAGTCGGAGGTGGTGCCGGTCTTGCCGGCCAGATCGTAGCCGGGCACCCGCGCCCGCGTGCCGGTTCCCGAGATCAGCACCTGGCGCATCATCTGGTTCATATACTGCAGGGCCGGCGAGCCGATCACCGCCACCTTGCCGGGGCGGCCGACGCTGTGGTCGTAGATCACCTTGCCCTGGGCGGTGCGGATGCGCTCGATGCCGTAAGCCTTGGCCGCGAAGCCGCCGTTGGAGAAGGGGGCGTAGGCCTGGGCCATTTCCAGGGGGCTCACTTCGACCGCCCCCAAGGCCATGGACGGATCCTGCTGGATCGGCGAGGCGATCCCGAGCCGGCGGGCGGTGCGCGCGACATTGCCGGTGCCGACTTCGGAGGCCAGACGGGCGGCGACGGTGTTGATCGACTGGGCCAGGGCGGTTTGCAGGGTGATCGGCCCCAGATATTTGCCGGTGTAGTTCTTCGGCTCCCAATTGCCGATCTTCAGAGGCTCGTCGGCGACGACGACCTCGGGGCTGCGGCCGGCCTCCATGGCGGTGAGATAGACGAAGGGCTTGAAGGCCGAGCCGGCTTGGCGGCGGGCGTCGGACGCCCGGTTGAACTGGCTCTGGCCGTAGTTGACGCCGCCGACGAAGGCGCGCACCCGGCCCTCGCCGTCCAGGGCGACGATGGCCGCCTGGCGCACGCCCTTAGCCTGGGCGTCGGCGCCGACCGCTTCTCGGGCGGCCCGCTCGGCGGCGGCCTGGATCGGCAGGTCGATGGTGGTCTCCACCACCAGGTCCTCTTTGGTCTCGCCGACCAGGGCGCGGACCTCGCTGTCGATCCAGTCGATGAAATACTGCGCCCGCTGGTTGGCCAGGGTGGAGGAGACGTGCACCGGCTGCTTGAAGGCGGCGTCGCGCTGGGCCGGGGTGATGGCCTTGGTCTCCACCATCTCGTCCAGCACGATGGTGGCGCGGCGCTCGGCGCGGGCGGTGTCGGACAGGGGGCTGTAGCGGGACGGGCCCTTCATCAGCCCGGCGAGCAGGGCCGATTCCCCCAGCGTCAGCCGGGTGGCGGGCTTGTTGAAATAGCGCTGCGAGGCGGCCTCGATCCCGTAGGCGCCGGCGCCGAAATAGACCCGGTTCAGATAGAGGGCGAGGATCTCCTTCTTGGTGAACTTCACCTCCAGCCAGACTGCCAGGATGATCTCCTGCACCTTGCGGCGGATGGTCTGGCGCGGGGTGAGGAAGAGGTTGCGCGCCAGCTGCTGGGTGATGGTCGACCCCCCCTGCAGGCCGTGCTTGCCGCGCAGGTTCGAGACGATGGCGCGGGAGATGCCGATCGGGTCGAAGCCGGGGTGATAGTAGAAGCGCCGGTCCTCGATGGCGATGAAGGCCTGGGGCACATAGGGCGGCAGCTCGTCGAGGTTCACCGGGGGCGCGAACTGGCTGCCGCGCACGGCCACCAGGCCCCCCGACCGGTCGAGGTAGGAGATCGAGGGCTGGCGGTCGGTGTTGTAGAGGGTCGAGGTGTCGGGCAGGTCGGACGCGAACACCGCGAAGAAGGCGACCACGAAGATCACCCCCCAGACCCCGGCCACCGTGAGCCAGTAGAGGATGGAGCGGCCGCGCGGGCGCCCGGAGCGCCCGCCGTTCCCGGCCGGGGCGCCGGCCGGCCGGCGCGGCCTGCCGCCGCCCGATCCGCCCGATTGGCCGTTGCTCATCTGCAGTCTCCGACGCGCGCGCGGTGGTCTGTGTAGCGCCGTCGCACAGAGGGCTCCACAGGATTAACCGGATGTGAATCCGCCGCGGCCATCGCCTGACGGATCACGGTTCCGTGATGACCCTGCCGGGGGCCGGGGGCGAAATCAAGGCGGCGGTCGCAGCGCCGCCTTCCGTGCTAAGGCCATGCTTCACGAGGAAGACCATGAGCCGCAAGATCGCCGCCTTCGTCGCGGGCGTCCTGGACGCCGCCAACGCCCTGCAGCCCGCCCGCCAGCGCGGCAAGACGGTGGCCAACCTGATGACCGCCCTGGAGGCCCGGGGCGCGCGCACGGTGCAGACCCCCCATGGCGACTTGCGCTTCCTGACCCACAGGGGCCGCCATGTGGGCGGGGCGGTCGACAACTTCGCCGGCAACGAGCCGGAAACCCTGGCCTGGATCGACGCCATGGCCCCCGGCGAGGTCCTGTGGGACATCGGCGGCGCCTTCGGCCAGTTCGCCCTCTACGCCGGGCGCCGGGGGCTGAAGGTCATCGCCTTCGAGCCCAAGGCCAATTCCTATGGCCTGCTCGTGGAGCATATTGCTCTCAACGGGCTCGGGGACCAGGTCACCGCCCTGCCCCTGGCCCTGTCCGACAAGGGCGGCCTCACCGGCCTGCACCTGATGGACATGACCGCCGGCTCGGCCCTCAACACCCTGGCCGGGTCGCTCAACCAGCACGGCCAGCTGCCGGACGCCTTCACCCAGCCGGTCCTGGCCACCACCATGGACGACGCCGCCGCCACCTGGGACCTGCCCCGGCCGGACCACATCAAGCTCGACGTCGACGGGGTCGAGGCCTGGATCATCCGCGGCGGACCGCAATGCCTGCGCGGCGCGCGCAGCCTGCTGATCGAGATCTACGGCAAGGATTCCGGTGCCCTCGCCGACGAGGTGGGTCCCCTGATCGCCGCGGCGGGCCTGGTCGAGGATCTGGCGTTCCGAGGCCAGGGCTCCCAGCGCAACCGCCTGTTCCGGCGGGGCTAGGGCGCCCCACTATCCTCCCCCGCTATCGCGGGGGAGGGGGACCGCGAAGCGGTGGAGGGGGCGCGGGACGAGGCGCAGCGCTAGCGGTTCGCCCCCTCCGGCGCTCTGCGCCACCTCCCCCATCCTCTGCGGGATGGGGGAGGAGAAGGAAGCCGTCCCTCTCCTCCCCCGCCCTTTCGCGGGGGAGGGGGACCGCGAAGCGGTGGAGGGGGCGCGAGACAGGGCGCAGCGCTAGCGGTTCGCCCCCTCCGGCGCTCCGCGCCACCTCCCCCATCCTCTGCGGGATGGGGGAGGAGAAGGGAGCCGCCCCTCTCCTCCCCCGCCCTTTCGCGGGGGAGGGGGACCGCGAAGCGGTGGAGGGGGCGCGGGACGAGGCGCAGCGCTAGCGGTTCGCCCCCTCCGGCGCTCCGCGCCACCTCCCCCATCCTCTGCGGGATGGGGGAGGAGAAGGAAGCCGTCCCTCTCCTCCCCCGCCCTTTCGCGGGGGAGGGGGACCGCGAAGCGGTGGAGGGGGCGCGAGACAGGGCGCGGCGCTAGCGGTTCGCCCCCTCCGGCGCTCCGCGCCACCTCCCCCATCCTCTGCGGGATGGGGGAGGATAAGGGAGCCGTCCCTCCCCTCCCCCGCCCTTCGTGGCGGAGCGCGCCCAGCCAGTGACCGCCCGTTAAGCGGCCTCGGCTAGGCTGGCGCCATGGCATCCCTCGCCGACCTCATCGACGCCCTGCCCCATCCCGCCGCCCTGGTCGGCGCGGATGGGACGCTGCGCGCCGCCAACGCCGCCTTTGGGGCGGCCCAGGCCCCGGGGGTGGCCGACCTCGCCCCGGGCGGCCGGGTGGAGACCCATGGCGACGGGCGCTCGTGGATCTGGCGGGCGGCGGCCCTGCCCGGCGGGGAGCGGCTGGTCAGCGCCGAGCCCGTCGGCGCGGGCGGGGAGCCCCGGCGCGAACGCTATCTGGCCGCCCTCAGCCACGAGCTGCGCACCCCTCTGAACGGGGTGCTGGGGATGGCCGGGCTGCTCGGTCGCACCCGATTGGACGCCGACCAGCGCGCCTATGTGTCGGCGCTGAAGGACTCCGGCGAGCACCTGCTGGGCCTGGTCAACGACGTGCTCGACCTGGCTAAGCTGGAGTCCGGCACGATCGATCTGGAGCCCCATCCCGTCGACGCCGAGCGTCTGCTGCAGGGGGTCGCCGAACTGCTCAGTCCGCGGGCCCATGACAAGGGGCTGGAGATCGCCTGGGCGGCGCCCCTCGGCCTGCCGCCGGTGCTGGCCGACGAAGGCCGGCTCAAGCAGGTGCTGTTCAACCTGGCCGGCAACGCCCTGAAGTTCACCGAGACTGGCGGCGCCCTGCTGAGCGTCGAGGCGATGCCGGATCAGGACGGCCTGCGCCTGCGCTTCAGCGTCGCCGACACCGGCCCCGGCGTGCCCGAGGCCGACCAGGCGCGGGTGTTCGAGGAATTCGCGCGCCTGGAAGGGCCGCAGCAAAGGCTGGAGGGCGCCGGCCTCGGCCTGGCCATCGTGCGCCGCCTGGCCCAGGCCCACGGCGGCGCGGTGGGGCTCGCCAACCGTCCGGGCGGGGGCGCCGACTTCTGGTTCGAGGCAACCTTCCCGGTCGTCGCCGCCCCGCAAGAGCCGGCCCTGCTGGACGGGCTCACCGTCGTGGTGGTCAGCGCCAATCCCATCGTCGGCGAGGCGGCGGCCCGCCAGGTCGAGGCCTGCGGCGGCCATGTGGTGTGGTTCGCCACCCTGGCGGCGGCGGCGGCGGCGCCGGACGGCGCCGTGCTGCTGGTGGACCACGCCCTGCGCGGCGGGGCGCGATCGTTCAAGGCGCCCCCCGGCCGCGCCGCCATCGTCCTGCTGGCGCCGGAGGAGCGGGGGCGGATTCCCCGCTGCCGCGACGCGGGATTCGCCGGCTATCTGATCAAGCCCCTGCGCCGGGCCTCCCTGGCGGAGCGGGTCCTCGCCGCCGCGGGCCGGGCGGGCGGGCGGGCGCCAGACGTCGCCGCCGAGGACGACCGCGTCGCCGCCCTGGCCGGACAGGGGCTGCGGGTGCTGTTGGCCGAGGACAACCCCATCAACGCCCTGCTCGCCCGCTCGCTGCTGGAGCGCGAGGGCTGCGCCGTCGCCCGCGCGGCCAATGGTCAGGAGGCGGTGGAGGCGGCGTCGGTGGACGCCTTCGACCTGATCCTGATGGACGTGCGCATGCCGGTGATGGACGGGTTACAGGCCGCCGCCGCCCTGCGCCGACGGGGCGTGACCGCGCCTATCGTCGCCCTCACCGCCGACACCTTCGCCGACGACCGCAAGGCCTGCCTCGCCGCCGGCATGGACGAGGTCCTGTCCAAGCCCCTGGACCCGGCGGCCCTGCGCGCGGTGCTGGCTCGCGCCGCCGCCCCGGCCTTGGCGACAGGCCCGGGCTTTACGGCCGCCCAGGGCGAGGCCAAGTTGGCCTCCTGATTTGCCGCGCCGCGCGTGGCGCCCTGGGCCCATGCGATGACCAACACCTCAGCCGCCAGGCCGGCGAAAAAGAGCATGGGCGACGTCTTCCGCTCGCTCGGCCGGCCGAAGGTGGCGATCATGCTGGCCCTCGGCTTTTCGTCGGGCCTGCCCTTCCTGCTCACCGCCGGCACCTTCGGCTACTGGCTGCGCGACGAGGGCACGTCGCTGAAGGCCATCGGCTTCCTGTCGTGGGTCGGCTTCGCCTATTCGTTCAAATACCTGTGGGCGCCCCTGATCGACCGCGTCGACGCCCCCCTGGTGGGCCGCTGGCTCGGGCGGCGGCGGGGGTGGATGCTGATCACCCAGGCGATCATCGCCGCCGGTCTGCTGGTGATGGCCTTGCTGACCCCCGCCGCCGGGTTGGCGGCGGTAGGGATCGCCGCCCTGGTGGTGGCCTTCGCCTCGGCCACCCAGGACATCGTCGTCGACGCTTGGCGCATCGAGGCGGCGCAGAGCAGCGAGGAACTGGGCCTGCTGTCGAGCGGCTACCAGCTGGGCTACCGCATCGCCATCATCGCCTCGGACGCCGTGATCCTGATCGTGGCCAACCATTTCGGCTGGCCGATCTCCTACGGCTTCATGGCCGCCCTGATGCTGGTGGGGGTGGCGGCGACCCTCAAGGCCACCGAGCCGCTTCGGGCCGAAGCGGTCGCCGCGCCGCCCGGCGCCGCGCCCGCCGCGCCCGCCGCCCCGCTGTGGACGCCCCGGGGCCTGTTCGACGCGGTGATCGGGCCGTTCGTGGCCTTCTTCCGCACCTGGGGGGTGATCGCCCTTCTGATGCTGCTGTTCATCACCCTGTATCGGCTGCCCGAGTTCGTCATGGGGCCGATGGCGACGCCCTTCTACCATGACCTGGGCCTGTCCAAGGACGTGGTCGGTGGTGTGCGGGCCACCTTCGGCCTGGCGGGCTCCTTCCTCGGCATCTTCGCCGGGGGCCTGGCGGTGGCGCGGCTGGGGGCCTTCAAGGGGCTGATCTTCGGCGGGATCATGCAGGGGCTGGCGGTGGCCTCCTTCGCCCTGCTGGCGGTCTACGGCGGCGATCCGCGTCTGTTCGGCGCGGTGATGGGCTTCGACAACTTCGGCGTCAGCATCGCCGGGGTGGCCCTGGTGACCTACATGTCCAGCCTCACCACCCTGGGCTACACCGCCACCCAGTACGCCCTGCTCAGCTCGACCTACGCCATGGTCGGCAAGTTCCTGAAGGGCTTCTCAGGCCTCGTGGTCGAGAGCCTCCAGGCCCACGGCCACAGCCTGATGGACAGCTATGCGATCTTCTTCGTCGGCGCCGGCTGCATCGGCATACCGGCCATCTTGCTGTGCCTGTGGCTGATGGCGCTGCAGCCGCGGCCGGCGACCCCGAGCGCCTCTACGGCCTCGCATCCCCGGCGTACGCCGGGGTCCAGATCCTAGAGAAGCAACGCCTGCGACCTAGGATCTGGGTCCCGGCGTACGCCGGGAACACGACGGTGATTTTGAACGGCGATTGTCGCTCAGGTCACGTCGCGGCAGGGATAGACGAACCAAGCGTCTAGGCCGGCTCCACCACCTCGGCCGAGGCGCGCACGTCGTAGGCCGAGAAGATCGCCATGTTGAGGATCTGCGAGACCGATCCCGACAGGGGCGCGATCTGCACCGACTTGGACATCCCCAGCAGGATCGGTCCCAGCACCGTCGCCCCGCCCAGGGTCTGCACCAGCTTGGTGGAGATGGCGGCGGAGTGCACCGCCGGCATGATCAGGACGTTGGCCGGGCCGGTGAGGCGCATGAACAGGTAGTTGCTGCGCAGGGCCGGCTCCAGCGCCAGGTCGGGGGGCATCTCGCCCTCGTATTCGAAGTCGATGTCCGTGCGGGCGTCGAGCAGCTCCACCGCCTCGCGCACCTTGTCGCCGCGCTCGCCGCGCGGGTCGCCGAAGGTGGAATAGGACAGGAAGGCCAGGCGGGGGGTGTGCCCCAGCCGGCGCACCGCATTGGCGGCCTCGATGGCGATCTCCATCAGGTCGTGACCGCTGGGCATCTCGGTGATGCTGGTGTCGGCGATGAACAGGGTGCGGCCCTTGGCCATCACCACCGACATCCCCAGCACCCGGCCGCCGGGGGCGGGATCGACGATGCGCGAGATTTCCCGCAGCGACTGCTGGAAGGTGCGGGTGACCCCGGTGACCAACCCGTCGGCCTCGCCCAGGGCGACCATGGCGGCGGCGAAGGAGTTGCGGTCCTGGTTGATCAGCCGCTGGGCGTCGCGCTTGAGCATGCCGCTGCGCTTCACCCGCTCGTAGAGATATTCCACATAGACGGGGTTCCGGTCCGACAGCTGGGCGTTGATGATCTCCAGATGGGCCTCGGCCGGGTCGATGCCCGCCGCCTTCATATTCTGCAGGATCAGGTTCTCACGTCCGCACAGCACGGCCTTGCCCAGGCCCTGCTTCTGGAAGGCGTAGGCGGCGCGGATCACCGCCGTCTCCTCGCCCTCGGCGAAGACGATCCGCTTCATCGAGCGGTGGGCGACGGCGCCGGAGATCTTCTGCAGGAAGCCGGCCGCCGGATCGAGGCGCTGGGCCAGGCTCTCGCGGTAGGCGGCCATGTTCTCGATCGGCCGGCGGGCGACGCCCGTGTCCATCGCCGCCTGGGCGATGAAGGGCGGCACATACCAGATCAGGCGCGGATCGAAGGGCGAGGGGATGATGTAGTCGGGGCCGAAGGTCAGCCGGCGGCCGTGGTAGGCGGCGGCGACCTCGTCGGGCACGTCCTCGCGCGCCAGCTGGGCCAGGGCCTGGGCTGCGGCGATCTTCATCTCGTGGTTCACCCGCCGGGCGCGCACATCCAGCGCCCCCCGGAAGATGTAGGGGAAGCCCAGGACGTTGTTGACCTGGTTGGGATAGTCCGACCGGCCCGTGGCGATGATGGCGTCCGAGCGCACCGCCTTGACCTCTTCCGGGGTGATCTCGGGATCGGGGTTGGCCATGGCGAAGATCAGCGGATTGGGCGCCATGGACGCCACCATCTCCTGGGTCACCGCCCCCTTGGCGGACAGGCCGATGAACACGTCGGCCCCCTGCATGGCCTCGGCCAGGGTGCGCAGGGGCGTGTCGACCGCATGGGCCGACTTCCACTGGTTCATGTCCTCGGTGCGGCCGCGATAGAGCACGCCCTTGCGGTCGACGGCGATGCAGTTCTCCGACCGCACCCCCATGGCCTTGATCAGCTCCAGGGTGGCGATGCCGGCGGCGCCGGGGCCGTTGAGCACGACCTTGACGTCCTTCAGCTCGCGCCCGCCGATCAGGCAGGCATTGATCAGGCCCGCGGCGCAGATCACGGCGGTGCCGTGCTGGTCGTCGTGGAACACCGGGATGTCGAGCAGGTCCTGCAGCTCGGTCTCGATGCGGAAGCATTCTGGGGACTTGATGTCCTCCAGGTTGATGCCGCCGAAGGTGACGCCGATGTTCTTGACCACGGTGATGATCTCGTCCGGGTCGGTGGCCGAGACCTCGATGTCGACGGAGTCCACGTCGGCGAAGCGTTTGAACAGGACGCTCTTGCCTTCCATCACCGGCTTGGACGCCAGGGCCCCCAGGTTGCCCATGCCGAGGATGGCGGTGCCGTTGGAGATCACCGCCACCAGATTGCCCTTGGAGGTATAGTCGTAGGCGGCGTCGGGATCCTCGGCGATGGCGCGCACCGGCGCGGCCACCCCCGGAGAATAGGCCAGCGATAGGTCGCGCTGGGTGGCCATCGGCTTGGTCGCGATCACGGCGATCTTCCCCGGGGTGGGGAACTTGTGGAAGGCGAGCGCCTCCTCGTCGGTGAAGGTCTGTCTGTCTGATTCTTCCATGATCACGATCGTTCAGGGCGGCCCCCTGAGGGCCGCGGTACGGGCGCGCACCCTAACGACGCCCAGGGAGCGTCACAACCACGCGGGCGCCTTTATCGCCATGGCCGTTGACCCTCGGCGCCTGCTACCCCGACAGTGGCGCCGCGACCCTCGCCGAGCGAATCATGACCAGCCCCTCCCTCCTGTCCATCGGCGTCGCCGGAGCCCTCGGCCGCATGGGCCGCGCCGTGGCCGCCCAGGCGCAGGCGCGCGACGGCATGCAGGTCGCCGTGCTGTTCGACCGCCCGGAGCTGGCCGGAACGCCCATCGGCGAGGTCCGGCTGCAGACCGCCGAGGCGGCGATCGCCGCCTGCGACGTCATCGTCGACTTCAGCCTGGCCGAGGCCGCCGTGGCCCTGGCCGAGGCCGCCGCCCTGGCCGGCCGCCCCGCCCTGGTGATCGGCGCCACGGGCTTCGCCCCCGAGCACCTGCCCCGCATCGAGGCGGCCGCGCGCCAGGTCGCCATCGTCAAATCCGGCAACTATGCCCTCGGCGTCAATGTCCTGCTGGGCCTGGTGGAGCGGGCGGCCGCCGCCCTGGACCCCGCCGACTTCGACATCGAGGTGTTCGAAGCCCACCACCGGCGCAAGATCGACGCGCCCTCCGGCACCGCCCTGATGCTGGGCGAGGCCGCCGCCGCGGGACGCGGGGCGGACCTGGGCGAGGTGTCCGTCCGCGTGCGCGACGGGCTGACCGGACCCCGCCCCGAGGGCGCCATCGGCTTCAGCGTCCTGCGCGGCGGCGGCATCGTCGGCGAGCACAGCGTCATCTTCGCGGGCGAGGAGGAGATCCTCACCCTGTCGCATTCCGCCCGCGACCGCGGCCTGTTCGCCCGCGGCGCCCTCGCCGCCGCCGCCTGGGTCGCCGGCCGGCCGCCGGGCCTCTATGACATGCAGCAGGTGCTCGGTTTCCGCGACCCGACGCCCGGGCGCGGCTGAGACCGGCGGCGGGCGTGATGGACATCCTCGCCCTCGACGCCACCGCCCAGCTCCAGGCCCTGGAGGGGAAGAGGATCAGCGCCTTCGAGCTGCTCGAGGCCTGCCAGGGGGCGCTCAATTCGCGCAACGTCCACATCAATGCGGTGGTGGCGGCGGACTTCGAGCGCGCCCAGGCGCGGGCGCGGGCCATCGACGAGCATCGCGCCCGCGGCGACCACCTCGGCGTCCTCGCCGGCCTGCCCGTCACGGTGAAGGACAGTTTCGACGTGGAGGGGCTGCCGGCCTCGGCGGGGATGGACTCCCTGCGGCGCCGCACCGCGTCGGACGCCCATGCGGTGGCTCGCGTGCGCGCCCAGGATGCGGTCATCTGGGGCAAGACCAATGTGCCGGCCCGCGACCGCGACTGGCAGACCCGCGGCGGCCTCTACGGGATCACCAGCAACCCCCATGACATAACGCGCACCTGCGGCGGCTCCTCCGGGGGGTCGGCGGCGGCGGTGGCGGCGGGCATGAGCGCGGCGGATATCGGTTCGGACGCCGCGGGGGGCCTGCGGCTGCCGGCCAGCTTCTGCGGCGTCTACGCCCACCGGCCCACCGCCGGCCTCGTCGACAGCCGCGGCCACGTGCCGCCCGAGCCCGGCGCCGCGTCGGAGCGCGACATGCTCGCCCCCGGCCCCGTGGCCCGCTCGGCCCGGGATCTGCGCCTGCTGCTGTCGGCCATGTCGGAGGCGCCCCTGCCGGCCCGGGCGGCGCCCTATGACCTCAAGACCCTGAAGGTGGGCCAGTGGCTGCGCGACCCCGTCTTGCTGGTGGGGGGCGAGGTGGCGGCCGTGGTGGACGCCTTCGCCGCCGCCCTGGCCGGCCAGGGCGCCCAGGTGCGGCCGGTGGTCTGCCCCGTGGAGGCGCGAGGCCTGCTGGAGCTGCAGGCGGCCCTGCTGGCCATGGCCGAGGGACAGGATCTGGCCCCCGGCGCCCATGCCCGCGAGGCCCTGCTGCGCTGGCCCGCCGCCGTGGGCCGCGCATTCGGCGCCGGGCCCTGGTCGCGGGCCGCCGAGGTGCTGGGCCACACCGCCTCGCACCTGGCCTGGCTGCGGGCCGACGAGGCGCGGGCCCGGCTCAGGCGCGCGGTGCGCGGCGCCTTCGAGACCTGCCATGTGCTGATCGCCCCCTGCGCCCCGACCCCGGCCTTCGCCCACCAGCCCACGGGCGAGCCGCTGCGCGGGGCGGGGGGCCGCGCGGCGCCCCGCGGCGCCCTGGCCCATTGGAGCGCCCTGGCCAGCGTCTGCGGCCTGCCGGCCACGGTCATTCCCGCGGGCATGACCCCCGGCGGCCTGCCCGTGGGCGTGCAGGTCATCGGCCCCCGCGGCGGCGACTCGCGCACCCTGGCGGTGGCCCAGGCCATCGAGGAGCAGATCTGCGGGTTCGTGGCGCCGGCGCGGTAGGGGGTGCGTGGTTCGAGACGGCGCTGACGCGCCTCCTCACCCTGACATTCGTTTTTGCGTCTCACTGAGGGTCGTCATGGTGAGGAGCGCCTGCAAGGCGCGTCTCGAACCACGCAGCCTGCATCACCCCACCCCGGTGGAGCCGAAGCCCCCCGCCCCGCGGCCGGTCTCGTCCAGGGCGTCGACCTCGCGCCAGGCGGCCCGCGCCACGGGGGCGATGACCAGCTGGGCGATGCGATCGCCCCGGCGGATGACGACATCCTCCTCGCCGAGGTTGATCAGGATCACCTGCACCTCGCCACGGTAGTCGCTGTCGATGGTGCCTGGGGTGTTCAGGCAGGTCACCCCGGCCTTGGCGGCCAGGCCGGACCGCGGCCGCACCTGGGCCTCGAAGCCGGGCGGCACGGCGACGCACAGGCCGGTGGGCAGGCGATCCCGGGCGCCGGGGCGCAGGGTCACGGGGGCGTCGTCAGCCACCGCGGCCCGCAGGTCCATGCCGGCCGCGCCGGGGGTCTCGTAGGCCGGCAGGGGCAGGCCCTCGGCGTGGGCCAGGCGCGTGATCGGGATGGTGGGGGTCATGTCAGCGCCTCGGCGATGCGGGACGCGAGGGCGCGCCCGATGGCGGTCTTGGGGGCCGCGTCCCAGCGCTCCACCCCCTGGGCGGTGATCAGCATCACCTGGTTGACGTCGCCGCCCATCACGCCGGCCCCGCCTTCGGGCACGCTGACGTCGTTGGCGACGATCCAGTCGCAGCCCTTGCGCTTGAGCTTGGCCTTGGCGTGGGCCTCGACCTCGTCGGTCTCGGCGGCGAAGCCCACCACCAGGGCCGGACGCTGCGGCCCCTTGCGGGCCAGGGTGGCCAGGATGTCGGGGTTCTCCACCAAGGCCAGGGAGGCGGCCTGGCCGCCGGCGCCCTTCTTGATCTTGGAGGCCTGGCTGGTTTCGGGCCGCCAGTCGGCGACCGCCGCCACACACACGGCCGCGTCCGCCGGCAGGGCGGCCTGGCAGGCCGCGAGCATCTCCCGCGCGGACTCCACGTCCACGCGGCGCACCCCCGGCGGCGTCGCCAGGGCCACCGGGCCGGACACCAGCGTCACCTCGGCGCCCAGCTCGGCCAGGGCGGCGGCGATGGCGTAGCCCTGCTTGCCACTGGACCGATTGGTCAAAACCCGCACCGGGTCGATCGCCTCCGCCGTCGGGCCGGCGGTCACCAGGATCCGGCGGCCGCGCAGGGTCTGGGGCCGGGGCGGGGCCAGCGCCGGCGGCCGGGGCAGGTCGAGAGGGTCTCCGAGCAGGGCCAGGGCGGCGTCGCAGATGGCCTGGGGCTCGGCCATGCGCCCCTCGCCGTATTCCCCGCAGGCCATCTCGCCTTCGTCCGGCCCGACGAAGGCGACGCCGTCGGCCTGGAGCGCAGCCAGGTTGCGACGGGTCGCCGGATGCTCCCACATGCGCACGTTCATGGCCGGCGCCATCAGCACCCGCTTGTCGGTGGCCAGCAGGGTGGTGGAGGCGAGGTCATCGGCCAGCCCCGCCGCGGCCTTGGCCATCAGGTCGGCGGTGGCGGGGGCGACCAGCACCAGGTCGGCGGAGCGGGACAGCTCGATATGGCCCATGGCCGCCTCGTCGGTCAGCGAGAACAGCTCGCTGCGCACCTCCGCCCCGCTGAGGGCGGCGAGCGACAGGGGGGTGACGAACTGCGCGCCGCCGCGGGTGAGGATCGGCTGCACGGCCACCCCCGCCTTGCGCAGCAGGCGCACCAGTTCCAGCGCCTTGTAGGCGGCGATGCCGCCGCCGACGATGAGGAGGATCCGCTTGCCGCCCAACCTGTCCGTGCCCCTTGAAACAGGCCCCGGTCATAGCCCGTGCAAAACCGCTGGACAAACGCGTAACGATGTTCTTTCTTTGTTCGCGCAGACCACGGGGGATGTGGACATGGGAACACTGTCATCGATTCGCTTTGGGGCCGGGGCCGTCGTGGCGGCCGTCGCCTGTCTGGCCGCCGCGCTGAACGCCTGCGACAGCGGGCCCTCCGCCCTGCCGGCGCGGGACCATTCCAAGGGGGCGATGGAGCAGGCGGCCCGGGCCGTCGCGGCCCGTCCGTCGGAGCGCGCCGAGGATGACCGGGCGCAGACTCCCCTGTTCAAGGGGCGGCCCCTGTGGTCGGCCAATCGCAAATACTCCGCCGAGGAGAACGCGGCCTACCACTTCAAGCGGGACGGCGCTGACTTCGGCGCCCGCACCACCGAGGACTATGTGGCCAAGGCCCACGCCTTCGTCAGCCATCCCCCCAAGGGGGTCCTGACCCTGACCCGGTCCAACGGCGACCAGCTGTTCTACGACCCCAAGGACAACACCTTCGCCGTCGCCACCAAGGACGGCGCCCCGCGCACCATGTTCAAGCCCGACGACGGCCTCGCCTATTGGGCGCGGCAGAAGGACCGGGAGTCAAAGGTGGCGGCGGGCAAGGGCGGCCGGGACGACGACGCCTGAGGCTGGGCAAGGAAAGACAGGTTGCACCCCCGCTCACGCCGTCATCGTCCGGCTTGACCGGACGACCCACCGGCGCCGACCTCGACGCTTAGGGGGCAGCGGTCCCGTGGTGGTGCTGGCTCGTCCGGTCAAGCCGGACGATGACCACGGGCCTAGGCGACGGCTTCGGCGTGCTCGGCCAGGATGGTCAGGCCGTCGGGGGTGACGTCGGCGAAGCCGCCCTTGATCGAGAACACGCGGCGGTCGGCGCCCTCGAACACGGTGACTTGGCCCTCGCGAAGGGCGGTCATGAATGGCGCGTGGCCGGGCAGGACGCCGAAGTCGCCTTCCGAACCCGGGGCGTCGACCTGGTCGACCTCGCCCGCATAGAGCTGGCGCTCCGGCGAGACGAGGGAGAAGTGGAAGGTTGCGGCCAAGACCCTAAGCCTCCGACGCCATCTTCTCGGCCTTCTCGACGGCCTCTTCGATGGAGCCCACCATGTAGAAGGCGGCCTCCGGCAGGTGGTCGTAGCCGCCCTCGCAGATGGCCTTGAACGAGCGGATGGTGTCGGCCAGCTCAACGAACTTGCCCGGCGCGTTGGTGAACTGCTCGGCCACGAAGAAGGGCTGCGACAGGAAGCGCTGGATCTTGCGGGCGCGGGCGACGGTGAGCTTATCTTCTTCGGAAAGTTCGTCCATGCCCAGGATGGCGATGATGTCCTTCAGGGCCTTGTACTGCTGAAGGATTTCCTGGGTCTGGCGGGCCACGGCGTAGTGTTCCTCGCCGATCACCAGGGGGTCCATGATCCGCGAGGTGGAGTCCAGCGGGTCCACGGCCGGGAAGATGGCCTGGGCGGCGATGTCGCGCGACAGCACCGTGGTGGCGTCCAGGTGGGCGAAGGAGGTGGCGGGCGCCGGGTCGGTGAGGTCATCGGCGGGCACATAGATGGCCTGCACCGAGGTGATCGAGCCCTTGTTGGTGGAGGTGATGCGCTCCTGAAGATTGCCCATCTCCGTGGCCAGGGTGGGCTGATAGCCCACCGCCGAGGGGATGCGGCCGAGCAGGGCCGACACTTCCGAGCCCGCCTGGGTGAAGCGGAAGATGTTGTCGATGAACAGCAGCACGTCCTTGCCTTCCACATCGCGGAAGTATTCGGCCTGGGCCAGGCCGGTGAGGGCGACGCGGGCGCGGGCGCCGGGGGGCTCGTTCATCTGGCCATAGACCAGGGTGCACTTGGAGCCTTCGGTGGAGCCGCCGTTGGACTTGGGGTCCACGTTGACGTTGGACTCGATCATCTCGTGATAGAGGTCGTTGCCCTCGCGGGTGCGCTCACCCACCCCGGCCAGCACCGAATAGCCGCCGTAGGCCTTGGCGATGTTGTTGATCAGCTCCTGCATGGTCACGGTCTTGCCCACGCCGGCGCCGCCGAACAGGCCGATCTTGCCGCCCTTGGTGTAGGGGCACATCAGGTCGATGACCTTGATCCCCGTGACCAGGACCTCGGCCGAGGTGGCTTGGTCGGCGAAGGACGGCGCCTCGCGGTGGATGGGGGCGCGGATGTCGCTCATGATCGGGCCGGCCTCGTCGATCGGCTCGCCGATGACGTTCATGATGCGGCCCAGCGTGCCCGGGCCCACCGGCACGGTGATGGCGCCGCCCGTGTCGACCACGTCCTGGCCGCGAACGAGGCCCTCGGTGGTGTCCATGGCGATGGTGCGCACGGTGTTCTCGCCCAGGTGCTGGGCCACCTCCAGCACCAGCCGGAACGGCTGGCCGGTCTTCTGGTCGGTGTTGGTGGTCTCCAGGGCGTTCATGATCGCCGGCAGGTGGCCGTCGAACTCCACGTCGACGACGGCGCCGATGACCTGGGAGACGCGTCCCTTGGAGGTGGTGATGGGCTGTTGGATGGTCATGGGGCGGGACCTGTCGCTCTAGAGGGCCGAGGCGCCGGAGATGATCTCGATCAGTTCGGTCGTGATCTGCGCCTGGCGTTGGCGGTTATATTGAAGGTTCAGCGCGGCGATCATGTCGCCGGCGTTGCGGGTGGCGTTGTCCATCGCGGTCATCTGGCTGGCGTAGAAGCCGGCCATGTTGTCGAGCAGGGCCGAGAGGATCTGCACGGTGATGTTGCGCGGAAGCAGGGTGGCGAGGATGGATTCCTCGTCCGGCTCATATTCGTAGGCGGCGCCCTTGAGGTCGGTGGCGGCGGCGGCGCCGGCCTCGACCACGGCGGGGATCAGCTGCTTGGCCGTCGGGGTCTGGGTGACCACCGACTTGAAGCGGCTGAAGAACAGGGTGACCACATCGACGGCGCCGGTCTCGTACTGGGCGAGGATCAGGTCGGCGATGGGCTGGGCGACCTCCAGGCTGAAGACCTTGGCCTGGGACAGGTCGAAGTTCTCGATGATCATCGGGCCGTAGAGGCGCCGCAGGGCCGCGGTGACCTTCTTGCCCACGCAGATGATCTTCACGTCCTTGCCGGCGGCGCGCAGGGAATCGATCCGCTCGCGGGCCGCGCGGACGATGGAGGCGTTGAAGCCCCCCGCCAGACCCCGGTCGGCGCCCGCCACCACGATCAGGTGACGATCGTCGCGGCCGGTGCCGGCCAGCAGGCGCGGGGCGCCGTCGCCCTGGACCCCGCCCGCCAGATTGGCGATCACCGCCGCCATGCGCTGGGCATAGGGGCGCGCGCTCTCCGCCGCATCCTGCGCGCGGCGCAGTTTGGCGGCGGCCACCATTTGCATCGCCTTCGTGATCTTCTGCGTGGCTTTCACGCTTTGGATCCGATTGCGCATGTCCTTGAGGCTGGCCATTCGGCTCTACTCGCTCCGGGTGGTCAGCGGGTTCAGGCGAAGGTCGCGGTGAAGGCTTCCAGCGCGCTCTTCAGCTCGGCCTCGAGGTCCTTGCTGAGTTCCTTCTTGGTGCGGATGCCGTCCAGAAGGGACTGGTTCTTGGCGTGCAGGGATGACAGCAGCTCGCGCTCGAAACGGCCGACCGACGAGGTCGGGATCTTGTCGAGGTAGCCGCGGGTGCCGGCGTAGATCACCGCCACCTGCTCCTCGACCTTCAGCGGCGCGTATTGCGGCTGCTTGAGCAGCTCGGTCAGGCGCTCGCCCCGCGCCAGCATGCGCTGGGTGGAGACGTCGAGGTCGGAGCCGAACTTGGCGAAGGCGGCCATCTCGCGATACTGGGCCAGCTCGCCCTTGATGGGGCCGGCCACCTGCTTCATCGCCTTGATCTGGGCCGAGGAGCCCACGCGCGACACCGAGATGCCGACGTTCACCGCCGGGCGGATGCCCTGGTAGAACAGGTCGGTCTCCAGGAAGATCTGGCCGTCGGTGATCGAGATCACATTGGTGGGGATGTAGGCGGAGACGTCGTTGGCCTGGGTCTCGATGATCGGCAGGGCGGTCAGCGAACCCGAGCCGTTGTCTTCGTTCAGCTTGGCGGCG
Organism: Caulobacteraceae bacterium; assembly: GCA_965279095.1. Lineage (GTDB taxonomy): Bacteria > Pseudomonadota > Alphaproteobacteria > Caulobacterales > Caulobacteraceae > CBDIHH01. Next base: position 699,937 of record CBDIHH010000007.1, read on the forward strand.
CGCTCGAGCAGGCGGCTGTGCAGGTAGAAGACGTCGCCGGGATAGGCCTCGCGGCCCGGCGGGCGGCGCAGCAGCAGGGACATCTGGCGGTAGGCCACGGCCTGCTTGGACAGATCGTCGTAGATGATCAGGGCGTGCATGCCGTTGTCGCGGAACCACTCGCCCATGGCGCAGCCCGAGAAGGGCGCCAGGAACTGCAGCGGGGCCGGCTCCGACGCGGTGGCGGCGACGACGATGGTGTATTCCAGGGCGCCGTGCTCTTCGAGGGTCTTGACGATCTGGGCGACCGTGGAGCGCTTCTGGCCGATGGCGACATAGATGCAATAGAGCTTGGCGCTCTCGTCATCGCCGGCGTTGATCGACTTCTGGTTCAGGATGGTGTCGATCGCCACGGCGCTCTTGCCGGTCTGGCGGTCGCCGATGATCAGCTCGCGCTGGCCGCGGCCGACGGGGATCAGGGTGTCGATGGCCTTCAGGCCGGTCTGCACGGGCTCGTGCACCGACTTGCGCGGGATGATGCCGGGGGCCTTCACATCGACGCGGCGGCGCTCGGCCACGTTCTCGATGGGGCCCTTGCCGTCGATGGGCTCGCCCAGGGGATTGACCACCCGGCCCAGCAGGCCGCGGCCCACGGGCACGTCCACGATTTCCGACAGGCGGCGGACCTCGTCCCCTTCGCGGATGGCGCGGTCCTCGCCGAAGATCACGACGCCGACATTGTCCTTCTCGAGGTTCAGGGCCATGCCCTTGACCCCGGCGGAGGGGAACTCGACCATTTCGCCGGCCTGGACCTTGTCCAGCCCGTGCACGCGGGCGATGCCGTCGCCGACCGAGAGCACCTGGCCCACGTCCGAAACGTCCGCCTCTTCACCGAAGTTGGCGATTTGCGACTTGAGGATGGCCGAGATTTCAGCCGCGCGAATGTCCATGTCTCTACGCTCTCTTGAGGGCGAATTTTAGGGTTTCGAGCTTCGACCGCAGCGAAGCATCGAACAGGCGGGAGCCGACGCGAACCTTGAGGCCGCCGAGAATCGACGGGTCCACGCGGGTGGTGATTTCGGGATCCTTGCCCAGCGACTGGCGCAGGGCGGCCTTGACGCCCTTTTCCTGGGCGGCGGTCAGCTTGATGGCCGAGATCACCTCGGCCGAGACCACGCCCCGATGGGCGGCGGACAGGCGGGTGAAGCTGTCGGTCACCTCGGCCAGGCGGTTGGTCCGCCGGTTGGCAGTGAGCAGGCCCAGGAACTTGATGGTGATGGGATTGAAGTCGGCCTTCTCGGCGATGGCCTTCAGGGCGAGGCCCTTCTGCTCGGCGCTGAAGGTCGGCGAATCCATGAGCCGCCGCAGATCGCCGCTTTCGGCGCGCGCGGTCTTCAGGCTCCGCAGGTCGGATTCGACCTCGGTGAGCGCCTTGGCGTCTAGCGCCAGATCGAACAGGGCCTGCGCGTAGCGCGAGCCCACGTCCGTGCCTTGGGAGTCGTCAGCCAATTCTTCCGCCCGATGCGTTTTGGTCGCCGCCTGCGATGGACCCGCGTTACGGCTCAAAGGCTTATAAGCGCTAAGGAAACGCGCTTGAACACAAGGGTCGATAAAACCCCTCCGTCCGAAGCCGCGCGGGACATAGCATGGGCTTTTCGGCGCCGCAACCAAAGGTGAAGCCAGCCGACGTCTGGTCGGCGCCCCTACGCGCCCCTAGATAGGCTCATCAGCCCGTCGCCCGAAGGACGCCGACCGAATGGACCAGCTTCTCACCCTCGCCGCAGACCCCGCCGCCTGGGCGGCCCTGGTCACCCTGGTGGTGATGGAGGTGGTGCTGGGCATCGACAACCTGGTCTTCGTCGCCATCCTCTCCAACAAGCTTCCCGAACAGCATCGCGCCAAGGCGCGGCGGATCGGCATTTCCCTGGCGTTGCTGATGCGGCTGGGCCTGCTGGCCACCCTTTCCTTCATCGTCGGCCTGGTGCAGCCGGTGATCACCGTGGCCGGCCATGGCTTCTCCTGGCGCGACCTGATCCTCATCGCCGGGGGCCTGTTCCTGGTGTGGAAGGCGACGCGGGAGATCCACCACACCGTCGACCCGATGCCCGCCGAACAGGGCCCGGCCCTGGACCGGGCGGTGACCAGCTTCGGCTCGGCCATCGTCCAGATCATCCTTTTGGACCTGGTCTTCTCCATCGACAGCATCCTCACGGCCGTGGGCATGACCGAGCACCTGCCGATCATGATCATCGCGGTCTGCATCGCCGTGGGGCTGATGCTGGTGGCGGCCAATCCCCTGGCCGATTTCATCAGCAACAATCCCACCGTCGTCATGCTGGCCCTCGGCTTCCTGCTGATGATCGGCATGGTGCTGATCGCCGAGGGCTTCGGCGCCCATGTGCCCAAGGGCTACATCTACGCGGCGATGGCCTTCGCCGGCGGGGTGGAGGCGCTCAACATGGTGGCCCGCAACCGGCAGCGGCGGGCGGCGGCCGCCGGGGCGGCGGACGACCCCGCGCCCGACGAGTGATCAGAGGCGGGTCAGGACTTGGACTTGTCGCCCGCCTCGTTCATCTCCCGCCGGGCGTCGGCGCCGGCTTCCTTGAGCTTGGACCCGGCTTCCTTGGCCGCCTTCTTCAGCTCGGTTCCGGCGTCCTTGGCCGCGTCCTTGGCCTCCGCCGCCGCGGCCTTGACGTCAGGGTCGTTGGCGACCTTGCGGGCGGCCGCCTTGACCTCGCCGGCGGCGGCCTTGGCCTGGTCCTGCGCCTTGTTCTGCTCGGCCGGAGAGCAGGCGGCGACGGCGAGGGTGATCACGGCGAGAGCCAGGTAGCGCATCGTCCAAGTCCTCTGATGGCGGCGCCCCCGCGAGGGCGACCCGCAAAGGGTTAAGCGCAAGCGGGGCGCGCGCCTAGGGCGACCTGCAGGGGACTGGCGGCTTTTCCGGGGCGCGCCGGGCGGCTACAGGATGGCGCCATGCGCATCGCCTTCCTCGGCACCCCGGACTTCTCGGTCCCCGTCCTGGCCGAACTCGTGGCCGCCGGCCATGAGGTCGCGGCCGTCTACGCCCAGCCCCCCGCGCCGCGCGGGCGGGGCCAGGCCCTGCGGCCCTCGCCGGTGCAGGCCTTCGCCGAGGGCCTCGGCCTTCCGGTGCGCACTCCCGTCTCCATGCGCGACCCGGCCGAGGCGGCCGCCTTCGAGGCCCTCGGCCTGGACGCCGCCATCGTCGTCGCCTACGGCCAGATCCTCACCGCCCAGGTGCTCGCGGCGCCGCGGCTGGGCTGCTTCAACCTGCATGCCTCCCTCCTGCCCCGCTGGCGGGGCGCGGCCCCCATCCAGCGGGCGATCATGGCCGGGGACGCGGTCACCGGCGTGCAGGTGATGCGCATGAGCGAGGGGCTGGACGAAGGGGCCGTGCTGTTGTCGGAGTCGGTGCGCATCGGCCCCCTGGACACCGCCGGAACCCTGCAAGAGCGCCTGTCGCAGGTGGCCGCCCAGCTGGCGCCCCGCGCTCTGGCCTCCATCGAGCGCGGCTCCATCACCGAGACCCCGCAGCCGGACGACGGGGTGACCTACGCCCGCAAGATCAAGCCGGCGGAGGCGCGCATCGACTGGACCCGCCCCGCCGCCGAGGTCGACCGCCATATCCGCGGCCTGTCCCCCTATCCCGGCGCCTGGTTCGAGGCCCCCTCCGACAAGGGGCCGGTGCGGGTGAAGGCGCTGCTGTCGGCCCTGGCCGAGGGCGACGGCGCGCCGGGGGAGGTGCTGGACGACGCCCTGACCGTGGCCTGCGGCGACGGCGCCGTGCGCCTGCTGCAGGTCCAGCGCGAGGGGCGGCCGGCGGCGGCGACGGACGCCTTCCTGCGCGGCTTCGACCTGCCCCCCGGCGCCCGGCTCGGCTGATGCCCCGCTACCGGCTGCGCATCGAATATGACGGCCGGCCCTTCTGCGGCTACCAGGCCCAGGCAAACCTGCCGTCCGTCCAGGGCGCCCTGCAGCGGGCCATCGCGGCCTTCTGCGGCGAGACGCCGATCCTCTATGCGGCGGGGCGCACCGACACCGGCGTCCACGCCACCGGCCAGGTGGTGCATTTCGACCTGGCCAAGGCCTGGCGCCCCGAGGTCGTGCGCGACGCCCTCAACGCCCACCTGGTCCCCGATCCGGTGGCGGTGCTCGACGCGGCCCTGGCCGACGCGGACTTCCACGCCCGTCACTCGGCCCTGCGTCGCCGCTACCTGTTCCGCGTCCTCGACCGCCGCGCCCCGCCGGCCCTCGACCGCGGCCGCGTCTGGCACCAGAAGAAGCCCCTGGACGCGGACGCCATGGACGCCGCCGCCCGGGCGCTGCTGGGCCATCACGACTTCACCACCTTCCGGGACGCCCAGTGCCAGGCCCGCTCGCCGATGAAGACCCTCGACGAGGCCCGCGTCTGGCGCGAGGGCGAGGAGGTGCGCCTGTCGTTCGTGGCGCGGTCCTTCCTGCACCGCCAGGTGCGCTCGATGACCGGCTCCCTCGCCGAGGTGGGCCTGGGCCGCTGGACCGCCGGGCGCTTCGCCGACGCCCTGGCCGCCGCCGACCGTCGCGCCTGCGGCCCGGTGGCGCCGCCGGACGGGCTGTATCTCGTCGGGGTGGACTACCCCTGAGGGGCGACCTATGGCCGTCATCGTCCGGTCAAGCCGGACGATGACGGATCAGGAAAAGGCCTCGAAATACCTGTCGATCAGCCGCCCGTAGACCGCCTGCAGCTCGTGCAGCTGGTCCACCGGCGTCGCCTCGTCGACCATGTGCATGGTGGCGCCGACCAGCCCCAGCTCGACCACCGGGCACAGCTCGCGGATGAAGCGGGCGTCGGAGATGCCGCCGGTGGTGGAATGGGCCGGGTCGCGGCCGACAGCATCCTTCACCGCGGCGGCGATCACATCGACGAAGGGGCCCGGCTCGGTGAGGAAGGCGTTGCCGGTGAGGCTGGGGGTCAGGGTGACCGCGCCGTCGAAATGGTCCTGCGCCCGGGCCCGTTCGCTCTCGAGCCAGGCGCTAAGGCTGTCGCCGTCGTGGTGGGGATTGAAGCGGATGTTCAGCCGCGCGGTCGCCCGCGCCGGGATGACGTTGGTGGCCGGGTTGCCGACGTCGATAGTGGTGACCTCGAGGTTGGAGGCGGGGAAGCTGGGGTGGCCCTCGTCCAGCACCCGGGCCTGCAGATAGGCCAGCAGCCGCACCAGCACCGGGATCGGATTGGCCGCCTGGGCCGGATAGGCCACATGGCCCTGGCGGCCCTCCACGACGATGTCGGCGTTGAGACTGCCCCGGCGGCCGATCTTGATCTGGTCCCCCACCAGCCGGGCCGAAGTCGGCTCGCCGAGGATGCAGTGGTCGATGACCTCCCCCTCGGCGCGAAGGGCCTCGACGATGCGGCGGGTGCCGTCGATGGCGGGCCCCTCCTCGTCGCCGGTGATCAGGAAGGAGATCGAGCCCGCGGGGGCGGGCGTCGCGGCGACGGCGGCGACGAAGGCGGCGATGGCGCCCTTCATGTCCACCGCCCCCCGGCCATAGAGCACCCCGTCAATCACCTTAGGGTCGAAGGGGTCGCTGCGCCAGGCGGCCGCGTCGCCCACCGGCACCACGTCGGTATGGCCGGCGAAGCAGAGGTTCGGGGCCGCCGTCCCGCGCCGGGCGTAGAGGTTCTCGATCTCGCCGAACCGCATCCGCCGGCAGGCGAAGCCGAGGCCGGTGAGGGCGTCCTCCAGCACGGACAGGGCGCCCGCGTCGGCGGGGGTCACCGAGGGGCGGCGGATCAGGTCCTGGGCGAGGGCGACGACGTCGATGGCCATGGATGGCGAGTAGCGCGCGGGACGCGGCGCTGCAATGATCGGCGGACAGAGCGGAGGGCGCCATGGGCGGGAAGATCGACATCGATGCGGCGCCGACGCGCTTCGGAACCGGTTATCCGGCGCCCTATGACGCCCCCTGCTCTGGCCGCCGCCGCTGGAAGCTGGGCGACGCGGCGGGTCTGACCCAGTTCGGCGTCAACCTGCTGCGCCTGCCCCCCGGCCAGTGGTCGAGCCAGCGCCACTGGCACCTGGCCGAGGACGAGTTTGTCTATGTGCTGGAGGGCGAGGTGGTGCTGGTCACCAACGCCGGCGAGGCAATCCTTCGCCCCGGCGACTGCGCCGGCTTCAAGGCCGGCAAGGCGGACGGCCACCACCTGCAGAACCGCTCCGACGCCGAGGCGGTGCTGCTGGAGGTGGGCAGCCGCCGGCCGGGCGAGGACGGGGCCGACTACCCGGACATCGACCTGAAGATCGACGCGGGCGAGGCGCTCTATCGCCACAAGGACGGGACGCCGTATCCGGCGGACCGGGGCCGGTCGCGCTGACGAGCCCTCCCCCTCGATGGGGGAGGGTTGGGTGGGGGTGCGCGCGCGGCTTATCCGGACCAGGCGATTGAGGCGCCGCCGCCTCTCGCGTCATCCCCGTCTGCGTCAGCGCGCGCACCCTCATCCCTGCCCTTCTCCCATCGAGGGAGAAGGGTTCTAGCGGCTAATCCCGCAGCAGGTCGTTGACCGAGGTCTTCGAGCGGGTCTGGGCGTCGACCTTCTTGACGATGACGGCGCAGTAGAGGCTCGGGCCGCCCTTGGGGTCGGGCAGGGCGCCGGGGACGACCACGGAATAGGGGGGCACCTTGCCGCGGTGGACCTCGCCGGTCTCGCGGTCGATGATCTTGGTGGAGGCGCTGAGATAGACCCCCATCGACAGCACGCTGCCCTGGCCGACGACGACGCCCTCGACCACCTCGGAGCGGGCGCCGATGAAGCAGTCGTCCTCGATGATGGTGGGATTGGCCTGCAGGGGCTCCAGCACCCCGCCGATGCCGACGCCGCCCGACAGGTGCACATTCTTGCCGATCTGGGCGCAGGAGCCGACGGTGACCCAGGTGTCGACCATGGTCCCCTCATCGACATAGGCGCCGATGTTGGTGAACGAGGGCATCAGGATGACGTTGCGGCCGACAAAGGCTCCGGCGCGCACGATCGAGCCCGGCACCGCGCGGAAGCCGGCGGCGGTGAACTCGTCGGCGCCCCAGTCGGCGAACTTGTTGGGCACCTTGTCCCACCAGTGGCCGACGCCGGGCGAGCCCGGCCCGCCCCACATCACCGTATTGGCGTTGAGGCGGAAGGAGAGCAGCACCGCCTTCTTCAGCCACTGATGCACGGTCCAGTCGTCGCCGACCTTCTCAGCCACGCGGGCCTGGCCGGAATCCAGCAGGTCCAGGGCCTGGGTGACCGCGTCGCGCACATCGCCCTGGGTGGTGGCGCCAATCCCGTCCCGGGCGTCCCAGGCGGCTTCGATCTGGGCCTGCAGGCCGGCGCGGTCGGTCATGGACGGGTCTCCTTGAGGCGGGCGGCGTCGAGGAACGACGCCAGGCCATGGGTGCGATAGTCGACGAAGGGCGCGGTGGAGGCGGCGGCGCGGGCCCCCACCATCACCGTGGTCATGCCGAGCTCGTGGGCCGGCTTCAGATTGATCTCGGTGTCCTCGAAGAAGGCGGTGGTCCGCGGGTCGACCCCGTGGTCCGAGATGATGCGCAGGAAGCCGGCCGGGTCGGGCTTGGGGGCGAAGTCGAACGACTTGATGTGGAAGACGTCGTCGAACAGGTGCGAGAGGCCCAGGTGTTTCATCACCCGCTCGGCGTGCACATCGTCGGCGTTGGTGAAGATCAGACGGCGGCCGGGCAGGCGCTCCAGCGCCGCGATCATCTCGGGATCGTGGGCCAGGGCGTCCAGGGACAGGTCGTGGAACAGGGCGTGGAATTCCGCCGGGTCGACGCCGTAGTCGAGCATCAGGCCGCGCATGGTCAGGCCGTGCTCCGCCAGGTAGCGCTTCTGCAGGGCATAGGCGGCGTCGTGTTCCAGGTCCGAGACCTTGGCGACGAAGGCCGTCATGCGGGACTCGACCCCCGACATGAACCCCGCCTCGGCCGGGTAGAGGGTGTTGTCCAGGTCGAACAGCCAGGTGTCGATGTGCGACAGGTCTGCGCTCACGTCCTCGTCCTTCGAGGCTCGCAAAGGGCTCGCGCCTCAGGATGAGGACGACTGAGACGATCAGGACGAAAGCGCCCGTCCTCATCCTGAGGCGCCCGCGCAGCGGGCCTCGAAGGACGCAGCACGGTGGCGCTCATGGGCTGATCAGGGTGCCGGCGCCGAACTCGGAGAACAGCTCCACCAGCATGGCGTGCGGCCGGCGGCCGTCGATGATGACCACCCCCTCGACGCCCGACTCCACCGCGGCGATGGCGGTCTCCAGCTTGGGGATCATGCCGCCGGTGGCCACCCCGTCGGCGATGGCCTTGCGCGCCGCCGGCACGGTCATCTCGCGGATCAGCTTGCCGTCCTTGTCCAGCACCCCGGTCACGTCGGTGAGCAGCAGCATCCGCTTGGCCCCGAGGGCCCCGGCCACCGCCCCGGCCACGGTGTCGGCGTTGATGTTGTAGGTGGAGCCGTCCTCGGACACGCCGATGGGCGCGATCACGGGCACATAGTCGTGCTCGGCATAGATCAGGGCCTCGATGATCTGCGGGTCGATGCGCTTGGGCTCGCCGACGAAGCCCAGGTCGACGATGCGCTCGACATTGCTCTGGGGGTCGCGGCGGGACTTCTTGGCCTTCTCCACCGTGATCATGCGGGCGTCCTTGCCCGACAGCCCCACCCCGCGCACGTCCGCCTCGGCGCCGGCCTGGTTGATGAAGTTGACGATCTCCTTGTTGATGGCGCCCGACAGCACCATCTCGGCGACCTCCATGGTGGCCGCGTCGGTCACCCGCAGGCCGTCGATGAAGGTGGACTTCACCCCCGCCTTCTCGAGCATGCGGCTGATCTGCGGGCCGCCCCCGTGGACGATCACCGGGTGCACGCCCAGCAGCTTGAGCAGCACGCAATCGGCGGCGAACAGCTTGGCCACCTCGTCCTCGCCCATGGCGTGGCCGCCGTATTTGATGACCACGATCTCGCGGTCGTAGATCTGGATGAAGGGCAGGGCCTCGGCCAGGGTCTTGGCCGTGGCCCAGCCGCCCTCTTCGTTGTCGTCGGTCATACGGCTCGCGGGTCCTGCAGGTCAGCGGTTCGGATAGCGGCTGAGGGCCCGCTTGTCACGGGCGCAGGCGGCCTCTCCGGCGCCGCGCGGAGCGCGGGAGGGGCGCGCCCTGGTCACTGGGGCGTCCTCCCGCCCCCCGGTCGAGATCGCAGAGAGCTTTTCTCTCCTGCCCCGCGCCGAAGGCGTGGGGAAGGGGGACCGCCCGCGAAGCGGGGGGTGGAAGGGGCAGCGCGACGGTTAGCCGGACAGGGCGGCGCCGCCCCCTCCACCCCCGCTCTGCGAGCGGCGGTCCCCCTCCCCCGCCCTGCGGTCGGGGGCGGAGAAACGCGACCATCTCACTCCGGCTGCGGGATCATCTCCACCGCCGCCAGGATTTCGGCGCGCAGGTCGCCCATGCCGGTTCCCTTTTCCGACGAGGTGGCGAGCACCCGGGGGAAGGCGGCGGGACGCTTGGCTATGGCGGCGGCGGTGCGGGCGACCAGGGCCTCGACCTCGGCCGGCTTGATCTTGTCCGACTTGGTCAGGACGATCTGGTAGGACACCGCCGACAGGTCCAGGGCGTCCATGGCCTCGGCGTCGGGCGCCTTGAGCCCGTGGCGGGCGTCGATCAGCAGATAGACCCGCTTAAGGTTGGCCCGGCCCATCAGATAGGCGCGCCCCAGGTTCTGGAACTTGGCCACCTCGGTCTTGGAGGCGCGGGCGAAGCCGTAGCCGGGCAGGTCGACCAGGCGCAGCACGTCGTCGAGGACGAAGAAGTTCACCTCGCGGGTGCGCCCCGGCTCATTGGACGCCCGCGCCAGGCCCTTGCGGCCGACCAGGCCGTTGATCAGGCTCGACTTGCCGACGTTGGAGCGGCCGGCGAAGGCCACCTCGGGCAGGTCCGCCTCGGGCAGCTGCTCGATCTTGGCGCAGCCCATGAGGAAGGCAACGGGATGGGCGAACTGCACCCGCGCCCCCTCCAGGGTCTCCGCGTCGAAGACGGAGCCGGCGGCGGTCAACTGGGAGTCGCTGACGGCTTGGGCTTGCCGGTCAGCCGGGCGACGGCGTCGTCGATGGGGTTGTCGACCTTGAAGCGGCGCATGATCACATACTGCTGCATGATCGACAGCAGGTTGTTCCACGACCAGTAGATCACCAGGCCCGCCGCCACGCCCGAGAGGGTGAAGGTGAGGATGATCGGGAAGAACTGGAAGATCTTCTGCTGGATCGGATCGATCCCCGCCGGCGGGCTCATGGCCTGCTGCAGCCACATGGTGAAGCCCATGATGATCGGCCAGATGCCGATGTGCAGGGGGCCATTGAGGAACTGGCCGATCATCGGTACCAGGGCGGGATCCCAGGGGATCAGGCCGAACAGGGTCCAGATCGACGTCGGATCCCGCGCCGACAGGTCGTGGATCCAGCCGTAGAAGGGCGCGTGCCGCATCTCGATGGTGACGGTGAGCACCTTGTAGAGCGAGTAGAAGACCGGGATCTGGATCAGCACCGGCAGGCAGCCCATGAAGGGATTGATCTTCTCCTTCGCATACAGGGCCATCATCTCCTGCTGCTGCTTGGCGGGATCCTTGTCGTTGCGCTTCTTTATCTTCTCCAGCTCGGGCTGGACCTTCTTCATCTTGGTCATCGACTCGTAGCTCTTGTTCGCCAGCGGGAAGAACAGGAGCTTGACGCAGACGGTCAGGGCCAGGATGGCGAGGCCGAAGTTGCCGATGTAGCGGAAGAAGAATTCCAGCACGTTGAAGATCGGCCGGGTGAAGAACGAGAAGTTGCCCCAGTCGACGGCGTCGTCGAAGCGGGCGATGCCTTGCGCCTTCTCATAGGCGCGCAGCACCGGGACGGTCTTGGCGCCGGCGAACAGGCGGGTGGTGGTGGAGGCCTGCATCCCGGGGGCGATGGTGCGCTCGGTCCCCACATAGTTGACGTCGTGCACGTCGATGGCGCCGGCCTGGGTCACCCGGTACTGGGCGCGCAGCTTCTCGCCTGCGGCGGGGACGATGGCGCCCAGCCAGTATTTGTCGGTGATGCCGAACCAGCCGCCCGTGGAGGCGGGCAGCACCAGCTCGCCCTCCTTCTTCCACTGCTTGTATTTCAGCAGCTTGAGCGCCTGCTTGCCGTCCGCCGGGAACACGCCGACGGCGCCCTCGTGGATGATCTGGTTCTTGCCCAGGTCCAGAGGCACGCCCTGGCGCTGCACCGAACCGTAGGGGGCCAGAGACACCGGCGCCGCGCCGCGGTTCACCACCGTGTCGGTGAGGGTGAACATGTAGCGGTTGTCCACGGCGATCTGGCGCACGAAGGACAGGCCGGCGCCGTTGTCGTAGGTCAGGGTCACGGGGCTGCCGGGCTTGAGCACCTGGCCCGGGGCGGCGGACCAGAGGCTGTTATGGCCGGGCAGGCCGGGGACATTGGCCCCGGTCCAGCCGAACTCGGCGAAATAGGCGAACTCGGCGCCGTCGGGGCGGAACAGTTCGACCATGGGCGAGCGCGGGTCGATGGTCTGGCGGTAGTTCTTGAGGAACAGGTCGTCGATGCGCGCGCCCTTCAGGGCGATCGAGCCAGACAGCCAGGGGCTGTCCACGGCCACCCGCGGGCTGGCGGCGAGGGCCTGCTGACGGGCGACGAAGGCGCTGCCGGCTATCACCCCCGGCGCTCCGACGGTTCCGGGCGCGGCGCCCCCCTGGGCGATGGCGGCGGCCTGGGCGCGCTCGGCGGCCGCCTCCCGCTGCTTCTGGGCAGGCTGCAGCACCAGGAACTGGTAGCCCAGCAGGATGAACAGCGCGCAGACGATGAACAGGATCGTGTTGCGATTATTTTCGTTCGGCATGGGCGCTTTGCTGTGGGGCTGACGTCAGGCCGCTGCGGGCGGCGGGCTGGGCGTGGGCTATGGCGCGCTGCCCGTCGGGCTCGTCGGCGCGGGCATTGGGCGCGAGGCTTATCAGCGCGCTTTTGATATCGTCAAGCAGACGCGCCCACGGACGGGCGGTCGTGCCGCCGCGGGCGATGAAGACATAGTCCATGCCGATGCGGCCGAACCGGGGCAGGAGCAGCCGGGCGGCCTCGCGCAGACGGCGTTTGGCGCGATTGCGAACCACCGCGCCGCCGATCTTGCGGGTGGCGGTGAAGCCGACCCGGGCCATGGCCTGTCCTGGGCGGGCGAGGGACTGGACCACCACGGCGCCCTTGGCGACCGAGCGGCCCCGTTGGGCGGCCAGGAAATCGGGCCGCCTGCGGATATGGGCTATGGGAAACGGGACGGGGTCGCCGGGGACAGGGTCCATCGTGCTTGATCCCGCCTCAGGGGCCCTCCCCGGGGGCGAAGAACGCCGTGCGGTCTAGGCCGACAGCTTCTTGCGGCCCTGCGAGCGGCGGCGGGCGATGATCTTGCGGCCGTTCTTGGTCGACATGCGCAGGCGGAAGCCGTGACGGCGCGCACGCACGAGTTTGCTGGGCTGGTAGGTGCGCTTCACGGGACAGGCTCCGGACGTCAGACGTGGGCTCCGCGCCAAGAAGCTCAGGGCGCAGATGAGCGCGGGTCGATACGGGATGGGGGCCGCCGTGTCAACCAAAGCGACGGCCGCCGCGGCCTAGAGGGCGCCGGCCGAGCCCTCCGGGCAAGCCGCCACGCAGCGGCTCCAGGCGCTGTTGCAGTCGCCGCCGTCTCCCGCCAGGCAGACATACTGGTCGCGCGAGCAGCCGGTGCGGCACTGGGCGCCGCCGACGCTGGAGGGGCCGTCCCACCCGCGCACCCGGGGAACCGGGGGCTGGGACAGGTTGGGCGACATCAGGCCCAGGTCGCGCGGGCGGCCGGGGGCGACGCGGGGCGGCGGCGTCACCGGCGCGGTAGGGGCGGTCGGCGCCTGGGTCGCGCGGATCCCTGCCGGCGGGGCGGCGCCGCGCAGGCCCTCGCCGGCGACGGGGGCTTTGCGCCGGGGCGGTTCCGGGGCCTTGTATTCCGCTGGCGGCGCGCCGGCGGCCAGGGCCACGGGGGCGCTCAGGGTGATCGCCAGCAGGGCGATGAGCCCCAGGCGGCGCCGGCCGATCATGGGGCGACACCGGCCGGGCGGCCGCCGGTGCGCGCGATCAGGGCCTCGGCCGCCGCCGGGGCCCGGACCTTGCCCTCGTGGATCACGAAGGCGAAGACGTCCCGCGGCCGGCGCTCCCCGGGCTTGTCCGGGATCACGCAGGGCAGGTCGGCGGGCGCGCCGCCGGCCGCCCAGGCCTGCAACCGGCCCGCCCAGGCGTCGAGGTCGGCGGGGGGGTAGCCGGTGTCGATGGCGTCGGCGCCGCGCTGCAGGCGGCAGTAGACGAAGTCGGCGGTCAGGTCGGGGATCGCCGCATAGCTGTCGTGGTCGGCGTAGACGATGCCGACGCCCCGCTCCCGCGCCAGGGCCACGAACCGCGGCTCCAGGAAGCTGGGGTGGCGGGCCTCGATCACATGGCGCAGGGCCAGGCCGTCGTGGCTGGGAGGCAGCAGGTCCATGAAGGCGGCGATGTCGTCGGGGTCGAACGTCTTGGTGGCCGCCAGCTGCCACAGCAGCGGGCCGAGGCGGTCCCCCAGCAGGCTCACGCCGGAGGCCAGGAACCGCCCGATCGACTCCCCAGCGTCGGCGAGGACCCGGCGGTTGGTGGCGTAGCGCGGCCCCTTCAGGGTGAAGACGAAGCCCTCCGGCGTCTCGTCGCGCCACTTGCGGAAGCTCTCAGGCTTCTGGCTGCCGTAGAAGGTGCCGTTGATCTCGATGGCGGTCAGGCGCCGGCTGGCGAAGTGGAGCTCCTTCGCCTGGGCCAGGCCCTGGGGATAGAAGACCCCTCGCCAGGGGGCAAAGGTCCAGCCGCCGACGCCGATGTGGATCCGGCCGGGCGGACTCATGAGTCCGCCGCCGCGCGGGGGGGCGCGCCGACGGCCAGGAAGCCCATCACCGCCCCCAGGGTCCGGTCGATGGTGGATCGCCAGTCCACGCACGCGCCCTTGTCGGCCTCCGACTCCATCAGGGCCCGGACGATGGCGGTGACTCCCTGGACGGCGCGGTCGAAGCCGATGTGCGCCAACTCGGCGCGCCGGCGATCGAGCAGGCGGACGAAACTGGCGTACATGCTGCCGTCGCAGTGGGCGAGGTCGAGATGGGCCTTCAGGCGCCGCTCCTCGGTGTGGATGATGTAGCTGAGCTGAGGGCGGCGGGCGTGCCACTCCACCGCCTTCTCCAGCAGATCACGCAGGTCGTCCGCCACCGTCGGACCGGCGGCGCCCTCGACCAGCTCGGCGATGCTCTCGGCGAAGGCGTGGGTCTGCTGCTCGATGAGGGCGACGAGAATGGCGTCCTTGTTGGGGAAATACTGGTAGAGAGAGCCGATGCTCACCCCGGCGCGCTCGGCCACGGCGTTGGTGTTGAAGCCGGTGAGGCCCTCGTCCTCCAGAATGTGAGCCGCGCCGGTTAGCACCGCCTCGATGGTGGCCCGCGAGCGGGCCTGGGCGGGGATCTTGCGAGGCCGGGCGTCTGATACCGTGAGAATGACCATCACCCTGGAATGCGAGTATGGAATGTGAGCAATTACTCATATTCTACCCTGCGTGGTGCTCTGACAAGGGTCGTTTCGGCCTTTGTTGCACCTGCGCAATCTGGCCCTGATCTAGCGGGGCTACGGCGCCGTATAGTGGAAGCTCGACTGTAGGGGCCAGACCGTCGGCTTCGTCCTCGTATGTGTGTGATGGAACGATGAAACGCGCCCTGCTCATTGCCGCCGCCTGCGCGCCGATCCTGGCCGCCTGCGCGTCTGCGGGCCCGCGCAAGCCCGAGGTCGCCCTCCCCGCCGCCTTCGAGGCGCCGGCGGCCCCCGCGCGGGGCGCGGCCCTGCCGGCGGCCGCGCTGGACCGCTGGTGGACCCTCTATGACGACCCGGCCCTGACCGCCCTCATCGAGGAGGCGCTCGGCCGCAGCTTCGACGTGCGCCAGGCCGCCGCCCGGCTGGAGCAGGCGCGCGCGGTCCGCCAGGGTCAGCGCGCCCAGCTGCTGCTGCCGTCGGGCACCCTCACCGGCGCGGCCACTCGCCAGGGGGGCGACAGCGTCTACAGCGGGACGGGCAGCCAGGGGACCGCCGCGACCAACCGGTCCGCCGTGGCCAGTGACGGGGGCGATAGCGACGTCTATTCCCTGAACTTCAGCGCCAGCTGGGAGCTGGACCTGTTCGGCCGTCGGCGCGCCGCCGGCCGGGTGGTGAACGCCGACCTGCGCACGGCCGAATTCACCTACGAGGCCACCCGCTGGTCCCTGGCCGCCGCCATCGCCGATTCCCTATTCCAGGCCCGCGGCCTGGCCATCCAGCTGCAGGAGGCGCAGGAGACCCTGCGCATCCAGCGCTCTCTATATGACGTCGCCCGGGCCAAGTCCGACCATGGACTGACCCCCTCCAGCGACGCCGCCCAGACCCTCGCCAACGTCCAGGCCACGCAGGCCCAGGCGGAGGGGCTGAAGGCCCAGCTCAACGGCGCCCGCAGGTCCCTGCTGCTGCTGCTCGGCCGGGCGACCGATCCCCTGGCCAACCTGCCCGTGCCAGCGACTGTAGGCTCCCCGCCGCCGGTTCCGGCGATCGTGCCGGGCGACCTCCTCGCCCGCCGCCCCGACGTGCGCGAGGCGCAGTGGCGGCTGGCCTCGGCCGCCGGCCAGCAGACCGTCAACGAACTGGCCCTGTTCCCCACCTTCACCCTGCAGCCGGGCCTGGGCGTGACCCGGATCGCCGGCGCCGTGTCCAACACCTGGAGCCTGGGCCTGGGCGCGACGACGCCGATCCTGGACATCCCGCGCCTGATGGCCAACATCCGCGGCAGCCGGGCCGTCTCCGAACAGCAGGTGCTGGCCTACGAGAAGACCGTGCAGACCGCCTACAGCGAAGCCGAGACCGCCTTCGTCAACCTCGACTCCGACACCCGCCGGGTTCAGCTGCTGCAGGCGGCCGAGCGCAACGCCGCCTCGGCCTATGACTCCAAGCGCATCGGCTATTCGCGGGGATTCAACGACCTGCAGACGACCCTGAACGCCGAGACCGCCTGGCGCCAGGCCCGGGTCAGCCGGGCCGCCGCCGAGGTCACCCTCATGCAGCGCTCGGTGCAGGTGTTCAAGGCCATCGGCGGCGGCTGGTCCCCC
Organism: Caulobacteraceae bacterium; assembly: GCA_965279095.1. Lineage (GTDB taxonomy): Bacteria > Pseudomonadota > Alphaproteobacteria > Caulobacterales > Caulobacteraceae > CBDIHH01. The sequence goes on from CBDIHH010000007.1 coordinate 716,135, forward strand.
GACGCCCCCGGACGCAGCGCCCTGCCCCCAGGGCGCCCGCAGTGAATATGAGAGCCAAGATGACATACCCCCGCCTGCTCGCCGCCGCCGCCCTCGCGGCGGTCGCCGGGCTGTCCCTGCAGGGCTGCAACAAGCCGGAGCCCGCGGCCACGGCCCAGGCGGCGCGCGCCGTCCGCGTCGCCCGGGTCGAGCTGCAGCCGCTGAACGGCATGCTCACCGCCTCGGGGTTGCTGGTCTCGCGCGAGGAGGCCGCCCTGGCCTCGGAGCTCGCCGGCTACCGGGTCGCCAAGGTCCTGGTCGACCAGGGCGCCTGGGTGCGCGAGGGCCAGCCCATGGTCCAGCTGGACGACACCCTGCTGCGCTCGCAGATCGCCACCCAGCAAGTGGCCGCCGAGCGCGCCGAATCGGAGGCCGAACGGGTCGCCGATCTCGACGGCAAGGGCGTACTCTCGCAGGAGGATATCGACGCCCGCCGGTTCGCCGCGCGCAGCGCCCGCGCCTCCCTGAACGACCTGAAGGTGCGCCAGTCGCGCATGATCATCCGCGCCCCTGTGGGCGGCCTGGTGCTGGAACGCACGGTTCGCCCCGGAGACCTGTCGGGGGGCACGCCCATGTTCCGCCTGGCCCGCGGCGGCCAGGTTGAGGTCGCCGCCGAGGTGCCCGAGGGGGCCCTGGGACGGCTTCGGGCCGGCCAGACCGCCACCGTCACCCTCCCCGACGGCGGCCAGGTGACCGGACGGGTGCGGCTGATCAGCCCCGAGGTGGACCAGCAGAGCAAGCTCGGCGTCGCCCGGGTGACCCTGCCGGTGTCGCCCAAGCTGCGCCCGGGCGGCTATGCCCAGGTGGTGTTCCGCGATGTCGACCGCCCCGCCCTGGTGGCGCCGGAGAAGGCCGTCAACTACGACGCCGACGGCGCCTATGTGATGGTCGTCGACAACGCCGACCGCGTGCGCCGCGTGACCGTCAAGACGGGGGCGCGGGCCCAGGGCTTCGTCGAGCTGCTGCAGGGCCCGGCCGCCGGCGCCCGGGTGCTGCTGACCGGGGCGACCTTCGTCCTCGAGGGTGACAAGGTGAAACCCACCCTGGCGACGGCGGCGGCGGGAGCCCGCTGATGAACCTGAAGGTCTCCACCTGGGCCATCCGCAACCCGGTCCCGGTCACTATCCTGTTCGCGGCCCTGCTGATCGCCGGCATCGCCTCGTACAGCCAGGTGCCGGTCAAGGCCTATCCGGACGTGACCTTCCCCGTCGTCAACGTCAGCGTCAGCCAGGCCGGCGCGGCGCCGTCGGAGATGGAAAGCCAGATCACCCGCATCGTCGAGGACGCCGCCTCCAGCGTTCCCGGGGTCAAGCACGTGACCTCGACGGTGACCCTGGGCTCCTCGCAGACGGCGGTGGAGTTCGAGGTGGGCAACGAGCCGCAGAAGGCGCTCGACGATGTCCGCGCCGCCGTGGATCGGGTCCGCGTCAACCTGCCGGCCGGGATCGATCCGCCCGACGTGGCGCGCTTCGACTTCGACAGCGCGCCGATGCTCTACTATGCGGTGACCTCCAAGACGATGAGCTCCACCGAGCTGTCGTGGTTCATCGACAACACCGTGGCCCGGGCGGTGCAGGGCACCGAGGGCATCGGCCAGGTCACCCGCACGGGCGGGCTGGACCGGGAGATCAATGTCCTGCTCGACGCCCAGCGGATGAACGCCCTGGGCGTCACCGCGCCGCAGATCAACGTGGCCCTGCGCCAGTTCGTCAGCGACTCCTCCGGCGGCCGCGCCGTCATCGGCGACCGCGAGCTGACCGTGCGCGTGCTCGGCGGAACCGCCACCGTCGACCAGCTGCGCAACATCCAGATCCCCATCGGCGCCGGCCGCTATGTGCGCCTGGGCGATATCGCCGAGGTCGGCGACGGCGCCGGCGAGCGCCGCGGCTTCGCCCGCATGAACAACGAGCCGGTGGCCTCCTTCCAGATCACCAAGACCAAGCACGCCAGCGAGGTGCAGACCGAGGCGCGGGTGCTGAAGGTCATGGACAAGCTGGCCGCCGACCATCCCGACGTCACCTTCGTCAAGGTTCTGTCCACGGTGGACGACGTCCGCTCCAGCTTCGACGCCACCACCCATGTGCTGCTCGAGGGCATGCTGCTGGCGGCCCTGGTGGTGTTCGTCTTCCTGCGCGACTGGCGCGCGACCCTGATCGCGGCGGTGGCCATGCCCCTGTCGCTGATCCCCACCTTCACGGCGATGAAGCTGTTCGGCTTCAGCCTCAACACCGTCACCCTGCTGTCCCTGACCCTGGTGATCGGCATCCTGGTGGATGACGCCATCGTCGAGGTGGAGAACATCCAGAAGCGGATCGAGCGCGGGGCGCGGCCCTACCAGGCCTCCATCGAAGGCGCCGACGCCATCGGCCTGGCCGTGGTGGCGACCACCTTCACCATCGTCATGGTGTTCCTGCCGGTCTCCAGCATGCCCAGCATCGTGGGCCAGTTCTTCCGCGAGTTCGGCATCACCGTGGCCGTGGCGGTGCTGTTCTCGCTGCTCGTGGCGCGCCTGGTGACCCCGCTGATGGCCGCCTATTTCCTGGCGCCCTCGCACAATCCCGCGCCACCCAAGCCCCTTCCCAGCCTGTACCAGCGCACCCTGGACTGGGCGCTCGACCACCGCTGGCTGGCCAGCGCGGTGGGCGGCGCCTTCTTCTTCAGCACCCTGATCCTGGCGGCCACCCTGCCCAAGGGCTTCCAGCCCACCACCAACGCCGACTTCGTCTATCTAGGCCTGGACGGCCAGCCCGGCTCCACCCGCGAGGACATGAGCCGCGCGGACCGGCAGCTCGTCGACCTGATGCGCAAACACCCGGAGGTGGACACCGTCTTTTCGCAGATCGGCTCCACCGGCGCGAACGGGGACATCGGCTCCGGCCGGGTCATCGTCCTGCTGCGCAAGGACCGCGACGTGACCAGTTCGCAGTTCAAGGACCGCATCCGGCCGGAACTGCGCCAGGTGGCCGACGCCCGGGTGACCATCCAGGCCGAGGGCGGCCCCGGGGGCGTCAGCGACGTGGAGATCATCCTGGCCAGCCAGGACTCCCGCGCCCTGGCCAAGGCCCAGGGGGACCTGCTTCGGCAGATGCGCGACGTCAAGGAAATCGCCGAGCCGCGCCCGTCGCCGCCGCCGGCCTCCCCCGAGCTGATCATCCGCCCCAAGGCGGCCGAGGCCGCGCGCCTCAATGTCTCGGCGGACGCCATCGCCCAGATCGCCCGGGTGGCGACCCTGGGCGACATCGACGCCAATACGCCGAAGTTCTCGGAAGGCGAGCGACGCCTGCCTATCCGCGTGCGCCTGCCGGAGACCGCCCGCGCCGATCTGGACGTCATCGGCCAGCTCGCCGTGCCGACCCTCGACGGCAAGACCACGCCCCTGTCCAGCGTCGCCGACATCAGCTTCGAGCCCGGCCCCGGCCGCATCCTGCGCTATGACCGCGAGCGGCGGGCCTCGGTGCAGGCGGACTTGGCCGGCAAGGCCATCATCGGCCAGGCCAATTCGGCCATCGAGAAGCTGCCGATCATGAAGAACCTGCCGGCCGGGGTTCGCCAGGCCCAGGGGGGCGACTCCGAGGCCATGGCCAACCTGTTCGGCGGCATCCTAGGCGCCATGCTGGCGGGGGTGGCGCTCATGTACGGCGTGCTGGTGTTGCTGTTCGGCAGCTTCTTCAAGCCGCTGACCATCCTGTCCGCCCTGCCCCTGTCCCTGGGCGGCGCCTTCATCGCCCTGTCCGTCTGCGGTCTGGCCCTGAACCTGCCGGTGATGATCGGCATGCTGATGCTGCTGGGGGTGGCGGCCAAGAACTCCATCCTGCTGGTGGAGTTCGCCATCGAGGCCGAGCGCGCCGGCATGAGCCGGTTCGAGGCCCTGCAGAGCGCCTGCCGCGAGCGGTCTCGGCCCATCGTCATGACCACCATGGCGATGACCGCCGGCATGCTGCCCACGGCCTTGGGCATCGGCCAGGGGGCCGAATGGCGCCAACCGATGGCGGTGGGGGTGATCGGCGGGCTGATCAGCTCCACCCTGCTGTCGCTGGTCCTGGTGCCGGTGGTCTATGAGTTCGTCGACGATTTCGAGAAGTGGCTGCGGCCCTTCCTCGGCCGCCTGACGACCCCCCGGGACCCGCCGCTGGCGCCCGCGCCGGAGGACCGTCTCTAGGTCCCGCTTGAACTGCGGCCCGGCCCGGACGACGGTCTGCTGCTGCGATTCGGATCGCGCGGCCCGGTCGCGACGCCTCCAAAGCGTCACGCCCCGGCGCTAGACGTCCGACCGCCTCGGAAGGTTTGACCATGATCCGCGCCCGCCGAACCCGAATCCTCGCCACCCTCGGCCCAGCGAGCAACACGGTGGAGACCATCACCGCCCTGGCGCGGGCGGGGGCGGACGTGTTCCGCCTGAACTTCAGCCACGGCAGCCACGAGGACCACGCGGGCAGCTTCGCCGCCGTCCGCCAGGTGGAGGCGGCGGTGGACCGGCCCCTCGGCATCCTCGCCGACCTGCAGGGCCCCAAGCTGCGGCTGGGGCGGTTCGCCGACGGCGGGGTCAACCTGGCCCTGGGCGCCAAATTCCGGCTCGATCTCGACGAGACCCCCGGCGACGCGCGACGGGTGTGCCTGCCCCACCCCGAGATGTTCGCGGCCATGCGGCCGGGCGCCGAGCTGATGATCGACGACGGGCGAGTGCGGCTGAAGGTCGACGCCTGCGGCAAGGATTTCGCCGACACCCACCTGGTCGCCGGCGCGAGGCTGTCGGACCGCAAGGGTCTGATGCTGCGCGGCGGCGGCGTCCTGCCCCTGCCCGCCCTCACCGCCAAGGACCGCCTGGACCTGGCCTTCGCCCTGCGCCTGGGGGTGGACTGGATCGCCCTGTCGTTCGTCCAGCGGCCCGAGGACATGGCCGAGCTGCGCCGCATCGTCGAGGGCCGCGCCGCGGTCCTGGCCAAGATCGAGAAACAGTCGGCGCTGGAGGAACTGGAGGCGATCCTTGACCTCTCCGACGGCCTGATGGTGGCGCGCGGCGACCTCGGGGTGGAGATGGCGCCCGAGGAGGTGCCGGTGGCCCAGAAGGTCATCCTGCGGGCCGCGCGGCGCCGCGGGGTGCCGGTGATCGTCGCTACCCAGATGCTGGAATCGATGACGTCCTCGGCCACCCCCACCCGGGCCGAGGCCTCGGACGTGGCCAACGCCGTCTATGAGGGGGCCGACGCCCTGATGTTGTCCGCGGAGACCGCCGCCGGGGACTATCCGGTGGAGGCGGTGCAGATGATGAACCAGATCATCGAGCGCGTGGAGCGCGACCCCCACTGGCCTGAGCTGATGGACGCCGAGCACGGCGCCCTGGACGATTTCGACGCCGACGTCCTCGTCGCGGCGGCCGGCCGGGCGGCGCAGGTGCGCGGGACCACCTGCCTGGTGGCCTTCACCACCACCGGCGGCACCGCCCGGCGACTGGCGCGCGAGCGGCCCCTGCAGCCTGTCCTGGCCCTGACTCCCGACCCCGCCGTGGCCCACCGCCTGACCCTGGTCTGGGGCCTGGAGGCGCGCATCGCCGCCCAGCCCGACAGCCTGGAGTCCATGACCGACGAGGCAGTGGGGATCGCCGCGGACCTGGGCCTCGCGCCCCCCGGCTGCCGCATCCTGATCGTGGCCGGCACGCCCTTCGGCGCGCCCGGCGCCGCCAACATCCTGCGCCTCGCCCATGCCCCGGCTCCGCCCTCGCGCCAGAAACGCGGCGGGACCTCCTGAGCGGCTCGGCCGTTAGGCGATGATGACCAGCGCTTCCAATACCCCTACCCCCGGCCCCTTCCTGGCCTGCGACTGGGGCACCAGCAATCTGCGCGCCTGGGTGTTGGAAGCGGACGGCTCGGTGCGCGAGGGCCGCAAGTTTCCCTGGGGGGTGGCCAAGCTGCAGCCGGGCGAGGCCATTCACATCCTTCGCGACGAGATCCGCCCCGGCCTGTCGGCCCAGGACCTGCCGGCGATCCTGTGCGGCATGGTCGGCTCGGCCCTCGGCATCGCCGCCGTCCCCTATGTGGACTGCCCGGTCGACGCGGCGGCGCTGGCGTCGCGCATGCACCGGGTCGAGGGAGACGGCCCCGAGACCTATCTGGTGCCCGGCCTGCGATGCCTGAGGCCGAACGGCGATCCGGACGTGATCCGCGGCGAGGAGACCAAGGTGCTCGGCTGGCTGGCCCTGGACCCGGCCCGCCGCCGGGGAGAGCGGGTGCTGTGCCTGCCCGGCACCCACGGCAAATGGATCCTGGTGCGCGACGGGCGCATCGAACGGTTCCTCACCGCCATGTCCGGCGAGCTGTTCGACGTGCTCTCCCACTACAGCGTGCTGCGTTCGGACGACCCCGCCGACGACGAGGCCGCCTTCGACGCCGGGGTCGAGGCGGGACGGGGCGAGGACGCCCTGGCGTCGCGCCTGTTCGCCGTCCGCTCCAAGGTCGTCGGCGGGGATCTGCCGGCGGACAAGGCCCGGTCCTACCTGTCGGGCCTGCTGATCGGCGACGAGACGACCCGCATGGCGCGCAGCTTCAGCCTCGACGGCAAGACCCCCGTGGCGCTGGTGGGCGAGCCCCATCTTTGCGTCTGGTACGAGCGCGCCTTGGGGGCGCTCGGCATGGGCTGCGAGGCTGCGCCCGGCGACGATCCGGTGCTGGCCGGGCTCCGGATCCTGCATCAGAAGGGCGAGACGGCATGACTCCGCAACAGGCGTTGGACGACCTGCCCCTGGTGGCCATCATCCGCGGGGTGACCCCCGACGAGGTGGTCGACATCGGCGAGGCCCTGTACGCCGAAGGGGTGCGCCTGGTGGAGGTGCCGCTCAACTCCCCCCGCCCCCTGGACAGCATCCGCCGCCTCGCCGAGGCGTTTTCAGGCCGCCTGGCCTGCGGGGGCGGGACCCTGCTCACCCCGCAGCACTGCGACGACGTTGCCGAGGCCGGCGGCCGCATCGCCGTCTCGCCCAACACCGACCCCGCGGTGATCGCCCGCTCCCTCGCCCTCGGCCTCACCCCCATGCCGGGGTTCGGCTCGTGCAGCGAGGCCTTCGCGGCGCTCCATGCCGGGGCCCGCATCCTCAAGCTGTTCCCCGCCTCCACCTATGGCCCCGGGCACCTCAAGCAGCTGAAGGCGGTGCTGCCGCCCGAGGCCATCGTGGCCCCCGTGGGCGGCGTCGGACCTGACCAGATCGCGGACTGGTGGGCCGCCGGGGCGCGCGCCTTCGGCATCGGCGGCGAGATCTATCGCCCGGGCGACACCCCCGCCGTGGTGCGCGGCAAGGCCCGCGCCCTGGTGGCCGCCGTCAGGGAGGCCCGCGGATGACCGGCCACGGCCTCTATCACGCCATCGCCGAGCGCTGGGCCGCCGACCGCGCCGCCGTGGCCATCGAGGAGGACGCGCGGGTCTGGACCCGCGGCGACCTGGAGACCCTGGCCGGCGAGATCGCCACCGCCCTCGCCCGCGCCGGCGCCCGGCGCGACGCCCCGGTCTGCCTGATCGCCGAGAAGTCCGTACAGGCCTTCGCCACCCACCTGGCCTGCCAGCGCGGGGGCTTCCCGTTCTTTCCCATCAACGCCGGCTATACCGACGCCGAGATCGACTACCTGATCGGCGACGCCCGCCCGTCGGTGGTCATCGTCGATCCCAGCCGCACCGGCAGCCTGGGCGCCGTGGCGGGCAGGGCGGACGCCGCCCTCCTGACCCTGGACGCCCATGGCGCTGGCAGCCTCATGGAGGCCGCGGCCGAGGCGCTCGTGATCGACGCCCCGGCCCTCACGGCCGCCGACGACTGGGCCGCCCTGCTCTACACCTCGGGCACCACCGGCAAGCCCAAGGGCGCCCGCCTGACCCAGGGCAACCTGCTGTCCAACGCCGAGGCCCTGGTGGATCTGTGGCGGTTCACCCACGAGGATGTGCTGCTGCACGTCTTGCCGATCTTCCACGTCCACGGCCTGTTCGTGGCCGGCCATGTGGCCCTCCTGTCCGGCGCCCGGATGATCTGGCGCCCCGCGTTCGACGCGGCGGACGTGGTGGCGCGCCTGCCGCAGGCCACCGCCTTCATGGGGGTGCCGACCCTCTACACCCGGCTGCTGGCCCAGCCGGACCTGGACGCCACGGCCGGCCAGGGGGTGCGCCTGTTCGTGTCGGGCTCCGCGCCCCTGGACCCCGCCACCTTCGCCGCCTTCGAGGCGCGCACCGGCCACCGTATCCTCGAGCGCTACGGCATGACCGAGACCGGGATGATCTGTTCCAACCCCTATGACGGCGAGCGCGTCCCCGGCAGCGTCGGCTATCCCCTGCCCGGCGTGGCGGTCCGCGTCGTCGGCGAGGCCGACGGGGTCGGCGGCGTTCAGGTGCGCGGCCCCAACGTCTTCACCGGCTATCTCAACGCCCCGGACAAGAACGCCGCCGCCTTCACCGAGGACGGCTACTTCATCACCGGCGACCTCGGGCGCCTGGACGAGGGTGGCCGGCTGTTCCTCGCCGGGCGCCAGAGCGACCTGATCATCTCGGGGGGCTACAATGTCTATCCCGGCGAGGTCGAGGCGGTGCTGACGGCGGCGGACGGGGTGGCCGAGGCCGCCGTGTTCGGCCTGCCGCACCCTGACTGGGGCGAGGCGGTGGTGGCCGTGGTCGCGCCCAAGGCCGGCGCCGTCCTGGACGAAGCGGTGCTGATGCAGGCCTGCCGCGCCCAGCTGGCCGCCTACAAACGGCCCAAGCGGGTGGTGGTGAGCGGCGCCCTGCCGCGCAACGCCATGGGCAAGACCGACCGCAAGGCCCTGCGGATCGAACATGCGGACCTGCTGGGCTGAGCCCTGTCCGCCTTACCTGGGAATGCGGTTCTAGTTACCCCCTCGCCGACCCGCTACACTCTGCCCATGCTCACGCCCGATGAATTGGCGGCCGTCCGCACCAGCCTGGTCGTCGCCGCCCAGGCCCTCAGCGTCGGCCTGCCCCTGGCGGTGGCCGTCGCCTGGCTGCTGGCCCGGCGTCGCTTTCCCGGCAAGAGCCTGGTGGACGCCGTCGTCCACGCGCCCTTGGTGCTGCCCCCCGTGGTGGTGGGCTATCTGCTGCTGCTGAGCTTCGGGGTGCAGGGACCGATCGGCCGCGCCCTCAACGAGACCTTCGGCGTGCGGCTGGTGTTCACCACCGCCGGCGCCGCCCTGGCGGCGGGGGTGATGGCCTTCCCCCTGATGGTGCGGGCCCTGCGCCTGGCCTTCGAGGCCATCGACCCCAACCTGGACGTGGTCGCCCGGTCCCTGGGCGCCGGCGCCTGGGACCGCTTCATCGGTGTGTCCCTGCCCCTGGCGGCGCCGGGCCTGGTGGCGGCGGCGATCATCGGCTTCGCCGCCTGCCTTGGGGAATTCGGCGCCGTCATCACCTTCGCGGCCAATGTTCCCGGCCAGACCCAGACCCTGCCCCTGGCCATCTACGCCGCCCTGCAGAGCCCCGGCGGCGACGCCACCGCCCTGAAGCTCGCCGGCGTGTCCTTCGCCATCGCCATCCTCGCCCTGGTGGCGTCCGAGGCCCTGTCCCGCCGCGTCTACCGGCTGACCGGCCGCTGATGTTGCAGGTCGAGGTCAGCCAGCAGCTGGGGGACTTCCGCCTGGACGCCGCCTTCACCGGGCCGGCCGGCGGGGTGACGGTGCTGTTCGGCGCCTCGGGGGCCGGCAAGAGCGCGCTGCTCGCCTGTATCGCCGGCGCGGCGCGGCCGCAGGCCGGCCGCATCGCCCTGGGCGACCGGGTGCTGTTCGACGCGGCGGCGGGAATCGACCTGCCCATGGAGCGGCGGCGCATCGGCTGGGTGTTCCAGGACGCCCGCCTGTTCCCGCACATGAGCGTCGAGTCCAACCTGCGCTACGGCCTGCGCCGGGCGCCGGGCGACCCCCGCATCCCCTTCGACGCCGTGGTCGGCGTGCTGGGGGTGGCCCCCCTGCTCGGCCGGCGGCCCCGTGACCTGTCCGGCGGCGAGCGCCAGCGGGTGGGCCTGGGCCGCGCCCTGCTCAGCCAGCCGGACCTGCTGCTGATGGACGAGCCCCTGGCCGCCCTCGACGCCCCGCGCAAGGCCGAGATCCTGCCCTTCCTCGACGCCCTCAAGGGCGCCTTCGGCCTGCCGATCCTCTACGTCACCCACAGCCTCGCCGAGGCCGTGCGCCTGGGCGACCGGATGGTGGTGATCGAGGCCGGGCGGGTGCTGGCCCAGGGGCCCCTGGCCGAGGTGGTGGGCCGCGCGGACCTGCCCCTGGTGGCCAACCGCAGCGAGGTGGGGGCGGTGCTGGAGGCGACGGTGACCGGGCAGGACGGCGGGATGACTCGGTTGCGAGCCAACCGCTGGGACATCCGCGTCGCACCGCTGGCGGCGGCGGCGGGTTCGGCGGCGCGGGTGTTCATCCTCGCCCGCGACGTGATGCTGGCCCTGGCGCCGCCGCAGCGAATCTCAGCCCGCAACGTCCTGCACGGCCAAGTCGCCGGCTTGACCGCCCAGCCCGACGGAACGGTGCTGGTGGCGGTGGCGGAAGGCGGCGACCGGCTGCTGGCGTCCCTCACCGCCGACGCTGTGGCGGACCTGGAACTCGCGCCGGGGGTCGAGGTCTGGGCGGTGGTCAAGTCAGTCGCCATCGAAGGCTCGGGCGGCGGTCTGCTGGCGGCGATCGAGGGGTAGGGGCCCTACCCACCCCCCCCCCCCCAACCCGATCGTCCCGGCGAATGCCGGGATCCAGTTCGTATGGCTCGACGGCAGGTCTTTATGACCTGGGCCCCGGCATTCGCCGGGGAGAGCGGGTTTGGGGGATAGGAGGAGCGCCCCTACAGCCGGTCCAGGCGCAGCACCTCGACCACATCCCCCGCCGCCGCCGCAGGCGCCGACGGCAGGCGGCGCAGCAAGGCGTCGGCCTTGGCCAGGACGCTGACCAGGGAGGAGTCCTGCTCGGGGAAGGGCTCGACCGTCAGGTCGCCCGCCTCGCCGTAGGTCAGGGCGGCGCGCATATAGTGCTCGCGCGGGCCGTTGGGCTTCAGCGGCCGGGCCAGCCTCGCCCAGGCCGTAGCGGATTGGGGCGTCGCGCCCTGCATGTGCAGCACCAGGGGGCGCAGGAAAAGCTCGGCGCAGACGAAGGCCGAGGCCGGGTTGCCCGGCAGGCCGAGCACATGGCGGCCGTCAGCAAGCGTCCCGAACCAGGTCGGCTTGCCGGGACGCAGGTTGACGCTCTCCAGGGCGATCTTCAGCCCCAGGCGGCCCAGGGCCGGCTTGACGAGATCGTAGTCCCCCACCGAGGCGCCGCCGATGGTGACGATCAGGTCGACGTCCACGCCCGAGACCGCGTCGGCGATGACCTGCTCATTGTCGCCGGCGAAGGCGAGGGTGTGGCCGACCGCGCCCCAGGCGGCGGCCAGGGCGTTGAGGGATACGCTGCCGGACTCGTAGATCTGGTCGGGCAGGGCGGCGCCGCCAGGGCGCGCCAGTTCCTCGCCGGTGGACAGGAAGGCGATGCGGGGCCGCCCACCGACCTTGAGCGCGCCCCGCCCGGCGGAGGCCGCCAGCGAGAGGCGCCAGGGATCGAGCCGCACGCCGGGCGCCAGCAAGGCCTCGCCGGCGTGGAAGTCGCCGCCGCGCGGGCGCAGATTATCCTTGCCGCCGCGGGTGGGACCCAGGCGCACGCGGTCGCCGTCCCGCCGCGCCTCTTCCTGGATGACCACCATGTCGGCGCCGTCGGGGACCGCGGCGCCGGTGAAGATGCGCACCGCCTGGCCAGGCAGGACCACGCCCTCATAGCGCTTGCCGGCGGCGCTCTCCCCGGCGATGGCCAGGTCGGCGGGCGCGTCGAGGGCGTCGTCGCGGCGCACGGCCCAGCCGTCCATGGCCGAGGCGTGGAACGGCGGCTGGTCGCGGTCCGCCGCCACCGGCTCGGCCAGCACCCGGCCGACGGCCTCGGCCAGGGGAACGGCCTCGGCAGGCAGGGGCGCGACGAGGCCCAGGATGCGGGCGCGGGCGTCGTCGACGGAGGGCAGGCTCATGCGGGGTCCCTGCGGAAATCGCCCGAGGCGCCGCCGCTCTTTTCCATCAGGCGCACGCCCTCGATGGTCATCGCCTTATCGGCGGCCTTGAGCATGTCGTAGAGGGTCAGGCAGGCCACCGAGACGGCGGTGAGCGCCTCCATCTCGACGCCCGTGGGGCCGGTGGTCTTCACCCGCGCGACCACGTCCAGCCCCGATCCGTCGGCGGCGGGCGACACCTCGACCTTGACCGATGACAGGGCCAGCGGATGGCACATGGGGATCAGGTCCGAGGTGCGCTTGGCCGCCATGACGCCGGCGATCTCGGCCACGGCGCGCACGTCGCCCTTCTTGGCCTGGCCGGCGAGGGCCAGGGCGAGGGTCTCCGGCTTCATGCGGATGGCGCCGCGCGCCTCGGCGGTGCGCACGGTGTCGGCCTTGCCCGAGACATCGACCATCCGGGCGCGCCCCTCGTCGTCGATGTGGGTGAGCTTGCTCATCCTAGTCTCCTCCCCCGACCGCAGGGCGGGGGAGGGGGACCACGCAGTGGTGGAGGGGGCGGCGCGACGATGGCCGGACAGGGCGGCGCTGCCCCTTCCACCACGACACTGCGTGTCGCGGTCCCCCTTCCCCACGCTTCGCGAGGGGCAGGAGAGGATGCGTCCGGGCTTCCACCTATTTCTCCAACAGGCGCGGCATCAGCTCGACCATGTTGCAGGGCTTGTGGCGGCTATCGAGCTGCCAGCGGATGACCTTGTCCCAGCCGTCGCGCACGGCGCCGTTGGAGCCGGGCAGGCAGAAGACGAACACCCCCTTGATCAGCCCGGCCAGGGCCCGGCTCTGCAGGGTGGACAGGCCGACGGTCTGGTAGCTGACCATGTGGAAGACCACCGAGAAGCCCTCGATGCGCTTGTCGAACAGGGGCTCGATGGCTTCGGGGGTGACGTCGCGGCCGGTCAGGCCGGTGCCGCCGGTGGTGACGATGGCGTCCACCTGGCCGCTGTCGACCCATTCGCGGATCTGGCGCTGAATCTCGCCGACATCGTCGCGCACCAGGGCGCGGCCGGCCAGTTCATGCCCTGCCGTCTGCACCCGCTCGGCCAGCACCGCGCCGGAGGTGTCGCTCTCCTCGTCGCGGGTGTCCGACACCGTCAGGACGGCGATGCGCACGGGGATCACCGGCAGGCTCGTATCGAGCTTTCCGGCGGGGGCGGGCAGGATCTCAGTCATCGGCGGGGCTCCATCGCTGAATGTCCTCGTAGTCCCTTACCCGGGGTTCGATCCAGCGTATCCCGTCCTGGCCGGTTTCCTTTTTCCAGAACGGCGCCTGGGTCTTCAGCCGATCCATCAGGTAGTCGGCGGCCTCGAAGGCCTCGCGGCGGTGCTCGGCGGCGGCGGCGACGAAGACGATGGCCTCGCCCGGGGCGATGGGGCCGTAGCGGTGGACCACCAGCAGGTCCTGCACGCCGAAGCGGGCGCGGGCCTCGGCCTCCATGGCCTCGATCGCCGGCTCGGTGAAACCGGGATAGGCGTCCAGCTCCAGGGTGGTGACCGGCTGGCCGTCGGTGGCGCGGCGGGCGATGCCGGTGAAGCTCACCACACCGCCGGCGTCGAGGCGGCCGGCGCTGAAAGCGGTGAGCAAGGCGCCGGCGTCGAAGGGCTCGACCTGCACCCGGACCGTCACCTCAGCCCCCGCTCATGGGCGGCAGGAAGGCGACCTCGTCGCCCGCCGCCAGGGGGTGATCGCCACGCACCACTGCCTTGTTCACGGCGACCTGCACGCCCCGGCCGCGCAGGGCCTCGCCGAGGGCGGGGTCGGCGGCGAGTTGGTCGATGAGGGCGTGGGTGGTCGCGGGCAGCGGCATCTCGCGTTCCCGCCAGCCGGCGGCATCGCGCAGGCGGCCGAGCATCAGGACCTTACCCACTACCCGCATTCCCCGCGGAAGCGGGGACCCAGGTTTATGCGGCTCCGGCCACGCTTGAGGCAAAGCCTGGGTCTCCGCTTCCGCGGGGAATGCGGGGGAGGGTTGAAACGCATCCTCACCCCCCCGTATGGGCCATGGTGCGGCCCACCGCCGGGGCGGCGCCGCGCCGCTCGATGACGAAGTCGTGGCCCTTGGGCTTGCGGGTCAGGGCCTCGCGGATGGCGGCCACCAGCGGGCCGTCGTCGGGGCTGGCGCGCAGGGGCGCGCGCAGGTCGGCGCAATCCTCCTGACCCAGGCACAGGTAGAGGGTCCCGGTGCAGGTCACCCGCACCCGGTTGCAGGCTTCGCAGAAGGTGTGGCTGAGGGGGGTGATGAAGCCGATGCGGCCGCCGGTCTCCTCAACGCGGCTGTAGCGGGCCGGGCCGGCGGTCTGGTCGGCCAGGGGCGTGAGGGTCCAGTAGGACTCCAGGGTCTGGCGCACCTGGGCCAGCGACAGATACTGGTCGGTGCGGTCCTCCTCGACCTCGCCGAGCGGCATGGTCTCGATGAGGGTGATGTCGCACCCCCGCCCGTGGGCCCATTCGATCATCGCAGGCAGGGCGTCGCCGTTGTCGCCCTTCAGCGCCACGGTGTTGATCTTGACCTTCAGCCCGGCCGCCTGGGCCGCCTCGATGCCGCCCATCACCCGAACCAGATCGCCACCGCGGGTGATACGGCGAAAGGCGACGGGGTCGAGGGTGTCCATGGACACATTGATGCGCCTCACCCCGTAGCGGTGCAGCGCGGGGGCCATGGCCTCCAGCTGGGTGCCGTTGGTGGTCAGGGTCAGCTCGCGCAGGGCGCCGCTGTGCAGATGCCGCTGCAGCCGCTGCAGGAGTTCCAGGAATCCGCGCCGCATCAGGGGCTCGCCGCCGGTCAGGCGCAGCTTCCTTGTGCCAAGCGCCACGAAGGCGCTGCACAACCGGTCCAGCTCCTCGATGGTCAGCACCTCGGCCTTGGGCAGGAAGGTCGGGCGCTCGGACATGCAATAGACGCAGCGCAGGTCGCAGCGATCGGTCACCGACACCCGCAGGTAGTCGATGGTCCGGCCGAAAGGGTCGACGAGAGCAGGGGCGGTCGCGTCCATGGGTCGAATATAGCGATGCGCGCGCAGTTTGCATGCCCCGCGTCGGCCCGTCGCGATCCCGGGGGGCGGCCCCTATATGCGACTCGGCGTTTTCACGGGGATCGCGTCGCGGTAGGGTTGGCTATGCAGGACGTGCAACTCAGCGAGGCGACGCCCCTGGGCTTCAGCGCCGGAGGCCTGGGCGACTGGCCGGCCTTCGGCCTGCGCTCTGACGTGCGACCCGCCATCGCCCAGGCGGTCCAGGCCGGCGAGGCCGCCGCCCTGGTCACCCTCTATGCGGCCGAGGGCCCCGCGCCCCATGGCCTGGGGGCGCAGATGCTGTTCAGTGGCGCGGGGGCGGCGGGCTTCCTGTCGGGGGGGTGCATCGAAGGCGACGTGGCCATCCACGCCGCCGAGGTGCTGGCCTCCGGCGCGCCGCAACGACTGATCTACGGCCGCGGCGGTCCGCCGGACATCCGGCTGCTGTGCGGCGCCCGCATCGAGCTGCTGGTGGAGCGGATCGCGCCCGACGAGGCGGCCGTCCTGCGCCTGCTGGAGTTGGGAAGCGTGCGCGCCCCGGCCCTGTGGCTCACCGATGGGACCGACCACGCCTGCCTGGCGCCGGGGGAGGCCCCCGGCGGCCTGCCCCCCGCCCTGCGCCTCGCCTTCGCCCAGGCGGTGGCCCGCCGCGAGGTCAGCGGGCCGGCTTTCGAGGCCGATTCGCTGTTCCGCCGCCATGATCCCCAGCCCCGAGTGGTGGTGGCGGGGTCGGACCCCACCGCCCTGGCCATCGCCAGCCTCGCCGCCCAGATGGGCTGGGCCACGGCCATCGTCCGCCCCAAGGGCCCCGAGACTCCGCCGCCGGTGATGGGCGCGCGCTATCTTCGCGCCGAGCCCGCGGAGGCCTTCGCGCAGCTGGCGCTCGATCCCTGGACGGCGGTGGCCGCCACCTCCCACGACCTCGACGCCGACAGCGCGGTGCTGGCCGCCGCCCTGCCCTCCGCGGCCGGCTATGTGGGCGTGCTGGGCAGCCGCCGGCGGATTCCGGAGCGCATCGACCGCCTCAAGGCCGCCGGCCTCTCCGAGGCGGCCATCGGCCGGCTCAAGGCGCCCATCGGCCTGCCGATCCGCGCCCAGACCCCGTGGGAGATCGCCGCCTCCGTGCTGGCCGAGATGGTCGGGGTGTTCAAGGACGCCCAGGCCGAACGCGCCTGGCCCGCCGCCCCCGCCGGGTGAGCGTCGCCCACGCCCTGGTGCTGGCGGGCGGCGCGGGATCGCGGTTCGGCGGACGCAAGCTGCTGGCGCCCTGGCGGGGCGGGGTGCTGCTCGACGGCGCCCTGGCCGCCGCCTTCGACGCCCCTGTGGCCGGCGTGATGGTCGTCACCGGCGCCGAGGCGGACGATGTGGCGGCCGCCGCCCGGGCCTTCGCCGGCCGCACCGGCCAGGCCGCGCGCCTCCAGATCGTCCATGCCGGCGATCACGCCGAGGGCATGGCCGCCACCCTGCGTCGCGGCGTCGCCGCCCTGCCGGCCTCCGCCGAACAGGCGCTGGTCTTCCTGGGGGACATGCCCCTGATCCCCCCGGGCCTCGCCGCGCGCCTGGTTCAGGCGGTCGCTGACGGCGCCCTGGCGGCGGTTCCCGTCTTCGAAGGCCGGCGCGGCCATCCGGCCGCCCTGTCGCGGTCCC
Organism: Caulobacteraceae bacterium; assembly: GCA_965279095.1. Classification (GTDB taxonomy): domain Bacteria; phylum Pseudomonadota; class Alphaproteobacteria; order Caulobacterales; family Caulobacteraceae; genus CBDIHH01. The sequence goes on from CBDIHH010000007.1 coordinate 732,887, forward strand.
TGTTCCCTCAGGTGGCGGCCCTGCGCGGCGACGCGGGCGCCCGGGGCATCCTGGCGGCGCTTGGTGATCGCCTGGCAGGCATCCAAACCGACGCTCCGGGCGTTCTTGTCGATGTCGATCGCGTGCAGGACCTGCCGGACTGACGATTCTCGCCTGCGCCTCCCGGAGACCTGCATGACCGACGATACCGAGCGGGGCGTCAGCCGCCGCAATCTGCTGCGAGCCGGGAGCGTCTCGGCCGCCCTGCCACTGGCCGCCCTCGCCGGGCCGGTCACAGCGGAGGCCAAGGCCGTCGCCGACCAGGCGGCGGTGGTGCTGAAGGTCAACGGCCGCGACCACCGCCTGACTCTCGATCCCCGCGTCACCCTGCTGGACGCCCTACGCGATCACATCGGCCTGACCGGATCCAAGAAAGGCTGCGACCAGGGCCAGTGCGGGGCCTGCACCGTTCACATCGACGGCCGCCGGGTGCTCGGCTGCCTGACCCTGGCGGTCGCCGCCGAGGGCCGGGCGATCACCACCATCGAGGGCCTCGGCGGGGACGGGGACGACCTGCACCCGATGCAACAGGCCTTCATCGACCAGGACGCCCTGCAGTGCGGCTACTGCACCCCCGGACAGATCATGTCGGCGGTGGCCTGCGTCGCCGAGGGGCATGCCCGCACCGACGCCGACATCCGCGAATACATGAGCGGAAACCTGTGCCGCTGCGCCGCCTATCCCAACATCGTCGCGGCGGTCCGACAGGCCGCGCCCCGCATGGGCAAGGGAGGGAAGGCCTGATGCGCCCCTTCTCCTATGTTCGCGTCCGCAGTGACGCCGAGGCCATTCAGGGCGGCGCCGTCGCCGGATCGCAACTGCTGGCAGGCGGCACGAGCCTCATCGACCTGGCCAAGCTCGACGTGATGCGCCCCGACCGGGTGGTCGACATCAACGCCCTGCAGGCCGGCCACGGCCGCATCACCGCTGACGCCTCGGGCCTGCGCCTGGGCGCCCTCGTGCGCATGAGCGAGGCGGCCGAGCATCCAGCGGTGATGCGCGACTATCCCGTCATCGCCCAGAGCCTGCAGTTGGCCGCCAGCCAGCAGATCCGCAACATGGCCAGCCTGGGCGGCAATGTCCTGCAGCGCACCCGTTGCAGCTATTTCCGCGATGTCAGCTACGAGGCCTGCAACAAGCGCATCCCCGGCTCGGGTTGCTCGGCGGTGGGCGGCAACAACCGCGCCCACGCGGTCCTGGGGGTCAGCGACGCCTGCATCGCCATGTATCCGGGTGACTTCGGCCAGGCCCTGGCGGCCCTGGACGCGACGGTGGAGATCGCCGGCCCTCAGGGTCTGCGGGTGCTGCCCTTCGAGCAGCTGCACCGCCTGCCCGGGGCGTCACCGCACCTCGAGACCACCCTGCGCCCCGGCGAGCTGATCACCGGATTCCATATCCCCGCCGGCGCCTGGACGCGGCGCTCCCTCTATCTGAAGATCCGCGACCGGCAGTCCTATGAATTCGCCGCCGCCTCGGCCGCCGTGGCCCTGGCCATCACGGGCGGGGTCGTTCGCGAGGCCCGCATCGCGCTGGGCGGCATGACCGCCAAGCCGTGGCGGGCGCGGGAGGCGGAGGCCGCCCTGGTCGGCCAGCCCCTCACCGAGGCCACCGCCGAGACCGCGGCCCGGGCGGCCTTCGCCGCCGCCGTGACCCACGGCCACAACGACTTCAAGCCCGAGCTCGGCCGCCGCACCCTGGTGCGCGCCCTGCTGCAAACCGCTGCGATGGAGGCCTAGAGATGGCGGACAAGGCCCACACCCGCATCGGCGAGCCCGCCGTCCGCGTCGACGCCCGGCTGAAGGTCACCGGCCAGGCGCGCTATCCCTCCGACATGCCCGTCGCCAACCCGGCCTATGCCTGGCTGGTGACCAGCGCCATCGCCAAGGGGCGGATCAAGCGGTTCGACCTGACGGCGGCCAAGGCCGTGCCCGGCTATATCGACATCCTCACCTACGAGAACACCCGGGGCGAGATCACCACCCCGCCGGCCTTCTCCGGGGGCGGCAATAACACCACCCTGGAGACCAACGAGGTCCAGCACGACGGCCAGATCATCGCCATGGTCCTGGCCGACAGCCTCGAGGCGGCCCGCGAGGCGGCCTACAAGGTCCGGGTAGACTACGACGTCCAGACCCCGACCTCGGGCTTCGACAGCCCCGGCGGCGTGCTGAAGGTGGTCAGCGACGATCCCAAGGCGCCCTCGCCGTCCAAGGGCGACGCCGCCGCCGCCTTCGCCGCGGCGCCGGTCAAGGTCGCGGCCGACTACGAGACCCCCACCCAGCACCACAACGCCATGGAGCTCTACACCACCACCTGCGAGTGGACCGGGGGCAAGCTGACCGTGCACGAGCCCAGCCAGTTCATCTACAGCCGCGGGGCCCTGGCGCAGAACTTCAAGATCCCCCCCGACGACATCCGCATCGTCTCGCGCTTTATCGGCGGCGGCTTCGGGGGCAAGGCGTTCGGCGGCGCCCGCACCATCCTGGTGGCCCTGGCGGCCAAACGGCTGAAGCGACCGGTCAAGCTGGTGGCGACGCGGGATCAGGGCTTCACCACCGCCAGCTACCGGGCCGAGACCCGCCAGCACGTCAAGCTGGGGGCGACGGCGGACGGCAAGATCCAGGCCTTCGTGCACGAGGGGATCGAGGTCACCTCGCGGCCCTCGACCTACCATGTGGGCGGGGTCGACGCGACGGCGCGGATGTACGACTACGCCAATGTCGCCACCAAGGTCAGCGTGCTGCAGGCCGACCGCAACACCCCCGGCTTCATGCGCGCCCCCGCCGAGCTGCCCTATATGTTCGCCCTGGAAAGCGCCATGGACGAGCTGGCCGTGGCCCTGAAGATGGACCCGGTCGAGCTGCGCCGGGTCAACGACGCGCAGAAGGAGCCGATCAAGGGCCTGCCCTACACCAGCCGGCGGCTGAACGAATGCTTCGAGGCGGCCGGCAAGGCCTTCGGCTGGTCCAAGCGCAATCCCGAACCGCGGTCCACCCGCGACGGCGACTGGCTGGTGGGCTGGGGCTGCGCCACCGCCTGCTATCCCAGCAACACCGGCGCCACCGCCGTGCGGGTGACCCTGACGCCGGAGGGCGCCAAGGTCCAGGTGGCCTTCGTCGACATCGGCCAGGGCAGCTACACGGTGATCGCCCAGACCGCCGCCGACCGCCTGGGCCTGCCCATCGACAAGGTGGTGGTTGAGCTGGGCGACAGCAACCTGCCGCCGGGCACCGTCGCCGGCGGCTCCAACGGTACGGCGACCACCTGCAACGCCGTGGCCAAGACCTGCGAGACGATCCGCGACCAGCTGGCCCGGGCCGCCGCCCAGGCCGCCACCGGCCCCCACGCCGGCGCCGATCCCGCCGCCCTGACCCTGACCTCGCGGGGGCTGACCGGCCCCAAGGGCGCCGAGCCCCTGAAGGCGGCGGTGGGACGGGTCGGCGGCGTCGTCGAGGTGCTGGGCGACTTCGTGCCCAAGGAGGCGCCCGAGGGCGCGATACAACGCCTGCGGATGGGCATCCCCACCTTCACCGGCGGGACCATGGGCAAGGAGCATGTCTCCTTCGCCTTCGGGGCGCATTTCGTGGAGATCCGCGTCCACGCCCGCACCGGCGAGATCCGCTGCCCGCGGATCACCAGCGCCTTCGCCGCGGGGACCATCGTCAATGCGCGCACGGCCCACAGCCAGCTGATGGGCGGGGCCATCTGGGGGCTCAGCGCCGCCCTGCACGAGGAGACCGAGGTCGACCGACGCAACGCCCGCTACACCAACGACAATCTCGCCGAATACCTGATCCCGGTGAACGCCGACGTGCCCAAGGTGGACATCATCATGCTCCCCGAGGCGGACTCCACCGTGAACCCGATGGGAATCAAGGGCATCGGCGAGCTGGGCAATGTCGGGCTCAACGCCGCCATCGCCAACGCGGTCTTCCACGCCACCGGCAAGCGCATCCGCAAGCTGCCGATCCGCATCGAGGACGTGATCTAGGGGGGAGGTTTTTCCCGCCCCTCGAACCCCCGGCGAACGCCGGGGCCCAGATCATGATGAACGACTTCGCCATAGGATCTGGCTCCCGGCGTACGCCGGGAATGCGAAATAAGTTGCGTGTGGCGCCCACCCGAGATGCGGTGTGGGCAGCCAGCGGATTTCCCCTGTCCATCGGCGCGCCCTTGCGCAAGAACATCGCGACGCGGCGCGGGAGCATATCATGGTCAAGGCATCGGGAACGGCGCGGGCCCTGGTCCTGTTCGGCGGCGGCGGCGATCTTGGCCTGCGGATGCTGTTCCCCTCGCTCTGTTTCCTGGAGGCGGACGGCCTGCTGCCCGACGGGCTGACGATCCTGGCCACCGGCCGCCAGCAGCGCACCCCCGACGACTTCCGCGGCGAGGTCGGCGCGGCGATCAAGGCGCGCAGCGGCGACGACTTCGACCCGATCGCCTGTGACCGCCTGCTCAAGCGCGTGAGCTACATGGCCGCCGACGCCAAGGACCCGGCCTCGCTGCAGGCCCTGGGCTGTCGCATCGAGGCCCTCGGCGCCGCCGAGATCGTCTTCTACCTGGCCACCTCGCCCAGCCTCTACGGCCAGATCTGCGCCGGGCTGAAGGCCGCCGGCCTGACCGGCCCGGGCAGCCGGGTGGTGCTGGAGAAGCCCATCGGCAGCGACCTGGCCTCCAGCCGGGTGATCAATGACGCGGTCTGCACGGCCTTCACCGAGGACCGGGTGTTCCGCATCGACCACTACCTGGGCAAGGAGACGGTGCAGAACCTGATCGCCCTGCGCTTCGCCAACACCCTGTTCGAGCCCCTGTGGAACAACCTGACCATCGACCACGTCCAGATCACCGTGGGCGAAACCGGCGGGGTCGGCGACCGCTGGGGCTATTACGACGAATACGGCGCCATGGGCGACATGGTGCAGAACCACATGATGCAGCTGCTGTGCCTGGTGGCGATGGAGCCGCCGTCGGACCTGGAGCCGGACTCGGTGCGCAACGAGAAGGTCAAGGTGCTGCGGTCATTGCGCCCCATCGGCCGGGCCGAGGCGCCGCTCGATGTGGTGCGCGGTCAGTATGTGAAGGGCGTCGCCGAGGGCCGCTCGGCGCGCGGCTACGCCGAGGAGAAGGGCGGCCCCAGCCAGACCGAGACCTTCGTCGCCCTGAAGGCCCACATCGACAACTGGCGCTGGGCCGGGGTGCCGTTCTTCCTACGCACCGGTAAGCGGTTGCCGAGCCGGTCCACCGAGATCTTCATCCAGTTCAAGCCGGTGCCCCACTCGATCTTCACCGGCGAGAGCCGCGCCGACCTGGTCGCCAACCAGCTGGTCATCCGTCTGCAGCCCGAGGAAGACATCGTCCTGCACCTGATGAACAAGGCGCCCGGCCTGTCGCTGGAGGGCATGCGGCTGGAGAGCCTGCCCCTGTCCCTGAGCCTGGGCGGGGCGCACCGCAACGGCGCGGGCGGCCCGGCGCCCCGCCGCCGCATCGCCTATGAGCGGCTGCTGCTCGACGTGATGGCCGGCAATCCGACCCTGTTCGTCCGCCGCGACGAGGTGGAGAAGGCCTGGGAATGGGTCGACGGCATCAACGACGCGGTGCGCCGCATCGGCCAGGCGCCCAAGCCCTATGCCGCGGGAACCTGGGGGCCGTCGGGGGCCTTCGCCCTGATCGAGCGCGAAGGCCGCACCTGGCACGAGGAATAGTCCATGAGCCCAGCCCTCCACCCCGTCGTCCGGGACGTCACCGCCCGCATCGCCCTGCGCAGCCGCGAGGGTCGGGCCGACTATCTCGAGCAGATCGAGGCCGCCGGCCGCTCCGGGCCGGGCCGCGCCAAGCTGTCCTGCGCCAACTGGGCCCATGCCTTCGCCGCCCAGCCGGCGGGGGACAAGCTGCGGGTGCTGGGGGGCCAGGCGGCCAACCTCGGGGTGGTGACCGCCTATAACGACATGCTGTCGGCCCATCAGCCCTATGAGCGCTTCCCAGAGCTGATCCGCGCCGCCGCCCGCGCCGCCGGGGCCACGGCCCAGGTGGCAGGGGGCGTGGCCGCCATGTGCGACGGCGTCACCCAGGGCCGGCCGGGCATGGAGCTGTCGCTGTTCAGCCGCGATGTCATCGCCCTGTCCACCGCGGTGGCCCTGTCGCACGACGCCTTCGACGCCGCCCTCTTGCTCGGCATCTGTGACAAGATCGTCCCTGGACTCATGATCGGCGGCCTCGCCTTCGGTCACCTGCCGACCCTTTTCGTGCCGGCCGGCCCGATGGAGTCGGGCATCTCCAACGCCGAGAAGGCGCGGGTGCGCGCCCTGTACGCCGAGGGCAAGGTCGACCGGGCCGCCCTGCTCAAGGTGGAGATGGCCTCATACCACGGCCCCGGCACCTGCACCTTCTACGGCACCGCCAACTCCAACCAGATGCTGATGGAGATCATGGGGACGCATATGCCGGGGGCGGCCTTCGTGCATCCGGACACCCCCCTGCGCGACGCCCTCACCGGGGCCGCCGTGGGGCGGGCGGTGGCCATCGTCGCCGGGGGCGAGGCCTATACGCCGCTGGGGCGGATGATCGACGAGCGGGCCATCGTCAATGGCGTCGTCGGGCTGATGGCGACGGGCGGCTCCACCAACCATACCCTGCACCTGGTGGCCATGGCGCGGGCGGCGGGCATCCTCATCGACTGGGACGACTTCGACGCCCTGTCGCAGGCGACCCCGCTGCTGGCCCGCGTCTATCCCAACGGCGCGGGCGACGTGAACCAGTTCCACGCCGCCGGCGGCATGGCCTTCCTGATCCGCGAACTGCTGGACGCCGGCCTGCTGCACGAGGACGTAGAGACCGTCGCCGGCCCTGGCCTGCGGCGCTATCAGCAGGAGCCCTATCTGCGCGACGACGCCCTGGCCTGGCGCGAGGGCCCGGCCCAGTCCCTGGACGCCACGATCCTGCGCCCGGTCAGCGCCCCCTTCGACCATGAGGGCGGCCTGCGGCTGCTGAAGGGCAATCTAGGGCGCAGCGTGATCAAGATCTCCGCCGTGGCCCCGGCCCACCGCATGGTCGAGGCGCCGGCCCGGGTGTTCGACGACCAGGAGGATTTCCTCGCCGCCTTCCAGCGCGGCGAGCTCGACCGCGACGTGGTGGCCGTGGTGCGCTTCCAGGGCCCCAAGGCCAACGGCATGCCCGAGCTGCACGGCCTCAGCCCGCCGCTGAGCGTGCTGCAGGACCGGGGTCGCCGCGTCGCCCTGGTCACCGACGGGCGCATGTCCGGCGCCTCGGGCAAGGTCCCCGCGGCGATCCACGTCACCCCGGAGTCCGCCGACGGCGGCCCCCTGGCCAAGGTGCGCGACGGCGACATCATCCGCCTGGACGCCGAGGCCGGGGTGCTGGAGGCGCGGGTGGACGCCCAGACCTGGGCGGAGCGTCCCCTCGCCGCCTGTGGCCGGGGCCCGGCGCGGGGCTTCGGCCGCGAGCTGTTCGCCCCCATGCGCGCCGCCGTGGGCCCGGCCGAAAAGGGCGCCTCGGCGCTGTTCGGATACAACTGAGCGGACCGCGACCGGGGCCCCGCGCCTGCCCTATGGTCGACTCCCGTCGTCGCAGGAGCTGCAGCCGCCTTGGCCCCCAAACCCACCGCCATGCCCAAGGACTTCCGCTTCGTCTTCGGCGTGCTGTTCTTCGTCAGCCTGAACGGGGCGGCGGGGTCGACCATGATGCAGTCGCTGCTGCCGGCCATCGGCCGGTCCACCGGCATCGCCGACAACCTGATCGTCACCATCTCGTCCCTGTCGGCCCTGTGCGCCCTGGTCGCCACCCCCTACTGGGGCCGGCGGGCCGACGTCATCGGCCGCAAGCGGGTGATACAGATCGGCATCGTCGGGGTGATCGCCTGCATGGCGGCCACCGGGGCGGCGGTGCTGGCCGGGGTGCACCAGCTCTACGCCCCCGCGGTGGTGCTGACCTCGCTGATCCTGGCGCGGTCGCTCTACGGGGTGATCGGCATGGCCTCCAGCCCGGCCATCCAGTCCTATGTGGGGGTCAACACCAACCGCGAGCAGCGCACCAACGCCATGGCCCTGCTGGCCTCGGCCATGGGCATCGGCACTATCGTCGGACCGGCGGTGGCGCCGTTCCTGATCCTGCCGGTGGTGGGCCTGGGCGGGCCGTTTTTCTTCTTCGCCATGCTCGGCGTGGTCGCCCTGGTGGTGGCCACCCTCTATGTGCCGGCCGATTCGCCCGTCAAGGCGGCCGGCCCGGCGGCGCCCCAGCCCCGGGTGACGGTCTGGCGAAACCCCGCCGTCATCCCCTTCATCGCCTACGCCATGGTCCTCGGCTTCGCCATGGCCAACAACTTCCAGACCCTGGGTTTCGTGGTCATCGACCGGCTCAAGCTGGCGCCCATCGCCGCCCAGCCCTTCGCCGGGGCGGCGATGATGGCCGGCGCCATGGCCATGCTGGTGGCCCAGTGGGGCCTGATCCGGCTGCTGCGCCTCACCCCCGCCCAGCTGCTCCTGTGGGGCGCGGTCTGCGTGCTGGTGGGCAATATCATGCAGGCCTTCGCCCCCACCTACGCCGCCATCGTCATCGCCTTCTCGCTGATCAACGTCGGCTTCGGCTTCGGCCGGCCGGGCTTCACCGCCGGGGTCTCCCTGGCGGTGCCGTCCGAGCAGCAGGGGGCGGTGGCCGGGGCGCTGGGGTCGGTGATGGCCACCGGCCTGATCTTCGGCCCGATCCTGGCCCTGACCCTCTACGGCTGGAGCCGGCCGTCGCCCTTCCTGCTGAACGCCGTGCTGATGGCGGCCCTGGTCGTCTACTGCCGCCTGTCCCCGTCCCTGCGCAACGCCGGCGCCCACCACCCGGTGAGCGAGGAACTGGTCGAGGCGTCGGTGCTCGACGAGCGCAGCTGATCGGATACCCCAATCCCGTATTCCCCGCGGACGCGGGGACCCAGATTTAGGCGGCTCCGACAACGCTTGTCGCAAAGCCTGGCCCCCGCTTCCGCGGGGGATGCGGATCACGCGAACCCGAACGGGACCACCTTGTTGTCCGCGTCATGCCCGATGTCCGCCCGCCCCAGATAGGGGATTCCCCCGCGCGCGCACCACAGGCGGGCCGCCGCCTCTTCATCCATCCCGAAGTCCGGGTCGTTGTCGGGGATCAGGCTGCATCGACCCAGCATCAGGCCGCGCGCCTGGCGGACCCCGGCGTCGGCGGTGATCTGCAGCAGCAGCCGATCAATGCGGTACATCGGCTCGGACACCTCTTCCAGCATCACCACATGGCCGCTCAGGTCAGGCATCCAGGGCGTGCCCATCAGGCTGGCGAGGATGGTCATGTTGAAGGCGGCGGTGGGCGCCGCCTCGCGCGCGGCCGGCTCCAACGCCTGGACCGATCGGTCCAGAAGCCAGGACAGGGCCCGGGCCACGGCGGCCTCGCCCCCGTCGCGGCGCAGGTCCTGGACCACAGGCCCGTGGGCGCAGCCGGCGAACCCTTGGGCGTAGAGGGCCCCGAGCAACGCCCCGCCGTCGCTGTAGCCGAGATAGGTCTTGGCGCGGGCCGCCTCGGTCAGGCGCGGCAGCGCTGCCTCGACCAGCCGGCCCGACCCATAGCCGCCGCGGGCGAACCACACCGCGCCGTACGCCGGATCGTTGGCCATCTCGACGAAGGCGTCGCCCCGCGCGGCGTCATCCCCGGCGAAATGGCCGCTCGAGGCGAAACATTGCGGATGGAAATCGAGGCGCGGGGGATTTTCAGGGTATAGGCGCAGGGCAAGCGCCTTGACCGCCTCGGCCAGGGCAGGCTCGATCCGGCTGGCCGGGGCGACCACCCCGATGGCGATGTGATCCTTGGCCAAGCCACCCTCCGTAACGACGCCCCCACGGCTTAACGGGAACCACGATAGTGCGCGATGACTAACCCGCCCGACTATTTCTTCTGCGGCATCGGCGGCAGCGGCATGGCGCCCCTGGCCCTGATCGTGAGGGCGCGCGGCGCCCATGTGGAGGGCTCCGACCGGGCCCTGGACCAGGGCCGCATCGCCCCCAAATTCGCCTTCCTGCAGGATCGCGGCATCGCCCTGCACCCGCAGGACGGCTCCGGCGTGACCCGCGCGTCCCAGGTGCTGGTCGCCTCGGGGGCGGTGGAGGACACGGTGCCCGACGTCCAGGCCGCCCTGCGGGTGGGGGCCGCCCGCCTGTCGCGCGCCCAGCTGCTGGCCCAGCTGTTCAACGCCGCCCCCGCCGCCATCGGCGTGGCCGGCACCAGCGGCAAGTCCACCACCACCGGCATGATCGCCTGGATCCTGCACGCCGCCGGCCGCGACCCCACGGTGATGAACGGCGCCGAGATGAAGAACTTCGTCACGCCGCAGGCCCCCTTCGCCGGGGCCCTGGTGGGCGGCGGCGACCTGTTCGTGTCGGAGGTCGACGAGAGCGACGGCTCCATCGCCCTCTACCGCCCCGACATCGCCGTGGTGAACAACATCTCGCTCGACCACAAGTCGATGGAGGAGCTGCGCGCCCTGTTCGCCGCCTTCACCGCCAAGGCGCGGGTGGCCGTGCTCAACCTCGACAATGACGAGACCGCCGCCCTGGCGGCCCAGGGGCTCGGGGGCGCCCGCCTGACCTACAGCCTGTCCGATCCCGCCGCCGACCTGCGGGCCGAGGCGATCGTCGCAGGACCGGGGGGCGTCGACTTCACCGTCGTCGCCCGGGACGGCGGGCGGGCGGCGGTGCGCCTGCAAGTCCCCGGCCGCCACAATGTCGCCAACGCCCTGGCCGCCCTGGGGGCCGCCACCGCCGCTGGCGTCCCCCTGGCCCAGGCCGCCGAAGCCCTGGGCGGCTTCACCGGCATCCGCCGCCGCCTGGAGGTGGTGGGCGCGGCCGGCGGCGTGACGGTGATCGACGACTTCGCCCACAACCCCGACAAGATCGCCGCCACCCTGGAGACCCTGCATGCCTTCCCCGGCCGCCTGCTGGTGATGTTCCAGCCGCACGGGTTTGGCCCCCTGCGGCTGATGAAGGACGCCTTCATCGACGTCTTCGCGGAAGGGCTGGCGCCAGACGACGTGCTGCTGATGCCCGACCCCGTCTACTACGGCGGCACGGTGGACCGCAGCGTCGGCAGCGCCGACATCGCCGCGGGCGTCGCCGCGCGCGGCCGCCGCGCCATCGCCCTGGCCGACCGCCCCGCCTGCGGTGAGGCCCTGCTCGACCTCGCCCGCCCCAGCGACCGCATCGTCATCATGGGGGCCCGCGACGACACCCTGTCGGTGTTCGCCGCCGAGCTGCTGGCGCGGCTGGGGGCGAAGTGACCCACCGCTTCACCTCTTCCCGTCATCCCAGGCCTTGTGCCTGGGACCCAGACGCGCGAGGGGTCCAGAGTTGAACGCGGCGCGCCGGGCATTGAAATCGCGGCGTTTCTGGGTCCTAGGCACAAGGCCTAGGATGACGGTTGTGGGGTAGCCGCATGCGCATCCTGATCGCGCCCGACAGTTTCAAGGACGCCCTGCCCGCCGCGCGGGTCTGCGAGGCCATCGCCGCGGGGCTGGCGCGTCGCTATCCGGGCGCGGACCTGATCGCCTTTCCCCTGGCGGACGGCGGCGAGGGGACCGGCGCGGTCCTGCAGGCGCACCTGGGCCTGCGACCGGTCGAGATCGACGTGGCCGACCCGCTGATGCGGCCGATCCGCGCCGCCTACGGCCTCGCCCCGGACGCCTCGGTGGCGGTGATCGAGATGGCGCGGGCGTCGGGGCTGGAGCGGCTGGCCCCAGGCGAGCGGGACGCGCGGGCGACCTCCACCTTCGGGACCGGCCAGCTGATCGCCGACGCGGTCGCGCGCCGGGCCCGGCGCATCGTCCTGGCCATCGGCGGCAGCGCCACCAACGACGGCGGCGTCGGCGCCGCCGCGGCCCTGGGCTGGCGTTTTCTTGACGCCGGCGGGGCGGACCTGCCCCCCATCGGCGCCAATCTCGGCGCCATCGCCCGCATCCTGGCGCCCCCCGCGCCCTTAGACGCGCAGGTGGAAGTCATCTGCGACGTGACCAACCCCCTGTGCGGGCCCCACGGCGCCGCCCAGACCTACGCCCGCCAGAAGGGCGCCGACGACGACGCCATCGCCGCCCTGGACGCCGGCCTGGCCCACCTGGACGCCCTGGTCGGCCGGCCGGGCCTGGCGCTGACCCCAGGCGCCGGCGCCGCCGGCGGCCTGGGCTTCGGAGCCATGGCCTTCCTGGACGCCCGCCTGCGTGGGGGGATCGACCTGGTCATGGACCTGACCGGCTTCGACGCGGCGCTCAAGGGCGTCGATCTGGTGGTCACCGGCGAGGGCCGGCTCGACGGCCAGACCCTGCAGGGCAAGCTGATCGCCGGCGTCTGCGCCCGGTCGGGCGCGGCGGGGGTCCCGGTGATCGCCCTGTGCGGCGACATCACGGCGACCGATGACCAGCTGCGCGCCATCGGCCTGTCCGCCGCCTACGACATCAACCCGGTGAAACGCCCCCTCTCCGAACTGCTCGCGAGCGCCGCCGCCGCCCTCGAGCGCACCGCGGCCGCCCTGCCCTGAGGCCCCGCCCCGATCCTTTCGAAAGCGTCCCGCGCCGCAAGGCGGGCCTTTCGCTCGCCGTCGCGAGGCGTCCACAGCCTCCATCACGGACATTGGTTCGCTAGTGATAGACGGGCGGACGCCCGCCAACTCACGACTTGCGTTCGGACGACCAGGGAAAATTTATGTATTGGTCGCGGCTATCGAAGCAAATATTCCCATACATCCTCAAATAGGAATTGCGGCGCGCCGGGTCGGCATAAACGGACCTCGGGTCCGCGACGTCGCGCTCATATTGGCCGATATTGGCGATCGTCAGAGCTTTAGGAAGGATGTCCATCGCCTGAGGCACGGTCTTCCCATCCAGCCAGTCGGAAGCGAAGCGCCCCATGGCGTAACCGAAAATGGGGGATGCCAAGCTGATGCTGGCCTTGTAGGGGCTACCCGCCCTCTTCAGCTCCGCGACAGCCTCACGCTCTCCGTCAATGCCTCCAAGAAACTGGTTGGCTCGCGCCTTACGGGCTTCGCGCAATGCGTCCAGCGCACCAAGAACCACGGTATCGGCGCCCAGGACCACGTCGATATTCGGCTGCGCAAGCAGGATCGTCTTCATGGTTCGATAGCCGCCCGCCTTGTCTATGGTGGCGGGCGAAATGTCGGCCACGATGGTCACTCCCGGCATCTGCCGCAGCGTATCGCGCATCGCGGTGAAGCGCGGCGCGAGGAACTGCAAGTTGTCGTGGGTCAGCAAGACGACCTTGGCCTTCCCGCCCAGGCGGGTGCGGATATAGGCCGCCGCGGCTTCCGCCAGCACCTTGCCGGTCAGATACTGCGGCGCGTTTAGAATCGTAACGGCGGGCGGCGGCACGATCGCCCCGACATAGGCCCCGCTCCCGATCACCCTTTTGAGGCTCGGGCTCAGCGAGGGCGGATCAATGGGAGCGACAACGATCGAGCCGGTTTTGTTGGCATGCAGGCCATTGATCTGCTTCACCATCAGGGCGGCATCATTGTCGGAGCGCAATACGCGGTACGCCAGCCCGCGCTCCGCGGCGGCTATCGCCAATCCTCGCCCGATACCCTGAACAAATTCGCGTTCATTATCCTGAACGAATACCAGTTCCCGTCGCAGGCCCCTGGGCTTGGCGCAGGCTTGCCTGGCCGCATCAAAGGCTGGAAGGACAACGGGCCTGGTCAGGCCCTTGGCCTGCGCCTTCGCGGCCAACGGCAAGGCCATGGCAAGAAGCGCCGCCAGCGCGCCGCGCGCCAAACGCCGGATGAGCGCGACCCTGCATGACGGCATCGGGGCTGATGGAACGGGACGTCTCATAGCGTCTGCGCCGTCGAAAATTCCAGCCGCGCGGCGGTCCCCGGTGTGCGATTGATATACTCGACATTCGTCTTCAGCGCGGCAGCCATCGCTGCAATGATCTTCGAGCCCAGCCCTGTTCCACCCGGACGCAAGGTGGCGCCCAGCCCGACGCCGTCATCCTGCACGACAAGCTCGGCCCGCCCCTCGGGAAGCTTGCGCAACATCACGCGGATATCGCCCGATTGCCCGGCGGGATAGGCGTATTTGAAGGCGTTGGTCACCAGTTCCGTGGCGACCACGCCAAGACTGATGCTCTCGTCTGTCGGCAAGAAAACCGGGTCAAGTACGCTCGTCAGCCGGGCCGTATGGCCGTCCTTGCGCATGGCGACACCAAGATTGTCCAGCATCACGCCAAGATAATCGTTTAGCGCCACCGATTTTACGTCGCCCGAGTTGTAGAGGCTCTTATGAATCTCCGATATAGCCTGGATACGGCTCTGCGTTTCCTTGAGCGCCCCCTTGGCCGATTGATCAGTAACGGTCTTGGACTGCATGTGGACCAGCGCCGCCACGAGCTGGAGACTGTTGGCCACGCGATGATTGACTTCGGACAGCAGGAGTTCTGCCCGTTCCCGAGCGAGCGCTAGTTCCTGCGTCCTTCTTTCAACCCGTTCCTCGAGCGTGAGGTTGACGGCGCGCACTTCGTCACGCGCCTGTGCGATCTCCTGCCGGTTGCGATAGACCGTGAAGGCCACCGCAGCCACGACAAGAACGATGACGAAAGCCGCGACGATGGATACCCATCGCAGCATGGCGGCGTTGTGCTGCTGCTCGATCCCGAACAGGGTGGATTTCTCGTCGGCATCCAGCATGGCGCCGTACAGGAAGACGTTGATTTCATCCATCAGCGCCTTGCCGCGATTGCTGCGGATCACCGACAGGGCATCCGCATCCGAGCCGGCGCGCTTCAGGGCGATGCTTTGGTCCATTTCCCCGAGCTTTTCACCCACGGTCTCTCGCAGCCTGGAGAGGAGCGGCGTTGGCTGGGACCCAGTGGTGACAAAGCGTGCGAGATCGGACAGTTGCTGCCGGGTGCGGGCCTTGGCCGTGTCATAGGGCGCCAGGTAGATTTCGTTCCCGGTCAGAAGATAACCGCGCTGGCTGGACTCCGCCGTTCGCAACGCATCGCGCAGTTCCACCGCCGCGATGCGGGTGTCTCGCTGGACAGCCGCTTCCTGGAACAGGGTGTTAGACCGTTCGCCAAGCCACACCGTCATTGCGACCATAGCGAGGAGTGCGAGAAAGCCGATGACAAGGCCTCCGGCGACACCCAGGGCTAGGCGACTGCTTGCCAATGTTGTGGTCTCTTGAGGCCTGGCGTTTGGACGTGCACCCCGCGCCGTGAAGGAGATTTGATAAAGGCAGAAGGGCCGCTCGCTGGCAATGCCCCGCCCTTTTACCTTGAGATTGCCGCCCCCCAATCCTGCCGCTCCAGAAGCCGGCCAATCGCTGCAGGTGTTTACAATGCACAGGACTGGTCATTGGAGCGGAGGCTCATCCTGCCACCCGGGCGCGGGAGCTCCGCTATCGGTTTCGAGGCCAACGGCGGACGCCTTCAATCTCCGGATGGGTCCGAAAGCGGCCAAAGCCCCTGCACCCTGCGCCCGTCATAAACCTGGGTCCCTGCTTTCGCGGGGATGACCGGGGTGGGGGTGCGACAGGGGTAGGCCTAGGGCGCGGCCTTCGCTGCGGGCGCCTGGCTCTGGAGCGCCACAGCGGCGGGCTCGCAGGCGGCGAGGCAGGTCTTGTAGCGGCGGTCCGCCGTCTGGCGGCAGCGGATCGGAGAGACCGGGGTGATGGCGGTCTTGTCGGCGGCGCAGACCTGGGCGGTCACCCAGGTCGAGGCGCAGGCGGCGCGGCACTGGTTGCGGGCGGGATCGTCGCCCTGGGCGGCCATCGCCACGCTGCCCGCCGCCGCGGCGCCCATCAGTCCAAGCCACAAACCCAAGTCGTATTCTCCCGATCCATCGCCCGCGTTTTTTGCTTCGGCCGGGCGGCCAAACTGTGTCCGGCCTACTTCGGCCGGTTGCAGGCGTTCATGGGCGGGGCCTCGCCGGCGAGGGCGGAGACCACGCACTGGGCGGTGCGCTCGCGCAGCTCGATCAGGGAGGCGTCGGACGAGAAGGCCACGTGCGGCGACATGATCACCTGGGGCAGCTCGGCCAGGCCCCGGGGCGGGTCAGGCTCGCCCTCCACCACGTCCAGTCCCGCCGCCGCCAGGGTCCCGCCCCGTAGGGCGGCCTCCAGGGCGGCGCTGTCCACCACCGCCCCGCGGCTGACGTTGATCAGGGCCGCCCCCGGCTTCATCTTGGTCAGGGCGTGGTGGTTGAACAGGTGGTGGGTCTCGGGCAGCAGGGGCACATGGACGATGATGGCGTCGGAGTCGGCCAGCAGGGTGTGGAAGGCCACCTGCCGCACATCGCGGTCGGCGATCTTGACCGCGTCGTGGACGATGATGGCGCAGCCCCAGCCCTTCAGCTTGGCCGCCGTGCGCCGGCCGATACGGCCATAGCCCGATATGCCGATGGTCAGTTCGCTCAGGCGCCGCAGCCGCGCCCCGGCCGGGTTCCACGCCCCCGCCTTGACCTCGCGGTCCAGGGCCACCACGCCGCGGGTCCAGGCCAGCAGCAGGGCGATGGCCTGGTCGGAGACCTCCTCGATGCAGTAGTCGGGGACGTTGGTCACCCACACCCCGCGCCGGCTGGCGGCGTTGACGTCGATATTGTCCAGCCCCACCCCCAGCCGCGCCACGACCTTGAGGTCCGCAGACAGGCCGATGGCCTCGGCCGAGACCGGGGCCCAGTTGGTCATGATCGCGGCCGGCTGGTGCGCGCGCACCAGGGCCTCGACGTCCGCCGCCGATCCCGCCACGGCCGGCCCCTCCACCAGGGTGTGGCCCGCCGCCGCCAGGATGCCGCGCTCGATGCCGGTGTCCGGCCAGGCGAAGTCAGTGATCAGGACGGTGGCCATGGATGGGCGCCTCGCGGGTCAGTCGTCGGGAAGGAAGCGGCGGGCATAGGGCGTCGGGGCCGCCGAACCGCGCTCGACCAGCTGCGGCTGGAACACGATGCCCCCCCGGCCCCCGGCGAGGCCAGTCGATTCCGCGCCCTTGTCCATGGTGCGGAACAGCACCTGGGCGGCGCTGGAGGCGATATCCTCCACCGGCAGGTCGATGGTGGTCAGCCCCGGCCCCCAGATGCGGAACCACTCCGGGTCGCCATAGCCGACGATGGACAGGTCGCGGGGCGAGACCACCCCGGCGCCCTGCAGGGCGCCCAGGGCCCCCAGGGTCAGCTGCGAGCTGCCCAGCACCAGCCCCGTGATCGGCTCGGCCAGGTGGGCCAGGCGCAGGGCGGCCTCGGCCCCGAAGCTGGGGCGCGGCGGGCCCAGGCACACCAGGGCCTCGTCATAGGGCGCCTCGGCCGCCGCCAGGGCCTCCTCATAGCCCCCCCGCCGGTCGCGCCCGGTGGTCAGGGCCTCGTAGCCGCCGATGAAGCCGATGCGGCGGTGGCCCAGCTCCAGCAGGTGGCGGGTGGCGAGGCAGACGCCGAGGCGGTCGTCGAGCCCCACCCAGGGCTTGTCCAACAGGGGGTTGGAGCGGATCACCTGCACCGCCGGCAGGGCCGCCAGCAGCACCGCCGTGCGCTCCTGCAAGGCCGAGGTCGGGGTGATCAGCAGGCCCGCCACCCGCGCCTGGCGCATGGCCAGCACATGGCGGTATTCCAGCGCCGGGTCGTCGTCGGACACCGCCAGCACCAGCTGCCGCCCCGCCGCGGCGCAGGCGGCGGCGACCTCCCCGGCGATGGTGGCGTAGAAGTCGCTGCGCACCTCCGGCGTGATGAAGCCCACCAGCCGGCCGGGCGCCCCCGACAGGGCGCCGGCGTTGGCGTTGCGCACATAGCCCAGGGCCTCGGCCGCCTCGCGCACCTTCGCCTTGGTGGCGGCGCTGGTGGCGGGATGGTCGCTGAGCGCCCGCGAGACGGTGGCGTGCGACACCCCCAGCCGCGCCGCGACATCCTTGATGGTGACCTCGCCGCGGCTGGCCGCGTCCTGGCTGCGGGGCATGACGGTTCATCCTGCGCGCCCGCCTGCCGGGCCGGACCGCAGCCACCTCAACCCAAATCTGCAACCGTGTCCATGGGCTGGCGGCGGCCGGGCGGGGCGGCTAGGCTGGTCCCGTGACCGCCGCCGCGCCCCCGACCCGCCTGTTCATCGACGGCGACGCCTGCCCCGTGAAGGAGGAGGTCTACAAGGTCGCGCGGCGCTATGGCCTGCACACCTACCTCGTCGCCAACAGCTATATCCGCGCGCCCCGCGAGGCCCTGATCGAGCTGGTGGTGGTGGACGCCGGCCCCGACGTGGCCGACGACTGGATCGCGCAGCGGGCCGGGCCCGGGGACATCGTCATCAGCGCCGACATCCCCCTGGCCGAGCGCTGCCTGACCGCGGGCGCGGCGGTGCTGGGGCCGCGCGGCGACCGCTTCACGGCGGACTCCATCGGCATGGCCATCGCCCAGCGCAGCCTGATGGACCAGCTGCGCGCCACGGGGGATGTGGTTGGCGGGCCGCGGCCGTTCACCCCCGCGGACCGGTCGCGATTCCTGCAGGGGCTGGACGAGGCGGTGAACCGGGCGCGGCGCGGGCGGACGTGACTTGCGGCGCCCAAGACCGGCCCCGACGCCCATGCTATGACGACGCCCGGGGGACAGGGCCATGTCGCAGCTGAGTGACGGAGCGACCGCGACCGACCGGATCGCGACGGCGCATCGGCGGCTGCTCGCCGACTCCAGCCTCCAGTTCGATTTCACCCAGGCGCCCAAGCCGCCGCCCATTCCCGACTGGATCCGGGTCCTGGGCCGGCTGCTTGAGGCCGCCGCCCCGCTCCTGAAATACGTCCTGTGGGGCGGGCTGATCCTGGCCGCGGCCCTGCTGATCTGGTTCGTCGCGCGCGAGGCCATGGGGGTGCGCTGGAAGCGCCCCGCCCGCCCCGCCAAGGCGACGCAGGCGACCGTGCCCTGGCGTCCGGGGGCCGAGGCGGCCCGCGTGCTGCTGGAGGATGCCGACCGGCTGGCCGCCGAGGGCCGCTACGAGGCGGCCGCCCACCTGCTGCTGCTGCGCACCATCGACGACCTGCGCGGGCGCCGGCCGGACCTGGTGCGCCCGGCCCTGACCAGCCGCGACATCGGCGCCCTGGACGCCCTGCCCGAGACGGCGCGGCCGGCCTTCGCGTCCATCGCCCAGGTGGTCGAGCGCAGCCTGTTCGGCGGCCGCCCCGTCGACGCCGGCGCCTACCAGCGCTGCCGGTCGGCCTATGAGGATTTCGCCCTGCCCCGGGTGTGGGCGTGACCGAGGCGCCCGGCGAGGCCGCCCAGCCGTTCTCGGCCAAGGCCGTCCTGTGGATGATCCTGGTGGGGGTGTTCGCCTTCGCCGCCTTCGTGGTGCTGTCGGCCTATGCGCCGGACCTGCGCTCGGGCCGCGACGGGCGGGCGCACGCCCTGTCCCGGTCGGCGGTGGGCTATGCGGGGCTGACGGCCCTGGCCCGGGCGGCGGGCGTGCCGACGGAGGTCCGGCGCGGGCCGGGGCCCGCCGGCGGGGTGTTGTTCCTGACTCCGGAGACGGGCGTCGACGCCAAGCGGCTGGCCGCCGCGATCGACGGGGCGGACGGGCGCCCGGTGGTGCTGGTGCTGCCCAAGTGGCAGGCCTCGCCGAACGCCCAGCGGCCGGGCTGGGTGGACCAGGCGGGGTTGATCCCCCTGGACGCCATCGCCGCCGGCGTGCCCGCTCCCGGGGGACTGCGCGGCCTGGCCCGACGAGACGGAGCCGGACCCCTCCTCGTCGCCGACGTGGAATCCCACCGCGCGCCGGTGGCCATCGGCCAGGTCGTCAGTCCGCAGACGATCCGCTCGGCCGCCTGGACCCCGGTCTTCGTCGATCAGCACGGGGGCTGGCTGATGGCCCGCTCCGTCCGCCACGGCAATCTGCTGGTGGTCGCCGATCCGGACCTGCTCAACACCCAGGGCCTAAAGGACCTCGGCCGGGCGCGGCTGGCCATGACCATCATCGATGACCTGCGCGGACAGGGGCCGGCGGTCTTCGACGTCTCCCTCAACGGCTTCGAGCGCTCGCGCGGGGTGCTGAAGCTGGCCTTCGAGCCGCCGTTCCTGGCGGCCACCCTCAGCGCCGTGGCCGCCGCCCTGCTGATGGGGCTGCACGCCGCCGCCCGGTTCGGGGCGCCGCAGGGCTCGCAGCGCGCCTTCGCCCTGGGCAAGCGCGCCCTGGCCGACAATTCCGCCGCCCTGCTGCGGCTGGCCCGGCGCGAGCCCGCCATGGCGACCCCTTACGCCGACCTCACACGCCAGGCGGTGGCCCAGGCCGTGGCCGCGCCGCGCCGGCTGGACAAGGCCGAGCTGGACGCCGTGATCGACCGGCTCGCCGTCCGCGCCGGCCAGGCCCCCGCCTCGGCCCGGCTCACCGCCGACGCCGCCCGGGTGACCGACCTGGCCGGCCTGATGGCCGTCGCCCGCCAACTCTACGATTTTCGACGAGGAATGACCCGTGAGCGCACCGATGACCGCAACTGAGGTGAAGGCGCTGGCCGACCGCATCAAGGCGCAGGTGGCGCGCGCGGTGGTCGGCCAGGACCAGACCGTCGACCTGATGCTGACCGCCCTGTTCTCGGGCGGGCACATCCTGCTGGAGGGGCCGCCGGGGACCGCCAAGACCCTGCTCGCGCAGAGCTTCTCGCGCACCCTGGGGCTGGATTTCGGCCGCATCCAGTTCACCCCCGACCTGATGCCGGGGGACATCATCGGCGCCAACCTGTTCAACTTCACCACCTCGACCTTCACCCTGTCGCGGGGGCCGATCTTCTGCGAGCTGCTGCTGGCCGACGAGATCAACCGCACCCCGCCCAAGACCCAGGCCGCCCTGCTGGAGGCCATGCAGGAGCGCACGGTCACCATCGACGGCCAGAGCCACCCCCTGTCGCCGCGCTTCATGGTGGTGGCCACCCAGAACCCCATCGAGCAGCAGGGCACCTATCCCCTGCCCGAGGCCCAGCTCGACCGCTTCATGTTCAAGCAGGTGCTGGCCTATCCGTCGGCGGCGGAAGAGCGGGCCATCGTCGCCGCCCACGGCCTGCGCGCCGGCTCGCCCGATCCGGCCGCCATGGGCGTGGCGGTGGTGGCCGACCCGGCGGCGATCGAGGCGGCCGCCGCCGCGGTGGCCGGGGTGCGGCTGACCGACGAGGTGATCGGCTATGTGGTAGACCTGGTGCGCGCCACCCGCGAGACGGCGGACCTGGAGACCGGCGCCTCGCCGCGCAGCGGGGCGATGCTGGCGGCGGCGGCGCGGGCGCGGGCGGCGCTGGAAGGCCGCGACTATGTCATCCCCGACGACGTCAAGGCCCTGGCCCTGCCAGCCCTCCGCCACCGGGTGATCCTGTCGCCCGCCGCCGAGATCGAGGGCCGCAAGGCCGACGCGGCGATCGCCGACCTGATCGACCAGACGCAGGCGCCCCGGTAAGTCATGCTGTCAATAGCCCCCGCTTCCAAAAATCCCGATCACCCCGGCGAATGCCGGGGCCCAGATCACATGACTCGACGATCGCGCTTTAGGATCTGGATCCCGGCATTCGCCGGGACGATCGGGGGGGAGTAGGCCCGCCGTGCCGATCTATCCCACCCGCCGCGCGGTGCTGCTGACCGCCCTGGGCGCGCCGATCGGCGTGCTCCTGGGGCTGATCGCGCCCGGCCTGTGGCTGGTGGGGATCGCCTGGGTGGCCATGGCCCTGGGCCTGGTGCTGGCGGACGCGGGGCTGGGCGCGGACCGGCGACGGCTGGAGGTGATCGTCACGACGCCCGCCGCCCTCGGGATCGGCGGCCTGGGACAGGTCGGGGTGGCCCTGGCCTTCGCCGCCGCCGCCCCGCGCGCCGCCGAACTGGCGCTGGCGACCGACCCCCGGCTGGCCGCCGCCCCGGACCGGATCACCCTGGAGGTGCGGGGCGGCCGCGGCGAGGCGGCCTTCGACCTGCGCCCCGTCCGCCGGGGCGAGGGCCGGCTCTTGACCCTGTTCGTGCGGTGGCGAGGCCCCCTGGGCCTGGTGTGGAAGCAGCGGGTCGAGCCCCTGGACCGGGTCGTGGCGGTGACCCCCAACATCCGCGCCATCCAGGACGAGGCCCTGCGCCTGTTCTCGCGCGACGCCCTGTTCGGCCAGAAGGCGCAGGTCGCCCTGGGCGAGGGCTCCGAATACCATGCGCTGAAGGAATTCGCCCCGGGCCACGACCGCGGCGCGGTGGACTGGAAGCAGTCCGCCCGCCACGGCAAGCTGCTGGTCAAGGAGTTCCGCACCGAGCGCAACCACCAGCTGGTCTTCGCCCTGGATACGGGCCGGCTGATGAGCGAGCCCCTGGACGGCCAGCCGCGCCTGGACCGGGGCCTGAACGCCGCCCTGTTGCTGGCCTATGTGGGGCTGAAGATGGGCGACCGCGTCGCCCTGTTCGGCTTCGACGCCCGGCCCCACCTTATGTCGGGGTCGGTGGCGGGGACCGGCGCCTTCGGCCTGCTTCAGCGCCAGGCGGCGCGGCTCGACTATTCCGCGAACGAGACCAACTACACCCTGGGCCTGACCACCCTGGCGGGAGCCCTGAAGCGGCGCTCGCTGGTGGTGGTGTTCACCGACTTCGCCGACGCCACCAGCGCCGAGCTGATGATCGAGAATCTGGGCCGGTTGACCAAACGCCACCTGGTGCTGTTCGTGACCTTCCGCGACGAGGAGCTGGAGGCCATGGTCCGCGCCGAGCCCCTCACCGCGGAGGACGTGTCCCGGGCGGTGATCGCGGCATCCTTCATCCGCGAGCGACAGCTGGTGCTGGAACGCCTGCGGCGCCTGGGGGTGGAGATTCTCGACGCCTCCGTCGGCGCCCTCGGGCCGGCGCTGCTCAACCGCTATCTCGACCTCAAGCGCAGGGACCTGCTGTGAGCGACCTGCGCAGCCAGAGATTCCGCGCCGAGCGGGAAGCCGACTGGCGGCGGCTGGAGTCGCTGGTGGCGCGTCTTGAGCGCGGCTCGCCAAGAGCTCTGTCCACCGAGGACCTGCTGGCTCTGCCGGTGCTCTATCGCGGCGCCCTGTCGTCCCTGTCGGTGGCCCGGGCCACGGCCCTGGACCACAGCCTGATCGACTATCTCGAGACCCTCGCGGCCCGCGCCTATTTCTTCGTCTACGGGGCCCGCAACACCCTGGCCCAGAAGCTGGCGCGCTTCTTCGTCGCCGACTGGCCGGCGGCGGTCCGGGGCCTGTGGCGCGAGACCCTGCTGTCGGCGGCGATCATGGCCCTCGGCGTCGTCGTGGGCTTCGCCCTGACCGCGGGCGATCCGGACTGGTTCTATGCCTTCGTCGGGGCCGACATGGCGGGGGAGCGCGGACCGGGGGCGTCGGCCGCCGCCCTGCGCGCGGTCCTGTATGACGGCGGCGGCCCGGCCGGCGCCGTCAGCGGCCTGTCGGTGTTCGCCACCTATCTGTTCACCCACAACGCCCAGATCGCCCTGTTCGCCTTCGCCCTGGGGTTCGCCTTCGGCCTGCCGAGCGCCATGCTGATCGCCTACAACGGCTGCACGGTAGGGGCTCTGGCGGCGATCTACGTCGCCCGGGGCCTGGGCTGGGAGTTGGGCGGCTGGCTGATGATCCACGGGGTCACCGAACTGTTCGCCGTCACCCTGGCGGGAGCCGCCGGCTTCCGCATCGGCTGGGCGGTGGCCTTTCCCGGCCGCGCCTCGCGCCTGGACGCCGCCGCGGCGGCGGGGCGGCAGGCGGCGACGGTCATGGCCGGCGTGGTGGCGATGCTGGTGGTGGCCGGCCTCCTGGAAGGGTTCGGTCGCCAGCTGATCACCGGGGACCTGGCGCGCTACGCCATCGCCGCGGCCTCGGCCCTGGCGTGGGGCCTGTATTTCTACGCGCCGCGCGGGCGGGGCGAGCGCCAATGACCGCCACCCCCTTGCCGCCGCGGTCCGAGGCTGACCCATCCATCCGCTCGGTGGTGACGCCGGAGGGCGTCGACCTGCGCCTGCGCCTGGCCTCCGTGGGCGAGCGGGGCTCCGCCTTCGTCATCGACGCCCTGATCATGGTGGCGATCCTGGCGGGGTTGACCATCCTGGCGGCCTCGGCCTTCGTCGCCAGCCGGGGCCAGGGCGCGGCCGTCTATGCGGTGATCTGGCTTCTCGGCTTCTTTGTCCTGCGCAACGCCTATTTCATCGCCTTCGAGCTCGGCGGCCGCGCCGCCACCCCGGGCAAGCGCGCCATGGGCCTGCGCGTGGCGGCCCGGGGCGGCGGGCGCCTCAGCGCCGAGGCGGTGTTCGCCCGCAACGCCATGCGTGAGCTGGAGGTGTTCCTGCCCGTCTCCTTCCTGTTCGCCAACCGCACCGACATCAACGGCTGGACGGTGCTGTTCGGCATGGCCTGGAGCGGGGTCTTCCTGCTGTTCCCCCTGTTCAACCGCGACCGCCTGCGGGTGGGCGACCTGATCGCCGGCACCTGGGTGGTCAAGGCCCCCAAGGCCAGGCTGATGCCCGACCTGGCCGGCGCGCGAGACCTGCTGGGCGCCGGCCGCCGCCTCGATTTCAGCCCCGCCCAGCTGCAGGCCTACGGGATCAAGGAGCTGTATGTGCTGGAAGACGTGCTGCGCGGGGGCGACGCCAAGGTCATGGCCGCCGTGGCCCTGCGCATCCGGCGCAAGATCGCCTGGAGCCCGGCGCCGGGGGAACGCGACGCCGACTTCCTCGACGCCTATTACGCGGGCCTGCGCGGCCGCCTGGAACACCGGCTGCTGTTCGGCCACCGCCGGGCGGACAAGTTCGACAAGGCCTAGATCGCGTTTGCTTCAGACAGAATCGCTCAACCCCACCCCGATCCTCCCGGCGAAAGCCGGGATCCAGATGCTAAAGCGCTGAGGTGGAGCCATATGATCCGGGCCCCGGCTGCCTGTCCTGAGCGACGCCGCAGGCGGCGTCGAAGGGCGCCGGGGTGATCGGGAATTGGTTGGGTTTGGTTCCGACTAAAGGCAACCTGCTCTAGTCGAACACCGACGCAAGGGACTCCGGCCCGACGCCTTCCTTGGCGCGGCGCAGTTCCATGTAGAGCACCGCCGCTCCGGCCGCGCCGATCACCGACGCGACAGCGCTGAGGAGCGGGGTGACGATGACTTCCACGACCATCTCGCCGGCGAAGGCGAACACGGCGCCGATGAGGGCCGAGGCCACCGCCAAGGGGACGAGAAAGATCAGGAACAACAGGGCGATCTTCAGTCGATGGCCCTGTGTGAGGGTGCGGCTGCGGCCAAGGGCCCGCTGGACGCCAGGACCTTCGACGACGCGGGCCGGGGTGGCGACGGCCCACATGCAGGCCAGGATGATCCCGGGCACGATCAGCAGGACCAGGCCGAGGATGATGCCCAGGCTGGCGAGGATCGCCAGGCCGAGCAGCGGAACAAGCAGCTTTCCGGCGGCGTCGAAACACTCCTTGAAGCTGGCCTTGCGCCCGTTGATCTGGGCGACGACGCCATAGACCACCGACGCGGCGACAAGGTTCTGGCCGATCAGCGAGACGACGCCGCCCGACGCGGCGTTGCCGTTGCGCAGACTGAGGGCGCCGAACAGGGCGTCCGGCAGCGCCACGCAGATCAGGGCGATCAGGAAGTAGGTCTGGAAGTTGGCCCGGGCGGCCGCGATGGTCTGGCTGATCACCGGACCGATCTGGACGTCACCCGCTGTCGTCGAAATGCTCATCGTTCCTCCCAGGCCGGCGCAAATCTAGACATGGACCGGGGGCCGGCGTCTATGGTGAGCATCTCGGCGATGGGGGCATTGCGATGGCCAGAGGCATGCGGCGGCGATCTTTGTTGCAGGCGCTGGGGGCAGCGGCGGTGGGCATCAGCCTCGGCGGCGCCCTGGAGGGCTGCCGGCCGGCCGAGGCGCCGGCGGCCAAGGGCGCCGAGCCGCCCCGGCTCAATCTCTACAACTGGGACACCTACATCGGCGACACCACCCTGGCGGACTTCAAGGCCGCCACCGGGATCGACGTGACCATGAGCCTGTTCGCCACCAACGACGAGCTCTACGCCAGGCTGCGGGCCGGCAATCCCGGCTTCGACGTGATCGTCCCCTCCAACGAGTTCGTCACCCGCATGGGCCTGGCCGGCATGCTGGCGCCCCTCGACCACGCCAAGATTCCCAACTTCAGCAACATCCCGCCCGAATTCATGGAGGTCCCCTATGACCCGGGACGGGAGTATTCGGCCCCCTACACCTGGCTGGTCACCGGCATCGGCTACCGCAAGTCCAAGGTCGACGGCGTGCCCGACAGCTGGAAATGGCTGCTGGAGTCGGATCGCTACAAGGGCCGCATCGCCGTGGTCTCGGAGGCCGCCGACCTGATCCGCATCGGCGCCCGCTACAAGGGCTATTCGGTGAACAACATCTCCAGCGCGGTGCTGCCGATGGTCGAGACGATGCTGACCCGGCAGAAGCCCTTCCTCAAGGCCTTCCACGAGGACAACGGCCAGGACCTGCTGCTGTCGCGCGAGGTCGATCTGGTGATGGAATTCAACGGCGACATCGCCCAGGCCATGCGCGAGGACGACGACATCGGCTTCGTCATCCCCAAGGAAGGCAGCCTGCTCAACGCCGATTGCCTGGCCATACCCGCCTCGGCGCCCCGCCCTGGCAACGCCCATGCCTTCATCAACTTCGTGCTGGGGGCGGCCGCGGGGGCCGAGATCGCCAAGACCATCCTGTATCCGACGCCCAATGCCGCGGCCAAGGCGCTGATGCCGGCCTCCTACCGCGACAATCCGGTGATCTTCCCGCCCGCCGCCGCCCTGGCCAAATGCGAATACGGCGCCTTCGAGAGCCCCGAGCGCTCGCGGCTCTTCGAGGAGATGTTCACCCGCATCCGGGCCGCCTAGAGCGGGGGCCCCAAGCGGGGGCTTGCGAAGCGCCCGGCCTGCCCCCAGAACCGTCCTCCTCCGGCCCGCCCGGACGGCGATAAGGGGATGCGGCCCGATGCAGCAGCGGTGGACCGAGGCCAAGGGGCCCTTCGCGGCCTTCCTGGCCCCGCCGATGCTCTGGCTCGTGGCCTTCTTCCTGGCGCCCCTGGCGGTGATCTGGCTCTACAGCTTCGGCGAGAACCGCGGCCTGGCCGAGGTCGTGGTCACCGGCACGCTGCACAACTACGTCCGCGCCCTGGAGCCGCTCTATCTGTCGGTGGCCGCCAAGTCGGCCCTGTTGGCAGGGGCCGCCACCGCCCTGTGCCTGGTGATCGGCTTCCCCGTGGCCCTGGCGATCGCCTTCGCCGGGCCGCGCGCCAAGACCTGGCTGCTGCTGATGGTGATGCTGCCCTTCTGGACCAACCTGCTGATCCGCACCTACGCCCTGATGGCGGTGCTGAGGACCGAGGGCTTCATCAACCAGGGCCTCGGCTGGCTATGGGCGCGGGCGGGCCTGGGGGTGTTTGAGCCCCTGCCGCTGCTGCACAACGATTTCGCCGTGGTGCTGGGCCTCGTCTACTGCCATCTGCCGCTGATGGTGCTGCCCCTCTACGCCGCCCTGGAACGGCTCGACCGCAGCCTCCTGGAGGCCAGTCTCGACCTCGGCGCCAACCGGCTCGAGACCCTGTGGCGGGTGGTGGTTCCCCTGGCGGCGCCGGGGATCGCGGCGGGGGTGCTGCTGACCTTCGTGCCGGCTCTGGGCGCCTACCTGACCCCCGAGTTGCTCGGCGGCTCGAGCAGCCAGATGATCGCCAACGTCATCGAACGCCAGTTCAAGCGCGCCGACGACTGGCCCTTCGGCGCCGCCCTGTCGTTCCTGCTGATGTATGTGACCCTGGCGGGGATCGTCCTGGAGGCGGTCTTTCGCCATCGCGCCGAGCGGGCGGGACGCTGATGGCCCGGACGCCGGTCGCGCCCCTCCAAATCCGGCGCCTGTGGCCCCTGCGCCTGTGGCTGGCGGCGGTGGGCCTGTTCCTCTACGCCCCGTTGGTGGCCCTGGTGGCGTTCAGCTTCAACGACAGCCGCCGCAACATCGTCTGGCGCGGCTTCACCCTCGACTACTATGACAAGGCCCTGCACAACGCCGGGCTGATGCAGGCCTTCGGCAACTCCCTGGCCATCGCCGCCATCGCCACCCTGGTCTCGGTGATCCTGGGCGCCCCCGCCGCCGTAGCCCTGTGGCGGTTCCGCTTCCCCGGCCGCACCGCCGCGGAGGCCGCCGTCGCCCTGCCCATCGTCGCCCCCGAGATCTGCATGGGGGTGGCCATGCTGGTCTTCTTCGCCAAGGTCCTGCCCTGGCCCGTCGGCCTGCCCTGGCCGCTGAACCTGGGCGCGGTGGTGATCGCCCACGTGTCCTTCTGCTTTCCCCTGGTGGTGGTGGTCGCCCGCGCCCGCCTCGCCTCCCTGGACCCGCAGCTGCCCGAGGCGGCGCGCGACCTGGGGGCCGGCGAGTGGCGGGTGTTCACCGATGTGCTCGCGCCGCACCTGAGCCCGGCCCTGGCGGCCGGGGCCCTGCTGGCCTTCACCTCCAGCCTCGACGACTTCGTCATCACCTTCTTCACCGCCGGCCCCGACACGGTCACCTTTCCCGTGAAGGTCTATTCCATGGTCCGCTTCTCGGTGACCCCGGAGGTCAACGCCGCCTCCACCCTTCTCATGGCGATCACCGTCATCCTGACCGCCGTCCTGGTCCGCTTCCAGGGCAGGACGGTCCGGGGACTGAGGCTGTGAGGCCGCCGCTGATCGCCATCGAGGGCGCCGTCAAGCGCTTCGGCGCCGTGGCGGCCGTCGACGGCGTCGACCTGTCGATCCGCGAGGGTGAGTTCTTCGCCCTCCTCGGCCCCTCCGGCTGTGGCAAGAGCACCCTGCTGCGGATGATCGCCGGCCTCGAAGTCCCCACCCAGGGCCGCATCCTCATCGACGGGCGCGACATGGCCGGCGTCCCGCCCCATCGGCGGCCCGTCAACATGGTCTTCCAGTCCTACGCCCTGTTCCCTCACCTGGGCGTGCGCGACAACGTCGCCTATGGCCTGAAGGTCGAAGGGGTCGCGACGGCCGAGCGCGATCGCCGGGTCGACGAGGTCCTGGCGCTGGTGCGGCTGGACGGGCTGGACGCGCGCCGGCCCGACCAGCTGTCGGGCGGCCAGAAGCAGCGCGTCGCCCTGGCCCGCGCCCTGGTCAAGCGGCCGCGGGTGCTGCTGCTCGACGAGCCCCTGTCGGCCCTCGACGCCAAGCTGCGCGAGCAGATGCAGGCCGAGCTGAAGCGCGTCCAGGCCGCCGCCGGCGTCACCTTCGCCCTGGTGACCCACGACCAGACCGAGGCCCTCGCCCTGTCCAGCCGCTGCGCGGTGATGAACAACGGGAGGCTCGAGCAGGTGGGCGCGCCGGCCGACCTCTATGACCGTCCCGCTTCCCGCTTCGTCGCCGACTTCATTGGCCAGGTGAACCTGTTCGGCGGCCGGTTGGTGGAGGCCGGCGCGGACCGGGCCGTCGTCGACTGCCCCGAGCTGGCCGCCCGGGTGGTGCTCGACGAGGGGGCGGGGACGGCGGCCGCCGGGGACGCCGTCTGGCTGGCCGTCCGACCCGAGCAGGTCGCCCTGGAATGGGACGCCGCCGGCACCGGCCCCGGCCTGGCGGGGACCGTCTGCCGGATCACCTATCTGGGCGGCGCCTTCGCCTATGAGGTGGCCCTGGCCGGCGGCCGCCTCGTCCGCTCCGTGCGGCCCCAGGCCCCCGGCGCCGAGCCCTTCCACGAGGGCCAGGCGGTGCGCCTGACCTGGCCCCCCGGCGCCGCCGCGCTGCTGCTGCGGTAGGATCGCATAGACTCCGCCCGGGTCCCCACCGGCGCCTCGAACATGCTAGAGCAGGTTCCCTTTAGTCGGAACCAAACCCACCCAATTCCCGATCACCCCGGCGAACGCCGGGGCCCAGATCATAGGGCTCGACGTCCGCACTTTAGGATCTGGATCCCGGCCGGAGCCTGTCCTCGGGCCGGCCAAAGGCCGGACCCGGGGGCCGGGAAGATCGGGGTGGGGTTGAGCGATCCTGCCTGAAGCAAACCCGGCCCTAAAAGGCGACCGTCACGCCGCCGAACACCGAACGGCCGTCGCCCGGCCAATAGGCGGCCGTGGCGGCTGTGGCCCCGACGACCGGCTGGACGTTGGAGACATAGGCTTCGTCAGTGAGGTTGCGCGCATCGACGAACACCGAGACCGCCTTGGTCACGGTCCAGCCGGCGTTCAGGTTGAGGATGGCGTAGGACGGCGACCGGGCGGTGTTCTTGAAGTCCACCCAGATGTCGGACGCCGACCACTCCACCGACGGCGCCACGAACCAGCCCGCGGGGTGCTCGTAGCGTAGCTCGGCGCGGTAGAAATTCTGCGGCACGATCGGCAGCCGGTTGTCGCCGTACTGGGCGTCGGCGTCGAAGCGGAAATCCGACCAGGCATAGGTCTGGCGCAGCCGGATCTGCGGCGTCATCCGCCAGTCGAGCGCCGCCTCCAGGCCCTGGTGGATGGTCCTGTCGGCGTTGAAGGTGGTGGCCGGAATGCTCGGGTTGACGGTGAACTGCAGCAGCTCGCCGTCCAGCCACGCCCGGTACAGGGTGACGTCGAAGGTGAACGGCCCCCGGCGGCCCCGGGCCCCGACCTCCGCCGTCCAGGCCGCCTGGGAGCGAACGGGGGTGAAGCCGACATTGGTGGGGGTAAGGGCGTTGAAGCTCGGCGGCTCGACCGACCTTGTGACATTGGCGAAGACCTGGGTCCCGCCTTCGTCCTCCCACAGCACCCCGACGCGCGGGGCGAGCCAGCTGTAGTCCTCCGAAGCCTTGAGATTGAAGGTCGTGGCGACGCCCCGCACCGCCACGCTCTCATAGTCGCGCGAGGTCGTCCCGTAGGTGGCGCCGCCGACCAGGGCCAGATAGTCGGTGACGAACAGCCGGCCCTCGGCGAAGAGGTCCGCGGCGTCGGCGTTCTGGTAGGAGATCGACTGCAAGGCGCCGTGGGCGCCCCTGAGGTTCAGGTAGAAGTGCGAATCCAGATCACCGGTGCGAAGCCAGGCGCCGGCGAAGCCATCGGCGCGCAGGCCGCCCAGGGCGCCGGTCCACTGCAGCCGGCCGAAGGCGCCATAGTTGCGGCTTTCCTGGTCGATCACCTGGAAGATCGGGTGGTCGAGGTCCTTCCAGGTCCCGTAGACCGCGCCTTCGAAGGTCAGGCGGTCGTTGAAGGTCCAGGTCGTGCGCAAGGATGCGCGCAGGCCCCGCTGATTACGGCCCTGGTCGTTGGCGGCATTGGCCGCGGCCGGCTGGCGCGGGTTGGTTCGGGCCTGCGCGAAGGTTAGGGAGCCGGGAATCTCCTGGTTGACGTTGGAGCCGTTGACGATCAGGCGGACCTCCCGGTTTTCGCCCAGGCTGCGGCCGATGTTCAGCGACCCGAACTGGATGTTCTGCTGGCTCTGGGACCGCTGCCCCTGGGCGCGCTGGTTGGTTCCGGCGACGAGGACATCCCAGGCCCCGGCCTGGCGGGCGATCTGCAGGTTCTCCCGGGTCGTGCCGAAGGCGCCGCCGTCGAGGCGGACCTGAGTGTCAAAGCCGGCGGTCCGGCCGTTGGGGGTGACCATGTTGACGGCGCCGCCCAGCAGGGCGCCGCCGAAACGCAGGGCGTTGCCGCCGCGATAGACCTCGACGTAGCGCGTCAGCAGGGGGTCGGCGACCTGGCTGTCGCCATAGCCGTCGGCCTCGTTCAGCGGCACGCCGTCCTGGGCCAGCAGCAGGCCGCGGTTGTGGTTGGCGTTGCCGATGCCCGAACCGCGGATGGAGATGCGCACATCCCCGCCCCATTTGCGCTGGGCATAGACGCCGGGGGCGTCGCGCAGCATGTCGTCGAGGGCGAGGGCCTCGCGCCGGATGTAGGATTCCTGGGAGATCACCGACACGGCGCCGGGGGTCTGCGACAGGCGCTGGCGCGCGTCGCCCACCACCGGCGGGTCCTCGGGGTCGCGGCGGCCGGTGACGATCACCGAGTCAAGAACGGGGACGGAGACGGCGGAGGCGGCCGTCTGGGCGGAGGCGGCGGCGGGCAGGCCAAGGCTGAACAGCGCGCTGGACGCGAGCAGGAGCGACTTCATGGGGGGGATCCTTGGGCGCGCCGACGGCGGCCCTGAGCTGTGCTGAGACGGATCACGCAGGGGCGCGCGGCCGCGGAAGGGCGGCGCGCCGGGGCGCGGGCGGCGGCCTATGGGCCGTCGGTTAGATCAGCAGAGCGGGGGGACCCCGGGCGGGAAGGGGCGGGCCGGCCGATCCGCGGCCCGGCGCCGGGGCGGTGGCCCCGATTTGCGGGCGCGGGTCATAGGCCGCGAAGTCGATGACGGCGACGACCGCCAGATCAGGCGGCGGCGCGCCGAGGCTGTGGCCCGCGAACAGGCAGGGATGGTCTTGGGCGCTGTCGGCGGGGGCCGGGGCGTGGTCCCCATGCCCGGGCAGCGCGTCCCCCGGCTGGATGATGATCGCCCCCTGCCCCGTGCACAGCACGAGGGCGAAGGGCAGGTCCTGGGTCGCCGGGCCGGCCATGAACCCGGGCGGCACGAGGATCTTCAGGGCGATCGCCAGGGTCGCCAGCGTCAGCCAGACGTGGCGGAGCAGTCCTGTGGATTGGCGGGCGGCGCGGATCACCCGCGGCGCCTATCGCATCTGGCCAAGCTTGTCGCGCGCAAACCGTCGCCCGCCACGCACGAATGTCGGCGCCAGCATCCGGGTCGCCTCGGGTTATGATGGCGCATGACCACACCGCCCCCGCCTCCCTGGATCATCGCCATCGGCGCCTCGGGGGACGAGGGGTTGAGAGACATCCGCACCCTGCTCGGGCTGCTGGATCCCAACGATGTCGCCGTGGTCATGGTGGTCCTGCACCGCCGGTTCGACGGGCCGAGCCACCTGCGGCAGGTCCTGCAGGCGGGCACGAAAATGCCGGTCATCGTGGCGGATGACGGGGAAAAGCTGGCGCCGGGGTGCTGCTACATCGGCGAGCCGGCGGCGCACCTCACGCTACTGGCGCGCAGTTTCGTGGACATCATCCCCGATCCTGAGCGCCGCCATCGCAACCGGACCGTGGACCTGCTGTTCAGGTCCGTGGCCGCCGTCGCCGGCCCGCGAGGAATCGGCGTCATCCTGTCGGGGGCGCTGGATGACGGGTCTCGGGGGATCGAGGCCATGCACAAGGCCGGGGGACGAACCATGGTGCTGCTGCGAGAGCCTCGGACACCCGGCATGCCGGAAAACGCGATCGCCTACGATGGTCCGGTAGACTGCGTCGGCGCCACCACCGAGATTGCGGCCGCCATCCGCAAGATTCTGGCGGCGGGAGATGACCAGGCGTCGCCGCCCCCTGACCCGTCAGCCCGTGTGTAACTCTTCCCTTGAGCGCATCATTTGATGTTAGGGTCGTCCTGACGATCAGGGCTGAGGTTTCATGCCGAGCGTCGGTCGATCGTGGCGGGTATGGCTTTCGCTTCGCGAGTCTCCGGACACAGGAAGGGCCAGCCATGGCTGCCCGCCCCCCGCGCCAGTCTGACAGCGCGCTGAGCCTCGCGCTGGCGGTGGTCGCCGCCTCGAACGCCCCGCTTCTGCTGCTGGACGGCGACCTGACGGTCATCGCCGCCAGCGCCTCCTTCAGCCAGACGTTCAAGCTTGACGCTCAGTCGCTGACCGGCAAGCCCATCTACGACATCGGCGCCGGGGAGTGGGACGTGCCGCAGCTGCGAGGACTGCTGTCGGCCACGGCCTCGGGGACCGCCGCAGTGGAGGCCTATGAGATGGACCTCAAGCGGCCGCATGAGGGCGTCCGGCGGCTCGTGGTGAACGCGCACAAGCTGGACTACGCCGACGTGGAGCACGTCCGGGTCATCCTGACGGTGTCCGACGTCACCGAGGCCCGCATCACCGCCAAGCTCAAGGACGACCTTCTGCGCGAAAAGGCCATCCTGTTGCAGGAGGTGCAGCACCGGGTCGCCAACAGTCTGCAGATCATCGCCAGCGTGCTGCTGCAGAACGCCCGCCAGGTGCAGTCCGCCGAGTCTCGGGGTCACCTGGAAGACGCTCACGGCCGTGTCATGTCCATCGCCGCGGTGCAGAAGCAGCTGGCGGCGTCACGGCTGGGCGACGTCGCCCTGCGCCAGTATTTCACTCAGCTGTGCCAGAGCCTGGGGGCCTCGATGATCCGCGACCACAACCAGCTGTCCGTGGAGGTCACCGTCGACGACAGCAGCGCCACGGCGGACGTGTCCGTGAGCCTCGGCCTGATCGTCACGGAGCTGGTCATCAACGCCCTGAAACACGCCTTTCCCGGCGGTCGATCGGGCAAGATAAAGGTGGACTACCGGTCGCAGGGCCCTGACTGGACTCTGGCGGTCCGCGACAATGGGGTCGGCATGCCGACCGACGCCCAGGCCGCCAAGCCCGGCCTGGGGACCAGCATCATCGAGGCCCTGGCCAATCAACTCGACGCCGATATCGAGACCGAAAACGCCCGGCCCGGGACGTCCATCCGTGTGTCGCACCGCCAGAGCGCGGCCAATGACGAATCCGATGTGGACGCCGCGGAGGCGAAGGCGGTCTAGATCACGACGGCCGGGCGAGGTCGGCCGGCAGGCTGTCCATGGCCTCGCGGCCCGCGGCGGTGATGACGAAGCCAGGGCGGGGGGCGCCGCCCTCGGGCCGGTGCTGATCCACGCCGGCGGCGAGCAGACCGGCCTTGCACAGGCGAGCGGTGAGGATGCGGTCGAAGAAGGCCACACGGCCGGCGGTCAGGCCCTCGGCCTTGAGCATTTCCCGGATTTCGGGGGGGGACAGTCTGGGCGCGTCGATCATCGGAGAACATGGGCGCCCCCGGGGCGCGGGCGCAAGGGCGTTGTCACCCGGAGCGCCCCCCAGACGGCGCCCTGGCAAGGCTCGCCGGCGAGGCGTATCATCGCGGGATGCACATCCAGCTCTCTGACGCCGACCACGCCCTCATG
Source organism: Caulobacteraceae bacterium (assembly GCA_965279095.1). Lineage (GTDB taxonomy): Bacteria > Pseudomonadota > Alphaproteobacteria > Caulobacterales > Caulobacteraceae > CBDIHH01. The sequence continues at coordinate 767,867 of CBDIHH010000007.1, forward strand.
GACCGCTACTTCCGCAGCGTCCTGATCCGCTACAAGGATGGCGGCAACGACCTGATGGAGGCCACCGAGGAGCTCGCCCAGGCCTTCTCCCAGGTGGCGCGCGGGGACCGGGGGTTCCTGGACCACATGCTCGGCGTGGTCGAGGCCGGGGACGACGCATAAAGCGTGTTCTCTTCCGACGTGATCCCCCCGACCCAACCCGATCTTCCCGGCGAAGGCCGGGATCCAGATTCTAAAGCGCTGACGGTGAGCCCTATGATCTGGGCCCCGGCATTCGCCGGGGTGGTCGGAAATTTGATGGATGGGTCGAAACCAAAGCAAACCGGCCCTAGGTCGCAGCCGGCGGGCCCGGTTCGCGGGCGCGCAGCAGGGACGCCAGGTCCTCCACCGCCCGGGTCAGGGCCAGCACCTCCTTCTCGCGCAGTCCGTCGATCTTCTGGTGCAGGAGCTCGATCTCGAGTTCGGCCTTGATGTTGATGCGGTAGTCATCGGCCGCTTCCTTGCGGTCGATCTGCTGCTGTCGGTTCTGGCTCATCATGATGAAGGGCGCGGCATAGGCGGCCTGGAACGACAGGGCCAGGTTCAGCAGGATGAAGGGATAGGGGTCCCAGTGGCGGATCCACGCCGTCACATTGAGGGCGATCCAGGCCAGCAGGATCGTGCTCTGGATGATGATGAACGGCCAGGAGCCCATGGTCGCCGCGACCACGTCGGCGATCCTCTGCCCCACGGTCACTGGAGCGGCGTTCTGCGGCGGCCCCTGGTTGCGCCGTCGACGGCGAAGGGCCCGCAACTCGGCGAGGAGCGCGGCTTCGTCGGGATGGGGCGTCGGGTTGATCAGGTCGGGCTGGGCCATGCGATGAGCGCCCGCGATTGCGGCCGCCTGACGGAACGTCAGCCGGCGTCGACTTCCTCGACCTCGACCTCGACCTCGGCGTCGTCGGCCTTGACCGCCTTGCCCTTGGGCGCGGCGCGCTTGCGCGGCGCCTTGGGCGCCGGCACGGGCTTGCGATGCAGCAGCTCGGCCTCGATCAGGGGGACGATCTCGGCGGCCGACATCTGCTGCTTGCCGGCGCCGGTTTCGGCGATGCGGCGGGCGTTGGCCAGCAGGCTGTTCAGGTCGGCCAACGGCATGGTCGGCAATTTTTCAGTCAGGGTCGTCATCTCTGGTCCTCGGCCCGCCGGGGAATGGGCTGGGGGCCTCGAGCGGGACCGGGGCCATCCGGCCGCGATCCCGCTCGGCAGTATCGGGCTCAGCGCCGGCGGAATTGCGGGCGGGCTGGGCCTGGGCGCGGGGCCCCTTCCGTGCGGTGACGGAAGGTGATCCGGCCTTTGCTGAGGTCGTAGGGCGTCATCTCGACTGTGACGCGGTCTCCAACCAAGGTCTTGATCTTGTTCTTCTTCATGCGCCCTGCCGTATAGGCGAGCACCATGTGTTCATTGTCGAGCCGCACCCGGTAGCGCCCCTCTGGGAGCAGCTCGGTGACGGTGCCGTCGAATTCGAGGAATTCTTCTTTAGCCATGCGGCGCGACCTGAACCCTTAAGCCGAGCGCAGGGATGCGGCGGACATCTTGCCGCTCTTGCGGTCTTTCTCGAGCTCGTAGTTCAGCTTCTGGCCCTCGTTGATGCTGCCCAGATCGGACCGCTCCACCGCGGAAACATGCACGAACACGTCGGCGCCGCCGTCGTCGGGGGCGATGAAGCCATAGCCCTTCGTGGCGTTGAACCACTTCACAGTACCGGTAGCCATAGTAGGTCTCTCAGACATGGATTTTCCGCCGGCAACGATCGCCGACGGATCAAATTCGAAGGGGTCGGGAGGCGGGTCCGGTCCGGATCATAGATCAGGGCAAGGAGAGCAGCCGAGCTCAGACGATATTCGATGGCGGCAATATGGGGAAAATCAGCGGTTTGGCAAGCTGAACCGCCAAAAATCGGCGGTCCCCGGTGCCTGGCGCGGCTCTGACGACTTGGGCTATGTGCTTGCCGCCAAACGACAATCGACGTCGCGCGAGCAACCTAAAGCGAAGGTGGGCGTTAAGCTTGCAATCGCGGAGAAGCCCATGTCGAACACCGAACACACCGCTCGTCTAATCGAGATCGCCGAGCAGGTCCGTGATGGCTGGATCCGCTGCCGCGGTCCCCTGACGGGCCTCAAGGCCCTGGTGGCCGTGCGCAACGAAGCGCGTGAGCTCGGCGCCGACGAGGACTACATGGTCCTGTTCGACAAGATCGTGGCGGCCGCCAAGGCGCTTGACGCCGGCCAGTCCAATGGCCCCTTCAAGGACGCCACGCGCATCCTCGACCAGACCATTCCGCTCCTGCGCGAGGCCGCCGAACCGGTCGCCGCCTGACCCGAGGCCGCGGTCGACGCGTGAACTAGGGTGATGCCCGATCAAGACTCACAGGACGCCGCCGCCGGCGCCCTGCTCGCCGCGCTGGCGGCGCGCGGCTATCGCTTCATCACGCCGACGAATTCCACCGTTCGCGCCGTTCGGCGGAGGGCGCGAGCGCGCGCCCCGACGGGGCTGCGGGACGTCTTCGGCTGGAGCCTGCCCTTCGCTGCGGACGCCATCGACCCCGAACTCATCGCCCTCATGGACCACGCCGGGGTGCTGGCGCGACGGGGAGACCGGCTGGGCAGCCGGGTGCGCGTGTCGAGCATCGCCGGCTCCCTGTTCATGCATTCGGCCTATCCGCCGCGCGGCCGCCGGGCGGTGTTCCTGGGGCCGGACAGCTACCGGTTCGCCGCCTTCATCGCCGAGGCCCTGCAGGGGCTGGCGCCCCTCGGCCCGATCGTCGACATCGGCGCCGGCAGCGGCGTCGGCGGCGTGGTCGCGGCCCGCGCCTGGCCGGGCGCGCGACTGGTGCTCGCCGACATCAACCCGCAGGCCCTGCGGCTGGCGCGGATCAATGCGGCGTTCGCGGGGACCCCCGCCGAGACGGTGCGGTCGGACGCCTTGAGCGCGGTGGCGGGCGAGATTGGCCTGGCCCTCGCCAATCCCCCCTATCTGTTCAGCCTGCCGGGGTTGCCCGGGCGGCTCTATCGCGACGGCGGCGGGCGGCGCGGCGCGCAGCTGTCCCTGGCCTGGGCCCGCGCCGCCGCCGCCCGCCTGCGCCCGGGGGGCCGGCTGCTGCTCTACACCGGCAGCGCCATCATCGCTGGCCGCGACCCGCTGAAGGAGGCCCTGGCCCCCGCCTTGGAAGCGGCCGGCTGCGACCTGAGCTATCGCGAGATCGACCCCGACGTCTTCGGGGGCCTGCTCGCCCACCCCGCCTATTGGGGGGTGGAGCGGATCGCCGCCGTGGCCGTCACGGCCGTCAGGCATTGACCTCACGGCCAAGGCCACGCTTGCTGGGCTGATCGGGCCCCGTGCGCACATCCACCAACCGGAGGCAGGATTGCCGAGCGACACCACACAGCCCTGGGCGTCCGACTTCGTCTTCTCCCGGGGGCGGGTCCATGTCCGCAAGACCGGCGCCGACCTGGCCCTCGACCGCACCCTGGTGTCCGAGGCCCTGGTGTGGCTCGCCTTCTACCTCACCGTGCGCCTGCGCGGGGCCTTCGCCGGCCTCGGTCGTCCCCCCGGGCCGAAGGTCTGGTTCACCCCGGAGGCGCCGCGCCCCTGGTATCTGATCTGGGCGGCGGCCACCTGGGGCGGGGTCCGCTTCGCCCGCTCGGCCGAGGAGGCGGACGCCCACTTCTATTTCGACGACAGCACCTGGGGCGCGGTGAGCGAGCCGGCGGCGGCCCGCGGCTACAACTTCCGCTGCCAGGACATTTCCAAGGGCCGGGTGGCGGCGGTGTTCGAACAGGTGGCGGGCTACCCCCTGGCGATCGACCCCCAGACCTGGTCCGGACCGGCGGTGGAGAAGAGCGAGGCCAATGGGGCGCATGACGGCCGCATCGTCCACTGCCCCGTCCCGCCGCAGCCGGGCAAGGTCTACCAGCGCCTGATCGACACGGTGGAGGACGGCTGCGCCATCGACCTGCGGACCCCCTGCGTCGGCGGCCGCCCGGTGGTGGTCTGGCGCAAGCGCAAGCCCGCGACCCGGCGGTTCTCGATCCACAACAGCGCGGTGGAGCCCCTGGCGCCCGAAGCGGTCTACAGCGCCGACGAGCTGGCGCTGATCGCCCGGTTCTCGGCGGCCATGGGCCTGGACTGGGGCGGGCTCGACATCCTGCGCGATCGCCCCAGCGGCCGCATCTATATCGTCGATGCGAACAAGACGGACGTCGGCCCCGTCATCGCCCTGCCCTGGCGCGCCAAGCTGCGGGCGACGGGGTCCCTGGCGGCGGCCCTGCTGGCTCTGGTGGCGGCGCCGACGGCGGGGGTGGAACCCCAGGCCCTGTCGCGGGCTGTAGGGGAATGGACCTCCGAACGCCTGCCCTGACCGTCCTCGCCGCCCTGGTCGCAGGGGTTCCCGCCGTAGCGCGGGCCCAGGCCTATGACGCCGCGCCCGTGGTGACCATCACCCGGGAGGCCGACACGGCGGGCGCGGTTCACGCCAGCCTCGACATCGCGGCGACTCCGGCCACGGTGTGGGCGGTGCTGCTCGACTGCGCCCAGGCGCCCCGGTTCATGCCGCGATTGATCAGCTGCCAGGTGATCAGCCGCGATGGGGGCTCGGAGGTCCGCGAGCACCGGCTGAAGGGTCCGATCTTCAAGCCGGTTCTACGCAACCGCTTTCGAATCGACCTGACACCCCAGCGCCAGATCGCCTTCCGCACCCTGGAGGGCGACTGGAAGCGCTCGGACGGACAATGGCGGCTCAGCCCCATCGACGGCGGCAAGGGCACCCATATCGATTATGAAATCCATGCGGCGACCCGGATCCCGGCGCCGGCGTCCATGGTCCGCGCCGCGGTGGCCAAGGGTCAGCCCGAGGCGCTGCAGGCCCTGCGTCGCGAATGCGTTCGCCGGCAGGGCGCCGGCCCCTCCACCAGCTAGGCGCGGCCCGTTGCATGACCTCTGGACCGATCGGCTCCGTTCAAGGCAGGTTCAGACGCGGCCGCCCAGGGTGGGATCGCAAGGCTGTCGCCTCGGGCCGACGGCGAAGGAGCGTTTGATGAAATGGGTTCTGACTGTGGCGGTCGCTCTGAGCCTGGCGGCCGGATCGGCGGCCTCGGCGCAGGATCGGCGGGGGGATGGCGGTCAGCGGGGCCACCGCTATGAGCGCCAGGAGCGCCAGGACCACGGCCGCGGCCGAGGCCCCGGCCCCGGGGACTATCGCCAGGAACGCGGCGAGGGTCGAGGCCAGGGGGGATGGGCCCGCGGACAGCGGCTGCCCGGCGCCTACCGCGACTCTGGCGTGGACTACCGCAGCCACCGCCTGCGCCGGCCCCCGCGCGGCTATCAATGGGTCCAGGTGGGCGGCGACTATGTGCTGACGGACGCCGCCACCGGCCTGATCCTCGATGTGATCCGCGGCGACGGCTACTAGGGCCTACAGCCCCTTCAGCTGATCCACCAGGTCGGTCTTCTCCCAGGAGAAGCCGCCATCCGCGTCCGGGGTGCGGCCGAAGTGGCCGTAGGCCGCGGTGCGGGCGTAGATCGGGCGGTTGAGCTTGAGGTGCTCGCGGATGGAACGCGGCGAGCAGCCGCCCACCAGTTCGGGCAGCAGCGCCTCGAGCCGGGCCTCGTCGACGCGGCCGGTCCCATGGAGATCGACATAGAAGGACAGGGGCCGGGACACGCCGATCGCATAGCCGAGCTGGATGGTGCATTTGTCGGCGAGGCCCGCGGCGACCACGTTCTTGGCCAGGTAGCGGGCGATGTAGGCGGCCGAGCGGTCGACCTTGGTCGGGTCCTTGCCCGAGAAGGCGCCCCCGCCATGGGGAGCCGCGCCGCCGTAGGTGTCGACGATGATCTTGCGGCCGGTGAGCCCGGCGTCGCCGTCGGGGCCGCCGATGACGAAGTTGCCGGTCGGGTTGATGTGCCACTCGGTATTGGCGTCGACGAAGGACTCCGGCAGCACCTTGAGGATGTAGGGCTTGACGATGTCCGAGACGTCCTGCGGCGTCAGGCCCTCCGCATGCTGGGCCGACAGCACGATGGAGGTGGCGCGCACCGGCTTGCCGCCCTCGTACTGCAGGGTGACCTGGCTCTTCATGTCGGGCTCGAGGCCCTTTTCCTGGCCCGACTTACGGACCCCGGCCAGGACACTGAGGATGTTCTGCGAATACTGCAGGGTCGCCGGCATCAGCTCGGGAGTCTCGTTCGTCGCATAGCCGAACATGATCCCCTGGTCGCCCGCGCCCTCGTCCTTGTTGCCCGAGGCGTCCACGCCCATGGCGATGTCGGCCGACTGGGCGTGCAGGTAGCAGGCGTAGGCGGCGTTCTTCCAGTGGAAGCCTTCCTGCTCGTAGCCGATGTCCTTGACCGCGGCGCGGATCTTCTCTTCCAGCCCCTCGATCACGCCCTCGGGGCCGCGCACTTCCCCGGCCAGGATGATGCGGTTGGTGGTGACAAGGGTCTCGCAGCCGACGCGGGCCTCGGGATCGGCGCCGATGAAGGCGTCGACGACGGTGTCGGAGATGCGGTCGGCGACCTTGTCGGGGTGTCCTTCGGACACGCTTTCGCTGGTGAAGATGTAGGACTGGCGGGCCAACGGCTGTCTCCGAAAAGGACCGCCGGTACGTCGGCGGCCGCGCGCTGCTCTGGATATAAAGCTTTCTTTATATCCCGATCTGGAGGCTGGCAAGCACGCGCGGCATGCGACTGTCGCAGGGTCCAGATGTCCGGCCGCGGACGGTCAAATCCGGAGTCTGAAACGGATCGGAACGTCGGGATCACCGGCGATCGGGCAGGCCGGTCAGGCGTCGTCGCCCTCGTCGTCGATCATCGAGCGGACCAGGTCGAGGAGGCGCCGCCGCACCCGGCCGCGCTTGATGCGCGGGAAGGCGGCGGCCAGCTCCAGGCCCTCGGGGGTCATCAGGAAGTCGTGCATCGAGGCCTCGGCGCGGCGGTCGCCGGCGGCGATGTCGCCGTTGGTCTCGGACAAGCCGTCGAAGAAGTACGAAACCGGCGCCGCCAGGGCGCGGGCGATCTCGAACAGCTTCGACGCGCTGACCCGATTGGCGCCGCGCTCGTATTTCTGCACCTGCTGGAAGGTCAGCCCCAGCTCATCGGCGAGCTTCTCCTGGCTGACGCCCAGGACCTTCCGGCGCATGCGGATCCGCGCCCCGACGTGCAGGTCGACGGGGTTGGGAGAGCGATCGGACTCGTTGGTCTGTCGCGGGATGGCCACCGGGCGCGGCGCGCCGTCGTTTCCGGTCCTGATCAAATGCTCACCTCCCCAGCCGCGGCATCCGGGACGGAAGTCCGAATCTTGCGTTCGTTAATGCCGACGATCATCCCCAAGACGGACACTAGCATTAACGTCCAGAAGGCGAAATCCCCCCACCGCCCGTAGGGGGTCGGCGGCAGGGCGGGGGGCAGGCGCGCGTCGATCACCCCCGCCGCGCCCAGGGCCAGCCGGGTCGCCGGGGCGGCCCGGCCGAAGCTGTCGATCACCGCCGAGACCCCCGTCGGCGTGGCGCGCACGATCGGCAGCCCCTCCTCGATAGCCCGGTAGCTGGCCAGATTGAGATGCTGCCAGGGGCCGCTGGTGCGGCCGAACCAGGCGTCGTTGGACAGGTTGACGATCCAGCGGGCCCGCTGACCCGACAGGGCCGCCCCCCGCCGGGTGAAGCCGGGATAGAGCCCCTCGTAGCAGATCAGCGGCTGGAGGGACGGCACGCCCTGCGGCGTGATCGGCCGAGGCTCCGGGCCCGACGAGAAGCCGTCGCCCACATGCACCAGCTTCTTGATGCCCAGGGGCGCGAGGGCGGACTCCAGGGGCAGATATTCGCCGAACGGCACCAGGCGGTGCTTGTCGTAGAGGCCGGTGACGCGCAGGCCGCCGGGCTCGCGGCGCAGCACGAGCAGGCTGTTGAAAAAGGCGGTGGCCGTCCCGGCCGGCTCGTAGCGATAGGCGCCCAGGATCAGGGACTGGCCCGGCGTCAGGGCGCCGGTGATGGCCGGAACCGTCCAGGCGCCGGGGGCCAGGTAGTCGTTGACGGCCGCCGGGATCGCCCCTTCGGGCCACAGGACGATGTCGGGGCGTCCCCCGGGGGCCGGCAGGGCGGTGAGCCGGGTGTAGCGGGCGACAATGGAGCGGAAATTGGCCTCGTCGTATTTGGCCGCCTGGGCGATGTCGGCCTGCACCACCCGCACCCGGGGGGCGGCGGCGTCGGCGGGCGGGGCGCCGGCGAGGCGGACGGAACCGTGCACATAGAGGAGGAGGACCGCAGCGGCGCCGGCGGCGGCGAGGGCCCAGGTGGCCCGGCGGCGGCCGAAGGCGATGGGACTGGCCAGGGCGGCGACCAGGGCCAGGGTCAGCCAGGTCATGCCATAGGCGCCCACCAGGGCGGCGCCCTGGGACGGCGCCGAGCCGGCGGCCCAGGTCTCGCCCGGCAGGTTCCAGGGGAAGCCGGTGAGCACATGGCCGCGCAGCCATTCGGCGAGGGACATCGTCCCCGCGAAGGCCAGCACCTTGAGGGCCGGATGATCCGGGCGGAAGCGGCGGTAGAGGGCCGCGGCGGCGCCCCAGAAGAGCCCGAGCCCGGCCGGCAGCAGGGTGACGGCGAAGGGGGCCATCCAGCCCTGGTTGGCGGCGTCGACGAGGAAGGCCTCGGCCACCCACCAGCAGCCGATCAGGAAATAGGCGAAGGCCGCCCACCAGCCGGCGGCGAAGGCGGCGCGCAGGGGGCGCGGGCCCTCGGCGCGGTCGAACAGGACGAACAGCAGGCCCCAGCCCGCCAATCCGGGCAGGACGCCGAACGGCGGATGCGCCAGGGCCGCCGCCGCGCCCGCCGCCAGGGCGACCAGCGGCCGCGACCTCAGGAAGCCGACGAGGGTCACGCCGCCGAGGTCTCGCCCGCGACGCCGCCCGGCCGGTCGACCCGGCGCACGCGCACATGCTTGACCCGGCGCGGGTCGGCGTCGGTGATCTCGAAGTCGAAGCCGCCGGGGTGGGCGATCACCTCGCCGCGCTGCGGCACCCGGCCGGCCAGGGCGCTGACCAGGCCGGCGACGGTGTCGATCTCCTCCTCCAGGTCCTCGGGGGCCAGGCCGCCGCCGAGCATGGCCTCCAGGTCCTCGAGGGGCGCGCGGGCGTCGGCCTCCCAGATCCCCCCGGGCCGGGCGAACACCTGGGCGGGGGCGGCCTCGTCGTATTCGTCCTCGATCTCGCCGACCACCGCCTCCAGCAGGTCCTCGAGGGTGACCAGGCCGTCGGTGCCGCCGAACTCGTCGATGACCAGGGCCAGGTGCATCCGGCTGGCCTGCATCCGCACCAAAAGGTCGGCGGCGCGCATGGAGCCGGGCACATAGAGCACCTCGCGGCGAACCCGATGCAGGATCGGATCGCCGGGCGCCACGGTCTGGCCGGGGACGGCCAGAAGCTTGAACACATCCTTGATGTGCACCAGCCCCACCGGGTCGTCCAGGTTGTCGCGGTAGACGGGCATCCGGGAATGCTCGACCTCGGCGAACTGGCTGACCACTTCGGAGAAGGGGGCGGCGATGTCGATGCCCATGATGTCGGCGCGGGGGGTCATCACATCCTCCACCCGCAGCATCTTGAAGGCCGCCGCCTGATCGACGATGTCGACCCCGCCGTTCGCCGCCACGGCCGCCGCCGCCGCGGCGACCTCGGCGGCGACCTCGGCCTTGCGACCGCGCTTGAACTTCCGCAGGAGGGCCCGGACGCCGCGACTCCTGTGAGGCGCGGCGGCTCCGGGCGGGGGACTCTGATCGTCGCTGGGCATGGGGCCTTAGGGGGTGGGCGACGGCTCGGCGTAAGGGTCGGGAACGCCGAGCGGGGCCAGCACGGCCCGCTCCAACGCTTCCATCGCCTCGGCGTCGGCGTCGGTCTCGTGATCGTAGCCCAGAAGGTGCAAAACACCATGGGCGACAAGGTGGCTGAGGTGATCGGCCAGGCTCTTGCCCTGGTCCTTCGCCTCGCGGGCGCAGACCCCGAAGGCCAGGGCCACGTCGCCCAGGTGGGCGCCGGCCCCCGCGGAGGCGGGGAAGGACAGGACGTTGGTGGCGGTGTCGCGGCCGCGAAAGCGGGCGTTCAAGTCCTGGACCGCGGCGTCATCGGTGAGCAGCACCACCACGTCGCCCGCCGCCCCCCGGCAGGCCGCCTCGGCCGCGCGCTGGGCGATGGCCTCGGCCTGGGGAAGGGCGTCGGTCCAGGCCGCTTCCTCGACCTCGACCTCGATCATTCGAGAGGGCCGGCGGGCAGGCCGGCCGCCCGGGCGGCGTCGGCGTCGTAGGCCTTGACGATCCGCTCCACCAGCGGGTGGCGGACCACGTCCTCGGCGCGGAAACGGGCCACATCCACCCCCTTGACCCCCTCCAGCAGCCCCACGGCGTGGGCCAGGCCGGAGTCCTTGGGGTTGGGCAGGTCGACCTGGGTCGGGTCGCCGGTGACCACCATCCGCGAGCCCTCGCCCAGGCGGGTGAGCACCATCTTCATCTGCAGGCGCGACGCGTTCTGGGCCTCATCGACGAGGACGAAGGCCGCCGACAGGGTGCGACCGCGCATGAAGGCGATGGGCGCGACCTCGATCTCGCCCTTGTCGCGGCGCCGGCGCAGCTGGTCCGGGCCGATGATGTCGTTCAGCGCCTCCCACACCGGCGCCATATAGGGATCGACCTTCTCGGTGAGGTCCCCGGGCAGGAAGCCCAGGCGTTCGCCGGCCTCCACCGCGGGTCGGGTGATGATCAGCCGGTCGACGTCGCCGCGCAACAGCAGGGCGGCGCCGTGGGCCACCGCCAGGAAGGTCTTGCCGGTGCCGGCGGGGCCGACGCCGAACACCAGCTCGCAGCGGTTCATCATCTCCAGGTAGCGCGCCTGGCCGGCGGTCTTGGCCCCGATGGGTCCGCGACGCCCCAGGGGCAGGGTGGTCGCGCCCCCCGGTCCGGGCTCGCCGGTGCGGGCCGAGGACAGGGCCACGCGAACATCGGCCTCCGAGACCTCGCCGCCGGCGTCGGCCCGCTCGGCAATGGCCTGGACCGCCTTCTTGGCGGCGGCGCGGCCGCGCACGTCCCCGCGCAGGGACACGCCGCCGCCGGGGGTCTCCACCAGCACCCGAAAGGCGTCCTCGATGAGGGCGGCGTGACGGCTGCCCGGGCCGGCCACGGCGCGGGAGGCGATGTCGGAGAGGGGCAGGAATTCTTCGGTCTGGCGCGGGGTCACGCGGGCTCCATCACGGCTTCGTCGGTCAGAACGCCCGAGAGGCTCATTTTGGCCGCCGACTGGATGCGCACCGGCGCAATATTTCCGATCAGGCCTGGCGGTCCCTCGACGTGGACGGCCTGCAGATAGGGACTGCGCCCGAGGATCTGGCCGGGATGGCGGCCGGGGCGCTCGAACAGCACCGGCACGGTGCGGCCCACGAGGCCGTCGTTGAACGCCCGCTGCTGCGCATCGAGCAGGGCGTTCAGGCGGGCCAGGCGGTCGTCCTTGACCGCCTCGTCCACCTGGCCGGGCATGGCCGAGGCCGGGGTGCCCGGGCGACGGGAGTATTTGAACGAGAAGCAGGCGGCGTAGCGGGCCTCGCGCACCAGAGCCAGGGTCTGTTCGAAGTCGGCCTCGGTCTCGCCCGGGAAGCCGACGATGAAGTCTCCCGATAGGGCGATGTCGGGGCGCGCGGCGCGCACCCGCGAGACCGCGTCCAGATAGCTGCGGGCGCTGTGGTCGCGGTTCATCGCCCGCAGGATGCGGTCCGACCCCGACTGCACCGGCAGGTGCAGGTAGGGCATCAGCTGCGGCAGCTCCGCGTGGGCGGCGATCAGGTCGTCGTCCATGTCGCGCGGATGGCTGGTGGTGTATCGGATGCGCGCGATGCCCTCGATGCGCGCCAGCCGGCGGGCGAGGGTCGCCAGGCCGCCCGCATAGGCGTTGACGTTCTGCCCCAGCAGGGTGATCTCGCGCACCCCCTGGGCCGCCAGGCTGCGGGCCTCCGCCTCGATGGCCTCGGGAGGACGGGACCATTCGGCCCCGCGGGTGTAGGGCACCACGCAGAAGGTGCAGAACTTGTCGCAGCCCTCCTGGACGGTGAGGAAGGCGGTGACGCCGCCGGGCGTGCGCGCGGCGGGCAGGGCGTCGAACTTCTCTTCGGCGGCGAAGTCGGCCGCCAGGCGCTCGCCCCGGGAGCGCGAGACGCGGGCGATCAGCTCGGGCAGGCGGTGATAGGCCTGCGGTCCCACCACCAGGTCCACGGCGGGCTGCCGGCGCATGATCTCCTCGCCCTCGGCCTGGGCGACGCAGCCGGCCACGGCGATGGTCATGGCCCCGCCGCCCGCGGCGGCCTTGGCCAGCTTCATCTCCTTCAACCGGCCCAGTTCCGAATAGACCTTCTCGGCGGCCTTCTCACGGATGTGGCAGGTGTTCAGCACCACCATGTCGGCCCCCTCGGGGCTCTCGGCCATGCCATAGCCCAGCGGGCGCAGGACGTCGGCCATGCGCTCGCTGTCATAGACGTTCATCTGGCAGCCGTAGGTCTTGATGAACAGACGCTTGGTCACGGCCGGCTCCCCGTCGCGGATGAGGGGCCCCTCAGGCGCCGTCAATCCGTCTTCTCCTCGATGGGGATGCCGTACAGCTCCAGCCGATGGTCGACGAGGCGATAGCCCAGCCGGCGGGCGATGGCGTCCTGCAGGGCCTCGATCTCGGGATCGTTGAATTCCAGCACCCGGCCCGACTTCATGTCGATGAGATGGTCGTGGTGGTGGTCCGAGGTCTCCTCGTAGCGCGAGCGGCCGTCGCGGAAGTCGTGGCGGGCGATGATGCCGGCCTCCTCGAACAGGCGCACCGTGCGGTAGACGGTGGCGATGGATATGTGCGGGTCGACCTCGTGCGATCGACGGTACAGCTCCTCGACGTCCGGGTGGTCCTTGGCCATCGACAGGATGCGCGCCACGACCCGGCGCTGGTCGGTCATGCGCATGCCCTTGTCGACGCAAAGCTTCTCGATACGGTCAGGCAAAGGATCCTCAGGGGTGTCGACGGGTGCGACCATAGCCTCAAGCCTCCTCAGTGTTAAGCGCGCGCCGCATCACCTGAGCGTCGGCGCGCGCGCCGCCAGCCCGGGCATAGTAGGCCTTGCGGCGCCCCGCTGTCTCGAAGCCCAGCGCCGCATAGAGGGCCAGGGCGGCGGGATTGTCCTCGGCCGCCTCCAGGAACAGAGCCCCCGCCCCCATCGCCCGCGCCCAGTCGGTCGCCTCGGCCATCATCGCCCGGGCCACCCCGCGCCGGCGGGCCGAAGGCGATACGGCGATGGTGAGGATCTCGGCCTCGCCGGCGATCACCCGGAGGATGGCGAAGCCGACCGGGGCCTCGGCCTCGGCCAGCAAGCAGGCCGCGCCGGGACCGGCGATCACCGAGCGCAGCGCGTCCGCGTCCCACGGACTTTCAAACGCCTCGGCGTGGATGGCCGCGAGGGCCGGCAGGTCCTCCGCCTCGGCGGGGCGCAGGATCACGCCGACCCCGGAAGGCGCGCGTCCGGCGCGCGCAGATACAGCGGCCGAGGCGGCGCCAGGGGGGCGACAGCGCCGAGCCGGGCCACGGCCACGGGATCGGCCGCCTCGCGGGGGCAGACCTCGGCCAGGGGCGCGACGGCGCGCAGCAGGCCGGCGCCGGACCCGACGAGGGTGAAGGGGCCGCCGCCGGTGGACTCCACGAGGCGCGCCGCCGCCTCGGCCAGGTCGAGGGCCTGGGGTCCCATGACCGGCCGGCCCCGGTCGAACACCTGCAGATAGACCTGGCCCCGCTTGGCGTCGATGGCGGCGGCGACCAGGCCGGAATCGCCGGCGCTGGCCGCCAGTGCCTGAAGCGAGCCGATGCCGACGCAGGGACGATCAAGGGCCAGGGCGAGACCCTTGGCGAAGGCCAGGCCCACCCGCAGGCCGGTGAAGGAGCCGGGGCCCACGGTCACGGCGACGCGGTCTATGGCGGCGAACGCCAGGCCGGCCCGGTCCATGACCTCGGCCACCTGCGGGGCCAACCGCTCCTGGTGGCCGCGCATCATCGGTTCGCTGAGGGTCGCCAGCACCGCCCCGTCGGCGAGGAGGGCGACCGAACAGGCGGGCTGGGCGGTGTCGATGCCTAGGACGATCATCCCGCCGCGGACCTGCTGACGGCATGAGCGCCGCAGGGCTCCCTTAGAGGATTTGGTTGGCCTCTTCAAAGTCCAGGCGCGGCAGGCGGGCGAACAGGTTCTCCTGCGTCCCGCGCCCCACCGACATGACGAAGTTGGACTTGATGCGCGTGCCGGCGAAGAAGTCCGCGTCCAGGGCGGCGTTGTCGAACCCGGACATGGGGCCGGTGTCCCAGCCCAGCGCCCGCGCGGCCATCAGCAGATAGGCGCCCTGGAGCGAGGAGTTGCGCAGGGCCCCCTCCTCCCGGGCGACCATGTCGCTGAACCAGTCCTTGGCGCCGGGCTGGTGCGGGAACAGCTTGGGCATGAAGTCGGGGAAGTCGAGGTCGTAGGCGATGATCACCACCGCCGAGGCCTTCATCGACTTGTCGCGGTTGCCGGACGACAGATGCGGGGCGAGGCGCTGCTTGGCCGCGTCGCTGGTCACCCAGACGAAGCGCGCGGGGTTGGCGTTGGCGGCGGTAGGGCCAAACTTGGCGACGTCGTAGATGGCCTCGATCTCGGCCTGGGAGATGGGCTGCTCGGCCCAGGCGTTATAGCTCCGCGCGTCGCGGAACAGGGTATTCAGGGCCGTGTCGTCGAGGGGGTGCGCCATAGGGGGTCTCATCTGTTCAGCAACGATGCCTGTTGCAGATAGAGCCTCTCGCGGCGAGACGCCAGGGGCCGGGAGCGAAATTCGCCGCCGCTAGACCGACTGCTCGACCCCGGTCACCTCGGGCACATAGTGCTTGAGCATGTTCTCCACCCCCGACCGCAGGGTGGCGGAGGACGAAGGGCAGCCCGAGCAGGCGCCGCGCATGTGCAGGTAGACGATGCCGCTTTCGGGGTCGAAGCGGTTGAACAGGATGTCGCCGCCGTCCTGGGCCACCGCCGGGCGGATGCGGGTGTCGAGGAGGTCCTTGATCTCGGCCACCACCTGGGCGGTGTCGCCCTCGTAGACATCCGCGTCATGCGAGGTCGCCTCGCCCGCCCCGGCCAGGACCGGCGCGCCAGAGGTGAGGTGCTCCATCATCGCCGCCAGGATCGGCGCCTTCAGATGCCGCCAGTCGACGTCCGGCCCGGCCTTGGTGACGGTGACGAAGTCCGGACCGAAGAACACCCGCGTCACCCCGTCGAGGGCGAACAGGGCCTCGGCCAGGGGCGCGGCCTGCGCCTCCTCGGGGGTGCGGAATTCCCGCGAGCCCTCGCCCAGGACGTCGCGCCCGGGCAGGAACTTGAGGACTTCGGGGTTCGGGGTCTGCTCGGTCTGGATGAACATGAGCCATAGATGGCGCGTCCGGCGCGGGGCCGCAAGCGGGCGGTGACGACTCAGCCCGCCCAGAACCCCACCAGCCGCTTGGTCTCGGCCACCACGGGGTCGGCGACCGCGCGGGCCCGCTGGGCGCCGTCCGCCAGGATGCGGTCGATCTCGGCGGGATCGGCCAGCAGCCGGCGCATCTCCTGGCCGATGGGACCCACCGTGGCCACCGCCAGGTCGGCGAGGGCCGGCTTGAAGGCGCCAAAGCCCTGGCCCGCGTACTGGGCCAGCACCTGGGCGGGGGTGGTCTCGGCCAGGGCGGCGTAGATGCCCACGAGGTTCTTGGCCTCGGGACGGCCCTCAAGCCCGTCAGGGGTCTCCGGCAGGGGCTCGGGATCGGTCTTGGCCTTGCGCACCTTCTGGGCGATGGCGTCGGCGTCATCCAGCAGGTTGATGCGGCTGTTGTCCGAGGGATCGGACTTGGACATCTTCGCGGTCCCGTCGCGCAGGGACATGATCCGCGCCCCGGGCCCCTGGATCAGCGGCTCGGTGAGGGGGAAGAAGCCCGGCGCGGCGAAGTCGTTGTTGAACTTCTGGGCGATGTCGCGGGTCAGCTCCAGGTGCTGCTTCTGGTCCTCGCCCACCGGCACATGGGTGGCCTTGTAGACGAGGATGTCGGCCGCCTGCAGCACCGGATAGGTGTAGAGGCCCACCGAGGCGCGCTCCTTGTGCTTGCCCGACTTCTCCTTGAACTGGGTCATGCGGTCGAGCCAGCCGAGCCTCGCGACGCAGTTGAAGATCCAGGCCAGTTCGGCGTGGGCCGGCACCGCCGACTGCGGGAAGATGGTCGCCCGCTTGGGATCGATCCCCGCGGCCAGGTAGGCGGCCGCGATCTCGCGGGTCTGGGACGCCAGAAGGGCCGGATCCTGCCAGACGGTGATGGCGTGCATGTCGGCGAGGAAGAAGAAGCAGTCGCTGTCCTGCGACAGGCGCACGAACTTGGTCAGGGCGCCGAGGTAGTTGCCCAGATGCAGGGCGCCGGAGGTTTGCACGCCGGACAGGACGCGGTCGGGGCCCGTATAGGCGGGAGCCGGGGGGTGTTCGCTCATGGGACGGTCTTCAGCTTGGGGGGATGGGTCAGGCGGCCGGGGTCAGCGGCGGCGCCATCGCGGGGCATGGGGGGCTGAAGTCATGGACGGAGTTAGCGCACAAAGCGGACCGGGGGCAAGGTCGCGCCCCGGCAGCCGCCGGGAATGCGGGGATTGTTGCGAACCGGCGGGGGCGCCGCTATCCCGCGCGGATGGCGGCGCGCACCGACGACATCCTCAAACGACTGCTGGACCTCGCCGCCGCCGGCGCGGGCCTCGTGGCCCTGGCGCTTCCGTTGCTGGCGGTCGCCGCGGCCGTGCGGCTCACCTCGCCGGGGCCGGCCATCTACCGCTCGCAGCGGGTGGGCCGCGACAACCGGCTGTTCGGCATGCCCAAGTTCCGCACCATGCGGGTCGACACCCCGGAGGTGGCCACCCACCTGCTGGAGAAGCCCGACCGCTGGGTCACCCCGATCGGCCAGTTCCTGCGCAAGACCAGCCTCGACGAACTGCCCCAGCTGTGGAGCGTGCTGCGGGGGGACATGACCCTGGTGGGGCCGCGCCCGGCCCTGTTCAATCAGGACGACCTGGTGGCCCTGCGCACCGAGGCGGGGGTGCATCGCCTGCGGCCGGGGGTGACCGGCTGGGCCCAGGTCAACGGCCGCG
Source organism: Caulobacteraceae bacterium (assembly GCA_965279095.1). Classification (GTDB taxonomy): domain Bacteria; phylum Pseudomonadota; class Alphaproteobacteria; order Caulobacterales; family Caulobacteraceae; genus CBDIHH01. The sequence continues at coordinate 785,071 of CBDIHH010000007.1, forward strand.
ACGACCTGCCGATCCCGGTCAAGGTCGCCTTCGACCGGGCGTATCTGGAGCGTCGGTCGCTGGCGATGGACCTGAAGATCCTCTGGCTGACCGTCGCCCAGGTGCTCGGCCGCGAGGGCGTCAGCCACTGATCAGTCGCGGCCGAAGCGCTCCAGCATGCCGAGCGCGGCCTGTTTGTGGTGCGGCTTCAAGGTTCGGCCGAGCAGGGCGATCAGGGCCCCGAACACCGCCGCGTCATCAGTGAACCCCAGGCCCGGGATGATGTCGGGAATGGCGTCGGCGGGCAGGATGAAATAGGCCAGCGCCGCCAGCATCATGCCCTTGGACGCGATCGGCGTCAGCGGATCGCGGGCCGCGTAATAGACAGACAGGGCGTCCGCCGCGAAGGGGACCCGCGAGGCCACCTTGCGGATTTTGGGCCAGAATCCGCGCGACACCCGCTGTTCGTTGACGCGGATGGCCACCGGGGTCAGGGCCTTGGCCGAGTCGAGGGGTTCGGTGGGATCGAACGGTTTTGACATCAGGCACACTCCGTCGCCGTCACCCTAACGCGCGACGGCGACGGAGGTCCATGAGGGGCCGTCAGGGGGCCGGGCGGACGATGCCGGGGCCGAGGTTCTGCATCACCGCGCGCGCGTCGAAGGCGCCCGGATCGTTGGGCGGCTTGGGGCCGCGCCCCATGACGATCTCGGCGTTGGCCTCGTAGCGATTGACCTCGCGGATATCCATGCGGCTGGCCCAGAACGGATCGCGGCCCCACGGATCCCAACTGCGCCAGCCGAAGCCGCCGCCGTAGTAGCGCCAGTTCGGCCGCCAGCCATAGCCCCAGCTGTTCCAGTAGGGGGAGTGATAGAAGGGGTCGGGGTCGGCGTAGTATTGGGTCAACCGCTCGGTGTTGCGGTCGGCGGTGCTGAACCAGTCGTAGCCCTGGGCCACCGTCAGCTCGGCGGCGCGGTAGAGCAGGTAGCTCTCCACCGTCTGCCGCGACGTCAGGCTGTTGCCGGCGAACATGACGCGGAAGCGGTTGGGCTCCAGCCGCATCTCGCTGAAGCCGCCTGACTGGGCGGTCCCGGGCATGTTGGGCTGGTACGGCGTCGGCGTCGCGCAGCTGGCGACCCCGAGGGCGGCGACGGCGGCGAGGCTGAGGAGTAGGCGTTTCATGGGACGTCCCTTTGTCACGCGGCCTGGACGGCCGCGTGGATGCCACGGGAAATGAAACCCGCGCTTTAGGGCCAAAACTGGTTCAAACCCCGGTGGTTGCGTCTAATTCAGCGTTTCGCTGAAATCGGCCAGGCGGATGCGCGCCGGCGACACCAGGCCCTGGGCGCTGACCGACACCGAATGGATGACCGCGTCGATTTCGCGCCGCCAAAAATCGAGGAAGCGGTGGATGCGCGGAAAGTCGGGCGCGACGTCGAGGGTCTGCCAGGCGAAGGACTGCAGCAGGCCGCTCGCGCCAGGCATGTAGTAGAGCACCTCGGCGGTGGCGAGGCGGCGGCCGGCGAGCTGGCCGGCGAAGTCGTCGTCGATCCGGTGGGTCACAGGATGGCTCCCTCAGGCCGGCGAATCCGGCGCTTGAAGAGACCCTAGATGTTGTTATAAAAGGTTCAACAATTCAATATGTTAGCAGCTGTCTCGCGTGGCTGCTGCCAAGCTGGGGAACACCGGCGCGGGTCGGCCGGTTGAGGGCTCATGCCGTCCCAGGTCATCCGCGACGCCACCTATGACGACCGGTCGCGGACGTTGTTCATCAACTTCGTGAGCGGCGAACTCTACGCCTATCTGGCGGTCGAGCCCGAGACCTGGGCGCAACTGCGCGCCGCCCCGTCGCGGGGGCGCTACTTCGCCCGTAACATCCGCACCCGATATCGCTATCGCCGCATGGGACCGGGCGGAGAGGGCGCCGCCGCGCCTAGGCCCCCCGCAGGTCCCGTTTCGCCGCCACCCGCAGCCGCAGGGCGTTCAGCTTGATGAAGCCGGCCGCGTCGCGGTGGTCGTAGGCGACCTTGCCTTCCTCGAAGGTGACCAGTTCCTGATCGTAGAGGGAGTAGGGGCTGGTCCGGCCGATCACGGTGACGTTGCCCTTGTAGAGCTTGACCCGGACCTGGCCCGTGACCTTGGCCTGGCTGGCGTCGATCAGCCCTTGCAGCAGCTCCCGCTCCGGCGAGAACCAGAAGCCGTTGTAGATCAGCTCCGCGTAGCGGGGCATCAGCTCGTCCTTCAGGTGCCCGGAGCCCCGGTCCAGGGTGATGGACTCGATGCCCCGGTGGGCCACCAGCAGGATGGAACCGCCGGGGGTCTCATAGACGCCGCGCGACTTCATGCCGACGAAGCGGTTCTCCACCAGGTCCAGCCGGCCGACGCCATGGTCGTGGCCCAGTTGGTTCAGCCGGGTGAGCAGGGCGGCGGGCGACAGGCGCTCGCCGTCGATGGCCACGGGGTCGCCGTGCTCGAAATCCATGGTGAAGACCCGCGCCTCGTCGGGGGCGTCCTCCGGGGCGATGGTGCGCTGGTAGACGAATTCCGGCGCCTCCACCGCGGGGTCCTCCAGCACCTTGCCCTCGGACGAGGAGTGCAGAAGGTTGGCGTCCACCGAGAAGGGAGACTCGCCGCGTTTGTCCTTGGCGATGGGGATCTGATGCTTCTCGGCGTAGTCGATCATCGCCTCGCGGCTGGCGAACGCCCATTCCCGCCAGGGGGCGATGACGTTGATGTCCGGCTCCAGCGCATAGTAGCCGAGCTCGAAGCGGACCTGGTCGTTGCCCTTGCCGGTGGCCCCGTGACAGACGGCGTCGGCGCCGACCTGGCGGGCGATCTCGATCTGGCGCTTGGCGATCAGCGGCCGGGCGATGGAGGTGCCCAGCAGATATTGGCCCTCATAGACGGTGTTGGCGCGGAACATCGGGAAGACGTAGTCGCGCACGAATTCCTCGCGCAGGTCGTCGATGAAGATGTTCTCGGGCTTGATGCCCAGCAGCAGCGCCTTGCTCGCGCCGGCTCCAGCTCTTCGCCCTGGCCCAGGTCGGCGGTGAAGGTGACCACCTCGCAGCCGTAGGTGTCCTGCAGCCACTTCAGGATGATCGAGGTGTCCAGGCCGCCCGAATAGGCGAGGACGACCTTCTTGGGCGCGGGCGGGGTGGCGGACATGGGGCATCCTTGGAGTCTGGGTCGCCGCCTTTAAGGGCAGGCGGGGCGGGAGTTCAAGGCTAGACGGTGACCTGGGCGCCGAGCTCGACCACCCGCCCGGGCGGGATCTTGAAGAAGTCGGTGGGGTTGGCGGCGTTCTTCATCAGGAAGATGAACAGCCGGTCCTGCCACAGGGGCATGCCCGAATGGGCCGACGGCACGATGGAGCGGCGGCCGAGGAAGAACGAGGTCGACATGATGTCGAACTTCAACCCCTGCTTGCGGCACAGGGCCAGGGCCTTGGGCACATTGGGGCTTTCCATGAAGCCGTAGTTGATGGTCACGACCTTGAAGTCCTCATTGACCGCCTCGATGGCGATGCGGTCCGAATCCGGCACGCGGGGCGTCTCGGACGTGCGCACGGTGAGGATGACGTTCTTCTCGTGCAGCACCTTGTTGTGCTTGAGGTTGTGCATCAGGGCCACGGGGGCGACCCCGGGCTCGGAGGTCAGGAAGATGGCGGCGCCGGGCACCCGGTGCGGCGCCCGGGCGCGCAGGATCTCGATCAGCTCCAACAGGGGCACGCTGTCGCGGCGGGTCTTCTCGGTGAGGATCTGGGCGCCGCGGGTCCAGGTCCACATGGTCATCACCAGCACGAAGCCGAAGGCCAGGGGCAGCCAGGCGCCGTCCGGGATCTTCAGCAGGTTGGACGAGATGAAGACCACGTCGATCATGCCCAGGGGAACCACCAGCAGCAGGGTCTTGGCCAGGCTCCACTTCCACATCCGGCGCAGCACCACATAGGCCAGCAGGGTGTCGACGAACATCGAGCCGGTGACGGCGATGCCATAGGCGGAAGCCAGCTTGCTCGAGCTCTGGAACACCACCAGCAGCACCAGCACCCCGATCATCAGGGCGTTGTTGACCGCGGGCACGAAGATCTGGCCGGCCTGGGTCTCGGAGGTCCGCTTGATGTCCATCCGCGGCACCAGGCCCAGCTGCACCGCCTGCTGGGTCATGGAGAAGGCGCCGGTGATCACCGCCTGGCTGGCGATGACCGCGGCGCAGGTGGCCAGCAGCAGCACCGGGAAGTAGATCATCTGCGGCACCATCCGCCAGAACGGGTTGGCGGCGGCGGCGTGGTCGTTCAGCACCAGGGCGCCCTGGCCCAGGTAGTTCAGCGCCAGGCAGGGGAACACCAGCACCAGCCAGGCGGCGCGGATCGGCTTCTTACCGAAGTGGCCCATGTCGGCGTAGAGGGCCTCGGCCCCGGTCACCGCCAGGAACACGCTGCCGAGGATGACGAAGCCGACCAGGCCGTTACCGAGCAGGAATTTGACCCCGAACCAGGGGTTGAAGGCGCGCAGAACCGACCAGTCGTCGGTCATGTGGTAGAGGCCCAGCGCCCCCAGCACCAGGAACCAGGCGGCGGTGACCGGCCCGAACAGGGTGGCGATCTTGTGGGTGCCGCGCGACTGCACCAGGAAGATGCAGATCAGGATGGCGCCGGACAGGGGCAGCACATAGGGCCCCATGGCGCCGCCGATCCCGGGGGCGTCCTTGAGGCCCTCGATCGCGCCCAGCACCGAGATCGCCGGGGTGATGATGCCGTCGCCGTAGAAGAGCGAGGCGCCGATCACCCCGAGCAGGAAGACGATGCCCGAGCGACGGCCCAGGGCCCGCTGGGCCAGGGCCATCAGGGCCAGGGTGCCGCCCTCGCCCTTGTTGTCGGCGCGCATCAGGAAGATCACATATTTGACCGTGACGATCAGGGTCAGAGCCCACAGCACCAGGGAGACGACGCCCAGGACCGACAGCTCGACATTGTCGGTATGGCGCGCGTGCGACAGGGCCTCGCGCATGGCGTAGAGCGGACTGGTGCCGATGTCGCCGAACACCACGCCGATCGAGCCCAGGGCCATGGCGAAGAAGCCGTGACCCTTGTGGGGATGGGAGTCCTGGGCGGTGGCCTTGCCGGAAGGGGAAACAGGCGCGCCGGAAGCCGGCGCGTCGGGGGCTTCGTCAGCCATTCAATCCCTCCGGGAACGCCGCCGGGATCGTGGGAGGGGCGGCGGGCCCATGCGATTGCAGGCGGCGCCAATACTCCCTTTCCAGGGCCGCTTCAATCGTGCTGCACTGACGCACCTTGGACATTGCCATTGAACGCGCGCTCCGGCGCCCTAGGTTTCGAGCCTGATGTCCGACAGCCAACGCTTTCCCGTCGCCGCCCACGCCCTGGCCTATCTGGCCCATCGAGGCGCCGTCACCCCCGACGCGGCGGTCTCCAGCGCCGACCTGGCGGCGTCGATGCCCGCCAATCCGGTGGTGGTGCGGCGGGTCACCGCCCTGCTCGCCAAGGCGGGGCTGATCGGCACCCGCGCCGGCGCCTCCGGCGGGGCCTGGCTGAAGGAGCCGGCCGAGGGGATCGGCCTCGACCGTGTGCTGCGGGCGGTGAACGGCTGCACCCACCTGGGCGTGCCGCCCCCCGGCGCCAAGGGTTGCCCGGTGGGCGAGGTGATCCCCGAACAGGTGCAGGCGGCCATCGACGCGGCGGATCGGGCGGCCACCGAGCGGCTGTCACGCATCACCGTGGCCGACCTGCTGCGCGGCCCCGCCGGCGGCGCGGCGACCCGGCCCGCCGCCGCCTGATGGCCCGGCGCCTGTGCCTCGTCACCGGGGCCTCCGCCGGGATCGGCGCCGCCCTCGCCCGCACCTACGCCGCCCACGGCTTCGACCTCGCCCTGACCGCCCGTCGCGCCGACCGGCTGGAGACCCTCGCCGCCGAGCTGCGCCATGCGCACGGGATCGAGGTGATCGTCGCCCCCGCCGACATGGCCGACCCCGCCGCCCGGCCCGCCCTGCTGGCCACGGTGGGGCGGCCGGTGGACGTTCTGGTCAACAACGCCGGCTACGGCATCGGCGGCCGCTACGCCCGCGTCCCCTGGGCCGATCTGCACGCCCTGCTGGAGGTGATGCTGGTGGCTGTGTGCGAGCTCAGCCACGCGACCCTGCCGGGGATGATCGAGCGCCGCTACGGCCGCATCCTCAACGTCGCCTCGGTCGCCGGCCTGATCCCCGGCCAGGCCGGGGCGCCCCTCTACAACGCCACCAAGAGCTTCGTCGTGCGCGCCTCCCAGAGCCTGCGCCAGGAGACTTTGGGAACCGGGGTCCACGTCACCGCCCTGTGTCCCGGCTACACCCGATCGGAGTTCCACGACGTGTCGGGGGGCCGCAAGGCCCTGCAGTCCCTCCCCGGCTGGATGTGGCTGAGCGCCGAGCAGGTCGCCGAGGCCGGCTATGCGGCGGCCGAGGCCAATCGCGGGGTCTGCGTGCCGGGGGGTGTCTACAAGGCGCTGGTCGCCCTGGCGCGGGCCACCCCCGACGCCTGGGTCCTGCGCGCGGCCCATCGGCTGGGGACGCGGGTGCGTCAGGTCTGACCCCTGGGCGATTGACGGCGCCGGGGGCCGCCTTCATCCTGCCGGCCTGTCTTCATCCCGCCGCCCGGCCCGACTTCGCGGGATCTTCCGCGCGCGCCCATGGAACAAGGACGCGCCATGCCCGCCGCCGATCCCCGCCTGATCATCCCCCTGGACGTGCCGACCCGGGCCGACGCCGAGGCCATGGTCGAGCGGCTGGGCGACGCGGCGGTGTTCTACAAGGTCGGGCTGCAGCTGTTGGCGAGCGGGGGCATGGCCCTGGCCCGGGATCTCAAGACCCGCGGCCGACAGGTGTTCGCCGACTGGAAGCTGCATGACATCGGCGCCACGGTGGAGAAGGCCACCGCCGCCATCGCCGCCACCGCCGCCTGCGACTTTCTCACCGTCCATGCCGAGCCTCAGGTGATGCGCGCGGCGGTGCGCGGTCGCGCGGGGTCGAGGGGGATGCGGATCCTGGGGGTCACCGTCCTGACCAGCCTGTCCGAGGACGACCTCAAGGACCTCGGCTATGGCCTGGGCGTCGAGGCCTTGGTGGAGAGGCGCATTCGCCAGGCCCTGGACGCCGGCATCGATGGGGTGGTGGCCAGCCCGCACGAGGCGGCCATGGCCCGGCGGATCGGCGGGCCGGGCTTTTTGGTGGTCACCCCCGGGGTGCGCCCGGCCTGGGCCGGCAAGGACGACCAGGCCCGCGCCGCGACCCCGGCCGAGGCCCTGGCCGCCGGGGCCAGCCACCTGGTCTGCGGCCGCCCGATCACCGCCGCCAACGATCCGCGCGCGGCGGCCCTGTCCGTGGCCCGGGAGATGGCCGGGGCGTGAGCCGCTCCTCCAGCACGTCAGGCGAAAGTGGAAGCCGGTTTCGCCGCCCGACGTGCTGAAGGGTTTGATTTAGCGGCAGCCGCAGCCGCCCTTGCCGCCGTGGCCGCGGCCGCCGCCGGAGATGCTGACGCGGGCCGACGCGCGGGCTGAGGCGCTGGCCGAGGCATAGGCCCCCGCGCGGGCGCCGGCCGAGACCATGCCCCCGCCGCCGGCGTAGTAGAACCCGCCGCCGCCTCCGCCGCCCGAGATATAGGCCGGGCCGACCCCGCCGCCGCCGCCGAAGAAGCCGTCGCCAAGCTGGACCGGGTGGGGGCGCGGCGCGGGGGCGCAGGGGGGCAGCCAGGCGCGCACCGCCGCGGGACAGGGCGGGCCGTAGCCGGGCGCCGGCGGATAGCCCGGGGGCGGGCCGTAGCCCCCGCCGTAGCTCTCGCCGTAAGCCCAGCCCTCGCGCCGATCCGGATAGGGGCGGTCTTCGTAGCGCCGGTCCTCATAGGAGGAGTCGTCATAGGCGCGGTCGTAGGGCGGGGGGCCATAGGCCTCCTGGCGGGCGTCATAGGCGCCCTGAGCGTCCCCGGCGGCGTAGCCGTCTGAATAGGCGTGGGTCACATAGGGGCGGCCGTCCGGGGCGATGACGCCCGTCGCCCCATAGGTCTCTTCCTCCACCCGGCTGGCGGCGCCGTAGGACTCCGATCCGTAGGCCGAGCTCTGGTAGCCGCCGCCGTAGCGATCGTAGCCCGGGTCGCCCGCCCGCGCCGCCGCCGGCGCCGCGATAAGGAGGATCAAGACCGTGGTCTTGCCTAGCTGTGCCAACATGATCCGGCCTTCCCTGTTCGCAGGGCGCGCCGCAATCCCCGTGCCTGCCGGCCGCTAGAAGTCGCTGACCAGGCCCTTGCGCTCCCAGTCGCCGAACCGCGTCGGCTCCGGGCCCTTGGGGCCGCCGAGTTCCGGAGGCAGGGCCTTGGCCGTCTCTGCGGCGCGGCGCGCGGCCGCCTCGTCGAGGGCGCGGCGGGCGGCGGGACTGAGGGGCCTGTCGGGGACGGCGGTCTCGGGGGGGGCGTCTGCTTCGGTCATGGCGGCTCCTATAGTCCCCTTTGCCAGCAAAAACTGGGCGCCGCGCGATCGATCTCAAGGGCGGACGGCGGCAAAAACTGCGAACGCGCGTATCATCGGGCCATGCGCGCCCGCCTCGCCCCGTCCGTCGCCCTCACCCTGGCCCTGGTCGCCGTCCCGGCCCACGGCCAGGCGCCGACCGTGGATCGCGGCCGGCTGGAGCAGGCCCAGCGTGACAGTCGGGCCGACGCGGAGGCCGTGCGCCGGGACATCGCCGCCCTGCAGGCGGAGCTGGTGCAGCTGGCGGCCGTGCAGGCCTCCGGCGAGCGCGGGGCCGGCGACAAGCGCGCGCGGCTGGAGCTGCTGAACGCCCGCGAGTCGGCGATGACCGCCCGGCTGGGCAGCAACCGCAACGCCCTGGCCCGGCTGCTTGGCGCCTTGGAGCTCTACCGCCGCGATCCGCCCCCGGCCCTGCTGGCCCACCCGCAGTCGGCCAAGGATGCGGTGCGCGCCGCCATCCTGGTGCGGGCCATGGCGCCGGAGCTGGAGCGGCGCGGGCGGGTGCTGGGGGCCCAGGCGGCGCAGATCGCGCGGGTGCGCCGCGAGGTGGCCGGGGCCTCCGAGGACCTGTTCCAGTCCGACAGCGCCCTGGCCGACCGCCGCGCCCGCATCGAGGCCCTGCTGCTGCGCAAGGGCGCCCTGGAGCGCAGCCTCCTGGCCAACGCCGATGTCGCCGAACAGGCCCTGGCCGCCCTGGCGGCGGGCTCGCCGTCGGTGGGCGAGCTGGTGGCCCGCCTGCCCGCCCAGGCGCAGATGGACCTGAAGGCCCCGCCGGGCGGGGGCCTCGCCGCCCCCGTTCAAGGCGCGGTGGTGACGCGCTTCGGCCAGCGCCCCGGGGGCGGCCGGTCGTCCGGCTGGACCTATCGCGCGCCCCCCGGCGCCCTGGTGAGGGCCCCCGCCGGGGGGCTGGTGGAATACGCCGGGCCGCTGAAAGGCTGGGGCGTGGTCTTGATCTTAAGAGTCGGTGGTGGATACCATCTGGTTCTGACAGGCCTCGAGGCCGTCCAGGCCACCGTCGGCGGCTCGGTGGCCGCGGGCGAGCCGGTCGGGCGGATGGCGGACGGGGACAAAGGCGGCGAGCGGGCGGCCCCCGAGCTCTATCTGGAGGTCCGCAAGGATGGCGCGCCGGTCGACCCCGCGCCTTGGTTCAGCGTCGCCGCGGCCAGGCCGGCCGGGGCGGGGTAGGGCCGGCGGTCGGCGATCACGGCTTTGCGTCTTTGAAAGGACGCAAACGATGCCTTAGGTACTGCCCCATGCGTAAGTATCTCCTCATCGGCGGTTCCGCCTTTGTCCTCGGGGCCGGCACCATGGCCTATATCCACCAATCTGCGGTGGCGGCGCCCCCGCGATCCGAGACCTACAAGATGCTGGAGCTGTTCGGCGACGTGCTCGCCACGGTCCAGAACCAGTATGTCGCCGAGGTGGACGACAAGAAGCTGATCGAGAGCGCCATCGACGGGATGCTGACCTCGCTGGACCCGCATTCGGGCTATCTGTCGCCGGAAAGTTTCCAGGCGATGCGTGACCAGACCCGCGGCGAATACGGCGGCCTCGGCATCGAGGTCACCTCCGAGGACGGGGTGGTCAAGGTCATCTCGCCCATGGACGACACCCCGGCCGCCAAGGCCGGCATCCAGGCGGGCGACTACATCACCGCCATCGACGGCCAGAGCGTCATGGGCATGCCGCTGAACGACGCGGTCAAGCAGATGCGCGGCCATGTGGGCGAGCCCATCGTGCTGTCGATCGCTCGCGAGGACGCCGACCCCTTCGACGTCAAGATCATGCGCGAAGTGATCAATGTGAAATCCGTCAAGACGCGGATGGAGGGCGACTACGGCTATCTGCGCCTGTCGGCCTTCAACGAGAAGACCGGCGCCGAGACCCAGGCCGGGGTGCGCGACCTGGAGGCCAAGAACCCCAAGATGAAGGGGCTGATCCTCGACCTGCGCAACAACCCCGGCGGCCTGCTCGACCAGGCCATCGAGGTCTCCGATGTGTTCCTGGACGGCGGCGAGGTAGTCTCCCAGCGCGGCCGCCAGGCGCGCGATGTGGAGCGCTACAACGCCCAGCCGGGCGACATGCTGCACGGCCTGCCCATCGTGGTGATCATCAATTCCGGCTCGGCCTCGGCGGCCGAGATCGTCGCCGGCGCCCTGCAGGACCGCAAGCGGGCCGAGCTGGTCGGGCTGACCAGCTTCGGCAAGGGCTCGGTGCAGACGGTGATCCCCCTGCGCGGCGGCCTCGACGGCGGGCTTAAGCTGACCACGGCGCGCTACTACACCCCCTCGGGCCGCTCCATCCAGAAGACCGGCATCGAGCCGGACCTCGAGGTCGCCAAGACCCCCGAGGAGGCGCAGCTCATCGCCAACCGCTCATTCCAGTTCTCTGAGGCCTCCTTCCGCAACGCCCTCAACGCCGACGAAGGCAAGACCCGCAAGGCCGCCCACCAGCCGGCCGAGGCGCCCCCGGCCTCCTTCGACACCAAGAAGGGCGACTTCCAGCTCGCCCGGGCCCTCGACGTGCTGAAATACGGCTCTGTGGCCAACACGCCCAAGCTGCCCAAGCCCGCGCCGAAGCTGGCCTCGATCGTCGCGCCCAAGCCCGGGGCCAAGACACCCCCCGCCGCAAAGCCCGCCCCCGTCCCGGCGCAATAGGGCGCCGGCGGCGGCGCCTCAGTCGGCCCGCACAAGGGCGTTCAGCCGGTAGGCGGCCGTCACGGCGGCGCCCCGGGCGGAGACCTGGGCGCTGCGGGCGGCCAGCGCCTCGCGCTCGGCGTCGAGCAGGTCGATGGCCGGCTTCTGCCCGACGCGGACCTCATGGCGAACACTGTCGAGGGCGCTCGCCGCCGCCGCCGCCTGGTCGGCCGCCGTATCGCCCAGGGCCTGGGCGATGCGCACATCCTCCCAGGCGCCGGTCACCGCTTCCCTGACCTGGGCCCGGGCGGCGTCCGCCGCCGACCGCGCGCCCCGGGCGTCCGCCCGCGCCTCGTCGACCCGGCCGCCGATCAGCCCGCCAGCGAACAGGGTCCAGCGTCCCTGGACGCCCACGGTGAAGCCGTCGGCGCGGTAGCCCGGGAAGAACTGGTCGCGGGCGCTGCTGGCCTTGGCGGTGAGGGCCAGGGTCGGGAAGCGCTCGGCCTCGGCGTAGCGCACCCCGGCGCCGGCGGCGCGGGCCTGGGCCTCCGCCGCCACCAGGGCCGGACTGGTCCGCAGCGCCGCGGCCATGGCGTCCGCGAGCGACGGGAGGATTGGGGGCGGGGCCGCAAGCGGCTCCAGACCCGCCGACTCCGAGCCGATGACAGAGACAAAATGCGCCCGCGCGCGCGCGTCGACCCCCTGGGCGCGCGCCAGGCCCGCCCGCGCCTCGGCCAGCCTGGCCTGAGCCTGCGCGACATCGGTGCGGGCGACCTCGCCGCTGGCGAACCGCAACGCCGCCTGGCCGGCGATCTCGCGCATCTGGCCCACCTGGGCCTCATTCAGCGCCAGGAGTTCCTGGGCGCTGAGCACGGCGACATAGGCCTCCGCAGCCTGGGCGGCCAGCAGCGCCTTGGCGCCGCCCGCCTGGGCGAGGGCGGCGTCGCGGCCCTGGCGGGCGCGGTCGATGGCGGCGGTCACCGCGCCGCCGGTGAACAGGGGTTGGCGAAACTCCAGGGCCACCGCCTGGGGCGACACGTCCGCGCGGCCGAACCCGAAGAAGCCGCCCAGGTCCGTCGTCCCCTGGCCGGCTTCCCCGGACAGGGTGAGGGTCGGCATTCGCCCCGCCCGCGCCTGGGCGAGGCGCGCCTGGGCGCCGTCGGCCTGGGCCTGCGCCTGGGCAAGGGCGGGATTGGCGCGCTGGGCCAGGGCGATGGCCTCGGGCAGGCTCAGGGCCAGGGCAGCCTGCGGCGCCGCCAAGGCCGCCGCCAGGCCCAGCCAGGCCAGGGCGCGCAGGGAGGTCACCGGAAGGCGGCCCCCGGCCTGATCCCCAACTTCCTGAAGGCGATGGCGGCCGGGCAGAAGCCCGTGAACGCGGCCTGGATCGCGTTCAGGCCCGCGAAGATCGTCAGGCCGATCCACCACGGGTTGACGAAATGCGCCAGGGCGACGCCCGCCAGGACGACGCCGCCCAGAAAGGCGAATACCGCACGGTCTACCGTCATTGCATCTCTCCATTATCCAGGGTGCGGGACGCGGCCGGCCTGGGGGCCGGCGCGCGGCTCAGCCCTTGATTTTCTTGAGGCCCATCACCTCGAGGGCCAGTTTCTCGTAGAAGGGCTCGCTCTCGCCGCGCCTGATCTTGCCGAGGAAGTATTTCTCGAACCCGACCTTGGCTAGGTGGACCCACTTGCCGCTGGCCGACCAGTTGACGTTGCGCGGCGGGATCTGCGGCTGGGCCACGAAGGCCACCCCGCCGTCACCGAAATCGGCCAGGCAGAAGGCGTTCCAGGTGGCCTCGTGGGTCGGCGCCTCGCCGGCGATGATCTGCCCCATGTTGTGGGCGATGGCGGTGACCATGCTCTCGATCATGAAGCCGGTCTTGGGCACGCCAACCGGCACGGGGGTCTTGCCTGTCGGGGCGATCGCCACGCAGACCCCCAGGCCGAAGACATTGGGGAAGGTCGGATTGCGCTGGTGCTTGTCGATGACGATGAAGCCCCGGGGGTTTGTCAGGCCCTCGACCCCGCGCACGGCGGCGACGCCGCGGAAGGCCGGCAGCATCATCGAATAGGCGAAGGGCAGATCGTGGGTCTGCTTGACCGAACCGTCGTCGGCGATCTCCTCCACGTGCATCACCGCGGCTTCCACCGAGGCGACCTTGGCGTTGGTGATCCATTTGATGTGGCGCTCGCGCATCTCGCTCTCGAGCAGGCCCTTGGTGTCGCCGACGCCGTCGAGGCCGAGGTGGCCGAGATAGGGTTCCGATGTGACGAAGGTCATCGGGACCTTGTCGCGGATCTTCCGGCGGCGCAGTTCCGTGTCGAGGATCATCGCAAATTCGTAGGCCGGCCCGAAACATGAGGCGCCCTGCACGGCGCCGACCACGATCGGGCCGGGATTTTCCACGAATTTGTCGAAGGCGGCCGCCGCGGCCTCGGCATGGTCCACATGACAGACTGACTGGGTGAAGCCGCCCTGGGGGCCCAGGCCCGCGATCTCGTCGAAGGCCAGTTCGGGGCCGGTGGCGATGATCAGATAGTCGTAGTCGACGATGGCGCCGTCATTGAGCTCCAGCCGGCTCCGTGCGGGATCGATGCGCTTGGCGCCGACGCCGGTGAAGGCGACGCCGCGCTTCTTCATGACTGGCGGCAGCTTGACCTCGATGGCCTCGCGCTTGCGCCAGTGGACGGCGACCCACGGATTGGAGGGCACGAAGTGGAAGATGTCGCCCTGCGACACGACGCTGACCTCGGCCCGGTCGCCGACCGCGTCCTTGACCTCGAAGGCGGCGATGGCACCGCCCAACCCGGCGCCCAGGATGACGATGCGGGGCTTGCCCATGGCGGGTCTCCTCTGGGCCCGGCGTGGCCCGGGGCGAACATCCGCTCCATCGGGTTGGAGCGGATTGATCTCGATCAGTCGTCGCAGGGCCTGCCGCCGTAGGGTGGCGACGACCCGGCTTGACTATATATTTGTATAATTGCATATTCGCAATAATGAATTTTAACAGGCCGCCTCCTAGCGCGCCTTCGCCCGTCGCGCGCTCTCCGATCGCGCTCTTGCCCAGGAGTCTCCGAGCATGTCCGCCGCCCCCACGATCAAGGACCTGACCCCGCAGCAGGTGAAGGCGGCGCTGGATGCGCAAACGATCCTGCTGATCGACGTGCGCGACCCCGACGAGTTCGCCGCCGAGAGGATTTCGGGCGCGCTGAACGTGCCGCTGTCGACCCTCACCCCTGCCAGCCTTCCGGACGCGGCGGGCAGGACGGTGGTCCTGCAATGCGCGGGCGGAAAGCGCTCCGCCATGGGGCTCGATCGGTGCCGCCAGGCCAGCCAGGCCATCGAGACACACCTGGCCGGCGGTCTCGCGGCCTGGAAGGCCGCCGGACTGCCCACGGTCACCCGCTGACCAGACGTCACACGCGCAAACCGGGAGGGCGAACCATGGCGTCACGGCCGTATCTGATCGGCGCCCTGGGCGCGGCCTTGTCGCTGGCCGCCTGCGGGGAGGCCAAGGCGCCGGCCGCGGTCCGGGCAACCGCCCCGGCGGCGGGACGCCTGACCGTTCAGACCCAGACGGTGGCCGACCTGAAGCCGGTTCCGGCGACGCTCACCACCCGCGACATGGCCGACGCCCGCGCCCGCATCTCTGGCGTGCTGGTCAGTCTGGCGGTCAAGGAGGGCGACTGGGTCCGGCAGGGACAGGTCATTGGGCGGGTCAAGGACGATCGACTGGCGCTTCAGACCGGCGCCTTGGACGCCCAGGTCTCCGCCGCGGCGGCCGAGGCGACCCGGGCCAACGCCGACCTGGGGCGCACCCGCGATCTGTTCTCTCACGGCGTCTATGCCCAGGCTCGCCTGGATCAGGTCCAGGCCCAGGCCCGGGCCGCCAACGCCAATCTGGCCGCCGCCCGGGCCCAGCGCGGCGCCAGCGCCGAACTCGGCGCCCAGGGCGCCGTCCTGGCGCCGACCGCCGGTCGGGTGCTGACCGCCAACGTCCCTGTCGGATCCGTGGTCATGCCCGGCCAGACCTTGGCCAGGATCACCGCCGGGCCCCTGGTGGTGCGCCTCGAACTGCCCGAGGGTCAGGCGCGCGCCGTCAATGTCGGCGACGTCGTCCAGCTGTCCGGCGAGGACCTCGGCGGCGTCGCGGCGCAGGGGACGATCACCCAGGTCTATCCGTCGGTCACCGGCGGCCAGATCACCGCCGACGTCAGCGCCCCCGGTCTGCCGCAGGACCTGATCGGCCGGCGCGTTCGCGCGCTGATCAGGGTCGGCGAGCGGCCGGCCCTGGTCGTGCCGCGGACCTACGTCGCCACCCGCTTCGGGATCGACTACGCCCGCCTGGTGCGCGCCGACAGCACGGTCTCCGAGGCGCCCGTAGAGACCACCGCCGGCCCGACCGCCGCCACGGTCGAGGTCCTGTCCGGCCTGCGCGCCGGCGATGTTCTGACCCCCGTCGGAAGCGCCCGATGAACCTGGGCCTTTCCGGGCGACTGACCCGGGCGACCATCGGATCGCCGCTGACGCCCCTGTTCCTTCTGGCGGCGATCGCGGTGGGCCTTCTGGCCCTGGTCTCGATCCCGCGCGAGGAGGAGCCCCAGATCAGCGTGCCCATGGTCGACATCATGGTCTCGGCCCCGGGCCTGCGGGCGCCCGACGCCGTGGAACTGGTGGGCAAGCCGCTGGAGACCATCGTCAAGAGCGTGGCCGGGGTCGAGCACGTCTATGCCTTCGTCGACGACAACCAGGTGATGGTCACCGCCCGCTTCAATGTCGGGACCGACCCGGACGCGGCGGCGGTTCGAATCCACGAGAAGATCCGCGCCAACTACGACCGCATCCCGGCGGGCATCGCCGAGCCGCTGATCCAGACCCGCGGCATCAATGACGTCCCCAGCCTGGTGCTCACCCTCTCGCCCAGGCCGGGGGCGGCCGGCCAATGGACGGACCAGGCGCTCTACGCCCTGGCCGGCAAGCTGCGCAACGAAGTCACCAAGGTGGATGACGTCGGCCTGACCTTCATCGTCGGCGGCCGGCCGCAAGAGATCCGGATCGAGCCAGATCCGGCGCGCCTGGCGCAGCACGGCGTGTCGCTCGGCGCCCTGATGGACACCGTTCGCCAAGCCAACCACACCTTCCCGGCGGGACAAGTGCGCCTTGGCGGAGAGGCGGTCGATGTCACCGCCGGGCGCCCGCTTGCGACGGCCACCCAGATCGGCCTGTTGGCGCTTTCCTCCGCCAAGGGCGAGCGTGTCTATGTCCGCGACGTCGCCCAGGTGATCGAGGGGCCGCGCGAAGATCAGGCCCGCGCCTGGCGCTATGCCCGCGCCGGCCAGGGCTGGAGCGAGGCGCCGGCCGTCAGCCTGGCGATCGCCAAGCGCAAGGGCGCCAACGCCGTCGTTGTCTCCCAGGCCGTGCTGGCCCGCGTCGAGGCGCTGAAGGGCTCGCTCCTGCCCGACAGCCTGAGCGTGGCAGTGACCCGTGACTATGGTGCAACGGCAAACGAGAAGGCCAACGAGCTCCTGTTCCACCTCGGACTGGCGACCCTGTCGATCGTCGTCCTGATCGGCTTCGCCATCGGCTGGCGCGAGGCGGGGGTCACCGCCGTGGTGATCCCGACCACCATCCTCTTGACCCTCTTCGCCTCGAACCTGCTGGGCTACACCATCAACCGGGTCAGCCTGTTCGCCCTGATCTTCTCGATCGGCATCCTGGTCGATGACGCCATCGTCATGATCGAGAACATTGCCCGACACTGGGCGATGGCCGACGACCGAAGCCGCGTCGACGCCGCGGTCGACGCGGTGGCCGAGGTGGGCAATCCCACCGTGGTCGCCACCCTGACCGTGGTCACGGCCCTGCTGCCGATGCTGTTCGTCTCGGGCCTGATGGGCCCTTACATGGCGCCGATCCCGGTGAATGCCTCGGCGGCCATGGTGTTCTCCTTCTTTGTCGCCGTGGTCATCGCCCCCTGGCTGATGGTGCGCTTCGCCCGCAAGACCCTGTCGGTCGGCGCCGCGCATCACGACGAGGGCTGGCTGGGCGCGCTCTACCGCAAGGTCGCCATCCGGGTGATAGGCACGCGCAAGTCCGCCTGGACATTCCTGATCGGGGTGGGCCTGGCCACCCTCGTGGCCTGCGCCATGTTCGCCACCAAGACCGTGACGGTGAAACTGCTGCCCTTCGACAACAAGTCGGAGCTGCAGGTGGTCCTCGACATGCCGGAGGGGACGTCGCTGGAAGCCACCCAGCGCGCCTTGGCCGACGCCGCGATCGTCACCCGCGCCCTGCCCGAGGTGGTCGCCATCGACGCCTATGCCGGCACGGCCTCGCCGTTCAACTTCAACGGCCTGGTGCGCCACTACTACCTGCGCAACAGACCGGAGATGGGCGATCTGTCGGTGGCCCTGGCGGAGAAGGGCGAGCGGCATCGATCCAGCCACGCCATCGCGCTGGATCTGCGCCGAAAGCTCGCCCAGGCGGCCCTGCCCGCCGGCGCGGCGATCAAGGTGGTCGAGGCGCCGCCTGGGCCGCCGGTGTTGGCGACCCTGCTGGCCGAGGTTTACGGCCCCGACGCCGCGACCCGCCGCGCCGTGGCGGAACGCGTCAAGGCCGCCTTCCGGTCGGCGCCCTACATCGTCGACATCGACGACAGCTACGGCCAGCCGCGACCGGGCCTGCGCTTGGTTCCCGACCGCAACCGGCTGGAGGCCCTGAAGGTCAGCGACCGCGACGTCTATGATTCCGTCGCCGCCGCCCTGGGCGGGCAGGTGGTGGGCTACGCCCATCGCGGCGAGGGCCGCGATCCCCTGGAGATCTCGGTGCGGCTGCCGCAGTCGGCGCGCACCTGGGGCGAGGGCCTGGCCGCCATGCCGGTGGCTGTGTCGCAAGGCCCAAGTGGCGGACGACTGGTCTCGCTGGGCGAGGTCGCCACGGCCTCCAATGAGCCCGGCTCCACCCATATCTTCCGCCGCGACGGGCGCGACGTGGACATGATCATGGGCGAGCTCACCGGCGCCTATGAGGCCCCGATCTACGGCATGATGGCGGTCGACAAGGCCATCCGCCAGGGTGACTGGAAGGACGTCCCCAAGCCCGATATCCGCATGCATGGCCAACCGGACGACGAGAGCCGGCCGACGGTGTTGTGGGACGGCGAGTGGGAGATCACCTGGGTGACCTTCCGCGACATGGGCGCGGCCTTCGGCGTCGCCATCCTCGGCATCTATGTGCTGGTCGTGGCCCAGTTCAAAAGCTTCCGCCTGCCCCTGGTCATCCTGACGCCGATCCCGCTGACCCTGGTGGGGATCGTCATCGGCCACATCCTGTTCCGAGCGCCATTCACAGCCACCTCGATGATTGGCTTCATCGCGCTGGCCGGCATCATCGTTCGAAACTCGATCCTGCTGGTGGACTTCATTCGTCACAGTCAGACCGAAGGCCGACCGCTGCGCGATGTCCTGCTCGAAGCTGGCGCGATCCGCTTCAAACCCATCGTGCTGACCGCGGCCGCGGCCATGATCGGTGCGGCGGTGATTCTGACCGATCCCATCTTCCAGGGCCTGGCGATCTCGCTGCTGTTCGGCCTGGCCTCGTCGACCCTGCTGACCGTGCTCGTCATTCCGGCGATCTATGTGGTGCTGCGCGACGACGGCCTTCCTGCGAGGGTGGCATAAGGCGGCGCACGAGCCCGTGGCCCGCCTTGATCCCACCTGCGTATCTTCTACATTAGGCAGATGAACCCCGCCCTCGCCGCCCCCGCCCCAGGGGACCTGTCCGGACTGGCCGAGAGCGCCCGGTCCGCCGCGACCCTGCTGAAACTGCTAGCCAGCGAGCAGCGGTTGCTGCTGCTGTGCCGCCTGGTCGAGGGGGAGGCGTCGGTGGGCGATCTGGCGGAGCATGCGAGCCTGGCCCAGTCCGCCGCCTCCCAGCATCTGGCCAAGATGCGGGCGGTGGGCCTGGTCGGGACCCGGCGCGACGCGCAGACCATTTACTACCGGCTGGAGGACCCCGCCGCGATGCGGATCCTCGGGACTCTGTGCGAGATCTACCGGCCCTAGACCGCCATCCCCACCAGGCGCCCGATCGCAGCGGTCAGGGCCATGGCCATAGCGCCCCAGAAGGTGACCCGCACGGAGGCGCGCCACACCGGGGCGCCGCCTGCCATCGCGCCCACCGCGCCGAGGACGGCCAGGACGATCAGCGACCCGATCGAGACCGCCGCCGCCAGCATCCTGGCCGGGGCCAGGGCGCAGATCAGCAGCGGCGCGGCGGCGCCCACGGTGAAGGTGGCGGCCGAGGTGAACGCCGCCTGGATCGGCCGGGCGGTGGTGGTGTCGGACAGGCCCAGCTCGTCCCGGGCGTGGGCCTGGAGGGCCCCGCGGGCGGTCAGCTGGGTGGCCACCGCGTCGGCGGTGGCGGCGCTGAGGCCCCGGGCGACATAGATCGCGGCCAGTTCCGCGTGCTCGGCCTGAGGGTCCTTGGTCAGTTCCGCCTGCTCGCGGGCGAGGTCGGCCTTCTCGGTGTCGGACTGGGAGCTGACCGAGACATATTCCCCCGCCGCCATGGACATGGCCCCGGCGACCAGCCCGGCCACCCCGGCGATCAGGATGTCGGAGGGGCGCGCGGCGGCCGCGGCGACGCCCACGATCAGGCTGCCGGTGGAGACGATGCCGTCATTGGCGCCCAGCACCGCGGCGCGCAGCCAGCCGATGCGGGCGACGAGGTGCCGCTCGGTGTGTCGGTTCAGACGGGCCAAGGCGAGACCGGGCGCTTGCGACTACTCATCGTCATCCTGGCCATCGTCGCCCGCCCCCAGCACATGGAACTCGTGCCACAGGCCGTTGAGGATCCCGAACGCGACCGCCAGGCCGAGGCCCAGCACCCAGGTGAAATACCACATGTGCTTAGGCTCCTTAGTAGAGGTCGGGATTGGTGGCGAGGGCGCCGGCGGAGGAGCGGCCGAACATCACCTTGTAGGCCCAGGCGGTATAGGCCAGCACGATCGGCAGGAAGACCACCGTGGCCACCAGCATCAGGAACAGGGTCATGTGGCTGGAGGAGGCGTTCCACACCGTCAGGCTGGACTTGGGATCGATGCTGCTGGGCAGGATGAAGGGGAACATCGACAGGCCGACTGTGGAGATGATGCCGATCGCCGACAGGGACGAGCCGGCGAAGGCGGGAAACTCCTTGCCGGCGCGAATGCCGACCAGGGCCAGGAGGGCCCCGGCGAAGCCCAGCACCGGGGCGATCCACATCCACGGATAGGCGGCGTAGTTGGCCAGCCAGCCCCCGGGCGCCGCGAGGCTGGCGGCGCGCAAGGGGTTGGAGGGGCCGGCCGCGTCGATCACCCCGTCGGTGCGGAAGCCGAGGCCGCCGAAGGCGACGAAGCCATAGCCCGCCGCGAACAGGACGATAGCGGCGATGGCGGCGACCTGACCGAAGGCGCGCGCCCGGTCGCGAACCGCCCCGTGCTCGGCCTTGATGGTCAGCCAGGCGGCGCCGTGGGTGACCAGCATGGCCACGGACAGCAGGCCGCACACCAGGGTGAACGGCGTGAACAGGCCCAGGAAGCTCCCCGTGTAGGTGGACCTCAGGTCGCCGTCGAGGTGGAAGGGCAGGCCCTGAAGGACGTTGCCCACCGCCACGCCGAACACCAGGGCCGGGACGAAGCCGCCCACGAACAGGGCCCAGTCCCAGGCGCTGCGCCAGACGCGCGACGGACGCTTGGAGCGGTATTTGAAACCCACCGGCCGCAGGATGAGGGAGGCCAGCACCGCGAACATGGCCAGGTAGAAGCCCGAGAAGCTGACCGCATAGACGAAGGGCCAGGCGGCGAAGATCGCGCCGCCGCCGAGGATGAACCACACCTGGTTGCCTTCCCAGGTGGCGCCGATGGTGTTGATCACCATGCGTCGCTCGTCATCGTCGCGGGCCACGAATGGCAGCAGGGCGGCGACGCCGAGGTCGAAGCCGTCGGTCAGGGCGAAGCCGATCAGCAGCACGCCCATCAGGGCCCACCAGATGACCCGCAGCGTCTCGTAGTCGAGGGGGATGTGCATGGTCAGGTCCTCTATTCGGCCGGCGCCAGGCGGATCGCCGCCGGCGCGCGGGGCACCGCCGGCTCATGGTGCGCGTAGGGGCCGCGGCGGATGGTCCGCACGATCAGGCCCACCTCGACCACCGCCAGGGCCCCGTAGAGCAGGGTGAAGCCGACGATGGTGGTCCACACCTGGGCCACGGTGAGGGTGGAGGCGCCCAGGAAGGTCGGCAGCACGCCCTCGACGGCCCAGGGCTGGCGCCCCAGCTCGGCCAGGAGCCAGCCGGATTCGATGGCGATCCAGGGCAGGGGCATGATCGCCACCGCAGCCCACAGGATCCACTTGCTGTCGAAACGCCGCAGGCTGACCAGCACGAAGGCCGCGCCGAAGACGGCGATCTGCACGAAGCCGATGGCGGCCATGAACCGGAACAGCCAGAACATCACCGGCACATTGGGCACCGTGTCCCACGCCGCCTTGCGGATGGTGGCCGCGTCGGCGGTGCGCGGATCGGTGACATAGCGCTTGAGCAGCAGGCCATAGCCGAGGTCGCGGCGGTGGGTCTCGAAGTCGGCGCGGGCGGCGAGATCCTGCGGCGCCGCCTTGAGGCGTTCGAGGGCGTCATAGGCCTTCACCCCGCCCTCGACCCGGGTCTCGGCGATGGCCACCAGCTCGAAGATGCCTGCCACCGGCTTGTCGATGCTGCGGGTGGAGATCAGCCCCAGCACATAGGGGATCTTGACCGCGTAACGGGTCTCACGGTCCTTCAGGCTGGGGATGCCGAAGGCGGTGAGGCCGGCGGGCGCGGGCTCGGTCTCCCACATGGCCTCCAGGGCTGCGAGCTTCATCTTCTGGTTGTCGGTGAGGGCGTAGCCGCTCTCATCCCCGAGCACGACCACCGACAGGGCCGACGCCAGGCCGAAGGCCGCGGCGATGGCGAAGGACCGCTTGGCGATCCGCGGCCACTTGCCGCTGAGCAGCATGAGGGCCGAGACGCCGAGGACGAAGGCCGAACCGGTGACATAGCCGGCGCTCACGGTGTGGACGAACTTGGCCTGGGCCACCGGGTTGAACAGCACGTCCTGGAAGTTGGTGACCTCCATGCGCATGGTGTCGGGGTTGAAGGCGGCCCCGACGGGGTTCTGCATCCAGCCATTGGCGACCAGGATCCACAGGGCCGACAGGTTGGAGCCCAGGGCCACCATGAAGGTGACGAACAGGTGGCCGCGCCGCGACAGCTTCTCCCAGCCGAAGAACATCAGGCCGACAAAGGTCGCCTCCAGGAAGAAGGCCATCAGGCCCTCGATGGCCAGCGGGGCGCCGAAGATATCGCCGACATAGTGGGAGTAGTAGGACCAGTTGGTGCCGAACTCGAACTCCATGGTCAGGCCGGTGGCGACCCCCAGGACGAAATTGATACCGAAGATCGTCGCCCAAAATCGGGTAATGGTCCGCCAGATCGGGCGGCCGGTCATGACATAGATGCTCTCCATGATGACCAGCAGGAACGACAGACCCAGGGTGAGGGGCACGAACAGAAAGTGGTACAGGGCCGTCAGGGCGAACTGCAGCCTTGAGAGTTCGACGACATCCATGGACGTGACCCGTTCTTCCTGGTGGCGCCGCAGCCTAATGCGCCGCGACCGTCGTGCATCTTCGACACATGCTAAGATACGCGAACATGCCTACCTAGCCCGATGACCCCTGCCGACATCGCCGCCAACAGGCGCTTCCTGAAGCACAGGGGACGCGCCGCTCATGCGCCCACCTTGGCCCTGCTCGCCTTGATCCTGATCAACACGGCCGGCGCGGCGGCCTTCGCCTTCTGCCTGACGCGGGTGCTCACCGGCCGCGCCGGCGCGGCGGACATGGCCGGCCTGCTGTCCGCCATGGGGGTCCGCGCCCTGGCGGCGTGGATGATGCAGCGCACGGCGGCCCGTCACGCCCTTCGGGTGAAGACCGGCCTGCGACGCGAGGCGCTGGGCGTGGTCCTGGGCCGCACCCGCGGCGACGCCGCCTCCCTCGGCGAGGCGACCGCCGCCGTGGTCGACGAGATCGATGCGGTGGACGGCTATTTCACCCAGTTCTTCCCCGCCGCCCTGGCCGCGCGGGTCGGCCCGGTACTGATCGCCGCCGCCGTGGCCCTGGCCAGCCCGGTCAGCGCCGCCATCCTGCTGGCCACCCTCATACCCTTCGCCGCCATCATGGCCCTGGCCGGGGGCGCCGCCGGGGTCGAGGCCGCCCGCCAGTTCGAGGCCCTGGCCCGGCTGTCCGGACATTTCATCGACCGGGTCCGCGCCCTGCCCGTGGTCCTCGCCTTCCAGGCCGAGGCGGGGGAGACCGCCCGGGTGGCCCAGGCGGCGCAGGAGGTCAGCGCCCGCACCCTGGGCGTGCTGCGGATCGCCTTCATCTCCACCGCCGCCCTGGAATTCTTCGCCGCCCTCGCCGTGGCGCTGGTGGCCGTCTATTGCGGCTTCTCCCTGTTGGGGCTGTTGCCGTTCCGGGCGCCCGAAAGCCTCGACTTCACCCGGGCCTTCTTCGCCCTGGCCCTGGCGCCGGAGTTCTACGCGCCCCTGCGCCGGCTGGCGGGCGCCTATCACGAGAAGCAGCTGGGCGAAGCGGCGGCCGACCGGCTGCGGCCCCTGCTCGCCTCGGCGCCCCCCGCGTCGGCGCCGGCGGCCCTGGAAGCCCCCGCGGGCGGCCCGCCGGAGGTGCGTCTGACGGGAGTCACCCTGCGCTTCAGCGACCTCCTCATCGGCCCGGTGGACGCGGTCGCCCCCGCCGGCCAGGTCACGGCCATCGTCGGCCCCACCGGCTCGGGCAAGTCCTCGCTGCTGGCGGCCATCCTCGGCCTCACGCCCCTGGAGAGCGGATCGGTGGAGGTCGGCGGCCGGTCGCTCGGCGAGGTGGGGGGCTTTGCCGGCCTCAGCGCCTGGGCCGGCCAGGCGCCGGCCTTCCTGCCGGGCTCCCTGCTGGACAATCTGACCGCCGCCGCCCCAGGCGTCTGCCCGGCCGCGGCCCTGGCCATGGCCGAGGCGGTCGGTCTGGGACCGGCCCTGGTCCGCCGCGCGGACGGCGGCGACACCCGGCTGGACGAGCGCGGTTCGGGCCTGTCCGGGGGCGAGCGGCGGCGGCTCGCCCTGGCCCGCGCCCTGCTCAAGCCCGCGGCGCTGCTGCTGCTCGATGAGCCCACCGCGGATCTGGATCCGCAGGCCGAGGCCCAGATCATCGCCCTGATCCGTCAGGCGGCGGGCGGCCGCACCGTGATCGTCGCCACCCACTCGCCCGCCCTGGCCGCCGCCGCCGACCGAGTGGTGCGTCTGCCATGAGCGCGCCCTCCCCCATTGGCGACTTCCTCGCCGCCCAGGTGCGTCTGCGGCGCGGCGAGCTGGCCCTGGCGGCGGCGGCCGGGGCGGCGACCGCCGCCGGCGCCGCCCTGCTGCTCGGCCTGTCCGGCTGGTTCCTGGCCGGCGCGGCCCTGGCGGGATCCGCCGGGCCGGCCGCCGTCTGGGGGTTCAACTATCTGCTGCCCAGCGCCGGACTCCGCGGCCTGGCCATCGTGCGCACCGCAGGGCGCTACGGCGAGCGCCTGTTCGGACACCGGGCGGCCTTCCGCGCCCTGGCGGCCCTGCGCCCCGCCCTCTTCGCCGGCCTCGCCGCCGCCCCGCCGGCCCGGTCCCTGGCCCTGTCGTCCGGGGAGGCGTCCGCCCGCCTGGTGCAGGACATCAATGTCCTGGAGACGGTGTTCGTGCAGCGCTCGGCCCCCTGGGCGGCGGCCGCGGGCGCGGGGGCGGCAGGGGCGGTGATCACCCTGGCCTCGCCCTGGGCGGCGGCGGCCCTGCTGGTCGGCCTGGGCGCCCAGATCCTTGTCGGCCAGCGCTTGGGGACGAGCCTCACCGCCGACGCCGGCCGCGACCAGCTGCGCGCGGCCGGTCGGCTGAAGGACGGCCTGGGCGCCTATCTGGCCGCGGCCCCCGAGCTGCGCTGCTTCGACCTGACCCCCCGCGCCCTGGAGGCGCTGATGGCTCATGACGCGGACCTGGGCCGGGCCGGCCTGACCCGCGGCGACGCCGAGGCCCTGCTCGACCTGATCCAGGCGGGGCTCGCCGCCATCACGGTGGCGGCCGTCGCGGTGCTGTCCGCCGCCTCCAGCCTGCCCCTCGCCGCCCTGGCGGTGCTGGCCGCCCTGGCGGGCATGGAGGGGGTGGCGGGGCTGCTGCGGGCCGCGCGCCAACAGGGCGCCTACCGCGAGGCGGTGGCGCGGCTGGACGGCGTTCTCGTGGACTCCCGCGGGCCGACCCTCGCTCCGCCGGTCGATCCAACTCTGTACATCGACGGCCATCGGTTGCGCCCCGGCGCCCGCCTCGGCGTCACCGGCCCGTCGGGCTGCGGCAAGACCCGCACCCTCGAGGCGCTGATCGGTCTGTGCGCAGCGCCCCCCGGCCGCATTCGCATCGGCGCCCAGGCGCTGGAGGACGCGCCGATCGGCTGGGCGCGGCCCCTGTTCGCCTTCGCGCCGCAAGACGCGCGCCTGCTGACCGGGACGGTGGCGGAGAACCTGCGCCTCGCCGCTCCGGACGCCGACGACGACGCCCTCTGGGAGGTATTGAGCGACGCCCGGCTGGACGAGCGCGTGCGCCGCCTGCCCCAGGGGCTGCAGACCTGGATCGGCGATGGCGGCGAGGTCCTGTCCGGGGGGGAGCGGCGGCGGCTGTCCCTGGCGCGGGCCTATCTGCGGCCGGCCCCCTGGCTGCTGCTCGACGAGCCCACCGAAGGCCTCGACAGCCGCACGGAACAGGACATCGTCGCCGCCCTGGACCAGCGCCTGAAGCGCACCGGCCAGGGGGTGGTGATCGTCAGCCACCGGCCCGCGCCCCTGACCCTGTGCGAAACGGTGCTGGACCTGTCCGACAGCCTCGCGCCAACGCCGGACGCGCGGACGCCGGCCTAGTCTTCGTCTTCCGGCGGAGGCTCGGCCTCGGCGACGACCTCGGGGGCGGCGATCTGGCGGACCTGCAGGATCTCGGCGCCGGGGAAGGCCTGCATCACGCCGCGGATGAAGGGGTCGGCCTCGAGTTCGGCGCGCTCAAGGGCGGCCTCGCGCCGGCGGACCTCGTGCACGGACTCCGCCCCGCCGCCGCCCTGGGCGGCCACAAGCCAGGGCTGGCCGGTCCATTCCTTGAGCCGCACCGCCAGCCGCTGGGCCAGGGTGTTGGGGGCGCCCGGCGCCGGCTCGAACTCGATGGCCCCGGGGCGGAAGGAGATCGGCCGGACGTATTTCTCCACGTCCAGCTTCAGCACGATGTCGCGGCGGCCGTCGATCAGACGCACCACGTCGTCGAAGGATTGCAGCACCACCTGAGGCGCCGCCTCGGCGGCCAGGGCCGGGGCCGGCTGGAAGGCGCGGGCCGTGGCGGCCCCGCCCCCGCCGCCGCCGCCCGGGGATGGCGCGCCGAGGCCCGCGCCGCCGCCGATGGTCTCGCCGGACTGCAGCTTCTTCAGCGCCTCCTCCGGCCCCGGCAGGTCGGCGGCGTAGCACAGGCGGATCAGGGCCATCTCGACGGCGGCGGCGGGGTCGGGCGCCCGTCGGGCCTCCTCATGGGCCTTCATCAGCATCTGCCACAGGCGGGCCAGGGTCCCGGCCGAGGTGTTGGCGCCGATGGCGGCCAGGCGCGCCGCCTGGTCCTTGGGCAGCACCAGGGCGTCGGCCCCCAGCGCCTTGGCCACCGAGGCGCCGTGACAGTGCTCCATGAGGTCGAGGGCCACCACCACCGGATCGGCGCCGAAGCCGTAGAGGGTGCGAAAGGCGGTCAGGGCCTCGCCCGGCTGGCCCCGCAGGACATGCTCGAACAGGCCGATGGTCTGGGCGCGGTCGGCCAGGCCCAGCATGTCGCGGATCACCGCCGCCGTGACCGTCTGGCCCTGCTCCCCCTGCACCATGGCCTGGTCGAGCAGGCTCTGGGCGTCGCGCACCGAACCCTCGGCGGCGCGGGCGATCAGGGTCAGGCCGTCCTGCTCGATGAGAATACCCTCGCGCTGGCACAGGGTCTCGAGGTTGGCCACCAGCACATCGGGCTCCACCCGGCGCAGATCGAACCTCTGGCAACGCGACAGGATGGTCACCGGCACCTTGCGGATCTCGGTGGTGGCGAAGATGAACTTGGCGTGCGGCGGGGGCTCTTCGAGGGTCTTCAGCAGGGCGTTGAACGCCGCCGTCGACAGCATATGCACTTCGTCGATGATGTAGACCTTGTAGCGCGCCTCCACGGGAGAGTAGCGGACCCCCTCGAGCAGCTCGCGCATCTCGTCGACCTTGGTGCGGCTGGCGGCGTCCAGCTCCAGCACGTCCATGTGCCGGCCCTCGATGATGGCCTTGCAGTGCAGGCCATCCACGGTCAGGTCGACGGAGGGCTGGTGGACGGTGTCGGATTCATAGTTCAGCGCCCGCGCCAGCAGCCGGGCGGTGGTGGTCTTGCCGACCCCGCGCACGCCGGTGAGCATGAAGGCATGGGCGATGCGGCCGGTGGCGAAGGCGTTCTTCAACGTCCGCACCATGGCCTCCTGGCCGATCATGTCCTCGAAGGTGCGCGGCCGGTATTTGCGCGCCAGCACCTGATAGGCGGCGCCCTGCTCGTCATGCGGCGCGGCGGCGGCCACACGCGAAGGCGCAGGGGACTCAACGGCCGCGGCCTCCGCCGGCGGATCCTCGCCGAACATCGACGCCGTCAGGTCGTCGCGCGCGTCCGGCTGCTCATCCCAAGGCGGAAGGTCGGTGTCCATGCGGCGCTTATGCGAGAGAAATGGGTGGAGACTGGACGGCGACCCGCAGCTTGACTCGTTACGGCTGCTTCCTTCCGGATCTGACCGGGTTGGCGAGGACTACGCCCGCCGCCAGCCTCCGCCCCCAATATCGCGTGCGGGGCGCCGGGGCGCAAGGGCGCTCGCCGCCCATGACGGCGATGGGGTGACGCGCGGAGCTGTTGCCCGTATGAGAGCCCCATGCCCCTAGGTCCCGTCACCAATGTCTTCGCCGGCAATCCCCTCGACCGGGCCAGCGCCCGACGCAGCGACGAGGCCTGGGTCGCCGAACAGTTCGCCGCCCCCGACGCCCGGATGCTGGCATTGTGGAACGGCGTCCCGCTGCTGACCCGCGAGGGGGAAACCTGGCGGGTGGCCTATCTGCCGCCCGGCCTGGCCGGCCAGCTGGCGCCCACCGACGAGCGCCGCCTGTTCCTGGGGCTGGACGGCGACACCCCCGTCTTCGCCATCGACCTGGATGCGCCCGAGGATCCCAGCGCCGGCCCCCTGGAAGGCCTGGGGTCGTTCGTCGACCTGCGCCAGAGCGCCCTGCAGATGGCCATCCCCGACACCGGCCTGCTCGCCACCGCCAAGGGCGTCTTCGAATGGCGTCGCCGCCACCGCTACTGCGCCGCCTGCGGCCAGCCCAGCGCGCCCTCGGACGGGGGCTGGAAGCGGATCTGCCCGTCCTGCAAGACCCAGCACTTCCCCCGCGTCGACCCCTGCGTGATCATGCTGCCGACCTTCGGCGAGCGCTGCCTGCTCGGCCGCCAGGCCAGCTGGCCGGAGGGGCGCTACTCCGCCCTGGCCGGTTTCCTGGAGCCGGGCGAGTCCATCGAGGAGGCCTGCGCCCGCGAGGTGCTGGAGGAATCCGGCCTCACCGTCACCGCCGTGCGCCACCACTCCAGCCAGCCCTGGCCGTGGCCGTCCAACCT
Organism: Caulobacteraceae bacterium; assembly: GCA_965279095.1. GTDB lineage: Bacteria > Pseudomonadota > Alphaproteobacteria > Caulobacterales > Caulobacteraceae > CBDIHH01. The sequence goes on from CBDIHH010000007.1 coordinate 813,978, forward strand.
GATGATCGGCCTGATCGCCGAGGTGTCGGACGACCAAGCGGCGCCCGATGAGACCGAGCTGGAGTCGGTGATCTGGCTGACCCGCGCCGAGACCCGCGACCTGCTCGAGGGCCGCCGCGCCGACCTTCTGCCCCCCGGCGAGATCGCCATCGCCCGCCAGCTGGTGGCCGCCTGGGCCTACGAATAGCTCCCCCACCGCCCAGCTAAAGGGCGCTGAGAAACGCGCCGGGTTGCCGGTCCCAACCTCGCCCGCGCCTGCGTCGCGTGGCCGCAGCCGCGGTTGACAAAATCGGTCTCGGGGCCTAATTGCAGGCTCGTTAGCACTCGGGCGCCTCGGCTGCTAAAGCCCGCGCCCAGCGCGACGATCCCATTTCCCGTGTCTACCGGAGACCTGCCATGTCCTTTCGTCCCCTCGGCGATCGCGTTCTCGTAAAGCGCATCGAAGAAGAAGCCAAAACCAAGGGCGGGATCATCATCCCCGACACCGCCAAGGAAAAGCCCCAGGAGGGTGAAGTCCTGGCCGTGGGCCCCGGCGCCCGCGACGAAGACGGCAAATACATCCAGCCCGACGTGAAGGTCGGCGACCGCATCCTGTTCGGCAAATGGTCGGGCACTGAAGTGAAGGTCGACGGCGACGACCTGATCATCATGAAGGAATCCGACATCCTGGGCATCGTCGACGCGCCGGCCACCGCCTCCAAGGCCGCCTGAGCCACCGCCGTCCCGACCCCTTAACGACACAACAGAAAGAGCAACCACATGGCTGCCAAGACCGTCTATTTCTCCACCGACGCCCGCGACAAGATGCTCCGCGGCGTCAACATCCTCGCCAACGCGGTGAAGGTGACCCTCGGCCCCAAGGGCCGCAACGTCGTCATCGAAAAGTCCTTCGGCGCCCCGCGCTCCACCAAGGACGGCGTATCGGTGGCCAAGGAAATCGAGCTGGAAGACAAGTTCGAGAACCTCGGCGCCCAGCTGATCCGCGAAGTCGCCTCCAAGACCAATGACAAGGCCGGCGACGGCACCACCACCGCCACCGTCCTGGCTCAGGCCATCGTCGTCGAGGGCCTCAAGTCCGTCGCCGCCGGCATGAACCCGATGGACCTGAAGCGCGGCATCGACAAGGCCGTCATCAAGGTCGTCGAGGAGATCAAGAACACCTCCAAGAAGGTCACCACCAACGACGAGATCGCCCAGGTCGGCACCATCTCCGCCAACGGCGACGCCGATGTCGGCAAGATGATCGCCCAGGCGATGGAAAAGGTCGGCAACGAGGGTGTCATCACCGTCGAGGAAGCCAAGTCGCTGGAAACCGAGCTCGACGTCGTCGAGGGTATGCAGTTCGACCGCGGCTACCTGTCGCCCTACTTCATCACCAACGCCGACAAGATGGAGGTCGTCCTCGAGGACGCCCAGATCCTGCTGTTCGAGAAGAAGCTCTCTTCCCTGCAGCCCCTCCTGCCGGTGCTGGAATCGGTCGTGCAGTCGGGCCGTCCCCTGCTGATCATCGCCGAGGACGTCGAGGGCGAAGCCCTGGCCACCCTGGTGGTCAACAAGCTGCGGGGCGGCCTGCGCGTCGCCGCCGTCAAGGCCCCGGGCTTCGGCGACCGCCGCAAGGCCATGCTGGAAGACCTCGCCATCCTCACGGGCGGCCAGGTGATCTCCGAGGACCTCGGCATCAAGCTTGAGAACGTGTCGCTGGAAATGCTCGGCCGCGCCAAGAAGGTGACGATCGACAAGGACAACACCACGATCGTCGACGGCATCGGCGACAAGGCCGCCATCGAGGGCCGCATCGCCCAGATCAAGCGCCAGATCGAGGACACCACCTCGGACTACGACAAGGAAAAGCTGCAAGAGCGTCTGGCCAAGCTGGCCGGCGGTGTTGCGGTGGTCCGCGTCGGCGGCTCGACCGAAGTGGAAGTGAAGGAAAAGAAGGACCGCGTCGATGACGCCCTCAACGCGACCCGCGCGGCCGTGGAAGAAGGCATCGTCCCCGGCGGCGGCGTCGCCCTGCTGAAGGCCTCGAAGATCCTCGTCGGCATGACCGGCCTGAACGCGGACGAGACCGCGGGCATCGCCATCGTCCGTCGCGCCATCCAGGCCCCGATCCGTCAGATCGCCGAAAACGCCGGCGTCGAAGGCTCGATCGTGGTCGGCAAGGTGCTGGAATCCGACAGCGCCACCTTCGGCTTCAACGCCCAGACCGAAGAATACCAGGACCTGGTCGCCAACGGCGTCATCGACCCCGCCAAGGTGGTCCGCACGGCCCTGCAGGACGCCGCCTCCGTGGCCGGCATCCTGATCACCACCGAAGCGGCCATCGCCGAGTCGCCCAAGAAGGCCTCGGGCGGCGCCGGCGGCGGCATGCCCGGCGGCGGCATGGGCGGCATGGGCGACATGGACTTCTAGGTCCAAGCCACCCGCACTGAACTGGATGAGGCCCCGGGCAGAGATGTCCGGGGCCTTTTTCGTGGTGGGGGGGGCACTTCTGACCCAGCGTGAAGGTCCGAGAGGTCTGGCTTTGTGTCCTGGAAGTCCCAAGGCTCGGGCCGCATCCAAGCGCCTGCTAACAGCAGCGTACCTCAGGTAGGTTGCGACGGGGGCAAAGCACAAGCTAGAAAATAATCTACTGCGGTCGCGATGATGCTGATTCGCAGAACCCAGTCGTGGCGGGGGCCACTGAATGGCGAACCAGGGCAGTCATAGGTTCGGAAGCGACTCGACCGAGCTTAAGCTCGACGTAATCGGCTCCTACCTTCACGCATTCACGACGGCGCTCAGGAAAAAGTTTCCCGAGCTCATCTACATTGATGTGTTCTCTGGCTCCGGAGCGCGCGAGGTGCTGCATAGCGCGGCACCGGCCAATCTGATCGAAGACGCCCGTGGGGAGCGGATCGAGGAGCGTCGAGGCTCGGCGCGCATCGCCCTCGACACTCAGCCTCCTTTCACAAAGGTGATCTTCATCGAGCAAAAGAAGGCCTTTTGCATCGCTCTAGAGGAACTCGCTGGCAGCTACCCGGGTCGCAGCATCGAAGTTCTTCGTGGCGACGCGAACGACCTGATTTTGCAGGCAATTAGCCGGTCATGGGCAGGCACCCGCGCCGTCATGTTCATCGATCCCTACGGGATGCAGTTGCGCTGGTCGACACTTGAGGCAATCCGCAGAACCGAGGCGGTGGACGTCTGGTACCTAGTGACCCTTCAGGGTCTCTATCGGCAAGCGACCTTGAGCCGTGGCGACATCACGCCGAGGAAGCGAGAGGCGCTGAACCGGATGCTGGGTACCGAGGGGTGGGAGGCGGCCTGGTACACGCCGACTTCAGTGGGCACCCTGTTTGATCCCCCGGATGGGCCGCGCGTCATGGGCGACCGTAGAGTGGCCGACGTGAATGAAATGGAAGCCTTCATGGCCGCGCGGCTTCGAGACCTTTTTCCGATGGTGTCTGGGCCGCTTCGATTGAAGACCAAGAACGGCGCGCCCGGATTCGCTCTATTCTTTGCATGCTCCAATCCGAACCCGGCCGCCTTCAGTGTCGCCGCGAAGATCGCGAACTACATACTCAAGGTCGGCAAGCTGTCCCAGGTCTGACCACGATAAGCTCGGCCGGCGGCCTTCTTATTTCGCCCCCCCCACTGCTTGAAGAAAAAGGCAGTTCCCGCCTCTTCGCAAGCGTCATATATTTCATCTACCCAGTCTTCTTGCATCGGGCGCGCGAGGGGCCCCGACTCGCCGCCCACTATGGCCCAATTGATCCCGGAGAGGTCGGCTCCGGCAACGGAGCCGATCAATGGCTCGAACGAGACGAACCGGACGGCCGCACGTGTGGCGCGAAGGCTTTCCAAGCGGTCAAGAACGGCGTCGTTTTCTATGCTTGTTCCCAGCCACACATTCGGCAGTCGCGGCAGATCCCGGCTCAGGTCGGCCATTCGCTCGGGCCGTTTCGTCAGGATCTGGTACGTATGCCGCGGGGTGTTAGCCATCGTCGCCCAGACATTGCGGATGAATTCGAACGGCACAGCCTCCTGAAATAGGTCGGACATGCTATTCACAAATATGAGACGTGGTTTGCGCCAAGCCTTCGGCGTTTCCAACGCGCTATGATCAAGCGTGACTCTTCCGGTCCAAACGTGCCGATGACCGCTCTTCCGGGTCAGGCCGGCGTACTTCGGCGTGCCCATTGCTTCTAGACGGGCAGCCATTCTCATCGCGTAGCAGTTCGTACAGCCAGCGGTGAGGATCGTGCAGCCAGCGACCGGGTTCCACGTCGCGTCTGTCCACTCGATTGATGACTCGGCCATTTGGCTTCCTTAGTAGGCTGTAAACCTTACCCGGTCCCTACGTCAGAAACGGGCGTGCTGATCTGACTTCCTGCAGCGTCCAAATACGCCAATCGCCAAGCCCAAGCGCCCCAACACACCTCACCCAAAACCTCTTGCCGGCGAGTTTGCGCTCGGGGCGGAGCGGGTCAAGGTCGCGGCTGCGCCGCGCCGCGCAGCGGTGGCCCTGCGGGCCAACCTTGACGCGCTCCGCCCCGAGCGCTCCCATCTCGCCATGAGGTTTGTGGCGCAGCAGCATCCCGGGGGATGCTGAGCCGGTTGAAGGCTCCGAGCCTCACGCCTCGGTCGAACGGCCCCGGGTCACCTCAGCCTTGGCGTCCATGCGGAGCCTGGCGCGAGGCGGACTGTCCCGCCATTCCTGCCGCTGGACGCCGTCAGGCGCCCATTCGTCGCCATCCCTCCGGTCCGCACCCGTCGCCTGTAGGTCTTTTTCTCACCCGTTCCGCCCGCCCGCCCTTGGCGCGGCCCCAGCGGCGTATAAGCTTGGCTGGCTCTCTCCCGCAGGAGGCCCCGTGGCCAGCATCTATGATTTCACCGTCAAGGCGGCGGACGGGGCGCCGGCGCCCCTGGCGGCCTATCAGGGCCAGGTGATGCTGATCGTCAACACCGCCTCCAAGTGCGGCTTCACCCCGCAATACGAGGGCCTGGAGGCCCTGCACCGGCGCTATGGCGGCGCGGGCCTCGCCGTGCTCGCCTTCCCCTGCAATCAGTTCGGCGGCCAGGAGCCGGGGGACGCGGCGCAGATCGCCGACTTCTGTTCGCTTACCTACGACGTCACCTTCCCGGTGATGGCCAAGGTCGAGGTGCGCGGGGCCAAGGCCGACCCCCTGTTCGCCTGGCTGACGCGCCAGAAGCGCGGCCTTTTGGGCGCAGCGATCAAGTGGAATTTCACCAAGTTCCTCATCGGCCGCGACGGGGCCGTGGTGCAGCGCTTCGCCCCGACCGCCACGCCGGCGGCGATGGTCGCGGCGGTGGAGAAGGCGCTGGCCGCGCCGGTCGCCGCCTAGTCCCGGCCTTCCCGGCGCCCTAAGCTACAGCCCCACCGAGGAGACACCCGCCATGTGCGACGACGACATCCACCAGGGCCTGGCGCCGGACCCCGCCCTCTCCCGCCGCGCCTTTGGCGTGCTCACCGCAGCCGCCGCCGCGGGCGCCGCCGGCTCGGCCCGGGCCGCCATGAAGGTCATCGACCGAGACGTCGATGTGAAGACCCCCGACGGCCTCGCCGACGCGGTGATCGCCTATCCGGAGGGCAAGGGGCCCTGGCCGGCGGTGCTGATCTGGACCGACATCATGGGCCTGCGCCCGGTGTTCCGCGAGATGGCGCGGCGGCTGGCGGGCGAGGGCTATGTGGTGCTCTGCCCCAATCCCTTCTACCGGGCCAAGCGCGGTCCGGCGGTGGACGGCGCCTTCGACTTCAACAAGCCGGAGGACCGCGCCAAGCTGATGCCCCTGCGCGCCACCCTCACCCCAGACGGCGCCGCCCGCGACGCCACCACCTTCCTCGCCTATCTCGACGCCCAGCCCCAGACCGACAAGGCCCGCAAGGCCGGGGTGCAGGGCTATTGCATGGGCGGCCCCCTGACCCTGCAGACCGCCGCCGCGGTCCCGGGGCGCATCGCCGCCGGGGGCAGCTTCCACGGCGCTGGCCTCGCCACCGACAAGCCCGACAGCCCCCACCTGCTGATCCCCAAGACCCGGGCGCAGTTCATGATCGCCATCGCCGACAACGACGACAAGCAGGACCCCGGCGCCAAGGATCGCCTGAGGGCGGCCTTCGACGCGGCCAAGGTCCCGGCCCACATCGAAGTCTATGCCGGCGCCAACCACGGCTGGTGCGTGCCCGGATCGGCCGCCTACAACGCGCCCGCCGCCGAGAAGGCCTGGGCCGAACTTCTGGCGCTCTACAAGAAACGGCTGGTCTGACCCTCCGCCGTCAACCGCTCCTCAGGCGATCGCGCATCCGCCGGGTGCGCCCGCCCATGGAATCGGGGCGGTTGAGGTCCTTGCGGACGGCGTCGCGCTTCTCGTGGATGGCGGCGATCACCAGACCCATAGGCACGCCCATGTCCACCAGCAGGGCCTCGGACAGCTGCAGGCTGGCCTCGATGGTCTCGGGCACCGCCTCGGTGGCGCCCAGGGCGTAGAGGGCCTTGGCGTGGCGGGCATCGCGGGCGCGCGCGACGATGATCATCTCCGGCCGCTCCTGGCGCGCGGTCGCCACCACCGCCTCCACCGCCTCGGGGGAATCCATGGTGACCACCACGGCCTGGGCGGTCTCCAGGCCGCAGCGACGCAGGAACTCGGCGCGCGACGCCTCGCCGAAGTGGACCGTATGGCCGCGCTTGCGCCCCTGCTCGACCAGGCGGGCGTCGCGGTCGATGGCGACCCAGCTGACGTCCTGGGTGTCGAGCATGTCGCCGACCATCCGCCCGACCCGGCCATAGCCGACGACGAGCACGCGGGCGTCGCCCTCGGACGGCAGCGCCGGTTCGGGCAGGGGGGCCGGCGCCTCCCCGCGCATCGCCCGGCGAATCCGGCCGCCGGCGAAGGCCAGCAGCGGCAGGGTGAACATGGTCAGGGTGGCGGCGACCATCAGCGCCTCGCCCAGGAGCGGGGGAATGATCCCAGCGCCGGTGGCCTGGTCGACGATGACGAAGGCGAACTCGCCCCCGGCCGCCAGCAGCAGACCCGCCTCCAGGGCGTCGACCAGCTTGACGCCGAAAGCCCGCGCCAGCCCTGTCACCACAGCGATCTTGATGGCCAGGAAGCCCGCGGCCAGCCCCAGGATGAACACCGGCCGATGCGCCAGGACGCTGAGGTCCAGGCCGATGCCGACGGAGACGAAGAACAGCCCCAGGAACAGGCCCTTGAACGGCTCGATGGTGACCTCGACCTCGTGGCGGTATTCCGTCTCGGCCAGCAGGAGCCCGGCGATGAAGGCGCCCAGGGCCATGGACAGGCCCGCCAGGGCGGTGACCAGGCCCGCCCCCAGCACCACCAGCAGGCAGGCGGCCATGAACAGTTCCTCGCTCTTGGCGCGGGACACCGACTTGAACATCGGCCGCAGCAGCAGGCGGCCGACCACCAGGACGAAGCCGATTCCGGCCACGGCCTGGGCCAGGGCGAGCAGCACCTTGGCGCTGCCGCCCTGGGCGCCGCTGCCGCCCACCAGGGTCAGGGTGACCAGGATCGGGGCCACCGCCAGGTCCTGGAACAGCAGGACCGAGAAGGCGGTGCGGCCGGTGGCCGAATGCAGCCGCTTCTGCTCGGACAGCACCGGCACGACGATGGCGGTAGACGACAGGGCCAGGGCCGAGGCGGCGGCGATAGCGGCCAGACCCGGATAGCCCATGAGCATGATCAGTCCACTGATGGCCGCGATGCTCACGCCCACCTGCAGGGCGCCGAGGCCGAACACCATCTGGCGCAGCAACCGCAGCCGGTCCCATGACAGCTCCAGCCCGATCATGAACAGCAGGAAGACCACGCCGAACTCGGCGAGCTGCTCGATCTCGCGCGGATTGCCGACGGTGAAATAGCCCAGCCACGGAACGGTGTCGGACAGGGCGCCCAGGCCGAAGGGGCCCAGCACCACCCCGGCCCCGAGGAACCCCAGGATCGGGCTGATCTTCAGCCGCTTGAACAGGGGCACGACGACCCCCGCCGTGGCCAGGAACAGCACAAGATCCTTGTAGTCCGCGGGCGAAACGCCGTGCTCCACGCGGTCTCCTTCTCGATGACTGGAAGCGGCCAGTATGGGGCGCCGGGAGTCCCGCGCCAACCTTGCGCGCCCGGATCGGCGGCGACTTTTGCAACCGGGCCGAGAAGCGCTAAACAGGCGGCGGGCGCCGTCCAGCCCGCAGCCGCCGGAGCCCGTCGCATGTTCAAGATCATCGTGGCCGCCGCCGCGCTCCTCGCCTCGAGCCCCGCCCTCGCCGCGCCCGGCATCGCGGTCGATCATCCGTGGATCCGCGCGACCCCCCCCGGGGCCATCACCGCCGCCGGCTACATGGTGCTGAACAACCGCGGCGCGACCGCCGACCGGCTGATGGGCGGCGCCACCGACGCCGCCCGCAACGTCACCATCCATCAGACCGTGGTGTCCCAGGGCGTGGCCAAGATGAGCGCGACCCCCTCCCTGGCCATCGGCGCCGGGCGGGCCATCGCCTTCAAGCCCGGCGGCTACCATCTGATGCTGGTGGGGCTGAAGGCGCCCCTCACCGTCGGACAGGTGGTCAAGGTGACCCTGACCTTCGAGCGCGGCGGGGCCATGACCGTCCCCTTCGTGGTCGAGCAGCCGGCCGCCCCTATGGGCGACCACGCCATGCACGACATGCACTGAGGGGCGCCCCGCTGTCGCCCTATCCTCCGGCCAGAATCCCCTCCGAAGCCCACGAAGGACGCCCATGAACAGACTGTGGTTTTGCGCCGCCGCGGCGGTCGCCCTCGCCGGCCTGGGCGCCCCCGCCCTGGGCCAGGAGTCTCCCCGACTGGAGGCCCAGCGCATGGGCGCATGGGGTTTCGACCTCGCCGGGCGGGACCCGGCGGCCAAGGCCGGTGACGACTTCTATCGTTTCGCCAACGGCGCCTGGGACGCCAAGACCTCCATCCCCGCGGACCGCGCCCGCTTCGGCGCCTTCGACGCCCTGGTGGACCTGTCGGACAGCCGCGGCGACGCGGTGATCCGCGCGGCGGCCGCAGACCGGGGGACCACCGGCGAGAAGGCCCAGATCGGCGCCTTCTACCGCAGCTTCATGGACGAGGCGAAGGTCGAGGCGCTGGACGCCCAGCCTCTGCAACCGTCCCTGGCCGAGATCCGCGCCGCGACCAGCCGCGACGCCCTGGCGGCTCTGATGGGGCGGTCCAACGCCACCTTTCACGGGTCGTTCTTCGACGCGTCGATCTACGACGACGCCAAGGACACCCGGCGCTACGCCGTCATCCTCAGCCAGGGCGGCCTGGGCCTGCCTGATCGCGACTATTATCTGACGGCCCAGTTCGCCGAGAAGAAGGTCAAGTACCGAGACTATGTTGCGGCCATGCTGCGCAACATCGGCTGGCCCGACGCCGAGGCCAAGGCGCAGCAGATCGTTGATCTGGAAACGAAAATCGCCACGGTGAGCTGGACGCGGGCCGAACGCCGCGAGGACGTCAAGGTCTACAATCCCGCCACCCTGGATCAGCTGATCGCCGCATCCCCCGGCTTCCCGTGGAAGCCCTATCTGGCGGCCCTGGGCTTGGGGGACGTACGCCGCTTCATCGTCGCGGAGAACACCGCCGTGCCGAAGATCGCACAGATCTTCGCCGAGACCCCCGTGGACGTGCTGCAGGCCTGGCAGGCCTTCACCACCGCCGACAGCGCCGCCCCCTATCTGTCGAAGCGCTTCGTCGACGCCCGCTTCGATTTCCGCTCGCGCACCCTGCAGGGGCAGCCCGAGCAGCGCCCCCGCTGGAAGCGCGGGGTCGCCACCCTCAACAGCCTGATCGGCGAGGCGGTGGGGCGGCTCTATGTGGACGCCTATTTCCCGCCGGCCTCCAAGGCCAAGATGCAGGCCCTGGTCGGCGACCTGAAGACGGCCATGGGCGGCCGGATCGACCGCCTGGCCTGGATGAGCCCGCAGACCAAACAGAAGGCCCACGAGAAGCTGGCCAAGTTCGCGGTCAAGATCGCCTATCCCGACCAGTGGCGCGACTATTCCGCCCTGGTGCTGAAGGACGACGACCTGTTCGGCAATGTCGAGCGCGCCGCGGCCTTCGACTGGTCCTATCGCGTGCGGCGCCTGCAGGCCCCCGTGGACCGCAAGGAATGGGAGATGACCCCGCAGACGGTCAACGCCTACTACTCCTCGACCAAGAACGAGATCGTCTTCCCCGCCGCCATCCTGCAGCCGCCCTTCTTTGATCCGCAGGCGGACGATGCCGTCAACTACGGCGCCATCGGCGGCGTGATCGGTCATGAGATCACCCATGGCTTCGACGACCAGGGCCGGCAGTCGAACGGGGACGGCATGCTGCAGGACTGGTGGACCAAGGCCGACGCCGAGCGTTTCGTCGCCCAGACCCGGCGGCTGGGCGCCCAGTACGGGCTGTTCGAGCCGCTCACCGGCGCCAAGGTCAACGGCGACCTGACCATGGGCGAGAACATCGCCGACCTCGGCGGCCTGCTGCTGGCCCTGGACGCCTACCACACCTCGCTGGGAGGCAAGCCCGCCCCGGTCATCGACGGCCTGACGGGCGACCAGCGGGTTTTCCTCGGCTGGGCGCAGGTGTGGCGCACCAAGCAACGCGACGACGCCCTGCGCCAGCAGATCGCATCGGACCCCCACTCGCCGCCGCTCTACCGGGTCAACGGCGTCGTGCGCAACGTCGACGCCTGGTACGAGGCCTTTGGCGTCAAGCCTGGCGACACGCTCTATGTGGCGCCGGAAGACCGCGTGCGGATCTGGTAGCCCTCATCGGGCGCCTGCCCCGTCATCGTCCGGCTTGACCGGACGATGGCCGATTTGAGGGGGTGGGAAAAACTGACGCAATGGTCAATTAAAACGCGGAAACCCGCCGCGGTGATGGGCGCGGCGGGCTCCAGGCGCTTTGCAAGCGCCTAATTTTAGAGGGCGTTTCCTCCCCGAAACGCCTGCGGGCTGGGCTCTGACGTCCCTTGTCACCCGCAGGCTGACAAGACGTCAATTCGGGCGTCGTGTCAAACCCCCCAATTGGCGAAGGGGTCAATTCCGCCTCAGCCCCGCCCATTTTTTGTGCGCGACCGTCAGAATTCGGCCTTGGACGCTAAGGTGTTGTTTTCACTTGCCCAGCGCGCGCTCAAGCCGGTCCACGGCGGGGCACTGGGCTTCGAAGACATAGTCGGGTCGGGCCGCTGACACCGGTCCCACGCCGGAAGCGGCCAGGGATGCGGCTGTGTCAAAAAGATCACGGGCCTGGAGCAAAAGACCGTTGGCCCGCCTCGACGCCCCCGAATCGAGGACTGCGGCGGTGGCCGCCTCGGCCCGGCCGGTCATCTCGGCGGGCCAGACCAGGGTCACCAGGTCGCGCGCCCGGGCCCGCGCCTCCACCACCCGAAGGAGGCCGCGCAGCACCTCCAGCCGGCCCGCCGACCAGTCGGCCTTGAGCGAGGCGGCCAGTTGCGCCTGGCTGCGCAGGATGACCCCGTCGGACAGGATCTTCAGGTTGTTGGCCGCCAGGGTCGCCCCGGTGGTGGTGATGTCGACGATCAGCTCCGCCGCGCCCGCCGCGGGGGCCCCCTCGGTGGCGCCGCCGGACTCGACGATGCGATAGTCGTGGACCCCGCAGGCGGCGAAATAGGCGCGGGTCTGGGCCGTGTATTTGGTGGCCACCCGCAGCCGCCCGCCGGTGCGCGCCAGATAGGCGGCGGCCACTTCTTCCACATCGGCCATGGTGTCCACGTCGATCCAGCTGCGAGGGGCGGCCACCACCAGGTCGGCGCGGCCGAAGCCCAGGGCCCGCAGCAGCATCACCCGGCCATCGAGACCCTCGCCGCGCTCGCGCAGCAGGTCCTCGCCGGTGACGCCCACATGGACCTCGCCCTGGTCCACCGCCGCGGCGATATCGCCCGCCGACAGCAGCTGCACATCCACGGCGGGCAGGCCGGCCAGGGTGGCGCGGTAGCCGCGGGCGCCGCCCGAGGCCTGGACCGGAAAGCCGCAGTCGGCCAGCCAGGCCTCGGCCTGCTCCTTCAGCCGCCCCTTAGAGGGCAGGGCCAGGGTCAACAGGGCGCTCATGCCGCGGCCTCCCGATAGGCCCGCCAGGGCCGGACCATGCAGCCCACCGCCCCTGGTCCCGGATCACCGCCCAGGCGGCCGAGCAGGGCGTCGTAGCGCCCCCCGGCGGCGACGGGCGCGCCGGCGCCGAGGGCGGCGCTGCGCACCTCGAACAGGAAGCCGTCATAATAGCCGAACTCGCGCCCGAACCCGGCGGACAGGCGCATGGCGGCCTGGGGCGCGTGGATCGCCTCCAGCCGGCGCGTCCAGGCCTGCAGGGCGTCGTCCATGGTCGCCCCGGCCTCGCGCGCGATGGCGGCGACGGCGTCGATGGTCCGCGCCGGGGCGTCGGACACCGCCAGGAACCGCGACAGCAGCCCGGCCTCGGCCGGGGTCAGACGCGGCCCGGCCCCGTCCTGGGCCCGCACGGCCAGGCGGTGCACGATCTCGGCGGCGGAGCGGCCGCCCACCGGCCGTATCCCCGCCAGGGCCCACAGTTCTTCCAGCACCGCCGTCGCCTCGCCTTCGGGCAGGCCCGTGAGCAGGGCCGGCAGGCGGTCGCCGTCTCCAGGGGCGGGAGCGGGCGTCGCGGCGCGGTCGATCTCGGCCTGAAGCGCGCCCGGCCGCAGGAAGGCGCGCGCCAGCCGCGACGTGAGCGACGGGGCCAGGCCCAGGGCGCCCACGAAGGCGCCGTAGAGGCCGACGTCGCCGAGCTCCAGCGACAGGTCGTCCCGCCCGCCCGCCCGCGCCGCCTGCCAGGCGACATCGACGATGGCGGCGTCCAGGGTCGGGGCATCCCCGGCCTCATAGACCTCCAGCCCGATCTGCAGGAATTCCTCGGCCGCCGTCGATTGCGGCGGAGCCACGCGGAAGGCCTTGCCCTCGTAGACGTAGCGGCCGCTGCGAGCCCCTGAGGCGATGTGGGCGCGGGCCACGGGAATGGTGAAGTCCGGGCGCAGGCAGGCCTCCTCGACCCCGTCCGCCTGGGCGGTGAACAGGCGCGCGCGAACCGCCTCGCCGGCGAGGTCGAGCATCAGCGACAGGGGCTGCATCACCGGCACGTCCACCGGCGCCGCGCCCATGGCCAGGAAGGGCGCGCGGATTTGCGCCAAGGCCTGTGGCGGCGCCACGGGTTCCAGATTGGTCATTGGCCCGCCTCGATGATGCCCCGTACGGTGGCGACCAGCGCCGCCCGCTCGACCGTCACCTGGCCGGGCCGCCCCTCGCGCCAGGCCGCATTGTCGCTCACCCCCGCCGACAGCTGCCGGCCGAGGTCCAGGTCCTTGACCGTCACCGTGCCATTGGCGCGCTCGTCCCCGCCCATGATGATGGCGGCGGGGGCGAGGCGGCGGTCGGCGTATTTCATCTGGGCGCGCATGCCCGAGGCGCCGAGATAGACCTCGGCGGCGATGCCGGCGGCGCGCAGCTCGGCGACCACGGCGAAATAGTCGGCCATGCCGTCCTCGTCGAAGGCGATGACCACCACCGGGCCACGACCCTCGCCGAGGCGCGAGACGCCGGCGGCGCGCAGGGCCGCGGCCAGGCGCGACACCCCGAAGGAGAAGCCGGTGGCCGGCACGACCTGGCCGGTGAAGCGGGCGACGAGGTCGTCATAGCGGCCGCCCCCGCCCACCGAGCCGAACGAGACCTTGCGGCCCTTGTCGTCGAGGGTGTCCATCAGCAGCTCGGCCTCGAACACGGGCCCCGTATAGTATTCAAGTCCGCGCACCACCGAGGGATCGAAGCGGGCCTGGTCCTCGGCGACGCCCAGGCCCTTGAGGGCCGCGTCGATCCGGGCCAGTTCCTCCAGCCCGGCGTCGCCCTCCTCGGATCCGCCGATGACGTCAGCCAGAGAGGCCAGGGTCCCGGCGCGGGTGGCGCCCCCGGCCTGGACGAAGGCCAGCACCGCCTCGGCGCCCCGGGCGCTGAGCCCCGCCCCCTTGGTGAAGGCCCCGGATTCGTCCTTGCGGCCCTCGCCGAGGAGCAGCCGCACGCCGTCGACGCCCAGCCGGTCGAGCTTGTCGACCGCCCGCAGGACGCCGAGCTTCTGGCCGTTATCCTGGACCCCGGCGGCGGTGAGCAGGCCGTTGAGCAGCTTGCGGTTGTTGATCTTCAGGACATAGGCGCCGCGGGCCAGGCCGGCGGCCTCGAGACCCTCGGCGGCCATGGCGATGATCTCGGCGTCGGCCTCCGGGCGCGACGAGCCCACCGTGTCGGCGTCGCACTGGACGAACTCGCGGAACCGTCCCGGCCCCGGCTTCTCATTGCGCCACACCGTACCCACGGCGTAGCGGCGGAAGGGCTTGGGGAGGGTTTCCCAGTTCTGCGCGGCGAAGCGGGCCAGGGGGGCGGTGAGGTCGTAGCGCAACGCCACCCACTGCTCGTCGTCGTCCTGCAGGGCGAACACCCCCTCGTTTGGGCGGTCGGCGTCGGGCAGGAACTTGCCCAGGGCGTCGGCGTATTCGAAGGCCCCGGTGTCCAGGGCCTCGAAGCCGTAGCGCTCATAGACCGCGGAGACGGCCTCGACGATCTGGCGCTCGGCGCGCAGGTCGCGAGCGCGCTTGTCGGCGAACCCCCGCGGCGCGCGGGCTTCGGGACGGTTGGCGGCGGGATCGCTCATGGCCTGCGCTTAGCGGCTGCGGCGACGGTTTGGAAGCTCTGCATGGCGGGGTCCGGCGTCGAGGAGGGCGGGGAAATCGACGGACGAAGCCTGCGCGGCCCCGTCCGGCGGGGCGCGAGCGGGGCGGTCGGGCCTAGGCCACGCCGTCCCGGCCCGACCCCGGGAGGGTCGAGGGGCGATGGTGGCAGGGCTGGCCGGTGCTGATCACGGCGCGGCTATAGCCGAACCGGGCCGTCAAGACCAGGGGTCGGCCCTCCGCCGCCGTCATCGTCCGGCTTGACCGGACGACCCAGCCGCGCCGACCTCGACGCTCTGCCAGCCGGTTCCGCCGGCGGGTCTACCCCTTCAGCCGCGCGATCAGGGCCGTGGTCGAGGGGTCGTGCGCCGCCGCCGCCCCGCCCTCCAGCTCCGGCAGGATGCGGTTGGCCATGGCCTTCCCCAGCTCCACCCCCCACTGGTCGAAGCTGTTGATGCCCCACAGGACGCCTTCGACGAATACTTTGTGCTCGTAGAGGGCGATCAGGGCGCCCAGGCGCTCGGGGGTCAGCCGGTCCATGACGATCATGGTGCTGGGCCGGTCGCCGGGGAAGGCGCGCTGCGGCGCCAGGATGTCGGCCGCCTCGCCGGCCACGCCCTTGGCCTGAAGCTCCGCGCGCACATCCGCTTCAGAGCGCCCCACCATCAGCGCCTCGGCCTGCGCCAGGACATTGGCCAGCAGCTTTTCATGCAGCCCCGGGGGGCCCTCGTCGCTGTGGGCCATGGCGATGAACTCCACGGGGATGACGTCGGTCCCCTGGTGCAGCATCTGGAAGAAGGCGTGCTGGCCGTTGGTGCCCGGTTCGCCGAACACCACAGGGGCGGTGGCGCGGGCCACCGGCCGTCCATCCGGGCCCACCCGCTTGCCGTTGGACTCCATCTCCAGCTGCTGCAGGAAGGCCGGCAGGTAGCGCAGCCGTTGGGCGTAGGGGATCACCGCGCGGGCGCCGCGGTGAAGGATGTTGCGGTTGTAGACCTGGGCCAGGGCCATCAGCACCGGGCCGTTGCGGTCCAGGGGCGCGGCCACGAAATGGGCGTCCATCTCGGCGCCCCCCGCCAGGAAGCGCTCGAAACATTCCCAGCCCAGGCCGATGACGCAGGACAGCCCCACCGACGACCACACCGAATAGCGGCCGCCCACCCAGTCGCGGAAGCCGAACACCCGATCCGCCTCAACGCCGAAAGCGGCCGCCTCGGCCGGGGCCGCCGACACCGCCACCAGATGAGCGTCGGCGCCGGCCCCCAGGGCCCCGCGCAACCAGGCGCGGGCCGCCTCGGCGTTGGCCATGGTCTCCTGGGTGGTGAAGGTCTTGGACACCACCACCACCAGGGTCCGCGCCGGGTCCAGGCCGCTGAGGGCGGCGGCGATGTCGGCGCCGTCGACATTGGCCACGAAGCGCAGGTCGATGGCCGGGGCCAGGGGCTTGAGGGCCTCCCAGACCATGCGGGGGCCGAGGTCCGAACCGCCGATGCCGATGTGCACCACGGTGTTGAAGGTCTGGCCCGTGGCCCCGGCGATGTCGCCGGCGCGCACCGCCTCGGCGAAGGTGCGCATGGCGGCGCGCACCGCCTCGACGTCGCTGGAGACCGGCTCGCCGAGGGCCCGGAAAGCGGCCCCCACCGGCGCGCGCAGGGCCATGTGCAGGGCCGGCCGGCCCTCGGAGGCGTTGACGGCGGCCCCGGAGAACAGGCGCTGGCGGGCGTGCTCGATGTCGGCGGCCTCGGCAAGGCCCAAGGCGGCCTCGAGCCCGGCGGCCGACCACGGCTGCTTGGACAGGTCCAGCTTCAGGCCGCCGGCGTCGAGGCTCAGGCGCGTGAGCCGGTCAGGCTCGGCGGCGAACAGGGCGGTGATCGGCGGAAGGTCCGCAGCGGTCGTCTCCAGCCTTTGCCAGGCGTCGTCGAGATCAGGCATCGGGGCTCCATCGGGCGATGTCGGTAGCGGCTCGTTTACCATGCGCAGCCATGATGGCGCCGCCAAGTGAATGCCATGCCATAGCCGGCAAAAGGTGAAGACCATGTCCTGCGATATCGCCGCCGCCGCCTTCCTGTTCCTCGCCTCCGCCGGCCCCGCCCCCGCGTCCATACCGACGCCGGCGACGGTCTCGGTGGCGCGCGAGCCCCTCTACGCCGACATCGTCGGCCGGGCCTCGCGGCTGAAGGCCCAGGTCGAGGGGTTCGCCAAGGCCGGGTCCGGGCCGCAGGCCGTCGCCCTGCCCCAGTTCGACGCCTTCGCCGCGGCCATCGCCGAACTGGCCGCCCTGGACCTGAAGGGCCACGAGGACCTCAAGGCGCGCGGAACCGACGGCGACCTGAAATGCATTCTCAAGGGCATCTCCATGGACCTGCCCAAGCGGCTGGACGAGGTGCGCGCCGCCGCCACCTGGAAGGACCAGTCGGCCGCCCTGAAGGAGATGGCCTATCTGCTCAACGACAATGTCGAGGTCATCACCGCCCCGCCGGCGCCGCCGGTCTAGGACCAGGTTGCCTTCAGTCGTAACCAAACCCACCCAATTCCCGATCACCCCGCGAAGGCCGGGGCCCAGATCATAGGGCTCGACGCTCGCACTTTACGATCTGGATCCCGGCATTCGCCGGGAAGATCGGGGTGGAGCTGAACGAGCTTGCCTGAAGCAGGCCCGGTCTAGGACCAGGCCCGGACAAGAAAAAAGGCCCGGCGATCGCTCGCCGGGCCTTTGCCTTGTCTGCCGGGGCGGCGCCTAGCGGCGGGCGCCCATGAAGGCCAGCAGGAATTGGAACAGGTTGATGAAGTTGATGTAGAGGCTCAGCGCGCCGTAGTTGGTGGCCACGCCCTGGGCCGCGGTGTCGCCGCCCAGCTGGTAGTAGGTCATCTTCAGGCGCTGGGTGTCATAGGCGATCAGGCCGGCGAAGATCAGCACGCCGAGGCCGTTGATCACCAGATACATGCCTGGCGACTTGAGGAAGATGTTCACCACCGAGGCGATCAGCAGGCCGAAGACGCCCATGATCAGGAAGCTGCCCATGCCGGTCAGATCCTTCTTGGTGGTGTAACCCACCAGGCTGAGCGCGCCGAAGGCCGCCGCCGTGATCAGGAAGGTCTGGAAGATCGACGCGCCGGTATAGAGCAGGACGTTGACCCCGAGCGAGGCGCCGATGGCGGACACCACCGCCCAGTAGAGAACGCCTGAGCCCTTGGCCGTGGGGTTCTTCATCACGAACATGCTGCCGAACAACAGCACGATGGGCGAGAAGCTGACGATGGTCCCGAGCATGGTGTAGCCGACACGGCCGGTGGCGGAGACCGAGAACATCAGGTCGCGGACCGGCGCATAGGTGCCGGTGAGGAAGGCCAGGGCGGCCGAGAGCAAGAGGCCGAGGGCCACCTTGTTGTAGACGCCGAGCATGAAGGAGCGCAGGCCCGCGTCGACCGCCATATCGGCGGTTCCCGCTGGGATCGCTCGCGTAGTGGCGCGGTTGTAGTCGCTCATCGAAGGTCTAACCCCTGAAGGTTTCTGCGTCCGGGGATCGGACGCTCCCTCAATATCGGGTGCGATCCGCCCGCGCGCAAGGGATGGCCCCGCAGGGGTCAACCGAAGAAGAGTCGCCACATCAGCCGACCGGGCACGAAGGTGAAGGCGCCGGCGATGACCATGCCGCCGTAGTAGAGGCTCATCATCGTGCGGCGATGCGCGGTCAGTCGGCGACCACGGGCGGCGATCACCCCGAGGGGCAGGGCGATCAGGGTCCAGCCGCTGAGCAGGTGGATCCACGACCAGGCGTCGCCGTTCAGCCCGACGATGAACAGGGACGAGCCGGCCACCGTCGCCATCAGCGCCACCCAGAGCCAGCCGGCGGCGCGATGGAAGGCGCGGCCCTTGCGGGCCATCATCAGCGCCCCGCCCAGACCAAAGGCCCCGGCGGCGGCGAGGATATGGGCCTGCAGCACGGTGGGCTGGACCGCGAACAGGGCGAGGTCGGCGCGGCTCAGGACAAGCAGAGCGCCGGCGCCCGCGGCGGTCGCCAAGAGGGCGAGGCCGGCGCGGCGGCGGCGGGCGATTGACAGGGCGGCTGCGGCTGGGTTGATCGACGACATGGGGGCTCCACGGGGTTGGCCCCCCGACCTAGCCGCCCCGCCGGAGCCGCGCCGTCGCCCATGCGCCAGCCGCCGCCACAATTGCGTGAGTCGCCGCCCATCGCCGTTCGCGCTTCGCGACTGGCGAGGCGGGCGGTGGCCTGTGGATGGAAGGGCTGGGCCATCGCTGCGGCGGCCGCGGCGTTCCTGACCCTGGCCGGCGCCTTCGGATCGGGGTCGGCGCCCGTCTTCCTGCGGATGGCCTACTGGCTGACGACCCTGCTGACCGGGGCGACCGCGGCCCTGTTCGTGGTCGCCGCCGTGCAGCGCCTCGGCTGGTTCGAGGCCCGTCCGCTGCTGCAGGGCCTGCTGATCGTCGTGGCCCTGTCGATTCCCCTGACCGGGGCGGTGTGGGCCATCACCCAGGTGTTCTTCGGCGGCCGGGTGCTCGCCATGGGCGGGGTGCTGGGCTATTTCCCGCCGGTGTTCGTCATCACCTGCGCGGTGACGGCGCTCAACTACCTGGCGGACCGACAGCCGGCCCAGACCCACGCGGCGGCGAACCACGCGCCGGCCAGGTTCCTCGGGCGTCTGCCCGCGAAGCTGCGCGGGGGCGATCTGCACGCCATCGAGGCCCAGGACCACTACCTGCGCCTGCACACCTCGCGGGGCTCGGACCTGATCCTGATGCGGCTGGCCGACGCCATCGCCGAGCTGGACGGCATCGAGGGCGCCCAGACCCACCGCTCCTGGTGGGTGGCCCGCGCCGCCGTCGACGACGCCCGCCGGGGAGACGGGCGCGCCACCCTGCGGCTGAAGGGCGGGCTGGAGGCCCCGGTCAGCCGCACCTATGCGCGGGCGCTGCGGGAGGCGGGGTGGTTCTGATCCTCCACCGCGAAGCCACAGGCGAAGCGGGGGAGGTGGCGTCCCGCCGAAGAGCGGGATGCCGGAGGGGGCGAGCGGCGGAGCGCGGCGCTAGCGGCTCGCCCCCTCCACCGCTCCGCGGTCCCCCTCCCCCGCCAAGGCGGGGGAGGATTTGTTTAGACCAGCGAGCTGTCGATGGCCTTGCAGGCTTCGATCAGGCCCTGCACCGACTCCACCGACTTCGCGAACATGGCCTTTTCTTCGTCGTTGGTCGGGAATTCGATGACCCGCTCCACCCCGTCCTTGCCGATCACCACAGGCACGCCGACGTAGAGGCCGCTCAGCCCGTACTGGCCATCGAGGTAGGCGGCGCAGGGCAGCACCCGCTTCTTGTCCTTCAGATAGGACTTGGCCATGGCGATGCCGCTCTCGGCGGGGGCGTAGAAGGCCGAGCCGGTCTTCAGCAGGGCGACGATCTCGCCGCCGCCGCCGCGGGTGCGCTTGACGATGGCGTCCAGCTCGTCCTGGGTGAACATGCCCTGCTCGACGCACACCGGCAAAGGCAGGCCGCCGATGGTCGAGTGGCGCACCATCGGCACCATGTCGTCGCCGTGGCCGCCCAGGGTCCAGGCGTGGATGTCCTCCACCGACACCCCGGTCTTCTCGGCCAGGAAGTAGCGGAAACGCGCGCTGTCAAGCACGCCGGCCATGCCGACGACCTTGGTCTTAGGCAGGCCCGAGAACTGCTGCAGCGCCCAGACCATGGCGTCCAGGGGATTGGTGATGCAGATCACGAAGGCGTTCGGGGCGTGGGCCTTGATGCCCTCGCCCACGGCCTTCATCACCTTCAGGTTGATGCCCAGCAGGTCGTCGCGGCTCATGCCCGGCTTGCGCGGCACCCCGGCGGTGACGATGCAGACGTCGGCGCCGGCGATGTCGGCATAGTCGTTGGCGCCCTTCAGGGTCACGTCCTTGCCGAACACCGGCGCGGCTTCGGCGATGTCGAGCGCCTTGCCCTGGGGCGTGCCCTCGGCGATGTCGAACAGGATGATGTCGCCCAGTTCCTCGCGCGCCGCGATGTGAGCAAGGGTGCCGCCGATCATGCCGGCGCCGATCAGGGCGATTTTCGCGCGAGCCATAGTGGTCTCCGAAGGTCTTGTCGTGGGAGGGGCTGAATTCAGGTGAGGCGCGGTCTAGCGGTCTGTGGCCCGCCGGGCAAGCGGGGGCCGTGAGACCAGTGGTCGCGATTAACATTCGATAGTGGACGCGGAGACCGTGCGCGCCTAGAGCAGCGCCGCTCGACCCCGGCCACTTGGCGCGGGCCCATCGCAAGGCGCCCCCTTTGGACAAGAAGTTCGTCGTCGACTCCGCCATCCTGGCGACGTCAGAGCCCCTGGGCGTGATGAAGCTGTGCGAGGCGCGGCTGCAGGCGGACTCGCGCTTCCCTTGGATCGTGCTGTCGCCCCGGCGCACCGGCGCCCGCGAGCTCGAGCACCTGTCCCCCGCCGATCGGCTTCGGCTGATGGAGGAGATCCTGCTGGCCTCCGCCGCCGTGCGCGCCATCGGCGCGGCCCTCGGCAAGCCGGTGGAGAAGATCAACGTCGGCGCCCTGGGCAACATCACCCCGCAGTTGCATGTGCATGTGGTCGGCCGCCGCCCCGACGACGCCGCCTGGCCCGGGCCGGTATGGGGATCGGGCGAGGCCCAGCCCTATACGCCGGGCCGCCTGGCCCAGGCCCAGGCCGCCGCCGGCGCCCTGATCGGCGGAATCAATTCCGCCGCATGACCACGGGGGCCGAGCCCCCGCGTCCGCGCAGCTCCCCTGACCACGCCCCGTCGGCCCCCGGACGCAGGGTGACCACCGACATCTCCCCGGCGCCCTTCTCCAGGAAGCGGATGGTGACGCCCGCGCCGTCGTAGCCGACGCTGGAGACGGGACCCGATCCGATCAGGGCGTCGCTGCGCCGCATATCGCGCCAGGCGCCCTCGACCTCGCTGCCGCCGCCCACGTCATTGAACTGGAACTGGTAGAGGGGGTCGCCGCGCTCGGCTCCGGCCAGGGTCCAGGCGCCGTCCAGCAGGCCCTGCGGCTTGGGCGGCAGCCGCACCAGGGGCTGGGCGTAGATGGGCCGCACCGTCCCGGGGGTCGGCCGCAGGGACGTATAGGGCTGCGGGCCGCCGGGGAGGCCCGCCGTCGCCGGCGAGGGCGCATAGGGCTGGGGCGCGGCAGGGGTCGCCGCGGCGGGGTCCGGGTAGCTCGCCGAGGGCCGGCCTTGGGAGGGCTGGGTGGCCGCCGCCGGGGGCGCCGCCGCCGGCTCGGGCGGGGCGCCGTCCTCACCTTCTTCCTCCTGCGCCTGGGTCACCAGGGCGCCGATGGGATCGTCGGCGGGGGCGCTGGCGGCCGCCTCAGGCGCCGGCGCGGTGGCGATCGCGCCATCCGCCGTCGTCGCTTCGGGGCCCGCGCCCTGCAGGACCAGGGCCAGGGCCAACAGGGGGATGACGCTCAACACTGCGGTTCGCGCCTCCTCGCACGCGGCGTTTTATCGCCCGGCCTCGTGGCCGCGCCAAGGCGATAAGCGGCCGCGGCCTACAAATTGCGGAACGGTCCGCGCCGCCGCCGCTTGCCCCTTGGCCCCGGCGGACCAGGGGTTAAGGTGACCCATGAGCATGCGTTTCGACGAGACGGCCCTGAACGTCCTGGGCCAGGAGCTGGAGCCCTGTAGCCGAAATCCGGTGACCGGCTTCTACCGCAACGCCTGTTGCGAGACGGGGCCGGAGGATCTGGGGCTGCACACGGTCTGCGCCGTGATGACCGCCGAGTTCCTCGCCTACTCCAAGGCGGCCGGCAACGACCTGTCGACCCCGCAGCCGCAGTTCCATTTTCCGGGCCTCAAGCCCGGCGACCGCTGGTGCCTGTGCGCCCCGCGCTGGAAGGAAGCCCTCGACGCCGGCATGGCCCCGCCGGTGGTGCTGGCCTCCACCCACGAGGAGACCCTGGCGATCGTACCCCTGGGGGTCCTCAAGGATTACGCCGCGGCGGAGTGATCCTCTCCTTCCCTGCGCAGCGGGGAAGGGGGACCGCCGCGCATAGCGCGGGGGTGGATGGGGCGAGCGCCGCCCTATCCTTAACGGGTAGCACGCCCCCTCCACCACTTCGTGGTCCCCCTCCCCCGCGCCGTTGGCGCAAGGGAGGAGAGTCAGAGCCGGTAGACCTGCTCGACCTCGTAGCGCGATCCCCCGGCCAGCAGCCGGCTGGAATAGAGGCGGAAGTCGGTGGCCGCGAAGGGCTCGCAGCGCAGCAGGTTATGGGTCTGCACCCAGGCGGCGACCTCGACCGGGCTCGGGTCGGTCAGATAGGCCAGGGTGACGTGCGGCAGATACTTGCGCGTCTCCGGCTTCAGCCCCGCCCGGCGCGCCGCGGTCTCGCAGCGGGCGGCGAGGCGGGCGAGGGGCTCGCTGGGCGCGATCCCCGCCCAGACGGCGTTCAGGCGATGGCCCTCCCCGAAGGCGCCCACGCCCTGCACGGCCAGGGGGAAGGGCGCGGCGATGATCCGCGACAGTTCGGCGTCCAGGTCGTCGGCCCGGTCCTCGGGGATGTCGCCGAAGAATCGCAGGGTGACATGCAGCGCCGCCTCGGGCCGCCAGCGCGCCGCCGCGATGCCGTCCTGCAGTCCCATGAGGGTCTCGGCGACGTCATCGGGCAGCGGGACGGCGGCGAACAGGCGGATCATCGCCGGGTCTTGAGCGCCTGGGCGATGAGCGGGGCCAGCCGGGCGGCGATAACCTTCACCCCGGCGGCGTTGGGATGGATGCCGTCGCGCTGGTTGTAGCGGGAGTCCAGGGCAACCCCGGCCAGCAGGTTGGGGGCCAGGAACACCCCGTGCGCCTTGGCGACGGCGGGGAAGATGGCGTCGAAGTCGCGGGCGTAGCCGGCGCCGATCACCGACGGCGCCTTCAGTCCCACCAGCACCACGGTGATCCCCCGCGCCTTCAGCCGGCCGACGATCTTGTCGAGATTGGCCCGCACCCGCTTGGGATCGCCCCCCTGCAGCAGGTCATTGCCGCCCAGGGCCACCACGCAGACGTCGGTGTCCGGCTGGACGCTGAAGTCCACCCGCGCCAAGCCGTCGGCGGTGGTGTCGCCCGACACCCCGGCGCCGCGCACCCTCACGCCCGAGGCCGCCCCGCCCAGGGAGGTCTCCAGCTGATAGGGCAGGGCCGCCTTGGCCGGCAGGCCGTAGCCGGCGGTGATGGAATCCCCCAGCAGGGTGACGATGCGGCGGCGCGGCGGCGCGGCCCGGGCGGTCGCCGGGAGGAGGGCTGCGAGGGCCGCGCCGATGAGCAGACGGCGGCTGTGGGATTCAGGAAATGCGCGGGACATGTTGGCTGCCTATGTAGGGGGACAATCCCTCCGCTCAACCACGGCAATTGAATGACCCACCCTGTTCCCCTCTGCCTGGCCGACGTCACCCTTACCCTGCCGTCGGCGGCGGGGCCGGTGGAAATCCTGCGCGGAGTGTCCCTGACCGTGGACCCGGGCGAGCGGGTGGCGGTGGTGGGACCGTCGGGTTCGGGCAAGTCGTCGCTGATCTCCCTCGCCGCCGGACTGGAGCGGCCCACCTCGGGAACCGTGCGCCTGTTCGGCGAGGACCTCGGCCCCCTCGGCGAGGATCGCCGCGCCCGCCTGCGCCGCG
The DNA here is from genome assembly GCA_965279095.1 of Caulobacteraceae bacterium. Classification (GTDB taxonomy): domain Bacteria; phylum Pseudomonadota; class Alphaproteobacteria; order Caulobacterales; family Caulobacteraceae; genus CBDIHH01. The sequence continues at coordinate 838,320 of CBDIHH010000007.1, forward strand.
GGCGGGTGTCGCTGGTGTTCCAGTCCTTCCACCTGCTGCCCAGCATGACCGCCCAGGAGAACGTCGCCGCGCCCCTGGAGATCGACGGCCAGGCCGACGCCATGGCGACGGCCCGCGCCTGGCTGGACCGGGTGGGGCTAGCCGCCAGGCTCACCCACTATCCGCATCAACTCTCCGGCGGCGAGCAACAGCGGGTGGCCCTGGCTCGCGCCCTGGCCGCCCGCCCGGCCCTGCTGTTCGCCGACGAGCCCACCGGCAACCTCGACGCCGCCAACGCCGCCCTGGTGGCCGACATGATGTTCGAGCTGGTGGCCGAGACCGGCGCCGCCCTGGTCATGGTCACCCACGACCCGGCCCTGGCCGCCCGCGCCGACCGCCAGGCCACCATGGCCGACGGAAAGATCGTCTGATGGCCCTGTTGTCCTTGCCGCTGTCGGCGCGCTTCGCTGCGCGGGAGCTGCGGGCCGGGGTGCGCGGCTTTCGCATCTTCCTCGCCTGCCTGGCCCTGGGCGTGGCCGCCATCGCCGCGGCCGGCTCCACCGCCGAGGCCTTCCGCCGCGGTCTGGCGTCGGAGGCCCGCGATATCCTCGGCGGCGACCTGTCGGTCTCGACCCAGGGGGGCTTCACCCCGGCCGAGCAGGCGGTGTTCGGCAAGGCCGGCCGGGTGGCCCTCAGCCACGCCACCCAGGTGATGGCCGAGGGCCCCGGCGGCGACCGCCGTCTGGTGGAGCTGCGCGGGGTCGACGCCGCCTACCCCCTGGCGGGCAAGGTCGAGTTGACCGACGCGGCCGGCCGCCCCCTGGCCCTGTCTGTGATCCGCGCCGAGCCGAACGCCGCGGCGGTGGAGCAGGCCCTGCTCGACAAGCTTCGCATCCGTCTCGGCGACCGCTTCCTGGTGGGCAATGTCCGCATGGTCGCCCGCGCCATCCTCGTGGGGGAGCCAGACCGCATGAGCCGCGGCTTCCAGCTCGGCCCCCGGGTGCTGACCACCCGAGACGTCCTCAAGGGCGGCGGATTCCTGGACAGCGGCCTGCGCTACTACTCCACCGCCCGCATCGCCCTGCCGCCCCAGGTGGATCCCAAGGCCGCCGCCGCCGCCATCCGCAAGGACCTGCCCAAGGGCGGCTTCCGCATCCGCGACCGCGGCGACGCGGCGCCCGGCATCCGGCGGCTGATCGACCGGCTGGAGTATTTCCTGGGCTTCATCGGCCTGGCCTCCCTGCTGGCCGGGGGCCTCGGGGTCGCCGGGGCGGTGTCGGCCTATCTGGAGACCCGCAAGGGCTCCATCGCCGTGCTCAAGGCCCTGGGGGCGGAGGGGGCGTTGATGCGGAACGTCTATCTGCTGCAGGTGGGCGTGCTGGCCCTGGTCGGGGTGGCGATCGGCCTGGCCATCGGCGCCGCGGCGCCCTTCGGCCTGGCCGCCATCGCCGGCAAGGATCTCCCGGTCCCGGCCCTGTTCGCCGTCTACCCCAGGCCCCTGGCCATGGCCGGCCTGTTCGGCCTGCTCTCCGCCGCAGCCTTCTCGCTGGGACCCCTGGCGCGGGCGCGCACCACGCCCCCCGCCGCCCTGTTCCGCAACAACCTGTCCGGCCGGGTGGGCTTCGGGCCAGAGGTGGTCGGCGCCCTTGCGTCGGCGGCGGGGCTGGCGGCCATCGCCGTGGTCACCGCCCCCTCGCCGATGGTGGCGGGGATCATGATCGCCGGCGTCGCGGTCGCCTTCGTCGTCCTGTGGCTGCTGGGCGCCGGCGCGGCGACGGCGGCGGGCCATGTCCGCCGCTTCGCAAGAGGCACGGTGCGCCTGGGTCTGGCCAATCTGGTCGGGCCGCGCTCGGCAGCGCGCACCGCCGCCCCGGCCGTGGGCCTGGGCGTGGCCCTGCTGGCCGCGGTGGTGCTGATCCAGTCGAGCCTGCTCGGCCAGATCCGCGACGTGGCCCCCAAGACCGCCCCGTCCATCGTCTTCACCGAAATCCCCGCCGACCGGGCCGCCGCCTTTGACGCCGAGGTCAGCCAGGCCATCGGCGCCGAGACCCCCGACCGCTACCTGCGCATGCCCATGGCGTCCGGCCGCATCGTCCGGCTGAAGGGCGAGCCGTTCGAGATCGGCCAGATCGACCGCAGCGCCCGCTGGGCCTATGACAACGACCTGACCCTCAGCGTCATCGACGGCGAGCCGCCCAATGCCGGCGTCAAGCAGGGCCGCTGGTGGCCCCGCGGCTATCGCGGCCCGCCCCTGGTGGCCATGGGCGCGGAGGCGGCCAAGGGCGGGGGCCTGAAGCTGGGCGACGAGATCACCGTCTCGGTGCTCGGGCGCGAGATCGACGCCAAGATCGCGGTGCTGCGCGACATCGACTTCGGCGGCTTCGGCCCCGGCTTCAACGTCATCCTCAACACCGGGGCGCTGGAAGGGGCGGTGCTGCGCAACGTCGCCATCGCCAAGGCCGACAAGGCGCAGGAGGACGCAGTCCTGCGCCGCCTGGGAGCCAGCTTCCCCGAGGTCAATGTCATCAGCGTGCGCGAGCAGCTGGAGTCCGCCACCGCCCTGTTCGACAAACTGGCCCTGGCGGTGCGGGGCGCGGCGGGGGTCGCCGCCCTGGCCGGCCTGCTGGTGCTGGTCGGCGCCATCGCCGCCGGCGCCCGCTCCCGCGCCCGGGAGGCCTCGATCCTCAAGGTGCTGGGCGCCTCGCGGGGCCAGGTGCTGGCCGCCTACGGGGTGGAATACGGCGCCGTCGGCCTGATCGCCGGCGTCGCCGGGGTGGCGCTGGGCCTGCTGGCCGCCTGGCCGGTGGTGGTCAAGGTGTTCGAGGCCAAGTGGAGCGTCGACTGGGCCGGCGTCTTCGCCCTGGTCGGCGGCGCCGCCGGCATCGCCCTGCTGGGCGGCGTCCTGGCGGCCCTGCAGGCCCTGTCGAAGCGCCCGGCCCCGGTGCTCAGGTCCGACTGACCCTGCCAGGTCCCCTGAGCACCGGCGCCGTGCGGCCGGCGACTAAGGCTTGAGCATCGTCAGCAACTCCCGGGCGGCCGCCTCGGACGAAGCCGGGTTCTGGCCGGTCACCAGATTGCCGTCGCGGACGATGTAGGAGCCCCAGTCGGGGCCCTTCTCGTAGAGGCCGCCATTGGTCTTGAGCATGTCCTCGACCAGGAAGGGCACCACCTTGGTCAGGCCCACGCCCTCCTCCTCGGTGTTGGTGAAGCCGGTCACCCGGCGGCCTGAGACCAGGGGCGCGCCGCCCGGGGCCTGGGTGTGGCGGAAGATGGCGGGGGCGTGGCAGACGGCGGCGATGGGGCGGTCGTCCGCGGCGAAGGCCTCGATGATCCGCCGCGAATCGGCGCTCTCGGCCAGGTCCCACAGGGGTCCGTGTCCACCGGGGAAGAAGACGGCGTCGAACGCGCCGGGATCGATTTGCGCCAGGGGCGTGGTCGCGGCCAGGGCCGCCTGCGCCGCCGGGTCGCTTTTGAACCGCCCGGTCGCCGCGGTCTGGGCGTCGGGCGCGTCGCTGCGCGGGTCCAGCGGCGGCTGGCCGCCGGCCGGCGAGGCCAGGGTGAGCGCGGCGCCGGCGTCCAGCAGCACATAGTAGGGCGCGGCGAATTCCTCGAGCCAGAAGCCGGTCTTCTCACCGGTGTCGCCGAGGCGGTCGTGGGACGTCAGCACCATCAGGATCTTCATGGGGTCTCCTCGTCTAGCGGGGGCCGGACCGCGCTTGCTGCACCGCAGCGAAACGGTCGGGCATCGCCTCATAACCCCCTTGGCCGAGAGAGGTTGCGCGCCGCAGCGCCCGTCATCGAACGCGCCAGGGGCCCCCTGATGCTGCACTGCGCAACCAAGCTCTGCCTTGGGCGTTCAGGCCACGGCGCCAGCCCCATACGGGCCGGCGCAGAGGCGCTACCGGATGAAATCAGTCATCGACGCCGGCGCGCCCTCCGCGCCGGCAGGGTCGTGAGCCGAAGCGTGGCGGGGCCCGCCTACCAGTTCCAGCCGCATGAGCGGCCGATGATGGTCGGGTCGCCGGCGACGCCGGAACACCCCATGGCGCGCCGGATCGGCTACGCCCTGATCGGGGTCCTGATCGCCCTGGCCAGCGGCCTCAGCAACGGACTGCTGATCGCCAACCTGCCGCAGATCCAGGGCGCGCTCGGGCTCACCCCCGTGGAGGGCGGCTGGCTGGTGGCCGCCTATTCCATGACCAACATCTTCACCGGCTTCCTGCTGGTGAAGGCGCGCCAGCAGTTCGGCCTGCAGAACATCACCCGGGTGTTCCTGATCGGCTTTGTGATCCTGACCGGCGCCCAGGTGTTCGCCCAGAGCTTCGCCAGCGAGCTGGTCATCCGCGCCGCCGCCGGAGTCATCGCCGGCGGCCTGACGCCCCTGGCCTTCTTCTACGTCATGCAGGCGATGCCGGCGCGGTTGCGCATCGGCGGGATGATCATCGGCCTGGGCTTCACCCAGGTCGCCCTCCCCTTGTCGCGGGTCATCTCGCCCCTGCTGCTCAGCGGCGGCGATATCCAGAATCTACATCTGTTTGAGTTCGGCTTGGCGCTGACCTGCCTCGCCTCGATCGCCCTGCTCCGCCTGCCGCCGAGCGACCAGGCGGACGTCTTCGAATGGCTCGACGGGCTGACCTTCCTGCTGCTCGCCCCCGGCCTGGCGCTGCTGACCGCCGTGCTGGTGCAGGGACGGATCGTCTGGTGGACCACGCCCTGGCTCGGCTACGCCACGGCCGCCTCCATCGCCCTGATCGGCGCGGCCCTGCTGATCGAACACAACCGCGCCAGACCCCTGCTTGACACCCGGTGGATCCGCAGCGTCGACATGCTGCGCTTCGCGGCGGTGGCCGCGGTCATGCGGGTCCTGCTGTCCGAACAGAATTTCGGCACGCTCGGCGTGCTGACGGCGGTGGGCATGGGCCAGGACCAGCTGGTCAGGCTCTACGCCGTCGTCACGGGCGCGACCCTGGCGGGCCTCGTCGTCAGCGTCGCGCGGCTCGATCCGGCCGACCTCGTGCGGCCGATCATGATCTCGGTGGCGCTGATCCTGGCGGGCGCCCTGATCGACGCCCACGTGACCAACCTGACGCGGCCGGCCAACCTCTATCTCAGCCAGGGCCTGATCGCCTTCGCGGCCATCTATTTCCTCGGCCCCACCCTGATGCTCGGGGTCATCCGCGCGATCGTGCGCGGCCCCAGTCACATGGTCAGTTTCTCGGCCGTGTTCGCCATCGCCCAGACCCTCGGCGGCCTGGGGGGCACGGCCCTGCTCGGCACCTTCCAGATCGTGCGCGAGAAGTTCCACTCCCACGAGCTGGCCCAGTCCCTGGTGATGACCGACCCCCTGGTCGCCCAGCGGGTCCAGCAGCTCGGCGGGGCTTACGGCCGGGTGCTCGGCGACCCCACTCTGCGGCAGGCCCAGGGGGTGGTGATGCTTGGGCAGCAGACCACGCGGGAGGCGAACATCCTCGCCTTCAACGACGTCTTCATGCTGATCGCGGTTCTAGCCGCCGTGGCTCTGGTGCTGGTCGCCCGGCGCTGGCTGTACCTGCGCCGCCACGGCATCAACCCGATCGGCAAGGAGCTGGCCGCGATCCAGCAGATGCGGATAGAGAGCGCATGACGGACGGCCAAGATCCTGTGGACGCGAGCGCGGCCCCGGCGCGGCCCCCCCGCTGGTCGCCGCAGAGGAGCGGCCCCAAGGGCACGCTGCTGTTCGTCGGCCTGCTGGTCGCGGGCATCCTGCTGGTGCTCTACGCCTGGGGGCTGCCGCCCTTCCAGCGCCTGACCCAGTCCACCGAGAACGCCTACGTCCGCGGTCAGACGACGGTGATCTCGCCGCAGGTGAACGGCTATGTCGCCCAGGTGATGGTGCAGGACTTCCAGCCGGTGAAGGCCGGCCAGCCCCTGCTGCGCATCGACGACCGCATCTATCGGCAGCGCCTCGCCCAGGCCGAGGCCAATGTGGCCGGCCAGGCGGCGGGCCTCAGCAACTCCCAGCAAAGCCAGCGGTCGAGCCAGGCCTCCCTGGCCGGCCAGGCGGCGGCCGTCGATAACGCCCGCGCCCAGCTGGTGCGCGCCCAGGCCGACATGGGCCGGGTCGCCGAGCTGGCCGCCGAGGGCTCCGTGTCCCTGCGCGAGCGCGACCAGACCCTCGCCGCCCTGCGCCAGGCCCAGGCGGCCGTGCGCCAGGCCCAGGCCCAGCAGGCGATCGCCCAGGAGCAGGTGCGCACGGTGGTGGTCGGCCGCGGCGGCCTGCAGGCTTCCCTGGTCAGCGCCGAGGCCGCCCGCCGCCTGGCGCAGATCGATCTGGCCAACACCGTGGTGCGCGCGCCCCAGGACGGCCAGGTGAGCGAGCTGGGCGTGCGCCTCGGCCAGTATGTCACCGCCGGCAGCCAGCTGACCTATCTGGTGCCCAAGGCGGTCTGGGTTGTAGCCAACTTCAAGGAGCGTCAGACGGCCGGCATGGCGCCGGGGCAGCCCGCCACGGTCAAGGTCGACGCCCTGGGCGGGGCCGAGCTGAGGGGCCATGTCCAGCAGCTGGCGCCGGCCGCCGGCAGCGAGTTCTCGGTGATCCGGCCGGACAATGCGACGGGCAATTTCGTCAAGATCTCCCAGCGCATCGCCGTGCGCATCACCATCGACCCGGGCCAGCCCCTGGCGGCCAGGCTGCGGCCCGGCATGTCGGTCGAGGCCCGCGTGGACACCCGCCCGTGAGGCGGCCGGTCGTCCTCCTGGTCGCCGCGCTACTGACAGGCTGCGCGGGGGTAGGCCCGCCGCCGCCGCCGCAGGCCGCGGTCACGCCCCCGCCGGCCTGGCGCACCGCCGTGTCGCCTGCGGCGCCCGTCGACCGCGACTGGTGGACGGGCTTCGACGACCCGATCCTGTCCAGCCTCGTACAGCGGGCCCTGGCGCGAAACCTTGACGTGGCCATCGCCGTCGCCCGCGTGCGCGAGGCGCGCGCCCAGGAGCAGGCGGCGCGCGCCCAGACCTTCCCGACCCTCGACCTGGGCGTGGGCGCCGCCCGCGCCCGCAGCCTCGACGCCTTCGGCCGGGCGACGGAGACCGCCAGCGCCCAGCCGGTCTTCCAGGCCGCCTATGAGCTCGACCTGTTCGGCCGGGTGTCGACCCAGGTCGACGCGGCCCGCCGCGGCGCCCAGGCCAGCCAGGCGGCGGCCGATGCCGCGCGGCTGAGCGTGGCGGCGGCCACGGCCAGCGGCTACATCACCCTGCGCGCCCTCGACGCCCGCCTGGCGGTGGCCCGCGACACCCTGGCCAGCCGGGCGGAGGCCCTGCGGATCGCCCGCGACCGCGCCCGCGTCGGCTATACGTCGCAGCTGGAACTGCGCCAGGCGGAGTCGGAATTTGAGGCGACCGCCCAGCTCATTCCCCAGGTCGAGCTGCAGATCGCCCGCCAGGAAGACGCGCTGAGCCTGCTGGCGGGCGACCCGCCCCGCGCCATCGCACGCGGAAAGACCCTGGCCGCGCTGCGGACGCCGCCCATCCCCGAGGGGCTGCCGGCGGACCTTTTGCGGCGGCGGCCCGACATCGCCCAGGCCGAGTTCACCCTGGCCGCCTCGGACGCCAGCCTGGCGGCGGCGCGGGCCCAGTTCCTGCCCCAGGTCCGGCTGACCGCCTCGGCCGGGACGGTCCTGTCCTCGGCCCTAGCCGATCCGGTGCGTGTCTGGTCCCTGGGGGGAAGCGTCCTGGCGCCGATCCTCAACGGCGGACGGCTGAGGGCCCAGGCCGGGGCGGCGGCGGCGCGCCGCGACCAGGCGGCCCTGGCCTATGCCCGAACAGTGCTGACGGCCTTCCGCGAGGTCGAGGACAACCTGGCCGCCGCGGCGCGGCTCGCCGACCAGCGGACCCATCTGGCGGCGCAGCGGACGGCGGCGGCGGACGCCCTGCGCCACGCCCGCAACCGGTTCCAGGCGGGCTATTCCCCCTATCTGGAGGTGGTCGACGCCCAGCGCGCCCTGCTCAGTGTCGACCTCGGCCTGGTGCAGGCGGACGCCGACCAGCTGAACGCCCGGGTAGGCCTCTACCAGGCGTCGGGCGGCGGCTGGACCGCCGACGGCCGCTAGGCCGCGCCTGCAGCGGGAAACCATTCGCGGGCTTTCGGCCAATTCGTCCGCCACCGCGGTTGCGCCCCCCCCGGCCCCCCTCTATAACCCGCGCCCACATGATCACGCCAAGGTGAGCGGCCGTCTGACACGCGGTTGTTCCCTACAGCCGCATCGGGCCTGATGGACATCCACGAATACCAAGCCAAAGCCGTCCTCAAGGGGTTCGGCGTACCCATCCCGCGGGGCTTCCCCGCCTTCTCGGTCGAGGAGGCCGTCAGGGCCGCCCAGGAGCTCGGCGGCCCGGTCTGGGTGGTCAAGTCCCAGATCCACGCCGGCGGCCGCGGCAAGGGCGGCGGGGTCAAGGTGGTCAAGTCCCTCGATGACGTGCGCGCCGAGGCGACCCGCATGCTGGGCATGACCCTGGTCACCCACCAGACCGGCCCCAAGGGGCGCCTGGTGCGCCGCCTCTACATCGAGGAAGGCGCGGCCATCGCCCGCGAGCTCTACCTGTCCCTGCTGGTCGATCGCGAGACCTCGCGGATCGCCGTCGTCGCCTCCACCGAGGGCGGCATGGACATCGAGGAGGTGGCCCACGCCTCTCCCGAGAAGATCATCACCTTCTCCATCGACCCCGCCACGGGGGTCTTCCCGCACCACGGCCTGGCCCTGCGCAAGGCCCTGAAGCTGGAAGGGCCGTCGGCCAAGCAGGCCTATCCCCTGCTGCAGATGCTCTACGAGGCCTTCACCGCCAAGGACATGGCGATGCTGGAGATCAACCCGCTGATCGTCACCAATGACGGCGACCTGCGGGTGCTCGACGCCAAGGTGTCGTTCGACAGCAACGCCCTGTATCGCCACGACGACGTCCGCGCCCTGCGTGACATCACCGAGGAAGACGAGAAGGAGGTCGAGGCCTCCAACTACGACCTTTCCTACATCGCGCTGGAAGGCGAGATCGGCTGCATGGTCAACGGCGCCGGCCTGGCCATGGCGACCATGGACATCATCAAGCTCTACGGCGCAGAGCCCGCCAACTTCCTCGACGTGGGCGGCGGCGCCTCGAAAGAGAAGGTCACCGCGGCCTTCAAGATCATCACCTCGGACCCCAGCGTGAAGGGCATCCTGGTCAACATCTTCGGCGGCATCATGCGCTGCGACATCATCGCCGAGGGGGTCGTCGAGGCGGTCAAGGAGGTGGGGCTGAAGGTCCCGCTGGTGGTGCGCCTGGAAGGCACCAACGTCGAAGAGGGCAAGGCCATCATCTCCGGCTCGGGCCTCAACGTCATCGCCGCCAACGACCTGTCCGACGCGGCAGAGAAGATCGTCAAAGCCGTGCGCGGGGGCGCCTGATGCGCGCTTTGGCACTTGGCCTCGGCTGCGCAATCCTGGCGGGCGCCGCGCACGCAAGCGGCATTGAGGAATTCAAGGCGATTTGTGTACAGAACAATTCTGAGTCAACCAGAGCGCTAGCCGCAGCTGATGCAGCCGGTTGGGGGCCTGCTCCAGCCGGTCTGCTAAAGGAGTGGCAAGACAATGGTCAGCTACAATCGCCGCTAGGCCGAATGAAACGCCAAGGTGACGCGGGCTACATTCTGATGGTTGCCGATTCTTCTGAGCCCGCTGGCGGTGGACGCTCTTTAGCCATCCGTATCTGCTCTATAATCACCAACGCCGATCCGATTTTTGCCCAAGCTGCTGTCAATTGGGCGGGCGTTCCCTCTACAATGGAAAGTAGTGATGGGGGCGTGTATCCCTTTGTCGATCAAGGCGGCGAACATATACCAGTGAAGGGATACGATGATCCCGCCATGCTGGAGTTAGTGCGCGCGCAGAAAGTTAGAATGGTGTTCGTGCAGAATACCGGCCAAGGGACGTCTATTGGCTTGGGCGTGCCCTGGAAGTTGGAAACTCACTAATGTCCGTCCTGATCACAAAAGACACCAAGCTCATCTGCCAGGGCTTCACCGGCGCCCAGGGGACCTTCCACTCCGAGCAGGCCATCGAATACGGCACCAAGATGGTCGGCGGGGTCACCCCCGGCAAGGGCGGACAGACCCACCTGAACCTGCCCGTGTTCGACACCGTCGCCGAGGCCCGTGAGGCCACCGGCGCCGACGCCTCGGTCATCTATGTGCCGCCGCCCTTCGCCGCCGACTCCATCCTGGAGGCGATCGACGCCGAAATCCCCCTGATCGTCTGCATCACCGAGGGCATCCCGGTGCTGGACATGGTCAAGGTGAAGCGCGCCCTGTCCGGCTCCAAGTCGCGGCTGATCGGCCCCAACTGCCCCGGCGTGCTGACCCCCGGCGAGTGCAAGATCGGCATCATGCCCGGAAACATCTTCCGCAAGGGCTCGGTGGGCGTTGTCTCGCGCTCGGGCACCCTTACCTATGAAGCCGTGTTCCAGACCTCCCAAGTGGGCCTCGGCCAGACCACCGCCGTCGGCATTGGCGGCGACCCGGTGAAGGGCACCGAGTTCATCGACATCCTGGAGATGTTCCTGGCCGACCCGGCCACGGAATCCATCATCATGATCGGTGAGATCGGCGGCTCCGCCGAGGAGGATGCGGCCGAGTTCATTAAGCATTCCAAGGTAAAGAAGCCGATGGTCGGCTTCATCGCCGGGCGCACCGCGCCCGCGGGACGCCGGATGGGTCACGCCGGCGCCATTATTTCGGGTGGTAAGGGCGGGGCCGACACCAAGATCGCGGCCATGGAGGCTGCGGGCATTCGCGTGTCGCCGTCTCCGGCGGCATTGGGGCAAACGCTTCTCGAGGTGCTCAAGGGCGCCTGAGGCTAGGACTAGAAGACGGCGGTCCGCCTGGCGCGGCGGGGGCGCCGATGGATCGATATCATGGCGGACGACTCCGGGCGGCTTAACCAGGTCCTGACGGAAACCTCTTTCCTCTACGGGGCCAACGCGGGCTTCGTGGAGGATCTGTATGCGCGCTGGTCGCAGGCGCCGGACTCGGTGGACGCCTCCTGGCAGGCGTTCTTCGCCTCCCTGCGCGACCGGGGCGAGGAAATCGCCGCCGCGACGGTAGAGCCGTCGTGGACGCCCAAAGCCTCGCCGGAACCGCGCGAGGAGTGGCTGTCGGCCCTGGACGGCCAGTGGCCGGCCGTGGAGGCCAAGCTGGCCAAGGGTCTGGCCGCCAAGCCGGGCGCCACCCCCGAGGCGATCCGCGCCGCCACCCTGGATTCCCTGCGCGCGATCATGATGATCCGCGCCTACCGGATGCGCGGCCACCTCGCCGCCAACCTCGACCCCCTCGGCATGGCCGAGAAACCGGGCTCGGGCGAACTGGATCCGGCCACCTACGGCTTCAGCGACGCCGACCTGGATCGGCCGATATTCCTCGACTACGTGCTGGGGCTGGAGACCTCGACCCTGCGCGAGATCCTGTCGATCCTGCGGCGCACCTACTGCGGCAATCTGGGCGTGCAGTACATGCACATCACCGATCCGCAGGAGAAGGCCTGGCTCCAGGAACGCATCGAGGGCCGCGACAAGGAGATCCAGTTCTCCCCCGAGGGCAAGATCGCCATCCTCAAGAAGCTGATCGAGGCGGAGACCTTCGAGCGCTTCTGCCATCGCCGCTTCCCCGGCACCAAGCGCTTCGGCCTGGACGGCGCCGAGGCCATGGTCCCGGCCCTGGAGCAGGTCATCAAGCGCGGCGGCGCGCTCGGGGTTCAGGACATCATCCTGGGCATGCCCCACCGCGGGCGCCTCAATGTGTTGGCCGCCGTCATGGGCAAGCCGCACCACATCATCTTCCACGAGTTCCAGGGCGGCTCGTCCCTGCCCACCGACATCGAGGGCTCGGGCGATGTCAAATACCACCTCGGCGCCTCGTCGGACCGCAGCTTTGACGGCAACAGCGTCCACCTGTCCCTGACCGCCAACCCGTCCCACCTGGAGATCGTCAACCCGGTGGTGATCGGCAAGGCCCGCGCCAAGCAGGCCTTCCTGTTGCGTGAGAACCCCGACGGCGGCCGCAGCCATGTGATGCCGCTGCTGCTGCACGGCGACGCCGCCTTCGCCGGCCAGGGCGTCATCGCCGAATGCTTCACCCTGATGGGGCTGAAGGGCTTCCGCACCGGCGGCACGGTGCATTTCATCGTCAACAATCAGATCGGCTTCACCACCAACCCGCGCTATTCGCGCTCGTCCCCCTATCCGTCGGACGTGGCCCTGATGGTCGAGGCGCCGATCTTCCACGCCAACGGCGACGACCCCGAGGCGGTCGTCTTCGCCGCCAAGGTGGCCACCGAGTTCCGCCAGCAGTTCGGCAAGGACGTGGTCATCGACATGTTCTGCTACCGCCGCTTCGGTCACAACGAGGGCGACGACCCGACGATGACCCAGCCCCTGATGTACAAGCGCATCAAGGGCCTGGCCTCGACCCGCGAGATCTACGCCAAGCGCCTGGTCGACGAGGGGGTGATCACCGCCGAGCAGTCCGAGGCCTGGGTGGCGGAGTTCGACGCCTTCCTCGACAAGGAGTTCGAGGCCGCCAAGACCTACAAGGCCAACAAGGCCGACTGGCTGGACGGCAAGTGGTCGAAGATCGGCCTGCCGGCCGTGGAGGAGCGCGGCGAGACCGGCGTGCCCCTGACCCGGCTGCAGGAACTCGGCCGCCTGGTCACCGCCCTGCCGGACCGGCTGGACGTGCACAAGACCGTGCGCCGGGTGATCGACAATCGCCGCGCCGCCATCGAGAGCGGGCAGAACCTCGACTGGGCGATGGCCGAGCACCTCGCCTTCGCCACCCTGCTCGACGAGGGCTTCCCGGTGCGCCTGTCGGGCCAGGACAGCGTGCGCGGGACCTTCACCCAGCGCCATTCCGACATCATCGACCAGACCACCGAGGAGCACTACACGCCCCTCAACAACATCCGCCCCGGCCAGGCCAACTACGAGGTCATCGACTCGGCCCTGTCGGAAGAGGCCGTGGTCGGCTTCGAATACGGCTTCTCCCTGGCCGACCCCAACACCCTGGTCTGCTGGGAGGCGCAGTTCGGCGACTTCACCAACGGCGCCCAGGTGGTGATCGACCAGTTCATCTCGTCGGGCGAGCGCAAATGGCTGCGCATGAGCGGCCTCGTGATGCTGCTGCCCCACGGCTACGAAGGCCAGGGGCCGGAGCACTCGTCCGCGCGGCTGGAGCGCTTCCTGCAGATGTGCGCCGAGGACAACCTCATCGTCGCCAACTGCTCGACCCCGGCCAACTACTTCCACATCCTGCGCCGCCAGCTGCACCGGCCCTTCCGCAAGCCGCTGGTGATCATGACGCCCAAGAGCCTGCTGCGGCATAAGAAGGCGATCTCGCCCCTGGCGGAGATGGCGGATGGCTCGTCCTTCCACCGGGTGCTGTGGGACGACGCCCAGAACGGCAACGGCCTCACCGAGGTCAAGCTGAAGGCCGACGACCAGATCCGCCGCGTGATCCTGTGCTCGGGCAAGGTCTATTACGACCTGCTTGACGCGCGCGAGAAGGCCGGCGCCGACGACATCTATCTGCTGCGGCTGGAGCAGTTCTATCCCTGGCCGATGAAGTCGGTGTCCGCCGAGCTGGCCCGGTTCAAGAACGCCGAACTGGTCTGGTGCCAGGAAGAGCCGAAGAACATGGGCGGCTGGTCCTTCGTCGATCCCTGGCTCGAGCTGACCCTGGCCAAGTTGAAGATCCAGGCCACCCGCGCCCGCTACGTCGGCCGGCCGGCCTCGGCCTCCACCGCCGCCGGCCTGATGAGCCGCCACCTGAAGGAACTCGAGACCTTCCTGGCCGAAGCGCTCGCCTAAGACTTTAGCATTTACCCCGCACCTGGACGCCAGGGCGGGCAGGAACAGGAATACCGAACCATGGCCGACATCCTCACTCCGGCGCTGGGCGAATCCGTCAGCGAGGCCACCGTCGGCCGGTGGTCCAAGAAGCCGGGCGACGCGGTCAAGAAGGACGAGGTCCTGGTCGAGCTGGAGACCGACAAGGTCGCCCTCGAGGTCTCCGCCCCGGCGGACGGCGTGCTTGAAGCCATCGCCGCCGAGGAGGGCGCCACGGTCACCCGCGGCCAGGTCCTGGGGATCGTCTCCGAAGGCAAGGGCGCCGCCGCCAAGCCGGCCGCCGCCGTTGCCCCGCCGTCCAAGCCCGCCGCCGCCGAGGCGCCCGCGGGCGAGGCCCAGCCGGAACCGGTCAAGGGCCAGGCCCCGCCTTCGTCCGGGCCCGTCCCGGACACCTCGGCCAAGCCGTCCAACGCCTCGCTGTCGCCGTCGGTGCAGCGCATCGCCACGGAGACCGGCCTCGACACCTCGGCCGTCGCCGGCACGGGCAAGGACGGGCGCGTGACCAAGGGCGACGCCCTGGCCGCCCTCGAGGCCCGCGCCAGCCAGCCCGCCGTGGCCGCGGCGCCCGCCGCGCCCCGCCCGGTGCACGAGCGCGAGGAGCGGGTCCGCATGACCCGCCTGCGCCAGACCATCGCCCGCCGCCTGAAGGAGGCGCAGAACACCGCCGCCATGCTGACGACCTTCAACGAGGTCGACATGACCGCGGTCATGGCCCTGCGCAGCCAGTACAAGGACGCCTTCGAGAAGCGCCACGGGGTCAAGATGGGCTTCATGGGCTTCTTCGTGAAGGCCGCCATCGCCGCCCTGAAGGCGGTGCCCGCCGTCAACGCCGAGATCGACGGCGACACTCTCGTCTACAAGAACCACTACGACCTCGGCGTAGCCGTCGGCACCGAGAAGGGCCTGGTGGTGCCGGTGATCCGTGACGCCGACGCCATGGACCTGGCCGGGATCGAGAAGGCCATCGGCGAGGCCGGCAAGAAGGCCCGCGACGGCCAGCTGTCCATCGAGGACATGCAGGGCGGAACCTTCACCATCTCCAACGGCGGGGTCTACGGCTCGCTGATGTCGACGCCGATCCTCAACGCGCCTCAGTCGGGCATCCTGGGGATGCACAAGATCCAGGACCGCCCCATCGCCCTCGGCGGCCAGGTGGTGATCCGGCCGATGATGTATCTGGCCCTCAGCTACGACCACCGCGTCGTCGACGGCAAGGAGGCGGTGACGTTCCTGGTCAAGTTGAAGGACGCGGTCGAGGATCCGCAGCGCCTGTTGCTGGACCTTTAGGCCGGCGGCGCAAGCCGATGTTAAGCTGTGCCGTGTAGACCTCTTCCCATCGCCGCAAGGCGTTCGGTGTAACTTAAATCACCATCCTGTTGGACTGGGCGGCGCATCGTAAGGTGCGTCGCCCTCTTCCTTTCAGGCAGCCCCTGCTGTATATCTACGGGGTGTAGATACGGATCATGATAATGCCTCGCGCCACGGCAAAATTGTTCTCTCACGGTGGCAGCCAAGCCGTGCGCCTTCCCAAAGCGTTTCGCTTCGAGGGCGAGGAGGTGGAGATCACGAAGGTGGGCGAGGAGGTGATCCTCAGACCCAAGCCGAAGGACTTCTCGGCCCTGTGGCGCAAGCTCGACGCCTTGCGCGATCCCGACAACCCCTTCCCCGACCCGCCGCCACGCGAATTGATGGAAGACATCAAGCCCTGGGACGAATGATCGTCGCCCTGGACACCAGTGTTGCGGTCGATCTTCTGCGGGGGCGGCGGCCCGATGGCGCCGAGGCTTTGGACCGCGCCAGGCGATCGGGCCATCAAGCCTGCCTGCCATCGCTGGTCGCGCACGAGTTGATCGCAGGCGCTCTGCTGAGCGCCCAGCCGCATCGGCGGATGCGGGAAGTCGAGGCGCTGCTCGGCGAGATACCTGACGCGGATTTCACGACGACTGACGCCCAGTCGTCAGCCGCGGTGCTGGTGCGGCTGCAGAAGGCCGGCCGCCGGATCGGCGTCGTCGACACACTTATCGGCGGCCAGGCTTTGGCTAGGGGCTGGACGTTGATGACCGGCAACGTCCGGCATTTCGCCCAAATCGACGGGCTACAGGTGATCGAATGGGCCGACCTCGGCCCATTCGCTTGATTGCATCGCGCGGCCCGCTAGTTTGCGCCGCCCACCGCAGGAGTGACCCATGGCTAACTACGACGTCGTCATCATCGGAGCCGGTCCCGGGGGCTATAATGGCGCCATCCGCGCCGGCCAGCTCGGGCTGAAGGTCGCCATCGTCGAAGGCGGCCCGACCCTGGGGGGGACCTGCCTCAATGTCGGCTGCATGCCGTCCAAGGCCCTGCTGCACGCCTCGGAAATGTACGAGATGGCGACCAAGGACTTCGCCGGGATCGGCATCGACGGGACGCCGACCCTGAACCTGCCGCAGATGATGAAGCAGAAGGACGACAGCGTCGCCGCCCTGACCAAGGGCGTCGAGTTCCTGATGAAGAAGAACAAGGTCGACTGGATCAAGGGCTGGGGCCGCATCGCCGGCGCCGGCAAGGTCGTGGTCAAGGCCGCTGACGGCGCCGAACAGACGCTGGAAGCCAAGAACATCGTCATCGCCACCGGATCGGTTCCCTCGTCCCTGCCCGGGGTCACCGTCGACAATCAGCGGATCGTCGACTCCACCGGCGCCTTGACGCTGCCGGAGGTGCCCAAGCATCTGGTGGTCATCGGCGCCGGCGTCATCGGCCTGGAGCTGGGCTCGGTGTGGCGCCGCCTGGGGGCCAAGGTCACCGTGGTGGAATACCTCGACCGCATCACCCCGGGGATCGACGAGGAGACCGCCAAGACCTTCCAGCGCGCCCTCACCAAACAGGGCTTCGAGTTCCGGCTGGGCGCCAAGGTCACCGGGGCCAAGGTGTCGAAGACCGGCGTGGACCTGACCTACGAGCCGGTCGCCGGCGGCGCGGCCGAGACCTTGCAGGCCGACTATGTGCTGCTGGCCGTGGGCCGGCGGCCCTACACCGAGGGGCTCGGCCTGGAAACGGTGGGCATCGTTCCGGACAAGCGCGGCGTGATCGCCAACGACCACTTCAAGACCACCGCCCCCGGCGTGTGGGTGGTGGGCGACGTCACCTCCGGCCCGATGCTGGCGCACAAGGCCGAGGACGAGGCGGTGGCCTGTATCGAACTGATCGCCGGCAAGGCCGGCCATGTGAACTACGGGATCATCCCCGGGGTGATCTACACCTTCCCGGAGGTGGCCACGGTCGGCAAGACCGAGGAGGAGCTGAAGGCCGAAGGCGTTGCCTACAAGGTCGGCAAATTCCCCTTCGCCGCCAATTCGCGGGCCAAGATCAATCACGAGACCGAAGGCTTCGTGAAGGTCCTGGCCGACGCCAAGACCGATCGCATCCTCGGCGCGCACATGGTCGGCCCCAACGTCGGCGACATGATCGCCGAATACTGCCTGGCCATGGAGTTCGGCGGCGCGTCCGAGGACGTGGCCCGCACCTGCCATCCCCACCCCACCCGCTCCGAGGCCTTGCGCCAGGCGGCGATGGGCGTCGAGGGATGGACGATGCAGGCCTAGCCGATGGCCGCGGGGGATGACGACTTCGTCTATGACGAGGCCACGGGCGAGTGGATCAGCGCCGCCGACGCGGCGTCCGCCCCCGCGACGACCGCGACGGCCGTGGAGGTCCGCGACGCGGTCGGCAACCTGCTCGCCGACGGCGACAGCGTCACCCTGATCAAGGACCTCAAGGTCAAGGGCGCCGGCCAGACCCTCAAGCGCGGCGCGGTGATCCGCTCCATCCGCCTGACCGGGGACGACCAGGAGATCGACTGCCGCCACGAGGCCATCAAGGGCCTGGTGCTGCGCGCGGAGTTCGTGCGCAAGCTCTAGCCGGCGCCCCTGCCCTGCTCACCCCTGGAAGAAGTCCAGCAAGGCCGCGTTGAACTCCGCCGGGTGGGTGGCGCTATAGCCGTGGCTGCCCCCCGGCAGAATCTTCAAGGTGGCGTCGGCCACAAGCTCGGCGGTGCGCAGGGCGGAGGCGGCGATGGGCACGATCTGGTCGTCGTCCCCGTGGATCACCAGGGTCGGCACATCGATCCTCTTCAGGTCCTCGGTGAAGTCCGTCTCCGAAAAGGCCTTGATACAGTCGAGCTGGCCCTTCAGCCCGCCGGTCATCCCCTGCAGCCAGAAGCCGTCGCGCAGGCCCTCCGACACCGCCGCCCCCGGCCGGTTGAAGCCGTAGAAGGGCAGGGTCAGGTCCTTGTAGAACTGCGAGCGGTCGCCGAGCGTGCCCGCGCGGATGCCGTCGAAGACCGCCAATGGCAGGCCGCCGGGGTTGTCGTCCGTCTGCAGCATCTGCGGCGGCACCGCCCCGAACAGCACCGCCTTGGCGATCCGTCCCGTGCCATGTCGGCCAAGATAGCGGGCGACCTCGCCCCCGCCGGTGGAATGGCCGACGATGATCAGGTCCTTCAGATCGAGGGCCTCGATGAGCTCGGCCAGATCGTCGGCGTACTGGTCCATATGGTGGCCGTCCCAGGTCTGGGCGGAGCGGCCGTGGCTTCGGCGGTCATGGGCGATGACGCGATAGCCGTGGGCCGCGAAGAACACCATCTGGGGGTCCCAGCTGTCGGCGGTCAGCGGCCAGCCGTGGGAGAACAGGATCGGCTGACCCTGGCCTCCCTCCTTGTAGAAGATCTCGGTCCCGTCACGGGTGGTGATGAAGGGCATGTCTCTTTCTCCGGTCATCAGGTTCGATTGACATAGACGATCAGGCGGCGGCCGCCGGATGGAGCGGGGCGACCCTGACCGGGGCCTGGGCCGCCGCCCAATCGAGGGCGTAGTCGGCGACCTCTTCCCAGCCCGGCTCGATGGCCGTCCAGTGCGAGCGCGCCGGGAACAGCTTGAACGCGGTTTGTGACGGCGCGTGGTTCGGATAGTCGCCGGTTTTTTGGTCTGCCGCGGGCCCGCGCGGTCAACGACCGGGCGCCCGTCAGGCCCGCGGGTGGGCCCGGGCGTAGGTGGCCAGGAGGGCGGCGGAGTCGACGGCGGTATAGCGCTGGGTGGTGGACAGGGAGGCGTGGCCGAGCAGTTCCTGGATGGAGCGCAGGTCCGCCCCCGCGCCCAGCAGGTGGGTGGCGAAGGAATGCCGCAGGGCGTGGGGGGTGGCGCTGGCGGGCAGGCCCAGGCGGCCGCGCAGGGACTGCATCAAGGCCTGCACGTGCCGCGGGCTCAAGGCGCCGCCGCGCTTCGCCCGAAACAGGGGCGCCTCGGGATCGGGGGGAAAGGGAACCAGCCGCAG
The DNA here is from genome assembly GCA_965279095.1 of Caulobacteraceae bacterium. GTDB lineage: Bacteria > Pseudomonadota > Alphaproteobacteria > Caulobacterales > Caulobacteraceae > CBDIHH01. The sequence goes on from CBDIHH010000007.1 coordinate 857,514, forward strand.
ATAGGCGTCGACGGCCTCGCGGACCACCGGCAGCACCGGGGCCAGCCGGGTCTTGGAGCCCTTGCCGAGGATGCGCAGGCTCTCCCCCAGGGGCGCGTCGGACCGCTTCAGCGACAGGCCCTCGGAGATGCGCAGGCCGCAGCCGTAGAGCAGGGTCAGCACGGCCTCGTCGCGGGCCGCCTCCCAGGGCTCGCGATCGGCGTCGCCTGCCGCCTCGCCGATGAGGTCGAAGGCCTGGTCGATGGTGACCGGGCGCGGCACCCCCGGCTTGACGCGGGGACCGCGCACCAGGCCGATGGCGGGGCAGGCAATGCCGCAGCGGCGGTCCAGCCAGCGGTGCAGGGCGCGCACCGCCGACAGGCTCTGCGACAGGGAGCGTGGCGACAAGGGCCGGGCGCCCTGGCGGCGGAAGGCGAGGAAGGCGCGCAGCTCGGCGGCCGAGATGTCGCCGAGATCGGCGGCGGACAGGGGCTCGCCGCGGTGCTGCTCGAGGAAGGCGACGTAGCGGCGGCCGGCGTCGCCGTAGGCCTCTACCGTGCGCGGCGAGGCGCGGCGCTCCTCGGCCAGATAGGTCAGCCAGGCCTGGACGGCGCCGGAGGCGGTGGTCACGCTCCTGCCCCGCGCAGCGGGGAAGGGGGACCGCCCGCGCAGCGGGGGGTGGAAGGGGCTGAACGGCGGGTCACAGGATAGGGCGGCGCTGCCCCCTCCACCATGCTGCGCATGGTCCCCCTCCCGCGCCAGGGCGGGGGCGGAGTCCTCAAATCACCGGCCATCGCTCGGCGGTGCGCTCCACCACCCGCGCCAGGAAGGCGACCAGCTCGGCGCCCATGTCGGGGGTGAAGCCGTCGGGATCGGGCGAGCCGAAGGCCAGCACCCCCTCGCGCGCCGTGCCCCACAGGGCGATGCGGACCAGGGCGCAGCTGCTGACTTCGGCGACGCGGGCGCCGAACAGGGTCGCGTCGAACGGCGTCTGGCCCATCCAGGCGACGCCCTCAGGGCCGAAGATGGCGTCGGTCATGCCCGGGTCCAGGGCTTTCCAGCCCGCCGGCGTGGGGCCGGGGCCTTCCACCGCCAGCGCCCCGGCCGAGAGGCCGAATCTCAGGCGGGCGACCTCGTCGATCCGGCGCGCCAGGTCGGCGTTGTTGCGCGCCTCCAGCAGTTCCACCACCGCCGCGTGGGTCTGGGCCTGGGCGGCGAAGTTCACCCGGGCGGTGGATTCCAGCTGCTGGCGGGCGTTGGTCTCGCGCACCCGGGCGGCCACGTGACGGGCCAGGGCGGCGGGGCCGAACTCCACCACATTGGCGGCGTTAAGGCGCAGGCCGAGGTCGTCGAGCAGGGCGCCGTCCTCCCGGATCAGCGCCGGATGGGCGCGCAGGAAGGCCTTCAGGGCGTTCCAGTCCGTATCGGCGGCCGCGTCGCTGGTCACGTGTCTGCCTGCTTCGCTCAAGGCCGCCTCCGGGGGGTTCAGAGAATGGACTGGCCCGTGCCGGCCCAGTCACTCATGAACTGATCAAGACCCTTCTCGGTTAACGGGTGCTTGAAGAGGGCCTCGAAAATCGCCGGCGGGATGGTGGCGCAGTCGGCGCCGGCGATGGCGGCCTCCTCCACATGGCGGACCCCGCGGATCGAGGCGGCGAGGATGTCGGTGTCGTAGCCGTAGTTGTCGTAGACGGCGCGGATCTCGCGGATCAGCTCCATGCCGTCCTCGCCGATGTCGTCGAGGCGGCCGATGAAGGGCGAGACGAAGGTGGCGCCGGCCTTGGCCGCCAGCAGCGCCTGGGCGACGGAGAAGCACAGGGTGACGTTGGTCTGGATCCCCTCGGCGTTGAACGCGGCGGTGGCGCGCAGGCCGTCGGGGGTCAGGGGCAGCTTGACGGCGATGTTGGGGGCGATGGCGGCAAGCTTGCGCCCTTCCGCCATCATGCCGTCGAAATCGGTGGCGGCGACCTCGGCGGAGACGGGCCCCTCGACGAGGGCGCAAATCTCGGCGATGACCTCCAGCATGTTCCGGCCCGACTTGGCGATCAGCGACGGATTGGTGGTGACGCCGTCCACCAGCCCCGAGGGCGCGAGGGCCGCGAGGACCTTGGTGTCGGTGGTGTCCAGGAACAGTTGCATGGCGGCGGTCCGGTTGCGGGGTCGGGCGGTTCTAGCGCGCCCGGGCGACCGGGACAAAGGCTCTCCTCCCCTGCAAGCCGCAGGCGCGGCGGGGGAGGGGGACCATGCGCAGCATGGTGGAGGGGGCGGCGCCGACATTCGCAAGGATGGGCTGCGCTCGAACCGGGCGCGTCGCGACGCCCCCTCCACCCCTTCGGGGTCCCCCTCCCCCGCGCCTTCGGCGCAAGGGAGGAGAGATCTGTGAGGATCGCCTCCGTCCTGCTGCCCATGCCGTTGCCCGAGGCGTTCGACTATGACGAGCCCGAAGGGATGGCGCTGAGCGTCGGCGATATCGTCGTCGTGCCGCTGGGCCCCCGCCGGGTCGGCGGGGTGGTCACCGCCCTGCGGGAGGGCGCCGGCGGCAACCGCCCACTGAAGCGGGTGCTGGAGCGGGTGGACGAGCCGACCCTGCCGCCGGGGACGGTGGCCTTCGTGCAATGGGCCGCGCGCTACAGCGTCGATGCGCCCGGCGCCCCCCTGGCCATCGCCCTGCGCGGCGCCCGCGCGCCCCGGCCCCGGCCGCAGCGCCAGCTGGCCCTCACCGGCGCCGCCCCCGCCCGGCTTACCCCCGCGCGGACGCGCGTCATCGCGGCGGCGGCGGACGGACCCCTGGCGCCCTCAGAGCTGGCCGCCCGCGCCGAGGTCTCGGCCGGGGTGCTCAAGGGCCTGGCGGACGACGGGGTGCTGGAGGTCCGATGGCTGCAGCCGGACGGCGCCTTCCCCGCGCCCGATCCCGCCCGGCCCGGCGCATCCCTCAACGCCAGCCAGGCGGCCGCCGCGGCGGCCCTGGGGCGTCAGGTCCTCCAGGGCGGATTCGCCGTCACCCTGCTGGACGGGGTCACCGGCTCGGGCAAGACCGAGGTCTATCTGGAGGCCGTCGCCGAGATCCTGCGGGCCGACCCCGACGGCCAGGTGCTGGTGCTGCTGCCCGAGATCGCCCTGACCCAGGCGGTGCTGGCGCGGTTCGAGGACCGCTTCGGCGCCCTGCCCGCCGAATGGCATTCGGGGGTCTCGCCGCCCCGCCGTCGCCGGGTGTGGGACGAGGTGCTGGCCGGGCGCTGCCGCATCGTCGTGGGGGCCCGCTCGGCCCTGTTCCTGCCCTTCCCCAAGCTGCGGCTGGTGGTCGTCGACGAGGAGCACGACAGCTCGTTCAAGCAGGAGGAGGGCTTCATCTACCACGCCCGCGACCTGGCGGTGGCCCGGGCCAAGATCGAGGGCGCCCTGGTGGTGCTGGCCTCGGCCACCCCGTCCCTGGAGACCCTGTGGAACGCGGAAGGCGGCCGCTACGGCTGGCTGAAGCTGACCGCCCGCCACGGCGCCGCGCGCCTCCCCGACATCACCCTGATCGACCTGCGCGAGCATCCGCCCGAGACCGGCCGCTGGCTGTCGCCGCCCCTGGTCAAGGCCATCGCCGAGACCTTCGCCCGCGGCGAGCAGACCCTGTTGTTCCTCAACCGCCGCGGCTACGCCCCCCTGGTGCTGTGCCGGTCCTGCGGCGAGAAGCTGACGGCGCCGGACACCGACAGCTGGCTGGTGGAACACCGCTATTCCGGCCGCCTGGTCTGCCATCTCACCGGCTTCTCCATGCCCAAGCCCAAGGCCTGCCCCCATTGCGGCGCCCTGGACTCCCTGGCCTCCATCGGGCCGGGGGTCGAGCGGGTCGAGGAGGAGGCGCGGGCCCTGTTCCCCCAGGCGCGGGTGGCGGTGTTCTCCTCCGACACCGTGTTCGACGCCGCCGGCGCCCGCGACCTGATCGGGCGGATGGCGGACGGCCAGATCGACATCCTGGTGGCCACCCAGGCGGCGGCCAAGGGTCACAACTTCCCCAACCTGACATTGGTGGGGGTGGTGGACGCCGATCTCGGCCTGAGGGGCGGCGACCTGCGGGCGGCCGAGCGCACCTATCAGCTGATCTCCCAGGCCACCGGCCGCGCCGGGCGGGCCGAGCGCCCCGGCCGGGCCCTGGTGCAGACCTACGCCCCGGAACACGCGGTGATGCAGGCCCTGCGCGCACAGGACCGCGACGCCTTCGTGGCCGCCGAGATGGCCGGGCGCGAGATCGCCGGCCTGCCGCCCTTCGGGCGACTCGCGGCCGTGATCGTCTCCGGGGCCGACGCCGAGGCCCTGGAAACCTATGTCCGCGCCCTGGCGGCGGCGGCGCCCAACGCCGAGGGCGTCGAGGTCTACGGGCCCGCCGACGCCCCCCTGGGCATGATCCGTGGCCGGCGGAGGAAGCGCTTCCTGGTCCGCGCCAACCGCGACATCGACCTGCAGGGCTACCTCTCCGCCTGGCGGGCCCGGGCCCGGCCGCCGGGGTCGGTGCGGGTGGTGATCGACGTGGATCCGTATAGTTTTCTGTAACGCCCGTACTCCTCCCCCGGAGGGCCGCGCAGCGGTCCGACTGGGGGAGGGGGACCAGCCGCAGGCTGGTGGAGGGGGCAGCGACGCGACGTCCGGGCGAGACGCGTTCTGGCGCCGGACTCACCGACCGGCGGCGCTGCCCCCTCCACCCCGCTTCGCGCGGTCCCCCTCCCCCGGTCCCTCGCTTCGCGAGGCTCCGGGGGAGGAGTACGTGACGATTGGCCCGTTGCTGCGTTACGACATCGCTTCTCCCCGAAAGGACCCCCATGGCTTCCGGCCTCGCCGCCCTGCTCGACGACATCGCCGGGATCGCCAAGCTGGCGGCCGCGTCCCTGGACGACGTCGCCGGGGCGGCGGGCAAGGCGGGGACCAAGGCGGTGGGGGTGGTGGTGGACGACACCGCCGTGACCCCCGCCTACGCCATGGGCTTCTCGCCCGACCGCGAGCTGCCGATCGTCTGGAAGATCGCCCTGGGCTCGCTGCGCAACAAGTTCCTGTTCATCCTGCCGGGCGCCCTGCTGCTCAGCGCCTTCGCCCCCTGGGGGATCACGCCCCTGCTGATGATCGGCGGCTCCTACCTGTGTTTCGAGGCCGCCGAGAAGGTGCTGGAGGTCTTCACCGGCCACGACGCGGCGGACGAGGCGGAGGACCTGGCCCTCAGTTCGGCCGAGCTGGAGAAGAAGAAGGTGGCCGGGGCCATTCGCACCGACCTGATCCTGTCGGGGGAGATCATGGCCATCGCCCTGGCCGACCTGGCCGAGCGGTCCCTGGCGGTGCAGGCCGGCGCCCTGACAGTGGTCGGCCTGGCCATGACCGTGGGCGTCTACGGCGTGGTCGGCCTGATCGTGAAGATGGACGACATGGGCCTGCACCTGGCCCGCAAGGGCTCGCCGATCGCCCGGGCGGTGGGCGCCGGCCTGGTGCGCGCCATGCCCGCCCTACTCGAGGGGCTGACGGTGGTCGGCACCGCAGCGATGCTGTGGGTGGGCGGCGGCATCATCGTCCACGGACTGGAGCATTTCCACCTGACCCCGGCGCCGGTCTGGGCCGAGCAGGCGTCGGCCTGGGCGGGGACCCTGCCGGGCGTCGGCGCCGTGGCCGGCTGGCTCGCCTTCGCCCTGGTCTCGGCCGCCGTGGGCCTGGTCGTTGGCGGCGCGATCGTCGGCGCTGTCCACCTGATCCCGCGCAAGAAGGCCGCCTAGGTCTTTGAAGTCTAGGGGGTCAGAGAGCCATCCGTATCCCCGGCGAAAGCCGGGGCCCAGATCCTATGGCTGTCCGGCAGTTCCTTAGGATCTGGATCCCGGCTTTCGCCGGGAGGATCGGATTTGGGAAGGTGGATCAAACCCAGCCCGGCCTGTCTAGGCGACGCGAACCTGCTTCTTGACCTGCTTGACGGCGCGCTCACGCTTCAGGCGCGACAGGTGGTCGATGAACAGCACCCCCTCGAGGTGGTCCATCTCGTGCTGGATACAGACGGCGTAGAGGCCCTCAGCCTCTTCCTCCACCGACTGGCCCTGGTAGTCCAGATAGGTCAGCCGGACCCGCGCCGGGCGCTCGACCGCGTCATAGATTTCCGGCACCGACAGGCAGCCCTCCTCGTAGGGCAGGGTCTCCTCGGAGCGCCAGGTGATCTGTGGATTGACGAAGTGGCGCGGCTGCGGCGGCTCGCCTTCGCGGGCCAGGTCCATGACGATCACCCGCTTGGGCACGCCGATCTGCACCGCCGCCAGGCCGATGCCGGGGGCCGCGTACATGGTCTCCAGCATGTCGTCCATCAGGGCGCGCAGGTCGTCGTCCACCGACGCCACCGGTTCGGAGACCTGTTTGAGGACGGGGTGGGGCACCGTCAGTATGTCGCGCAAAGCCATGGTCTGCAGGTAGGTTACACGACCTTGGCGGTCAAGGCGGGGGCGGACTCCGCCGCCTCCACCACGGCCAGCTTCGCCAGAGGCCGCACCCCGGATTCCACCGGCTGCAGCTCCGGCATGGCCTTGCCCTCGTGATCCACGGCCAGGTCCTCGAAGCGCCGCGCCTGGGTCAGCACCTGGCTCTCCAGGGAGCCGACGAACTGGTTGTATTTTCCCACCGCCGTTTCCAGCGACTTGCCCAGGGCCTGGGTGTGGGCGCCCATGACGGCGATGCGCTTGTAGAGCTCGCGGCCGATGGCGGCGATTTCGGCGGCGCCCTTGGCCTGGTCCTCGACCCGCCAGCCGTAGGCCACCGCCTTGCAGAGGGCGAACAGGGTGCTGGGGGTGACCAGCACCACGCGCTGGCCCATGGCCTCGGTCATGAGGTCGGGCTGCCGCTCCAGCGCCGCGGCGAGATAGCCGTCGCCGGGCAGGAACATGGCGACGATGTCGGGGGTGCGCTCGAACTGGTCCCAGTAGGCCTTCGCCGACAGGCCGCGCACATGCTCCTTCACGCTGGAGGCGTGGCGGGCGAAGGCGGCCTCGCGCTGGAGTTCGTCGGTGAGGTCCTGGGCCTCGAGGAAGGCGTTCAGCGAGCATTTGGCGTCGATCACCAGCACCCCGCCGTTGGGCATGCGCACGGTGACGTCCGGGCGGCGGCGGCCCTCCTCGGCGTTGAGGCTGACCTGCTCGTCGAAATCGAAGCGGTTCTGCAGGCCGGCGGCCTCCAGCACGTTGCGCAGCATCTGCTCGCCCCAGCGTCCCTGCACTCCGGCGCCGCGGCGCAGGGCGGCGGACAGCTTGCGGGCCTCGGACTGGGTGTCGACGGAGGCCTTCAGCAGCTCGCTGATCTGCTGCTTCAGCCCGCCGGTGTCCTCGGCGCGGGACTTCTCCATGGCGGTGACCTGGGCCTCGAACTTGGCCAGGGTCTCGGCCACGGGCTTGAGCTGGGTCTCCAGCCGCGCCTGGGCCAGCAGCTCCTGGGAGCGGAAGCTCTCGGCGGCCCGCGCCACCAGCTGGTCGGCCACGGCGCCGGCGGACTGGGCGGCCTGGGCGCGCAGCAGGTCGGCCGCGCCGGCCTTCTGATCCTCGAGCATCAGGCTGCGGGCCTCGGCCACGGCGGCGCGCGCGCGCGCCTTGCCGAGGGCCAGCAGGGCGAGCACCAGGCCGGCTGCGAGCAGGGCGGTCAGGACGGCGAGCATCAGCGAGAGCGTATCGTTCATGCTCCGTTCGCTACCACGGCGCGTGAGTCGAAAAAAGCCGGGGCGGGCCCGGGGCCTTCAGTCTTCCCAGATGTCGCGGGCGGCGCCGCGGCGGTTGAGCATGTGGGTGGCGCGCTTGATGACGGCGATCAGCCGCTGGGTGCGCGCCTCGCCGTCATAGGTCAGCTTGGCCTGAGCCAGGCCCTCGAGGGCGAAACGGGCCAGGTCGCGGCTGGCCTGCAGGCGCGGGCTGGACCCCGCCTGCACCAGGCCGGGCGTGATGACCCCCATCTGGGCGCGATCGAAGGCCTCGATCGCGGGCGCCAGAAGGTCCCGCAGGGCGTCGTCGGAGCGGGCGGCCGCCTCCAGGGCGTTGAAGGCCTTGAACGGGGTTTCCTGCAGCAGGGCCCAGTAGGTGTCGATGGCGTGGTCGGCGGTGTCGCCATGGTCGGGGCGCCCGCCCACCGCCTCGAACAGGGCGATGCGCGCGGCCTGGATATGGGCCACGGCCGCCTCGGCCAAAGCCTCGCGGGTGGCGAAATGATAGAGCATCGCCCCCCGGGTCAGGCCCGCGGCGTCGGCGATGTCGGCGTTGCTGACGGCGCCGTAGCCGCGCTGGGCGAACAGGGCCATGGCCGAGTCGAGGATGCGCTGGCGGGTGCGGGCGGACTTGGGCGTGGGTCGGATCGGGGTGGTCATGGGTATGCTTTGGCGGCGACCGGCGGTCGGTTACTGGGCTCGAGACATGTCGACCGGTCGATCTATCCAGCCAATAGGGCTGAAGCTAGGCCATAGGACCTAACGTCACGGTTTCACAAAACTGAGACGCAATCAGCCTAGTGCGCAGGCATGAGCGACGACTTTCCCGTCAGCCGCTACCGCGCCGTCTTCATCTCCGACGTCCATCTGGGCACGCGGGGATGCCAGGCGGAGCTGCTGCTCGACTTCATTCGACACATTGAATGCGACACCCTCTATCTGGTGGGCGACATCATCGACGGCTGGCGGTTGAGGAGCGGCTGGTACTGGCCCCAGGCCCACAACGACGTGGTGCAGAAGATCCTGCGGATGGCGCGCAAGGGCGTGTCGGTCGTCTATGTCCCCGGCAATCACGACGAGGCGGGCCGCGGCTATTGCGGGGTTCACTTCGGCGGGGTGGTGGTGGCCCTGGACGCCATCCACGAGACCGCCGACGGCCGGCGCTTCCTGGTGACCCACGGCGACGAGTTCGACGGGGTGGTGCAGCACGCCAAGTGGCTCGCCTTCCTCGGGGATTGGTCCTATAGAACCGTCCTTGCGCTGAACACCGGGTTCAACCACCTGCGGCGGCGACTGGGTTTCGGCTACTGGAGCCTGTCCGCCTTTCTGAAGGTCAAGGTGAAGAACGCTCTGCAGTTCATCGAGAATTTCGAGACGGCGGTGGCCGACGAGGCGCGCAGGCGCGGCGTCGACGGCGTCATCTGCGGTCATATCCACAAGGCGGAAATGCGCCAGATCGGCGACATCCTCTACGTCAACGACGGCGACTGGGTGGAGAGCTGCACCGCCCTGGTGGAGCACGACGACGGCCGGCTCGAGATCCTGGAATGGGCCAAGCTGCGGTCCTGGTCCGCCCTGTCGCGGGCGCGCCTGCCGGCCGACGCGGGCCTGGAGACCGCCGCGGCCTGATGCGGATCCTTCTGGCCACCGACGCCTGGGAGCCGCAGGTCAACGGCGTCGTGCGCACCCTGACGCGCACCGTGGCCGAATGCCGGGCCATGGGTCATGAGGTCGAGGTCGTCTCCCCCGACCAGTTCAAGACCTTCCCCCTGCCGACCTATCCCGAGATCAAGCTGGCGATGGGCGCCTATGAGCCGGTTCAGGAACGGTTCAAGTCGTTCGAGCCCGAGGCCATCCACATCTCCACCGAGGGGCCGATCGGCCTCGCCGCCCGGCGCATCTGCCTGGAATGGAAGCTGCCCTTCACCACCAGCTACCACACCAAATTCCCCGAATATGTCTCCGCCCGCCTGCCGCTGCCCCTGTCGGCCGGCTACGCCTACATGCGCTGGTTCCACAAGCCGTCGGGACGGCTGATGGTCGCCACCCCGACCATGCGCGACGAACTGGCCAAGCAGGGGTTCCGCAACATCTCGCCCTGGTCGCGGGGGGTGGACACCACCGTGTTCAAGCCCGACCAGGCGCCGGTGTTCGAGGGCCTGCCGCGGCCGATCTTCCTCTATGTGGGTCGCATCGCGGTGGAGAAGAACATCGAGGCCTTCGCCGCCCTGGACCTTCCCGGGACCAAGGTCCTGGTGGGTGACGGCCCCCAGCGCGAGGAGCTGGCCGCCAAATACCCCGACATCCGCTTCGTCGGGGCCAAGATGGGCGAGGAGCTGTCACGGCATTACGCCGACGCCGACGTCTTCGTCTTCCCCTCCCTGACCGACACCTTCGGCCTGGTGATCCTGGAAGCCATGGCGTCGGGCACCCCGGTGGCGGCCTTCTCCGCCCCGGGGCCCATCGACATCATTCCCGGGTCGGGCGCCGGGGTGCTCGCCCCCGGCCAGAGCGACGGTCTGCGCGAGGCCTGCCTGGAGGCGCTGAAGCTGGACCGCGCCGTCGTGCGGGCCTACGCCGAACGCTTCTCCTGGCGCGCCTCCTCCGAGGAGTTCGTGCGCAACCTTCAGCCCTATCCGGAGCTGGAGAAGATCCGCTTCTGGCGCCGCCTGCGCCGCATGGCCCGGCTGCGGCGGCGGCCCAAGGTCTAGAGGTCCGGGTCCGGCCTCGGCGCCTCGCCCCTCGCCTTGCGCTCGCTGTAACGGTCGACCAGGAAGTCGCAGCGGTCTCGGATCAGCAGGGTGAACTTCACCAGCTCCTCCATCACATCGACGATGCGGTCATAGTAGGCGGACGGCCGCATGCGCCCCGTCTCGTCGAACTCCTGATAGGCCTTGGCCACCGAGGACTGGTTGGGGATGGTCACCATGCGCATCCAGCGCCCCAGCAGCCGCAGGGTGTTGACGGCGTTGAAGGACTGCGAGCCGCCGCTGACCTGCATGACCGCGAGGGTTCGTCCCTGGGTCGGGCGCACGCTGCCGAGGGTGAGGGGAATCCAGTCGATCTGAGCCTTCATCACGGCGCTGACGGCGCCGTGACGCTCGGGGCTGCACCAGACCTGGCCCTCCGACCACTGGGACAGGGCCCGCAGCTCCTGCACCTTCGGATGGTCGGCGGGAACGGCGTCGGGGAGGGGCAGGCCCGACGGATCGAAGACCCGCGTCTCGCAGCCCAGGCGTTTCAGGATGCGCTCGGCCTCCAGCACGGCCAGGCGGCTGTAGGATCGCTCGCGCAAGGAGCCGTAGAGCAACAGGATGCGCGGCGGATGATCGGCCCGGTCGGCGGGCTCGAGACGACCCAGGTCAGGACGCGCAAGGTATTGGGTCGCCAGGGCGGGGTCTTCAGACATGAGGGCTCGATCACTGTTTTGCCATGGTCACATATTTCGACTACTCTCGAAATATGGAATCGACGCGCGCTGTCACCGCCCTCTCCGCCCTGGCCCACGCGCAACGGCTCGCGGTGTTTCGTCTGCTGGTGTCGGCCGGCCCGGGCGGCCTGGCCGCCGGCGAGATCTCGCGCCGGCTCGACGTCCTGCCCAACACCCTGTCCGCCAACCTGGGCATCCTGTCCCGCGCCGGCCTCGTCCGGTCGCGCCGGGACGGGCGGTTCGTCATCTATGAGGCCGACTACGCGGCGATGACCGGACTGCTGGGCTTCCTGGTGGAGGACTGCTGCGCCGGCTCCGCCCAGGTCTGCGCCCCCCTGGCCGAGATCGCCGGCCGGGCCGCCTGCTGCCCGCCGCAGCCCCACCCCCACCAAAGAGGACCGTCATGACCCCTCGCGACCCCGCCCGCCCGTTCAACGTCCTGTTCCTGTGCACCCACAACTCCTGCCGCTCGATCCTCGCGGAGGCGATCCTCAACCGGATCGGCGCCGGCAAGTTCAGGGCCTTCTCGGCGGGCTCGATGCCGTCGGGCCGGCTCAACCCGGGGGCCGTCGCCCTGCTGCAGAAGCTGAACTACAAGACCGACGACCTGCGATCCAAGGGGTGGGACGCGTTCAGCCGGGCAGGCAATCCCGAGGCCCCCGAGCTGGATTTCGTCTTCACCGTCTGTGACAACGCCGCCGGCGAGGTCTGTCCGATCTGGCCGGGCCAGCCGATGACCGCCCATTGGGGGATCAAGGATCCCGGGCTGGCGACGGGGACGCCGGCCGAGATCGCCCTGGCCTTCGCCGACGCCTACCGCCAGCTGAACAGCCGCCTGACCGCCTTCGTCAACCTGCCCATCGCCGCCCTCGACCGCCTGTCCCTGCAAAAGCGGCTGGACGACATCGCCCGGACCTCGGACGCGCCGCAGACCGCATGAGCCGCGATCTCACCTCGGACGCTGGCCTGGCGCCGAAGCCATACGATCTCGCCCGCCAACTGACCGCCGAGGGGCTGGGAACCGCCCTGCTCCTGGCGGTGGTGGTGGGCTCGGGAATCATGGGCGAGCGGCTGGCGGGGGGTAACGACGCCGTCGCCCTTCTCGGCAACACCCTGGCCACGGGCGCCGCCCTGGTGGTGCTGATCACCGTCTTCGGCCCGATCTCGGGCGCGCACTTCAATCCGGTGGTGACCCTGGTGTTCGCCCTGAGGCGACAGATCGGCTGGCGGCGGGCGCTGGCCTACGCCGCCGTCCAGTTCCCTGCCGCGATTGGCGGCGTATGGGTGGCCCACCTGATGTTCGCCGAGCCGGTTTGGCAGCTGTCGACCAAGCTTAGGGACGGTCCCGCCCAGGGCTTTTCCGAGGCCGTGGCGACCTTCGGCCTGGTGGCGACGATCCTGGGGACCTTGCGGGCCAGGCCGGACTTCACGCCGGTGGCCGTGGGCCTCTATATCACCGCGGCCTACTGGTTCACCGCCTCCACGTCCTTCGCCAACCCCGCGGTGACCGTGGCGCGGGCGCTGTCGGACACCTTCGCCGGCATCGCGCCGGCGTCGGCCCCCCTGTTCATCGTCGGCCAGATCCTCGGCGCCGGCGCGGCCCTCGGCCTATTCACGTGGCTGTTGGGCGAGCGAGCCCGGCGCTGACGGTCGGCGGTGACCCTGGGCGCAAACAAAAAGCGCCGCGGCATCGCAGCCGCGGCGCTTCCTGGTGTCGATGTCGAGCGCTTACGGGCGGGTCATCGCCGGCAGGCTGTTGACGGCGTCCTTCATGGCGGCGTGCTGGCCGGGGGGCAGCGGGATCAGGCCGCGGTCCTGCAGGTAGCCGCCCCGGCCGGTGGCCGCGTCGGAGGCGAACTCAGAGATGAATTCCTTCAGGCCGGGGGTCACGCCGACGCTGGCCTTCTTCACATAGATGAAGAGGGTCCGCGACAGGGGGTAGGACCCGTCGGAGATGGTGTTGGCGGTGGGGCGGACGCCATTGACCGAGGCCGCCTTCACCTTGTCCATGTTCTCTTCGAGGTAGGAATAGCCGAAGATGCCCAGGGCGCCGGGGGTCTTGGTGAGGGTCTGGACGATGGCGTTATCGTTCTCGCCGGCGTCGATCCAGCCGCCGTCGGTGCGCACCGGGTCGACCTTCTGCTTGAACAGCTTCTCGTTGTTCGAGCGCAGGTCGGCGATGGTCGGGAACTTGCGGGCGCCGGCCTCGAGGCCCAGCTCGACGAAGGCGTCGCGGGTGCCCGACGAGGGCGGCGGGCCATAGACCTGGATGCGGTTGCCGGGCAGGCCGGAACCCACCTGATCCCAGGTGGTGTAGGGGTTCTTCACCCACTGGCCGCCCTTCAGGATGGTGCCGGACAGGCCCATGAACAGGTGTTCGCTCTTGAAGCTGTAGTCCGCGCCGTCCTTGTCGGTGGCGATGACGATGCCGTCGAAGCCGACCTTGATCTCGACAATGCCCTTGACGCCCTTCTGGGCGCACTGGTCGAACTCGGCGCGGGTCATCTTGCGCGAGGCGTTGGCGATGTCGGGGAAGGCGTCCCCGGCGCCGCCGCAGAACAGCTTGATGCCGCCGCCGGTGCCCAGGCTCTCGACCTTGGGCGCCTTGCCGCCGCTCTTGCGGGCGAACTGCTCGGCCACGCGGGTGGCGAAGGGGAAGACGGTGGAGGAGCCGGCGGCCCAGACCTGGTCGCGGGCGGCGAAGGCGGGCGAGGCGCCCGCCGTCAGGGTGGCGGCCGCCGCAGCGGCCATGAGGATCTTCTTCATCGGGATGGTCTTCCTGAAGGCTTGATGGGGGGCCGGCCCGGCGCCGCGCGCCGGGCCGTGATCATTAGAAGTCGAGCTGGGCGCGCATCTGGAACTGGCTGATGTCGAAGTCCTGGCCGACGGCCGGATTGTCGATCTGGGCCTTGGTGTAGTTGGCCTGGAAGCGGACATAGCCGGTCGGGTAGTAGTTGGCGCCCAGGGTCCAGCTGTCGTACTGGCCGGCCAGGCCCGCGGCGGTGCGGGCCGCGGTCGAGGTCGCGGTGGAATAGACGTCGGTCAGGTCGGCATAGTCGTAGCGCGCGAGCAGCTCCACGCCGCCCCAGCCGCCGCCGCTGGTGGGGTTGAGGATCTTGGGACGGCCGAACTCGCCGTTGACGGGGTTGTAGTTGCGCATCTCGCCCGTGGGCCACCAGCTGACGAAGGCGTAGCCGACGCGGATGTCGGGGTCGCCGCCGGTGAGGGTGGCGGTCTTCAGCCGGTCGATCTTGATGTCGGCGTATTCGGCCTGGGCCGAGAAGTTGCGGTAGACCACGGCCGCCTCGGCGGCGATCATGGTGTCCTTATCGCCGACGGCGCCCGATTGCAGATACTGGCCCGAGGTGCCGAAGTTGGTCACCGGACGGGCGGCGAAGTTGAAGCCGCCCTCGCTGCCGCGCTCGCGCAGACGGGCGGAGACGCCCAGGTGGACCTTGGTGAAGTCGGTCAGGATGGGGGCGAAGGTGGCGCGGGCGGTGTAGCTGATCCGCTCCTCGGAGTCGGCCAGGCCGTTGTTCACGTCGGCGGAGTTGATGCTGTTGCCCTGGACGGCGCCGGTGACGGCCCAGTTGGGGCCCCAGTGCTTGCCCACGACGCTGACCAGGTAGCTGTCAGGGCCGATGTCGCCGTAGGGGCCGCGGTCCATGAAGCTGATGAAGCGGGTCGAGGTCAGGTTCTCGAGGCCGGCGGCCTTGATGTTGCCGATCAGGATCGAGGTGGTTTCCTGCGGCTTGTATTCGATGACCACGTCGTCCCAGGACGGCGTTCCGCCGTTCACCCAGCCGCCCTCGGCCTTGTAGGCCCACTGCGAATTGAGATTGCCCTCGACGCCGAGGAAGACCTGACGGCCGCGCAGGTTGCGGGTGGAGAAGTCGGCGCCCGGCGCCTCGCGGTCCACGTTCTGGAAGACGGCGTCGATCAGGATCCGCCCGCGGACCTTGAACTGCACGTCGTCGTTGGTGAAGCGCGGCGCGCCCGCCCAGGCGATGGCGGTTTCCTGCGCTTGCGCAGCGGCGCCCAGGCCGAGCGCCAGCAGGGCGCCGACGGCCGCGCCGGTTCCGAGCCGCGAAAGATTGATTGTCATAAAGGAGATCCCGTTGCCCCTGCCTATTCAGGTCTGAGCGGGGGATTACCGGGCTCCCGTGACAGTCTGCGGACGTTTGCGTGACGGTTAGGCTTCGGTTTCGTGACGGTAATGCGTCAGTCAAACCAGCCGGTTGCGCAGGGCCTGGGAGAGCAGGTCGATCAGGGTGACGGCGATGACAATGACGATGACGATGGCCGCCGACAGGGCGTAGTCGAAGCTGTTCAGGGACTCGAACAGCAGCTGGCCGATGCCGCCGGCGCCGATCAGGCCCAGCACCGTCGCCGAGCGGGCGTTGGATTCGAACCGGTACAGGGCGTAGCTGGTCCATAGGGGCGCGACCTGGGGCAGAACCCCCCAGACGATCTGCTGCAGCGGCGCCGCCCCGGTGGCCCGGACGCCCTCCACGGGCCCGGCGTCAATCGCCTCCACCGCCTCGGAGAACAGCTTGGCCAGCACAGCCCCGGTGTTGAGGGCGAAGGCCATCACCCCGGCGAACGGGCCCAGGCCCACCACCACCACGAAGGCCAGGCCGATGACCAGGTCGGGCACCGATCGCAGCAGGTTCACCACCAGGCGCACGGGCTGCTGGATGAACCAGGGCGTGACGTTGCGGGCGCACAGCAGCCCCAGGGGCACGGCGATGACCATGGCCAGCACCGTGCCCCACAGGGCGATCATCAGGGTCAGCCACATCAGCCGCACCAGGGTCGGCCAGTCCTGGAAGTCGGGACGGAGGAAGGCCCCGCCGAACTCGCTCATATTGCGGGCGTTGGTGAACACCTTGGGGGCGTTGTGCAGTTCCGTGGCCTGGAAGCCCACCACCAGCAGCACGGCCAGGGCGCCCCACACCACCCAGTCGAGCAGGCGCTGGCGCACCGGCGTCACGGGGGGAGGCAGGGGCATCGAAGCGGTCATGGGCGAGGCGGCCGTCAGGGCTTGGGGGCCGGCTTGAGGTCCGCCCCGGCCTCGGCCACCGCCGTGCGGGCGGCGGCGATGCGGGCGGGGTCGCCGCCGCGCTCGGCCGCCGCCAGGGCCTCGGCCGCCTGCATCTGCGCCACCGGTACGAGATAGCTGTTGTCGGCGACCTTGAACCCGCCGGATTCAAGATTCTTCAGCACCGCGCGCTGGCGCTCGCCCTCGGCCCCGGGCGCCTTGCCGTAGGTGAGGAAGAACCGGGCCACCTTGGCCTTCACGGCGGGGTCGAGATCCTTGCGCACCAGGATCGAGGATTCCGGCAGGGGCGGCGACTCCCAGATGGTCTCGACCTTGTCCATCATCTCGGGGTTCTCCCGGCGGGCGAAGATGAGGCCGTTGGAGTTGTTGGTGGCCACGTCGATCAGGCCCTTGGACACCCCCCAGACATTGGTCTGGTGGTTGGCCGAGCGCACCGTCTTGAAGCAGTCGCTCGGGGTCACCCCCTTGGGGATGAACAGATAGGTCATCGGCGCCAGGGTGCCCGAGGTCGACTGGGCGTCGCCGAGGCCGAAGTTCAGGCGGCGATCGCATTTCAGCACATCGTCCAGGGTGATGCCCGAGCCCTTGCGGACGATCAGCACCGACCGATAGCTGTCGCTGCCGTGGGAATCGAGGAAGCGGCCGATGACCTCGCCGTCGGCGCGGCGCACCGCGGCCAGGGCCGGCTGGGCCGAGAACCAGCCCATCTGCACCTTGTTGAAGCGCATGGCCTCGACCACGGCGGTGTAGTTGGCGGCGTAGAACGGCTTGACGGGCCGGCCGATGCTCTTGGCCAGGTCGTCGATCACCGGCGCCCACAGGGCGCTCATGGCCTTCTCGCTCTCGGCCGACAGGATCGAGAAGGTCAGCGGCTCGGTCTGCGGCGCCGGCTTGGGGCCGCAGCCGGCCAGCAAGGCGACCGCCAGGAGGGCGGACAGGGGGCGGATCATGAGGGGGCTCCTTCCCAGAAGACCGCTTCGATCTCCGGACCGTAGATCAGTTTCAGCCGCGCGTGGTCGAGACCCTCGCGGGGGCCGTCATAGACCACGGCCCCGTCCTTGAGGGCCACCACCCGGGGGCAGTAGCGCAGGGCGTAGTCCACCTGATGCAGGGTGACGATGGTGGTGATGCCGTCCTGGCGGTTGAGCTCGCTGAGAAGGCCCATCACCCGCCGCGCCGACACCGGGTCCAGGGACGCCACCGGCTCGTCGGCGAGGATGGCCTCGGCGCCCTGCACCAGGGCGCGGGCGATGGCGCCGCGCTGCTGCTGGCCCCCGGACAGGGTGTTGGCGCGCTGGCCGGCGTGCTCGGCCACGCCGACCCGCTCCAGCGCCGCCATCACCCCCTGCGCCTCGCCCCGCGGCCAGCGCCCCAGCAGGCCGCGCCACAGGCCGATCCGCCCCAGCATGCCCAGGGCGACATTGGTGTAGAGGCTGAGGCGGCCCACCAGGTTGAACTGCTGGAAGATGAAGCCGATGCGGGCGCGCACCGCGCCGATGTCGTCGGCCACCCGCCCGTCCGCCTGGGCGGCTTTCCCGAAGGCCTCGATCCGCCCCCCGTCGGCGTCGATGGCCAACAGCCCGTTGATCGACCGAAGCAGGGTCGACTTGCCCGAACCCGACGGCCCGATTAGGGCGATCATCTCCCCCGCGCGCACGGTGAGGGACACGCCGCGGAGGGCGCGCTTGGCGCCGAAGGTCTTGGAGATGGCGCGCACGTCGAGGACGGTTTGAGAGGTCATGTCGGTCAAGCTGGCGTCACGGCCCTGGCGCCGCCGCAACGGGCTCCAGCGCCCCGCGAACGAGCTCCGTGCCGCCGCCTGGGGCCGGCTGGTCGATGGTCAGTCTCCACCCGGTGATGATCCACTCGCCTGCCAACGCCACTGCGAAATCAGAATAGCCCGTATCGCCCGGCTTGGGCGCCCTTGACCAAGCCGCCACCTGGCGGTCGGCGACCATGGTCGCGGCAATGCGGCTCACCGCCCCTCCGTCGGGGGGCACAGCTTTCATAAACTGCGCCTGGGCCCCCTTGAGCGACAAGCGACGGGGGTTGCGGTTCATCTGAACGATCGCCAGTCCCCCGTCCGAAACCGACCACCGGCATTCGATATGGTCATCGCTCAGCTCGAGCGCCTGCGGGATCACGGCGCCCTTGGGTGGCCTGCAGGCTGCCCCCGCCGCAGCGAACCATAGGCCCCGCTGCGGAGCGCTCGGCTCGAGCCATTTCAGGTGTCCTGCCGCATCCGGCTGATTGAGAGACGCCGGCTTTGCCAGCGCCTCCCGGGGGGCAGCCTTGGCCACCGCCAGCAGCGCGGTGCGGCCCGCGTCCGCGAGCAGGTCGCCTTGCGCTACGGGGCCTTGAGCCCGCACCTTGATCTGCCAAGGGTTCAGATCCCCGATCCATACATCGCTGACGAACAGGCCCGAGCCCGTTGACGGGTACAATCGGGTCATCATGGTCGGAAGGCCGCCAACGTCCGCCGTCGCGAGTTCATTCAACCCGAAGCCGGCGTAGTAGGCGGGAGCCCCGCGCAGGAAGGCCACCGTGGTGTCGAACTGGATCCGGAGCGGCAGGCCTCCCGCGAAGGACATGTAGACGAGAAGCGGATAGGGCGGTGGACCGAGCGCCTGAAGATAGGCGCACGAAACGTCCTTTCCCCGCTCCACCCGATCTTGCGAGGCCGGATAGACATTGACTCCGGCCAGGCGAAACGGGCCCGACGACGGCGGGCAGACCGCGCCCGACAGCAGATGAGTCAGCGAGCCATCCGCGTTGGCGCGAAACAGGCCGTTCGACATCTTGGCCAGACGCTGGGCGCGGCCCGCTGGCGGACCTGAGAATTCTGCGTCATCGACCAGATAGTCCTCCTGGGCGCGCGGGGCGGCGGCCGCGTCCGCCCGCCCTTTCTTGGCGTGCTCGTTGGCGCTAGCGATCGCTAGACCAAGCGAAGGATTCGCCCGGTCTGTGAAAATCTCGAGGGGGGCAAATACCGTCCCGTCATAGCTCGCGACGTAGCCGCGCTGGCCGACGCCAGCCTTCGGCGCCGGCCCGGCGCCGCCCACACGTCCGAAGACGTAGAGCGTTCCCTCGCCAGACACGGGCGTCGCCCAATAATCGAAGGGCCCGGTTGATGCGGTCTTGGGCGCGAACACCGTGTAGGGCGCCCCTGCGAAAGTCGTGGTTGCAAGTCGGCACGCATCCTTGCCGGCCCTCAAATCAGCCTGAACGTCTCCGGCGGCGGCTCCGATGAGCGTCACCAGCAGAAACGCCTGCGACACCTCGGCGCCCGGAACGTTGCGGCCGTCGCGCAGCTCGCCAGCACCCCAGTCACGGGGCGCGCAGTCCGATGTCGAGGGCGGCGCGTAGCCCGGAGTCTGGGCTGCCAGGGGCGTCCACACGGTGGCCGCCACCAGGGCGAGCGCGGCAAGTGCGTCGAATCTCATGACGGCTCCCTAACCGTCGCAGGAGCGCCGGATAACCCTGCCGGAGCATAGGGTGACCAATTGTCATCGCACAATCGCTTTACACGGCGATCGATTGTCCCTATCTCCCCTGCTCCGGCGGACCCGAAAGTCCATCAACGCTGCTAACGCCGGTCTGGGTTTAACAATCATCGGGGGTTACGTGAATTGCGCACGTATCATAAGCCCCTGGACCTGGTCCGTGAGCGGTCTCCGGAACGGCCTGTCGCCCTTGTGCGACCGGGCGTTGTGGCCGTAGCGGCGCGTTGGTTCCAGGAAAACTTTAAAGGCGACGTCTTCTATGCGGTGAAGGCCAATCCTTCCCCATGGGTCATCAAGACCCTGGCGGAGCAGGGCGTCACCTCGTTCGATGTCGCGTCGGTCCCTGAGATCGAGCTGGTCGCCGAGCACGCCCCCGGGGCGCGCATGGCGTTCATGCATCCGGTCAAGAGCCGCCGGGCGATCGCGACCGCCTACGCCGATCACGGCGTGCGCACCTTCTCCCTCGACACCCACGAGGAGCTCGAGAAGATCCTCGACGCCACCGGCGGGGCCAAGGACCTGACCCTGATCGTGCGCCTGGCGGCGCCGTCGGACGGCGGGGCCCTGTATTCCCTTTCGGGCAAGTTCGGGGTCGACCCGCACGACGCCCCGTCCCTGCTGCTGGCCGCCCGCCGCGCCACCCAGGACATGATGGGCGTGTCGTTCCACGTGGGCTCCCAGTGCATGCGCCCCACCGCCTATCAGGGGGCCATGGCCTCGGCCTCGCGGTCCCTGGTGCGCGCCGGGGTGTTCGCCGACATCGTCGATGTGGGCGGCGGCTTTCCGTCGGTCTATCCCGGCATGATCCCGCCGGACCTGTCCGACTATGTCGACAGCATCCACCGCGGCTTCAACGAGATGATGGTCCATGAGACCACCGAGCTGTGGTGCGAGCCCGGCCGGGCGCTGGTGGCGGAAAGCTCGTCGATCCTCACCAAGGTCGAGTTGAAGAAGGGCGACGCCCTATATCTGAACGACGGCTCCTACGGGGCCCTGTTCGATGCGGCGCACTGCAAATGGCCCTTCCCGGTCAAGCTGACCCGCGACGGCGAGGCCTCGTCCGAGCTGAAGCCGTTCCGCTTCTATGGCCCCACCTGCGACTCCATCGACCACATGCCGGGCCCCTTCTGGCTGCCCGAGGATGTGCGCGAGGGCGACTATATCGAGATCGGCATGCTGGGCGCCTACGGCGTGGCCATGAACACCCGCTTCAACGGCTTTGGCGACACCGACAGCGCCATCGTCGAGGATGCGCCCATGGCCTCGATGTACGGCCTCGCCAAGCGGTCGATCGCCACCCGCCGGTCCGAGGACGAGGAAGTCCGCAACAAGGTCGTCCGCCTGTCGCGCCCCAAGGGCAAGGCCGGCATGCGCAAGCGCAAGCGCTAGCCGTCCATCCACGTTTATGGCATGTCCCGCCGTCGCCTCGGCGGCGGGACGACCCGGCGCCTGAAACACCTTTGTCGCGATCACGCGTTTAAACGGCTCCCCCGTCGCTCCGTCCGGGGAATCGCCTTTCGCTTGGGACGGGCGCTCACCTTCAGGAACCCCTCCAGATGAACGCCACCACCAACCGCAAGGCCGAGCTGCTGGCCCATGTCGTCGAGCATATCGACATCACCAGCTTCGACGCGCGGCCGATCATCGACTCCATGCGCAAGATGAGCTTCTCGTCGCGCGACACTGCCCGGGCGGCCGACATCCTGTCGATGGCCATCGAGGACCCCGCCTGCTCCCCCTGGCTGATCATCGCCGGCTCGACCTCGGCGGGCGGCTGCATGCATGTCTACCGCGACATGGTGAAGGTCGGGATGATCGACGCGGTGGTCGCCACCGGCGCCTCCATCGTCGACATGGACTTCTTCGAGGCCCTCGGCTTCAAGCACTATCAGGCGGCCGGCCCGGTGGACGACAACGTCCTGCGCGACAACTATATCGACCGCATCTACGACACCTATATCGATGAGGAAGAGCTTCAGAACTGCGATCACACCATCCTGGAGATCGCCAACAGCCTCGAGCCTCGCCCCTATTCCTCGCGCGAATTCATCTGGGAGATGGGCAAGTGGCTGGCCGCGGGCAACGCCAAGAAGCCCGGCAGCCTGATCCAGACGGCCTATGAGGAAGGCGTGCCGATCTTCTGCCCCGCCTTCGTCGACTCCTCGGCCGGCTTCGGCCTGGTCAAGCACCAGAAGGAGCGGGCCGCGGCGAAGAAGCCCTACATGTGCATCGACGCGGTGGCCGATTTCCGCGAACTCACCGACATCAAGATCGCCGCCGGCACCACCGGCCTGTTCATGGTCGGCGGCGGGGTGCCCAAGAACTTCGCCCAGGACACCGTGGTCTGCGCCGAGATCCTCGGGGTCGAGGCGGACATGCACAAATACGCCGTCCAGATCACCGTGGCCGACGTGCGCGACGGCGCCTGCTCATCCTCGACGCTGCAGGAGGCCGCCTCCTGGGGCAAGGTCAACACCACCTTCGAGCAGATGGTGTTCGCCGAGGCCACCACCGTGGTGCCGCTGATCGTCTCGGACGCCTACCACCGCGGCGGCTACAAGGGCCGTACGCGGCCGCGCTGGGCCAAGCTTTTCGAGGGCTGAAGCGCCACGCGGCGACGCACGGTGCCGAAGTTAAGCGGGCAGAAAGACTCCCCCGCCTACCCTTTCCCTCTGGCTTGCGCGGCTCGGGGGAGCGACACGCCGGACAGTGAGTGACGATGGACGGTTCGCATATCCGCCCCGACAGCTTTTCCGTGGCTCGCATCCAGAGCTCGGATACGGCCGACCTGCTCGAACGCCTGGCCCTCACCGACCTGCTCGAGGCCGGCGCCCTGAACGTCATCAGCCTCAGCGCCGTGCGCGACCGGCTGGGGGAACGGTGGGAGCGCAAGAAGGCCGACGTCTGGGCCTATGTCGAGCGCTGCATGGCGCGCTACCTGGCCCCGCAGGACGTCTATCGTCGCCTGGACGACACCGACTTCCTCGTCGCCATCCTCTCCGACAGCGGCGTGGCGGCCCAGTCCCTCAGCCTGCACATCCTCGAGGACGCCCTGGTGCATCTGCTGGGCGGATGCACCCCCGCCGACATGATCCTGCGCAAGGTCACCGGGGTGCGCGACGGCGCCATCGAGACCTTCGAGGTGGATGTCCGCTCGGTGACGCGGGCGCCGGGGGGCTATGTCGCCGCCGCGGCCGGCCGCGCCGACGCCCCGCCGCCCCGGCCGCAGAGCATGCCGGTGGTGCACCTGGTGTCGTCGTCGGGGCGAGAGCTGCGCATCTCCCATGTCCCTGAGCAGATCGTCAGCCTGCGCCACAACCAGGTGGCGGGGGTTCGGCCCGAGCCCTCGGTGGTGGACAGCGCCACAGGCGAGCGCATCCGCCGGAGCGCCTTTGGCCTGCTGGCCGACAGCGACCTGGCCAAGATGGACCAGACCACCATGGACGTGGGCCTGATCGCCGCCGCCCAGGTGCAGTCCGACCGCCCGGGCATCGTCCTGCCCCTGTCGTTCCAGACCCTCAACTCGGCCCGGGCCCGCGCCAACCTGTTGGGCGTGATCGCCCCCGACGAATTCCGCCGGCGATTCCTGATCGAGATCACCAACATCGACCCCGGCACCCCCAACGGCCGGCTGGTGGAGGTGGTGTCTCTGCTGCAGGCCCACACCACCGGGGTGCTGGCGCGGGTGCCCCCGCACAAGGCGGCCCTGGCCCCCCTGATCGGCGGCCGGCTGATGGGCGTGGTCCTGGACCTCACCGACTCCGATCCCGCCGAGACCGCCCTCACCTCGCTGATGAGCGCCTTCACCGCCCGGGCCATGGGCTTGGCGCCGTCGCTGCATGTTCTCGGCCTGCCGTCGCGGTCCCTGTTCGAGGCGGCCCACAAGGCCGGCATGACCCACGCCAGCGCCCGCCGGACAGCCGCCGCCAGTCTTGCGGCCTAGGGCGGCAGCCTCTACCTCAGGAAGATGGCCACCGGCTGCGCCCACGAACATCTGGAGACCGGCCTGCACGGGAGCGCCCTGAGCGCCGAGCTGGCCGCGGCCCAGGCGCGCTGCGAGGCGCGCGGCGATCGCCTCACCGCGCCGCGCCGCCGGGCCCTGGAGATGCTGCTGGTCGCCGGCCAGCCCCGCAAGGCCTATGACCTCATCGCGGGGTTCGGCGAGGCTGGCCGCCCCGCCAAGCCGCCCACGGTCTATCGCGCCCTGGAGTTCCTGGAGCGCTCGGGCTTCGTCCACCGCATCCAGAGTCTGGGGGCCTTCGTCGCCTGCCGGCGGGGCCTGCCGGGCCATGCCGCCGCCTTCCTCATCTGTGACTGCTGTGGCGCCACCCAGGAGGTGGAGCCGGCCCTCGCCGCGCCGATCGAGGCCGCGGCGGCGCGATCGGGCTACGCCGTGCATACCCTGACCGTCGAGGCCCACGGCCTGTGCGCCGCCTGTCGTCTGGAGGACGCATGACCACCCTCTCCACCATCGGCTATGAGGCCGCCCCCCAGCAGGCGGTCATCGAGCGACTGGTGCGCGCGGGGATCAAGACCCTCATCGACGTGCGGGCGGTGGCATCCTCGCGCCGGGCGGGCTTCTCCAAGACCCTGCTGGCCGGCAGCCTGGCCGAGGCGGGCATCGAATATATCCACCTGCGCGACCTGGGCACGCCCAAGGCCGGCCGCGACGCCGCCCGCGCGGGTCGCGTGCATGAGATGCACGAGATCTTCGAGGCCCACCTGGAGGAGCCCGCGGCCCAGCTGCAGTTCGCCCAGGCCGCGCAGATCGTCGCCGACCGCCCCACCGCCCTGCTCTGCTACGAGGCCGACGCCGCCGGCTGCCATCGCCGCATCCTGGCCGACCGACTGCGCGCGCAGCTGGGCTGCGCTGTGGTGGATCTTTAGACCTGTGCCGACGGCCCTGCGGCCCGCTGTGGCCTACAGCTCCAGCTCGGCGCCGGCCAGGTCAGCGCCATCGAGCAGGGCGTGGCTCAGGTCGGCCTCCAGGAAGCGGGCCCGGCGGGCATCGGCGCCGCGCAGGTCGGCCCAGCCCAGCTGCGCCCGGCTGAGGTCGGTGCGGATGTAGCGGTTCTCGCCGACCAGCAGCGGCCCCAGATGGGCCTCGCGCAGGTTGGCCCGGGCCAGAAGCGCCCCATTCAGCTTGGCGCCCCGCAGGTCGGCGCCGCTGAGGTTGACCCCGCGCAGATCGCAATCCTGCAGGTCCGCGCCCTGCAGCTGGGCGCCCTCCAGATCCATGCGGAAGAAGACCGACCCCGGCGCCTGCATGGCGGTCAGATTGCGGCGCTTCAGGCTCTTGAGCGGGCGAAAATCGACCTCCCGAACCCGCACCGGGCGGCCGATGGCGCCGTGGGTTTCGCACCAGTGCTCATGCGAGGACACCAGCTTCTGCAGGGGCTGGTCATCCACATAGAAGACCGGCGCCGGCGTGCGCAGGGCCGAGGCCAGGTCGGCGCCGGTGAAATCCGCCCCCGCGCTGGTGATCCCGGTCAGCACGGTTCGCCGCATGGAGGCCCCGGTCAGGTCGGCGCCGGACGCGTCGGCCCCGGTCAGGTCGGCGCCGTCGAGCAGGACGCCGGGCATCCGTGCGGTGCGCAGGATGGCGCCGCACAGGATGGTGTCGCTGAGGTCGGTGCGCCGGGCGCCCCCGGCCTGCACGCCCTCGAGATTGGCGTCGGTCAGCACGGCATAGCGGGCCTCGCCCGGGCGGACGTCCGGGCGCAGGATCTGGAACTCGTGCTGAAGGTCCTGGACGGCGATGATCCCCTCGCGCAGATCGGCCTCCTGCAGGTCCGCTGACGCCAGGTTGGCGCCGCGCAGGCAAGCGCCGCGCAGGTCCGCGCGCGCCAGGCTGGCGCCGCGCAGGTCGGCGTTGCGCAGGTCGGCGCCGAACAGCACCGCCCCGTCCAGCTTCGCCCCCGCCAAAAGGGCCCCGTCCAGCCGGACGCCGGTCATCTCGGCCTGGCGCAGGTCGGCGCCCTCCAGGTTGAAGTGGCTGAGGTCGCAATAGGCGAGATTGGCGCGGCGGGCGTCCCGGCGCCCCGCCAGGAAGCGGCCATGGGCGAGGCGGATGGCCTCGATGTCTCCGGCCTCGACCGGTCGGATGATGCTGGCGGCGGCGGTCATGCAGGCAGTCGTCTCCCTGCGCCACTATCGCCGCCAGGGTTTAACCCACCGCTAAAGCCAGTGCTTCTTGCGGAACCACCACAGGGGCACCAGTCCCGACACCACCATCAGCACCAGGGCCCAGGGGTAGCCGCCCAGCCAGGACAGCTCGGGCATGTGCTTGAAATTCATGCCGTAGACCGAGGCCACCAGGGTCGGCGGCATCATGCACACCGCGCCGATGGAGAAGATCTTGATGATGGCGTTCTGCTCGATGTTGATCAGCCCCAGGGCGGCGTCGAGCAGGAAGGTGATGTTGGCCGACAGGTAGCTGTCGTGGTCGGTCAGGGACGACACGTCCCTTTGCAGCGACCGCAGGTGGTCGCGCGCGTCGGTGTTCTTCTCGATCTGGTCGGCCAGCATGGCGAAGCTGATCAGGCGGGCCAGGCTGACCAGGCTTTCGCGGACCTTGGCGTTGATGTTCTGGGCGCGGCCCAGGCGGGTGAGGATCGCCTCGAAGCCCCCGGTGCGCGGCTGGCGGAAGATCTCGCGGGAGTTGTCCTCCACCTCGGCCCCGGTGCGCTCGAGGATGTCGGCGATGCGGTCGACGATGGCGTCGACCAGGCCGAGAAAGGTGGTGACCCCGTTCGGGCACAGGCTGGGCTGGCGCTCGGCCTGGGAGACGAACAGGGTGAAGGCCTTGGGCTCGAGGTAGCGGATGGTCACCAGGCGCTGGCCGATCAGCACGAAGGTCACCGGCGCCGAGACCGGCAGGTCGCCCTCGGCGTTGGCCAGGACGTTGGCGGTCATGAAGGTCGCCCCATCCTCCTGATAGAGGCGGCTCGACGTCTCGATCTCGGCCATTTCCTCGCGGGTGGGCAGCAGCACCCCCACGGCCTGCTCGACGATCAGCTCCTCGGCCCGGGTGGGACTGATCAGCTCGATCCAGACCGCATCCTCGGGCAGGACCCAGGTCGAGCCCGGCTGAATGATCGGCTCGTCAAATCCCGGCGCCCCCTGGCGCAGCACCTTCAGCATGGCGCGCTCCCCGTGTGGGAGACGTCATGACCGGCCCGCGCGCGGCGGTCAAACCGTATCGGGCGCGCTCGGCGCCCTACTGGTCGCTCTTGTCGCCCGAGGCGAGGGAGCCGATCAGGGCGGCGATCCGGTCGGTGGAGTCGGCGGCGTTGCGGGCCATGGCCTGCACCGGCGCGGCGGTGGGCGACTGCACGGCCGAGGCCAGCTGGGTCATGGCCGACATGGCGGCGGTCTGGACGGCGCTGCGCACCGAGTCGCCGGCCTTCTGGTAGATGAAGCCGTAGGTGGGGTAGGAGGTCTTGCCCAGGTCGCGGATCGGATCGTACCAGACCTTGACCTGGCTCCAGTCGCCCTGGGGCGAGACGTCGACGACGGTGACGTCCTTTTCCACCTGGCCGCGCGAGCCGCCGATCAGCGACCAGTTGGCGTGGGTGATCTGGATGACGCGATCGGTGAGAACCTGGCTGACCACCGCCACATGGCCGCGGGTCATGGGTCCGTTGGGACGGAACACCAGCACGGCGCCGGACTTGGGCGTGAAGCCCGTGGGGTATTTGCCGGAGGTGGCCTGGCCCCACCAGGTCCAGGCGTCGCCGAAGATCTGGATGCCCGAGAACATCCGGGCGAAGGTCACGCACTGCCAGTACGGATCCGCTTTCGCGGCGGTTCCACCGGAGAACGCCAGGGTGACGGCGACCAGCAGGGAACCCAGAACGCTCTTCGTCCGTTGCTTCATGCGGAATAACTCCCCGGCCCCAGTCGGCGGCAGTAAGCCCAAACTCGCCCCTTAAGGGAAGCCATAAATTTCTTAACCTGTGCTTTCCAGGGCACGGTGGCGGGGGTTGAGGCCCGCCCACGGACGCGAGACCGCCAGACTTATCCCCATTCAGTTGCCGTTTGCGTCAATCTATCCTGCGTCCGCTTTGGGCCGCGAAGACTATATCGCGTCCGCCCAATAGCTGTGACCGGGCCTCAGTCCCCCACCATTCCAAGACGATGCTCTGTGTTCACTCGATCAGGCGCTTAGGCTGACCATGGCTTGACCTTGGTTCCGGGCCGCCCTTCCGTATTCGTCTGTGTTCGTATCCCCCTGTATTGATTGGCCCAAAACAAGACACCGCCGGGCCAAAGCCCCGGCGGGCGCCCACGGCGAGGTGCTGTGGAGGCCATCGCCTGCTGAAAAAAAAGGCGTCAGACGTCCCGCCTGCGACGTTCCGCCCCGCATTTCGCCGACCCAGGAGCGGCCCAGATGGGCCCAGGAGCGGGATTCCTTAACGGGGACGGGCCGGAGTCTCGGCCTCCAGGGGCGCGGCGCAGCCGTTCAGCATCTCGGCGGTGGTCTCCACCCGGGCCCGATAGGGATAGGCGCGGTCGGACATCCCGTCGCTGCAGGCCTCGGCGGTGAGGGTCACCTTCAGGGGAGAGCCGTCCGCGGCCCTGGCCTCCCACACGGCCGTTTCCCCCATCACGGCCGGCCCGCCATTGGCCGCCACCAGGTCCTTGCGGTCGGGGCCGGACAGGCGGAGGGAATCGCGGCGGATCTCCACCCCCCAGAAGGGCTCGGTCCCCAGGGCGTTGATCGGCCGGGCGAAGTCCGGCCCGGCCGGGGCCGTCGGCGCGGCCTCCGCCGTCGCCGGGGCGTCCGCGGGGGGCGTGGCCCCGCCGGCCGGCATGTCGGAGGCGGCTGGGCTGCAGGCGGCGACCAGCAGGGCGGCCGCGACCGGGACGAGGGGGAGGCGAGGCATGGGCCGCTCCAAAAGGCCAGGCGAGCTTATCAAGAGCGACCTCCGGCTCAAACAAACCTTCGACGCCCCTTTAAACCCTTCGCTCTCAGCCTCTCGGCTCCTAGACTCACTCCATGAATCGCGCGGCACCCTATACTTTCTACGAGTTCTTCGCAGGCGGCGGCATGGCGCGGGCCGGCCTTGGAACCGGCTGGAAGTGTCTTTTTTCCAACGATTTCAATCCTCTGAAAGCCCGCGTTTATCGCGACAACTGGCCTGCTGAGGACCTCGTAGAGGGCGACGTCTGGGCTCTACGACCCGAGCAGCTTCCAGGGCGGGCAGACTTGGCGTGGGCCTCGTCACCCTGCCAGGACTTCAGTTTAGCAGGAACCCGCGAGGGTCTTCTAGGCAATCGATCTTCTGCGTTCTGGGGGTTCTGGAACGTCATTGAGGGCCTTCGAAGCGAAGATCGCGCTCCCCGGACAATCGTTATCGAAAACGTTATGGGAATTCTAAGCTCTCATATTGGCGCAGACTTTACCGCCCTTTGCAGCGCCCTATCGAATAGCGGCTATTTATTTGGCGCTATAGAAGTTGATGCTTCAATGTTCGTGCCTCAGTCTCGGCCCCGCGTTTTTATCCTGGCGACCCGTGAACCCATCCCACCCTCTCTCAACGCGCTAAGCACGAGCTTCCACACAACCAAAATTCGGCAGGCATTTGCCCGCCTTCCCGATCCAGTCTGCCAAAACTGGGTGTGGTGGAACCCCGGGGCCGCCAAACTGAGAAACGCCGATCTTGGCGTCATCCTAGAGCCGGACGACGGCGTCCGATGGCATTCCACCGAACAAACAGAGCGCCTCATCGAGCTCATGGGGGCTACGCACAAGGCCAAGGTGGCAAGCGCAGCCAAAACTGGATCGAGGAGAGTGGGTGCCATTTTTAGGCGAATGAGAGTGGAGAACGGGACAAAAGTTCAACGGGCGGAAATTCGCTTCGACGGCGTCGCTGGTTGCCTAAGAACCCCACGTGGAGGTTCGTCACGCCAGTTCATTATGGTCGTGAACGGGGAAAACAAGAAAACGCGTGCACTCACCTCCATTGAAGGCGCCCGCTTAATGGGGCTCGGGCCGTCATATAAGCTTCCCAAAACACAGATCGGCGCGTTTGAAGTTTTGGGAGATGGTGTCGTTGTAGATGTAGTGAGCTGGATAGCGACAACTTTGGTCGAGCCAATACTTTCCGGAAGAATTGATTATGGTGAAGAAGAAGACGGGCGAAGGGCGCGGGCTTGATAGAACAGAAGTGGCCATTATAAAGCGGATGATCGCCAACAATGAGGCGAGAGACAAGATTATGTCCTTCTTTATCCGGCCCGGAAGAGTCATAAGCCCAGCCGCCGTTAGCGAAATATTATCCGGAAAAATTGGTCGAGACGTCGAGCAGGCTACTGAACTTGAAACCCAAAGATTTATGTCGAAGAGACTCAGTGAATTCAATCCCTTTTCTCTAGGCGACGTGGTTGGCAGAACATCCCCGACTATCATACGGGAAGTATTACAGGCAAGCAGGGGATTCCAACGCGCCCTTCCTGGCTTTGAGAACAGCTTCAATGAATACAAGCGCCAGATGCCCAAGGACAAGCTGGCTCGGGCAAAGATAGCCAAGGCAATCGCCGCCTTTGCGAATGCGAACGGCGGTTACATTTTTTTCGGGATAGAGGATACTGGAGAAATTGTTGGCCTGGGCGACCAGGCCCCGCAACAGAAGGACTGGGATCACATATCTAGTATTATAGTCAACTGCTTTGCGCCGGCCGTTTCTTGGAGCCAATCAGTCGTTGATATCAATGGGCTGAATATAGGCGTTATATATATTCCAGAAGCACTCTCCAAACCAATCATTGCTACGGCAGATTTTACGGACGAGATCAAGAAAAGTGGGATCTACTACCGGTATCCGGGACAGAGTTGCGTAATCGAACCCGGCGACTTAATGCATCTATTGTCGCAGCGTGATCGCATTCTTCTTGCCTCTCGACATGTCGATAAGCCGTCCTAGCTGACGAGAGGGGGCGTCAGGAGTGCACAGCCGTAACAGGAGCAGGGAGCCTACCAAACTCGGCAACAGCCCAGTTAGCTGCCTCATAAGGATTCCTGCGGGAGACAAGCGCTGGAAGCGGCCTTATTCTTCAGGCCGATCGACAACCAGATGAGATGAGCACCATGGACTCCGCGCCGGACGCCTACGCCGCCGACCGCTACCGCCGGGCGGGCCGCGGCAAGATCTTCGACTCCATCATCGACACCATCGGCGACACCCCGCTGGTGCGGCTGCCGCGCCTGTCGGCGCAGATGAAGCCCAAGGGCGAGGTGCTGGCCAAGCTGGAGTTCTTCAACCCCCTGTCGTCGGTCAAGGACCGGATCGGCGTGGCCATGATCGAGAGCCTGGAGGCCAAGGGCCTGCTGACGCCCGGCGCCACCATCGTCGAGCCGACCTCGGGCAACACCGGCATCGCCCTGGCCTTCGTCGCCGCCGCCAAGGGCTACCCCTTGATCCTGGTCATGCCCGAGAGCATGTCCATCGAGCGTCGCAAGATGCTGGTGCTGCTGGGCGCCAAGCTGGAGCTGACCCCCGCGGAGAAAGGCATGCGCGGCGCCGTCGGCCGGGCGCAGGAGCTGCTTCTGGAGATCCCCGGCTCGGTGATGCCGCAGCAGTTCGAGAACGAGGCCAATCCGCTCATCCACCGGGTGTCCACCGCCGAGGAGATCTGGAACGACACCAACGGGGCCGTCGACGTGGTCATCTCCGGGGTCGGCACCGGCGGCACCATCACCGGGGTGGGCCAGGTGCTCAAGGCGCGCAAGCCGTCGGTGCGCATGGTGGCGGTGGAGCCCGAGGCCTCGCCCATCCTGTCGGGGGGCCAGCCCGGCCCGCACAAGATCCAGGGCATCGGCGCGGGCTTCGTGCCCGGCATCCTCGACCGCGGCGTCATCGACGAGGTCATCCAGGTATCCAACGACGACAGCTTCGAGATGGCCCGGCGCTCGGCGCGGGTCGAGGGGCTGCCGGTGGGCATCTCGTCGGGCGCCGCCCTGACCGCCGCCTTCGAGGTCGCCTCGCGCGACGACATGGCCGGCAAGACCATCGTCGCCATCATCCCCAGCTTCGCCGAACGCTACCTGTCCACCGCCCTGTTCGACGGCCTTTAGGGCGCCCGCCCCACCGCCCATGACCGACGTCTACTCGGTTGAGAAGCGGTCGTCCGTCATGCGGCGGGTGAAGGGCAAGGACACCGCGCCAGAGATGAAGGTCCGCCGCGCCCTGAGGCAGATGGGGGTGGGCTACCGCCTGCACCGCAAGGACCTGCCGGGGCGGCCCGACATCGTCATGAGCGGACGGCGGCTGGCGATCTTCGTCCATGGCTGCTTCTGGCACGGGCACGACTGCGCCCGCGGCGCGCGCGTGCCCAAGCAGAACCGCGACTACTGGCTGGCCAAGGTCGGGCGCAACCGGGCGCGGGACGTCGCCCACCGGGCGGCGCTGGAGGCGGCCGGCTGGCGGGTGCTGACCGTTTGGGAGTGCGACCTGAGGTCCGAGGCCGGCCTTCAGGCCGTCCTGGCCGAGGCGGTGGCGGCGCAACGCTGAGCCGCGCCGACCGTTGGTGGGCTACCGAGGGGGACACGCGCCATGCCGATCTATCTCCAGGCCGGACTGTGGGGGCTGCTCGGCGGCTCGGCCCTGGTGCTGGGCGCCCTCATCGCCTACCTCGCCGAGCTGCCGCAGCGGGTGGTGGCCGGGGTGATGGCCCTGGGCTCGGGCGTGCTGATCTCGGCGGTGGCCTTCGACCTGATGGACGAGGCCTATGCCCGCGGCGGCTTCGATTCCACCGCCCTGGGCTTCCTGGCCGGGGCGCTGATCTACACGGTCGCCAATGTGGTGATCAGCCGCGCGGGCGGCGCCCACCGCAAGCGATCGGGCCATCACCCCCAGGCGCGGCAGCAGCACGCCGACGAGGGCTCGGGAACGGCCATCGCCGTGGGCGCCCTGATCGACGGCATCCCCGAATCCATCGTCATCGGCATCAGCCTGCTCGGCGGCGGCAAGGTCAGCCTGGCGGTGCTCGCGGCCGTGTTCCTGTCGAACGTGCCCGAGGGCCTGTCCAGCGCCGCGGGCATGCGCAAGGCGGGACGGTCGGCGGTCTATGTGTTCGGGGTCTGGATCGCCATCGCCCTGATCTCCGGAGCGGCGGCCCTGCTGGGCGCCCTGCTGATGGCGGGGGTCGACGAGGAGATCATCGCGGCGGTCACCGCCGTGGCGGCGGGGGGCATATTGGCCATGCTGGTGGACACCATGATCCCCGAGGCCTTCGCCGCCGCCCACGAGTTCGCCGGCCTGATCACCGTGGCCGGCTTCATCATCGCCTTCGTCCTGACCAAGCTCGGCGGCTAGGTCAGGCCGCCAGGTCCTCGCCCCTCAGCGCCCGCTCGATCAGGGCGATGGTCTCCTCCAGGCCGAAGATGGCCACGAACGAGCCGAACCGGGGGCCCTGGCTCTGGCCCAGCAGGACTTCGTAGAGGGCGGTGAACCAGGCGCGCAGGGGCTCGAAGCCGGCCTCCTTGCCCGCGGCGAAGACCTCGTCCTGGATCAGGGCCGCATCCTGGCAGCCCGCCGGCAGGGCGCGCAGGCGGCTGGTCAGGTCCTCCAGGGCCGTGCGCTCGCGGGCGTCGGGGGCGCGGAACACCTTATGGGGGCGGACGAAGTCCTCGTAATAGTTCAGGGCATAGTCGGCGAGACGGTCCAGCAGCGGCTCGGTCGCCGGGCTCGCCCCGGGAATGTAGCGCGACAGGAAGCCCCACAGGATCGCCTTGCTCGAGGCGTTGGCCGCCGACACCAGGTTCAGCATCAGCGAGAAGGACACCGGCGAGCCCTTGGCCGGGGGCGATCCGGCGTGGATGTGCCAGGCGGGGTTGTCGAGCCGGTTGGGGACGGTGGCCGCCCCCTCGGCGGGGGGCCGGTTATAGGCGTCGAGCTGCTGCAGATATTCGTCCGCCGCCTTGGGGATGACGTCGAAATAGAGCCGCTTGGCCGATTTGGGCGACTGGAACATGTAATAGGCCAGGCTCTCGGGGGCCCCGTAGCGCAGCCAGTCCTCCATGGTCAGGCCATTGCCCTTGGTCTTGGAGATCTTGTTGTTGTTCTCGTCCATGAAGAGCTCGTAGTTGAACCCTTCGGGCGGCGTCCCGCCCAGCACCTTGCACACCTGGTTGGACAGCCGCTGGCTGTCGATCAGGTCCTTGCCCGACATCTCATAGTCGACCCCGAGCGCCGCCCAGCGCATGGCCCAGTCGGGCCGCCACTGCATCTTCACCCCGCCGCCGGTCACCGGAACCTCGGTGAGGGACCCGTCCTCGTCGCGGAAGACGATGGTGCCCCGCTCGACATGCCGCTCCAGGGTCGGGACCTGCAGCACCTTGCCGGTCTTCGGGCTGATGGGCAGGAACGGCGAATAGGTGGCCCGGCGCTCCTCCCCCAGGGACGGCAGCATGATCTTCTGGATGGCGTCGAACCGCTCCAGGGCCAGGAGCAAGGTCTTGTCGAAGCGGCCGCCGCGATAGCAGTCGGTGGACGAGACGAAGGTGTAGTCGAAGCCGAAGCCGTCAAGGAAGGCGCGCAGGCGGGCGTTGTTGTGGTGGCCGAAGCTCTCGTGCTCGCCGAAGGGGTCGCGCACCACCGTCAGCGGCTTGTCGAGGTCCTGCGCCAGCATCTCGCCGTTGGGGACGTTGGGCGGCACCTTCCTCAGCCCGTCCATGTCGTCGGAGAAGGACAAAAGCTGGGTCGGCATGGCGTCGTCGGTGAGGGCGCGGAAGGCCGAGCGCACCATCGTCGTGCGGGCCACCTCGCCGAAGGTGCCGATGTGCGGCAGGCCCGACGGGCCGTAGCCGGTTTCGAAGATCACCGGCCGCCCCAGGGCCGGCAGGGTCGCCACCGCCTCGCCCGTTTTTCCGGCGTTGATCAGGGTCGAGGCGAGGTCCCGCTCGGCGTCGCTGTCCAGCCGCAGGCGAAGGATCCGCGCCAGGGTGTTGCGGGCCTGCTCGAACGGCCAGGACTTGGCGGCGTGGGCGCTGGCGGTGAGGCCCTGGTAGACGGAGGTCGACATGGCGCGGGGTTTACGGGACGGGGGCCAGAGGGGCAACGGTTTGTGGCGCTGCCATCGACATGGGTCGTCCGGTCAAGACGATGACGGGGTTGTTCACCCCTCGATCGGTTTCACCAGGAAGTGGCCGCGCAGGAAGGCGATGGGGTTGGCGCGGGCGTCTTGCCAGGCTTCCACCTGGACGTTGGCGATGCGCCGGCCCACCCGCTTGATGGCGGCGCGGGCGAAGGTGGTCTGGGGGCGGCCCGAGCGCAGGTATTCCACGGTGACGTCGATGGGGCGCGGCTGGCGGGCCGGGCCCTGGGCGACTGACAGCTGCAGCACCGCGGTCAGCTCCATGAAGGCGCCGATGACGCCCCCGTGCAAGGCGGGCAGGGTGGGGTTGCCGATCAGGTGCGGGGCGAAGGGCAGGATGGCGGTCATCTCGTCCCCGGCCAGCTCCACCCGCAGGCCCAGGAAGCGGGCGTAGGGGATACGCGCGAGCATCGCCTCCAGCTCTTCGGGACCGTTGTTCATGACTCGCCCCGGGCCAGGTTCGCCCCCGGCTGGCGGCCGGCGTTGGAGTCCAGCATGAAGGCCGCCTGGGCGGTGGCCACGGGGTCGGCGGGATCGCCGTCATGGGCGGTGGCGCGCACGAAGGCCACCGAGCGGGTGACCTTGTAGCAGTGCGCCTCGGCGACGATCTGCAGCCCGGGCCGCGCCGGCCGCATGTAGTCGATGCGCAGGTCGAGGGTGGCCAGGGACGTCTCGTCAGTCAGGGCTGCATGCACCGCATGGCCGCAGCAATGGTCCAGCAGGGTGGTGATCACGCCCCCGGCGATCACCCCGGTGTCGGGGTCGCCGACCAGGTCCTCGCGGTAGGGCAGGCTGACCTTGGCCCGGGCGTCGCCGTGGGCCAGCACCACCACGCCCAGGGCGCGCGCCTGCGGCGGGAGGGTGTCGGACGGCTCGGGCGCGCTCATGCGAGCCCGGCGACGGCCCGCGCGGTCATCACCCGCATCAGGTTGGCGCGGTATTCCGGCGAGGCGTGCATGTCGCCGTTCAGTTCGCTGGGGTCGTAGGCGAGGCCCGACAGCGCCTCGG
The DNA here is from genome assembly GCA_965279095.1 of Caulobacteraceae bacterium. Lineage (GTDB taxonomy): Bacteria > Pseudomonadota > Alphaproteobacteria > Caulobacterales > Caulobacteraceae > CBDIHH01. The sequence goes on from CBDIHH010000007.1 coordinate 893,282, forward strand.
CCGACAAGTCGGCGTCCAGAGCCGCCTCCGCCTCGGTCCAGCGGAAGGCGCTGCCGCCGGCGCCGGTGATCGCCACCCGCACGCCCGCCGCCGTGACCGCCACGAACGACCCGACCACCGCATAGCCCGACGCCGGGTTGCGGAACTTGGCGTAGGCGCTGCGCAGGGGCGCGGGGAAGTAGACCGAGGTGACCACCTCGCCCGGCTCCAGGGCCGTCTCGAAGAAGCCGGTGAAGAAATCCTCCGCCGCCAGCTCGCGGCGGCTGGTGCGCACGGTGGCGCCCAGGCCCACCAGGGCGGCGGGATAGTCGGCGGCGGGGTCGGCGTTGCTGATGCTGCCGCCGATGGTGCCGCGGGCGCGCACCTGGGGATCGCCGATGACCCCGGCCAGTTGCGCCAGGCCCGGGATCACCCGGCCCACGATCGGGTCGGCGGCCACATCGGCGTGGCGGGTCATGGCCCCGACGCGCAGGCCGCCCGCCTCCTCGGTGACGCCGGCCAGGCCGGGCACGCGGCCGAGGTCGACGATGTCGGACGGCGCCGCCAGCCGCTGCTTCATGGTCGGCAGCAGGGTCATCCCCCCGGCCAGCAGCTTGCCGTCGTCGGCCTGCGTCACGAGGCGCTCGGCCTCTTCCAGGGTGGCGGCGCGGTGGTAGGTGAAGGCGTACACGGGCGGCGCTCCGGTCAGGCGGCTTGGCCGGCGGCGCAGGCGCGCACCGCCTTGATGATGTTGTGATAGCCGGTGCAGCGGCAGATGTTGCCGTCGATCCCCTCGACGATCTCCTCGTCGGTGGGGTGCGGGTTCTCCTTCAGCAGCGCCACCGCGGCCATGATCATGCCGGGGGTGCAGAAGCCGCACTGCAGGGCGTGCTGGCGGCTGAAGGCCTCCTGCATCGGATGCAGCGGGCCGTCGGGCGCCGACAGGCCCTCGATGGTGGTGATGTCACAGCCGTCGGCCTGGGCCGCCAGCATGGTGCAGCTCTTCACCGCCCGGCCGTCGACCATGATGGTGCAGGCCCCGCACTGGGTGGTGTCGCAGCCCACATGGGCGCCTGTCAGCCCCAGGTCGTCGCGGATGAAGTTGACCAGCAGGGTGCGGTCTTCGACGGTGGCCGAGGCGGCTCGGCCATTGATGGTCAGGGATACGGAAACCGGCATCACGCCTCCAGAGGGGTCGCCCAGCACTTCGCTTCAGGGCGCGGGCTCATGTCAACCGGCCGCTTGCGCGGCGGCCTCGTCGCCGGCCACCCGGGCGGCGAACTTGGCGAAGAAATCGTCGGCGATCTTCTTGGCGCTGCTCTGGATCAGCCGCGAGCCGATCTGCGCCAGCTTGCCGCCCACCTGGGCCTCGGCCGTATAGGTCAGCACGGTGGTCTCTGGATCTTCCTCGACCAGGGTCACGACCGCGCCGCCCTTGCCAAAGCCGGCGATGCCGCCGGTCCCCTCGCCGTTCAAACGGTAGCCGTTGGGCGGATCGAGGTCGGTGAGCTGCACCTTGCCGGAGAACTTGGCCTTCACCGGGCCCAGGGCGATCACCGCGCGGCCGATGAACTCGTTCTCGCCGGTCTTCTCCACCGACTCGCAGCCGGGGATGCACTGGCCGAGGATCTCGGCGTCGTTGAGCGCTTCCCACACCCGGGCCCGGGGCGCCTTGATGCGATACTCGCCGCTCATGTCGACCATGGGTCATCCCCTCTGTGCGGGCGCCCATCAACGCGGCCCTTGCGCCCATTGCGCCCGGCGGCGAATGAATTCAACCCCTCGGCGCCGCCCCTATCCGACGATAAGGGAAAGTCCGCCACGGGTTTGGAGCATATCGATGAGCCGCGAGTTCACGGGCCGGCGCGAGGACCGCCGACTGGTCACCGGCCAGGGCCGCTACACCACCGACCACACCCTCCCCGGCCAGACCCACGGCGCCTTCGTGCGCGCCGACCGGGGCCACGCCGTCATCCGCGGGATCGACGCCAGCGCTGCCCTGGCCGCGCCGGGGGTCCTGGCCGTGCTCACCGGACAGGATGTGATCGCCGCCGGCTATGAGGGCGCGGGCAGGGGCATGGTGGTGGTCAATCGCCAGGGCGAGCCGATGAAGACCCCCCACCGCGGCGTGATCACCGCCGACAAGGTGCGCTTCGTCGGCGATCTGGTCGCCCTGGTGGTGGCCGAGACCCGCGACCAGGCCGAGGACGCCGCCGAACTGGTCATGATCGACTACGAGGACCTGCCCTGCGTGACCCGGCCCGAGCAGTCCATGGCCCCCGGCGCGCCGCTGCTGCACGAATCCGCGCCGGGCAACCTGGGGCTGACCTACGACTACGGCGACGCCGCCGCCACGGACGCCGCCTTCGCCGCCGCCGCCCATGTGGCCAAGGTGACCGTCGACGCCCAGCGCATGTCGGGCAATCCCATGGAGCCCAAGTCCTGCCTGGTCGGCTACGACCCGCAGACCGGCGCCTATGACCTCTACCTGCCCAACCAGGGGCTGAACCCCATGCGCCTGGGGCTGCGCAGCATGACCGGCGTGCCGGTGGACAAGCTCATCCTCCATCCCATCGACGTGGGCGGCGCCTTCGGGGTGCGCTCGGAAGCCTATGCCGAATATGCGGCGGTGATGCTGGCGGCGAAGACCGTCGGGCGGCCGGTGAAATGGACCGGCTCGCGCAACGAGACCATCATGAGCGATCACCAGGGCCGCGGCGCCCGGCTGACCGGCGAGATGGCCCTGGACAAGGACGGTCGCTTCCTCGCCGTGCGCATCGACTGGCTGGTGGACGCCGGGGCCTATTGGGCCAGCGCCGGAGCGGCGATCAACGCCCTGCTGCCCTCGTCCATGGCCGTCGGCGTCTATGACATTCCCGTCGCCTATGGGGTCAGCCGGCTGTATTTCACCAACGCCTGCCCCACCACCGCCTATCGCGGGGCCAGCCGGCCGAACGCCTCCTACCTGCTCGAGCGGTTGGTGGACGAAGCCGCCCGGATCACGGGCCTCGACCCGGTGGACATCCGCCGGCGCAACCTGATCCCCCGGTCCGCCTTCCCGTTCCAGACGCCCACGGGCTCGGTCTACGACAGCGGCGACCCGGACGCCCTGCTGCGGTCGGCGGCGGACAAGGCCGACTGGACGGGCTTCGAGGCCCGGCGCCGAGAGGCCGCCGCCCGCGGCAAGCTGCGCGGCCTGGGCGTGGCGGTGTTCATCTCCCCCTCCGGCGGCCCCGGCAAGGAACAGGGCATCATCACCTTCGACGGCGAGGGTTTTCCCCTGCTGCTCAGCCTCGCCGGCCCCTCCGGCCAGGGCCACGAGACCGCCTTTCCCGAGGTGGTCGGCCAGATCCTCGGCATCGATCCCGACTCCATCACCCTGCGCTACGGCGACCCGGCCGATCCGGCCATGGAGGGCACCGGCAGTTTCGGCTCGCGCTCGCTGATCAGCCACGGCGGGGCCCTGCTGCTGGCCGCCGAGACGGTGGTCAAGAAGGGCGCGGCCCTGGCGGCGGACTTGCTGGACGCCCCCGAGGACGAGATCGACTTCGAGGACGGGCTTTACCGCCGCCGCGGCGGCAACGCCTCGGTGACCCTGCTGGAGCTGATGAAGCGCCACGCCGGCGAGAGCCCGCACCCGCTGGAGTCCCTGGGCGACCTGAAGACCGAGATGGCCTGGCCCAGCGGCGCCCATGTGGCCGAGGTGGAGATCGACCCCGACACCGGGGTGCTGCAGATCATCCGCTACACGGCGGTGGACGACTGCGGACTGATCATCAACCACACCCTGGTGGAGGGCCAGATGCACGGCGGGGTGATGCAGGGCCTCGGCCAGGTGCTGGGCGAGCACTGCATCTATGACGAAGAGACGGGCCAGCTGCTCACCGGCAGCTTCATGGACTATTTCATGCCCCACGCCCGCGACGCCTTCCCCCTGGACATGTACGACCTGTCGGTCCTGGCCCCGGGCAATCCCCTGGGCGCCAAGGGGGCGGGCGAGGCCGGCACCACCGGGGCCATCCCCACCCTGGCCAATGCGGTGATCGACGCCCTGTCGCCCCTGGGGGTCACCCACCTGGACATGCCCTTCTCGCCCAACCGGGTGTGGACCGCGATCCAGGCGGCGAAGGCGGGCCAGGCCGCCTGATTTGCGGCGCCATCGTCGCCCAGGGTAAACCGGCATTAACCCTGAGGCCCCAGAAGTGAACCGAATCTTCTCGGAGGCGGCCAGAATGGCGATGGCGGCGCGGCAAACCGGCGCGTGGATGCTGCAATTGGCGCGCTGGGGCTGGGACCATCCCACCGCGGCGCGTTTCCGCGGCGGGCTGACCGCGGCCTTCGGCGCCGCCCTGATCATCGCCTTCGCCACCTACAACGCCGCCGACCCCAGCTGGAACGCCGCCGGGGGCGAGGCGCCCAGCAACCTGCTCGGGGGCTTCGGCGCCAATCTCGCCGACCTCGGCATCCAGTCCCTGGGCCTGGCCGCCTGGGCCGCCGCCGCCCTCATGGTGCTGTCGGGCATCGGCCGCGCCGCCGACCGCAATCCCGCCGCCTCCCGCGCCCGCCTGCGGGTGAGGGCCGGCCTCGGCGCCCTGGGCATCCTCGCCCTCGCCGGCCTGCTGGCCGCGCCGCCGGCCCCCGCCGCCTGGCCCCTGGCCCGAGGCCTCGGGGGCTTCTGGGGCGATGGTTTGCTGCATCTGCTGGCCTCGATCTTCCAATATGCCCGCCTGCCCCTGGCCATCTGGGTGGCCGCCGCCCTGCTGGCCGTCGGCGCCGCCTTCGCCCTGGCCGCGGCCATGGGCTTCAACGCGCGCGACCTCGTCGGCCTGGTCCGGGGCCTGACGCCCAGCGCCGCCGGCGCGCGCCGGCCCGGCCCCGCCCCTCGCCGCAGCCCGACGCCGGACGAGCCCCCCGCCGCCCGCCGCCGCGCCGCCCGCGCCGCCACCGCCCCGCTGGTGCTCGATCCCGAAGAGGGCTTCGACACCCCCATCGCCGTCACCCCGCCGAGCGGCGCCGCCCCCGCGCCCCTGGTCTCCGGCGGCGGCAAGGCCAAGACCTCCGCCCGTGAGCAGCGCGAGAACCAGGGCGCCTTCGCCTTCGTCAAGCCGGAGGGCTTCCAGCTGCCCGAGCTGTCGATGCTGGCCAAGCCCAAGCCCCGGGCCGCCTCCTTCGACGAGGGCGCCCTGCGCCAGAACGCTCGGCTTCTCGAAAGCGTGCTGGCCGAGTTCGGGGTCAAGGGCGCCATCGACCAGATCCGCCCCGGCCCGGTGGTCACCCTGTACGAGCTGGTGCCCGCCGCCGGGGTCAAGCACGCCCGCGTGGTCGCCCTGTCGGACGACATCGCCCGCTCCATGAGCGTCGCCGCCTGCCGCATCGCCGTGGTCGCCGGCCGCAACGCCATCGGCATCGAGCTACCCAACTCCAAGCGCGAGACCGTCTATCTGCGCGACCTGCTGTCGTCGGCCGAATACGAGCGCTCGACCCAGTCCCTGCCCATGGCCCTGGGCGAGACCATCGGCGGCGACCCCTATGTCGCCGACCTGGCCAAGATGCCCCACCTGCTGATCGCCGGCACCACCGGCTCGGGCAAGTCGGTGGGGGTCAACGCCATGATCCTGTCGATCCTCTACCGCCTGTCGCCGGACCAGTGCCGCTTCATCATGATCGACCCCAAGATGCTGGAGCTGTCGGTCTATGACGGCATCCCGCACCTGCTGGCGCCCGTCGTCACCGATCCCAAGAAGGCCATCGTCGCGCTGAAATGGACCGTGCGCGAGATGGAGGACCGCTATCGCCGCATGTCCAAGATCGGCGTGCGCAACATCGGCGGCTACAACGAGAAGGCCCGCGAGGCCGCCGCCAAGGGCGAGCACTTCGTGCGCACCGTGCAGACCGGCTTCGACGACGGCGGCCGGCCGATCTACGAGGAAGAGAAACTGCGGCCCGAGCCCATGCCCTTCCTCGTCGTCATCATCGACGAGGTCGCCGACCTGATGCTGGTCGCCGGCAAGGACATCGAGGGGCTGGTCCAGCGCCTCGCCCAGATGGCCCGCGCCGCCGGCATCCACCTGGTGATGGCCACCCAGCGCCCGTCGGTGGACGTCATCACCGGCACCATCAAGGCCAACTTCCCCACCCGGATCGCCTTCCAGGTGACCTCCAAGATCGACAGCCGCACGATCATGCAGGAACAGGGCGCCGAACAGCTGCTGGGCCAGGGCGACATGCTCTACATGGCCGGCGGCGGCAAGGTGACCCGCCTGCACGGCCCCTTCGTCTCCGACGACGAGGTCGAACAGGTGGCCGCCTATCTGCGCGGCCAGGGCCAGCCGCAATACCTCGACGAGGTCACCGCCGGCGGCGATGACGAGGACGGCGGCGGCGCCGGCGACATGGGCGCCGGCGGCGAGAGCTCCGACCTCTACGACCAGGCCGTGGCCGTGGTCACCCGCGACCGCAAGGCCTCGACCAGCTACGTCCAGCGCCGCCTGCAGATCGGCTACAACCGGGCGGCCAGCTTGATCGAGCGGATGGAGCAGGAAGGGGTGGTGGGCCCCGCCAACCACGCCGGCAAGCGCGACATCCTCGCGGGCCCGCCCCCGCCGCACTGAGGACCTCTCCTCCGGGGGAGGGGGACCGCCGCAGGCTGGTGGAGGGGGCAGCGCCGCCATATCCGGAAAAGGCGCGTTCTGGCGCTGGACCCACCCACCGGCGGCGCTGCCCCCTCCACCACGCTTCGCGTGGTCCCCCTCCCCCAGTCGCCGCTGTGCGGCTCCGGGGGAGGAGTACGCCGTCGCCCCCTGTTGACCGGGATTTGATCCCCACCATCCCCTTCATCTCATGCCGAGACGCTTGCCTGCCGGCCCGGGTCAGTCAAGGACCGCCTGCGGCGGCCGCGCAGCGGCGGGTCCTGCGGACCCGTCCTTGAGTGACCCGGGCCGGCAGGCTCCAATGCATCCATGAGACTTAAGTTGTACTCCTCCCCCGGAGCCCCGCCTCGCGGGGCGACTGGGGGAGGGGGACCAGCCGCAGGCTGGTGGAGGGGGCGGCGCCGACGTGGCCGGAAAAGGCGCGTTCTGGCGCTGGACACACCTACCGGCGGCGCTGCCCCCTCCACCACGCTTCGCGTGGTCCCCCTCCCCCATGCGCTTCGCTTAGGGGGAGGAGTACGGCCGATGAGCCCACAAATCGTCACGCTCCGGACAACCGCCGTTCAGGTTCAGCTGTTATACCCACCGTCATGATCGATCGCCGCGCCCTGCTCGCCGCCCTGCCCGTCGCCCTCGTCGCCGGCCCCGCCCTCGCCCAGGCGCGTCGCGCCCCTGTCGCGCCGCTGTCGGCCGACGACCAGGCCCTGGTGGACAAGGCCACCGCCTATCTGCAGGGCCTGGGGCAGGTGCAGGGGCGGTTCGTGCAGACCAACGGGCGCGGGACGGTCACGCGGGGCGTGGTCGCCATCAAGCGCCCGGGCAAGGCGCGCTTCGCCTATGACCCGCCGTCGGGGCTGCTGGTGGTGTCGGACGGCCACAATGTGTCGGTGTGGGACCAGCGGCTGAAGACCTTCGACCGCTATCCCCTCAGCGCGACGCCCCTGTCCCTGTTCCTGGCCAAGCACATCCGCCTCGACCAGGGCGTCGCCATCACCCAGGTGCAGCGGGTCGGGGGCGGCTTCTCGATCACCGCCCGGGACGGCAAGAAGCAGGCGGAGGGACAGGTCACCCTGACCTTCTCGGACAATCCCGTGGCCCTGCGCGAATGGGCCCTGCGCGACGCCCAGGGTCAGACCACCCGGGTGGCCATCGAGGGTCTGCAGTCCGCCGAACTCGACAACGGCCTGTTCGTCCTGCGCGACCCTCGTCCCCGCGCCGGTCCGCGGGGCTGAAATCCGGTTGTGACATTCTCACAACAAGCAAGATTCATCGCTTTTTGGATTGACATTTACGGTTGCTAGTGGCATTTATGCTACGCAGCGCGATGAACGGTGTTCGTCGCCGCTACCGCGCCGGATCCTATCCCCTCCCGGCGGCGGCAGAGATAACTTTTCAGCGCCCGGGCGGTCACCGCCCGGGCGACTTTTTGTTTGGAATCAGCGCCATGCGCCTTCGGGTCGCCACCTGGAACATCAATTCCGTCCGCCTGCGCGCCGACCAGGTGGCCCGCTATGTGGCCGAGCACGCCCCCGACGTCCTGTGTCTGCAGGAGATCAAGTGCCAGAACGGCGAGTTCCCCATGGACGCCTTCGTGGAGATGGGCCTGCCGCACGTGCATGTACGCGGCCAGAAGGGCTGGCACGGGGTCGCCATCGCCTCGCGCCTGCCGATGGCGCCCGGGCCTGAGCTCGACCTTTGCAAACACGCCCACGCCCGCTGCGTGTCCGGGGTGGTGGAGGGGGTTGAGATCCACAACCTCTACATCCCCGCCGGCGGCGACGTGCCCGACCGCGACCTGAACCCGAAGTTCGACCACAAGCTGGACTTCTACGAGCGGCTGACCCGCGACATGGGGCGGCGCGACCCGTCCGCCCCCCTGATCGTCTGCGGCGATCTCAACGTCGCCCCGGGGGAGTTCGACGTCTGGAACCACAAATACATGTCCAAGATCGTCAGCCACACCCCGGTGGAGGTCGAGGCCATGCGGGCGTTGCAGGAGTCCATCGGCTTCATCGACATCCTGCGCGAGGCCGTGCCCGAGCCGGAGAAGCTGGCCTCGTGGTGGAGCTATCGGGCCGCCGACTTCCGCAAGTCCGCCCGCGGCCTACGCCTGGACCACCTGCTGCTCAGCCCCGGCTTGCGGGACGCCGCCTTCCGCTCCGGCGCGGCGGCGGCGCGGGTGCATGACACGGTGCGCGCGTGGGAGCGGCCCAGCGACCATGCCCCGGTAAGCGTGGACCTGATCGTCTAAGGTCTGCGTGGTTCGAGACGCCTGCTGCGCAGGCTCCTCACCATGAGGACCGCTTGTTCATGCAACACCCTCGTCATGGTGAGGAGCGCCCGACAGGGCGCGTCTCGAACCACGCACGACCTAGGGTTCCAGCCTGTACCCGCCCGCGTCTGTCAGTAGCAGCTTGGCGCTGGTGGGGTCGATCTCGATCTTCTGGCGCAGGCGGTAGACGTGGGTCTCCAGGGTGTGGGTGGTGACACCGGCGTTGTAGCCCCACACCTCGGCCAGCAGCTCGTCGCGCGGCACCGCCTTGCCCCCGGCGCGGTAGAGGTATTTGAGGATCGAGGTCTCCTTCTCGGTCAGGCGGATCTTGCGGGCCTTGTCGTCCACCAGAAGCTTGGCCGCGGGGCGGAACTCATAGGGCCCGATCTTGAACACCGCGTCCTCGGACTGCTCGTGGCTGCGCAGCTGGGCGCGCATGCGGGCCAGCAGCACCGCGAACTTGAAGGGCTTGGTGACATAGTCATTGGCCCCGGCGTCCAGCCCCAGGATGGTGTCGGAATCGCTCACCGCGGCGGTCAGCATGATCACCGGGCAGGTCACGCCGCTCTTGCGCATCAGGCGGCAGACCTCGCGGCCGTCCATGTCGGGCAGGTCCACGTCCAGCAGCACCAGGTCGGGGCGCAGCTCCTTGGCCAGGCGAACCCCCTCGGCCCCGGCGCCGGCCTCGGTGACGGCGAATTCCTCGTGCAGGTCGATCTGCTCGGCCAGGGCGCCGCGAAGATCGGCGTCGTCGTCGACGATGAGGATGGTCTTGCTTTGCGCCATGGAAATACCTGTACCTTCCCTCCCAGTGTCGCGGAAGGCCGTGTCGACAAGATGGCCCGGCGGCGGCCTAGCCGCGAGGGCCGAACAGGGCCGAGCCCACCCGCACCGAGGTGGCGCCGTGGCGCACCGCGGTCTCGAAATCGTCGCTCATGCCCATGGACAGCCGGTCCAGGCCATTGCGGGCGGCGATCGCGGCCAGCAGGGAAAAATGCAGGCCCGCCGGCTCGCCCACGGGGGGGATGCACATCAGCCCCTCCAGGGTCAGGCCGAAGTCCCCCCGGCAGCGGGCGATGAAGGCATCCGCCTCATGAGGCGCCGCCCCAGCCTTCTGCGGCTCCTCGCCGGTGTTCACCTGGACATAGAGGCGCGGACAGCAGCCGGCCTTCTGCGCGGCCTCGGCCAGGGCGCCGGCCAGCTTGTCGCGATCCAGGGTCTCGATGACGTCGAACAGGGCCGTCGCCTCCGCCGCCTTGTTGCTCTGCAGGGGTCCGATCAGGCGCAGCTCCAGGCCGGCGCGGCGGTCGGCCCACCGGCTCTGCGCCTCCTGCACCCGGTTCTCGCCGAACACCGTCTGCCCCGCCGCCAGGATCGGCGCGATCCGCTCCCACGGCTGTTGCTTGGAGACGGCCACCAGGGTCACATCGCCGGCGCTGCGGCCGACCTCGGCGGCGGCGCGGGCGATGCGGGCCAGGACCTCGGCGCGGGCCTGGGCGGGATCGAAGGAGGGTGCGGTCATTGACGGGACGTGACGCGATATGGGCGCTGGCGCAAGCGGGCAGACGGCTGCATCGCCGCGCCGACGCGCCCGCCGCCCTGCCGCCGGCCTTCTTCGTCACCGATCCCGCGCGCGACCTCGATGCGGCCGCGGTGATGGAGCGGCTTCCGCGCGGCTGCGGCGTCATCTACCGCGCCTTCGGTGCGGCCGGGGCCGAGGTCGAAGGGCGGCGGCTGATGGCCATCGCCCGCCGGCGCGGCCTTGTGCTGCTGGTGGGGGCCGATCCGCGCCTCGCCGCCGCCATCGGCGCCGACGGGGTGCACCTGCCCGAGCGGCTGATCCCCGCCTGCCGCGCGCTGCGGGCCCGTCGCCCTCGGTGGCTGTTCACGGCGGCGGCGCATGACGCGGGCGCGGCGCGGGCCGCGCGCCGGGCGGGGGCGCAGGCGGTGCTGGCCTCGGCGGTGTTTCCCAGCGCCAGCCCCTCGGCGGGCCGGCCCCTGGGCCTCCTGCGGTTCTCCGCCCTGGTGCGCGCCGCGGGCCTGCCGGTCTACGCGCTGGGCGGAGTCGACAGCAAAAACGCGCCGCGGCTTTTGGGCACGGGCGCGTCGGGCTTGGCGGCGGTGGACGGGTTTAGAACTTGAAGGTGGTCTCGAGCCGAACGCGCGGGGCGGGCTGGCGAGGGGCCATGTCCTTGGCGAGGTTGCGAGTGTCACCGAGGGCGACGCCGCCGCCGACCCGCAGGGAGGGGGTCAGCTTGTAGTAGGCGCCGGCCTGGACCACGTCTTTCGGAGCCAGTTCCCGGAAGGCGGGCTGTTCCATGTCGAACTTCAGGCCCCAACGTCCCTTGCTGGCGTCCCACTGCATCGACTTGCGGCCCCCTTGGAGGCCCCATTCGTTGGCGGCGGGGGTCAGGGCGTCGCGGGTGGTGAAGCTGATCTGGGGCTGGGTCTTGCCCTTGGCGGTTTCGGCGTGCGCCACCGTCGCGGTTCCCGTAAGAACCAGCGCCGACATGGCCATCGCCAATTTAATCCGCCCCGAGATCATGACCCGACTGTTCGCCCCTGAAGTTCTGGCAGGGATACATCGCCCCGCCTTGAACCTGAACGTCGATTAGAGGCGGATGATCCGTGCGGTCAACCATCGCGCGCAGAAATCAGGCCCGAAATGTCAGACTCCTGGCGCCTGTGGCGCAGGCGCCACGCAAACACCTCTTTTGACCCGCCGACTGCATGCTATAGAGCCTAGCCGTCGGGGCTGGCGCGCGTGCGCCGAGCCTATGCCGGACTTTGATTTGGAGCGGAAGCGATGGCGTTGAAGCGCGTGGCGTCGGTGGCCTTCATGGCCCTGTGCCTTTTCCCCGCGGCGGGCTGCGCCGGACGAGGCGGAGGCGGCCCCGCGGTGTTCACCACCCAGTCCAACGACGGCGGCGGCATCAATCCCTTCCGCATGGGACGGCGCGGCGGCGGCTCCAACCAGAACGCCGCGGCCATCGGTGTGAACAGCTACCTGTGGCGCGCGACGCTCGACACCCTGGCCTTCATGCCCCTGGCTTCGGCCGACCCCTACGGCGGCGTCATCATCACCGACTGGTATGTGAACCCCGACCAGCCCACCGAGCGCTTCAAGGCCACCGTCTACATCCTCGACACCCGCCTGCGCGCCGACGGCCTGAACGTCACGGTGTTCAAGCAGACCAAGGACTTGCAGGGCGGCTGGCTCGACGGCGCGACCTCGCCCCAGACCGAGACCGACATCGAAAACGCGATCCTCACCCGCGCCCGGCAACTGCGGCTTTCCAACCTCAGGTAGCAGTCTCCGGCTGGGCGTCCCCCTGCCTCCCAACCCGCGGCCGCGCTGCGCGCGTGGCGGCGCGATGACATAGACGGGGCGATCCGAGCCCCACCAGGATTCCAGGCGCCATGGCCCGATACAATCCCGAGGAGGTCGAGCCCCGTTGGCGCGCCGCCTGGGCGCAGGCGGACGTGTTCCGGGCGCCCGAACGGCCCCGCGAGGGTCGTCCCAAGGCCTATGTGCTGGAGATGTTCCCCTACCCGTCCGGGCGCCTGCACATGGGCCATGTGCGCAACTACGCCATGGGCGACGTGGTCGCCCGCTACAAACGCGCCCTGGGCTTCGACGTCCTGCACCCCATGGGCTGGGACGCCTTCGGCATGCCCGCCGAGAACGCCGCCATGGAGAGCGGCATCCACCCGCGCGTGTCCACTTACGCCAACATCGCCGCCATGCGCGGCCAGCTGGAGCAGATGGGCCTGTCGCTGGACTGGTCGCGCGAGCTGGCCACCTGCGATCCGGAATACTACGGCCAGCAGCAGCGCTGGTTCCTGGAGCTGCTGCGCCGCGGCCTGGTCTATCGCAAGGAAAGCGTCGTCAACTGGGATCCGGTGGACCACACCGTCCTGGCCAATGAGCAGGTCATCGACGGCCGCGGCTGGCGCTCGGGCGCGATGGTCGAGAAGCGCAAGCTGACCCAGTGGTTCCTGCGCATCACCGACTATGCCGAGGCCCTGCTGGACGGGCTGAAGACCCTCGACCGCTGGCCCGACAAGGTCCGGCTGATGCAGGAGAACTGGATCGGCAAGTCGCGCGGGCTGCAGTTCCGTTTCGCCTTCGACGGGGCCGCGCCGGAAGGGTTCGCCGACGGCCTGGAGGTCTACACCACCCGCCCGGACACCCTGTTCGGCGCCAGCTTCGTTGGCGTCGCCCCCGACCACCCCCTGGCCGAGCGGCTGGCCCACGGCAACCCCGAGCTGGCCCAGTTCATCGAGGACTGCCGCAAGGGCGGGGCCACCGAGGCCGAGATCGAAACCGCGGAGAAGCGCGGCCGTGACACCGGCCTGCGGGTTCGCCACCCGTTCGATCGCGAGCGCACCCTGCCCGTCTGGGTGGCCAACTTCATCCTCATGGACTACGGCACGGGCGCCATCTTCGGCTGCCCGGCGCACGACCAGCGCGACCTGGACTTCGCCCGCAAATACGCCTTGCCGGTGACGCCGGTGGTGCTGCCGTCCGGCGAGGATCCCGCCGCCTTCTCCATCGGCGACGAGGCCTATGTCGGCCCCGGCCGCATCTTCAACTCGGCCTTCCTCGACGGCCTCGAGGTGGAGGCCGCCAAGGCGCAGGCCATCGCCCGCATCGAGGCCCTGGGCCTGGGCGAAGGCGCCACCGTCTACCGCCTGCGCGACTGGGGCGTGTCGCGGCAACGCTACTGGGGCTGCCCCATCCCGGTGATCCACTGCGCCCGCTGTGGGCCGCAGCCGGTTCCCGATGATCAGCTGCCGGTGGTGTTGCCCGAGGACGTCACCTTCGACCGCCCCGGCAACCCCCTGCTGCGCCATCCCACCTGGCGCCACACCCCCTGCCCGGGCTGCGGCGGCCCGGCCGAGCGCGAGACCGACACCCTCGACACCTTCGTCGATTCCTCCTGGTATTTCGCCCGCTTCACCGACCCCCGCGCCGCCACTCCGGTGGACGCGGCCGCCGCCGACGCCTGGCTGCCGGTCGACCAGTATATCGGCGGCGTCGAGCACGCCGTCCTGCACCTGCTCTATGCCCGCTTCATCACCCGCGCCCTGAAGGACGCCGGCCTGCTGGGGGTGGAGGAGCCCTTCGCCGGCCTGTTCACCCAGGGCATGGTGACGCACGAGACCTACCAGTCCGGCGACGGCCGCTGGGTCGCCCCGGGCGACATCGAGCGGGCGGCCGGCGGCTGGATCGAGACCGCCAGCGGCCAGCCGGTCCAGGTCGGGCCCATCGAGAAGATGTCCAAGTCCAAGAAGAACGTCGTCGCTCCCGAGGACATCTTCGCCGCCTATGGGGTGGACGCCGCCCGCCTGTTTGTGATGTCCGACTCGCCCCCCGAGCGGGACGTGCAGTGGACCACGGGCGGGGTCGAGGGAGCCTGGCGCTTCGTCAACCGGGTGTGGAACGAGTTCGACACCCAGCCCCGCGACGTAGCCCCCTCCGCCGCCCTGGACGACCCCGGCGCCAAGACCCTGCTGCAGGCGGCGCACCGCACCATCAAGGGCGTCGCCGACGGCATCGACAACTTCCGCTTCAACAGCGGCATCGCGCGCCTGTATGAATTCCTCAATGTCCTCAAGGGCTTCCCAGCCGAGGGCGCGTCGGGCCCGGTGCTGGCCGCCCGCGCCGAGGCCCTGTCGATCCTGGCCCGGCTGATCGCGCCCTTCACCCCGCACCTGGCCGAGGAGGCCTGGGCCCGGGTCGGCGGCGACGGCATGGTGGTGAACGCGCCCTGGCCCGCCTATGACGGCGCCCTCGCGGCCGAGGACGAGCGCGTGCTGCCGGTGCAGATCAACGGCAAGCGCCGCGGCGAGGTGCGGGCGCCGGTGGGCGCGTCCGAGGCCGAGGTCGAGGCCATCGCCCTGGCCGACGCCGCGGTGGCGCGCCACCTCGAAGGCATGACGGTGCGCAAGGTGATCGTGGTAAAGGATCGCATCGTCAATATCGTCGCCGGGTGAGGGCATGAACCGTCGAACCATCGCCGCCCTGCTCTGCGCCACCGGCCTGCTGGCCGGGTGCGCCGGGCCCCTGGGCGAGTTCCGCCCCCTCTACGCCACGGCTGCCGGCCCCGGCCTGTCGCGCATCGAAACCCGCTCGCCCGACGGGCGGATCGGCTATCTGCTGCGTGAGGAGGTGGACGACGCCTTCGGCATGGACCGCACCCAGCCGCCCCTTTACCGCCTGGTGCTGAACGTCAAGGAGGCGCGCTATCCCCGCGGCCTGCGCATCGACAATGTCGCCAACCGCTATGAGCTGAACGTGCAGGTCGGCTATGTGCTGATCGACCTGGCCACCCGCAAGGCCCTCGACCGGGGCCTGCTGGCGACCATCGTCACCTATGATTCCGCCGACCAGGCCTATGCCGCCGTGGCCGCGCACCAGGACGGCCAGCGCCGGGCTGCGGCCGACATGGCCACCCGGCTGCGGGTCTCCCTCGCCACCTATTTCGCCAATCCGGCCGCCCGGGGCGACCCCGAGGCCGGCGTCGCCGCCCTGAAGGCGCAGGATATCCAGACCCTTACCGACCGCATGGCGCCCCAGGCCATCGATTCCCCCTCGGCCCGGGCCCTGCAGTCGGGCGCCGAGCGGCGTGAGGAGCTCGACCAGAATTGATCCTGAGCAAGCGCCCGGACATCGAGCGTTTCCTCGCCAAGCCCGACCCGGCCATCCGCGCCGTGGTCATCTACGGCCGCGATCGCGGCATCGTCCATGAGCGGGCCGACGCCCTGGCCGCCAGGATCGTGCCGCGCCCGGACGACCCCTTCGACGTCGCCCTGCTCACCGACGGCGACATCGACGGGGACGCCGCCCGCCTCGCCGACGAGCTGTCCGCCCTGTCGATGATGGGCGGCCGCCGCCTGGTCCGCCTGCGACTGGACGAGCGCGCCGGACCCGACAAGACCGCCGCCGAGGCCCTGAAGAGCCACCTGGACGGGGCCCTCAACCCCGACGCCTTCTTCCTGGTGGAGGCCGGCAACCTTGGCCGCGACTCCGCCCTGCGCAAGGCCGCCGAGGCGGCCAAGGCCGGCGCCTACTGTATTCCCTGCTACGAGGACGACACGGGCGACATCGCCCGCATGGTCCGCGAGGCCCTGTCCAAGGACGGGGTGGGCCTGACCAGCGAGGCCCTGGACCTGTTCGTCGCCCGCCTGCCCCGCGAGCGCGGCGTCGCGCGCCAGGAGATCGAACGCCTCGCCCTCTATCTCGGGCCCGGCTCCGGGGCGACCGCCACGCCGGCGGATCTCGAGGCCTTCCTGGGCGTGGAGCCCGAAGCCTCCCTGGCGGATGCGGCCATCGACGCCTTCGGGGCCCGGCTCGGCGCCGTCCAGGCGGGCCTTCGCCGCGCCCAGGCCGAGGGAGAAAGCGGACCGGCCGCCGTCAGGGCCATGGGCATGCACGCCGGCCGCCTGCGCCGGACCCTGACCCTGGTGAAAAGCGGCGCCGGCCTGCCCGAGGCGGCCAAGGCCTCGGGGGTGTTCTGGAAGAACGAGCGCGAATTCCTGCGCCAGGCCCGCGCCTGGAGCCTGCCCCATCTCGACGAGGTCCAGGCCGAGGTCCTCGCTGCGGATCGGGCCTGCAAGCAGGCGGGCTCTCCCGACAGCCTGATCGCCGAGCGCCTGGCCCTCGGCATCGCCGGCCGCGCCCGCCGCCTTGGGCTGTAGGTCTCGGCTCGACAGCCACTGAGTCCGGCGGCGCTGCCCCTTCCACCACGCCGCTGCGCGGCGCGGTCCCCCTTCCCCACGCCTACGGCGCGGGGCAGGAGAGGGGGCTTCTCCGCCCCCGACGGCGCAGCCGGCGGGGGAGGGGGACCGCCGGCCATGGGCCGGGGGTGGAGGGGGCTGCGCGAGGACAGCCGGAATTTGCCCCGCCAATCCGCTCAATCAGGACGGCGAAAATCGGCCCTGTGGCGAAATAAGCCGGCCCCGCCGCACCCCTGCCGGGCCCTCTGCGCCTCAGCCGGGGCCGGCGGGATTAGCCCTTTGTATTCAATGGCTTATGAGGGCGCCTCAGCCCCGCATCAGCCGGCGCAGCAGCTCGTCCAGCTGCTCGAGGCTGGCGTAGGCGATACGCACCTCGCCGGCGCCGCCCTTGTCGATCAGTTGCGCCTTCATGCCCAGGGCCGCCTCGAGGTCTTCCTCGATCACGGCAGTGTCGGCGTCCTTAGGCCGCCCGGCGCCGGCGCCCGCGCCCGCGCCGGATGGACGGCGCGGCTTGTCCGCCCCCTGGCGGACCAGGGCCTCGGTGTCGCGCACGTTCAGGCCCCGGTCGATCACCTGGGCGGCGAGGGCGGCGGGGTCGGGGGCGGCGGCGATGGCGCGGGCGTGGCCGGCGGTCAGCCGTCCCCCCATCACATGATCCTGCACCACCTGGGGCAGGGCCAGCAGCCGCAGGGTGTTGGCCACATGGCTGCGGCTCTTGCCCACCTCCTCGGCCACTGCCTCCTGGGTGCGGCCGAAACGCTCCTGCAGGGCGCGGTAGCCCATGGCCTCCTCGATGGCGTTGAGGTCGGCGCGCTGGACGTTCTCGACGATGGCGATCTCGAGGACCTCCTCGTCGCCGAAGCCGCGCACCACCGCCGGGACCACCCGCAGGCCCGCCAGCTGCGCCGCCCGCCAGCGCCGCTCGCCGGCGACGATCTGGTATTCCCCGTCGGCGTCCGGCGCCGGCCGAAGCAGCAGGGGCTGGATGATGCCGCGGGCGCGGATCGAATCCGCCAGCTCGCTCAGTTCGTGCTCGTCAAACTGCTTGCGCGGCTGGTCGGGATTGCGGTGGATCAGCTCGATGGGGATGTCGCGCGATCCGCCGGCGTCGGCGACCGCCGCGGCGATGGCCGGCGTCTCGGCGACGCTGTCGGTCTCCTCCAGCAGGGCGGACAGCCCGCGCCCCAGACCTCTGCGGCCCTCCGCCATGCTCGATTCCCCCTAAGCCGCCTGTTGACGCCGGGCGCGCTCGCGCCCGACCACTTCACGCGCCAGTTTCAGATAGGCCTGGCTGCCCGCGCATTTCAGGTCATAGATCAGCACCGGCTTGCCGAAGGACGGCGCCTCCGACACCCGCACATTGCGCGGTATGACCGTCGCGTAGACCTTGTCACCGAAGTGGTCGCGGACGTCCTGGGCCACCTGGGCCGACAGGCTGTTGCGCTTGTCGTACATGGTCAGCACCACCCCCTGCACCTCCAGGCGCGGATTGAGGCTGGCCTTGACCAGATCCACCGTGCGCAGCAGCTGGGTCAGGCCCTCCAGGGCGAAGAACTCGCACTGCAGCGGCACCAGAACCGCATCGGCCGCGGCCATGGCGTTGACCGTCAGCAGGTTGAGAGAGGGGGGGCAGTCGATCAGCACATAGTCGAACTTGGGGCCCGTCGGAGAGTCGCGAAGCACCTGCAAGGCCTCACGCAGGCGGAACGACCGTCCCACCGATGCGCCCAGTTCCAGCTCGATGCCGGACAGGTCCGCATGCGAGGCGGCCAGGCTGAGGCCGGGCAACTGGGTGTCGATCACCGCCTCGGACAAGGGCTTTTCCGCCATCAGCACATCATAGGTGGTGGTCCGGCGCTTCTGGCGCGGGACGCCGAGGCCGGTGGAGGCGTTGCCCTGGGGATCGAGATCGAGGATCAGCACCCGCTCGCCCACCGCCGCCAGGGCGGTGCCGAGGTTGATGGTGGTGGTGGTCTTGCCGACCCCGCCCTTCTGGTTGGCCACGGCCAGCACGCGCATGGCCTTTCCCGGGATGGCCGGTGCGTCTGGGTCAGACTTTGCGGACACGGGAGAGCCCCTTCACGGACACGATATGGCCTGCGCCATGGCTCAGGCTGGGCAACAGTTCAGCTTCAAACTTCCAACATTTAGTGGCTTCGGTCAACTCAGACGCTACATCTTGTCCCTTTAGGAACAGGCCACGCGCGCCCTTCTTCAGGTAGGGCTCGGCAAAGCCGAGCAGCCGCGTCATCGGTGCGCAGGCCCGCGCCGTGACGACGTCGACCTTCAAGGCCAGCGCCTCGGCCCTCGCGTTGTGCACCACGGCCGGGAGCGCCAGCTCGTCCACCACGGCCTGGAGGAACCGGCAGCGCTTGGTCAGACTCTCCACCAGATGCACCGCAACGCGGTCCTGGCCTTTGAGCAGGATGGCCAGCACCAGGCCCGGGAAACCGGCGCCGGCGCCCAGGTCCGCCCAGGTGCGCGCCTCGGGCTCGATACCGAGGAGTTGGGCGCTGTCATAGGCGTGCCGCGGCCAGAAGTCGGCCAGGGCCGAGGGCCCGACCAGGTTCATCCGGCCGTTCCAGTCCTCGAGCATCGCCAGGAAGGCCACAAGATCCGCCATGGCGCGCGGCGACGCGCCCACCGCCGCCGCGAAACTCGCGGCGTCGGTCACCCGCGGGGGATCAAGCCGCGCGGGGGCTGACGCGACGGACATGGGCCAGGAGGGCGGTAAGGGCGCCGGGGGTGACCCCCTCGATGCGGGCGGCCTGGCCCAGGGTGAGGGGGCGCACGGCGGCGAGTTTCTGGCGGGCCTCGTTGGAGAGGGCGCCGACGGTGGCGTAGTCCAGGTCCGCGGGCAGGGCCAGATCCTCGTCCCGGTGGAAGGCCGCCACATCCGCCGCCTGCCGATCGAGATAGCCGGCATAGGCCGCCTCAATCTCGATCTGTTCGCGGGCGTCGGGAGTCCAGCGATCGATCTGCGGCCAGACGGAGGCCAGGACGTCCAGATCGATGTCGGGATAGGCGAGCAGCTGGATCACGTCGCGGCGCTGGCCGTCGGCGCCGACCTTCAGCCCGTGCCGGCCGGCCTCGCCGGGCGTCAGGGTCAGGGTCCGCGCCTCACCGCGCGCGGCCTCCAGCCCCGTGGCCTTGGCCTGCCATGCGGCGCTGCGGCGGGCGCCCACGACGCCAAGGGCCTCGCCGCGGCCCGTCAGGCGCTGGTCAGCGTTGTCGGCCCGCAGGGTCAGGCGGAACTCGGCGCGGCTGGTGAACATGCGGTAGGGCTCGGTCACGCCGCGCGTGACCAGGTCGTCGATCATTACCCCGATATAGGCCTCGTCACGGGCGAAGGTCACCGCCTCGGCCCCGCCGGCGGCGCGGGCGGCGTTCAGCCCCGCCACCAGCCCCTGGGCCGCGGCCTCTTCATAGCCGGTGGTGCCGTTGATCTGGCCGGCGAGATACAGGCCCGGCAGGCGCTTGGCCTCCAGGCTGGGCAGCAGTTCGCGCGGGTCGACATAGTCGTATTCGATGGCGTAGCCGAACCGGCGTATCCGCACCTGTTCCAGTCCGACGATGGTGCGCAGGAACAGGGTCTGGGTCTCTTCCGACACCGAGGTCGAGACCCCGTTGGGGTAGACGGTGTCGTCGTCCAGCCCCTCCGGCTCGAGGAAGATCTGGTGACTGGTCTTGTCGGCGAAGCGGACCACCTTGTCCTCGATGGACGGGCAGTAGCGGGGGCCGATGCCGGTGGCCCGCCCCCCATAGACGGCGGATTCGCCCAGGCGCTCGGCGATGATCTGGTGCGTGCGGGCATTGGTGTAGGTCACCCCGCACGCGATCTGCGGCGTATCGATGGAGGGAGTCAGGAAGGAGAAGGGCACGGGGGGATCATCCCCCGCCTGCATCTCCAGCCGGTCCCAGGCGATGGTCGAGCCATCGAGCCGGGCAGGGGTGCCCGTCTTCAGCCGGCCCATGGCGAAGCCCATCCCGTACAGCCGGTCGGCGAGGCCGATGGCCGGCGCCTCGCCCACCCGCCCGGCGGGGGTGCGGGTCTCGCCCAGGTGAATGACGCCCTTGAGGAAGGTGCCAGTGGTCAGCACCACCGCCCCGGCGGGATAGACCGTTCCGCTAGCGCCCACGGCGCCGGTGACGCGGCCGGCGGCTTCGGTCAGATCCTCGACGGCGTCGGCGATGACGGTGAGGTTGGGATAGGCCAGCAGTTCGGCCTGCATAGCCTGGCGGTAGAGCTTGCGGTCTATCTGGGCCCTGGGCCCGCGCACCGCCGGCCCCTTGGAGCGGTTGAGCAGGCGGAACTGGATGCCGGCCTTGTCGGCGAGGCGGCCCATCAGGCCATCGAGGGCGTCGATCTCGCGCACCAGATGGCCCTTGCCCAGGCCGCCGATGGCCGGGTTGCACGACATCTCGCCGAGGGTGTTCACCCGGTGGGTCAGCAGAAGGGTGCGGGCGCCGAGACGCGCCGAAGCCGCCGCCGCCTCGCAGCCGGCGTGGCCACCGCCGATCACAATCACGTCCCAGGATGTCTGCGTCATGCCGCCAACCGAAACGCCCCCGACGGGCGGGGGCGATGGCGATCTATACCGCGCCGGGCCCGGCGCGTCGACTCGCGGGCCTGTGTTTCACGTGGAACAACGGCCACGATCTGGGGACCGGTGTTTCACGTGAAACATCACTTGCCGATACAGAAACTCGAGAAGACCACGTCCAACACCTGCTCGGCGTCCACCCGGCCCGTGATCTCCGCCAAGGCCCGCGCGGAGAGGCGCAGGTCCTCGGCGGCGAGCTCCGGGTCGGCCGCCCCCTGCGCCCGGCGCAGGTGGACGAGCGCGGATTCCAGGCGCAGGCGATGGCGCAGTTGCGTGGCGGCGGGAAACTCGCCGCCGCCCAGGCGGGCCCTCAGGACATCGCGCAGCTCCGTACGCAGGCGCTCCAGACCGGCCGCGCTGACGCTGTCGGCCTCGACGACCTGAGCGACCCGGGCCACGACCTGCGCCCGCGCAGCGCCGGCCGGCAGGTCCGACTTGGTGAGGACCGCGAGGTCGCCGGGCCCGAGGAGTTCGGCGCCGTCGGCCGGCGCAACGGCCAAAGACCCGTCCACCACCCATAGCCGCAGATCGGCGCCGGCGGCCCAGGCCCGGGCGCGCCGCACGCCCTCCACCTCGATATCGTCCTCGCTGTCCCTCAGCCCGGCGGTGTCGGCGATCACCACCCGGAAACCCTCGAGGGTCAGGCTGGCCTCAATGACGTCGCGGGTGGTGCCGGGGGTGGGCGTGACGATGGCCATGTCCCGACCGGCCAGCCGGTTGAGCAGGCTCGACTTGCCGGCGTTGGGCGCCCCGACCAGGGCGATGCGGAAACCGTCGCGGATCCGCTCGCCGCGGGCCCCGTCCGCCAGGGCGGCTTCCAGGGACGCGGCCAGCACGGCCAGGCGCGGGCCCACCTGGGCGGCGAGGGTGGCCGGCAGGTCCTCGTCGGGAAAGTCCACCGCCGCCTCCAGATAGGCGAGGGCCTCCACCAGCTGGCCGCGCCAGGCGGCGTAACGGCCCGACAGGGCGCCGCCCAGCTGCCGCAGGGCCTGCTCGCGCTGGGCCGTCGTCTCGGCGTCCACCAGATCGGCCACCGCCTCAGCCTGGGTCAGGTCGAGCTTGCCGTTCTCGAAGGCCCGCCGGGTGAACTCGCCAGGCTCGGCCAGCCGCAGACCCAGGCTCGCCAGGGCGCCAGTGACAGCTTCGACCACGGCCAGGCCCCCGTGCACCTGCAGCTCGGCGCTGTCCTCGCCGGTGTAGCTACCCGGGCCCGGCATCCACAGCACCAGGGCGTCATCCAGCGCGCCGCCGCCGTCCGGATCCCAGAGGCGTCGCAGGGTCGCCCGGCGCGGGGCGGGGAGGGGGCCCGACAGGCGCTCGAGAGCCTGGGCGGACGCGGGACCCGACAGGCGCACCACCGCCACCGCGCCTCGGCCGGGGGCGGTGGCCGGCGCGAAGATGGTGTCCGTCATCCGCCCGAGGACGACCCGCGCGCGGTGGCCGCCTGCATCAGCCGCATGAACTGCTCCTGGGCCTGGCCGCCGAAGGACATCCAGCTCTTCATCAGTTCCTCGGGCTGCAGCCGGGCGATGTTGGCGTCCATGCGCGCCTGCATCTCATTGAGCAGGTGCTCATTGAGCCCTGTGACGTCCGGCAGGCCCATGAAGGCGCGGGCCTCGGCGGGAGTCGTGTCGATCTCTATGGTGACTTTCATGACCGCACGCTACTAGGCTCCGGCAGCCAATGGGAGAGCCCTTATGAAAACCGAACGCGTGACCATCTCAACCCCCGACGGCGATTTCGCCGCCTATGTGGCCCGCCCGGACGGCGACGGCCCGGCGCCCGCGATCGTGGTCCTGCAGGAGATCTTCGGCATCAACGCCACCATGCGCGACGTGTCCGAAGGCCTCGCCGCCCAGGGCTATGTGGCCATCTGCCCCGATCTGTTCTGGCGCATCGAGCCCGGCATCGACATCACCGACAAGCAGATGGAGCGCGCCTTCGAACTGTTCGGCAAGTTCGACGTGGCCAAGGGCATGGGCGATATCCAGGCGACCATCGACTTCATCCGTAAGGATCCGCAGTGCACGGGCAAGGTCGGCGCCGTCGGCTTCTGCCTCGGGGGCCTGCTGGCCTACCTCACGGCCCTGCGCACCGACGTCGACGCCGCGGTGGGCTATTACGGCGTGGGCATCGAGAAGCAACTGGCGGACGCCGGGTCCCTCAAGACCCCCCTGATGCTGCACATCGCCGAGGAAGACGGCTTCGTGCCCAAGGCCGCCCAGGCCGAGGTCAAGGCGGCGCTCGGCCCGCTGCCGAATGTCGAGATCCACAGCTACCCCGGCCGCGACCACGCCTTCACCCGCAAGGGCGGCGACCACTACCATGAGGCCGATACAGTCACGGCGCGCGGCCGCACCCTGGCCTTCTTCAAGACCCACCTGGCCTGATCATGCTCGCCATCCAGTTCGACCGCACCGGCGGCCCCGAGGTCCTCCAGGTCGTCGACCGGCCCACGCCCGAGCCGGGCGAGGGCCAGGTCCTCGTCCGCCACCAGGCGATCGGGCTGAACTTCATCGACACCTACCACCGCGGCGGCCTCTATCCGATCACCCTGCCGTCCGGCCTGGGCGGGGAGGCCGCCGGAACCGTCGAGGCGATCGGCGCAGGGGTCACCCGGTTCAAGACCGGCGACCGGGTGGCCTACGCCCTGGCCCCCGCCGGGGCCTACGCCGAGGCCCATTGCGTGGACGCCCGCCGCGTGGTGGCCCTCCCGGAGGCCATCTCCTGTGAGGTCGCCGCCGCCGGACTGCTGAAGGGCATGACGGCCGAGTTCCTGCTCCACCGCACCTATCGGGTGCAGGCGGGGGACGCGATCCTGGTGCATGCCGCGGCCGGCGGGGTGGGCAGCATCCTGACCCAATGGGCCAAGCACCTGGGCGCCCTGGTCATCGGCACGGCAGGCTCGGAGGCCAAGGCGCGGAAGGCCCTCCAGAACGGCTGCGACCACGTCATCCTCTACGGCCAGGAGGATGTCCCCGGGCGGGTGAGGGCGATCACCGGCGGCGCGGGTGTGCGGGTGGCCTATGATTCCGTGGGCGCCGCGACCCTAGCGGGATCCCAGGCCAGCCTTGGCCGCCGCGGCCTGCTGGTGAGCTTCGGCAACGCCTCGGGCCCGCCCCCCGCCGTCGATCCCCTGGCCCTGATGCGGGGCGGCTCGCTGTTCCTCACCCGGCCGACATTGGGTGACTACATCGCCTCCACCGAAGAGCTCGACGCCTCGGCCCAGGCCCTGTTCGCCGTGATCGCCTCGGGGGATGTCCGGATCGAGATCGGCCAGACCTGGCCCCTGCGCGAGGTCGCCGACGCCCACCGGGCGCTGGAGGGCCGGCGGACCACCGGCTCCACGGTGCTGATCCCCTGACCGGGCCGGGCTAGCTCTTGCGCTTGAGCGCCACATAGAGGGCGCCCGCCCCGCCATGGTGACGGTGCGCCTCGGAGATTCCCGCCACGGCGTGGCGCACGCCGGGCTCCGACAGCCACTCCGGCGCGCGCCGGCGCAGGATGCCATCGCCCAGGGACCCCTTGCCGGTGATCACCAGCACGGCGCGATAGCCGTCGGCCTGGGCGCGCAGCACGAACGCCTGCAGGGCGGCGCGGGCCGCGTCCTGCCCCAGGCCGTGCAGATCAAGCCGGGCGTCCAGGTCGTTGCCGAGCCGGGCGATCCGGCGCTGGCGGTTGGGTTCGATTCCGGCCGGAGCCGGCGGCGGCGCGCGCCGCTTGGCGGGAACAGCCTGGGGGGCGGGCAGGGGAGGGGCAGGCTTGCCGGCGAAGACCGGCGGCGGCTTGGCCACTGGCGCCGCCTGTGCGGTCGGAGGGGCGGCCGGGGGCAGGGCGGCGCGGCCCCGTCCCGGACGAACGGTGGCCGTGATCACGCCCCACAGGCGCGCCTCGTCGGGCCACAGGGGCCGCCTCACGGAATCGGCGCCATCACGCCGAAGGGCATGGGCCGTCCATGGGCCGTGGCCGCGACCAGTTCGCCCACCGGGGCCAGCCGGTACATCTTCAGCTGGTGCTTGACCCGCCCCGCCTCGGCCCCGGCGGCGTCGCCCGTGCCCATATACAGATCCGCCCGCACCTGCCCCTTGATGGCCCCGCCGGTGTCCAGGGCCATGGCCAGGCGCCGGTAGACCGGATAGGCGCCGGACAGGCTGGGGGCGGCGCCGTCGATCCAGAACAGCGAGCCGTAACGGTGCTGCGAGGAGTCCACGGCGATGGCCCGGCCCGCCGGCAGGGGGATCCCGGCGGCCCCGGCCGGCTCCTGGCCGTCATAGGGTTGCAGGGAGAAGAAGACATAGGAGGGGTTGATCCCCATCACCGCGTCGGCCTTGGGCCCGCGGTTGTCGGCCAGCCAGTCGTGGATCCGGTCGCCGGAGGTGTTGTTGTCGGCCAGCAGGCCGCGATCGCGCATGGTGGTGGCGATGCCGACAAAGGGCTTGCCGTTACCGATGGCGTAGGCCGCCTTCATCTGCCGCCCGTCGGGGAAGGTCAGCACCCCGGACCCCTGGATCTGCAGGAAGAACAGGTCCTCGGGCTTCATCCAGGCCAGGACCGTCTGCGGCGGACTGGCGATCACCCCGTTGCGATCGGCATAGGGCTCGAAGCGCCCCGCCCTGACCCGGCCGGTGATGCGGGTCCCGCGCGGCGGGGGGTTCCAGCGCGACAGGTCGAGGGTCACCCCCCGGGGCGCGGTGAAGGGATCGAGCGGGGGCACGGCGGCCACGGTGAAATCCACCGGAACCGGGTCCGAGGCCGTCGAGCCGGTCGCGCCGCGCACCTTGGTGAGATCCAGCACGATCAGGTCTGTGGGGCGCGCCCGCACCGCCTCGGTATAGGGCCACTGCCGCGAATCCCGCGCCTCGTAGCGCGGCGCGAAATAGGCGGTCAGCAGACCGGTGGGTCCCACCGGGACCGGCCGGAAATTGGCCTCGAGAAAGGCGCGCGAGACCATCTCGTCCTGGCTGCCCAGATCCTGGGCATGCGCGCAGACGTCGCGGATATTGGGATCCTTCGACACCCCGCAGGTGGCGCGGAAGGCGTCGAGGCCGGCGGCGTGATCCTCCTGGTTCCAGCCGGGCAGGTCGGAGAAGCGCAGGGGCTTGACCACCGGCGGCGGCTGCGCCGGCGGCTCGGTCAGCCCCGGGAACTCGTCGAGCTTGCCGTTGCCCGAGGAGGCGCAGGCCTGCAGCAGCATCGCCGCGCCGGGCGCCAGGAGAAGCCGGACCCGGCGCATGGGACTCAGGCCTCGGCCGCGTCGACCCGGGCCAGGGTCCAGTTGGGATCCCGGCTCGTCAGGTTGCGCTCGAAGGTCCACAGCTCGGCGGTGCGGCGGTCGTCCACGGCCTCGCCCTCGGGGCCCTTGGACCGGCTGCGGAACTCGGCCAGGAAGCGGACCTTGGCGCGGGCCACGTCGCCTTCGACGTCGGCGCTCTCCAGGTCCGCGCGGGGGGCGTGCAGGAATTCCACCTGCTCGGTGCGCCCTTCCGCCTCCCGGGCGGCGATCGCGGTCTCGAAGGCGGCCATCACATCGGGCGCCAGCAACCCTTGCAGTGTAGCGCGATCGCCGGCGGCGAAGGCCCGCACGATCATCTCATAGGCGCTGCGAGCCCCGTCGACGAAATGGCCGGGGTCGAAGGACGGCTCGCGGGCCTTCAGGGCCGCCAGTCCGCCGAAGGACACGCCGTCGCCGGCCTCCAGGGCGGGGGGCGCCTCGATGGCGTGGGCGGCGACGCCGTCGGCGTCCTCCGGCTGGCGGCCGACCCGTCGGCCAAGCACCGCGTAGAGCTGGTAGAGCACCACCGCGGCCAGGACAGCAAAGATAAGAAGTTGGAGCAGTTGCAAGGTCAGGACCGTCTGGCTGGAGAATCCCCCCGCCTATATAGGGCGGGGCCATGGCCGTCGTCAGGTGTGGCGGGCTCGGCGCGTTGCGCCGCGGAGGCGCCCGTGTTAGCAGCCCGGCTTCATATCATCAAAGGGCGGACGCAGGGTTAACGTCGCCCCCGGACCCATGCACCGATGACCGATACGCCTCCGCAGACGCCGCCCGCCTCCGAGCCCGCCCTGAACGGCGCCGACCAGGCCGCCGGGCCGGGCATCCGCATCCTCGCCCAGTTCATCCGCGACCTGTCGTTCGAGAACCCCCGCGCACCCGAATCCCTGCGCGCCGGCCTGGCCCAGCCGCAGATCGACCTGGGGGTCGAGATGAACGCCCGCGGCCGCCCCGACGGCTATTTCGAGGTCGACCTCAAGCTCACCGCCACCGCCCTTCGCGACGGTGAGACCCAGTTCCACTGCGAACTGGTCTACGGCGGGCTGTTCGGCATCGCCGGTGTCGCCGAGGAAGACCTGGAAGCGGTGCTGCTGATCGAATGCCCGCGCTTCATGTTCCCCTTCGCCCGCCGTGTGATGAGCGACATGATCACCGAAGGCGGCTTCCCCCCCTTCATGCTCGACCCCATCGACTTCGCCGGCGTCTACGCCCAGCGCAAGGCCGGCGGCGAGGTCGAGACCGGCGTGCAGACGGCGTAATCGCCGCCGCTCAGTCCAGGCCGTGCTGGCGCCAGACGGCCTTGTCCTTGAGGAAGATCTTGACGAAGGCGGCGTGGGCCTCGCGCTCGGCGTCGGTGGAGCGCGGCTCCAGCGGGCGCGGACGGGCGCCGTAGCTGGCCTGGCGGGCGACGGTGACGGCGGTTCCCAACACCTGCGGCGTCAGGTCCAGCCCGCGTTCGCGGCCGCCGCGCAGCTCCAGATAGACCGCCGCCAGCAGGTGGGCGTCGATCAGGGCGCCGTGCTTTTCGCGCCCCTCCAGCGAGATCTTGAACCGTTTGCACAGGGCGTCGAGGGAGTTGTACATCCCCGGAAACTTCTTCTGCGCCAGGCCCAGGGTGTCGATCCAGCGGTCGGGGCCAGTGATGGCCCGCTTGGCCAGGCCCAGCTCATGGTCGACGAAGCCGCGGTCGAACTTGGCGTTGTGGGCGATCAGCGGCGCGTCCCCGATGAACTCCAGGAAGGCGTCGCAGACGTGGGTCTCGTGGAAGCGCGGCTTGTCGTGCAGGAAGGCGATGGAGATGCCGTGGACCTTCTCGGCCTCCGGCTCGATATCGCGGTCCGGGTGAACGAAGCTGTGGAAATGACGCCCCGTGGGGATCATGTCCTCCAGCTCGATGCAGCCGATCTCGATCAGCCGGTGACCCTGCTGGGGAGACAGGCCGGTGGTCTCGGTGTCCAGAACGATCTCGCGCGCCATGGCCCTGGATGCCCTGATCCGGCCGTGCAGATCAAGACGACGGTTGGCCGCGGCGCCATCCCGGCGCGGTGACCGTCCCCAGGATTTGGAGCACCTGCGCCCGGGCCGCCTCGACTCCGCGGGAGGTGTCGACGACGAAGTCCGCGCGGGCGCGCTTGTCGGCGTCCGGCGTCTGCCGGGCGAGGATGGCGTCCAGCTTGGCCTCAGTCATGCCCGGCCGCGCCATCACCCGTTCCTTCTGCACGGCCTGCGGCGCGGTGACGACGATGATGGCGTCGAGGTCGGCGTGGGCGCCGGTCTCGAAGAGCAGGGGCACGTCAAAGGCGATGGCCGGGGCGCCCTGGCGCACGGCCTCGTCGATGAAGGCCTGGCGATGGGCCCAGACCAGCGGGTGGACGATCGCCTCCAGCCGCTGCAGCGCCGCGGGGTCGCCGACCACCCGGGCGGACAGGCGCTCGCGATCCACGCGTCCGTCGATCACCGCCTCGGGAAAGTCCACGAGCAGGGCCGGCGCACCCGCCCCGCCAACGGCATAGAGGTCGTGCACCGCCGCGTCGGCGTCATGCACCGGCACCCCCGCCTCGCGCAGAAGCCCGGCGGTGGTGGTCTTGCCCATGCCGATGGAGCCGGTGAGGCCCAGGGTGATCACGGCGCCAGCATCGACAGAAGCAACGCCCGGGCATCCATCTCCTGCGGCGGCGGGGCGCCGAAGAAGGCGGCGTAGGAGGGGATCGCCTGGCGAATGAGCATCTCCAGGCCATCGACGGCGGGGCGTCCCTCGCGCCGCGCGCGCACCAGAAGATCGGTGTCCAGGGGGCGATAGACCATGTCCATCACCACCGCCGCCTGAGGCAGGCCGTCCAGGGCGATGTCGAGGGGCTCGCCCCCGACCAGGCCGAGGGAGGTGGCGTTGATCAGGACCGCGGCCCCCTCGAAGGCGGCGGCGCGCCCGCTCCAGGGCGTCGGCCGGATGCGCTCGCCCAGGGCGACGGCGATCGCTTCGGCGCGCTCCAGGGTCCGGTTGACGATGCGGACCTGCGGACAGCCGGCGGCGAGCAGGGCCGCGGCCGCCCCCCGCGCCGCGCCGCCGGCGCCCAGCAGGACGGCCGGTCCGCCCGCGGGGTCGAACCCTGGGGCCTGGGCCGCCAGGGCGCCGAGCAGGCCCGCGCCATCGGTATTGTCCGCCCGGATGGCGCCATCCTCGGCGAACAGCAGCAGATTGGCCGCCCCGGCCGCCCGGGCCAGGGGCGTCGCCTCATCGGCCAGGGCCAGGGCCTCTTCCTTGAAGGGCAGGGTGACGTTCAGGCCCGCCACCACGCCGCCCCGCAGCCCGCGCGCGAAGGCGGCGAAGCCGTCGGCCGGCGGGGCGAAGGCCACATAGACGCCATCGACGCCGGACGCCTCCAGCCAGGCGTTGTGCAGGGCCGGGCTGAGGGAATGGCGCACCGGGGCGCCGACCACCCCAGCCACCGGGGTGCGCGCGCTGATGTTTCGGCTCATGGCTCCAGCACCCCGTGGCGGCGCAGCAACTCCATCAGCCCCAGCATCGGCAGGCCGAGGATGGTGAAATAGTCGCCGTCGATGCGGTCGAAGAGCTGCAGTCCCTCGCCCTCCAGGTGGTAGCCGCCCACCGACGAGACCACCACCGAGGCCTGCCGCCGCATGTAGCCGTCCAGAAAGGCGGTGGTGAAGGTGCGCATGCGCAGGGCGGCGGTGGACAGCTCGCGCCAGATCGGCTCGCCGTCCTTCGCCACCACCACCGCCGAATGCAGCCTGTGGGTCTGGCCGCGCATGGCCAGCAGCCGCTCGCGGGCCTCCGCCGGGGTGCGCGCCTTGTCGTAGAGCACCCCGTCCAGGTCCAGGGTCTGGTCCGCTCCGATCACCAGGCCGGGGCGTCGGCTCGACACCTTGACCGCCTTGGCCTCCGCCAGGGCGTCGGCGATGTCGCGCGGACCCAGGCCATCGGCCAGAAGCCCCGCCTTCAGCGCGTCCTCGTCGACCCCCGCGGGCGCTGTCTGAAAAGGCACGCCGGCGGCGGCCAGAAGCTGGGCGCGGGCGGCGCTTTGCGAGGCCAGGGTGACGACGGTCATGACGTGGGGGCCTTGTAGGTCGCCGCCGCGGCGCGCTTGGCCGTGAGCAGATTGATCACCGCCGCGGCCGTTTCCTCCACCGACTTGCGGGTGACGTCGATGGTGGGCCAGCCGGACCGCTCGAACAGGCGGCGGGCCCGGACGATCTCCTCGCGCACGGCCTCGCTGGCGATATAGGTGCTCTCGCGCTCCTCGTGCAGGGACAACAGCCGGTTGCGGCGGATCTGGATGAGCCTGTCCGGCGAGACGATCAGGCCCACCACCAGGGCGCGCTTCAGGTTGAACAGCAACTCTGGGGGATCGGTCCCGGGCACCAGGGGCACATTGGCGGCGCGCACCCCGCGCTGCGCCAGATAGATGCAGGTGGGGGTCTTGGACGTGCGGCTGACCCCGACCAGCACCACGTCGCCCTGGTCGAGGTTGGTGGTGCCCTGGCCGTCGTCATGGGCCATGGCGAAGTTGAGGGCCTCGATGCGCTCGAAATAGTCGGCGTCCAGGGCGTGCTGGGCCCCGACCCGGGTGGACAGGGAGGCGCCGAGGTAGCGGGCGAGGGCGGAGACGAGGGGGTCGAGGGCGGCGATACAGGCCATGTCGAGCTCGCGGCAACCCTGCTCCAGGGCCTCGCGCAGTTCCTTGTCGACGATGGTGTGGATGACCACCCCAGGGGCGCCCGCCACCTCCTTGAGAACCCGGTCGAGCTGCCGACGGGAGCGAATGAGGGCGTAGATGTGCTCGATCGGCAGGACGTCGTCGAACCGCGCGCACACCGCCTTGGCCATGGCGTTGAGGGTCTCACCGGTGGAATCGGACACCAGGTGGACGT
This sequence comes from Caulobacteraceae bacterium, assembly GCA_965279095.1. Classification (GTDB taxonomy): domain Bacteria; phylum Pseudomonadota; class Alphaproteobacteria; order Caulobacterales; family Caulobacteraceae; genus CBDIHH01. Next base: position 924,689 of record CBDIHH010000007.1, read on the forward strand.
GGAAATAGGTGGAATAGCGGGTGGTGCTCATCGCCCAGGGCTGTGGAGAATTCGTTAACAAAGCATTAACGACCCCGCCTCCGGATGGGGACGGACGGGGACGCAATCCCGCTCCAATCGTTTTGCCAAGAGTTTCGGGGACAACCTAGGGGTTTTTGCACGCTTGTCCCCAGGCGCACGCCCCTGTGCAGGCTTCGCACCCCGCCCTGTCCCCCCTCGGGGACGAACACGGGTCTCCAACGCCCATCCCCTGTCATAAGAGCGCGCAATCCCAGGAAGCTCCGGGGACTGAATGGTTGTCCACGCAACTCACAGGGCCCTTATGCCCCCAAGTCAGGCGGTGCACGATGTGGGGATAAACGCCTAAGACCTGTGCGCGGGCGCCCTTGTCCCCGGCGCCCCCAGGGTTAACAAATCCTTACCACCTTCTTTTTCTCTAAAGATTAAAGAGAAAGGAAGGCGACGAGGCGCGCAGCGGGTTGAGCCGGGAGAGCGGACCGGATTTAAGGGGCAGGCCATGACCCAGCCCGTCCCCGATCTCCTGAAAGTTCTCGCCGGCCAGACCCTGGCCTACCCGCCGGTATGGTTCATGCGACAGGCCGGGCGCTACCTGCCGGAATATCGCGCCTTGCGTCAGACCGCGCCGGACTTCATCGCCTTCTGCCTGGATCCGGCCAAGGCGGCGGAAGCCACTCTGCAGCCCATGCGCCGGCTGCCCTTCGACGCGGCCATCGTCTTCGCCGACATCCTGCTGATTCCCGGCGCCCTGGGCCAGGAGGTCTGGTTCGAGGCCGGCGAGGGGCCGCGGCTGGGCGACCTGCCCTCCAACGAGGCCCTGGCGGCGCAGATCGAGGCGTCCACCGGCCGGCTGACCAAGGTCGGCGAGACCCTGAGCCTGGTGCGGGCCGCCCTGGAGCCCGAGCGGGCGCTGATCGGCTTCGCCGGCGCCCCGTGGACGGTGGCGACCTATATGATCGAAGGGCGCTCCAGCGACCGCTCCGGGGCCCGCAGTCTGGCCTATGCCGAACCCGAGCGGGTCGACGGGCTGCTGGACGTCCTGGTCGAGGCCACCGCGCGCTACCTAGCCATGCAGGCCCAGGCCGGCGCTCAGGTGCTGAAGCTGTTCGAATCCTGGGCCGAGCACCTGCCGGAGGACCTGTTTGAGCGGCTGGTGATCGGTCCGCACGCCCGGATCATCGCCCGCCTGCGCGAGCTGGGGGTGACCACTCCCGTGATCGGCTTCCCGCGCGGGGCCGGGGCGTTGCTGGATCTCTACGCCGAGCGCGGCGGCAGCGACGCCGTCGCCCTGGACGTGCAGGTGTCCGCCGACCAGGGTCGGCGCATCCAGGCCATGAAGCCGATCCAGGGCGCGCTGGATCCCCTGTTGCTGCGCGCCGGGGGCCCGGGCCTGGAGCGCCGGGTCGACCAGCTGCTCGCCCAGTGGGGCGGCGGCCCCTATATCTTCAACCTCGGCCACGGCATCCTCCCCGACACCCCCATCGCCCACGTCGAGCGGGTGCTGGCGCGGGTCAAGGGCCGCTGATGGCGCGCAAGGTCGCCGTGGTCCTGTTCAACCTGGGCGGACCCGACGGTCCGGCCTCGGTGCGGCCGTTCCTGTTCAATCTGTTTCGCGACCGGGCGATCATCAACGCGCCGGCGGCGGTCCGCTATCCGGTGGCGGCCCTGATCTCGGGCCTGCGGGCCAAGTCCGCCCGCGCCAACTACGCCCTGATGGGCGGGGGCTCGCCGCTGTTGGCGGAAACGCGCAACCAGGCGCGGGCCCTGGAAGCCGTGCTCAACAGCCGCGGCGATGATGAGACGCGCGTGTTCGTGGCCATGCGCTACTGGACGCCCCTGTCCGGGGAGACCGCCCGCGCCGTGGAGGCGTTCGGCCCGGACGAGGTGGTGCTGCTACCGCTCTATCCGCAGTTCTCCTCCACGACCACCGCCTCGTCCCTGCAGGCCTGGGCCAAGGCCTCCCGGCTCAAGGCGCCGGCGCGGGCGGTGTGCTGCTACCCCGACCAGGAGGCCCTTGTGGCCGCCCACGCCGCCCGGATCGAGGCGGCCTGGGAGGCGGCGGGCAGGCCCCAGCCGGTGCGGCTGCTTTTCTCGGCCCATGGCCTGCCTGAGACCGTGATCGCCGCCGGCGATCCCTACCAGGCGCAGATCGAGGCCACCGCGGCGGCCGTCGCCGCCCGGCTGTCGGGAACCTGGGACTGGCGGATCTGCTACCAGAGCCGGGTGGGGCCCCTGAAGTGGCTCGGCCCCTCGACCCCCGAGGCGATCGTCGAGGCCGCCGCCGCGGGCCTGGCCCTGGTGGTGACGCCGATCGCCTTCGTGTCCGAGCATATCGAGACCCTGGTCGAGCTCGACGTGGAATACCGTGAACTGGCCGAGCGCCTCGGCTGCCCCGCCTATGTGCGGGCGCCGGCCCTGGGGCTGGACGAGACCTTCATCACCGGGCTGGCTGACCTGGTGGCGGGGGCGCTGGCGCGTGGCCCCGGCGTCTCCCCCGGCGGCGGGTGGCGGTGCCCGGGCGCGTGGGGCCAGTGTCCGGCGCGCGAAGGAAAACCGACATGATTCTCTCCTGCCCCGCCCCCGGGCTCGGCCGAAGGCCGACCCAAGGACAGGCTCCGCGGGGAAGGGGGACCGCCCGCGCAGCGGGGGGTGGAAGGGGCAGAGCCAGCGATGCCGGACATGGCGGCGCTGCCCCCTCCACCACGTTGTGGTCCCCCTCCCCCGCGCCTGCGGCGCAGGGGAGGAGAAGAGGAGCCAACCCATGAACTACGATCTGCTGCGCGGCCTGCACATCCTGGCCGTGATCGCCTGGATGGCGGGCATGCTCTACCTGCCGCGGTTGTTCGCCTACCATTCCAAGGTGGCGGCGGGGTCGGAAATGGACGCCACCTTCCAGACCATGGAGCGCAAGCTCTACCGGATCATCATGAACCCGGCGATGGTGGCCGCCCTGGTCCTCGGCGGCGCCCTCATGTGGGTCCGGGGCGGCGGGACGATGGCCGGCCTGGCGGCCTTCGTGTCGCAGCCCTGGATGGTGACCAAGCTGCTGGGGGTTGTCTTCCTGATCGGCTGGCACCATTTCCTCGGGGCGGGCATCAAGCGCTTCGCCGCCGGGACCAACACCCGGTCCGACCGCTTCTGGCGGGCGACCAACGAACTGCCCTTCCTGGCGGCCATCGTCATGGTCCTGGCCGTGACCACCGAGTTCCACCTCTAGGCGGCCCACGCGCCGCTTGACCTGATCGCGCCCATGTGGTTCCGGTTAGGTCCAGGTACGGCCTTGCGCCGCATCTCCCGCCTCTTCTCGGACGCCGCGCCCCACCCCATCAGGCGCAGATGCTGTCCGATCCCCCCTTCGGCGCCTCTCGGCGCAGACGTCCATAGGCCCCAACCGGCCCCCTGCCGCCCCCGATCCTCGGGGCGGACATCCATAGAGTTCTATCCATGCAAGACCAAACCGATAGCCCCGAGGTCGACGCCGAGGTTGGCGAGCCGACGTCGGCGCCGATGCCCGACACCACCGCCGACATGGGCCCCGACCTGAGCGTCGATCCCCATCAGGACCACGGCGACGACGACGGCCCCTCGCCCATCACCGCCCTCGGCCTGACGCGCATGTCGCTGCAGGAACTGAAGGACAAGACCCCCGCCGACCTGCTCGCCCTGGCCGAGACCGTCGAGCTCGAGAACGCCAGTTCCATGCGCAAGCAGGACATGATGTTCGGCATCCTCAAAGCCATGGCCGACGAGGGGGTCGAGATCTTCGGCTCGGGCACCATGGAAGTGCTGCAGGACGGCTTCGGCTTCCTGCGCTCGCCGGAAGCCAACTATCTGCCCGGCCCCGACGACATCTATGTCTCCCCCTCGCAGATCCGTCGCTTCGGCCTGAAAACCGGCGACAGCGTCGAAGGCTCGATCCGCGCCCCCCGCGAGGGCGAGCGCTATTTCGCCCTGGTGACGGTCTCGTCGATCAACTTCGAGAACCCCGAGAACGTCCGCCACAAGGTCCACTTCGACAACCTGACGCCGCTCTATCCCGAAGAGCGGCTGACCATGGAGATCGAGGACCCGACGCTGAAGGACCGGTCCGGCCGGATCATCGACATCGTCGCCCCGCTCGGCAAAGGCCAGCGCTGCCTGATCGTCGCCCCGCCGCGGGTCGGCAAGACGGTGATGCTGCAGAACATCGCCAAGTCCATCGCCGCCAACCACCCGGAGGCGTATCTGCTGGTGCTGCTCATCGACGAGCGCCCGGAAGAAGTGACCGACATGCAGCGCACGGTGAAGGGCGAGGTCATCTCCTCGACCTTCGACGAGCCGGCGACCCGGCACGTGCAGGTGGCCGAGATGGTCATCGAGAAGGCCAAGCGCCTGGTCGAGCACAAGCGCGACGTCATCATTCTGCTGGACTCGGTGACCCGCCTCGGCCGCGCCTACAACACCGTGGTCCCCTCGTCCGGCAAGGTCCTCACCGGCGGCGTCGACGCCAACGCCCTGCAGCGCCCCAAGCGCTTCTTCGGCGCGGCGCGCAACATCGAGGAAGGCGGTTCCCTGACCATCATCGCCACCGCCCTGATCGACACGGGCTCGCGGATGGACGAGGTGATCTTCGAAGAGTTCAAGGGCACCGGTAACTCGGAAATCATCCTCGACCGCAAGGTCGCCGACAAGCGGGTGTTCCCGGCCATCGACATCCTCAAGTCCGGCACCCGCAAGGAAGAGCTGATCACCCCCAAGGACGTGCTGCAGAAGACCTACGTCCTGCGGCGCATCCTCAACCCCATGGGGGCGCAGGACGCCATCGAGTTCCTGCTCGACAAGCTGCGCCAGACCAAGAACAACGCCGAATTCTTCCAGTCCATGAACACCTGATGCTCGGCGCCCGGTTCGGCTGATCCACCAAGTCCAGGCCCGAATCCCCCGCGGAAGCGGGGGCCCCAGGCTTTGAACGGCCCACAACGGCCAAGCCTGGATCCCCGCTTCCGCGGGGAGTACGGACCGGAGGGGGGACACAGACACCTGCGGATAAGCCGTATACCCTAGCGAAGACTGGCAAGCGTTAGAGGGACCCGCTCATGAAGCTCTACCACGGCAAGCGGACGCGATCGTTCCGGGTGGTGTGGATGCTGGAGGAGATGGGGCTGCCTTACGAGATCGAGGCGATCCCCTTTCCGCCGACGGGCAATCCGGTGCTGGCCGAGGTCAACGCCCTGACCACCCTCCCGACCCTGGTGGACGGGGCGGCGACGATGACGGAATCGGCGGCCATCCTGGAATACCTCGGCCGGTGCTACGGGCCGACGCCCCTGGCCCCGGCGCCGGATCACCCGAGCTACGGCGACTATCTCAACTACCTGCACTATGGCGAGGCGAGCCTGGCCGCGCCCCTGTCGCAGGTGATGTTCACCCGCTGGTCGGCGCCCGAGGACCAGAAGGCCAACTGGACGGTGGGGAATATCGAGGCCTATTACGTGCGCCGCGCCGCCCATCTGGAGGGCGTGCTGACCGGCCGCCCCTATGTGGCCGGCGACGCCTTCACCGCCGCCGACATCTCCTGCGGCTACGCCCTGCGCCTGGCCGGGCTGGCGGGCCTGACCAAACAGTATGGGCCAGTGCTGAAGGCCTATCTGGCGGCCCTGGCTGAGCGGCCGGCCTACATCCGGGCCTCGGCGGTCTAGCGCCATGGCCTTCCCGCCCGACCCGGAGCCCCAGGATGCGCCTCCGAGCCGTCGGGCCCTGGGCGGCCTGCTGGTCGCCGGCCCCGCGGTCCTGGCCCTGGGCGCCGAGCCGGCGCAAGGCGCGCCCCAGCCGCCCGTGTCCCCGCCCGGCCCCGCCGTGATGTCCAAGGCGGGTTTCGAGGGCCTGCATGTGATGAAGGGGACGCCGGCCTATGCCGACACTCCTCTGGGTCGCCTGCACTACTGGTCCCTGGGATCGGGCCCGGCGATCATCCTTCTGCACCAGGGCCCCCTGTTCAGCGTCGAGTTCGCCCGCATCCAGCCCCTGCTGGCCGACCTGGGCTATCGCGCCCTGGCCGTGGACATCCCCGGCTTCGGCTTCTCTCAGCGCCCCGATCATCCCGCCACGGGCGACGAATACGCCGACAGCCTCGTGGCGATGCTGGACGCGCTGGGCATCGAGCAAGCCATCATCGCGGGCACCCATACGGGCGCCACCCTCGCCCTGGCCTTCGCCGCCCGTCACCCGCAGCGGACAGCGTGCCTGGTGCTGCAATCGGTCCCGATCTATTCGCCGGAGGAGCTGGAAGAGCGGGTGGGCGCGCCCCCGCCCAGCACCGAGATCTTCGGCGACGGCCGCCAGATCAGCCGCTGGTGGAGCCGGCTGTCCCAGAAATACCCCGGGCTGCTGGAATCGCCGGAGACGATGCAGTGGCTGCTGATCGGCACGCTGCTGTCCGGCGACTTCAACTGGTATGGCGAGGACACCGGCCGCACCTTCGTCACCCGCGCCTTCGATTCCGCCCGGGCCATCCTCAAGGTCCGGTCCCCGACCCTGATCCTCGGCGTGACCGGCGACGGCCTGGAAGCGTCCGTCCAGCGGGCCCTGCAGGCCCGGCCGGACTTCACCCATGTGGAGGCGCCGGGAGGCCCTGGCCTGTTGACCCTCGACAGTCCCGAGCGCTGGGTCGCCGCCGTGCGGGACTTCATCGGCCAGCATCGGCCGGCCTGACCGTACTCCTCCCCCGGAGCGGAGCGACAGGGGAAGGATTACGCCTAGCGCCGCGCCTTCTCGTCGATGCCCGACATGCCCTCGCGGGCCGCCAGCTTGGCGGCCACGTCATCGAGACTGACGCCCGAAGCGGCCAGCAGCACCAGCCAGTGGTAGATCAGGTCGGCGCTCTCGGCGGCGACGGCGTCGCGGTCGCCCTGGACGGCGGCGATGACCGTCTCCACCGCCTCCTCGGCCAGTTTCTTGCCGGCCAGGGGCGGGCCGCCGGCCAGCAACTTGGCGGTCCAGGATGACGCCGCGTCCGCCCCCTTGCGGGCCTCGATGGTGGCGGCGAGCCGGGCGAGGACGTCGGAAAAGTCGCTCATGGCGCCGCCTCAGCTCAGCCGCATGGGCAGGCCGGCGTCGGCCATGGCCCGCTTGGCCTCGCCAATGCTGATCTCGCCGAAATGGAAGATGGAGGCGGCCAGGACCGCGTCGGCGCCGCCGGTGCGCACCGCGTCGATCAGGTGGTCGGTGTCGCCGGCCCCGCCCGAGGCGATCACCGGCACGGTCACCGCGTCGCTGACCGCGCGCAGCAGCTCCACGTCATACCCGTTCTTGGCCCCGTCGCGGTCCATGGAGGTCAGCAGGATCTCCCCCGCCCCCCGGCGCACGCAGTCTGCCGCCCAGTCCACCACGTTCAGGCCCGTGTCCCGGCGGCCGCCATAGGTGAACACCGTCCAGCCGTCGGGGCCGCGCTTGGCGTCCACCGCCACCACCACCGCCTGGGCGCCGAAGGCGTCGGCGGCGGCGCTGATCAGGTCGGGGTTCTCCACCGCGGCGGTGTTGATCGACACCTTGTCGGCGCCCGCGCGCAGGATCCGCCGCGCATCCTCCACCGAGCGCACCCCGCCCCCCACGCCCAGCGGCATGAAGCAGACGTCGGCGGTGCGGGCGATCACGTCGAGGATGGCGCCGCGGCCCTCGTGGCTGGCGGTGATGTCGAGGAACATCAACTCGTCAGCGCCGGCGGCGTCATAGGCGCGCGCCTGCTCCACCGGGTCGCCGGCGTCGCGCAGGGACAGGAACTGCACGCCCTTGACCACCCGGCCGTCCTTGACGTCCAGGCAGGGGATGACGCGCACCTTCAGCATCAGCGGCGCGCCATGGCGATGGCCTCGGCCGGGCTGACGGCGCCGGTGTAGAGGGAGCGGCCGAGGATGGCGCCGGCGATGGCCTCGCCCGGGCGGGCCATCAGCCGCTCGATGTCCCCCACCGAGGCGACGCCGCCCGACGCGATCACAGGGATGTCCACCGCATCGGCCACCGCGCCGACCCCCTCGACGTTCACGCCGGTCAGGGCGCCGTCGCGGCTGATGTCGGTGACGATCAGGGCCGCCACCCCGGCGTCCTCGAAACGGCGGGCCAGGTCGATGGGGTCGACGTCGGAGGTCTCGGTCCAGCCCTCCACCGCCACCTTGCCGTCGCGCACGTCCACGGCGACGGCGATCTGCTCGGGATAGAGGGCGGCGGCCTTCTTCACCAGCATCGGGTCGCGCACCGCGGCGGTGCCCAGCACTACGCGGCTGACCCCCGCCTCGATCCAGTGGCTGACCTGTTTGAAGGTGCGCACCCCGCCGCCCAGCTGCACCGGCACCGAGACGGCGCGCAGGATGGCCTCCACGGCCTTGGCGTTGATGGCCTTGCCCTCGATGGCGCCGTTCAGGTCGACCACATGCAGCCAGTCGAAGCCGTCGCGCACGAAGCGCTCGGCCTGGTCGGCCGGAGAGGCGTTGAACACCGTCGCCTGGTCCATGTCGCCATACAGCAGGCGGACGCAGGCGCCGTCCTTCAGGTCGATCGCGGGGTAGAGGATCATGGTCGCCATTCCAGAAAATCGCCGAGCAGCCGCAGGCCGTGGGCCTGTGACTTCTCGGGGTGAAACTGCACCCCGGCTATGTTGTCCCTGGCCACCACCGCGGCGAGGCGCCCGCCGTGGGTCGTCCAGGCCTGAACGTCCGCCTCGTCCTGCGGATGCAGGGCGAAGGAGTGGGTGAAATACATGTGCGCCCCGTCGTCCTGGCCGTCGAGCAGGGCGTGCGGTCCGCTGCGCTCCAGGGCGTTCCAGCCCATGTGCGGGATCTTCAGGTGCGGGTCGTCGACCGCGATGCGGCGGACCTCGCCGCCGATCCAGTCCAGCCCGGGCGTCTCGCCGAACTCCAGGCCGCGGGTGGCCAGCAGCTGCATGCCGACGCAGACGCCCAGGAAGGGGACGCCGCGCGCCGTCACCGCCGCGGTCATGGCCTCCACCAGGCCGTCGCGGTCCCGCAGCAGGTTCATGCAGGCGGCGAAGGCGCCCACGCCGGGGAGCACCAGACGGTCGGCGGCGGCGACCACGTCGGGGTCGTCGCTGACCACCACGCGCACAGGGTCGTCCGCCCGCGACGCCGCCTCGCAAAGCGCCTTTTCGGCCGAGCGGAGATTGCCCGAACCATAATCGATCAGAACCGCGGTCTGCATGGCCTGGCCTAGAGCACGCCTTTGGTGGACGGCGCGAGGCCGCCGGTCTTGGGATCGATCTCGACCGCCTGGCGCAGGGCGCGCGCCAGGGCCTTGAAGCCGCTCTCGGCGATGTGGTGGCTATTGCGGCCGTAGAGGGTTTCCAGGTGCAGGCACACCCCGCCGTTCATGGCCAGGGCGTGGTGGAACTCCTTGAACAGCTCGGTGTCCATGTCGCCGACCTTGGGGGTGAGGAAGTCCACCTTCCAGACCAGATAGGCGCGGTTGGACAGGTCCACCGCGCAGCGGGTCAGGGTCTCGTCCATGGGCACATAGGCGGAACCGAAGCGGCGCACCCCCAGATAGCCGGCCGCGGCCTGTTTGAGGGCCTGGCCGATGACGATGCCGGTGTCCTCCACCGTGTGGTGCATGTCGATGTGCAGGTCGCCCTTGGTCTCGACCCTCAGGTCGAAGCCCCCGTGGCGGCCGAAGCTGTCGAGCATATGGTCGAAGAAGCCGATCCCCGTGGCGGCCTGGACCTGGCCGGTCCCGTCCAGGTCGATAAAGACGCGGATCTGCGTCTCCTTCGTCTCGCGGACAACCTCAGCGGTGCGGTTCGCGGCCATGGGATGGCGCCCTTCTCTACAGTCCGGCCCTGGCGGCCAGGTCGCGCAGCGAGGTCTCGGGACGCCCGCCGTAGTGGGAGATGACTTCGGCCGCCGCCAGATGGCCGAGCCTGGCGCAGATGGGCAGGGGCCGGGCCTGCGACAAGCCATAGAGGAAGCCGGCGGCGTACTGGTCGCCGGCGCCGGTGGTGTCCAGGACCCGCGCGGTGGGCTCGATGCCGACCGTATGAACCTCGCCGCCGGTGACCACCACCGAGCCCAGCTCGCTGCGGGTGAGGGCGGCGATGGAGGCGCGCCCGCGGATGGCGGCCACGGCCTCGTCGAAGTCGTCGGTCTCGAACAGCGACTTGATCTCGCCCTCGTTGGCGAAGACCACATCCACCTCGGTTTCGATGAACTGCAGCAGGGCCTTGCGGTGCCGGTCGACGACGAAGGCGTCCGACAGGGTCAGGGCGATCAGCCGGCTCGACGCCCGGGCCAGGCCGGCGGCCTTGGCGAAGGCCCGCCGCGCCTCGTGGGGATCGAAGAGATAGCCTTCCAGATAGGTGACGCGGGCGGCCTCGATGATGTCCTTGTCGACATCGTCGGCGGACAGCTCGCTGGAGGCGCCCAGGAAGGTGGACATGGTCCGCTGGCCGTCGGGGGTGACGTTGATCAGGCAGCGGGCCGTGGACAGGCCGCCCACCAGGGGGGCGGTGGAGAAGGCCACGCCGGTGGCGCGGATGTCCCGGGTGAAGGCCTCGCCCAGGGCGTCGGGCGCGACCTTGCCCATGTAGGCGGTGCGGCCGCCGAAGCTGGCGATGCCGGCGATGGTGTTGGCGGCCGAGCCGCCGGAGGACTCCTGGCCGGCGCCCATGCGGCCGTAGAGGGCCTGGGCCTGGTCCTCGTCGATCAGGGTCATGCCGCCCTTGGCCAGGCCTTCGCCCGCCAGGAAGTCGTCGCTGGACGGAGCGATGACGTCGACGATGGCGTTGCCGATGGCGGCGACGTCGTAGAGTTCGGGCATACGGGCTCCGGGGGTGAAAAGCGCCGCACTCATACGGGAGGGCGGCGGCGCTGGCAAACGTCCGCCGGGATCGTCATCCTTGCGCGGCCTCTTGGCCGACGCGAGGACCCAGCAGAGAGGACGCCGAGGCTGAGCCTGGCAGGATGCAGGCGCGGCCGTCTGACCCAAGGGCATGCGCTGCTGGGTCCTCCGGTCTCGCTGCGCTCTCCGAAGGATGACGGCCGGGGTCAGCCGCCCATGAACAGGCTGCGCGAGGGGCACAGGTCGGCGATGAGGCAGGCCTCACAGCGGGGCTTGCGCGCGAGGCAGGTGTAGCGGCCGTGCAGGATCAGCCAGTGGTGGGCGCGGGTCAGCTGCGGCTTGGGTACGATCTTCATCAGCTGCGCCTCCACCTGGTCGGGGGTCTTGCCGTCGGCCAGCTTCAGCCGGTGCGAGACCCGGTAGACGTGGGTGTCCACGGCGATGGCCGGCTCGATCCCCAGTTCGTTGAGGACCACGCTGGCGGTCTTGCGACCGACGCCGGGCAGGGCCTGCAGGTCGGCCCGGTTCAGGGGCGTCTGGCCCCCGTGCTGCTCCAGGATGATGCGCGACAGGGCGATGACGTTCTTCGCCTTGGAATTGAACAGGCCGATGGTCTTGATGTACGGGGTCAGCCCCTCGACCCCGAGCGCCGCCATCTGCTCGGGGGTGTCGGCGACCTTGAACAGGACGTCGGTAGCCTTGTTGACCGACACGTCCGTGGCCTGGGCCGACAGGGCCACCGCCACCACCAGGGTGAAGGGGCTGTGGAAGTTCAGCTCCGTGCGCGGGTGATCGGTCTTCGCCTCGAAGCGGCGGAAGATCTCGGCGACGCGATCCTTCTGTCTCATGGCGCCCCACCTAGTCCCCGCCAGCGCGGCGATCCAGGCTTTCCGCGCTTCCGCCGGCCCGGCGGGGCTGTATGGTTGCCCCGCCGCCGCTGGACCCGCCCCGTGACCCTCCACTTCGACGCCGTCATCACCCCCAACCGCTCGCTGAAGAAGCGCGGCTTCATCGTGCTGATCTCGGTGCTGGTGGCGATCAACCTGGTGATGGCCGGCTTCTTCATCTCCATCGGGGCCCTGCCGGTGCCGGTGTTCCTGGGCCTGGATGTGCTGGGCGTCCTGTTCGCCTTCCGCGCCAACTACCGCAGCGGGCGGCAGATGGAACGGGTTCAGGTCTCGGCCCAGGAGGTGCGGGTTCTGCACGAGTTCGGCGAGGCCGCGCGGGTGATGTGGCGGTCGCCCACCGCCTTCACCGGGGTGGTCGTTGAAGGCGAGGAGGACGAGGCGCGGGTGCGGCTGACCCTGTCGGGTCGCAGCCGGGTGATCGGCCGGGCCCTGAGCCCCCCGGAGCGCACCGCCCTGGGCCGCGCCCTGGAGGCGGCGATCCGCGCGGCGCGGGCGGAACGCTATTGAGCGGCGGAGGGACCCGGCCATGAGCTTCACCGACGAGGAACTCGACCGCTACGCCCGCCACCTGGTGCTGCGCGAGATCGGCGGCCCGGGCCAGCAGAGGCTGAAGGCCGCGCGGGTGCTGATCGTCGGCGCCGGCGGGCTTGGGGCCCCGGCGGCCCTGTATCTGGCGGCGGCGGGGGTGGGCCACCTCGGCCTGGTCGATCCCGATGTCGTCGACCTGTCCAACCTGCAGCGCCAGGTGATCTATGCGGAAGCTGACGTCGGCCAGCCCAAGGTCATCGCCGCGGGCGAGCGGCTGGTCGGGCTCAACCGCCATGTCCATGTGGAGCCCCTGCCCCTCGCCCTGACCGCCGCCAACGCCGCCGACCTGATTGGCGCCTACGACCTGGTGCTCGACGGCACCGACGACTTCGACACCCGCTTCGCCGTCAACGCCGCCTGCGTCGCAGCAGGCAAGCCCCTGGTGTCGGGCGCCATCGGCCGGTGGAGCGGCCAGGTGGGGGTGTTCGCCGCCGGGGTGCGGCGGGGCGTGTCGCCCTGCTACCGCTGCCTGGTGCCGGAGATTCCCCCCGAGGCGGAGACCTGCGCCCGGGTGGGGGTGGTCGGCGCCCTGGCCGGCGTGATCGGGTCGATGATGGCGCTCGAGGCGATCAAATGGATCACCGGCGCCGGCGATCCCCTGGACGGGCGGCTGCTGATCTACGACGCCCTGGAGGCGGAAACGCGCACGGTGCGGATCTCCCCCGACCCGGCCTGCGTGGTGTGCGGCTGAGGAGGGCGGTGCGTCCTTCGACACGGCCGCCATCGGCGGCCGGCTCAGGATGACGAAGGGGGAGATCTCTAAAACGCCCGTCATCCTGAGCCGTCCGCGCAGCGGACGAGTCGAAGGACGCAGAACCGCTCAGCCCACCACCAGCTCCCCGATCACCCGGTCGAGCAGCAGTCGCCCGGCGGGGGTGGCGGCGAGGCGGCCGTCTGACCGGACCAGCAGCCCGGCCTCCACTAAGTCGGCCAGCCGGACCATCGGCAGGGCCGCGAGCTCGGCCAGGGGCACGCCCTCGCTGATCCGCAGGCCCAGCATCAGCCGCTCCTCGGCGCGGGCGACGGCGTCCAGGGTCTCGCGCGCCGCGAAGCCGACCCCCGCCTGGGCCACCGCGGCGACATAGGCGCCGATCCCCGCCTGGGCCTCGGTGGCGACGCGGGCGCCGTCCAGGGTCAGCCGCCCGTGGGCGCCGGGGCCGGCGCCGACATAGTCCTCGCCGCGCCAGTAGACGAGGTTGTGGCGGGCCTCGGCCCCCGGCCGGGCGTGGTTGGAGACCTCGTAAGCGGCGAAGCCCTCGGCCTCCAGCACCGCCTGGGTGACCTCGTAGAGCCGGGCGGAGCGGTCGGGATCCAGGGGACTGAACACCCGCCGCCGCACGGCCCGGTCGAAGGCGGCGCCCGGCTCGATGGTCAGCTGGTAGGGCGACAGGTGGTCGGGACCCAGGGCGACCATCCGCGCCAGCTCCTCGCGCCAAGCCGCTTCGCCGTGGCCGGGGCGGGCGTAGATCAGGTCCACCGACAGGTTGTCGAACAGGGACCGGGCGTGGGCGATGGCCCGCAGGGCCTGGGCGGCGTCATGGTTGCGGCCGAGGAACTTCAGGGCCGCATCATCGAGGGATTGCACGCCGAGGGACAGGCGATTGACGCCGGCCGCGGCGAAGCCCTCGAACCGCCCGCTCTCGGCATCGGTGGGATTGGCTTCCAGGGTCACCTCCACCCGGGGCGCGGGGGTCCACAGGCGGCGCGCTTCCTCGACGATGGCCGCCACCCAGGCGGGGTCCATCAGCGACGGCGTGCCCCCGCCGAAGAAGACCGACACCAGGGTGCGCGGCCCGGTCAGGGCCGCCTGGGCGCGCAGGTCGTCCAGGATGGCCGCGGCGAGCCTGGCCTGTTCGTCAACCTTGCCCCGGTCGCGCACGACATTGAAGTCGCAGTAGGGACAGATGCGCGCGCAATAGGGCCAGTGGATGTAGACGCCCAGGGCCGGGGGGGCGGCCGGCGGGCTCAAAACAGGGCGGCCCGCAACTGGGCGAAGGCCAGGGCGCGGTGGCTGATGGCGTCCTTGGCGGCGGGGTTCATCTCGCCGAAGGTCTGGCCGCCCCCCTGCGGCGTGAAGATCGGGTCGTAGCCGAAGCCGTTCAGGCCCCGGCCGGGAAAGGTCAGCGCCCCATGGACGCGGCCTTCCACCACCACCGCCGGGCCAAACGGCCAGGCCACCGCCAGGGCGCAGGTGAAATAGGCGGCAGGGTCCTCCGCCCCGGCCTCCTCCAGCCGCTGCTCGACCTTGGCCATGGCCAGGGCGAAGTCCTTCTCCGGCCCGGCCCATCTGGCGGAGAAGATCCCCGGCGCCCCGTCCAGGGCGGGCACGGACAGGCCGGAGTCGTCGGCCAGGGCGACCAGGCCGCTGGCGTCGGCGGCGGCCCGGGCCTTCAGCAGGGCGTTGCCCACGAAGGTCGACTCCGTCTCGTCCGGCTCGGCCAGCCCGATCGAGCCCGCCGTGACCACGTCGAAGAGGCCGTCCAGCAGGGCGGCCAGTTCCCTGGCCTTGCCCGGATTGTGCGTGGCCGCGACAATGCGGCATCCCGGCTCGAGTTTCAGGGCCATTGTCGCCTGCCTGTGTGAGGTCCGTTGCTCATGAAACTGTTCTATGCCGCCACATCGCCGTTCGCGCGAAAGGTTTTGGTCCTGGCCAAGGAGTTGGGGGTCGACGCCCGCATCGACCTGGTGGCCATCAACCCCTGGACGGACGAGTCCCTGCGCGCGGCCAACCCCTTCTCCCAGGTGCCGACCCTGGTGCTGGAGGACGGGACCGGGCTGCACGACTCATCGGTGATCTGCGACTACCTCGACGAGGTCGGCGGACGACGGCTGATCCCGGCGGCCGGACCGCAGCGGGTGCGGGCCCTGCGGCTGCAGGCCCTGGGCGACGGGGTGTGCGCGGCGGCGGTGCGGCGCATCCGCGAGACCCTGCGCGACGAGGGCGACCGGCACGCGGACGTCATCGACCGCCAGAGCCAGGCCATGGCCGCGGGGATGGACCGGCTGGAGGCCATGGACCTCGGCGACGACTTTGCCCTGGGCGAGATCGCCGTGGCCTGCGCCTGCGGCTACCTGGACCTGCGCTTCCCCGGCGATCGCTGGCGCGAGGGCCGGCCGAGGCTGACGGCCTGGTATGAGCGGATGGCGCAGCGGCCGTCGATGGTCGAGACCGCCCCGCCGACCTGAGCCTCTCCTCCCCCGCGCCAGAGCGCGGGGGAGGAGAGAGGGCCGGCGGGCCTTAGGCCGTCGCGTCCTTCTGCATCCGCACCAGGTCGGCGATGCCGCCGCGGGCCAGGTCGAAAAGGGATTCGAACTCGGCCCGGGTGAAGCCGCGCTTCTCGCCGGTGGCCTGGATCTCGACGATGTCGCCCACCCCGGTGAGCACGAAGTTGGCGTCGGCCTCGGCGGTGGAATCCTCCTCGTAGTCGAGGTCCAGCACGGGTGTGTCGGCGTGGACGCCGCAGGAGATGGCGGCGACATGGTCGAGGATCGGGTCGCGGGCGATGACGCCCTCGGTCATCAGGTAGCGGGTGGCCAGGCGCAGGGCCACCCAGGCGCCGGTGATGGCGGCGGTGCGGGTGCCGCCGTCGGCCTGCAGCACGTCGCAGTCCACCTGGATCTGCCGCTCGCCCAGCGCCTTCAGGTCGACCACGGCGCGCAGGGAGCGGCCGATCAGCCGCTGGATCTCCTGGGTGCGGCCGGTCTGCTTGCCCACCGCCGCCTCGCGGCGGCCGCGGGTGTGGGTGGCGCGGGGCAGCATGCCGTATTCCGCGGTCACCCAGCCCTGGCCCTTGCCGCGCAGGAAGCCGGGCACCCCCTCGTCCACCGAGGCGGTGCACAGCACCCGGGTGTGGCCGAAGGTGATCAGGCACGAGCCCTCGGCGTAGCGGTTGACGCCGGTCTCGAGCGTGACCGACCGGAGCTGGTCGTGGGCGCGGGCGGATGGACGCATGAGCTGGGTTCCGTAGGGCGCGCCTTGCGCCCGGATGCGCGGCGCTTATCCTAGATTGCGGCGCGGCCTCCAACCCCTATCGCGCGCTGTCCCGTTCAACCTGGCGAACCCATGAACCTTCTGTCCGCCGGAGCCTCCACCGCGACCCTGGGCCAGCTCGACGAGCGGGCCCGCGACATCTTCCGCCGCATCGTCGAGAGCTATCTGGAAACCGGCGAGCCGGTGGGGTCGCGAACCCTGTCGCGGGGGGGCATGTCCCTGTCCCCCGCGTCGATCCGCAACACCATGCAGGATCTGACCCACCTGGGCCTGCTGGGCGCCCCCCACGTGAGCGCCGGCCGCCTGCCCACCCACATGGGCCTGCGGCTGTTCGTCGACGGGCTGATGGAGGTGGGCGACGTCGGCGAGGACGAGCGCCGCCAGATCGAGGGCCGCCTGGCCTCTCGCGGACGCAGCTTCGAGGACGCCCTGGACGAGGCCTCGTCCCTGCTGTCGGGCCTGGCCGGAGGCGCGGGGGTGGTGGTCGCCCCGGTGCGTGACGCCGGGGTCAAGCACATGGAGTTCGTCGCCCTGGGCGCCGACCAGGCCCTCGCGGTGGTGGTGTTCGACGACGGCACGGTGGAGAACCGGCTGATGCACCGCTCGGCCGGCATGACCCAGTCGGCCCTGCAGGAGGCCTCCAACTTCCTCAACGCGCGCCTGCGCGGCCGCACCCTGGCGGAGGCCAAGGCCGAGTTCGGCGCCGAGCTGGAGAGCGCGCGTCAGGCCCTCAACGAGACCGCCGCCAAGCTGGTGCAGGAGGGGCTGGCCGCCTGGGGCGGGGGCGGCGAGACCGAGCGCGCCCTGATCGTGCGCGGGCGCGCCAACCTGCTGGATGACCTCGGGGCGATGGAGGACCTGGAGCGGGTGCGGATGCTGTTCGAGGATCTCGAGCAGAAGGAACAGCTCATCGGCCTGCTCGACGACGTCAAGGAGGCGCAGGGGGTGCGGATCTTCATCGGGGCCGAGACGCGGCTTTTCTCGTTGTCGGGTTCCGCCGTCATCGCGGCGCCCTATATGAACGGGCAAAAGCGGGTGGTCGGCTCGATCGGCGTGATCGGTCCCGCCCGCTTGAACTATGCGCGCATCATCCCGTTGGTGGACTATACCGCCCGGGTCCTGGGGCGCCTGCTCGAGAACTAGAGGATAAGTTTATGACCGACGATTACGCGGCGGGGCGTCCCGACCAGGACGCGCTCGAGGCCGAGGCCGACGCCCTCCTGGCCGGCGACGACGACGACGACGGCGTCGCCGCCCTCAAGGCCGAGGTGGCCGCCCTCAAGGACCAGCTGCTGCGCTATGCCGCCGAGGCCGAGAACACCAAGCGCCGCGCTGAGCGCGAGGCCAATGACGCGCGCGCCTACGCCATCCAGAAGTTCGCCTCCGCGCTGCTGGGCGTCGCCGACAACCTGTCGCGAGCCCTGCAGCACGCCCCCAAGGAGTCCGTCGACGACGCCTTCAAGAACTTCCTGCTCGGGATCGAGATGACCGAGAAGGAGCTGATGGGCGCCTTCGAGCGCAACGGGCTGAAGAAGATCGACCCGCAGCCGGGCGAGAAGTTTGATCCGCACCGCCACCAGGCGGTGATCCAGCAGGAGACCACGGCGGTGGAGCCCGGCAGCGTCGTGGCCGTGCTGCAGGCCGGCTATGAGCTGATGGGCCGCAACGTCCGCCCGGCCATGGTGGCGGTGGCGGCCAAGGGCGCAGCCCCGGAGGCCGTCAATCCCTACGCCGCCCATGCGGACGACGCCGGCGGGGCGGTGGACACCAAGGCCTGAGCCCCCTTAGGCGGCGCGGCGCAGGGTGAGATTGAGGCGCCCGCCGCCGGGGATCAGCCTCGACGAGCCGGGGATGATGCGGTCCACCCCATGGAAGGCCAGCCGCGCCGGCCCGGCCAGGATGCAGGCGTCTCCCGAGGTCAGGCGCACCTGGCCGGTGGGATCCCGGCGACTGGTCCCGCCCAGGCGGAACAGGGCGGTGTCGCCCAGAGACAGGGACAGCACCGGAACCGTCAGGTCGGCCTCGTCCCGGTCCTGGTGCAGCCCCATGCGGGCGCCGTCACGATACAGGTTCACAAGGCAGGCGTCCGGCCGGGGCGCGCCGCCGGTCAGCCGGTCCCACAGGGGCAGCAGCATGGGCGGCATGGCCGGCCACGGCCGGCCGGTAACGGGGTGCCGAGTCTCGTAGCGATAGCCCGACCGGTCGCTGTACCAGCCCCGCTCGCCCAGGCTGGTCATGTGCACGGACATCGCCTGGCCCCCCGGGGTGACCGGGCTGAAGAAGGGCGCATCCTCGGCCGCCGCCAGCACCGCGCGCGCGAGCTCGGCCTGGGCGGCGGGGTCCAGGGCGGCGGGGAAGAGCTGGAAGCCGGCTATCACGGCCCGAGGATAGGCCAGGCGCGGCGGCGGCGAAAGCGCGGGCGGACCCTGGATCGTGTTCGCTAGAGACAGAATTGCCTAACCCCATCCCGATCCTCCCGGCGCCCTTCGACGCCGCCTGCGGCGTCGAAGGGCGCCGGGAGATCGGGAAATTGATGGGGTTGGTTACAACGAGAGCAAACTCGCCCTAGGCCGCCGCGGGCAGGCCGAACACCGCCCGCCAGTTGGCGGGGTTGTAGCTGCGCCGGTAGTCGGCCTGCATCTCGGCGGTGACCACCTCCAGCATGATGGCGTTCTCGACCCACAGCTCGATCACGTCGAACATCCCGCCGCGGCTGCACACCAGGGCCCGCCAGCCCTCGCGCGCGGCGATGGCCAGGACATCCTCGACGGCGCGGGTGGTGCCGACCAGCAGATGCCAGGCGCTGGCGCCCGCCTCATTGGCCCGGCCGCCAGGCTGGGTGTCGGTCTCGCCCTGGGTGAAGGGCCGGTCCCGGGGAATGACCTCGACGCTGGAGGTCTCGTCGAGGCCCGAGAAGACCATGCGCGACTGGGGCCAGGGCGGGAACGGCAGGTCCTGGCCGCCGAGGATCTCGGCGAGGACCCGGGCGACCCGGGCGGTGTCGTCGGCGGGAATGGATGCGTGGAAGATCATGGCGTTTACCCCCTGGTGCTGGCGCCGTGGTGCAAGAGCGTGCGGATGGAGTCGCTGGCGGCCCGCCCGGCCTCGGCGCCGGACAGGCCCCAGTAGTCCTTCATGGTCAGCCAGGCGGTGGCCGAATAGAGCAGCTGCACGGAGGCGCACAGACGGGTGAAATCGGGCTCCTCCAGATCGGGCGCGGCGTCGCGCACCGCCAGCCGGATGGCGCGCTGGCGCTCGTCATTGACCTTCAGGCGCACCTCGCGGCCCTGGCGCGAGGCCAGCATGCCGCGCAGCACCGCCTCGTGATCGTCGAAGAAGGCGAACACCCGCTCGGGCAGGGCGATCAGCTCCGCCGCGGTGGTGGGGAAGGCCTCGATCCGCAGGGCGCCGTGCAGCCACGTCCAGAAGGCGTCCATGAGGGCGTCCTTGGTGGGGAAGTGGCGATAGACGGTGCGCTCGGCGACCCCGGCCTCGGCGGCGATCTCGGCGAAGTTGAGATCCTCCAGGGCGCTGTCCTCCAGCCGCCGGCCCACCGCCTCGAGGATGAGGTCGCGGGTGCCGGCCTTCTGGCGGTCGCGCAGGGCGCTGGCGTATCGGGGGGCGGCGTCATTCATGTCAGTAAGTTTGACATCAATACGGACCGGCTGTCAACACCCCGGCGATTCCCCGTCCCAGGGGGTCCGCGGGCCTTGCGCCGATGGCGCTGCTTCCCATATGCGGCTTCGACGGAGAGCGCCGATCGTCAGGTGGCTCTCCGGCTCGATCTGGGGCATAAGCTTCGCCCCCCATCGGGACTGATCGATCACGGGGACGGAGCCACCGGCGCTTCGAAGAAGGCCCAGACGTCCGCCCGCCAAACCAGGAGCGCTTACGCTTATGAGCAAGATTATCGGCATCGACCTCGGCACGACCAATTCGTGCGTTGCGATCATGGACGGCAAGGCGCCGAAGGTGATCGAGAACGCCGAGGGCGTGCGCACCACCCCGTCGGTGGTGGCCTTCCTCGAGGACGGCGAGCGCCTCGTCGGCCAGCCCGCCAAGCGCCAGGCGGTGACCAATCCCGAGAACACCCTGTTCGCCATCAAGCGCCTGATCGGCCGCAACTTTGATGACCCTGTGGTGGCCAAGGACAAGGGCATGGTGCCCTACCAGATCGTCAAGGGCCCCACCGGCGACGCCTGGGTGAAGGCTCAGGGCAAGGACTATTCGCCCCAGCAGGTCTCCGCCTTCATCCTCGGCAAGATGAAGGAAGCGGCCGAGGCCCACCTCGGCGAGACGGTCACCAAGGCGGTGATCACCGTGCCGGCCTATTTCAACGACGCCCAGCGCCAGGCCACCAAGGACGCCGGCCGTATCGCCGGCCTGGAAGTGCTGCGCATCATCAACGAGCCCACCGCGGCGGCCCTGGCCTACGGGCTGGAGAAGAACGACGGCAAGAAGATCGCCGTCTATGACCTGGGCGGCGGCACCTTCGACGTCTCGGTGCTCGAGATCGGCGACGGGGTCTTCGAGGTCAAGGCGACCAACGGCGACACCTTCCTGGGCGGCGAGGACTTCGACCTGCGCCTGGTCGACTACCTCGCCGATGAGTTCAAGAAGGAAAGCTCGGTCGACCTGCGCAAGGACAAGCTGGCCCTGCAGCGCCTGAAGGAAGAGGCGGAAAAGGCCAAGAAGGAACTGTCCTCGACGGCCCAGTACGAGGTCAACCTGCCCTTCATCTCGATGAATGCGTCGGGTCCGCTGCACCTCAACATCAAGCTGTCGCGCGCCAAGCTGGAAGCCCTGGTCGAGGACCTGGTCAAGCGGACCATGGGCCCCTGCGAGCAGGCGCTCAAGGACGCCGGCCTGCGCAAGACCGACATCGACGAGGTCATCCTGGTGGGCGGCATGACCCGCATGCCCATGGTGGTCGAGGCGGTGAAGGCCTTCTTCGGCCGCGAGCCCCACAAGGGCGTGAACCCGGATGAAGTGGTCGCCCTGGGCGCCGCGGTCCAGGCCGGGGTGCTGCAAGGCGACGTCAAGGACGTGCTGCTGCTGGACGTCACCCCCCTGACCCTGGGCATTGAGACCCTGGGCGGGGTGTTCACGCCGCTGATCGAGCGCAACACCACCATCCCCACCAAGCGGTCGCAGACCTTCTCCACCGCCGACGACAACCAGTCGGCCGTGACCATCCGGGTGTTCCAGGGCGAGCGGCCCATGGCGCACGACAACAAGATGCTGGGCCAGTTCGACCTGGTCGGCATCCCGCCGGCGCCCCGGGGAATCCCCCAGGTCGAGGTCACCTTCGACATCGACGCCAACGGCATCGTCCATGTGACCGCCAAGGACAAGGCGACCAACAAGGAGCAGTCGATCCGTATCCAGGCCAACGGCGGCCTGTCGGACGCGGACATCGACCAGATGGTCAAGGACGCCGAGGCCCACGCCGGCGAGGACAAGAAGCGCAAGGAACTGGTCGAGGCCAGGAATCAGGCCGACGCCCTGCTGCACTCCACCGAGAAGTCCTTGGCCGAATACGGCGACAAGGTCTCGGCCGAGGAGAAGGGCGCCATCGAGGCCGCCCACGCCGACCTGAAGTCGGCGCTGGAGGGTGAGGACGCCGAGGCCATCAGCGCCAAGACCCAGGCCCTGGCCCAGGCTTCGATGAAGCTCGGTGAGGCGATGTACAAGGCCGGCGCCGGCGGGACCGAAGACGGCGCCGCGGACGATGCGGCCGATGACGGCGTGGTCGACGCCGAATTCGAGGAAGTTGACGACCGTCCCAAATCGGCGTGACGATTTGAACCAGCGGAGCCCTCCGTTCCCCCGTTCCGGGACCGGAGGGCTTTGTTGCATCATTAACCCTTCGCCCAACGGTCTTTGCCAAGCTATTGGCGAGGGGCGCTTGTCTGGGCGATGAGCCGCCCCATTTCTGTACCGAGACGTAAACGGGGCTTGGCGTTTGAAAGGGTCGGACGCTTTGGAAGCGCGTTGCTACTATGAAATTCTGGGGGTTTCGCGCGGCGCCGACGCCGCCGAGCTGAAATCCGCCTTCCGCAAGCTGGCCATGCAGCACCACCCGGACCGCAATCCGGGCTGCGAGGAATCCGAGGGCCGGTTCAAGGAGCTCAACGAGGCCTATTCCATTCTCGCCGATCCGCAGAAGCGCGCCGCCTACGACCGCTACGGCCATGCCGGCGTCAAGGGCGGGCCGGCGGGCGGCGGCGGGGCCCAGGGCTTCGGCGACATCCACGACATCTTCAACGAGGTGTTCGGCGACGCCTTCGGCGACATGTTCGGCGGGCGCCGCTCCTCAGGCCCTCAGCGCGGCCAGGACCTGCGCTATGACCTGGAGATCACTCTCGAGCAGGCCTATGCGAGCGCCGAGGTCGAGATCGTGGTGCCGTCCTCGATCACCTGCGAGCCCTGCGGCGGCTCCGGCGCCAAGCCGGGCACCAGCCCCACCGTCTGCCCCAGCTGCGGCGGCGCCGGGCGGGTGCGCGCGGCCCAGGGCTTCTTCTCGGTGGAGCGCACCTGTCCCCGCTGCGGCGGCCAGGGCCGGGTGGTCTCCGACCCCTGCCGCGACTGCCATGGCCACGGCCAGGTGCGCCGCGACCGCACCCTGCAGGTGCGCATCCCCGCCGGCGTCGATGACGGCGCCCGCATCCGCCTGGCCGGCGAAGGGGACGCGGGGGCCAGGGGCGGCCCGCGCGGCGACCTCTACATCTTCCTGTCGGTGCAGCCCCACGAGCTGTTCGAGCGCGACGGACTGGACCTGCACTGCGTGGCCCCGGTGGCCATGTGCACGGCGGCCCTTGGCGGCGAGATCGAGGTCCCCTGCCTGAAGCTGGCCGACGCCGACGCCGTGGAGTGCCGGTCCAAGGTCAAGATCCCCGAGGGATCCCAGACCGGCCGCACCGTGCGGCTCAAGGGCAAGGGCATGCCCTCCCTGCGCTCGCGCGAACGCGGCGACCTGGTGGTGGAGCTCTATGTGGAGACCCCCACCAAGCTGACCGCCCGCCAGAAGGAACTGATCGAGGAGCTGGCCCAGTGCTGCGGCGAGGCCCACCACCCCCGCGCCGCCGGCTTCCTCGACAAGGCCAAGCGATTCTGGGACGGGATCACCCGGGCCGAAGAACGGGTCTGACGCCCTCGGCGGCCGCGGCCGTGTTGCCCCCTCGGCCTCGCCGGGGTTAGATCGCCCCGCCCGCGCGGGGCCGGAGGAAGACGATGGCGGTCGACGGTCAGTGGAAGATCATCGTGGAGTCGCCCATGGGCCGGCAGGAGGCCACGGCCACCCTGGTGACCTCCGGCGACACCCTGTCGGGCACGGCGGTCAGCGGCTTCGGCGGCGTCGAGCTGGAGGACGGCCGCATCGACGGCGACCGCGCCACCTGGACCATCAAGATGACGGTCCCCTTCCCCATGACCCTGACATACGACGCGATCTTCGCCGGCGACACCGTGTCGGGGGACGTGGACCTGGGCATGTTCGGCAAGGTCCCGTTCAAGGGCGAACGGATCGCCTGACCGGTTCGTCGGGCCTCAGCCCAGGCCGGAGCGGTTCTCCAGGCGCACCAGGGCGCCGTCGCGCTCCTCATAGCGGTCGCCGGTGAGCGGGCAGGTCATGTCGTCCCTGAGCACTTCGCCGGAATGGGCGACCCAGCCGATCCTGCGGGCGGGCACCCCGGCCATCAGGGCGTTGTCCGGCACGTCGCGGGTCACCACCGCGCCCGCGGCGATGGTGCAGTAGCGGCCCAGGGTCGAGCCGCAGACGATGGTGGCGTTGGCCCCGATGGTGGCGCCCTGCCGCACCAGGGTGGCGGCGTAGAGGTTCTTGCGCGGATACTCCGACCGCGGCGTGGTCACATTGGTGAACACGCAGGAGGGGCCGCAGAACACGCCATTCTCCAGCACCACCCCGTCATAGAGGCTGACGTTGTTCTGGATCTTGCAGGTGTCGCCGATCACCACCGAGGGGGCGACCACGACGTTCTGCCCCAGGGAGCAGTTGCGGCCGATCCGGGCGCCCGGCATCACGTGCGAGAAATGCCAGATGGTGGTGCCGTCGCCCACCTCGGCGCCGTCGTCGACATAGGCGGATTCGTGAATGAACTTGGCGGTCATGCCTTGACGATCTTGTCGCTGTAGCGATGGGCGAGGCTGGCGGTGGCGTTGCGGGTGTCGATCACCAGGGGCGCGGTCTTCAGCAGGGTCTCGTAGTCGATGTGGTCGTGGTCGGTGACGATCACGGCGGCGTCGAAGCCCTGCAGGGCCTCGGCGGTCCAGGCGATGGAGGTCATCGGGGCGATCAGCGGATGCTCGTAAGCGGCGGCCGAGGCCTCGGGCACGTGGGGGTCGTAGTATTCCACCCGGGCCCCCCGCCGCAGCAGCTGCTCGATGATCGGCAAGGCGGGGCTCTCGCGCAGGTCGTCGATGTTCTTCTTGTAGGCCAGCCCGACCACCAGGATGCGCGACTGCGACAGGCTCTTGCCCAGGCGATGGTCGATGCTCTCGGCGGTCTTCTCCACCACCCCGCGGGGCAGGGCGGTGGTGATGTCGCCGGCGATGTCGATCATCCGCGTGGACAGGCCGAAGGCGCGCGCCTTCCAGGTCAGGTAGAAGGGGTCGATGGGGATGCAGTGGCCGCCCAGGCCTGGGCCCGGGTAGAAGGCCATGTAGCCGAAGGGCTTGGTCTTGGCCGCCTCGATGACCTCCCAGACGTCGATGTCCATGCCCGCGAACACGGCCTTCAGCTCATTGACCATGCCGATGTTGACCAGCCGGAAGATGTTCTCCGTCAGCTTGACCGCCTCGGCGGTCTTCAGGTCCGAGACGGGCACGGTCTTGGTGAAGCTGTCGTAGACCGCCAGGGCCATGCGCCGCTCGGCGTCGGTGTTGGCGCCCACCACCTTGGGGATGGAGGTCGTGGAGAAGTCCGGGTTGCCGGGGTCCTCACGCTCGGGCGAATAGGCGGCGGCGAAATCGACCCCCGCCTTCAGGCCGGTGCGCTCCAGGATCGGCAGGATCACCTCCTCGGTGGTGCCGGGATAGGTGGTGGATTCCAGCACCACCAGTTGGCCCGGCCGCAGGCTCTTGGCGATCAGTTCGGCGGTGTTGACCACATAGGACAGGTCGGGGTCGCGGTGGGCGGTTAGGGGCGTGGGCACGCAGATCAGCAGGGCGTCCGCCTCGGCCAGGCGCGAGAAATCCGTGGTCGCGGAGAACCGCCCGGTGGCGTTCATCTGCGCGATGCGTGCGTCGGTGATGTGCCGGATATAGGTCTTCCCGGCCACCAGCCCGTCGATCTTGGCCTGCGAGATGTCGAAACCCATCACTGGGAAGCCGACCTTGATGAAGGCCTCCGCCAGGGGCAGGCCCACATAGCCCAGACCCAGGATGCCGATGGTCAGGCTGCGCGCCCCGGCGGCCGCGATGAACCGTTCGGCGATGGCGTCGAAGGCGCCCGATCCGGTCCCGGCCTGGACGGGGGCGTTCATGCGCGCTCCGAGAATTCGGCGACGGCGCCGACGATGAGGTCCTGGGTGGCTTCGTCGAGATAGGGGTGCATCGGCAGGCTCAGCACCCGGTGCGACTTGGCCTCCGTCACCGGCAGGCCGTTGCCGCCGACGGGGAAGTTCACATAGGCGCTCTGGGCGTGGACCGGCTTGGGATAGTAGGCGGCGAAGGGGATGCCCTTGGCCTTCAGGTGGGCGGACAGGCCGTCCCGGTCGTCGGTCTCGATGGTGTACTGGGCCCAGGTGGAGACGCCGCCCGCGATCACCTGGGGCACGCCCACATAGGGCGCCAGCATCTCGCTGTACCGGGCGGCGACGCGGTTGCGGGCGACGATCTCGTCGGGGAAGATCGCCAGCTTCTCCAGCAGGATCGCCGCCTGCAGGGTGTCGAGCCGGCTGTTCATGCCGATGCGGACGTTGTCGTATTTGTCCGCGCCCTTGCCGTGCACGCGCAGGCTGTCCATCACCTTCCACAGCTCGGCGTCATTGGTCAGCACCGCGCCGCCGTCGCCGTAGCAGCCCAGGGGCTTGGCCGGAAAGAAGCTGGTCGAGGTGGCGTCGGCCCAGTGCAGGGGGTGGTGGCCGTCGAGGGTGCAGCCGAAACCCTGGGCGCTGTCGGCGATCAGCTTCAGCCCGTGGCGGCGGGCGATCTCGGCGATCTTGGGATAGTCGGCGGGCTGGCCGAAGAGGTCCACGGCGATGACCACCTTCGGTGTCAGCCGGCCCTCGCGCTTGACCTGGACGATGGCCGCCTCGAGGTGGGCGGGATCCATGTTGTAGGTGTCGGGCAGGATGTCGATGAACACGGGTGTGGCGTCGGTCCAGGGCACCACCTCGGCGGTCGCCGCGAAGGTGAAGCTGGGGCAGAACACCGCGTCGCCCGCGCCCACGTCCCAGGCCATCAGCGGCAGGGCCACGGCGTCGGTGCCGTTGGCGCAGGACAGGGCGTGTCCGGCCTGGCCGAAGGCGGCCAGCTGGGCCTCGAACTCGCGCACCTCCGGGCCCATGATATAGCCCCCGTGGTCCAGGACCCGGGCGATGGCCGCGTCGGTCTTGTCCTTGATGCGGCGGCGCTGGGCCTTCAGGTCGATGAAGTCGATCGTCATGACGGGCGGACTGTTCCTTGGCGTTGGGTCGGGTCTTTGGGGGGCTGGCCCCTAGGCGGCGGTCTGGCGGTCCAGGCAGGCCTGGGCTTCAGATAGCACATCCAGCACCCGCAGCGCCTCCCGGGCGTCGGTGCGCGGGGTCGAGCGGTCGCGGCAGGCCTGCAGGAAGTGGGCGCATTCGCGCTTCAGGGGCTCGTCCTGAACCAGGGCGATGGCCTCGGGCTCGTCCTTGGCCGCCTCGGGGGCGCCGGCGCCGGTCTTAAGGGCATAGGGGTAGAGCATCAGTTTGCGCTCCCACGGCTGGGTGTCGTCGAACACCGCGCTGGCGCGCTCGCCCACCACCACCAGCCGGTGTTCCTTGAAGGGGTGCAGCCAGGAGGCGAAGACGTGGCCGTGGCCGCCGCCGGGGAAGACCAGATCGACCTGGACCTCGTCCTCGACGCCCGCCGTGGCGAAGGCGCCCCCGGTGGCCGTGACCTTGGCGGGGGCCTCGCCGAACAGGGCCAGCAGCATGGAGACGTCGTGGGGCGCGAAGCTCCACAGCACGTTTTCCTCCAGCCTGAACTTGCCCATGGAGAGCCGGTTGGAGTGGGCATAGCGCACCTGCCCCAGCCGGCCGCCGCGGACCAGGTCCAGCAGGGCCTCGAAGGCGGGGTGGTATTGCAGCAGGTGGCCGACCATCAGCACCCGCCCGCCGGCGTCGGCCGCCGCCTTCAGGGCCTCGCCCTCGGCCGCGGTTAGGGCGATGGGCTTCTCCACCAGCACATCCTTGCCGGCGGCCAGGGCCGCCATGGCCTGGTCGAAGTGCAGCTCCGCCGGGGTGGCCAGGGAGACCGCGTCGATGGCGTCGTCGGCCAGGACATCGGCCCAGGTGCGCGGCGCCGCGCCGTGGGCCTCGGCCTCACGCTGGGCGGCGGCCGGATTGGGATCGACCACCGCGGCCAGGGCGCCCAGCTGCGCGAAACTGCGCACGACGTTCCGGCCCCAATAGCCACAGCCCACCACCGCAACACGCATGCGCAAACCCTTGATCACCCTGCCCGGCGAAGGGTGGACATAGCCGCTTGAAAGGTCTTAGGGAACCCACCTGCGCCGCGCCCAGGGCGCGGGCCCCGCCAGGACCCCCTCGTCGATGCCGGCCCCCTACCGCCCCCGTCCCCTGCGGATGCTGACCATCGTCGGCGCGCGGCCACAGTTCGTGAAGGCCGCCGCGGTGAGCCGGGCGGCTGCGGCCCGCGGCGATATCGAGGAGATTCTCATTCACACCGGCCAGCACTTCGACGCCAACATGTCGGAGGTGTTCTTCGACCAGATGGGCATCCCCCGGCCCGCCCATCGCCTCGACATCCACGGCGGCGGCCACGGCGAGATGACCGGCCGCATGATGATCGCCCTGGAGGCGGTGATGCAGGCCGAGGCGCCCGACGTGGTCCTGGTCTATGGCGACACCAACTCCACCCTGGCGGGCGCCCTCTGCGCCGCCAAGCTGATCATCCCCGTGGCCCATGTGGAGGCCGGCCTGCGCTCGTTCGACCGGTCCATGCCCGAAGAGGTCAACAGGGTGGTCACCGACCATGTCTCCGCCCTGCTGTTCTGTCCCACGGCTACGGCGGCGGCGAACCTGGCGGCCGAGGGGGTGACCGCCGGGGTGCATCAGGTGGGTGACGTGATGTTCGACGCCACCCTGATGCTGATCGAGGCGGGCCGGGACTGCACCGTGGTCATGGACCTGGGGCTAACGCCGGGGGCCTATGCGGTGGCCACCCTTCACCGTCAGTCGACCACGGACGAACCCGGGGCCCTGGCGGCGGCCATCGACTATCTGCGCGCCCAGGCCGACGCGCAAACGGTGGTCCTGCCCCTGCATCCGCGCACCCGGGCCGCCGCGCAGCGCCTCGGTGTGTCGCTGGACGGACTGCGGGTGATCGATCCGGTGGGGCCCCTGGAGATGCACAGGCTGCTGGCCGATTGCGCGGCGGTGTTCACCGACTCGGGCGGCCTGCAGAAGGAGGCTTATTTCCACCGCAAGCCCTGCGTCACCCTGCGCGACGCCACCGAATGGGTCGAGACAGTGGACGCCGGCTGGAACCGCCTGTGGCGCGGCGCCCCCTACGCCCCTCGCCGCGAAATCGTTGACTACGGCGACGGCCACAGCGCCGAGGCCATCGTCGCGCAGGTGGTCGCGTCCTTCGCCCAGTGATCTTACGGTGGGCCTAGGTCGTCGCCATGGCCCGCCAGCGCACTGCGGCGTTGGCAGGATCGAGGAGCCGGAAACAACGCTCTGTGTAGGTCGCCGCCTGGCTCGGTCCGTAGTCCTGGCCCGTCGCCATTTCCGCTCCATGCACGGTAAACTTGGCGGGCGTCCCGTCGTCGTCGAAATTGCAGACGACGATCCGGTAGTCGCCCGCGGGAGCCTTGAGCGGAACCCATGCCCGCTGGTCCATGACCGCGATATTGCGTGAGAGGGAAGCGCCGCAGTCGGCGTCCGTCAGGAACAGGCCAATGCGTCCGACGTGTGCTTCGATGTCCACACAAACCACGCCGGCCGCGTCCAGCGAGAACAGATCCGACAGAGCGGAATACTCCCATGCCTTCTCCGTTCCGGGCAAGGTCTGCGGCGTCCCCAGCGCCGGGCCGTAACCGCCGATGACGTTGTGCCAGGCAACCTGCAGGCTGCTCCATCCCCTTGCGGCTTGCGTCATCGCGATCCTTTCCCGGTCGATACCGCGCTGAATACATCAGACTGGCCTGCGATCCCACCGCTGTCTGCATCCGTCTGGACCGAGCCCGGCGGGGGGGGGGGGGGCGCCGCCGCCGCGTGTTTCGCTGGAAGGCCTAGGGGGAATCCGTTAAGCCACCCGGACGTTGGAAGGGCCCTTGATGGCGGACGAGAAGACAGTTGGTCGCCTGGACGATGCTTTTGACGGCGTCATATTTCTGACGGGATCCCATTGGCCGACGGAGCCGCGAAGCAACCGATATCACTACGCTACGCGCTTCGCCCGCCGGCTGCCCGTCTACTTCGTGCAACCTGATAGCGTCCATCCGGAGTGGACGTGCGAGCCCAGCGGGCATCCGAATATCACCCTGGTGCACGTCTCGCAGACCTACGACTTTGACGAGACCCAAACCGAGCTCGGGATCACCCAGGCCGGGGCGCCGACGGGGCTCAAAGCCTTCCTTCGGGCCCACAACATTCGACGGCCGCTGCTCTGGGTCTATAACTATTTGTTCGAACCCCTCCTTGCCGCCTGTCCAGAGCAATACAAGGTGTTTCACGCTACCGAGGATTACACGCTCGGCGCCGACACCGTACGCTATCACAACGATGCCGGCCGGGCCCTCGCGTTGCGGTCTCTGAACCATTGCGATCTGCTGGTGGCGGTGTCAGACGCTGTTCGCGAGAACTACGTTCGCGCCGCCGACTTCCGCGGGCCTGCCATTACGCTCAACAATGGCTGCGACTTCTCGTTCTGGCAGTCTCACAACGGCGGTGCGTTTGAGCCCGATCCGCCCCGTCCCGCCGGTCTGTGGGATCGACTGCGTGGTCGGCCGCCGTCCGGACCCATCCCCGTCGCCTTCTTCCAGGGGGGGATCAACAATCGGCTGGACTTCCCCATGCTGCGAGATCTCGTTCGCCGCATGCCGGACTGGAAATTTTCCTTCTGCGGCCCAGTGGTGACGGCCGGTCTGTCTCCGGCCGACCAAACAGCGTGGCGGGAGATTCTGGGCTCGGCGACGGTCGCGTACCACGGCATGGTCACGCCCGAGCGGATCGCCGAACTCAGCAAGGCCGCGACCGTGGGGATCGCGCCATTCAAGGACACGAGGTTCATCTATATCTCGCTGCCCTTGAAGGCCTATGAATACGTGGCCTGCGGTCTGCCCGTGGTGACGGTCCCCATCCGGGCCCTGGAGAGCCGGCCGGACCTGTTCGCCATGGCCCAGGGGGCCGAGCAGTTTGAGGCGGCGATCCGCGCCGCCGCCCCATCTCGGGCGGATCCAGCACGGGTCGCCAACCGCCTTCAGGCGGCCAAGGCCATGGACTACGACGCCCGCTTCGACGAATTGGAGGTCACCCTGTTGAATCTGCTTGGCAAGGCCCATGCGAGCCGCAAGAAGCTCAACGTACTTGTCCTCTATGACGACGCCTTCTCCCATGTGAAGACGATCCAGGAACACCTGCGCGCCTTCTCAAATCACTCCAAGCACAACTACTTCTTCATCCCCGCTTCCGACACGCCCTCCTGGGACATGTTTCCCGCCTATGAGGGACGCTGGCCGGCGGCTTGGGACCTGGACATGTTCGACGCCGTCGTTTGGCACTACGGCTTGCCGGCGTCCCTGCCAGACTATCTGTCCTCCGTGGTCGGGGAGCGGCTGGCCCGATATGACGGCCTCAAGGTTCTGTTCATCCAGGACGAGTACGAGAACACCTCGACCATTTCCAACTGGATAAGGAAGGCCGGCATCAGCCTCGTGATGACCTGCGTTCCTCCGGAGGGAGTCGAGTTCGTCTATCCCGCGGCCGAGCATCCCGGTGTCGAGTTCCTGCAGACGCTTACCGGCTTCGTTCCCGAGGATGAAGATCTGGACAGGCACATCGTGCCCATGTCGGCGCGCGAAAGCCGGATCGGTTACCGGGGTCGCGTCCTGCCCTTCCATTACGGCACGCTCGGCTACGAGAAGCACCGCATCGGCGCCGAGGTGAGGCGACTGGCCGGCGAGCGGAATATACCGGTCGATATCGAGGTCGACGACTCGAAACGCATCTACGGCGAGGAGTGGTATCGATTCCTCGGTTCGGTCCGGGCCACCCTGGGCACGGAGAGCGGCTCGAACGTCTTCGATTTCGACGGGGCCCTGAAGCGGCAGGCCGCCCAGGCGCAGGCTGATGGCGTAGCCTACCTGGACTTTTTCGCCAAATATCTGGTGGACAAAGAAGGCCATGTGACGATGAACCAGGTTTCGCCCAAATTCTTTGAGGCGATCCGATTACGAACGGCGCTCGTGTGTTTCGAAGGTGAATATTCGGGAGTCATCCGCGTAAATGAGCATTTTATCCCTCTGAAGAAAGACTTCTCCAATATTGATGAAGTGTTTGAGAAGCTAGATGACATCGAGTTCTTGGAAGGCCTGACTGCTCGCGCTTACAGAGATATCATTGAGAGTGACAGATACAGCTACGGCGATTTTGTCGAACGCTTCGACCGGATTCTCTCCTCTCGGGTGATGAGGCCGGCTCGCGCAGAGATCATCTCCGCGCCCATCGTCAAGCGACGCAGGGGGCAGGAGGCCTTCGAGGCCGTTCCGCACGCGTCGACTTTCGAATACATCCTCAACGACGGAGTCCTTCGCAGCCCCCTGCAGCGGCGGGCCCTGGAGTCACTTCTGGAGGGCGGGCCGACTCGGCCTACACTGCCCCCCGTCGGGCCGCCGGCGCATGCGTCCGTCGTGGCGGACCGGTCGGCCAAGGACGTGCGGTGCTACGACTTCTGGAAAGCGTCGGGGGCGAGCCTTGCCCTCGACGGCGTCGGGGCGGTCATCCAAACGCCGGCGCAGCCCTGGCATTACGCCGCCGTTGTCGACCTCGACTTGTCCAAGGTTGATCTCGGCGCGCCCTGCTGGCTGAAGATCACGTTGCGCGACGTCGAGCCGGGTATGCTGATCTCGCTGTTCAATCTCGAGGACAACAGCCTGAAGATGGAGAGGATGGCGCCCGCCGGTCGCGGGCCCATCGAGCTGGGGGTGGAGGTCACCGACCCTAATTTCAGTATTCTCCTGTTCCGAAACTCTGACCAGGCCGCGCCGTCTCGCGCAACCTTCATCCAGGCGCAGATCGTTTCCTGAAACGCACTGCGGCGATGTCCGCCTTGGCGGCATTACAACGGGACCATAAATAAATGTGCGGCATCGTCGCGATTATTTCCGGCCGCCAGGCCATCGATCCGCAGTTGCTTTCCGCCATGCGGGACGCGCTCGCGCACCGGGGGCCCGACGCGGCCACCCAGTGGATGGACGGGGGCGTGGGCCTGGCGCACCGCCGTCTGGCGGTGATCGACACGACCGAAGGCGGTGCTCAGCCAATGCATGGCGAGGACGGGGCCCTCGTCCTCGTGTTCAACGGCGAGATCTACAACTACCTCGAACTGCGTGAGCAACTGCGGGCCAAGGGCCGCGTCTTCCATACGCAAAGCGACACGGAGGTGCTGCTTCAGGCGCTCGCCGAGTGGGGCGAGGACGCCCTGCCGCGCCTCAATGGCATGTTTGCCTTCGCGCTGTGGAATCGTCGCACCCGGCAGCTGCTGGTCGCCCGCGACCGCTTCGGCGAGAAGCCCTTGTTCCTGACCCATCTGCCCGAAGGGGGCGTGGCGGTCGCGTCGGAAATCAAGGCGCTGCTGAGAAACCCCTCGGTTTCCGACGAGACCGACCCTCAGACCCTGAGTCAGTACACCGGCGCCGCCTACAATGAGGATGGCGACAACACCCTCTTTCGCGCCATCCGTCGGCACCCCGCCGCCTCGGCCAGCGTCTACGACGAACAGGGCCAAATGCTGCGTCGGTGGCGCTACTGGACCCCCGACTACATGGCGATCGACGAGCGCATCAGCGAGGACGATGCGGTGGAGCGCTTCCAGGAGTTGTTCGAGCGAAGCATCCGCATGCGTCTTCGCGCCGACGTGAAGATCGGATCCAGCCTGTCGGGAGGGCTGGATTCATCGATCATCGTCGGCCTCATCGCCGGGGAGCGTAACCGGGGCAGCAACTTCGCCCAGGACACCTTCTCAGCCTGTTTCCCCGATGACCCCACTATGTCCGAAGGGGCCTTCATCGACGATGTCGTCGCCATGACGGGGGTGAAGTCCCATGTGGTCAGCCCGGACCCCTTGAAATTGATCGAGGAATCCAGGGCCCTGCATTGGCACCAGGAAGAGCCATTCCTGTCTGCCTCCATCTACCTCCAATGGTGCGTGGCCCGGCTGGCCAAGGAAAACGGCGCCATCGTCCAGCTCGACGGCCAGGGGGCGGACGAACTGCTCGGCGGATACCAGTACTGGTTCAAGTCTCACCAAACGGATCTCCTGGACCAGGGGCGCTTCGACGAAGCGATCAGCACCACCCGCGCCTTTACCGCGCGGCTCCAGGCGGCGGCCAGTCTTTACGCGGACAGCAGTCGTCGCTTCAACGCCGCCACGGCCTACACGGAAGCTGAACTGGAGGCCATGAAGGGGGAGACGCAGTGGCTCTATAAGGGACCCTGGCAAGACGGCTTGCCTCCCGCCCTTCCCGGGCTACGGGTCCGCCGGCTGATGGCTGAGTCAGTGCAGTACAATTCCCTGCCGATGCTGTTGCGCTACGCCGACCGGAACAGCATGGCTTTTTCGCGGGAGGCGCGGCTGCCGTTCCTCGACTATGATCTTGCCGATTTCTGCATCAGCCTTCCTGATCGCCATTTTTTCCACGACGGATGGCAAAAGAACATTCTGCGCCGGGCGGCGGAGGGTCACGTGCCCGACTCGGTGCGCTGGCGGGCCGACAAGGTCGGCTATGCGGCCCCCCTCGACCTGTGGATGCGGGGTTCGATGAAGGATTGGTGCTACGAGCGGGTTTTCGAAGGGGAGGTGACCCGCCTTCCGAACTATGATGGGCCCGCCCTCAAGGCCCTGTGGGATCAGCACCAAGCCGGCGCGGCCAACAACTCCTGGTCGATGTGGCGATGGATCAGCCTATCGGAATGGATGGATGTCGGCCGTGATGGCGGTTGGCGTCGTGGCCCGAACGACGCGCCGCCGCCCCGAGCGCCGTCCGTAACCTCACAGCCGCCTGAAGCGGCCGAAGGGTCCACCAGGACCGCCGCGCCCCCGGAACCGATGGCGGCGGCCGCTCCGGCCGCCCCGGCTGGGCTGGTGGGCTCGGTTCGCCGGCTATGGTCGGGGATCCTGCGGGGCCGCTAGGCGCCATCCAAATCCGGGCCAAGGTCCGCAGGCCTGCCGTGCCTCAGTGACTGGCGGCCGTGGCGGCGATCTCGCTCGCCAGTGAACGGGCCAAGTCAAGCACGGCCAGGGTGTATCGCGGCGCCACCATCAACGACGCAGAAATGACCGTCACCTCGGCCGCCTCGAGAACATCCCCACGCCGGAACAGGACCGCGGCGTATCGCTCGCCTGCTACAGGCAGGCAGAGCGCTTGATCTCCCTGTGCGGCCTCCAGCCAGCGAGGCGGTCCGACGTCATTGTCGCCCTTGTTCCAGAGGGAGGCCACGACCGCGCCCCTGACATTTCGAACCACCAGACGGACCCACGCATGGGACCGTCGCAGATCGACCTGGGACAGGTCGAGATCCATGGCCGCGATATAGGACCAGGGAGCGCCGGTGGCGTCCAGTCGGGCGCCGTCCGGCGTGATCGTCACGCGGCCCCCACCGCCAGGGTAGACCGCGCCTTCGTCGGCACGGACGGTCGCGACCACCTCCGCATCACTCGGGAGCGTGTGCGGCCGCGGCCGTTCGAGGGCGGCCTCGGTAAGCCCGCCTTCCGACATGATCGTGGGGCTGGGCTGCGCCAGGAGCGTCCGCATGAGGGCGAGCAGGGACGGATGATAGGCGGGGGCGACCAGGATTTCCGCCCGAACGAAGGTGCAGCTGACGCCCCCGATGTCGGGTCCGTTGCGGATCAGAAGTGTGTCCTGAGGGGGACGGATCCGACTCCAGGCCTCGACCTCGCCCGAGCCCACGGTCAGTGGCGCCTCTGTCAGGTTGACCGAACCCCCGTCAAAGGCGCCGATCAAGCCCGCCTGCCTCACATCGCGCAGGACGGTCCTCACCCAGCAATGCTCGTCGCGGAAGTTGACGTCCGATAGATCCAGCGACGCATAGGCGACATTGCTCAGGGGCTCAGGCGGACCCTGGATCACCGCCCCCCCCGACGTGCGGGTGATGGTGACGCTCTCGGCGGGCACGAGCATCGCCGGGGTGACCACCCCGACGACGACCGCTGTGGCGGGCGCGTGCGGCGCCTGCGTGTCCCTGTAGTCCGACGTCGACCGCTCCCGGTCCCGGCGCAGGGCCATGAACTCGGCGAAGGGGACCCGCGGGAGCGGCGGCCTGAGCAGGCTGGTGTTGAGGATATACTCGGTGGGCGAGGGACGGACGACGGATTCCAGGACATCGCTCCCGCGGCGCCGGCGCGCCACCACCGCCGTGACCAGCTCGCGCCGGCCGGGGCGGATCAGCCGGGTCTGGACGATCTCGTCGAAGTCCCGGACGAAGGCGGCGTGGCTCCATCGTCCGCCACCGATGACCTCGTCATAGGCTCGCTCAGTCAGGGCCTTGAGATAGTCGACGTCGGCCAGCTTCTCGAACACCTCGTCGGCGTTGGAGAAATCCTTCTTGAGCGGAATGTAGTGGTCGTGGGGCTGGATGGCGCCCGAATACTCTCCCTCGAAACAGACCAGGGCGGTCTTCAGGCGGATCGCCTCGAAGATGCGGGGCGACAGCTGGTTCATGCGCACGTGCTGCTCGCGCTCGGCCAGGTGCTCGGCGAAGAAGCGCTCGTAGGGGACGCCGTCCGCCTCGGCCTGCCGCGACAACTCGGTCAGGGCGCCGTCGAAGTCGAAGACGTGCGAGCCGGACTCGCTGGCCAGGGTCGCCCGGGCGCTGGCGGTGAAGCGGTACCAGTCGTCGCCGTAGATGCGGCTGTCCTCGTCCATGGCGATGTCGGCCGGGACGCCCCGTTCGGCCGCCAGTTCCTTCATCCGCGCGCCGATAAGCCATTTCTCGCGGCCCAGGCTGCCGTAGCGGAAGGGCAGGGTGCGGCCCCGGTAGGCCAGATGGGCCTGGCGGTCCTCCATCGGCGTGACGAAGGCGTCCATGTCGTCCTCGGGGACGAAGCCAGTGTAGGTCTGGATGAACTCGACCTCGCCGGGCGACCAGCCTGGAAAGGCGTAGGGAATGCCGTAGGCGGGAATGCAGGTCATCACCAGGTGGATGCCGACGGCCTGGATGTTCGCCCAGGTGGTCAGGGTGGTGTCGTAGTCGTCCTGGATGAACAGCACCTTCAGGCCGTCGTAGGCGGCCAGCTGGCTGAGGACGACGGGGTCGATATTGTCTGTATGCGCGGCCCGCAGGCAATAGTGCCAGACGATCGCGTCGAAGTCGTCGAAGTCCCATGACTCCGGCCAGGCCTCGGCGAAGGGCTGGAACAGTCGGGGGTGGGCGCGGGCCGGGAAGTAGAAATATCGGTGCCGGGAGTGTTTGCCGAAGGCCGACAGGTGCTCCTGGATGGTTTTGATATGGGTGAAGGTGTCGTCGTAGAGGATTAGGATGTTGAGGTGCTTGTCCGCCGCGAGCAGCCGGTTCACGGCGGCGCAGATCGCGCTCTCCAGCGGCTCATAGCCCTCGGCAGGGGTCCAGACGGCGCCCCGGCCGCGGAAGTCCGCGCGGCGCAGCGCCGCGTCCACGCCCGGGCGGTCCTCGCCGACCACCATGTCGGCCGCGGCGAGCAGAGATGCGGGGGCGTCCTCGGCGGCGGCGGCCGCCAGCACCCGGAAGTCCTCTGAGGCCAGCGCGGCGTAGGTCGCGAAGCCGGCGTCCTCGATCCAGATCAGCGGGCGGCGGAACCGAGCCCCGCCGATGAATCGCTTTAGCGCCTCGGCTTGGCCGGGGACGCCATGTGGCGGGCAGAGCACCGACCCGGGGTCGCCCGTGTTGGCATGGCAGTCGACGGCCGCTACGTCCGGGCGAACGACCAGGACCCGGCGGTGGAGGGTGAACCGCTGCGCCAGGGCGCGGGCGGCGGCAGACAGCGCGCCC
The DNA here is from genome assembly GCA_965279095.1 of Caulobacteraceae bacterium. GTDB lineage: Bacteria > Pseudomonadota > Alphaproteobacteria > Caulobacterales > Caulobacteraceae > CBDIHH01. Next base: position 962,452 of record CBDIHH010000007.1, read on the forward strand.
TCGGCGGGCGCCAGGACGAGCAGGACATCGAACCAGGTATCGAGGCTGTCGACCGTTCTAGCGTGGGCCACGCATACTCCCTTGGCGGCATAGGCGCCCATTTTTCAGAGACCGACTATACCCCCGCGTCACGCGGCTCAATGGCTTGCGGGGCCCGCCCCCGCACTTGACGGGTTTGAAGGCCAGCCCTTAGGAAGTCGCACGCTGCCCACGGGACCAAGATGCCGGACATCCCAGCCGTCGAGCGGCTCGAAGATAGGTTCGACAGTCTGGTGCTCCTGGGAGAGATGCCCTCCTGGGCGCGCGCCCTGGCGGGGCGCTGGCCAACGGGCAGAGTCGGCCGCCGTCCGCTGGTGCTGGCCTCCGACCCCGCGACCTTGGCCCAGCTGGTCGCGGCGGCGGGGGCCTTCAACGCCTATGTGGGGGCCCAGGCGCAGGGGGCCCTGGCCGCCGCCTGCGATGTTGTCCTGGCGGCACCCGCAGATGAGGGCGCCTTGCTCGCCGCCGCCCGCGCCGCCCGCGCCGCCCTGCACGTTCCCAAGACCCTGAACATCCTCGTGCTCTACAACGACGCCTACACCCACATCGAGTCCACCCGCGAGCACCTGCGCGCCCTCGCCGACCACTCCCGTCACCGCTACTTCTTCATGCCGGCGCAGGAGACGGTGGACAGCGCCGGTCCGGGGCGGCGGTTCGAGGACTACCGCGGCGACTGGCCGGCGGCGTGGGACTTCGACCTCTTCGACGCGGTGGTCTGGCACTTCGTCCTGCCGGCCTACAAGTCGCCCGAGCACTGGCCGAGCGACTACATCGCCCGGACCGTCCTGGACCGGCTGGCCCGCTACGACGGGCTGAAGGTCCTGTTCGTCCAGGACGAGTACGACCACACCGAGATGACCTGGCGCTCGATCCGCGAGGCCGGCGTCAACCTGGTGATGACGGTGATCCCCGAGCCCCATCCGCGCCTGGCCTACCCCGAGGCGCAGCTGCCGGGGGTGGAGGTGATCTCCACCCTGACCGGCTTCGTCCCCGCCGACATCGACCGCCTGGCCGCCTTCGCCCTGCCGATGGACCAGCGCCAGGTGCGCATCGCCTATCGGGGGCGGGTGCTGCCCCATCGTTTCGGCGACCTGGGGCGCGAGAAATATGTCATCGGGGCGCGCATGCGGGCGTTGGCGCAGGCGCGCGGCGTCCCGGTGGACATCGACTGGACCGAGGACAGCCGCATCTATGGCGAGGGCTGGTACCGGTTCCTAGGCTCCGCCCGCGCCACCCTGATCACCGAGAGCGGCGCCAACATCTTCGACTTCGACGGCGCCCTGGCGCGGGCCGAGGCCGAGGCGGGGGACCTCGACTACGAGACCTTCGCCGCCCGCCACCTGGTCGGCCGCCAGGACGAGATCCGCCAGAACCAGGTCTCGCCCAAGGTGTTCGAGGCCATCGCCCTGAGGACCGCCCTGGTGGGGTTCGAGGGCGACTATTCCGGCGTCATCCGGCCGCACGAGCATTTCATTCCCCTGAGGAAGGACTTCGCCAACGCCGACGACGTGTTCGCCCAGCTTGAGGATTCCGCCGCCCTGGAGGCCATGACCGAGCGCGCCTGGCGCGACGTGATCGCCAGCGGCCTTTATGACTACCCGACCTTCGTCCGCCGCTTCGACGCCATCGTCGAGGGCCGGGTGACGGGGCCGGCGCGCAGCGAGATCATCGCCTCCCCGATCCTGGTGCGCCGCGCGGGGCAGGCGGACTTCGAGCCCCTCGTGCGGGCCCACCCGTTCGAGCATGTCCTCAACACCGGCGTCCTTTACGGCGGCTTCCAGCGGCGCCGGCTGGAGGACGCCATGGGCCGGGTGCGCGAGGCGGAATCGGTGCTGGAGCGGACCCAGCGAATCCCCCCGCCGGCGGACGCCACAACGGTCTTCGCCGTCGGCCCCGAGGGGGTGCGCTGCTACGACTTCTGGCGCAACGCGGGGGCGACCCTGACGATGACCGAGGCCGGGGCGGCGATCACCACCCCCCCCGTCGCCTGGCACTACGCCGCCGGCGTCCCCCTGGACTTCTCCACCGTGCGGTTCGGGGAGACCCACTGCTGGGTGCGGCTGGACGTGCGCGACGTGACCGGCCCGCTGCTGGTGGCGATCTATGGCGCCGAGGACGACAGCCTGTGGTTCGAGACGACGGTCCCCGAGGGGCCCCGCCCGCAGTCCGTGTTCCTGATGATCTCCGAGCCCCGCGGCGACCTCCTCCTCCTGCGCACCGGCGCCCGCGACGTGGCCGCCGCCACCACCATCCTGGGCGCCGCCATCCTCACCGCCAGCGTGTATGCGCCGGAGGTGCTGGCCCTGGCGCGGCGGCTGGGGGGCGGGGAGGGGTAGGTTCGGTTAGCTCGCCAGCCAGAGCGGCGGCGCCCGGGGACATTTGTCGATGTCGGGGTCGATGGCGAGTTGCCACCCCGGCAGCCACCCTTCGTCGACTGCGCGCCAATGATCGGCTAGCAGGACAAGGAAGGCGCCAAGCGATGATCCCGCGCAATAAACAGGGTTTTCGTACCCCGCCTCATGGTCAAAAAAATATACCGCGGGCACGGCTTCGTCGGATCGAAGATCGAGCCCGAAGAGGTTTCCGAAACCGTCGAGGAACAACGGCGCCGCTTGTGCATGCAGCAGGTCGGTCATCTGAACCGACATCGGGCGCCAACCAACGCGATCGTTCCATTCTGGAAAAATTGCCGCAAATCCGCCGACTTCTTCGATCCGCTCCCTATAGAAATCAGCCAAATCTGAGGGGAGCGGCCGATCTATTGCTTCGGTAACATAGTCTATTATGCGTTCAGAGTGGTCATGCCCAGTGCGCTTAAGGATCTTTCGCCTTTCTAGAATTTCCGCAGCTTGGGAGACGGGGATTTTCATATCATCCCACCTGATCTGGGCGGCGAGTTAGACCTGGGAACGCCGGGTCTCCTGATGTAGGCTTCCACAAGCCGGTCGATCCGTAGTTTCGCAGCCATTACCTCTGCTTGCGTGGGAACTCTGCCATTTAGGGACTGCCTAAAGACTGCCCATTCCTGCGTGGCGACAGCATGGGCTTTCTGTCGAAGCGCCCATAGATTAGAGAGGCGCGTCGGGTCGCCACGTGGAAATAGGTGAGCCTATTCAAGCGGGCTACTGTGGTGAATCTCCGCATTCATTGTTTTCGCTTCGATGCCGTTGGCACGCGCATATCTAAGACGAGCGGCCGCTCTCAAAGCATTCTTTTCGGCCTCGGTTAGGGCTGTTGCAAGCACCCGATTGGTCGCGGGGCCCGACTGCAACGTCAAGTCGGCTTCAAGGGCGCCAGGTGCAGCCTGCATCATGGCGGACCTTGTCAGTCCTATTCCGAGGATGCCGGGAATGTTGAGCGCAGAAACGGCAGCTATAGGGAGGGCTATGGGCAACGCCAAAAATCTGTTTCGCGAGTCCTCTTCCTGGACGACTTGATCAAATTCGGCTTGCTCTCGCCTGAGGCGGGAAAGGGCGGGCGCAGACAACGCGGGTGCGGACAGCACCCCGTAGGGAGCGGCGGCCATACGAAAGGTCCTTCCGATCGTTCAGACGAGACAATAGTGCTTAATGCACCCCCTGCTGTCAAGAACAAACGTAGAACAAACTCGGGTGCTAAGGCCGAGTTTCGATAGGGCTGCCTCGTTGAACTGAGCACCTCACCTGCCAGATGACAAAACCGACCAAGCCCCAGCGATGTGCGCCGGCTAACGCCGCGCCGATGCTTCCGCCGTGCTTCCACGAAGGTTGTGCACACGTCGGCCGGGGACGGGCGCCATCATATCCCGAAATAAATCAGAGGTTTGAAGTGGTGCCGCCTAGGTGACTCGAACACCTGACCCTCGCATTACGAATGCGATGCTCTACCAGCTGAGCTAAGGCGGCCCACGGGCGGCGCGCGGGCCGGGCGGGGAGGCCTGTTTACCCGGGGCGGGGCGGCTTGCCAAGGGATCGGCGGCGCTCAGGAGCGGGTGGGGCCGTCGGCGGGTTTCATCGGCGCCCACATCTCCGGCTCGGCGTGGCGGGCGGGGTTCTCGACGAACCGGTTTTCCGGGCGGTCCAGGCCCAGGGAGTCGCGCAGGGTGGCGCCCTCGTATTCCCGGCGGAACAGGCCGCGGGCCTGCAGGATCGGGATCACCTGGTCGACGAAATCGTCCAGCCCGCCCGGCAGGTAGGGCTGCGACAGCATGAAGCCGTCGGCGGCGCCGGACGTAAACCAGGTCTGCATGTGGTCGGCCACCTGCTCGGCCGTGCCGGCCATCATCATCGCCCCGCGCCCCACCGCGGCGCGCACCGCCAGCTGGCGGATGGTCAGGCCGTCGCGGCGGGCCAGGTCGATCAGGCCCTGGCGGGTGGTCAGGTTGGTGAGGGTCTGCGGGATGTCGTCGGGCAGGGGGCCGTCGATGGGATGGGCCGACAGGTCGACCCCGCCCAGCAGCATCTGCAGCAGGCTGATGGACAGGGCCGGGTCGACCAGGTCGTTCAGCCCCTGGTATTTGGCCAGGGCCGCCGCCTCGCTGTCGGCCAGCACCGCATGGATGGCCGGCAGGACCCGGGGCATGGCGCTGCGCCCCGCGGCCTGTGCCTGGGCCCGCACGTCGGCGCGAAAGGCGATGGCCGCCTCAAGGTTGGTGGGGATGGTGAAGATGGCGTCGGCGTGGCGGGCGGCGAAGGCGCGGCCGGTGGGCGAGCTGCCGGCCTGGACGATGACCGGGTGGCCCTGGCGCGGGCGGCGGATGTTCAGGGGCCCGGCCACCGTCAGATGCTCGCCGCGGTGGTTCAGGGCGTGGACCTTGGCCGGATCGAAATAGCGGCCCGTGGCCTTGTTCCCCTCGAAGGCGTCGTCCTCCCAGCTGTCCCAGAGGTCCTTGACCACGCCGACGAATTCCTCGGCCCTCTCGTAGCGGACCTCATGGTCGAGGTGCTCGGCCAGGCCGAAGTTGTGGGCCTCGTTCTCGCCCAGGGAGGTGACCACGTTCCAGCCGGCGCGGCCCTCGCTGATATGGTCCAGCGAGGCCATCAGCCGGGCGATATGGTAGGGCTCGAAGAAGCTGGTCGACAGGGTGCCCACCAGGCCGATGCGGCGGGTCGCCTGCGACAGGGCCGCCAGCAGGGTGGCGGGCTCCAGGTGGCAGAGGTCCAGGCGGCTGTAGGCGTCCTGGCCGACGATGTGGCGGAAACCCAGGGTGTCGGAGAGGAAGATGGCGTCGAGCTTGCCCCGCTCCGCCGTCTGCGCCAGGGCCTTGTAATAGGCGAACTGATGCAGGCCGCCGTCATAGGCGTCAGGGTGGCGCCAGCCCGCCAGGTGCGAGCCGGTGTCGCGCAGGAAGGTGAACAGGGTCATCTGGGCGCGGTCGGTCATGGGGTCTCCTTGGGGGCCGCCGCCTCGGGGGCCGGGAACAGCTGCGGGCCGAGGCGCGCGACGAGCAGGCCGCCGATGACGCAGACCAGGCCGAACAGCATCAGCGCCAGGACCACCGGGGGCAGGCGGGCGGGGGGCGTTACCTCGTCGAGCAGGGCCAGCAGCGCCGCCTCGGTGGGCTCGGGCGCCGCCAGCACCCGGTCCCAGCCGGCGGCCCGCAGGGGCGCGGCGGCGGCGGGCGAGATGCACAGGGCCGCGGGGCGACGGGCGCCGGGGATCTCGGCGAGGAGGCGGGCGGCGCGGGGGGAGTGGACCAGCACGGCGTCGCAGGACGGGGCCCGCGCGACGGGGGCGGCGACGGTCTCGTAGACAACCAGGGCGCGGGCGGCCAGGCCGCCGCCGCGCAGGGCGCCGCAAAGGTCGCCGGCCGGCTCGCGGGCGCCGGGGTGCAGCACCGCGCCCGGGGAACGGTCCGGGTCGCCCAGGATCAGGGCGGCCAGGGCGTCGACGTCGCCCTCGGCCGAGCGCACCGACGCGAAGCCGGCCTCGCGCGCCGCCTCGGCGGTGGCGGCGCCCACCGCATAGGCCGGCCAGTCCCGCCGGGGTGTCAGGGCGGCGAAGGCGCGCACGCCGTTGGCGCTCGTGAAGGCCAGGGCGCCGACGCCGTCGAGGTCGAGGGCCGGGGCGAGGTCGCGCACCACAAGGAGCGGCGCGATCACCGGCGCATGACCCGCGTCGCGCAGGCGATCGGCGGTGGCGTCGGCCCCCGGCCGCGCCCGCGTGACCCAGACACGCATCGGCCTAGACCGGCTCAGGGGGCGGTTGCGTGGCCACGGCGCTCGGGCTACCTCACAAAAGGTGAAGCCGCCTCGCTACAGGAGCGGCGCCGCCCCGGCAACCGGGGCCCGCCGAGGACGCCCGCGCCGCCCATGGCCGACCTGACCCTTCTGGGCATCGAGACCAGCTGCGACGAGACCGCCGCCGCCGTGGTGCGCCGCGCGCCGGACGGGACGGCCACGGTGCTGTCCTCGATCATCTACAGCCAGATCGCCGAGCACGCCCCCTACGGCGGGGTGGTGCCCGAGATCGCCGCCCGCTCGCACGTGGAGGTGATCGACACCGTCATCCGCCAGGCCCTGGACGCCGCCGGCGTCGGCTTCGACGCCCTGCAGGGGGTGGCGGCCACGGCGGGGCCGGGCCTGGTGGGCGGAGTGATGGTGGGGCTGTCGGCCGGCAAGGCCATCGCCCTGGCGCGAGGCCTGCCCCTGGTGGCGGTCAATCACCTGGAGGGGCACGCGGTCTCGGCGCGGCTGGGGGCGGACATCGCCTATCCCTTCCTGCTGCTGCTGGTCTCCGGCGGCCACTGTCAGCTGCTCGAGGTGGCCGGGGTCGGCGCCTGCCGCCGACTGGGGACCACCATCGATGACGCCGCCGGCGAGGCCTTCGACAAGATCGCCAAGGCGATGGGCCTGCCCTATCCCGGCGGCCCGGCCCTGGAACGGCTGGCGATCGGCGGCGACGGATCGCGCTACCCGCTGCCGCGCGCCCTGCTCGGCCGCAAGGACTGCGACTTCTCGTTCTCGGGCCTGAAGACGGCCGCGGCGCGCATGGCGGCGGGGGCAGCGGGCGAGGCCGACCGCCGCGACCTGGCCGCCGCCGTGCAGGACGCCATCGCCCTGCAGCTGTGCGACCGCACCGCTCGCGCCATGGCCGCCTACGCCCCCGGCCACGCCCCGGCCGGCCTGCGCTTCGTGGTCGCCGGGGGGGTCGCGGCCAATGCCGAGGTGCGTCGCCGGCTGCAGGCCACGGCGACGGCGCACGGCTTTTCCTTCCACGCCCCGCCCCTGGCGTATTGCACCGACAACGCCGCCATGATCGCCCTGGCGGGAGCCGAACGCCTGGCTGAGGGGTTCAGCGATGGGCTGGACGTGGCGGCCCGGCCGCGCTGGCCCCTGGACGAGGCGGCCGCCGCGGACCGGCCGACGCACATCCTGGGCCGCAAGGGAGCCAAGGCTTGAACCAGATCACCACGGCGGGAGTCATCGGCGGCGGCGCCTGGGGCACGGCCCTGGCGGAGGTGTGCGCGCGCGCCGGCCTGGCGGTGACCCTGTGGGCGCGGGAGGCCGAGGTGGTCGAGGCGATCAACGCCCGCCACGAGAACCCCCTGTTCCTGCCCGGCGTGACCCTGCACGACGCGGTGACCGCCGTCGCGGGGCCCGCCGGCCTGGCCGGCTGCGACATCGTCCTGGCGGTGGCCCCGGCCCAGCACCTGCGCTCCGCCCTGGCCGCCTTCGGCCCCCATGCCCGCGACGGCCTGCCCATCCTGCTGTGCGCCAAGGGGGTCGAGCAGGGCTCGCTGAAGCTGATGACCCAGGTCCTCTCCGAGACCCTGCCCCGGGCGGCGCCGGCGGTGCTGTCGGGCCCCAGCTTCGCCGGCGAGGTGGCGCGGGGGCTGCCCACCGCCGTCACCCTCGCCTGCCCCGACGCCGTGCTCGGCCAGGCCCTGGCCGAGGCCATCGCCACCCCCGCCTTCCGCCCCTACCTGGCCGCCGACATGATCGGCGCCGAGGCCGGCGGGGCGGTGAAGAATGTCCTGGCCATCGCGTGCGGGATTTCTGAGGGGCGTGGGCTGGGGCGCAGCGCCCACGCCGCCCTGATCACCCGCGGCTTCGCCGAGATGACCCGCCTGGCCGTGGCCCTGGGCGCCGACCCGGTCACCGTCGCCGGCCTGTGCGGCCTGGGCGACCTGGTGCTGACCTGTTCCAGCCCGCAGTCGCGCAACATGAGCGTGGGCCTGGCCCTGGGGTCCGGCCAGACCCTCCAGCAGGCCCTGGCCGGCAAGCTGAGCGTGGCCGAGGGGGTCGCCTCGGCGCCGGCGGTGCGCCAGCTGGCGCGCCGCCTGTCGGTGGAGACGCCGATCTGCGAGGCGGTGGCGGCGATCCTGGCGGGCGAGGCGGACGTGGACGCGGCTATCGGCGCCCTGCTATCGCGGCCCCTGAAGTCCGAAAGCTGAGCCTCCAGGAGACCTGCATGGCCTATTTCTTCGCCGTCTGCACCGACAAGCCGGACAGCGGCGCCCTGCGCGCCGCCACCCGCCCGACCCATCTGGACTTCCTCGCCGCCCAGGGCGACGCGGTGCGGGTCGGCGGGCCGTTCCTCAATGACGCCGGCGATCCGGTGGGCTCGCTGCTGATCATCGAGGCCGCGGACCGGGCGGCCGCCGAGGCCCTGCTGGCCCGCGACCCCTATGCCGTGGCCGGCCTGTTCGCCTCGGTGGAGGTGCGGCCGTGGCGCTGGACGGTGGGAGCCCCGGCGGCTTGAGCAACCCGGCGGCGCCGCTTCCCGGCACGCCCCTGTGCCGGCTGGACGAGCTGGACGACCCCGGCGCGCGGGGGTTCGACTGGCGGGTCGACGGGGCCCTGTTCATGGGCTTCATCGTGCGCCGGGCGGACGAGGTGCGCGGCTTTGTCGACCGCTGCCCGCACGCGGGGTTTCCCCTGGCCATGGTCGCCCACCGCTACCTGACCGGCGACGGGCGAGCGATTCTCTGCCAGGCGCACGGGGCGCTCTTCCACCCGAGCGACGGCCACTGCCTGGCCGGCCCCGGCCGCACCGGCGCCCTCACCCCCTGGCCGGTGCGGGTGGACGCCGACGGCCTGATCCGGGTCGACTGATGGGGTGGGACCAGGACCCCGTGCGCAGCCCGGCGCGCCCGGGACCCGGCGTGGTCCTGTGCGCCGCCGCCGACCTGCCCCCCGGCGCCGTGCGCCGCTTTGTCTTTCGCCAGGGCGACCGAAGCTTCCGCGCCCTGCTGGTGCAGTCCCGCGAGGGCATCCGCGGCTATGTCGACTGGTGTTCCCACCAGGGCATCCCCCTGCAGGACGACCGCGACGACATCATCGTCCAGGAGGGCCTGCTGGTCTGCGCCTGGCACTTCGCCCGCTATAGCGCCGAAACGGGCCGAGGCGTCGACGGCCCCTGCGTGGGCGGCCTGCCGGAATGGGCGGTGGCGGTGGGCGAGGACGGGTTGGTCAGGACGGCGTAGCGCCTCACCCCACCCGCGGCTCGGCCGTGAACGCGGCGACCTCGCTGATCAGCCCCTTGACCGCCAGGGCGACCAGCTCGCCGCCCTTTTCCGGGGTGGCCAGGCCGGGGTCCGAGCCCATCCGGCCGTCCGGATGGCGCGCCCGGAAGTCGGCGGCCTCGCGGATGGGGCCAGAGGGCGCGATCTGCGGCGCGTAGTTGGCCGCCTTGATGGCGTCGGGATAGGCCCACTGGGTGATGGCGATCTCCGAGGGGGTGGCGTGGCTGCCGTGGCCGGTGGGGAACTGGCTGGCCGCCAGCCGATTGACCCCCGGCAGGTCCCACCAGTTGCGCAGCTTCAGGGCGAAGCCGGCGGGGCGGCGGTCGAAGCTGGCGGCGGCGTAGATCTCCGAGAAGCTGGCCTCGATGGTGGCGATGTTGCCGCCGTGGCCATTGAGGAAATAGATGCGCTCGAAGCCATGGGCGTGCAGCGACCGGGTCCAGTCCACCAGGGCCGCCATGAAGGTGGAGGGGCGCAGGGTGATGGTGCCGGGGAAGCCCAGGTGGTGCTGGGCCATGCCCACGGCGAAGGTCGGCGCCACCAGGATGTCGGCCTGCTTCGCCGCCGCGTGGGCGATGATCTCCGGGCACAGCCAGTCGGTGCCCAGAAGGCCGGTGGGCCCATGCTGTTCATTGGATCCGATGGGCACGACGATGGTGCGCGAGCGGGCCAAAAAGGCCTCCACCTCGGGCCAGGTCGACAGGTGCAGCAGCATGGGGACGCTCCGATTGCCCCCTCCAGATAGGGCGGCGGGGCGGCGGCGTCATCTTGACTGTGCTCGGGCCGCCATTAAACGAGGCGGACAAGCCGAGGGATCGCCGCCGTGGAAGGGCTGAGGAAAGACAGCACCTTCGCCAGACTGGTCGCGCGGGGACTGACCGAGGGGTTCCAACTGGCCGACGTGGGCTGCTGGGGCGGGATAGACGAGGCTTGGCGCCTGTTCGGCGACCGGCTCCAGGCCGTGGGCTTCGACTGCATCTCCGAAGAGATCGCCCGCCTTCGCGCCGCCGAGACCCATCCGGGGGTGGCCTATGTCGACGGTTTCGTCGGCCTGCCCGCCGACCATCCCCTGCGCCGCCGGATCGGAACCCGGCCGGTCTGGCACAACTGGGCGCCCTATCGCCTCAGCTATCAGCGCAGCGTGGCTATCCGCGAGGCGCGCGCCGCCGGCCTGCCGCCGCCCAGCCTAATTGATCACTATCGCGACCGGGTGTGGAGCCAGGTCGGGGACGGGGCCCCGGCCGGGGGGTTCGACACCGACTACGCCGCCGCCTTCGCCCGCTTCGGCCCCGACGACGCCCAGGCGACCGACCAGCTGCTGCTGCCGGCGGTGCTGCGCGACCACGGCCTGACCGACCTGGACTTCCTGAAGATCGACGTGGATGGGCCCGACTATGAGGTCCTGCGCTCGGCCACCGACCTGCTGGCGCAGCCGGGGCTGCTGGCGGCGGGGCTGGAGGTCTGCTTCTACGGCTCCCATGACGCCGGCGACAACAGCTTCCACAACACCGACCGGCTGATGCGCGAGAAGGGCTTCGAGCTGTTCGCCCTCAGCGTGCGGCAGTATTCGTCGGCCGCCCTGCCCTGGCCCTATATGGACACCTATCCCGCCCTGACCCAGGGCGGACGGCCGGTGCAGGGCGACGCCATCTATATCCGCGACCTGGCCTCGCCCCTGCGCCGCGCGGCCGCGGCGGCGGTGACGGATGAGAAGCTGGCCAAGCTGGCCGCCGTCTTCGCCCTGATGAACCTGCCCGACGAGGCTGCCGAGGTGCTGCTGGCCCACCGCGATCGGCTGGGGGCCATCCTCGATGTGGACGCCGGCCTGAATCTGCTGGCCCTGCAGATACAGGAGAACGACGGCGGGGCGCTCAGCTACGCCGGCTATGTCGCCGCCTTCGAGGCGGAGGAGCCCCAGTTCCTGGACGTCTACGGCCGCCGCAACACCTGGCTGCAGGGGCTCATCGAGGCCGGCCGGGCGCGCGACGCGGCCCTGTCCCGCGCCGCCGCGGCGGAGGCCGAGCTGGCCCGTGAGCGGGCCGCGCGCGAGCAGGCGGAGGCGCGGCTGGCGGCGATGCGGCCGGGCGTCCTCGACCGTCTTTGGAGGCGACGCCGCTAGGCCCTCCCCCGCCCGCCCTAATGGCTGACAAATCGCCGGCTGGCGCCGAACTTGCCTTGGGTTTAGTATGCCTACAGTCATTGTAGGAATGTGGCTCGGCGCTGCCCTTCGGGTCCAGCAAGACGACAGGTGGGGATATGCGGGAAGCGCACTTACGATCGGTGATCAAGGCCTTCAGCTGGCGCTTCATCGGCAGCCTGGACACCTTCATCCTCAGCCTGTTGCTCACCGGCAACGCCAAATGGGCGGTGTCGATCGCCTCCATCGAGGTGTTCAGCAAGATCATCCTCTACTATTTCCACGAGCGCATCTGGTTCCGCCTGCGCTGGGGCAAGGACGGCGAGGCCCATACCCGGTCGGTGGTCAAGGGCGTCAGCTGGCGAGCGGTCGGCACGGCCGACACCTTCGTCATCAGCTGGATCATCACCGGCCACCTGCATGTGGCCGGCTCGATCGCCGGGGTGGAAGTGTTCACCAAGATCTTCCTGTTCTACCTCCACGAGCGGCTTTGGAAGCTGATCCCCTTCGGCCGCCAGGTGGTCGACGCCCAGCCGCAACCGGTCGCGGTCGAGCAGGCCGGCGCCTGAGGACGACCCCGTGGCGGCGGCTGCCCTTGAAGGCGGCTTGACAGCCGCACGCCAGCCCCCTTATGTCCCCGGCTCCTGGGGGCCGTAGCTCAGTTGGTAGAGCGCCTCGTTCGCAATGAGGAGGTCAGCGGTTCGATTCCGCTCGGCTCCACCAGGCGAACCAAAGTCGGCCAAGCCGACCATCGCGCCCTCTGGGGCGCATCCGCGCGGTCCTGATTTCTTCGCCCCTTGGGTGAACAGGGCGTGCGCCTGGCCCGGAACCTGCAACCTGCCTGAAATGACGCCGGCCGGCCCTCATTCGGGATCGGCCGCATGGGAAGGACGAGATGCTGCAGGCCAAGCCCGCATCAGCCGCCACGGTCAGGCGGCCCCGGACCTCGCGGGCCTTCGACCTGGTCCTGTCCGCTGTGGCCGTCGCCTTTCTCGCGCCGTTGCTGCTGCTGCTCGCCCTGGCGGTCAAACTGGAGGACGGCGGACCGGCCCTCTATGCGCAGGAGCGCATCGGCCTTCGCGGACGGCGGTTCCGCTGCCTCAAGTTCCGCAGCATGGCCACGGACTCGGCCGAGCGGTTGGCCATCCTGCTGGCCACAGACCCCGACGCGGCGGCCGAGTGGGCGCAAAATCACAAGCTCAAGATCGATCCCCGGGTGACCCGCATCGGCGCCTTCCTGCGCAAATCCAGCCTCGACGAGCTGCCGCAGCTGTTCAACGTCCTGCGCGGCGAGATGAGCCTGGTCGGGCCGCGGCCCATCGTCGAGGCGGAAGTGCCGCGATACGGGCCGAACTTCGCCGACTACTGCAGCGTGCGGCCCGGGATCACGGGCCTTTGGCAGATCAGCGGGCGAAGCGACATGGCCTATGCGTCGCGCGTGGCGCTGGACGTGCAATACGCCCGGCGAAAATGCCTGGGGCTGGACCTTGCGATCATCCTCAAGACGATTCCGGCCGTGCTGATGCAGCGCGGCTCATACTGACCGGACGCGCCTTGTTCAGCGCATGTCCAGGGCGAGCAGAATTTCGCGGCGCCGCTTGTTGACCACCACGACCACCGCCCCCGCGTCCTTGGCAGGCGACGCCTCGAAATCGACCACCCACCGGTCGCCCAGGTCGCGGGCCACGGGACGGCTGAGATCGGCGCCGGGGAACCGGGCCGCCGCCTCGCGCCGCGCCGCGCCCAGGATGCTGCTCTTGGGGGGCTGCGGGATGGAGACGCAGCCGCTCACCAGCAGGGCCGCCACGATCGCCAGTCGTCTCATGGTTTGCTTCCGCGTGTCACAGGCCTGTCTCGGTTCTGCGGTTTGATCTGAACCTGCCCGCGGACGCGAGGCAAGGGGGAGCCGGGGGGGCGGGGTGCAGCGGTTGGCGAGTGGCTCAAGGTTAATTCGCGCGGAGCGGGAACAACCGCGACGAATCGCCTCAAACGGCCCGCGAATCATGGCGAAGCTTTAAGAAAAAGTATACGCGGCCGCATTTCGACCCTACAATAGCCTCTATATTTACTGGGTTATATTTGGGGTTGATCCTGTGCCTTTAGACTTCTTCGGCAACACGGTGCTGCGCAGCGCCACGCCCACCAACACCATCGTGGGCGGCGCCAATGCGCTGCCGCTCGTTGGCACAGCCCAGGCGGACTCCATCACCGGCGGTGGCCTCGGACACCCCATGTCGGGCCTCCTGGGGGACGACACCTATAAGATCAAGTCGCTGTTCGACAGCGTCTCCGAGGCCGCGGGCCAGGGCAATGACACCATCTCGGTGGCCGGCACCAAGGGCACGGACGCCATCAAGTGGTGGTACCTGCCCGACAACGTCGAGAACCTGGTCCTGTCCGGGGTGATCACCGGCTTCGGCAATTCGCAGCAGAACATCATCGACGGCAGCACCGGCACCCAGGTGATTGTCGGCGGCGGCGGCAACGACATCCTGACCGGCGGGGTGGCGGCGGACACCTTCCACTTCTCCACCGGCTCCGGCTACGACGTGGTCACCGATTTCAGCTCGGCCGACGGCGACCTGATCCGCCTGCAGGGCTACGGCCTGTATCAGTTCTCGCAGGTCCAGGCCGCCATGACCCAGGTCGGCGGCGATGTGATCCTCCAGCTCAGCCCCACCGACGCGATCAAGTTCCTCGGCACGACCCTCGCCAGCTTCCACGCCACCGACTTCCTGCTGCCGGTGGACACGGGGGTCCTTCAGCTGACCTTCGCCGACGAGTTCGACACCCTCAACCTCGACCCCGAGACGGGTTGGGACACCACCTTCCCGTTCGGGTCGCCCAATGGGCCGGACTCGCTGCTCGCCCACACGCACAATGACGAGCTGCAGATCTACGTCGATCCGACCTATACGGGCTCGGGCACAGAGCCCCTGGGGATCGATCCCTTCTCGGTGGACAGCGGCGTCCTGACCATCACCCTGCAGAAGACCACGCCGGCCCAGAAGGCGGATCTGTTCAACTACAACTACACCTCCGGCCTGATCACCACGGCCGGGACCTTCTACCAGCAGTACGGCTACTTCGAGATGCGGGCCAAGCTGCCCGTGGCCGACGGCATGTGGTCGGCCTTCTGGCTCCTGCCCAAGGACCAGGCCGATACCCTCGAGCTCGATGTGTTCGAGAACATCGGCGACAACCGCACCTACGCCACCGAGCACCACATCGATTCGACCGGCAAGAAGATCGTCACCAACCAGGGCCACGTGGTCGACGACATCTCCCAGTTCCACACCTACGGCATGCTTTGGACCGCCACGGACCTGGTCTGGTATATCGACGGGGTGGCGGTCTACACCCAGCCGACCTCGCCGGACATGAACCGGCCCATGTATATCCTCGCCAACCTGGCGCTCGGCGGCCGCTTCTCGGGGGCTCCGGATCCGGGCCTGACCACCGCGGCGATGCAGATCGACTACATCCGCGCCTATGACGTCGACCCCTTCGCCACCCAGTTCACGGTCAACAACGGCGCCACGCCCCCCGCCTACGACACCTATCCGGGCGACGGGACGAACAACGACCTGGAGGGCTCCAGCGGCGCCGACCTGATGCAGGGCTTCGGCGGCAACGACACCGTCGACGGGGGCCTCGGCAACGACACCATGGATGGCGGCGACGGCGTCGACACCCTGAAATACGCCTATTCGCCGTCGGGCGTGACCGTGTCCCTGGCCATCAGCGGCCCCCAGAACACCATCGGCGCCGGCGTCGATACGATCACGGGCTTTGAGAACCTGCTGGGCTCCAACAAGGGCGACGATCTGACCGGCGACGACCTGGCCAACCAGATCGACGGCCGCGGCGGCGACGACATCATCGAGGGCGGCCTCGGCAACGACAACCTGCGCGGCAGCGCCGGGCTCGACACGGCCTCCTACGCCCATGCCAGCGGCGGCGTCACCGTCAGCCTGGCGATCCTGGTCAACCAGAACACCGGCAGCGCCGGGACCGACAAGCTGGCCGAGTTCGAGAACCTGCTTGGCTCCGACTTCAACGACGTCCTCACCGGCGACGCCTTCGACAATGTCATCCAGGGCGGCCTCGGCGCGGATGTGCTGGACGGCGGCCTCGGCATCGACACCGTCTCCTACGCCGGCGCGACGGCCGGGGTGACGGTGGACCTGTCGACGGCAGGCGCCCAGGACACCGGCGGCGCCGGCATCGACACCCTGGTGAATTTCGAGAACCTGCTGGGGTCCGCCTTCGCCGACACCCTGACCGGCGACGCCAACGCCAACCGCATCGACGGCGGACTGGGCGACGACACCCTGGCGGGCGGCCTCGGCGACGACGTCCTCGACGGCAATGTCGGCTCCGACACCGCCAGCTACGCGGGCGCCACGTCGGGGGTGACCGTGGACCTCGGCATCGTCGGCGCCCAGGACACCGGGGGCGCCGGCATCGACACCCTGGCCCGTATCGAGAACCTGATCGGTTCGGATTTCGCTGACGTGCTCCGGGGCGCCGCCGGCGCCAACACCCTCCAGGGCGGCCTGGGCGCCGACCTGCTGTCGGGTGACGGCGGCGACGACGTCATGGACGGCGGCGGCGATGTGGACACCGTTTCCTATGACGACGCCGGCTCGGCCGTGACCGTCGACCTGTCCATCGCGGGCCCGCAGAACACCGTCGGCGGCGGGACCGACACCCTGTCCAATATCGAGAACCTGACCGGCTCGGCCTTTGGCGACACCCTGACCGGCGACGCCGGCGCCAATGTGATCATGGGCGGCCAGGGCGTGGACCTGCTCGCGGGCGGTCTGGGCGATGACACCCTGGACGGGGGCGCCGATGTCGACACCGCCACCTATGCGGGCGCGGCGACGGGGGTCGTTGTCGACCTGTCCGTCGTCATCGCCCAGGACACCGTGGGCGCGGGCCTCGACACCCTGGCCAATATCGAGAACCTGATCGGCTCGGCCTTCGCCGACACCCTCACGGGGGACGGCGCCGCCAACCGGATCGATGGCGGCCTCGGCGACGACAGCCTCTATGGCGGCGGCGGCGATGACCTGCTCATCGGCGGCGGCGGCTCCGACAAGGTCTTCGGCGGCGACGGTCTCGACACCCTGTTGCTCACCGGCCTGAAGGCCAACTACGCGGTGGCCCAGGTCCTCGGCGACCTGCGGCTCACCGACCTGCGCGCGGGCTCGCCCGATGGCGTCGTCCTGCTGAAGGACATGGAGAAGGTGCAGTTCGCCGACTTCCTGGCGGACGTGGGCAGCCTGCTGTCCCCGGGGGTGACCATCACCGGCACCGCGGCGGCGGACAATATCTCCACCAGCAAGACGGTGGCGGGCCAGCCCTTCGCCACGGGCCTCAGCGACACCATCTACGGCCTCGGCGGCAACGACAAGCTCGACGGCGGCGGCGGCAGCGACCTGCTGGTCGGCGGCCTGGGCGACGACACCTACTATGTCAATGTCGCGGCCGACCAGGTCCAGGAAGCGGCTGGGGAAGGCAAGGACACGGTCATCGCCACCGCCAGCTTCGTGCTGAGCGACAACGTCGAGAACCTGACCCTGTCCGGGTCCGCCGCCCTCACCGGAACCGGCAACGGCCTGGACAACAAGATCGTCGGCAATTCCGGCGCGAACACCCTCTACGGGATGGGCGGCAAGGACGTCCTCGACGGCGGCGCCGGTGCGGACACCATGTATGGCGGGGCGGCCGACGATACCTACACGGTGGACAACGTCGGCGATCAGGTGATCGAGCTCGCCGGCGAGGGCAAGGACACCGTCAAGGCGTCCGTGACCTTCACCCTGGGCGCCGAGGTCGAGGACCTGACCCTCTCCGGTTCGGCGGCCATCGATGGCACGGGCAACAACCTCGCCAACAAGCTGACCGGCAACAACGGGGCCAATGTGCTCACCGGCGGCGCGGGGGCCGACACCCTGTCCGGTGGCAGCGGCGATGACACCCTGATCGGCGGGACGGGCAAGGACAAGCTCACCGGGGGCGGCGGCGCCGACACCTTCGTGTTCGGTCCCGCCATCGCCGCTGACGCCGACACCGTGGCCGACTTCGTTCACCTGACCGACCACCTCGCCTTCAAGGGCAGCGACTACGGTCTGTCGGTCGGCGCCCTGGATCCCGGCAGTCTGGTGTTCGGCGCCGCGGCCATCCATGCCCACAGCGAGTTCATCTTCGACGCCGCCAAGAAGGCGTTGTTGTGGGACGCCGATGGGGTCGGCGGCGCGGCGGCGGTCACCGTCGCCACCTTCTCCACGGCGATCACCCTGACCGCCTCCGACTTCCTGATCCTGGCCTGACGCCCGGCCGACGGCGCCGCGAAATCCCCAGATTTCGCGGCGAATCGTCCCGCACCCTGCAACCGCGGGCGGCCGATGCCGTTCTCGGGGCATGAAGGATCTGACTTCAGACGACGCCTATCTCGATCGCCTGTGGCGCGCGCGCTACGGCGAGCCCCTGCCCGTGCGGGGTTGCGCCGACCTTGTGAGGCGTTTGCATCCGGAGCTGTTCGAGGACGCGGATTCGAGCGCGCCGCTGGCAGATCCGGTGCAGTAGCATTTGCGCCGATAGCAACAAATCACGGCCCCAGTCGACCAACCGAAGAGGCGTATTCATCAAGCTGAACGCGGCGTTCATCTGTGGTTCAGAATTTATATACTTGCGGATTGCGCCAGCCGTGGTCAACAAATCTGCTTTAATCTGACGATTCTCAGCAACGTGCCGTAACTAATCTCATACTGCCGCGTTAGAGGCACGCGGGCGGTTTTGCCCGGCATGGGGTGGCGTATGGGTTGGCGTTGGCACAGGCGGGGCCTTTAAATGGCGCTCGTCTATAGGGATTTCTTCGGCGCCATCGTTCCCCAAAGCGCGGCTACGACGACAACGATCACCGGCGGCGCCGGGACCGAGCCCCTGGTGGGAACCGGCGCGGCCGACCTGCTCGTGGGCGGCGGCGGCGGCCATCTGATGATCGGGGGCGCCGGCGACGACACCTACCAGGTCAATGTCAGCGCCGACTCCGTTCTGGAACTCGACGCCCCGGGCGTCGACACGGTCCAGGTCCGCAACGTCAAGGTCTTCACCCTGACCGCCGGCGTCGAGAACCTGTCCGTCTTCGGCAAGATGACCGCCTTCGGCAACGACCAGGCCAATCTGATCATCGGCAACATCTATGCCCAGACGCTCACGGGCGGCGGCGGGAACGACGTCATCTCCGGGGGCGCCGGCGCGGATGTCTTCGTGTTCGGCGCGGGCTCGGGGTTCGACGTGGTGACCGATTTCTCCAGCAGCCAGGCGGACCGGGTCCGCATTCTGGATCACGGCTTCCGGAGCTTCGCCCAAGTCACCGGCGCCATGACCCAGGTGGGCTCGGATGTGGTCCTGCGCCTGTCGGACACCGACGCCATCAAGTTCCTCAACACCACCATCGCCGGCTTCCAGTCCACCGACTTCCAGCTCGCCTCCGACGCTTCCAACCAGGTGCTGAGCTTCGCCGCCGAATTCGACGCCCCCTTGAGCTTCTACGATCCGCAGACGGGGGCCGGCGTGTGGAACACCCGCTACGAGTCCGGCGATGCGTCGGGCCTGCGCGCCTACACCAGCCACACCCTGCGCAATAACGGCGAGAAGCAGATCTACGTCGACGCCGCCTTCGCTGGATCAGGGGACGCAGCCCTGGGGCTCAACCCCTTCACGGTCGCAGACGGCGTGCTCGATATCGCCGCCACCGTGACCACGGACGCCGAGAAGTCGTCGCTCTGGTACTACAAATACAAGTCCGGCCTGCTGACCACCGCCGACTCCTTCGCCCAGACCTACGGCTATTTCGAGGTGCGGGCGCAGCTGCCCGAGGGACAGGGGCTCTGGCCGGCCTTCTGGCTGCTGCCTCAGGACGGAACCCGCGGGCTGGAGCTGGATGTCCTCGAGCAGATCGGCGGCGCCACCGGCTATTTCACCAGTCACAGCAATATCGCCGGCGTGGCCGGGACCAGCGCCCTGGTGCCCAACGCCACCAGCCAGTTCCACACCTATGGCCTGCTGTGGACCAATCGCGAGCTGGTCTGGTACGTCGATGGCGGGGCGGTGGCCTCCATGGCCACGCCGGCCGATCTCAATCGGCCGATGTACATGCTGCTGAACCAGGCGGTCGGCGGAACCTTCCCCGGCAATCCCTCCGCCGACTTTGCCGGCGCGGACCTGAAGGTCGACTATGTGCGCGCCTACAGTCTGAACGCGGGCGGCGGGGGGGATGGGGACCTCGGCGTGCGCATGGCCAAGGACGTTGTCGGGGCCGGGCAGCGGGACCATGTCGGCTATGTCGTCACCGGGCTGGACGTTGGGGCCAGCGGCATCGTCACCTTCACCGACAGCAGCGGGCGGGCCTTGACCATCGATGTCGCGGCCAACGGCGCCGCCGTCGCTGATCTCAGCACCCTGGCCCCGGGCGCCGTCAACGTGGCCATCGCCATGCGGGGGCCGGACGAGGCCCTCTGGCCCGGCGCAGGTCAGGGCTTCTTGATCGATGCCAACCTCGACAGCGACCTGAAGGTCTCTACCCCCTTCAGCCTGGACGCCGACCAGAAGGCGGCGGCGAGATTCACCCTGACCGGGCTGGACGAGGGTTCGGCCGCCACGGTCACCATCACCGATGGTCGCGGCCAACAGGTCGTGGTCAACCCCACCGTCAATGGCGTCTTCACCGCGGACCTGTCGGGCCTTGCCGACGGTAAGCTGCTCGTCGTCCTCTCCCAGTCCGACGCGGACGGCCGGGTGCTGGCCGGCGTCGGCGGCAGCGTCGCCCTGGACTCCACCGCTGACGACCTGGGCGACCTTGCCCTCGCCCTCACGACCGTGGCCAACGCCCGCAACAGCGGCCACCTCACCTTCAACCTGGCGGGCCTCGACAAGGACGCCGCCGGCGTCGTCACCTTCTCCGACTCCGTCGGGGGCGTGGTGACGGCCCGGCTGAACAACAACAGCGCGCCGTTCGTGGACCTCACCAGCCTGGCCGACGGCCTCGTCACGGTCTCCGCCATGGCCATCGACGACGTCGGCAACCGCGCCTCTGCGGCGCCGGTGACGCTCACCCTCGACACCCGGATCGATCAGGGGGGCGACCTGGCCTTCTCCCTCCCCCTCGCCGCGATCAATGCCCTTGAGAAGACCTATGCGCCCTATTTGCTCGCCGGGCTGGATGCCGACGCCGTCGCCTTGGTGACCTTCACCGACAGTCTTGGCGGCCGGGTGACGGTCACGGGGGTCAATGGCGGCGGCCGGGTCGACCTCAGCGGACTGGCGGCGGGGCCGATCACCGTCGACGTGGCGGTCAGCGACATGGCCGGCAACAGCACGACCCTGGCCGGGGCGTTGGTTCTGGCGCCGGGCGCGGCGCCGCTGCCCTCGAGCGCCCTGGTCTTCGCCCCCGCGTCCGGCGGGGCGACCCTGGGCGGCGCGGGCGCCGACCTGATCATCGCCGGGGCGGGGAACGACCTCATCTCAGGCGGAGAGGGCGTCAACACCGTCTCCTACAACGCCGCCGCCTCGGGGGTGACGGTCTCCCTGGGCGTCACCGGCGCTCAGGTCACCGGGGGCTCCGGCAAGGATACCCTGTCTGGCGTGCAGAACCTGATCGGCTCGGCCTTCGCCGACAGGCTCAGCGGGGCGGGCGACGCCAACACCCTTCTGGGCGGCGCGGGGGACGATAGCCTCAGCGGCGGGGGCGGCGATGATCTCCTCGCCGGCGGCAGCGGCGCCGACAGCCTGAACGGGGGCAATGGCGTTGATACGGCCTCCTATTTCGACGCCGTGTCCGGAGTGTCCGTCAACCTGGCCCTCACGGGGGCTCAGGACACCGGCGGGGCGGGCATCGACACCCTGACCGCCATCGAGTCCCTGATCGGCTCGGGCTTCGGCGACCTGCTGACCGGGTCCAATGGCGACAACCGCCTGAGCGGCGGCGCCGGCGACGACGTGCTGACGGGGGGCCTCGGGGCCGACCTGCTGTGCGGCGGCCTGGGCGCCGATCGCTTCGTCTACAAGTCGATCGTCGAGTCGAAGATGCTGCCCGGCTCCCAGGATCAGATCCTGGATTTCAGCGCCGCGCAGGGCGACCGGCTGGACCTGTCGGGCATCGACGCCAGCACTGTGATGCCGGGGGACGACGCCTTCAGTCTGACCACGAGCTTCACCCGCTCCGCCGGCCAGCTCATCCAGACGGCCAGTGGGGACGGCTATCTGGTCCAGGGCGACGTTAATGGCGACGGGGTCGCGGACTTCGCGGTGCTGGTGCACTCGGTCAGCGCGCTCACCGCCGCCGATATCATCCTCTAGGGCGAGACCGCCCCCACCCGGTCAGAGGATGAAGTCGGAGGCCAGCAGGCGGGCGTGATGCTCGACCAAGAGGGCGAAGTCGGCCACGCCGTCGCCGTTGACGTCCCCTTGCACCAGATAGCCGTCGCCGCTGGCGGTCTGAATCAGTTGGCCAGCCGAACGGGTGAACTGGTCGACGAGGGTGAAGGCGTCGTCAGCCAGGGTCTGCTTGCTGGCGTCGATCTGCGACAGGTCGATCCGGTCGTGCTCGGCCGCGCTGAAGTCGACAATGCGGTCGGGCGCCGTGACCTTGGTCTCCACGAGCGCGCCGAACGTGAAGAGGTCGGCGCCGTCGCCGCCGACCAGGATGTCCGCCCCCCGGCCGCCCACCAGCACGTCATCCCCGGCGCCGCCATCCAGCTGGTTGGCGTGGCTGCTGCCGAGGAGGCGGTCGCCGAAGCGCGAGCCCACAAGGTTTTCGATACCGGAGAGCTTGTCGTTCCCGGCGCCGCCGGTGTCCTGCGCGACGGTCAGGCCCAGGTCGACGGCGACGCCGGAGCGGGCGTCGAAATAGGAGGCCGTGTCGATCCCCGCGCCCCCTGTGAGGGTGTCGTCGCCGGCCCCGCCGCCCAGCAGGTCGTCACCCTCCATGCCCTTGAGGCTGTCGCTCCCATCCGCCCCCAGCAGCACATTCGCCGCGGCGTCGCCCTTGAGGGTGTCGCCGAAGGCCGAGCCGACCAGATTCTCCACGCCGGTCAGCCGGTCGATGCCCGACCCCAGGGTCTTCTGGCCGCCCGGGGCGATCGACACCTTCACCGCCGCGGCGGCGCCGTCGTAGGAGACGGTATCGGAGCCGGCGGCGCCGTCGATGACATCGGGGCCTGGCCCCGCGACGAATAGGTCGTCCTCGGCCGAGCCGGTCATCGGCCCGCCGGCGGTCCCGGCGATGACCACATGGCTGTGGTCCAGCAGCTCCAGGACTCCCGGCGCCAGGTCCAGGGCGCCCTCGACCTGGCGCACATTGCCCACCGCGTCGGTGGCCACGACCACCACCCGGATCGCGCCAGGCTCCAGGCCGCCCAGGTTGACCCTGGCGCCGCCGGCGGCCGGCACGTCGACGGATAGGGTGCGCCCCGTGCTGTCGGTGAAGGTCGCCGTGGCTGTCGCATCCGCATCCAGCCCGCCCAAGGCGATCGGCACATAGCTCTTGGCGTAGGCGTCCACGGCGGCCGGCAGGCCGACGAAGGCGAGGGGCTCGCCGCCATCGGCGGTGGTGTCCAGGGTGAAGGTGACGGGCGCGCTGCGGGCGGTGTTGCCGACGTCGTCCAGCACCGCGGCGGAGACGGTGACCGGGCCGTCGGTCAGGCCGGCCAGATTCACGAACGGCGCGCTGTTGCAGTTGGCCTTGACCACGGCGGTGTGGCCCGCCGCATCGGTGAAGGTCACCACCGCAATGGCGTCCCGGTCCAGACCAAGGATCTCGAACGACAGCCGGGTCGCCGCTTGGGCATTGACCACAGGGGCGACGGACAGGGCGAGGTCGCCCAGCTGGTCGGCGGTGGAATCCAGGTTGAACTTGGTCTTGACCCCGTAGAGGACGGCGCCGGCGTCGTCCGTCTGCGTCAGGGAACCCTTGATGACGCCGTCGGCGAGGCCGGTGAGATCGGCGGTGATCACGCCGTCCGCCGTGGCCGTGACCTGGACGGTGTTGAACAGGCTGTCGGTGAAGGTCACGGTCGCGGTGCGGCCGGGGTCGATCCCGGCGACGGTGAAGGCGGCGTGAGTCTTGAGCCCCGCGCCGATGGCGATGGGCGCGGAAAGGGTCAGGCCGGTGTCGGCGTTGGGGTCAATGACCAGGGACTCGGCGACGCCGACGGCGACCTCGCCATTCATCTCCGTCGCCGCGACAGAGGTCGTGATCACGCCGTTGGCCAGACTGCTCAGGTCGGCCGTCCAGGCGCCGTTCCCGGCCGCCTTGACCTGGACCTTGGCGTGCAGGGAGTCGGTGAAGGTGATCACCGCCCGCGCGCCCTCGTCGAGACCGGTCAGCTTGAAGCCCACCGCATCCTTGCTGGTGGCGCCGACCGTGCTCCGGTCCATGGTCACCGCAAGGTCGCCGTCCTCCCCGTCGCTGGCGTGGATCGAATAGGCGTGGATGTAGTCGATCTGCATCGACGCGCTGGCGAGGCTGGGATCGGGATCGCCGGGGAAGTTGCCGCCCACCGCCAGGTTGAGCAGCAGATACATCGGCACGTCCATGTCGGCCGGGGTCGCCATGGCGTAGGCGAGCTTGCCGTCCAGGTACCAGAGGAGATCCTTGTTGGTCCACATCACGCCGTAGGTGTGGAACTGGGAATCGATGTCGGGCACGAAGGCGACGCCGCCGTTGACGCCGTTCACCGCGCTGTGGCTGGTGAAATAGGCGGTCGTGCCGCCGATCTGCTCGACAACGTCCAGCTCCGGCGGCGAGGCGAAGGAGGCGGGCAACAGCCAGAAGGCGGGCCAAAGCCCGTCGCCCAAAGGCAGCTGGGCGCGGATCTCGTAATAGCCGTAGGTCTGGGAAAAGCTCTTCGCCGTGGTCAGCAGGCCCGACTGATAGTTGTAGAACCAAAGGTCCTGCTTCTCGGCGTCGGTGGTCGCGGTCGCGGTGATGGTGAGCACCCCGTCGTCGACCGAGAACGGATCCAGCCCGAGGGGCGCGGCGCCCACCCCGGCGAACAGGGGATCCACATAGATCTGCTGCTCGTCGTTGTTGTGCAGGGTGTGGCTGGTGTATTCGCGCGGCCCCGACTGGGCCCCGGTGGAGAAGTTGGTGTTCCACACGCCGCTGCCGCTGGCCGGGTCGTAGAAGCTGAGGGGGCCCGAGAAGTCGTCGTGGAACGACAGCCGCAGGTTGGCGGCGTCATAGGCCAGCTGGAAGTCGCTGGGCTGGAAACCGGCGATGGTCTTGTTCAGGAACTTGATGGCGTCGGTGGGCGACAGCTGCAGCACCACGTCCGCGCCGACCTGGGTCATCGCGGCGGTGACCTCGCCCAGGGTGTGGAACCCGTAGTCGGACACCCGCACGCGGTCCATCTGGGCGCCGTTGAAGTCGGTCAGGACATCGTAGCCCGACCCCGGCGTGAAGATGAAGGTGTCCGCGCCGCCCTTGCCGGAGATGACGTCGTTGCCCGCGCCGCCCACGAAGATCTGGGGGTTCTTGTCGCCGACGATCAGGTTGTCCAGGTCGTTGGCGGTGACGCTCATCTTGGTGGTGACGAACAGGTTCTCCACATGGTCCGCGAGGGTGAAGCGCTTGAGGCCGCTGACCTGGACCGTGTCGACCCCGGCGCCCGCGCCCTCGACCACCTGGTCGTTGGGGGACTGGATCCGGTACGTGTCGTCCCCGAGGCCCCCCACCAGGATACGGCCGCCGCCGCCGCCGATCAGCAGGTCGGCGCCGTCGGTTCCCAACACGGGCTCGTCCCCCGGCCCGCCGGTCACGGTGGTCGTCGGCAGGGCGCTCAGGGCGACGATCTGCCCGAAGAAATCACGGTACTGCACAGCCATTAAGCAGAAATCCAGCCGAACAATTCAAAGGAACTCATGCGGAAATATCGTTGGCTGCTGCAAGGCCATGCGCCGTCTGCGGTCATCAGTCGCAGGAGCGAAGAGGGAATGCGGCTTACGCGGGACGCTGAACACATGCCTCTCGGACCCCATTTCTTCATCAATGCAGCAATCCCACTCAGGGCTGACCAGAGACGGTCCTTGCGCCGAACGCCAACGCTAACAACCGTCACGGGTTATTGCCCCTTCATCCGGCCGCTCGTTCCGATACTCGCCCGGGCCAAATCGCTTGGATAGGAGGCGACCCCGCCTGCTTCCCGACCTAGAGGATGAAGTCCGCCGCCGACAGCGGCGCGGGGGTGTCCACCAGGATGGCGAAGTCGGCCTTGCCGTCCCCGTTGGTGTCACCCTGGACCAGATAGCCGCCGCCCTGGGCCGTGCTGGTCAGCTGCCCCGCCACGTGGGTGAAGGCCGCGGCCCAGATGAAGGGGTCGTCGCCGGCGACCTTGGTGTTGGCGTCGATCAGCGACAGGTCGATCCTGTCGCCCTGGGCCGTCGAGAAGTCGAAGATGTGGTCCCGCTTGTCGGCGGTGGTCTTGCTGTCGGTGAGGGCGACGTAGACGAAGGTGTCCGCCCCGGCCCCGCCATACAGGGCGTCCGCGCCCCGGCCCCCGGTCAGGCGGTCGCCCCCCAGGCCGCCGCTAAGGGTGTTGGCGCCGTCATTGCCGGTCAGCAGGTCGTTGAAGTCCGATCCCCAGATCCCCTCCATGCCCCCCAGGGTGTCGAGCCCCGCGCCGCCGGTGTCCTGAGCCGTCTTGAGCATCAGCGTCACCGTAACGCCGGCGCGGGCGTCGAAATAGGAGGCGATGTCGATCCCGGCGCTGCCGTTCAGGACATCGTCGCCCTCGCCGCCCGCCAGAACATCGTCGCCCGCGCCGCCGTTGAGGCTGTCGTTGAAGGCGCCGCCCATGAGGATATTGGCGCCGTCCGAGCCGGTCAGCTTGTCGTTGAAGGCCGAGCCGATGAGGTTCTGCACCGAGACGAAGGTGTCGAGGCCATAGCCCTTGGCCTGGGCGGTCGCCAGGTTGGCGGTGACCCCCAGGGTCGCGCGATCATAGGAGACGGTGTTGGCCCCGCCGCTCCCGTCGATCGCCTCGTCCCCGGGGCCGGCCACGATCAGATCCGCGCCGGCGGAGCCGGTGACGGCGCCGCTGCCCCCCGGGGCGAGGAGGACCGCGCTGGCGTTCAGAGGATCCATCAGCCCGGGCGCCAGGTCGAGGGCCCCGACGGCGGTGACGGTCGGCGAGCCGTTCACCTGGAGGCTGACCTGCACCGATCCCGCGGCCAGGGCCGTGAGGTCCACATAGAGCCGGCCGTCGGCGGCGACCGGGGCCTGCACCGAACCGCCGGCCTGGTCCGTGAAGGTGAGCACCGCGCCGGCGCCGGTCAGGCCGACCACCGAGACGGGCACATAGCCCTTCTGGAAGGCGTTCACCGAGGGCTGGGACAGCGACACGGAGACCCCGGCGGGCGGGGCGGATGTGTCCAGGGTCAGGAAGAAGCCGGTTCCGACCGCCTTGTTGTCGGTTCGGTCGATGGCGGTCAGGGCGGCGGTGACCTTGCCGTCGACAAAGCCGGTGAGGTCGACCACGGCCGCGCCATTGGCCGCGACGATCGCGTTGGCCTTGTGGCCGACGAGATCGGTGAAGGTCACCACCGCCGAGGCGTCGGCGTCCAGCCCCTGCACGGTGAAGCCGGCGTTGGCGCGGTTCGCGGCCCCGACGGTGGCGCTGATGGGCGCGCCGGACAGCTTCAGTCCGGCGTCGGCGGTGCTGTCGAGCAGCAGGGTCATCGGCGCGGCGGCGGAGGTGTTGCCGGCGTCGTCGATCCCGGCGACGGTCACCGTCACCGCTCCGTCGGTGAGGCCGGCCAGGCTGATGAAGGGCGAGCTGTTGCTGTTGACGACCGTCTTGGCGGTGTGCCCGGCGGCGTCCGTGAAGGTGATCGTCGCCGCCGTGTCCTTGTCCACCCCGGCCACCGAGAAGGCGTATTTGGACTGGTTCAGTCCGTTGACGATGCGTGTGCCTTGGAACGCCAGATCCCCCAGGTCGTCGCCGGTGGTGTCCAGCATGAACCGACCAGGCGCGCCGGTGAGGACATGGCCGGCGCCGTCCGCCTCCTGTAGCGCCACGGTGATGGCGCCATCGACCAGGCTGGTCAGATCGACCGTGAAGGCGCCGTTGGCCGCCGCCGCGGCGACGGCGGTGTGGCCGAGGCTGTCGGTGAAGGTGATGGTGGCGCCATAGCCGGCGTCCAGGCCCGACAGGTTGAAGGTGGCCGCGGCCTCCTGGGCCTGGCCGAGGACGAAGGGCAGGGCGACCTTCAGTCCCCCGTCGACGCCGGGGTCGATGGTGAAGCTCTGTCCCAGGCCAGAGACGACGCCGCCGCCGGCGAGGGTCTCCTGCAAGCTCATGGTGATCGCGCCGTTGGCCAGGGACGTGAGGTCGGCGTTCCCCTGGCCGTTGGCGGCCAGCACCACTTCGACCGTCCCGCCAAGGCTGTCGGTGAAGGTCACCTTGGCCGTGGCGCCGGCGTCCAGGCCGGTGAGGGTGAAGCCCAGGTTGTGCTTCTGCTGCTCGCCGATGAGCGAGCCATTGACGCGCACGCCCAGATCGCCGTCCGTACCGCCCGTGGCGTCGAGGGAGTAGGCGCGCACATAGTCGACCTGGAAGTCGGCGCTGGTGAAGGTCTTGGGCGGGTCGCCGGGGAAGCCGCCGCCCACCGCCAGGTTCAGCAGCAGATACATCGGCTTGTTCATGTCGGCCGGGGTGGGGGCGGTCGCCACCGCCCCTCCGTCCACATACCAGGTGAGGCCCGTGGTGCTCCACAGCACCCCGTAGGTGTGGAACTGGCTGGAGATATTGGGGACGAAGGACGTCGAGCCGACCACGCCGTTGACGTTGCTGTGGCTGGTGAAATAGGCCGTGTCCCCGCCGATCTGCTCGACCACGTCCAGTTCGGGGGGCGAGCTGAAGCTGGTGGGCAGGAGCCAGAAGGCGGGCCACACGCCCTGGCCCGACGGCATCTTGGCGCTGACCTCGAAGTAGCCGTAGGTCTGGGAGAAGCTGTAGGCCGTGGTCAGCAGTCCCGAGGCGTATTTGTAGAACCACAGGTCGGGCTGCTCGGCCTTGGTGGTGGCGCGGGCCTTGATGTCGAGGACGCCGCCGCTGACGGTGAAAGGGTTCAGACCCAGGGGCGCATCACCCGAGCCCACGAAGCTGGGATCGACGTAGAGCTGCTTCTCGTCGTTGTTGCGCAGGGTCCGGCTGGTGTAGGCGCGGGGGCCGTTCTGGTCCCCGGTGGCGAAGTTGGGGCTCCACACCCCCGTGTCGGATTGGGAATCATAGAAGTCCAGCGGCGCGGAGAACTCGTCGCTGAACGTCAGCTGGTGGTGGCCCGTGTCCACCCCGAGCTGGAAGTCGCTGGCCTGGAAGTCGGCGATGGTCGCGCCCAGGAATTTGATGGCGCTGGTGGGCGACAGCTGCAGCACCACGTCCGAGCCCGACTGGGTCATGGCCGCCAGGACCTGGGCGAAGGTGGTGAAGCCGTAGTCCAGGAGGCGAACCTGGTCGGACTGGGCGTCGCTGAAGTCGGTGATCACGTCGTAGCCGGAGTTGGCCCCGAAGATGAAGATGTCGGCGCCGGCCCCGCCGACCATGACGTCATTCCCGGCCCCGCCGGTGATCGTCTGGGCGTTGATGTTGCCGACGATCAGATTGGCCTTGTCGTTGCCCACCGCCGTCATCTTGCCGAACAGCAGCAGGTTCTCGATCTCGGCCGGCAGGGAATAGAGACCCACGTTGCGGACTTGGACGGTGTCGACGCCCGAGCCGGCCTGCTCCAGCACGGAGTCCGCGGCGACGTTGACCTGGTAAGTGTCGTCGCCCGACCCGCCGCTCATGGCGTGTCCCGCGCCCCCGCCCACCAGCAGATCCGCCCCGACGCTTCCCGTCAGGGGCTCGGAGCCGCTGCTGCCGGTCACCGTGTTGGTGGGCGTGGCGCTCTGGTCAACGATGGCGCCGAAGAAGTCGCGATATGTGGGCATGGCCTGCCTTGAGCGCCGAAACGGACTGGGACTGCGAGGGGCCCTGCAACGCTTGCGCCAGGATTTCCGTCAACGGAACCTTAACGGAATCCCGACGGGTCACCAAGCGTGGCCATGATGCCCGGGCCGCGGCGCCGGGCGGTGCGGCCGGGGTGGGCCCGGGCCCCCATCCCTAGAGGATGAAGTCGCTCGCCAGCAGGTCCGTCGCGCCCTGGATGAACAGGTGGAAGTCCGACGAGCTGTCGCCATTCAGGTCGGCGTAGACGTGGACGCCGGTGGCGTCGATGACATAGCGCAGCTCGCCGGAATGGAAGCTGTAGCGGTCGGCGCCGATGAAGGTGAAGTTCTGGTCGCCGCCCTTGTTCTTGTTGGCGTCCATCCGGATCAGGTCGATCAAGTCGCCTTCGGTTCGCGAGAAATCCGTGATGGTGTCGTAGTTGGGATTCTTGCTTTCGCTTCCCAGGATGAACATGAAGGCGTCGGCGTCGCTGCCGCCGGTGAGCAGGTCGCCCCCGGCGCCGCCGATCAGGGTGTCGGCCCCGGCCCCGCCGAACAGGGTGTCCATCCCCGCGCCGCCATCGAGGCGGTTGGCGCCGCTGTCGCCGATGAGGTTGTCGGCGAAGCCCGATCCGGTCAGGTTCTCGATCCCCACAAGAGTATCGACCCCCGCGCCGCCCGTGTCTTGGGGTCCCGCCTGGTCCAGGCGCACCGTCACGCCGGCCGTGGCGTTGCGGTAGCCGGCGGTGTCCTGGCCTTCGCCGCCATTGATCAAGTCGTCGCCGCCGCCGCCGCTCAGCACGTCGTCGCCAAGGCCGCCGGAGAGGGTATTGGCGCCGGCGTCGCCGCCCAGGGCGTCGTCAAACGCCGAGCCCACCAGGTTCTCGATGCCGGTGAGGGTGTCGACCCCCGCCCCGGCCGTATACTGGGCGATGGTCATGGCCAGGTCGACCGCGACCCCCGAAGCGGCAGAGGCGTAGGTCGCGGTGTCGACGCCGGCGCCCCCGTCCAGATGGTCGGCGCCGAGGCCGCCGCTGAGCACGTCGTCCCCGCCCATCCCCTGCAGGTGGTCGTCGCCCTTCTGTCCCGACAGGGTGTCTGCGGCGTCCGTGCCGACGACGTCCAGGCCCACATTGGGCGGCATGGCGTTGACGGTCGCGGCGGTGGCGTCGGGATCGACGGAATAGGCGTGGATGAAGTCGATCTTCATCTCCGCGGAGACGAAGTCCGCCGGCACCGGCCCGGCCCATTTCCCGCCCAGCGCCAGATTGGCGAGGATATACATGGGCTTGTTGAGATCGGCGGGGGTGGCCATGGAGTTGACCTCGACGCCGTCGATATACCAGGCGATCTCCTGGGCGGTCCAAAGCAGGCCATAGGTGTGGAACTGGGTGACGTCGTCGACCGGGATCCCGATGCTGCTCTTAGTCCGGATGCCGTCCTGCCAGTAGTGGGCGGTCTGGTAGGACATGTTGGAGCCGACCAGCTCGGTGACATCCACCTCCAGGCCGTAGCTCTGGTCCTTGGGCAGCAGCCAGAAGGCCGGCCAGACTCCCTTG
This sequence comes from Caulobacteraceae bacterium, assembly GCA_965279095.1. Classification (GTDB taxonomy): domain Bacteria; phylum Pseudomonadota; class Alphaproteobacteria; order Caulobacterales; family Caulobacteraceae; genus CBDIHH01. Next base: position 993,633 of record CBDIHH010000007.1, read on the forward strand.
CCGGTGGGCATGGCGGCCCGCATCTCGAAATAGCCGTACTGCTGGTAGAAGGTGTCCGCGGTCGTCAGCAGCCCCGAGGTATAGGGCTGGTTCCACAGGACGCCGAGGTCCTCGGTCGGGGTCTTTTCCGCCTTGATGGTGAGGACGCCGTCGCTCACCGAGAAGGGGTTGAGGCCCAGGGGCGTCTGGCCCGACCCGGCATAGGTGGGATCGACGTAGATCTGCTGTTCGTCGTTGTTGGTATGCGACAGCCGGGACTTGGGCCCATCCGGGGAGCCGTGGTTGAAATTGGGGGCCCACACGCCGGCGCCCGTGGCCGCGTCATAGAAGCTGGGGGTGGTGGTGAACTCGTCGGCGAAGGTCTGCGCCAGCTTGGCGGTGTCGATGCGGAATTCGAAGTCGTTGGCGGAAAAGGACGCCACCGTCGTGTTCTGGATGCGGACGGCGTTGTCGGGCCCGAAGTGCAGGATGACGTCCGCCCCGTCCTGGGTCATGGCCGCCTTCACCTTGCTCCAGGACAGCAGGGTGGTGGTGTCCAGCCGGATCCGGTCCTGGGCGACATCGAAGTCGGCGATGACATCGAAGCCGGAATTGGCGCCGAACTGGAAGACGTCGGCCCCGTCCCCGCCCACCAGGATGTCATTGCCGGCCAGGCCGTCGAGCACCTGGCCGTTGCGGGTGCCGATCATGACGTTGTCGTGGGCGTTGCCATAGGCCGTGGCGCGGCCGCCGATGGTCAGGTTCTCGACGAAGTCCGGCAGGAAGTAGATGTTCAGCTTGGAGACCACGGCCGTGTCCACGCCGCCGCCCAGGGCCTCGACGATCTGGTCGCCGGTCGCCTTGACCGTGTAGGTGTCGTCCCCGGTGAGGCCGGTCATCAGGTGACCGCCGCCGCCCCCGAGGATACGGTCGTCGCCCAGCGAGCCGAACAGGGCCTCGGTGGGGTCCACCCACGTGACCTTGTTGGCGCCGATCTTCGTGATCGGCAGAACCTCACCAAAGAAATTCGTGAACGCCAAATGCTTGCCCCCCGGCAACATGGACTAAGCGGGCACCCTGGCGCCGACCAGCGCACACGGTGTCACAGTAGAGCTTCCTATGACCGCGGCCCGACCCGGTTAGAGGCCATCGCGGCGAGGCGGACTTAACCACGCCATTGCAACGGTTCATTAACCTTTTACACGGGCGCAAGCCCACTGAATGCACGCCTGAGGCGAACCTGCGGCCAAGGCCCGCCAGCCGTTAGGCCGTTATGGGCGTTGCGCGACCCCTGTGAACGCCGCGGCCCCTGGGGCGTTGTGTCCGGCGGCGGCTGTCCCGGCCCAACGTGAGCTGACCGAGCACTTCAGATGCGGTTCATCGCCGCAGGTCATGTTGCGGGGCCGGCCTGCCAGCCAATCGGGCGTGACCCAAGAAGGATTTCACCATGACCAAGTCGAAGATCTATGCCGCCGCCGCAGGCGCGGCGCTTCTCCTCGCCGCCGGCGCCAGCCAGGCCCAGCCGGATCCAGGCGCCGGGATCGACGCGAAACAGGCCGAGGTGGCGCGCCGCATCGACGCCGGCGTCGCCCAGAATGATCTCAGCCGCGACGAGGCCAACCGCCTGCGCGACGAGCTGCACCGCATCGAGCGCGTCGAGGTGGAGTTCCGCCGCGGCGGCCTCACCGGCCAGGAGATCGGCGAGCTCAACCGTCGCCTCGACGTCCTGCAGGGCTCGATCCAGAAGAACCGCAATGACGGCGACCGCCGCGGCGAGGGCGGCTCGTCCTATGACTCGGGCTGGAAGGGCATCGACACGCGCCAGGCCGAACTTGACCGCCGGATCGACGCCGGCGTCGCTCAGAACGACCTGACCCGCGAGGAAGCCAACCGGCTGCGGTCGGAGTTCGCGGCCCTGCAACGGCTGGAACACGAGTTCCGCAAGGACGGCCTGACCACCGCCGAGCGGCAGGAACTGGATCGTCGCTTCGACGTGCTGCAGAACCAGATCCGCAACCAGCGCCGCGACGGCGACCGCCGCTAGACCCGCCCAAGAGGCCGACGTCTCGCCCACCCCGGCCTCCGCCGGGGTGGGCGATTCCGTCTGGGCGGCCTCCCGCCTACAGAATGATGTCTGTCGCCAGCAGGTCTGTGGCGCCCTGCAGGAAGATGTGGAAATCCGAAGAGCCGTCGCCGTTGGTGTCGGCGTAGATATGCACACCCGAGGCGTCCACGGCGTAGCGCAGCTCGGTGGGGTGGTAGTCGTATTTGTCGTCGCCGATGAAGGTGAAGGCCTGGTTGCCGCTCTTCCTGGCGTTGCCGTCCGCCGCCGACAGGTCGATGACGTCGCCCTCGTTGCGGTTGAAGTCTGTGATCGTGTCGAACTTCGACCCCTTGCTCTCGCTGGTCAGCTTGATGACGAAGGTGTCGGCGCCCAGGCCGCCGGTGAGGGTGTCGGCCCCGCCGCGGCCGATCAGCACGTCGTCGCCGCCCTGGCCGCTGAGGATGTCGTTGGCCGCGCCGCCGTCGAGGCGGTTGGCGCCGTCGTCGCCGGTCAGCACGTCGTTGAAGGCGCCGCCGATGAGGTTCTCGATTCCGGACAGGGTGTCGATCCCGTCCCGCCCGGTGTTCTGGGCATTGAGGATACGCAGGTCCACCACCGCCGCCCCGCGGTCGGTGAGGTAGCTGACGGTGTCATTGCCCGCCCCGCCGTCGAGCAGGTCTGCGCCCTCGCCGCCGATCAGCAGATCGTCCCCGTCGCCGCCGACCAGGGTGTTGGCCGCCGCATTGCCGGTGAGCTGGTCGTCATAGGCGCTGCCGGTGACATTCTCGATGGAGATCAGGGTGTCGACCCCGCCGCCGAAGGTATATTGCAGCTCGGACGTCAGCAGGCTGACGCGCACGCCGCTGTCGGCGGTGGCGTAGGTCACCGTATCGATGCCGGCGCCGCCGTCCAGGATGTCCGAGCCGGCCAGGCCGTCAATGAGGTCGTTGCCGCCCAGGCCCTGGATGTGGTCGGCGCCGGCCGTGCCCACCAACGAATTGTCCGTCTGGTCGCCGATCAGATCGGTGATGTCACCGCCCTGGCTGGAATTGATCGACGACGCCTGGGCCTCCGGCGGCACGGCGTAGGCGCGGATGTAGTCGATCTTGTATTCGGCGGAGGTGAAGTCCGCGGCCAGGGGACCGGGGAAGCGCCCGCCCATCGCCATGTTGGCGATGATATACATGGGCGTGTTCAGGTCGGCGGGGGTGGCCATCGACGAGACCTGCACCCCGTCGACGTACCAGGCGATCTCCTTGGCCGTCCACAACATACCGTAGGTGTGGAACTGGCTGACGTCGAACATCGGGTTGTTGAAATTGGTCTTCGACTTGATTTCATTAAGGAAATAGTGCGAGGTCTGGTAGGTGGTGTCAGACCCCGTCTGCTCCATCACGTCCAGTTCCAGCCCATAGGTCTGGTTCTGCGGCAGCAGCCAGAAGGCCGGCCATACGCCCTGCTCCTTGGGCGTCGCGGCGCGCATCTCGAAGTAGCCGTACTGCTGGTGGAAGGTGTCGGCGGTGTTCAGCATCCCCGAGGTGACGGTCTTGTCCCACAGCAGCGGAACATCCTCGGCGGGCGTGAGCTCGGCCTTGATGGACAGCACCCCGTCGGTCACCGAGAAGGGGTTCAGCCCCAAGGGCGTGGACCCCGATCCGGCGTAGGTGGGGTCCACATAGACCTGCCGCTCATCGTTGTTGGTGTGCGACAGCTCCGAATTGGGGCCGGTGGGCGAGCCATGGTTGAAATAGGTGCTCCACACGCCGGTGTGGGTCACCGGGTCGTAGAGGCTGGGGGCGGTGTTGAACTCATCGGCGAAGGTCAGGGACAGGGCCGAGGTGTCGATGCGCAGCTGGAAGTCGGCGGCCGTGAAGGAGGCCACCGTGGTGTTGCGGATGCGCACCGCATCGTCGGCGTCGAACCTGAGGATGACATCCGCGCCGTCCTGGGTCAGGGCCGCCTGCACCGCGTCCCAGGTCAGCAGGGCGTCGGTGTTGATGCGGATCCGGTCGCCGTCGAGGTGGCTGAAATCCTGGATCACGTCATAGCCGGAGGCGGCGCTGAACTGGAACGTGTCGGCCCCTGAGCCGCCGATCAGCACATCATTGCCGCCGAGCCCATCGAGCATCTGGTTGTTCGACTGGCCGGTCATGATGTTGGCCAGGCCGTTGCCCAGGGCATAGGCGGCGCCGGTGATCGACAGGTGCTCGACGTTTTCGGGAAGGACGTAGGACCCCAGCTTGGACACCTTGACGGTGTCGACCCCGCCACCGGCCGCCTCGACCACCTGGTCGAAGGCGCTCTTGACCGTGTAGCGATCGTCGCCGCCGAGCCCGGTCATCAGATTGCCGGTGCCGCCCATGAAGGAGTCGTTGCCCGATGTTCCCGTCAGGCTGTCGCCGGGCGCGGCGGCCGTGAAGCTGGTCTTGGGCCCGCCGCTGATCGGGATATCGACCCCGAAGTAATTCTTGATCGACATTCAATCGCCCTTAGGACTATTACGGCCAAGCTTCATCTGAGTGCTGGAGCTTTCTGGTCCGGATCCGCGGGGCGGCCGGCGATGAGAATACAACGGGCCGTGCCGAACGCGTAGCCTCAAAAACGCGGCCGCTGCGCCCCTAGACGATCCGTCACGAGTCTGTGGCAGACACGCACCAACGGCCTTCCGCCATCCGAAAAGCGCCGTGGATGGCTTATTATGCGGTCAATAATGCAAGACCCGTGCCGCAGGGGCAAGCGACACAGTACTAAGTTTAGGTCTACAAGGGGAATGACAACGTCGCGACCCTTGGCCGCGTTCCCACCGGCGACAAAAATCTATCTGTTGCAGGCGGGGGGGCCCGGGACGGCGCGGCTGCGCATCAGGCGGAAACGCTTGGGCGAGGGCGGGCTCTAGCGAACGAGGCGATCTTGGCTCTGACCAACTTCTTCGGCAACGCGCTGCCCCTAAGCGCCACCCCCATCAACAAGTTCACTTGGCTGGATCCGCTCATCGATCTGGTCGGCACCTCGATCGCCGACCGGTTCATGGGGGGCGGCGGCAACCTCATGTACGGCAAGGGCGGCGACGACACCTACTACGTCAAGGCTTTCGGGGATGTCATCGTCGAGCGCGCGGGCGAGGGGATCGATACGGCGGTCGTCTCCTATCTCAAGGAATACGCCCTCCCGTCCTTCGTGGAGAACCTCACCATCGGCGGCCGCGCCGACGCCATCGGCAACAGCCTCGACAACGTCATTATCGGCCTCGGCAACTCCCAGGTGCTCAACGGCCTGGGCGGCGACGACATCCTGGCGGGCGGGACGGAGGCGGACGTGTTCGCCTTCACCGCCAATTCGGGCCGCGATTCCATCGTCGACTTCAGCCGCGCGGAGGGCGACCAGATCCGCCTGGACGACACCAGCCTGCTGACCTGGAGCGCGGTGCGCGCAGCGATGACCCAGGACGGCGCCGACGTCATCCTGCGCTTCGACGCCGATGACGCCGTGCGCATCCAGAACGTGACCGTCGACTCCTTCACGGCCAACGACTTCCAGTACCGGATCGACACCTCGGCCCTGACCCTGACCTTCGCCGAGGAGTTCGACGCCTATCCCAGCTTCTACAATCCCGCCACGGGCACGGGGGTGTGGGACCCCTACTTCAACCACGGGACCCCGACGGGGCCGAAATCGAAGCTGGCCCACACCAACAACGACGAGCAGCAGATCTACGTCGACCCCACCTACGCCGGGTCCGGCTCGACGCCCCTGGGCATCAACCCCTTCTCGGTGGCTGACGGGGTGATGACCATCACGGCGCAGAGGGCGGCCGCGGCGGACCAGGCGTCCCTGTGGAACTACAAATACACCTCGGGCCTGCTGACCACCGCCGACACCTTCTACCAGCAGTACGGCTACTTCGAGATCAAGGCCGCCATGCCCGAGGGCCAGGGCGTCTGGCCCGCCTTCTGGCTGCTGCCCGAGGACCAGACCTACGGCCTGGAGCTCGACGTCACCGAGCAGGTCAACGGCATGGATACCGCCTTCGCCACCGCCCACTACTGGCAGGACGCGGTGCGCCAGAAACTCAGCTATGGCAACCACGTGTGGGACGCCAGCGCCTTCCACAGCTACGGCATGCTGTGGACCGCCCAGGAGATCGCCTGGTACATCGACGGGGTGGAGGTGATCTCCATCCCCACGCCCCCAGACCTCAACAAGCCCATGTATGTGCTGGTCAACCTGGCGCTGGGCGGGCAGTGGGCCGGCGGCGTGTCGCCGGACTTCACCTCGGCGCAAATGAAGATCGACTACATCCACGCCTATGCGGTGGACGCCGGGGCCACGGCCGCGACGGTGAACGCCGGCGGCGGCACGATCACCGGGCAGCTGGTGGGCGACGACGCCGACAATGCCATCATCGGCTCCAGCATCGGCGATGTGATCAAGGGCCTCGGCGGCAACGACATCATCGAGGGCCGGGCCGGGGACGACCTGATCGATGGCGGCGCGGGAATCGACACCGCCAGCTACGCCGCCTCGGTGACGGGGGTCACCGTCAGCCTGGCCATCATCGGCGGTCAGGTCACCGGCGACGGGACCGACACCCTGCTGTCCATCGAGAACCTCACCGGCTCATCGGCGGCCGACACCCTGAGCGGGGACAATGGCGACAACATCCTGACCGGCGGGGCCGGGGATGATGTGCTCAGCGGCGGCGGCGGCGCCGACCTGCTCGACGGCGGCGGCGGCAACGACACCGCCTCCTACGCCGGGGCGTCGGCGAAGGTGACCGTCGATCTCAGCCTGTCGACGGCGCAGAACACCGGCGGCGCGGGCGCCGACACCCTGGTCGGGATCGAGAACCTGATCGGCACCAACTACGGCGACAGCCTGCGGGGCGACTTCGGCGCCAACCGCATCGAGGGGGGTAAGGGCGCCGACCGGCTGGACGGGGCCGGCGGCAAGGACGTGCTCATGGGCGGCGGCGGCGCCGACACCCTGACGGGGGGGCTGGCCGCCGACATCTTCCTGTTCAAGGACAAGACCGAGAGCAAGGGCGCCACCTTCGACACCATCACCGACTTTTCCCGGACCGACGGCGACCTGATCGACCTCACCCGGATCGACGCCAACACCAAGGCGATCGGCATGCAGGCCTTCACCTTTATCGGCGACGCCGCCTTCACCCGCCACGCCGGCGAGCTGCGCTTCGAAGCGGTCACGGGCGGCGTCCACATCTATGGCGACGTCAACGGCGACGGGGCGTCTGACTTCCACATCTTCGCCAACGGCCTCACCACCATGGGCGCCGCCGACTTCATCCTCTGAGGCGCTGTCCGACGGCCGCGGCCAAGGCTGGGGCTGTCCCGATGCGGGACGCGTCGCCGCCGCTCCCCCCGCCGGAGGGGCCCATCCTTGCGGCCTGCAGGTCCCTCCGACCCCGGATCACCCGGTAAGGGAGCGGGGAGGCGCCCGCATATTTTCTGCACAGCGCCCTGGCAAAATTCTTGCTGCACCGCAAAAGGGGCTGGTCTAAGAGGGCTCCGATGTTAGGCCGAGCTTCAGGGTTCCTGTCGTAAGACGACCTGATCAAATGTTGTGACCGGACGTTCGTCCCCCCCTCAAAAGGCAGCGCGTGAACTCTCCATCGCACATCCTGACTCACCTGCAGCGGCTCGAGGCCGAAAGCATCCACATCATGCGCGAGGTGGCCGCGGAGGCCGAGCGCCCGGTGATGCTCTATTCCGTCGGCAAGGACTCGGCGGTGATGCTCCACCTCGCGGTGAAGGCCTTCTATCCGTCGCCGCCGCCCTTTCCCCTGCTGCACGTGGATACGACCTGGAAGTTCCAGGAGATGTACGCGATGCGCGAGCGGATGGCCAAGGAGCTCGGCTTCGAGCTCCTCGTGCACCAGAACCCCGAGGCCCTTGAGCGGGGCATCAACCCCTTCGAGCACGGCTCGGCCCTGCACACCGACATCTGGAAGACCCAGGGCCTGAAGCAGGCCCTCGACAAGTTCGGCTTCGACGCCGCCTTCGGGGGCGCCCGCCGCGACGAGGAAAAGAGCCGCGCCAAGGAGCGCATCTTCTCGTTCCGCTCGGCCCAGCACCGTTGGGACCCCAAGAACCAGCGCCCCGAGCTGTGGAAGCTCTACAACGCCCGCAAGAGCCCCGGGGAGAGCATCCGGGTGTTCCCGATCTCCAACTGGACCGAGCTGGACATCTGGCAATACATCCACCTGGAGAAGATCCCCATCGTGCCCCTCTACTACGCCGCCCCGCGGCCGGTGGTGGAGCGTGACGGCGCCCTGATTATGGTCGACGACGACCGAATGCCCCTGCGCGAGGGCGAGGTCCCGCAGATGAAGACGGTGCGGTTCCGCACCCTCGGCTGCTACCCGCTCACCGGGGCGGTGGAGAGCGACGCCGACACCCTTCCGGCGATCATCCAGGAAATGTTGCTGACCACCACCTCCGAGCGTCAGGGCCGGATGATCGACCACGATCAGGCCGCCTCGATGGAGAAGAAGAAGCAGGAGGGCTATTTCTGATGGCGCACGTCTCGGACCTCATCGAACAGGACATCGACGCCTATCTGGAGGCGCACCAGCACAAGTCCCTGCTGCGCTTCATCACCTGCGGCTCGGTGGACGACGGCAAGTCGACCCTGATCGGCCGCCTGCTCTACGACTCCAAGATGATCTTCGAGGATCAGCTGGCGGCGCTGGAGGCGGACTCCAAGCGCGTCGGCACCCAGGGTCAGAACATCGACTTCGCCCTCCTGGTCGACGGCCTCGCCGCCGAGCGCGAGCAGGGCATCACCATCGACGTGGCCTACCGCTTCTTCTCCACCGACCGGCGCAAGTTCATCGTCGCCGACACCCCGGGGCACGAGCAGTACACCCGCAACATGGTCACCGGGGCCTCCACCGCCGACCTGGCCGTGATCCTCATCGACGCCCGCAAGGGCATCCTGGTGCAGACCCGCCGCCACAGCTTCCTGGTGTCCCTGATGGGCATCCGCAACGTGGTGCTGGCGGTCAACAAGATGGACCTGGTCGGCTACGACCAGTCGGTTTTCGACACCATCGTCTCGGACTATCAGGCCTTCGCCGCCCAGCTGGGCATGAAGGACGTGCTGGCCATCCCCATCTCGGGCCTCGCCGGCGACAACATCACCTCCAAGAGCGATCTGACCCCCTGGTACCAGGGCCCCACCCTGATGGAGCACCTGGAGACGGTGGAGATCGACGCCGAGCGGCTGCAAAGCAAGCCGTTCCGCCTCCCGGTCCAGTGGGTCAACCGCCCCAACCTCGACTTCCGCGGCTTCTCCGGGATGATCAGCTCGGGATCGGTCCGGCCGGGCGACACGGTGCGGGTGGAGCCCTCGGGCCGCACCTCCACCGTGGCGCGCATCGTCACCCGGGACGGCGACCTGGACGAGGCCGTGGCCGGTCAGTCGGTCACCCTGACCCTCAACGACGAGGTCGACTGCTCGCGCGGGGACATCCTCGCCGCCGCGTCCTCGCCCCCTGAGGTCGCCGACCAGTTCGAGACCACCCTGGTGTGGATGACCGAGGAGCCGCTGCTGCCCGGCCGCTCCTATTGGATGAAGATCGGCGCCAAGCTGGTGGCCGCCACGGTCACCGAGATCAAGCACCGCATCAACGTCAACACCCTCGAGCACCTGGCCGCCAAGCAGCTGGAGCTCAACGAGATCGCCGTCGCCAACATCTCGCTGGACCGGCCGATCGGCTTCGACGCCTATGCCGACATTCCCGACACCGGCGGCTACATCCTCATCGACCGGCTAACCAACGCCACGGTCGGGGCGGGCATGATCCGCTTCGCCCTGCGCCGCGCCCATAACATCCATTGGCAGGCGGTGGACGTGAACAAGGCCACCCGTGCGCGGGACCTGGGGCAGAAGCCGACCCTGGTCTGGTTCACCGGCCTGTCCGGCTCGGGCAAGTCCACCATCGCCAACCTGGTGGAGAAGCGCCTGCAGACCATGGGCAAGCACACCTACCTGCTGGACGGCGACAACGTCCGCCACGGCCTCAACCGCGACCTCGGCTTCACCGACGCCGACCGGGTGGAGAACGTGCGCCGGGTGGCGGAGGTCGGGCGGCTGATGGTCGACGCCGGCCTGATCGTCCTCGCCTCCTTCATCTCCCCCTTCCGCTCCGAGCGCCGGCTGGCCCGCGACCTCATGGGCGAGGGTGAGTTCATGGAGGTGTTCGTCGACACGCCCCTGGAGATCGCCGAGAGCCGTGACGTCAAGGGTCTGTATAAGAAGGCCCGCGCAGGCGAGCTGAAGAACTTCACCGGCATCGACAGCCCCTATGAGACCCCGGAGGCGGCCGAGATCACGGTCAACACCGGGGCCATGAGCGCCGAAGAGGCCGCCGAGCTCATCGTGGCCCGGCTGCGGGACGGCGGCTACCTCAATGGATGACGCCGCCCTCGCCGCCCAGCTCGCCGGCGCCGCCGGCGAACTGCTGCTGATCCTGCAGCGCGACGGCCTGATCAGCGGCAAGGCCCTGGGCGCCGCCGGGGACGTGGTCGCCCACGAATATCTGGTGCGCGCCCTCGCCGAGCAGCGTCCGGACGACGGCCTGCTGTCGGAGGAAGGCGCCGCCGACCCCGCCCGCCTGGCCATGCAGCGGGTCTGGATCGTCGATCCCCTCGACGGCACCCGCGAATATTCCGAGCGCCGCACCGACTGGGCCGTGCATGTCGCCCTGTGCGTGGACGGCCAGGCCGCCACCGGCGCCGTCGCCCTGCCGGGGCTCGGCCTGGTGCTGGACACCGGCCGGCCGGTCCCGCCGGCGGCGCCGTCGGGCCGCCTCAAGATCGTCGTCAGCCGCACCCGGCCCCCGGCCGAGGCCGAGCGGGTCGCCGCGGCCCTGGACGCCGAGCTGGTCCCCATGGGCTCGGCCGGCGCCAAGGTGATGGCCGTGGTCCGCGGCGAGGCCCATGCCTATGTCCACGCCGGCGGTCAGTACGAGTGGGACTCCGCCGCGCCCGTGGCCGTCGCCGCCGCCTGCGGCCTGCACGTCAGCCGCATCGACGGCTCGCCCCTGATCTACAACCAGGCCGACCCCTACATGCCCGACCTGATCGTCTGCCGGCCTGAGATCGCCGAGGCCCTGCTGGCGGCCGTCAAGGGCGGCTGACCGAAGCCGCGGGCTCGCGCCTGGCCGCCTGATCGCCTATCGTGGCCGGGGGGCCATCGGCGAGCGCATGAAGTATCGAGCCCTGACCGGGATCCTGATCCTGATGATCCCGGCGACGGCGGGCCGACCCGCCCGTGCGGCCGACGCAGTCCCGCCTCCCGCCTGCCCGACGCCCCCGGGGGCCCAGCCCCTGGGCCCGGATCCCAACGTCTCCCTGGTCAGGCGCGAGCCGGTCTCGCCGTCCAACCAGAGGGTCGAGATCGCCGTGGAATACCCGGACCCGATCATGGCCGACGGGGGTGAGGCCCGCTCGTCGGCTGTCACCTTGACGGTGAACTGCCTGTCCAGCCGCGCCCGACTGGAATTCACCCGCTATTTCCGCAGCGCCTGCCTCACCGACGAGTTCCTGCTCACCGACGGTTCACCGGCGTGGAGCCGGGGCGAGCCCGGATCGGTCGAGGCGCAGGTGATCGCCGGCGTCTGCGCTCGCGATCCGACGCCGCAGAGCCCGCCGCCCGTCTCCCCGCCGTCCCTGCGCCGCCGCATCAGCGCCGCCGCGCCCGCCGGCCTGTTCGAAACCCAGTTCCTCGCCTCGTCCGACCAGACGGAGTCAGAGAAGGCCGCCGCCGCCGTGCGCGCCCTGCTTCCGGGCGCCGCCATCAGCGTCTATCCCGCGGCGGTGGACGGCCGGCAGGTCTATCGCGCCGTGGTGACGGGCCTGGCCGATCGTGGCGCGGCCGTCGCCGTGTGCGAGCGACTGCGCGCCCAGGGCCGCGCCTGCTTCGTGCGGCCGATCAGGCGCTGAAGCCCGTCCCTAAGGTGAAGCTTGACGTGGGGCAAGACGAGGCCCCGCTCCGCGCAAGACTTGTCATTAAGCAAACCTTAAGGTGAAGGTGGAGTTCAGCAAATTCCTGTGCAATTAATAAGCTCAACGTCCCGGCGCCTAGCCTGGGTCTGTCCGCCCCTTTAGTCCCCACGGCGACGGCGCGTCTGTAGCCTGCCAACCTGCCAAGAAGCGCTCGACAATGGCTGTGTACAGAGATTTCTTCGGGAACATCGTCCCCCAGAGCGCGACGCCGACCAATACGGTCACGGGCAGCGCCGGCAGCGAACCTTTGGCGGGGACCGCGGCCGCCGACCTGCTGATCGGCGGCGGGGCCGGCCACGCCATGACGGGCCTGGGCGGCGACGACACCTATCAGATCAACTACATCGGGGATTCCATCGCCGAGCTTGGCGGGGAGGGGCTCGACACCGTCCAGGTGCGCAACGTCAAGCTCTACAGCCTGGCGCAGAACGTGGAGAACTTCTTCCTGTTCGGGAAGATGACCGGCTACGGCAACGACCTCGACAACCTCATCGTCGGCAACATCAACGCCCAGACCATCGCCGCGGGCGCGGGCAATGACGTGATCGTCGGGGGCGCCGGGGCGGACATCTTCGTCTTCGGGGCCAATTCCGGCTACGACGCCGTCACCGACTTCAACAGCGCCCAGTCCGACAAGATCCGGATCCAGGACTACGGGTTCATGAACTTCGGCCAGGTCGTCAGCGCCATGACCCAGGTCGGCGCGGACGTGGTCCTGCAGCTGTCGACCACCGACGCCGTCCGTTTCCAGAACAAGACCATCGGCAGCTTCCAGGCGAGCGACTTCCAGCTCGCCTCCGACACCTCCAACCTCAGGCTGACCTTCTCGGCCGAGTTCGACGCGCCGCTGAGCTATTACGACTCCGACACCGGGACCGGGGTGTGGAAGCCCAGCTATTCCACCGGCGACCAGTCGGGTCCCCGGGCCTATTCCAGCCACACCCTGCGCAACAACAACGAGAAGGAGCTCTACGTCGACCCCAGCTTCGTCGGCTCGGGCGACACCCCCCTGGGCCTCGATCCCTTCGCGGTCGAACAGGGCGTGCTCACCATCACCGCCACCGAGACGACGGACGCCGAGAAGGAGGACCTCTGGTACTATAAATACAAGTCCGGCCTGCTGACGACGCAGCCCTCCTTCTCTCAGACCTACGGCTATTTCGAGATCCGGGCGGACCTTCCCGCCGGGCAGGGCGTATGGCCCGCCTTCTGGCTGCTGCCCACCACCCTCAGCTCGCCTCCCGAGCTCGACGTGTTCGAGCAGATCGGCGACGACAAGATCTACTTCACCAGCCACAGCGCGGTGAACGGGGTGATCGGCACCACCGCCGTGGTGGCGGGGGCGACCACCGGCTTCCACACCTACGGGGTGTTGTGGACCAACAAGGAGCTGACCTGGTACGTGGACGGCGGCGCGGTGGCCTCCATCGCGACCCCGGCCGACATGGACAAGCCCATGTATATGCTTGTCAATCTGGCCATCGGCGGCGGCTTTCCGGGGAATCCGACGTCGGACTTCACCACCGCCGACCTGAAGGTCGACTATATCCGCGCCTACTCCATCGACGCGGGGGGCGGCATCGACGGCGACCTGGGCGTCAGCGTCGCCAAGGGCGTCATCGGCTCGGGCCAGAAGGACAGCGTGGCCTTCACCGTCACCGGGCTGGACGCCGGGGCCACCGGCGTCGTCACCTTCATGGACGACCTGCAGCACACGGTGGTGGTCCACGTCTCGGCCAATGGCGTGGGCACAGCCGACCTCAGCAGCCTGATGGACGGCGAGATCGCGGTCATGGTGGCGGCCAATGACGTCGACGGCGGCGCCCTGCCCGGCGTCGGCGAGACCTTCACCATCGATCCCACGATCGACAGCGGCCTGAAGGTGTCCGTTCCCTTCAACCTCGGCGACGCGGGCAAGGCCGCGGCGACCTTCACCGTCTCGGGTCTCGAGCCCGGCTCGCAGGGGTTGGTGACCTTCGCCGACACCCTGAACCAGACCATCACGGCGAGCGTCAGCGCCGACGGGCCCTTGACCGTCGACCTCACCGGCCTCGCCGATGGGACCATCAATGTCACCATCACCGAGACCGATGGCCTGGGCGCGACCCTGACCGGGTTGCGGTCCCGGTTCGCCCTGGATTCCACCGCCGACGACCTGGGCGACCTCACCGTGGCGGTCAGTCCCTACGCCAACGCCCAGAACAGCGGCCGCTTCACCTTCAGCCATGTGGGCCTGGACAAGGACTCCGCCGCCGAGGTCACCTTCACCGATTCCGAAGGCCACACCGTGGTGGCCCGGCTGAACAACAACAGCTCGCCGTTCGTGAACCTCAACGGTCTGACAGACGGTCAGGTCACCGCCACCATCACCGTCATCGACGATGCGGGCAACACCGCCAGCGGCCTGCCGGTCAGCCTCACCCTCGACAGGATCGCCGACCAGGGCGGGGACCTGGCCGTGTCCTTGGCGGCCGACCTGGTCGACGCCGCCGGTCGCGGGGCGGTCGCCTTCACCGTCTCGGGCCTGGACGCCGACGCGACGGCCCTTGTCACCTTCACCGACGGCGTCGGCCAAACGGTGGTGGTCGCCGTGCCTGCGGATGGCGACGGCGTGGCCGACCTGTCCGCCCTCGCCGACGGCCCGATCACCGTCGCCATCGAGGCTGAAGACCTGGCCGGCAACAGCGCCGCGGGCGTCGGGGACAGCCTGACCCTGGACGCCACCGCCGATCTCGGCGGCGACCTGAACGTCACCCTGGCTTCCGACACGGCCAATGCCTCGGACCGAGCCGCCGTCGCCTTCACCGTTTCGGGCCTGGACGCCGACGCTTCGGCCGTCGTGACCTTCACCGACAGCGCCGACCAGACGGTCACGGCCAATATCGCCGCCGACGGCAGCGCCTCCGCCGACCTGACCTCCCTGGCGGACGGACCGATCACCGTCACCATCACGGCGACGGACGCGGCCGGCAACACGGCGAGCGGCGCCGGCGACAGCTTGGCCCTCGATTCCACTGCGGATGCGGACGCCGATCTGGCCGTATCTGTGGCCGACACGGCCAACGCCGCCGACCGAGCCGCCGTCGCCTTCACGGTCTCGGGCCTGGACGCCGACGCTTCGGCGGTGGTGACCTTCACCGACAGCGCCGACCAGACGGTCACCGCCAACATCGCCGCCGACGGCAGCGCCTCCGCCGACCTCTCGGCCCTGGCGGACGGACCGATCACGGTCACCGTCGCGGCCACCGACGCGGCCGGCAACACGGCGACCGGCGCCGGCGACAGCCTGACGCTGGACGCCACGGCGGACGTCGCCACAGACCTGGCCCTATCGGTGGCCGACACGGCCAATGCCGCCGACCGGGCCGCCGTCGCCTTCACCGTTTCGGGCCTCGACGCCGACGCCTCGGCCGTCGTGACCTTCACCGACAGCGCCAGCCAGACGATAACGGCGAACGTGGCGGCTGACGGCGCCTTTACCGCCGACCTTACGGTGCTGGCGGACGGCCCCATCACCGTCTTGATTGAGGCCACCGACGCCGTTGGCAATATCGCCACGGGCTCGGGCGACAGCCTGACACTGGATGTGATCGCCGACGCTGGCGCCGACCTCTCCGTGGCGGTGGCCGACACGGCCAACGCCGCCGACCGGGCGGCGGTCGCCTTCACGGTGTCGGGCCTCGACGCCGACGCCTCGGCCGTCGTGACCTTCACGGACAGCGCCGACCAGACGGTCACCGCCAACATCGCCGCCGACGGCAGCGCCTCCGCCGACCTGACCTCCCTGGCCGATGGCCCGATCACCGTCACCATCGCGGCGACGGACGCCGCCGGCAACACGGCGACCGGCGCCGGCGACAGCTTGGCCCTCGATTCCACCGCGGACGCGGGCGCCGACCTCGCCGTATCGGTGGCCGACACAGCCAATGCCGCCGACCGAGCCGCCGTCGCCTTCACGGTCTCGGGCCTGGACGCCGACGCTTCGGCCGTCGTGACCTTCACAGACAGCGCCGACCAGACGGTCACCGCCAACATCGCCGCCGACGGCAGCGCGACCGCCGACCTCTCGGCCCTGTCGGATGGCCCGATCACCGTCACCATCGCGGCCACCGACACGTCGGGCAACACAGCGACCGGCGCCGGCGACAGCCTGACGCTGGACGCCACGGCGGACGTTGCCGCCGACCTGGCCGTATCTGTGGCCGACACGGCCAATGCCGCCGACCGAGCCGCCGTCGCCTTCACGGTCTCGGGCCTGGACGCCGACGCCTCGGCCGTCGTGACCTTCACCGACAGCGCCGACCAGACGGTCACCGCCAACATCGCCGCGGATGGCAGCGCTTCGGCCGACCTCTCCGCCCTGGCCGACGGTCCCATCACCGTCACCGTCGCGGCCACCGACGCCGCCGGCAACACGGCGACCGGCGCCGGCGACAGCTTGGCCCTCGATTCCACCGCGGACGCGGGCGCCGATCTGGCCGTATCGGTGGCCGACACGGCCAATGCCGCCGACCGAGCCGCCGTCGCGTTCACGGTCTCGGGCCTGGACGCCGACGCCTCGGCGGTGGTGACCTTCACAGACAGCGCCGACCAGACGGTCACCGCCAACATCGCCGCCGACGGCAGCGCGACCGCCGACCTCTCCGCCCTGGCCGACGGTCCGATCACCGTCACCGTCGCGGCGACGGACGCGGCCGGCAACACGGCGACCGGCGCCGTCGACAGCCTGACGCTGGACGCCACGGCGGACGTCGCCGCAGACCTGGCCGTATCGGTCGCCGACACGGCCAATGCCGCCGACCGGGCGGCCGTCGCGTTCACCGTTTCGGGCCTGGACGCCGACGCTTCGGCGGTGGTGACCTTCACCGACAGCGCCGACCAGACGGTCACCGCCAACATCGCCGCCGACGGCAGCGCGACCGCCGACCTGACCTCCCTGGCCGACGGTCCCATCACCGTCACCGTCGCGGCCACCGACGCCGCCGGCAACACGGCGACCGGCGCCGTCGACAGCCTGACGCTGGACGCCACGGCGGACGTCGCCGCAGACCTGGCCGTATCGGTGGCCGACACGGCCAATGCCGCCGACCGGGCGGCCGTCGCGTTCACGGTCTCGGGCCTGGACGCCGACGCCTCGGCTGTGGTGACCTTCACCGACAGCGCCGACCAGACGGTCACCGCCAACATCGCCGCCGACGGCAGCGCGACCGCCGACCTCTCGGCCCTGGCGGACGGACCGATCACCGTCACCGTCGTGGCCACCGACACGGCCGGCAATACGGCCAGCGGCGCCGGCGACAGCCTGACGCTGGACGCCACGGCGGACGCGGGCGCAGACCTGGCCGTATCGGTGGCCGACACGGCCAATGCCGCGGACCGAGCCGCCGTCGCCTTCACCGTTTCGGGCCTGGACGCCGACGCTTCGGCCGTCGTGACCTTCACCGACAGCGCCGACCAGACGGTCACGGCCAATATCGCCGCCGACGGCAGCGCCTCCGCCGACCTGACCTCCCTGGCGGACGGACCGATCACCGTCACGGTCGCGGCCACCGACGCCGCCGGCAACACGGCCAGTGGCGCCGGCGACAGCCTGACGCTGGACGCCACGGCGGACGTCGGCGGCGACCTGGCCGTGTCCGTCGCGCCCTCGGCGCCGGACGCGGCGGCCGTCGCGTTCACCGTCGCCGGCCTGGACGCCGACGCCGGCGCGGTCGTCACCTTCACCGACGGCGCCAGCCTTTCGGTGGCGGTCACGGTGGGCGCCAACGGGGACGGGGTCGCCGACCTCAGCGGACTGGCGGCGGGATCGATCACGGTCACCATCGCGGCCACCGACGGGGCGGGGAACACCGCCACGGGGGCCGGCGACAGCCTCATCCTCGACGACGGTGACACGACGGCGGATGTGGGCGGGGACCTGGCCGTCGTCCTGGCCGCCCACACCGCCAATGCGGCGGATCGCGAGGCGGTCGCCTTCGCCGTCCTGGGGCTGGATCCGGACGCCACGGCGGTGGTGACCTTCACCGATGGCGCCGCCCAGACGGTCACCGCGACCATCGCCGCCAACGGCTCGGCCTCGGCCGACCTCTCGGCCCTGGCCGACGGCCCGATCACCGTCACCATCAAGGCCACGGACGCCGTGGGCAACACCGCCACGGGCGCCGGGGACAGCCTGACCCTGGACTCCACCGCCGATGCGGGCGGCGACCTGGCCGTCAGCCTGTCGCTCGCCGCCGTCAATATCTACGAGAAGACCTACGTCCCCTTCGTGGTGGCGGGGCTGGACGCGGGCGCCGCCGGGGTGATCACCTTCACCGACCGGCTTGGCCAGACGGTCAGCGCCGCGGCGTCCAACGGCGCCGCCCGGGCCGATATCAGCAGCCTGGCCGCGGGCCTGGTCGAGGTCACGGTCACCGCCACCGACGCGCGCCGGCAATGTCGCCACGAGCGCCGCGGCCGCCCTGACCCTGGCTCCCGGGGTGATCGAGCAGATCCGCTCCAGCCAGGTGATCATCGCCTCGCCCGCGGGTGGGCCGGTGACGGGGACCGCCGCCAACGACCTGATCGTCGCCGGCGCCGGGGACGACGTCGTCAACGGCGGAGGCGGGTCCAACACCGTCTCCTACAACGGCGCGGGATCAGCGGTGACGGTATCGATCGCCGCCGGCCTGCAGACCACCCAGGGGTCGGGCAAGGACAGCCTCACCGCGGTGCAGAATCTGGTGGGGTCCGCCTTCGGCGACACCCTCAAGGGTGACGGCGGCGCCAATCTGCTGGGCGGCGGCGGCGGGGCGGACAACCTCAACGGCGGCAACGGCGACGACGTCCTGGTGGGCGGGGCCGGCGACGACACGCTCACCGGCGGCTCGGGCGTGGACACCGCCTCCTATGCCGACGCCGTCTCCGCGGTGACCGTCAACCTCGCCCTGACCACGGCCCAGGACACCGGCGGGGCGGGGATCGACAAGCTGGCCACCGTCGAGAACCTGGTCGGCTCGGATTTCGGCGACACCCTGATCGGCAGCAGCAAGGCCAACCGGCTGGTCGGTTCGGCCGGCGACGATGTGCTGACGGGCGGCGGCGACAACGACATCCTTGACGGGGGCGCGGGAAACAACACCGCCGCCTACGACGACACCTCCGGCGGCATCAAGGTCAACCTGTCGATCAGCGGGGCCCAGAACACCGGCCGCGCCGGCACTGACACCCTGATCTCGATCCAGAACCTCCGCGGCACCGCCTTCGCCGACACCCTGACCGGCGACGACGCGGCCAACCGGCTGATGGGCGGCGACGGCGCCGACACCCTGTCGGGGGCCGGGGGCGACGACGACCTGCAGGGCGGGGCGGGGAACGACCTGCTCGATGGCGGCGCCGGTCAGAACCTGCTGGACGGCGGCGACGGCTTCGACACCGTCTCCTATGCGGGGGCGGCCGCCGGCCTGACCCTCAGCCTGTCGGCGGCCGGGTTCCAGGCCACCGGTGTCGGCGCAGATCGGCTGGTCAATATCGAACGCCTCATCGGCGGGGCGTTCGCCGACCAGCTCACCGGCGCCGCCGTGTCCAGCACCCTGGAGGGCGGCCTTGGGGACGACACCCTCACCGGCCTGGGCGGCGCGGACACCCTGCTCGGCGGCGACGGCGCGGATGTGCTGGAAGGCGGCGGCGGCGCCGACCTGCTCAACGGTGGTTCCGGGCAGGACACCGCCTCCTATGCTGGAGCGGGGGCGGGGGTCACCGTCAGCCTCGCCATCACCACCGCCCAGGACACCGTCGGCGCGGGGGTGGACACCCTGGCCGCCATCGAGAACCTGACGGGTTCGGCCCAGGGCGACACCCTCACCGGCAGCACCGGCAACAATATCATCGACGGCGGCGCCGGCGCCGACGTCATCAACGCCGGGGCCGGCAAGGACGTCATCATCGGCGGCGCCGGGACCGACACCCTCACCGGCGGCGGCAGCGCCGACACCTTCGTGTTCAAGGCGGTCAGCGAAAGCGCCGCGGGGGCGGCCGACACCATCACCGACTTCTCGCGCTCCCAGGGCGACAAGCTGGACCTGTCGGCGATCGACGCCGACACCGGCGTCGCCGGCGACCAGGGCTTCACCTTCCTGGGCTCGGCCGCCTTCGGCCATCACGCGGGGGAGCTGCGCGTGCAGTTCGGCGGCGGGGTGGCTCACGTCTACGGCGATGTGGACGGGGACGGGGTCGCGGACTTCGAGCTGACCCTGACGGCGGTGACCCAGCTCCAGGCGGCCGACGTCATCCTCTAGGCCCGTCCGCAGACGGATCCTGCAACTTATCCGGGCGGAACCCAGGCGCCCGGTTCACGCCGCCGTCGCGCAAGCGTGGTTAAAAGGCGACAATCGCGCGCATAGCCACATCGAACGCGCCCCGTTAGGGGAAACCGCTGGTGAGCCCTTGCTGGCGCCGGTATTGCAATCGAGCCTGTAACCTGTCCCATTACCGAGAAGACCAACGTGGCCATTACCTATAAAAATTTCTACGGTCTGGTCATGCCCCTCAGCGGGTCGAGCACGAGCTCGGTATACGGCACCGCAGGGTCGGAAAATCTTAACGGCGGGGGCGGCAACGACCTGATCGTGGGCGGCGGGCTTGGCCACCTGATGACCGGCGGGGCCGGGGACGACAACTATACCGTGAATGTCACCGGCGACCGCGTCGTCGAGGCGGCCGGCGAGGGTATCGACACCATCACCGTGAAGAACCTCAAGGGGTTCGTCATGCCGGACAACGTCGAGAACCTCACCCTGTCGAGCAAGGCCACCGGCTACGGCAACGCCCTCGGCAACCTGATGATCGGCAACGTCTACAGCCAGACCTTCGTGGGCGGCGGCGGCGACGACGTGATGGTCGGCAGCAAGGGCGCGGACACCTTCGTCTTCGGCCTGAACTCGGGCCACGACGTGGTGTGGGACTTCTCGTCCACCGAGGGCGACGAAATCCGCATCCAGGGCTACGGCTTCACCACCTACGCCCAGGTCCAGGCGGCCATGACCCAGAGCGGGTCGGACATGATCCTGACCCTGTCCGCCACCGACCAGGTCAAGTTCCTCAACACCACGGCGGCCTCGTTCAGCGCCAAGGACTTCCAGCTCGAGCTCAACACCTCGGGCATGCACCAGTCGTTCGCCGACGAGTTCAACGCCCTCAGCTTCTACGACAGCGCCACGGGCGCGGGGACGTGGAACACGACCTTCCCGTTCGGCTCGCAGGTGGGCGACCGCGCCTACACCAGCCGCACCCTGCGCAACAACAACGAGAAGCAGATCTACGTCGACCCGACCTTCCAGGGCACGACTGACCATGCCCTGGGCATCAATCCCTTCTCGATCACCGACGGCGTGCTCGACATCACGGCGGTGAAGACCGATCACCGGTCCGAGCTCTGGTACTACAAATACACCTCCGGCCTGCTGACCAGCTACAGCAGCTTCGCCCAGCAGTACGGCTACTACGAGGTCAGCGCCAAGCTGCCCGAGGGCAACGGCATGTGGCCCGCCTTCTGGCTGCTGCCCACCGACGGCGCCAAGGGGGTCGAGATCGACACCCTCGAGCAGGTCGGCCACGAGATGGTGTATTTCACCAGCCACAGCTCGCTGGACGACAAAACCCGGCGCACCGACGCCAGCTACGTGCCCGACTTCTCCAGCTCCTTCCACAAATACGGCGTGCTGTGGACCAGCACCAAGATCTCCTGGTTCATCGACGGGGTGGAGCAGGCCAGCATCGCCACCCCCGGTGACATGCACACCGAGATGTATCTGCTGCTGAACCTGGCCGTGGGCGGCAACTGGCCGGGCGACCCGGACGCCGACTTCCAGTCCGCCAAATATTCCCTCGACTATGTGCGCGTCTTCACCCTCGACATGGCTGACGGCCAGGACGGCGACCTGTCGGTCAACCTCGCCGCCCGCGTCGGCTCGGGCGATCGGGAGGCGACCGCTTTCCGGGTGACCGGCATCGATGACGGCGCGACCGCCCAGGTCAGCTTCGTCGACGGCGCCGGCCACCTCGTCACCATGACGGTGAGCGGCAACGGCGACCATGTGATCGACCTGTCGGCCCTGCAGGAGGGTTCGGTCACCGCCTCCATCGTCGAGACCAAGAACGGTCAGACGGCTGCCGGCCACGCCGACACCTTCGTCCTGGACTCGTCCATCGACAGCGATCTGGCGGTGACCGTCGACGCGAAGATCGGTCAGGCCGGCAAGGCCGCCGCGCCCTTCACCGTGGCGGGGCTGAACAGCGGATCGACCGCCACCGTCACCTTCACCGACAGCCTGGGCGCCAAAGTGACCGTGAGCGTCTCCGACAACGGCGTCGCCGTCGCCAACCTCACCGGCCTGGCCGACGGGACCATCACCGCCGCCATCAGCGCCACCAATGGGGTGGGTGTCGTGGCCAACGGCGCCAGCGCCACCACGCTGCTCGACAGCACCGCCGACAAGCTGGGCGACCTGGCCATCAGCCTCTCCGACACCACCATCGTCGGGGTCGAGGCGGCCCATGTGAACTTCACCATCACCGGCCTCGACGGCGACGCCACGGCCAATATCACCTTCACCGATCAGTACGGCGCCACCGCCACCGCCACCGCCGTCTCCAAGGTCGGCGGCAGCTTCATCAACCTCAGCGGCCTGGCCGACGGGCCGGTGACGGTGAGCATCACCGCCACCGACGGCGCCGCCAATGTCGCCATCGGCCAGGGCGCGACCCTGACCCTGGCGATCGCCGCGGACCCCGACGCGGGTCTCGGCGTCAGCGCCGGCCCCTCGCTGATCGCCGCGTCCGGCCGCGCCGAAGTCGCCTACGCCGTGGTCGGCCTGGCCGCCGGCGCCACCGGCATCGTCACCTTCAACGACGGCCAGGGCCATGTGGTCACGGTCAATGTGCCGGGCAACGGCCTGCGCACCGTCGACCTCTCCTCGCTCAGCGACGGCGTGATCGCCGTCGCCATCGTCGCCGACGACGGCGCCGGGGGCTTCAGCACCGGCTCGGGCGGCAGCATCACCCTGGACACCACCGCCGACGTGGGCGGCGACCTGGCGACCAACTTCGACCAGCCCATGGGCGCCTTCGACATCAGCCATTTCGCCTATGCCGTCACCGGCCTGGACGCGGACGCCACCGCGGTGCTCACCTTCACCGACAGCGTCGGCGACAGCGTCACCTCCAGCGTCGCCGCCAACGGCTCGGGCGTGGTCGATCTGTCGGGCCTGGCGCCCGGCGCCGTCACCGTCACCATCCTGGCGACCGACGCGGCCGGCAACACCTCGCCGGACGACCCGGGCGCGCACACCGTCACCGTGGGCCTGGAACAGTCCGACATCCGTCCGATCACCGCCGCCCACTTCTTCCGCGGGACGATCCAGAACGACGTCATCACCGGCACCGCCGAGGCCGACATGATCATCGGCGGCCTGGGCAACGACCAGCTGGACGGGGGCGCGGGGATCGACACGGCCTCCTATGCCGATGCGGCCAGCGGGATCACCGTGGTGCTGCGCAACGACGGGGTGAAGCAGGACACCAAGGGGGCGGGGCAGGACATCCTGCTCAATATCGAGAACCTGGTGGGCTCGGCGTATGACGACAACCTGACCGGCGACGCGGGCGCGAACATCCTGGTGGGCGGCGCCGGCAACGACATCCTCAAGGGCAAGACCGGCGACGACGTGCTGGTGGGCGGCGCCGGCGACGACCAGATGACCGGCGGCGACGGCAGCGACACGGCCTGGTACGGGTCCGCCACCTCCGGGGTGACCGTCGACCTCAACCTCACCGTGGCCCAGGACACCCGCGGCGCCGGCGTCGACACCCTGCTGACCATGGAGAACATCGTCGGCAGCGACTTCGCCGACACCCTTACGGGCAACAAGTCCGCCAATCTGTTCGAAGGCGGCGGCGGCGACGATGTGCTGGTCGGTTCCGGCGGGGCCGACACGCTCAAGGGCGGCGCCGGCGACGACCTGCTCGACGGGGGCACCGGCGACGACGTCCTGGATGGCGGCGAGGGCGTGAACACGGCCTCCTACGCGGACGCCAACGGCGGCATCAAGCTCAACCTCAGCCTGGCGGGCCCGCAGAACACCGGCAAGGCCGGCTACGACACCCTGATCAACATCCAGAACGTCAGCGGCTCGAACTTCAACGACGTCATTACCGGCGACGACGCCAATAACGTCCTGTTCGGGGGCGACGGCGCCGACACCCTCGTCGGCGGGGCGGGGAACGACAACCTCGACGGGGGGACCGGCAACGACATCCTCGACGGGGGCGCCGGCGACGACTTCCTCAACGGGGACGGCGGCTTCGACACGGTCACCTATGCGGCGGCGGCCTCGGCGGTGACGGTGGACCTGTCGGTGGCGGGTCCCCAGGCCACGGGCGGCGGCGGCAACGACAGCCTCAGCCTCATCGAGCGCGTCATCGGCACGGCCTATAACGACAGCCTGACGGCGGCCTTGGTCTCCAGCACCCTGGAGGGCGGCGCTGGCGACGACATCCTGATCGGCCGCGGCGGGGCCGACACCCTGCTGGGCGGCGACGGGGCGGATACGCTCAACGGCGGCGCCGGCGACGACCTGCTCAACGGCGGGACCGGCGTCGACACGGTCAGCTACGCCGGCGCCGCCGGCGGGGTGACGGTCAGCCTGGCGATCGCCGGGGCGCAGGCCACCGGCGGGGCGGGGACGGACACCCTCATCGCCATCGAGAACCTCACCGGCTCGTCCCACGACGACGTGCTGACGGGCACCTCGGGAAACAATGTGATCGAGGGCGGCGACGGCGCCGACATCATCAACGCGGGCAGCGGCAAGGACGTGATCATCGGCGGGGCGGGGGCGGACCAGCTCACCGGCGGCGGCGGCGCGGACCTGTTCGTGTTCAAGGCCCTGAGCGACAGCGCCCCCGGCGCCGCCGACACCATCACCGACTTCAACCATGGCCAGGGCGACCGGCTGGACCTGTCCGCCATCGACGCCGACGCCGGCCTGGACGGCGACCAGGGCTTCACCTTCCTGGGATCGGCGGCCTTCGGGAACCACGCGGGCGAGCTTCGCGTGCAGTACGACGCCGGGGTGGCCCACCTCTATGGCGACGTCAACGGCGACGGGGTCGCGGACTTCGAGCTGGCCCTGACGGCGGTGACCAAGCTGCTGCCCATCGACTTCATCCTGTAGTCCGCCAGCGCCCGCCCGGGCGTTCGCCGCGGCGCGATGCTAAAGTGTCGCACCTGCGAAGGCGGCGGCGCGGGCCCCGCCCCCGGCCTCGCGGCGCCGCCGCGCCGGCCCTCGGCTCGCCGCGCGGGACCCCGCCACCGTCCCGCCGCCCCGCGCCCGCGAGGCCCAGGGGTCTCCGGGGCATGGGCCATGACCGCGGGGCTCCGCCGGCGCGAGCCTGGCCGGACGGCCTCCCTAACCCCATGATTTTAAAATAGTTTCTTCCCTTGCGCGGGGCGGGGCGGCCGTTGTCGCGCCTGACCGGCCCGACGGGCAGATCGGCGATGTTTGCGGTTTGGTAGAGTTAATCTCATGTATACTATAGCTATACTCAACAATACTAAGCTGTATTAGCATTAATATCGGTTAGTTTTAGATGTAAAGGCTTTGTTCGACTCTGGCTGCGTATCTCCAGGCCAAGTCTTCACGAGGTCTATACATGGCACTCAACGATTATTTCGGTCGATCGCTGGCGCAAAGCGCTGCAACGACTACCACAGTCAAGAGCACGCAGCTCTTCGACGCCCTGTGGGGCGGCGTGGGGGCTGACAAGATCCTTGGCTCGGGCAGCGGTCAGGTCATGTCCGGCCTGGGCGGTGACGACACCTACTATGTCAAGTCTGCGCTGGACCGGGTGGTCGAGGCCGCCGGGGGCGGGATCGACACGGTCATCGCCTCGAACGTTCGCTCCTATAAGCTGGGCGACCAAGTCGAGAACCTGACCCTCAGCGGCAAGGCCTGGGGCTTCGGCAATGACGCGGCCAACATCATCCAGGGCCAGGGCAACAGCCAGACCCTCGACGGCGGCAAGGGCGACGACGTCCTCAGCGGCGGCGCTGACGCCGACACCTTTGTGTTCGGCCGCGGCTCGGGCCACGACCTGATCACGGACTTCCGGGTCTCCGAAGGCGACCAGATCCGTATCGACGGCTATGGCCTGGCCAATTTCGCCCAGGTTCACGCCGCCATGACCCAGGTGGGCGCGGACGTGGTGCTGAAGCTGTCGGACTCCGACGGGGTGCGCATCGCCAACACCAATCTGGCCGATCTGACCGCGTCCGCCTTCCAGCTGGGCATCGACACCTCCAAGCTGACCATGACCTTCTCCGAGGAGTTCAACAGCCTCAGCCTGGCCGACAACCTCACCGGCCAGGGCGGCGTGTGGACCACCGCCTTCGATTTCGGCAGCCCGGTGGGGGCCAAGTCCCTGGCCAGCCACACCCTGCTCAACAATGACGAGCAGCAGATCTATGTCGATCCGACCTACGCCGGCAGCGGCGCCAAGGGCTCGGTGGGCCTGGGGATCAACCCCTTCGCGGTGCAGGACGGCGTCCTGTCGATTACTGCGGCCAAGACGCCCGAGGCGCTGAAGAGCCAGCTCTTCAACATGGAATATACTTCCGGCCTGCTGACCACCGAACATTCCTTCTACCAGCAGTACGGCTATTTCGAGATGAAGGCCGCCCTGCCCACGGGCCAGGGCGTCTGGCCCGCCTTCTGGCTGCTGCCGCAGGACGGCACCAACCCGCTGGAACTGGACGTCATGGAAGCCGTGGGCGGCGACATGGCCTATCAGACGAGCCACTTCTCCGAAGCCGGGGTGAAATCCAAGGAAAGCTTCTCCAACTTCGTCTCCGATCCGGGCTCCTTCCACACCTACGGGATGCTTTGGACCGCCAAGGAGCTGGCCTGGTATATCGACGGCGTCGAGGTGTCCTCCATGGCCACGCCGGCCGACCTCAACCGGCCGATGTTCATGCTCGCCAACCTGGCGGTGGGCGGCAACTGGGCCGGCGACGCGACCTTCGACTCGGCCACCATGAAGGTCGACTACATTCGCGCCTATAGCGTCGACGCCAACGCCACCGCCGGCAACATCAACCCCAACGGGGTGGCGGCGCCCGCGGCGCTGGAAATCGTCGTCCCGGCCAAGGTGATCGCGCCGCCGGAAGCCGACCGGGTGATCAAGGGCACCGGCCTCGCGGAAACGCTCATGGGCGGCACCGGCAACGACCTGCTCAAGGGCGGCGGCGGGGACGACATCCTCAACGGCGGGGATGGCAATGACACGGCCACCTATGCCGACTCCAAGGTCGGGGTGGTGGTCAATCTCACCCTCACCGGCGCGCAGACCGTCAGCGCCGGCCACGCCGACACCCTGGTCTCCGTCGAGAACCTGGTCGGCTCCCACTTCGATGACGTCCTCACCGGGGATGCCGGGGCCAACACCCTCGACGGCGGCGCCGGCAAGGACATTCTCATCGGCGGCGCGGGCCATGACGAGCTGATCGGCGGGGCCGGCGACGACGTCCTGGTCGGCGGGGCGGGCGACGACCAGATCGATGGCGGGGCCGGCAACGACACCGCCTCCTACGCCGGGTCGATGGCGGGCGTGAAGGTGAGCCTCGCGACTGACGGCGAGCAGGCCACGGGCGGCGGCGGCAAGGACACCCTGATCAGCATCGAGAACCTGCAGGGCTCCAGCTTCGACGACGTCCTCACCGGCGACGACGGCAAGAACATCCTCATCGGCGGCGACGGCGCCGACACCCTCGACGGGGGCCGCGGCAAGGACGTGCTGATGGGCGGCGCCGGGGCGGACAAGCTCACCGGCGGCGCCGGGGCGGACACCTTCCTGTTCACCTCGGTCTCGGACTCGACCCTCTCGAAGGCCGACACCATCCTCGACTTCCGCGCCAAGGAGGGCGACATCATCGACCTGTCGGGGATCGACGCCAGCACCTCGGCGGTCGGGGACCAGTCCTTCTACTTCATGGGGACCGGCGCCTTCACCCGCCACGCCGGCGAGCTGCGCTACACGGCCGACGCCGCCGGGGCCCATGTCTACGGCGACACCAACGGGGACGGGGTGGCCGATTTCCACATCATCGTCGCCGGCCTCTCCGGCCTGCAGGCGACGGACTTCGTGCTCTAGCGACGACGCCCGAGATGTCGGGGGCGGGCGGGCCAGGCGAAAGCCAGGCCCGCCTTGCCGCGTCCGCCCGCCCAGGAATGGCCGGTTGAAACCTTGCCGCCCCCCCGCTAGACGACTGCAATGCAGCCCGCCCTGGGCGTGGTTGGCGCCGTGATGCATTCCCGCCCCTCCGCTCTTGCCGTCGGCGCCCGCAAGGCGGCGCTGATCGCCCTGGCCCTGGCCGCCGCCGGCCAGGCGGCTGCGGCGTCGCCCGCCGGCAAGGGGACCCTCGTCCTGCGCGGCGAGCAGGCCTATTCCGTGGCCCTGCCCCTGCTGATCCAGCGCGGCCAGCTCGCTGAGGCCCTGCAGCTCATCCGGGCCATGCCCGCCGACCTCCGCGCCGAAGAGGGCGTCGCCCTGCTCGAGGCCGACCTCCTGCGCCGCACCGGCGCCCGCCGGACCGCCGTGGACGTCTACCGGCGGCTGCTGGCGCGAGACTCCGGCAACCAGCGCGCCCGCCTCGAGCTGGCGCAGACCCTGTTCGACCTCAAGGACCTGCGCACCGCCGAATACCAGTTCCGCCGCGCCCTCAGCGGGTCGCTGCCCGAGGCCGACCGCCGGCTGGCCCGCCAATATCTGTCGCGCATCCTCGACCTACGACCCTGGACCGTGGCGGCCGGCCTGGGCCTGGCCCCCGACAGCAACATCAACGGCGGCAGCAGCGCCCAGCAGGTCGAACTGTGGGGCCTGCCGTTCACCCTGTCGAAGGAGGCCCGGCGGCGCGGCGGCTTCGGGGTGCGCGGTTATGTCTCCGGCCAGGCGTCGGCCCGGCTCGGTCCTGGCGTGAAGCTGGTGGGGCAGGCCTGGGCCGAGGCCAATGAGGGCCGCGAGACCCAGTTCAGCAGCGAGGTGCTGAGCACCCGCCTGGGGCCGGAATTCGTGGCCGCGAACCACCGCTGGTCGATCTCGGCGACCAGCGAGCAGGTCTGGTATGGCCGCCGGCGGCTCTACGACGGCATCGGCGGGGAGCTGGCGGGGGACCTGTCGGTGGACGGCGGCCGCACGACCTATTCCGCCTCCGCCTCGGCCCAGAGCTTGGACTACCGCGACTACGAGCAGCACGACGGCTGGCTCTATGGGCTCAGCGGCGCCCGCACCCACTACCAGTCGCCGCGGGCCTTCTGGCGGCTCTCCGGCGCCGTCAGGGCCAAGCGGGCGGACGCCGCCTCCGAAAGCTATGACCAAGCCCGGCTGGCTATCGGCGCCTATCGTACCCTGCCCTTACGCCTGGGGGTGTTCCTCGAGCCGTCGGTCTCCATCCGCCGCAATCGCGACCGCGATCCCCTATTCAATGTCGTGCGCGAGGACCATGAGGCGTCGCTGGCCCTGCGGATGATCAAGGAGGACTATTCGGTGTGGGGATTGTCCCCCTATCTCAGCGCCCAGATCAGTCGCACCGACAGCAATATCGAGGTCTACAGCTTCGATCGCACCCGCATTGAGTTCGGTTTGACGCGCACCTTCTAATCCGCGATTGTCCGCCGGCCGCCGACTCCAGGACCAAGATATGATCATGTCCCGTTCCGCTCCGATCGCCCTCTGCATCACCGCGGGGCTGGGCCTGAGCGGGTGTGGTTCGGTCCTGGGCGCGAGCACCGCGCCGGCGCCCGCGGTCGCCACCCCGACGACGCCGACCACCCCGACTCCCTCCGGCCCCGCCCAGCCCTTCGCCTACACGGGGGCGGGCGTCGGCTACAACACCACCTCGCGGCTGCAGACGGTCGGCCCCCCCACGGGAGCGGGGGATATCGAGGTGACCATCACCGAGCCGGACAGCCCGACCCTGACCCGCATCGATCAGGTCACCTTCAACGGCAATGAGACCATCCGGGTGCGCATCGGCTCGACCGGCTATGACCAGACCTTCGCGACGGCCAACGCCCAGGGCGTCGCCAACACCGCCTATTTCAGCACCGCCGCCGCCGCTGATCCGCGCATCCTGGGGATCTCCCGCTGGACCATCGACGGCCCCCCGAGCAATCGTCTGCGCGTCTTCCGCCTCAGCGAAGGCGCCGATCCCGGCGCCGGAACCATCAACCCGCTGGAATTCGTACGCGTCGCCGAGATCCGCTACGACAACCTCACCGGGTCTTTCTTCACCTTCGGCCAGCAGACGGCGCCGGCCGACATGTTCCGCACCGGCGGCCTGCACTACGAAGGCGAATCGGTCGGCCAGTACATCAACTACGACTATCCGGGCGGCCGGGACTTCGTCGCCCGCGTCAGCCTGGACGTGAACTTCGCCCAGGCCAGCAATCAGCTGACCGGCCGCACCTTCGCGCCCCGCTTCAACGACAGCTCCTTCGATGGCCGGCCGAGTTCCTTCTTCGACGTCGGCTTCCAGGCGACGATCGCGGGGTCGACCTTCAGCGGCTCGGCCGTCGGGGTCGATGCCTACGGTCCGGTGAGCGGGACGGTGAACGGCGCCTTCTACGGGGTCGCGCCCACCCCGGCCGACGAGGTCGCCGGGGTGTTCGCCGTGGGCTCGCCCAACGGACTCAGCAAGATCGGCGGAGCCTTCGCGGCCGGGCGCTGAGTTCGCCGGTCGAACGGCGGACTGCGGCGACGGAAGGTTACCGTCGATAAACCATCTTGCTTCAAGGCTTGTTGAACGGCGAAGCGTTAGTATGGCTTCACCATCGAGAGCCCTGTCTATGCCCGTAAGCACAACCCTCGGCGCCCGCGTGGCCCTGGCCCTCGTCCTGGCCGCCTCCACGGCGCTGATCTGGACCAATATCTTCCCGGGCGTCCTCGCCGCCACGGGTCTGTCGCACCGGCAGGCCCAGGGCCTGACGTTCTACGTGCTGACCGCCCTGGCCTTCCTGTCCTTTGCACGCGTCTCGCGGGCCAGACTTGCCCTGGCCGCCGTCTATCTGGCGGCGGGGGTGGAGCTGGCGCAATGGGCGACCAGTCACCGCGCCAGCCTGCGGGACCTGGCCTGGGGCCTGGCGGGAATCACCGCCGCCTGGATCCCCGGCCAGATCGAGACTCTGCGTCGCCGCGCCCGGCGCGGCCCGGCCATCGCGGGCCCCGCGTCCCCTGGCGCGGAGCAGGACATCGCTCCGGCCGGAACAGGCGACGGACAGGCTGGTGCGCCGGCGCTTGAACGGCGCTGGGCGTGACCGGCGATGCGCGGCAAGGGATGAGCATCCATGAGCATTGAGATCCAGAACGTCGAGGTCCGACCAGGCGATCAGCCCATGCTGATCATCACCATGTCCGACGGCGAGACCTCGACCATCCCCCTGCATCCGCCGGTCATGGCGCTGCTGAACGCCGGCGGTTGGCTGATGCGCGAATACGTGGCGCGCAGCTTCGAGGCCGACCTCGGCGGGCCCAATCTCGTCAGCCGCCGCGTGCGATTGCTGAATGCCGGCGAGCGGGCGACGGACGCGCCATCCCCAGCTTCGGCGGCGGCTCAATGAGCGTCCGGTCCCTATTCATCGGCTCAAAGGCGAACGGGGCCCGTATCCCGAGCGCGAGCAAAGTTGCGCCACAATCGAGCGACCTATTGCTCAGGTTCTTATCAGGCCGTCCCCATGGTTAATCTGACGACAGACAGCCTTGTCCTTCTGGGCGCCCTGGGTGTGATGGTGTTCGCGGCGGCCTATGTCGCCTTCGCGCTCATCGCCCGCTATCGCGAACGGCGCCGCGCACGGCGCCTGTGGAGCAACTACTTCCGCGGATAGGCTGAGCCGCCTTCGGGCGGACCTGCGGGGTCCGCTGATCGCTTAGCGACGGGCGGGGGTCTTGGCCGGCCGCGTCGGCGGCGTCGCCGGGCGCGGCGGCGGCAGAATCTTCGGCTTGGGTACACCCAGGGAGTCGACGATCGACACCACGGGCTCCCAGGGCACGAAGCCGGAGAACCGGTGACGGTTGAAGGCGCGGACCGGGTCGTAGGGCTTGGCCTCCGGGGCCAGGAACGCGGCCTCCAGTTGGCCAATGACGCTCAGCAGGGTCACCTCGGCCAGATAGCTGTCTCGGCGGGAGTTGAGCAGGGTCAGCTGCGCCGCGCTGAGGTTCTGCTGGGCGCTGAGGACTTCCAGCGTCGTGCGCAGCCCCAGCTTGCGCTCCTCCTGAGTGCCCTCGAAGGCGATCCGCGCGGACCGGACCTGCACCTCGTTGGCCTCGATATTGGACCGGGTCGCGATGAGCACGCTCCAGGCCTGGGACAGCTGCTGCACGAGGTCGCGCCGGGCGGCCTCGACCCGCACCCGGGCGCTGTTCTCCCGCTCGATGGCCTGGCGGACCCGCGAATTGATGGCCCCGCCGGCGGACAGGGGCTGGACGACATTGACGGTGGCGGTCAGCGACCTCTGGATCAGCTTGGACTGGAGGTTGGTGAGCGGGGTCGAATGGCCCAGCTCCAGCCGCAGATTGGCCTGAGGCATGCGCTCGGCGCGAGCCTCGGCGACGCGGGCGTGGGCGGCCTCCTGCACATAGCGCGCGGCGCGCAGGGCGGCGTTGCTCTTTTCCGCCAGCCCCAGGGCCTGGTCGAGGGTCGCCGCCGGCGAGGCCAGCACGGGTTCAGGCTCCAGCTGGCCGGCGGGGCGGCCGACCACGGCCGCATAGGTGGCCCGGGTGATCTCCAGCTGCGCCTGGGCGCTGGAGAGCAGGGCGCGGGCCTGGGCGGCGCTGGCCTCCGCCTGGGCCACATCGGTGCGGGTGACGTCGGCCACGGCGAAGCGCGTGCGCATGTCCTCGAGTTCGCGGGTGAGCACCTGGAAATCCTGACCGCGGATCGCCAGGGCCGCCTGGTCGCGGCGGACATCCACATAGGCCTGGATCACCTTCTGGATCACCGAGGCTTCCACCTGCCTCAGGGACTCGCGTCCCGACAGGATGTCGGCGC
The DNA here is from genome assembly GCA_965279095.1 of Caulobacteraceae bacterium. Classification (GTDB taxonomy): domain Bacteria; phylum Pseudomonadota; class Alphaproteobacteria; order Caulobacterales; family Caulobacteraceae; genus CBDIHH01. Next base: position 1,026,763 of record CBDIHH010000007.1, read on the forward strand.
GGCTGGCCGAGACGGCGCCGGAGGTGCGGCCGCCGGTGTAGAGGGGCTGGGTCAGGACCAGGGCGGCCTGGCCCTGGTCGGCGTCCCGGCCCTCGATGTCCTGGGTCGTCGCCCCGGCGGTCAGGGAGACCGTGGGCCGATAGCCTGCCCGCGCCTGCACATAGGTCTCGTCGACCACGCGCAGCTGGGCGCGCTGATCCTGCAGGGTCGGGTTGGTCTCATAGGCGAGGGCGATCGCCTCTTGCAGCGTGTCCGCATGCGCAGGCGCAACGACGGCCGCGGCCGCTATGGCCACGGCATTCAAGACGATTCTCTTGGCGAACCGGCCCAATCCGCAACCCCTTCAGCAACGCGCGAACCTAGGTCACGGTTAATGAAGATTTGCTAAACAATTGTATCCGGAAGAAGGCGCCGGCGAGCGCCCGCCGCGCCTTGGTCCGACCGACGGGGGATCCCTGGCCGTCGTCGCCACAATAACCCCCTGTTAGCCAAATAAAATTACAGGTTAGGGCCATAGGCTGGCTATGAAGGCGGCGCGCCGGCTATCGGCGCCGGCCGCACGGCGGGCTGCCCCACAAGGGGCGTATTGATTGGGTCAACTGGCCGGCGCCCCGCCTTCGACGGGCGCGCCCGGTCGACCTGCGGGAGCGGCCGGAGCTTGGGCGCGGGCGGACTTTGGGAGTGGATCTAGGATGCGCATTCAGACTGCGAAATTGACCGTGGCGGGCCTGGCCCTGGCCCTGGCCTGCCTGCAGGGCGGTTGCGCCGGCTCGGGCGACGCCTCGATGGCGGCCGCCCGCAACGTGCCCCCCCTCGACAGCGCCGACTACCGTCTCGGCCCCGGCGACAAGGTGCGGGTCACCGTGTTCGGAGAGCCCTCGCTCTCCGGCGAGTTCGAGGTGGCCGGCAACGGCAAGGTCTCGCTGCCCCTGATCGGTCAGGTGCAGGCGGCCGGGGCCTCGACCAAGGACTTCCAGGACACCGTCCAGCGCACCCTCAGCGACGGGTTCCTCAAGCAGCCCCGGGTCAGCGTCGGGGTGATCAACTACCGGCCCTATTACATCCTCGGCGAGGTCCAGCGGCCGGGCCAATACCCCTACACCAGCGGCCTGACCGTGCTGAACGCCGTGGCCACCGCCGGGGGGTTCACCTATCGGGCCACCCAGAACCGGGTGCGCATCAAGCACGCCAATGCGCCCAAGGAGGTCAAGCTCCGTCTGAAGCCGAATACGCCGGTGGAGCCGGGCGACACCATTCGTATCGGCGAGCGCCTGTTCTAGTCCCCGCTAACCGGTCGCGGGTCCGACGCCGGCCGGGCGCCGGACCCCCTCACGGCTGGCCGCCGCGATAGAGTTTGGTTAACAGGGCGGGCGGTAGGGTGACGCGATCTCAAGCATCAAGGTGGGCACGATGAAGGCGACGCGGCTCGCGAAGGTCATATTGGCCTCAACGGCGATTGCGTGGCCGCTGTCCGCCATGGCTCAGCCGAGCCAGTTCGCCCGCGACCGCAGCGTCTCGGTGCGCGAGCGGCCGAGGCCGGACTATGAGGCCCCCGGGGTCCGCGTCAGGAGTTTCCTGCTGCAGCCGCGCGTGGCCATCGACAGCACCTTCGACGACAATATCTACGCCACCCGCAACGGACCCATCCGGGACGTCATCTGGCGCGCCCGTCCCGAACTGACCATCGTCTCGGACTGGAGCCGACATCTGGCCAGCGTCTTCGCCCGCGCGTCCGTGAACCGCTACGAGAAGAATCCCACCGAGGACAGCACCGACTACGCCTATGGCGCGCGGGGGCGGCTCGACGTGGGGCGGGCGTCCTCCCTGACCCTGAACCTGGCCCGTCTCTATTCCACCGAGCCGCGCAGTTCGCCCAGTTCCCCCCGCCAGGCCGCCGCGCCCGTGCGCTACTACACCGACCAGGCCACGGCCATCGCCCGCGTCGAAGGCAATCGGCTGCGGTTCACCGGCCGGGGCGGCTACAGCCGGTTCGATTATGAGTCGGTGGCGCGCATCGGCGGCGGCGTGCTGTCCCAGGACGCCCGCGACCGGCGGGTCACCAGCGAGGCGCTGCGGGTGGACTATGCGGTCAGCGACGCCACCTCGATCTATGTCAATGGCGCGCTCAACCAGCGCAACTACGCCCTGGAGTCGCCCCCGGCGGTCACCGACCGGGATTCTCATGGCTACGAGGCCGCGGTCGGCATCAACTTCGAGCGGCCCGCGCTGATGCGGGGCGAGGTCGAGGTCGGCTATCTTGAGCAGACCTTCGATTCCCAGCTCTATTCCACGATCAGCGGCGCCAGCCTGCGCATGTCGCTGGACTGGTTCCCCACCCAACTGACCACGCTGAACCTTCAGGCCAGCCAGAGCATTGAGGATGCGGTGATCATCGGCGCAGCCGGCTATCTGGCAACCAGTGGCCAGGTCAGGTTCGACCATGAATTGCGCCGCAATATTATCCTGACCGGGACGGCTGGATACGAGAAGGACGTTTATCAGGGCATCGATCGAACGGACCAATCCGTGACCTCTAGCCTTGCGGCGACCTATCTTCTGAACAGAAACGTCGGGGTCACCACCTCCTACAACTATCTTGATCGCCGGTCCGACGGATCCGCGAGTAACCTGAATTTTACCGACAACCGGGTAACCGGTACTCTGATAATACAATTCTAATCGAGCGCGACCGCGCCAGACCGAGACGGTAGGTATCTTCATGGACGGCCATCAACTCGAGGCGCCGACACACACCCCGGCCGAAGTCGCCTCCACGCTGGACCTGCAGCGGGTTCTCGCGGCCCTGCGCCGCCACCTGCGCCTGATGACCGGCGTCGCCACGGTCGTGTTCGCCGCCGTCGTCCTCTACACCTTCGAGCAGACGCCCAAATACATGGCCGACGCCACCCTGATGCTCGACACCCGCAAGCAGCAGGTGGTCGACCTCAACGCCGTCATGTCCGGCCTGCCGGCCGATTCGGCGGTGGTCGATTCCGAGGTCCAGGTGCTCAAGTCGCGCGCCCTCGCCGAGAAGGTCGTCGCCGACCAGAGGCTCGACAAGGACCCCGAGTTCAACCCGGCCCTGGCCCAGCCCGGCCTGATGGACAAGCTGCTGTCCTTCGGCCGCGACCAGCCCGCCGCCGGCGCCAACGACGCCGGCCAGGTCAAGCGCAGCCACCAGGCGGTGGTCAGCAACGTAGCGGACGCCGTCGGCGTCAAGCGGGCCGGCCTCACCTATCTGATCGACGTGAGCTTCACCTCCACCGATCCCGCCAAGGCCGCGCGGATCGCCAATGCCTTCGCCGACCGCTATCTGGTCGAGCAACTCGACGCCAAGTTCGAGGCCACCCAGCAGGCCAACAACTGGCTGAACGGCAAGGTCGGCGACCTGCGCAACCAGGTGCTCGCCGCCGAGACGGCCGTGCAGCAGTACAAGATCGCCAACAACCTGCTCAGCGCCCAGGGCCAGACCCTGACCGAACAGCAGATCTCCACCCTCGACAACCAGTTGGCCCAGACCCGCGCGTCCCAGGCCGAAACCGAGGCCCGCCTCAACACCGCCCGCGCCCAGCTGGCCGGCGGCAGCACCGGTGAAGACGTCGGCGCCGCCCTGGATTCCCCGGTCATCCAACGGCTGCGCGCCCAGCGCGGCGAGGTGAGCCAAGCGGTGGCCGATCTGCAGGGCCGCTACGGCGACCGCCACCCGGATCTGCTCAAGGCCAAGCGCGAGCTGGCCGATATCGACACCCAGATCCAGCAGGAAATCCAGCGGATCATCTCCAACCTGGAGGCCCAGGCCCAGGTGGCGCGTCAGCGGACCGCCTCGATCGCCGGCAGCGCCGGCAGCGCCAAGGGCGAACTGGCGGGTAACAACCGCTCCCTGATCCGCCTCAACGAACTGGAGCGGAACGCGGAGTCGGCGCGGGTGCTCTACGCCTCCTTCCTGAACCGCTACAAGGAGACCAGCGCCCAGGCGGGTCTTGAGACCTCCGACGCCCGGGTCGTGTCGCGCGCCGCGGCGCCCAACAACCCCAGCTACCCCGACAAGGGCCTGAACCTGGCCCTCGGCCTGGCCGCCGCCCTGGTCTGCGGCCTGGGCGCCGGGATGCTCGCCGAAGCCCTGGCCGGGGGTCTCGGCACCGCCGAGGAGGTCGAGCGCGCCTTCGACCTGCCCTACCTGGGCTCGATCCCGACCCTCGCCTCCACCCTCGGCGGGGCCAAGCCGCCGGCGAACATGCGCGACCCGGTCGACTTCGTGGTCCGGCGACCCCTGTCGAGCTTCGCCGAAGCCTTCCGCAATCTGAGGACATCGATCCTGTTCTCGCGGCCGGGCGAGACGGTGAAGGTGGTGGCGATCACCTCGTCCCTGCCTGGCGAGGGCAAGACCACCACCGCCCTGGCCCTGGCCCGTACCATGGCCATCGCCGGCGCCAAGGTCACCCTGGTGGACTGCGACCTGCGCCAACGCGGGGTCAATCGCATCCTCGCCGAGGAGCCGACCATCGGCCTGCTCGAGGTGCTGAACGGCACGGCCACCCTGCAACAGGCCCTGGTGCGTGATGAGATCAGCGGCGCCCTGATCCTGCCCCTGGCCCGCTCGGCCTATACGCCGCGCGACGTTTTCGGCACCGACGCCATGCGCCAGCTGCTGGCGGAACTGCGCGAGCACAGCGACGTGGTGGTGCTCGACACCGCCCCCCTGCTGCCCATCGCCGACAGCCGCATGGTGGCGTCCATGGCCGATGTGGTGGTGATGCTGGCCCGCTGGCGTCATACCCCGCGCAAGGCCATCGAGTCCTCGCTGCGCCTGCTCAATGGCTCGGAGGCCTATATCGCCGGGGTCGCCCTGACCCAGGTGGATCTCAAGGTCCAGGCCCGCACGGGCTATGGCGACCCGTCCTACTACCACCAGGCCTACAAGAAATATTACACCGAGTAGGTCCTCCCGGGCCGGCGGCGTCTTTTCGGTGGCGCTCCGGTCGCGCCTTCGGCAATGAAGACGAGGCCTGACCAAGACACCGTCGGGCGCGTCCGGGGGGGACGACGGTGCTTTGGGTCCGGCTGGGGTTTCTGGTCTTGCTAGCGGCCTTCGTCTGGACCTTCGTGGTCGGGCGAGCGCCCGGACGCTTGGGTCTGGGCAGCCTGCGCCAGTGGCGCGCCGAGGCGGGCGCCCTGTCCGGCCGCGAGCGGCTAGGCCAGGCCGTCCGCTGGGGGCTGCTTCTTCTCATCGCCCTTGCCGCCGCCGGGGCCATCCTGGACTTCGGACGCGGCTTGGTCGTGTTCGACCTGCGCCGCGGCCAGATCGAGATCGCCCTCTTCTACTACGGCCTCGTCCTGCTGCTGGCGGTCGCCTTCCCGTCCATGGCGGTCCTGTGGCTGGCCGCGGCGGCGGTGCTCGCCGGCGCCGGGGCGGAGGCCCTCCAGGGCCTGTCGGTCATCGACGGCAAGATGCAGCTGAGGGACTGGATCGCCGGCGCCGCGGGCGCCTGCGCCGGGGCCCTGCCGATCCTGCTGCTGTCGTGGCGGCCCTGGACCGACGATGAACCCGGGGCCTCCCGCTTCGCCCTGCGCGGGCGCCTCTGGCAGGGGCGCCAGCCGCCGGCCCTGTGGCTGGCCCGCGCGGCCCTCGCGCCGGCCGCCCTGCTCGCCCTTTGGCTGGCCTTCACCCTCGATCAGGCGCCGCCCCCCGCCGCCGACCCTGACCTGGTGGAGAAGGGCGTCTTCTGGTTCGCCCTGGTGATGGTCCTGACGGCCTTCTGGCCCCAGGCCCGGCGGATCGAGCCGCTCCTGTGGCTGCTCGGGGCCGGCGCGGTGATCGAGGTGTTGCAGGCCCTGAGGATCGTGCGCGGCGATTACGGCGCGGCGGACCTGGCGGCGGAGGCGGTCGGGGCGCTGCTGTGTCTGGCGGCCCTCGCCATCGCCCGGATCCGCTCAACCCTGGCCGACCGGCGTCGCCAGCCCTCGCCGGCCGGCGGCGGCCTGGCTTGGCCAGGCTGACTGACTTCCCCGGCCGGACGACTGCCGCCTTGGCGCCCAGGCAGGCCGTCAGGCGGCCCGCCCAAGGCATTTTCATGTTGCGGTAGCGAAGTCTTGCCATAATGCAGAGCCATGCGAAGGGCGACCACGGGTCGGCGCCTGTCCATGGTCGCAAGCTCCGCACGAGGAATACCCTATGTCCAGGACGGCCAAGCCCGCCACGGTGTCAGACAGCACGCCGCCCCGGCGAGCCGTGCCGACGGTGATGGACCGCGCCGATCGCGTGGCGCGCAAGCTGAAGGTGCTGGCCCGCAAGCGCACAGGTCAGCCCCGGCTGAAGCCTTCGGTCTTCATCGTCGGCGCCCAGAAGGCCGGCACCTCCTCCCTGTTCAACTACCTGATGCAGCACCCGAACATCGGCGAGCCGATCGAGAAGGAGGTGCACTATTTCGACGTCAGCTATGGCCGCGGCGATCGCTGGTACGAGGCCCATTTCCCCAGCGCTGCGGAGACCCGGGCGCTCGGCGCCGACGCGGTCACCATCGACGCCAGCCCCTATTACATGTTCCACCCGGCCGTGGCGGGCCGGCTGCGCGCCTACGCCCCCGACGCCAAGATCATCATCCTGCTGCGCGAGCCGGTCGACCGCGCCTGGTCGCACTACTGGCACGAGTGGAACAAGGGCTACGAGCCCCTCCCGCCGATGGAGGCGCTGGACGCCGAGGTCCGTCGGGTCCCGCAGCCGCACACCAGCATCGGCGCCACCCGCGAGGCGCGCTACAACCACCACCACCTGGCCTATGTGGCGCGCAGCGAATACGTCCCGCAACTGCAGCGCTGGCAGGCCCACTTCCCCGAGAAGAACATCCTCACCCTGAAGTCCGAGGACCTGTTCACCGCCCCTCAGGGGGTGGTCGATGCGACCACCGACTTCATCGGCCTGCCGCGCCTGCAGAACGGCCGCTTCCGGGCGGAGAACGTGGGTGCCTACGAGGGCCTGCCTGACGAGGTGCGCGACCGCCTGGCCGAACGGCTCGAGGAGACCAAGGCGGGGGTCCGGGCGATGCTCGGCGACGCGTTCGTCTGGAACTGAAACCGCGAATCGAGCCAGCCAGACCATGACCGACCAGGCCGACACATCCCCCAACGCCGTGTTCATCGGGGGCTGCGGGCGCAGCGGAACCACCCTGCTGGCCAGCGCCCTCGGCTGCGCGGCGGCGACGGTGGTGACGCCTGAATCCCAGTTCAAGCAGGAGATGATCCGTGGACTGAGGACCGGCCGGCTGGCGGGCGACCCGGCGTCGATGTACGACTGGATCGACCGCGACACCCGTTTCAAAGCCGTCTGGCAGATGAAGCCCGAGAGACGCCTGGCCCAGTCGCCGCTTGTCGGCGCGCCGGCCCTCACTGCCGTGGTCGTCGACGTGGTCGACCAATATGCCGCCCGCCATGGCGCCGCCCAGTGGCGCTGCTGGATCGACCACACGCCCGAGAATTTCCGCGAGGTCGCCACCCTGATGCGGATGTTCCCGCAGCTGCGGTTCATCCATGTGGTGCGCGACGGGCGGGCCGCGGCCGCCTCGGTCCTGCCCCTGGACTGGGGGCCCAACGACATCATCCGCGCCGCGCGCTGGTGGACCACCGAGGTGGCCCTGGGCCTGGCCATGGAGGCCACCCATCCGGACCGCGTGATGCGGGTGCGCTACGAGGACCTGACCACCGACCCGGAGACTTTGCTGCGCGCCGCCGCCGGCTTCACGGGCCTGGCCTACGACCCGCGGATGCTCAAGGCCGACGGCTTCGTGCTGCCCGGCTACACCCAGGGCCAGCACCAGCTGGTGGGATCCGCCTTCGACGCCGGCCGCAACGACGGTTGGAAGTCGGCGCTTGGGCCCCGGCAGGTGGAGATGTTCGAGGCGACCGCCGGCGACCTGATGGATCTGCTCGGCTATGAGCGGCAGCACAGGGGATACCCGCGCTCGCCCAGCGCCGCCGATCGCCTCAAGGCCACCGCCCTGACCACCTGGCGCATGGCCGCCAACCGCCGCCGCTACAGCCAGCGGATCCGGCGATCCCTGCCGGTGGCCCCATGAGCGCCGCGGCTTCCGGCGCCGCCCCTTTGCGCATCCTGGTGCCGGGCAGCGAATCGGAGACCCAGCGCTCGGGCAGTCCCTATTTCCTGCGGGGCGGCATCCAGTCGCTGGCCGCCGCCCAGGGCCTGACGGTGGCGTCCAGCCCCCTGCCGCGGGTGCGCAGCTTTCCCGTCTCGGCGGCCTGGTGGTGCCTGCGCAACCGGACCACCCTGTCTCGCGCCTTCCTGCTCAGCCAGCCGTTCATCGACGCCGCGGCCCGGTCCGACTGGGGCCGGGACCTGGGGCGCAGTGACGCCGTGATCATGTTCGGCCAGGTGACGCCGCGGCGCCTGCAACGCGCCGGCCTCCCCGTCGTGCAGGTGACCGACCTGTCGCTGCGGGAATACCTCTCCCTGTATCCCGAACTGGACGGCCTGGGCCCGGGGGCGAGGGCGCGCCTGTTCGCCGCTGAGAAGGCGTCCTACGCCGCCTCGACCCTGGTGGCCTGCTACACCGAGGAGGCCAAGGCCGACCTGGTCGGCCAATACGGCCTGGACCCCGGCAAGATCCTGGTCTGCGGTCGGGGGGTCAACTGGCGCGGCCCCCTCGACTACCGCCCGCCCGCCCTGGCCGCGGACGCGCCAGTGGACATCGGGCTGATCGGCACGGATGTGCTGCGCAAGGGCATCCGCGAGCTGGCGGCGGGGATCGACCTCTACATGGCCCGCACGGGGCGGGCGGTGCGCCTGCATGTGATGGGCGCGTCGGGCGCCGACGGCTTCGAGCGGCCGTACATCCAGTGGTGGGGCCGGGTCGACAAGGACGCCGAGCGCGCGCGCTTCACCGACTTCATGGCCCAGGTTCACATCGGCGCCCTGCTGTCGGAGGCCGAGGGCATTCCGGGATCGGTGTATGAATTCCTCTATTTCGGCCGGCCGGTGATTGTCAGCGCGGAATCGCGGGTGTCGCCGTCGGTGGTGGCCGACAACGGCACGATCCTGTCCGACCGCGCCGACCCGCAGGCCGTGGCCGACGCCATCGACCGCGAGGTCCGGCGCCTTCAGGCCGGCCGCTATCCCCAGCCGGAGGGCTCCGCCCTCACCTGGACGGGCGTGGCCGAACGCATCGTCACCGGGCTGAAGGACAAGATCGCCGCGGGCGCCTCGGTCGGCGCGGCGGCGGCGTGATGGCCAAGACCAGAGTCACCGATGTCTGAAGGCGGAGTAGACGCCATGAAATCGAAGCGCGGCAAGGCGTCGTTCCTATCCGACGTCACCAATGTCTTCAGCTCGCGGATCATGATCCTGGTGATCAAGTTCGCCGCCGGCGCCGTGCTGGCCCGGTTCATGGGGGCGAATGGCCGGGGCCTGCTGGCGGCGATCACCGTGGTGCCGACCCTGATCGCCCAGCTGTCCGACATGGGCGTGCGCCAGGCCGCGGCGCACACCATCGCCAGGAAGCGCGCCACCACCGAGGAGGTCACCTCGGCCATCCTGGTGCTGTTCGCGGTTTCGGCCCTCATCGGCGTCACCGCGTCGGTCGCCTATTCCAAGTTCTTCGGCCTGCCGTCGTTCACCAACGATCTGATCGCCCTGACGACCCTCGCGGTGCCGTTGACGATCTTCATCTCCTACTGCTCGGGGATCTTCCTCGGCCACCAGCAGATCGCCCAGTTCAGCCGCATGGGCTGGATCCCCGAAACGATCCGGTTCGTGATCATCGGCTGCCTGGCCCTGCTGGCGCTGCTGACGGTCCGCACCGCCCTGATCGCCCAGCTGACCGCCAGCAGCCTGATGGCCTGCTACGCCTTTTTCCTCGTCCGCCGCCTGACGACCTTCCGCTGGCATGTGGACGGCAAGCTGATCAAGTCGCTGCTGACCCTGAGCAGCACCTTCGCCCTGTCGCTGTTCATGGTGAACCTGAACTACCGGCTCAACACCGTCGTCATGCAGCACGTCAGCACCCTGAGGGAGATCGGCTTCTTCGCCGTCGCCCTGTCGCTGGTGGAACTCGTGCTGCAGATCCCCACAGCGCTCAGCGCCATCGTCTTCTCCCGCAGCGCGGGGGCGCGGGACGACCAGGCCTTCACCCTCAAGGTGGTGGCGCTGATGCGATGGACCACCATCGCCGCCGCCTGCGCCGGCGCCGGGCTGTGCGTGGTCAGTCCGATCCTGGTGCCCCTGGCCTATGGCAAGGAATTCGCCAGCAGCGTTCCGGCGATCTTCGTGCTGATGCCGGGCGTGGTGTCGATCGCCGCCTTCCGTCTGCTGACCATCGACATGAACGGCAAGGGCAGGCCCGGGCTGACCATGTGGGCCTCCATTCCGGCCCTTGGTCTGAACACCGCCCTGTCCACCCTGCTCTGTCCGGAGTGGGGCGCCCTGGGGGCCGCGGCGGCGTCGAGCATCAGCTACATCGCCATGACCTGGATCTACATGCTGCTCTATATGCGGGTCACCAAGCTGCGGGCCTCGGACATCCTGCTGATGCAGAAGGGGGACTTCACGATGCTGGTGTCCTACATCCCGCCCCTGAAGAAGCTGCTCAAGCGCATGGGCCGCTACTGAGCCGGGCTGCGCGACCTAAGGCTGGCCGGGCAGGCGATAGGCGCGGATGTAGTCGATGCTCATCACCGACGGGAAGGGCGTCGTGGCGTCCGGCGGCCCGGGCCAGCCGCCGCCAACCGCCAGGGCGGCGATCATGAACATCGGCGTGTCCACCCCCTCGGGAGTCGGCATCTGCGCCACCTTGGCGCCGTCGACATACCAGGCGATGGTCACGGCGTCCCACCACACCCCATAGGTATGGAAGTCCTTGGCGGCGCCGGGGACGGTGAAGTCGAAGGTCTTCTTCTCCTTCAACTTCTTCAGAGCCCGCCGTTCTTCCTTGGTCGGGGCGGCGCTGGCGTTGGGGCCCCAGTGGACGGTGCCATAGATGCGATCTGGCTCGTGGCCGAGGACCTCGAACACGTCGATCTCCGGCGGCCAGGCCTTGTTCTTGGGCAGGAGGTAGAAGGAGGGCCACAGGCCCCGGCCGGCGGGCAGCTTGGCCCGGGTCTCGAAGTAGCCGTAGCATTGCGAGAAGCTGGGCCGGCTGGAGACCATGCCCGAGGTGTAACGATAACCCCAGCCGACCTCCTGCATGGCCGGCGGCGCATGGTCGGCGGTGATGGTCAGGACCCCGCCGTCGATGGCCAGGGGGTCGAGCCCAAGGGGCAGTTCGCCCGTTCCCTTGAAGTCGCGGTCGACGAACAGCTGCTCCTGCTTGCCGTTGGTGTAGCGCCACTTGCCGCCATAGCCGAGGTTGGTGCGCCAGACGCCCTTGCGGCCTTCCCAGCGTTTCAGGGTGTTGAATTCGTCGCTGAAGATGGGGCGGCCCAGCTTGGCGGTGTCCAGCCGGTCGGGCGCTGGCGCCACGACCCGGTTGCAGGGCAGGGCTTCGGGCTCATCGTCGCCGCCCCGGGCCCCGCCGCCCCCCGCCTCGCCGCCCCCCGCCTCGCCGCCCCTCGCGTCGGGACGGGACGCCGCGGGGCCGCAGCCGGCCAGGGCCACCGCGAGGGAGAGGATCGCCATCTTCAACCGCATGTCACGCACCTTCCGTGGGTCGCCGCGCCGTCGGCCTGCGCCCGCGGCCGGCCGGTCATGCGGGCACGATCGGCAGGCCAAGCCGGGCGTCCGGGACCGGCCGCAGATAGGCCGACCAGAACCCCAGAGACCAGGCGAAATGGATGATGGCGGCCGGAACGCCCGCCAGGACAGCGCATCCGCCGCCTCTCTTGAGCCCAAGCAATGCGCCGAAACTTAGGCAGGCGGCCAGCCAGGCCACGGCGGGCGCCGCGATCAGGACGGCGGCGGCCGGGGCGCCGAGGGGAATGAAGACCAGGCCCGCGATCGCGGCGATCACGGCGGGCGCGACGATGGTGGGCGCCGCCTGGCGCGGCTTCATGCGCATGCGGTGCCGCTTCAGGGTCTGCGCCCGCCCGCGGCCGAAGCTGTAGTACTGGCGGAACAGGGGGCGGGGGTGCGAGCGCGGGAAGTAGTCGATCAGCAGGTCCCCGGCGAGCAGGATGCGTCCGCCCGCCTGGGCCAGCCGCGCGTCCAGCTCGGCGTCCTCGTTGTGGCTGAAGGCCTCGTCATAGCCGCCCACCGCCTTGAACCGTGCGGTGCGGAACAGGGCGTGATGGCCATGGTCGATCCAGCGGCGCTCTCCCGCCGACCGGTGCGCCGAGCCGCCGGCGCCCAGGGCGCTGTTCTGCACCGTGGCCGCGGCGATCTGGAAGCAGCCGCCGCTCTGGGCCACCGCCCGCATGGAGACCACCACCGAAGCCGCCCCGGTCTCCTCGGCCGCCTCGACCAGCCGCTGGCAATAGTCGTCGGGATAGCCGGCATGGGCGTCCACGCGGACGACATAGTCGAACCCGTCGCCGAACGCCGCCACCGCGCCATTGACGCCCGCGCTCTGGATCTTCTTGGGGTTTGGATACAGCCGAACCCGGGGATCGAGGCGGCCCTGGGCCTCGACGATCTGCCGGCTGGAGTCCCGGCTGCCGCCGTCGGCGACCACGATCAGCCCCGCCCCCACCCCGGGGTCGTTGCGCAGGCGCACGAGCAGCCCTTCCAGATGGGCCGCTTCGTTGAGGCAGGGGACGACCACCAGTATCCCTCGATCCGACATCGTGTCCCCTGAAGTCCCGTCGAAGTGGCGGCGCGGCCCTATCTGCTAGCGGGCAGCGCTCGCAGGTCAAGGGCGCGGCGCACGGAGTCGACGGGAAACCGCGCGCGACCCCGGCGCGCGCCGCCTCCGCGGGCGACCGAGCCCCTGTACGGCCTGACGACTATCGCGCCGTCCCTTACCGGACGTAAACACAGTGGTCCTATCGTCATCCCCATGCCCTAAAAGGGCCGGGCTTTGGCCCTTGATGGGCGCCACGGCCAGGGCGTCGGCTATGATGGACGAATTCAGGTGAGGCTTCAGATCAGCAACCTCAACTCAGCAGGCGTCCGGGGGGCCCGCCCCCTGTCCGCCCCCACGTGGCGCTCGCCGGCGGCCCAGGCGGGCTACGGCGCCAAGCGCGATCTGGTGGCCTATTACGCCACGCTCCTGGGCATGTTCACGGTGCCGTTCACCGCCGTCGGCATGGGCCCCCTGAACCTGTCCGACGTCTTCTGCCTGCTGTCGATCGCCCTGCTGGCCAGCTGCGGCCGCTGGCTGCAGCTGGGGGTCAAGCGCAGCCGGCTGGTGGTCATCGGCGGGACGATGATCTGCTTCGGCTCGCTCCTGGCCGTGGGCGTCGCCCACCAGGCCTCGGACATCTGGACTCCGTTGAAATATTTCGTCGCCGGCCTGGCCATGTTCCCGGTGCTGTGCGTCATCGCCCGCACCTCCAAGCGCTGGGACACCCTGGCGGCCGCCTTCGTGCTGGGCGTGGTGGTGAATTGCGTCTTCGCCGTGCTGCAAGTGGTCGATCGGGCCCAGTTCAACGCGGTCTGCATCACCCAGGGCCGGGGCTGCGGCTTCACCGACCACCCCAACGACCTGGGCTATCTGATCGCCGTGGGGGTGCTGTTCACCGTCGCCCTGCTGTGCCGCCCGTTCACCCTGCGTCCCCGGCTGCTGTTGCTGGGCGCCCTCGCCGTGGAGTTCGCCGGGCTGGCGGCGACCGGCTCGGTGGGCTCGGCCATCGGCACGGCGGCCGGCCTGCTGGTGTTCGGCGCCGGCGCCTTCCTGCTGCGGCCGCAGAAGGTCGCGCCGGCGGCGGTGATCATCATGGTCGCGCTGATCGCCGGCTTCCCGGCTATCGACATGGCCTTGGGCCGCACCGTGGTCGGGCAACGCGTCCACAACATGATGTCGGCGTCCTCGGTGCAGGACACGACCCTCGGCGAGCGGTTCCAGGGCTATGAGGCGGCCCTCGAGCAGATCCGCCTGCATCCCCTGGTGGGGGTGGGCACCTTCCACTCCACGGGCAACGGCACGGCCCCGCACAATATCTTCATCGGCCTGTGGTACGAGGCCGGCATGCTGGGTCTGCTCGGCGTCGTCCTGATCCTGGTGGCGGTGCTGCGCAGCACGACCGCGGCGACCATCGCCGGGGCCCGGATGAACGGCTACGGCCTGGCCGCCCTGGCGTGTCTGGGCGCCCTGCTGGCGGCCATCGTCTGCTCGCAGGTGGCGCCCTTCTTCTACCGTCGGGCCGCCTGGGCGCCCCTGTGGCTGGCCTTCGCCTTTGCCCAGGCGGTGACCGTGGCGGTGGCGGCGCACCGGCAAAGAAGCGCGCAGCGCGGCTGAGCCGGGGGGCGAGCTTGCAATGACCGGCTGGCTCTGCGACGTAAAGCGCGGGCGGCGGTCTTCGCAGATGCGAAATGATCACACCGGGTCCGGGGACCTGCGGGGGGCGATATGGCGAATCGACTAGGTGTTCCTTCCTGCCTCACCAAGGGGGCGGCCGTCCGCTACCTGGCGGCCAGCCTGAAGGGCCGTCCGAAGGCGCACTTCATCCACGTCGGCAAGACCGGCGGCACGGCGGTCAAAGTGGCCCTGATGCCCCTGCGCGGCGCCGGAACCTATGAGCTGTTCCTGCACGGCCACGGTGTGTCCCTGCGCGACATCCCCGAGGGCGACAAGGTCTTCTATTTCCTGCGCCGGCCTGAATCCCGCTACGTCAGCGCCTTCTACAGCCGCCAGCGCGAGGGGCGCCCGCGCCTGCACATCCCGTGGCGCCCCCTGGAGGCGGTGGCCTTCCGCGAATTCCAGACCGCCCGTCAGCTCGCCCTCGCCCTGTCGTCCGAGGACAAAGACCTGGAAGCGCGGGCGCGCATGGCGATGCAGAACATCTTCCACGTCCGCGACAGCTTCACCCGCTGGTTCGAGAGCGAGGACTACCTGGCCGGGCGCGCCGCCGATGTGCTGTTCGTGGGCTTCCAGGAGCGCATGGACGCCGACTTCAAGGCCCTGCTGACCCGGCTGGGTCTGGAGGGTCGCGCCAGCCTCCCCAGCGACGAGGTCGGCTCGCATCGCAATCCCAGCTCGGTCGACAAGGGCCTGGACGAGACGGCCAAGGCCAATCTCGCCTGGTGGTACCACTACGACAACCGCTTCTACGACAACCGGTGGGCCGAGGCCTCGCAGTAGGCCGGCCGCCGCGCGCCGAAGGAGATATCCCGCCCATGGCCACCCCCCCCGACAGCGCCCTCGTCGTCTTCGGCGCCAGCGGATTCATCGGCACGCGGCTGGTCCAGCGCCTGAACGAGGCCCATCCGGGCCGGGTGCGCGCCGTGGATATCCTGCCCCCCCGCCGGCGACTGGAGGGGGTGACCTACGAGACCCACGACGTACGCGAACCCCTGCCCGAGGCCCTCGGCGTCGGCGCGTCGACCTTCTACAACCTTGCGGCCGTCCACCGCACGCCGGGCCATCCGTTCCCGGAATACTATGAGACCAACGTCCTGGGCGCCCTGAACGTCACCGCCCTGGCCGAGGCGACGCGGGTCGACCGCATCGTCTTCACCAGCTCGATCTCGGTCTACGGACCCTCCGAAAATCTGCTCGACGAGGCGTCGCCGCTGAAGCCCGTATCGGCGTACGGCCATTCCAAGCGCATGGCCGAGGTCATCCACCGCCAGTGGCAGGGCTTCTCGCCCCGGCGCAAGCTGGTCATCGTGCGGCCCGGCGTGGTGTTCGGTCCGGGTGAGCGGGGCAACTACACCCACCTGGCCAAGGCCCTGCGCGGCGGCTACTTCGTCTATCCGGGTCGCCGGGACGCCATCAAGAGCGGCGGCTATGTGGACGAGCTGCTGCGCTGCCTGGACTTCGCCCTGGACCAGGACGACCCCTCGATCCTGTTCAACTTCGCCTATCCGGCGCAGAGCACCACCGAGGATATCGTCAAGACCTTCGGCCGTGTCGCCGGCCTGAAGGCCCGCCCGCCGACCATCCCCACCTTCGCCATGCTGGCTGCGGCCACCGGGTTCGAGGTTCTCAACGCGGTGGGCCTGAAGAACCCGATCCACCGCGAACGGATCCTCAAGCTCGTGCAGTCCACCAAGATCGAGCCCGGCTGGCTGAAGGCCCGCGGCTATGACTTCTCCACCGATCTGGAGTCGGCCCTCACCCGCTGGCGCGACGAGACCGGCGGCTCCTTCGACTAGGGTGGGTTCGCGCCAGATTGGTTTTGCCTAAACGGAAGCGCTCAACCCAGCCGATCTTTCCGGCGTAGGGGCTTTGAGCAACGTCCTCCCAATGGCCGTCATCCTGGAGAGCCGCGAAGCGGACTCATCCAGGACCCAGCAGCGCCACGCTCAACGCGCCGCACGGCAAGGTCTTCGCTGCTGGGTCCTGGGGTCTCGCAAGAACGAGCCCCAGGATGACGATCTTAATTAGACCAGGTTGTTTAGACAGCATCGCTCAACCCCTCCCCGGCGCCGTATCGCCCCCGTCAATCCTCGCGGAAGGTTCGCGACATCTGATCGCTCAGGGGCTTGATGAAGTAGCTGAGGGCGTTGCGGGTGGTGGTGGCGATCTGCACCTCGGCGGGCATGCCCGCCACCAGCCGCGAGCGGATGTTGGCCGGCAGCTGCGGACGGTCGATGCGCAGGCGCGCCACATAGAACTGGGCGCCGGTCTTCTCATTGGTCTGCACGTCCGTGGACAGCCGGTCGACGGTGGCGTCGAGGACGGGCGTCTTGGCCGCCTCGAAGGCGGTGAAGCGCACCTTGGCCGGCCGGCCCACCGCCACCTGGTCGATGTGGCGCGGATCGATCATCGCCTCGACGATCAGTTCGTCCTTTTCAGGAACGATCAGCATCAGGGTCTCGCCGGGACCCACGACGCCGCCCTTGGTGTGGATCACCATCTGCTGAACCTGGCCGTCGGACGGCGAGCGCAGTTCGACCCGCCGCAGCTGATCCTGGCTGGTGACCCTCTGTTCGGTCAGCTCCGCCACCTTGATCTCGGTCTCCTTGAGGTCCGACATCACCTGCGACAGGTCTTCTGAATCGATCTGCAGCATTTGCACCTGGATCTCGGAAATCTTGGTGCGGGCGGCCGAGGCCGAGGCCATCAGCTCGCCCTGGGCGCCGTCCAGGCGGCTGGCCTCGCGTTCAAGAGAATTCAGCCGAGACAGGGTCGCCAGACCCTTGTCGTACAGCTGGCGGATGCCCTTGACCTCTTCCACGATGAGGTCGCGCTGGGCCCCCTGGGAATTCACCTGGGCCTGGTAGCCCTCGATCTGCTGGCGCGCCTGCTGCATCTGCTGGGTGAGCTGCGCCTTCTTCTGGTTCCGCAGGCTCCGGCGCTCGGCCATCAGCCGCATCTCCGACGCCATGATGGCCTTGAAGGTCGGGGTGTCCGGCGCGTCCCTCAGGGCCGAGGCCGGGATCCGGGTCTGGCCGTCCCGCTCGGCGCGCAGGCGCAGGCGCCGGGCGGTGAGCTCCTCGATCTGGTTCTGCACCACCGCCAGGTTGGCGCGCGGCACCGTGGAGTCGATCGAGGCCAGCAGCTGGCCCGCGCGGACCTTGTCGCCTTCCTTGACGTAGAGCTCCGAGACGATGCCGCCTTCCTTGTGCTGCACCCGCTTGACGCTGCTCTCCAGGGCCACCTGGCCCGGAGCCACCACCGCCCCGGCGATCTGGGCGAGGCCGCCCCAACCCACCACCATCAGCACGATCAGGCCGAGCAGGATGAAGCCGAACCGGGCGTGTTTCTTCAGGTCGTGGTTGGCGACCTGGACGGGCGCGACATCGGTAGTGCTCATGACGCATTGGCCTCAGCGGCGGCTTCGGCGGGCACCGCCGACAGCACCCGCTTCAAAACTTCGTCCCGGGGACCAAAGGCCCGCTGCTGGCCATTGGCCAGCACCAGCACCTTGTTGGCCGCCTGCAGGGCGCTGGGCCGGTGGGCGATGACGATGGCCACCCCGCCCCGTCGCCTCATGTTGAGGATCGCCTCGGTCAGGGCCGCTTCGCCTTCGGCGTCGAGGGCGGAATTGGGCTCATCAAGCACCACCAGGAACGGCTCGCGGTAAAGGGCTCGGGCCAGGCCCACGCGCTGGCGTTGTCCGGCCGACAACAGGGCGCCGCCCTCGCCCACCATTGTGTCGAAGCCGTCGGGCATGCTGCGGATCAGGGCGTCGACGCCCGCCTCCTTGGCCGCGCGCAGGATGTTGTCAGGGTCCGCATTGGCCTCGAAGCGGGCGATGTTCTCGCCGATGGTGCCGGCGAACAGCTCGACGCTCTGCGGCAGGTAGCCGATGAAGCGTCCGGCGTCCTCGGAGGACCATTGGTCGAGCGTCGAGCCGTCCAGCCGGAAGGAGCCGCCGACGATGGGCCACACCCCGACCAGGGCGCGCGCCAGGGTCGACTTGCCCGAGCCGCTGGGGCCGATGACGCCCAGGGCGTCCCCGGCGACGAGGTCGAAGTTGATGCCGCGAAGGTAGGGGGTCCGGGACGCCGGGGCGGCCACCGCGAGCGCTTCGGCGATGGCGGTCTGGTTTGGCGCGGGCAGGGCGACGCCGCGCTCGGCCAGCAGGCCCGGGGCCGACAGGATGGTGGACAGGCGCCCGAACGCCTGGCGGGCGCTGACGAAGCTGCGCCACTGGGCGATCGACAGCTCCACCGGGGCAAGGGCGCGCCCGAGCAGGATGGAGGAGGCGATCATGACCCCCCCGGACGCCTTGCCGGTGATCACCAGCCAGGCGCCGACGCCCAGCACCAGGGACTGAAGCGCCATGCGCACAAAACGGGTGATGCCGCCGTAGCGGCCGGCGATGTCGCTGGACGCCAGCACGGAGCGGCCGGCGGCGAAGGTCTTGGCCTGCCAGGCCCGCGACAGGGCGGTGGTCATTCCCAGGGGCGCCACGGTCTCGGCGTTGCGCCGGGCGGCCTCGGCCATGCCCGCCGCCTCGGCGGTCAGGGCCGCGGACTGGGCCTGCAGGGGCCGGGTGGAGCGGTCGGTCAGCAGCGCCATCACCGCCAGGATCAGGGCGCCGACCAGGCCGAACATCCCCAGGATCGGATGCAGCATGAACAGCAGGATCAGGTAGATGGGGAACCAGGGCAGGTCGAAGATGGCGCCGGGCCCGCCGCCGGCGAGGAAGCCGCGCAGCTGTTCCAGGTCGCGGAAGGGCGCGCCCTGGCCGGCCTGGCCCACCAGGCCGCGGCGGATGTTGGCGGCGAAGACCAGGGGGCTGAGCTGGGCGTCCAGCTGGGTGCCGACCCGAGCGAACAGCCGGGTCCGGACCTGTTCCAGCGCCGCCTGGAAGCCGTAGAGGATGAGGATCAGCACGCACAGGGCCTGCAGGGTCGGGACGCTGCGGCTGGGGATCACCCGGTCATAGACCTGGAGCATGAACAGCGAGCCGCTCAGCATCAGGATGTTGATCGCGCCGCTGAAGACGGCGGCGGCGATGAACGGCCCCTTGGCGGCGCTCAGGGCGGCGCGCGCGGGGGAGGCGTCGGCGGGCGAGGGGGGGCGAATGGGCACCAGGCATGTCCTTCGAGGGCTGAGCCGCCCTCACATGAGCAGGTCGAAACTAGGTCACCAATTACTTACCATGCGGTAAGGACGTGCAAGGCCGTGGGCGATACGACGCTTTCGCGGCGGACGTATGACGGTCCCGGCCGGGACGCCCCATGCGTCGCATCGTCGCCGGGCCATGCGCCCGCCTTAGCCGCTGAACTGGATCAGGTGTTGCTGCTCTCCGTCCAGGCGGACGGAGGTCAGCAGCCCGGTGGCATAGGCGCCGGTGTCGATGCTGATGCGGTTGGCCTTCAACTCCGCCTCGGGCAGCGGCGTGTGCCCGTGCACCACCACCTTGCCGAAGGGCTTGTCGCAATAGAGGAACTCCTCGCGGATCCACATCAGATCGTGGTCGCTCTGGGCCTCCAGCGCGACGCCCGGCCGCACCCCGGCGTGGACAAAGAAGTAGTCGCCCACCGCGATCGACACCTCCAGCGCCTCGAGCAGCCGTCGGTGCGCGGCCGGCATGGCGGCGTTGAGGGCGGCGCGGGCGCTCTCCCATGCCTCCGCCTCCGCGTGGCGCCGTGGGGCGGTGATCCCGTAGGACTGCAGGGTCTCGCGGCCGCCGAACTCGGCCCAGATCGGCCCGACCGCGGCGTCGTCCAGGAAGCGCAGCAGTTCCTCCTCGTGGTTTCCCTTGAGCAGTCGCACCTCGAAGGCCACCGAGGCCTGCAGGGCGCGCAGGTGCTCGAGCACCCCGCGGCTGTCGCTGCCGCGGTCGATATAGTCGCCCAGGAAGATCATCATCGGCTGCTTGTCGGGGCGCAGGGAGATGGCGTCGGCGCAGACCCGCTGCACCAGACCCTTGAGCAGGTCGAGGCGCCCATGGATGTCGCCCACCGCATAGACCAGCCGGTCGCCCACATCGGGCGGGGCGGCGGGCCGCCGCGTCTGCCGGGCGAAGAGCTGTCCAAACAAGACGGCAAGTCCTTGGTTCGAAGGGGGCAGGGTCGCCCGGCGAAGGCCGGACGCTACAGCAAAACGCCTTCGATCTCCATTAATGCAGGGCCCCTCAGCGCGCCGGGCGGACCACGGCCTTCAGCTCGGCGGGGGTGACGGCGCCCAGGGCGAACAGGAAGACGGGATAGAGGACGCTGGCCGCCGCGACCACCAGCAGCAGCGCCAGCTCCTTGCCGCCGATGAAGGGCAGGCGCAGGCCGACGAACAGCGACTGGATCCCCTCGCGATAGTGCGAGGCGGCCGCCAGGGCGAGGCCGAAGACGGCGTTGGCCAGGACGATGCGCGCCAGCCGCCCCGCCGCGGCGGGGCCGAAGCGGTAGAAGCCCATCCGTCCCAATGCGGTGATCATCAGCCCCACATTGACCCAGGCCGCCAGGCTGGTGGCCGCCGGGATGCCCTGGAAGCCGATGAGATTGAACAGCCCGATCCCGGCGACAATGTTGACCGCCACCGCCACCAGGGCGAAGCGCATCGGCGCCTTGGTGTCCTGGCGGGCGAAGAAGGCCGGCGCCAGCACCCGGGCGAGGACGAAGGCGGGCACGCCCCAGCCGTACTGCAGCAGGGCGGCGGCGGTCTGGTGGGCGTCGAAGGCGGTGAACTGGCCGCGGGTGAACAGGGCGTCGATCAGGAAGAAGGGCATGGCCACCAGGGCCGCGGCGGCGGGCAGGGTCAGCGCCATGGCCAGGGTGATGGCCTGGTCCATGGTCCCCTGGGCGACCGCCTTGTCGCCGGAGCTGACGGCCCGCGACAGGCCGGGCAGCAGCGCCACGCCGATGGCCACGCCGACCAGGCCCAGGGGCAGTTGGTAGAGACGGTCGGCCGCCGCCAGCCAGGATCGGGCGCCGTTGATGTGCGAGGCGAGCACGCCGGAGATGAAGATGTTGATCTGGGTGGCGCTGGCGGCGATGGCCCCGGGGACCGCCAGGGCGATCAGGGTCTTGATCTCGGGAGTCAGGCGCGGCAGCACCCAATGCACCCGGGCGCCGGAGCGGTTGACCCCCCAGGTCAGCAGCCCCGCCTGGCACAGGCCGGCGACGATGACCCCGACGGAGGCGGCGAAGGCCGCGCGGATCGGGTCGGTCATGGGGAAGACGAAGATCAGCATGACGATGTTGAGCAGGGTGGGGGCCCCCGCCGACAGCACGAACCGTCCCCGCGCGTTGAGCACCCCCGACAGGTGGGCGTAGATGGCCATGCACGGCAGGTAGGGCATGGTGATGATGGTCAGCTTCACCGCGAGGTTGAACTTCTCGGGATCGTCCGCGTAGCCGGGATTGATCAGATACATCAGCCACGGCATCGACAGCTGGGCGACCACGGTCAGGGCGATGGTGGCGGCGGCCAGGGTGGCCATGGCGTCGCCGGCCAGCTTGTCGGCGTCTTCCTCGCCCTTGTCCTGCAGGGCGCGGGCATAGGCGGGAACGAAGGCCGAGGCGAAGGCGCCCTCGGCGAAGATGCGCCGGAACAGGTTGGGGAAGGCCAGGGCGGTGTTGAAGGCGTCCGCCGCCGGAGTGGCGCTGGCCCCCATCCGGTAGGAGATCACCAGGTCGCGGGCGAAGCCCATCAGCCGGCTGAGCAGGGTCAGGCTGGAATTGATCGCCGACGAGCGGATCAGGCTGGAGCCTCGCCCCGGCGGCTGGGTCGGCGCCACCGGCGGCGTCGGCTCGGGCAAGGTCGGGGGCAGTTCGCTCACCCCGCGGCCCTACGCCCCGGCGCACAGCCGGTCAAGCGCGGGGCGCCCTCAGCGGGCCACGCTCGCCCGGGCGCGCTCCAGCTTTGGCCGGCCCTTGGGCGCCGGGGCGGGATCGGCGTCGTCGAGGGCGCGCAGCAGGCTGGCGCGCAGGGCCGCGGCCGGGCGGCCGTCGGGCAGCTTCATGCCGTCCTTGCGCACGTAGAAGGTGTCGACCGCGCGCTCGCCGTAGTTGTCGATATGGGCCGACAGGATCGACAGGCCCGCCGCCGACAGGGCGCGCGCCAGGGCTTCCAGCAGGCCCGGCCGGTCGCGTCCGGAGGCCTCGACCACCGTCGCCTCCTCGGAGGTCTCGTTGTCCACGGTCACCGTGGGGGCGATGGTGAAGGCGGCGGCGCGGCCCAGGTCCAGGCCCCGGCGCCGCTCGAACGCCGGCGCGGCCCCGGAGGCGGCGGCCTCCATCACCGACGCCAGCCGGTCGATCAGCTTGGGGTTGTCCGCGCCGAATGGCGCCCCGGTGACGTCCTGCAGATAGAAGATGTCGAGGGCCTGGCCGCTCCTGGAGGTATAGACCCGGGCGCCCACCACATTGGCCCCGAGCCCGGCCAGGGCCGAGGCCAGGTCGGCGAACAGGCCCAGGCGGTCGGGCGCGGCGATCACCACCTCGGCGGCGTTGCGGTCGTCGCGGATACGGGCGCTGGCCGCCGCGCCGCCGCCGTCCGCCCGCCGCGCCAGCTCGGCGTGGATCAGCTGCTCGTCCTTGCCGGCGCCGACGAAATAGGCGTCCTCCATGGACCAGGCCCAGTCGGCCAGGGCCGGGTCCTTGGCGCCCAGCTCGATGCGGGCCTCCTGGGCCGAGACCTCCATGCGCCGCCGCACCGCCGCCGCCGGGTCGGTGCCGCGCCCGCCGCGGAACACCGCCTCGGTGGCGGTGTAGAGCTCGCGCATCAGCTGCGCCTTCCAGCCGTTCCAGACCCCCGGCCCGACCGCACGGATGTCCGCCACCGTCAGCGCCACCAGCAGCCGCAGGCGCTCGGGGTTCTGGACGATCTGGGCGAAGGCGGTGACCGTGCGTGGATCGGCGATGTCGCGCTTCTGGGCGTAGTCGCTCATCACCAGGTGGTGCTCCACCAGCCAGGCGACCAGCTCCACCCGGTCGCGCTCCAGGCCCATGCGCTCGCAGGCCTGACGCGCGGCGCGGGCCCCGGCCTTCTCCTGGCCGCCCTCGCCGCCCTTGCCGGTGTCGTGCAGCAGCATGGCCAGGAACAGGGCTTCCTTGTCGATGATCAGCGGATAGACCGCCGAGGTCGTCGGCAGGTCGCTGACCAGTCGCCCCGCAGCGATGTCGGCGATCACCGCCACCGCCCGCAGGGTGTGCTCGTCCACCGTGTACGAGTGGTACATGTTGAACTGCATCTGGGCGACGATGCGGGCGAACTCCGGGATGAACCGGCCCAACACCCCGGAGTCGTTCATCAGGGTGAGGACGCGGCTGGTGTGCTTGCCCCGGGCCAGCACATCGAGGAAGGCGGTCACGGCGGCGGGATCGCGCCGCACCTTGGGGGTGATCAGGCCCAGGGACCGGTTCACCGCGGTGAAGGCGTCGGGGTGCAGGTCCAGGTCGCGGCGGTCGGCGATGACGAACAGGCGCAGCAGGTTGACCGGGTCGGCCTCGAACACCTGCGGTCCCTCCACCCCCAGGCGGCCGCCATCCTCGATGAAGCCGGGGGCGTCCAGGGGCTTGCGTGACCCGCGCCGCCCGCCCAGGAACCGCGACAGGCCCTGGGGCCGCCGCTTGGCCTCGTCGACCTCAAGCTTGGCGCAGAAGGCGCGGGTCAGGGCGCCGACCTCCTTGGCGATCAGGAAGTAGCGGCGCATGAACCGCTCCACCGCCGGGGCGTCGCCGCGATCGCCATAGCCCATGCGGCGGGCCACCTCGGGCTGCAGGTCGAAGCTCAACCGCTCCTCGGCGCGCCCTGTGACGAAATGCAGGTGACAGCGCACCGCCCACAGGAAGTCGAAGGCCCGGACGAACAGGCGCACGTCCCTGCGATCGAAGAAGTCCAGCTGCACCACCCCGTTGGTGGCTGTCCCCGGGTGCAGATACTGGGCGATCCAGAACAGGGTGTGCAGGTCGCGCAGGGCGCCCTTGCCCTCCTTGACGTTGGGCTCGACCAGATAGCGCGAGGTGCCCGCCCGCCGGTGGCGGTCGTCGCGCTCCTTGAGCTTGGCGGCGACGAACTCCGCGCCCGTGCCCTTGACCACCTCCTCGCGGAACCGCCGCTGCAGGTCCTCGGCCAGGCGGGCGTCGCCGGTCAGCCGCCGCGCCTCCAGGATCGAGGTGCGGATGGTGAAGTCCTCGCGCGACAGCTTGATGCACTCGTCCACGGTGCGCGAGGCGTGGCCGACCTTGAAGCCCAGGTCCCACAGGGCATAGAGCATGAACTCGATCACGCTCTCGGTGTGCGCGGTCTGCTTGTAGGGCCGCAGGAACAGCAGATCGATGTCCGAGAAGGGCGCCAGGGCGCCGCGGCCGTAGCCGCCCACCGCCATCAGCGCCATGCGCTCGCCCTCGGTGGGATTGCTGGCGCGGAACACATGCACGGTGGTGAAGTCATAGAGGGCGCGCACCACCTCGTCGGTGACCCCCGACAGCAGGGTGCTGGTCTCGATGCCGCCGGCGCCGTTCTCCAGCCGCTCCTTGACGATCATCCGCCCGCGGAACAGGGCGGCCTTGAGCAGATCCAGGGCCCGCCGCCGCTGCTCCGGCTCGTCGCCGATGGCGTCGAGGGCCGCGGCGGTCAGCTGGGCGCGCAGCTTCACCCCGTCGACGATATATTCGATGTGGGTGGGGCGCAGGCGAGGCGGCATGGGGCAGATACATAGGCCCAGTTGAGCGTCGATGCGAGGGTTGCCCACGCCTCAACGGGCGGGCAGCAGACCCTTGAGCCGGTAGAGGGCGTCCATGGCCTCGCGCGGCGACATGCCGTCCAGGTCCAGGTCCGCCAGGGCCCCGTCCACCGCGCTGGGGCCGAAGGCCGGCGCGGGGGGCTCGGCGGCGGCGGCGAACAGGGGCAGGTCGTCCAGCCGGGCCGGGGACGCGGCCTCGCTCTCCAGCCGCTGCAGCACCTCGCGGGCGCGGCTGACCACGGCCGCCGGAACCCCCGCCAGCTTGGCCACCTGCACCCCATAGGAGCGGTCCGCGGGCCCCGGCCGGGCCTCATGCAGGAACACCAGGTCGCCGTTCCACTCCTTGGCGCGCAGGGACAGGTTGCACACATGCCCCAGCCGCCGCTCCAGCTGGGCCAGCTCGTGGTAGTGGGTGGCGAACAGGGCGCGGCAGCGGTTCACATCGTGCAGGGCCTCGGCGCAGGCCCAGGCGATGGCGAGGCCGTCGTAGGTGGCGGTGCCGCGGCCGATCTCGTCGAGGATGACGAAGGAGCGCGGGGTGGCCTGGGTCAGGATCGCCGCGGTCTCGACCATCTCGTTCATGAAGGTGGAGCGCCCCCGGGCCAGGTCGTCGCCGGCGCCGACGCGACTGAACAGGCGGTCCACGACCCCCAGCCGCAGGCGCTTGGCGGGCACGAACGATCCCGCCTGGGCGAGCACGGCCAACAGGGCGTTCTGGCGCAGGAAGGTCGACTTGCCGGCCATGTTGGGCCCGGTGACGATGGCCAGCCGCGCGCAGGCGGCGCCGGATCCGTCCAGCCGGCAGTCGTTGGGAGTGAAGGGGTCGCCGGCGCGGGTCACCGCGGCCTCCACCACCGGATGGCGGGCGGCCTCGGCCTCGAAGGCCAGGGAGCGGTCGATCTGCGGCCGCACGGCCCGGGCGTCCTGCGCCCATTCGGCGAGTCCCGCCGCCACGTCCAGCCGCGCCAGAGCCTCCGCCGCCGCCTGGATCGGGCCGGCCAGGGCCGACGCCCCGGCGCGCCAGGCCTCGAAGGTGTCCAGTTCGATGGCCAGGGCCCGCTCGGCCGCCTGGGCGATGCGGGCGTCCAGCTCGGCCAGGTCGACGGTGGTGAAGCGCACCTGGTTGGCCAGGGTCTGGCGATGGATGAAGGTGGCGTTCAGGGGCGGCGCGAAGAGGGGTTCGGCCTGCTTGGCGCTGGCCTCGACGAAATAGCCGAGCACGGCGTTGTGGCGGATGCGCAGGGCGACGCCGCTCTCGCGCTGGAGGCGCTGCTCCAGCTCCAGCACCACCCGGCGGCTGTCGTCGCGCAGGGCCCGCGCCTCGTCCAGGGCCGGGCGCACCCCGGCGGCGACGAATCCCCCGTCGCGGGCCTGGGCGGGCAGGTCGGGGCCAAGGCCCTGGGCCAGGGCGGCGCGATAGTCCGCCAGGGCGGGGCCGAGGCTGAGGGCGTCCAGCGCGGTTGAGATCTCGGCGGGGGGCGGGTCGAGGGCCTGGTCTTCGGCGCGCGCCAGGGCGCAGATCGCCTCGCCGCAGTCCAGCGCCCCGAGCAGCACGCCCAGGTCGCGGGGTCCGCCGCGGCCCAGGGCCAGGCGGGAAAGGGCGCGGGCCATGTCGCCGGCCGCCTTGAGCCGCTCGCGCAGGGCCTGGCGCAGGGCGCGCCGGTCGACCCACCAGGCCACGGCGTCGAGCCGGGCGTCGATGGCGGCGGGATCCAGCAGTGGCCGCGACAGCCGGGCGGCCAGCATCCGCGCGCCCCCCGCGGTGACGGTGCGATCGACGGCGCCCAGCAGCGAGCCTTCGCGGGCGCCGGACTGGGCGCGCTCGATCTCCAGGCTGGCCCGGGTGGCGGGATCGATGGCCATGGCCTCGTCGCCCATGGCCCGGCGGGGCGGACGCAGGGCCGGCAGCCGGCCCCCCTGGGTGGAGTCCAGATGGGCCGCGATCAGGCCCAGGGCCGAGATCTCGGCGCCCGACAGGGCCCCGAAGCCGTCGAGGGTGTCGACGCCATAGAGCCGCTTCAGCCGCGCCTCCGACGCCGACGGCTCGGCGAGGGCGCTGGGCAGGGGCTGCACCAGCCCCGGGCAGGCCTTGAGGGCGGCCGCCAGCACCTCGTCGGCGAACAGGCGATCGGGAACCAGAACCTCCGACGGCTGCAGCGCCGCCAGGGTCGCCGCCACCGCCTCGCGCCCCATCAGCAGGCTCTCGACCTCACCGGTGGACAGCTCCACCGTGGCGATGGCCGCCTGCCCGCCGCGCACGGCCACGGCCGCCAGCCGGTTGGCGCCGCGGGCGTCGAGCAGCCCGTCCTCGGTGAGGGTGCCCGGGGTGACCACCCGCACCACCTCGCGCCGCACGATGGACTTGTAACCGCGCTTTCGGGCCTCTGACGGCGCCTCCATCTGCTCGCAGACGGCGACCTTGAACCCGGCCCGGATCAGCTTGGCGAGGTAGGCCTCGGCGGCGTGGACGGGCACCCCGCACATGGGGATGTCGTCGCCGCCGTGCTTGCCGCGGTGGGTCAGGGCGATGCCCAGGGCCGCGGCCGCCTGGACGGCGTCCTCGAAGAACAGCTCGTAGAAGTCGCCCATGCGGAAGAACACCAGGGCGTCGGGCTGCCTGGCCTTGGCCTCGAAGAACTGGGCCATCACGGGCGTGGCGTCGGCGGGGACCGCCGGCCCGGGGGCGACGTCGGGGGTGGCGTTCATGGCCGGGAACCTAGCGGGCGGCGGCGGGCGGCGGAAGGGCGCTCGCGACGCCCGGTTCAGCCGTAGTAGCTGCGGTACCAGGCGGCGAACCGGCCCAGGCCCTCGGCCAGCATCACCTTGGGCTGGTAGCCGCTCAGGGCGTGCAGCCGCGACACGTCGGCGTAGGTGGCGGTGACATCGCCCGGCTGCATGGGCCGGAACA
Source organism: Caulobacteraceae bacterium (assembly GCA_965279095.1). Lineage (GTDB taxonomy): Bacteria > Pseudomonadota > Alphaproteobacteria > Caulobacterales > Caulobacteraceae > CBDIHH01. The sequence continues at coordinate 1,054,793 of CBDIHH010000007.1, forward strand.
CCTTCTGGGCCTCGCGCCCGAGGGCCGCCTCCAGGGTCGAGATCATCTCCATCAGCCCCACCGGGTGGCTGTCGCCGATGTTGAACACCCGGTGCAGGTCGGCGTTGGCGCCCCCCGGCGGCGGCGGGTTGTCGAGAGTCCCCAGAACCCCGTCGACGATGTCGTCCACATAGGTGAAGTCCCGCGCCATGCGGCCCTCGCCATAGACCTCGATCGGCTCCCCCGCGAGGATCTTCTGGGTGAAGCTGAAATAGGCCATGTCGGGCCGGCCCCACGGCCCATAGACGGTGAAGAAGCGCAGGCCGGTGGAGGGCAGGGCGTAGAGGTGGGCGTAGCTGTGGCTCATCAGCTCGCAGGCGCGCTTGGTGGCGGCGTAGAGCGACACCGGGCTGACGGTGGGGTCGTCTTCGCGAAAGCCCGCGCCGCCCATGGGCCGATCGCCATAGACCGAGCTCGACGAGGCATAGACGAGGCTGGCGAACCCCGGCTGATGGCGGCAGGCCTCCAGCACCGACAGGTGGCCGGCGAGGTTGGAGCGCTGGTAGGCGAAGGGGTTTTCCAGAGAATAGCGCACCCCCGCCTGGGCGGCGAGGTGCACCACCCGGTCGGCCCCGGTCTCGCGCATGAGGGCGGCGAAGGCGTCGGAGTCGGCGATGTCCATCCGCGCCATGCGGAAGCCGGCGTGCTCGTCCAGGCGCGCCGTCCGCGCCGCCTTCAGCGCCGGGTCGTAATAGTCGTTGAAATTGTCGACCCCGATCACGGTCTCGCCGCGTTGGAGCAGCCGTTCGGCCACATGCTGGCCGATGAAGCCGGCCGCGCCGGTGACGATGACCGCCATCTGGTGTCTCCCCTCGCCGCCGGAGCCCCGGCCCGCGCCTCCTAGCACCAAACGCCGAGGCGATGCAGCCCCCCGCGCCCCCGCCCGGCTTGCCGCCCCGCCCCCGGCGGCCTATGTCCGCAGCTACGGCGCCCGGGGCGCGAGAAGGAACGATCCATGGGCGTCGCCCTCGTCTGGCTCATCAATACCGTGATCGACCTCTACATCTGGGTGATCATCATCATGGCTGTGCTCAGCTGGCTGATCGCCTTCAATGTCATCAACGCCCGCAACCCGATCGTGAATCGGGTCCTCGACTTCGTCGACCGCGTCACCACCCCGGCCCTGCAGCCGATCCGCCGGGTCGTCCCCCAGCTGGGCGGGGTGGACCTGAGCCCCATCGTGCTGATCCTGGGCCTGCAGTTCATCAAGATCGTCTTCAACCGGCTCGCCGCCGGCCCACTGATCGCCCTCCTCGGCTAAGGGCTTGGCCCGCTTGACGGTCAGGCTGACGCCGCGGGGCGGCCGTGACGCGGTCGAGGGCTGGGCCGCGGACGGCGCCGGGCGTCCCTATCTGAAGGCGCGCGTCAGCGCCGCCGCCACCGGCGGGGAGGCCAACGAGGCCCTGCTGCGCCTGCTCGCCAAGACCCTGGGCGCGCCGCGCTCGCGCCTGTCCCTGGCCGCCGGCGCCACGGCCCGGGTGAAGACGGTGCAGATCGATGGTCTGGACGCTGACGACCTGGCCGCGCGGCTCGGCGCCCCGGCGCCGGCGGCCTAAGGGATGAGGACGTCGCCATGAACAGCGCCTGGTCGGACGAGGCGGCCGCCGCCCTGGTCGCCCGCTACGGGGCGCAGGGAGTCGGCGAGGATCTCGCCCTACGCGTCTATTCCAGCCGCCTGCTCGGCGCCGACCCCCGGCTGGTCCAGCACGGCGGCGGCAACACCTCGGTCAAGACCACCGCCGTGGACGTCACCGGCGCGCCGGTGGCCGTCCTCTGCGTCAAGGGGTCGGGCTGGGACCTCGAGTTCATCGAACCCCAGGGCCTGCCCGCCGTGCGCCTGGACGCCCTGCTGGCCCTGCGCGGCGTGGACGTCCTGTCCGACGAGGGCATGGTCGACGCCCAGCGCGGCGCCCTGCTCCAGTCCGCCGCGCCCAATCCCTCGGTGGAGACCCTGCTGCACGCCTGGGTCCCGGCCCGGTTCGTCGACCACACCCACGCCAACGCCGTCTTGGCCCTGAGCGACCAGCCCGACGGGGAGGCCCGGTGCCGCGGGGTCTATGGCGAGCGGATGGTGGTCGTTCCCTACTGCATGGCCGGCTTCACCCTGGCCAAGCTGGCGGCGGCGGCGGCGGAGGCGCACCCGGCCGCTGAGGGGATGATCCTGCACAAGCACGGCGTCTTCACCTGGGGCGACACCGCCCGGCAGTCCTATGAGCGGATGATCGAGATGGTCACCCTCGCCGAGGCGGCCCTGGCGGCGGGCCCCCGCCGGCCGCTCGCCCAGGCGCCCCTGGCCGGTCCCACGGCGCGCCTGGCCGAGGTGGCCCCGATCCTGCGCGGCGCCCTGGCCCAGTCGCTCGGCGGCGGCCGCTGGTCGCGGGTGATGCTGGATCACCGGGGCGGGGATGACGCCCTGGCCTACGCCGGCGGCGCGGACGCGGGCCTCTACAGCCAGGCGGGGCCGGTGACGCCGGATCATGTGATCCGCATCAAGCCCTGGCCCCTGCGGCTGCCGCAGCCTGTGGCCGCAGATCTGGACGGCTTCGCCCGGGCGACCCGCGAGGCCGTCGCCGCCTACGCGGACCGCTACCGCGCCTATTTCGAGCGGCAGGACGCCGCCGCCCCCGGTCCGGCCCGGACCATGCTGGACCCGCTGCCCCGCTGGCTGCTGGTTCCGGGCCTGGGGCTGTTCGGGGTCGGCGGCGCGGCCAAGGATGCGGCCGTCGCCGCCGACATCGGCCAGACCAACGCCGCGGTGATCACCGCCGCCGAGGGGCTGGGCCGTTTCGAGGGCCTGGACGAGGCCGACATCTTCGAGATGGAATACTGGTCCCTGGAACAGGCCAAGCTCGGCCAGGGACGGCGGGCGCCCCTGGCGGGCCAGGTGGTCGCCATCACCGGGGCCGGCGGGACCATCGGCGCGGCGACGGCGCGGGCCTTCGCCGCCGCGGGCGCGCAGGTGGCGCTGCTCGACCGCGACACTATCGCGGCGGCGGCCGCCGCAGGCGCCTGCAAGGGCCTCGCCCTGGGCTGCGATGTCGCCGACCCGGCCCAGGTGGCCGCCGCCTTCGATCGCATCGCCGAGCGCTTCGGCGGCCTCGACATCCTGGTCAGCAACGCCGGCTCCGCCGTCACCGGCCGCATCGGCGAGGTGTCCGAGGCGGTGCTGCGCGAGAGCTTCGAGCTGAACTTCTTCGCCCATCAGAGCGTCGCCCAGGCGGCGGTGCGGATCATGCGGCGCCAGGGGACCGGCGGGGTGCTGCTGTTCAACGCGTCGAAACAGGCGATCAATCCGGGGCCGGACTTCGGCCCCTACGGCCTGCCCAAGGCCGCGGTGCTGGCCCTGTCGCGGCAGTATGCGCTGGACCACGGCGCCGAGGGCATCCGCGCCAACTGCGTCAACGCCGATCGCATCCGCTCAAACCTGCTGTCCGACGCCATGATCGCGGTCCGGTCGCAGGCGCGGGGGCTGAGCGAGGCGGCCTATATGGGCGGCAACCTGCTGGGCCAGGAGGTGACCGCCGACGACGTCGCCCAGGCGTTCGTTTCCCTGGCCCTGGCCGACAGGACCACCGCCGCTGTCCTGACGGTGGACGGGGGCAATATCGCGGCGGCGATGCGGTGATGGCCTCTACCATTGCGCGTAAAATTGCGCCGGGCCTGCAACTTTAACGTTGTGTTTGGTCTCGAGGTTCTAGCCTGAGCCCGGGGGGCGCCCTGGCTTGGAGGAGCGCCTATGGAGCCAACGAATCCCACCGCTTCGGCCGCCGAGCCGGACGGACGACCTGAGCCGCCGCCGAGGCTGCGCTATGCGGTGATCGCCTGTGGCCGCGACTGGCGGGTCCTGTCGGGCCGCGCGCAGATCGGCCGGTTCGCCACCCGGGCGGAGGCCCTCGCGGTGGCCATCGGCCTGACCAAGCAGGCCCTGGCCGAGGGGCGCCACATCGAACTGCTCGCTCAGCCCGAAGGCCCCGACCCGGGCCTGTATCCCCTGTTCAGCAGCTAATAGGGCCGCTCCGCCTGCCAGCGCGCCGCGGTGCGGATGATGGTGTCGAGGTCGGAATAGCGCGGGGTCCAGCCGAAGTCGGCGCGCAGGCGGCGGCTGTCCGCGACCAGGGACGGCGGATCGCCCGCCCGTCGCGGGCCGAAGCTGTGCGGCACGGGCTTGCCCAGCGCCGCCTCGGCCGCCGCGATGATCTGCAGCACCGACGCCCCTTCGCCGGTGCCGACATTGTAGATCCCGCTTGGCCCGCCCTCCATCAGGCGGCGCAGGGTGAGGATGTGCGCCTCGGCCAGGTCCAGGACATGGATGTAGTCGCGCACCGCCGCCCCGTCCGGGGTGGCGTAGTCTGTGCCGAACACCGTCAGGGCCGGCCCCTTGCCCAGCAGGGCCTGGCACAGCAGGGGAATGAGGTGGGTCTCCGGGGCGTGGCTCTCGCCCACCTCACCGTCCAGGTCGGCGCCGGCGGCGTTGAAATAGCGCAGCGCCGTCCAGCGGAACGGGTGCGCCTCCCCCAGCCAGCGCAGGGCCCCCTCGAAGGCCAGTTTGGAGGCGCCGTAGGGATTGATGGGAACGGTGGGGTGGTCCTCCGGGATGGGCGAGACGGTCGGGGTGCCGTAGGTCGCCGCCGTCGACGAGAACACCAGGGCCTCGACCCCGGCGCCGATCAGGGCCGAGGCGAAGGCGGTCGCCGCCCCGACGTTGTTGTCATAGTATTTGGCCGGGTCCCTCACGCTCTCGCCCACCAGGCTGTAGGCGGCGAAATGCAGCGCGCCCCGCACCCCGTATTCACGCACCGTCGCCTGCACCAGATCGCGGTCGCGCAGGTCGCCCCGCACCAACGGCCCCCACTTCACCGCCGCCGCATGGCCGGTGGACAGGTTGTCCAGGGTCACCGGCAGATAGCCCGCCTGGGCCAGGGCCTTGCAGGTCTGCGAGCCGATGTAGCCGGCGCCGCCGGCGACCAGGATGGCGGGGGTGTCGCTCATGGGAAATGGCCTCCGATCAGGACGCCGGGATAGCACGGCGTGGCTGCAACGCCAGGGGCCGGGGTTTGGCTCCGGCAGGGTCAAGCCCTGGACGGTAAGCGGGCGTCAACCTGGGCCGGGCATAAGCCTTCCCATGAACCGTCGCCGCGCCCTCCTCGCCTGCCTCGCCCTGATCGCTCTCGCCCCCGCCGCCGCCCAGGCGGGAGAGGGCAAGGACAAGGAGGCTGACGAGGTCAAGTCGCCGTTCATCGAGCTGCCCACCCTGACCGCCTCGGTGATGGGGACGGACGGCCGCCGCGGCGTGCTCACCGTGCAGGCGACCCTGTATGCGGTCGATCCGGCCAAGCGGCTGAAGGTGGTTCGGGCCATGCCGCTGCTGATGAACGCCTATGTGCCGGCCATGCAGCAGTGGTCCTACAATCTCCCGCCCGGCCGCACCCCCAATGTGGATGGTCTGGCGATGGGGCTGCAGCAGGCGACCAACAAGGTCATCGGGCCCGGCGCGCGCCTGCTGCTCGGCGGGGTGATGGTGAACTAGACTGCGCCGTCACAGGCTTTGGTCGGTAGTCTGATCCGCAGCGACTGCGCCGCCGGCCTCAATCCTCCAACCCGGCGGCCTTGTCGATGAACCCGGCCAGGGTGACATCCAGCTCGGTGACCCCGTCCGCGTCGTGGGTCTGCAGGACGATGTCCACCCGGCCATAGACGTTGGTCCATTCGGGATGGTGATCCAGCTGTTCGGCCTTCAGGGCCACGCGGGTCATGAAGCCGAAGGCCTGGTTGAACGACTTGAAGCGCAGGGTGCGGGCGATGGCGTCGCGACCCGGCGCCCGCTCCCACAACGGCAGCAGGGCGAGGGCGGCGTCGGCGCCGATGTGGGGGGAAGGGGGCATGTCTGTTCCTGGGCGCCTGCAACAACCGCTAACCAGGATTTATCCCATGGCCGGCTATTCCCTGCTATGGCGCGGCGCGGACAAGGCAGACAGCGAACATGTGCGGAATCATCGGGATTGTCGGGACGGCCCCGGTCGCCGGCCGGCTGATCGACAGCCTGCGGCGGCTGGAATATCGCGGCTATGATTCCGCCGGCGTCGCCGCCCAGGTGGACGGGGTGCTGCAGCGCCGGCGCGCCCCGGGCAAGCTGCGCGAACTGGAGGCGGTGCTGCAGGCCGAGCCCCTGGTCGCCCAGACCGGCATCGGCCACACCCGCTGGGCGACCCACGGGGCGCCCACGATCGCCAATGCCCACCCCCACATCGCCGGGCGCGTGGCGGTGGTCCACAACGGCATCATCGAGAACTTCGCCGAGCTGAAGGCCGAGCTGCAGGCCAAGGGCCGCATCTTCTCCAGCGAGACCGACACCGAGGTGGTCAGCCACCTCATCGACCAGAACCTCACCGAGGGCCTTGCGCCCCTGGCCGCCTTCAAGGCCGCCCTCGACCGGCTGAGCGGCGCCTATGCCCTGTGCGTGCTGATCACCGGGGACGAGGAGATGATCTTCGGCGCCCGCAACGGCCCGCCCCTGGTGGTCGGCTATGGCGAGGGCGAGATGTTCATCGGCTCCGACGCCCTGGCCGTCGGCCCCTTCACCAACCGCGTCCTCTACCTGGAGGACGGGGACTACGCCGCCGTGGATCACGCCGGCGCCCGGGTCTTCGACCACACCGGCGCGCCGGTGGAGCGGCCGGTCAAGACCGTCGCCTCCTCCGCCGCCCTGATGGAGAAGGGCAACTACCGCCACTTCATGGAGAAGGAGATCCACGACCAGCCGGAGGGGTGCCAGCGCACCATCGCCGCCTATGTGGATCCCCTCACCGCCCGGGCGGCCATGCCTGGCGACGTCGACTGGGCGTCGCTGGAGCGGATCCAGATCGTCGCCTGCGGCACCTCGTACATCGCCGGGGTGATCGGCAAATATCTGATCGAGAAATTCGCCGACCTGCCGGTGGACGTGGAGGTGGCGTCCGAGTTCCGCTACCGCGAGCCGGCCCTGCGCGCCTCGGCCCTGGTCATCGCCATGTCGCAGTCGGGCGAGACCGCCGACACCCTGGCCGCCCTGCGCTACTGCCAGGCGCGGGGGATGAAGAGCGCGGCGGTGGTCAACGCCACGGAATCGACCATGGCCCGCGAGGTCGACGTGGTGTGGCCGATCCACTGCGGGGTGGAGATCGGGGTGGCCTCCACCAAGGCCTTCACCGCCCAGGTCAGCGTCCTGACCGCCATCGCCGTCGCCGCCGCCCGCGCCCGGGGCCGCATCGACGCGGCCGAGGAGCAGCGCCTGGTGCGGGTGCTGCTGGAAGCCCCCCGGCTGATCGCCGAGTCGATCCAGCTGGAGGACGCCGTCAAGGCGGTGGCCGCCGAGATCGCCAAGGCCCGCGACGTGCTCTACCTCGGCCGCGGCCCGATGTCGGCCCTGGCCCTGGAGGGCGCCCTGAAGCTGAAGGAGATCAGCTACATCCACGCCGAGGGCTATGCCGCCGGCGAGCTCAAGCACGGGCCCATCGCCCTGGTGGACGAGATGACGCCGATCATCATCCTGGCGCCCTTCGACAGCTACTATGAGAAGTCGGCCTCGAACATGAGCGAGGTGATGGCGCGCGGCGGCCAGGTGGTGTTCATCACCGATCCCGACGGCGCCCGGCACGCCCCGGCGGGGGCGCGGGTGGTGATGACGGCCCCGTCCTGCGACCCCCTGATCGCCCCCCTGGTGATGTCGGCGCCGATCCAGCTGCTGGCCTATCACGTGGCCGTGCTGAAGGGCGCTGACGTCGACCAGCCGCGCAACCTCGCCAAGTCGGTCACCGTCGAGTAGGTCCGGCGCCATGCAGACGCCGCCCGACGACCCCAGCCCCGATGACCCCAGAAAAGGCGGGCCGCTGCGCAGCTTCGGCCGCCTGAAGTCGCGCCCGATCAAGCCCCGCCAGGCGGCGCTCATGGACAGTCTGCTGCCGGTGATCGCCATCGACCTGGCGGCGCCGATCCCCCCGGGGCCCGGCGAGGTCTGGGCCGAGATCGGCTTCGGCGGCGGCGAACATCTGGCCGCCCAGGCCGCGGCCCATCCGGACGTCCGTTTCCTCGGCGCCGAGCCCTTCGTCAACGGGGTCGCCAGCTGCCTGCGCCATGTCCACGAGCAGGGGCTGGAGAATGTGCGCCTGCACGAGGGCGACGCCCGAGACCTGCTGGCGTCGCTGCCGGACGCGTCCCTGGACCGGATCTTCATCCTCTTCCCCGACCCCTGGCCCAAGACCCGCCAGCAGAAGCGCCGTCTGCTGCAGGCGCCCCTGGTGGCCGACCTCGCCCGCGTGCTGAAGCCGGGCGGGCGGCTGAGGTTCGCCACCGACGTGGCCAGCTACGCCGACCAGGGCCTGCAGCGCATCAACGCCCATGGCGCCTTCGCCTGGACCGCCCTGCGCGCCGACGACTGGCGCACGCCCCCCGCCGACCATGTCACCACCCGCTACGAAGAGAAACGGCTGGGCGACTGCGCGCCGGTCTTCCTGGATTTTCTGCGGCGATGAGCGCCGACGTCGATCGTCTGCCGGGCCGATGACCTTCGATCTCGCCGGCAAGCGCGTCTTCGTCACCGGCCACCGCGGTTTGGTCGGCTCGGCCCTGGTGCGGCGGCTGTCCGGCGAGTCCTGCGAGATCCTGACCGCGGACCGCGCCGACCTGGACCTGCGTCGCCAGGCCGAGGTCGAGGCGTGGATGGCGGCGGCCCGGCCCGACGCCGTCTTCCTGGTGGCGGCGCACCAGGGCGGCATCGCGGCGCACCAGGCCCGGCCGGCGGAGATCCTGCACGACAACCTGATGATCCAGGCCAATGTCATCGCCGCCGCCCATGCGTCGGGGGGCGCCAAGCTGGTGTTCACGGGCTCGGCCGCCGCCTATCCCGCCCTGGCCCCGCAGCCGGTGCGCGAGGACGCCCTGCTCACCGGCCCGCCCGACGCCGCGCACGACGCCTACGCCGCCGCCAAGGTGGCCGGCGTCAAGCTGTGCCAGGCCTATCGCCGCCAGTACGGCTGCGACTTCATCGCCGTCATGCCGGGCAATATCTATGGACCCGGCGCGAAGTTCGGCTCGGAGGGAACCAACGTCATCCCCGGCCTCATCGAGCGGTTCGAAGCCGCCCGCCGGGCGGGGGCCGACGAGGTGGTGGTGTGGGGGACGGGCCGGGCGCGGCGCGAGTTCCTCTATGTCGACGACTGCGCCGACGCCCTGGTCCATCTGCTGCGCGTCTACAGCGACACGCGCCCCCTCAATCTGGGCGGGGGCGAGGAGGTGTCGATCGCCGACCTGGCGGCGGCCGTGGCGACCGCCGTCGGCTTTGGCGGCCGACTGAGGTTCGACGCGAGCAGGCCCGAGGGCGCCCCCCGGCGCCTGCTCGACGCCGCCCGTCTGAGGGCCACCGGCTGGCGTCCCCGCGTGGCCCTGGCCGAGGGGCTGCGCCGCACCTACGCCGCCTATCGCGCGACCCTGTCGCCCCTTGACGAAAGCGCCTGACGGGCCACCATCCGAGGGCGATTTGCGGAGGTTGCGAATGTTGTTGGGCAAGCGCCGGTGGGCGACGGATGTGGCGGAGGCGGCGGGGCTGGGCGCCGCGACGGGACCCGGCAAGGCCGTCGTCCGCCTGCTCGTCGTCGGCTCCAAGGTCGCCCAGCGCATGGCCCGCGGCTCGGGGCCTCGCGGTGACCTGGACGACCTTGACTATGTGCTGATGGCCGCCCGCGCCATGCCCGACAATCCCGCCGCCGTCAGCCGCGCCGAGAAAGACCTGGGCCTCGCCGAGGGCCAGGGCCGCGCCGCCCTGCTGAAGGTCGCCGCCGCCGCGGTGGGGCTCTACCAGGCCAACGGCCGCGACCTCAGCGCCCGCCGTCCCGACCGCATGCGCGAGCCCTGGGCCCCGCCCTCGCGCTGAGGGTCTAGCGCGGGTTGCCTTTAGTCGAAACCAAACCCATCCAATTCCCGATCACCCCGGCGAATGCCGGGGCCCAGATCATATGGCTCTACGTCAGCGCTTTAGGATCTGGATCCCGGCTTTCGCCGGGAGGATCGGGGCGGGGTGAGCGACTCTGTCTGAAGCAAACGCGATCTAGCGCGGCAGTTCGATCCGCTCGCGCACCACCCACAGGGTCCTGAGACGCTGGGGGTCGCGCAGGGGATTGACCCAGTTTTGAATGATCAGGCGGCTCACGTCCGCCGGATCGTTGACGTGCAGCCAGATCTCCACCGGCACCTGGGACACGGGCACTTCGGTGCGGGTGTGGAACTGGTCGCGGCGCCCGTCGAGGATGCCGATGCCGAAGCTCTGCTCCACCGGCCCGAATTCGGCGATCACCCACTGCTTGCCCGAATACAGCAGGCCGCGGTCCAGCTCGACCTCCGCCCCGTACGCCCAGGGCGCGTCCGGCGGCAGGATGCTCAGTTCAAAGGCCTCGAGGGTCGGCTCCAGGCGGCACTCCCCGTGCACGTCGATGGTCACCGGGCTCATGGGGATGGCGCGCAGGTCGAGGTCGTCGCGGTCGTGGATCGAGGAGGTCAGCACCCCTTCCTCCAGCACCAGCAGGCTCAGCTTGGCCATGCGCTCGCGGCTTTGGGCGGTGAGCACTCGGTGAAGCTGCCATCCCAGGCGCTCCCAGTTGCTCAGGGACGGCTTGCCGAAGTTGCGTTCCAGCCGGTCGAACAGGGTCTGCTGGCGCAGGAAGGTCTGAAACAGGTCCTCCTGCCGCGTGGGGGTCTCCAGATAGTTGGAGGCGCCTTCGGATCCGACCACGTGGCAGGCGCTGGCGCGGTAGGAGAAGGCCGGCTCGCCATGGGCGGCCAGGGTGGAGATCAGCAGGGTGTCTTCCGCCGTGTGCATGGTCCAGCCGGTAAGGTCGAGATGCTGCAGCAGGGCGGTGGAGGCCAGGAAGCCGTTGGGCGCGAAGGCCCCCATGATGGCCCAGGCGTCCCCCTGGGCCGGGGCCAGGGTGAAGATGCGGCGGCGCTCCTTGTCCCCGGGCGCGTCGCCGGGGGTCATCTCCTCCACGTCGAGGAAGCCGCTGTAGGCGAACACCCGGCCGGGAGTGCAGGTGGCCGCCTGCTTCAGCAGGGCGGCGAAATGGTCGGGCAGCAGGAAGTCGTCGTCGTCGAGCAGGGCGAACAGCTCGGCGTCCACCTCGGCCACCCCCCCGCTCATGGTGGTCGCCCGGTCGCCGCCGGTGATGTCGACCACCTTGAACCCCTCGATGCGGGTCCAGGCGGCCTCGGTGATCGCCGACAGGTCCATCGGCCGGTAGCGGATGAACACCACCCGGAAGCGACCGGCGGTCTGGGTCTCCAGCGATCGGATGGCGCGCAGGATGACCTCGACCGGGCGGCCCCCGACACGGACCACCACGTCGATCAGGGGCGAGTCCGCCGGCGGTTGCGGCTTGCCCCCGCGCTGCTTCCACTCCTCGAAATACTGCACGGCGTTGGCCACCATGACCTCGGCGGCGAACTGCGCCTCGAAGATGGCGCGCGCGGCGCGGGCCTTGGCCGCGGCGGCGGCGGGGTCGGCGACGATGGCGGCCATGGCGGCGTCGATAGCGTCGAAGATCTCGTAGACGGTGCCGTTGGGGTCGAAATAGTAGACGTTGTCGCCGAAGTTCCTGCGCACCCACGGGATGTCCGGGCAGATCGCCACCGCCCCCACCGAGGTGATCTCGAAAATCCGGTTGGAGATGACGTCGTCCAGGGCGTGACCCCGCGACAGCACCGCCAGGCCGACCCCGTGGGCGGCGTATTCGCGCTGCACCGAATTGCCGTCGAAGGCGGTCTGGCCGAAGTATTTCTCGCCCTGCAGATACTCCCAGCTCTCCTTGGGGCCGTAGATCCGCATGTAGTCGCGGCCCACCAGGGCGCGGAACAGGGGCCGGGAGCGGGGGTCCCAGTTGGTGCCGAAGTAGCAGAGGCTGAGGGCGCCGCGGGCGGCGATGCCCTCGACGTCGCTGACGATCTGCTGCCGCTGGGGGGTGTTGTAGTAGCGGCCCACGTGCTGCGGCTTGCCGGCGCCCGCGCAGAAGGCGTTGAGGAACTCACGCAGGGTGTCGGCGATGGTCAGGTAGCCGTCGTAGGTCAGCAGGTTCTGGTAATAGTCCGCCTTCTCCCAGAACCGGGTGCGCGGCTCGTGAATGGCGCCGAAGGTGGGGATGTGGGTGGTCTTGGCCTGGGTCGAGGCCACGGCGATGACGAAGTCGAGATCGGCGGCGAGGATCTCGTCCGAGGTGGTCACATGGACGAAGGTGTGGCCCACCCGCGCCGCCGCCTCCTGCAGCGACACGAAGGCCTGGTTCTCCGCCTTGTCCCGCCAGGGATTGAGAAAGCCGATACGGTATCCGGTCTGAGTCATCGGGCGCCTGGCAAAGGGGAAGGCGCGCCGCGGTCGCGAAGTCCGGGGCGCCGGACCCGATACCGCGCTCGGCGTCCAATTCCAAGCATGGGGCAATTCCAAGCACGGGCCAATTCCAACCACCGGCCGGGCCGTCTATAAGCGGCGCGCCGCGCAGGCCCGCCCCGCCAGCGCCCGATCGAGGACCCGATGGCGCAGACCAGCAAGGAAGCCCCCCGGGGGCTGTTCGGCCTCGGCGGGCGCAAGGCCCCCGGCCCCGCCGACGTCCCCTCCGCCCGCGGGCCGGGAGCGGTGGTCGCCGATCCGTCCGACGCCCTGGCCCAGCGGGTGATGCGCCTGAACCAGAAGGCCCTGGCCGGCGCGGCCGGCCGCCCCGCCCTGGTCCCGGCCGCGCCGGACCTGTGCGTCGCCGGCGTCGCCAATCGCGCGCCCCATTACGCCGACGCCTTCAGCCCCTGGTTCGCCTATTGGTCGCAACGTCTGCACTGCAGCGTGCGGCCGCACCGCAAGCTGTGGGAGTTCGTGGCCATCCTGCAGGCCCTTTATGAGGCCGGGGCCCTGGCCTCCGGCGCCCGCGCCCTGGGTCTGGGCTGCGCCGACGAGCCCCTGCCCAGCTACCTCGCCTCCCTGGGCATGGATGTGGTCGCCACCGACCTGCCCGGTTCGGCGGAGCTGGAGCGGATGCTGCACCCCGACATCATCGACCAGGCCGCCTTCGACCGGCACGTGGAGGTCTCCAACCTCGACGCCCGGCGCCTCGACGACGCCACCCTGCGCGGCTTCGACATCTGCTGGTCGGCCAACCTCGTGAACCTGATGCAGAGCGAGATCGACGCCGCCGATGTGATCATCCACGCCATGGACACCCTGAGGCCCGGCGGCCTGGCCGTGCACACCGCCGACTTCGCCTTCGCCGACGACAGGCCCATGCCCCACGCCGGGGCCCTGACCCTGCCGCGCCCGTTCTTCGAGCGGCTGGCCGACGGCCTCAACGGGCGCGGCCACCAGGTCCAGGCCCTCAGCTTCGACCTGGGCGACCACCCCCTGGACGCCTATGTCGACCTGCCGCCGTTCACGGTGGACGGATCTGAGGCCTATGCCGGCCAATGGGCCGAGGGCATGGGCGCGCCGCACCTCAAGGTGCTCAACGGCGACGTCCTGACCACCAGCTTCCTGCTCGTGGTGCGGGCGCGCGCCTGATCTTCCGCCGCCTGCGGTCCGCCGCCGCTTTGCCAAAGCCCGGCGCGGCCGTTATGAAGACGGCCAAATCGGGGATGTGGCGTAGCTCATGGATGTTCGCGGCAAGCGGCTGGTCGTCATCGGCGGGGCCGGACTGATCGGCTCGCATACGGTCGACCTTCTGACGCGTGAAGACGTCAAGGAGATCGTCGTCTACGACAACTTCGTCCGCGGCGTGCCGGCCAACCTCGCCCAAGCCCTCAAGGACCCCCGGGTCAGCGTGTTCGAGGCCGGCGGCGACATCCGCCAGACCGACGTCCTGGCCGCCGCCCTGAAAGGCGCGGACGGCGCCTTCCTGTTCGCCGCCCTGTGGCTTCTGCAGTGCCACGACTTCCCGCGTTCGGCCTTCGAGACCAATGTCGCCGGAACCTTCAATGTCATGGAGGCCTGCGTCGCCCAGGGGGTCGGGCGGCTGATCTATTCCTCGTCCGCCTCGGTCTATGGCGATGCCGTGGAGGAGCCGATGACCGAGGACCATCCCTTCCACAACAAGAACTTCTACGGCGCCACCAAGATCGCCTGCGAGGCCATGCTGCGCGCCTATCACCACCGCTACGGGCTCAACTACGCCGGCCTGCGCTACATGAACGTCTATGGCCCCCGCCAGGACTACCGGGGCGCCTATATCGCCGTGATCATGAAGATGCTCGACGCCATCGACCGCGGCGAGGGTCCCACCATCCTCGGCGACGGCTCCGAGGCCTTCGACTTCGTCGCCGTCGAGGACTGCGCCCGCGCCAACCTGTGCGCTATGCGCGCCGACGTGGTCGACGAGTTCTACAACGTCGGCACCGGCGTGCGCACCTCGCTCAAGGAGCTGGCCGAACGGATCGTACGCCTCACCGGCAGCAACCAGGAAATCCGCTACGCCCCGCGCAGCCAGGCCACCCTGGTGCGCAACCGGATCGGCTCGCCGGTCAAGGCCCGCCGGCAGATCGGCTTCGACGCCGAGATCGACCTGGACGACGGCCTGCGCCGGCTGATCGCCTGGCGCGCGGCCGACAAGGCCGCCGTTCAGCGATGAGCACTGACTACGCGCCGGCGGGGCGTCCTGCACCATGAAGACGCTCGCCGCGGGCCTGATGTCCCTGTTCGGCGGCAAAGGCCCGGCGCGCCGCGCCCGTGTCAGCCCCGAGGGGGCAATCGAGACAGTCCTTTTCCGCGAGGGATGGACGCCCCTGGCGGCGCGCCACGGCGCCACCCTTCGCGTGCTCCTGGTCTCGGACCGCGCGCCCTTGGCGCCGTTCCTGTCGGGCGCGAGTCGACCTGCCCTCCTGAAGGCTTTCCAGCGAGGAGAGCTGACCCGCCTCCAGGTCCGTAAGCTTCGTCCTGCCGGAGGCGGCCGGGCGATCGATGCCCCCGCGCTGCTGTCCTGGCTGGCGGCGCATCCTGCCAAGGCGGAGGAGCTGATCTACCGCTTCCCCCAGCCCGCAGACCGCGAAGCCCCGCCCGCTGGCGACCTGTCGGCGCGACTGAGCCTTCACGGCGACCCCTGGTTCGCGACCTTCTCCCGGGCGTCGAACCGCCCGGCGGCTGACGGCCGCAGGAGGCCGGAGGCCTCGCAGCCCTGCGACGCCCTCGCTGACGACGCAGAAGCCGTGGCCGCGCCGGGCTTGGGTGCGGCCGAGATTCGACTGTTCAAGGCCATCGCCCGGCGGCTCGCCAAGCCCGGCTGGACGCCGCTTTTCGTCCGCCGCGGCGACGCCCTGATCCTCCTGCTCGCCCATCGGGACGCCCCGCAGGTCCGCCTGCTCAGCGGCGGCGACCCTAGTGACCTGCTGCGGCAGGCCGCCCGCGGTGCGCTTCGCACCCTGCTGGTGTTGCGGCTCCACCCTGACGGTCGCCTTGATGCGCCGGTCGATCGCTCCAAGGGGCTGTCGCTGGCCCGCCGCCATCCGGGCGCGGTCGACGAACTGGCCGTGGAGCTGGGGCCGCGCCAGATCCCCGACCTAGACCGCGAAGGGCCGTTCAACGCCGTCTATTTCGACTATCTGGAGTCCATCGCGCGGTGGCCGGCGCTGATCGACTTCTTTCACGCCGGTTACGCCGAGGTCCGTCACCAGATGTCGCCCCAGGTCCCGGCGTTCAAGCCGCCGTTCAAGGAGCCCGCGACCCTGCCGGCCTATGCGCGGGCCCGGCCCGGGCGGCGGTCGGTGGTCTTCCTGCACAACGCCTACTACCACTTCAACATTCTCGCAGAGGCCCTCCGCCGGCGCGGGTGGGAGGCGTTGACGGTGTCGCTGGAGTCGCCCGCCAGCCCCCAGCGGCAGTTCATGCAGGGCGAGGACCTCAACCTGTTCGACCCGGACCCGGCGGTGATGGACGACAGGGTCCGGGCCTTCTTCCGCACCGCTGGCGAGCGCTTTGGCGTCCTGCATTTCACCGGCCAGGGCATGGCCACCTTCTTCCAGGCGAACATCGAGGCTTCGGCGGAGCCGGTGGCCATCCCCTGGGACATGATGGAGTTGCGTCGGCAGGGCGTACTGATCGGATTCACGCCTAGCGGCTGCCTGGACGGACCGCGGCAGTCGTCGATCCGCGCGCTGTCCGGCGGGGTCTGCGGCCGCTGCGTGTGGGAACTGCGCCCGGACGTGTGCAGCGACGCCAAGAACGGCGCCTGGGCGCGCAAGCTGGAGTCGATCTGCGACTGGGTCAGCGTCGACGGCGACTGGGCGGCCGACGAGCGCACCGGCGATCGGGCCGTGCGCGCGCCCGTGATCACCGCCCTCGACTCGCAGCTCTGGCGGCCTGACATCGAGCCGCCCGAGGACCTGCGCGTGTCGCGGGCGCCGGGCGAGATTCTCATCTACCATGCGGTCGGCAACTACGAGACCCGCCGGGCGAATGGGCGCGACATCAAGGGCACCGGGGCGGTCATGGCCGCCATCGACCGCCTCAAGGTCGAGGGCTTTCCCGTGCGCCTGATCTTCGCCACCGACATCCCCAGCGACCGGGTTCGCTTCCTCCAGGTCCAGGCCGACATCGTCGTGGATCAGCTCAACTACGGCCGGCACGGCGCCAACGCCCGGGAGGCCTTCATGCTCGGCAAGCCGGTGGTCACCCGGCGGGAGCCTCGCCAGGGGGCACCGTTGTCGCCCTTGCGCTACATGGAGGAATCCCCCGCCGTCGACGCGGACGAGGCCAGCGTCTACGACGTCCTGCGCCGGCTCATCCAGCAGCCGGAGCGCTGGGCGGCCCTGGGCGCGGCCGGGCGCGCCTTCGCGTTGAAATGGCACGACGCGGACGCCTGCGCCGAGCGCTTTGAGCGGATCATCGACCGGGTGGCCCAGGGGCTGCCCGCCGAAGCCGAGGAGATTTTCGCCTGATGTCGCCGCGCAAGGCTATGATCCCCGAACTGCTGCTGCAAAGCGGCCTGTCGCAGCAGATCTTCCAGCTCGGCCGTTTCGCCGAATGGTCGGGCGCCGGGGAGTCCGCTCTGCACCGGCTGGACGAGCTGCTCGCCGATCCCTTCCTGTTGCCGACCATGGAGGCGGCGGTCGCCGATGTGGACGGCTGGGCGACGCGGACCTTCGAAAGCGTCTTCGACTTCCGCCTGTTCCGCATTCTGCTGTTCGCCGCCCTGCGCGAGGCCCAGCCCGCCCTGGTGGTGGAGACCGGCGTCCTGCACGGCATGACGACCCTGTTCCTGCTGCGGGCCCTGGAGCTGAACGGACGCGGACGGCTGATTTCCATCGACCTGCCGTCCTACGCCAACACCGGACCCTCCAACCGCGACGGCTATGTCTCCACCCTGCCTGCGGGCAAGCAGCCGGGCTGGATGGCGCCCGCCGCCCGCTTCCCGCAGTGGGACCTTCGCCTGGGCGCCAGCCGCGAGGTCCTGGCCACCCTGTCCGACGTGGAGGGCCTGGGCCTGTTCTGCCATGACAGCGAGCACACCACCCAGACGATGGCGTTCGAGTTCAACTGGGCGTGGCCGCGCCTGGCCGACGGCGGCCTGCTGGTGTGCGACAACATCGAGGCCTCCACCGCCTTCGCCGACTTCGCCCGGCGGGTGGGGCGCACGCCGATCTACTTCCCAGCGCCCGACCGCACCTTCATCGCGGCGCCGCGGTTCGCCATGATCCGCAAATGACCGTCGCCGCGCCGCTGCTGTCGGCGAAGGACATGGACGCGGTCCACTGCTTCCATGAGGACAACGGCTTCGTCAGCGTGGCGGATGTGCTGGCCCCCGCCGAGTTTCTGGCGCTGCGCGCGGCGGTGGACGCGGCCATGGCCGACGGCCGCCTGAAGGTCAGCGATACCGAGCTGGCCAGCAACAATGATGTCGTCTACCTCGACCCGGCTTTCGCCGCCCTGGCCCGCCATCCTCGGGTGGTTGCCCTGGTGCGGCGGCTGGTGGGCCATAGCGTCGAACTGCAGCACGCCAAGTTCAACGCCAAGCCGCCGGCCGCGAGCCAGGCCGGCGAAGTGGCCTGGCACCAGGACTATCCCTTCTATCCGCACACCAACTTCGACCTGGTGTCCTGCACCGTGCATTTCGACGACGAGGATGAGGACTCCGGTCCGGTGCGGTTCATCCCCGGCAGTCACCGGCGCGGCCCCCTGTCGCACCTCGGTCCCGACGGCCGGTTCGGCTATGAGATCGGCGAGGGCGACGGGCTGGAGGCGGCGGCCGCCACCCCGGTGACCGGGCCCGCGGGCTTCGTCTCCTTCCACCACGCCCTGACCGTGCACATGTCCGAGCCCAAGCGGCGGCCGGGGCATCGGCGGCTGATGGTGCTGCAGTACCGGGCCATCGACGCCGTGCAACTGGCCGGCGTGGTGTGGCGCTGCAATGGGATGGCGGTGGAGGACGGGGATCCCGGCCCTCGCACGGCCCGGTTTCCCGACGGGTCGCGGGTGGAGTTGCGCGGCCTCGCCGGCCGGCTTTTCGACGTGTCGGGAAAGTTTGCGCCCGATCGCCCAACCGCTTAAGCGAACCCTTCCGGCGCCGCGGCGTCCTCTGGCGGAACCCCTCATGACCCGGCCCGCGCCCATCCTCATCGCCAAGCCCAAGATGGGCGAGGAAGAGCTGGACGCCGTCCGCCAGGTGCTGGAATCCGGCTGGCTGACCCAGGGCCCGTGGGTCAAGCGGTTCGAGACCGCCTTCGCCGAGCGGCACGGCGTGACCAGCGCCCTGGCCGTCACCTCCTGCACCACCGCCCTGCACCTGGCCCTGGTCGCCGCGGGGATTGGTCCGGGGGACGAGGTCATCGTCCCGGCCTTCACCTGGGTGGCCAGCGCCAATGTGGTCGAGCACGTGGGCGCCCGCCCGGTGTTCGTGGACGTGCGGCCCGACACCTACAACCTGGACGTGGAGGCGGTGGCGCGCGCCCTGACCCCCCGCACCCGCGCCGTGATGGTCGTACACCTGTTTGGCCTGTGCGCCGACATGGACGCCCTGGCGGCGGTCCTGCCCCCGGGCGTGCTGATGATCGAGGACGCCGCCTGCGCCGCCGGGGCCGCCTATCACGGCCGTCCGGCGGGGTCCCTCGGCGATATGGGCTGCTTCTCCCTGCACCCTCGCAAGTCGATCACCTGCGGCGAGGGCGGGGTGGTCACCACCAGCGACCCCGAGCTCGCTGCCCGCGCCGACCTCTACCGCAACCACGGCGCCAGCCTGTCCGAGGAGGTGCGACACCGCGGACCCAGGCCCTATGAGCTGCCCGACTTCACCGTGTTCGGCTTCAACTACCGCATGACCGATCTGCAGGCGGCGGTAGCCTTCGTTCAGCTCGGCCGGCTGGACGGCTTCATCGCCGAACGGCAGGCCCTGGCCGACGCCTATGATGCGCGCCTGTCGCGCCTCGGCTGGCTCGGCGCCCCGGCCCGCCCGGCGGGCTACGACCACGCCTGGCAGGCCTATGTGGCTCTGGTCGACGAGACCCGCGCGCCGGTCAACCGCAACGACCTGCTGTCCGGGCTCCAGGCCCAGGGCATCGCCGGCCGTCCAGGCACCCACAGCGTGGTCGGGCTGGAGGTCTACCGGCGGCTGCGGGGGACGCGGCCGGAGGAGTTCCCGGTGGCCACCCGCATGGAGGCCCAGACCCTGGCCCTGCCGCTGCACAATCACATGACCCTGGACGACGTCGATCGGGTGGTGGACGCCATCGAGGCCCTGGCATGAGCGGGGACTGGATCAGCGCCCTGTTCGGTGGCGCGCCCCCCGCCCAGGGCGAGACGGTACAGCGCCAGGGCCATGCCCTCATCCGCACGGGAGGCGTGGTGCGCGACCTGGCGGTGGTGGACGCCGACCAGGCGCAGACGCGGGACATCTTCGCCTTCAAGTGGGGCAAGGAGGACTCCTATGCCTCCGACCACATGCGCGGCGCCGTGCGCGACTGGCTGGCCGAGCGCTACGGTGATCTGATCCAGGCCCTGGGGCCCCGCGACGGGCCCCCGTTGGTGCTCGACGCCGGATGCGGGTCGGGGTTCGGCGGCTCCCTGGCGTTCGGGTCGGCCCTTTCGGCCATCCGCTACGTCGGCGCCGACATCTCCAAGGCGATCGACATCGCCGCCCGCGACCTGGGCCCCCAGGCCGGCGAGTCCCTGTTCGTGCAGGGCGACGTCTCAGCCCTGCCCTTCGTTCCTGCCAGCTTCGACCTTGTCTTCTCCGAAGGGGTCATGCACCACACCCCCTCCACCCGCCAGACCCTGCTGGCCCTGGCCCGGCTGGTGCGGCCGGGGGGCCTGTTCGCCTTCTACGTCTATAATCGCAAGGCGCCGGCCCGGGAGTTCACCGACGACCACATCCGTGAGCGGATCGCCGAACTGGAGCCGCAGGCGGCCTGGGAGGCGCTGATGCCTCTGACGCGGCTGGGCAAGGCCCTCGGGGACCTGGACGTGGAGCTGGACGTCCCCGAGGCGGTAGACCTGCTGGGCATTCCGGCCGGCCGGATCAACCTGCAGCGCTTCTTCTACTGGTATGTGTGCAAGGCCTTCTACCGCGCCGAGTTCAGCCTGGAGGAGATGAACCATATCAATTTCGACTGGTTCATGCCGAAATACTGCCACCGGCAGACGCCCGACGAGGTGCGCGCCTGGTGCGCGGAGGCCGGGCTGACCATCGAGCGGCTGAAGACGGAAGAGGCCGGCATCACCGTGCTGGCGCGGGCCTGACGCCCGGCCATGTGCGCGATCGTCGGTCTGTTCAGCCATGATGGCGAGCCGGTGGCGGCGGCCCCGCTGCTCGCCATGCGCGACGCCGTGGCCCATCGGGGCCCGGACGGCGAGGGGCTGTTCCTGGACGGGCGGGCCGGGCTGGGCCACCGGCGGCTGTCGATCATCGACCTGACCACCGGCGACCAGCCGATGAGCGGCCCCGACGGCCGGGTGACCGTTGTCTTCAACGGTGAGATCTACAACTTCCGCGCCCTTCGCGCAGAGCTGGAGCGGGCGGGCTGGGTGTTCCGCACCCGGTCCGACACCGAGGTGCTGATCGCCGGCTACACGGCCTGGGGCGTCTCGGCCCTGGCGGGGCGCCTCGACGGCATGTTCGCCTTCGCCCTGTGGGACCGCAACGCCCAGCGCCTCCACCTCGTGCGCGACCGTAATGGCGCCAAGCCCCTCTACCTGTGGGCCCAGGGCCGCCAGCTCGCCTTCGCCTCCGAGATCAAGGCCTTCATGGTGCTGCCGGGCTTCTCGGTCCGCCTGAACCGCGACGCCCTGCGCGAATACTTCACGTTCCAGAACCTGTTCCGCCCGCACACCCTGTTCGCCGGGGTGGAACAGCTGCCCCCGGCGACCATCCTGACCCTCGACCGCGAAGGCGAGCGGCGCGAGGTCTACTGGCGTTACGACTTCTCCCGTCCGGTCCGCATCGAGATGGACGAGGCGGTGGAGACCCTGCGCGGCCTGTTGCTGGGGGCCGTGGAGCGCCAGCTGGTCGCCGACGTGCCCGTGGGCGCCTATCTGTCCGGCGGTATGGACTCCGGCGCCCTGGTCGCGGCCGCCTCGCCGCATGTCCCGCGCCTGCCCACCTTCACCGCTGGCTTCGAGATGTCGGAGGTGACCGGCATCGAGGCGACCTTCGACGAGCGCCGCGCCGCCGAACTGGTCGCCTATCGCTACAAGACCGAACACTATGAGCAGGTCATCAACGCCGGAGACATCCGCTGGGCCCTGCCGCGGGTGATCTGGCACCTGGAGGACCTGCGCCTCGGGATGAGCTATCCCAACTTCTACATCGCCAGGCTGGCGTCCAAGTTCGTCAAGGTCTGCCTGTCCGGGGCGGGGGGCGACGAGCTGTTCGGGGGCTATCCCTGGCGCTACTACCATGTGTTCAAGTCGCTCGGGCGCGAGGACTATCTGCGCAACTACTATGGCTTCTGGCAGCGGCTGACCTCCTCAACCGACCGCAAGGCCATGTTCGGGGCCCAGGCGGACAACGAGGACGAGATGTTCCGGGTGTTCAGCTCGGTCTACGATGCCGAGGATAACCTCAGCTTCGCCTCGGCCGAGGACCATATCGCCAACGCCCTGCTGTTCGAGTGCAAGACGTTCCTGTCGGGCCTGCTGCTGGTGGGCGACAAGCTGGCTATGGCCAGCGGCCTGGAAGAGCGTTTTCCCTTCCTCGACAACCAGGTGGTGGACTTCGCCATGCGCCTGCCGGTGCGGCTGAAGCTGGGCGATCTGGACCACATGCTGTCCATCGACGAGGACGCGGTGCGCAAGAAGCTGCTGGCCCAGGACCAGTTCGACGCCGGCAAGACGGTGCTGCGCCGGGCGATGACCGGGCTGCTGCCGCAGGAGATCGCCGAGCGCCGCAAGCAGGGCTTCTCCTCGCCCGAGGCGTCGTGGTACCGGGGGGAGAATGCGGCCTATGTGCGAGAGCTGCTGCTGGGATCGAACCTGGCCATGAGCGACTACGTCGATCCGGACTTCGTGCGACGCAAGGTCGACGAGCACATGAGCGGCGCCGCCAACAACCGGCTGCTGATCTGGTCCTTCCTCAGTTTCGAATGGTGGTGCCGCATCTTCCTCAACGGCGAGCGCGCCCATGGCTGAGGTCCTGATCCTGGGCGGCACCGATGTGACCCTGGCCGTGGCGGACGCGGTGATCGACGCCGGCGTCGGGGTGCGAGCCATCGTCCATGTCGGCGAGACCTTCAGCATCTCCTACAGCGCGGCGCCGGTGGCCAATGTCCGGCGGGCCGATATACCCGCCTGGTGCGCCCGGCGCGGGGTCGCCGCCATCCCCTTCGTCAACTTCGCCGAGCTTGCGGGTTCGCCGCATCTCGAGGGAGTGGAGGCCTGTCTCGTCGCTGGTTGGTATCATATGGCGCCGCGCGCCTTCCGCGACCGGTTTCCCCGGGGCTGCTTGGGGCTGCACGCCTCCCTGCTGCCCCAGCTGCGCGGCGGCGCCCCGCTTAACTGGGCCATCCTGTCGGGGCTGTCGGAAACCGGGGTCAGCCTGTTCGAACTGGGCGACGGGGTGGATGACGGCGGCGTCTACGGCCAGGCCCGCTTCCCCATCAGCGCGCGGGCCACCATCGCCGAGCTGGTGGTGGCCTCCAGCGCCGCCAGCGCGGCCCTGGTGCGCGACCACATCGCGGCCATCTGCGCCGGCCGGGCCCGGCCGCAGCCCCAGGTCGGCGCGCCCTCCTATGCTCTGCAGCGGTCGCCGACGGACGGGCGGATCGACTGGCGTGACGACGCCGAGCGGATCGACCGGCTGGTGCGCGCCGTCGGCCGGCCCTATCCCGGCGCTTACGCTCATCTGGACGGGCGCAAGATCCTTCTGTGGGAGGCCCACCGGCCCTCCGGCGGGCCGGAGGTCCTGGGCGCTCCAGGCCAGATCGCCCGGCTCTCCGAGGTGGACTGGCCCTGCATCGTCACTGGTCGGGGGCTCCTAGTGGTGACCGCCGCCACGGACGAGGCGGGGGATGACATGCTGCCGCTGCTGCGCCGCAGCGCCAACCAGCGGATGCTCTAACGTGCCGCCGGCCGCATCCGACGGTGGTGTTTGCGCCATTCACCAGCCCAACTTCTTTCCCTGGCTGGGCTATTTCGACAAGATTCGCCGGGCCGACGTCTTCGTCCTGCTGGACGCGGTCGACTATCCCCGCGCCGGCTCCGGCGGCATGGGGTCGTGGACC
This sequence comes from Caulobacteraceae bacterium, assembly GCA_965279095.1. Lineage (GTDB taxonomy): Bacteria > Pseudomonadota > Alphaproteobacteria > Caulobacterales > Caulobacteraceae > CBDIHH01. Next base: position 1,078,526 of record CBDIHH010000007.1, read on the forward strand.
AACCGGGTGCGGCTGAGGGTGGGCGGCGAGGCGCGGTGGGTGGGGTGTCCGGTGCGGCGCACGCCCCTTGGCGGGCGGCTCGGCGACGTGGTCATCGACGACTCCCAGCCCTGGCGGAGCAAGCTGATCAAGACCCTGCAGGCCAACTATCGCAGGGCGGCGGGGTTCGAGGCGGCCATGACCCTGCTGGAGCCCCTGATCCTGGCCCCCGAGGGCAACTTGGCCAGTTTCAACATCGCCGCCATCGCGGCCATCGCCCGGCACCTCGGCCTGTCCTGCCCGCTGGTCCGGCAGTCGGCCCTGACCCATGGCGGTCAGGCCACGGCCTTGCTGGTGTCGCTCACCCAGGCCGCCGGCTGCCGGACCTACCTCGCCGGGGGCGGCGCCGCCGGCTATCAGCAGGACGACCAGTTCGCCGCCGGCGGCCTGTCCCTCCGCTACCAGGACTTCCAGCCGCGGCCTTATGGTCCCGCGGATGGCTTCACCCCCGGCCTTTCGGTGATCGACTACCTGATGCACAATGGACGCCCCTTGGCGGAGGCCTTTCCCGATGGCTGATGCGGCCTGGTCGGACTTCACGGAGGCGGCCTTTCGCGGCCATCTGACCGCGCTGAAGGCGGGCGGCTACCGCTTCGTTCTGTTCGGCGAGGCGGCGGAGGGCCGCCAGGTGCTGTGGCGCCACGACATCGACTTCTCCCTGCACCGGGCGGCGCGGCTGGCGCGGATCGAGGCGGAGGCGGGGGTGCGCGCGACCTATTTCGTCAATCCGCGCTCGGCCCACTACAATCCGGCCGAGCCGGACAGCGCCCCGCTGCTGCGCATCCTGACCGACTGCGGCCATGCCATCGGCCTGCATTTCGACGCCGACGCCTATGCCGAGTCGGCCTGGACGCCGGCGCGCCTGGAGGCGGCCGTGGCCCGCGAGCGGCGGTTGCTGGAGCTGATACTGGACAGACCGGTACAAGCCATGAGCTGGCATAATCCGACGGTCTCCAACCTGCTGGACTTTAAGGCCGACCGGGTGGGGGGCCTCGTCAACGCCTATGGCGAGGCCGTGAGACAGGGCTTCGTCTATGCCTCGGACTCCAATGGCTACTGGCGCTTCGAGCCTATGGGCCAGGTTATCGCCGCCGGGCACGAGCGCCTGCACCTGCTCACCCATCCGGAATGGTGGACGCCCGAGCCACTGTCGCCCTCCGCGCGGATCGATCGCTGCATCCAGGGTCGGGCCGACGCGGTTCGCGCCAGTTATGACGCGGCCCTGGCCCGGGGTGGCCGGCAGAACCGCGGGCGCGCCTGATATGACATCTCCCCGGCTGGTGTTCCTGACGCATCTGAGCTTCGAGGAAACCCGGGCCTTAGCGCCGGGGCTCGGCCGGCCGATCACGGTCTCCACCCTCGACGCTCTGGAGGCCGCCGCCGGCGACGGTGGGGTGCTCATGTCATTCGGCACCGGCGTCATCGTGCCGCCGGGCGTGCTGCAGCGCTTCGAGGACTCCTACAATCTTCACGCCGCCTCGCCTGCCTACCCGGGCCGCGATCCTCATCATTTCGCGATCTATGAGGGGGTCGACCGCTACGGCGCCACCCTCCACCGCATGACCGAACAGGTGGATGCCGGGCCAATCGTGGACGTCGAGATGTTCGACGTGCCCCCAGGGATACGGCCGTCGGCCCTGCTGGCGATGGCCAATGCCGCGGCCGTTCGCATCCTCCATCGGGTGGGGCCGCGGCTGGCGGCGGGCGAGGCCCTGCCGGCCCTGGAAGGAGCCGCCTGGGGACCGGTCAAGTTCCGGCGCAAGGATTTCCTGGCCATGTGCCGCATCGATCCCGCCATAGCCGCGGACGAGTTCGAGCGCCGCCTCCACGCCTTCGATGGCGAGGCCTACGATAATCTGTTCGTCGAGGTGCACGGCCGGCGGTTCCGCATCGACAAGGGTGGCGGTTGATGGCTCCGTCGGCGGCGGGCGACAGGCCCGCGAGTCGCTAAACGCCGGCGCCTGTGGTATCCGCCTGAGCCCCAGGCCCCTCGCCGGCAAGGAGCGCCCCCCCTGCTTTCCGCTCTGTTTCGACGCAAGCCCCCCCGTCCGCGGCCGCCCCGGCCCTGACGGCCGCCGAGCTGGCGGCCCCGCCCTTGCTGGCGGAGGCGGCGACTCCAGCGAGCGCCGATCCGGCGCCGTTGACGATCGATCTGCTGTCCGGGCTCGTCCCCGCCTCGCACCTGGGCGTGGTCACGACTCAGGGCGGCGGCGGCGCCCGCGTCGATGGCGGCGCCCAGCCCTGGGCCTTCGCCGCCTTCGCGCCCTTCACCTTTGAGGGCCGCGCCCTGGTGACGGTGCAGGGGACCGGTCTCGCCGGCCAGATGAGCGTGGGGCTCATCAACAACGCCAAGGACGCGGTGTTCGGCGAGCAGGCCTTCTCGGTGGGCGTCGCCGGCCAGAAGATCCATATCGCCGTCAACGAGGCGTCGGACTACGCCGGGGTGATGATCCGCACCCATGTGGACGGATCGACCGCCCCCGCGGCGGTGATCGACAGCATCGTCATCCAGCCGATGCGGCCCTATCTTGACCCCTTCCTCGAGAGCCTGTGGCCGCTGCCGGGGCCGGAACTCTCCCTCGGCGCCCTCTATGGCTGGAGCCGCCAGGACCTGGAGGCGCACAAGACCGGCGACCGCTGGCTCGACAACGCCCTGACCAACAAGTGGGAGTTCGTCCACGGGGTCGACCGCCTGACCAGCTTCCCGACCCGCTTCTCCGTGCCTTTTGTCCTGTGCAACGCCCGCTGCGAGTTCTGCTCGGCGTGGCTGGCCAATGCCGAACCCATGCCGGTGGACCTCATCGACGGGGTGGCCGACGCCCTGCCCTATCTGTCGGAGATCGACCTGGTTGGCTGGGGCGAGCCGCTGATCCATCCGCAACTGGACGGGATCCTCGCCAAGCTGCGGGACTACTGCGATCCGCGCGCCCGTATCTCCCTGACCACCAATGGCGTGCATCTGAAGAAATGGGCGCCCAAGCTGCTGGAGGCCGGGGTGTCCGACATCTCCATCAGCATCCACGCCGCCCACCCCCAGACCCACGAGGACCTGATGGGCCTGGCCCCGGGCTCCTTCGCCCGGGTCATCGAGGGCATCGAGGCCATCGCCGCCTACCGCGCCGCCGGCCGGGCCGTGCGCCTGTCGATGACCTTCATCGTCACCCGCCAGAACCTGGGCGAGATCCCCGAGTTCATCGCCCTGGGCGAGCGGCTGGGGGTGGACCAGCTGTTCTTCCGCACCCTCAAGCCGCAGACGATGAAGGAGGAGGACATGCAGGGCCTCGACTACCATCGCCTGCCCCCCTACCTGCACGAGGACTTCGAGGGCGCCCGGGCGCGGGCGGTGGAGGCGTTGGCCGCCGCCAAGGTGCACTGCGACGCCCAGCCCGAGACCTGGTCCTCGCCGATCTTCCCCGCCGACACCGAGGCGCAGATCCTCGCCCGGCCCCTGACCCCCCGCGCGGTGCGCCGGGTGGACAAGGCCCTGCGCTACGATCCCACCCCCGACAGTCCGGACCTGCCCCGGGGCGACCCCCTCGTGGCGCTGGAGGGCGGGGCGGACGATCCCCTGCGGCCGGCCCCCGAGGCGGAGGCCGAGGCCGACGGCTCCAACCCCTACGGCCGCAGCGCCCCCTATCGCTGCCCGTCCCCCTACACGGCCCTGTATCTGTCCGGCTTCAACCGCAAGGTGACCCCGTGCTGCTACATGACCCATGTGCCGGGCTACCAGCCCGCCTATCTGCGCACGGGCATCGGCTTCGGCGACCTGTGGAATTCCCCCGCCATGACCGAGCTGCGCCGCAGCCTCGACGAGGGCGATCTGAAGTCTCCCTGCAAGAAGTGCCCCTTCTACTGGTGATGCGGACCCCAGGATCGGCGGCCATCGGAGCGACCATGCGCAAGTCCATCGGAACCCGGCTCGGCGCGGCGGCGGCCCTGATGGCCTTGGCCTGGGGCGGCCCGCCCGGGGCCAAGGCGGCGGACGCCAGCCTCGCCTCGGTTCCGTTCTGGGCGGCCAGCGCCGGCTGGTGGATGAGCGACAACACCTATTTCGACGGGGCGCTGAACTACAATATCCGCGCCTACAACAGCCTGACCCACATCGAGATCGAGGGCGGGCGGATGCGCGAGACGGAATACAAGTTCTACGCCCCCAGCAAGCTGGCGGTCGGCTACGGCCAAGGCCGGGTCTCGGCCGAGGAGGGGATCGAGGTGGTCACCATCACCGTGGGCGAGCAGGCCGGCCCCGGCGGCGGCCTGCGCTACCCGCCGGCCAAGGCCGGCGCGCCGGCGGCCCGGCTGGACATCCTCGGCCCCGCCGACGCGGTCCGCGTCGTGCCGGGCCCGGGCGCCGTCGACGAATACCGGATGTATATCAGCCTGCCGGCGCCGGACCGCCGCTACGTCGTCAACTACGGCATCGTCAGCCACCCCGGCGACAGCCATGGGGCGGTGGGCGACCTGCGCGGCTTCTCCCTGTTCCGGGCCACGCGCGTGAAGGGCGAGGACTTCGCGCGGCTGAGGGCCCGGCTGCGGGCGGCGAACAAGGTCGCCGCCGTGGTGACCACCGGCCCGGACGGCGCCCCCGTCGTGCAGCGGCTGGACTGACCCGGCCCGCCTCAAGGCCGCCGGCTGGACGCGGGTTTGGGCTATGCCAAATCCCGCCGCGGTTGTAACCAGACGCGTCCCCCCGCGGCGCCCGCCGCCCAGACGAGATCCTCCGATGACCTGGCAGCCCCTGACCGCCCCCCTCAAGAGCCTGAGCGCCGGCCATCCCGACGCGCCGGTCGTCCCCGCCACCCTGGGAACCCCCGTCACGGCCTGGGCCTACGGCGCCTTCAGCGACCCCATCGAGACCGACCGGGACGCCACCATCCGCATCCGGGCCACGGCCCTGTCGGGCAAGATCGGCCTTTGCCTGATGACCGAGGACTGCGGGGGACTGGCTTCGGACCAGCATTTGATCACCCCGGCCGACGGCGAGGCCACGGTGCACATCGTCTTCGCCGCCGACAAGTCGCCGGCCCGCCTGCTGGTGCGCAACTATGACGACGAGGGGTCCACGGGCGAGGTGGCGATCCAGAGCATCGAGATCGAATACGCCTGAGGCGGCCGGTGACGGCCGGCGGCGAGGTGCGCGCCCTGTTCGCCACCCAGGTCTACCAGGCGTCCCTGGCCGACGCCCCCGGCTTCGCGGCCTTCAACGCCGAGCTTCTGGACGCCTGCCAGATGTTGGCGCAGGAGGATCGGGCCGGCCGCGCCTGGTGCAAGGCCCGGGGCTACGGCGGCTACACCTCCTATGCGTCCCTGGATGACCTGCCGTCGCGGGCGACGGTGTTCGGCGAGCTCAAGCGCCGCCTCGACCGCCATGCGGCGGCCTTCGCCGACGCCCTGCGCTTCGATCTCGGCCCCCGCGGCCGCCTGAAGCTGGACAGCCTGTGGGTCAATGTCCTGCGCCCAGGCGCCGCCCACTCTGGCCACATCCATCCCCACAGCGTGCTGTCGGGGACGGTCTATGTCGCCACGCCCCCCGGCAGCGGCGGCCTGCGCCTGGAGGATCCGCGCCTGCCGATGATGATGGCCGCCCCGCCCCGGCGGGCGGACGCCCCGGAGGACGGCCGCAGCTTCGTCACCCTGACCCCGTCGCCGGGCGCCCTGTATCTGTGGGAGAGCTGGCTGCGCCACGAGGTCCTGCCCAACGCGGCGAAGGCCCCCCGGGTCAGCCTGAGCTTCAACTACGCCTGGCGGTGATGGCGCCCGCGAACGGCGCAGGAACATTCGCCCTCCAGGGCCGTTCGCTGGTGCAGATGCAGCCCCCAACCGCCTTGCGTGTCAGCGCCCAGGAGCCGGACGGCTCCGCCGATCTCGTCCTGGGGGACGATGTCGAGGCGCCGCTGCTGGCCCTGCTGCAGGCCCTGTCCGAGGCGGGATACCGCTTCATCACCCCCACGCCCGCGACCCATGCGCGGGTGCTCCGGCAGCCGGGCCGCCGCCGCGCCCGGGATCTGCGGGATGTGTTCGGCTGGAACCTGCCGTTCGACGAGGCGATCCTGCCGCCGCGGATCCTGGACTGCCTGCGCGCGGCCGGCGTGCTGGAGGGCCTCGGCCGGCGGCGGCGCAGCCGCCTGCGCGTCTCCAGCCTCGACGACCGGCTGTTCCTGCATTCGGCCTATCCGACCCGATCCGAAAACGCCGTGTTCTTCGGACCCGACAGCTACCGGTTCGCCCGGTTCATAGGCCGGAACCTGCCCCCCGACGGTCAGGCCGTTCGCCGGCTGGCGGACATCGGCGCGGGGTCCGGAGTGGGGGCCATCACCGCCAGCGCGTGGCTCAAGGACGCCGAGCTGGTGCTGACCGACGTCAATCCCCTGGCCCTGCGGCTGGCGCGCATCAACGCCCGGGCGGCGGGCGTTTCTGTCGTGGCGCTGGAGAGCAGGGGACTGGACGGGGTCGACGATCCCATCGACGTGGCCATCGCCAACCCGCCGTACATCATCGATGCGCAAGACCGCGCCTATCGCGACGGCGGCGGCATGCATGGCGGCCAGGTGTCGCTGGACATGGCCGCGGCGGCGCTGGACCGCCTCGCCCCGGGCGGGCGGCTGCTGCTCTACACCGGGAGCGCGATCATCGCCGGCCGCGATCCCCTGGGGGAAGCCCTGGCCGACCTGGCCGCCGCCCGCGGCTGCGCCATGGACTACCGCGAGCTGGATCCCGACGTGTTCGGCGAGGAGCTGAGCCACCCGGCCTATGCCGATGTGGAGCGCATCGCCCTGGTCGGCGCGGTGGTGATCAGGCCCAGATAACCTCGCCCATGAGCTCGGCGTGCTGTTGCGTCAGCAGCTGGCCGTGGAGGCGGGCCACGGTGGTCAGCTGGGTCAGGGCCTCGTCCTCGCTGCAGGCGAAGGGGTCGAAGCTGCGCTCCTCCACCAGCCGCCGCACGATGGTCCTGTCCGCCTCCGACACCATCTGCGCGCACATGGTCCAGCGGGCGAACCGGCGGTGGTCGGCCGTGCGCACGAAACGCAGGGCGGTCTCGACGTGGCGGGGATCGCCCTCGATGCGGCGGTAGGTGGTCATCACCCCCTCGGGGGGACCCTCGAGGGCCTGCAGAAACCAGTCGCCGTGCGCCAGAAGAAGTCCGCTGACCGCGACACTGCGGTTGTTCTTGATCGAGGCGATCAGGATGTCCCGGACCTCTTCGTCGAGCGCCTCGGCGACCTTGCTGTCCCTGCGGCTTGCATAGACAAGGCAAACCAGGCTGTCGTTACTCATCATCAGGCTCCTGCAATCATCAGAACCTAACGCGTCGAAGGTTTATGCTGGGTGAAACACCCTCTGGATAGGTTTAGGCGGATCGCCGCGCGGGCGGCGCCAGAGGGATCTCCTGCTCGAAGCCGACGGGCTTGAACCCATGCAGGAAAGACTCCACCGCCACCGCCACGGGGCCGGTGATCTGGCGGCGGCCTGACTCCATCTCGCGCACGCGCTTTTCCCCCTGCTCAGGGTCGCCCGCCAGGCGCAGGGCGCGGGCGAGGTCGGCGTGGGTCCAGCCCATGGCCTCTCGGGCCTGCTGCAGGTGGGGACCAGTACTGATCATGACGCAATTTCCGTAACGCTGCGGGGACATAGCGCGGTCAGGGCCGGGCAGTGTCGTTGAAACAGACGTCGGCCCCCCTGGCGGAGCGCCGGCGCCTGTCTGGCGCGCAGATTGCGCATAATTTGGGCGTCCCTCAGCCGAGGCCCGCCGGTGGCGGGCCTACCGCCGGGGATCGCGGCGGGGGGCGAGGCGGGCGGCCAGGGCCAGCAGGATCGTCGGGCCGGCGACGGCGGCCACAGGGGCTCCGATCATCCACGCCCGCGCGCGGCGACGCAGGCTGCGCAGGCTGCCCAGGGTGCCGGGGGTCCACATCAGCCAGCGCTTGATCTGGCCGGGCTGTTCGAGGGGGCCGTCGTAGAGCTCCTCGATCGGGTCGGCCGAAATGGCGCGCTCGATGGCCTCGTTGCTGCGTCGGTAGGCGATGGCGCTGTCCAGGGCCACGCAGCCCCAGAACGCCACCCAGGGAACCACCGCCGTCTTCACCAGCCTTTCGAGGGTCAAACCGTCGTCTCCTTGGCCTCGCAGCCCCATGCCGCCGACCATAGGCGGGATGGGGCACGGTTCACAATCGCAACCATCTATCCCACCAATACCGACTTTATGTTGACGAATTCCAAGATCCCGAAGTGGGCCACCTCACGCCCGTAGCCGGAATCCTTCACCCCGCCGAAGGGCAGGCGGGAGTCCGAGCGGACGTTCTGGTTGACGAAGGCCATGCCGGCGTCCAGCTCCTCCGCCGCGATCCGCTCGCCGCGCGCCAGATTCTCCGTCATCACCGCCGAACCGAGGCCGAAGGGCGAGGCGTTGGCGATGGCGATGGCCTCGGCCTCGTCGGCGGCGCCGATGATCGCGGCGACCGGCCCGAAGATCTCGTCGTCGTGGGCGGGCATGCCTGGCTTCACGTCGGTGAGGATGGTGGCGGGATACCAGGCGCCGGACCGATCGGGGATCTCGCCGCCGAGCAGCACCCGCGCCCCGGCCGCCACGCTGCGGGCCACCTGCTCATGGATCTCGTCGCGCCCGGCGACGCTGTAAAGGGGGCCGAGCTTGGTCGACGGCTCGCGAGGATCGCCCATGACGAAGGCGCCCATCTTCTCGACCAGGGCCCGCTCGAAGGCCTCGCGCACCTGGGGCAGGACGATGAAGCGTTTGGCGGCGATGCAGCTCTGGCCGCCGTTGACCATGCGCCCGGCGGCGCAGGCGGTGGCGGCCTTGTCGATGTCGGCGTCCTCGAGCACGAGATAGGCGTCGCTGCCCCCCAGTTCGAGCACGGTCTTCTTCAGGGCCCGGCCGGCGGCCTCGGCGACCTTGCGGCCGGCCTCGACGCTGCCGGTCAAGGTCACCGCCGCCACCGCCCGGTTCTCGATCAGGGCGGCGACCATCGAACTGGGGATCAGCAGGGTGCGGAACAGGCCCTCAGGGAAGCCGGCCTCGTCGAACACCGACTGGATGGCCAGGGCGCAGCCGGGCACATTGCTGGCGTGCTTGAGCAGGGCGCCGTTGCCGGCCATCAGGGTCGGGGCGGCGAAGCGGAAGACCTGCCAGAAGGGGAAGTTCCACGGCATCACCGCCAGCACCACCCCCAGGGGGTTAAAGGTGACGAAGGCCTTGGGCCCGCCCATGTCCACGTCCTGCCGGGCCAGAAACCCCTCCGCCCGCTCGGCGTAGAAGTCGCAGTTGACCGCGCATTTCTCGATCTCGGCGCGGCCCTCCGTCAGGGTCTTGCCCATCTCAGCGGTCATCAGGGCGGCGAACTCGTCCTGCCGCCGCCGCAGCACCGCCGCGGCCGCCTTCATCAGCCGCGCCCGCTCGGCGAAGCTGGTCCGCCGCCAGGCCCGCGCAACCTCGGCGGTCTCCTGCGCCACGGCCGCGGCCTCCGCCGCCGTGTGGCCGTCGTAGCTGCGTCCGGCGGCGCCCGAGGCGGGGTCGACGGCCGAGAAGCGCGGACGATCGAAGGAGTCTGTCATGAGCGGCCTCACCTGGCTGGATCGCACCGCACACACAATCGTGCGCCGGGCGATGGGTTCCGTGGGGGGCGGTCGCGGCGGCGAATGCTTTGACGACCCTGGTCCCCTCTCCTATACCCCGCCGCGAGCCGGGCGAAGAGGGACCCCTGACCCCCAGGCCCAGGCCGGGGGACCAGGCGCAGAATGGACGTCGTCAGGCTGGACATTCCCGAGGTCGTGCTGCTGAAGCCCCGGCGGATCGCCGACGCCCGCGGTCACTTCAGCGAGACCTGGCGGCGGGACGTGCTGGCTCAGGCGGGGATCGACATCGATTTCGTGCAGGACAACCTGTCCTACTCCGCGCGCGCGGGCACCCTGCGCGGCTTGCACTACCAGTCGCCCCCCCACGCCCAGGCCAAGCTGGTGGGGGTCATCACCGGCCGGATCCTCGATGTGGCTGTGGACGTGCGCGCCGGCTCGCCCACCTACGGCCGCCACGTGTCGTGCGAACTGGGCGCGGACGACGGCCGCCAGCTCTATGTGCCGGTCGGCTTCCTGCACGGCTTCGTCACGCTCGAGCCCGACACCCGCGTCCTCTACAAGGTCAGCGACGTCTATGCCCCGGCCTGTGACGGCGCCGTGCGCTGGGACGATTCCGACCTCGCCATCGACTGGGGGCCGGCCGGCGCCCACCCCATCCTCTCGGACAAGGACGCGGCGGCGGGCGCCTTCGCCCAATTCCGCACCCCCTTCGCCGCGGCCGGCGAGGCGGCGGCGTGAGGATCCTGGTCACCGGCGGGGCAGGGTTCATCGGCTCGGCCGTGGTGCGCCGCGCCATCGCCGACGGCCATGAGGTGGTCAACCTCGACGCCCTCGCCTATTCGGCCAACCTCGACAACGTCGCGCCCGTGGCCAACTCGCCGCGGTACGCCTTCGAGCACGCCGATGTCTGCGACGTCGAGGCGGTGGCGCGGGTGTTCGCCCGGCGCCGGCCGCAGGCGGTGATGCACCTGGCCGCCGAATCCCACAACGACCGCGCCATCGAGGGCCCCCTGGCCTTCGTCCGCACCAATGTGATGGGCACGGCCGTGCTGCTGGAGGCGGCGCGGGCCTACTGGAACGGACTGGAGGGCGACGAGCGGGCCGCCTTTCGCTTCCACCACGTCTCCACCGACGAGGTCTTCGGCGCCCTGGGCGAGACCGGCGTGTTCGACGAGGCCACGCCCTATGATCCCAACTCGCCCTATTCGGCCAGCAAGGCGGGCGCCGACCATCTGGTGCGCGCCTGGGGCCGCACCTATGGCCTGCCGGTGGTGCTGACCAACTGCTCCAACAACTACGGCCCCTACCAGTTTCCCGAGAAGCTGATCCCGACGGTGATCCTGCGGGCGCTGGAGGGCAAGACGATCCCCGTCTACGGGGACGGGCGGCAGATGCGCGACTGGCTGCACGTGGACGACCACGCCGAGGCCCTCCTGCTGGTCCTGCAATCGGGCCGCGTCGGCGAGACCTATGCGGTGGGCGGCGACCCGAGCCGGCGCAATCTGCAGATCGTCCAGGCCCTTTGCGCCAGCCTCGACCGCCTGGCGCCGGCCAATACGCCGCACGCCGACCGGATCGAGTTCGTCGCCGATCGCCCCGGCCACGACTTCCGCTACGCCATCGACGCCGGCAAGCTGACGCGCGAGCTCGGCTGGACCCCGCGAACGCCCCTCGACCAGGGGCTGGACGAGACCGTGCGCTGGTATGTGGACAACCGCGCCTGGTGGCAGGCGATCCGCGAGCGCGGGTTCGCCGGCGAGCGGCTGGGCCTCGTTTGAGCCTGCGCATCCTCCTGTTCGGCCGCACCGGCCAGGTGGCCCGCGAACTCGTCGACGGCGCGGCGGCGGCCGGCCACCGCCTGACCGCCCTGTCACGGGACGAGGCCGACCTGACCCGTCCGGCCGAGATCGAGGCCGCCATCGGCAGGGGGCCCTGGGACCTTGTGATCAACGCCGCCGCCTATACCGCCGTCGACCGGGCCGAGACCGAGGCGGCCCTGGCGCTGGCGGTGAACGCCGAGGCCCCTGGCGTGATGGCCCGCGCCTGCGCCGCCCGGGGCCTGCCGCTGGTCCACCTGTCCACCGACTATGTCTTCGCCGGCGACCGGGCCGGCGCCTGGCGCGAGACCGATCCGACCGGGCCCGCGGGGGTCTACGGGCGCTCCAAGCTGGCCGGGGAGCAGGCCGTGGCGGCCGCGGGAGGGCGGGCGATGGTCCTGCGCACCTCCTGGGTGTTCTCACCGCACGGCTCCAACTTCGTCCGGACGATGCTGCGGATCGGCGCCGGCGGCGGCCCCGTGCGGGTGGTGGACGACCAGACCGGCCGCCCGACCTGCGCCGCCGACCTGGCGGATTTCATCCTGCAGGCCGCCCCGCGCCTGGCGGCGGGGGATGACGCCGCCGCCGGCCTGTTCCATTTCGCCGGGGCGGGCGCGGTCACCTGGCGAGGCTTGGCCGAGGCCGTCTTCGCCGAGGCCGGCCTGCCGGTGGTCGTCCTGCCCATCGCCACGACGGACTATCCCACCCCGGCGAAGCGGCCCATCAATTCGGTGCTGGACACATCGCGGCTGGAGGCGGCCTTCGCCTACCGGCCGCGCCCCTGGCGGATCGGGCTGAGCGAGACCATCGCCCGGCTGAAGACGGCAAAGGACGAGGCATGAGGCGCGGCATCATCCTGGCCGGGGGTTCGGGCAGCCGACTGCACCCCCTGACCCTGGCGGTCTCCAAACAGCTGCTGCCGATCTACGACAAGCCGATGATCTACTACCCCCTGTCGGTGCTGCTGCTGGCCGGAGTGCGCGAGATCCTCATCATCACCACCGCCAAGGACCAGGCCAATTTCCAGCGCCTGCTGGGCGACGGCGCCCAGTTGGGCCTGTCGATCTCCTATGTGGTCCAGCCCTCGCCCGGGGGCCTGGCCCAGGCCTATCTGCTCGGCGAGGCTTTCGTCCAGGGCAAGCCCAGCGTGCTGGTGCTGGGCGACAACCTGTTCTTCGGCGCCGGCTTCGGCGAAGCGCTCAAGGAGGCGTCGGACCGGGCCTTCGGGGCCACCATCTTCGGCTATCAGGTGGCCGACGCCCGGGCCTATGGGGTGGTGGAGTTCGACCAGGCGCGCCGGGTGCTCAGCATCGAGGAGAAGCCCGCCAACCCCCGGTCGAGCTATGCGGTGACGGGCCTGTATTTCTACGATGGCCGGGCCAGCCAGCTGGCGCGCACCCTGACCCCCTCGGCGCGGGGCGAGCTGGAGATCACCGATCTGAACCGCCTCTACCTGGAGGCCGGCGATCTCAGCGTCCAGGTGCTCGGCCGCGGCTTCGCCTGGCTGGACACCGGCACCCACGACTCCCTGCTCGAGGCGGGGGAGTTCGTGCGCACCATCGAGCACCGCCAGGGCCTGCGGGTAGGGGCCATCGAGGAGATCGCCTTCAACAGCGGCTGGATCGACCGCGCCCAGCTGCGCGCCCTCGCCGACACCCTCAACAACAGCTACGGCGCCTATCTGCGCCGGCTGGCGGAGTAGGCGCCTACAGGACGCCCTCGCCGAGAGCCGCGGCGATCCGCGCCCGGCGCGCCAGCTGCTGCTCCCGCCAGGTGATGAACAGGGTGGCGGCCATGATCACCGCCGCGCCCGCCAGGGTGAGGGCGGTGGGAATCTCGCCGAAAAAGACATAGCCGGCGGCGATGGCGAACAGCAGGCGGGTGTAGTCGAGGGGGGCCATGGCGGTGGCGTCGCCCACCGACATGCCCTTGATGAAGGTCCACTGGTTCACCGCCGCGAACAGCCCCAGGGCCGTCAGCAGCATCAGGTCGCGGGCGCCTGGCCAGCGCCACACCAGCAGGGCCGAGGGCAGGGACAGGATCACGCCCAGGATCGACGCCCAGGCCAGGACGGTGAGGGGACTGTGGTCCTGGGTCAGGGACTTCATGCCGGTGATCGACAGGGCCAGGACGAAGGACGAGGCCAGGGCGGCGGCCTGCGGCAGGCCCGGGGCGGCCCCCGCGCTCCAGGGGTGCAGCATCAGCAGCACGCCGCAGAAGCCCACCACCACCGCCGCCAGCCGGGGCAGGTTCACCGCCTCGCGCAGCACCAGGATCGCCAGGGGCACGATCCACAGGGGGCGGGTGAAGGAGAGGGCGTTGGCCTCGGCCATCGGCAGGGTCTGGAAGGAATACAGCTGCAGGATCACCCCGACCATGCTGCAGCCCGCCCGGAACAGCAGCGCCGGCATCCGCCGCGACGCCAGCACCGCCCGGGGCGCCCGCAGGACGAAGGGCGCCACCACCAGCAGCGTGCCCAGCTGGCGGTAGAAGTTCTGCAGCGGCGCCGGATAGTCGGTCCCCAGGGATTTGACCAGGGTGGTCATGGCCACGAAGGTGACGGCGGACACCAGCATCCAGCCCGCCCCCTGGACATTGGGGCCGAGGGCGAGGAAGCGGCCGCGGGCGCTCATGCCCGGCATCCCCTAGCGGGCGAAGGCGAACAGGGCGAAGGCCAAGCCCGCCACGGCGATGCCCAGGGCGAACCACACCAGGCGGCCATGAGGCTCGGCCGGCGCGACGACGGCGACGGGCGGCGGCGCCTCGGCGTGGCGGGCCAGGCCCTCGAGGATGCGCAGGCCCTCGCCGAGCAGTCGCTTGACCTGGGCCGGCGGGGCCAGCTCGCGCATCATCCAGCGCCGGGCGATGGGATCGGCCGCGGCCCAGATGTCGTGCGCCGGGTCGATGCGCCGGGCGACGCCCTCCACCGTGACCATGGTCTTCTGCAGCAGCACCAGTTCGGGCCGCAGTTTCATGTCGAACAGGGCGGTGATCTCAAACAGCTGGGTCAGCAGCCGGCCCATGGACACCTGCTCGGCGGGCAGGCCGAAGATGGGCTCGCCCACGGCGCGCAGGGCCTGGGCGAAGGTGGCCACCTGGTGGCCGGCGGGCACATAGCCGGCGTCGAAATGCACCTGGGCGATGCGCAGATAGTCCCGCTGCAGGAAGCCCCACAGGATTTCGGCGAGGTAGCGGCGCTCGCGCGGGCCGAGCCGGCCGATGATGCCGAAGTCCACCGCCGTCAGCACCGCCGGGGCGGCGACGAACAGGTTCCCCTCGTGCAGGTCGGCGTGGAACACCCCGTGGTCCAGGGCCTGGCTGAGGAAGGCGCGGGTGAGGTTGTCGGCCAGGCGCGGCCGGTCGAGCCCCGGCTGGTCCAGGGCGGCGGGATCGGAGAGGGGTTGGCCCTCGGCCCAGGTCAGGGTCAGCACCCGCTTGCCGACGCCCTCCCACAGCACCTTCGGCGCGCGCATATAGTCGTCGCCGGCCATGATCTCGCCGAGCTCGGAGGCGCCGGCGGCCTCCATGCGCATGTCCAGCTCCAGCTCCAGCGACCGGGCCACCGCCGCCACGGCGCCGGCGGGATCCAGGCGTCGCGCCTCGGGGCCCAGGCGCGAGGCCAGCCTGGCCGCCAGATGCATGGCGCGGATGTCGGCGGCGACCCGCCGCTCGATCCCCGGCCGCAGCACCTTGACGGCCACCTTGCGGCCATCCTTCAGCCAGGCCGGGTGGGCCTGGGCGAGGGAGGCTGCGGCGATCGGCTCGCCGAAAACCTCGAACAGATCCTGTACCGGACGGTCCAGCGCCTCGGCCACCTCGGCCCGGGCCACGTCGGTGGGGAAGGGCGCCAGATGGTCCTTCAGCCGCGACAGGTCGTCGGCGAAGGCGGCCCCGAAGATATCGGCCCGGGTCGACAGCACCTGGCCCAGCTTGATCGCCGCGGGTCCCAGCCGCTCCAGGGCCGTCGCCAGCCGCTCCCCGGGGCGCCCCTGGCGGGCCTGCGGCCCGGCGAACAGGCGCAGGCCGCGGGCCAGCAGCCGCGCGCTCGGGGGCAGGGCCGGCTCCAGGTCACGGGGCAGGATGGCGTCCGCGCGCACCAGCACCCAGGCGGCGCCGACCAGCCGGCCGAAGGACTCGATGTCACTCACCGTCGTGCCTCAGACCGCCCAGCCGTGGTGCAGGGCGACGACCCCGGCGGTGAAGTTGGTGTAGCCGACCCGCGAGAAGCCGGCCTCGCGCATCAGCTGCGCCAGGGTCTCCTGGTCAGGGAAGCGCCGGATGCTCTCCACCAGGTAGCGGTAGGCCTCCTTGTCGCCGGCCACGAGGCCGCCGATGGTCGGGATGACCTTGAAGGAATAGCTGTCGTAGGCGGCGGCCAGGGCCTCGGTCACCGGCCGTGAGAATTCCAGGCACAGGAAGCGGCCCCCTGGCTTCAGCACCCGGCGGGCTTCCTTCAGGGCGCCCAGGGTGTCGGTGACATTGCGCAGGCCAAAGCCGATTGTATAGGCGTCCGCCGCCCCGTCCGGCAGGGGCAGGGTCTGGGCGTCGGCGACGGTCCAGGTTATCTCCGGCGCCGCGCCCCGCCGCTGGCCGGCGGCGATCATCTCGGCGTTGATATCCATGACGTGGATCGCCGCGTCGGCGCCGCCCCGGCGCAGCTGGGCCGCGCGGGCCAGCTTGGCGTAGCGGCGGGCCAGGTCGCCGGTGCCGCCCGCGCAGTCGACGATGACCTCCCCCGGCTGCGGGTTCAGCCGCGCCGCGGTCATGTCCTTCCAGACCCGGTGGAGGCCGGCGGACATCAGGTCGTTCATCAGGTCGTAGCGGCCGGCCACGCGGTCGAACACCCCGCGGACGAGGCCCGACTTGGCGGCGGCGTCCACGTCGCGGAAACCGAAGGGGGCGGAGGCTTGGGTCATGACTGTCTCTTAAGCGCATGGGCGCGGGCGCGCTAGCAGGTGCATCCGGCCGCGTCGCGGGCTATGGCCATGGCATGCCCGAGCTTCCCGAGGTCGAGACCGTGCGCCGGGGCCTCCAGCCCGTCCTGGAGGGCCAGCGCCTGACGGCGGTCCGCGCCAACCGCCCGGACCTGCGCTTTCCCCTGCCCGACGGGTTTGTCCAGCGCCTCACCGGCGCCGTGGTGCTGTCGCTGGACCGGCGGGCCAAATACCTGCTGGCGCCCCTGGACCGGGGCGACACCCTGGTGATGCACCTGGGCATGACCGGCCGGTTCGAGATCGACGGCGCCGACAAGACCCGGCCCGGGGCCTTCCGCCACGCCGTCGCCGCCGACGACAAGCACGCCCATGTGGTGTTCGAGACCGGCGCCGGCAGTCGCATCACCTATTACGATCCGCGCCGGTTCGGCTTCATGGGCCTGATCGCCACCGAGGGCATGGAAGACCACCCCTGGTTCAGCGGCATGGGACCCGAGCCCCTCGGCCCCGGCCTGGACGCCGCCTATCTTCAGGCCGCGTTTTCCGGCCGCAAGCAGAGCCCCAAGACCCTGCTGCTCGACCAGCGGATCGTCGCCGGCCTCGGCAACATCTATGTCTGCGAGGCCCTGCACCGGGCGCGCATCTCGCCCAAGATCGCCGCCGGGCGCATCGGCAAGGCCCGCATCGGGGCCCTCGCGGGGGCCATCAAGACGGTTCTCTCCGAGGCCATCGCCGCGGGGGGCTCCACCCTACGCGATTTCGCCGCCTCCGACGGGGCCCTCGGCTATTTCCAGCACACCTTCCAGGTCTATGGCCGCGAGGGCCAGCCCTGCCTGCGCCAGGGGTGCGCGGGGGTGATCGCCCGCATCGTCCAAGGGGGGCGATCGACCTTCTTCTGCCCCGTTTGCCAGCGATAGGCCGCCAATGGCCCGCCTTGCCGCCGCCTTGTTGATCGCCGTGATGGCGGCTCTTGCCCCGGCGGGCCCCGGCCCCAGGGCCGAGCCCCCGGTGTGGATCGTGCGGGACGCCGATTCCGAGATCGTCCTGTTCGGCTCCCTGCACCTGCTCCCCGCGGGGGTCGACTGGCGCCCGGCCGCCCTGACCCGCGCCCTGGGGCAGGCGGACGACCTGTGGTTCGAACTGCCCCTGGACAGCGCCGCCGCCGCCGAGGTCCAGCAGCGGGCCCTGGCGCACAGCCAGCTGCCCGCGGGCCAGACCCTGTCAGCCCTGTTGTCGGCCGCCGCCCGGCAGCGCCTGGCGCGCCTCTGCCGCGAGGTGGGGGTCCCCCTGTCGGTGGTCGAGCGGATGCAGCCCTGGTACGCCGAGACCGTCCTCGGCGTCGCCGTCTACCGGCGGCAGGGCGCTGTGGCCGAGGAGGGGGTGGAGCGCCAGATCGCCGCCGCCGCCCCCCCGGGGGCGCGGCTGGAGGCCTTCGAGACCGGCGCTCAACAGATCGACATGTTCACCCAGGGCAGCCAGGCCGAGCAGGTCCGCTCGCTGGAGGATTCCCTCAGGGAGCTCGAGACCGATCCCGGCTTCGTGCCCCGCCTGGTCAAGCTGTGGATGAGCGCCGACGTGCGCGCCCTGGACCGGCAGGTGGTCGGCAAGCTGCGCCGCAGCGACCCCGACCAGTACCGACGGCTGCTGGCCGACCGCAACCGCGCCTGGCTGCCGATGATCGAGACGCGCCTGGCAGGCTCGGGGCGCACGGTGATGGTCGTCGGCATCGGCCATCTGATCGGCCGCGACGGTCTGCCGGCGCTCCTGCGCGCGCGGGGCGTGACAGTCGAGGGCCCCTGATCGGGGGCTCCGGCGCCCGTTTTCGTTGACGCCGCCGGCCCGCGTCTGTATACGCGCGCCTTCCGATAAGCCGCGTCCGGGCCTCGCTGAGCGAGAGACCGCGCGCCGACCGCAAAGAACGAGACTCCATGGCCAACACGCCCGGCTCCAAGAAGGCGATCCGCAAGATCGCTCGCCGCACCGAGGTCAACAAGAACCGCCGCTCGCGGGTGCGCACCTATCTGCGCAAGTTCGAGGAGGCGCTCACCGGGGGCGACACCGAGGTCGCCAAGTCGGCGTTCATCGTCGCTCAGTCCGAGCTGATGCGCGCCGTTTCCAAGGGCGTGGTGCACAAGAATACGGGGGCGCGCAAAGTGTCGCGCCTCGCCGCGGCGCTCAAGAAACTGTCCGCGGCCTGATCGACTTGCGGGCGGCCTTGGCGCCGCCCAAGCCGGATTCACGAGAGAATTCAAAGCCACTCCGGCCCCAAAAGGGCCGGAGTTTTTCTGTACGCCCAATCGGGGAAAAGGCGCCTTTTGTTAGGCTTGGCGGAGCGGAATTCCGCTTTCCCTTGGCGGGCGAGGGGGACTCGCGTGTCAACCAGATTATCTTAAGTTCGAGCCAAGAATCCCCGTTGATTCCCTCGGTCGGCTGAATACTCTTGGGCTGGTAACGCTCTTCCATCTTATGACGGATGATAAAACGGCAGCTGGGGATACGGTTGTATCCACGGCGTAAGGATCTGTTTGCGTTCAACAATTTGATCGTTTGCCGCGGGGGCGGGCGGTCATGATCGGTCGAGGGTCGGTTTGATGGCAGGTGTAGGACTGGCGGGTAGCCCCGTGGCGACGCCCGTGGGGGCGGTGTGGGGCAAGGCCTGCGCCGCGCTGCGCAGCGAGCTCGGCGACGACACCTTCGGCTCCTGGCTGGCCCAGGCCGCCTTGAAGGAGGCGCCGGGGGGCGTCCTGATGCTGGTGGCCCAGACCGGCTACGCCCGCGACTGGATTCGCCGCAACGCCTGGCGCCGCATCTCCGAGCTGTGGGACAATCTCGATCCCCTGCATCGGCCGCTGCAGCTGATCTCCCGCTCGGACTTCGACGACCGCCGTCCGGCCGCCGACGCCCAGGGCGCCGCCTCTCCGGCGCCGACGCCGACGCCGGCCGCCAGCCCCCGTGCCGTCCCGGCCGACGCCGTGGCCAAGCCGGCGGGCCTGCAGGACCGCTTCAAGCTCGACGGCTTCGTGGTCGGCCCGGCCAATGAATTCGCCTTCGCCGTGGCCCGGCGCGTGGCCTCCTGGGCCGACGGCCATTTCAACCCGGTGCTGTTCCACGGCCCCTACGGCTTCGGCAAGACCCACCTGCTGCACGCCATGGCCTGGGAGGCCCTGCGCACCGAGCCCACCAAGAAGGTCGTCTACCTCACCGCCGAGCGGTTCCTGTCGACCTTCGTCAAGGCGGTGATGGACAAGCAGATGGGGGCGTTCAAGGACGAGTTGCGCGCCGCCGACCTGCTGCTGATCGACGATGTCCATTTCGTCGGCGGCAAGCAGTCCACCCAGGAGGAACTGCTCAACACCCTGGCCGCCCTGATGGAGGACGGTCGCCGGGTGGTGCTCACCGCCGACCGGGCGCCCGCCGACCTGTCCGAGATCGATCCGCGCCTGCGCTCGCACCTGTCCGCGGGCCTGGTCTGCGGCATCGAGCCCGCCGACCGCAACCTTCGCCTGGGCATCCTCGAGCGCAAGCTTGAGCTGCTGTCGCGCCAGCACGACTTCCGTCGCTCGGCCGAGGCCCGTCCTGAGGTGCTGGAATTCCTCGCCGACCGCTTCACCGACAGCGTCCGCGAACTGGAGGGCGCCCTGAACACCCTGGTGGCCCGCCTGCACGAGGGGGTCTGCACCGTCAGTCTCGACGAGGCCCAGGCCATCCTGCGGCCCCACCTGCGCGGGGGCGAGAAGCGCATCACCGTCGACGACATCCAGAAGGCCGCATCGGAACATTTCGGCCTGAAACAGGCGGACCTGATCTCCGAGCGCCGCAACCGCTCGGTGGCCCGCCCGCGCCAGGCCGCCATGTGGCTGGCCAAGCAGCTCACCACCCGCTCCCTGCCCGACATCGGCCGCCGCTTCGGGGGCCGCGACCACACCACGGTGCTGCACGCCGTGCGCCGGATCGAGGCCCTGAAGGCCGAGGACCCGCAGCTGACGCGGGACCTGGAGACCCTCATCCGGAAACTGCGCGGCTAGGGCGCCGCACGCCCCCTTTCGCGCCTCTCGATTTCGGCTAATCTCCCCGTCCTCCCGGCGCGCCGCGGGGGATGGCGAGCGGCCGTAGGACTGGACGACAGATGAAGTTTTCGATCGAGCGGGCCACCTTGCTGAAGGCCCTGGGGCACGTTCAGAGCGTGGTGGAGCGGCGCAACACCATCCCCATCCTGTCCAATGTCCTGCTGTCGGCGGACCGCAACGGCGTGTCCTTCTCGGCCACCGACCTCGACATGGAGATCGTCGACGAGACAGACGTCTCGGTGGAGATCCCCGGCCAGATCACGGCCCCCGCCCACACCCTCTACGAGATCGTCCGCAAGCTGCCCGAGGGGGCGGACGTGGAGCTGCGCTTCTCCGGCGACGACCCGCGGCTGATGGTCTCGGCCGGCCGCTCGCGCTTCAACCTGCCGGTGCTGCCGGCGGGGGATTTCCCCGTGATGTCGTCCGAGGGCATGGCCTCGCGCATGGTGGTCGACACCGCCGACCTGATCCGCCTGATCGACAAGACCCGCTTCGCCATCTCCACCGAGGAGACGCGCTACTACCTCAATGGCCTGTATCTGCACACGGTCACCGACGGCGGCTCGGTGAAGCTGCGCGCCGTGGCCACCGACGGCCACCGCCTGGCCCTGGCCGAGATGCCGGCCCCCGAGGGCGCCGAGGGCGCCCCCGGCGTGATCATCCCGCGCAAGACCATTCAGGAGGCCCGCCGCCTGCTGGAGGACGCCGGCGAGAACGTCGAGCTGCAGATCTCCCCGGCCAAGATCCGCTTCGAGTTCGGCCGCGCCTCCCTGACCTCCAAGGTCATCGACGGCTCCTTCCCGGACTACCTGCGGGTGATCCCCAAGGACAACGACCGCATCCTTACCGTCGACAACGGCGTGTTCGCCTCGGCGGTGGACCGGGTGGCCACCATCTCGGCGGAGAAGTCGCGCTCGGTGAAGCTGGCGGTGGAGCCCGGCCGCATCACCCTGACGGTGCGCAATATGGAGGCCGGCCAGGCCGTCGAGGAGATGGAGGCGGAGTATTCCGGCGAGCCCTTCGAGATCGGCTTCAACGCCCGCTACCTGCTCGACGTCGCCGGCCAGATCCAGGGCGACGTCGCCGAGTTCCGCTTCGCCGACCCGGCCTCGCCGACCCTGGTGCTCGATGCGTCCGACGCCGGCGTGCAGTATGTGCTGATGCCGCTGCGGGTGTAGGGGGGTATTCTTCCAGGCCGCAATCCCCGCGGAAGCGGGGACCCAGGTTTTAGCAGGATGTTCTCTGTCTACATCATGGCTAGCGGCCGCAATGGAACGCTCTACACGGGCTCCACCGATGACCTCGCCAAGCGCGCCTGGGAGCATCGCGAGGGGACGCATCCGGGCTTCACCAATCGCTACAGCGTCAAGCTCCTGGTCTGGTACGAGCAGCATCCCACTCGCGAGTCCGCACGCCTTCGCGAGGCCCGCATCAAGACCTGGAACCGCCAGTGGAAGCTCGAACTCATCGAGAAGGCCAACCCCGGTTGGCGTGATTTGGCGGAGACCCTGGGCCCCTAGCCAAATCCTGGATCCCCGCTTCCGCGGGGAATGCGGTATCTAAGCGTCTTGACCACCTCCCTCATCACCGCCCTCATCCTCACCGACTTCCGCAGCTACGACCGCGCGGCGCTGAACGCGGCTGGCCGCAGCGTCTACCTCCACGGGCCCAACGGCGCGGGCAAGACCAACCTGCTGGAGGCCGTCTCCCTGCTCAGCCCCGGGCGGGGCCTGCGGGGCTCGCCCCTGGCCGAGGTCGGGCGGCGTGAGGCTGGGGCGGCCCAGGGGCGGCCGTGGGCCGTGGCGGCGGTGGTCGAGGCCAGCGAAGGCGAGGCCCGGATCGGCACCGGCTCGGAGGCACCGGGATCGGCCCGCCGGCTGGTGCGGATCGACGGCGAGCCGGCGCCGCCCGGGCGGCTGACCGAGCATGTCCGGCCCATGTGGCTGACCCCCGCCCAGGACCGCCTGTTCCTGGAGGGCGCGAGCGACCGGCGGCGGTTTTTCGACCGTCTCGTCTATGCCGACGCCCCCGCCCATGCGGGCGCCGTCTCGGCCTATGAGAAGGCCCTGCGCGAGCGGATGCGGCTGCTGACCGATGGTCCCGCCGACCCCGACTGGCTGACCGCGCTGGAGGCGCAGATGGCCGCCGCGGGGGCGGCCATGGCCGGCGCCCGCGCCGCCACACTCACCGCCCTGCAGGCGGAGATCGATGCGCGCGTCGATCGACCCTTCCCCCAGGCCGGCCTGGGCCTGTCAGGCGACTGGGAGCGGCTGGCCCTGGAGGGCGCCCCAGCGGCGGACATCGAGGCGCGGCTGGCCTCGGCCCTGGCCGCCGCCAGGCCCCGCGACGCGGCCGCCGGCCGCGGGCTGACGGGTCCGCACCGGGGCGACCTGCAAGTGATCCACCGCCAGAACGGCCGCCCGGCGGCCGAGGGGTCCACCGGCGAGCAGAAGGCCTTGATCCTCAACCTGATCCTGGCCCAGGCCGCGCGACTTTCGCGTGCTAAATCCCATCCGAATCCTATATTGTTGCTGGATGAAGTCGCAGCGCATCTGGACCCGCACCGACGGGCGGCGCTTTTCGACGAAATCACGGCGCTCGGCCTGCAGGCCTTCCTCACCGGCACGGACGAGAGCCTGTTTGCTAGCCTGAAGGGGCGAGCCTTGGGCGTGTTCGTCCAGGGCGGCCGGCTCCACCCCACGGACGAATAGATTCTATGGCGGAAGACGACACCAACGAGACGGCCGCGGCGGCCCAGGAAGAATACGGCGCCGAGTCCATCAAGGTCCTCAAAGGACTGGACGCGGTGCGAAAGCGCCCCGGCATGTATATCGGCGACACCGACGACGGCTCGGGCCTGCACCATATGGTCTATGAGGTGGTGGACAACGCCATCGACGAGGCCCTGGCCGGTCACGCCTCGGCGGTGGAGGTGATCCTCAACGCCGACGGCTCGGTCACCGTCACCGACGACGGACGGGGGATTCCCACCGACATCCACGAGGGCGAGGGGGTCTCGGCGGCCGAGGTCATCATGACCCAGCTGCACGCCGGGGGTAAGTTCGACCAGAACTCTTACAAGGTGTCCGGTGGGCTCCATGGGGTGGGCGTCTCGGTGGTCAACGCCCTGTCCGACTGGCTGAAGCTGGTCATCTACCGGGGCGGCAAGAAGCACGAGATGTCGTTCGCCCGCGGCGACGCGGTCACCGCCCTGGAGATCACCGGCGACGCGCCCCTGCGTGTCGGCGGCCAGTTCCTGTCGGGCACCCAGGTGACCTTCATGCCGTCGCTGGAAACGTTTTCGCAGATCGAGTTCGATCGCAAGACCCTCGAGCACCGCCTGCGCGAGCTGGCCTTCCTCAACTCGGGCGTGGTGATCCGCTTCAAGGACCTGCGCGGGGCCGAGCCCTTCGAGGAGATCATGGCCTATGAGGGCGGGGTCGAGGCCTTCGTCG
The DNA here is from genome assembly GCA_965279095.1 of Caulobacteraceae bacterium. Lineage (GTDB taxonomy): Bacteria > Pseudomonadota > Alphaproteobacteria > Caulobacterales > Caulobacteraceae > CBDIHH01. Next base: position 1,102,426 of record CBDIHH010000007.1, read on the forward strand.
AGCACCTGGACAAGGCCAAGACGGCGCTCATCAAGGCGCCCATCGTCGTTAGGGGAAAACGCGACAAGGTCGAGATCGAATTGGCCCTGTGGTGGAACGACAGCTACCACGAGACCATGCTGTGCTTCACCAACAACATCCCCCAGCGGGATGGGGGCACCCACCTGGCCGCCTTCCGGGGCGCCCTGACCCGGGTGATGACCAGCTATATGGACACCTCCGGCGCCGCCAAGCGCGAGAAGGTCGGCGTATCGGGCGAGGACGCCCGCGAGGGCCTCACCTGCGTGCTGTCGGTCAAGGTGCCCGACCCCAAATTTTCCTCCCAAACAAAGGACAAGCTGGTCTCGTCCGAGGTCCGTCCCGCGGTCGAGGGCCTGGTGGGCGAGGGCCTGGCCATGTGGTTCGAGGAGCACCCGCAGGAAGCCCGCGCGGTGGTGCAGAAGATCTGCGAGGCCGCCGCCGCCCGCGAGGCCGCCCGCAAGGCCAGGGAGCTGACCCGGCGCAAGAGCGCCCTGGATATCTCGTCCCTGCCCGGTAAGCTCGCCGACTGCCAGGAGAAGGACCCCGCCAAGTCCGAGATCTTCATCGTCGAGGGCGACTCAGCCGGCGGCTCGGCCAAGCAGGCCCGCAACCGGGAGAACCAGGCGGTCCTGCCTCTGCGCGGCAAGATCCTAAACGTCGAGCGGGCCCGGTTCGACAAGATGCTGGGGTCTGACCAGGTCGGCACCCTGATCACGGCGCTGGGCGCCGGGATCGGGCGGGACGACTTCGACATCAACAAGATCCGCTACCACAAGATCGTCATCATGACGGACGCCGACGTGGACGGCGCCCACATCCGCACCCTCTTGCTGACCTTCTTCTATCGGCAGATGCCCGAGGTGATTGAGCGCGGCTATCTCTACATCGCCCAGCCGCCCCTCTACAAAGCCGCCAAGGGCCGCTCGTCCCGCTATCTCAAGGACGATTCCGAATACGAATCCTTCCTGTTCGACGAGGGCGTCGACGGCGCCATCCTGGAGCTGTCCACGGGCGAGCAGCTGTCCGGCCAGGACCTGCGCGCCCTGGTGGTGGCCTCGCGCTCGGCCCAGGGCAATATCGACCGGCTGTCCTCGCGGGCGCCCGCCTTCGCCATCGAGCAGGCGGCCATGGCCGGGCTGCTCGACGAGGCCGGCGGCGACCCGGCCATGGCCGCCGGACGGCTGGACCTCTACGCCGACGAGGGCGAGGGCCGCTGGCTGGGCGAACGCGGCGAGGTGGGCGGCTATGTTTTCTCGCGCATCAAGCGGGGCGTCTCCGAGCGCATCGTGCTCGACGACACCCTGCTGCACGCCCTGGACGCCCGCCGCCTGGCCGAGCGCGCCCCGGCCCTGGCGGAGACCTTCGCCGGTCCCGCCATCTTCCGGCGCAAGGACAAGACCACCACCGTGCGCGGCCCCCTCGACCTGGTCGCGGCCATCCTCGACGCCGGCCGCAAGGGCCTGACCATCCAGCGCTACAAGGGGCTGGGCGAGATGAATCCCGAGCAGCTGTGGGAGACCACCCTGGACGTGGAGGCGCGCACCCTGTTGCAGGTGCGGGTCAACCACGCCGACGACGCCTCGGACATGTTCTCGCGGCTGATGGGCGATCTGGTCGAGCCGCGCCGCGAGTTCATCCAGGAGAACGCCCTGGACGCCGAGGTCGACGTCTAGGGTGGCCCCGTCTTCGCAAAAGGGCCCGTCTCTTCCCGACCCCGCGTTTCAGAAGGTCGCCCGCGGCGCCGCCGGGGCGGCCCTCGGCGCGGTGCTGGCCGGCCTGCCGGTCGTGTGGGGCCAGGTGGGCGTCCCCTTCCTGCTCAGCCTCGGCCTGGCCATCTTCTGGACCGTACTGGTGGCGGTGGCCCTGAAGCAGTACGGCGCCCGAGCCCGTATCCTGCTGATGGCCGCGCCCATGGCCTGGCTGTGGCCGGCGGTGGCCAGCTGGCTGATCTGGGGCTAGGGCGGTGAGCGGTGCGCCCTCGAAGAAGCGCCTGCCCCTGCGCTGGCTGACCCTGGCCGAGATCGTCGGGGTGGTGGCGGTGGTGGTCGCCTGCCTCGGCTATTGGGACAACCACCGCGAACGCATCCAGCAGGACCGCGAGCGGGCCGCCGAGGCCAGCCAGCAGGCCGCCCAGGCCCGGCGCAGCGCCCTGAAACAGACCTTCATCATGACCGGCGCCCGCGAGGACGACGGCCGCACCGTGCGTCTGGCCACAGTCAATCCCGGTCAGGTGATCCAGACACAGACGGTGTGGTTCCCGTCGGCGATCCGCGGCGACAGCGCCCAGACCACCGGCAACCCCCGGATCGAGGCGGGCTGGATCGAGGACGGCCTGCGCAAGGCCGCCGGCAAGGCCCGCACCGGCCGCGTGCCAGTGGCGATCCTCACGGTGTTCATCGAGGACGGCCAGACCCGCACCGACCGCGCCGTCTACCAGCTTGGCTACAGCCTGCACCCGCGCCGCTTCCGCAGCGACGCGGTGGAGCTGGAGGGGCTGTCCCTGGCCCGGCGAAACGTGTCCGGCGACCTGCAGGCGGCGGCGGGGAGCCTCTGGGCCGCGCGGTGACCGCAGCTTTCGGCCTTGTCGGCCAGTTGTTATGAGTGTGTCGAGTCTAGGCTGATCGACTCGAAAGACCCGCACCCCCGGCGGAAGCCGGGGCCCAGATCCTATGGCGAGGCGTCCGTGATTTAGGATCTGGATCCCGGCGTTCGCCGGGAAGATCGATTGGGGTTAGGGGAATGCCCCCCGACTCAACCTGCTCCAAAGACCGGCGCGACCGCCTACCCCACAAGAGCTGGGGGGCCATCAGTTCTCCCGCACAACCTTCAGCACCGCCGCTCCATAGCGATCCAGCTTGGCCTGGCCGACGCCGTTGGCCATGGCCAGATCCGACAGGCCGCGGGGGCGCAGCAGGGCGATGTCCATCAGGGTGCGGTCGTTGAAGATCACATAGGGCGGCACCGCCTGCTCGGCCGCCTGCTCCCGCCGCCAGGCGCGCAGGGCCTCGAACAGGGGTCGCTGGGCCTCGCCGATGGCGGCGGCCGCCTCGCGGGTGCGTTTGCGGGGCCGGCCGGAGCGGGTCGAGTCGTCGTGCGCCTCGGGTTGCCGCGCCAGCATCACCCGCTGCTCGCCGCGGTAGACCGCCTTGACGCCCGCGGCGTCGCCGAGGCCGACCAGGGGTCTGCCATCGTTCGGATCCTCCCGCAGAAGCCCCTCGAACAGCAGCTGGTCGATCAGCTCGCGCCAGCCGGCGGGGCTGAACTCCTTGCCGATGCCGAAGGTGCTCATGGCCGTCTCCGACGGCTGCGGATCCTTGGTCTTGCCGAGCAGGTGATCGACGATGCGCACCCGGCCGAAGCGGCCCCCCATGCGGTGCACGGCGGCCAGGGCCTTCTGCGCGGCGACGGTGGCGTCCACCGCCTCGGGCGGGTCCAGGCACAGGTCGCAGACCCCGCAGGGCTCCACGTCGGTCTCGCCGAAGTAGCGGCGCACCGCGGCGGGGCGGCAGCCGGCGCCGCCGAGCATGGAATAGAACTGGCGCGCCTTGCGCACCTGCACCTGCTTGACCTCGTCGGAGACCTCGCGCTGGTCGATGCGGCGCAGGGCCCAGGCGATGTCCGACGCGCCGTAGAGGGTGATCCCCTCGGCCGGCTCGCCGTCGCGGCCCGCCCGGCCGACCTCTTGCCAGTAGGCCTCGATGGAGGCCGGGGGGTCGGCGTGGATGACATAGCGGACGTCCGGCTTGTCCACGCCCATGCCAAAGGCGATCGTGGCCACCATGACCGCCTCCTCGGCGGCCAGGAAATGGGTCAGCCGCTGCTCGCGCAGGCCCTTGTCGAGGCCGGCGTGGTAGGCCAGCGCCGGCACCCCCTCGGCGACCAGCTGCTCGGCCAGCTTGTCGCAGCCGTCCCGGGAGCCGGCGTAAACCACCCCGGAGCGCCCCCGCCGGGCCTTGACCAGCTCCACCACCCGGCCGTGCCCTCGGCCGCCGGTCTTGCGCTCGGCCTTCAGCTGCAGCTCCGGGCGCGCGAACGAGGCGACGAACTCGCGGGCGTCGTTCAGCCTCAGCTCGGTGCGGATGTCCTGCCGGGTCCGGGCGTCGGCGGTGGCGGTCACCGCCAGGCGCGGGGCCGAGGGGAAGACGTCGGCCAGCCGACCCAGGGTGCGGTATTCGGGGCGGAAGTCATGGCCCCACTGGCTGACGCAGTGGGCCTCGTCGATGGCCACCAGGGCGATCTTGTGGCGCGACAGCCGCTCCAGCATGCCCCCCTGCATGAGCCCCTCGGGCGACAGGTAGAGCAGGTCCAGCTGACCCGCGTCGAGCCGCCGCCAGACGTCGGAACGCTCGTCCAGCGAGATGTTCGAATCCAGTCGCGCCGCCGACACCCCCGACTGCTGCAGCGCCGCCACCTGGTCGGTCATCAGGGCGATCAGGGGCGAGACCACCAGGGTCAGGCCCTCGAGCATCAGGGCGGGGATCTGGTAGCAGACGCTCTTGCCGCCGCCGGTGGGCAGCACGGCCATGGCGCTGCGCCCGGCCAGCACCTCGGCGATGACGTCCGCCTGCAGGCCGCGGAAATCGGCATGGCCGAACACCCGGTGCAGCAGGGCCCGGGCCTCGGCCAGGGGGGGGAACGATTCGTGGATCACACCCCAGATATGCGCGACTGGCGCGGCCGAGGCGAGGGCTTAACCCGCCGCCGCGACGCTTCTCATCGCCGCGCCCCCGTGCGACCACTGGCCGATGACGACCGATCCCGACCCGTCCGCGGCCGCCCCCGCCTCCACGGTCATGCTCCTGCGCGACGGGGCGACGGGGGTCGAGGTCTTCATGGTCACCCGGCGCGCGGACAGCCGTTTCATGGGCGGCGCCCTGGTCTTCCCCGGGGGCAAGGTCGACCCGGCGGACCTCGAGGCCGCCCCGGCCTGGCCCGGCCTGGCCGACGCCGCCTACCGTTTGGCCGCGATCCGCGAGTTGTTCGAGGAAACCGGCTTCCTGCTCGCCGCCGAGCGGGGCGAACGATCGCCGGTGGCCGGGGAGCGGGTGCTGACGCTCATCGACCGCTGGCGCCGGCCGGTCCACGACGGGGCCGTCAGCCTGGAGCGCATGCTGGCCGAGGCGAGGTTGGACCCGCAGCTGGACCGCCTGGTTCCCTTCGCCCGCTGGATCACGCCGGAGGGCATGCGCATCCGCTTCGACACCCGCTTCTATGCGGCCGAAGCCCCCGCCGGCCAGCTCGGCGTCCATGACGGGACAGAGCTGGTGGACTCCCGCTGGGTCACCCCTGGCCAGGCCCTGGCCGAGGCGGACGACGGGCGCGTGCTCCTGGCCTTCCCCACCCGGCTCAACCTCATGCTCGTGACCGCCGCCGCCAGCGTCGAGACCGCGCTGGCCCTGCTGGCGGCGCGGTCGGTGGCCCCCATCGTGCCGGAGGTCGTCGACAGCCCTGGCGGCCGCCGCGTGCGCATCCCCCTGTCCGCGGGCTATCCGCTCAGCGAGATGGGCGCCGCCTAGCGGACGGTCCCGGCCTGTTCACGTTTGTTCACGGACGCGGCATCCAATTGTTAAGTTCGCGCGTAGTGGCAATGTCGGCGACCGGACATCCGGACGCCCCTCACGCCAGGATCGCCTCATGACCGCCTTCAAACTGCAACGCTTCGCCGGCGTCGCCGCCGCCGCCCTCGCCGTCGTCTCCATCGCCGCCTGCTCGCCCAAGAAGGAAGAGCCCGTGGCCGCCGCCGAGGCGCCGCCCGCCGCCATGCCCGCGGAACAGACCGTCACGGTCGGCGGCGCGCCCATGTCGCCGTCCAAGACCATCGTCGAGAACGCCTCCGCCTCGGCCGATCACACCACCCTGGTCGCCGCGGTGAAGGCCGCCGGCCTGGTGGAAACCCTCTCCGGCCCCGGTCCCTTCACCGTGTTCGCGCCGACGAACGAGGCCTTCGCCAAACTGCCGGCCGGCACGGTCGACACTCTGCTGAAGCCGGAAAGCAAGGACGCGCTGACCAAGGTGCTGACCTACCATGTGGTGTCGGGCAAGATGAGCGCGGCCGACCTCATGGCCGCCATCGACGCGGGCGGCGGCAAGGCCATGCTCAAGACCGTGCAGGGCGAGGAGCTGACCGCCGCCAAGGCCGGCGCCGGCATCGATCTCACCGACGCCAAGGGCGGCAAGTCGATGGTGACCATCGCCGACGTCAACCAGTCCAACGGCGTGGTGCACGTGGTCGATACGGTGCTGATGCCCAAATAGCCTGGGCGCGGTGTTGGCCGCCGGGCGCGCAAATATCCGTTGCGCGTCCGGCGGCGATCCACGATCTGAGGGGGTGTCCCGGAGCTCCCATGGCCGACTTCAAGAGCACGTCCCAATACATCGCCACGCGCGACCTGGAGGTCGCCGTCAACGCCGCCGTCCGGCTGCAGCGGCCGCTGCTGGTCAAGGGCGAGCCGGGCACGGGCAAGACCATTCTGGCCCACGAGGTGGCAGAGGCTTTGGGCCTGCCGCTGATTGAATGGCACATCAAGTCCACGACGCGGGCCCAGCAGGGGCTTTATGAGTATGACGCCGTCTCGCGCCTGCGCGACGGCCAGCTCGGCGACGAGCGGGTCCACGACATCGGAAACTACATCGTCCGCGGCAAGCTGTGGGAGGCCTTCGCGGCCGACCACCCGACGGTGGTGCTGATCGACGAGATCGACAAGGCCGACATCGAGTTCCCCAACGACCTGCTGCTCGAACTCGATCGCATGCAGTTCTTTGTCTACGAGACGCGCGAGACGGTGGTGGCGCGCCACCGGCCGGTGATCATCATCACCTCCAACAACGAGAAGGAGCTGCCCGACGCCTTCCTGCGCCGCTGTTTCTTCCACTACATCCGCTTCCCCGACCGCGAGACCATGGAGCGGATCGTCCAGGCCCACTACCCCGACATCAAAGGTGATCTGGCCCGCGAGGCGCTCAACGTCTTCTTCGCCATCCGCGAGGCGCCGGGCCTGAAGAAGAAGCCCGCCACCTCGGAGCTGATCGACTGGCTGAAGCTGCTGATGATCGAGGACCTGCCGGCCTCGGCCCTGCGCTCCAGCGACCCCCATCTGGTGATCCCGCCCCTGCACGGCGCCCTGCTGAAGAACGAGCAGGACGTGCACCTGTTCGAGCGCATCGCCTTCCTGTCCCGGCGCGGACAATAGGGTGGAAGGGCGTGTTGGAGACGGTCCTCATCCTGAGGTGCGAGCGCAGCGAGCCTCGAAGGACGCACCACGCCGCGCGGGTCGGGTCTGCGTCCTTCGAGGCTCGCCGCTTCGCGGCTCGCACCTCAGGATGAGGACCGGAGGAGTGGCGGCCCACCGTAGACTTCAACCAACGGCTTCCGACGCGAGGGGCTAGATGTTCGCCGACTTCATCACCGGCCTGCGGCGGGCGGGGGCGCCCGTCTCGGTCACCGAGCACCTGGCGCTGATCGGGGCGATGAAGGCCGGGGTGGCCGGCTACAGCACCGAGGACTTCTACTATTTGGCCCGCGCCACCCTGATCAAGGACGAGCGCTACTTCGACCGCTTCGACCAGCAGTTCGCCCTCTACTTCAAGGCGCTGGAGCCGCCCGAGGGCGCCCCCGAGGGCGACATCCCCGACGACTGGCTGAAGGCCCTGGCGGAGCGGCTGCTGACTCCCGAGGAGATGGCGAAGATCGAGGCGCTCGGCGGGCTGGACGCCCTGATGGACACCCTGCGCCAGCGGCTGGCCGAGCAGGAAGGCCGCCACCAGGGCGGCTCCAAATGGATCGGCACGGGGGGAAGCTCGCCCTTCGGCAACAGCGGCTACAATCCGCAAGGGGTGCGCATCGGCGGGGAGAGCCGCCACCGGCGCGCCGCCAAGGTGTGGGAGCAGCGCCAGTACAAGGACCTCGACGACGACGTCGCCCTCAACACCCGGGGCCTGAAGCTGGCCCTGCGCAAGCTGCGCCGGTTCGCGCGCCAGGGGGCGGCGACCCAGCTGGACCTGGACGGCACCGTGCGGGCCACGGCCAACAACGCCGGCCTGCTGGACCTGAAGCTGACGCCCGAGCGTCGCAACGCCGTGAAGGTGCTGCTGCTCCTCGACGTCGGCGGCTCCATGGACGACCACGTCAAGGCCACGTCGGAGCTGTTCTCGGCGGCCCGCAGCGAGTTCAAGCACCTGGAGGCCTACTATTTCCACAACTGCGTCTACGACCAGCTGTGGCGCAGCAACGGCGCCGGGGGGCGCGTGCCCACCCTGGAGGTGTTGCGCACCTACGGCCCCGACTACCGCCTGATCTTCGTCGGCGACGCCAGCATGGGGCCGTGGGAAATCGACCGTCCCGGCGGGGCGGTGGACTTCTGGAACGCCGAACCCGGCGCCGTCTGGCTCCAGCGCCTCGTCGGCCACTACCGCCGCGCCGCCTGGCTCAACCCGACTCCGCGCCAGCAGTGGGGATATGTGCAGAGCATCGAGACCATCAGCGCCCTGCTGGGCGGCCGGATGTTCCCGCTGACCCTGGCCGGGCTGGACGGGATGATCAGCGAGCTGAAGCGTTAGGCTAGCGCGTCCCTAGCCCGCCATGAAGGGGGCAGCGGCCCCGGCCCCTTCCGCCCCCGCTCGTCGGTACATCAGCGCCTCGGCCACGTGGATCCGGCGCAGGGCCTCTGCGCCCTCGAGGTCAGCGATGGTGCGGGCCAGGCGCAGGGTGCGGGTCCATCCGCGGGCGGTCAGGCCCCCGGCCTCGGCCGCGCGGGTGAGCAGGGCGCGGGCGGGGCCGTCCAGGGCGGCGATGGACTCCAGGGCAGACCCCTCGATGCGGGCGTTGAGGGTTCCGCGCCCGGCCTGCAGGTCGCGCGCCACCGCCACCCGGGCGGCCGCCTCGGCGGTGCCCTCCGCCGGGGGCGGCAGGGCGAGGTCGGCGGCGGTGACCGGCGGCACCTCGATCTGCAGGTCGATGCGATCCATCAGCGGGCCCGACACCTTGCCCTGGTAGTCCTTCTGGCAGCGCGGGCCCCGCCCGCAGGCGCCGCGGCCGAGGCCCCCGTGGCCGCAGCGACAGGGGTTCATGGCCGCCACCAGCTGCACCCGCGCCGGATAGCGGATGTGGTGGTTCGCCCGCGCCACCACCACGTCGCCGGTCTCCAGCGGCTGGCGCAGGCTGTCGAGCGACTGGCGGCTGAATTCCGGCAGCTCGTCCAGGAACAGCACGCCGTTGTGGGCCAGGGACACCTCGCCCGGCTTGGCCTTGATCCCCCCGCCGGTCAGGGCCGCCATGCTGGCGGAATGATGGGGCGCCCGGTAGGGGCGCGACCGGGTCAGGGCCCCCTTGGCGATCAGCCCCGCCATGGAATGGATCATCGAGGTCTCGAGCAGTTCCGCCGAGGTCAGCGGCGGCAGCAGGCCAGGCAGGCGCTGGGCCAGCATCGACTTGCCCGAGCCAGGCGGGCCGACGAAGGCGATGTTGTGGCCCCCCGCCGCGGCGATCTCCAGGGCGCGCTTGGCCCCCTCCTGGCCCTTGACGTCGCGCAGGTCGGGGAAGACGTCGCCGTCCAGCATCGGTCCGGGCTTGGGCGGGGTCATCACCTGGGTCCCACGGAAGTGATTGACCACGGCGATGAGGGACCGCGGCGCCAGCACCGGCGTCTCTCCGGCCCAGGCCGCCTCGGGGCCGTTCGCCTCCGGGCAGATCAGCCCCAGCCCCATGCCCCCGGCCGCCACGGCGGCGGGCAGCACCCCCGACACCGACGCGATCTGGCCGTCGAGGCCAAGCTCGCCCACCGCCATCCAGCCGTTCAGGCTGTCGTTGGGGATCACCCCCATGGCGGCCATCATGCCCAGGGCGATGGGCAGGTCGTAGTGGCTGCCCTCCTTGGGCAGGTCGGCGGGGGCGAGGTTCACGACGATGCGCTGGAAGGGCAGGGCGAGGCCCAGACCGGCGAAGGCCGAGCGCACGCGCTCGCGGCTCTCGGCCACGGCCTTGTCGCCTAGGCCGACGACGGCGAAGTAGGTGGGCGTGCCGCCGATCTGGGTCTCGACCTCGACCCGGCGCGCGTCGACCCCCTCGAACGCCACCGTGACCACCCGCGAGACCATCGCGACATCCCCGTTCGACAACCGGCAGTTATCCACAAGCCGATCACAACCGCCGGCTCGGATCAAGAACAAAAATAGAACTATTCAGGAAGATGAACGGTCTTGCGTCGATTGGGCGACATTTGGCAAACCGCAAGGGATTCAGAGGGCTGCGGCGATTTCCTCGCTGGCCGGGCAAAAGAGGCGAGCGGTCGGCGGAGCGCCGGTCCAGGCTGGCGGCGTCCGGCCGCGCCTGCGAGGATGCGCGCGGACGCCGGACAGGGGACGAGGCATGGGCCAGGGTGCGGCGGCGAACGGGTGGCGCGATATCCTCGCGGAGGGCCGCTGGCCGCAGTTCGCCCTGGTCTGCCTGGGCGCCTGGCTCAACGCCGCGGACGCCCTGGTCACCGCCACCATCATGCCCAGCGTGGGGGCGGAGCTGGGGGGCTACGCCTATTTCGGCTGGGCGGTGGCGGGCTTCTACACCGGCAGCATCCTCGCGGGCGCCACCGCCGGGCGGGTGTCCGAGGTGATGGGGCTGCGGCCGGGGGCCTGCGCGGCGGGGGCCGTCTATGCCGCGGGCTGCCTGCTCAGCGCCGCGGCCCCGAACATCCTCGTCTTCCTGCTGGGGCGGCTGCTGCAGGGCCTGGGCGCGGGCTGGATCTCCGGCTTCTGCTTCGTGATGATCGGCATGATCTTTCCCCAGCGCCATGTGGTGCGGGTGTTCGCGGCGATCTCGGCGGTGTGGGGCGCCGCCACCCTCGGCGGACCCCTGGTGGGGGGGCTGTTCGCCGAGGCCGGCGCCTGGCGCGGCACCTTCTGGATGTTCGCGGTCCAGGCGGCTGCGTTCAGCCTGGCCGCCGCGGTGCTGCTGCCGCGGGGCGGCAAGGTCCCCGACGCCCCGGGGGCGCCCTACCTGCAGGTGATGGTCCTGACCGCCGCGGTCGCCGCCCTGGCGGTGGCGGGGCTGGTCCCGACCTTCGCCGCCGCCGCCGGGCTCGGCGCCCTCGGCCTGGCGCTGCTGTGGCTGGCGCTGCGCATCGACGGCCGCGCGCGCGTGCAGCTGCTGCCCCGACAGGCCGGCGACCCGCGCACCCTGACCGGGGCTGGCTACGCCGCCATCTTCGCCCTCTCGGCCGGCGCCATCGGCTTCACCACCTACGGCCCCGCCATCCTGCAGATCCTGCGCGGCCTCAGCCCCCTGGAGGCCGGCTATGTGGTGGCGGTCGAGGCCCTGGGCTGGTCCATCGCCGCCCTGGCGGTGTCCAACCTCGGCAAGCGGCGGGGCGGGCTGTTCATCCGCCTCGGCGCGGCCTGCATCGTCCTGGCCGTGCTCGCCTTCGCCCTGGGGCTGCGCACCGGGCCCCTGTGGCTGATCGTCGGCACGGGCTTGGTGTGCGGCCTGGGCTTCGGCATGTCCTGGGGCTTCATCAGCGAGCGCATCCTGCATGTGCTCAGCGACGACGAGAGGGCCATCGGCTCATCGGCCATCGGGGCCCTGTTCGCCGCCGGCACCGCCGCGGGGGCGGCCCTGGCCGGGGTCGCCGCCAACCTGTCCGGCCTGTCGCAGGGGCCGACCCGCGCCGCGGCGGAGGCGGCCAGCGTCTGGGTGTTCGCGGCGGGGCTGCCGGTGGCGGCCCTGGGGGCCTGGGCCGCCTGGCGGATCGGGTCGAGCCGCTACGCTAGCGCCCCGCCCTGATCGCCTCGATACGGTCCCACAGGATGGCGGCGGCGTTGATGCCGGTGAAGTCCAGCAGCTGCTGGGCGCCCGTGGGCGAGGTGACGTTGATCTCGGTGAGGTAGTCGCCGATCACGTCGATGCCGACGAAGAGCAGCCCCCGCCGGCGCAGCTCCGGCCCGATGATGGCGCAGATCTCGTGGTCGCGGGCGGTCAGATCCACGGCCTCGGCGCGGCCGCCGACGGCCAGGTTGGAGCGCACCTGCCCCGTGGCCGGCACCCGGTTGATGGCGCCCACCGGCTCGCCGTCCACCAGCAGGATGCGCTTGTCGCCGGCGGCCACCGCCGGCAGGAACTTCTGGGCGATCACCGGCTCACGGCTGATGGCGGCGTGCAGCTCCATCAGCGCGCCGAGGTTGGGGTCGTCCGCCTTCAGGCGCACCACGCCAGACCCGCCGCCGCCGTAGAGGGGCTTCAGCACCATGTCCCCGTGGCGCTGGCGGAAATCCTCGATCGCGGCCATGTCGGCGGTGATCAGGGTCGGCGGCTGCAGGCCGGGGAAGCCGGTGACGAACAGCTTTTCCGGGGCGTTGCGCACCTCGGTGGGGTTATTGACCACCAGGGTCTGGGGGTGGATGGCGTCGAGGAAATGGGTGGCGGTGATGTAGGCCATGTCGAAGGGCGGGTCCTGGCGCATCAGCACCACGTCCACCTGGGCGAGGTCGAGCACCTCGACCTCGCCCAGGGTGTGGTGGTCGCCCACCAGCCGGCGCAGCTGCAGAGGCCGCGCCCGCGCCGTGACCTTGCCGTCCTCGAAGGCGAGGCGCTCGGGCTGGTAGACCCACAGGGCGTGCCCGCGCGCCTGCGCCTGCTCCATCATCAGGAAGGTCGTGTCGGTGTTGATGTTGATCCCCTCGACGGGATCCATCTGGACGGCGACCTTCAAGGCCATGGGGCGGCTCCGCAACGGTGTGGGGTGCAGTTAGGGCCTGGGGCGAGGTTGGGCAAGACGCCCTGATCCTCCCCTGTCCCGAAGAGGACGGGGGAGGGGGACCCCGAAGGGGTGGAGGGAGCGAGGGGAAGAAGCGCAGGGCATGCGGTTCGCCCCCTTGTCTGTTGAAGCTCTGCTCCGTCACCCCGCTCTTCGGCGGGGTGACACCTCCCCCGTCCTCTGCGGGACAGGGGAGGATAAGCGGTCGTGGCCCGGCCCTCAGTTCAGCCCCCTCCACCCCCGCTCTTCGAGCGGCGGTCCCCCTCCCCCGCCCTGCGGCCGGGGGAGGATCCACGACCCATCAGTTCAGTTTCATCCGCACCCGCTCGCGGGCGGCCCGAGCGGCGATGGCGGCGCCGCCGTCCAGTTGCTGGGCGCGGTTGAAGGCCTCGAGCGCCCCGGCCAGGGCGCCCTGACCCTCGCGGGCGGCGGCGACGTCGATCCAGGGGCGGTGGTCGGCCGGGTCGAGCAGGGCCCGGCGCAGGGCCGAGCGTTCGGCGCGGCTCCAGTCACCCCGGGCCTGGGCGCGGGCGAAAATGTTGTTCTGCAGGCGCAGCAGCACCTGGCGGGGTCTCACCGGCGCCATCAGCAGGTCCAGGCGGTCGGCGATGTCCGGTGTGAGGCCGGCGCGCAGGGCCCGTCGGGTCAGCTCCGACGGCAGCACCACCCGCCCCTCGCTGAACGGGTCCAGCGCCAGAGGGCCTTCCCCGGTCTCGATGCGCAGCAGGAAATGCCCGGGAAAATCGACCCCCTGGACCACCAGCCCCCCGCGGCGGGCGGCCTCCAGGTAGAGGACGCCGAGGGCCACGGGAATGCCCTTGCGGCGCTCGGCCACCGACAGGATGTCGGCGTTTTCCGGGGCGTCATAGCTGAGCAGGTCGCCGGAGAACTGGAAGTCGCCGGCCAGGGTCTCCGCCAGGGCCTCCTCCGGGGACTCGCTCTCCAGCCGGATCTTCAGCCGGGCGGCCATCTGCTCCATCAGGGCATGGATAGCCCGCGCGTCCCGCGCCGGCTCCTCATGCAAGGCGCAGGCGACGGCGGCCTCGAACAGGGGGAAGGCCTCGTCGGTGGCCTCGCCGGCCTCGATCAGCAGGCGCTCGGCCTGGTCGCGGGTCATGCCGCCTCCGCTAGCGGCCATGGTCGCTCCGGCCGCGCGGCCCCTGTTTATCGTGGTTCATCGGATGGCCAAGCGTTGCCGATGTGGCGGGGCCAGGCGGCCGGGCTCCATCCGCCGCGGGTCAGGGCGATCAGGTCCAGCCGGACCATCAACCCCTTCAGGCCGTTGCGCCGCGCCGCCAGGGCTGCGCCCGCCCGGCGCAGGCGGTCGCGCTGGACGGTGGACACGGCGTTCAGCGCCTCGTCCAGGGTCATGCGCAGCTTCACCTCCACCACCGCCAGCACCCGGCCGCGCTGGGCCAGCAGGTCGATCTCGCCGTGCGGCGTCTTCAGACGGAACCCCAGGATGCGATAGCCCTTGGCCATCAGCAGCAGGGCCGCCAGCACCTCTCCGCGCCGCCCGGCCAGGCGCGACGCCCGCCCACGGGCCCGGCGCGCGGGGGAGGGCGGGCGGGCGGTCATCGCTCGCCCCGAATGGCCAGCGCCAGCTGGTAGAGCTCGCGCCGGGGCCGCCCCAGGGCCCGCGCCACCTCGGCGGCGGCCTCCGCGGGCCCCGCCCGCTGCAGGGCCGCGCGCAGGGCGGTCTCCACATCGGCTTCGCTGGCCGCCTCGGCCTCGCCGGGCCCGACCAGGACCACGATCTCGCCCTTGGGCTTCTGCAGACGGGGATCCGCCGCCAGGGCGTCAAGGGGGCCGCGGATGCACTGCTCGAACAGCTTGGTCAGCTCGCGGGCCACGGCGGCCTCACGGGGCCCGAACACCTCGGCCATGTCCCTCAGGCTGGCGGGCAGCCGCGAGCCGCCCTCGAAGAACACCAGGGTCGCGCGCACCGGGGCCAGTTCGGCGAACAGGGCCCGGCGGCCGGCGGTCTTGGGGGGCGGAAAGCCCGCGAACAGGAAGCGGTCGGTGGGCAGTCCGGCGATGGCCAGGGCGGCGAGGGGGGCCGAGGCGCCCGGCGCCGCGAACACCGGCAGGCCCAGCTGGCCCGCCTCGCGCACCAGCCGGAAGCCGGGGTCCGACACCAGGGGGGTGCCGGCGTCCGACACCAGGGCGATGCGGCCCCCCGCGGCCAGGGCCTGCAACACCCCCGGCCGCGCCGCCTCGGCGGCGTGGTCGTCGTAGCGCTGCAGCTTGGCCTTCAGGCCGAAGGCGGCCATGAGCCGGCCGGCCACCCGGGTGTCCTCGGCCAGCACCAGGTCGGCGCGGGAGAGGATGTCCAGGGCCCGCAGGGTGATGTCGCGCAGGTTGCCGATGGGAGTCGAGACGACATAGAGGCCGGGATCTAGGGGAGCGACCGAGAGGGCCGGCGGCGCCGGATGGTCGACCAAGGTCAGCCCGCCGTCGTGGGCAGGGGCGTCTCGACGATGACCCGGTCGGGGGGGCGGTGTCCGTCGAGGAAGGTGCGGATGTTGACGATCACCTTCTCGCCCATCTCCACCCGCGCCTCCACCGTGGCCGAACCCATGTGGGGCAGGAGCACGACGTTGTTCAGCCCCAGGAGCTTGGGATTGATGGCCGGTTCGCGCTCATAGACGTCCAGGCCCGCCCCCGAGATGCCGCCGGAGGCCAGCAGCTGGGCCAGGGCCTCTTCGTCGATGACCTCGCCGCGGCTGGTGTTGACGACGATGGCGTGGGGCTGCAGCAGGCGCAGCCGGCGGGCGGACAGCAGGTGGAAGGTGGCGGGGGTGTGGGGGCAGTTGACCGAGACGATGTCGGCCCGGGCCAGCATCTGGTCGAGGCTCTCCCAATAGGTCGCCTCCAGGGGACCGGAGATCAGCGGGCTCACGGGCTTGCGGTTGTGGTAGTGGATGGCCAGGCCGAAGGCCCTCGCCCGCCGGGCCAGGGCCTGACCGATGCGGCCCATGCCGACGATTCCGAGGGACTTGCCGCCGATGCGCCGACCCAGCATCCAGTTGGGCGACCAGCCCTGGAAGCCGCCCTCGCGCACCAGCAAGGCGCCCTCGACCAGCCGTCGTCCCGTGGCCAGGATCAGGGCCATGGTCATGTCCGCCGTGTCCTCGGTCAGGACGCCCGGCGTATTGGTGACGGTGATGCCCCGCGCCGCCGCCGCCGCCAGGTCGATATGGTCGACGCCGGCGCCGAAATTGGCGATCAGCTTCAACTGCGGCCCGGCCTGGGCCAAGATGTCCGCGTCGATTCGGTCGGTCACCGTCGGCGCCAGGACATCGGCCGTTCGCACGGCCGCCATCAGGGCGTCGCGGGTCATGGGCTGGTCGGCGAGGTTGAACTCGGCGTCGAACAGCTCCTGCATCCGCGCCTCGACGAGGTCCGGCAGCTTCCTGGTGACAACGACTTTGGGCGTAACGGCTGGCATGGTCGATTCTGTGGGCGCGCACGCCGGGGTCGAAAGAACCTCTAGCGGCAAGGGGGCCGTGTTCAAAGGGGGCGGCTCCAAAAGAGCGGGGTTCAGCGGCCTTCTGGTCGCCGCCGCCCTGGCCCTTCCCGTCGCCGCGGCGGAACCGCCGGAGCGCTCGACGCCCTCCGGCCTGCCGGTGCCGCGCTACGTCACCCTCAAGTTCGACGAGGTCAACGCCCGCGCCGGCCCCGGCGACGACCATCGCCTGCTGTGGATCTACCGGGTGCGCGGCCTGCCGGTGCAGGTGGTCGCGGAGACCGCCGAATGGCGGCGCATCTGCGATCCAGACCACGGCCTGGCCTGGGTGCACCGGCGCACCACCGACGGCCGGCGGATGGTGATGCAGGCCCAGTCCGCGGTCCTGCCCCTGCGCGCCGGCCCCAAGCCGGACAGCCGGGTGAGGGCCTATATGGCCCCGCGGTCCTTGGGATCCCTCGACCATTGCAAGGGCGGATGGTGCCGCATCAAGGTCGACCGCATCGAGGGCTGGGCGCCGGCCAGCGCCCTGTGGGGAACTGCGGAGCCGCCGCAATGCCCGTGACTGGGCCCGTGATCGTGGGCGTCGCGGGCCGGCCGGCGCCGCAACGGCGTTGAGGCGCCCCGCCGCCCCGTGCTACGCAGGCCCTCCTTCGGCCCCCGGCCGTTCCAGCCAAGCGTCGCATCCATGATCCCCGCCAAGTCCAGCTACACCCATGAGGACCTGCTGGCGTGCGCCAGGGGCGAGATGTTCGGCCCGGGCAACGCCCAGCTGCCGGCGCCGCCGATGCTGATGTTCGACCGCATCGTCGAGATCTCCGCCACGGGCGGCCGGCACAACAAGGGGATGATGGTCGCCGAACTGGATATCGACCCCAGCCTCTGGTTCTTCGGCTGCCACTTCATCGGCGACCCGGTGATGCCGGGGTGCCTCGGCCTCGACGCCATGTGGCAGCTGGTGGGCTTTTATCTCGGCTGGTCGGGCGCGCCGGGCCGTGGCCGGGCCCTCGGGGTCGGCGAGGTCAAGTTCACCGGCCAGGTCACCCCGGCGGTGAAGCGCGTGACCTACAGGATCGATTTGAAGCGGGTTATCATCCGCAAACTGGTGATGGGCGTGGGCGACGGGGTTCTGGAAGCCGACGGCAAGCCTATCTATGAGGCGTCCGACCTTCGGGTCGGCCTGTTCGACGCCAAGGATCTCCTCTGATCCTGGCTGGTGGGGTCCCCGAGATCTGACGGGGCCCGTTGCGCGAGGCCCGCCGTTCTTACCGGGCCCGCTGTTGACTGAGGTATGACCATGCGCCGTGTTGCCATCACCGGGCTCGGCATCGTCTCGTCCATCGGCAATGACGCGGACGCCGTGCTGGCCTCCCTGCGCGAGAGCCGCTCAGGGGTGGTGGCGGCGCCGGAATACGCCGAGCTCGGCTTCCGCTGCCAGGTCCATGCCACGGCGAAGATCGACTGGGAGGCGCATGTCGACCGCCGCGCGGCCCGGTTCCTGGCCCCCGGCGCCGCCTATGGCCATATCGCCATGGAGCAGGCCATCGCCGACTCCGGCCTGACTGCCGACGAGGTGTCGAACGAGCGCACCGGCCTGATCGTGGGCTCCGGCGGCCCCTCCACCCGCGCCATCGTCCAGGCCTATGACATCACCAAGGAGAAGGGGCCCAAGCGGATCGGTCCCTTCGCCGTGCCCAAGGCCATGAGCTCGGGACCCTCGGCGGTGCTGTCGACCTGGTTCAAGATCAAGGGCATCAACTATTCGATCTCCTCGGCCTGCGCGACCTCGACCCACTGCATCGGCGCCGCCGCCGAGCAGATCATGATGGGCAAGCAGGACATCATGTTCGCCGGCGGGACCGAGGAGCTGGACTGGACCCTGTCGAACCTGTTCGACGCCATGGGCGCCATGTCGTCGAACTTCAACGACACGCCGGAAAAGGCCTCGCGGGCCTATGACGTGCGCCGAGACGGCTTCGTCATCGCCGGCGGCGCCGGCATCGTCGTGCTGGAAGACCTCGACCGCGCCCGGGCGCGGGGGGCGAAGATCTACGCCGAGATCGTCGGCTACGCGGCCAACTCCGACGGCTACGACATGGTCGCCCCCTCGGGCGAGGGGGCGGTGCGCTGCATGCGCATGGCCCTGCAGGGGGTGGACAGCCCCATCGACTATCTGAACCCGCACGGCACCTCGACCCCGGTGGGCGACTCCCGCGAGATGGAGGCGGTGCGCGAGGTGTTCGGCGACAACCTGCCCCTGATCTCGTCGACCAAGTCCCTGACCGGCCACTCCCTCGGCGCCGCCGGGGCGCAGGAGGCGATCTATTGCCTGCTGATGCTGGGCAACGACTTCGTGGCCGAGAGCGCCAATATCGAGGAGCTGGACCCGGCCTTCGAGGGCATGAACATCGTGCGCCAGCGCATCGACCGCCGCATCGACACGGTGATGTCCAACAGCTTCGGCTTCGGCGGGACGAACGGGTGCCTGGTGATGCGGCGGGTAGACTAGTCAGGGCAGAAAGCGTGGCACGCGGGCTTTCAGTATCTTGATCAAGCTCGCATCCATGAACTCATAGTCGTCCGGGATGTCCAGGCACACGACCCGAGCCTGCTTGATGTGAGCTCGGAATCGCTTGCTCAGCCGAGTTCGGTGAGCCCTCTCCATCACGAAGATCAAGTCGGCGCTCTCCACCATCTCGGCAGTGAGCGGCTCGATGGCGTCGTGGTTCAGGCCTGCTGAACGGACCTCGATTCCCGGCCAGTTCGCGAACACCTGCTCCGCCGTCGGGCTTCGCAGCCGGTTCTGGCTGCAGATAAACAAGACCTGCTTCATGTCGCCTCGGACGACGGCTGTTTGAGGTTTCCGAACCCTCGGCCCCTTAACCTCATGGAGGCCAGTGTGCGCTCGGGCCTGACCGCGTCAAGGTTGGCCCGCAGGGCCATCGCTGCGCGACGCGGCGCAGCCGCGACCTTGACCCGGCCAGTCCCGAGCGCTGCAATCTCGCCAAGAGGTTCAGGGACAGAACTGTTCTCCTGTGATGGGGGAGGGCAAGATTGTCGACCCGCCCTCAATCTCCGTCATCCCGGCCGCAGCGTAGCGGAGAGCCGGGACCCAGCCGCGCGACGGCGCCGTGCGGACCGCCAGGGCGGCGCTTGCTGCGTTCCGGATCGACCCTGCGGGCCGTCCGGGATGACGGTTTTGAACCCGCCGCGAGACGACGGCCGGAGGCGGCGCTGCCCCCTCCACCAGCCTGCGGCTGGTCCCCCTCCCCCAGTCGCCCGCTGCCGCGGGCTCCGGGGGAGGAGTACAAGCGCCCTTGCCCCCTTCGTCGGCGCCTATAAAACCCGTCCAACAATACCGTGTAGGGAAGAGACGACATGGCTGAAGGCTGGGACCTGCCCAAGGGCGAGCTGCTGCGCGGCAAGAAGGGCCTGGTTATGGGGGTCGCCAACGGCGATTCCATCGCCTGGGGCATCGCCTCGCAGTGCGCCGCCCAGGGGGCGGAGCTGGCCTTCACCTATGCCGGCGAGTCCCTCGAGCGCCGGGTGCGGCCCCTGGCCGAGAGCGTCGGCGCCAAGCTCCTGGTCCCCGCCGACGTGCTCGACGACGCCTCCATGGACGCGGCCTTCGCCGCCGTGGAGCAGCAGTTCGGGACCCTCGACTTTTTGGTCCACTCCATCGCCTTCGCCGACCGCAACCAGCTGAAGGGGTCCTTCGTCGAGAACACCACCCGCGACAGCTTCCTGCTGGCCATGAACATCTCGGTCTACAGCTTCGTGGACAGCGCCCGTCGGGCCTCCAAGCTGATGCCCAATGGGGGCTCCATCCTGACCATGACCTACCTGGGCGCCGAGCGAGCCATTCCCAACTACAACACCATGGGCGTGGCCAAGGCCGGGCTGGAGGCCGCCACCCGTTACGCGGCCCGCGACCTGGGCCCCCAGGGGATCCGCGTCAACGCCATCTCCGCCGGGGTGATGCGCACCCTGTCCCTGGCGGGATCTCCGGCGGGCGCAAGAAGCTGGGCGAGGCGCGAGCCTACAGCGCCCTCAAGGAAGACACTGCGATGGAAGGGGTGGCCGGCGCCGCCCTGTGGCTGCTGTCGGACCTCGGCCGATCCACCACCGGCGAGGTCGTCCACGTGGACGCCGGCTTCCACATGATGGGGCCGCCGGACGACGAGGCGGCCGCGGACTAGGGTCTCGAAGCGCCGGTCGGGGCGTAGGCGCGCATGAAGCGGGCCGCGGCCTCCTCCGCCAGGGAGCGGAGGTCGGCGGCGGAGACGCCGGTGGGCAGGCGCATCAGCTGGCGCAGCTGGGTGTGTCCCACCACCATGCCGATGAAGAACTGCGCCGCCTGCAGCGGGTTGTCGATGTCCAGCACGCCGTCCCGCGACTGCCGCTCCAGAAAAGCCGCGAGCTGCCGCTGGGAGGTGGACGGGCCGGCCTCATAGACCTGGGCGGCCAGGGCGTTGTCGGCGTTGTCCGCGCCCAGGGCGATCACACGCATGACCGACTGGTTCTGGCCGCTTTGCACCGGCTCCAGCATCGCCGAGGCGAAGTCGGCCAGGGCGGTCTGCGGGTCCACGCGGCCCTCGCCCGTCTGCAGCGTCGCGGCCAGGTTCCGGGCGCGGCGCGCCACCAGGGCGCGCACCAACGCGGCTTTGCACCCGTAATGGTTGTATATCGTCTGTTTGGAGACCCGGGCGACCCGGGCGATAGTCTCGATGGGGGCCGCCAGCCCACGCTCGGCCAGGACCACGGCGGCCGCGTCGAGGATCGCCTCGTTCTTGTGCAGGTCGATCTGTCCGGCGGCGCGGGGCATGGGCGGGTCACTCCATTCCCGGTTGTGACCCGATCCGGGTCATCGCACAAGCGTTGATAGACCGCGCGGCCGGGCCTTGGCAAGCCCTCCCGGGGGCCCCCCATAAACCACGAATGGGCGGCCCGTCGCCGGGCCGCCCATCCTTGGCTTCGACCTAAGGTCTGAAGCGGTCTACTGCGCCGGCTCTTCGGTCCGGGCCTCATCGCGCTTGGAGAGGTCCTCGCCGGTGGTCTGGTCGACCACCTTCATGGACAGCTTGGTCTTGCCGCGATCGTCGAAGCCGACCAGCTTGACCTTCACCATCTGGCCTTCGGAGACCACGTCCGACACCTTGGCGACCTTGTCCTTGGCCAGCTGGCTGATGTGGACCAGGCCGTCCTTGGCGCCGAAGAAGTTCACGAAGGCGCCGAAGTCGACGACCTTGACGACCTTGCCGTCGTAGATGGCGCCGATCTCGGGCTCCTGGGTGATCGACTTGATCCAGTCGATCGCCGCCTTGATCTTGGCGCCGTCCGAAGCCGAGACCTTGACCGAGCCGGTGTCGTCGATGTTGACCTTGGCGCCGGTCTTCTCGACGATCTCGCGGATGACCTTGCCGCCGGTGCCGATCACTTCGCGGATCTTGTCGGTGGGGATCTGGATGGTCTCAATCTTGGGGGCGTATTCGCCGATTTCCTCACGCGCGCCAGAGATGGCGTTGGCCATCTCGCCGAGGATGTGGAGACGACCCGCCTTGGCCTGGTGAAGGGCCTTGGTGAAGATCTCCTCGGTGATGCCGGCGATCTTGATGTCCATCTGCAGCGAGGTGATGCCGTCCTCGGTGCCCGCCACCTTGAAGTCCATGTCGCCGAGGTGGTCCTCGTCGCCGAGAATGTCGCTGAGCACGGCGAAGCCGTCCGTCTCGAGGATCAGCCCCATGGCGATGCCGGAGACCGGCCGCTTCAGGGGCACGCCCGCATCCATCAGCGCCAGGGAGGCGCCGCAGACCGAGGCCATCGAGGACGAGCCGTTGGACTCGGTGATCTCAGAGACCAGGCGGATGGTGTAGGGGAAGTCCGACTTGGCCGGGAGCATCGGCCGCACCGCGCGCCAGGCCAGCTTGCCGTGGCCGATTTCGCGGCGGCCCGGCGAGCCCATCCGGCCCGTTTCCCCCACCGAATAGGGAGGGAAGTTGTAGTGCAGCAGGAAGCTTTCCTTGTAGGTGCCTTCCAGGGCGTCGATGAACTGCTCGTCGTCGCCGGTGCCCAGGGTGGCGACCACCAGGGCCTGGGTTTCCCCACGGGTGAACAGGGCCGAGCCGTGGGCCCGCGGCAGGATGCCGACTTCCGGCACGATCTGGCGGACCTGGTCGACCTTGCGGCCGTCGATGCGCTCGCCGGTCTCGACGATGCCGCGACGGACGATCTCGGCCTCGGCTTCCTTGAACACGCCGCCGAGCTTCATCGGATCGATCCCATCAGGGTTCGCGTCCGACTTGCAGAGCGCCGCGACCACCTTGGCCTTGGCTTCGCTGATCTTCTCGTGGCGGGCCGACTTGGCGCGTTCCTTGTAGGCGTTGCGCAGATCGTCGCCGATCATGGCCTTGACCTGGGCCTTCAGGGCGTCCTGGTCTTCCGGCTGGAAGTCCCAGGGCTCCTTGGCCGCGTGTTCGGCCAGCTCGATGATCGCGTCGATCACCGGCTTGAAGCCGGCCTGGGCGAACAGCACGCCGCCCAGCACGATTTCCTCGGACAGTTCCTGGATCTCGGATTCGACCATCATCACGGCGTCGGCGGTGCCGGCCACGACGAGGTCCATCTTGTTGTCTTCCTTCAGCTGGTCGAGCGTCGGGTTGAGCACATATTCGCCGTCGATATAGCCGACGCGGGCGGCGCCGATGGGGCCCATGAAGGGCAGGCCCGACAGGGTCAGGGCGCAGGAGGCGGCGACCATGGCGACGATGTCGGGGTCGTTCTCGAGGTCATGGGACAGAACGGTGATGACCACCTGGGTCTCGTTCTTGAAGCCCTTGACGAACAGGGGGCGGATCGGGCGGTCGATCAGGCGGGAAACGAGGGTTTCCTTCTCCGACGGCCGGCCTTCACGCTTGAAGAAGCCGCCCGGGATCTTGCCGGCGGCGAAGGTCTTTTCCTGGTAGTTCACCGTCAGGGGGAAGAAATCGATCCCCGGCTTCTGGCTGCGGGCGGCGACCACCGTGGCCAGGACGATGGTGTCCCCGTAGGTGGCCAGGACGGCGGCGTCGGCCTGGCGGGCGATGCGGCCGGTCTCGAAGGTCAGCTTGCGGCCGGCCCATTCGATGCTTTTGCGTTTGATGTCGAACATGGTCTTCTTTCTCTGTCCCGGCGGCGTATTCCAAGACCGGGGGCGGACAGGGCGGGGCCGCTTGGCGGCAGGGTCCGAAATCCTCTCCATCGGCAGGCTGAAGAGGATCGTCATGACCCTCGGCGTGATTAGCGGGGCCTCTCAACGAGGCCGCCGTCCGGGTCGCTCTCAGCCTGTCCAAGAGCGGCGCGGTTAAGCGTTACAATGCGTGGTTCGAGACGCCTGCTTGCGCAGGCTCCTCCCCATGACAGCCGTTGCGAACAACCGTCGTCATCCTGAGGAGCCCCGCTCGCGGGGCGTCTCGAAGGACGCAGGTTCTAGCGGCGCAGGCCGAGGGTCGTGATGAGCGCCGTGTATCGGCCCTCGTCGGAGACCTTCAGGTGGTCCAGCAGCCGCCGGCGTTGCGAGACCATCTTGAGCAGGCCTCGGCGCGAGTGGTTGTCCTTCTTGTGGGTCTTGAAGTGCTCGGTCAGGTTCGCAATCCGCTCGGACAGGATCGAGACTTGCACTTCGGCTGACCCGGTGTCGCCTTCGCTGCGGGCGTGGGTCGAGATCAGCTCGGCTTTACGTTCGGTAGTGATCGACATCGCTATCCTCCAGAATTGAGGTGAAATACCCGCGTGGGCGACAACCGCCCGGCGCGCATCTCGCAAAGAGCGACCGCCTGATCCCCATGCATGGCCAAAACGGTCCGCGAGTCGCCGAGGAGGCGGTCACGAAGCGCTTCGACCTGTCTGGGAAGCAGAACGATCGGTCGCCCCTGCTTGAGGCGGAAAGCGTCTTCTGTGGTCGTGGCCAGGGCCGGGATGTCGTCCAGCGCGGTCTCGACCGGAAGCAGCGCTTCCGAGGCGGCGCCCTTATGGACCAGTTCCTCCAATGTTTCCAGGCAAATCGCCCGGGCCTCGTCGAAGGCGCCCACCCGGGTCCGGCGCAGGGCCGAGACATGGGCGCAGGCGCCCAGGGCGGCGGCCAGGTCGCGGACCACGGCGCGGACATAGGCGCCCTTGCCGCAGTCCATCTCGATCTCGATGTGGTCGGCGTCGGGCTCGGCGGACACGGCCAGGCGGTGGATGGTGATCAGGCGCGACTTGAGCTCGACCTCGATGCCGGCGCGGGCGAGGTCATAGGCGCGCTCGCCGTCGACCTTGATGGCCGAGAAGGCCGGGGGGACCTGCTCGATCAGGCCGACGAAGGCGGGGAGGGCGGCCTCCACCGCGGCGCGGGTGGGGCGCACGTCGGACTGGTCGGTGACCGCGCCTTCCCGGTCCAGGGTCGTGGTCGTCGATCCCCAGGCGATGGTGAAGCGATAGGTCTTGGAGGCGTCCACCAGGAAGGGCACGGTCTTGGTGGCCTCGCCCAGGGCGATGGGCAGGATGCCGGTGGCCAGGGGATCCAGGGTGCCCGCGTGCCCGGCCTTCTGCGCCTCGAACAGCCGCCGCACCCGGCCGACGGCCTGGGTCGAGGTGATGTCATAGGGCTTGTCGAGCACGATCCAGCCCGAGACCGCCAGCCCCTTGCGTTTACGCGCCATGCTTGTCCTGCGCGTCATCCTCGCCGTCGAAATCCAGGCCGCCCGGCCCGAGGTCCTCGGGCTTGATCAGGTCGCCCTGGATCTTGGGGTCGTCGAACAGCCGGTTCATCCTTTCCGCCGCCTCGAAGGTCTCGTCGTGGCGGAAGACGAGGTCGGGGGTGAAGCGCATGACGATGCGATGGCCAAGCTGGCCCCGCAGGAACTTGGTGTGCTTGTTCAAGGCGGTGACGACGGCCTCGGAGTCCTGGCCGCCGAGGGACTCCACGAACACGAAGGCGTGGCGCAGGTCCGTCGACATCCGCGCCTCGGTGACGGTGACCGACGAGGACTGCAGCACGGGGTCCTGCAACATCTGCTCGCGCAGGATGTCGACCATGGCGTGGCGGATCAGCTCGCCGGCCCGAAGCTGGCGCTGGGAGGGGCCGGACATCTTGGCCCGGACCCCCTTGGAGGGGCGTTTCATGAGGTGTTTCCTTTCGCCTGGCGGCGGATCGGACGCCGGACGGGCAGGGGAGGCGCGGCGAGGGGCGGCTTTCTAGGGCGCGATCCGCGAAAAGGTAAGCGATTTCCTGGGCGGTCCGCGCCGAGGCGG